>CAVTLJ010000005.1:0-226977 GCA_963735625.1 uncultured Alphaproteobacteria bacterium | reverse complement strand
ATTGCTCTCGATTCAGAAGGCGGTTTTGTCTTGCCCCTCGATCCGGATTGACACGCACGAGCTATGCGCATAATATATGCGCATGACTAGGTATCTGAAAGAACAGGAAAAAGCGTTCGAGCATGACGAACCCCGCCGCACCAAGCGGGCGGTAAATGTGTCGGTCGATGCGGAGATTTTGAAGATCGCCAAGGACATGCGCTTGAACCTCTCGCAGGCGCTGGAAGACGCGCTGCGCAGGCTGACCGAAGAAGAACAGACGCGGCGGTTCTATGAGGAGAACAAGGCTTTCGTCGATCATCATAACGCGCTTGTCGAAAAATACGGAACGCTGAGCGAAGCTAAGCGAGGACGATGACGATTCTGCAATTTGACGTCATCCGCAATCCGATGCCGGCGAGCGCGCGGACAAACCGTTTCTCGTTTGCATTCAGCACCGGCGGCTCGACCATTTCCGAACACGCGTTCTGGCACCACTGATTGCAAATATAACGGTCCATGAGGGAAGCACGTCTCAATCCGAGGTTCACAATCGAAGGCAAAACCGTTTATCTTGATCCAACCGATCTGGTGACGCTGACTGTTGCGCGACTTGGCGAGTGCATTGCCAATCTGGAGCCTCAACGCGACCGTATCATCGCAGCGCTCGATCTGGTGTTCACCGGAATCTGATCAGAGAAAATTATACTCCGTGAACAGCGCCGCCAAGATCGCCCTTCCATTCGCCGTGGAAGCGTTCGAGCAATTGGTCGGCGCGGGTCTGGCGCTTGTCCACCAGTTCCATCAGCGGATGCAGGAAGCCCTCTTCATTGGTGCCGCCGGAATCCGGCGAGGCGCGGCGGCGCAAACCGGCCGCGGAAATTTCCAGCATGTCGTGGGCGAGATCGCCCACGGTGCGGCCGCGGAACGGCGTTTTGAACGCAAGACACGGCACGGAATCGCGCATCGCCTGACGCTCCTCGGCGCTCCAATCCTTCACCAGATCCCACGCCGCATCGAGCGCGGTTTGATCGTAATAAAGCCCAACCCATAAAGCGGGAAGCCCGCAAATGCGCCGCCAGCTTCCGCCATCCGCGCCGCGCATTTCCAGAAATGTTTTCAGCCGCACTTCGGGAAAGATCGTCGTCAGATGATCGGCCCAATCCGACATTGAAGGCACAACGCCCTTCAATTCTGGAATGCGCCCTTCCAGAAAATCGCGGAAACATTTTCCCGACACGTCGATATATTTTCCGTCGCGATAGACGAAATACATCGGCACATCGAGCGCGTAATCGACATAGCGCTCAAAGCCCATGCCGCTTTCGAACACCCATGGCAACATGCCCGCGCGCGCGTTATCGACATCGGTCCAGATGTGGCTGCGGTACGACAGAAATCCGTTCGGCCTGCCCTCGCGGAACGGCGAATTGGCGAAGAGCGCGGTCGCCACAGGCTGAAGCGCCAACCCGACGCGGAATTTTTTCACCATGTCGGCTTCGGATTCGAAATCGAGATTCACCTGCACCGTGCAGGTGCGGAACATCATTTCCAACCCATAGCCGCCGACCTTCGGCATATATTTGCGCATGATGCCGTAGCGGCCCTTGGGCATCATCGGCACATCGTCGAGGCTCCAGTTCGGCGCATAGCCCAGGCCCAGCACACCCACATTCAACTCGGCGGCGATCTCGCGCACCTGTTCCTGATGGGTGTTCACTTCGGCGCAGGTTTCATGCACCGAGCGCAGCGCCGCACCCGAAAGCTCGAATTGCCCGCCGGGTTCCAGGCTGATGGACGCGCCGTTCTGGATCAGCCCGATGATGTGGTCGCCCTCCATCACCGGCTCCCAGCCGAAGCGGCGCATGCCTTCGAGCAGCGCACGGATGCCCGGGCGGCCCTCATACGGGATCGGCTTGTGGGTGCGCATGTCGTAGACGAATTTCTCGTGCTCGGTGCCGATGCGCCATTCCTCGCGCGGCTTGGACCCCTTTTCGAGGTAGCGCACCAGATCGTCGCGCGAGCCGATGGGCCCGCCGGCGGATTGGGGGATGGACATGCGGCGCTCCTCTGCCCGTATCCGGGCTCTTATGAATTATGAACCGCCCGTTCAGCTTTTGATTATGTAGGAAGGGCTTGGCTCACGACAAGGTATTCGAACCTCGGAAATTGGAGGGGGGGTACCCCCTCCCCGTGCCGCCGCCGTCTTCCCACGACAAGGGCCATTCTACTCCCGTTTGGGCGGACGGGGATAAGTCAGCGCCAGTCGCCCCGGATCGCCTGCCAGAGGGCAAGGGCGGCAAGCGCCGCCGTATCGGCGCGCAGGATGCGGCCGCCCAACGACACGGGCGTGACATTGGCGAGCGCCCGGATCGCCGCCCGCTCGGCCGGGTCGAAGCCGCCTTCGGGTCCGGTGAGGATCGCCCATTGTTGAATATCCCCCCTCCCCTTGTGGGAGGGGGCAATCTGATTGAGCGACGCGAAATCAGATTGGGGGAGGGGTTTGCGTAAAGCCCCCTCCCCCATGTCGCTTCGCTCCATGCCCCCTCCCGCATGGGGAGGGGGAAGTAGTGCCTCGGCAATCGGCGGGGCTTCACCGGCCTCATCGCAAAACAAAATGCTGCCGTTCGCGCGGCCACGCGGCGAGAAGTTTTTGCAAGTCGAGCGGCTCGCGGATTTCGGGGACCGACAAACGCCCCGATTGCTCGGCAGCCTCGATGGCGTTGGCGCGCATACGATCCGTATTCACGCGGGTGACAATTGTGCGGCGCGTGAACACGGGTTGAAGCGCGCTGACGCCAAGCTCGGTTGCCTTCTGCGTGAGATAATCGGCGGGCGTTTTCTTGATCGGCGCGAAGACGAGCCAGAGATCGGGGACTTCGCTTTGCGCCTCGGTTTGCTTTTCGCAAATCAGCGCGCAGCCGCGCTTGGTGATTTCGGCAATGCGCGCAAGCCATTCGCCGTCGCGCCCGTTGAACAGGCTCACGCGGTCGCCCGCTTTCGCGCGCATCACATGGAGCAGGTAATGCGCTTGGCCATCGTCCGGCGTCACGCGCGCATCCAGCGCCAGCGCCGCCGCGACATAAAGACGGACCTTGCCGCCGGGTTCGGTGAGATCGGACAAACTATTTCCGCTTGCGGGCTTTCGGCAGTTCATCGCCTTTCACGGGCGGATTGCCCGCGCCAGCCTTGCGAAGAATTGCCAGCGCGGTGCCGCGTTTGGCGCGTATCGCGCGTTCGGCGAAGTACTGCTTTGTATTGCCCTTTTTCATTTCCCTGACTCCGGACTCGACGGGGGCGGCGAGCTTATGGTAAGGGGTAATACGTAATACTTATGGCATTTTATTCCCATGAACAAACCGCTCTCCAGTCGGCTTACCTCCAAGGGACAAGCGACCATTCCCGTCGAAGTGCGCACTGCGCTCCGGCTTAAGGAAGGCGACAGTGTAGTTTTCGAAATGGACAAAGGAAAGGTGACGATCAGACGTGCCGAGGTGCTCGACCGTGCATTCTTGAAACTCGCCGAAGCCGCGTTCGAGGAATGGAACAGCCCCGAAGACGAGGCTGCATTCCGTGACTTATAAGCGATGGGATGTCGTTGCGGTTGATTTCCCATTCGTAGAGGGAACCGACTCAAAGCGCCGCCCGGCGCTAATTGTGTCAGCGGATAAACTCTACACCGATCAGGGCGTTTACTGGGTCGCCATGATCACAACGGCAAAAGTCCGCCGAAGACCCAGTGATCTTCCCGTCACCAATCTTGAACGCGCAGGTTTGTCTGAAGATTGCGTGATCCGAGTTGCACGTCTTACCACAGTGGCCGATGGCCTAATTTCCCGGAAACTTGGTGATGTCACGCCGAAGGACCGCACAGCCGTATGTGCGCTTTTACGCCAATATTTGCCGTGAATGCCGAGCGCCAACCCGCCGACGCCGTTCCGCAAACCTGGGTCGATGGCGCGCCCGCGCGCGTCCGGCCCTATCTGCGGCTCATGCGGCTGGACCGGCCCATCGGCACATGGCTGCTGTTCTGGCCGAGCGTGTTCGGGCTTGCGATGGCGGCTGCCGCACAGCAGCGCGCTTATCTAAGCTGGCCACTCGACTGGTGGCTGCTGTTCGTATTCGCGGCGGGCGCGATTGTGATGCGCGGGGCGGGCTGCACCTATAACGACATTGTGGACCGCGACATCGACGCCAAAGTGGCGCGCACGCGCGGGCGGCCGATCCCTTCGGGTGCTGTGAGCGTGAAACAGGCGTGGATTTTCCTCGCCGCACAATTGGCGGTGGGGCTTTGCATTCTGCTCACGCTCAATCGGTTTGCCATCATGCTGGGTGCTGCGTCGCTCATCCTGATTGCCATCTATCCCTTCATGAAGCGCATCACATGGCTGCCGCAAGCCTGGCTCGGCCTGACGTTTAACTGGGGCGCACTGTTCGGCTATGCGGCGGTGACGGAACATCTCGCACCCTCCGCTTACGTGCTTTACGCGGGCTGCTTCTTCTGGACGCTCGGCTACGACACGATCTATGCGCTGCAAGACATGGACGACGACGCGCTGGCGGGCGTGAAATCATCGGCGCTGCTTTTCGGCGTGCAGACGCCCTTCTGGGTGTTCGTGTTCTATGCGATGGCCGTGGCGCTGATATTGGCGGCGGGGATGGCGGCGCGGCCCGGTTGGGCGTTTGCGGCGGTCATGCTTGCCGTGGCGTCACACTTCCTCTGGCAGCTCAACAGACTGGATGTGAACGATCCGGCGGGGGCTTTGCGCCTTTTTCGCTCCAATCGCGACGCCGGAGCCTTGATCGCCACCGCCCTTGTCGTGGCAACATGGGTGAATTGAGACTCGGGGAGGGTTTTCAAAATGACGACTGTTCCGGATTGCATTATCGCGCTCACCTTCTATGCGCTGTGGGCGATGTTTCTTGTGCTGTCGATCGGGGCGGCGCGCGTGCATCAGGTCGCCACCGGCAAGACGGCGATCACAGGCTTTACCGCCGGGGTGCCGCACGGGCCGGACACTTATTGGCGGCTCAATCGCGCGCACATGAACACAATCGAAAATCTGCCGATCTTCGCGACCGTGGTGCTGGCGGGCGTGGCGGCGGATGCGGCGGACGCGACCTTCAACATGCTGGCGGTGATTGTGGTCATCGCGCGCGCGGTGCAATCGCTGATCCATATTTCGTCGGGGGCGGCGGGCGCGATAAATCTGCGGTTTGCCGCCTTCGCTGTGCAGATCGTGTGCGAAATCTGGATGGCGTGGCTGATTTTGCAGGCCGCGGGCGTGTTTTAATTGAGACGCGGACGCTTATAATAGAGCCATGAACGTCGAACGCTTCGATCCGACCGAGACATTCGCTCCGCAAGAGCTGGCGAGCGTGCGCGAGCGCTCGGACATTACGGGGCTGATGTGCGTGGCGCATGCGTGGGTGGTGATCGCGGCGTCGATGGCGCTTTACTGGCTGTGGCCCAATCCGCTGACGTTCTTCGTGGCGGTGATCCTGATCGGCTCGCGCCAATTGGGCCTTGCGATCCTGATGCACGATGCGGCGCATGGCGTGCTGATGCGCACGAAGGAATGGAACGATCCGGTGAGCCAGTGGCTTTGCGCCTGGCCGGTTTTCACCGACACGATCCCCTACCGGCATTATCATCTGGTACATCATCGCAAAACGCAGCAGAAGGACGATCCCGATCTGCATCTGTCGGCGAAGTTTCCGATCACGAAGGAGAGCTTCCGCCGCAAGCTGGTCCGCGACATCACCGGGCAGACCGGATTGAAACTGCGCCGCTATCAATTGCTCAATGCCATCGGGCCGAAGGGGATGAAGTTTGCGGATCGTGCGCGGAATTTCTGGAAGCGGCTGGGCATGCCGTTTGTCGTGAATTTTATTTTGCTTGGCATTCTGACGGCGCTCGGCAAACCGCATTATTATTTCATGTTCTGGCTGTTGCCGCTTCTGACATGGCAGCAAGTGATTACCCGCATCCGCAACATCGCCGAACACGCCATGGTGCCCGACGACAATGACGTGATGAAGAATGCGCGCACGACATACGCAAGCTGGTGGGTGCGCGCGCTGCTCGCACCCTATTGGGTGAATTATCACGTCGATCATCACATGCTGATCTATGTGCCGTGCTACAATCTGCCGAAGCTGCACGCGCTGCTTTTGGCCAAGGGCTATGGACCGCAGATGGAAATTCGGAAAAATTATACCGACGTGCTGCGGCTTGCGACTTCGAAGCCCGCGCTCGCCGCGGCATGACGAGCCCGCACGATTTCATCCGCGCCAACACCGAATTGATCGCGCCACCGCTGGTGCCGGAGGTGCGTTTGCATCTGGCCACGGAGGTCGTGCCGCTGTGGCGCAAGACCGAGGAGGAGCTTGCCGAGCAAGGCGTGCCGCCGCCCTATTGGGCGTTTGCGTGGGCGGGCGGTCAGGCGCTTTCGCGATATATTCTCGATCACGCGGATGACGTGCGCGGGAAAAGCGTGCTCGATTTCGGATCGGGCTCAGGGCTCGTCGCGATTGCGGCGAAGAAGGCGGGTGCCGCGCGCGTGCTGGCGGCCGACATCGATCGTTTCGCGGCGGAAGCGATTGCGCTGAACGCGGCGGCGAATGCTGCGGATGTGAACATCACTACGGACGACGTAATCGGGCGCGATGAATGGGATGTGATCCTCGTCGGCGATATGTGTTACGAGCGCCCGCTTGCCGAACGGCTGATGGCGTGGCTTACGCAATCAAACGCGCGCGTTCTGCTCGGCGATCCGGGGCGGAGTTATTTCCCGAAATCGGGCGTTGCGAAACTCGCGACCTATCGCGTGCAAACCACGCGCGAACTCGAAGACCGCGAAATCCGCGAGACGAGCGTTTATGCGCTCGCGCAAGACTAACCAGCCGGAACGAACAAGCAACGCTGGCGTGGGTCATGCGCCCATGCCAGAGTGACGGCGAGCGAATCTGCCGCATTTTGCGGCTCACCCAGTGGGGGCACCATGGCTGGCATTCCGGAAGATCCTGTCGCCGAAGAACACGAACTCAAGCGCGCGCTTGGGCCGGTGCATCTGATCGCGCTGGGCATCGGCGCCATCATCGGCGCGGGTATCTTCGTGCTGACGGGTCATGCCGCTGCGAGCTATGCGGGATCGGGCGTGGTGATTTCCTTCGCCATCGCGGGCGCGGGGTGCCTGTTCGCCGGGCTCTGCTATGCCGAATACGCCGCGATGATTCCGGTAGCGGGCAGCGCCTACACCTATACATACGCGACGATGGGGCGGCTGCTCGCCTGGATCATCGGCTGGAATCTGGTGCTGGAATATCTCGCCGCCGGATCAACGGTGGCCGTGGGCTGGTCGGGCTATTTCAGCGATCTCATGACCAAGCAGCTTCACATGCCGATCCCGGCCGCGTTCGCCGCGGCACCCTTCAGGATGGAGGGCCTGCACCATTTCATCGCCACGGGAACCTATTTCAATCTTCCCGCGGTGCTGCTGGTGGCGCTTGTCACCTTCATCCTGATTGTGGGCGTGAACATGAGCGCCAATTTCAACAACCTCATGGTCGCGATCAAATTGTGCATCGTGCTGGTGGTGATTTTTGTGGGCTTCTCGCACATCGTGCCCGCCAACCATGTTCCGTTCATTCCGCCCAACACAGGAACCTTCGGCCAGTTCGGCTGGACGGGCGTGTTCCGCGCAACCGGCGTGATCTTCTTCGCCTATATCGGCTTCGATGCGGTGAGCGTGGCGGCACAGGAAGCAAAAAATCCGCAGCGCGACATTCCCATCGGCATTCTGGGCTCGCTGGTCCTTTGCACCATTCTCTACATGCTGATGTCGTGGGTGGTGACGGGGATTGCCTCCTACACCACGCTGAACGTGGCCCATCCCGTGTCGCAGGCCGTGGAAGCCATTCCCGAGACCGCGTGGCTTGCGCCCTACGTCAATGTCGGCGCGGTGGTCGGCCTCGCCTCGGTGGTGCTGGTGCTGCTGCTCGGCCAATCGCGCATCTTCTATTCCATGGCGAAGGACGGGATGATTCCGGCGCTCTTCAGCGAGATTCATCCGCGCTTCCGCACGCCGTGGCGCGGCTCGCTCGTCACGGGCGCGTTCTGCGCGCTGCTGGCGGGGCTTTTGCCGCTCGACATTCTGGGCGAGCTTGTTTCCATCGGCACGCTGGCGGCGTTTGTCATCGTGTGCGTGGGCATCATGGTGCTGCGCAGGACGCGGCCCAACACAAAGCGCCCGTTCCGCACGCCGCTTGTGTGGATCGTGGCGCCGCTCGGCATCGCGATGTGCGTGTTCATGATGGCGTTTCTGCCGCTCGACACATGGATCCGGCTCGGCGTGTGGACGATCATCGGGCTACTCATCTATTTCTTCTATAGCCGCCATCACGCCAAGCCGCCGCGCTGGGTGATCGCGAAATAATGAGCGAGCCCGATCCGGCGGTCGCCAGCGAACACGAGCTGCACCGCACGCTTGGGCCGGTGAACCTCATCATGATCGGCATCGGCTCCATCATCGGAGCCGGTATCTTCGTCATCACCGGAACCGCGGCGGCCGAACATGCGGGCCCCGCCGTTTTGCTTTCCTTCGTGCTGGCGGGAACGGGGTGTTTGTTCGCGGGGCTTTGCTACGCCGAATTCGCATCCATGATTCCGGCGTCGGGCAGCGCCTACACCTACGCCTACGCCACGATGGGCCGCTTCATGGCGTGGTTCATCGGCTGGAACATGGTGCTGGAATATCTGGTTTCGGCATCGACGGTTGCGGTCGGCTGGTCGGGCTATCTCGACAGTTTGCTTCGCGGATTCGGAATCCACATGCCCGCCGCCCTCGCCAGCGCGCCGGTGGTGGGAACGGGGCTTGGCGATCTGCACATGACGGGCGCGCTCATCAATCTGCCCGCGGTGTTGCTGATATTGGTGCTGGCGATTTTTCTGATCGTGGGCGTGCGCGCATCGGCCACGTTCAACGGGTTTATGGTGCTCATCAAAACGGGCGTAGTGATTTTGGTGATCCTGTTCGGATTGTCTTATGTGCATATGAGCAATCTCACGCCCTTCATTCCGCCCAATCAGGGCGCGTTCGGAAAATTCGGCGTGAGCGGAATTCTGGCCGCATCCGGCATGATCTTCTTCGCCTATATCGGCTTTGAGGCGGTGAGCGTGGCCGCCCAAGAGGCGCGCAATCCGCGCCGCGACATTCCCATCGGCATATTGGGATCGCTGCTCATCTGCACGGTGCTTTACATATTGATGGCGGTGGTGCTGACCGGCATCACCGATTGGCGCACGCTCGACGTGCCCAATCCGGTGTCGTTCGCGGTGGAAAAAATCGCGGGGCTGAACTGGCTGGTGCTGCCGATAGACATCGCCGCACTTGTGGGGCTCGCCTCTGTGACGTTTGTTTCGCTCTACGGCCAGTCGCGCGTGTTCTATTCCATGGCGCGCGACGGTTTCCTGCCGCCGCTGTTTGCCGCCGTGCATCCGCGCTTCAAGACGCCGCATTCGGGCACCATCGTGACGACGGCGGTGGCGGTGTTGCTGGCGGCCATCTTCCCGCTCGACATTCTGGCCGATCTTGTTTCCATCGGCACGCTGATGGCGTTCGTGGTGGTGTGCGTGGGCATTCTGATCCTGCGGCGCACGGCGCCGAAGGCGCGGCGGCCCTTCCGCATTCCGTTCGTGTGGTTCGTGGCGCCGGCGGGGGCGGCCGTCTGCGGGCTGATGATGTATTCGCTGTCCGACGCCACCTGGATCCGGCTTGTGATCTGGACGGCGCTTGGCTTGGCGATCTATTTGGCCTATGGCGTGCGGCACGCACAACCGTCCAAATGGACGGTGGCCAACGAAGAGTGACGGCTTGCTTCCACCCTCCCCTTGAGGGAGGGTCGAAAAATTCGAGCGGAGCGAAAGCGGCAGCGAGAATTTTTTGGGGAGGGGTTGAAGCACAAATATTCGGGCATGACCCCTCCCCGAAATTTGCCTCACTTCGTTTTGCAAATTTCGACCCTCCCTCAGGGAGGGTGTGATTATTGGTGATGGCTGTGTCTTACCGTTCACTACGAGACTTCATCGCGAAATTGGAATCCCAGGGCGAACTGGTGCGCGTCCGCGAGCCGGTTTCGACCGTGCTGGAGATGACGGAGATTCAAACGCGCCTGCTCGCCGAGGGCGGGCCAGCCGTGATTTTCGAAAAGCCCGTGAAGGCGGACGGAACACCAAGCGATATTCCGGTTCTGGTCAATCTTTTTGGAACCGTGAAGCGCGTCGCCATGGGCGTGACGATGGGCAATGTCGAACGCACCGACGCAAAGAGCCTTCGTGAAGTCGGCGAATTGCTGGCGCAGCTTCGCCAGCCCGAACCGCCGCGCAGCATGGGCGAAGCGATGGAGCTGTCTGCCGCTGGCGCGCGCGGCGATGTCGATGCGGCCAAAGACGGTTGGTTCGCCCGCCTGTCAGCAGATTGTTTTGCGCGGCGACGAAATCGATCTGTCGCGATTGCCCATTCAAACATGCTGGCCCGGCGAGCCCGCGCCGCTGATTACCTGGCCGCTGATCGTGACCAAAGGGCCGGGCGAGGCGCGCGAGGACAATTACAATCTCGGAATCTATCGCCTTCAGGTGATCGGCAAAAATCAGGTGCTGATGCGCTGGCTGAAGCATCGCGGCGGCGCGCAGCATCATGCGCGTTGGGGCAAGGCGAAATCGGAGCCATTTCCTGCGGCGGCGGTATTGGGCGCCGATCCCGGCACCATTCTGGCGGCGGTGACGCCGGTGCCCGACACGATGTCGGAATATCAATTCGCGGGATTGCTGCGCGGCAATCGCGTGGAGCTTGCCGATTGCGCGACGCAACCGCTGAAGGTTCCCGCCGAAGCCGAGATTGTGCTGGAAGGCGAAGTCTCGCTCACCGATTATCGCGACGAAGGGCCGTATGGCGATCACACCGGCTATTACAATTCGGTCGAGCAGTTTCCCGTGTTCACGATCACCGCGATCACCATGCGCCGCGATCCGATTTATCTTTCGACATTCACGGGGCGTCCGCCCGATGAACCAAGCGTTCTCGGCGAAGCGCTGAACGAGGTTTTCATTCCGCTGCTTGTGCAGCAATTTCCCGAGATCGTGGATTTCTGGCTGCCGCCGGAAGGATGCAGCTACCGCATCGCGGTTGTGAGCATGAAGAAAGCCTATCCGGGTCACGCCAAGCGCGTGATGATGGCGGTGTGGTCGTATCTGCGCCAGTTCATGTACACCAAGTGGGTGATCGTGGTGGACGACGACATCGACGCGCGCAACTGGAAAGATGTGATGTGGGCGGTTTCCACGCGCATGGATCCGGCGCGCGACATCACGCTGATCGAAAACACGCCTATCGATTATCTGGACTTCGCGTCGCCCGAGAGCGGGCTCGGCTCCAAGATCGGGCTCGACGCCACCAACAAGCTGCCGCCCGAAACGCATCGCGAATGGGGCCGCAAAATCCGCATGGATGACGAGATCGTCCGCACCGTGACGGAGAAATGGCCGCGCCTCGGCCTGCCCGGCAGCGGCAAGCCGGTCTGGCGCTGATCGGCTTGACCCGGCGGGGCGAAGGCCGTCACATGGCGGCCTTGCACCGAAGGGGAGAAAAACGATGCTGGATGCCTTCACCGAACCGTTTCATGTGTTCGGATTCTATGTCGCGCTGAACGGCCTGATTATGCTCATTCTGAGCATTCTTGTGGTGCGGGCGCGGGTGAAGAATCAGGTCATCATCGGCGACGGCGGCAAGCCGGAAATGGCCGGGCCTCTGCGCGCCCACGCCAACAACACCGAATATGTGCCGATGGGCCTGCTGCTCATGTGGGCGCTGATGCCGCTCGGCGGCTCGTTCTGGATGGCGCACGCCATCGGCATTCCGCTGACGCTGGGGCGGATCGTTCACTCCATCGGGCTCACCGGCAACACCGGCCCCACGACCTTCCGCTTCATCGGCATGATCCTGACATGGATCGCCTACATCATCGGAATTGTCGCGGTTGTTTGGCTTGCCTTCGTGCCGGGGGCTGTGGCTTCGTAGGCTTGTGCCCGCAAAAACCGATCCACAGGAAATTCTCGGTCCAGCTGATCGCGTCCGCGCGCGCGGCGGGCGCCGACGCGGCTGACGCGCTGGTGGTGGAAAGCGTTTCCGCCAGCGTCTCCTATCGCCTCGGCAAGCTGGAAGATGTGGAGCGCGCCGAAAGCGCCGATCTGGGCCTTCGCGTGTTCGTGGGCGAGCGGGTGGCGTTTGTTTCCTCCACCGACCTTTCCGCGAGCGGTTTGGCTGAATTGCCCGAGCGCGCCGTGGCGATGGCCAAGCTCGCGCCGGAGGACAGATTCGCCGGATTGGCTCCGCGCGAATTGCTGGCGCGGGCATTTCCAACATTGGATATCGAGGACACGGCGGAGCCTTCCGCCGAAACGCTGATCGAGCGGGCGCGCGCGGTCGAGGGTGCGGCGATGGCGGTTCCCGGCATCACCAATTCCGAAGGCGGCGGGGCGAGCTTCGGGCGCTCGGCCGTAGCGCTTGCCACCTCGACGGGATTTTTCGGGCGCTATGCCGCGACGAGCCACGGCATCGGGGTTGCGGTTCTGGCAGGCGAAGGCACCGGCATGGAGCGCGATTACGAAAGCGTCAGCGCGCGCCACGCCGCCGATCTTGAAGGTGCCGAAGCCGTGGGCAGACGCGCGGGCGAGCGCACCATCGCGCGACTCAATCCGAAGAAGGCGAAATCGGCGGCGCTGCCGGTGGTCTATGACCCGCGTGTCAGCGCCGGGCTGGTGGGGCATTTCGCCAGTGCTGTTTCGGGCGCATCCATCGCGCGCGGCGTGAGCTTTCTGAAAGACCGCATGGGCGAGAGCGTTTTCGCGCCGGGCATCAACATCATCGACGATCCGCATCGCGCGCGCGGGCTTCGCTCGAAGCCGTTCGACGGCGAAGGCGTCGCCAACAAGCGCATGGCCGTGATCGAAAACGGCGTTCTCAAAAGCTGGTTCCTCGATTGCGCCAGCGCGAAGCAATTGGGCCTCACGACGACCGGACATGCCGCGCGCGGAACGGGCGGGCCGCCCTCGCCCTCCTCAACCAATCTTTATATGGAAGCTGGAATGGTTTCGCCTGAGTCGCTGATATCCGACATTAAGGAAGGCTTCTATGTCACGGAATTGATGGGCATGGGCGTGAACGGCGTGACGGGCGATTACAGCCGCGGCGCCACCGGCTTCTGGATCGAGAACGGCAAGATCGCGTACCCGGTTTCCGGCGTGACCATCGCGGGCAATCTCAAAGACATGTTCGCGCGCCTCACGCCCGCCGACGATCTCGTTTTCCGCCACGGCACCAACGCACCGACCTTGCGCGTCGAAGGCATGACCCTTGCCGGGGCATGACCTTGCGCTGATCGTGCGAGGCCGCGCGCGAGGCCGGGCGCCATCGCGCGGAAATATTTCGGCGGCACTTACAAAACATGGGACAAGGCCAAGGGCGAGCCCGTGACCGAGGCCGATCTGGCGGTGAACCAGTTTCTGCTGGAGACATTGCGCGCCGCGCGCCCCGATTACGGCTGGCTCTCGGAAGAGAGCAAGGACAATCCCGAACGGCTGACGTCGCGAAAATATTTTCGTCGTCGATCCGATCGACGGCACCATCGGCTTCGTGAAGGGCAAGCCGCAATTCACCATCGCAATCGCCATCGTGCGCGAAGGACGGCCGCGCGCGGGCGCGATCTTCAATCCGATCACGGAGGAATGTTTTTCGGCGCGCGAAGGCGGCGGCGCGCATCTGAACGGCGCGCCCATGCATGTCAGCGCGTGCGCCGAGATCGAAGGCTGCAAGATGCTCGCGACAAAATCTCTCTTCGAGCATGAATTTTGGAAAAACGCCCCGCTCTCGCCCTGGCCGCCGATGCAGATCGAGACGCGCACCTCCATCGCCTATCGCATGGCGCTCGTCGCCGCGGGCCAGTTCGACGCGATGCTGGCGCTCTCCACCAAGAACGATTGGGACCTCGCCGCGGGCGACATCATCGTGGCCGAGGCGGGCGGGCGCGTGAGCGACGCACGCGGGCGCGAATTGCGCTACAATGCGCCGGTGCCGCATCAGCGCTCCGTCGTGGCGGCGGGGCCGGCGCTGCACGAAAAACTTCTGGACAAATTGAAGCCCCTGCCATGAGCAAACAGCTTCTGCACCTCGTCTTCGGCGGCGAACTGACCGCGCCCCATTCGACCGAGTTCAAGGACCTTTCCAAGGTCCACATCGTGGGCATTTTCCCGAACTACAAGACCGCCTACGACGCCTGGAAGGCCGCCGCCCAGGCATCCGTGGACAATGCGCAGATGCGCTATTTTGTCGTCCATCTGCACCGCCTGATGGAACCGGATATCTCTTAACTATTCGCGCTTTACGCCGGGCCCATGCTAGATGGGCGGCCCATGGCAGTCCGTTCCGAAAGCATCGTTCGAGAGCCCGCGCGCGGCCGCAACGCCCCGCGGCGCGGCGACTGGAGCATCATCGCCCGGCTGATGCGCGATTATCTGGGCGGCTATTGGGGGCTGCTGGCGGTGGGCATCGCCTGCATGGTCGTGTCGGCGGCCATGGCGGGGCTGATGGCGGGGCTCATCAATCCCGCGATCAAGCGCGTGTTCCTGCTCAAGCATGCCGACCAGTTCATCATCATCCCGCTGGAATACATGGCCGTTATCATGATCCGCGCGGTTGCGAGCTTCGGCGAACAATCGCTGACCAACACCATCGCCGAACGCATGAGCGCCGATATTCAGCGCGACATGTTCAAGAGCCAGATCCGGCTGGACCTCGGCGGGCTGAATGCGGTGCATTCCTCCGACATGATCTCGAAATTTCTTTACGACACATCCCTCCTGCGCAACGCCATCACGCGCGGCATCCTCGCCATGGGCCGCGAAATCCTGACGCTCTTCGCCATGCTGGTGGTGATGGTGTGGAATAGCTGGCAGCTATCGCTGATCTCCTTGGTGCTGCTGCCGCCGGTTGTGTGGGTGATCGACAAGATCAGCCGCTCGCTGCGCAAAGCCTCCATGCGCGGCATGGAGGAAACCGGCACGCTCGCCAAATCGCTCGCCGAGGCGCTGGGCGGGCGGCGGATTATCAAGGCTTACAATCTTGAGGATCACGCAACGGAGGTTGCCCAAGCGCGCATTTCGAAACGTCTGCGCTATCTTCTGAAGGCGGTTCGCGCGCGATCGGCCGCCGTGCCATCGACCGATTTCATCGGCGGCGTGGCAGCGGCGATGACATTCGCGATTGCCGGTTACATGAGCCTGCACGGCACGCTGGCGGTGAACCAGTTTTTCGCGTTTCTCGCCGCCATGCTTCTGGCGCAGCAGCCGGTGCGAAATTTAAGCCAGCTTCAGACCGTTTCGACCGAAGGCCTGGCCGCCGCCAACCGCATCTTCGAAGTGATCGATTCAAAACCCTCCATCACCGACCGGCCTTCCGCAAAGCCGCTGGATGTCAGCCGGGGTGCGGTGCGCTTCGAGCGGGTGAATTTTGCCTACAACGCCGATGGGCTGGCGCTGGAATCCGTTTCGCTGGATGTGAAGCCGGGTCAGAAGATCGCGCTCGTTGGCCCATCCGGCGCGGGCAAGACCACGCTGTTCAATCTGCTGCTGCGCTTTCACGATGTCGATGGCGGCGCCATTGCCATCGACGGACAGGACATCCGCGACGTCACGCTCGCCTCGCTGCGCGAACATATTGCGCTCGTGACACAGGAGCCTTTCCTGTTCGACGAAACCATCGCCGACAATATCGCGCAGGGCCGCCGCAGCGCCTCGCGCGCCGATATCGAAACCGCCGCGAAGGACGCAGCCGCCCATGATTTCATCATGGCGCAGGCCGAAGGTTATGAATCGTCGTGTTGGCGAAGGCGGATTGAAACTTTCCGGCGGCCAGCGCCAGCGCATCGCCATCGCGCGCGCGATGCTGCGCAATGCGCCGATCCTGTTGCTCGACGAAGCCACCTCCTCGCTCGACACCGAAAGCGAGCGGCAGGTGCAGGAAGCGCTCTCGCGATTGATGAAGGGGCGCACCACTATCGTGATCGCGCACCGGCTTTCCACCGTGCTGGATGCGGATTGCATCTATGTGCTGGATCGCGGGCGCGTGGTGGAATCCGGCACGCATGCGGAATTGATGGCGCAACAACGGGCTTTACGCGCGGCTCTATCAGCACAATCTCGACGAGCCCGCCCAATGAGTTCGACGCCGTTCGGCCTCGCCGCTTATCGCTACGCCACCATCGCGCTTTCGCCGCTTGCGCCGCTTCTGCTGCGCGAGCGCCAGCGCCGCGGCAAGGAAGACGGCGCGCGCATCGCCGAGCGGCTGGGGCACGCAGGCATCGCGCGGCCCGACGGCCAGCTTGTCTGGGTGCATGGTGCAAGCGTGGGCGAGTGCCTCGCCGCATTGCCGCTGATCGATGTGTTGCTGAAGGCGCCGGGCCGCCATGTGCTGCTGACGAGCGGCACGCTGACGAGTGCGAAGCTGATGGCCGAGCGCTTGCCGCATGGCGCGATCCATCAATTCGCGCCGGTGGACACGCCCGCTTCCATCGCCCGCTTTCTGGATCATTGGCGGCCCGATGCGGCGCTGTTCGTCGATTCCGAATTCTGGCCGAACATGATCGCCGATGTCGCGGCGCGCGATATTCCGCTTGCGCTCATCAACGGGCGCATGTCGGAGCGTTCGTTCGTCAACTGGTCTTACGCGCCGCAAAGTGCAGCGGCGATCTTGTCGCGCTTTGCGATTTGTCTGGCGCAGGATCAGGAAACCGCCGAACGCTTGCGGCTTCTGGGCGCGAAATCCGTGGAGGTGACGGGAAATCTGAAGGCCGATGCGCCGCCGCTTCCGGCACAGGCCGAAAAGCTCGATGCGTTGCGCGCGGCGATTGGCGCGCGGCCTGTGTGGCTTGCGGCGAGCACGCATCCCGGCGAGGACGAAACGATTTTGCCCGCGCATGACGCGCTGCGCCGCGAATTTCCCGATCTGCTCACCATCATCGTGCCGCGTCATCCCGGTCGCGGCGGCGATATCGCGATGCTGTGCGGCGCACGCCGCGTGTTGCAGCGCTCGCATGGCGAATTGCCTATCGCCGACACCGCGATCTATGTCGGCGATACGCTGGGCGAATTGGGCATCTTCTTTCGCGCGGTGAATTTCACCTTTATCGGCGGAAGCCTTATTCCGCATGGCGGGCAAAATCCGCTGGAGCCCGCGCGGCTTCATTGCGCGGTGATGGCAGGCCCGCACACCGAGAATTTCACGCCCGCCTATGACGCGATCCTGGCAGCACAAGGCTTGGGCCGCGTGAATTCCTGCGCGGAAATCGCCGCACTCGCGCGGCGGTTTCTTTCCAACGCCGACGAAGCGCGCGCCATCGGCGAAACGGCGTCGCGCGCGGCGGCCACACTCGGCGGCGCGATGGAAAAAACGCGCGAGGCAATCGAAGCATTGCTGGAAAAACATGCGCACGCCTGAATTCTGGACGCGAAACGATTTTGCCGCGCGGCTGGCGGTTGCGGCGCTGGCGCCGCTCGGCTGGATTTACGGCGCGAGCGTGCGGTGGAAAGCCGCGAGCGCACAGCCCTATCGCCCGCACGCCAGGGTGATCTGCGTCGGCAATCTCACCGCCGGCGGCAGCGGCAAAACGCCCATCGCGATTGCGATTGCGCGAATGCTGATCGAGCGCAATCTGCGCGCGATGTTTCTCACGCGCGGGTATGGCGGGCGCATGCGCGGACCTGCTTTCGTCGATCTAGCGCGCGATTGCGCCGCCGACACGGGCGACGAAGCGCTGCTGCTGGCCGCCGCAGCACCCGTGATCGTGTCGGCCAACCGCGAGGCGGGCGCGCGATTGGCCGATGCGGAGCGCGCCGATGTGATCGTGATGGATGACGGGCATCAGAATTTTTCGATTGCAGAAAGATTTGTCGCTCGTCGTGGTGGATGCGAAATCCGGATTCGGAAACGGGCACGTTTTGCCCGCGGGGCCTTTGCGCGAAACCGTGAGTCAGGGATTGGCGCGCGCCGATGCCGTGGTGCTGGTGGATGACGGCGCGGTCGATCTCGGAAAATTTTCGGGACCCGTGTTGCGCGCCCGCCTTGTGCCGGTGGATGTGCACGATCTCGCATCAAGGCAAGTGGTCGCGTTCGCGGGTATAGGTCGGCCGGAAAAATTTTTCGATACGCTGCGCGCGCTCGGCGCGCATATCGCCGAAGCGCGGCCGTTTCCCGATCATCACCCCTATACCGCCGCCGAAATCGCGCGGCTGAAACACAAGGCGCAAGTGGCGAACGCCATGTTGCTGACCACAGAAAAAGATTATGTGCGGCTGACGCCGCCCGAACGCGACGGCATCGGGTTTCTGCCGGTGCGCGCGGGCTTCGACGATTTGAGCGCGCTTTCGCGCCTGCTTGACAGGGTCGCACCGCGCGCGGCAAGCAACCATCCATGAGTCAAACCGAAACCGCGCAATCCCTCACCACCGGCATGAAGCTGCGCTACGGCGCGGAGGCGGCGGGATTCTTTTTCTTCATCGGATTGTTCCGCATTGTGGGGCTGAACGCGGCTTCCGCGATTGGCGGCTTTATCGGGCGCACGATTTTCTATCGTCTGGGCACGATGAAACGCGCGCGCGTCAGTTTGCGCGCGGCTTTTCCCGACATGAGCGATGCCGAAATCGAAGCGACCATCAAGGAGATGTGCGACAATCTCGGCCGCACGATCGCCGAATACGCCCATTTCGACAAGCTGACATTGAAGAACGGGCGCATGGAATTGGTGGGCGGCGAAATCATCGAGCGGCTCATCGCATCGGGCAAAGGCATTCTTTTCATCTCCGGCCATTTCGCGAATTGGGAAATGATGCTGCTGATGGCGCGGCAGATCGGGCTTGATGGCGCGACCGTCTATCGCCCGGTGAACAACATCTATATCGACGGCTGGATGGCAAAAAAGCGCGCCAAATATGGCCCAAGCGAATTGATCTCCAAGGGCGCGCAAGGCACGCGGCGCATCTTCACGCTGCTGCGCGGCGGCAAATGTATTTTCATTCTGGTCGATCAGAAAACGAATGAGGGATTGCCGGTGCCCTTCTTCGGGCGCATCGCGATGACGACGCCGGCACCCGCGGCGCTCGCGCTGAAGCTCGGCGCGGTGCTGCTGCCCGCGCGCAACGAGCGGCTCGGCGGTTCGCGCTTCCGCATGACGGTGTATGAACCCATCGAATTTGCGCCGAGCGGCGATCATGATCGCGACGTGTTCGATCTCACGGCGAAGATCAACGACGCCATCGAGCAAAGCGTGCGGCGCAGGCCTTCGCAATGGCTGTGGATTCATCGGCGCTGGCCGAAGGCGGGCGACGTTCCGCGTTCGCGGCGCGGCGTTCAGGCTTTGGGCGGCGCGGACGTCGGCGTGGAGCGCGACGGATCGAGCTTGAGCTGAAAAAGATTGAGGCCCCAATGCAGATGTGGGCCGGTTGCGAGCCCCGTTTGCCCCACCAAGTCCGATTGTCTGCCCGCGCTTCACCGCATCGCCCGCGCTCACCAGCAATTTGCTCTGATGCAGATAGCAGGTCGAAACGCCGTGGCCATGATCGATCAGCGTGATGCCGCCATCGTAGAAATAATCGGGCTCGGCGAGCGAAACGATTCCCGGCGCGGGCGCGCGGATCGGCGTGCCTTCGGCCGGCAGCGATATCCACGCCCAGATGCGGCGATTTCGGCACGCCGTTCAGCACGCGGCGGCTGCCGAACAGGCTGGTGATGATGCCCGCAATCGGCCAATCGAAACCGCCGTCGAAAAATGTTTGCGCCGTGTCGCGCGTGCGCGCTTGCACGATAGCGTCGCCCTCGCGCTTGATGCGGGCGAGTTGATCCGGCGATGGTGTGACGAATTTTTCCGGCACACCATTGATGGCCTGCACTTCATATTGGCGCACGACGGGCGCGATCACGCGGGTTTCGCGCGTGCCGTCATTGTACATTAGCGCGACGGTTGCGGATTTCGTCTGGTCGTAAGCAAAGCCGAAAACAAATTCGCCGTCGGCAGACAAAAGCGCATTGGTCCCATCGACCGAAACGCGCGCCGCACCCGGCGCTTTGCCGATGACGAGACTTCCCTGCTCCAGCGAATTGGAGAATGTGACGCGCGAAATATCCGCGCGCGCGATGACCGGCAACACCGCGAACGAAGCAGCACCCGCCAGAAACGAACGGCGCAGGATCATTTCGGAGTCCGGCCCGTTTCCTGAAAACGCTGATGCGCGGCCGCGGGCGTGGCATATGCCTCTTGCAGATCGACGCTCCAATAGCGCAGCGCCTCCAGCGGAATGTGCACGCCCGTCACCGCGCAGATCACAAACGCGCCCGGCTTGACGATGCTGTATTCGCCGTCGAGATATTCGAGTTCGGCCAGGCCCTCGGGGCGGATGTCGCGTTCCATCTTGTTCATGCGCTCACTCTATCCAGGATTGCTCGCGGTTCAAAACAATTTGCCTTGATCGGCCCGATTGCGCGGTTTGCGCGGCGGTGCCGTGCCATCGGCGGTTACAGGCTTTTCACCATCGGCGAAGGCAAGCGTGAGATGCTCGCCGGACGCGATGGCCCCGGCGCGGCGGCGAATCGCGCCGTCGGCCCCGCGCACCAGCGCGAAACCGCGCTCCAGCACCGCGCGATAGGAGATGCTTTCGAGCACGCGGTTCAGCGACTCCACGCGCGTTC
Source organism: uncultured Alphaproteobacteria bacterium (assembly GCA_963735625.1). Classification (GTDB taxonomy): domain Bacteria; phylum Pseudomonadota; class Alphaproteobacteria; order Micropepsales; family Micropepsaceae; genus Rhizomicrobium. The sequence continues at coordinate 206,206 of CAVTLJ010000005.1, read as the reverse complement.
GCGCGGCGATCAGGCGTGCGCGGTGGCTGCGGTCGAGACGATGGGCCAGCGTTTTCGTGCGCTCGGCACCTACGCGGATCCTGTCGCGCAATTGTTTGGGGCGCAGCAGCGTGGCTGCTTCGGTGAACGCGCGGCGATGTTCCTGAAGGTTCTGGCGCAGCGCATGACCCAATCGTTCGGACGCCACATCGAAACGCTGGCGCGAGGGCGCGAACAATTCCGTCGGCGCGGGGCAGCGCGCGCACAGCGCCTTGCAGATTCTTGCGGCGCTCCGAGATAATTCGCGTGATGGCGCGCAGATTGCGCCGCTCCAATTCCATCGTCTGCGCGATCAATTCGGCGCGCACGGGCACGGCGATTTCGGCCGCCGCCGTGGGCGTGGGCGCGCGGCGGTCGGACGCGAAATCGATCAGCGTGGTATCGGTTTCGTGGCCGACGGCGGAAATCAGCGGGATCGCGCTTTCCGCGGCGGCGCGCACCACGATCTCTTCGTTGAACGCCATCAGATCTTCAATCGAGCCGCCGCCGCGCGCAACGATAATGAGATCGGGGCGCGGGATCGCGCCGCCTTGCTTGAGCGCATTGAAGCCCGCAATCGCGGCGGCGATTTCGCCCGCCGCCTTCTCGCCCTGCACATTCACGGGCCACAGCAGCACGCGGCGGGGAAAGCGTTCGTTCAGCCGGTGCATGATGTCGCGGATCACGGCACCCGTGGGCGATGTGACGACGCCGATCACATCGGGCAGAAACGGCAGCGGTTTTTTGCGCGCAGCGTCGAACAATCCTTCGGCGGCGAGTTTCTTCTTGCGCTCCTCCAGCATCGCCATCAGCGCGCCGAGGCCCGCAAGCTCGATCTGCTCGACAATGATCTGGTAGCGCGAGGAGCCGGGATAAGTCGTGATGCGCCCGGTGCAGACGACCTCGAGCCCCGCTTCCGGCTTCAGCCGCAGCGCGCGCGCCACCGGCTTCCAGATGATGGCGTTCAGGACCGCCTTGTCGTCCTTCAGGTCGAAATAGATGTGGCCGGAGGCGGCGATCTTCAGCCCGCTGATCTCGCCCCGCACGCGCACGAAGGGGAACGCGTCCTCGACCGTGCGCTTGAGCAGGCCCGCGATCTCGCTGACGCTGAATTCGGGCAGATTGGGGAGTGGCGCTTCGGGCATGATTCGATGATATAGGAAGCCAAACAGGAATGGAGTGGGGTTTGGACGTTCTTCTCATCGGTTCCGGCGGCCGCGAACACGCGCTGGCCTGGGCGCTGTCGGCGAGCCCGCTGGTCTCCCGGCTTTATTGCGCGCCGGGCAATGCGGGGATCGCGGAGGTGGCCGAATGCGTGCCCATCGCGGCCACGGACATCGACCGGCTGGTCGCTTTCGCGCAGGAAAAGAAGATCGGCTTCGTGGTGATCGGGCCGGAAGCGCCGCTGGTGGCCGGGCCTTTGGGACCGGCTGGAGGCGGCGGGCATGCACGCGCTGGGGCCGAGTGCGGCGGGCGCGGTGCTGGAGGGCTCCAAAGGTTTTGTGAAAGACCTGTGTGCTGCGAACAACATTCCCACCGCCGCCTATCGCCGCTTTCGCGAGGCGGCACCCGCGAAGAAATTTGCCGAGAGTTTGGGGTTGCCCGTCGTCATCAAGGCCGACGGATTGGCGGCGGGAAAAGGCGTCATCATTCCCGAGACGCGAGCGGATTGCGACCGCGCCATCGATTTCATGTTCGAAGGCGCGTTTGGGGAAGCGGGTGCTGAGATCGTGGTGGAAGAATTTCTCGAAGGCGAAGAAGCGAGTTTTTTCGTTCTCACCGACGGCGAACATGCGCTGCCGCTTGTGGGCGCGCAGGATCACAAGCGCGCGTTTGATGGCGACAAGGGGCCGAACACCGGCGGCATGGGCGCATATTCCCCTGCCCCGGTTCTGACACAAGCCATTGCGGATGAAGCGATGGCGCGGATCGTGAAGCCCACCATCGCGGCGATGGCGGCGCGCGGTACGCCCTATATGGGCGTGCTGTATGCGGGCCTGATGATTACCAAGGATGGGCCGAAGCTGATCGAATATAATTGCCGCTTCGGCGATCCGGAATGTCAGGTGCTGATGATGCGGCTGAAATCGGATCTTGCGACGGCGCTGATCGCCGCGCGTGATAAGCAGTTACACCATGTCGATCTGCGTTGGCGCGATGACGCGGCGCTGACGGTCGTGATGGCGGCGAAGGGTTATCCCGGCGATTATTCCAAGGGTTCAGAAATTCGAGGGTTGGATGCGGCGGCAAAAGTGGATGGCGTGCAAATTTTCCATGCCGCCACGGAACGGCGCGACGGAAAGCTGATCGCGACCGGCGGACGCGTGCTGAATGTCACCGCATTAGGCAAGGATGTGGCCGAGGCGCAGGCGCGCGCTTACAGGGCTGTCGATTTGATCGACTGGCCGGACGGATTTTGCAGGCGCGATATCGGCTGGCGGGCCATCAAACGCTAGACGGCCCGCGCGCATCCATACAGAATACGCAAAATATCGGGAGTGAGCGCATGAGTTCGGCAGAGACCGAAGACCGCCAGGAAGCCTATTCCGGCACCAAGGATGTGATCGAGGCGCACCGCTTCGATGTGAAGAAGCTGGAGGCATATCTCGCCGAACGCATCGAAGGTTTTCAGACGCCGCTCGAAGTGCGCCAGTTCAAGGGCGGACAATCCAATCCCACCTATCAGCTCATCACGCCCAATCGCAAATATGTGCTGCGCCGCAAGCCGCCGGGCAAATTGCTGCCGAGCGCGCATGCGGTGGATCGCGAGTTCAAGGTGATTTCCGCGCTTTATCCGACCGGCTTTCCGGTGGCGAAGCCTTATCTGCTGTGCGAAGACGACAGCGTTATCGGCACGATGTTTTACGTGATGGATTGCGTGGAGGGGCGCATCTATTGGGGGCCGCTGCTGCCGGATCAAACGCCGAAACAACGCGGACAAATCTACGACGCGATGAACGAAACACTCGCGCGCCTGCATGAGATCGATTACGAAAAAGTCGGCCTTTCCGATTACGGCAAGCCCGGCAATTACATCGCGCGGCAGATTTCGCGCTGGACGAAGCAATATCAACTCTCCGAAACCGCGAATGTGCCGGAGATGAACAAGCTTATCGAATGGCTGCCGCTGCATCTGCCGCCCGGCGAGCGCACATCCATCGTGCATGGCGATTACCGGCTCGACAATATGGTGCTGCATCCGAGCGAACCGCGCGTGCTGGCGGTGCTGGATTGGGAGCTTTCGACCATCGGCGATCCGCTCGCCGATTTCACCTATCATCTGATGCAATGGCAGATGCCGCAGGGCGGAAGCTCGGCGGGAACGACCTCGTTGCTCGGCCACGATCTGAAAGCGATGGGCATTCCCGAACTGGACGAGTATGTGGCGGCATATTGGAAGCGCACCAATCGCAGCGAAACGCCGAACATGGATTATTACGCGGCGTATAATTTCTTCAAGCTCGCGGGCATTCTGCAAGGCATCATCGGGCGGGTGCGCGACGGCACCGCGGCGAACACCAATGCGTCGGCCAATCCCGATACGGTGCGCGCGCTTGCCGTGGCCGGATGGTATTATGCGCAGCGCGCGGGCGCCTAGGGCGGTTTTGGATTGAGATTATCTAACCACCACGTCATGGCCGGCCTTGTGCCGGCCACCCATGAACACCCTACTAGATGGAGATTATGGGTCGCCGGGACAAGCCCGGCGATGACGAAATTTGATTCATTCCAATCCAAAACGACTCTAACCCGCCATCTGCTTTCTGCGCGCATCCAGCGCCGCTTTCATTTCGCTCAAGCCACGCGCGACATAGGCATCCTTCTGCGCTGCGGCGAAATAGGCCTGCAATTTTTCCGGCAGCGGATTGGATCTCGCGAACACCGGCACAAGCAGGCTTTCGACAAACGCGAACAGCGGCATCAGCGTGCAATCGGCAAGGCTCAAACGCCCGCCCGCCGCGTAAACCGGCCCTTCGAGAACATGGGCGATATGGTTGCCCGCGATTTCGATATCCTTGAACGCCTTGTCCACGATTGCCGCATCGCGCGCTTTCGGATTGAGCTGGCCGAACAACGCGACCAGCGGCGGCGAGAGATAAAGATCGCCCATGCGCGAGAGCAGCCGCACCTTCGCCCGCGCCATGGGATCGACGGGGCGCAGCGTGGGCGTGGGGAACGCATCTTCAAGATATTCGCAGATGATTTCGGATTCGATCAGCACTTCGCCGTCGTGATCCAGCGTCGGCACCTTGCCCAGCGGATTGATGGCGAGGAACTCCGGCGATTTCAATCCGCCGCCGGGCGGCGGCACGTTCTCCAGCTTCAGGCCCTTTGCATGCGCCAGAATTCGCACACGCGTGGCATAGGGCGACAAATCGGACTGATACAATTTGAGCGGCATGATATTCCCCTCGTGAAATGTGAAAGAGGGCGGCGCGTGGCCGCCCTCGCTTTTTATTCCGCGGCGGCGCGCGACGGCAGATTGAGATATTTGCCGTATTCCAGCCGCGCGATGGTGCGGTTGTGCACTTCGTCCGGCCCATCGGCCAGCCTGAGCGTGCGCATGCCCGCATACATGCGCGCAAGGCCGGAATCGGTGGTGACGCCCGCCCCGCCCCACGCCTGAATGGCGTCGTCGATGATCTGAAGCGCCATGCGGGGTGCAGCCACCTTTATCATCGCGATTTCGGTGCGCGCGATTTTGTTGCCCACCTTGTCCATCATGTCGGCGGCCTTGAGGCAAAGCAGGCGGCACATATCGATATTGATGCGTGCTTCGGCCACGCGCTGCTCCCACACCGAATGTTGCGCGATCTTCTTGCCGAAGGCCTCGCGGGAGAGAAGCCGCTTGACCATCGATTCCAGCGCGCGCTCGGCAACGCCGATGGTGCGCATGCAATGATGGATGCGGCCCGGTCCGAGGCGGCCTTGCGCGATCTCGAAGCCGCGGCCTTCGCCGAGCAAAATGTTTTCGGCGGGCACCTTCACATTCTCGAACAAGATCTCGCCATGGCCGTGCGGCGCGTCGTCGAAGCCGAACACCGGCAGCATGCGCACAATCTTCACGCCGGGCGCGTCGCTCGGCACCAATATCTGCGATTGCTGGCGGTATTTATCCGTCTCGAAATCGGTCTTGCCCATCACGATCATGATCTTGCAGCGCGGATCGCCCATGCCCGACGACCACCATTTGCGGCCATTGATGATGTAATCGTCACCCTTGCGCTCGATGCGGGTGGAGATATTGGTGGCGTCCGATGAGGCCACCGCCGGTTCCGTCATGATGAAAGCCGAGCGGATTTCGCCCGCGAGCAGCGGTTTCAGCCATTTTTCCTGCTGGGCGGGCGAGCCGTAACGCTCCAGCACTTCCATATTGCCGGTGTCCGGCGCGGAACAATTGAACACTTCGGAGGCAAAGCCCACGCGGCCCATCATTTCGGCGAGCGGGGCATATTCGAGATTGGAAAGCCCCGCGCCATGCTCGCTTTCATTGAGGAACAGATTCCACAGGCCTTGCTTTTTGGCCTTCGCTTTCAGTTCCTCCACCACGGGCACGACGATCCAGGGATTGCCCTTCTCGCGGGCGGCGGTCATTTGCGCGGTGTAGGTTTCCTCGGCGGGGAAAATATGCTGCTCCATGAAGTCGCCGACGCGCTTCATCCATTCCCGTTGCCGGGGCGAATAGTCGAAATCCATGTGTTCCTCCAGTTCTCGATAGCGGTTGGGGGAGACTAGCCCGCGGGGGGCCGCGCAGCCAGCCCTCGTTGACAGCGGCCCTGCCAATTGGCAAGCAGCCGTCCATGCTGCTTTGGGCGGGTCTTTTTCTGCTGGTTCTAGGTGTGGCGTGCTTCGCCATCGACCGGCGGGCGGCGCATTTCTTCCACGATCATGTCAACCAGCGCTGGAATTGGCGGCTGCATAGAACCACCGACTGGGCCAAGGGCGGGCACTGGCTCATCATCGCGCTGGCGGTTCTGGTGCTCGCCCGCATGGCGCGGAGATTTGAAGCGGGGCGCGAATTGTTCGCGCATTTCTTTGTGGTGGCGCTCGCGTTTCTTGCGAGCCTCGCCATCGGCAGCGCAATTCTGCATACGCTGAAATTCTTTCTCGGCCGCCGCCGCCCGCGCGACGAGCTGGAGCTTGGGCTCTACGGCTTCATGCCGTTCCGCTTCGACCTGCAATATGATTCATTTCCGTCCGGCCATGCGCTGACGATATTCTGCGTGGCGGTGATTGCGTCGAGTGTGGCGCCATGGCTCACGCCGCTGTGGTTTGCGGTGGCGCTTTATCTGGCGCTCACGCGGGCCGCACTCACCGCACACTATTTGAGCGACGTGTTCGTGGGTGCCGGCATCGGCATGATCGTGACGCGCGAAACGCTGCTTTACCTGTTTCCGCAATTGATGCGTAGCTGGTTTTAGAGCGTGATTGGGTCATTCTTGACCGCGCTCCCCCATGCTTCGACAAGCTCAGCATGAGGGATTAGCTAAACCCCTCACCCTGAGCCTGTCGAAGGGTGAGGAATATGATTCTATGTCAAACGATCATGCTCTAAAAGACTAACGCTGCACGATCTTGCGGGCTTCCTCGGCCATGGTCTTGGCGCCTTCGCCGTCGCCCTTGCGCATGGCGGCAAGATCGACCGGCACTTTCACACCCGTTTGCACGGCGGGGCGCTCGGCGATCTTGTCGATCCAGCGTTGCAGATGATCGAGGCCGTCCATGGGCACGCCCGACCACGGATGCGTGCGCACCCAGCACCAATTGGCGATGTCGGCGATGGAATAATCGCCGGCAAGATATTCGCTTTCGCCAAGGCGGCCGTTCAGCACTTCGAACAATCTGCGCGATTCATGCTGGTAGCGGTCGATCACCGGCTGAATTTTTTCCGGCCAGTAGCGAAAGAACACGTTCGCCTGCCCCATCATCGGGCCGATGCCGCCCATCTGGAACATCAGCCACTGGATGACGAGGCTGCGGCCTTTCACATCTTTCGGCATCAGTTTGCCGGTTTTCTCCGCCAGATAAATCAGGATCGCGCCGGATTCGAAGACGGCGAAATTATCCGCGTCGCGGTCCACGATGGCCGGGATGCGCGCGTTGGGATTGATCTTGCGGAACCAGTCCTGTTTCTGGTCGCCCTTGGTGAGCGAGACGGGATGCACTTCGTAGGCAAGCTGCAATTCCTCAAGCGCCACGGACGCTTTCCAGCCATTGGGCGTGGAGGATGTGTAGAGATCGATCATGGTGAAGTCCTTTCAGTTACCGACATCGGTGATCGCTTCGGAGTCCGAGGCAAGGGCCGCCGCACCCGGCACAAGCCCCGGCGGCAGCATGTCGTCGGCGGTGTGGTGTGCGGCACGGCGGCGCTCAATCTCGTCGCGCAGGCGTTGCTGGCGCGCTTCATCCAGCGGATAGCGCAGCATGATCGCAGAATTTATCAGGCCGAAACCCACCGACAATCCGACATAGAAAAACTTCATGCCCTGAATGGATTCCGGCGAATTGGCATGGGTGGGGCTGAAGCCGATCCAGGCGAGGATCGCGTATGCGATGCCCACCGACCAGCCGAGCCCGAATTTGTTGGTGAGTGCGAGGAAGGAATACATTAGGCCCGCGCGCTCCGCATTGTTCTCCGCCGCGTCCGCGTCGGCCACATCGGCCATCATCGAGCGCAACAGGAACACGGCCGAACCGTAGCTCGCGCCGTTCAGCGCATAGACGAGGATCGCAATGCCGACCGCGCCGCGCGGAATGAGAAGCTGAAGTGCCGACATCACCACGGACCAGAAAAACGTGACGACCAGCGCCCTGTGCTTGCCCACGCGCCGCGACAGCGCCATCCATAACGGCACGCAGATGCAGCCGCTGAGGAAATAAACCAGCAGCAGCGTGCCCGACCATTCTTTCAAGCCAAGCGCATATTGCGCGAAGAAGAAGAACATCGCGCCCACCGCACCCGCGCTGGTGGAGGCAATGAGATCGACGGCAAGCACGCGCCTGAGCGCGCGATCCTTCCAGAGAAAGCGCAGCGTGGGGATAAGACCCGCATGCGTTCTGAGCTTGACCTCCGGCTCCGGCACGACAATCACAGCCAGCGCCACGCTCGGCACAAGAAGCACAATCGCAAATCCCGCCATCGCCATCAGCCGCGCGGCGAGGCTTGTGCCCATATGCTCCATCACGGCGGGAATGGCGAGCACAACGACCATGCCGAGAATGGTCGCGATCTGCGCCCAGCCATAGATGCGCGAGCGTTCGTGATAATTGGTGGAGAGTTCCGAGCCCCATGACAATTGCGGGATCGTGGTCATCGACCAGCCGAGATACATAATGAACAGCCACACGCTCGCATGCAGCGGCGAGATCGGCCCGCCGGGCACGAACGTCATCCAGATGCCCAGAATGAGGATCGGCGTGCCCAGCATGATGAGCGGCTTGCGGCGGCCCAGCCGCGTGCGCCAGCGGTCGCTCCAATAGCCCATCATCGGATCGAGCACGACATCCCACATGCGCGCGAGGCTGAACACCAGCCCCACCATGCCGATGGAAAGCCCGATTTCCTTCGAGGCATAAAAGGGCGGCAAATGCACGACAACGGGAAGGCCCAGTGCTGCCAGCGGAACCGCCGGCAGCACATAGGCGAACAGTTGGAACGCGGTTACATGCCGTTTTCGCGCGTTCTGATCCATGCAATTACGCGGCGCGCAATTGCTTGATGAACGGGCGTTCTTCCTCGATCAATTGCTTGAAGGACGGCCGGTCGTGCATCCGCTTGCCGAAGGCGGCAAGTTTCGGCCAGCGCGCGGGATCCACCGCCTCGCCCGCATGTTCGAGATTGACCAGCATCGTCGCAACCGAAATATCGGCAATGGAGAATGTGTTGCCGACGAAGAATTGCTTGTCGCCGATCTGCTTCTCCAGATAGTCGAACATCGGGGGCAATTTTTCGTTGATCGTCGCAGCACACACATTTTCATCGGTCTTCTGGCCGAGAAATTTCTTGATGATGCGCTCGAAGAACAAGCCGCCGCCGATGGTGGAGGCGAAAACCGAATCCGCATATTCCTCGAACCACAGCGCGCGCGCCCGCAAATAGGGATCGCTCGGATAAAGCGGGTGTTCGGGATATTTGTGCTCCAGATAATCGCAAATCACCGAGGAATCCGAAAACACATTGGGTTCCGGCAGGCTGGTGTCGCGAAAACCGGGAATGCGCTTCAGCGGACTGATTTCGGCAAAACCCTCCGGCGGCGAAAACGGATTGACCGGATCGAGCGTGTAATCGAGGCCCTTTTCAATCAGTGCAAGGCGAACCTTGCGCACGAACGGCGAAATGCTGCCGCCATAGACAATCAAAGCCATGTCATCCTCCCAGGGATGTTTTTGACGGCTCCCCGAAAGGCAGATTGTAGCCTCGTCATTTGCAAATCAAGCGGGTGCAAATCAAGCGGGCGCTTCGACCTTCAGCTTCGGCGCGCGCTCCGGTGGCAGGTTGTCGTAAAGATCGGCAATCAGGTCGCTTTTAAGGCTCTTATGCGCCGGATCGCTCCAGAGGTTTTGCCATTGCAGGGGGTCGTTGCGTAAATCGTATAGCTCGCCTTCGCTGCCGTCGTAGCGGATTTTACAGGTCATGTTTGCGAATTGCGGCCAGAATTCTTCGAGGCCGTTAGGCTTTCCCTGCGTTGACGCTTCGTAACGCGTCAGCATGAAACCATCGCGATAAATTGAACGAAGGTGAAAGCCGTAACCGGGAAACTGGCTGTCCCATTCGCAGAGCGCGCGCTGGCGCGAACCGTCATCGGATGTGGGCAGCACTTTGCCCTGCATCCATTCGGCCTGTTCGATGCCCGCGATAGCGCAGAATGTTGCCGCAAGGTCAACCTGCTCCACCGGCTGTTCGACGGTTGCCGGTTTCACCTTCGCATTCGGCGCGGGCCGCCAGATGAAAGGCAGCCGCATCAGCGCATCGATATGGAACGGGCCTTTATAGACGAATCCGAAATCGCCCTGAAGCTCGCCATGATCGGTGGTGAAGATCACATCGGTGTCGGAATCCCAGCCGCGCGCTTTGACCTGCGCCATCACGCGGCCGATGGCTTCGTCGATCAATTCATTCTCGACATGCACCTTGGCGTTGATCTCGCGGATATTGTCCGGCGAAAGTTGTTGCGGCGTGAAGTTCATCGGCCCGCCTTCGACATTCGCCCATGAGCCATCATAGTAAGCGAGCCAATGCGCGGGTTTTTGCGCCAGCACCTCGCGGATTTTTTCCGGCGTGCCGGGATAACCCGCGGGCAGCGGCAGATCGCGCCAATCGCAACGCCCAAGCTCGGACGCGGGCGGATCCCACGGGTGATGCGGATCGGGAAAACTGAGCCACAAAAACCAGTCGTCATCCGCATCGAGCTTCTTCAACCAATCGACCGCGAGGTCCGCGAGCCAATCGGTGTGATAGAATTCGCGCGGGATCGGATTGTTGTTCGTTTCCGGCGCGCCGGTATCGCCGCCGGGCGAGGCATTCAGCAAAGGTGCGGTGACGGCGAACTGATCGGGGTGATTTTTCTGCATCCAGCGCCCCCAATGGCCGACGGGACGATCCTGAAACTTCATGATGTGCATCGCATGCACGGCATAATCGAAGCCGCGCCACGGCCCGAAATCGCCGCGCGCCTGACGCGCGTTCTCCTCATATTTGAGCGTGAGATCGAAGCCCGGCTCGAAATGCGCCTTGCCGACGAGTGCTGTTTTGTAACCGGCTTTATCTTTTAAGTACTGCGCCACGCTCGGCGCATCTTTGGGCAGCGGCACGCCATTCGCAAACACGCCATGCGTGCGCACATATTGGCCGGTGAGCATGGTGGAGCGCGCGGGCATGCAGACGGTGTTCTGGTTATAAGCGCGCGTGTAATTGATGCCTTCGCGGGCGAGCTTGTCGGCAACGGGCGTTCTGCAAAATCTGTTGCCATTCACGCCCAGCGAATCGAAACGCTGCTGATCGGTGGTGACGAAGAGTATCTTGCGGCCCATGGCTATGCCGAAGCACTGCCCGCGGCGCAACACAAAAGGGCCGTGCGCTCCAGCCCCGCATCGCGATGATAGGACGCCGCCAGATAATCGGGATTGGAAATCATTTTCAGAAATGCCGCGCGCGACGGATAGCGCACGCACACCACATCGTCCCATTCCTGCTCCGCCCCGCCGATGAAGACGAGCTTCTGCTCGCCCATCCACACAATGCCGCCGCCGCATTCGGCGACATGCTTCATCGCCACCGCGCCGTAGCGCTGATACGCCTCGCGGCCCGAAAGATTTTTCGCGGCTTCCGCGCGGCTGGGCTCGTAAACGGCGCGCTCGCGATATTTGAGCAGATTGACCATCACGATGGGGCCTTGATGATCGCTCGCGGCCATCGCCTTGAGTTGCGCTTCGCTTGGCACCAATTTCGCGTTCATCCTCCGCCTCCCGTTTGACGCGGGACTTTGCGTCCCTTATAATCTGAATTGAAATTCAGATTTACCAGCCAACCACACGGAGCGCAATGGGGATGGCAAAAGATTCCGTCATGCTGGCCGAACGCTGGGCTTTGCCCGCGCAACAGGAGCGCAGCCGCGCCACACGCGCGCGCATCCTCACCGCCGCCGAACGCATTTTCGCCGAGAAAGGCTATGACGGCGCGCGGCTTTCCGACATTGCCGCGGCGGCCGGCTGCTCGGTCGGCACCATGTATTTCCGCTTCAAGGACAAGGACGCGCTGTTTCTCGCCATCGCGGAAACCTTCGCCGCGGATGCGCGCGAGCGGCTGTCCGGCATTTTCGAAGGCAAGTCGCGCGGCGGCCCGCGCGGGCTGGTGGAAGAATTCGTGCGCGCCACGGCTGCCACCTTTCGCGCGCACAAAGGATTGTTCCGCGCCATTGTGGAGCGCGGCATGGAGCATCCGCGCGCGATGAAGGTCATCCTGGCTCTGCGCGAGGAACTGGCGAGCGCGCTCGAAAGCGCGTTGCGCGGCAGTTTGGGGCGGCCGCGCAATCTGCGCCAGGCCGTTCGCATGATGACGCAGATGGTTTACGGATTTCTTCTGACCGGCGTGCTCAACAAGCGCGCGCCGACACAGATCGCGCAAAAGCGCACCATCGACGAGCTCGTCGCCGCCATGATCGTTTATCTGGAAGCCCGCGCGAAATGACACTCGCAATCGAACTTTATTGGTCGTTCCGCAGCCCCTATTCCTATCTGGCGACGCCGCGCCTTGTGGAGATGCAATGCGAATACGATCTCAACATCGATGTGCGGCCCGTTTATCCGCTGGCGGTGCGCTCGGGATTTTTCGAGAAACTGAATCCGCTGTGGGTGCCCTATCTGATGCGCGACACCTATCGGCTTTCGCAGATGTTGGGCCTGCCCTATCGCTGGCCACGCCCCGATCCGGTGCAGATCGACCGCTCCACGCTGATGGCCACACCCGACCAGCCTTACATTCACCGTTTGGTGCGGCTTGGATGTGCTGCCGCCGAAGCGGGGCGCGGCTTGCCGTTTCTCGACGAGGTTTCGCGCGTAATCTGGTCGGGCGAGATCGACAATTGGCACGACGGCGATCATCTGGCGAAGGCCGCCAAGCGCGCGGGCCTCAATCTCGCAACACTTGATGCGAAGATCGAAGCCGATCCAAAAAAATACGACGCGATCATCGAAGCCAATCAAAAGGCGCATCAGGATGCGGGCCATTGGGGCGTGCCGACGATGGTGTTCAATGGCGAGCCGTTCTTCGGGCAGGATCGTCTCGACGTTCTTCTGTGGCGGCTGAAACAAAACGGACTGAAAAAGAGAGGCGGCTGAACCATGCGCAAAATTCTTCCGATAGCGGCGTGCGCGATTGCGGCGCTTGTGGTGGCGGGCGCAATTGCGATCCGCATGCCATCGGTGGAGATGTGGCTGTTCCGGCAGGTGGCGTCGCAGATCGTTTCGAAGCCCACGCCGGTGTTGGCGGAAGCAGATGAATTGTCGGTACTGCTGTGCGGCACGGGAACGCCGCTTCCCGACCGGCAACGCGCGGGGCCGTGCGCGATGGTGGCGGCGGGCAACCGTCTTTATGTGATCGATGTCGGCATCGGCAGCGTGCGCAACATGCTTTTGTGGCGCATTCCGCTGGAGAATGTGAAGGGCGTTCTGCTCACGCATTTTCATTCCGATCACATTCCCGAACTCGGTGAATTGCGGTTGCAGACATGGGTTGCGGGACGAACGCACAATCTGCGCGTCTATGGACCGCCGGGCGTGGGCGAAGTCGTGGGCGGTTTCGAGCAAGCCTATGCGCTCGATTCCGGCTATCGCACGGTGCATCACGGAGCAAAATTCCTGCCGCCGGATGCGGCCGCGATGATCGCGATGCCGGTTCCGATTCCCGATGGCGAGACGACGGCGTTGGTGCTTAATGAAGACGGCTTGAAGATCACCGCGATCCGCGTGCATCACGATCCGGCGAAACCGGCTTACGGTTATCGCTTCGATTATCATGGCCGCAGCGTTGTTATCAGCGGCGACACCACCGCCGACGAAGACCTCGCCCGCGCGGCGAAAGGCGCGGACGTTCTGGTGCATGAAGGCTTGCAGCCCGAAATGGTGGCGGCACTCGGCGATGCGCTGAGCCACGCGGGCAAATGGCGCGCGGCGAAAATCATGCACGACATTCCGGACTATCATACCGCCCCGGTCGAGGCCGCGCACATCGCCAATGAAGCGGGCGTGAAGCTTCTCGTCTTCACCCATATGCTGCCGCCGCTGCCCAATTGGGTTGCGCGGCATCTGTTTCTAAATGGTGTGAGCGCGGTGCGCCCGCAAGGCGTCGAGCTTGGTCATGACGGGCTTCTGATCCGCTTGGCCGCAAACAGCGAGACAATCGAAGAAACGACGCTGCACGATTAAATCAGATCGCGTTTCCCTCGTGCTTCGACGGGCTCAGCATGAGGGATTAACTTAACCCCTCACCCTGGTCGGCACGCTGGTGCTACCGACTGTCGAAGGGTGAAGGTTCTCAATCCCGGTTTCTCCGTACACGGAAAAACTCCCGCAACAGCGCGCCCGCCGATTCGGCGCTTGCGACCAGATGCGTCACTTGCGGGCGGTGGTGACAGGTGGGCTGGGCGAAGTAGAGCGGCCCATGCAACACAGCACCGCCCTTGGGATCCTCGGCTGCGAACACCACGCGGCCCACACGCGCCAGAGATATGGCGCCCGCGCACATCGCACAAGGTTCGAGCGTTACGTAAAGCGTGGCGCCCGTCAGCCGCTCATTGCCGAGCTTCGCCGCGGCGGCGCGCAGCACGACCATCTCCGCATGCGCGGTGGGATCGCGCAGCTCCACGATGCGGTTGCCGTCGCGCGCCAGCACGCCGCCCTCGCCCACGATCACCGCGCCCACCGGCACTTCGCCGCGCGCGCCCGCCGCTTCGGCCTCGGCGATGGCAATCATCATGTAGTCAGCGTCGTTCATCGCTCTATGCGTTAGCCCCGCAAACCCTTAAGAGCAATCCATGACCGACACCGAACCATCCGGCGACCGCATCGCCAAGATCATCGCGCGCGCCGGAATCTGCTCGCGCCGCGACGCCGAAAAGCTGATCGCGGCGGGCCGCGTGACGATCGACGGCGAAAAAATCGCCACCCCCGCCATCCGCGTGGGCCCCCATCAGGTGGTGGCGGTGGACGGCAAGCCGCTCGCCGAGCCGGAGACCACGCGGCTCTGGCGCTACCACAAGCCCGCGGGGCTGGTGACCACGCATCGCGATCCCGAAGGCCGCGCCACGGTGTTCGCGGCCTTGCCCAAGACCATGCCGCGCGTGGTTTCCGTCGGGCGGCTGGATGTGAATTCCGAAGGCCTGCTTCTGCTCACCAATGACGGCGCGCTCGCCCGCTCCCTCGAACTCCCCGCCGCGGGCTGGGTGCGCAAATACCGCGTGCGCCTGTTCGGCAAGGTCACCCAGGCCGATTTCGAGAAGCTGGCGCTGGGCGCCACCATCGAGGGCGTGAAATACGGCCCCGTCATCGCCGATCTGGAGCGCAGCAAGGGCATGTATTCCTGGGCGGCGGTGAGCCTGAAGGAGGGCAAAAACCGCGAGGTCAAACGCCTGATGGAGCATCTCGGGCTAAAGGTTGCGCGTCTCATCCGCGTGCAGTTCGGCCCCTTCCATCTGGGCCATCTGGGCGAGGGGGCGGCCGAGGAAATCCCGGCGCAAAGCTGGCGCGGGCTGCTCGCCATGGGCAAGGGGCGCAAGCCAAGCCCTTGAAATTGCTATGGCGGGCGTATTCGAACCTCGAAAACCGGGAGGGGGGTGGGGGTGCCGGATGCGCGCCTGCTTCTCTCATGGGCCGATTATAGGGCGGCGCGGACGGGCGGGGATAAGTTTGGCGCAAATGACGCAAGCGCGCCCCGCCCAGACCTGTTAGGAAGCCCCGCCGCAACCGGAAGATGCCCATGAAGAAATCCATGAAACGCCCGCAGGCGGTGGCCGCCCTCACCAAGGACACCCGCTTTGAGGGAACCTATGAGGTGCTTCTGCCGGTGCCCGACCGCGTGAAGCCCGCCCGCCTGGCCAGCCAGTTCGCCACCCAGCACGAGGCCGAGAACTGGATCCACTCCGACGAGGGCCAGACCGCCATCGACGACGCGCTCGCCGCCGCGGCGAAGGGGAAGAAGTGATACAGCCCTCTCTGCGGTTCGTCATCGCCGGGCTTGTCCCGGCGACCCATCACCCTCCGTCTAGCAAAGTGTTCATGGGTCGCCGCCACAAGGGCGGCCATGACGAATCCTTTCTAGAGCGGTCTATCCATACACCGCCTTCCTCCGCGCCAGACTCTCCGCCGGCCACAGTGTTTTGGAATCGTAATAGACCTCGAACGCGGGCACGCCTTCCGGCAACCGCACCCACGGCAATTTCGAGCGCGTGAAAATGTGCACATCGGGCGGCAGAGCGCCGGGCTCGTCCAGCGTGCCGACGCGCACGAAACGGATTTCCTCGCCCGCCATAATTGCTCCACAGCGCGGTCTGGCATTTGGGACAGCGATGGATGATGTGAGGCTTGCCGCTATCGGTCGGCACGCCCACACCGATTGTTTCGCCGGAAACCTCGACGCGATCCGCCTCGATCAGCGCATTGATGACGAACGCCGAGCCCGTCTGCCGCTGGCAATCCTTGCAATGACAGCAGTGGACGAACATCGGCGCGCCGGTGAGCCGGTAACGCACCGCGCCGCAGGAACAACTTCCGCCGCCGAGGCCGCCCAATTGTTGCGCGGACATTTGCACCTCTTGCCAAGCAGTCAAGAAACTGGAACAAATATAGAACATACAGTCAGATTGTACGTTTGAGGATTAGCTGACAAATGCACGGGCTTCAAATATCCCATGAACCTATGGCGGACTCACTCTCACCCAAAGAGCGCAGTCAACGAATGAGTCTTGTGAAGGGCAAGAACACCCGCCCCGAACTCACCGTTCGTCGATTGCTGCATGCGATGGGCTTTCGCTTCCGGCTCCATCGAAGTGATCTTCCCGGCAAGCCGGACATAGTCCTGCCAATGTATAGGGCGGCGATCTTTGTGCACGGCTGCTTTTGGCACAGGCATCAAGACAAGAACTGTAAGCTGGCAAGACTTCCAAAATCCCGCCTAAATTTCTGGACGCCCAAATTGGAGGGCAATAGGCTACGCGACGAAGAGAATCAGCAGAAGCTTGCGGCGGCTGGCTGGCGAACGCTCGTTGTCTGGGAATGCCAACTTAATGACATTGATGCGCTTACCAAACGGCTAGCGAAATTCCTGGGGCACAAGGGAGCAATTCGTGCGGTCAATTGAACTCTTCGCTGGCGCGGGCGGCTTAGGAATGGGCGTCAGCCGCGCGGGCTTCACGCCTCTACAGGTCGTGGAGTGGGACCGCTATTGCTGCGACACTATCCGGGAAAACCAGCGTCGCAATATACAACTTGTGGCGCAGTGGCCGTTGTTCGAGGGTGATGTCCGCAGTGTCAGCTTCAAAAAACATGAGGGCAAGGTTGAATTGGTCACGGGTGGTCCGCCCTGCCAGCCCTTCTCGCTCGGGGGCAAGCACCGGGGCCATGACGACGCGCGGGACATGTGGTCGGAGGCTGTACGCGCCGTTCGCGAAACAAAGCCCAAGGCATTCATCTTCGAGAATGTGAAGGGGCTAACGAGAGAGACCTTCGCTAGCTATCTTGCCTACATCGTTCATCAGCTTACCTACCCCGAACTCAAGCGCAGGAACCACGAAGAATGGAGCGACCATCTCTCCCGGCTTGAACGTCACCACACAGCGCGCAAGCAAGACGGCTTGCGCTACCGCGTCGTGCACCGCGTGTTGAACGCGGCCGACTACGGCATTCCGCAACGGCGTGAGCGCGTCATCTTTGTGGGCTTTCGTTCCGATGTTGGCGTTGAATGGTCTTTCCCAAAGGAAACGCACACGCTCGACGCCCTGCTTTGGACGCAGCGGCCCAAGGGCGAGTATTGGGACAAGCATCGTGTCACGCGTGGTCAACGCGCTGTCAGCGAGCGCCTCTTGGAGCGTGCCGGCAACCTTGCCGAGAAGCCGGATGGGAAGCCTTGGCGAACCGTGCGTGACGCGATCAGCGATCTTCCCGACCCCGAACGCAATCCCGGCCAGTCGTTCCGCTATCTCAATCATCGTTTCCAAGATGGCGCCCGCGCCTACCCCGGTCACACTGGCAGTCCGTTGGACGAACCCGCCAAAACATTGAAGGCTGGCGTTCACGGCGTGCCGGGCGGCGAGAACATGCTCGCGCGCGGCGATGGATCGGTGCGTTATTTCACGGTGCGCGAAAGCGCACGGCTGCAAACCTTTCCCGACCATTTCCTGTTCCATGGTTCGTGGACCGAAGCGATGCGGCAACTGGGCAACGCGGTTCCCGTCAAGTTGGCAACCCTAATCGCGAATGATGTTCGCGCGCATCTTGCTGCTCGCGAAGTGCATAGGCGCGTGCAATGACGACTTCGACAGTTGTGCTGGTTGCAAATCTCAAACAGCAGCTTGATGCGCTTGTTGCGCAGGCTTCCAAGGCGATATTGAAGCCAGGCGAGCGGCGAAAGATTGACGCCGAGATTCGCTCCGTTATAGCAGGTCTTGAAAATCTGCTGCGCCAGATCGATCCGGTTCGACAACCGACGGCGGTTTTCGACCCAAGTAATCCCAAGGTCATCGGGCGCTTCATCGCATTGGCACTCGTCGCGCAGTCCCGCCAACCTCTCGCGGAGATCACGAGTTTCTATGGCTCTGGCGTGTACGCGATCTACTACACCGGCGATTTCAAACTTTACAAGCCCATCTCCAGCACTGAAACGCCGATCTACGTCGGTCAAGCCGCGCCCGCGACAAACACGGCACGGACTCCCATGGAACAAGGAGACCGCCTCGCGCGACGTTTAGCCGAGCATGCCAAGAACATTGCTCGTGCCTCCTCAACACTCAAAATTTCCGATTTTGAGTGTCGCGCGCTGGTTGTGCAATCAGGGCATGAAACGGCGGCGGAAGACTATCTCATCCATCTGTTTCGTCCGATTTGGAATAGCGAAACGAATATCCTCTTCGGCCTTGGTAAGCACGGCGATGCGGCTGAAACCCGAGCCAACAAGAGGTCGCCGTGGGACACCCTTCATCCGGGCCGCGAATGGGCGGCTAGCAGGAAGCTAGAAGATTCGCGAACGCCCGCGCAGATTGCTGCGAGCCTCAACGCGCACTTTAAGGCGCACCCTGCACTTCGGAGCGTGGATCAAGTCTTGAAGGAATTTATTGAAGAGCTCCGACAAATCTAATGTGTCCATACATTAGACGTGTTGCCCTCCATTAATATGCAACTCCGCGCCCGTCACATACGAGCTTTGATCCGTGCACAGATAATATATCGCCTTCGCCACTTCGGAGGTGAGGCCGAGGCGGCGCAGGGGGATCGTTTCCACGATTCTGTCGGTGCCGGGCGATAATATCGCGGTGTCGATCTCGCCCGGCGCAATGGCGTTGACGCGCACGCCGAGCGGTCCGAAATCCGCGGCCATTTCTCGCGTGAGCGCGTTGAGTGCGGCTTTCGAGGTGGCGTAGGCCGAGCCCGCGAAGGGATGCACGCGGGAGCCCGCAATCGAGGTGACGTTCACGATTGCGCCTTTCGCGGCGGCAAGCTCGGCCATCAATCCCTTGGCGAGCCAGATGGTGGAGAAGAAATTCACCTCGAAGACCTGGCGCCAGACGCTCATCGGCGTGTTGAGTGTGTTGAGGCGGACGCCCCCTCCGTCGCTTCGCGCCACCTCCCCCGTAAACGGGGGAGGAAAATCTTTGGAGCCCTTCGGAGAAATGCCCGCGTTGTTCACCAGCGCGTGCAGCTTGCCGTCCTTTAGCCGCCCGCGCATTTCGGCGATGGCGCGCAGCGTGTCGTCCGGATCAGAGAGATCGACCTGGATGTGATCCTCCGGCCCCGCCGCCCACGGGCAATTCTCCGGAAAGGCGTGGCGCGAACAGGTGATGACGCGCCAGCCCGCGCTCGAAAAACGCTTGACGGTGGCATGCCCGATCCCGCGGCTCGCGCCGGTGAGGATGAGGGTTTTGAGTTCCTCGGTCATGGGCGGACATTACAGCGAATAGCGAATAGCGAATAGCGAGTTTGCCCTCATGCTTCGACGGGCTCAGCATGAGGGATTAGCTAAACCCTCACCCTGAGCTTGTCGAAGGGTGAGCTTGTCGAAGGGTGAGCTTGTCGAAGGGTCACGATTGCGCCAGAGGCGGCAGCACTTCCACGCCCGCCGGATCCTGATGGATGATGATCTCGGCATTGGGAAAAGCGCGGCAGATATCGGCCTCCACCGCGTCGCTCACCTCATGGGCGCGCGTCAGGCTGATCGCAGGGTCCAGTTCGATGTGCAACTGGATGAAGGTGGAAATGCCCGCCGCGCGCGTGCGCAGATCGTGCAGGCTCAGAACGTCGGCATGGCCCATGACGATGGTCTTGATCTTGTCGCGCGCGGCATCGGGCAATTCGCGGTCCATGAGCTGGTCGTAAGACCCGCGGAACACATGCCAGGCGCTGTAACTCAGCACCACGCCCACGCAAAGCCCGATGATCGGATCGGCGATGAGAATGCCGAATTGCACCGACAGCACGACGCCGACGATCACGCCGAGATTGGTGAGCAGATCGCCGAGATAATGCATCCTGTCCGCGCCCACGGCGATGGAGCCCGTGCGCCTCACCGCGAATTGCTGAAACGCGACGAGCACAATCGTGACGGCGATGGACACGCCCATGACGCCGAGTGCGACCGCGCTGTGCTCTATGGGATGGGGTGCTACGAGGCGGCTTGCGGATTCCACGGCGAGAAACGCAACCGAGCCCGCGATGAACGCGCCCTGCATCAGGCCGGCCAGCGGCTCGGCCTTGCCATGGCCGAAGCGATGCTCGGCGTCGGCGGGGGTGAGCGACTGGCGGATGGCGATGAGATTGACGGACGAGGCAAAAAGATCGAGCGCGGAATCGGCGAGCGAGGCCATCATCGCGATGGAATCGGTGATGATGTAGGCCACCAGCTTCAACACAATCAGCAGCGTGGCCACGGCGACGGCTGCGAGTGCGGCGCGCTGCATCAGCGTGCCATGCGCGGTGACGGGAACGTGGTTGTGGCCGTCGCTGTGATCGTGGCTATGCAGATGAATGCCCGTCATGGGAACAGCCTTTCGGTGCGCCATGGTTTGCCGTGCGCCTCGCGGCGATAGACGAGGCGATCATGCAGGCGGAACGGGCGGTCGCGCCAGAACTCGATTTCGAGCGGGCTCACGCGAAAGCCCGACCAATATGGCGGGCGCGGAACTTTGGAGAGCGCATATCTGGCCGCGAATTTCGCGATCTCGCGCTCGAAGACGAAGCGGCCCTCCATCGGGCGCGATTGCGCGGAGGCCCAGGCGCCGATCTGGCTGTCTTTCGCGCGCGTGGCGAAATAGGCGTCGGCTTCCGCATCGCTCACGCGGCTTACCGGCCCGCGCACGCGGACTTGTTTACGCTGCGTCTTCCAGTGAAAGCACAGTGCGGCGTGCGGGCTGGCCGAGCAAGTTCGCGGCCCTTCGCACTTTCGAGGTTGGTGTAAAACACGAACCCGCGCGCATCCGCATCCTTCAAGAGCACCATGCGCACATTGGGGCGGCCGTCCGCATCCACGCTCGCGACCGACATGGCGTTGGCTTCGTTCGGTTCGGTTGTGGACGCTTGCTTCATCCACGCCGCGAACAGCGCCATCGGGTCGCCGCCCGCGACAATGCCGCCATCATCCACAGGTCCGCCGGTGTCGCTCATTCATGCCGCATAGCAGTTTCGTTTTGCAGGGCAAAGTGTTCTGCTAGCCTATCAGATGATGCGCCCTTTTCCCGCCGCCCGGATCGCCTGCGCCTGCGTCCTGCTCGCAGGACTGGCGGCGTGCGCGGACGATGGCACGGCACCCACCCAGTCGCGCTTCGACGAGGGTGCGGCCGCCTTCGACGCGGGCGATTACGACAAGGCCTACAGCATCTTTCGCGAACTGGCCGACGAGAACGACATCGCGGCCCTGCGCAATGTGGCGCTGATGGAGCGAAAGGGGCTCGGCACCGACAAGGACCCCGACGCGGCGATGGCCGATTATCTGGAAGCGGCGAACAAGGGGCTTCCCACAGCACAGGCCGATCTCGCCGAAATGTATCTGGACGGCGAAGCGGGCGAGCCCGACGAGAAAGCCGCCCTGCCCTGGCTCCAGCGCGCGGTCGCGGCCAATCACCCGGTCGCGGAATATCATCTGGGCCAGCTCTATGAAGAGGGAAAGGTCGTGCCGAAGGATATGAAGATGGCCGAGTTCCTCTATGCGGCGGCGGCGGCCCATGGCGTGAAGGCGGCCACCGCGCGGCTTTCCGAACTCAAGGGCTTTCCCCCGCCGGGCACAGCCGAGCCCGCGCCACCGCCTCCACCGCCGCCGCCACAGGCTTCGGCGCCGGTGCCCGAGCCGCGCCCCGTCCGCCATTAACGCGGCAGGAATTTACTCCCTATATTCGGGGCTGCCGCGACTCAGACGCGGACGGAGCGACGATGCGAAATCCCTATGACGTGCTGGGCGTGGCGAAATCCGCCAGCGACGCCGAAATCAAAAAGGCGTTCCGCTCGCTCGCCAAGAAGCATCATCCCGATACGCATGGCGGCGATCCGAACGCCAAGAAGAAGTTTCAGGAAATCAGCGGCGCCTACGACATTCTGGGCGACAAGGAGAAGCGCGCCAAATTCGACCGCGGCGAGATCGACGAGGCGGGCAATCCGCGCGGCTTTGCGGGCGGCGGGCCGGAGGGCAATCCGTTTCGCGGCGGCGGCGGCAATCCGCGCGATGCGCATTTCACCTGGGCCGATCGCGGCGGCGGCGATACGGCGGAGGGCTTCCACGCCGAAGACATTTTCGCCGATCTATTGGGCGGCCTCGGCGGCGGGCGCAGGCGCGCGAGCCAGCCGCGCAAGGGCGAGGATTTCGCGTTCGGCGTGACGGTGAGTTTCGAGGAGGCCGCGCGCGGCGGCACGCGGCGGGTAAGCCTGCCCGATGGGCGCGATATCGACGTTCGCATTCCGGCCGGGCTGAAGGACGGCCAGCAGATAAGGCTGAAGGGCCAGGGCGGGCCGGGGCAAAATGGCGGGACGCGCGGCGATGTGATGCTGTCGGTTTCGGTGGCGCCCCATCCCTGGCTCACCCGCGACGGCGACAATCTGAGGATGGACCTGCCGGTGACATTGCAGGAGGCGGTGCTCGGCGCGACCGTAACCGTGCCCACGCTGACCGGGCCTGTGGCGCTGAAGGTTCCGGCCAATGCCAATTCGGGCACGGTGCTGCGCCTGAAGGGCAAGGGCATTGCCGCGCGAGGCTCGGCTCCGGGGGGCGATCTTTATGTGAAGCTGGTCATCGCCCTGCCCGAAAAACCCGATCCCGACCTCAAGAAATTCGCCGAAGGCTGGGGCGCTTCCTATGACCCACGGGCGAAGTTGAAGTAGATGGATGAAGAAGAACCGGAACGGTTGCCGCCACCGCCGTTCTGGCGCACGCGCTATTTTGCTTTCAATGTGCTTCCGCGCCGCCCATATCTCGATCCTCTCGAAATTCGGCGGATAGTTTCGCAGCCGGAATTCCGGGAAATCCAGCCTGACGGGCGCATCCGCCTTTATGGTTACTCCGAAAGCTTGGGAACTTACCTCCGGGTCGTGCTATTGTCGGATGGCGAAACCGTCCACAACGCCTTCGCCGATGAAGGCTTTGCGCCATGAAGACCCGATACGACAAATCAACCGATAGTCTCTATGTCGAAGTGCGGCCCCTGCCCTCGTTCCGCACGGTCGAAATCGAGCAGGACATCATGCTCGACATGGGCGAGGATGGCGAACCCGTCGGCTACGACATCCAGCACGCTTCGACCAAGACCGAATTCATCGCCCGCCTCATCCTGAAGGAACCGGCCGCAGCCGAATAGGCTTGCCCCTATCCGATTCTTGCGCTCCTCCTCGCCACGGTGCATAGGGTGCCGCGCGGAAAGCCGGAGGTCACCCATGAGCATAGCCGGGCTCATGAAAGGCAAACGCGGCCTCGTTATGGGGGTCGCCAATGAGCGCTCCATCGCATGGGGCGTGGCGGACGCGTTGCACAAGGCGGGCGCCGAGCTTGCCTTCACCTATCAGGGCGACGCCTTCAAGAAGCGCGTGACGCCGCTGGTGGCGCCGCTTAATCCCGCCGCACTCATCGATTGCGACGTGTCGCATCAGGGCTCCATCGATGCCGCCTTCGCCGAACTCGCGCGCAAATGGGACTCGATCGATTTTCTGGTGCACGCGATTGCATTTTCCGACAAGGAGCAGCTCAAGGGCCGCTATGTCGATACGACGCCGGAGAATTTCACCAACACGATGAACGTGTCCTGCTATTCGTTCACGGCCGTCGCCGCGCGCGCCGAAAAGATGATGCCCAATGGCGGGGCGATGGTGACGATGACCTATCTCGGCGCAGAGCGGGTGATGCCGCATTATAATGTGATGGGGGTTGCCAAGGCCGCACTCGAAGCGAGCGTGCGTTATCTGGCAGAGGATCTCGGCAAAAAGAAAATCCGCGTGAACGCGATTTCGGCGGGGCCGGTGCGCACGCTGGCCGCCGCGGGCATCGGCGATTTCCGCTACATGTTGAAATGGTGCGAGTACAACGCGCCGCTGCGCCGTAACATCAGCGCGGGCGAAGTGGGCAATGCGGCGCTGTTCCTGCTCTCCGAACTTGGAAGTGCGGTGACCGGCGAAAACATGCATGTCGATGCGGGCTATCATGTCGTGGGCATGAAGGCGGAAGACGCGCCCGACATCGCGGTGGCGAAAAGCAACGGCGAATGAGCGACAATTCTTTCGGCACGCTTTTCCGGGTGACGACCTTCGGCGAAAGCCACGGGCCGGCCATCGGCTGCGTGGTCGATGGCTGCCCGCCGGGCATTGCGCTTGTGGAGGCCGATATTCAGGCCGATCTGGATCGCCGTCGCCCCGGACAATCGAAATTCGTCACACAGCGCAAAGAGCCGGATCAGGTTCGAATTCTTTCGGGCGTGTTTCAGGACGAGCGCATGAAGCGCCAGGTGACAACCGGCACGCCGATTGCGCTGTTGATTGAAAACGTCGATGCGAAGTCGAAGGATTACACCGACATCCGCGACAAATTCCGCCCCGGCCATGCCGACTACACATACTGGGCCAAATATGGCGTGCGCGATTATCGCGGCGGCGGGCGGCAAAGCGCGCGCGAAACGGCGTCGCGGGTTGCGGCGGGCGCGATTGCGCGGAAGGTTCTGAACCATCTCTACAAGAAGGTGATCGTGCGCGGCGCGCTGATCCAGATGGGCACCGAGATGGTGGAGCGTTCGCGCTGGAACTGGGCGGAAGTTGCGAAAAATCCGTTCTTCTGCCCCGATGCGAAGGCCGTTGCTCTGTGGGCGGAATATCTCGAAGGTCTGCGCAAGAGCGGCTCGTCCTGCGGCGCCGTTGTGGAAGTTGTGGCCGAAGGAATCCCCGTGGGTTTGGGCGCGCCGATCTATGGCAAGCTCGATGCCGATCTCGCCAGCGCGCTGATGAGCATCAATGCGGTCAAGGGTGTCGAGATTGGCGACGGTTTCGCCACCGCGATGCTGTCCGGCGAAGAAAATGGCGACGAGATGCGCAAGAGCGCGAAAGGTGCGCCGAAATTCCTCTCCAATCATGCGGGCGGAATTCTGGGCGGCATTTCGACCGGCCAGCCGATCGTCGCGCGGTTTGCGGTGAAGCCGACGTCTTCGA
Source organism: uncultured Alphaproteobacteria bacterium (assembly GCA_963735625.1). GTDB lineage: Bacteria > Pseudomonadota > Alphaproteobacteria > Micropepsales > Micropepsaceae > Rhizomicrobium. The sequence continues at coordinate 180,817 of CAVTLJ010000005.1, read as the reverse complement.
TTTTAACGCCGCGCAAGACCATCGACGTCGCGGGCAACAACACGCAAATCCAGACCAAGGGCCGCCACGACCCCTGCGTCGGCATCCGCGCGGTGCCGGTGGGCGAAGCGATGATGGCGTGCGTTCTGGCCGATCACGCCCTGCGCCATCGCGCGCAAATGAGCTGAAACTTGCATTTCAGGCTGGCATATGCCATAGCATATGCCATGACCATCGAACGCCACGTCAAACTCTTCCGCAATGGCCGTAATCAGGCCGTGCGCATCCCGCGCGAATTCGAACTGCCGGGCGAGGATGCAATCATGCACAAGGAGGGTGACAAGCTGATCATTGAACCTGCCGAGAAGAAGACTGATCTTCTCGAATGGTTGGCAACGCTCGAACCTATTAAAGAAAAATTTCCGGAAATTCCCGATCCGCCAACCGAATCCGAAGACATCTTTTGACGCGCTATCTCTTAGATACAAATATCGTCTCTGACATGTTGCGCAGGCCGGATGGTCCCGTGGCAAAGCAATTTTCGCGTGTCGGTCAGCACAATATCAGCATCAGCATCATCGTCGCCGCGGAACTGCGCTATGGCGCGCTCCGGCGAGAGACCGCAGAACTGCAACGGCCGGTCGAGGGATTGCTGCAGCGTCTTTCCATTTTGCCGTTCGAGGATCCGGCTGATCATTATTATGCCGAAATCCGCGCCCAGCTTGAAAAGGCAGGAACACCCATCGGCAGAAACGACACATTGATCGCCGCGCATGCTCTGGCACTTGGCTGTACATTGGTTACAGACAACGAACGCGAATTCGCACGCGTAAAATCGCTCAAGATCGAGAACTGGCTGCGGTAATCACCAATTCGGCAATGCTTTCGTGATCTCCGCGCCAATCGAAAGCTGCGGATCGGAGGGCGGCGCCATGCCTTTCTCCCGCTCCGTCTGTGCCACACAAGCGCGCGTGAGGTCCGCAAGGCCGGGCAGATCGTGCGACAGCGGCAATTCGCGCACGAAACATCCGTCGAAAAACGGCTCACGCACATCCGAGCCGCAGCCAAATGACGTGCGATCCGGCCGCGCGGCGGTCAGCACCATGCGGTCCGGGCCTTTCAGCGCGGGCACGAACGCGCCGGAAAAACACGCCGAAATAATCACCACGGTCGGCCGGTCGCCGCACGCATTATCGACCATCTGCGCCAGCTTGTCGGGCTCCAGCACGCCGTCGCCCAGGATCATGCCGTCAGGCTCGCCATGCGAACTCATATAGATGAAGCAGCCGGAACTTGTGCGGTTCGACAAATCCCACAGCGAATTGGCGATGTTCTGCGTGTCGCCCATCAGCGTGCGGCCGGGATAGCGCGCGGGACGCTGCGAGAACTCCACGATGTTGGCGGGCGCAAAACCCATTTGCAGCAATCCGGCGGTGACATCGCGCCGCGCATTGTCGAAGATTTCGCTGTCGGAGCCGTCATGGGCGTGAAAATCGCCCGACACCACGATGGCGCCCCAATCGGAAAAGCCGCTGCCCGCGCGCGCGGAGCCTGCGAACAGCAACAGCGAAGCCAAAACGATTACCGCGGATTTCATTTCGCATCCCCCCGCCGGACAAAACCGGCGACAAGCTCAGTATGCGACGACCAGAGAAACTGGTCCACCGGCAAGACGGGGCCGATGACATAGCCGCCATCGGCGAGAATGCGTGCGTCGCGCGCGAAGCTCGCCGCATTGCAGGAAACATAGGCGATCATTGGCACGCGCGATTGGGCGAGCGCACGCACTTGCGCCTCCGCACCCGCGCGCGGCGGATCGAGCACCACGGCGTCGAAGCGAGCGAGTTCGGCAGCACCAAGCGGGCGCTTGAAAAGATCGCGCGGCTCGGTGGTGACGGGCTTCAGTCCCGCCGTGTTGCGGGCGGCTGTGCCAAGCGCATCGAGGCTGGCGCGTTCCAGCTCCACCGCATGCACGCGGGCGCGCGCGGCGAGAGGCAGCGAGAACGTGCCGCAACCGGCGAAAAGATCGGCGATATGCTTTGCTTTGCTGACGACTTCGAGAACGCGGGCTTGCAGGATCGCTTCGCCTTCTTCCGTGGGCTGGAGAAAACTTTCCTGCGGAAGATCGACGCGCGCATTGCCGAAATGAATGTGCGGCGTGTCGAGTTCGGTGAGAATTTCATTATGCGCCGTGACGCGCGCGAGTTTCAGCTTTGCCGCCCACACCGCGATTTGCGAGATCAGCTTTGCATTGTTCGGGCGGCTCCAGCGGATCGCGACGTCCAGGCCCGCATCGGTTTCGGTGACGTGCAATTCGGCGTTGTCATTGTCCTTCAAGATCGCGCCCATCATCGCGCGAAAACCCGCGACGACGGCGAACAGCGAAGGCGTCAGCACAAGACATTCGTGCATATCGACAATATTGTGGGATTTGGCGGCGTGAAAGCCGATCGCGACCGCCCCGCTCTTTTTCGCAACCTTGAAGATCGCGCGGCGGCGCGTGCGCGGGGCGACGGAAACAACCTCTTCGACAATCGCATCGTCGAAACCCTGCCGCGCAAGCGCATCCACGATTTCATTTCGCTTGCGCGTTCGGTATTCGTCCGGTGGTAAATCTTGAAGCGCGCAGCCGCCGCAGGCGCCGAAATGCGCGCACAGCTTCATTTCTTTTCGGCGGCGAGCAGGAATTCGCGGTTGCCCTCGCCGCCCGTGATCGGGCTTTCCATCGTGCCCAGTACCGTCCAGCCCGATGCGGAAATCCATGTGGCGATGTCATCGAGTGCCGCGGATTGCGCGGCCGCGTCGCGCACCACACCACCCTTGCCGATGGCGAAGCGGCCGACTTCGAATTGCGGCTTGACCAGCGCCACAAGCCACGCGCCGGGTGCTGCCATCGCGAGTGCAGGCGGCAGCGCGAGCTTCAATCCGATGAAGCTGACATCGGCGACGATGGCGTTGGGCGCTTCGGGGACATGCGTCGAGGTGAGATCGCGCGCGTTCACGCCATCGCGACGCACGACGCGCATGTCGCGCGCGATCTTGCCGCTCAACTGGCCGTGGCCGACATCGATGGCATAGACGCGCGCGGCACCACCCGCGAGCAGCACTTCGGTGAAGCCGCCGGTGGATGCGCCGATGTCGAGACAGATGCGGTCTTCCGGCGACAGCGCGAATTTTTCCAGAGCAGCGGCGAGCTTCACGCCGCCGCGCGAAACATAAGGATGGGGTTTTTTATAATCGATGTTCACGTTTGCCTTCATTGCCTGAGAGGGTTTTTCGATTTGCGCGCCATCGGCGCGCACGGTGCCCGCGCGGATCGCGGCCTGCGCTTCGCTGCGGCTTTTGGCATAGCCATGTTCGACCAAAAAAATATCAGCTCTCATCTTCTATCATTACCATCGCTGTTGACCCGCACGATTCAACTATTTCACGCGGAGACGCGGAGTTCGTTTTCGTCATCGAAATCGGTGACTTCTGCACCTGATATCTTGGGGCGCTTCGCGCCCCAGCTTCTTCTCCGCGCCTCCGCGTCTCCGCGTGATCCAATTATATCTTCACGCCCGCCCTTGCGCCGCGATGGCTTCCTTTTCGCGGCCGAGCGCGGCAAGCGCCATGGCAACGATGGAACTTGCGTCGAGATGGGCGGCTTCATACATCTTTTCCGGCGTGTCCTGATCGAGGAAACGGTCGGGCAGCGTCATGGGACGCAGTTTGAGCCCCTTGTCGAACGCGCCTTCGAGCGCGAGGAATTGCATCACATGGGCGGCGAACCCGCCGATGGAACCTTCCTCGATGGTGATGAGGACTTCGTGGTTTTGCGCAAGACGGCGGATCAGGTCGCGGTCGAGCGGCTTTGCGAAGCGCATGTCGGCGATGGTGGCGGATAGTCCGTGTGCGGACAATTTCTCCGCCGCGATGACACATTCCGGCAACCGCGCGCCGAGATTGAGAATGGCGATGGAGGAACCTTCGCGGATCACGCGGCCCTTGCCGATTTCGAGCGGGGTTCCACGCGCCGGGCGCGCGAGGCCAATACCTTCGCCGCGCGGATAGCGGAAAGCGGAGGGGCGGTCGTCAATTTGCGCCGCCGTCGCCACCATGTTCATCAATTCCACTTCATCGGACGCCGCCATCACGACGAAACCGGGAAGCGTGGCCAGATATGTAATGTCGAACGCGCCGGCATGCGTGGGGCCGTCCGCGCCGACAAGCCCCGCGCGATCCAGCGCGAAACGCACGGGCAGCGATTGGATCGCCACATCATGCACGACCTGATCGTAAGCGCGTTGCAGGAAGGTGGAATAGATCGCGGCGAAAGGCTTCATGCCATCGGCGGCGAGGCCAGCCGCAAACGTCACGCCATGCTGCTCGGCAATGCCGACATCGAAGGTGCGCGTGGGAAATTCCTTCGCGAAAAGATCGAGCCCCGTGCCCGATGGCATGGCGGCGGTGATTGCGACGATGCGTTCGTCGGCTTCGGCTTCGGCGATCAACGCTTCGGCGAAAACTTTCGTGTAGCTCGGCGCGGTGGCGGCGGATTTTTTCTGCTCGCCCGTCAGCACGTTGAATTTCGACACGCCGTGATATTTGTCGGCGGATGCCTCGGCGGGCGGATAGCCCTTGCCCTTCTGCGTCACGACATGAATCAGCATCGGGCCATTGCGCGCATCGCGTGCGTTCTGAAGCACGGGGATCAGATGATCCAGATTGTGCCCGTCGATGGGGCCGACATAATAAAAGCCCAATTCCTCGAACAGCGTGCCGCCGGTGAAAAAACCGCGCGTATATTCTTCCCAGCGCTTCGCAAGTTTCTCGAACGAGCCCGGAAAGCGATGGAAGAAGGTTTTCCAGAAATTGCGGAAACCGCGATAGGATTTGCTCGAAACGACACGCGCCAGATACGCGCTCATCGCGCCCACGGGCGGGGCGATGGACATATCGTTGTCGTTCAGGATGACGATCAGTCGCTCATGGCGCGCGCCCGCATTGTTCATGGCTTCGTAAGCCATGCCCGCGCTCATAGCACCATCGCCGATCACGGCGATGACGTTGCTGTTCTCGCCTTTCAGATCGCGCGCCACCGCAAAACCGAGCCCCGCCGAAATCGAGGTGGAGGAATGGGCCGCGCCAAACGGATCGTATTCGCTTTCGGCGCGCTTGGTGAAACCCGACAAGCCGCCGCCCTGGCGCAAACTGCGCATGCGTTCGCGGCGGCCGGTGATGATCTTGTGCGGATAGGATTGATGGCCGACATCCCAGATGAGCTTGTCGTCCGGCGTGTTGAAAACGTAATGCAGCGCGACGGTGAGTTCGACCACGCCAAGCCCCGCGCCCAGATGCCCGCCCGTGACCGACACAACGTCGATGGTTTCCTGACGCAGTTCCTCGGCAAGCTGCCTGAGCTGCGCGCGCGGCAGTTTTCGCAGATCGGATGGCTCTTTGACGTGATCCAAAAGCGGCGTTTGACCCATGTTCTTATCCAATGGCGGGGCTTATATTTATCGCGCAATCTGCCGGAAAACCGCGTCACACTTTTCCGGATTGCGCTCAAGCCCGCCGGGCCACCACAAATTCCGCCGCTGCGCGCAGAAGGTCGGCCTTTTCGTCAAACAAATCAAGGTGACGCACGGCCTGCGCGGCCATCGCTTCGGCCTGCGAACGCGCGCGTTCCGGCCCCATCACGGAGACCACCGTGGGCTTGCCTTTGGCGTGCGTCTTTTTGCGCGGCCTTGCCCATCAGCGACGGGATCGCCCTCGGCATCCAGAAGATCGTCGGTGATCTGGAAAGCGAGCCCCAATTCCTGACCGTAAGTGGCAAGCGCCGTGCGCAGCGGCGCGGACGCCTTGCCGAGGATCGCGCCCGCCTCGCAACTGAACATGATGAGTGCGGCCGTCTTCATGCGCTGGAGGCGCGTGATCTCCGGCAGCGGCGGCGTTTGGCCTTCGAAGGCGATGTCCATCATCTGCCCGCCGACCATGCCCGCGTGACCGGCGGCTTGCGCCAGACGCGTGACGAGTTCGCAGCGCACGAAAGGATCGCCATGCGCTTCGGGCGACGAGATCAAGCCGAACGCAAAAGTCAGCAGCGCATCGCCCGCGAGGATCGCGGTGGCTTCGTCAAACGCCTTGTGCGTGGAAGGCTTGCCGCGGCGCATGTCGTCATCATCCATCGCGGGCAGATCGTCATGCACCAGCGAATAGGCGTGAACACATTCCACCGCGGCGGCGACGCGGCCCAGCGCGCGACGATCCACGCTGAACAGCCGCCCGGTTTGCAGCACGAGAAATCCGCGCAGGCGCTTGCCGCCGCCGAGTGCCGCATAACGCATCGCTTCCAGCACGCGGGCTTCGGGGCCGTCCACCTGCGGCAGCAGCGTGTCGAGCGTGCGCTCCACAAACGCGGCCGCTTCGGCCAGCGCCGGTTCCACCATGCTTTGCGGAGACTTCTCGCCCATCTTAGCCGGGATCGGCGGGTTCGACGCCCTTGCCCGCGCCCACGATCTTTTCGAGGCGTCCTTCGGCGGCTTTCAGCCTGGCTTCGCAATGCGCTTTCAATTGCTGGCCGCGTTCGTAGAGCGCGATGGAATCTTCCAGATCGACTTCGCCCTGTTCGAGGCGGCCGACGATATCCTCGAGTTCCTTCAGTGCCGCCTCGAAGCTGAGTTCGGCCACGGGCGTTGCATCCGGTTTCGATTTCGCGGCCATTTCAAGCCTCCATCAGCGCGCCGACATGGGCGCGCGCCGAGCGCGCCAATGCCGCGAGGTCATATCCGCCTTCCAGCGCCGAAACAACGCGGCCCCTGCAATGCCTGGCCGCCAGCGCACAGATTTCCCGCGTCGCCCAGGCGAAATCCTCATCGGTCAGGCAAAGCTCGGCAAGGGGATCGTCGCGATGCGCATCGAAGCCCGCCGAAATGAAGATAAATTCCGGGCCAAACGAATCGAGCGCGGGCAAAACGATGGTGGAGAATGCCGCGCGGAAGGCCTCGCTGCCCGCGCCGGGCGGCAATGGCGCGTTGAGGATATTGCCCGCAACGCCCGTCTCCGATGGCAGCCCCGTGCCGGGATAAAGGGGCGATTGATGAGTGGAGGCGTAAAACAGATTCGGATCGTTCCAGAAAATGTCCTGCGTGCCGTTGCCGTGATGGACATCGAAATCGATCACGGCAATGCGCTTTAGCCCATGCTTGTCACGCAAATGTAATGCTCCGACTGCGACATTGTTGAACAGGCAGAAGCCCATCGACTGGCCGCGCTCGGCATGATGGCCGGGCGGGCGCACGGCGCAGAAGGCGTTCGTCGTGCGCCCCGCCATGACCGAGTCCGCCGCTGCGATAACCGCACCCGCCGCCCGCAAGGCGGCCTCGGCCGACCCGGCGGACATGGCGGTATCGGCATCGACGCGCACGAAATGCTCGCGCGCGGCCTCTGTCGCAAGCGTGGTCAGGACCTTTTCGATGAGCGCGGGATCGTGGGCGCGGGCGAGATCGGCCCGCGAACAGGCCGGCGCCTCCTCTCGAAAAAATCCCGTAACATCCTGTAATTCCTGTAAAATCGCACGAAGCCGATCCGCGCTTTCGGGATGGCCGGGCGGGGTTTCATGGGCCAGGCACGCGGGATGGGTATAAAGAGCGGTCGCCATGATCCTCACCTACGTTTCCGCCAGCCCGGCCGGCGCAATCCGCCAAGGACAGTTTATCAGCCCGCCAAGGCTCGCTCCGAATTGTTTCAGGCTTCAGGCCGGGAGCGCAAGATCATGACGGAACGTCATAAAAGAGATGCAAAAAGGGCACATCAGTCTAGGGAACTATTGCACTTCCGTAATTCCGTTTTGACCAGTGCGTGAAGAGTCTTTTAGCTTGGGTTGAAACGGGTCCTGCCGCGTCGGCCAACCAGGGTCGCGCGGCGTTTGATGCCATCCCGGTAATCAAACGGCCGTTGGTCAAAGTCGTCGTTACGACAAACCAAGGGGGTTCAACGTGGTCCAATCCAAACTGAATATCCGCAACGTTCGTTCGGCTCTGCTCCTCGGAGCGGCAACGGTTGCGGCACTGGGCTTTTCCGCGGCCGCGGCAAGCGCGGATGAAACCGCAACCGAAACCGTGGTGGTCACGGGTTCGCGCATTCCGCAACAGGGCCTTTATGCCAGCTCGCCGGTCACTTCAATCGGTCAGCAGGAAATGAAGCTCGAAGGCACCACCAGCCTCGACACGTTGATCAACAGCCTGCCCGGCGCGTTCGCGGACTATAACGCCGTAAGCTCGGTGTTCAGCGGCTCGCTCGGCACCGCATCGGTCGATCTGCGCGGACTGGGCTCTTCCCGCACCCTGGTGCTGGTCGACGGACGCCGCCTGATGCCGGGCGACCCGGTCATTCCGGTGCCGGACCTGAACCAGATTCCCGCGGCCCTCGTCGATCACGTCGAAGTGCTGACGGGCGGCGCCTCGGCCGTGTACGGCTCGGACGCGTTGGCCGGCGTCGTGAACTTCGTGATGCGCAAGGATTTCCAGGGCATCGAGCTCGACGGCCAATACAGCATCGCCGAAGACAGCAATAGCCATTATCCGGCGTTTTCGGAGGCGACCGGAACGCATGCGTGTAATGTCTGTTCGTCAGGCTTTTACAGCACCGCGCCTCATAATGTCTGGGACGGCGGCACGGTGGATGCGACTTTGCTGTTCGGCGCGAATTCCGATAACGGCAAGGGCAACGTCACTTTCTATCTCGGCTATCGCGATATCAAGCCGGTTTTGGAATCACAGCGCGACTTTTCCGCCTGCACAGCCGAAGACGCTTCCTCTTTCGGTGTTCCGGATTTCATCTGCTACGGCTCGTCCAATGCCTATCCCGGCAGGTTCTTCTCCGAGGATGCGGACTCCAATGCTTTCGCCGGCGGAAGCGTCATGCCGACCTCAACGCAGGGTGAATCGGCGCCTTTCGACAGCGGCACGAAGTTCAACTACGCGCCGTACAATTATCTCCAGCGCCCCGATACGCGCTACACCGGCGGCGCATTCGCGCATTACGAGGTGGACAAGCAACTCGACATCTATTCCTCTCTGATGTTCGCCGACGATCACACGCTGGCGCAGATCGCGCCGGGCGCGATCTTCCTGGGTTCGGGCCCCGTGCTTGGTGGCGAATTCTCGGTGAATTGCACAAACCCCTATCTGGGCCAAACGCTCGGCGGCGACCCGAACTCGTTCTACAATCAACTGTGTAACGGCGACCCGGCCGGCGCAGAGGGTACCGGTCAGGCCGACATGCTTGTCGGCCGCCGCATGGTTGAAAACGGCAACCGCATAGACGACCTTCGCCATACCAATTACCGCTTCGTCATCGGCGCGAAGGGCGATCTGGGCGATGGCTGGTCCTATGATGTATCGGCGCAATACGGCACGTCGATCTTCTCCGAAAATTATCGGAACGAAGTATCCGCATCGCGCGTCGAGAAAGCATTGCAAGTTGTCGACGTCGGCGGCACCCCGACTTGCCAATCGGTCATCGACGGCAGCGATCCGGCTTGCTCGCCGCTGAACATCTTCCAGACAGGCGGAGCTTCTGCGGAGTCGCTGGCTTACATAAAAGCGACCGGCTTCAAGGAAGGCTCGACGACCGAGCAGGACGTGCAGGCCAATTTGGCGGGCGATCTGGGCTCGATGGGCGGCACGATGCCGTGGGCGAAGAGCCCCATCGGCATCGCGGTCGGAGCGGAATATCGCCAGGAACAACTGGTGTTCACGGACGATTACAGCCTGGCGACCGGCGACGACACGGGTCAGGGCGGACCGCAGCCTCCGGTTACCGGCCGCTACAACGTTTCGGAAGTTTACGGCGAGGTGCGCGTTCCGCTCATTCAGGATCAGGAACTCTTCGAGGATCTGTCGCTGAACGGTGGTTATCGCTATTCGTCCTATAGCAACGCCGGAGCGGTAAACACCTACAAATACGGTGCGGAATGGCAGCCCGTGGACGATATCCGCTTCCGCGGCAGCTATCAGCGTGCGGTTCGTGCACCGAACATCCTGGAACTGTTTACGCCACTGCATACGGGCCTATATAGCGGTCTGGACCCCTGTTCCGGTTCGGGTCTCTACTACTCGATCAATCGTCTCAGCGCCGCGCAGTGCGCTCGCACGGGCGTGTCTACGAGCCAATACAATAGCGGTGTTGCCAGTATTCCGCCGGCGTTTGGCGGTGTTACGGCCTGCCCTGCAGCGCAGTGTAACGAACTGGTGGGCGGCAATCCGAACCTGAAGCCGGAAGTTTCCGATACGAAGTCGTTCGGCGTGGTGTTGACGCCGACGTTCCTCGACGGGTTCACCGCAACGATCGACTATTTCGACATCAAGGTGAACAAGGCGATCAGCACCTATGGCCCAAACACCGCGATTGCGGCATGCGCGGGCAGCTTGGGGGGGCTGGGATTGTCCAACGCGGCGGCGATTTCCGACAATTACTGCGCACTCATCCATCGCGCAGGTCAGATCGGAACCAACCCAGGCGCGACCGCTGGAGGATCGGGCATTCTGTTCGGCACCGACGGCTATGTCACCGAACTGACGGAGAACACCGGATCGATCCAGACCAAAGGCTACGATTTCGAAGCCAATTATCAGACCGATCTGGACGATTGGGGCATGAACGGCGATGGCTCGCTGGCGGTCAATTTCATCGGAACGTTGACGAAAAACTTCATCGTTACACCGGGTGCGGGGGACTACGCGATCGGCAGCTACGATTGCAAAGGCCTCTTCGGCGTGACCTGCGGAAACCCGACACCGGGCTGGAAGCATACGTTGCGCGTGACCTGGAGCTCGCCGTGGAACTTCGATCTGTCCATAGCGTGGCGTCATATGAGCAGCGTTAAATTCGACGGAAACAACGCTTCGCAGCCATTGATGGGCTACATCAACCGTTATGTCACTTGCGCCACAACGTCCGGCGCGGCGTCTTGTGGTGACGTTCTCAGCAAGCAGATCAGCGCCTATGACTACATCGATCTGGCCGGTACATGGACCGTGGCCGAAGGCGTCGAACTGCGCGCAGGCGTGAACAATGTGTTCGACAAGGCGCCGCCGCTGATCGACGGCGTGGTCTGGGGTATCGGCTTCAACGCCAACACCTATCCCGGCAATTACGATACGATGGGCCGGCTGTTCTTCATGTCCGGCACGATCAAGATGTAAATCCTGCCGGAATGACACAATCAGCGGCGGCTCCCCTCCGGGCCGCCGCTTTTTGTTTGCCCGTTTCAGACCGTTTTCCTGTAAGGGTGGCGGGCAAAACGGCCCATGAAACCTCGTGAAATAATGAGCGCACCCGGCAACCAGAACAGCTATGCCGCAAGAATGATGGCGGATATCCGCGCCGCGCTGGACGCGAAGGATTACGCGCGCGCCACCAAGCTTGCGCGCGACGCGCTGGCGGGCGGCATCGTGCATCCCGTGCTGCTGACGCTGCGCGCCAACGATCTGCAGAGCCAGGGCCGCTACGGCGATGCGCTGAGCGATCTGCGCCGGGCCGTGACGATGGCGCCCAAGGATATCGTGGCGCTCAACAGCATGGGTCTGTGCCTTCAGGCCATGGACAAATTCGGCGAGGCGCTGCAGGCGTTCGATGCAGCACTCGCCATTCGCGCCGAATTTCCACCGGCCCTCTTCAATCGCGGCCACACGCTGGAGCTGATGGGCGAGATCGCGGCGGCCCGCGCGGATTACGAAGCGGCGCTGAAACTCGATCCGGAATTCGCCGAGCCTTCCGCGCGGCTGGCGCTGCTGGCGACGCGGCGGCGCGATTGGAGCGAGGCGCGCGCGCGCGCCACACACGCGCTCGCCAACGATGCCGGCCTGACACCGGCGCTGCTCGCACTCGCCACCGCCGACATGGAAGAAGGCGATCTTTCGGGCGCGAAGGAACGCATCGCAAGCATGCTCGCTTCCGCGCGGCTTTCGCCATCGGATCGCGGCATCGCGCTCGGCATGATGGGCGACGTGCTGGACCGCGAGGGTCGTGCGAGCGAAGCCTTCGCCGCCTATAGCGAGGGCAACGCGGCCCTGCGCCAGCTCTATGCGCCGCGCTACGCAGGACCCAACACGCAGACCGCGCGCGGTTTTGTGCAATCGCAGATCGATTATTTTTCCAAAGCCGATGACAAATGGGCATCCGCGCCGCCGGGCAGCGGGCAAGCGGGCGGGCATGTTTTTGTCGTGGGCTTTCCCCGCTCCGGCACAACGCTGCTCGAACAGGCGCTCGCGGGCCATCCCGAAACCATCGCGATCTCGGAAAAAGAATTCCTGATCGACTCGTTCCGCGAATTCATGGGCAGTGCCGGGACGCTCGACAGGCTGGCCGGGATCGATGCGGAAACCGCGGCGCGCTTTGGCGAACTTTATTGGCGGCGCATGCAGGCTGCGGGCATCGATCCGGCGGGCAAGATCGTCATCGACAAGCAGCCGCTCAATACCGTGAAGCTGCCACTGGTCGCCAAGCTGTTCCCGGATGCAAAGATCGTTTTGGCGCGGCGCGATCCGCGCGATGTGGTGCTCTCCTGCTTCCGGCGGCGCTTCCAGATGAACATCGACATGTTCGAATTCCTGACGCTTCAAGGCACCGCGGCCTATTACGACGCCGTGATGCAATTGGGCGAGCTTTATCGCGGCAAGCTGGCGCTCGCGGTGACGGTTTCGCGGCATGAAGACATGATCGCCGATTTCGACCAGCAGATGCGCGCCATCTGCGCCTTCATCGGCATGGAATGGGATGAAAAAATGCGCGGCTTCGCCGATCGTGCGGCCAATGCCTTCACGCCCAGCGCGCCGCAATTGATGCGCGGGCTGAATGCGGAAGGTGCGGGCCAATGGCGGCGTTACCGCGAGCAGCTTGCCCCCATATTGCCGATGCTTTCACCATGGGCCGCGAAATTCGGTTATCCGGAAAAATAACCGTCAATCATAGCCGAACCGCTTCACCCACGGCTCGAGCAGCGGCATGGCCGGCCCCATATGCTTTTCGTATTTTCGCCACTGGGCGACGCCCTGGCTGTAGAGGCCGCGCGAGACTTGTGTCGCACTCGGCGTATTGATCGGGCGCTTTTCGGCGCGCGCGGTGAAATTGCGCATCCTTTCATCCCATTCCACGCCGATGAAATCGCAGACGCGCCGCAACTCGCCCTCGAAATCGGCGACCACGCTTTCATAACGCAGATCAAACACCGGCAGCGCGAGCTTCTCGCGATAGACATCCGACAGCGTCATCACGCCGTCATAGTAGCGCGCGGCACCCTCCAGCGTCGTCATCTCGTACATCGCGAGGCGGCGGCGGAAACAGGACAGCACCACATCGCGCGGATCGCGCAGCGCAAAAAGATCTTCGCGCGCGGAAACAATTTGGCGATGGCGCATTGCACGACGCTGTAGAACGGCATCTTGTCAATAAGGATGGGCTTTTTCAAATTGAGCCCCGCATCGGCCACGCGCCGCCAGTAATCGCGACGATAGGGCTCCAGTTCCACGCTGCTCATGGCGGCAAGACGCTCCATGCCGTCGCGCGCGCGCATGAAATCGGCTACCGTCTCGTTCAGGCACTCGATTTCTTCCATGGTCTCGATATCGGGATGGCTGCCAAGCACGTTTTCGAGAAGCGTGGTGCCCGAGCGCGGAAAGCCGACGAGAAAGACATGCGTGCCCACAGGGCTTTCGCCGCCATCGTCCGGCGCGCGCCAGGCATCGTCGTCGAGCGCACTGAAATAGTGCGCAAGCCTTTCCGCGCGCTCCCATCCGATCTCGTCGGATTCGGCTTTCGGCCGATAGAGGCCATGAAAGATCGCAGCCGACGCCGAATAGGCGGCGAAAGCTTCGTCTGGATTGTTCAGGCCATCGAACGTATCGCCGATAAGGCCGTGGGCGAGCGCGCGGCCGAGCACGCTCAATTCGGGATTGCGGAACAGCGGAAACAGGCGGCGCTGGGCCGCTTCAGTCTGGCGGTCTTCCACATCGGAGACCGCGACCGCGAGCGTGGCGATGGGCTGCTTGGGATCGAGGCGCAACGCACGCTCGGCATATTCGCGCGCTTTTTTCATCGCGCCGCGCTGCACGGTGAGGCTTGCCAGGCGGGCAAGCGCGTCGGGATGGGCCGGTTGCAGCGCGATAGTGCGCTCGAATTCGACGCGCGCCGCGGTATTTTCCTTCATGTCTTCGAGCGCGCAGGCCTTGTTGTAGTGCGGGGCCACAGTGGTGGGTGAGGCGCGGATCGCGGCGTTGAAAACATTCACCGCGTCCTGAAAGCGGCCGAGTTTGGTAAGACACAGGCCCAGAACATTGAGCACATTGACATCGCGGGGCGTCTGTTCGCGCGCGCGTTCGGCGAGCGCTAACGCTGCAGGAACATCGCCAAGATTGAGGCGATTGTAAGCGGCATGAGACAGGAACTTGCTGTCTTCGAAACCTTTGGACACGGCTTCGTCGGCTATTTGGAAAGCCTGACCGATCCGGCCCGCGCGCAAGGCGTTTTCGAGAAGCTGCACATAATGTTGCCGCTGATTTTCGAAGGGCGCGCTAGCCATCGGCAAGATAGTCTTTCACACCGTTGAGAATCTCTCGCGTCATGTCGCGCTCGGCGGGCGACAGGAACGGATTCCAGATGTCGATCATCATGATGACACGAAGCTCATCGCTGTCGTTCCAGGCTTCGTGATCGATGGTATCGTCGAACACCCAGGCTTTTCCTTCTTTCCATTCGCGCGTTTCATTGCCAACCCGGAAGCGGCAATCTTCCGGCACGATCAGCGGCAGATGCACGATCAAGCCGCGCATTGGTGACGCCGGTGTGGGCGGGGATCGTGGTTTTGGGCGCGAGCAGCGAATACAAAATCGTCGGCGCGAAATTGGGAATATCGGCGAGCGGCACGACCTTGATCGCTTCCAGCGTTTTGGGGCAGCGCGCGCAATTGGCTTCGATCCGCGCGCCATCCTGCCACAGCGGAAAAACGCTCCAGCGTGGCGAATGATTGAGTTCCACCCACTGGTTCACCGGCGCGCCTTCGGGATAATTGATGTAGGGCTCGATGCCTTTGTGATCTTCACCATAGACCGCGATAAATTCGTCGCGGATGATATCGGTGGCCGCTTCGAGATCTTTCAGCCACGGAAAATCGGCGTTGTCGTAGAATTGAATCGCGGGCAGACGCGGTACATGCAGCATCGCCGGTTCGGGCGTGTAGGCGCGTTTGGCGCCCGTTGCGATATCCTTGCATTCGTCGAGGCGGTTCCAGTTTTCGCCCTTATATTGCGCGCGCACGCGATCCATGCGGCCGCTCAGATAGCGGTCCATCGCGGCGGAATTTTCCCGCACGATTTCGCGCGCGTGGGCGAGCGATGTCCTGATTGGCGGCGGCAATTGCTCATCGGGCGGCGCAATCTTCAGCACGTTCTTGTAAACGCGCGCGGCCTCGCGAATTTTTCCGGTGCGCTCGAGCAACATGCCTTGCGCCAGAAGTGCCGGATAAAAATAAGGATCGATGCCGAGCGCGCGCGTCAGCGCGGCAAATTCGCCGGCAGCATCGCCCGCGTTGCGGAAAACGTAAGACAAATTGAGCGCGACGACGGGATTGGCGGGCGCGGCTTTTGCCGCACGTTCCAGAAACGCGCGCGCGGCGGGGAGATTCTTTTCTGCAAAGCGATCTGGCCCAGATGCAAAAGCGCTTGGGGATGTTCGGGCGCCGCGGCCAGCACCTGCTCCCACAAACGCGCCGCTTCATCGGCGCGGCCGGCGGCCATCGCCTGCTGTGCGCGCTGAACCATTTCGCCGGTTCTTGCGTCCGCCGGCATGGCGCTCATTTCGGCACGACGTCGAACGCGATGGTCGTGCGCGATTGCTCGGAGTGAAACGGAACAGTGCCGTGCCACATATAGGATGGAAACAGCACCAGCGTGCCGGACTTCGGCTGCACGCTGCGGCGGACGGGATTTTTCGGGCCCGCATCGAAATAGGGCTCGCCGAATTTGATCCAGCCCTGTTTGGCATCCGCATCCGAGGCCGCATCCGGCACGGCCACATAATAGGCCGAGCTGATCCAGCCTTTCGGATGAATGTGATTGATATGAAATCCGCAATCATGCAGGCGCGACGACCATGACGAGGAATATTTGAATCCCGCGCGGCGGCGGCGCAAAAGCGGATGGGTGTCATCCTCCTTCATGCGCGCGATATAGGCGCCGACTGCTTCGTCGATGCGCGCGCGCAAAAGCTCCACCGGCGCATGGCGCTTTCCGAAAAGATCATCCAGCGTCTGGGTTCCGCCGCGCAAGGTTTGGTCGATCACTTCGCGCTTGTCGCGATGAAGATTGTTCAGATATTCGTTCAGCGCGGCGTTGAAATCTTCCATGCTGTCGTAACCGGACGGCGGCTCAAGCTCGAACACCTGCACCAGATTGCCGTAATCGTTGAGCGCTTCGGCGCGCGGATCGTCCAGCAAATTGGCCGCGATGCTCCACATGGCGAGTGCGGCCTGATGCTCGGGCTCCAACGCGCGCGCGCCTTCGGCCACGGCGAGCGCCTTTTTTGCGTCGCCCGCGCGGATCAGCGTTTCGGCATAATTGCGCATGGCATGCGCGTTTTCCGGCTCCATTTTGAGCGCGATCTCATGCTGGACGATGGCGGCATCGAATTCGCCAAGACGCGCCAGCACAAGCCCGAGCCCGTCATGCGGCATGACATGATCCGGCAAAAGCCGCGAGGCCCGCTCGAAATATTCGCGCGCGGCGGGAAAGTCTTCTTTTATGAAAAGAAAATCCGCCTTAGCGAGCGGCAGTGCGCCCACATCGGGGAACAGCGGCATCGCCTCATCGTAGGAGCGCAAAAATTCCTCGTCGCGGCCGAGGCGATAGAGCAGATGGTTCACGTCGCGATGGGCCAGCATGTCGAGCGGATTGGCGGCGAGCGCGCGGCGATAGCAGAACACCGCTTCGTCAAGCCGTCCCATATGCTGCAACGTGTTGCCGCGATTGTAATCCACCAGCGGCATGTCCGGCGTGCGCCGCTGGGCGCTGTCGAAAAAATGCAGCGCTTCTTCGTAGCGGTCCTGCAATTTGAGCGAGACGGCGAGATTGTGCTCAAGGGCGGCCACATCGCTCTGCTCGCGCGGGTTCATCGCAAGCGTCTGGCGCAAGACGATCTCGGCGTCCTTGGGCTTTCCCAGATCGTTGAGCGTGGCGCCCAGCGCCTGCCGCGCAGGGAGAAAATTCGGCACGATATGCAGCGCGCGGCGGAAACTTTTTTCGGCCGGCACATATTCGCCCTTGGCCGATTGCGCCAGCCCGAGATTGAGCCAGGCTTCGGCATAATTGCTTTTCAGGCGAATGGCTTCCTGCTGCTCGGCGATGGCTTCGTCGAAGCGGCCTGAGCTTGTAATAGAGATTGCCGAGATTGTGATGGACATGCGGCTGATCGGGTTTGGCGGCAAGCGAGCGGCGGTAAAGCCGCTCGGCTTCGGCGTCGTCGCCCTGGCCGCGGCGGATCGTGCCCAGCAATTGCAGCGCGTCGGGATTTTCCGGATCGCCGGCGAGGATGAGGTCGAGCGTGCGCTCGCCCTGCGCGGGATCGTTGCGGTCGAGATAATCGAGCGCCTGTTTCAGCTGCTCGACCACCTGCTTGTCAGGCAGTGTCGCGGTGGTTTCCATCCCGCTACTTTAGCACTATTGCGCGAGCGGCAAACCCGTGGCCTGAAGCGAAACGCCATGCGGGGCCGCCGTAACCGCCTCGATGGCGCCGCGCACGCCGGGCATGTTGGCGATGACGGCCAGCCCCTGCATCATCCGCATGCTGGCGGCCGAACTGTCGAAGGTCTCGTCCAGCACGTCGAAGAAGCTCTTGGGGCGGGGATATTTGCGGAAGATCACGCGCGTGTCCGGCGATATCCTGGCAAGTTTCTTCAGCGTGTCCACCGCCGTCCAGAAGCCGCCCAGATCGTCCACCAGCCCGCGCGATTGCGCGTCGGCGCCGGTCCACACCCGGCCCTTGGCCACGGCCTCGACCTGATCGAAGGGCAGCTTGCGGCCCTTGGCCACCTTCTGCATGAAATCATTGTAGATGACGTCGGCCTGCGTGTTCAGCGCCTTCCATTGATCGTCCGTGTACGGTGTAATCGCGGAATCGAACAGCGCGTTCTTGCCGACCCCGATCTCGTCGGCGGTGACGCCGGCCAAGCCCCAGCGACTTGCCGATGGCGACCTTGCCGGTGAGCACGCCGATGGAGCCGGTGAGCGTGGCGGGCTCGGCCACGATCCTGTCGGCGCTGGCGGAGATGTAATAGCCGCCGGATGCGGCCAGCGTTCCCATGCTGACGACGACGGGCTTGCCCGCGGCCTGCGCCTTCTCGATTGCGTCCAGAATTTGCGCCGAGGCGGAAACCGAGCCGCCGGGCGAATCCACGCGCAGCAGGATCGCCTTGATGTTCTTGTCTTTCGTCGCGGCGCGAATGGCTTCGGCGTAATCATCGCCCGCGATTACGGTTTTGCCGCCGAAGACGCCGCCATCGGCCGAGCCATCGACGATCTCGCCGGCACCTTCGACCAGTGCGACCTGCGTGCCGGAGCCGAAATCGGTGGAATCATCCGTGGCGTGGACATAATCGGCGAGCGCTTCGAATTTCGCGTCGCTGCCCGCGCGGCCAAGTGCTGCGTTACCGGCTTCGTCGTCGTAGCCGACCTTGTCCACCAGTCCTTTTGCGTGCGCGTCGCTGGCAAATTGCGGGCTCGCGTCGAGCGCGTTGGTTACGTTGAGGATGGGAAGATTGCGATCCGCGGCGATGCCGGCGGTTGCGGAATTATACCAGGATTGCAAAAACGCGGTGGTCTGCTCGCGGTCGGGCGCGGTGTAATCCTTCTCCATGAACATGTCGGCAGCACTTTTATAATCCGCGCGCTTGGCGATCTGCGGCACGGCATCGATCTTGTCGAAGAAGCCGCGCAGGAAGACGGCGCCAGCGCCAGCACCCGCCGCACCGAACATGCCTTGCGGCTGCATCCAGATTTCATTCGCGCTCGAGGCCAGCAGATAATCGCCAAGGCCGGTCGAGCCGAAATCCTGCGCATCGGCGACAACGAATTTTCCCGTCTTGCGGAAGCGCTTGATGGCCGCGCCAAGTTCCTCGGCCTCGGCCACGCCGATGCCCGCATCGCCGACGCGGAGGTAAAGACCTTTCACGCGGTCGTCGCGCCCGGCGCGGTCGAGCGACAGCACCACATCCATCACCGTCAATTGGCGGCTGTGCAGGCCCAGCGGATCGTCCGGCGCGGAATCGGGAAGCTGGCCGCGCAGATCGGCCGTCAGCACCATCTTGCCCGGCAGCCCGTCGCCCTGCGCCAGGCCGATCAGCATGATGACGGCCCCGATCAGCACCACGGCCAGCGCGATCTTGACCAGCCCGTTCAGGGTTCCAAACAGAATGCCTCGCGCCCAATGCAGAAAGCCGATCATGCCGATATTCCCTCGCTAGGGCGCCTCCGCCGGGCGCGCGCAGGCCCTTATATGGGAAGCATGTTAAAGAACGCCAAGCAGAGCAGTCTCAGGCCTTCAGGCGCACGCCCCTGCCGCCCTCCGGACTGACCGCGCCCTCGCCGATCAGCAGGATTCCGGCCTCCTCCAGGGCTCCGATCAGCTTCATGAGCGAATCGACATTGCCCCGAATAACCCCTTCGCTGGCCTCCATGCGCTGGATGGTCGGCACAGACAGGCCGCAGAGATCGGCCAGTTTGCGCTGATCGACCCCCAGAAGCGCGCGGGCGGCCCGTAACTGGGCGGCGGTAATCATGCGCAAGCCATCCTTATTCAACTCCTGTGATGATTAATGGTATTTCAAAAACTCAAAAAGGTGTTATAAACAGTCTTTCTGATGTCTCACACATCAACGGAAATGGCAGAGCCATGAGCCTCTCGACCTCTTTAGCCTTTTTCTTCGGTAATGAGCAGCGCCGCAAGAGCAGCGATGCCACCCCGACCGGGAATATGCGCCCACTGGGCGAGGCGGCGGCCAGCGTTCTGGCCACGATGCGCCGCAAAGGCTTTGCGCTTGCGGCCGTGGCCGACCTCAACCGGACCGAGGAGCAGGCCGTGGCCTGGGTGGCGGAGAACATGCTGGCCATCGTGCCGGTCTATGAAAAGGACGGCTCCGGCTGGCGCCGCGCCGAAAGAGGCCCGATTGCGGGGCGCATGCTGGCCGTGCCCCCCTCCAGCATCGAGGCCTATCTGAAATGGGCCAAAGAGGCCTATTGAGCGCGGGGCCCCTCTGCCGCTAACCAGAGGGCATGGCGCAATTCACCTCCGGCGGACTGACGCTCGCCTATGACGATATCGGCGCGGGCCGCCCGATCGTTCTGCTCCACGGCTTTGCTTCCAACCGAAACGAGATGTGGCGAAGGCTCGGCTGGTATGGCGCCTTCGAGCGCAAGGGGATGCGCGTCATCGCACCCGATCTGCGCGGGCATGGCGAAAGTGCGAAACCGCATGAGCCGGATGCCTATGACCGGCGCGCATTGGTGGGCGATGTTTTCGCGCTGATGGATCATCTTCAAATCGCGCGCGCGCATCTGATGGGATATTCGATGGGCGCGCGGCTGGCGCTGGCCGCCGCACTGACGCATCCCGAGCGCATCGATCATCTCATTCTGGGCGGCGTGGGCGGGCGCATGTTCGAACACAGTGGTGGCACGGGCGCCTTGGCCGAGGCGATGCTGGTGGACGATCCCAATTCGATTTCGCAACCCTTGCTGAAAAGTTTCCGCCATTTCGCCGATGAACAGGGCGAGGACAGGCTCGCACTCGCCGCCTGCACGCGCGCGGGCGGCGAAGCGCTGACGCGCGAACAGCTTTCGGGTTTGCGCGTTCCTGCATTGATCGTCGCCGGTAGCCGCGATCAGCTTGCGGGAAGTGCGGAAGAATTGGCGCGCGAAATTCCGGGCGCTGAGGCCGTCACCCTGCCCGCCTGCGATCATTTTTCGGCCATTCCCCACGCGCTTTTCAAGGCGAGCGTGTTCGATTTCCTCGATGGAACGCTCGGCCTTTAGCGGTGTTCACGAAGGTGCTAGGCTTTCATCGGGAGACAGGAGTGAGCAGCATGAAAAAATATCTTTCGCTATCCGCACTGGCATTCGGCGTTGCGTTGCTGGCCGGGCCCGCGTCGGCGGATGTAGCCTCCGAAATCACGACGGCGGCGATGCATGCGGGGCTCGCCTCGCAATCCACCACCATCGATATGGTGCACACGCATCTGCATCATACGCTCAATTGCCTCGTCGGGCCGAACGGCATGGATTTCGACAAGGATGCGCTGAACCCATGCAAGAACAACGGCAATGGCGCGATCCCCGATACCACCGATGCGGCCAAGCAGAAATCGCTCGAAGCCGCCGCCGACAAAGCACGCGAAGGGCTGAAGGCGGATGATCTTGCGACCGCCCAGAAAGACGCCGCCGACACGGAAGCCATGCTGAAGGCGATCAAATAGGCTTGCGAGCGACGGTGTCCGGGGGCGGCAACGACGATGCAGCGTAATATCCTGGTGACCGGCGGGGCGGGCTATATCGGCAGCCACACCTGCAAGGCGCTCGCGCAAGCGGGCTATGTGCCGGTGACTTACGACAATCTGGCGTATGGGCACGAATGGGCCGTGAAATGGGGGCCGTTCGAGCGCGGCGATATTCTGGATGGCGCGCGGCTCGACGATGTGATCGCGCGTTATGCGCCGGCCGCCGTGATTCATTTCGCGGCCTTTGCCTATGTGGGCGAATCCGTTGCCGAGCCGCTCAAATATTATCGCAACAATGTCGCGGGCTCGCTGCAATTGCTGGAGGCGATGCAGGCGCGCAAGATCGGCAACATTGTGTTTTCCAGCACCTGCGCCACTTACGGCATTCCGCAAACATCGCCGATAACCGAAGATGCCGAACAAGCGCCGATCAATCCCTATGGCGCGACGAAGCTGGCAGTGGAGCAGATGCTGGCCGATTGCGCGGCGGCGAATGCGCTTAGCTATGTGGCGCTGCGCTATTTCAATGCCGCGGGCGCGGACAGCGATGCCGGGATCGGCGAGGATCACACACCGGAAACCCATCTCATTCCGCTTGCCATCGAGGCGGCACTCGAATTACGCGGCATGCTCGAAGTATTCGGCCTCGATTACGATACGCCGGATGGCTCGGCAATGCGCGATTATGTGCATGTGGAGGATCTGGCGCGCGCCCATGTGGCGGCACTCGATTATCTGCTCGCGGGTGGTGCGCCGGTTGCGCTGAATGTAGGGCGCGGCAAGGGCGCATCGGTGCTGGATGTGATCGCCGCGGTCGAGCGCCAGAGCGGCCGCAAAGTGCCGTGGAAAAAAGCGCCGCGGCGGCCGGGCGATCCGGCCGTGCTTGTGGCCGATGCGGCGCGGCTGAAATCGGTGTTGAAGATCGATCCGGCGAGCTTTGCCGATCTGGATTCGATCATCGGATCGGCATGGCGCTGGCATCTGAAACAGCACAACGCCAAATCGCGGGGCTAGAGCGCAATCGGGTGAAGTGTGCATCGGTTCACCCGTAAAATTGCGCGACAATCAAGGAATCTAGTGCATTCCCATGCGCTCGCGCGCGAGGCTGCGGTTGAGCGCGCGAAGCTCGTCGGGATGACCGGCGAACCCGTGGCGCGCTGCCGCGAATATATCGCATTGTCCGGATGGGACTTTGTTCGCTTACATTTCTGGGCCGCGCGGAGCGGCCGCGACAGGATCGGAATATACCCACGCAATTGGAAGAATTGCGCGTTTCGCGGCGGTTTCACCGACGAATACCGCAAATCATTGCGTCAATGCTCCGGCGTTACGCCGAGTTCGTCGTGCACATTTGCGACGTCCACGATCAGCTCTTCCAGCAATTTCACTTCCTCGGCGGTTTCCTGCCGCAATTCATGTACTTCGCCAATCGAGCGCTTTTCTATCGCGATGAATTTGTTGTTGGCAGGCTCAAGCGCGCGGATAAGCTCGTCGAGCTTGGCCTGAACGGCCACGCCATCGCGATTCTGCGTGCTTTGAATCAGGAACACCATCAGGAATGTGATGATCGTCGTGACGGTGTTGATCGGAGACTGCCAGGCATCGGTGAAATGGAAGACCGCCGATGCAATCGCCCAAACCGCGATGACGGCGCATGACAGCGCAAAGGCGAGCGGATGGCCGGTTACGCGCGCGACACTATCTGCGATCCCGGAAAACCGGCGCGACAGCAAATTGGGCGCGGGCTGTTCTTCCTCGTTCACGCCGTTTTCCGGCCCATGACGATCAGTCCGAAGCCCGCAATCAGCACAATGATGCCGGCAATCGTCGGGATCGAAACATGATGTTCTTCCTGGGCCGTTACATGCAGAGGACCAGCATCCAGCACAGGCGTCGTCTTGTAATAGCTAAAATGGCCCACCAGCAAAGCGCCTACGCCCAGCACAACAAGAACAACGCCCAGTAGGGAAAGATTGCGCACGGAATTTCCTCGATGGCTTCGGATCGCGATTGTCAGGTTCATGCGGACGGGCGGGCGCAAGAGCCCTGCCTGATCCGATTCTCGAGATACTGCCGGAAGATCGCGCGGATCCGAAAGCATCGGAATGTACGCACGACGAACGTGCCATATTGACGTATCTCATCACGAATAGACGTATTTCCGCGTATCGCGGCAGCCTGGAAAGCATGATAACGTTGTTGGACGCGCCCCATTTGAGGCGCTGCATTTCGAGAACAAATAGAGAATGAAGAAAAGCCGCACACGTCCGGCGAAAACCGTCAAGCCACGCTCGAACAAGCGCGCAATCCCGGCGCGCGATGCACCGCGCGGTTCCGGCGAGTTTCCTGTTGTGGGCGTGGGCGCTTCGGCCGGCGGTCTGGATGCGTGCAGAAAACTCGTCAGCGCCCTGCCCGCCAAACACGGCATGGCATTTATACTCATTCAGCATCTGGATCCTGCCCATGAAAGCATGATGGTGGATTTGCTGGCCGGCCACACAACGATGACCGTGCGCCAGGCAAGCGAAGGAATGCCGATCGAGCGCGATCATCTCTATGTCATTCCGCCCGGCACATATCTTTCCGTCGCCAATGGCGCGCTGCACCTTTCGCAGCCCAAGGCGCGTCACGGCGCGCGGCTGCCTTTCGATTTTCTGCTGAACTCACTGGCGCAGGAATATGGTGCGCGCGCGATCTGCGTGATTCTTTCGGGAACCGGCGCCGACGGCAGCCTCGGACTGAAAGCGGTGAAGGAAAAAGACGGAATCGTCATCGCGCAGGATCCCGATGAAGCCGGCTATGACGGCATGCCGCGCAGCGCGATTATGACGGGTGCGGTGGACCTTGTGCTTCCGGTCGCCAAAATTGCCGACGCGCTCGTCAAATACAGCCGGCGCGCGGCGCCGGCATATGCCGGGAATGGCGCGCTGCCGAAAGGCCCGGCGCCGGACTGGCTGCCGAAAATCATCGATCTTCTGCGCACCAAGACCGCCCATGATTTCACGCTCTACAAGCAGGGCACGTTGCAGCGCCGGATCGAGCGGCGCATGGCGATGGCGGGCATCGAGCCTGGCGATATCGTTCAATATCTCGAGCTTCTCGCCAGCGACGCGGGCGAACTGGATCTTCTCGCCAAGGATTTGCTCATCAACGTCACGAGTTTCTTCCGCGATTCGAAAGTGTTCGATCTTCTGGCGGAGAAGATCGTGCCGGACCTTATCCGCAGCCACACGCCCGATCAGCCGCTGCGCGTCTGGATCGCCGGATGCAGCACGGGCGAGGAAAGCTATTCGATCGCCATGCTCTTTCGCGAGCAAATCACCGCGGCGACGCGCAACGTCAAGCTTCAGGTCTTTGCATCCGACGTCGATCCCGATGCGGTCGCCCGCGCGCGCGAAGGCCTTTACCCGGAATCGATCGAGGCGGAGGTGTCGCCTGCCCGCCTTGCCCGCTTCTTCACCAAGGAGGGACACAATTATCGCGTATCGCCGGAACTGCGCGCCGCCGTGGTTTTCACGGTGCAGGATGTGCTGGCCGATCCGCCGTTCTCGCGCCTCGATCTGGTGTCGTGCCGCAATCTGCTGATCTATCTGCGGCCCGAAGCGCAGGCAAAAGTCATCTCGCTGTTCGAATTCGCGTTGCGCGAGGGCGGCATTCTGTTGCTCGGCAGTTCGGAAACGGTGGGCGGCGCAGAAGCCAGCTTCCAGGCAATCTCGAAATCGGAGCGGCTCTTTCGCCACGTCGGCCACACCCGGCCCGGAGAACTCGGCTTTTCGATGAACACCGGTGTGCGCGGGCTGACGCGCCTGGGGCCGGGACAAGCGCCATCGCCCACGCTTGCCGAGCTTTGCCAACGACTCGTGATGGAGGCTTATGCGCCCGCCGCGGTGCTCATAAACCGCAAGCATGAATGTCTTTTTTCCACCGGTCCGACCGAGGATTATTTGCGCCTGGCGCCGGGCGCGCCCAGCCACGATTTGCTTTCCATGGTGCACGAAGATGTGCGCATCAAACTCAGATCGGCCATCCAGCAGGCGTGGAAAGAGAACGCGAATGTCACCGTCGCGGGCGGGCGGACAAGCCGCAACGGCGAGGCGCACGCCTTCAGCATCGAGGCCCGGCCGGTGGCAAGCGAAGGCGAGGAATTGCTGCTGGTTTGCTTTGTCGAAGACCCGGAGCCCCTGCGCAAGCAGGATCGCCCGATCGTTCAGGCCGATGTTTCGCGCGTTGCCGAGCTTGAGCAGGAACTGGATTCCACCAGAGCGGAATTGCAGGGCGCCATCCGCGACCTCGAACGCTGCGGCGAGGAGCAGCAGGCCGTCAACGAAGAAGCGCTCTCGATCAACGAAGAATATCAATCGACAAACGAAGAACTGGTGACATCGAAGGAGGAATTGCAATCGCTCAACGAGGAGCTGACCGCGCTGAACAGCCAGCTTCAGGAAACCCTTGAGCTGAAGCGCACCACCTCCAACGATTTGCAGAACGTGCTTTACAGCACCGATGTCGCCACGATCTTCCTCGACACCAAGCTGAACATCCGCATCTATACGCCGGCCGCCAAATTGCTCTTCAATGTGATCCCGAGCGATGTGGGCCGGCCGCTCGCGGACTTGAATTCGCTGGCCGCCGACCGCGCGCTGATGGCGGATGCGAATACGGTGCTGCAAACGCTGGCGCCCGTCGAGCGCGAGATCGAAGCCCATAACGGCGCCTGGTACATGCGCCGCATATTGCCATACCGCACGCAGGACGGCGCGGTGGAAGGCGTTGTGATCACCTTCGTCGATATCACCGAACGCAGGCATGTGTCGGATACGCTGGAGTCCGCCAACCGGCAGGCGCAGCTCGCAAATGTCGCCAAGTCGCGCTTCCTGGCCGCCGCAAGCCACGATCTGCGCCAGCCGCTGCAAACGCTTGTGCTGCTTCAGGGGTTGCTGACCAAAACCGTGGAGGGCGAGAAGGCGCAGAAACTGGTCGCCCGTCTCGACGAGACGGTGAATGTCATGTCGAGCATGCTGAACACGCTTCTCGACATAAATCAGATCGACGCCGGTGCCATACATCCGGAAACCACGATCTTCCCCATCAATGATCTGCTCGACCGGCTGCGCGATGAATTCACCTATCACGCGCAGGCGCAGGGACTTATTTTGCGCGTCGTGCCGTGCAGCCTGTCGATACACAGCGATGTGCGCCTGCTCGAACAGATGATCCGCAATTTGCTCTCCAATGCCCTGAAATACACCAAGCAGGGCAAGGTGCTGCTCGGTTGCCGGCGGCATAAAGGAATGTTGAGCATCGAAATCTGGGACACCGGCGTCGGCATTCCCGAAAACGAATTTCAGGCGATCTTCGACGAATACCATCAGCTCGACAACACCGCACGCGAAAGAAGCCGCGGCCTGGGGCTGGGGCTTTCCATCGTGCGGCGGCTGGGAAATCTCCTGGGATACCGGGTGAGCGTGCGCTCGCAGCTTGGCAAGGGCTCGGCCTTCACCATCGATGTCGCGTTCCCGCCGAGCGAAAAGGCGGCGCAAATCAAACAGCTTGAATCCGGCGCGGGAGCCGGGATCGTCGGAGGCGTTCATCGCACCGGCGCGATTCTCATCATCGAGGACGATCCGGAGGTACGCGACCTGCTTGAGCTTCTGCTCAAGGATGAAGGCTATCGCGCGACGGCCGCGGCGGACGGCATCTCGGCGCTGGAACTGGTGGCGCATGGAACGGTTCAGCCCGATCTCATTCTGGCCGATTACAATCTGCCAAACGGCATGAACGGGCTTCAGGTCACTGCGAAACTGCGCGAGCGGCTTTATCGCCAGATTCCGGTCATCATCCTGACCGGCGACATATCGACGGGCACCTTGCGCGAAATATCGCTCAAGAATTGCGTGCGGCTCAACAAGCCGGTGAAGCTGATCGAATTGACGCAAGTCATTCAGCGGCTGCTTCCACAGCCGCAAGCCGCGGCACTCGCGCCCGCTCCGCACCCCGCCGAAGAAGACGCCCATCCCGACGAGCCCGTCATCTTCGTCGTCGATGACGACAGCCACATACGCGATGGAATTCGCAGCGTGCTGGAGGAAGCCGGCCGCTTCGTCAAAACCTATTCGACCGGCGAAGCGTTCCTGCAGGCCTATGGACCCGGCCGCGACGCATGCCTGCTGGTCGATGCCTATCTTCCCGGCATGAACGGACTCGAACTGCTAGGGCGGCTGAACGAAATGGGCCAGCGCCCGCCGTCCATCATGATCACGGGCTTCGGCGATGTGCCGATGGCGGTTCAGGCGATGAAAGCGGGCGCGCTGGATTTCATCGAGAAGCCGATCGGCCGCGCCGATCTTCTGGCCAGTGTCACGCGCGCGCTCGAACGCTCGACGGACGCGAGCAAACTGTCCGCATGGCGGCAGGCGGCGGCGAACCGCATCGCCAAGCTCACCGCGCGGCAACGCGCGATCATGGACATGGTTCTGGCGGGCCAACCCAGCAAGAACATCGCCGTGGATCTCGGCATCAGCCAGCGCACGGTGGAAAGCCATCGCGCTTCGATCATGCAGAAGACGGGCTCGAAATCGCTTCCGGCATTGGCAAGGCTGGCACTTGCCGCGGCATGGACCGGCGCCGGCGAACCGGCCGTTCATAGCGAACAACACGCCACGGCCGCGCGAGGCGAATCGCGTCGGTAATTTCCGATTCTGGCGCTGTGACGTCGCGCGGCCGTATTCTGCGCGGAAATTGTTTTCAGGCAAACCGGCCATGGAAATTTTGCAACCGCCAGCCGCACCAATTCGTCACCGCGCAATCGCGATGGAGTTCGTGGCATTTCTGGATGAGCATTGCGTCGAAATGCGCATCCTCACCGATTCGGGCGAAGCCATCACCATCGCCTGCCCCAGCAGTTCCATCCTCGAAATCCAGCGCCAAATCGATCGGCTTGGCTCGCATTGTCCCGAAATCGCGACCTGGAATCCGCTTCTGGCAGCCGCCTGATTATCCACACCAATCGGCAGAATTATCGCCGGGCCACTGCCCGTTGCAGATGGCCACATTTGAAGCGCTTTGACACATCTGGGTAGTTTCCGAGCCTGTTTTTGCAGGATTGCAAGCGTATCGTCGCATTGCTGGATCAGGCGTTCGAAGGGCCAAATTTCGCAGGATTTTCCAGCGCCTTTCCGAAGCAAGCAATTCCGGCACGGTTCACGCCGAGGAGAGAGACATGAATGCGCAAGTCTTGAAACCGTCCACCAACGCGGAATTGCAGCCGGCGTGCGGTGGTTCCCAGTTCGCCTCCGAACTCACCACGCTCATTCCGCATCTGCGCGCGTTTTCCCGCAAGCTTTGCGGCGGACAAGCAATGGCCGAAGACATGGCGCAGGAAACCTTGATGCGGGCATGGCGCGCGCGCGACCATTTCGAGCCCGGAACCAATCTGAAGGCATGGCTCTTCACCATTCTTCGCAACGAGATCAATTCGCATGCGCGCCGCGCCTGGCGCGAAACCCATTGGGATACCGAAAAGGGCGAGCGCATCGCAACCGCGCCAAACGAACAGGGATGGTCTGTCGAGCTTTTCGATGCCGCGCGCGCCTTGCGCGGATTGCCGCGACATCAGCGCGAAGCCGTGCTCGTGGTCGGCGCGGGCGGATTTTCTCACGAAGACAGCGCGAAAATTTGCGGCGTGGCGGCCGGTACGGTGAAAAGCCGCGTTGCGCGCGGACGCGCCGCATTGCGCAAGGCGCTTGATGGCGACGAGCCGTTGCCGCCGTGCGGCCAGATGCATGCGAGTGCGGCCGCCGACGACATACTGGCGCAACTGAGCGCGTTGACGCAGGCCGGTGGACATCGTGCCGGATCGCCGCTGCGGTGATTGGATCGAAACCCGCGCCAACCCGTTATCATAACGAGTGAGCGCACAGGCGCTCCCCCTATCCGGCGCTATTTCCCCTCGGAACCTCGCGCGGGCATCCTCTAAGGAAAAGACAATGTTGAACAAAACGAGCTTGCTGCTCGCCGCGGCCTTTGTCGCCATCGGCGCCGGTGCGGCAAATGCCGACCCTTACGATCATGGCCAGCAGGGTCACGATCAGAATTCCTCGACCAGCGACCAGGATCAGGCGCGCTACGGCAACGCCTACAATTACGGCTACGACGACGGTTATGCCCGTCGCGATCGCAACGACCGTTACCGGTCCGACGCGTATCGTTCCGTATCCGACCGCACCTATGCGCGGGGCGATTATTATTATGGCAATGATTGCGGCGGCAATACCGCAGCGGGCACCATTGTCGGCGCTGTCGCCGGCGGCGTGATCGGTAATCAGTTTGGACGTGGCGACGGACGTACCGCGGCCACGGTCGGCGGCGTCATCCTGGGCGGTCTTGCCGGCAATGCCATCGCAAGCAACATGGATTGCAACGATCGCCGCTATGCCCTCGTCTCCTATAGCGACGGCTTCGAAGGCCGCATCGGGCATCGGTATCGCTGGCGCAACGACAATGACGGCAGCTATGGCAGCTTTACGCCCGTGCGCGAATATTCGCGCAATGGCAACACCTGCCGCGATTTCAGGGACATGTCGTATCGCAGCGGGCATCGTTACGACCGCAGCGGCACGGCTTGCCGCCACAATGACGGCAATTGGTATCTCGACTAAATGATCGGGTTCAACCGATCCGAATGAGTATGTTGACCTTGAGCCTGCGCGGGCGGAGACACCCACCGCGCAGGTTTCAACCGTACCGTCGCACCGGACGCGCGGCGCAGACCCGAGAGGAACCATCATGCCCGTAGAAACGTTGCTTATTTGGCTTTTCGTCGGCGCGGTTGCCGGCTGGCTGTCCGGCGTCATCGTCAAGGGCGGCGGCTTCGGCCTGCTCGGCGATATCGTGGTCGGCATTATCGGCGCCTTCATCGGTGGCTGGCTGCTGCCGCGGCTCGGCGTTCAACTGGGCGTCGGTCTTGTCGGCGTCATCGCCAGTGCCACCATCGGCGCCGTCGTGTTGCTGCTCATACTCAGGCTGGTGCGGCGGGCCTGACGCGGGCTTTGGCGCGTCAAGATAGAGCCGTGTTCTGCGATTGCAGATCGAAAGGCTTGTTATGTATTGGCTCTCCAGTTCCGATCGCGCCTCCGCGGGTCAAATTCATTGGCCCGCGCTGACCATTCTCTCATTCGGCCGCGCGAAGAAAACAAAGGTTCTGACATCCTTCGGCTGGTTCGTGATTCTGGCGATTGGCGCGCTTGCGATAGGCGCCGCACTGGGATTTGCCATCTGACGGGCCTACGATAGGCCGACTGCTTCCCGGTCGCATCGGTCATTTCAATGTACGGGATAATGTGCCTTGAACATTTTAAGCTTGCGCGCGCTCCGGCACACCGGGGCGCATCCGCCTGAAGCGCCCATCCGTTCCGAACTCTTCAGTGTCGAGCGGCTTGAGCAGCATGCGGAAAGTTTGGCGAAGGCGCAACGCGTCGCGCCGAAACCCAGGCGCGGGCGCAGGCTCACATCGCGGCTCTACGACAACACCAAAGTCCTGACCGAAACCTATCGCGCGATCGTCAGGGCGACATATGCCCATCAGCCGATTTCACCGGCCGCGGAATGGCTGCTGGACAATTTCCATGTCGTGGACGAGCAAATCCGCGAGATCAAGGACGATCTTCCGCCGGGCTATTATCGCAAGCTTCCCAAACTCGCCGATGGACCGCTGCAAGGATACCCGCGCGTCATGGGCATTGCGTGGGCGCTTGTCGCCCACACCGACAGCGCCTTCGACATCGAGAAGCTAACCCGCTTTGTGGACGCCTATCAGAGCGTGCAGCCGCTGACCATCGGCGAGCTTTGGGCGCTGGCGATCACTATTCGCATCACGCTGGTGGAAAATCTGCGCCGGCTGGCCGAGGCGATTGTCGCGCGGCTCTCCGCAGGCCTGCTTGCCGATACGCTCTCCGACCGAATCCTGGGAATGGCGGATGGCGATCCCGAACCGGCCGCCGCCATTCTGGCAAGTCTTGAACAGGTGCCATGGTCAACCGCGTTCGCCGTCCAGCTATCGCAACGCTTGCGCGACCGCGATCCCGACACGACACCGGCCTTGCGCTGGCTGAACGACAGGCTGGGCGCGGAAGGCACGACCACCGACCGCATCGTGCGCGAGGAGGTCCAGCGCCAAAGCGCCATGAACGTGACCGTGCGCAACGTCATCACCAGCATGCGCCTCGTATCCATGATCAATTGGGCGGAGTTCTTCGAAAGCGTCAGCCCCGTCGATGCCATCATGCGCGAGGGCAGCGATTTCGCGGCGATGGATTTTCCGACGCGCGATCTCTACCGCCGCGCGATCGAGGAACTGGCGCGCGGTTCTGGCCGCGAGGAAACCGAAATCGCCCGGCGCGCGATCGCATCGGCCAAACGCGCGGGCAGCGGCCGGGAAGGCGATCCGGGATATTACCTCATCGCCAAGGGGCGGCCCGCCTTCGAAAAGGCGCTGGCAAGCCGCGTGAAGCTGAGAACGCGGCTCTTCCGCCTCAATTCCAATATCGGCGTGATGAGCTATGTGGGCATGATCGCGATTGTCTCCGCGATTGTTTTGAGCCTTGCGCTCATTGCCGTTGCCCATGCCGGAATCGGCGGCTGGATGTTTGTTGCATTGGCGATTGCCGGCCTTGTTCCGGCTTCCGATATCGCGGTTGCGATCGTGAACCGTTCGATCACGGGCCATGTGGGCGCAACACTTCTGCCGGGGCTCGAACTTCGCGACGGCGTGACTTCGGAACTGCGCACCATCATCGTCGTGCCGACGCTGCTTACCGGCATCCCGGCCATCGAGGAACAGATCGAGCGGCTGGAGGTTCATCATCTTTCCAACCCGGACGACAATTTCACCTTCGCGCTGCTTTCCGACTGGAGCGACAGCGTTGCCGAGCACAACACTTATGACAAGACGCTGCTCGACGAAGCCGTTGCCGGTATCGCGCGGCTGAATGAACGGTATGGGCCGACCGCCAATGGCGCGCGATTTTTCCTGCTGCATCGCCGTCGCGTCTGGAACGAAGGCGAGCAAAAATGGATCGGCTGGGAACGCAAGCGCGGCAAGCTGCACGAACTGAACCGCCTGCTGCGCGGCGCGACCGACACCACCTTCATGCCGGTCCATGGAGCAGCACCGTCGCTGCCCCCCGGCATCCGCTATGTCATCACGCTGGATGCCGATACGCGCCTGCCGATTGGCGCGGCAAAGCGCCTGGTCGGAAAGATTGCCCATCCCTTGAACCGGCCGCGCTTCGATCCGCAACGCGGCCTGGTCGTGCAGGGCCACGGAATTCTTCAACCGCGCGTGACGCCGTCGCTGCCCATCGGCCGCGCGGGATCGCTGTATCCAGCGCGTTTTCTCGGGTCCCAACGGGCTTGATCCCTACGCGCTCGCGGTTTCCGACGTCTATCAGGATCTGTTCGAAGAAGGTTCCTATTGCGGCAAGGGAATTTACGAAGTCGATGTCATCGAGGCCGCGCTCGACGGCCAAATTCCCGAAAACACGGTGCTCAGTCACGATCTGCTCGAAGGCATCTTCGCGCGCGCAGGACTGGCCTCCGACATCGAAGTGGTCGAGGAATTTCCCTCGCGCTACGACGTGGCGGCGGCGCGCCAGCACCGCTGGGTGCGCGGCGATTGGCAATTGCTGCCGTGGATTTTCGGCTTCGGCGGCAAGACACGCGACGGCTCCCGCAAAACCGCGATCCCGCTGATGGGGCGCTGGAAGCTGCTCGACAATCTGCGCCGCTCGCTGTCCGCACCGGCCGCACTTCTGGCCATGCTGCTCGGCTGGGCGCTGCCGCTGACAGCGGCCTTGATCTGGACGGCCTATATACTTGCGACCATCGCGCTGCCGCCTTTGCTGTCGGCGATTGCCGGCATCGTGCCGCGCCGGGCTGGCGTGTCGTTGCGCAATCATCTGCGCGGCCTGCGCGGCGATTTCGCGCTCGGCATTTTGCAGAGCATTTTCCTGATTACGTTTCTGGCGCATCAGGCATGGCTCATGGTCGATGCGGTAGGGCGCACATTGTTTCGCCTGTCTCATTCGCCGCCGCTTGCTCGAATGGGTCACCGCGGCGCAGACCATCGACGACGCGCAATTCGATACTCGCACGCTTTTCGTGCAGATCGCGGCCAGTGCGGGTTTTGCGGGGCTTGTGGCGGTGGGGCTCGCTTTCGCCGGGCGATCGAGTCTGGCCGATCGCCGTGCCGTTCGGCGTTTTGTGGGTTTTATCGCCGCTTGTGGCGCGCTGGGCGAGCTTGCCGCCGCGCGCCGCGGGTCATCTTTCGATCACGCAAGCCGACACATTGGCGCTACGGCTGATCGCGCGGCGCACCTGGCGCTTCTTCGAAAAATTCGTCACCGCGGAAGACAACATGCTGCCGCCGGACAATTTCCAGGAAGATCCCAGGCCGGTCATCGCCCACCGCACCTCGCCGACCAATATGGGCCTTTATCTGCTGTCCGTTATCGCGGCGCGCGATTTCGGCTGGCTTGGAACGCAAGGTGCGGTGGAGCGCCTCGAAGCGACCCTCGCGACAATGGAGAAGCTGGAGCGCTTCCGCGGCCATTTCTTCAATTGGTACGACACAGGCGATCTTCGCACGCTTGAGCCGGAATACATCTCCTCCGTGGATAGCGGCAATCTCGCGGGGCATCTGATCGCGCTCGGCAATGCCTGCCGCGAGATGGTCGCGGGCCCGATCATGAACCCGCGCTGGCATGCCGGCATCGCCGACAATCTGGCGCTGGTGCGCGAGGCCGCGCGGCACCGAAGTCCGCACACGCGCGACGCGACGGATGCGCAACTGGATAGCGCCATCGACGCTATTGCCGCATCGCTTCGCAATGCGCCGGCAAATCCGGTTGGCATTGCGCAATGCCTGATGGAACTGAAGCAAAAGGCCGATGCGCTGGTGGAACGCGCGCATGCCTGGTCGAAGGAACGCAACGATGCGGGGGAAATCATCGTGTGGGCGGACGCCTTGCACGCCAGCGTCCTCGCACAGAAACACGATGTCGAATTGCTGATGCCCTGGGTGGGCTTTCTGTCCGGCCCCGCTGTTCCCGCCGGTGAAATCGTACAATTGCTCGATACCGATGCCGACGCTGGCGACGCTGCCCGAGCATTGCGAGGCCGTGCTTCAGGCAATCGCGCGCCACCGCGAACGGGACGATCAATCCGAAAATTTCCATGCGCTGGCCGACGCGCTGGAAAAATCCATACGCGCCGCGCGATTGCTGACCCATCGTCTTGCGACGCTCGCCGATCTCGCCAAATCGATGGCGATGGCGATGGAGTTCGGCTTTCTGTTCGATGCCGACCGCCAGCTTCTTTCCATCGGCTATCGCGGCGCCGACAGCAGCCTCGATCCGAATTATTACGATCTGCTCGCATCCGAAGCGCGGCTGGCAAGCTTCTTCGCCATTGCCAAGGGCGACATTCCGGCCAAGCACTGGTTCCGTCTCGGCCGCACGCTGACGCCGATCAATGGCGGATCGGGATTGATCTCGTGGTCGGGTTCGATGTTCGAATATCTGATGCCGTCGCTGGTGATGCGCGCGCCGGCCGGCAGCCTGCTGGAACAGACCAACCGGCTGGTCGTGCTGGCGGCAGGAAGAATACGGCGACGAGCTCGGCGTGCCCTGGGGCATGTCGGAATCGGAATATTAATGCGCGCGACATCGAGCAGACCTATCAATATTCGAGCTTCGGCGTTCCCGATCTCGGCTACAAGCGCGGCTTGAGCGAGAACACCGTCATCGCGCCCTATGCCAGCGGTCTGGCCGCCATGGTCGATCCCGCCGCCGCCGCGCGCAATTTCAAGCGCATGGCCGGTATCGGCGCGCGCGGCGCCTATGGCTGGTACGAGGCGCTCGACTACACGCGCGCGCGCCTGCCCGACGGCGCGAAGTTCGCCATCGTTCGCGCCTACATGGCGCATCATCAGGCGATGACGCTGGTGGCATCGCCAATGCGCTGCACGACGGCGCAATGCGCGCGCGCTTTCATGCCGAACCGATCGTGCAGGCGGCGGAGCTTCTGTTGCAGGAACGCATGCCGCGCGATGTCGCCGTGGCGCGGCCGCCGCCGGAACAGGCAGCCCAGGCCGCCGATATCGGCAAGCATCGTTCCCGAAATCCAGCGCCGCTACACATCCGCCCATTCGCGCATTCCGCGCACGCATCTGCTGTCGAACGGGCGCTACTCGGCGATGGTGACGGCGGCGGGCTCCGGCTATAGCCGCTGGCACGACATCGCGATCACGCGCTGGCGCGAGGATGTCACCTGCGACGGCTGGGGCGCTTATATCTTCCTGCGCGATGTGCGCAGCGGCGATGTCTGGTCGGCCGGATATCAGCCGAGCGTGGTCGAGCCCGACAGCTACGAAGTGACATTCTCCGAAGACCGCGCCGAAATCATCCGCCACGACGGCTCGCTCACGACCGACTCTGGAAGTCATGGTGTCGCCGGAGGACGACGCGGAGGTTCGCCGCGTCTCGATCACCAATCATGGAACCCGCACGCGCGAAATCGAACTGACGTCCTATGCCGAACTTGCGCTGGCGCGGCAGGCCGACGATGTGGCGCATCCTGCTTTCGCCAAACTGTTCGTGGAGACGGAATTCGTGCCCGATCTGGGCGCGATTCTCGCGACGCGCCGGCAGCGTTCGTCCGGCGATCCGCTGGTTTGGGCGGCGCATCTTGCCGTCGTCGAAGGCGAAAGCTCCGGCGACGTGCAATTCGAGACCGACCGGGCGCGCTTTCTCGGGCGCGGGCAGACGATCCGCTCGCCCGCGGCGATCGCCGAAGGCTGGCCGCTGTCGAATACCGCCGGGCCGGTTCTCGATCCGATCTTCAGCCTGCGCCGCCGCGTGCGTATTCCGCCGCGGCGCGACGGCGCGCATCGCGTTCTGGACGATGGTGGCCGCGTCGCGCGAAGACGTGCTCGATCTTGCCGACAAGCATCGCGATTCGATGGCGTTCGAACGCGCGACCACGCTCGCCTGGACGCAGGCGCAGATGCAGCTTCGCCATCTGGGCATCAGCACGGACGAGGCGCATCTGTTCCAGCGCCTGGCCAATCACGTTCTTTATTCCGATCCGACGCTGCGCCCGTCCGCCGACATTCTCGAGCGTGGCGCGCGCAAGGTATCGACGCTGTGGCCGCAAGGAATTTCGGGCGACTTGCCGATCGTGCTGGTCCGCATCGAGGAAGAGGACGATCTGGAACTCGTGCGCCAACTTCTGCGCGCGCACGAATATTGGCGGCTCAAGCAGCTTGCCGTCGATCTGGTGATCCTCAACGAGCGCGCCGCATCCTATCTTCAGGATTTGCAGACGCGCGCTCGATGCGCTGGTGCGGATGAACCAGTCGATGCCAAAGATCGCGAGCGACGATTCGCGCGGCGCGGTGTTCGTCCTGCGCGCCGATCTTGTATCGGCGGAAGTTCGCGGCCTGCTTCAGGCTTGCGCGCGCGCGGTGCTTCATGGCAAGCGCGGAACGCTGGCCGAGCAGATCAATCGCGCCCGCGAACTCAGGCCCGGCAGCGCGCCGCCGGCAAGGCGCGCCGCTGCCGCCGCCGGCGCCCGAAGCGCCCCTGCCGCGTCCCGAGATGGAATTCTTCAACGGGCTTGGCGGCTTTGCGAATGACGGACGCGAATATCTCACGATTCTCGAAGGCAATCGAGCGCACGCCCGCGCCATGGATCAATGTCATCGCCAATCCGGCGTTCGGCTTTCAGGTTTCCACCGACGGCAGCGGCTTCACCTGGTCGATCAACAGCCAGCAGAACCAGCTCACGCCATGGTCGAACGATCCCGTCGGCGACGCGCCGGGCGAAGTCATCTATGTGCGCGACGAGGACAGCGGCGAGGTGTGGACGCCGACCGCGCTTCCCATCCGCGAGAAGACATCGCCCTATTCGGTGCGTCACGGACAGGGCTACAGCCGCTTCGAACATTCGTCGCACGGAATAGCGCTCGAACTTCTGCAATTTGTGCCGGTTGACGATTCCGATCAAGATCTCGCGACTGAAAATCACCAATCATTCGGGACGCGAGCGGCATCTTTCCATCACCGCCTATGTCGAATGGGTTCTGGGAGCGAGCCGCGCCGCGACCGCGCCGTTCATCGTGACGGAAATCGATCCGCAAACCGGCGCGATGTTCGCGCAAAATCCGTGGAGCGACCAGTTCGGCGAGCGCGTCGCGTTTGCCGATCTGAACGGTCGGCAAACGGCGCTGGACCGGCGACCGCACCGAATTCATCGGCCGCGACGGCGCGCTCGACCGGCCGCTGGGTCTTATCGAAGGGACGCGTGCTGTCCAACCGGGTCGGCGCAGGGCTCGATCCCTGCGGCGCGCTGCAAACGCAAGTGAGATTGAGCGCCATCGGCACGACCGAGATTGTTTTCTTCCTCGGTCAGGCGGCACGAAAGCCGAGGCGCAAGCGCCTGCTCGCGAAATATCGCGGCGCCGATCTCGATGCGGTGTTCGCCGAGGTCACGCGGCAATGGGACGACACGCTGGGAATCGTGCAGGTGAAAACGCCGGACCGCGCGCTGGACATTCTGGTGAACCGCTGGCTGCCCTATCAGACGCTGGCCTGCCGCGTTTGGGCGCGCACCGGATTCTATCAGGCAAGCGGCGCCTATGGCTTTCGCGACCAGTTGCAGGATGTGATGGCGCTGTGCGTTGCGCGGCCCGAAATCGCGCGCGAACATCTGCTGCGCGCGGCGGGCGGCAATTCGCCGAGGGCGACGTTCAGCATTGGTGGCTGGCGGAATCGGATCGCGGCATTCGCACGCGCGTTTCCGACGATCGCGGCTGGCTTGGCCTATGTCGGTTGCGCATTATGTGCAGGTCACGGGCGATATCGCGGTGCTCGACGAGATGATCCCGTTCCTGGAAGGCCCCGTGCTGCGCGAAGGCCAGCGCGACGCTTTCTTCCAGCCCGACGATTTCCGAAAAGCGCGCGAGCCTGTTCGATCATTGCGCGCTGGCGCTCGACAAGAGCCTGGCGACCGGCGCTCACGGCCTGCCGCTGATGGGCACCGGCGACTGGAACGACGGCATGGACCGCGTCGGCGAAGGCGGCAAGGGCGAAAGCGTCTGGCTCGGCTGGTTCCTTCTATTCGACGCTGATTTCGTTTGCCGATCTGGCCGAGCGCCGCGGCGATGCGCAGCACGCCGCCGATTGGCGCGAGCATGCCGCGAATTTGAAAGGCGCGCTCGAAAAACAGGCTTGGGACGGCGACTGGTATCGCCGCGCCTATTTCGACGATGGCACGCCGCTGGGCTCGGTTTCCAACAATGAATGCCGCATCGATTCCATCGCACAATCCTGGGCCGTGATCTCGCGCGCCGCCGAGCCGGCGCGCGCCGCGCGCGCCATGGCGGCGGTGGACAAATATCTCGTGCGCCGCGACGAGAAATTGCTGCTGCTGTTCACCCCGCCCTTCGACAATCCGTCGCGCGATCCGGGCTACATCAAGGGCTATCCGCCCGGCATCCGCGAGAATGGCGGGCAATATACGCATGGCGCGCTGTGGGCGGCGCTTGCGTTCGCCATGCAGGGCGACGGCGACAAGGCCTATGAACTGTTTTCGATGCTGAACCCGATCCATCATTCCGACAGCAGCACCGAAATGCATCGCTACAAGGTCGAACCATATGTGGCTTGCGCCGATCTCTATTCCGAGCCGCCCCATGTCGGGCGCGGCGGATGGACATGGTACACGGGCTCGGCGGGATGGATGTATCGCGTGGCGCTGGAATGGATACTGGGGTTTCGCGTGCAGGGCGCACATCTCGCGCTCGATCCCTGCATCCCGCGTGGATGGCCGGGCTTCGAGATTTCTTTCCGTTATCGTTCGGCGCGCTATGACATCTCGGTGGAAAATCCGCTTGGCGTCTGCCGCGGCATTCTGGCGACCAAGCTCGACGGCGCGATGCTGACCGCGGACAGAAAATCGCTTATCCCCTTGGTGGACGATGGCGCCACGCACCGCGTGCAGATCGTTTTGGGGTGAGATATTGAACTCATTGTATTTTGTGGTGCCAGGGGCGGAATTGAACCACCGACACGCGGATTTTCAGTCCGCCGTTGGTTTTGATTTGTCTTTGTGATTTCAGCGGCTTAGAAATTCCGTGGCGCCGTGGTGGCGCCGGAAAATCGCGTGACTGCCATTTTGTGCTAAGCGAAACCTCGCGAGACGATCAGTCCAAGCTGGCCCATAGGCGCTTTCAGCCGCTGCCTATTCCGCAGCACTTTGGAGCGCCTTCACGACGCCTGCTGGGTCACGCGCAATCACCTTGAGGTAAGCACGCGCTGGCTGATCCGGTTCGCTCCGGCCTTGCTCCCAGTCACGCAATGTCCCAAGCGGAATATGATAGCGAGCAGCAAACTCCTCTTGGGTCAGGTGCAAGGCCCGGCGGAGCGTCTTCACGCGCGGAACCCGACGCATTCTTGCCAACTCGGCGTTGGAACGAGAGGGATTATCGGGATCACTGCGTGCGGCTTCCTCGACTTCCTCGCTAGACATTGCACGCAACCGTGCCCAATCCGTCTGATCTGTGAGGGGCTGTGTCGAGCCGTTAGCGCGCACGCGCACAAGCGACCCATCATTCTTCCGTCTGGCTACGATAATATTCTCTTTCTTCATTTGCTGTCGCTTTTCTGGCCGAGATGATTCTCGTGCGCTCGTTGCGTTCCGTGTACGCCGCAGTCAGAAGAACACCATTGACCAAGCCGGTGATGACAAAGCGGTCCTCTCCATAATCCATCGTCGTGTCCAGACGATCCAGGGCAAAGATGTCATCAAAAATGAGCCGTGCCGCTTCAAAGCTGACCCCATGCTTTTTGAGGTTGCTTTCAGCCTTATCTTCGTCCCATTCAAAGTCATGGCCATTCATGAATATACTGATTACCCGTAGTTAGTCAAGCTCATTGTATAGCTTTGGTTCTGCCTTCGCGTGCCAGCTAATTTAGCCGAGTCGTGCGCAGAAAGGCAGATACATGCTTTTCTCGCGCATACACGGCTCGGTGCGTTCGTGATGATTGGATCGGATAGCAAGGTGCGGTGACCTCG
Organism: uncultured Alphaproteobacteria bacterium; assembly: GCA_963735625.1. GTDB lineage: Bacteria > Pseudomonadota > Alphaproteobacteria > Micropepsales > Micropepsaceae > Rhizomicrobium. Next base: position 140,184 of record CAVTLJ010000005.1, on the reverse strand, counting down.
AGATTCGCTCTACGGGCGAGCGATACCCCGGAGCAGAAAAACAATTCCGAGAATCGCGAAAAGCAGAGCCGCACCGTAATGAATCTTCCGCATCGGCAGCCGGGCAGCGAACGCGCGTCCCATCAGAACAACGGGAACATTGGCAATCATCATGCCTGTCGTCGTTCCGGCAACGACCGCAAGGAGATTGGAATACCCCGCCGCCAGAGCGATTGTCGCGATCTACGTCTTGTCCCCAATTTCGGCAATGAAGAATGTGATGAATGTGGTGAGAAAGACGCTTCGGCCCGCAGTGCGCCGGATTTCGTTAAGAGAATCGGGTTTGAGCGCCCAGATAGCCATCCCGAGCATACTGACGCCGACGGCGATATCGATGATCGACGGCGACAAATACCGCCCCAACCAGATGCCGATCGTTCCGGCCGCCCCATGATTGGCGAGCGTCGCTACAAATATACCAACGATGACAGGCCAAGGCTTGCGGAATTGCGCAGCAAGGACAAGCGACAAAAGCTGTGTGCGATCGCCCATTTCCGCGATTGCAACTGTCGAAAGGGAGACCAGAAAGGCTTCCATGACGTTGCCCGGAGCCTGCATCGTTAATAATGGCTTACCAGGAGTAGCGCGCTGCGGGGAAACGCCGCGTTAATACGCCTGATTTACCTTGTCCGCATGGGCAAGAAAGGATTGATCGCGGCCTTTACTTTTGTCTGCATTGCCACACCGGCATTTGCGGGCACGTTGAATATTGCCATTACCGATTCTGACGGAAAGCCGGCGCCCGACGCCGTTGTCGAACTGGTGCCGGACGCGGCGGGCGCAACACCGCCGTCGCGTGTGCCACTCGAAGCCGTGATCGACCAGCGGCACGAAACCTTCATCCCTCTCGTCAGCCTCATCCGCAAGGACGGCCACGTCATCTTCACCAACAACGATACGACCATGCACGAGGTCTATTCGTTCTCCGCGATCAAGCAGTTCGAATTCGAAATCGACGAGGGCCAGCATTCCGATCCCGGTGTGTTCAATTTGCCGGGCGTCGCGGCCATCGGCTGCAACATCCACGACCAGATGATTACTTATGTTTATGTCGCGGATTCTCCATTCGCCACCATCACGGATGCAAGCGGCCATGCCCGCTTTTCGGATATACCAGCCGGTTCCTATCACGCGCACATCTGGCATCCGCGTCTTCCCCCCGGCGAAGCCACCCCGTCGCACGCGATAGCGGTGGGCGGCGCGGACCAATCCGCGGCATTTTCGTTGAAGTTGATGGCGTCGCCGGCAAAACGGCCGATGCATATGGGCGGCTATTGAGGCTGTGCGACGATGAGCTTCAGCCGCCGCCTCGCACTTTTTCTGATCGTCACGCTGATGGCGATCCAGGGGCTCACCGCGCTGTTCGCCTATCTTTATCTGCGTCAGGATCTACTGGCGCGCGGAAAGCGCGAACTTGCCGATGAAATGGGTGTGTTTTCGCGGCAACTCGATTTCCTGTCCGAGCGCGTGGCCGACGGCGTGCAGGTATTGTCGCTGGACTTCGCACTGCGCTCGGCCATCGCGCAGCACGATTACGGAACGGAGCTTTCGGCTCTGCGCAATCACGGCAACAGGATCGGCGCCACGCGCATGATGATCGTCGGCCTCGACGGTCAGATCACGGCGGATACGGGCGAACGGGCCGATGGCCGCTTCCGCTATTCCGCGTTGTTGCGCGCCGCCAGTCTGGGCGAAGAGGGCACGGCGCTTGCCAGCACAAACGGCGAAATCTACTGGATCGTCGTGGTGCCGGTGCGCGCGCCTGTGCCCATCGCCTATATCGCCGCGTTCATACCGGTCAACGATGCGCTGCTCGAAAATCTCCGCGAAATTACATCCGCGCCGCGCGCTATCGCGCTTATGACGCGCGCGCCAAGCGGATATTGGATGGTAGCCGCCGAAAGCGCGCTGCACCGCCAGCACATCGACCTTCCGTCGCAAAATTATGTCACGCCGTCCTCCGCCGTCGTCACCGATCACCGGCAGGAATATCTGGCGTTCACCGCGCCGCTGAAAACCGCGGCGGGCAGCGCGCCGGTTGCGGCCATGCTCGATTATCCGCTTGACGATGCGCTTGCCGCCTATCGCGGCGTGATCGCACCGATGTTAATCGTTCTGATGATCGGCTTGCTGGCAATGCTCGCGGGAACGGCCTTTATCGTGCGCGGCCTGTCGCGCCCGCTGGAAGCGCTGGCTTCGGCCGCACGCAGAATTGCGACGGGCGACTATACGCCGCCGCCGAAAATGAAGCGGAACGACGAAGTGGGGGCACTGGGCGATGCACTTGTGACGATGACCGCATCCGTCGCCGAACGCGAACACGCCTTGCGCGATGCCGTGAGCGCAACGGAAAATGCCAAGGACGAGGCCGTGCGCGCCAATCAGGCCAAATCGCAATTCCTCTCCAACATGAGTCATGAATTGCGTACGCCGCTGAACGCGATCGTCGGCTTCAGCGAAATGATCGGTCAGCAGGTTCTGGGTCCCGTGGGTGTCGCGCGCTATGCCGACTACGCACGCGATATTTTTGGCGCCGGCCAGCACCTTCTTACCCTTGTCGAGCGCATGTTGAGTCTCGCCGAAGCCGAAGCCAACAGGTTGGTGTTAAAGCACGAGCGATTCCGGCCGGGCGAACAGATGTACGCCGCCCTTGCGCAACTGAAGAACTTCGCAGCGGAAACGGGCGTCAATGTCGTTTGCGACGGACTGGAAAATTGGCCAGACATCGCCGGTGACGCGGCAAAGCTGCATCAGGCGTTCTACAACGTCGTCCATAATGCGATCCGCTTCACATCGGCGGGCGGAAGCGTGACGATACGCGGCGCACGCGATGGAGAACTATTCGCAATCGCCATCGTCGATACCGGCGCGGGCATGGACCCGGAGCTTGTCGAAACGGTCACCCGCCCCTTCCATCGCTTGCAATCCGCGTTCGACGGCAAGCATCAGGGCGCGGGGCTTGGGTTGCCATTTGCAAAAGTCGTCATTGAACTGCATGGCGGCGGGCTTGCGATTGCGAGCAAGCCCGGCAAGGGCACGGCAGTCACGATTACGCTTCCGCTTGCCCAAGCCAAAGTGAGGGCGGCCTGACGATGCGCAAGGCGATTTTCCTTTTTGCGCTTCTGGTGGCGATCCCTGCGAAAGCCGCGCAATTCGAATTCAGTGGCTATACCGATTTGCGCGCGGTCGCACCTTCCACCTCCGAGCGCTCCTGGCTCGATGGCGGGCTTGGCAAATTGCGCTATGGCAAATCCGATTTCGATTTGCAGTTTGCCGATGCCGTCGGCCAAGGTTCCGTTCTCATTACACCCGACCTGCTTGTCACCGCCGTGGCAAGGGCCGGCTCGCAACAGAAACTCGGAGTCGATCTTCTGGAATCCTATGTGCGCTATCGCCCGGTATCGGTCACACCGTGGCGCTGGTCGGTGAAGGCGGGTGCGTTCTTCGCGCCTTTCTCGCTGGAAAACACGGAAATCGGGTGGACGCCTTACTGGACGCTGACGCCATCCACCATCAATAGCTGGTATGGGGACGAATTGCGCACCATCGGCGGCGAATTCGTGCTCGAATGGCGGCGCCAAACGGGCACGCTGAAAATGACGGCCGCGCTTTACGGCTGGAACGATCCGGCCGGAGTTATTATCGCCGACCGCGGCTGGGCGCTCGACGACCTGCCGACCGGATTGTTCGACCATTTGCGCGAGCCCGATGCAACGCTGCTTCTGCATCATGACACGCCGCCCGACAGCACGCCCATTTTCACGGAATTCGACAACCGCCCCGGCTGGTATGCGGGCGCCTCGTGGGAAGACGCGGACCAATGGCTTGTCGAAATTTTCCGCTACGACAACCGAGCCGATCCGAGCGCACATGAGGATGACTATTTTGCGTGGCGCACGAAATTCTGGGATTTCGGTTTCTCAAAACAGATGGACGAATTCACGATTCTCGCGCAGGCGATCACTGGAAATACCGAAATTGCGCCCGCCCCTTCGTTCCGAAGCACGACCGATTTCGATTCGGCTTTCGCATTGCTGGGATGGCAACGCGACGAATGGCGGATCGCGGGACGCGCCGAACTGTTCCACACGCGCGCGTATAACAGCTTCGGTGCATCTCCGGCGACGAGCGAGAACGGCTACGCCCTGACCGCGGCGGCAAGCTGGTTGCCCAATGATTGGCTGAAGCTGACGGGAGAATTGCTCGCGATCTCGTCCAAGCGCGGCGAGCGAGCGATTCAGGGGCTCGATCCGCAGCAGACCGGAACGCAATTCCAACTCTCGGTGCGTGCTTATCTGAATTGAAATCACGCGATAGACGCCGCTCCCGACAGATGTCCTATGAACGTCCCTGATGAATGCGCGCCGATTAACAATCGAGCGCCATACGGGCAAGGTCGTCGGCCTCGTTGCCCGGCGCGATCTTTTGCGCGTGCGTGCCCGCGTCGTTCAGGAAGAACGCGAACGGCGCAGGCTTCTGGGACCAACCCTAAGATGAATCCGGCGAGGGCTGCGTCCCTTACCCCTCCGTTTGATCCAGCAGCGCCTCCGCCTCGGTGACAATCGCTCGAACCCGTTCGGCTGCGGGCACAATAGAATTGATTTGTCCCGCGGCCTCACCGGCATAAAGCGCCATGGCCTCGAAATCGCCGGTCATGGATTTGAGCGGCGAGTCGGTGCTGAACAGCCAGATCGTGCGCGCGCCCTCCTTCCCGATTGCGGTTCTATACCCGTCGAACGGATCGCCCCGCTCGCCGCGCGTGACGGAATTCTCCAGCACCCGCACAAAGGCGCCTTTGGGCCAGTTTACGTGAAAGGCGTCGGTATGGACGGTTGCGCCCGGCTTGGCTTCGATGATGCGTTGCTTGTGATAGTCGTGTGCGAAGGATTCCGTGGTAGCCAGAAATATGGTGCCTGCGACAATTCCCTGCCCGCCTGCTTCCAGAGCATCCACCAGATCTTTTCCAGTCGCCATGCCGCCTGCCGCCAGCACTGGAACATCGACATTGGCCGCAACTTCGTGAAGCAATTCGGAGCGCTTCACGCGGCCGCGCACATGGCCGCCAGCCTCCAGACCTTGCGCGATCAGTATCTGGGCTCCGGCGCGTTCCGCTTCTTCCGCCTCGCCCGCGCTTCCAACCTGGCAGACAACCAGTATCCCGGCATCGCGCAAACGCCGGACGATATCCGCCGACAAATCCCAGAACAGCGCGACCACGGGAACCTTCGCTGCGATGACCGCCACAAGCTCGGCTTCCAACAAATCCGGCTTGGTCGCCGCCGGGATGAGATTGACGCCGAATTTGCGATCCGTCGCCGCACGGACCTCGGCGATCTCCGCACAAATCAATTCGGGCGATTCCCGCACCATGCCGAGGAAGCCGAAGCCGCCTGCCAGCGTCACCGCGCTCACAAGCTCGGATCGGGCCACGCCGCCCATGCCCGCAAGAACGATCGGATAATCGCAGCTCAAAAGATCGCAGATCGGCGTGTGCAGGCGCGTGCTCATGGTTTCGGCGGTTCCTTGGAAAGGGCGCCGCTTGCTCCATGGTCGGCATGATCCAGGAGATATTTGGCGAGCAAAACGGCATTGTTATGTTTGGTATCACGCGCAGCATAGATGAGCGTCAAGGTCCTGTTCATGATCATCACCAAGAGTTCGCCTAAAATCCATATGGTAGCCACTGCAAATCCAAATTCGCGGATTTGCAGGCTCAATATCATGTCGTCATATGCATCCATTCCATTTGAGCGATCCCGCTATTCGGCCTTAGCAAGGCGCTTCACGTTCTGGCACTTCCAGGCCAGCATTGGCATCTGCGTGATGCGCATTTCGAGTTCTGGTGACGTGTTCAATAGAACCGCAGCGATCTCGCCGCGATCCAGAATGCCGTCAAGAAATCTCTGCTCATTCGTTGTCAGATCGAAGAGAAACGCGTACTGCTCGCGGCATAGCGCAATCGATTCCTCTATCCATCGCGCTAATCCGCCGGCATTCTCGAAATACGCGCGTTGAAGGCAGATGCTCAAATTCCGCCGCAACTCATCGGCGTCAACACCAATGTCGTCGATTGTTCGTTTGCGCCAATCAGAACGGCTGCACACACCTATTGCCAGCACGGCAGCCTTGACCAGCGGCCAATCGATATCGCTTAAAGTGGCAATGCGGCGGGCATCGAATAGATCGCGACCTGCCTGGCGATCGAATAAAGCCACCAGCTTGCCGGCGATGACTTCGTGCCGATCGATAACGAGAATGTCGGTCGCTTGGGCGCCGCCTAAAATCTGCGACGACATGCGGTTCGCGCCGAAGAGCGGCAGGCGTGCCATGAAATTGATGTCGATCTCGAGCGTGGAATTTCCACCAAGCGCAGAGGCGAACCGCGACACCCACTTGCCGCCGGCATGTTCGGACGGTTGACGGCGCACTTTGTAGCCCTGCCCGGCCAGGAGCCTGTTAAGCACGGCTTCGATTTCCGGCCTTTCGGCCAGCATCTTGTCGCGATCAAGCGCACCTATATAGTTGAGATCGATATCGACCGATAGGCGATCCAATTGGAGATAAAAGACATTGAGCGCGGTTCCGCCTTTAAGCGCCAGCCGGCCGGATAGAACCGGATCATGCGAGATGCCTTGAAGTATGTCCAAAAGGCGAAGCACTTTTTCGAGCGTGCCAGGATCGTGTCCCGTCTCCTGCGCGACCCGCTGCAAGGTTTGAAGCGACGGCGACGCCATCAGGCACCCTCAAAGCTGGGCGACACGATCCCTGCGGGCAGGATCACGTTCCACGACGGCGCGGTCTTGCCGTTGCCGGGCTTTGTGCCAAGCGCATAACGCAGTTGTTTGGGCGCCAGACGGTGAAACCCGGCCAATGCTGCACCGGATATGCCCAATCGATTTTTTTGGGTTTCGAGCCAGAAGCCGAGCGCGCCGATGGCCAAGGCGTTGTTCAATGTCCGGGCGGAGCGCAAGAGAGCGGCTGCGTTGACGCGCTCGACAAGATTCAGCGAGTTGAACAGCTCTTCCGCGCCTCCCGCCAAATCATAGCGGTCGAAGACATCCACGATTGTGCGCTCGATCGTGGTCACCGGCACAGCCAATCCCAAGCGATCAACCTCCGTTACGTCTTTGGCACGGGAAAATCCGCGTGGCGGCTTGACGAACCGGCACGAAAAGCCCGCTGCCTGAAGATGCCCGGGCTCACCCGGAACGATCAATTGCACTTCAGGGCTGTCGGTGTAGGCATAGCCGTGAAGTTCCAGAGCGGAGTGATAAGCCACGACAGCACCCGTTCGTAGCTTGGAGGCAGCAGCAAAGCGATCGACTGTCCAGGTGCGACTGTCGGCATGTTTGGGAACGGTCGCGAAAACGCCGCGCGCAAGGCGGCGTATGTTCCCGGCGCGGATATGTTGAAAGAGCATTGTTGTGACGACCTTGTCCTTGGGCTTTCGCCCCACGGCAGCCGCATATTCCGCCCGGCTGAAGACCGGATGGGCGCTGAAGAAGGATAGGGACAGAGGGCGGGGCAAGGTCTGACTTTCTCATTTCGGTCTAAAGCAATAGAAAATATATCGCTTTCTACGGCTTTTGTGAAGTGGGATGGTTCTGACAGACCGTGAGAAGCTATAGTTTTTATATGGCTTTATACGGTTTAACGAAATCAAGCCGCCCCCCCGGATGCTGCTCAAAACCGACATGAAAACTTTCAGTCCGCGTGTCGGTTTTTCAAAATAGCCCATCAAATCGACGTTTCCTGAACCAATCCCATGTTCGTGGCGTCGCCGTGGCGCCGGGGAATTTTCTTGCTTAATAAGTACTTGGAATCACTACAGTTTTATAATGACGGATGCGTCAAGCAAAGGAAAATAGCTCCGTATATGGACCACTATAACTACTTGATTTTCCTATATTTTGTGGTGCCCAGGGGCGGAATCGAACCACCGACACGCGGATTTTCAGTCCGCTGCTCTACCGACTGAGCTACCTGGGCTTACCGTCGGAAAATTCCGGGGAGGCCCCGAAAGGATGGGCTTTGTAGGCAATGACTTGGCCCAAGTCTAGTACGGGCGGGCGGCCTTTGCTGGCGGCTTAAACCCAGTGCATGGCTGGTGTTTTGGGCAGCTTTAGCCCTCGTCTTCGCCGCCCTGCCGGGCCGATCCATCCGGGTCGGCGGGGGCGCCGGGGATGGCATATTCGCCGTTCAGCCAGCGGCCGAGATCGAGATCCGCGCAGCGCTTCGAACAGAAGGGCCGGAATTTCGGTTCCTGCGGCTTGCCGCAGAGCGCGCATTTGCGCGTTTCAGGCGGCGGTGCCGACATCGAAACCTTCCCGCGTATATTCGTCCCGCGCCTCGAACGCCACGCGCGCGGCCCCGCGCCGCGCGAGGCTGGTGCGCACTTCATCGTCATGCGTCTCGATCCAGCGGATGATTTCCGGCGACGCGCGCACGACGATCTGCTTGCCGGGTGCGGCCACCGCCTGACGCTCGATCCGGCGCAAGACTTCCAGCGCCACGCTGTCGCGCGTGCGCACGCGGCCATGCGCATCGCAGGGCCGGCAGCATTCGGTCATCAACTTCACCAGCGGATCGCGGATGCGCTTGCGCGTGATTTCCACCAGGCCGAATTCGGACATGCCGGAAATCTGCGTGGGCGTGCGGTCTTTTGCAAGGCTTGTGCTCAACACATCGAGAATCTTTTGAATATTTTCCGGTTCGTTGAGATGGATGAAATCGATGACGATCAATCCGCCCACACCGCGCAGGCGCAATTGGCGGCCGATCTCGTCGGCGGCTTCGAGGTTCACATTCAGGCTTGTTTCTTCAAGGCCGGTCGAGGCAGTGAAGCTGCCGGAATTCACGTCAATCGCGGTGAGTGCTTCGGTGCCTTCGATTGTGATCCAGCCGCCGGAGGGCAGCGGCACGCGGGGGCTCACCAGCCGGTCGATCTCATCATCCAGATCGTAAAGGTCGAACAACATACCGGGGCCGGAGAAGAACTCGATTTTGTCTTCCGCATCCGGCATGGCGCGGCGGCAATAGGCGCGCGCGGCATCGGCCGCTTCGGCATCGTCGATCAGCACGCGCGTTGTTGCGGCGTCCACTTCATCGCGCATGGTGCGTTCGACGGGATCAAGATCGTGATAGAGCGTGGCGGGCGATGTCGCCTGTTGGCGGCGCGCCATCACCGGCCGCCAGGTTTCGGCGAGCCGCTCGGCATCTTCCTTCAGGTCGCGCAACTCCGCGCCGATGGCGGCACTCCTCAATATAAATCCCGCACCCGGAACAAGCGCGCCATTGGCTTCGGCGATCATGGCTTCACCAAGCGCGATCAGCCGCGCACGTTCTTCTTCGTCTTCGATGCGGCGCGAAAGTGCGATCCCCGCTTGATTGGGAACCATCACCAGCAAGCGGCCGGGAATGGTGACGTTGGCGGAAAGCCGCGCGCCTTTCTCCCCAATCGGATCCTTGACCACCTGCACGACGATCTCTTCGCCCTCGTGCACGCAATCGCTGATCTTGGGCGTGCGCTCTTCATCGAAGCCGGGAAGATCGGCGAGGCAGCGCGCCTCTCGCGCGCCGAGGAATCCGGCGCGGTCCAGTCCCACATCGACAAACGCGGCTTGCATTCCCGGCAGTACGCGCTGCACGCGGCCGAGAACGATGTTGCCGATCAGGCTGTGGCCGTGGCGCCCGCTGCGTTTCTTCGGCGCGTCTTCGAGCCCGATGGTGCGTTCCAGGAAAAGCTCCTGCAACCGCCCATCCTCCACGATGGCGACACGAATTTCCCCCGCGCCTGCGTTAATCAGGACTTCCTTGTTCATTATCTCAATCGGTAATGGCCAACCGCCGGCAGAATATCACGAAACCGGATATCCGCACGTTTTTAACAGGGCGATGGTTTCCAGCAGCGGGAGGCCCACGACATTCGACCAGGAACCATTGATGCGCCGCACGAAAGTTTCGGCGCGGCCCTGGATGGCATAGCCGCCCGCCTTGCCGATGCCTTCGCGGCTTGCGAGATAGGTTTGGATTTCATCTGTGGACAGAAGTTTGAATGACACGCGCGTCACGACCGCGCGGGTGCGGATGCGGCCGTCCGGCGCAAGGGCGGCAACGCCGGTGATAACCTGATGGGCGCGGCCGGAGAGCATCGCAAGACAGGCACGCACCTGATCGTCGCTCTCCGCTTTGGGCAGAATGCGACGGCCCAGCGCTACAACCGTATCGGCGGCGAGGATGATCGCAGGGCCACCCGCCCATTCGCGCCCCGCCGTCTCGGCCTTGGCCGCGGCCAACCGCAGCGCATGAAGGCGCGGCAATTCGGCCTTTTGCGGCGTCTCGTCGATGCGGGCGGGCTCGATGGCATCTGGAGCGACTCCGGCCTGCGCCAGCAGCGCCTTTCGCCGCGGACTCTCGCTCGCCAGAACGAGAAGCGGGCCGGATTTATTTGAAGCGATAGGTGATCCGCCCCTTGGTGAGGTCATAGGGCGTCATCTCCACCATCACCTTGTCGCCGGTCAGCACGCGGATGCGGTTCTTGCGCATCTTGCCCGCGGTGTGGGCGATGATCTCATGCTCGTTCTGCAGCTTCACGCGGAATGTGGCGTTGGGCAGAAGCTCGCTGACAATGCCTTCGAATTCGAGAAGTTCTTCTTTTGCCAATTGGGCCTCAAAGGGGTTCAAACCAGGCGGGAGAATGCACTTTAACCAATGAAAATCAAGCCAAACGGAACGCAGGCGCGCTTGCGAAAAAGCGGGCTCGCGAGGCCCGCCTTCGCCGAGGCTACGGCAGGCACGGCGAATCCCGTTTTACGGGGAAACCACATGCACCATCGCACCGCCCCGGGCTTTGTGGATCGAAAAGGCTTTTTCCGGAAAGCGCGTGCGCCCCACCCCCGCACCGTTTCGTCCACGCGGATGCGCGCGAGTTCGCACCCTGCCCTGTATGGCCTCGCGGCGGATTCAATACGTCATCGTCGGCCCGTTTTCTCGGCGTCTGAGGGAGATATGTGATTATATTCCTAGTGTTCAAGGGGTAGGCGCGGGAATTTTTTCGGGGGAAAGATCGGCCAAAAAATCGGCCAAATCCGTGGAAGACGAAGTGAAAATGCCGTACTCACGGCCGGTTACTCCCGACCGGAATCGGCCAATTATGGCTTCAATCGATGAACCAGAACCTCTGCCCCCGCCGCCTTTCTGGCGAACGCGGTATTATCAAAATCAGGTCATCCACAAGGCAGATCGCCGATGGATTGTTTCGGATGAGATCATTCAGGCGCTCGCACACCCGATCCGCACGGAAAAGCAAGCGAATGGACGCATCCGGCACTGGGCTTACATCGAGCGATTGAAGGCGTATATTCGGATCGTGACGCTTGCGGATGGACAGACCGTCCACAATGTGTTCAAGGACCGGGATTTCGTCGAATGAGCGATATGTTTTACTACGATCCGGCCACGGACAGCTTGTACATCAAGCTGCGCCCGGGCGCGTCGGTCGATAACATCGTCCATGACGACCGGGACCTCGTCATCGACATTGGCGAGGATGGCAAGCCCGTCGGCTACGATATTCAATTCGCCAGCAAGCATCCCGACGTTATTATCGAAGCCCTGCAAATCCTCCAGCGCGGCACGCGGATCGCGGCGGAGTGATATTCGCTTCCGTGCAGGCGGCACCGGCCGCTCTTCACACATCCCAGCCACCGAAAACCGGAGCGATCAATTGCCGTTGGATTGCGTGAGCCGTTCGACCGCTTTGGCCGCATCGGCATCGCCCTGGGCGGCGGCGAGTTGATACCAGCCAAGCGCCGCATTCTTGTCGATAGCGACGCCTTCGCCGTATTCGTACATTATCCCGAGGCCGTCTTGAGCGCTGCTGTTGCCCTGCGCCGCGGCGGCCTGGAACCAGCGCATCGCCTCGGCATAATCCCGCGTCACCCCGATGCCCGCTTGATAGACGGTCGCCAGAGCGGCTTGCCCGTCCGCGTTTCCCTGATCGGCCGAAAGGCGAAACCACCGCACGGCCTCCACATCGTCCTCGGGAACACCTTGCCCCTTCGCATACATGCCGCCGACGATGATCTGCGCGAGCGCATCGCCGCCATTGGCGACGGGAAGCAAATCGGCCATCGCTTCCGCATAATTGCCTTGACTATAGGCCGTTGCGCCATCTTGCAGCGGAGTGGCGCGCGCAATCGCCGGAACCAGGCCGGCAATGCACAAAACGATCAGCATTCGAGAAGAATTGCGAATGGCACCCTCGCGAGGCTTGGATTGCTCCACAGGCTATAACCATTGGACGCGGGAAGCAAACGGTCTCCGCGTTTCACACATCCCCCGCGCGCTCCACCGAAAACCGCGCCTGAATGCGCCGCATAAGCTCGTCGCGGATTTCGCGATAGGCGAAAAGGCGCTGCTCGCGCGAGCCTTCGAAGATCGTGGGATCGTGGATCGGCCAATATTCCACTTCGGCGGCGGACGTGCGCGTGAGTTCCATCGCCTTGTGCTGCGCTTCGGGCGACAGCGTAATCACCAGATCGAAGGAACCGTCTTCCAGATCCTCGAAACTCTTCGGCTTGTGCTTTGCGATCTCGATGCCGAGTTCTTCCATCACTTCCACCGCCAGCGGATCGAGCGTGCCGGGCCGCGCGCCCGCCGATTCCACATAGACGAATTTTCCGAACAGATGGCGCATGAGTGCCGCCGCCATCGGGCTTCTGACCGCATTCTGCGTGCAGGCGAAGAGAACCGCGCCGGGCAGTTCCTCGCCATGGGGGCCGCGCATCGCCTCAGCCCTTCAGATGCAACACGCCGATGAGGGTGAAAAGCCGCCGCGCGGTCGGAAAATCGAGTTCGATCTTTCCGGCGAGGCGCTCCTGCAGCAGCTTCGATCCTTCGTCGTGCAAACCTCTGCGGCCCATGTCGAGCGCTTCGATCTGCGATGGCGGTGCGGTGCGGATCGCCTTGAAATAGCTTTCGCAGACGAGAAAATAATCCTTGATGATGCGACGAAACGGCGTGAGCGAGAGAATGATGCGACCATGCTCCGCGCCGTCTTCCATGCGGATGTCGAAGACGAGGCGGCCTTCCGACGTGCTGAGTATCAGCTTGTAAGGACCGCCATGCGAACCATTCGGCACGAAGCTGTTGCCTTCGAGAAGATCGTAGATGGCGATTTCGCGTTCCTGCTCGATCTCGCGCGTGCGGCGGACGACGCTTTCCTCGTCAAGCTCGATGGCAACAAGACGGAAGCGCGAGATTTCGTCCATCGTCACCGGCTTTTGAGATTGAGGCGGTGGGCGATGGAGCGCGCATGCGCGTCGAGCCCCTCGGCTTCGGCCAGCGCGATGGCGGCGGGGCCAAGCTCTGCGATGGTGCGCGGCTCGCAGGACAGCAGCGTCGTGCGCTTGAGGAAATCGAGCGCGGAGAGGCCGGAGGAAAAACGCGCCGTGCGCGCGGTGGGCAGAACGTGGTTCGGCCCCGCGATGTAATCGCCCATCGCTTCGGGCGTGTGGCGGCCGAGAAAGATCGCGCCCGCATGGCGCACGCGCGCGAGCAATTCGCGCGGATTTTCGGTTGCGATTTCGAGATGTTCCGGTGCGATGCGGTCCGCGAGGGCCGCTGCATCCTCCAATTTGGCGACCAGAATGATCGCGCCATTGTCGGCCCAGCTTGCGGCGGCGATGGCTTTGCGCGGAAGTGTGGCGAGTGCGCGCGCGATGGCGTCTTCGACCTGCGCCGCGAAATTCGCATCATCGGTTATCAGGATGCTTTGCGAAGATGTGTCGTGTTCGGCTTGTGACAGCAGATCGGCGGCGATCCAGTCGGGATTGTTTTTCGCGTCCGCGATGACGAGGATTTCCGAAGGCCCCGCCACGGAATCGATTCCGACCGCGCCGAACACTTCGCGTTTGGCGGCGGCGACATAGGCATTTCCCGGCCCGACAATCTTATCGACCGGCGCGATGGTTTTGGTTCCATAGGCAAGGGCCGCAATCGCCTGCGCGCCGCCGATGCGATAGATTTCGCTGACGCCCGCGCGCTTTGCCGCCGCCAGTGTCAGCGGATTGATCTTTCCGCCGCTGGCCGGTGTCACCATCACAATGCGCGCCACACCCGCCACGCGCGCCGGCACCGCGTTCATCAATACCGAACTGGGATAGCTCGCCGTGCCGCCGGGAACATACAATCCAACGCTATCCAATGCCGTCCAGCGCCAGCCCAAGGTCGCACCGGTGTCGTCGGTGAAGCTGTCATCCTTCGGCAATTGGCGGCGGTGATAGGTTTCGATGCGCTTTGCGGCCACATCCAGCGCATCCAGCGCCGCTTTGGAACATTCGCGTTCGGCGGCGGCGATTTCGTCGGCGGAAATGCGCAACGTTTCGGGCGTCAATTCCACTTTATCGAAACGCTTCGAGAGTTCGATCAGCGCCGCATCGCCGCGCGCGCGCACGTCCGCGATGATGGCGCGCACGATTGCGGCCACATCGTCTTCTGTTTCGCGTTTCGCCGAAATCAGCGCCGCAAACGCGCTGTCGAAATCGGGCGCGCGCGCATCAAGCCGCATCGCCATATCACGCCTCATGCAGCGGGCGGCCGCGCGCGGCCCACTCGCTGCCCAAATCCCTCAGCCCCGCATCGATGCACTCGACGTCCAGCCGGATCGCGCCGCCGCCGGAGAATACGAGTTCGATCGTGCCGCCGGGATCTTCGCCGCCTTTCGGCGTGAACGCGATGGCCAGCAGCGACACCACGCCATCGGGATCGCCGCGTTTGAGATTGTTCGCCTTCACCGACAACACGCCGTCGAAATGCAATCCCGAACGCACGCGAAGGCCCTGCCCGCTTTCCCATTTGAAGCGGTTGAACAGCGCCGCAAAGCGCCGCGCTTTCGGCAGCCACACGAAATCCTTGATCTGCGCTACGGCATCCTGCAAACGCGCGGAAATAATCTGGAGGTCTTCGGCATCCTCCGCGGCCAATACCAGCGCGCTCATCCGGCGATCCGCTCGATATCGGCGCCGACGGCGGAAAGTTTTTCCTCCAGCCGCTCGAAGCCGCGATCCAGATGATAGACGCGGTTGACGATGGTTTCGCCTTCCGCCGCCAGCCCCGCAAGCACAAGGCTGACGCTCGCGCGCAGATCGGTCGCCATCACGGGCGCGCCCTTCAGCCGCTCCACACCGCGCACAACGGCGAGATCGCCTTCCACCCGAATATCCGCGCCCATGCGCAAAAGCTCCGGCACATGCATGAAACGATTCTCGAAAATCGTTTCCTTTATATGCGAGGTGCCTTCGGCCGTCGCCATCAGCGCCATGAATTGCGCCTGAAGATCGGTCGGAAAACCGGGGAACGGCGCGGTCGTGACATCCACCGCGATGGGGCGCACGCCATTCCTGTGCACCGCGATACCGCGATTGGTGTCGGTGATTTCGGTACCGACGCGCTGCAGCAGCGGCACCACGGCGCCGATCAATTCGCTGCGCGTTCCGATGAGTTCGATCTCGCCGCCGGCAATCGCCGCCGCCATCGCATAGGTGCCGGTTTCGATGCGGTCGGGCAGCACGGAATGGGTGGCCTCGTGCAGCGCGTTCACGCCTTCGATGTGGATTTCGGATGTGCCGAGCCCGGAAATCCTCGCGCCCATCGCGATCAGGCAGCGGCCGAGATCGTCGATCTCCGGCTCGCGCGCGGCATTTATAATGTGCGTTTCGCCGCGTGCCAGCGTGGCGGCCATCAGCGCGTTTTCCGTCGCGCCCACCGAGACGAGCGGAAATTCGATCGTTCCGCCCTTCAGCCCGCCATTGGCGCTGGCGATGACATAGCCGTCTTCAAGATCGACGCGCGCGCCCAGCGCCTCGAACGCGCGCAGATGCAGATCGACCGGCCGCGCGCCGATGGCGCAACCGCCGGGCAGCGAAACCCTGGCGTGGCCCTCGCGCGCCAGCAGCGGACCCAGCACCAGAAAACTCGCGCGCATCTTGCGCACGATGTCGTATTCCGCCGTGGTGCCGGAAAGATTGGCGGCGTTCAGCGTCATCGTGCCGCGCTCGGAAATGCGCGGGCCGCGCACATAGGATGTTTCCACGCCAAACCCGCGCAGCAGCTCGGCCATGAAGGCCACATCCGCGAGCCACGGCACATTGGTCAGCGTCAGCCGCTCGCCCGCGAGCAGGCATGCGGCCATCAGCGGCAGCGCCGCGTTCTTGGCGCCGCTGATGGGTATCTCGCCCTTCAGCCGGGCGCCGCCTCGTATGCGAATGCGATCCATATCCCCTCACACGGGTGTTGGCCCGTTGTAGCGCGCGTGCGCCGCGGTTGCGAGAAGGAAACTAGCGGGGCTTCGGGGCCAAATCCGGGCGGGGATCGGGCGGCGGCGCGGCGGTGGCGGGCGCGGGCTTCGGGGCCTCTTTCAGGGCGCGGGTGCGGGCCTTGCGGCGCTTGAGATTCTCGCGCAAAGCGGCCGCCAGCCGGTCCTTGCGGGCAGATGATCGCATGGCCTTTCCCTCATCGGGCCGGTGGGTTATAGCACCCGGCCCGGCGTTTGAGCCGGGTGGTGCGCCGGAGTAGCGTAGTGGTAGCGCAACCCCTTGGTAAGGGGTAGGTCGAGAGTTCAATTCTCTCCTCCGGCACCAGTCTTCGCCGCGCAGCGGCGGAGACTGCCACGGCGAAGCGCGTCAGCGCGAAGACGGGTCTGTGGCGGGTTCGCGCGGCTTCGCCTTGGCAAGCCAGCCTTCGCCGCGAGCTACGCATGGCAAGCCATCCACGAATCCCCCTCACCGCCGCTTGAAATACTGCACCTCGCGCTCGTGCTTTTCCGCCGCCGCGCGGGTGGAGAATGTTCCGAGGTTGCGGCGCTTGCCCGTTTTCGGATTCTTCTTGCGCGAATAGAGCCGGTACTCGCCGGATTTCAATTTGCGGATCATGTGGCTCTCTCCAGTTTCTTCCGCGCCGCTTCAAGGCCGCGCGCGGACGCCGCCAAATCCGCCCACGGATCGGCGCGCTTCAGAAGGCCGTGCGCGGTGCGCAGCGTGAAGGAAAGCGGATCGAGGCCCTTGCGCAATTGCTTCCATTCGAGCGGCGTGGCGACGGGCGCATGCGGGCGAGCGCGCGGCGACCAGGGCGCCACGGCCGTGGCCGTACGGTCATTGCGCAGATAATCGAGAAAGATTTTTCCGCTGCGCGCGCGCTTTGCCATCGCTGTGGTGTAGACGCGTGGATTGTCGCGCTCCATTTGCACGCAAATCAGATGGGAAAATTCCTTCACCGCGTTCCAGCCAAGCGCTTTGCGCCCGCCCTTCACGGCGGCCACCACATGCAGCCCCTTGCCGCCGGTGGTTTTTACGAAGGGTTCGAGACCAACGGCGCGCAAACGCTCGCCCATTTCCTTCGCCGCCGCGATCACCGCATCGAAATCCAGACCGGGCGCGGGATCGAGATCGATGATGATGCGCTCTGGCACATCGGGCGCATTCTTTTTCGAGCCCCAGGGATGGATTTCCAGAACATCGGCCTGCGCCAGTCTCATCAGCCCTTCGACATCGTCAATCGCAAGATAAGGCTTCACCTCGCCCTTGATCTTGATCGGCCGCGATTTGATCGCCTGCTTGCCCGCATGACGCTGGAAAAATTTCGCGCCATTGATGCCATCGGGCGCGCGCACCAGCGAAATCGGCCGGCCCGCGATATGCGGCAAGATGCGCGCAGCGAACGCTTCGTAATGCGCGGCCAAATCGCGCTTGGTGAAGGCAGGATCGGGCGCAGCCGCGGGCCATAAAATCTTCTCCGGATGCGACAGCGCGATCATTCCGCCGCCTTTGCCGCGTTGCCTTTCGCCATGCGCTCGTCGGCGATGCGGTCGGCGATCGCATTGGTGGGCGCGTTCTCGGCCGCCGCGCGCGCGAAGATTTTCGTGAGCGTTGGCGCGATGGCGAGCACGCGGCGCTCGATCTCCGCTTCGCTCCATTCGAAAATCTGGCCCGCCACGCGGATGATGCCGCCGCCATTGATGACGTAATCCGGCGCATAGAGAATATCGCGCGCGGCAAGCATCGCGCCGTCGCCGTCGCGCGCAAGCTGGTTGTTGGCCGCACCGGCGACCACACGCGCTTTTAATTTCGGAATCGTTTGCTCGTTCAAAATCGCGCCCAGCGCATTGGGCGAAAGCACATCGCATTCGCATGTGACGATTTCATCGGGCGAAATCGCGCGCGCGCCGAAAGCATCGACGGCCCTTCTCACATTTTCCGCGTTCACATCGCTGACGATCAGCTTCGCACCTTCATCGTGTAGGCGTTTCACCAGATTCATTCCGACCTTGCCCAAACCCTGAATGGCGATGGTCAAGCCCTTGGCACTATCCGCGCCGAGGCGATGCTTCGCCGCCGCTTTCAGCCCGACGAAAACGCCGAGTGCCGTAGGCGGGCCGGAATCCCCACCCGGTTTGCCGGGCTGATCGTAACCCGCGATGTGTTTCGTTCCGCGCGCGATCACCGGCATGTCCGCGGGCAGAACGCCGACATCCATTGCCGTGATGTAGCGCCCGCCGAGCGCATTGATCGCATCGGCGTAAGCGAGCAGGCGCGCATCGGTTTTGTCGCGCGAAGGATCGCCGATGATGACGGCCTTGCCGCCGCCGAGCGGCAGATCGGCAATCGCGCTCTTGTAGCTCATGCCGCGCGAAAGCCGCAGCGCATCGGTGAGCGCGGCCTCTCCATCCGTGTACGGATAAAAGCGCGTGCCGCCGCAGGCAGGGCCGAGTGCGGTGGAATGAATCGCGATGATGGCGTTGAGGCCGGAAGCCTTGTCGTTAAAAAAGGCGACCGCTTCATGGCCATCGAATTCCCGCGACTCGAATACGCTCATCGTCCTTGATCCTCAAAAACGGCGACACCATACGCCTCGCCCGCCGCAATGGGGTTGCCATTTGCGCGGCGCGTCCGCAACAGCCATGCCGCGCGGGCGGGCTTTTTGCAACATTTGACGCCGCTTTACAGCGGGGCGGCGCGGAATTCTAATCACGGAATGCAAAGCCTGTCCGACCTCAAGCGCCGCCACCCCGAAATCCGCGCCGATTTCACGATTGAGCAGCATTGGGAGCATTACGGTGCCGCCGAGCATGGCGTGTGGCGCACGCTTTTTGCGCGGCAGGCGGCGCTTTTGCCGGGACGGGCTTGCGCGGAATTTCTCGATGGGTTGGCGAAGCTGAAGCTCGTTCCCGACGCCATTCCCGATTTCGAACGGCTTTCGGATGGTCTGGAAAAACTCACCGGCTGGCGCATCGTGGCGGTGCCGGCGCTGGTGCCCGACGAGATTTTTTTCGAGCATCTGGCGAACCGGCGCTTTCCGGCCGGCCAATTCATCCGAAAGCCCGAACAACTCGATTACATCGAGGAACCTGATGTGTTCCACGATGTGTTCGGGCACGCGCCGATGCTGGCGCATCCCGTGTTCGCCGATTACATGCAGGCTTACGGCAAGGGCGGATTGCGCGCGCTGGCCGAATTCGGCGCGCTGAAAAATCTCGCGCGGCTCTATTGGTACACGGTGGAATTCGGGCTGATCGAAGCGCCAGTGGGCTTGCGCATTTATGGTTCGGGCATCGTGTCGAGTGCGGCGGAATCGGTTTACGCGGTCGAAAGCCCCTCGCCCAACCGCATCCATTTTGATCTGGAGCGCGTAATGCGCACCGATTACCGCATCGACGATTTTCAGGAGAGCTATTTCATCATTTCGTCGTTCGAGGAATTGTTTGCCGAAACGTACAAGGATTTCTCGGCACTTTATAAGAAGCTCGCAACGGGCGCGAATTACAGGCCGGGCGATGTGCTGGCGAGCGACCGCGTGCATCATCTGGGCACGCACAGCTATCTGAGCGGCAGCCACGCGGCGGGTTAGATGAACCTCATGCTTCGACAAGCTCAGCATGAGGGGGTTACGTTATCCCTCACCCTGAGCTTGTCGAAGGGTGAGGCTCGCAAAATATCGCCCTATCCGCCTATCGCTTCGATTAATTCGCTTTGCGTGAGAATTTGCGGCAGAACCTTCGCCGCGCCGCCGCCGCGCGCGTAATAGAGATAAAGCGGCACGCCGGAGCGGCCATGCGCTGCGAGAAGTGCCGTGATTTCGGGATTGCGGTTCGTCCAGTCGGCGACCAGATAGGCAACTTGTTTTTTGGCGAAGGCTTCGCGCACCGCATCGCCGGAAAAAGCCACGCGCTCATTGACGAGACAGGTGATGCACCACGCCGCCGTCGCGTTGATGAACACCGCGCGGTTTTGCGCGCGCAATTCGGTGAGGCGCGCGGCGGAATAGGGCTCGGAGGGAATGGCGCTCGCATAATAATCCGCTTTCGGCGGCGCGCCGCTTTGGGCGAATGGCAGCGCCGCAATCGCTGCGATCAGGCCCACAACGCCGATGATGCTTCCGGCCTTTTTCCAATGCGCGTTGCGGCTCGCACCCCAGGCCCATGCGCCGATGGCGAATGCGGCAAACGCGGCCAACGCAATCAGCAATCCGCGCCGTCCCGTTTCCTGCGCCAGCACCCAGAGAAGCCAGATCGCGGCAGCGTACATGGGGATGGCGAGGATATTCCGTAAACGGATCATCCAGGTACCGGGCTTCGGCAGCGCGCGCAGCAGCGGCGGCGACAAACCGATCAAGACGAACGGTGCGGCAAAGCCGATGCCCAGTGCGAGGAACACGAGCAACGCGGCGGCGGCACTTTGCGTCAGCGCGTAACCCAACGCGGCCGCCATGAACGGCGCTGTGCAAGGTGCGGCCACCGCCACCGCCAGCACGCCGGTGAAGAATGCGCCGAGAGCGCCGCCTTTGCGTGTCAGCGCGTCGCCGCCGGTGATGCCAGCGGGAATTTCGTAAACGCCGGAGAGATTCAAACCGACCGCGAAAATCAGCAGCGCGAACGCGGCGACCGCAACAGGCTCCTGCAACTGGAAGCCCCAGCCGATGGCATCGCCGCCCGCGCGCAACGCAATCACTGCACCGCCGAGTGCTGCGAAACTCAGGATCGCGCCCGCGCCATAGGCGAGCCCTTCGCGCGCGGCTTCGCCCGGATCCTTGCCCGCTTTGGATGCGACGGCGAGCGCCTTCATCGCCAAAACCGGCAACACGCAAGGCATGAGATTGAGGATCAATCCGCCGATCAGCGCGAAGACGAGCGCGAGCGCGAGGCCGAGTTCGTCACTCGTGTTGAATTGCAAAGCAGGAACGGGGCCGGGCACGGCCTTGACGTCCAGCGCGCGCACCGAACCATCGGAATCGTTCAGCACCAGCACGCCATTGAGCGCGTTTTTCAGTTTGGGACCGGCCGCGAGGCGCAAGCCCACGCCGTTCTTTGCAAGCGCCATGCTCTGCGGCGCGGTGCCCGCGATCATATCTTCCGTATACGGAAAAAATGCGACGTCTTTCGGTTTGGCTGCGGCCAATGCGGGCGACGCGATGAACAGATCGAGCACCGCGCCATTTTTGAACGTGGCGGGCCATGGCGATGGGATCGGCAATTTCGCGCGCGCGGCATCGAATTCGTCCTTGATTGTTGCGTAAGGCGCTGTGCCCTCGCCTATCGTGATCGGCAGCGACAATTGCGCGTCTTCGGGAATGCAGACCTCTTTGCAGACGAGCCAGTTCGCATGCGCGTTCAGAACAACAAGACCGGCCTTCGCATCGGTGGGTGCCGTGAGTTTGACCAGCAACCAGACATTTGCCTCATAGCCGTAATCCATAAGGGGACCGATGGGCAGGCGCTTGGGATACGGCCATGCAATCGCGCCGGCGCGCCAGCCCGGCGGCAGCGACCAGTCGATGCTCGTCGGCGCGCCCGCGTCGCCGGGATTAATCCAGTAGGTGTGCCAGCCAGGCGCGATGTTTTCTTCAAGCGCGATGGTGACGGTTTGCCCCGGCGCGATCTCGCCGCGCTCGGCGATGAGGCGGGCCTGCACCTCGCCCGCTTGCGCGAGGCAAGTCCCGGCCAGCAGCAACAGCAATGCCAAAGCGATGCGCGCCATAACGCCGCTATAGCCTCTGGCGCGCGCCGCCGCTAGGGTCCGCCGCGATATGCGCGTAACAGGCGGAAATTTGAGCGGGCGGGCGCTGGCGGCGCCTTCGGACAATCGCGTGCGGCCGACATCGGACAAAGTGCGCCAGGCGATCTTCAACATCCTCGCGCATAATGAATATGGCGCGGCACTTTCGGGCGCGCGCGTGGCCGATCTGTTCGCGGGAACGGGTGCGATGGGCATCGAGGCGATTTCGCGCGGGGCGTCGTTCTGCCTGTTCGTGGAGGATGCCGCGGAAAGCCGCGCGCTGATCCGGCAGAATGTGGAGGCGCTGGCGTTGACCGGTGTCACGAAAATCTGGCGGCGCGACGCGACGGATTTGGGCCCGATGTCGGCGGGTGGGCCGTTCGATTTCGTGTTCCTCGATCCGCCCTATCGCAAGAATTTGCTGGCACCTGCGCTGAAGAGCTTGCGCGGTGGTGGATGGCTTTCGCCCAACGCCATCCTAATTGCGGAATGCGCGGAGGATGAAAAACCAGACGCAGACGGATTCGAAACGCTCGATGAGCGCGTTTATGGTGAAACACGAGTGGCCATTCTTCGCGCGCTTTAGATACAAAAAATTGTCATCCCCGGCGAGGCCGAAGGCCGAGGGAAGGGGACCCAGGTATCCAAGCCTGCGTAATCTCGCCAAACGGGTCTGAGTTCAACTTTTTATCGAAGAGAAAACATCGATACCTGGGTCCCCTTCCCTCACGCGAACTTCGTTCGCGTTCGCCGGGGATGACACCGAGAGTATCTAGCGCCGCCCGAACAGCCGCTCGATATCGGAAAGTTTCAGCTCCACATAAGTCGGACGCCCGTGATTGCACTGGCCGGAATGGGGCGTGGCTTCCATCTCGCGGAGCAGCGCGTTCATTTCCTCGGCATTGAGGCGGCGGCCCGCACGCACGGATGTGTGACAGGCGAGCGTGCTTGCGACTTCTTCGAGGCGTTCTTTCAGCGACAGCGCGTTGCCGGTTTCGGCGATGTCGTCGGCCAGATCGCGCAGCATCGCCTTCACATCCATCTGGCCGAGCATGGCGGGCACTTCGCGCACCATCACTGCGTCGGGCCCGAAAGGTTCGACGACAAGCCCGAGTTCGGCGAGTTCGCCCGCGCGGGCGGACACGCGCTCCACTTCCGCGGGATCGAGTTCCACCACTTCGGGAATGAGCAGCGGCTGGCGCGCGACGCCGCCATTGTCCATCGCATGCTTCATGCGCTCATAGACGAGGCGTTCATGGGCTGCATGCTGATCGACAATCACGATGCCGTCCGCGGTTTGCGCCACGATATAGGTTTCGTGGAGTTGCGCGCGCGCGGCGCCCAGCGGCGTTTCGATTGTCTCGGCGGGCGCTTCCTCGACGCGGGCGGAGCGTTCGCCGGAAAAGAGCGGCGTGTGGAATTCGCGCGCGCTGTCCATCATGCCCGGCGAGGGGAGCGGTTGAGAATAAGTGAAATTTGAATGCGGACGCAGCGACGCGAGCGCCGCGCCCGCAACCGTGGTGGACGCGCGATGGCCCGCATCGGCGAGTGCGGACTTAAGCGAGGACACGATCAATCCGCGCACCAGCCCCGCATCGCGGAAGCGCACTTCGGTTTTGGCGGGATGCACATTCACATCGACAAAGGCGGGATCGCAATCGAGGAACAGAGCGAGTGCCGGGTGGCGGTCGCGCGCCAGAGAAATCCGCGTAGGCCCCGCGCACGGCACCGATCAGCAATTTGTCGCGCACGGGGCGGCCATTCACGAACAGGAATTGCATCTGCGCATTGGCGCGGTTGTAAGTCGGAAGGCCCGCAAAGCCCGACACGCGCACGCCTTCGCGCGCGATTTCCACGCGCGCGGCATTCTCCGCGAATTCCTTGCCCATGATGCGCGAAAGGCGCGGCAAGCGGCCTTCGAAGAGATCGCCTTCGGATGCCAGATCGAGCGTGCGTCGGCCATCGAGCGTGAGGGTGAACGCAACATCGGGCCGCGCCATGGCGAGGCGCTTGACGATATCGGCTCGTTGCCAAATCTTCGGAGCGCGAGGATTTGAGAAATTTCAAGCGCGCGGGCGTGGCGAAGAAAAGCTCGCGCACTTCGACGCGCGTGCCGGATTGTCCGCTGGCGAGAAAGCCCGCGGGTTTGGGGCCGCTGACATGCCCGCCATCGACGTGGATTTCATGCGCATCGCGATTTGCGCCGTGCGGCTGGCGATTGCCAACCGCGCAACCGCGCCGATGGAGGGCAACGCCTCGCCGCGAAAGCCGAGCGTTGCGATGTGGGAGAGATCGTCTTCGGGAAGTTTCGATGTCGCGTGGCGCTCCACGGCGAGCAAGAGATCGTCCGCACCCATGCCTTCGCCATTGTCTTCGACGGCGATCAAATCCGCGCCGCCATTGGACGCCATAATATCGATGCGCGAGGCACCCGCATCGAGCGCGTTCTCGATCAATTCCTTCGCCGCACTCGCGGGGCGCTCCACCACTTCGCCCGCGGCGATGCGGTTGATGGTGCCTTCGGTGAGGCGGCGGATTTTCATTCGTGTTCCGCTTCGAGATAGCGTCGCGCCAGCACCTTGCCCTCTTCCACAGCGGGCTGATCGAACGGATCGACGCGCATCAATCGGCCCATGATGATGGTTTCGAGCATGAAGTGCATGAACAACGCGCCGATGCCGTGTTCGTTGATTTGCGGAATGTGGATTTGGCGCACGGGACGCCCGCGCTTGTGCAGCGTTTCCGCTGTCGCGCGCGCTTCGACCGCGACGAGATCGCCCAGCGTTTTGTCACCGAGATAATCGAGGCCGAGGGGGGCTGCGCGTTCGCGCGAAATTTTGGGACCTGTGTTTTTCGTGTCGGTCGAGAGAATGGTGAACAGCGCCCCGCCCGGCCCGTCGAGGAAAAGTTGCAACTGGCTGTGCTGATCGACGGGGCCGAGCGCGGACACGGGCGTGGAGCCCTTGCCGTCCTTGCCCAAACTCTCCGCCCACAATTGCCGCCACCATGGGCCGAAGGTTTTCAGCGCGTCGGCATAACACCACAACACGGTTTCGCGGGAACGCAGCGCGTGATGCAGTGCCGCACCCGATGGGGCGTGCGATTTGCCGTTCAGCATTTGCTGCAACGTGGCGTTCGGCACCTTCGCGGATCGCGCGCGCGTCGAGGCCCATCAGCAGCGCGGGCAACAATCCCACGACCGTCAACACCGAATAGCGCCCGCCGACGCCGGAGGGATGTTCGAGCGTGGGCGCACCGATGCTTTCGGCGAATTTGCGCAACGGACTCGGCTTTGCTTCCGTGATGCAGAGGAAATGCTGCTTGAGATATTTTCCGCCGCCCGCTTTCTCGATTGCGTCGGCGGCGGCGAGCGTCTGCATCAGCGTTTCGGCCGTGCCGCCGGATTTGGAGATAGAGACGAAGCGCGTCGATTTCAGTTCGAGCGATGGAAAGTGCTGCATCGAAGGTGATCGGATCGGGATTGGCGAAGAAATGCACGCGCGGTTTCTTCGCCGCGCCGAAGGGGATGAGTTCGGCGAGCGCCTGCCCGCCCAGGCTCGATCCGCCGATGCCAAGGATGCAGATGTCGGATGTGTTCTGGCTGAGTTTGGCGGCTGCGTCTGCCGCTGCGTCCAGATCGTCGCGCCGCTCGGGAATGTGCAGGAGTTCGAGCGTGTTCTTCGCGTAGGCCTCGCGCAAATCGGCAACAGCGGTTTCGGCTTCGGCAAGCGCGCTTTGATAGAGGCTGCGCGTCGGCAGCACCCGCGCCTTCCAGCGCGAGAGCCAGCGAAACGGTAAAGGGTTGCGAGTCTGTGGTCATGGGGGAAGTTTAGAGTTCTTTGGAATTGGATTGAATGAAAATTCGTCATCGCCGGGCTTGTCCCGGCGACCCATGAACACCCTTTTAGACGGAGGTTATGGGTGGCCGGCACAAGGCCGGCCATGACGTTGTTTGATAATTCAGCCTAGAGCGGAAAATCAGTGGGTTTTTCCGCCCGGAAGGCTGCCCGCGATCACCACCGTCAGCCGCGCGGGATTGAAAAGCCGCTTGGCGGCGCGTTTCACGTCGTCGCGCGTCACCGCATTGATGAGGCCGTTGCGCTTTTCGACATAATCGACCGGCAGGCCCGCCATCTGGAAGGCGTTAAGCTGGGCCGCGATGCCGACATTGGAACTGAACGATAGCGGAAACGAGCCGGTGAGATAGGTTTTCGCGTCGGCCAGTTCCTTGTCGGTCGGGCCTTCGGCAGCGAATTTTTTCATCGTGGCGCGCACCACATCGATGGTCTGGCGCATGCTTTGTTTCTTCGACGCCACCTGCCCGATCACCAGCCCGCCCTTGCGATAGGGATCGAGCGATGTGTCGATGTCGTAGGTCAGCCCGCGCGCCACGCGAACGTCTTGCGTCAGGCGCGAGGAAAATCCGCCGCCGCCGAGAATGTAATTGGCGACGTAGGCGGGAATGAAATCGCGGTCGGCGCGCAGGATTCCGGGAAGGCCGAACATGGCGGTGGGCTGCGGCACATCCATGGGGATCACATGCACGCCCACAGCACCCATATGTGTGACGGCGGGCGGTGGCGTGGGCGCATTGGTGGTCAGCGCGCCGAACGCGCTTGCCAGCAGCGTTTTGAGCGTGGCCGGATCGACATCGCCGGAGACGGAAATCTTCAGGCCCGCGCGCACCCAATGCGACGCGGCGAAGGATTTCAGATCGCCCGCATCGATCGCGGCGATGGTCTGCTCGTCGCCATCGACATTGTGGCCGTAAGGATGGCCCGCGAAGAACAGCTTGAAGAATCCCTTGGCGGCGACGGCATCGGGGTCTTCGTCATCCTGCTTCAGCGACGACAATATCTGCGCGCGCACACGCGCAATCGCGTCGTCGTCGAAGCGCGGCTTGGAAAGCGCCATGCCCATCAGCTTGAACGCTTCTTTCGCGTTGCTCGAAAGCGTGACCATGGTGACGACGAGATAATCGCGGCCGGGCGACGCGCTGAAGCGGATGGCGCGGTTGCTGAGCGCGGTCTGGAAGGCGGTGGAGCGCATGGCGCCCGCGCCCTCGTCCATCAGGGCTGCGGCGAACGCGGCAAGGCCGTCCTTTCCATCGGGATCGTAGGCGGAACCGGCCGGAAACGCCGCCGAAACCGCGATCATCGGAACGGTGTGGTCCTCGACGTACCACACATCCTCGCCTTTGGCGGGGTGCATCGATTGCACATCGACGGCGAAGGCCGGTGCGAGCGGCACGAGCAGGAAAAGTGCTGCGAGAAGAACGCGCTTCATGGCGTCTTCCCCGGTTCGAGATAGGCGCTCACCGCCTCGATGATTTTCAGATCGTTGGCCGCCGCCTTTTCGACCTGTGCGGCGGTAACGGCGCGGATACGGTCGGGCCATTCCTCCACATCATCGACGGTGAGCCCGATGACGAGCGCCTGACCGTAAGCGGATCGCCAGCGCATATTGGCTGTCGCGCTGATAGGTGGCGTCGGCGACAAGCTGCGTTTTGGCGCGTTCGAGATCGGACGCCTTGGGCGGATGGGTTTGATAATAGCGGATGATCGCGTTGGCGGCGGCTTCCAGCCGCTCCAGCCGCACGCCGGGGCGCGGCACGGCATAGATCGTGAACTCGCCAGCGTCGCGCGCATAACCGTCATAGGAAACGCCCGCGTCAGACGCGAGCTTGTCTTCCACGACGAGCTTGCGATAGAGCGCGCCGGTGGCGTCGCCGCCCAAGAGTTGCGCCAGCGTTTCCAGCGCCTCGGCCTGACCGGGCTTGGCTTCGGTGTAGCTGACGACGCGATAGATGCGCTCGAACACCGGCACCGTCACATCGGGACGCATGATGGTCATGCGCGTTTCGGCCATGCGCGGGGCTTGCGCGAATTCGGCGCGCGGGGCGAGCTCGCGCGCGGGCAGCTTGCCATATTCGGCTTCGGCGGCGGCGCGCACTTCATCGCGCGTGACATCGCCCGCGACCACGAGGATGCAATTGTTGGGCGCGTAATGATGCTCGTAGAATTCCTGCGCCTCGGCGCGGCCGATGCGGCGGATCTCGTCGGGCCAGCCGATCACGGGCCGCCCGTAGGGATGGGTGAGATGAAGTGCTGCTTCCATCTGCTCATGCGCCATCGCCTGCGGATTGTTGTCGATGCGCATGCGGCGCTCTTCCATCACCACGTCGCGCTCGGTGCGCACATTGGAATCGGAAAGATCGAGGTTCGCCATGCGGTCGGCCTCAAGCCCCATGACGATGCGAAGCCGGTCCTTGGCGATCTGTTCGTAGAACGCGGTGTAATCATGCGTGGTGAACGCGTTGTCCTCGCCGCCATTGCGCGCCACGGTTTGCGCGAACTGGTCGTTGGGCACCGACGGCGTGCCGCGGAACATCATGTGCTCGAAGAAATGGGCCATGCCGCCAAGCCCGCGCGGATCATCATCGGCGCCGACGCGGAACCACAGCATCTGCGTGACCACGGGCGCGCGGTGATCGGGGATCACCACAATTTGCATGCCGTTCTGCAATGCGAACTGGAAGGCCTTCGGGTCTTCGGCGTGCGCGACAAGCGGCGTAAGTGAAAGCGCCGCAATCAGCGCCGCCCGAAACCCGGCTCTGGAGCGTGATCCGATTTCATTAAATCGGATCATGCTCCAGATTCTCTTGATCTTCGCGCAATCTGACGGAAAACCGCTGCACACTTTTCCGGATTGCGCTCTAGAAAATGCCATCGAGCCAGCCGTCGTCGTCCTTGTGGGCTTTCCGCGCGGGACGCGCGGGCCGCGCGGGCGCCGCACTGGAATCCCCGCCGATGGGCGGCAAGGTTCCCGCGACCGCGGGCCCGGCCGGCGCATAATAAGTCGGCGTGCTTGCCGTTTGCGGAGGTGCGCTTGCCACGGGCGCACTTGCCATCGGCGCGGGCGCGGCTGTCGGCATCGAACGCGGCGGGGCTTGCGCCGCAGCACCCACCGGCGGCAACGCGCCGCTCACCGCGGGCGCGCCAGTGGACGGCGCATATTCCGGCGCGATGGTTTGATCCGGCATCGGGCCCGCATCGGCCACCGGACGGCCCGATGCCCGCGCGCCCAGGCGGGCACGTTCGGCATCGGCATCGAGCGGGGCGTCGCTATCGGCGCTGCTGCTGCCGCCGAAGAGAAGCGAGCCGGTGAAATCATTGTCGGCCGCCGAGAGGTTCTTGTTGTCGGCGGCGATGATCTGGCGGATCGAGTCGCTGGCGTTGGCCGCACCCGCTTTCGCGATCAGCATTTTCTCCGCCGGGCTATAGGTGCCCTGAATGGTGGACGCGATCTGGGCGGGATCATCGGCGAAGAGTGCGGTCTGCGCCGCATCGGTGGGCGAGATCTGGTTGGCGGGCGGCGAGCCCGGACGCGGCGGATGCAGATTGAATTCCGGCGGGATGATCAGCGGCTGTTTGGTGACGATGGCGAATTCGTCGGGCGCATCCTTGCCGCCGCCGAGAATGTCGCTCGTGCCGCAACCGGCAAGCGTGACCGCCATGAAGCCCGTGGCCAGAAGTGCACGCATCTCAACTCTCATTCGTCTGCTCCCGGTTTGCCCGTAATTGCCGCCGGCTCGGGCCGCAGCAGGGCATCGTACAAAAGGGCGGCCACGCCAATGGTGATGGCGCAGTCGGCGACGTTGAAGACATACCAATCGTACCCAAGGGCGTAAAAGTGAAAAAAGTCAGCAACTTTGCCATAAATGAGCCGGTCGATCAGGTTTCCGATGGCCCCGCCGATCACAAGTCCGAGGCCGACGGCCAGCGCCTGCCTGTGCGCCCGCCACAGCCACCACCCCAAAACGGCCACCGCGGCCAGCGAAAAAGCCGCCAAAAGCGCGGTTCCGAGCCACCCATGGGCGGGCAGAAGCCCATAGCTGACGCCCGGATTCCACACCATAACAAGATTAAAGAAGGGCAATATGGCGATGTGGTCGCCCGGCCCCATGCCGATGAAGCCGAAACCATAAAGCAAAAGAAGTTTGCTGCCCTGGTCCAGCGCGAGCGCCAGAGCCGCCGTGACGAGGCCGAGATCGCGCGTCGTCATGCCGCGCCTTTCGGCAGCGCATCGACCGCCTCGGCGCAGCGATTGCAGAGATCGGGATGGGCGGGATTGCCGCCCACCTCCGGCAGGATCATCCAGCAGCGCGCGCATTTGTGGCCTTCAGCGTGGCGGAATTGCGCGGCCGCACCGGGAACATCCGGCAGCGTGAACGCATCGGCGGGTGGCATCGCCGATTTTCACTTCGGCGTCCGAGGTGATGGCGATTTCGGCGAGATCGACGGTTGCGAAGAGATCGGCATCCTTCCTGTCGCTCACATAAAGAACGGGCGACGCTTCGAGGCTCGCGCCGATGTTTTTCTTCGCGCGTTCGATTTCCAGCGCGCCCGTCACCACGCGGCGAAGCGCGCGGATGCGATTCCATTTTTCGACCAGCGCTTCGTTGCGCCATGCGGCGGGCGTTTCGAAGAAGGTGTGAAGGTGGACGCTTTCCTCATTGGGGAAGCGCAAGAGCCACGCCTCCTCCATCGTGAAGCAGAGGATGGGTGCGAGCCACGTCACCACGCGGCGGAAGATTTCGTCGATGACACTGCGCGCGGCGCGGCGGCGCGGCGCTGTTGGCGCGGTCGCAATAAAGCGAATCCTTGCGGATGTCGAAATAGAACGCCGACAACTCATTGGTGCAGAAATTGAACAGCGCGTTGAACACATGGTTGAAATCGAATTCGGCATAGCCGTCGCGCACAAGCGCGTCCAGTTCCGCGAGTTTCGCCAGCATGAAGCGTTCGAGTTCGCGGCATTTCGCTATACGCGATGCGCTCGGATTCCTCGAAGCCCGAAAGATTGGCCAGCATAAAGCGGATCGTGTTGCGCAGGCGGCGATAGGCATCGACATTTGCCTTGATGATGTCCTGACCGATGCGGAGGTCTTCGGTGAAATCCGAACTCGCGGCCCAGAGGCGCAGAATATCCGCGCCGTTCTTGTCGGCGATCGTCTGCGGCAACAGCGTATTGCCGAGCGATTTCGACATTTTGTGGCCCTGCTCGTCCAGCACGAAGCCATGGGTGAGCACGGCATCATAGGGCGCGCGGCCGCGCGTGCCGCAGCTTTCGAGCAGCGACGATTGAAACCAGCCGCGATGCTGATCCGAGCCTTCGAGATACAGATCGGCGTGATCGGCGCGCGGCCATTCGGGCTCGATTGGGTTTTCCACCGTGAACACATGCGTCGAACCGGAATCGAACCAGACATCCAGAATGTCTTTGACCTGCTCGTAATCGTCCGGATTGTAATCATTGCCGAGGAAGCGCGCGGGCGGCGACGCGAACCACGCATCCGCGCCTTCTTTTTGAAACGCTTCGAAGATGCGTGTGTTCACCGCTTTGTCGTTCAAAACTTCGCCGGATTTTTTGTTCACGAAAATCGCAATCGGCACGCCCCAGGCCCGCTGGCGCGACACGACCCAATCGGGCCGGCCTTCGACCATCGAGCCGATGCGGTTGCGCCCGCTTTCGGGATACCATTTCGTGTCGCTGATCGCGAGCATCGCGCGCTCACGCAACGTATCATTGCCGAATTGCGGCATCGGTTTATCAATGCCGACGAACCATTGCGGCGTGGCGCGGAAAATCACCGGCGCCTTGGAGCGCCACGAATGGGGATAGGAATGACGCAGCGAAGATTTCGCGAGCAGCTTGCCCGCATTGATAAGTTCTTTAATCACCGCGCCGTTCGCATCGCCGTCTTTTCCATCGGGCGTGAGGATGCGCTTGCCCGCGAAGATCGGAACGTCGTCGTAGAATTTGCCTTCCTCGTCGATGGTCTTGGGAACTTCGAGTTTGAATTTGCGTCCAAGCTCGAAATCGTCTTCGCCATGACCGGGTGCTGTATGCACGAAGCCTGTGCCGGTGTCGGCGGTGACATGATCGCCGGGGAGCAGCGGCACGTCGAAATCGTAGAAGCCATCACCCTGCCCGCGGAAGGGGTGGGCACAAAGCGTTCCGCGCAAATCTGCACCAACCAAATTCTCTACGCGGAATTTGATTTCTTTGATGCCTGCGTGCTTTTTCACTTGCTCGACAAGATCGTAGCCAACGACCAGAAGTTCACCTACTTGAGCCAGTGACTTTTCTTCAACCTCTAGAACTTCGATAACTGCGTAGCGAAGTTCCGGGCTGTATGCGATTGCGCGATTTCCGGGAATCGTCCATGGCGTGGTCGTCCAGATAACCACCGATGCTCCCATCGTCAGCGGGTGCTCTCCATGACCTGTTAGAACCGGAAACTTCACATAAATCGCGGGCGAGGATTTTTCGTGATACTCGACCTCGGCCTCGGCGAGCGCGGTTTTTTCGACGGGCGACCACATCACCGGGCGGAAGCCGCGATAGAGAAGTCCATTGCCGACGAATTTGTGCAGTTCGCTGCGCGATCACGGCTTCGGCGCGGAAATCCATCGTGGTGTAGGGCTTGTCCCAGAGGCCAATGCAGCCAAGCCGCTTGAATTGCTCGCGCTGCACGCCGATCCAGTGCTCGGCAAAGGCGCGGCATTCGCGGCGAAGCTCGGCAATCGGAACATCGTCTTTCGATTTTCCGGCGGCGCGGTATTTCTCCTCGATCTTCCATTCGATCGGAAGGCCGTGACAATCCCAGCCGGGAATATAGGGCGCGTCGCGGCCAAGCATGCCCTGCGACCGCACCACGAAATCTTTCAGAATTTTGTTCAACCCCGTGCCGGAATGGATTTCGCCATTCGCATAAGGCGGGCCGTCATGCAGCACGAACAATTTGCGGCCCTTCGCGGCCGCGCGCAGCTTTGCGTAGAGGTCCATCGCCGCCCAGCGCGCAAGCCATTTCGGCTCGGCCTCGGGCAGGCCCGCCTTCATCGGAAAATCCGTGGCGGGCAGGAAAAGCGTGGCGCGATAGTCGCGCGTCGGGGCGGTGGTTTCGGACATCGCGAGGCTATCTATCAGCGGGGCGCGGACGGGTCCAGCGGGGCCGCGGCCAGGGCGGCGCGTGCATCGTCGCAATCCCGGCCGATCTGGGCCTTCAGCGCGTCGAGGCCGTCGAATTTCGCTTCGGGGCGGAGATATTCGATCAGTTCCACCGCCAGATGGCGGCCGTAAAGATCGCCGGAGAAATCGAACAGATAGGTTTCGAGCAGCGGCTGGCTGACCTCGAACATCGGCCGCACGCCATAGCTGGCCACGCCATCATAGCGGGCGACAGTCTCCTCGTTCTCCAGCACGCTCGCGCGTACGGCATAGATTCCGTAAGCGGGCTCCAGGCAGCCTTCGAGCTTCATGTTGATGGTGGGAAAGCCGATGGTGCGCCCGCGCTTGTCGCCGGGAATGACGTGGCTTTCGATGGTCCACCAATGGCCGAGCAGGGTTGCGGCTTCTTCCGGCTTGCCGGATTTCAGCGCCTTGCGGATATCGGTGGAGGAAATCTTTGCGTGGCCTTGCGCGGCCACCGGCTCGAACAAGGTGACGCCGAAGCCTTCCATCTCGCCCATATAGGCGAGCACGGCCGTGTTGCCCGCGCGGCCCTTGCCGAACTGGAAATCCGCACCGACCACGACATGGCCGACGCCGAGGCCCTCGACCAGCACGTCGATCACGAATTCCTGCGCGGATTTCTTCGCCATCCCGGCGTCGAAGGCGAGCGCATACATGACATCGGCGCCCTGCTCCGCGATCAGCCGCGCCTTGGTACGAAACGGCGTGAGGCGGAAACTTTCGCCGCCGGGGCGGAAGAATTCCTGCGGATGCGGCTCGAAGGCGACGACGCCGAGCGGCGCGTTGCGCTCCTCCGCCAGCCGCCGCGCCTCGCCGATCAGCGCCTGATGGCCCAGATGCACGCCGTCGAAATTGCCCAGCGCCACCACCGCGCCCTTGAAGGCGTCGGGCACGTCGTCATAGTGGCGGAAGATGCGCATTTAGCTCTTGGGGCGCGCGGGCGGCATGACCATGGCGTCGCCTTCGACCACGATTGTGTCGCCAACCTTCGCCACGCAATCGAAAATCACGCGGCGCTTTTCGGCGATCACTTCGCGCACGGTGCAGGTTGCCGTGACCGTGTCGCCAATGCGCACCGGCGCCTTGAAGCGCGTGTTGAGGCTCATGAAGATCGTGCCCGGCCCCGGCATCTTCATGCCGAAGATGGTGGAGATGTAGGCCGATGTCAGCACGCCATGGGCGATGCGGCCCTTGAAAGGCGTGGTCTGCGCGAACGCCTCGTCGAAATGCACGGGGTTCACGTCGCCCGAGACTTCGCCGAACAATTGGATGTCGCGTTCGGTGACGGTGTGGGTGTAGCTCTCGGACATGCCGGGCTTCAGGTCTTCGATGTAATAGGGCATGGGCTTCCTCGCTGATCTTCCCGTGTCTTACCCGGCCCCCTCATGTTTCGACAAGTTCACCCTTCGACAGGCTCAGGGTGAGGGGTATCCCTCATGCTGAGCCCGTCGAAGCATGAGGGCAACTCACCATATCAGCGCCGGCATGGCTGCCCTCACGGAAACGCCCGCCCGGGCGAACAGCGCTGCCAGATTTTCCGCCGTGAACGCGCCCAGTTCCTCGCCATGCACGCCGTCCGCAATAAAGAGCGCGTCGAGGGCCGCCGCGTTTGCGCCCTTGATGTCGGTTGCGAGCCCGTCGCCGATGGCAAGCGGTTTTTTGATGTCGCGATTCGCGGCTTCGCGCGCGCGGGCGAGCGTCATGTCATAAACCGGCAGATAGGGCTTGCCGTAATAGATCACCGCGCCGCCGATCTTTTCATATTCGCGCGCGATCGCGCCCGCGCAATAGATGAGCGCGTTGCCACGCTGCACCACAATGT
Organism: uncultured Alphaproteobacteria bacterium; assembly: GCA_963735625.1. GTDB lineage: Bacteria > Pseudomonadota > Alphaproteobacteria > Micropepsales > Micropepsaceae > Rhizomicrobium. The sequence continues at coordinate 105,240 of CAVTLJ010000005.1, read as the reverse complement.
CGGGATTGGCGCAAAGCATGGTGAGGTCGCGCGCGCGAAGATCGGCAAGAACGCTGCGATAATTTTCGGGCGTTTCATGATCGTCGTCGTAAAGCCCCGTGCAGAGCACCACCTTCGCAGCACCCGCATCCACGCAATCGATGGGCAACCCTTCGAACACGCCACGGTCGCGCTCCGGCCCGATGTGCAGGATGGGCAGGCGCTCGCCATGCGCGCGCTTTTCCAGATCGTCGCGCGCGGCGACGCCGGATGTGACGATTGCATCATAGGCATCCGCGGGCACGCCGAAATGGGCGAGCATGCGCGCCACTTCCGATGCCGGGCGCGGCGCGTTGGAGAGCAGCACCACCGGCCCATGGCTTTTGCGGAATCGTTGCAGCGCATCGACGGCCGGCGCGCGCGCGTGCTTGCCATTGTGCAGCACGCCCCACACATCGCAGACGAGCGCGTCGTATTCGGGCGCGATGGTGGAGAGGCCGGTGATAATCAATGCGGAATCCATCTGAAGTAATCCACGTTTCCGCTCAGGTATCGCATTTAATTTCCCTCCCCTGAAAGGGGAGGGTCGAATTTGGATTCGTGCGTGAGCACGAGGACAAATTCGGGGAGGGGTCGCGCCACGATGTGGTGAATTGACCCCCACCCATCCTCCTTCGCTCGCTTGCGCGAGCTTCGGCGGACGACCTCCCCCTTTCAGGGGGAGGAAATTGGCGTCTATTCCGAGCGCAGAGAGCGTATTCTAAAAACTGTAGCTCGCCACGAATTTCAGCGCCGTGGGGGCGATGAGCTGGTTGCCGTTGACATGCTGGGCGATCGGCACCTCGACATCGCCATAGAGCTTCCAGCCGCCGGCCGCCACTTCCAGCCCCGGCGAAACGAGCAGCCGCGTATAGCCGGTGTCGCCGGGCGCGCCTTGCGGGCCGCTATCGCGCCCGCGCCGCGAAACGAGCATCTGGAGAATCGGCGTGACGCCGGAACCGACATTATTATAGGAGACGCCCGCCGCCGCGTTGAACTCGCTGCCCGGCGTGTAGCCGCTTTGCGTCGCGATTTCGTGCTGCCACAGCGCCTGGCCGAACCAGCTATAGGATTGATCGACGGTGAGCGCGCCCGTCTTGTAAGCGCCGAGCAGAAGATCGGTCGAGCCCGAACCGATTTCGGTGTCGGGATCGAAACCGGCAAAGGTGTGATCGCCGGTCGGCAAGTTTCACGCCGAAGATAATGCCCGAAGACATATCCGGATCGAAACCGGAATAAACGCCCATCAGCTTGATGTCGCCCAGCGATCCATGGCGGAAAGTATCGGTGCTGCCGGAATCCTCGGTGCGGAAGTAACGTTCCGTGTACGGAATTTCGGCCATCACGCCCCAATCATCGTCGTACATGTATTGGCCGCCCGCCAGCCAGAAATCCGATGTGATGCGCTTGTCATTGTTGGCGGAGGCCGGCGCGCCGTGGCTGCCGCTCCAGTTCTTCGTCTGGTCGAGGAAATCGAATTCGAGAAACACCGTGCCGCCGGGGCCAGAAGGGATGAGCGAGGAGGTTCCCACATCGAAAATCGCGCAGCCACACGCGCATGCCAGCGCGGGCGCGGGCGCGAACGCCAGCAAGGCTGCGGCAAAAATGGCGCGTTTCACGGGCAAGACCTCTCTTTCCCGGCAAACAATCACAGACGCGGCAGCGTGCAAACGCCCGCGGCTTGCGGCAAAATGGCGTCCGCACAAAAGGAGGCCGCCCATGACCATTGCCCATGATTTCAGCTTCAAGGATATCGACGGCGGGCAGATGCCGCTTGCGATGTATCGCGGCAAGGCGCTGCTGGTGGTGAATGTGGCCAGCCAATGCGGGCTGACGCCGCAATATTCCGGGCTCGAAGCGCTGTGGAAGGCGGGCCGCGACAACGGGCTCGTGGTGCTGGGCGTGCCGTGCAACGATTTCGGCGCGCAGGAGCCGGGCAGCGAAGGCGAGATCAAGACGTTCTGCGAAACGCGCTTCGCGGTGGATTTCCCGCTGACCGCGAAAGAGCATGTGATCGGGGCCGAGGCGCATCCGCTTTATAAATGGGTGGCGGACGAGCTTGGCGAAGGGGCAGCGCCCAAATGGAACTTCCACAAATATCTCTTCGCGCCTGACGGCACCATCGCGGGCACCTTCGGCTCGCGCACCGAACCGGGTGCGGCGGAGATTGCGCAGGCGATTGATAAGGCGCTGGCTTGACCCCCTCCTAACCTCCCCCTTTCAGGTGGAGGAACAAATTTGCGTTTTGCTTTCCTCCCCCTGCAAGGGGGAGGTCGTCCTCCGAAGCTCGCGCTTGCGAGCGTAGGAGGGCGGGTGGGGGTCAGCTCTGTTTGACCGGAACGATCCGGATTTCCACGCGGCGGTTGCGGGGCTGGCTGACCTGATCGCCGGTGGGAACGCGCAAATGCGTTTTGCCGAAGCCTTGCGCTGCAATGCGCGCTTGCGCCACCCCGTCGCGCGCCAGCGCATCGGCCACGATCCCGGCGCGGGTTTTCGACACGCGCAGATTGGCGTCGGCCGCACCCGTGGTATCGGTATAGCCGCCGATCTGGACATTGGTACGGTCGTATTCATTCAGAACTTCGGCGATGGAATTGAGTACGTCGTTTGCATCCCACGAAACGCCGCTCGAATTGTCGAACAGAAAATCATTGCTCATGGTGATGACGATGTCGTCGCCTTGCCGCGAAATGATCGCGCCATGCGCGCCGATGCGCTTGCGAAGTGCGGCCTCCTGATTGTCCATATATTCGCCCGTGGCCATGATTCGCGGCGCGGGCGGCGGCTTGACGGGTGGTGGCGGCGCGGGTGGCGTTGCCCTCGGTGTTGTTTGCACCGGCATCGGCGGCGGCGGGCTCGTCATGGCGGATTTCTCGCTCACGCAGCCCGCGAGCGCCAAGCAAAGCCCGATCCGCGCGAATCCCTTCATCACCACCTCCGGCCCAAGCTGACGCTCCGCCCGCGGCGATATTATGGCATTTCCGCCCCGGCCCCAGTAAGAATGTGCCGGCGATAACAGGGAGAATTTCGATGAATTTGTTCGATCTGACGGGAAAGGTGGCGCTTGTCACCGGCTCGACCAAGGGTATAGGCGAGGCCATCGTCCACCGCCTCGCCGAGCATGGGGCCAATGTCGTGGTGTCGAGCCGCAAGGCGGACGCCTGCGAGCGCGTCGCCGCCGACATCAATAAAGCGCGCGGGCGCGAGATGGCGATCCCCGTTCCCTGCAACATCAATTACAAGGAACAGCTTGAGCATCTGGTCGCGGCCACGCGCGCCAAATGGGGCAGAATCGATATTCTCGTCTGCAACGCGGCGCTGAACCCCTATTTCGGGCCGAGCATCAACATTCCCGACGAAGCCTTCGACAAGATCATGGGCGCGAATGTGCGCTCCAATCACTGGCTGTGCCAGATGGTGCTGCCGGAGATGGCGGAGCGGCGCGACGGCGCGGTCATCATCGTGTCGTCCATCGGTGGATTGCGGGGGAGCCAGGTGATCGGCGCGTATTGCATCTCCAAAGCCGCCGACATGCAGCTTGCCCGCAACATCGCGGTCGAATATGGCCCGTTCAACATCCGCGCCAATTGCATCGCGCCGGGATTGATCAAGACGGATTTCGCCAAGGCGCTGTGGGACAATCCCGAAATCCTGAAACACTCCACCGCGGGCACGCCCATGCACCGCATCGGCGAACCCGACGAGATCGCGGGTGCTGCCGTATTCCTCGCCTCGAAAGCGGGCGCGTTTATGACGGGACAGGTGATGGTGGTCGATGGCGGGGGCACGATTGCGTGAGTGAAATATGTTCGCCTGATGCTTCGACGGGCTCAGCATGAGGGGTTTGTTACATCCCTCACCCTGAGCCTGTCGAAGGGTGGGGAGAACTCAGTTCATTCCCAACACATCCTCCGCGCTCTTGAACGGCAATTTCTGCGCATCGGCCACGGCCTTGTAGGTGAGCGTGCCTTTGTACACGTTCAGCCCGGCGCGCAGATGCGGGTTCTTCTTCATCGCCGCTTCGGGGCCGAGATCGGCCAGCGCCAGCGTGAAGGGCAGCGTCGCATTGTTGAGCGCGAAGGTGGAGGTGCGCGCGACCGCGCCCGGCATGTTCGCCACGCAATAATGCACGACATCGTGCACGCGATAGGTGGGGTCGGCATGCGTGGTGGCGTGGCTCGTTTCCGCGCAACCGCCCTGATCGATGGCGACATCGACGATCACCGAACCCTTCTTCATCTGGCGCACCATTTTTTCGGTGATGAGCTTGGGTGCTGCCGCACCCGGCAGCAGCACGCCGCCGATGACGAGATCGGCACCCACCACATGCTCCTCGATGGAATCGATGGTGGAATAGATCGTGTTGAGTTGCGCGCCGAAGCGCAGATCGAGCTGGTAAAGCGTGTGCAGCGAAATATCGAGCACGGTGACATGCGCCTCAAGCCCCATCGCCATGCGCGCGGCATTGGTGCCGACGACGCCGCCGCCGAGGATCACCACTTTCGCCGCCGGCACGCCGGGCACGCCGCCGAGCAACATGCCGCGCCCGCCCGACGCGATTTCGAGGCAATGCGCGCCCGCCTGTATCGACATGCGGCCCGCCACTTCGCTCATCGGTGCGAGCAACGGCAGGCCGCCGCGCGCATCGGTGACGGTTTCGTATGCAATCGCAATCGCGCCGGATGCGAGCAGGCCTTTCGTCTGTTCCGCATCGGGCGCGAGATGCAAATATGTAAAGAGCGTCTGGCCGGGGCACAGCTTTTTGATTTCTCCAACTTGCGGCTCCTTCACCTTCACGATCATGTTCGCGGCGGCGAAAATCCCGTCGGCGTTCGGCAATATCTTCGCGCCCGCGCGCGCATACATGTCGTCATGCAGGCCGATTGCCTCGCCCGCCAGCGTTTCGACAAAGACTTCATGGCCGCGCGCGGTGAGTTCGCGGGCGGCGGCGGGCGTCAGCCCCACGCGGTATTCGTTATTCTTGATTTCCTTCGGAACGCCGATGCGCATGGAATTGCCTTTCATGTAAGCCGCGCAAGCGTGGCGCGAACGCCATCCACCATGCGGGCGATGTCGGTTTCGGTGGCGATCAGCGCGGGCGCAAGCGCGATGGTGTCGCCGGACACGCGGATGACGAGGTTCTCTTCGGCGAAGGCGAGCTTCATCGCTTCATAACCGCGCCGTCCGGGCGCGGACGCATCGGGCTCGATGTCGATGCCCGCGGCCATTCCGGCATTGCGGATGTCGATGACGCGCGGCGCGTTTTTCAGGCCATGTACGGCTTCTTCCAACACATGCTCCATCTTGGCGGCGCGCGCGAACAGATCTTCGTCGCGATAAAGATCGAGGGTTGCGAGTGCGGCGGCGCAGGCGAGCGGATGGCCGGAATAGGTGTGGCCGTGGAAGAATTCAATTCTGTGCGCGGGGCCATCGCCCATGAAAGCATCGTGGATTTTGTTGCTGACGATCATGCCGCCCATCGGCACGGCGCCGTTCGTGACGCCTTTGGCGAATGTGATGATGTCCGGCGTCACGCCATAACGCTCGGCGGCGAAGGCCGCACCCACGCGGCCAAAGCCTGTGATGACTTCATCAAAGATCAGAAGGATTCCGTGGGCGTCGCAAATCGCGCGCAGGCGTTTCAAATAATCCTTCGGCGGCGCGAACACGCCCGCCGATCCGATGACGGGCTCGACGATTACGGCGGCGATGGTGTCCGCGCCGTTGAGCGTTACGAGATAATCCAGCGCATCGGCATAATCCGCGCCCGTTTGCGGCGTGCCGCGCGTGAAGCGCATCGCGGAATCGTAAGGCAGCGGCAGGTGATCGTCCGTACCCGGAAGAAGTGGGCCGTAAGCATTGCGATTGTTGGCGATACCGCCCACCGAAATCCCGCCGAAGGTGACGCCGTGATAGCCCTTCTCGCGGCCGATCAGTCGGAAGCGCCCGCCCTGCCCTATTTTTTGAAAATACGCCCGCGCCAGTTTCAGCGCCGCATCGGCGGCTTCCGACCCCGAATTGACGAAGAACACATGATCGAGGCCATCGGGCGCCAGGCTCGCGATGCGTTCGGCGAGCGCGAAAGCGGCGGGATGGGAGAATTGAAAGGTCGGCGCGAAATCGAGCGTATTGGCCGCTTCGGAAATCGCGCGGGCGATTTCCTTTCGCCCATGTCCCGCATTGACGCACCACAATCCCGAACAGGAATCGAGAATCGCGCGGCCCGCATCGTCATAAAAATACATGCCTTGCGCGCGCGCCAGCATGCGCGGATGCGATTTGAAATCGCGGTTCGGCGTGAATGGCAGCCAGAATGCGGAAAGATCGTTGGCGCGCATCGGCGCGAAATCCTGCAAAGCCGCGCCACGCTAACGCGAATTTCATTCAGATGGAACCTCATGCTTCGACATGCTCAGCATGAGGGATTAGCTCAGGCCCTCACCCTGGTTGGCACGCTGTCGCTACCAACTGTCGAAGGGTGAGGAGCGCGACTCAATTGAATGCAGTTTGTTCTAAAGGAACAAACCTTCGGGACCGAATGTTGCGCCGAACAACAAAGGCCCCGGCGAACACCGGGGCCTTTGCAGAGTGATAAGCGATTGATCGCTTAGTGGTGGTCGCCACCACTATCGTCGTCGCCATGGTCGCCATGGTGATCTCTGTGGTCGCCACTGTGATCGCCGTGGTCGCCACTATGGTCGCCGCTGTGATCGCCACTGGACGAAGTGCCACCGGACGGAGCGCTACCATGGTCTCCGCCATGATCGCCGCTGTGATCGCCACCGGACGAAGTGCCACCGGACGGAGCGCTACCATGGTCTCCGCCATGATCGCCGCTGTGATCGCCGCTGTGATCGCCACCGGACGAAGTGCCACCGGACGGAGCGCTACCATGGTCTCCGCCGTGGTCTCCACTGTAGCCGCTATGATCGCCGCCGTGATCGCCACTGTAGCCGCCATGGTCACCGCCATGATCGCCACTGTAGCCGCCATGATCACCATGATCGCCACCGTGATCGCCACCGTGATCGCCACTGTAGCCGCCATGATCGCCATGATCCCAACCATGATCGCCGCGATCGCCATGATGCCAATCATCGCCATGCCAGTAACGGTCATGATCGTGATTGAAGCCGTGGCCGCGGTAATAGTCGTAACCAAGCGCCGGGCCGTAATGATAGTCGTGATCGTTCCACCAACGCGGGTGCCGGCCATGCCAGCCATCGCGGTGCCAGCCGCCATGGATCCAGTACCAATATTCGCCATCGACGCGGCGATAATAGACGGGGCCCTGGTACCAATCGCCACGGTAGTAAACCGGGCCGTACCACAGCGGATAATCCCAATATCCGTCGGGGCAGCCCCAGCGATCGCAATAACCGCCCGAGCCGACCGAGAAGGCCACGCCCGGAACGCCGATGCTAATGCTGAAGCCGGCGCTCGCCGGCGCCGATGCGAAAATCGCAGCACCCGCAAGTGCGGCCGCGGCGACGCTGTATTTCAGGAGAGATTTCATAGCTTGCTCCGTTGATGTATCGCGATCATTACGCGCGGCGCCTGAACCGCAGATGAACCGTTCCGAACACATATGCGGCGCAATATGGACAGGATTGTGTCATTGGCCGCATCCGATTTGCGCCGGCCCCGGCGAGCGAACCCGCCGGGACCGCGCTAAGCCGCGTATTGCCTTGCACTCTCAGGACAAACACGGCTCAAGGATGACCGTGATGGCTGCCGCCATGCGAATCATGACCGCCGCCATGGTCGCCGCCATGCCAGTCGTGACCGCCACCATGATCGCTACCGTGCCAGTCATGACCGCCGTGGTCGCCGCCATGCCAATCATGTCCGCCGCCGTTCCAGCCATGCGCACCACCGCGGTAATGATCGCGTCCGCGATCGTCCCAATCGATGCGCCCGGGCCGCGCGCCGCGCCATTCATCGTGGCGCCATCCGCCGTTCAGCCAATAAACGCGCTCGCCACGATCCATGCGATAATAGATCGGACCGCGATACCATTCGCCGCCCCAGAACACGGGCTGATCGTAGATATCGTAATCGCAGTAATCGCTCGGCATGCCCCAGGGCGGCGGGGCATCGTAGTAATCGTAATAGTCGCACGGGCCGTAGCTATCGCCATACGGCATGCCGAATCCGAACGAGATTCCCACATCGGTGTGCGCCGCGGCGGGCGTGGCCATCGCAATCGCAGCACCGCCCAGCATCAACGCAGCCAGGGCAATTGTTCCGAACCGTTTCATGGCTCCATTCCTTTGTTCACGACAAGCCCCTCAGCTCGGCGCGATCCTCGTGCCCCGCGCCTGAACAGCACATGAACAACGCTTTCAGAAATGGTTCTGTTCCGACTCTTTGATTGTCGCGCAATCCGGGCGGCGAACCGCTGCACACTTCGCCTGATTGCGCTCCTAGGCCGACCGCCCGCGCGCCTCGATGGCCCAGATCACCTCGAGAATATCGCCGCGCACCGCATGAATCCGGTCGTAAAGATTGACCGTGGGATCGCAATGGGGAACCACGCAAAGGATAGTGTCGCCCACGCGCAATTTCTTTTCGCCGGCGGTGATGATTCCGCCCTGCTCGTCGCCGAAGAAGAAATAATTGGCGCCCGCGGGCGCGCCGGACGCGATTTGCGGCGAGCCCGCGTCGGTTGCAAAGCTCTTGAAGCCCGCATCGGTTGTGGCGAGGCCGTCCCGATTGGCGCTGATCACGGTCGTTTGCACATATAAAGACGTCTCGAATGGCGGGCAGGCGCCGGGCTTTTCCCACACCTCATTATATTGGCGGTCCATAAAGACGTAGGAGCCGACCTGAAGTTCGCTCAGCACGCGCGCATCGGGATCGATGTCGAAGGTGCCGGTGCCGCCGCCGGAAATGATTTTCGGCGAAAGATTGCGCGCGGCAAGCGCATCGCGAAATGCGCCGAGTTCCTTCAATGCGGTGAGCGAGGCGTCGCGCCGCTCATTGGGCGATTCCATGTGCTGCACCTGGCCCGCATAGCATTGCAGCCCCACATATTCGAGCGCGCCGCTTTGCGCCACCTGCTCCACCAGCGCAATCGCATCCTCGCCGGGACGGATGCCGGTGCGGCCGAGGCCGGGATCGATGTCGATCAGGATTTTCAGTTTCTTGCCGCTGGCTTTCGCGGCTTCGGCGAGCCGCGCGGCAACATCCTTGTTGTCGCAAACCGCCATCAATTCGCCCACGCGCCCGTTCAGCGCGATCAACCGCGCGATGCCGCCATCGCTGACGATGGGCGATGTAATCAGGATCGAATCGATTCCGGCATCGGCCAGCGCTTCGGCCTCGCCGAGCTTGGCCGCGCAAATGCCCAGCGCACCCGCCGCGATCTGGCGGCGCGCGATCTCGGAGCATTTGTGAGTCTTGGCGTGGGGGCGATGTGCTATCCCCCTCGCCTTTGCATGTGCGGCCATCGCCGCGATGTTGCGCTCCAGCGCATCGAGATCGACGACGAGCGCAGGCGTTTGCAGCCGCGCGCGGCCGCCGGGAACGCCGATCAATTCCTCATTGAGCATTCGCGCACCTGCTATTCCGAATTAAAGGCCGAATTGCCGCCACGTCACCGCTGCCACGGCGCCCCACGCATTGTAAGCTCGGCGCACCATGAGCATAGCCCTCATTCTGATTCTTTTGTCGGCCGTCGTCCACGCCATCGTCAACATCCTGACGAAGCGTGCCGACAACAAATACGCCATGCGCCTGCTGATCGGCGTGTTTTCGGCGGCGTTCGTTGCGCCCGCTCTGTTCTTTGTCCCGCTGCCGCATGGCCAAGTGATCTGGATCCTGTGCGCCACCGCGATGGTGCATGCGCTTTACGAATTGTTGCTGGTGAAATCCTATGAGAGTGCCGCGTTCTCCGCCGTCTATCCGGTGGCGCGCGGAACGGGGCCGCTGTTCACCGCACTCGGCGCGATTTTCATTTTGCGCGAGCATGCGCCGCTCACCGAGATCGCGGGCATCATGCTGGTGTGCGGCGGCGTCATCGCCATCGGCATTTCGCATCGCGCGAGCAAGGGTGCGGCGGAAGGATTGATCTATGCGCTCGCCACCGGCTTCACCATCGGCTGCTATACGCTGATCGACGCAAGCGGCGTGCGCGCGGTTTCCGATCCGCTGACTTATGTGTTGTGGTTTTTCGTGGCGCATGGCTTCAGCGTGGGGCTGACCGCACCCGGCATTCGCGGCCGCGCGGTGCTGATCGAGGCGCGGCGGCAATGGCGGCTGGGTATTTTGCTCGGCGTGCTGTCGATCACCACATACGGCTCGGCGATGCTGGCCTATCGCTTCGGCGCGACGGCGCAACTTGCAGCGTTACGCGAGACGAGCGTGCTGTTCGGCACGATGCTGGCGATTGTCGTGTTGGGCGAACACATGAATGCGCGGCGCTGGCTGGCGGCGGGCGTGATCGTGGGCGGCGCAATCCTGTTGCAGGCGGGATAGCAGGCGATGCCGCCGCGCGAATTGGATCTCACAATCCCTTGCCCAGAATCCGGTCGAGCGGCGCGACATCGCCCTTGAGCGAGGCGACCTTGAAGATGCCGCTCGCGCGCAACACGGGAAGATTGTCCGCCGTCACCATGCATTGCGCAAAGGCGAGATTGCGCGTGGTGCGCAACACATCGGTCTTGCCTTGCACCCATGCGCCGAGCGGCGCGGGTGCCAGAAACTCCGCGCTCAGGCTGATCGTCGGCAAAAAGCCCGGATCGATTTCGGCCTGCAAGCGGATGCCGAACGGAAGCTGCATGTCGGCAAATGTCATCAGCATGCCGCCATGGCAAATGTCGGCGGGATTGCAATGGCGCGTCTCGACGCGAAAGCCGAGCAGGAAATGCGCGCCGTCGCGCTTGCCGTAAAGCGGGCCGTTGATGTCGATAAAACCGATGCCGGTGAATTGCAGCGGGGAAAAGCCTTCGGGGATGTCGCTTGTCATGGAAGCCTCGGTGCGCCCGCTTTCAGCCGCCCATTGGCGAGCCAATCCGCCATGTCGGGCGCAAGTTCGGCCTTCACGCGCGCGTCGTAGCGGGCGAGTTGTTCCGCGCTCAGTGCGCTGCGCCAGCGTTCATTGGTGCCCTTGAACAAAAACCGCTCATGGCCCTTGTCCCACGCCATGGTGGCTTGCGGCATGAGTTGCGCGCCGTTCTTCTTCATGGTTTCGAAGCGCGCGGCCTCGACCAGTTCGGGCCAGAGGCTTTCGGGAATCTCGATATCGAGGAATTCCGCGATGCGGCGCATCTCGCCGTCGAGATCGGCTTTCAGATCGTTGTAATGCACCAGCAGAAGATTGGGCAGCGCGCGCCGGCGCCAATAGCTCGTTTCAAGCTCGAAGAATTTGCTGCACGAAAAATCGTTGCGCTTCTCGGCCTGCGGACCTTCCATGATCCAGGTGTCGAAGAATTCGCCCGGCGATTCCGGCGCGCGCGGCAATGGGGCTGCGATGGTTTCGTCGCCCATGCCCGCCGCATCGAAAGCCTCCAGAACCATCGGCGAATAATTGCGCGAATGATTGTGCCACGACATGAAGGCGTCGCGCCCGTCGCGCGCGGTGTGGATGTAGCGCACATCGTCATAGATCGGCATGGCGTCGAACGAGAGATGGCTTTTGAGAAAGCGGCGGTGATCCTGCGCATCGATTGTCGCGATCACCTGCTCGATGGGGCGGACGCGGTGGTCGATCCACGGCGAGGATTCGAACAGCGGGCGCGGGCTCGGCGATTGAAACACCAGAAGCGAGACGATCTGCTGCGTCCATGTCGTGCCGCATTTGGCGGATGTCGCGATGACGATGTCATCGGCGCGCGGCTTGTAATGGGACCAGCGGCGGCTGTCATGCGACCAGCTCCGGCGCTCATATTTCGGTTCGCTGACGAGTTGCATTTGCCTCTCCCGTAGGGGCGGGAACCTAGCTTCCCCTGCGGCGCATGCAACCTTGCCCTTGACCTCCCCGCCCCCCGCGCCTATCTACCCCCTGATGGCTTGGCACTCCCCCCTTTGGAGTGCTGCCATTGCCGTGGCCATTGGCCCGGAAAAGATCAAGCGCTTGTTATTATTGGATAATTCTAGGAGGCCCGAATGAAGTTCCGTCCCCTGGGCGACCGCGTGGTCGTCCGCCGCGTTGCCGAAGAGCAAAAGACCGCCGGCGGCATCATCATCCCCGACACCGTTCAGGAAAAGCCGCAGGAAGGCGAAATCATCGCCGTCGGCCCCGGTGCGCTCGACGATCACGGCAAGCGCGTCGTTCCCGAAGTGAAGCCCGGCGATTTCGTGCTGTTCGGCAAATGGTCCGGCACCGAAGTGAAGGTCGATGGCGAGGACCTCCTCATCATGAAGGAGTCCGACATCATGGGCATTCTCGAAGGGCGCAAGGCCGGCAAGAAAGCCGCCTGATCCGCCGCTTCAACATCGAAAAATTCAGGAGAAGAAAAACATGGCAGCCAAAGACGTAAAATTCGGCGCCGATGCCCGCGAGCGGATGCTGCGCGGCGTCGATATCCTCGCCGATGCGGTGAAGGTGACGCTGGGCCCCAAGGGCCGCAACGTCGTGATCGACAAGAGTTTCGGCGCCCCGCGCTCGACCAAGGACGGCGTGACCGTCGCCAAGGAAATCGAGCTTCCCGACAAGTTCGAGAACATGGGCGCGCAGATGGTGCGCGAAGTGGCCTCCAAGACCAATGACGCGGCGGGCGACGGCACGACCACGGCGACGGTTCTGGCGCAGGCGATCGTGCGCGAAGGCTCGAAGTCGGTTGCCGCCGGCATGAACCCGATGGACCTGAAGCGCGGCATCGAGAAGGCGGTGGAAGCCGTCGTCGCCGACCTCAAGAAGCGCTCCAAGAAGGTGAAGTCCAACGACGAGATCCGCCAGGTCGGCACGATCTCGGCGAACGGCGACGGCACCGTCGGCAAGATGATCGCCGAAGCGATGGCGAAAGTCGGCAACGAAGGCGTCATCACGGTGGAAGAAGCCAAGTCGCTCGACACCGAACTCGAAGTCGTCGAAGGCATGCAGTTCGACCGCGGCTATATCTCGCCCTATTTCATCACCAATGCCGACAAGATGATGTGCGAGCTCGACGAGCCCTACATCCTCATCCATGAGAAGAAGCTTGCGTCGCTGCAACCGATGCTGCCGATCCTGGAAGCCATCGTGCAGGCCGGCCGTCCGCTTCTCATCATCGCCGAAGAAGTCGAAGGCGAAGCGCTTGCCACGCTCGTGGTCAACAAGCTGCGCGGCGGATTGAAGGTCGCGGCGGTGAAGGCGCCGGGCTTCGGCGATCGCCGCAAGGCCATGCTGGAAGACATCGCCATCGTCACCGGCGGTCAGGTGATCAGCGAAGACCTCGGCATCAAGCTCGAGAACGTGAAGGTCAACATGCTGGGCACCGCCAAGAAGGTGCGCATCACGAAGGACGACACCACGATCATCGACGGCGCCGGCAAGAAGACCGACATCCAGGCGCGCGTCGCCCAGATCAAGGCGCAGATCGAGGAAACCACCTCCGACTACGACAAGGAAAAGCTGCAAGAGCGTCTGGCGAAGCTCGCGGGCGGCGTGGCCGTGATCCGCGTCGGCGGTGCCACCGAAGTCGAAGTGAAGGAGAAGAAGGACCGCGTCGACGACGCGCTCAACGCCACGAAGGCGGCGGTCGAGGAAGGCATCGTTCCGGGCGGCGGCGCGGCGCTGCTTTACGCCACCAAGGCGCTGAACGGCCTCACCGGCGACAATGAAGACCAGACGCAGGGCATCGCCATCGTGCGCAAGGCGATCCAGGCGCCGATCCGCCAGATCGTCGAGAACGCGGGCGTCGAAGCCTCCATCGTCGTCGGCAAGCTGCTCGAGCAGAAGTCGAACACCTTCGGCTTCGACGCGCAGAGCGAAAAGTATGTCGATCTCGTCGAGGCCGGCATCGTGGACCCGACAAAGGTCGTGCGTATCGCGCTGCAGGATGCGTCGAGCGTCGCGGCACTGCTCATCACCACCGAAGCCATGGTTGCCGACCGTCCGAAGAAGGACAGCGGCCCCGCCATGCCCGGCGGCGGCATGGGCGGCATGGGCGACATGGACTTCTAAGTCCGGCGCTCATCAAGGAAGTCGGAAGGGGCCGGGTTTTCCCGGCCCTTTTCTTTTGGCCGGGCGGCGAAGTGCTGCCTTCGACCTGCTACACTCTGCCCAACTTCAAAGGGGAGGATGACATGCCTCGTCGTGCTTTGTTGATCGTTGCATGCGCGTTTGCGTTGAGTGCTCCGGCCATCGCCGGCGACACGTCGTCCGCGCCCACCATTTCGCCCAACGTGCTGCAAATGCAGCGGGTGCCCGGTGACACGAATTCGCTCACCGAGCGCGTGGGCGTGCTCGAAGCGACGATCAAAAAACAGCAGGCAGACATTGCCAATCTGCAGGCCATGCTCATCCAACAGCGCGATCAGCTTTCGCAGGAGATAAAAGCCGCGCAGCAATCGGCGAGCCAGGCTTACAACGCGGGCGCGCAGGCATCCCAACTGGCGGCGGGCGCGCAGGCCGGTGTCGATGCGCTGAATGCAAGGGCGCCCAAATGGGATCAGGTGGCCAATGATTTTCCCGGCCACACGCACACCTATCGACAAGACCGAGGTCGGCGTCGTGAACCACACCTGCCAGAACGGCGGCAGCGGACCGGACAATGTGCCCTGCTCGCAGATCACCGGCACGACGTGCGGCGGTGTTGACAACATCCCCGCCGCAGTAACCCGGCTCCGGCGAGGCGAAATGTAAAGAAGCCCCGGCGGGTTCGTAGCGATAGCGTACAAACACCGGGGCTTTTTTGATTCGCTTTGCGCAATCTCACGCGTCGTCTATTTCTTCTCCCCACCGCTCTCATCCCCATCCAAATTCCACGCCACGCTCACCGTCAGCGGGGTGTCGGCGAGTGCGCCGTCCTTGATGCCGGGCCGGTAGTGCCATTGGGCGACGCAATCCACCGCGGCATCGTCGAGGCGGTCGGAGCCGCTGGATTTGGCGATTTTGATTGCGTCCACCGTGCCGTCGGCGAGCACGGTGAAGGCGAGTTCGGTCGTGCCTTCGTCGCCGAAGATGCGGGCGAAGAAGGGATAGTCATCGTCGCAATTCTCCGGCTTCGACAGCGCGGGCGGTTGCGAGATGCGTTGCACCACAGGCACGCGCACCACCTGTTTGACAATCTTGACCGGTGCCTCGGTGTGCGCCGTCAGCTTTCCGTAGAGGTCGTAGAAGAAGAGGAGCGACGAGCCGGTGGCGATGGCGCCCGCGATCACGACCGCCCATAGCCGGTGGCGAAAATTCCGGCTGTAGAAAAGCCCCGACGACACGACGAAAACGATGAACTCAATGATAATCACGACTGCTCCAGCCCTTGTCTAATCCGCCGCGAGGCTCTTCAGCATTGTCTTCACCGCCTTGGCATCCTTCGCCGACAGCCGCCCGATCTTGCGGATAACGCGCGCGATGTCGGCGGTGGCGATCTTCACCGGGCGCACGCGCGAGGGCGCTGGCAAGGCAGCGGTTTTCAAATCGCTCACATCGACATCGCATGCCCATCGCGGATTGTCGGCGCTCGTGACCATCACGAGCCACACAAGCTTGTAGCGCGTGTGCATGTCAGGCGTGCTGACCACAATCGCCGGGCGGCGCTTCTCGGCAAGGCGATCCGCATAGGGAAACGGAACGATGACGACATCGAAGGGCGCCAAGCTCATTCAGAGAGAACCATAGGCCTTCTCGTCGGCCTCGCTCGCCCATTCGGTGAAGGTGGCGAAGGGATCGTCCTCCACCGTGTTGCTCGCGCGCTCGATCACCACGCGCTTGCCTTCGAAGACATAGCGCACGACATCGCCCGGCTTCAGGCCAAGCTTCTCGCGCACGGCTTTTGGAATGACCGTCTGGGCCTTGGAGGTAATACGGGACAAGGGCGCGTTCATAGGTAAGAATGTAAGACATCTTACCTTCGGCGTCAAACCCTCCCCGGCCTTTTGTTTTTACGGCGCACAGGCATTACCGTGGAGGCAATCAATTATTGAAGGAACGAACATGTCCACAATTCTCGTCACCGGAGGTTCCGGGTTTATCGGCAGCCACGCGATCATTCAGTTGCTCGCGGGCGGGCATAATGTTCGCACCTCTGTGCGCAATCTGAAGCGCGAGGGCGAGGTGCGCGCGATGGTGAAAACCGGCGGCGCGGATGCGGCGCTCGCGGATTCGCGCGAGCGGCTTTCGTTCGCCGCGGCCGATCTGGAAAGCGATGCGGGCTGGGCCGATGCGGTGAAGGGTTGCGAATATGTGCTGCACATCGCCTCGCCTTTTCCGCCGGGCGTGCCGAAGGATGAAAACGATCTGATTATCCCCGCGCGCGAGGGCGCGCTGCGCGTGCTCAAGGCGTCGCGCGAGGCGGGCGTGAAGCGCGTGGTGCTGACCTCTTCGTTCGCGGCCATCGGCTATGGCCACAAGGACCGCAACAAAACCTTCGACGAAACAAGCTGGACGGATGTGAACGGCGAAGGCGTACAGCCTTACGCCAAATCGAAAACCATCGCGGAGCGCGCGGCCTGGGATTATGTGGCAAGCCAGAACGGGGCGATCGAGCTTTCTGTGGTCAATCCCGTTGGCGTGTTCGGGCCGGTGCTGGGGCCGGATTATTCGACGTCGATCCTGCTGTTTCAGCGGCTGCTGGACGGCGCGATGCCGGGATGCCCGCGTCTTTATTTCGGCGTGGTGGATGTGCGCGATGTGGCGGCGATGCACATCAGCGCCATGACCAACCCGGCGGCGAAGGGCGAGCGGTTCCTTGCCGTGTCGGGCGATTTCATGTCGATCGTGGAAATCGCGAAAGTTCTGAAAGCGCGCATGGGCAAATGGGCGCGGCGCGTGCCCACCCGCCAGGTGCCCGATTGGCTGGTGCGGCTGTCGGCGCTGCGCGATCCGGCGGTGAAGCAAATTCTTCCCGAACTCGGCAAGCACCGGAATGCCACGAGCGCGAAGGCGCAAAAGATGCTCGGCTGGAAACCGATTTCAGCCGCGAAGATTCCATCGTCGCCACCGCCGAAAGCATGGTGCGGCTCGGCCTCACCAAAGACAGCGCGAAGAAGGCGGCGTAAAAATTGCCTTCATGCTTCGACAGGCTCAGCATGAGGGATTAGCAAACCCCTCACCCTGAGCTTGTCGAAGGGTGAGAGACAGAGGAATCGAAATGCCCTGGTACGTCTATCTCATTCACTTCATCGCCGGCGCGTTTCTCGCCAATGGCGTGCCGCATTTCGTGGCCGGAATTTCGGGCGAGAAGTTCCAGTCGCCTTTCGCCAGCCCGCCGGGCAAGGGGCTTTCCTCGCCGCTGGTGAATGTGTTGTGGGGCTTTGCGAATTTCGTGGTGGGGTATCTGCTGCTGCTGACCTATGCGTTCGGGCCGCGCTCTTACGCCGATCTTGGCGCGATTGGCGCGGGCGTGCTCGTCATGGGCGTGATGCTGGCATCCCATTTCGGGAAGGTGCGGGGCAATCAGCCCTGAGCCTCGCGCAAATAGGGCACGACTTCGCCATTGAGCTTGATGGTCATGGGCTTGCCGCGGCGGTCCACCGTCTTGCCCACGGCCACGCGAATCCAGCCCTCGCTCACGCAATACTCCTCGACATTGGTTTTTTCGGCGCCATTGAAGCGGATGCCGATTCCGCGCTCCAGAAGCGCGCGGTCGTGAAACGGGCTGTCGGGATCATTCGATAGCCGGTCCGGCAGATTATCGCTCATTGTTTCCTCCTCCCCTTGATTGTAGCGCGGTTTGGCCGTTCAGTACCACGCACGCAATCCCAAAAAAACGGAGCCCCCATGTCGTTCACACTTTATGACGCCTCGATCCCGCCCATGACCCGCGCGCTGCAAAACCTTTCGAAGATTCTCGACAAGGCCGTGGCCGACGCCAAGACCAAGGACATTGCGCCCACAAGCCTGATCGAGGGAAAGCTCGCCGCCGACATGCGCCCGCTGACCTTCCAGATTCAGACCGCCAGCGACACCGCCAAGGGCTGCGCCGCGCGGCTTGCCGGGATCGAAGCGCCCGCCATGGCCGACACCGAAACGACTTTCCCCGAATTGCAGCAACGCATCGCAAAGACGGTCGCGTTTCTGGAGAGCGTGAGCGCCGCGCAGCTTGCGGGCGCGGAAGATCGCAGCGTCGTGCTGAAATTTCCCAGCGGCGAGATGAAATTCACCGGCAAGGACTACGTCACCGGCTTTGCGTTGCCGAATTTCTATTTCCACGTGACGACGGCCTACGCGATCCTGCGCCACAACGGAATCGAGATCGGCAAGCGCGATTTTCTGGGCGGGTAGAGATGTTTGGTTTCAATTGAATCGTAAACCTCATACGTCATGGCCGGGCTTGTCCCGGCCATCCATAACCTCCGTCTAGCAGGGTGTTCATGGGTGGCCGCCACAAGGGCGGCCATGACGAAGATGGATAAATCAATCCAAATCAATTCTACTCCAGCCGCGTGAAATGCAGCGTGCGGCCGGTTTGCAGCATGACCATTTCCACGGCGGAAAGGCTGATCGCCGAAATCTGGAACAGCAGGACATTGTCGGTCTGCTGCAATTCCATATAAACGCCCGTGGGCGCGAGCTTGAAATTGTCGAGGCCCGCGGGCGCGCTCTGCCCGGTGAAGACAATCCACGCACCTTGCGTGGTCGAACTCGCATCGCCTTCGTAGCGGTCGATGCTTTGGCCATTGGCGTCGAATTCGCGGGTGAAGCGGGTGTCCTCGGCGTTCTGCCATGTGCCGATGAGAACGCCGCGAATGTCGGCAAGCGTGGGCTGCGGCGCGGTTGCGGCCTGTGCCGTGCCCGCGAACATCAAAGCCAGAACGAAGATAATTTCGCGCATGTTGCCCCCGCGCACTATCATTCTCCCGTTCGGGCGCAAAAGAAAAGGCCGGAGTTTCCTCCGGCCCAAAGCGCAATCATTGCGGATGATGTTTGGGCGGCATTTTCGTGAACGCGCCCAATTGGCAGACCTCGTGGCTCCTGAGCACCATGATCGACTGCATGTTGTCGCAGATCGAGCCATCGCGCGTGACATAGGCATAGCCGTCGAACATCAACCCCGGACAGGATTGATGCAGCGTGTTCTTCCAGACGTCGCCGTTCTTCATCGTGAAGAGGATCGTCTTGCGATCCACGGTTTTGGTGTGGTCGATCATATAGGTCCACAGACACACCGGACCTTCATGGCTTTCGGGCGGCGGCGCGGGATCGGCCAGCGCCGTGCCGATGGCAAGGGCTGCAATCGCAGCACCGATGACAATCGCTTTCATGACATTCTCCCGAAAAGTGAGCCCCTCACTTGTTCGGACGCCCGCTTATTGCGCGGGTTTGGCAGGTGTGAACGCGCCCAACTGGCAGGTTTCGCCGGTCTGGATCACCTTTATCCTCTGCATGTCGCCGCAGATATTGTCCGGCACAGTCGGCTCGTAGATGTAGCCGTTATGCGGCAGCGTCGTGCAGGGGGATTTCAGCGAATTCTGCCAGGCCGTTCCATCCTTCATCGTGTAGAGGATGGTGCTTGCGTCCTTCACCTCAGTGCGATCCACCAGAACCGTTTTCAGGCAGGTGGTGTTGCCCATCGTCGTAGCGGATTGGGCGTATGCCGGGCTGAAGACGAGTGTAGCCAGCGCCGCCCCGATCAAGATGCGTTTCATTGTACTCTCCGTACCGCGACCCCTCGCCTCACTATTCTGGGCCCATCGCGCACAAGCCACAAGTGGCGGTACGGCAGGTCCAGATTGACTTTATGACAGGTCTTGAGGATGGTCCGGCCCATTCATAAAGGAGAAAAACCCGTGTCAGCGCCCGCATCCGCCAATGTCACCGTGACCTTGCCAGACGGCAAGGCGCTGACGTTGCCGCGCGGGGCCACGGGCGGCGATGTGGCCGCCGCTATCGGACCGGGGCTGGCGAAGGCCGCGCTGGCAGTCGAGGTGAACGGCAAAATCTGGGACATTTTCCGCCCGCTCGAAGGCGACGCCGCCATCCGAATCATCACGCGCAAGGACGATGCGGCGCTGGAACTGATCCGCCACGACGCGGCGCATATTCTGGCGATGGCGGTGCAGGCGCTTTATCCCGGCACGCAAGTGACCATCGGCCCGACCATCGAGGACGGCTTCTATTACGATTTCGCGCGCGACACCGCGTTCACGCCCGACGATCTCGCCAAGATCGAAGCCAAGATGCATGAGATCGTGACGGCGGATTTGCCGACGCGCCGCGAAGTGTGGCCGCGCGATGAAGCCATCGCGCATTTCGAAAAACTCGGCGAGCATTACAAGGCCGAACTCATCGCCGCGATCCCGGCGAATGAGGATGTGTCGATCTATTTCCACGGCGATTGGCACGATCTCTGCCGTGGCCCGCATTTTTCCTCCACGGGCAAGGTGGGCCAGGCCTTCAAGCTGACCAAGATCGCGGGTGCCTATTGGCGCGGCGATTCCAACAACGCGCAGCTTCAGCGCATCTACGGCACCGCATGGCGCGACGAGAAGGAGCTTGCCGCCTATCTTCTGAAATTGGAAGAACAGGAAAAACGCGATCACCGAAAGCTCGGCAAGGAGCTTGAGCTTTTCACCTTCTCGCCCGATGTCGGCGCGGGCCTGCCCTTATGGATGCCCAATGGAATGGTCATTCGTCAGGAGCTTGAGTTCCTCGCACTGCAGGAAGAGCGCAAGGAAGGTTACAAGCGCGTGGCGACACCGCACATCGCCAAGGAAGCGCTTTATTACCGCTCGCGCCATTTGCCCTATTACAATGAGGGCATGTATTCGCCGCTCGATATTGACGGCGAGAATTATTATCTGCGCCCGATGAATTGCCCGCATCATCATCTGATTTACGGCGCCACACGGCATTCCTATCGCGAGTTGCCGCTTCGGCTTGCCGAATATGGGCAGGATTACCGCTATGAAGCGTCCGGCGGATTGTCGGGGTTGATGCGCGTGCGCGGCTTCTGCATGAACGATGCGCATATTTATTGCCGCTACGATCAGGCGAAGGACGAATTCATCCGCGTGCTGCATCTGCATGCGCGCTATTACGAGCTGATGGGCATCAAGGATTATTACATGCGCCTGTCGCTGCCCGACATGACCAAGCTCGACAAATATGTCGATCAGCCGGAGAAATGGGTGGCGGCGCTGGCCATCATCCGCGAGGCGATGGACGAATCCGGCTATCGCTATGTCGAGGGCAAGGGCGAGGCCGCGTTCTACGGACCGAAGATCGATTTCATGATCCGCTCGGCCATCGGCACCGAATACACGATCTCGACCAACCAGCTCGATTTCCTCGCCACCGAAACCTTCGACCTGAAATATATCGGCGAGGATGGCGGCGAGCATCCGGTCTATGTCATCCACCGCGCCCCGCTCGGCACGCACGAACGCTTCACCGCGTTCCTGATCGAGCATTATGCGGGCGCGTTCCCGACCTGGCTTGCGCCCATTCAGGCGCGCATCGTGCCCATCAGCGAGAAGGCCAATGACTATGCCGAAAAGGTGCGTCAGGCGCTGTTTGACGTTGCCGTGACGAACGGAACGGGAGGCTTGCGCGTGGACATCGACCTGTCGTCCGAGCGCATGCAGAAGAAGATCCGCGACGCCCAATTGCAGAAAATTCCCTACATGCTGGTGGTGGGCGACCGCGAGGCGGCCGAGGGCAAAGTGGCCGTCCGGCTGCGCTCCGGGCGTGACCTGGGCGCCATGCCGCTCGATGAATTCATCGAACGGATCAAAAAGGAAGCCGAATCCCGGCAGGATGCGGCCGATTAGACCTTGCGAATTGGCCCGCGCACCCTATTCTGTGGCCTTCAGCGGGGAATTGCCCCGCCTGCGAGCAAAGCTGCCTCGCAATCGCATGGAGAATCCGCTGCGCCAATGAACGGAAAAGCATTTCGTGGGGCAGCAGTGAGGAAACCCCGCGGAATGCGATTGTGCGCGGCATTTGATGGGAGACGGTCATAGTAGCCAGACGTTTTGCAGCCCCCTCCGCGCCAGCGGCGAAGGACGGGCCCCGTGTGAATGAGGAGATATTCTCCCGCACCATCCTCCTGATCGGGGGAGACGGTCACAAATTCGGTGAAATCGGCATCGACGAAGCCCGCGCCATCGCGGAGGAGCAGGGATTCGACCTCGTGGAAGTGTCGCCCGAGGCCAAGCCCCCCGTCGTCAAGCTGATGGACTACGGCAAGTTCAAATACGAGCAGCAGAAGAAAGCCGCCGAAGCCCGCAAGAAGCAGAAGGTGATCGAGATCAAGGAGATCAAGATGCGCCCCACCATCGACGATCACGATTACGACGTGAAAATGCGTTCTATGCGCCGCTTCTTCGAGGAAGGCGACAAGGTGAAGGTGACGCTGCGCTTCCGCGGCCGTGAAATGGCGCATCAGCATCTCGGCATGGAATTGCTCAACCGCATCCAGAAGGATACGGAAATTATCGCCAAGATGGAGCAATATCCCAAGATGGAAGGCCGCCAGATGATGATGGTGCTGGCACCTCGCTGAGTAAAATCCGATCTTGAAAATTCGAACGCGCTGTCCCCCTCCCCCTGCGGGAGGGGGCGCGGAGCGCAAGCGACGCGGGGGAGGGGTTGTGCGCGATGCACCCCTCCCCCGAATGCTTTTCGCGCGCTTCGCAGTGCGCTCAAAACATTCGCCCCCTCCCACAAGGGGAGGGGGAATTACAGCGTGGGATTTTGATTCAAAGCACCCGCGATGCCGTTTGCATCACCGTGTTGCCGATGTCCTGAAGGGGCCCAAGCGGCTGCACAAGGTCCTGCGTCGTGTCGATGTTCGGCTTGCCCGACATCACCTTGTAGGCGACGCGCCCATCCTGAACCAGAAACACCACTTCGGCCGACCAGCCGGTGTTCACGGTGGTGCGCTCGAAGCCCAGAAGATCGAGGAAGAATTCGCCCGTGCGTTCCTGATGAAGCTCGCCGGGGCGGAAGACATAGGCCGAGCAGCGGTCGCGCGCTTCGATGCAGGATTGCACCGCCGGATCGAGCTTGTCGAAGCGGATGGAATCGCGCGGCATGAAGCGCTCGATCACGCCGAGATAGGACAGAATTTCCACATTGGGCGAGCGAGTGGCATCGAAGCCGATCTGGGTGAGATCGGATTCCTTCGTCTGGCCCGGCGTGATTTCCTGATAGGCCGTCTCGACGGCCTGGTAGGACTGGAAATGCGTCGTCTGTACATCGCTCTGGTAGGGCAAAAGGCCAAGCCCGCCACAGCCCACAAGGGCCAAAGTAATCGCCATGCTGGCGGCCAATCTCGCGACCCGGCGAGTACTGTCCCTCGTCCCCTCCATACGCAACCCCCAACGCTTTGTTTACCAGTTGTTAACAACTTACCTCATTTTACCGCGGGTTGAAAATCGAATCAGTGCCGCATGGTAACCAACCGCGATGCTGCGCCCGCGAAAGGACCGGGCGGGCGGAATTTTCCGCGGTTTACGTGCCTGCGCGGCGGGGGTAGAGAATTCGGGCGGACCCTTACCGCCTGTCACGATGCGTTTTCGCCTTGCCCTGTTGTGTATTTTTCTGACGGCCAGCCCCGCGGCAGCCGCCCCCCTTGTGCTGGCCACGATCAAGCCCATCCATTCGCTGGTGGCGATGGTGATGCAGGGCGTGGGCTGGCCCGAGCTGCTGGTGGAAGGTGCGGCGTCGGAACATGGCTATGCGCTGAAGCCGTCGGACGCGCGCAAGCTCGCCGGTGCCGATGTGATCTTTCAAGTCGGTCCCAATCTGGAAACATTCCTTGTGGGTCCGCTGCGCTCGCTGCCGTCGAGCACCCGAATCATCTCGCTGGAGAATGTGAGCACGGTGCGCCGCCTGCCCGGCCGCAATGGCGGGCTGTGGGGCTATGACCGCGACGACGGCCCGACCGATCCCCATATCTGGCTGGACGCGCACAACGCCATTGCGATGGTGCGCGTGATCGCGGACGAACTCGCGCATGACGATCCCGCCGACGCCAAGCGCTATTACGCCAACGCGGCGGCTTCCATCGCCGCGCTGACCAAGCTCGACCGCGCGCTAGCCGCGAAGCTGACGCCCGTGCGCAACCGGCCCTACATCGTCTTTCACGACGGCTATCATTATTTCGAAGCGCGCTACGGGCTGGACTCCATCGGTGCGGTGACCGTGGCGCCCGACCGGCCCATCGGCCCGCGCCGCGTTGCGGTGCTGCGCGATGCGCTGAAGCACGGTGCTGCCCTTTGCGTTTTCCGCGAGCCGCAATTTGCACCCCAACTCGTGACCACATTGACGGAGGGCACGAACGCGCGAACCGGCGTGCTCGATCCGCTCGGGGCGAACCTCGCCCCCGGCCCGCAGCTTTATGCCACGCTCCTGAACAACATGGCGGCCTCGCTCATCCATTGCCTCGCGCCGTAAAATCCTTGAGCGGCGGGCGGCAATCCGGTTTATGGTCCGCGGGGCCTTACATCGTCACGTAGCGGAGCGGGTGCGTGCTGAAAATCTACCGGCTGCAAAACGGCGGTCTTAAAGGCGCGGATATCGCCGAAGGCGAGAACATCCCCGCCGACAGCCTGTGGCTCGACCTGATGAACCCCACGCCGGACGAACGCCGCGCGGTGGACAGCGCAATCGGCATGGAATTGCCCACGCGCGCCGACATGGAAGAAATCGAAGTGTCGAGCCGGCTCTATCAGGAAGAGGGCGGCATCTTCATGACGGCGCTGATCCTGTCGAACACCGACAGCGAG
Source organism: uncultured Alphaproteobacteria bacterium (assembly GCA_963735625.1). GTDB lineage: Bacteria > Pseudomonadota > Alphaproteobacteria > Micropepsales > Micropepsaceae > Rhizomicrobium. Next base: position 80,406 of record CAVTLJ010000005.1, on the reverse strand, counting down.
CAGCCCACCGCCGATGTGGTGACGTTCGTGCTGACGCACGACAAGCTCGTCACCATCCGCTATATCGACCCGCAACCCTTCCGCACCTTCGCCGCGCGCTGCGAACGCACCAGCCTGCACGCCACAAAGGCCGAAGCGGTGCTGCTGGGCCTGCTCGACGTCATCATCGACCGCATGGCAGACGTGCTGGAGCGCGTGGGCGCGGATATCGAGGCGGTGTCGCGCGACATCTTCAATCCCGATCCCAAGGCAAGAGAGGGCACGCGCGATTTTCAGGACGTGCTGCGCACGCTCGGCCGCAAGCACGATCTGACCGGCAAGATGCGCGAGAGCCTGCTCACCATCAGCCGCGTGCTGAGCTTTCCTGGTGCAGGCGCTGGACACGGCAAAGCCGAGCAAGGAGATCAAGGCGCATCTAAAAACGCTGACGCGCGATGCGCAATCGCTGCAGGATCATTCCTCTTATCTTGCAGGCAAGCTGAGCTATCTGCTGGATGCCACGCTCGGCCTCATCAACATCGACCAGAACAACATCATCAAGATCATGTCGGTGGCGGCGATGGTGTTTCTGCCGCCGACTTTGTTCGCCTCGATCTGGGGCATGAATTTCAAGGCGATGCCGGAACTGGATTGGGCGCTTGGTTATCCCTTCGCCTTCCTGGTGATTATCGTGTCGGCGATCCTGCCCTATCTGTGGTTCAAACGGCGCGGTTGGTTGTAGCGATCAATCGCAGTGGCTTGCCGCCAGAATGCGCCCGACAAGATCGGCATAGACAATGCCTTCCTGCTTCGCCGCCGCGGCAAAACCGGCAAGCGGTTCGAGGCAGGGATTGGGATTGATTTCCAAAATCAGCGGTTCGCCCGCCGCGGTGACGCGAAAATCGACGCGCGCAAAACCGCGCAAGTCGAACAGGTTCCACGCTGCATGCACCGCGTCGCAGAGCGCGCGATAGAGCTTTGGCTCCTTTTCGCCCCATGCGAAATCGCGCACCGTATCGGCGCTGTCTTTCGATGCGTCGTCCCACTTCGCCGCGTAGCCGACAATGCGTGGGCGGCCCGCCTGCCAATGCTCGAAGCGCATTTCGGCGATGGGCAACACGGTGGCGACGCCATTTTCCTCCAAAAGCGCGACATTGAATTCGCGCCCTTCGATGTAGCGTTCGGCAAACCAGCGCCCGCCATATTTCGCGGCACAAAGTTCGGCGCGCGCCTTGGCGGCACTTCGCGCCGTGACGATCGATGCGTCATCCAGCCCGAGCGAGGCGTCCTCGATCGACGATTTGACGATGTATTTGCGGCCCTCCTCGAACCCCACGAAATCCGGCGGCTCGACCCAATCCGGTGTCGGCAATTTCGCAGCCCGCAAAATGCGCTTGGTGAGCGGCTTGTCGCCGAGGCACGCCATCGACGCCGCGGTGACGCCGGTGTGCGGCACGCGCAATTTTTCGAGCATCGACACGGCCAGCGGCGCGAGCGCGCCTTCGCCATAGACGCTTTCGACCATGTTGAAGATTGTTTGCGCATTGTCGATCGTTTTCTTCAGCGCCGCCGGATCGGGAACGAAGGGCGCGAGGCGGGCTTCATGTCCAAGCATGTTGAGCGCATCGGCCACGGCGCGCGCGGTGATGAGCGTGTCCTGCTCGTCGGGCGGGGCGTCCGGCGGCACATCGGAATGCAGCACCAGCACGCGCATCTATTTGCCGCCGAGTTCGGGATGGCGCGCGAGAAACGAAGCCATGATCTTGCCGATCAATTGCTGATACGAAACGCCGGCGAAATTGGCGATGAAACAGAGATCGGAATATTCCGGGCGCAATCCGGCCAACGGATTCACTTCGATGAAATTGGGATTGCCGTTCGCATCGTTGCGGATGTCGATGCGCCCGCCATCGCGGCAACGAAGCGCGCGCCATGCGGCGAGTGCGACCGCGCCAGCTGCTTTGGCCGAGGCTTCGTCGGCAAGCTCGACCACGACTTTATCTTCCCAGCCTTCCTTGTTCTCGATGCCGTAGCCGTGGCCGATGAAATTCTTCTTCTGCTTGATCTCGCTGACGCCGAGGATTTCCGCCGCCTCGCCCGTGCCGGTGATGCCCACGGTGAATTCGCGGCCGGGCAAAAATGTTTCGACCAAAACGGGCTGTTTGAACTTCGCGAGCAATTCGGCGGCGACGCTTTCCAGCGCGGCGCGATCATCGACTTTCGATTTCGCGTTGATGCCCTTGCCGGAACCTTCGGCCACGGGTTTCAGGAATAATGGAAACGGCAGCGCGATTTTCTTTGCATCCTCGATCTTTTCGATCACCGCGAAATCGGGCGTCGGGATTTTGCAATCGCGGATGACGCGCTTGGTCATCGCCTTGTCGAGCGTCAACGCCAGCGTCAGCGGATCGGAAAAGACGTAAGGGATGTCATAGGCTTCCAGCAACGCGGGCGCCTGCGCCTCACGCGACACGCCGCGCAATCCCTCGCAGAAATTGAACACGGCATCCCAGCGCTCGCCGCGCGCCAAAGCCTCGGTAAGTTTCTTCACATTGCCGATGCGGATAGGCGTGTGACCGAGGACGGCCAGCGCCTCGCAGATCGCATCGATGGTGACTTCGCTGTCGAACTCGGCGGTTTCCTCCGCGCTCATGCCGAGCGCGAGGTAATCGGCACGCAGATCGTATGTGACGCCTATGCGCATGTTTTACCTTGAAGAACCTCACCCAACCAAAAAACCCGTCATGGCCGCCCAAGTGGCGGCCATCCATAATCACCGTCTGGCAGGGTGATTATGGGTGGCCGGGACAAGCCCGACCATGACGAGTTTGGATGTTACCGTCCCAGCGTACCGTCGGGGTCGGGATAGCGGTAGATGTTGCCCTCGAAATTGCGCAGCAGCAGGTCGTCGCCGTCGCGGCCCACGATGGGGTCGGGCGCAAGCTGGATTTTGCCGCCGCCGCCCGGCGCGTCGATGCAGAACATGGGCGTAGCATAGCCCGTGGTGTGGCCGCGCAGCGCCTTGATGATCTCAAGGCCCTTATCGACCGAGGTGCGGAAATGGCCGGAGCCGCGGATCGGGTCGCATTGATAGAGGTAATAGGGCTTCACCCGGCGCTTGAGCAGGCCCTGCATCAGCGGTTTCATGATCGCCGCGTCGTCATTGATGCCCTTGAGCAGCACGGTCTGGGAGCCGAGCGGGATGCCTGCATCGGCCAGCCGCGCGGTCGCCTCCGTCACTTCGGGCGTAAGCTCGGTTGGATGCGTGAAATGGATGCTCATCCAGAGCGGATGATGCTTCTTCAGCATCTTCACCAGATCCTTGGTAATGCGCTGCGGCAGGACGGCGGGGATCTTGGTTCCGATGCGCAGGAATTCGATGTGCGGAATCGCCCGCAACCGGCCGAGCAGCCAGTCGAGCTTGTCATCGCCGATGGAAAGCGGATCGCCGCCCGAAAGCAGCACATCGCGCACTTCGCTGTGTTCTTCGAGATAGGCCAGCGCCTTTTCCCATTGGCTGACGGAGAACTGGTACTCGCCGCCCGGATTGCCCACCACGCGCGCGCGCGTGCAATAGCGGCAATAGGTCGAGCAGGTGCCGGTGGTGAGGAACAGCACGCGGTCGGGATAGCGGTGCACCAGACCCGGCACCACGGTGTCGTGGTCCTCGCCCAGCGGATCGTCGGCCTCGCCCGGCAGGCGGATGGATTCGCCCCCGGTCATGATGTGGGTGCGGCGCAGGGGCTCGGAGGCGTCGGTGAGCCCCATCAGGCTCGCGTAATAGGGCGTGATGCCCACGGGCAGCGGGCCTTCGTGGCGCTCCACCGCCTCGCGCTCGTCGCGGGACAAAACAAAAATCCGCGACAGCTCCTCGAGCGTGCGGATGCGGGTGCGGAATTGCCAGTGCCAGTCGTTCCACTCGCGGCTCGTGGTGCCGGGATAGAAGCGGCGATAGAAGGCTTTCGTATCGGGATTGACGGGAAAACGCAGAGCGGGTCTTGCCCGCTCGATCGTCTTGAATTTGTCCTGAAGCTGGGTGCCGGTGACTGTTTCCGGCCTGCGCACGTCCCGCAACGGAGGCTTCAGCTCGCGCCCCCGCAACATCTGGAGACCCATTGTGTCTCGTGACCCTCGACCGCAACGCCCGGAAAGCACCAGCTTTCGCACCAAACGGCGTCGCACGCGGGCGGATATTTAGGAGCTTTTACAAATTCGTCAAGAGTAGGCGCTCGAATACTGTCCGCGGGCGCAAGTTTGGCAAATATAGGGTGGCTGTTATCTTCAAGTAAAAGCCCTGCATTATTGAAGGCGGTTCAAGTAAAAGCGATGTACCCCTTGCGCGCGCAATCGATTCTACGTTCGGGCGGCGGGAGTGCATCGCGAGATGAGGCCGCTTTCGCGCGCGGCGAAATCTCGCTCAACCTTTCGCGGGCGTGCATGCGGCGTGGCGATGAACGGCGCTGTGATTGCGAATCGTGTGCGGAAGACTGCCGCGATGTCAGCGCGGCAATGCGCGCGCACCGTGAAATCCGCGCGCATCGAAGAGGTGGATGGTTCGGGTGTAATGACCGCCGATGGCAATTGTGACGGCGCCGACCTGCTTTGCGGAGTCGAATGTGGGCAGCACCGAAGCTTCCTCCTGGGGAAGAAGCACAAGCAGGATGCGGTGGCCGCCGGTCAGCGGGATCGTCATTTCGAAATGATTGTCGGTGTGGGTGTCGATATCCCACATCCGCACCGGCAGCATCGCCGATTTGCCGTAATAGAGAATTTCCGCAATCAGGCTGCGATTGGCGACCGCGATGGTGTCGTAGGGCCGGTTCCAGGCTTCCTCCACAACCGCAAGGCTCAGTTCGCGCCAGCCCTTCTCGCGCTTGAAGGCGTCGGCCTGCCCGATCATGTCGCCGGCCGACGGCCAGGCGACGATCACCCACAGCGCCACCATGACGAGCGAATTAAAGCCGAGCGAGAGATAGAGCGGGCCGCGCTTGAGCACACTCAGCATCGCGCCGACGGCCAGCGGGGTTGCGGCCACATAGGCGGTGGCGGCCCAATTGGCGTTGGCCTCAGAGATGAAGGCCTGAACCGCGATGATGAGGATGGGCGGCACGGAGAACGCCGCCAGCAGCAGGTCGCGGTCGTCGCGGGCGCGGGCGAGCTTCCACAAGGCCGCGATGAACGCCGCCATCATCACCGGCCCGAACACGCCAAACTGCCCGCCGAGGAAGGAGATCGTGTTGAGGATGTTGTAGCGGGCATGGCCCCAATCGGCGTTGGATTCGGTATGGGCGACGGTCGGAAAACCGTGCATCCAGTTCCACCAGATATTGGGCGACAGCAGCGCCGCGCCGATCAGCAGGATGACAAGCCCGCGCCCGCTCACCACCAGCTTGCGCACTTTGGGAATCGCAATCGCCGCCAGCACCGCGCCCAGCACGAAATAGAGCATGGCGTATTTCGACATCAGGCCGAGGCCGAGGCCCACGCCGCACAAAACGGGCCAGCGCCAACTCTTTTCATCGAGCGCGCGAATGAAGGCGTAAAACGCCAGCGACCAGAAGAACAGCAGCGGCACGTCGGTGGAAACGAGGCCGCAGGAATAGGACATGCCGGGCAGCGTGATGTAGGCAATCGCGCTCCACATGCCGACGCGGGAATCCGACAGCCGCTTTGCGATTCCATAAACGAAGAATGCAGCACCCGCATGCAGCAGCGGCGTCGAGAGCCGGATCGCCCATTCCGAATTGCCGAAGATCGCGGTCGTCAGCCACACGATCCAGCCGATCATCGGCGGCTTGGAGAAATAGCCGAGCGCCGGGGTCTGCGCCCAATACCAGTACTGCGCTTCGTCGGGATAAAGCTGGAGCGGCGAGACGATCAGCACGATCACGCGTACCAGCGTGATGGCCGCGATCACGGCGGCGGCGATTGTGTAGAGGCGGCGGTCGGCGGCTTCGGTCATGGCGCTATTTGGCGGGACGTTCTTCCGGCGTGGGCGTGATGCGGTAGAAGGTGACATGCTCGCGCCGCCCCCGCGAATAATTATAGCCGGAAAGTTCGTCCACCTTTTTCGCGCTCGCGCCCAAGCCGGTCAGCCGCGCTAGAAACATTTTTTGCTGATGATCCTCGACCAGCGCGAGCCCGCCCTGCATCGCGGCAATGCCCGCCGCGTTGGCGCCGTTTTCGATCTCGGTGTTGGTGCCGAGCAGGAAGATGAGGCTCGGCTCGACATAACCCGCCAGCACCACCGGCGGATCGTCCGCCTTCTTGTCCACCGCCACGCGCGCTGCCAGATGCGGGCTCATCCACACATCGGGGGCTTGCGGCACCAGACCCCACACGATCAGCGGATAGAAGATCACCGCGGCCGCGACCGCGCATACCGAGGCCGGAAGCGTGCGCCGTTGCAGCACCAGCACGACGGCGGACAATCCGAATGCGGTGCCCGCAACCGCGCCCGCGATCAGCCAGATCGTCAGATGCCCGCCGAAATAGCGCGGCAGGATCAGCGCCGCGCAGGAAAACGCCAGCACGCCGATGACGAACTGCAAGCACGCCACGATGCGCAGCACCTTCAGCCAGCGAGGCTCGGCCTCGTCGCGCGGGCGCATCGCCCACAGCGCGCCCATGAACGCCACCGCCGGATAGGCGGGCAGGATGTAATGCGGCAGTTTCGTCGGCACGATCTCGAACATCAGCCAGCACGAGGCCGCCCATGCCAGCAGATAGCGCAGCACCGGATCCTTGCGATTGAGGATCGCCCATCCCACGCCCGGCAGCGCAAACAGGATCGCGGGCCACAGCGTGACGCTGGCAAGTGCCAGATAATAGCCGGGCGGCGCGCCGTGGGATTCCTGCCCGCCCAGAATCTTCGCCGCGAAATCATGGCCGAGCGATTGGGCGTAGAAATCGCCATGGCTTTCGATGGCAATCGCGATGCCCCATGGCAACACAATCGCAAGCGTGAGCAGAATGCCCGGCACGGGATGGATAGTGCGGAGCCATTTCCAGTCGCGATCCCACAGCGAAATCGCAATGATGGTGACGGCCAGCACCGCCCCGATGATCGGCCCCTTGAGCAATACGCCGAGCGCGAATGCCGCCCATCCACCCATTGCCAGCCACAGGCCGGGCGGAATGCGAATTGGATCGCGCGCCGCCAGATAGGATCGCATCAGCAAGGCTTGCGAACCCAGAACCGTCGCCAGCAGCACCGCATCGGTCTTGGCGATTTTGGTTTCGGCGGTCAGCGATACGGTAAAGCCGATGAGTGCGGCCGCGATCAGCGCCACCGGCGGCGAGGCAAAGGCGCGCGCGCACCAGAAGGCGAGGAACACCGCCGCGAAGCCCCCGATCAGCGAGGGCAACCGGTAGGTCCAGATCTCGTTATAGGGCGGATCGGAAAAGAGCTTGGTCGAGGCGACCTGTAGCCAATAGATCCCCACCGGCTTCTTGTAGCGGGGGCCGATGGAATAGCGGATATCGACATAATTGCCCGTCTCGATCATCTGCTTGGAGGCCTGGGCGAAGCGGCTCTCGTCGCGGTCGAGCGGCGGCAGGGTGAAAAACCCCGGCACCCAGGCGATGAAGCACAGCAGGAACAGCGTGGCGAAAGGCCGCTTGGCCAGCCGGTCCAGAAATGTGGTGCGCGCAGGAAAGGCAGGCGCCACGGCCTCTGTCATGTGGAATGCCTCTTGAATGCCCCGCCGCCCTGAAGGGGAAAACCGGCCCAGGGCCCCAACCCGATGCGTCTTCTTGATACAGGCCTGTTTCTGTCCGGCCTGGGCCTGTATAAGGCCCGCGCCGCGCGCGGCCAAGTTTTAGAACATGATTGGATCGAACGGAATATCAGTATGGCGCTTGCGTTGTCGGTGGTCGTGCCGGTGAAGGACGAGGAGGAGAACGTGGGTCCGCTGGCCCACGAGATCGCCAAGGCCATCGCCAATGAAGGGGACGGGGAAATCATCTTCGTGGATGACGGCTCGTCGGACGCGACCGCTTTGGCGCTCAAAACCCTCAAGGCGGAAATCCCCTCGCTTCGCGTGATTCAGCACGGCCGCAATATCGGCCAGAGCCGCGCCATTCGCACGGGCGTTCGTGCTGCGCGCAGTGAAATTATCGTCACGCTGGACGGCGACGGCCAGAACGATCCCGCCGATATCCCAAAGCTGCTGGCGGAATTGCGCCGGGCCGATTCGAAGCGCGTGGCGATGGTTTCGGGTGTGCGGCGCAACCGCAAGGACAATGCGAAGAAGAAGCTTGCCTCCGGGCTTGCCAACCGCTTTCGCCGCGCAATGCTGCATGACGGCGCCTTCGACACGGGCTGCGGGCTCAAGGCCTTCCGCCGCGACGCTTTCCTCGCCCTGCCCTATTTCGATCATCTGCACCGCTTCCTCATCGCGCTGATGCTGCGCGAGGGCTACGAGGTGCGCTATGTCGAGGTCGGACACCGGCCGCGCCTGCATGGGCGCTCGAAATACGGCGTGTGGGATAGGCTGGTGGTGGGCATCGGCGATATATTCGGCGTGCGCTGGCTGCAAAAACGCTTTCGCGGCGCCGTGGACGCAAAGGAAATCTGATGCTCGGCAATGTTTTGATGTGGTTCGATTCGGTGCCGCACATCTGGAAGCTGGTCGGCTTCTCCGGCCAGGCGCTCTTCGCGGCGCGCTTCATCGTGCAGTGGTTCCAGAGCGAGCGGGAAGGACGCAGCGTCATTCCCGTCGCCTTCTGGTATTGCAGCATCGGCGGCGGGGCGGTGCTCTTGGCCTATGCGCTCTATGTGGGCGATGCCGTGTTCATCATCGGCCAGGCGAGCGGGCTTTTGGTCTATGCGCGCAACCTTTATCTGATCTTCCGCGAGCGCAATTTGCTCAGGGAAGCCGCCAAAACCGAGGCCGCTTAACCATACCGTCATAGAGCGGTCGCATCAGCGCCCCAGTTCCGCCCCAATATGATACAGTAAATACAACTGGGCCCTTCCGGGGAGGAACAATTGCGCTCGTTTCCGCTGATGATCGTTATCATCATTCTTTACAACCTGATCGCCGCCGCTCACGGCTTCAACGCCGATGGCACCGATGCGGCACTTGCCCTCAATGTGCCGGTGCCGATGTTCTCCGGCCAGGTCTGGCATTTCAGCGTCAGCGATCTGGTGATCCTGATTGCGCTGGGCTTGCTGTTCGTCGAGGTCATCAAATCGACGCGCACCACAGCGGTGGAGGTCATCAACCTCGCACTTTCGATGCTGGTGTTCATCGCGGCGCTGGTGGAATTCATCACGCTGAAGCCGTTTGCCACCACATCCTTCTTTCTCATCATGGTGATGTGCCTGTTCGACGTCGTGGCGGGCTTCACCATCTCCATCGTCGCGGCCAAGCGCGATCTGGGCGTGGCGGGCGGCATCATCGGGACGAATTGAGGGCTTAAGCCACGCCGAGGAATACAAGCAGCGCGCGATTGACGCGTGCGACGTCCTCAGCCTGTAGGACGCCGATACGCTCGCCCAGTTTATCCTTCTGCACGGCCGTTACTCTGTCGATCATCAGGCATGACGGTATGCGCAGGCCATTCTGCTCGTCCGGTTCGACGCGCAGACGTAACAGCGGCGCGTCGGTCTCATCGCTCGTGAATGCGCAAATTGCGATTGAAGCCGTTGCCTCGAAACGGTCGTCCTGAACGATGACGCAGGGACGCGGCTTGCCGGCAGATCCCCTGTCGGAGACCGTCCACACTTCGCCGCGTTTCATGAATCGAACGGCGCCGAAATGGCGTCGATAAACGCCTGATCGGCTTGCTCGTGTTCGCTATTCGCGATTGCCAGCGACTGGCGATGCGCTTCCTTGCGGAAATTTTCCGTGCGCGTATCGGGAACCCAAATCTGAACAGGCCTGAGCCCGCGCGCGCGCATGCGCTCGCGATACTTTTGCACCTTGTCGCGAATGCCCCGCTTCTTCTTTTGAACGCTCATCGGCCGCTCCGGTTACATGTAACCTAAACCGGGCGGCGCGTAATTTCAAGCCTTCAGGCCGCGCGGCGGCGGTCGTGCTTGCCCTTGAAGCGGCGGTTGCGGGGCTTGGCGTAGTCGATCTTGCGCGGTGCGGATTTTTGCGGCGCGTAAGCGGGCTCCTCGCCCACGACGGCGAGCTTCTGTTTCACCAGCCGCTCGATATCACGCAGATTGCCGCGCTCTTCGGAATCGCAGAACGAGATCGCGATGCCCGCCCCGCCCGCGCGCGCGGTGCGGCCGATGCGGTGAACATAATTCTCGGCCACATCGGGAAGCTCGAAATTGACGACATGGGTGATGTCGTCCACATCGATGCCGCGCGAGGCGATGTCGGTGGCCACCAGAATCCGCGCATAGCCTTTGCGGAAACTTTCGAGCGCGCTCTGCCGCGCGCTTTGCGATTTGTTGCCGTGGATCGCCGCCACACCGTGACCGGCATGGGTGAGCGTCGCCGCCACCTTGTTGGCGCCATGCTTGGTGCGGGTGAACACGATCACGCGCGACATGGCCGGATCGCCGAGCAATTCCAGCAGGCGGGCGCGTTTGTCTTTCGCATCCACGAAATAGACGCGCTGGTCGATGCCGTCGGCCGTCACCTTGGCGGGCGTCACTTCCACCCGCGCCGGATCGCGCAGGATTTCGCTCACCAGATGGGCGACTTCGCCCGGCATGGTGGCGGAAAACAGCATCGAATGGCGCGTGCGCGGCAGCATCGCCACGATCTTGCGCACATCGCGGATAAAGCCCATGTCGAACATGCGGTCGGCCTCGTCGATGACGAGCGTGGTCACAGCATTAAGCCGCACATGCTTCTGGTTGACGAGATCGAGCAGGCGTCCCGGCGTTGCGACCAATATGTCCGCGCCCGCGCGCATCGCCGCGATCTGCTTGTTCTGATTGACGCCGCCCAAAATCACCGCATGGCGCAGCTTCAGATGGCGGCCATAGGTTTTCAGGCTTTCGTGAATCTGGATGGCAAGCTCGCGCGTCGGCGCCAGGATCAGCGCGCGCACGCCTTGCGGCGTCACATGCGCATTTTCCTGCGAAAGACGCTGGAGCAGCGGCAGGCCGAAGGCGGCGGTCTTGCCGGTTCCGGTTTGGGCAAGGCCCAGCACGTCGCGGCCCGCCAGAATCAGCGGAATGGCCTGCGCCTGAATCGGCGTGGGCGTGAGATAGTTTTCGCTGGCGAGCGCGCGCAAAAGCGGTTCGCTCACGCCGAGCGTATTGAAAGTCGGATTCGTCACGATTGTTCCTTCGTTGGCACCAGAGCGAGTTTCAAGCGCGCATGGCGGCAATGTTGCCGTCTTCCACGCACATCTGGAGCGAACGGTTGTGAAAATTAATCTCGCGGTGACCTCACGCCTTAATGACCGGCGCGCGTCGTGCGACTGCGAGGATGGCGTTCCTATGGGCGCTCGCGGCCGGGAAGTCAACCCACGCCCGCATCAGGGCGCGGGAAAGCGCCGTTTTACGGTCTGAATCGCGTTTTCGAGCGCGTTCAGGAATTGCGAACGGTCCTGCCTGGTGAAGCCCGCATTGAATGTCTGCTTGCCCGTCGCCTCGCGCAGATGACGGTGCAGATCGCGCATGCCAAGCGCCATGCCGATGCCGTCTTCGGTAAAAGGCTTGCCGGTGGGGCCCAAAACCAGCGCGCCTTTCTTCAGGCAACGCGCGGCGAGCGGAATATCGGCGGTGATGGCGATGTCGCCTTCGGCGATGTGTTCGGCGATCCAGTCATCGGCCGCGTCCGCGCCATCGGCCACGATCACATTGCGCAATAGCGGATTGGGGCTCGGCAATATGCCGCCATTGCTGACGATGTGGGTGACAAGCCCGTGGCGGGTGGCGACGCGCTCGATCTCCGGCTTCACCGGGCACGCATCGGCATCGACGAAAATCTCCAGGGGAAGCCCCTCCCGTCGCGGGCCAACAAGCCAATTGCGTCAATCACCTTGCCGCACGCGTTTGAGGCGCTATATTCCCGCCCTTCCGGGCACAGGCCCGGCAGATGGACAGATGGCCGAGCGGTTGAAGGCGCACGCCTGGAAAGTGTGTAACGGTTAATAGCCGTTCGAGGGTTCGAATCCCTCTCTGTCCGCCATTTTACAGCCGGAATTTTTGAAGCTGGCTCCTGCCGTCAGTTTCAAAAATTCAAAAATCAGTTGGCAATATTGATGTCGAGTTCTTTCGAAGTTTGCAGGTATCCTATAACCGGGTTAATCGACTCAAATACAACTAGACCAGGCCCTTGGAGAATGAACTCGGGGTTCGAAGCAGATTTTTTATCCGCCTTTTGGTCGCCAAAAAGGTAGTGACTGCAGATGCCAATAACCTCGTAATTCCCGAGAACGTCATTCCAACACCACAATGGACCACCGCTAACGCCTCTTCCCCCATGGCCATCCACAAGATAAAATAATTTTGATTCCGTCTCGACGCGGTCGACGACGGAAGAGACGACGCCTTCAAAGTAACATGGATGCGGACGGGTTGTTTTTTTCGTCACGAATTCAGGAAAGCCGGCCCATCCCACTTTCGCTCCAGGCGTGATTGCATAATTGTGGTTTAATACTCTGACGGGTTCTACCTCGAATTCGAGTTTAGGAAGAAAGAGTAGACCAACATCAGAAACCAGATTGGCTCTTATCGGGCTGCCTCCCATCTTTTGGATATTGGATTTGAAACTGTGCGAACCGGTCTTTTCAGCTTTCCAGTTGTACCGTTCAACTGACCACTGAACGTCCGCATACATAGGCAGTGGCCGAAAAACATGCTCTGCCGTTGCCATTGCAAATGCCAGCTTGTCAGGTTGCTTATATTTAGCGACCATAAAGCCGGTAGCACTTACAGAACCGCCTTCGTAGGTGGCTGTAATTCGAAACATCGATTTGCATATTTGAGGAAATACACTGTCCCATTTCATATCAGCACTCAAAATCTTTTACCCAGTATCTCATACAGACTTTTAGCAACTCTCGGGAATTGCAAGATAATACCCATTCCACCACAGGACAACCGATCCAAAAAGTGTCTGCGAAAGCTGAAGATATGCGGCATCGTCCGCGAGCTTCGGGGGCAGGCCACTAATCCAGCCACAACAATCGCCTATCGGTTGGTCAACTCGCGATGCGCAATTGCGGGCGCCCGGTTTCCTGCGCGCGGGCGGGCGGGCATGAGAATTCCATCGTGCCATCGTCCAGCGAGGAAAAGCGCAAGCTCATCATATCGAGCGCGTAGTTCTGATGCAGCTTCCACGGCGTCTTGTTGCCCTGCTTGGGCAGGACGTCGCGCGCGCGCTGAATATAGCCGGAGGAAAAATCGAGCCATGGCGCTTCCTCAATGGAGGGATCGTGCCTGCGCGGCGTGGCTTGCGCATAATCATGCGCATCCATGTAGTTCAGGAGGCGGCAAACATATTCGCAGGTGAGATCGCATTTCAGCGTCCACGATGCGTTGGTATAGCCGAAGGCGGATGCGAGATTGGGGATGTTGTCGTACATCATCCCCTTGTAGCTCATGTGTTGCGCGATGTTTTGCGCCGCGCCATCCACCACCACCTGCATGCCGCCGAACACTTGCAGCTTGAGGCCCGTCGCCGTGACGATGATATCGGCTTCGAGTTCCTTGCCCGATGCGAGCATCAAACCCTTCGGCGTGAAACGCGCGATGGTATCGGTGACGACGCTCGCCTTGCCGCTCTTGATCGACTGGAAAAGATCGCTGTCGGGCACCAGACACAATCGCTGATCCCACGGATTGTAGCGCGGGGTGAAATGGGTGGCGATGTCGTAATCGGGGCCCAGTTCCGCGCGCACCATTTTCAGCAGAAATTGCTTCATCTTTTCGGGGCGGCGGCGGGCGAGCTTGAAGAAGAAAAGCTGCATCAGCACATTGCGCCAGCGCGTGATCGCATAGGCGAGTTTCGAGGGAAGTTTTCCGCGCATCCAATTGGCCAGCGCATCCTCGCCGGGGCGCGAAACGATATAGGTGGGCGAGCGTTGCAGCATGACGACGCTTGCGGCTTTCTTCGCCATTTCGGGCACCAGCGTCACAGCGGTGGCCCCGCTTCCGATCACCACGACGCGCTTGCCCGTGTAATCGAGGTCTTCCGGCCATTTCTGCGGATGCACGATTTTGCCCGCGAAACTTTCGGTGCCTTCGAACTGTGGCGTGTAGCCGCCCGCGTAATCGTAATAGCCGCTGCACGAATAAAGAAAATTGCAGGTGAAGCGCACCGCGCGGCCCGCACTTTCGACTTCCACCGTCCAGCGCGCTTCGGCGCTCGACCACGACGCGCGTTTCACCTGATGATGAAAGCGGATGTGCTTTTCGATGCCGTTTTCGCGCGCCGTCTCGCGCACATATTCGCGGATGGAGGAACCATCGGCGATGGCCTTGGCGTTCTCCCACGGCTTGAAGGCGTAGCCGAGCGTGTACATGTCCGAATCCGAGCGGATGCCGGGATAGCGGAACAGATCCCAGGTGCCGCCGATGGCGTCGCGGCCCTCCAGAATAGCGTAGGTCTTTCCCGGGCAATCGCGCTGCAAATGGTACGCAGCGCCGATGCCGGAAAGCCCCGCGCCGATAATCACAACGTCAAAATGCTCAGTAGCCACGGTTCACCTCTTGTGGGGCCGTGATAGCAGGTTCCGGCATAACTGACAATATGTCAGTTATGATCAGGCGGGCGATTTTTCCTCGGTGAGCAGGCCCTTGCCGGGGATGTGATTGATCTCCAGCCGCACGCCGTCCGGGTCCTCGAACAGGATCGAGTAATAGCCAGGCGCGTAGAAATCCTCCTGCGGGCCGTGGACGATTTTCGCGCCGATGGATTTGAGAAATTCATGCGCCTCGTCGATATGGGCGCGTTCGCGGGCGCGGAAACAGATGTGATGCAGGCCGACACGCTCCTGCACAAAACGCTGGCCTTTATATTCCGCGCCGGGTGCCGCGATGCCCACGCCCGTGCGCCCGCCGATGCAGTAATAAATCGAATCCATGTCGAGGATTGGTTTCAGGCCCAGAAACGGCAGCAGCTTTCCATAGAATTCGCGGGCGCGGGGAAAATCGCCCGCCGTGATGTAGATATGCGCAATGCCGTTCAGTTCCATGGACCGCTCCATCCCAAAACAATAGGCCGATATTGACGCGCGTTTGGCGTGAGCGCCACATGACGCAACGGCAACGCGAAGGGGAATTGCATGGCCGCCTGGAACCGCAGGAAATCGCTGGAGTCCGTTTCGGGGGGCGATCATGACCGCCGCCTCAAGCCCACGCTGAGCTGGCCGCATCTGATGGCGATGGGTGTCGGCGCGATCGTCGGCACGGGCATCTACACGCTCACCGGAATCGGCGCGGGGCTGGCGGGACCGGCGGTGATCCTTTCGTTTGCGCTGGCGGGTGCTGTGTGCGCGTGCGCCGCACTCGCCTATGCCGAGATGGCGACGATGATGCCGGTGGCGGGCAGCGCCTATACCTATTCCTACGCGGTGATGGGCGAGTTGATCGCGTGGATCGTGGGCTGGAGTTTGATACTCGAATACACGGTGGTTTGCGGCGCGGTGTCGGTCGGCTGGTCGGCCTATGCCTCGGGCGTAATGGTGACGGAACATTGGGGCGTGCCCGCCGCGCTGCTTTCGGGGCCGATGGGCGGGGGGATCGTCAATCTTCCCGCCGTGCTGATTTCGTTTGCGGTGGCGGCATTGCTCGTCATCGGCACGCGCGAAAGTGCCACGGTGAATTTCATTCTGGTGCTGGTGAAGCTCGCGGCACTTGGCGCGTTCGTGTTGCTCGTATTGCCCGCCTTCGACGCGGCACATTTCACGCCCTTCGCACCACACGGATATTTCAGCCTCGGCCCGGACGGCGCGAAACTGGGCGTGGTGCCCGCGGCCTCGCTGATCTTCTTCGCGTTCTATGGCTTCGACACGATTTCCACCGCGGCGGAGGAGACCAAAAATCCGGCGCGCGACCTCGCCATCGGCATTGTCGGCTCGATGGTGCTGTGCACTGCGATCTACATGGTGGTGGCGGCATCGGCCATCGGCGCCCTGCCCGCTTCGCAGCTTGCGCAAAGTGCGGAGCCGCTCGCGCTCACTTTGCGCATCCTCCACCATCCGCTCGCGGCGACATTGGTGGCAACGGCGGCTATCGTGGCGCTGCCCACCGTCATCATGGTGTTCATGTATGGCCAGAGCCGCATCTTCTTCGTGATGGCGCGCGACGGTTTGCTGCCGCGTTCGTGGTCGGCGGTGAACGCGAAAACCGGCACGCCGGTGCTGATGACCATCATCACCGCGATCATCGCAGCCGCCATCGCGGGCTTTCTGCCGCTCAAACAAATCGCCGAACTCGCCAATGCCGGAACGCTCTGTGCGTTTATCGCGGTGGCGCTCTCCATGATGATTCTCCGGCTTCGCGAGCCTGCGCGCCCGCGAATATTTCGCACGCCTTTGTGGTGGCTTGTGGGGCCGCTTGCGATATTGGGATGTGTGTATCTTTTCTGGAATTTGCCCGGCGCGACACAGACGCGTTTCTTTGTCTGGAACGGCTTAGGTCTGGTTGTGTACGTATTTTACGCCATGCGCCACAGCCGCCTGGCACAACCGAAAGCCTGAATCCTGTGCACAATTTAAGCAGGAGTTAAGCGGGGAAATCGCGGCTCTAACCTTTGATTAATCGTGGTCCGATACCATCGCCCGGTGTGAAGAATTGGGCCGGGCGATGGTTGACCGTTTGATGAGCGTGGGGTCCGAAATCAACCCCATAAATCTTCAGCATCCGACACTCTCGTTCCTGCGTTCCTATTGGGACGCCAAATGCGGGACGCGCCTGATGCCGTCGCGCAACGACATCAAGCCGTCCGAATTGCGCGAGCATCTGGGCTGGGTGAACATGGCCGAGGTGATGCCCGGCATGGAAGATTTTCGTTTCCGGCTCGTCGGTACGCTCGTCACGCAATATTTCCTGCGCGATTCCACCGGCAAGACGATCAGCGAGGCGTTCGCGCCCGGCGGCGAAGGTGCGGTGAAGGGCGTGATGGCGATCTTTCGCAAGACCGCGCGCGACAGGGTTCCCATGCGCGTGTTCGGCGATGCGGGATGGATCGCGTCGGGCTATGAGCAATTTGATTCCATCTATTTGCCGCTGTCCGACGACGGCGAGACGTGCAACCTCATACTCAATGCGTTCGTCTTCGACCGGCCGCGCGTGCTGATGGCGCGCGAGATCGCCAAGGCCCATGGCGGCAATATCGACGCCGTACCCAATATCGCGCCGTCCAAGAAACTGCCGGGTGCGGCCTAGCCGAATTAACTGCTGGAAACCGGCGATGGGGCGCGTCTGCGCGCCTCGCGCGCACGCACGATTGGCGCAACGCGCTCCCGCAATGCGTCCATGGCGGAAAGCTTCTCGGCGAATGTCAGGCGCGCGCGCTCCCGCCGGCCCTCGGCCTTGCGGGCGAAGAGTTCCGAATTGTCGGGATATTGCTTGCCGGACATTATTTAGTTCCCAAAGGATTCTCGATGGCGGCTTTGATACAAAACTCTTTCCAGGCTCCCATCAAATTGTGCCTCTCAAGCACATTTTTCAAGCCTTTCAAATCCACCGCGTCCTGTTCCAGGAAAGCCTGAATTCTCGCCAAGTCCTTGAGGCGGCCTAGCTTCAAGGCCATCGCGACGACATGCTCGGCTCTCAGGCATCGGGCCTTAAGCGCCGTTTCATCCTTGCCTGCAACATCGATTTCAATGGCCTGTTCGAGGGCTTCTTCGTCCAACGCGGAAGAAACGGGCAGAAACTGGACGGGCCATCCTTCGATCTTGTAGCCGACATTCGTCCTCTCCGTGTAGCCCATCTCCGCAAGGGCTTTTTCTATCGGGCCCAGCAGAAGCAATCCCGAGCTGCGTTTCTCGAAGCCATCGATCGAGATCAGGATATCGAGGTCTTCGGTCAGCATCGGCTCGATGTAGTTCAACGCGGCAACGGCGCCCGCAATGGCGTAGTTCGCGACGACCCGCTTTGCGGCGAGTTGGGTGACGGCTTCGATGGTGCGGCGCAAGGTCATGGGCTGCTATCGATGAGGGGACGCCTGTAACGCGATCATAGCCTCATCCGTTTGGATTCGGCTATGGCCGGCCGCGGACGCATCGGCGCTCGGCCATGACAGATAATTCCATCGCATGAACGCGCGATTCGCATTAGAACCTCTTCGGGGGAGGAACGCGCATGGCAGCAGAGACGGCGAAGAGCCGCATGAGCCTTGTGGTTGTGGCATCGGCCGCGGGCACCGTGTTCGAGTGGTACGATTTTTTCATCTTCGGATCGCTCGCGGCCATCATCGCGAAACATTTCTTTTCCGGCGTCAGCGACGCGCAAGGCTATCTGCTGGCGTTGCTGACTTTCGCCGCCGGTTTCGTGGCGCGGCCGTTCGGGGCCATCGTGTTCGGCTGGTTCGGCGACCGCACGGGAAGAAAGCGCACATTCCTCGTCACCATTTCGGTGATGGGTGCCGCCACATTCGCGGTTGCGTTCCTTCCCGATTATGCGCGCATCGGCATGGCCGCACCTTATATTCTCGTCGCCTTGCGCGTGGCGCAGGGCTTCGCCATCGGCGGCGAATATGGCGGCGCTGCAATCTATGTCGCCGAACATGCCAGCCGCGAGCATCGCGGGAGCGCCACAGGCTGGATCCAAACGGCGGCCGGCATCGGGTTGTTGCTGGCGCTGATCGTGATCCTCACGATCCGCACATCGCTGGGCGAAGATGTTTTCGCACAGTGGGGCTGGCGCATTCCTTTCGTGCTGTCTGCAATCCTGCTTCTCATTTCGCTGTGGATTCGCCTGAAGCTTTCGGAATCGCCCGCGTTTGCGCGCATCCGCGCCGAAGGCACGCAATCCAAAGCGCCGCTGAAAGATGCGTTTCTCGACCGCGCCAATCTGAAGATCGTGATCGCGGCGCTGTTCGGCATTCTCACCACGCAGGGCGTGGTGTGGTACACCGCGCAATTCTACACGCAGTTTTTCATCGAGCGCGTCATCAAGGTCGAGCCCGCGACGGTGAATTTCCTCATCATGATGGTGACGCTGGCGAGCCTGCCGCTTTATATGTTCTTTGCGTGGCTCTCCGACCGCATCGGGCGCAAGCCGGTGATGCTGTTCGGCCTTGCGCTTGCGACCATCGGATTCATTCCGGGTTTCCAGATGCTGACGGCGGCGGCCAATCCGGCGCTGGCGCAAGCCGCGTCCAAGGCGCCGGTTGTGGTGGTGGCGGCGCCCGCAGATTGCTCGCTGCAATTCGATCTTATCGGCAAGGCGAAATTCGTCACCTCTTGCGACATCGCCAAAGCGGCGCTGGCGGGCGCGGGCATCGGTTACAAAAATGAAGCGGCGGCGGCAGGCACGCTCGCCCATGTGCGCATCGGCGATGCAGAAATCGCAAGTGTGGATGGACGCGACCTTGCGGACGATGCGCTGACGTCCGCGCAAAAGGATTTCACGGCGCGATTGAAAGCGGCACTTGCGAACGCCGGTTATCCGCTCGCGGCCGATCCCGCGCGCATCGATTTTCCCCGCGTGCTGCTGGTTCTGCTGTTCTTTATCGTGGCAGCGACAGCACTTTACGGCCCGCAAGCAGCAGCGCTGGTGGAATTGTTTCCCACGCGCATCCGCTACACGGCCTTGTCGGTGCCCTATCACATCGGCGTAGGCTGGTTCGGCGGTTTCCTGCCCGCGACCGCGTTTGCCATCGTGGCGGCGACGGGCAATCTCTATGCGGGGCTATGGTATCCGGTGATCGTGTCGGGGATCGGTTTTTTCGTCACGCTGTTCTTCGTGCCCGAAACGTCCCGGCGCGCGCTCCGGGATTAATCAGCCGCGCGCGCGCGAACGCCGCAATCGCCACGATGAGCCCAAAGATCAGCACATACCAGCCGGGGCGCAAGCCCGCATAGAGCGTGAAATTGACAGCGAACACGCGGCCGCCATCGATATGGGTGAAGAGCGAAAAGATCGCCGCCTCACCCGCCATCGTCAGCGCGGCGGACGCAATCGCAAGTGCGGCCAGTGCCAGCGGTTGGGCGGCGCGCTTTTGCCCGGCGGTCCACAGCACGGCGCGATAAAGCATCAGCCAGATCAGGATGCCGCCGAAGATGGTGGGCTCGGTGACATCGAGCTTGGCCTGAATGACATAATGGATCACCGCCAATATCGCGGCCGCATAGACAAGGCGATGCAGCCGCGTCCAGTTGCGCGAACCAATCTTGCGGATCATCGCGTCGGTCGAGGTGACGGCAAGCGCCAGCAGAATGAGCAACGCGCAGAGGCCGATGGCGAGATAGAAGCGCAGATAGATTTCGCTTGCGACTTTCGAAAGATCGAAATGCTGCTGCACGACGTAAGCCGAAAGATGCAGCGATCCATAGACGAACGCGGCGACGCCAATCGTGCGCCGCACGATCAGCAAGCGCGGCATCTTGAATATCTGCATCACGGGCGTGATGAGCAGCGCCAGCAATATCAGGCGAAACGTCCACAGCCCCATCGCATGGATCACCTGCTTGGAGGGCTCGGCCATGTAGGCCCCATCGGCCAAATTCACCGCCGCCGCGAGCCCCGGCAGAAACAGAGCGGCGAACACGATGGTTTTGAACGGCGAAAACCGCCCGGAGCGGTCGAGCCATGGCAGTTTGCGGAAGCGTGCGGTCATCGGCGGCGATCTTGGCGGTTGCCCATCCTATACGAAGCGGGCCGCCGAAAGATTACATGCGGTCCTCATGCTTCGACTGGCTCAGCATGAGGGATTGAGCCAAGCCCTCACCCTGAGCTTGCCGAAGGGTGATTGCTCACTTCAAATCGATCGGCACGCCGGGCTCGCGCTTGGAGGGATGGATCACCAGCGCCGTCTTGACGCTCGCCACGTTTTTCGCCGCCGTCAGCGTTTCGGTCACGAAACTTTGAAACGACGAGAGATCCTTCGCCACGATCTTGAGCAGGAAATCCACTTCGCCCGAGAGCATGAAACACTCGCGCACGGTGGACCAGTTTCGCACCTGCTCCTCGAACTGCTTCAGATCGCTTTCGGCCTGGCTCGCCAGCCCGACAAAGACAAACCCCGTCACTTCGAAGCCGAGCAGCTTGCTGTCGAGATCGGCGTGGTAGCCGCGGATATACCCGGCTTTTTCCAGCGCGCGCATTCGACGCAGGCAGGGCGGCGCGGTAATCTTTGCGCGCCGCGACAGTTCTACATTGGTGATCCGTCCATTATCCTGAAGTTCGGAAAGAATTCTGAGGTCGATGGAATCCAGCCTGTGGTGTTCCATGGGGATATCCGTGCAATGGCGTCTAGCGTATTAAACTCCCGGCCGCAAATCCGCGCAATAATATTTCGACATTGGGAAAGTTCGTGTCCCCAGAAGCCGCAAACAAGGTAAAAGCGCCCTGCTGGGTCATCACAGACGGCACGGCAGGCATGGAAAATCAAGCACTTGGCCTGGCCGAGCGGCTGGACATGCCCATCGTGCTGAAGCGCGTGGCGCTGCGCTGGCCGTGGAATGTGATTGCGTCCCACCTGCCGATTGCGCCGTTTAAGCTCGTTTCACCCGCCTCCGACGCAATCGATTCGCCCTGGCCGGTGCTGGCCATCGGTTGCGGGCGGCAGAGCATTCCCTTCATGCGGGCGATCCGAAATGCAAGCGGCGGGCGCACGATCACAGTGCAATGCCAGCATCCGCGCGTGAACCCGGCGCTGTTCGATCTCGTCGTTCCGCCGGAGCATGACAAGCTGACCGGGCCCAATGTGCTGCCGCTGCTCGGCAGCCCCAATCGCATCAGCCCAACCGCATTGAAAAACGCGCGCGCCCATTTCGCGCCGCTTCTGGAAAAAATTCGCGGCCCCCGCATCGCCGTTCTTCTGGGCGGCAGAAACAAGGCCTATCAGTTCGGGCGCGAAGAGGCCGAAACGCTGGCGCGCTTGCTTTCGGAGCTTGCCGCCACGCATGGGTTGATGATTACACCATCGCGCCGCACGGAAGCGGAGAACCTCGCCATCATCGGCAAGGCGCTCGAAGGCAGCGACGCGATGATCTGGAACGGCCTGGGCGAAAATCCCTATGTGGGATTACTCGCCTGGGCGGACGCCTTCGTCGTCACCGCCGATTCGGTCAATATGGCCTGCGAGGCGGCGGCGACGGGAAAGCCGGTGCATATTTTCGCGCTGCCCGGCGGCTCCGCGAAATTCCGTGAATTCAATGTGAAACTCGCAGCACGGGGAATCGCCCGGCCCTTCACCGGCAAAATCGAACACTGGACCTACCCCAAACTCGACGAAACGGGCCGCGCCGCCGCGGCGATTTCGAAGCTTCTTGACCTTTCGCGAGCGCCTCCCGATATCAGGGGTTGAAGGGGAACGTCCATGTCCGCGCCTTACAAGGTCATCATTCTGGGGAGCGGACCGGCAGGCGCCACCGCCGCCATCTATGCCGCCCGCGCCATGCTGGAGCCGGTGCTGATCGCAGGCCTCCAGCCAGGCGGCCAGCTCACCATCACCACCGAGGTCGAAAACTATCCCGGCTTCGCCGAGGCCATTCAGGGGCCTTGGCTCATGGAGCAGATGCAGGCGCAGGCCGAGCACGTCGGCACGCGGCTCATTCAGGACACCATCGCGAGCGTGGATTTGGCGCGGCGGCCCTTCACGCTGGTGGGCGATTCCGGCGAGCGCTATTCCGCACAGACGCTGATTATCGCCACGGGCGCGTCGGCCAATTGGTTGGGGCTCGCGTCGGAAGAGAAATTCAAAGGCTTCGGCGTTTCGGCGTGCGCGACATGCGACGGCTTCTTCTTCCGCGGCAAGCGCGTGGCGGTGGTCGGCGGCGGCAACACCGCGGTCGAGGAAGCGCTGTTCCTCACCAATTTCGCAGACAAGGTGACGCTGATCCATCGCCGCGAAGCCTTGCGCGCCGACAAAACCAATCAAGCCCGCCTTCACGCCAATCCGAAGATCGAAGTGCTGTATGACACGGTGGTGGAAGAGGTGCAGGGAAGCGAACAGCCGCGCGGCGTCAGCGCCATCCGCATCCACAACACCAAGACCGGCGCGAAAGAGGCGCTCGCCATCGACGGATTGTTCGTCGCCATCGGCCATTCGCCCGCGACGGAATTGTTCAAGGGCCAGATCGAGATGGATAGCGACGGCTACATCAAGACCGCGCCGGATTCCACGCGCACCAGCGTGGCCGGCGTGTTCGCGGCAGGCGATGTGAAGGACAAGGTTTTCCGTCAGGCGGTGACGGCGGCGGGCATGGGATGCATGGCGGCGCTGGAAGCCGAACGGTTTCTGGCGGGCGGGCACTGAATTGAATGATGTTCCTCATGCTTCGACTGGCTCAGCATGAGGGGAGCGGGTAACCCCTCACCCTGAGCTTGTCGAAGGGTGAGGCGGCGGGAGGCATCATGGACTGGGACAAGCTTCGCATCTTCCACGCCGTGGCCTCGGCGGGCAGCTTCACGCATGCCGGCCAGATGCTGGCGCTCAGCCAATCCGCCGTCAGCCGTCAGATCAGCGCGCTGGAAGAAGAAATCGCAACGCCGCTTTTCCAGCGCCATGCGCGCGGGCTGACGCTCACCGACGAGGGCGAGCTTCTCTACGGTGCCGTTTCCGATGTGTTGGGCAGGCTCGCGCAAGCCGAAGAGGCGCTCAAGAATGTGCAGGCAGCACCCCGCGGCTCGCTGAAGATCACCTCAAGCCACGGGCTCGGCACCTATTGGCTGTTGCCGCGGCTAAAGGAATTCATGGCCGAATTCCCCGAACTCCAGATGCATCTGCTGTTCGAGGATCGCGAACTGGATCTGGCCCAGCGCCAGGCCGATCTGGCGCTGCGCATGCGCGCGCCGGTGCAGGCCGATCTCATCCAGCGCAAATTGTTCACGGTGCACTATCATCTCTACGCGACGGAGGATTATCTGACGCGTTGCGGCATTCCGCAGAGCCCCGACGATCTGGTCCATCACACGCTGATTTCCTATGGCGAAACGGCAGCCCCTGAAATCCGCGACGTGAACTGGCTGATCGACACCACGCGCAGGCTCGGCCCCAATGGCTGCACGCGCACGCTGCGCATCAACAATTTGACGGGTATTTTACATGCCGTGGAATCCGGCGTGGGGCTGGCGGCATTGCCGGACTATCTCGTCGAATCGCGTCCCCATCTGATACGGGTGCTGCCCGATGTGGAGGGGCCGTCCTTCGATGTCCACCTCGTTTATCCCGACGCCATGCGCCAGTCCAAACGCGTGGCCGCTTTCCGCGACTTCCTTGTAAAGGCTGCGAAAGACTGGCGTTACTGACACGCGTGTCATTCTCAAGCTTGCGTAATCTTCGCCAAATTGCGGCAAGTACTTATTGAAAACGTCGCGGGACAGGCATATGTGCATTCTACCGCCTCTATTGCCCCCCAATTGCGGCGGTGTTCGAAGGTTCACCTTCGCCGGTTTCGCTCTCCGCCCCCCGGAAGCAAAGCCGGGACTACCAAGCAAAACTAACGCCGGAGTGCCCCCTCGCTCCGGCGTTTTTTTATTCAGGCCGCAACTTCGACTTCGCGCCGGATCGCAGCGCCATGTTCGCGCTCCGCGATCGAAAGATCATAAGCGCCTTGCAGGCGACTCCAGATTTCCGCGCCCGTCTTGAAATAGTGACCAAGACGCAGCGCCATTTCCGGCGTGATGCCGCGCCGCTCGCCAACGATTTCGGAAATGCGGTTGGCTGGCACGCGCAGCTTCAACGCCAGCGCCAATGCCGACAGCCCGCGCGCTTCCATTTCCATCGCGAGGATTGCGCCGGGGTGAACGGGGCGCTTGCGCCTTTGCCGTGATCGATTTTTTTTGCGCATCACACCCTCTTCCGTCATGGCCGCCCTTGTGGCGGCCACCCATAAACACCCTGCCACACGGAGGTTATGGGTCGCCGGGACAAGCCCGGCGATGACGAATTGGTATTAAACGAAATTGGTTTACCGATACAGCAAATCGCCGAGCTTCATGTCTTTATAAATTCCCGCCACCTGCTCTCCATAGCCGTTGAAGATTTTCGTCGGCACGCGCTCGCCGCCGGTGCCGAGCAATTCCTCGCTCGCCTGGCTCCAGCGCGGATGCGGCACGGCGGGATTCACATTCGCCCAGAAGCCGTATTCGTCCGGCCCCACGGTTTCCCAATAGGTGTT
The DNA here is from genome assembly GCA_963735625.1 of uncultured Alphaproteobacteria bacterium. Taxonomy (GTDB): domain Bacteria; phylum Pseudomonadota; class Alphaproteobacteria; order Micropepsales; family Micropepsaceae; genus Rhizomicrobium. The sequence goes on along the minus strand of CAVTLJ010000005.1, from coordinate 55,212 downwards.
GGGGCGGTTGTTCTGGAATTGGAAGCGCACGATCGCCTTGACCGATTTGAATCCGTATTTCCACGGCGTCGCGAGCCGGAGCGGCGCGCCCATCTGCTTGGGCAGCGGCTTGCCATAGACGCCGGTGACGAGAAAGGCGAGATCGTTCGACGCTTCGGCCATCGTGAGCCCCTCGGTATAGGGCCATGGCAGCCACGGCGAATGCTGGCCATCGGCCACATCGGGATTCATGAAAGTTTGCATCTCGACATATTGCGCGCCGGACAGCGGCTTCGCGAGATCGATCAGGCGGTGGAACGGAAATCCCGTCCACGGCACGGCCATCGCCCAGGTCTCCACGCAACGGTGGCGATAGAGGCGCTCTTCCAGCGGCATCTTTTTGATGAGATCGTCAATGGCGATGGTGAAGGGTTTCTCCACCATGCCTTCGATGCTCACGCTCCATGGGCGGATCGGCAGCGCCTGCGCGTCGCTATAGATGCTCTTGCTGGTGCCGAACTCGTAATAATTGTTGTACGTCTCCACCACATTCTCCTTGGAGATCGCACGGTCGAGCGTGAATTTCGTATTGCGCTTCGCGGGGTAGAGTTTGGCGGAAGCGTCGCCTTCGGGCTTGCTCGCCTTGGCCATTTTGGAATTGCAGGAGGCAAGCGCCGCACTGGCCGCAATCGCGCCGGCACCCTTGATGAGGTTGCGGCGGTTGAAAAACACGGATTCCGGCGTGGCGGCACTTTCGGGCAGCGCCCAGCTCGGGCGCGAACGGATCAGCATGAAAACCTCCGGCTCAGGGGCAGATTATCCCCTCTTCGCCGCAAAGGCGCGGTTTGTTACGCCGCGGCCTTGTGGGTCGCCACCACATTATCCGCCAGCTTGCCGGTCAGCTCGGCCAGATGGTCGAATTCCACCTCATAGGTGCCGACACCCTGCGTCAGCGAGCGCAGATCGATGATGATGTCGTGCAGTTCGGCGAGCGGCATCTGGGCCTCCACACTGTCCCAGCCCTTCCAGCCGGTGCGCGCGTCGAAGCCCATCAACTGGCCGCGCCGCCCGCTGACGACCGCGTTCACCTTCGAGGTCGCCTCGTTCGGGACATGGATTTTCACGCGCATGATCGGCTCCAGCAGAACCGGCGCGCAATTGGGCATGCCTTCCTGCATGGCGATGCGCGCGGCAGTCTGAAACGCGGCGTCGGACGAATCCACCGAGTGATAGGAGCCGTCCACCAGTGCCACGGCGAGATCGACCACGGGAAAACCGAGCGGGCCATTTTTCAGAAAATCGATCACGCCTTTTTCGACGGAGGGAATGAACTGGCGCGGCACCACGCCGCCCTTGATGTGATCCTCGAACACGAAGCCCGTGCCGCGCGGCAGCGGACGAATTTCGATATGCACATCGCCGAATTGCCCATGCCCGCCGGATTGCCGCTTGTGGCGGCCATGCTGCTTGCCGGATTTGCGGATGGTTTCCTTGTAGGGAATTTTCGATTGATGGGTTGTGACTTTCAGCCCGTATTTGCTTTGCAGTTTCTCCACGGCGACCTTCAGGTGAATCTCGCCCTGCCCCGCCAGCGCCATTTCCTGCAATTCGGCGTTCTGCAAAAAAATCAGCGACGGGTCTTCCTCGCGCAATTTCGCAACGGCCGCGGTGAGCTTGACCTCATCCTTGCGGTCGGTGGTTTCGATGGCGAGCGTATAGACGGGTGTTAGCTGTTCGATTTCGATTTTGGGAAGTTTCGTGCCCTTGGCCGATGACAGTGTTTCGCCGGTCACGCCTTCGAGCCTGCCGAGCGCAATGGTGTCGCCCGCTTTCGCGTCGGTGATCTTGGTCTGCGCCTCGCCCTTGAGCGCGAACATGCCGCCGATACGCGAATCCGAACCGTCGCGCCTGTGCAGCACCGCGCCATCCTTCAGCGCGCCGGAGAGAATACGCGCAAGGCTCAACTTTCCATGCGCACCATTATAGGTTTTGAGAATCTGCACGATTGCATCGCCATTCGCGTGCACGCCAAGGCGCGCGGCTGCGGCCTCCACCTCCGGCACTTCATGGCGCAGCGCCTTCAGCAAGCGGCGGATGCCATTGTCGCGCTCGGCCGAACCGATCAGCGCGGGCACCACGAGCCCTTCGGACAATTCCTTCGACAGATCGCCGAACACTTCGTCGCGCGGCGGCTCGATATCGGAGAGCAATTCTTCCATCAGATGCTCGTCGTAATCGGCGAGCTTTTCCAGCATCTGGAAGCGGGCTTCCTTTTCGCGGACCTGTTCGTCGCCCGCAAGCGCGATCAATTCGCTCGGCGCATGTTCGCGATAGACGAACGCGCGCTCCAGTGCCAGATCGACAAAGCCCGTGACGATGCCCTTTTCCCAGATCGGAATCTGGCGCAGCAGCAGCGGCTTGTCGCTCACCTCTTGAAGGATCGCCAGCAGATCGCGCAAAGCCCCGCCCGCTTTGTCGATCTTGTTCACAAACAGGAAATGCGGGATCGAAAGATCGTCAAGCCGCTTCAGATAGGGCTTGAGCATCTGCATCTTGGCGGGCTCCGGCTCGCACACCACGACCGCCGCGTCCACGCCGGGCAACACATTCAATGTGTCCTGAAGAAATTCGATGGAGCCGGGGCAATCCAGAAACGTGAAACTCTCGTCCATGAATTTGGTGGTGGCGCAATTGACCTCCACGCTCATCTGGCGGGCGCGCGCCTCGGCGGATGAATCGCCGACCGTATTTTTCTGGGGGATGGAACCTTTGCGCAGGATGGCGCCGGTGATGAACAGAATACTTTCCAGAAGCGTGGTCTTGCCGCTTCCGTAGGGACCCACCAGGGCCACTGTGCGTGGCCCTCCATCTTTTTTGGGCATAAGCGCCTCCATCGAACCCAAATCGGGTCCGGGGCGCGGCGGGCGCTATCCCGTTTCGGGCCGCGTCACGCGCCCCTTCAAGGCGGCAATGCTCGCGCGGAATGAGGCTGTCGCGCAAGAGGCTGACAGGCTTAATTCAGTGGCGCGCGCGTTTTCCGGCGAGCGTGGAATTGTCATTCGCGAAGGCCGCTTGCGGCCCGGCCGCGATGCGCTCCAGCGCGCGCGCGGCGCGGACCATCAGATCGGCCTCGCCGCCGTTTTGCGAATGTTCGCGAAACCATTGCGCCAAATCCTGCGCGCGTTCGGCTTTGGCATGCGTAACTTTGGATTGTCTCATGGCGGTCACTCCTATCGGCCACTTGCAAAACATCGGCCAGCTTTGGGCCGGTTTTGAAGTCGGGAGTTTCACGTAAGGGGAGTTACGTATCGGTGGGCCTGGTCTTGACGGGCGAATGTCTGCAATTCCAATGTCGCTCATATTGCATGGGATGCGGGGCAATCGAAACAATATGTCTGGCGCCGAAAAACCGAAGCGGGTTCCTCCGCGCCTTATCGCTGCTCCCAAAATTCGCGGATTGTATTGGTGCGATTTCTGGACCGATGCGCATCTGCCGGAAATGTGGAAAACACGGCCGGTGATCGTCGTTTCGTACAGGAACACGCTTTATGGACCTTGTCTGGTCATCCCCACGTCCACCGATCCGCAGGAAGACAACAAATGGGCACACAAGCTTTCCGTCACCTTCGAAGGGGTACAGTCATGGGCCGTTTGCAACCAGCCTTCCACCGTTGCACCGAGCCGCCTGAGCCAGTTCAAAGGCCGCATCCCTTTAATTCCTCAAGCCGATTTCGACGCTATTCTGCGGCTTTTATTGCACTGGATACCGACCCCTCGCGGTCATTGAAAATTAGGTCGAAATGATCTATATGGAGTGTACATGCGGCCCCGAAAGGGTGACCGTCGCCCGCAAGGGAGAGACTAGACCAAGGGGAAGCTTCGCGGCTTCCCCTTAGGTTTTTCTGGTCACTCAGCGCAGGCTGCCGCAGAACCGCTGTATCCGCGTGCAGGCTTCCTCCAGCAATTTGTTGGAGGTCGCATAGGATATGCGGAAGAAGGGTGACAGGCCGAAGGCCGCGCCATGCACCACGGCCACGCCTTCGGCCTCCAGCAATTCGGCGGCGAAATCTTCGTCGGTGGCGATGGTCTTGCCGCTCGCGGCCGTCTTGCCGATCAGCTTGCGGATCGAGGGATAGACATAAAATGCGCCTTCGGGCGACGGGCATTCGATGCCGCTCGCCTGATTGAGCATCGACACGACGAGATCGCGGCGCTCCTCGAAAGCCTTGGCGCGCTCGGCGATGAAATCCTGCGGGCCGTTCAGCGCTTCCACGCTTGCCCATTGCGAGATGGACGACGCGCTCGTCGCAGATTGCGATTGCAGCTTGGACATCGCCTTGATGAGGCCCTCATGCCCTGCGCAATAGCCGATGCGCCAGCCGGTCATGGCATAGGCTTTCGACACACCGTTCATCGTCAGCGTGCGGTCGTAAAGCCGCGGCTCGACTTGCGCGACCGTGTGGAATTTGAAGCCGCCATAGATGAGATGCTCGTACATATCGTCGGTCAGAATCCACACCTGCGGATGCTTCAGCAGAACGTCTGTCAGCGCCTTCAATTGATCGCGGCTGTAGCACGCCCCGGTCGGGTTTGAGGGCTGGTTGAAGATCAGCCATTTGGTTTTCGGCGTGATGGCTTTTTCCAGCGCCTCCGGCGTCAGGCGGAACCCGTCTTCGAGGCGCGTTTCGACGACCACGGGTTTTCCGCCCGCGAGCAGCGCGATGTCGGGATAGCTCACCCAATAGGGCGCAGGGACTATCACCTCGTCGCCGGGATTGATGGTGGCGAGCAGCGCGTTGAAGATGATCGCCTTGCCGCCGGGCGCCACGAAGGTTTGGGCCACTGTATAGTCCAGCCCGTTCTCGCGCTTAAACTTGGCGGCGATGGCCTTCCTCAATTCGGGGATGCCTTCGACCGGCGGATATTTCGTCTCGCCGCGCCGGATGGCGGCGATGGCCGCTTCCTTGATGTTGTCGGGCGTGTCGAAATCGGGCTCGCCCGCGCCCAGCCCGATGATGTCGCGCCCCTCCGCCTTCAGGTCGCGCGCCTTCTGCGTCACCGCGATGGTGGGCGATGGCTGGATGCGGCCGAGCAATTCGGCGAGGAAGCCTTTCGGCAGGCTGGCGGTCACGGCTGAACCCTTTCCTTAAAACCACGGCGTATCAACCGGCTGCCCGGACCCGCAAGAGGAGGTTTGTCACATCTGCTATGCTCGCCGCCGCCGCTACCATTCTTCAATCGGGAAACGGTAGGCTGAAAGAGCCTGATTCACACGGGGCCCGGCCATGCGGAGCTTCACGCGTTTTCTTGTCCTCTGCCTTTGCCTGGCGGGCGCTTACGCCTGCTCGCACCCAAGGCCGCCGGAAGGCCGCTGGGAAGGCGCCTATGAATCCGACGACGCTATGGTGGTCGCCCGGCTGGAGATCGCCTCCAACGGCACGATCCTTCTGAGCGCCCCCAATGCGCAGGACCTTGCCTCCACGACGGAGGACGACCGCGCCTCCACCCGCCAGAAGCTGGCCGAGGACCTCGCCAATGGCTGGGACGGTGTAACACCCCGCACGCTCGATTTCGACGGGACCACCTTTCGCAAGCCCGGCAACGTGGCGCCCCAGATGGAATGGGACGCCGCGAACAAGCACATGACGCTGATCGTCTATTTCGGCACGGACTCGATCCGCATCGCGATGCACGCGGTCAAGGACTTCAGCGACAATCCGTGGAATTAGTTCCACTTGTTGAACGCGAAATAGGCCGCGCAAACGAGAAACCCGAACGCGACCATATGATTCCAGCGCAGCGTGTCGCCGAAATACAAAACCGAGAACACGCCGAACACCAGAAGCGTGATGACCTCCTGCATCGTCTTGAGCTGCGCCAGCGAATAGACCTGATAGCCGATGCGGTTGGCGGGCACCGCCAGGCAATATTCGAAGAAGGCGATGGCCCAGCATATCGGGATGACCGCCCAGAGCGGCGCATGCGGATATTTGAGCTGGCCGTACCAGGCAAAGGTCATGAAGGTGTTCGAAGCAAAGAGCAGGACGATGGGCGCAACCATTGGCCAGTTCATGGAAATTCCTCACGGCGAGTTGAACGAGTCGGCGCCCGAGTCTGCCACGGCTTGGGCGTTAAAACCCTCTGGCCATCGCTTTTTTACGCAATTGCGGCAACGCCCGAAGCCAAAGATTTGATGCTCACGAATGCGTGCAGCCAATGGACGATGGCCCGGCCCGGTGCAACAATCCGGACGAATTCTCCTGGAGAGAAGCCATGACGTACCGGGGCTTGAGTACGATCCTGCTGGGCGCAATCGCGAGTGTCGCGCTTGCCGCCAGCGCCAATGCCGCCATCACCGTTCTGGGCAACGGGTTGGCGAAGAGTTGTTACGAAGCGGCCGAGTTCGGCGGCGAAGCCCATAGCGGCATCATCACCTGCACATCGGCGCTCGACGACGGCACGTTGTCGTTGCGCGACCGCGCCGCCACGCTCATCAATCGCGGAATTTTGCGCTCGCGCACCGACGATGCCACCGGCGCGATCGCGGATTACGATCACGGCCTGAAGACCGACGCGACTCTGGCCGAAGGTTATGTCGATCGCGGTGCGGCCTATATCGCGCTGCATCGCTATCAGGATGCGCTCGGCGATCTCAACAAGGGCATCGACATGGGCGCGCGCGAGCCGCAGATCGCCTATTACGACCGCGCGATTGTGAACGAAGCGCTGGGCAATGTCCGGGCGGCCTATGAGGACTACAAGAAGGCGGTCGAAATCCAGCCGGATTTCGCACTCGCCATCGACCAGCTTTCGCGCTTCCGCATCATCCACAAGAATCTGGGCGGCGCCTGAACCTTTTTCCCGGACTTGATGGGCGGCGCGGGAGCGATCCCGCGCCGTCTATGTTTAAGCGGTCCCCTCATGCTTCGACGGGCTCAGCATGAGGGATTGGCTCATCCCCTCACCCTGAGCTTGTCGAAGGGTGAGGCCCCGGATGACCAAATATTATTTCGCGAGGCATGGCGGTTCCGCCCACCCGGCGACAGTTTGATACAGTTCAATGCCCTGCCCCTCCTTTTCGGCGAGGGTCTTCCACCCCACTCTAGCGTTTAAGAGAGGCGCCCATCCCGAAGGCGGGGGCGGATATGACCGTGCAGGCAGACACCACAATGAAGTCCGGATCGGCCTGGCGCGACTGGCTGCGGGCCCATGCCGGTTTCAGCCCGGCGGAGATTTATGCGCGCGCGCGGCGGCGGCCTTATCTGTCGGGTGGGCTGGCCGTTATTGTGATCGGGCTTGTGGTCTATGGCGTGACCCTGCTCAGCGCCTCGGGCAGCCCGGAATATCTCACCGCCACCGTCACGCGCGGCAACATCGAGGATACCGTTACAGCACTCGGCAATCTTCAGCCGAAGAATTATGTCGATGTCGGCGCGCAGGCCACGGGCCAGCTCAAGAAGTTCAATGTCGATATCGGCGATACCGTGACGCAAGGCGAGTTGCTCGCCGAAATCGATCCGCAGGTGCAAAGCGCCAAGGTTCAGGTCGATCAGGGCAATGTCGCGAATCTGAAGGCGCAGTTGAGCGACCGTCAGGCGCAATATGCGCTGGCGCAAGCCAATTTCGAACGCCAGAAGCGGCTGCAAGCCGCCGACGCCACCAGCAAGACCGATTACGACGCGGCCGAACAGGCGATGAAATCGGCGGCCGCGCAGGTTGGCGCGCTGAAGGCGCAGGTCGCCGCCTCCCAATCGCAATTGAACGGCGATCAGGTGACGCTCGGCTATTCCAAGATCTATGCGCCGATGTCGGGCACGATTGTGTCCACCTCCATCAAGCAGGGCCAGACGATCAATTCGGTGCAGCAGGCGCCCACCATTTTGCGCATCGCCGATCTTTCGGTGATGACGGTGTGGACGCAAGTGTCCGAAGCCGACGTGCCCAAGCTCAAGGTCGGCATGCCGGCCTATTTCACGACGCTGGGCGATCCGTCCAAACGCTGGACCGGCACGCTGCAACAGATTCAGCCCACGCCCACCACCACCAACAATGTCGTGCTTTATACGGCGACCTTCGACGTCGCCAATCCAGACCAGCAATTGATGACGCAGATGACGGCACAAGTGTTCTTCGTGACGGCATCGGCGCACAATGTCGTGATCGTGCCCGTATCGGCGCTCCACCAGGGGCATGCTCACGCGGGCGGCCGGACCCAGAGCCGGACCCCGAACCAAGGTGATGGTTCGGCCGCCCAATCTTCACAGCCGCCGCGCCTGCACAAAAAACTGCCCCCCGGCCAGAAGCGCTATACCATTCTGGTCGTGGCGCCGGACGGCAGCATCGAGCACAGGCGCATCGTCGTGGGCGTTTCCAACCGCGTGTCGGCGGAAGTGATTTCCGGCCTGCAACCCGGCGAGACGGTGGTGACCGGCGTGAAGCAGGCGAGCACCGCCGCGGCGCCTGCGGCCGGGCGCTCCGGCGCATCATCCCGTCCGCCGGGCATGGGTGGCTTCGGGGGCTTGCATTGAACAAGCCGCCGGAATCCTTCGCCGCGGCGGCACTTGCCGGGCCGCTGCTGTCGCTGCGCGATGTGCGACGCACCTTCGTCACGGCCGGCGGCGAAGTCGAGGTGCAGGCGCTGCGCGGCATTTCGCTGGACATTTATCCCGGCGAGTTCGTCGCCATCATGGGCCAGTCGGGCTCCGGCAAGACGACGCTGATGAACATTCTGGGCTGCCTCGATAGGCCGACGAGCGGAAGCTATCATTTCGCGGGCGAGGACATCGCCCATTTCGATCCCGACGGGCTGGCGCGCCTGCGCCGCGAGGAATTCGGGTTCATCTTCCAGAGCTATCATCTTATCGGCACGGCGACCGCGGCGGAAAACGTCGAAATCCCGGCGATCTATGCGGGCGTGCCGGCAGCGCAACGCCACGCCCACGCGGTGGAACTGCTCACCTCGCTCGGCATCGGCGACCGCATTTCGCATCGCCCCAATCAGCTTTCCGGCGGACAGCAGCAGCGCGTGTCCATCGCACGCGCGCTGATGAATGGCGGGCGCATCGTTCTGGCCGACGAGCCCACCGGCGCGCTCGACAGCAAGAGCGGCGATGACGTGATGGCGCTGCTCTCCGATCTGGCCGCGCACGGACATACCGTCATCCTCATCACGCATGACAAATCCGTGGCCGCGCACGCCAACCGCATCATCGAAATCCGCGACGGCGAGATCGTGTCGGACAGCGGGCCCGATCCGGCGCGCGTTGCAGCAGCGCTGCATCCGGAGATCGCCGAGCATCCCGCCGCCGCCGCACTTTCGGGCCTCGGCGAAGCCATGCAGATGGCGGTGCGCGCACTGAGACAAAATCTTTTCCGCACCGCGCTGACGCTGCTCGGCATCATGATCGGCGTGGGCGCGGTGGTCGCCATGATGGGTATCGGCGAAGGCGCCAAGCAGGCGGTGGTGGAACAGATCGGCTCGATGGGCACCAATCTGCTGCTGGTGCGCCCCGGCGGGCACAACATGCGCGGCTATAGCGGGCCCATCGCCACGCTGACGCCGGAAGACGCGCAAGCCATCGCCACGCTGCCGAATATTTCTTCCGCCGTTCCCGAAATCACCGGCGGGGCGACGGTACGGCTCGGCGATGTCGATTATCAGACGCAGATCGACGCCACGACCGCCGAATATAGCGACGTGCGAAGCTGGCCGTTGGAAAGCGGCGTGTTCCTCGCCGATTCCGATCAGACGGACTATGCCGCCGTCGCCGTGCTCGGACAAACCGTGGTGCAGAATTTGATGCCCGATGGCGGCGATCCCATCGGCCAATATGTGCTCATCAACAATGTGCCGTTTCAGGTGATCGGCGTGATGTCCACCAAGGGCGCCAATGCCGGGGGCAATGATTCCGACGATGTGGTGTTCATTCCGCTTTCCACCGGCATGCTGCGCATTTTCGGCCAGCATTATGTGCGCTCCATCACCATCGCGGTGAGCGATCTGACCCAGATGGACGCGGTTCAGGAGCGCGTGACCACGCTGCTGACCGCGCGCCACAACGGCAATGAGGATTTCTTCGTGCGCAACATGGCCGCGATCCTGCAAACCGCCACCACCGCGCAGAACACGCTGACGATCCTTCTGGGCTCGGTCGCGGCCATTTCGCTGCTGGTGGGCGGCATCGGCGTGATGAACATCATGCTTGTGTCGGTTACTGAACGGACCCGCGAAATCGGCATCCGCATGGCCACGGGCGCGCGCATGCGCGATATTCTCCAGCAATTCCTGACCGAGGCGACCGTGGTTTCGGCGCTTGGCGGGGTGGTGGGCGTGGCCGGCGGCGTGGGAACCGCGCTGCTGATTGGCGCGTTTGGTACACCGATCGACATTACGGCCATGCCGATAATTGTGGCATTTACTTGCGCGGTGGCCACAGGCCTTGTATTCGGCTTTGCACCGGCTATGAAGGCGGCACGGCTTGATCCCGTGGTCGCGCTCTCCAGCGAGTGATTCCCATGAAAGCTCTTTTCCGCACAACCTCCATCGCAGCCTTGAGCCTTGCCGCCGCAGGATGCGCGACCGCGCCGCCCGTGGCGTTGAAAGCGCAGGATGTGCCATCTGCCTTCACCGCGGCGGTGCCCGAAGGCGCGCCTGTTTGGCCCGCGGTGGATTGGTGGAAAGGTTTCGGCAGCGAAGAGATGAGCGGCATCGTTTCGTCCGCGCAGGCGAACAATCTCGATCTCGCAGCCGCCGCCGCGCGCGTGCTGGAGGCCGAAGCCAATAGCGAGGTCGCGGGCTCGACGCTTTTTCCCTCCCTCGATCTTTCGGCGGGCGCAAGCCGCTCCGGCAGCAAGGCGACCGGCAAATGGCACAGCGGCAATTCCTTCGGCACGTCGCTCGACGCGAGTTATCAGCTCGATTTCTGGGGCAAGGCGCGGGACAATCTGCGCGCGGCAACGGAGAATCTGAAATCGGCGCGCTTCGCGCAGGAGACGGTGGCGCTCACCGTCACCAGCGACGCGGCCGATACGTATCTGGACATTCTGGCGTTGCGCCAGCGCGTGGCCATCGCCAAATCGAATATCGACGCGGCCGACCGCATTTTGAGCATCACCAACGCGAAGGTGACGAACGGCGTTTCCTCGCGCCTCGATCTGGCGCAACAACAGGCGCAAGTTGCCGGGCAAGAAGCGCAGGTTCCCGCCCTCGAAGAACAGGAGCATGAAGCGCGCTATACGCTGGCGGTGCTGCTCGCGCATACGCCCGAAGGCTTCAATGTGACCGACGACAATCTCGACGCCATCGTGGCGCCGCAGGTGTCCCCCGGCCTGCCATCGGAATTGCTGCGGCGCAGGCCCGATGTGGCCGAAGCCGAAGCGAATCTTGCCGCCGCTCATGCCGATGTGGATGCGGCGCGCGCGGCATTTTTTCCCTCGATCGATCTGACCGCATCTGGCGGCCTGGCATCGACCGCGCTGTCGGCGCTGTTTCATTCCACCAGCCTCGGCTATTCCATCGGCGCATCGCTGCTGCAAACCATTTTCGACGGCGGCAAGCTCGAAGGCGAAAGCAAATACGCGCGCGCCAAGCAGGAAGAATTGATCGCCACCTATCGCAGCACGGTGCTCAACGCATTCTCCGATGTCGAAACCGCGCTCGGCCAGGTGGCAAGCCTCACCGAGCAGGAAAAATTCAAGACCGAAGAAGTGAACGCCGCGCAGGAAGCCTTCCGCATTTCGGAGATTCAATATCGCGAAGGCGTGGCCGATTTGCTGACCGTGTTGCAGGCGCAGCAGACGCTCTTCACCGCGCAGGACCAGCTTGTGCAGATCAGGCTTGCGCGCTTTCAGGCCGGTATCGGGCTTTATCGCGCGCTTGGCGGCGGCTGGGTCGAGGATATGGGCGACGTGACGCAAGTGATTCCGGCCAATCCCGCCAAGCCCGCGGACGCCAAGCCGCCAATGTAATCGCAGATTTGCAAATCCTTCCAAGGCGCTGCGCGCATAGTTGATGCGCGCGCCCGTTGCGCGCACAATTGCTCCGGTGCCGTGCCGCTGGAGGCGTCATGCCCGACCGATTGATCGATCCGCCGCTTTGGGGACGCACGCTTCTGCGCGCCGCAAATCATCTGGCCGAGGGCGAGCTTGTTCTGCGCTTTGCAAACGGGGCGGAACGCAGCATCAGTGCGGCAAAATCCGGCGCACGCGCGGTTCTGGAACTGGCCAATGCGCGCGTGCTGACGCGCACTTTGATGAAAGGCGGCGTGGGATTGGCCGAATCCTATCTCGATGGCGATTGGTCGAGCCCCGATCTCGCCGCGGTGATCGAATTCGGCGCGCGCAACATGGACAGAATGATGGGTGGCTTGCGCGGCTTCGCGCCCCTTCGCATGTTCGACATGCTCAAGCACAAATCCCGGCCGAACACGCGCGAGGGCTCAAAGCGCAACATCGCGGCGCATTACGATCTGGGCAATAAATTTTATTCCGAATGGCTCGATCCGACGATGACCTATTCATCGGCCTTCTTCGAGGACGAGAATATGGATCTGGAGCAGGCACAGCGCGCCAAATGGGCGCGCATCGCCGAGATGCTCGACCTCAAGCCCGGCATGCGCGTTCTGGAAATCGGCTGCGGCTGGGGCGGCTTTGCGATCTATGCGGCGCGCGAATTCGGCTGCCGCGTCACCGCGATCACGCTGTCGCTCGAACAATATGCCCATGCGCGCAACGATGTGAGCCGCGCGGGGCTCGCCCACCTCATCGAAATCCGCATTCAGGATTATCGCGACGTGCGGGAAGATTTCGACCGCATCGTCTCCATCGAAATGTTCGAGGCGGTGGGCGAGGAGAATTGGCCGCTGTTCTTCGAGGCGGTGCGCGCGCGGCTGAAGCCCGGCGGCATCGCGGGCTTGCAGATCATCACGATTGCCGATGCGTTCTTCGCCGAATATCGCAGGAGCGCCGACTTCATCCAGCTTTATATTTTTCCCGGCGGCATGCTGCCCTCGCCCGATGCGTTGCGCACGATTGCAACCGGACAGGGCCTCGGTTTCGAAACCGTGCGCACCTTCGCGCTTTCCTATGCGGAAACCTTGCGGCGCTGGCGCGAGCGTTTTCAGGCGCGCTGGCCTGCAATCGCCGCGCAGGGCTTCGACGAACGCTTCCGGCGCATGTGGGAATATTATCTGGCCTATTGCGAAGGCGGCTTCCGCGCGGGCACAATCGATGTGGGTCAATTCCGGCTTACGCGAGCGTGATGCGCGAGTTTATCGTTGAACCGTTCGATTTGCCGCCGGAAGCCGAAATGCTTCGCGCCGAAGTGCGCGCGTTTCTGAAAGAGGCGATTGCCGACATGCCGTCGGCGCGGCGCGCGCGTTCGTGGTCGGGGCATGATCCCGCGTTCAGCCGCAAGCTGGGCGCGCGCGGCTGGCTCGGCATGACATGGCCGAAGCAATATGGCGGGCATGAACGCTCTTACGCCGAACGCTATGTGATGATCGAGGAAATGCTGGCGGCGGGGGCGCCGGTGAGCGCGCATTGGGTGGCCGACCGCCAGAGTGGGCCGCTGCTGCTGCGCTTCGGCACGGAAGAACAGCGCCAGCGTTTGCTGCCCGGCATCGCGCGCGGCGAAACCTATTTCTGCATCGGCATGAGCGAGCCCGGATCGGGATCGGACCTCGCGTCGGTGCGCACGCGCGCGCGGAAAACCGATGGCGGCTGGCGCGTCAATGGACAGAAAATCTGGACCTCCGGCGCAAAGAGCGCGCATTTCATGATCGCGCTGGTGCGCACATCCGACGAGGCCTCGCGCCACGCGGGGCTTTCGCAATTCATCGTCGATATGAAAAGCGATGGCCTCACCGTGCGCCCGATTGCCGATCTCACGGGTGCGACGCATTTCAACGAAGTGTTCTTCGACGATGTGTTCGTGCCGGAGAGCAATCTCGTCGGCCGCGAGGGCGATGGCTGGTCGCAAGTGGGTGCGGAGCTTGCTTTCGAGCGCAGCGGACCGGAGCGGTATCTCTCGAGCTTGCGGCTGTTTCTGGAATTCCTGCGCGTCGTCGGCGATAAACCGAGTGAAGTCGAAAAAATCCTGATCGGGCAGATGACGGCGCAAATGTGGACGCTGCGCCAGATGTCGCTGTCGATTGTCGGGCAATTGGCGGCGGGGCAATCGCCGGCGGTGGAAGCGGCAGTCGTGAAGGATTTGGGCACCACGCTGGAACAGGAAATTCCCCGCGCCATTCAGGCGATTGCGCGTGACGATGTGAATTTGTCGGATAGCGATCCGTTTGCGGCCACGCTTTCCTATCTGCTGCAATCCTCGCCGTCATTCTCGCTGCGCGGCGGCACGCGGGAGATTTTGCGCGGCATCATCGCGCGCGAATTGGGATTGCGCTAGGGCAAGATCAGAACGTCGCTGTCGGTGTTTTGAAAGCCCGCTTTTTCGAGCAGGTCGATGCCCGCATAGTTGGTGTCGGTGAGCTTGTCGCAAATCGCGGAATCGATAATCGCGCCATCCCGCTGATGCACGAAAGCAGTTTCCTCGTCGCCATATTGCGGCCCGCGATTATCCGTCGTGATGATGCCGTAAACATCGTGACCATCCATCAAGAGCACATGATGACCGGGCGGTCCCTGGCCGACATAGGCATAGCCGAAAGTTCCAATGTTGGATTTTCGCGCGCGGCTCGCGGGATAGGAAACCATCGCCTTCGCCGTGCCGATACGAAATTGCAGATAGCCGCCATGGGCGCTGATGTCGTTGGACGCGCAAGCCGAAACGATCTTTTCCTTCGCGGCACAGGTGAACACGATCGTTTCATTCGCCGTGCAGAGCGATTGCGCGAAGGCGGGCGTTGCGATGCAGATTGCAGCAAGCAACAAGACCAAGCGCATGATCGTCCTCCGATTACGGCGCATAGGACAGTCCTACGCTCATCATGCGCGGTTCGCCAGTGCTGAATGTGCCGTCTGTCGCTTCGGCGGTGGCGATATTGGCATTTGTAATGTTATCCGCGGCGATAAAAGCCGACAGCGCGCCGCGCAAGCGCCAATCGGCGCGCAGATCGAGAACGAAATCGGGGGCGAGACGCAACGTGTTCTGATCGTCCTCGAAGCGGGAAGATTCCCAGCGCAGATTGGCGTTCAATGTCAGCGCATCGACGGGCTTGTAGCTCACACCACCCGTGAGCGTGAGGCGCGGCGCTTGCGCCGGGCGCTTTCCTTTCAGCACGGCCGCGCGCACGCGCGCATCGGTGAGCGAGAACGCGCCGCGCAACGCGACGAGATCGCCCAGTTTCCACGACACATCGCCTTCCGCGCCGAGGGCCGCGATATCGCCGATGTTCTGGCGTTGCGCGGTCGAGCCCGACGGCGAGGAAGAAAGCGTGCGATTGACGATGGCGTCATGCAGCCGGTTCCAGAACAATGTGGTATTCCACAACAGCGCACCCGAATAGCCGCCCCATCCGATTTCCACACCGGAAAGTTTCTCCGGTTTCAGCGCGGCATTTGCGTTGGTCGTGTTGTTGCCGACGCGGAAGGGGCGATAAAGCTCGTTCAGCGTCGGCACGCGGAATCCGGCGTAAGCGGCGGCGCGCAGATATTGATTGGCGATGTTGCGGCGCGCGCCGATGCGCGCGGTGGGCACGCTGCCGTGGCGGCCCGCATAATCCTGATTGTTGGTGATCGCGCCGGTGGAGCGCAGGTTTTCGACCAGATGGCCTTGCGATGTCGCCCAATAATCGTCGCGCAGGCCCACGGTGAGCAGCCAATTGTCGGCTTCATATGCGCCTTCGCCGTATATTCCTGCGATGATCTCCCGGCCGCCGCTGCGGCGGTTCATCGTGAAGCTGCCGGATATGTAGCGATAGAGTTCGCGCGATTCCCCGGAATCGTCGCGCATATCGCCGCCGATTTCCCAGCGGAAATTGCCACTGCTGCCGATGAGCGCTGCATTCGCGCCAAACCCAAGCGCGGGCGTTGCGTATTGATCGTTGGCGGGCGTGGGGGACGAACGCGACAGCGGATAGGCGGGAACCGAAACCGATGTGTTGGAGAATCCGCTTTTCAGCATCCATGCCTGAATGCGCCAGCCGATAGGTGACGTATTGCGGGCAAATGTGAGGCTTGCGCTGGTGCCGCGCGCTTTTGCTTCCGCGCCCACAAGCCCCGCGCCCTGCGCCTGATCGTAGGTTGCGATGCGCGCGGTGGCGGAAATGCCGTCATCGAGCATCGTGTCCGCGCGCAAGCTGGCCGAGCCGCCGTCGAACCAGAGATGATCGTCGGCGGCACCGCGCCGCGGCGGCGGCACGGGAATCCATCCGTTGGAGCGTTCGCCGGACATGCTGGCGAACAGATTCACCTGTCCGATTTCCGTTCCGCCCGATGCCGCCGCACGATAGGTGCCGAGACTGCCCGCCGATGCGTTCGCGGCGGCAATGCCATCTTCGTCGTCGCGCTCGCCGAGCAGGATCGTGCCGGTGAGCGCGCCCGCGCCATAGGGCCCAGCACCCGCGCCGCGCACCACTTCGGCCGAGCCGATGTCTTCGGGCGGCAGCGATGTCCAGATCACCCAGCCGCCGAAGGGATCGTTGACCGGCACGCCATCGAGCAGCACCAGCGCGCGGCCCGCGCCCGATGGCGCAATGGCGCGCAGCGAAACGCCTTGCGTCGTTGGGTTCGCGCTGATGGAAACGGAGCGGCGAAACAGCGACAGGCCCGGCACATCTTCCAGCGCCGCATCGAGGCGGGTGTTTTGCGCAAGATCGTCGGCATCCAGCGTCACCGTCGAGAACGCCGCGTCGCCCACCGGCTTTGGATAATGCGCGGCCGTGACCGTCACGCTCTCCACGGTTTGCGCTGCCGCGGGCGCGGCCAGCAGGAGCGTCGCTGCCAGAACCCAATAGGGGCGCATGTGTGGAGCCTGCCTCGCGGTCGGGCGCAATATAGCGGTCAATTCTTCGAAAGTACCGCGACCGAGGCAATCGAGATCGCCAGGTCCTTGACGATATCGCCGAGGCTTGCGGTCAGCACCAGCCAGTCGGTCGGAAACAATTCGCGCGGCACATAAATCACGCTGCCGGGCGGAATGCCGTTGCCGCCGAAACGCAGCCAGGAATGCTGAAGCCGCTGTGCGGTGCCATCGGGGAAGACGACATAGGTAAGGTCTTCCTGCGCATTGTCGCCATAGCCGCCGGCCAGATCGATATAGGCTTGCGCATCGTCGCTGGAATCGAATTGATAACTTCCCGGCTGCATGACATCGCCCAGAACCGTGACCGTGCTGGGCCGCTGCGGGATATAGATGCTGTCGCCCGGTTCCAGAATCGGATCGCGGTCGGGATGGGCGGCCAGCACGCTCGGATCGGCGATGACGGAAATGCGCCCCAGCGCTTTCTGATCGCGCAATCGGGAGACGAAAACCTGCGTGGCAGCGAGCGCTTCGGCCGAGGGCGGCGCGGAAGACGATTTCGCGTCGCCGCCCGCGCGCGCGGCCCCCACCAGCATCTGGCGCTGCACTTCATCGGCCACGCGCTGGTAACCCGCGCGCTCGATGGCCGCGACGGAGGGGCGCAAAAATACCGTGCCACAGGGATAGGCCACATCGGTGAGCCCGCCCGCGCGCACCAGAAGCTGCGAGAGATGCTCGCCGCGCAGGATGGAATAGCTGCCCGCATAGCGCACCTCGCCGGCAATGCGCACGCTGCCTTTGGCCATGTCGGTGAAGACATGATGGAACTCCACCACATCGCGCGGATGAAGCACGACGCTGGCATATTGCGCGGGCGGCACGCTGAGCTGCTCGCGCGCGGTCGTGGCGCGGCCGGTCGCGTTGTCGATGGTGGTGGTGGTGATGCCGAAGGCGCTGACATCGGCATCGGTGTCGAGCCCGCCCGCCGCATCGACAACTTCATCCAGCGTCGTGCCCGGCGAAACCAGATAGACCCCGCTGTTGCGCACCGCGCCGCTGAGCGTGACCCGATAATCGCTGAGCACATGGCCGAAGAAGGCCGCATCATCGGCAAAGAGGCCCGTGTCGGGCGCGTCTTCGCTTGCGGCGGGGGACGCTGCTTGCGGATTTTCCTGCGACGGCAGCGCCACGAATTCGCCCGCGCTTTGCGCCCATTGCGCGCCGCTGTCGGATGAGGTTTGCGAGGCGGCGAAGGCGCGCATCTCGTCCAGCGTAAGCACATGCACGACATCGCCCGACGCGAGATTAAGATTGTCGCGGCCTTGCAGCACATGGATCAGCGAGAAGGGAATAAGCGTGCGCCGCAATGTTTTGGGATCGATGCGCTCGACAACGCCCAGAAGCATGTAGGGCGTGGGCGCAAGAATGTCGGCCGACGGCAGCAGATCGTGCAGCGTGCGCGCCTTGTCGAGCGCGTAAAGACCGGGAAGCCGCACGGAGCCGGTCAATTCCACGCTGCCGAGCGAAGCGCTCACCGATTTATAGACGAAGAGGATTTCGCCATCGGCCACCACAGCACCCGGCGAATTGGTGGCGTCGGTCAACGCGTCCTTGCCGCTCGGCTGGATGCGCTGGATCATCTCGCGATAGGCTCCGCGCATTTCGGTGCCGTTGGCGAGGTTCATCGCTTCGCGCTCGCTGGCCGCACTTTCGCCCGGCGGCAATTCATAGATCGCGGGACGGCGCACATCGCCGGTAACCGCGATGGTGGAGCCGATGGGCGGCACGACGATGCGGTCGCCCTCGGCCACCGTCATGTCCGGCGTTTCGCCATGGGTGAGCAGCAGCGCGTAGAGATCGATCTGGTGGGCAATGCCGTCGCGCACCAATGTGATGTTGCGCAGCGAACCCGATTTGTTGACGCCGCCCGCCAGATTGAGCGCGTCCAGAACCGTGGAAAGCCCGGTCAGCGCATAGACGCCGGGATTGGCGATTTCGCCCACCACGCGCACCGAAATCTGGCGAATCTGCCCGATGGAAACGTAGATCTGCGTTTGCACATAGGCTCTGCGCGCGGCGGCTTCGAGATCGGCGCGGAAATCGCCGAAGCTGCGCCCCGCAGCCGCAATCGGCGGCAAATTGGGAAAGATCACGCGGCCCTCGCGGTCCACGCGGGCGGAATAATTGGCGTTCTGCTGGCCTTGCAGCGTGACGACGATTTCGTCGCCCGTGCCGAGAATATAATCGTCCTGTATCGCGCCGTTGAGAACCGTCTCGACGGTTCCGCCATTGGCGATCAAGTCAAAACCGAATTGCGATATGGGCCGATGGATGCGCTCCGAATAAAGCGTCTCAAGCGAGGAATGGGCGATGGCCGCGGATTTCGGTGCAGCGCCCGCCTTGAGGATTTCGGTCTTCAACTCTTCGGGATTTTTCTGGCCGATCTGATCGGGGTCGGTGCCCGCGGCTTTGAGCACCGCGATGGCTTGCTGCGGCGTCATGCCCGGCGGCAGCAAGGCCTGAACCTCGGGCGGCAATGTGGTCTGCGAATCGCTCGATGCGGGAACGGCAGGGGTTGCGTTCTGCGCCGCCGCCGGTGCGAACATCAACACGCCGGCCATGCAGGCGAAGACGAGCCCGCGTTTGCGGAACACACGCAACAGCCGGACGCCAACCCCCTCGGCCACGAATATCAAGCTCCCCCTTGACCCGATGCGCTCGGCAGCGGTGTCTCCGATGGAAAAGACTCCGCAGATATTCAACCATATCGTGTAAGTCACCGAAGAAGCCGCCGCAAGGCTCATGGCGCGCAACAGCGCCGCCCGCCAAGCGATCCGCAATCATGTCCACAGACTTTGCGCACCTGTCATATGATGGTCTTCATTGCCTGTGCACGAAAGCATTGCGCGCAACCCAATTCGCTTGCCGCGCACATGCCGCCGCCCATAAAAACTTCCGGCGGGAGAAGCGGGCCGGTGCTTTTTCAACACGCGATTGCGGAATGGCGTTTGTTGCGTGCCGTGTTCCGGCTGGTCGAATCGCTTTTCGCCACGATTTTACTTCTGGCTGTAACAACGCCCGCATGCGCGCAAAACGATGCGCCGGCCCAACGCGACACATATGGAGAAGTGGGGCTCATCGAAATGCCGAGCGCGCGGATGGCGCCCGATGGCCAGCTCGCGCTCACGCTCGCCACGATGCGCGACATGCAGCGCGGCACGCTGTCGTTTCAGATTCTGCCGTGGCTCGAAGGATCGTTCCGCTACACGCGCATCGGGCGCTGGGCGAATTCGCCCGATTACGACCGCAGCTTCGGACTGAAGCTGCGCCTGTTCGAGGAAGGTAAAATTACGCCGGAGATTTCGGTGGGCATCCGCGATCTCGTCGGCACGGGAATTTACGGCGGCGAATATATCGTGGCGTCGAAACGATTTCTCGATTTCGATGTGACGGCGGGGCTCGGCTGGGGAAGGCTTGCATCCAACGGCACGTTCGAAAATCCCTTCGCGCGGATTTTCCAATCGTTCCGTAGCCGCAAGGTCAATGGCAGCGTGGGTGGACAGGTCGATTTCGGCGCGTTCTTCCACGGCCCCGCTATGGGCGCGTTCGGCGGCGTGGTGTGGCACACGCCCATCGAGAATTTGAACCTGACGCTGGAATATTCGAGCGACCGCTATACGCGCGAGCGTTTCTTCGGCGGTTTCAAGGGAACTTCGCCAATCAATCTGGCGCTGACCTATCAGCCCTTTTCCGGCGTCTCCGTCAGTGCGGGGTGGTTCTACGGCTATTCCTATGGCGCGACGCTGACGTTCTTCGCCGATCCCACGCGTTCGTCCACCACCGGCAAAATCGGCACGCCGCCGATGCCGGTTGTCATCCGCGACGATGCGGAGCGCGTGACGGCCGTTTCGGAATTCGTGGAGCGCGGCGATGACCGCGTGCGTATTTCCGGCACCGGTGCAATCGTCGCGGCTTCATACAGGACCGACGACGATGCGCCATTCGACGCCGGCGCAGCCGAAGCGAAAATGCGCGCCGATGCGAAGGCGCAAGGCATCCGCATCGAGGCGCTGACGGTCGGCCCGCGGAAATTGATGCTCTACTATTCCAACCGCCGCTACGAATTTGAGTCCGAGGCCATCGGGCGGCTGGTGCGCGTGCTGATGGCGGATGCGCCGCCGGGCGTGGAGGCGTTTCATCTTGTGCCTGTGGTGGCGGGCGTGCCGACGCAAGACATTTATCTGTTGCGCGCGCCGCTGGAGCGCATGTTCGACGCGCGCGGCGGGCCCGGCGAAATCGGCGAGGCTATTTCGCTCACGCCCGCGCCGCTCGACAATCCCGTGCTGGATGATGGCCGGCGCGGGACATATCCGCGCTTGTCCTGGGCGGTAGCGCCAAGCCTGCGCGAAGGGCTGTTCGATCCTGCTTCGCCGATACGGCTGCAAACCTATTTGTCGCTGTCTGGCGCGGTGGAAATGCAGCCGGGCCTTTCGCTTGAAGCTGCGTTTGAAGCGAACATCTACAACACCTTCACGACGAAAACGCCCAGCGCCAGCGCGCTGCCGCATGTGCGGAGCAACATCGCGGAGTATCTGACGAAAGGCCAAAACGGCATCGCAGCACTCGATGTGGCGTATCGCACGCGCGTGGCGCCGGATGTGTTTGTCGAAGCGAAGGCCGGATATCTGGAGGATATGTTCGCGGGCGCGGGCGCGCAAATTTTGTGGCGGCCGGAAGGCGCGCGCTGGGCGCTCGGCGCGGATATTTATGAGGTGTGGCAGCGCAATTTCGACCGGCTGTTCGGCTGGCAGCATTATCATGTGCTGAGCGGGCATGTGTCGGTCTATTACCAGTCGCCCTGGCGCGGCATCAATGTGAACCTGCATATGGGCCGGTATCTCGCGGGCGATGATGGCGCCACCATCGAAGTGACGCGCCGCTTTGCGAGCGGCGTGGAGGTGGGCGCGTTCGCAACCTTCACCAATGTGCCGTTTGCAAAATTCGGCGAAGGCAGCTTCGACAAAGGCATCATGCTGCGTATTCCGTTCGAATGGGCGCTGCCTCTTTCGACGCAATCTTCCTACGCCCTGACGCTGCGCCCGCTCACGCGCGATGGCGGCCAGCGGCTGGCGAATGACGATTCGCTTTACGGTGAAACAAGCAGAACGAGCTATGACGAGATCACGCAACATGCCGATGCCATCGCCAATCCGTGAGGCAGCGCTCATCGCCTGCGCGCTGATGCTTACGGCATGCAGCTCCGACAGCAACACGGACTGGTCGCAGCTCTACCAGGCCGCGAAGCTGACATTCGCGAGCGATGCGGGCACGGTGACGCTGAAGGATGCGGCATCGGTGCCTTACGCGTCGCTGGGCGTGCGCGTGGGCGATGGCGGCGAAACTATGGTGGTGCTGGCGTCCGACATGCAATCGGGGCAATTGTGGACGTCATCGGCACGCGCGGCACTTCTGACGCGCGGCGGGCGCATCGTGCGCACATCGGGTTTTGCGCATAATTTAAGCGCGTTCGCGGGCGATGATCCCCTGCCCGCTTTTCGCGATCCCGCCGCCGCGCCGGTGGAGACAACGCGGCAAGTCGATTTCTGGGACATGAATTTGTTTTCCGTCACGCTTCATTGCCGCATCGCCTCGCGCGGCGAAGACAAGGTGACGATTCTGGGTTCGGCCATCGCCACCCATCGCGTGGAGGAAAGCTGCACCAGCGACAGGCCAGACTGGTCTTTCACCAATATTTTCTGGATGGATAGAAGCGGGCTTGTCTGGAAATCGGTGCAATACATCCACCCCGATTTCGATCCGCTGGAAACCGAAATCCTGCGCCCGCCCACGCAATAAAAAGGCGCCCGGAGGCGCCCTTTCGAAACGCGTTGTCGCGAACGATCAGTGACCAGTCGTCGTGGTCGTCGATCCGCCGCCGCCGCCGCCCGCAGCAAGCGCGATGCCGCCCGCAACGATGCCCAGGCCCAGAAGCAAAAGGAGCGTGTTGGAGCCCATCCAGCCTTGCGCCTTTTCGATGCCCGCCGCGTTGCCCGGCGCGAGCGCGCCCTGCTGCTGTTGGGTTTGCGTATCCGCGAATGCCAGCGTGCTGGACGTTAGCATCGCCATTGCCGCAATCATCCCCACCATCTTGCGCATCGAAACGCTCCTGATTCGCCACCGTGGAAATTTTGTAACCCGATGCCCCAAAACCTGTCAATCGATAGCAGAATAGTCTTGCCGGATTCTCTCGCGTGGCGTGTGATGAAAATCCGGCGGTAAGATTTTCTTAACCGCGCCGTTCAGCGCACATAGCCCGCCTTGCGCAGATATTCGACCACCTGTTCGGCGAGAATTGCGGGATCGGTTACCGCGGTGCTGAGCGTGATGTCGGGATTTTCGGGCGGTTCATAGGGGCTGTCGATGCCTGTGAAATTCTTGATCTGGCCGGCCATTGCTTTTTGATAAAGCCCCTTGGGATCGCGCTGCATGCAAATCTCGATGGGCGTATCGACATAGACCTCGATGAATTCGCCGGGCGCCAGAAGCTCGCGCGCCATGCGCCGCTCGGAACGGAACGGCGAGATGAACGACACCAGCACGATCAGCCCCGCATCGACAAAAAGCCGAGCCGCTTCGCCGACGCGGCGGATATTTTCCACGCGGTCGGCATCGGTGAAGCCGAGATCGCGATTGAGGCCGTGGCGCACATTGTCGCCGTCGAGCAGATAGGTGTGGCGGCCCTGCGCGAAAAGCGTGCGCTCCACGAGATTGGCGATGGTCGATTTGCCGGAACCGGAAAGACCCGTGAACCAAAGCACCGCCGGGCGCTGGCCCTTGGCTTGGCCGCGCACATTCTTGTCGATGTCGAGCGCCTGCCAATGCACGTTGGTGGCGCGGCGCAATCCGAAATCGATCATGCCCGCGGCGACCGTCGCATTGGTAAAACGATCGATCAGGATGAAGCCGCCCGTGTCGCGATTGTCGTGATAGGCGTCGAACACGATGGGCTGCGACGCCGAAATATTCGCATAGCCCACTTCGTTCAGCATCAGTGTGGGTGCGGCCAGATGATCGAGCGTGTTGACATCGACCTTGTGCTTGAGCGTGCTGACATTGGCCGGGATCGTGGTGGTGCCGAGCTTCAGGAGATATTGACGGCCGGGCAGAAGCTCGTCCTCCGACATCCACAAAAGATGTGCGGCGAACTGATCGGAGAGTTCGGGCCGCGCACCGGGCGGCGCCAGAAGATCGCCGCGCGACACATCGATCTCGTCGGCGAGCACGATGGTCACCGCTTCGCCCGCAACGGCTTCATCGAGATCGCCGTCCATGGTGACGATGCGCGCGACCTTGCTCGCGCGTCCCGATTTGGCGACGACGATGGGATCGCCCTGGCGAACGCGCCCGCCGACGATGGTGCCGGAAAAGCCGCGGAAATCGAGATTGGGCCGGTTCACCCATTGCACCGGCATGCGGAAGGGTTTTTCGGCGAGTGCGGCTTCCACATTCACATCTTCCAGATGCGAAAGAAGCGCGGGGCCTTCGTACCACGGTGTCTTCGCACTTGTTGCGATCACATTGTCGCCGAAGCGCGCGGAGATCGGGATCGGAACGAGCGTGGCAAAACCGAGGTCATGGGCGAATTCGCGGAACTCGCGCACGATGTCGTCGAACACGCGCTGCGAGAAATCGACCAGATCGATCTTGTTCACCGCCAGCACGACATGGCGGATGCCGAGCAGCGACACAATATAGGCGTGGCGGCGCGTTTGCGTCAGCACGCCCTTGCGCGCGTCGATCAGGATCACCGCAAGATCGGAATTCGACGCGCCCGTCGCCATGTTGCGGGTGTATTGCTCATGGCCCGGCGTATCGGCGACGATGAATTTGCGCTTTTCGGTGGCAAAGAAGCGATAGGCGACATCGATGGTGATGCCCTGCTCGCGCTCGGCCTCCAGCCCATCGACCAGCAGCGCGAAATCCATGTCGCCGCCGGTGGTGCCGAATTTCTTGGAATCTTTTTCCAGCGCGGAAAGATGATCCTCGAACAGCAATTTGGAATCGTAGAGCAGCCGCCCGATCAGCGTGGATTTTCCGTCATCGACGCTGCCGCAGGTGAGGAAGCGCAGCAACGATTTTTTTTCCTGTGCGGCCAAATAGGCCTGAAGATCGGTAGGAGCGTTCACTAGAAATACCCCTCCTTCTTCTTCTTCTCCATCGAGGCGTTTTCGTCGTGATCGATAACGCGGCCCTGACGTTCCGATGTTCGCGCGGTGAACATCTCCGCCACGATCTCTTCCAGCGTGGCGGCGCTCGACTCCACCGCACCCGTCAGCGGATAGCAGCCGAGCGTGCGGAAGCGCACCAGCATATCCTTCGGCTTCTCGCCGGGCTTCAATTTCATGCGCTCGTCATCGACCATGATGAGCGCGCCGTCGCGCTCCACAATGGGTCGCTTCGCCGCGAAATAAAGCGGCACGATGGGAAGTTTCTCCATCATCGTGTATTGCCAGATGTCGAGCTCGGTCCAGTTCGACAGCGGGAACACACGGATGCTCTCGCCCTTGTTGATGCGCGTGTTGTAAACGCGCCAAAGCTCGGGCCGCTGGTTCTTCGGGTCCCACACATGATTGGCGCTGCGGAACGAGAAGATGCGCTCTTTCGCGCGTGATTTTTCCTCGTCGCGGCGCGCCCCGCCAAAGGCCGCGTCGAAACCGTATTTGTCGAGCGCCTGTTTCAGGGCTTCGGTCTTCATCACCTGTGTGTGCAGCGACGAACCGGAATCGAACGGATTGATGCCGCGCGCCACTACCCTCTTCATTGGTATGCACGATCAACTTCAGCCCGAGGCGTTTGACCGTCTCGTCGCGGAATTTGATCATGTCGCGGAATTTCCAGAGCGTGTCGACATGCATCAGCGGAAAGGGCGGCAGGCTCGGATAAAATGCCTTCATCGCAAGATGCAGCATCACCCCGGAATCCTTGCCGATGGAATAGAGCATCACCGGGTTGCGGAATTCCGCCGCCACTTCGCGGATGATGTGAATGCTCTCCGCCTCCAGGCGCTTTAAATGCGACAGGCTTCGAGGGGGTAATATCTGGGCTACCGACACGCTATCGCGATCCACTTCTACAGGCTCTGACAATATGGGGTCGCGCCCCGGCTTTGCGATCCCCTGAGAGGGCGACATAACGGCCGTCGAGGCCCCTTGCAAGGAGGCGGAGGACGCCTTGCCCCGGCTCTTGGGGCTCACGGCCGGGAAATCTGGCTCCGTGTGACGGCCCCGGGCCACCCTTTGGGGCACATTGGACGGCCTTTCTTAGGATGCCGATGGGTGCTGGCAATTTTGGTCCGGCACGGGATCACCAGCATCCAGGCATAGCGATACCAATTGCAGATGATCAACGGGTCTCCTTTTTGGGCGCCAAAATGCATGACGCGGTTCTGGCGCTTCTGAATGCGCCGGCAAAACCAAACAAGGCGTCGGGCGCGCCGATGGTGTACAAACCCGCCCGGCGGCGCTGACGCGTCCTCAGCGCGTAACGTGGATCCAAATGCGAATCTCGTCTCCCGACCGGAACGGCCTGCTTGCCATGAACCCGCAACCTACGCCCGATCGCGGCGGGATGACCGAACGGTGGCTCGGCTTCCTTAGGAGGGCCGCGCTTTATCTCTTCTGGCCGGCCCTTGGCATCGTTATCTGGGGCGAGCTTACGCCCGGTGGCGGGATCCCGTGGATGTGGGACAAGCTTCAGCACTTTATCGCCTATGGCGGGCTTGCGGGCATGGCGGTGCTGGCCTTGGGCGAGCGCAAACACGCCATCCGGATCGCGGCCGCCCTGATCGTGTTGGGCGCGGTGCTGGAGATCGTGCAGGCTTTTGTGGGCCGCGACGCAAGCTATTGGGACGAAGCCGCCAATGCGGCGGGCGCGCTGACCGGTGCTTTCGGCGCCGTCTGGCTAATGGGTTTTCTCGGCTGAGCGGGGAGCAGTATTCGCCGCCGCTGCGTCTTTTTCCCCCGCTCCCATAAACCACCGACTCCGGTGCCCCTCTTACATCTGTCATTTGTGTCGCTCGAAGGTGTGCGGGCTGCGGCCCCCAAAGGGGGACATTTCCCATGCCGTCAGGCAATGAACAGGCAATAAACCTCGCGACGGGTCTCACAAGAGCCATCGCCACCTTTAGGAATGTGAGGAAAGTCGGCGCAAAGGCAGTTGTGGGAGCG
Source organism: uncultured Alphaproteobacteria bacterium (assembly GCA_963735625.1). GTDB lineage: Bacteria > Pseudomonadota > Alphaproteobacteria > Micropepsales > Micropepsaceae > Rhizomicrobium. The sequence continues at coordinate 28,089 of CAVTLJ010000005.1, read as the reverse complement.
TCGGATTCCCTAGGCACAGAACAGGGAATTGCAGCAGGGCCAAACAGGAAGAAACAACGCCTCATCCAACGGGAAATCTTGTTCAAGCCTGCCTTCACCCAGAACGGAATAGGCCGGGTTTGCAAAGCGGGCCGGGAAACCGTCCAACACCGTCGGTGTGCAAGGTAATCATCCACATCTGCTGTCAAGGAACGAATGCCGACAGTTTCGTTATTGTAACCGGCAGGGTGACGAACGCGCGCCTGCCGATGACTGGGATGCACAATCTGTCCTGGAGTTTCTGTTCTCCCGCTTCTGCCCCCGCGCTTTCTGTTCTTCCCTCTTCTGCATCTCCTGTCATGCATTCCACGTCCTGCAGTTTCTGTCCTGTACCTTCCGTCTTGCCTGCGTCCTGCACTTCCTGACATGTATTCCTTGTCCTGCAGCTTCTGTCATCGCCGAAAGCCGTTTGCGTAAAGTGGCGCCATGTTCTTTTGCACGCCAAAGCGATTCGGTCACTTCATCTTCTGTCAAAACATCTCCTCCAAGACACCGGACCTGTTTACGAATACAGCTGGCTCGTCTCGACATGGCGATTGGCGCCCCGGTCCTGCACGATCTGTCATGGTGCGAGCCGAAGCTGCCTGATAAATCTTCAACTTGTCGGTTCGCAAGGTGTGTTGATCGACAACACCTTCTGTCAAGAAAGCCGGGGCGCCGCCGTTACGCTTAAAGTCTCGGATGAACATATTGCTCGAGCTGCCCGCCTCACCGAGACCGCCGGATTGCACGATCTGTCCCACACTTTCTGTCAAGGGCAACAAGGGTAACAAGATAAACCGCAATGTGAATCGCAAAGCGTGCGTAGCGGCCTCGATTGTGAATCGTAAAGCCGCCGCCGCGGATATCTTTGGCAAGATCGTCCGCAGGGTTTTGGTGATGCGGGCCATATGATGCCTCCGCCCTTAAAATAGAAGGCTATGGACGCCTCGTTTCCGCGCCCAGTCAAGCAGAACTTCAACAACATGACGCATCCCGCTCAGATGGATGAGGCGGCCGACAGGGGGCGTGGATGACCGCACCTCCGACGATGAAAACGCTGACGCCGATCACGCAGACGCGAAGGAGTTCACAGATGAAGCGGACGTGCCCACAATAAGTTTTGCGATGAACCAATGCAGATGGTTTTGGTCCCCGCGGCGTTTTCCTAAGGCGACGAGATGTGACGGGGTGGTCAAAACGTTCGGGCGGGTGGATTATCGCACCGTAGAAGTTTTCTGGAGACGGAGAAATGATGCTCATCGACGATATGAAACCGGTACGTGCGCGGGCGGTCAGAAGAAATTTTCTCAGGAGTAGCCGCACATGTATTCTCACGCACACGAAAACCAATGCGCGATGGAGGTTTGCTCGCCAGCCGATGGTTTGGCCGAACTCTCCGTCACATTCAAATCCGTCGACTCGCTGAAGCCCTATCGCGCCAATGCGCGTACGCATTCCCAAAAACAATTGCAGCAGATTGCGGCGTCCATTTCGGCGTTCGGCTTCGTCAATCCGGTTCTGATTGACCCCGGCAATCATATCGTCGCCGGCCACGGGCGGGTGGAGGCGGCCAAATTGCTGGGGCTCAAAGAGGTTCCCACAATCCTGATCGGCCATCTGAATGAAACCCAGAAGCGCGCTTACGTCTTGGCAGATAATCGGATCGCCCAGAATTCCAGTTGGAACCCCGAAATTTTGCGGATCGAGTTGCAGCATTTGAGCGCCCTCGATCTCGACTTTAATGTAGAACTGACCGGCTTTGACACCGCCGATATCGACATTTTGATCGATAGCGGAGAAAAAACAACTCTGCCATCGAAGGACGACGAATGTCCACCCCGTGAGGATGTGGTTGTAAGCAGGCTTGGCGATCTTTGGCTTTTGGGGCGCCACAAACTCTATTGTGGGGATGCGCGCGACAGGAACTCCTACGATCTTCTGCTGGCAGGCAAAAAGGCAGATATGGTCTTCGCCGACGTGCCTTATAATTTGGCGATTGACGGCCATGTGGGAGGAAAGGGCGCCATCCACCATCGTGATTTTGTGATGGCGTCCGGAGAGATGTCCTCGGCCGAGTTTGTGGCGTTTCTCGACGAGGTCTTTTGCAATCTGATCGGTGCGACGCGTGACGGATCTATCCACTACGTCTGCATGGACTGGCGGCACATCGCCGAAATGGTAACGGCGGGCAAGCGCTATGCGGCGTTCAAAAACCTCATCGTATGGAACAAGACCAGTGCGGGGATGGGCACCTTCTACCGCTCCCAGCACGAGCTGATCTTTGTATTCAAGAACGGGACGGCCGCGCACACCAACAATTTCGGATTGGGTGCCAAGGGCAGGTTCCGCACGAATGTGTGGGATTACGCCGGTTTGAATACCGGCGGCGCCAAGCGCCTGGAAGAACTTTCGATGCATCCCACAGTCAAGCCTGTGGCCTTGGTGGCCGATGCGATTCGGGATTGCTCCAAACGCAATCAGATCGTGCTTGATCCTTTCATGGGGTCGGGAACGACACTGATTGCCGCCGAGAAGACCGGGCGCGTCTGTTATGGAATGGAACTCAATTCAGCTTACGTCGATACCGCGATCCGCCGCTTTGAGGCCTTTGCGGGCAAGGCCGCCGTGCTCTCCGGGAGCGGGCAGACTTTTGCCGAGGTGGCATGCGAGCGGCTCAATGTTCCTGCGGGTACGCAGACATCGCCGCGTGTGCAGACCATGCATGCGGGAGCCGCGCCATGAACACCGATTACGAAGTGGGTTACGGTAAACCGCCCAAACACACACGCTTCCAAAAGGGCTGTTCGGGCAACCGCAAAGGCCGGGCCAAGGGCACACGCAATCTGAAGACCGACCTGAAGGGCGTTCTGGAGGAAGAACTGCCCCTGACCATTGCCGGCAAGGCGGTCAAACTGTCCGCGCGCCGGGCGATGCTGATCGCCTTGCGCAACAAGGCGCTCAAGGGCGATGTGCGCGCCATCTCGTATCTCATCGCTTTGCTGGAGCGTTTGGTGCCCGAGTCACTCGTGGAGGAGGTAAAGGCCTCCGTCGGCCGGGACGATGCCGCAATCTTCGCCAAAGCCATCGAACGTCATCTCGAAATCCAAAACAGCAAGGGAACGTGAAAGGTAACATCACATGACTATGTATACGACAACACCGGACTCCGCCGTGCCCTCCGCACCACCCAATATTCTCATGCCCACGCAGGAGGAGATGGACGCGCTGTTGCGGCAGGACTTTTTTGCCTTCACCGAAAAGTGCTTTACCACCCTCAACCCCGCCGTCGAGTTCAAGCAGAATTGGCATCACCGCGCGATTGCCCATCAATTGCAGGAGGTGATGGAAGGGCGTTGCAAACGTCTTATCATCAATATTCCTCCGCGTTATCTGAAGTCCATCATGTGTTCGGTCGCGTTTCCCGCCTTTATCTTGGGACATAACCCGCACAAACGGATTATCTGCGCGAGTTATGGGCAAGATTTGTCTGCCAAGTTGTCGCGCGATTGCCGGGTTGTGATGGAAAGTGCATGGTACAATCGTCTTTTTCCGTATTCCCGGCTTGCCGATACGCCCAACCGGGAAAGCGATTATTCGACCACCGAGCGTGGCGGACGTTTTGCTACCTCCGTGGGCGGCGTGTTGACCGGGCTGGGCGGTGACATTATTATCATCGACGATCCCCTCAAACCTGGGGACGGAAATTCCGAAAAGACACGGCAAGCCGCGATCGACTGGTTCAGCAAGACGGTCTCGAGCCGGCTCGACGACAAGGCGAGCGGCGCCATCGTTCTTATCATGCAGCGGCTGCATCTTGACGATTTGGCGGGTCACCTCATTCGCGCCGGCGGCTGGGAGTTGCTTTCGATTCCGGCAATCGCAACCGATGCGCAGGCCTATGCCTATGGTCCCGGTCTTCTCGTTCAACGCAAGCCCGGCGATGTACTTCAGCCAGAGCGCGAATCCGAAGCCGAGTTGAAACGGCTGAAACGGACCATGGGTTCGCTCGAATTCGAGGCACAGTATCAGCAGAATCCGGTTCCCTGCGAAGGCGCACACCTCAAGCGCGAATGGTTTCGCTTCTATACGCGCGGTCCTACGAAAGTCGTGGGCGGGCCGCTGTTCCAAAGCTGGGATACCGCCTCAACCGCAAACGAGCTTAGCGATTATACGGCCTGTACGACGTGGTACCAGGATAAGGGCATTCATTATCTGCTCAACATTCTTCGCGGCCGCTATACCTATCCCGAACTCAAGAAATTGATCCCTGAGCACTCACACAGGTGGAAGTGCAACCGCGTTCTGATCGAGGAAAAAGGCTCAGGCCAGCATCTGATTCAGGAATACAGCGCGGCGGGCATGCGCGGCGTCATCCCCTTCATGCCCAAAGGCGACAAGGCCATGCGCCTGGCCACGATCTCGCCTTTGATCGAATCGGGACAAGTTGCCTTTCCGCGGGAAGCGCCTTGGCTGGACGATTTTATCACCGAGCTGCTGCAATTTCCCAATGGCCGCCACGACGATCAGGTCGATAGCTTGTCACAATACCTGAATTACGTGGATCAACGGCGGTTTCCGGATATGTGGATTACCCGTTTCTAGAGCATCGAACGTTCTGACTGAATCGTGAGGATTCCGATCTTGCTGGGACAATGATTCATTTTCGGTATGGGAACCCGATCAGGCGGCCCAGGTCTATCTCCGCATCATTACGTCATAGGACCTTCAAGCCGAGGTATTTTTCCATCGGGCCAAAGTCGCGGTCATCGTGCAGAAGCATATGGCGGCGCGCGATACAAAAGGTGCCGATAATTATATCCGCGGTCTTGCGTATGGTAATGCCACGTTCGCGCAGTATGCGATAGTTCCGTGCCGCCTCAACGGCGAGCGCATCGTCCAAGAGCGGCACAATTCGATAGCGGCGCAGATCGCATTCGATGCGCGCGGCATGCTGATCGTCATGTGCGCCTTGCAGAATTTCCAGCAGAATGAGGTCGCCGATCAAAAGCGGTTCGCGGGCCGCCGCCGCGCGGAGCTTTGCCGTGGCCGCCGTGCTGCGGCTCCGCAAATGGGCAATCCACACCGAGCTATCGACCAGGATCAACGGTGACGGCCCAGGCGACGACGTTGGCGCATCCGGTTGAGATTGCCCGTCCAGCCAAGGCCCTTCAGGTCGTCCAAGGCCACGACCTGGCTCTTGATTCGTACAAGAACTTTGAGCCCCTCCTCCACCGTGGCTTTCTTGGTGGGGAGCCCGGTCGCCGCCAAGGCGGCGGACAGCAAGTCATCGTCAATCTCAATATTGGTCCGCATATAGGGTGTCCAATGATGTGTATCAAGTCGAATATCTATACACATTACTGCAACACAATGCAAGAAATTTGGGCGGCAAATTACGCCGCCGTCCGCCCGTGCCATAAGAATCAGCTACTCCGCCACCGTACGCAGCACCTCTACTTTGCCAGCCCCCTTTGTGTCAGCATTATCTTCGGCGCGCGGGCATGGCGATGGGCTGTCTCCTCCCGATCCTGGCGGTCATGTTCGTGGTGACCAATTGCAGGCCAGACGGACCATAATTGAATCTTGGCAAAGACGTGTCTGCACGAACCGGCCTGCAACCGGTTTGACCCGGTTCTTCGTCGTTGCGGCTGCGCGCACTGCGCGGTTGCGTCAGCCACGCCCCGCTCCTTGATCAGCTTCACAGCCTCAAGCTTGAACTCCCGCGTAAACTTCCGTCGTTCCATGATCCACCTCCGGTTCCATAAAAACACCCAACGCGATGTCTTCAAAACCGGGTGCATGCCACTCAGACATCTTGCCTTGAGAGGAGTTTCGCCCCTATCGGCAATGTCGATATCTATTTGTATTGCAATATGCACTACAAGCTTGTATAGACGTTCAATTGTATCAGGAGTGACCCTATGTCCCGCATAGCCGAGCGCAAGGAATATCCGCTGTCGATGCGCCTGCCCGAGGCGGATATTGCCATCATAGACCGCGCGGCAGGACTGCACGGGCGCTCACGTACGGATTTCGTGCGCGAAGCAGCGGTACGCGCGGCCGAGGCAGTGCTGATGGAAAACACGCTGATCCGCATGAGCGCCAAAGGCTTCGACGCATTTCTGAAAGTGCTTTCCGGGCCGGCGACGCCGGTGCCGGAGATGGTGGCGCTAGCGCGGCGGCGCGCGCCATGGGAGCCAGACCGCAAGAAGACCAAGAGTTAAAACCGTGTTGCTCTGCGCGCCGGAAACGCTAACGACCGCGCATGATGTATCGGACTTCTCCTGCGGCAAACCCTCGCTCGATCACTGGCTGAAGAACCGGGCCCTATCGAACCAGCAAAAGGGGTTTACCGCCGTCCTTGTCGTTCATCAGGCCGGCCGTGTGGTTGGTTACTACGGGCTTGCCCCGACAGCGGTTGCACCCGGCACACTGCCCCGCACGATCCGCACCGGACAGCCACCTGATCCGGTGCCGTGCCTGTTACTGGGACAGCTTGCAACGGATTTGGCTTGGGCGGGAAAAGGTATCGGAACGGGGTTGCTCAAACATGCGCTCCAGCGCTGCGTTACCGCAGCAGAACTGGTTGGAGGCCGCGCCTTGATGGTCAATGCCATTGATGACGATGCGGCGGCTTTCTGGCACCGCCGCGGCTTTCTACCCTCGAAGGACAATCCGTTCCTGTTGTACCGCGGGATTGCCGATATCGTGGCGTCCATTGCCGCCGCGTCCCGTCCCTGACGTAGCTGCTGACATTCAGGCGCGCAATTCAGCGTCATGTCCAAACGATGGATTTTCTCGCGCGTGGCATCAAATTGTCTGTGAGTCTCGCGGGCGCGGACGATTGGTGCTACACGTTCCCTCAAATCGTCCACGGCCGTGAGCTTCTCGGCGAAAGTCACGCGCACGCTCCCATCGACCTTCAGCCTTGCGAGCGACTACGCGCCGTGAACGCTAACGTCGAAACCAACTGCCCATCCGGCGAGAAACCGTTCTTGTGAAGCTCTCTCAATAACGGCTCGAATTCGCGATAGCAGATTTTGTTACCCGCATTTGCCAATTCGTCAATTTCGCCCGCGAGCTGCCCTATAGTCTGAATCCGTTTTTCCCGTTCGGTTGCGCTCAGCGACGGCGGTCCATCCGTTGCGAACATATGAGAGTATGCGCGCACGTAGTCGGCGATCACTTTCAGCACGTCGGTGGGAGTCGCGACGAGCAAATAGCTTGTGCTACGGCCGCGACCCGGCTCTTTCACAAGCACATTCGCGCGAAGCAATCCTTCAATGTCACGTCCCGCCGTGTCCTGCGAAGTTTTTGCCATTCTTGCCCATTTGGAAGAATTGAGGTTTCCCTCGATACCATCGAGCATGCGATTGATCATAAATTTCTGCCGTTCGTTGAACGACTGGCCGGCATGAAGTTCCCAGAATTTGGCCTTCCTCAGCACATCCGCCAGAATGATCTCGGCGCCGTCGAACGCTCGGTCGAGGCAGCCGAGAAACCAATCGAGATATTCCGTGATTTCGAGATCGCCCTTCTGGCTTTCTTCGAGATAGTCATAATATTTGCCCTGCTCCACCTTGATCTGGGCGGAGATGCTGTAAAAGCGCAGCGCGCTACGCTCGGAGCGGGCCAGCATCATATCTGATAGTGCTCGCCCGATGCGGCCGTTGCCGTCCTCAAATGGATGAATGGTCTCGAACCACAGATGAGCGATAGCGGACTTGAGCACGAGGTCGAGGCCCGGCTGCTCTGCGTTAAACCATGCGATAAAGGCGTCCATCTCCTTTTCGATTATCGTGGCGTCTGGCGCTTCGTAGTGAACGCGCTCGCGGCCGTGCGGACCGGAAACCACCTGCATTGGTCCTGCTTCTGCCGGACGCCATTTGCCGACCATGATTTTCAGCAAGCCGCCGTAGCCGGTTGGAAACAGTGCGGCGTGCCAGCCGAATAAGCGATCCTTGGTGATCGGCTGATCGTATTTTTGCGTGGCGTCGAGGATCATCTGCACGACGCCCTCGACATTGCGGCTTGCAGGAGTCAGCACGCCGATTTCAATGCCGAGCCGACGCGCGAGCGATGACCGCACCTGATCGCGGTTCAGCGTCTCGCCTTCGATCTCGCTAGACTTTACGACTTCTTCGGTCAGTGTTTGCAGCACCGCCTCGTCGCGCAGCTTGATGCCGAAGCCTTCGATCCGTCCAAGCAGCCGCCCTTGCCGATGACGAACAGCGGCAAGCTTCGGGACGAGCTGTTCAGCCTGCCACCGGAAGTTGGGCCATTCGGGAAGTTGATGGATATACTTTGTCATAATCTCCGCATCTTATGCGGAGATTATGACAACCAATCTCCGCAGAGGCAAGGATATTCTTTGCACAATATGCGGAGATTAAGGGCCTCGATCTCCGCATCTCAGGATGTAGGCCTCCAATCCAAAGAAAAATATTATGTTATTTCAATATCTTATGAAAATTCCCCGGCCCGAGATGACATTTTTCTGATTTGCCCTTCCGGGTTTGGCCAATCGGCGCGATCAAAGGTGTGAAATTGCTTCCAAGCGTGACCCCGCCGGAAAGAAATACATGTCATTGATTGCGCGTGCGAATAAATTTCTGGGATGGGATCATCTTTCGCGCGAAACGTGACCCCATCTCGTTCTGAATATTTCTTGCGATTTCAAAGTGCTGGGAGACCTCAGGAGGGGGGCCAATGTTCCAAGCGTATTCACAACCATGACAAGCGACGTTGCGCCGAATGGGGATCGTCGACCTCAAAATCATGGATTACGCGATGCAAATTATGAGGCGCGCGTCCGCTATGTCAGTTCAAGCCCATGCGCTCGTGCGCCAGCTCCCTGTTGAGTGCGCGAATTTGATCGGGGTGGCCTGCGAGCGCCCGGGTCACAAGTTGAGGTCCACCCTCAACCGCGAGGAGGCTTCGTAGCGCAGCGTGAAAATTCCGGTCCTGCACCAGAAAGCGTGCGTCGCCCAGTAATGTGTCACGGGTCTCTTGCGGTAGATAGGCCCAGAGAGGCGCACCTGCCAGCACGCGAGGTACGATGAGGAAATATTCGCGCGGCGCCAATTCGATCGCGAGCGTGAGTGCGGCGGCGGCCTTGCGCGGATCTTGGGGGCGCAAGGCTTCGGCAAGTACGATCCATCCCCGCGCATCGGCTGGTGCGTATGACAATGCCCTCTCGGCGAGCGGGATAACGGCATCGGGAGATTTCGGCCTCGTGCGCTCGGCTGCTTCAGCTCGCAAGAGTTGGGTCTCCCCGTCCCCCAGCGATGCGTGGGATAATATTTGTGCGCTTTGTGCATATGTGTGTTCAGGCATTGCGATATTGATCACCATATAGGCTGTCGGCGGAAATGCGGCCTCCAGCGCCAGCCCGGAAACCAGGCGCGGAACGGCAGCGAATGTGACCGCGATTGCGGGCCCAAGCAGTATCAGCCGGGCAAGCCAGCGACGTGCCGCGTCTTTCGTCATGCTCCCTCCCGCGTTGAAAAAGCCTGCGCCACACCCAAACCGAGAATGGCGACATAGGTTAGCGCGATGGCAGGCATTTGCAGGCTGAAATCAAAGATCGAATGCACGCCCACAAGCACGCTGGCGCCAACGGCCAGCATCGGATAGGTGCGATTGCGCCGGCGCTGGAAAACGCCGCGGGCACAAAGAACCACGAGCCAGATCATGGCGGACCACCACAGGATCGCCGCCGGCAATCCCCAACCTGCAGCAAGCTCGAGGTAATCATTGTGCGCCCTGTCGATGATGAAAGGCGCCATCGCATCGGAATACATCGGATAGGCGTTCTGGTAGGTGCCAAGGCCCAGACCGAGGAAGGGGCGAATCCTCTATCATGCGCAGCGCGGCATTCCACAGAGACAGACGCAAGCCGGGGTCGAGGCCGGAACCGACCATGTCATCGAAGCGCGAAATCAACATATCGCCATTGATCGAGAAGAGGACAACAAATCCCGTCAGGCAAACAATCGCAACACTCATCACCCACAACGCCCGGGCCTGGCGGATACTCAGCGCAAGCGTAAGCAGAAAAATACTTACCGCGCCCGCCAAGAAGGCGGAATTGCCCGCGCGCGAACCGGTGGCGATGAGGGTGGAGACCGTAAGTGCGGCCGCGATCAAATAAGGCGCGCCACGTCCAAGCAAATATTGCACAAGCGTGAGGGCAAAGTGTGCGCAAGCCCCGGTGAACAACGATTGTGGCCGAACCGCGTTCGACCAGTCGCACACCGGCACAGAGCGCGCCAAGGCCTGCATAGGTCGCATAGCTGTTGCGATTGACAAAGGGGCCGGAGATGTCGTGGCTGCTGGCAATCTGGCTATAGAAAATATTGAACTGGACAACGCCCAATGATGTCATCACCAAAGCGTAGGCGGCATAGAGCGCCGTGATCAGGATCAAGATGTCCAAAAGGCGATTGGCTCGCTCCGAGCGGCTGGCAAACACCCGTACAAGCCAGAGCGCCATGGCGTAACTTGCAAGCTTCATGACTTCGGTGGCGGTGCGCCAGGGATCGAGCGAAATGGTCCCGCCAGGATGAGTTCCCAAAACCGAACCGGCAAGCTGCCAGACCGGATGCGTCCAGGTTTCGGGAACGCCCGGCAGAATCTGGATCACGCCCCAGAAAAGCGCGAGCGCGCCCAGTGCGAACGGCCAAGTGAGACCACGCGCAGTGCGACGAATGCCGTAAGGATCAGACCAGACCTCGCCCACCCATATCGCCCAGCAAACTGCAATGAGAATGCAGAGCAGCGACCACGACCAAGCCCGATTGCTGCCGAGTGGAAACGGCGCCCATGCCAGCGTCAGAACAAACAGCGCAAAGCCTGCTTGCTCGACCCAAGCCGGCCGGTGACGCGGGGCGCTGTTGTCTGTGGGCGGCATCGGTCGGATCATGCCGGAAGCACGCAGCTCAGTCGCTATAATATTTGTTGTAGTTGTAATAGCTCTGGTAGCCATAGCTGTAATAGCGGTAGCGTTCGACATCGGCACGCGCCAGCACGACGCCGGCCACCGGCGCCTGAACGTCGGCCAGCATGCGTGCGGCATTGCTCACCGCATCGCGGGGGGTTTTTTCCCAGCGCACCACGAACACGACCGCGTCCGCCAGCCGCGCCAAGACTTTGGTATCGTTCACCGGCAGGAGTGGCGCCGAATCGATCACGATCATATCGAAGCCGGATTTCAGACCCGCAATCAGCTTTTCCATAGTGGCCGAGCCGAGTACATCGGGCGGGCTCGCGGACACCCGCGATGTCGGCAGCAACTGTAGATTGGAGCGTGGATCGCGGACCAAGCAGTTTTCCAGTGCGGCTTCCCCCGATAAAACCTCAATCAATCCGTCGCGTTTTTCGGTCAGGCCGAGAGCATCAGCAAGGCTCGGCCGGCGAACGTCGCAGTCCATCAGCAGGACCTTCTGGTCGCCGCGCGCAGCGACGCGAGCCAGGCTGAGCGCAACGGTCGTCTTTCCTTCATCCGGCACCGAAGAGGTAACGAGAACCACTTTCGGCCGCCGATCGACATTGGAAAGGACAAGCCCCATTTGCAGGCCACGCACGGCTTCGGCAAATGACGATAGCGGCTTGTCGATCACCCGATCGGCAGCCTGTTCATCGGCCTTGGCGACGCCAGGCAATTCCGGAAGCGTGCTCAGCACCGGCACACCCAAAAGGCGCTCGATTTGGGTTACCGTGCGAAATCCGGTGTCGAGCCGCTCGGCTGCCCAGGCAAAGCCAAGACCCAGAAGCAGGCCGCCCGCAATGGCAAGCCCCAAATCGCGCGTCTTGTTGGGAACGGCGGGGGTGGTTGGGGTGACGGCATTGGAGATGATCCTTGCATCGGGGGTCTGGATGCCTTCCTGGCCTTGCGTCTCCTTGAACTTGCCCAGAAAAGCCTCGTAAAGCTGGTGTGACGAGGACGCCTTGGCCTGCAACTCAGCCAACTTCACCTTTGCCTGGTTCTCGACGTCGGTATTGGTTTGAAGCTCTTTCATGCTCTCTTCAAGCGATTGAACCTGGGCGCTGGCGACCGTCACATCATTGGCCACAGTCTCGACGACGCGCTCCACTTCCTCTTTGATCTTTTCGTCGATGTTGCGAATCTGCGATTCGATGTCGAGCATTTTGGGATGGCGAGGACCAAAGGTTGTTGTGAGTTGTGCCTTTTGGCGCATGAGATCGGTCTGCTGCTGGCGAAGTTGGCTGATCATGCCAGACTGAAACACTTGCGCCACATCTTCGGCCTGACCACTCGCCTGTAGCGCGCGCACGCGCGAATATTTCACCTGGGCCTCGGCAAGATTGGCGCGCGCAGTGATCGAGCTGTCCGTTTAGCTGCGCCAATTGCTGATCCAGGATCGTGCCGCCGCCCTGCGTTTCGGTGATGTTGTGCTCGGTTTCGTATTGTTGAACCGCTGCGTCGGCGGCCTGCATCTGCGCGGACAGGCTCTGGAGCCGGTCGGCCAGCCATTGCGAGGTCTTCTGTGTTGCCTCGAATTTCGCGTTCAGCTGATCATCGACGTAAGCGTTCGCAATGCCGTTGGCTACCGTGGCAGCACGCTGGGGATCTGCCGAGCGAAACGTCACTTGCATCGCCGAAGAGCGGCCGACTTCTGTAACGGTTTCGGCGTTCAGCAGCCCGTCGATTATTCCGTCCCGCCGGTCCTCGTCTTGCTGTTTAGCAGTCTTGGTGCTGACATCATCGCCGAACCAGTGCAGTGGATTGACGTAGTAGATTGCGCCCGAGAGGAAATCCGCCGCCGTCGTCCCGGACGGCGCAGCCTGGTCCAGATGCAGCTTGTCGATAACCCGCGACATCAGATCGCGCGAGCGCAGGATCTGGAGCTGATTCTCGATTGTGGTGGGATCGCTGGGAAGGCCCGCGAGCACCGCGTCCAGATCCACGACCTTGTTCTCGCGCTGGTCGAGCATGACCATGGCGCTCGCGTCATAGAGGGGGGTCTCATGGAAGACGACGATGGCAGTGATCGCGATGACGACCGCAGCCGTGCCGATGATGATGCGTTGGCGTACGCGCAACATCTGAAGAAAGGCTGCGATATCGAAGCCACCGCCAATATCGGGCTGTTCAGTGTCGCCGGCCTGTTCCAGCGGCAACACCGGCCCCCCCAATATCTTTCGTGTCAGACTCATGGTTTCAGAAATGCACGGGTTAGACATCGCCCGGTCAGGCTTTCACGTCCGACCGGCAGCGAATGCATCTCCTTTATATCTACATTCACAGGTGCAGGTTCAATCCGATTGATAGAAGGTTGTCGTTGAAGCCTTGGCCTGTGATCGTGGAGTTGCGCGTCTGGTAGTCATAGCCTGCCCGCGCGCTCATATATTGATTGAGGTAGTAGTTCAGGCCGATCCCGGCCGAGGTGTATCTATCGTTGCGCGGCGAGCCGTTGAAGTTCTGATCGTCATATCCGACATAGCCTTGGAACATGAGGTTGGGCCGCGGCTTGAAATCCGCCGCGAGCTCGAACGGCCTGATCGTCCTGCGCCGAAGCTCCGGCGATGGTGGTGCCGTTCAAGGTGCGCGATGCCGTCAGATGGAACGTCCACAACGGCGTCGGCTCCCAATCTACATTGGCGCCGAAATTGAAGCCCGAAATACTAACCAGAGGCGCATGGTAGTGCTCGTTCAGGTAGCCAACAAACATCTGGCCCTGAATCAGATGGGTCACGGCCATGTCGAGACCGATATTAGCGCTATAACCATCGTTGCTGCGCCGCAGCCCGCTGCGATCGAACGTCAAAGCAGTACTTCACGCTCCGGTCATTCGCCTGCAGATACACCGCATAGCCGGGCGAGAACTCGTAGGACGCCTTGGCATAGCCGACATACTCGTCGCGGTTGCGATCGTCGTTGTTGAGTGGCGGCAGCCCGATCAATGTTCGTCGGATCGTAATTGTATTGAGAAAATGTCCCCCCAGCGTGAACCCGAAATGATAGGGATGGTATTCGAGTGTCGCCATTCGCCTGGGTCAGCGCATATTGCGTTGGGGCCCTTGGCATAGCCCGGCTGATCGGGCGAGGTACGGGCTTCATGCTCGATGGCATAGGAAGCCCCGCCCATAAGGTCGATTCCACGCAGCACATCGAGCCTGCCGTCGCCACCGACATTCCAGTCGTTGTGATCTTCGCTTGAGCGCGATGAATATTGATACGCCGAGTACCCGGCGTAGAGATCCAGTTCGTGACGGCTCCATTGGGACTGCAGCATGAAGGCCGGATTTTCGAGGAAATAATAATCGCTCTTCGTGCCGGTCTGCGTGCGATAGACGTTGTCGTCGTAGTTTGCGTCCAGACCGAGCGTCGGGAATAGACGAAATCCGCCCAGCGGCAATCCCTTGGCGTCGTACGGCCCGGGCTCCCCGGTCATTTGCGCGGCAGCGGAGTTCGCAAACCCAATGGCGATTGCACAAGCCAGATACAGTAAACGCAAATCCATATAACGAAATAAACGACGCATCTAAATCCCCCTCAAAGGCGCTTCACACAGGGACCTTACGTGCAGGACGGGTTGCTGCAGGGCGGCGGGGTTGTTGTTTGCCCGTTGCTATTCTGCTGGTTATTGCTCTGCTGGCCGTTGTTGCCATTGGTTTCGTTGGTGGCATTGGGTGCCTGCGTACCCGTCGAAGCAAGCTGCTGGGAACCGCCATTGGCAATGACCGACGAGGCAAAGGCCTGTCCCATGTCGGAGGTTCCTTCGTTAGACACGGCCTGCCCGATGGCATTGGCGGCATCGGGATTTGTCTCAGCCACTTCGACCGCGGCCGCCCCAAGGCCAGTGCCGACGTCGCTGCTTGCGAGCCCGGATTGGGATGCCGTCAAGATGACGGCCTCGGTAACCAACGAAGCGGACGCGCCCGCCGATATGGCGCCCAGCACGACATCGGCCACGGCCGTGGCTGTAGCAACGCCGGGGATGCTCGCCGCGGCGGGAAGAACGGCGGCCACGACTTGCGCGACTGGTATTCCGTCGGTGATCGCGCTGCTCGTCACCACGGAGATCGCGGCGGCACCGTAAAGGCTGATCGCACTCGTCGTTGCCTGCGTGAGTGCTTGCGCAATCGCCTGCGCTCTCGCATTTCCCGTCAGACTGGGATCGACATCGACCAGTGCTGTTTGCACCGCATTCTGGATTGCCGCCACCTGATCGGGCGTGAGCGATGACGCTTCGTCCGCCGCCAATGCTGCTGAGCCGAAATGCGTCAAACCCGATTGTCCGCTCCAGCCGGTGACGGCCACAAGCGCAAGGGCCGCTGCACCACCCCTCAACCACCGAACCAAGCTGGCTTTCTTGCCCATAACTATGCCCTCTACCCTCGGCTCCAACGCTTAGCCGAGCCTTTTAATTTGGCCAAAAACGTGCAATCCCCAATTACAGCCGCAAATTATCATGCCCCCTAAACGATTTCAATTAACAGAATAAAAACCGTGCGAAGCTATTGTGAAAAATAACGTCATGACTGTGAAAACACAAGCTATGTTTGGTTTTGCTTAAAGGGCCTGCTCGCGATGCGGCCATTTGATGCAGGCCATTCTTATCCGTCCTGCGGGCCGGAATGGCTGCCGATTTCAACCGGGGGGGGGCGAATTTGGGGCCTTTTTCGTTCAAAAGAACCGCTCGGGCACACGGATGATATCGCCAGGATTAACCTTTGTTGTGTCGTCGGCGGGAACTTCGTTTTCCTTGTTCGATCCGTTGCGGCGAATATAAACCTCGGTATCGTCTGCCCGCGTCGTATAGCCGCCTGCCAGGGCAACGGCATTCAGGACGCTCATTTCGCTAACATAGGGGTATTCTCCAGGCTTATTTACTTCTCCAATGATGTAGAATGGCCGATAATTGACCACCGCGACGCTCACGCTAGGGTTCACCAGAAACCCGTCTTGCAGTTTGACCGTAATATCTCGCTGAAAATCACTGACCGTTCGGCCAGCCGCCCTGACTTGCCCGATCAAGGGCAGCTGAATATCGCCCGTGCCATCGACGATGTAGTCTCCGTCTAGATCGGTTTGGCCGAATACGTTGATTTGCACCTTGTCCCCGGCCCCCAACCGATAATCACTAACCGACCCGGCACTCGCAGGGCTTGCAATTGGGGCGTCCGACGCAGCCGGAACGGCGGCTTGTGCATAGGCTGGCGTTATGCCCAATGCAACGAGCCCAAGCAGAGCAAAAAACATAGAGATTATTTGAAGAACATCTTCGCGATGCATAGGCTTCCCATTTTCCAGGACATCACGCCACGATGCCCAACGCTAACCTATTTCCACACGCGCTTTAAGACGACAGAAAACGGCATTCCGCGCCTTCCAGAACGGCAGCCGTAAGCCGTTGCGTGGCATAGGCACCCGTGTCAATACCGATCCGGTTCGCTAGCCGAACCGGTTGCGCCGCCGGGGTATGACCATGAACAATTACCATGCCGAAATCCATTGCAGAAGTCAGGAACTCATCCCAAATCCAGAGAAGGTCATCGGCACTTTGGTTATCGAGACCGATCCCTGGCCGCACGCCCGCATGGGCAAAAAAATACCCGCCAATCTTGGTAGAAAATTGGAGGCTTTCGAAAAATTCCAGATGCCGGACCGGCAGCACCGCACGGAATCGATCCCTGGTTTCAGCAAGCGCAGACGGTTCCTCAAAACGCGGCGGCATCACGCCATAGCTGAGCAGAGTTTCCCTGCCGCCAAAATCACGCCAAGCGCTATACACGGAGGGATCGGCGAGAAAATCCAGCAATGTCTGATCGTGGTTACCGCGAAGATAACAGACCTCGAAACCCTCGGGCGGATCGAGCAGACGCGCGACAACGCCTTTCGAATCGGGCCCGCGATCGACGTAATCGCCGATGAAGACGAGGTGTGCTTCGCCGCTCCAACCGTCGCGGTCGCGCAAGATCGCGCCCATAAGCCGGTCGAGTTCTGCCGCGCAACCGTGGACGTCGCCCACCGCATAGACCCTCACGCCTTCGGGAAGAAGCACGCGGCGGGCGGCGGTGAAAAAACGGGCAACGCGCGCGGCAAGACCCCGCGGCTCAGCTTTTGTCGCAGCCATATTTTCCCGTATTTCACGAGCCATTACGCACTCCTCAGAGTCCAATATGGGCCTTATCCCTTCCAGACAAGCCTGTTCCACGAGGCCGGGCTGAATTCGATAAAATTGGACGCCAGTTTGCTTCGCGTTTCACCGCCAAGTCTGTCCTCCGGCGCTTCGTCCTGCGATCGCAAACGCGTGATCGTTAGTCTGGACCCAAAACAAAAACGCGACGCCAGCCACTTAGGCCCGCGCCGCGCCGCCGCCATCGCCAAAATTTACAGGTTACCGAAGCTCGCTGGTCCCGCCTCCACCGAAGACCTGAACCTCACAACCCGGACCGTGTTCCGCCATAAGGGCTGCCGCCGGCATCGACCTCGGCGCCATCATGCACGCCGGGGGCTGGAAATCCCCGGAGATGGTGATGCGCTGCATCGAACATATGGACGTGCAGAAAGGCGGGATGGCGCGGCTGTATGGGGCCACGTGGAGGGGTCAATGTTCCAAGCGTATTCACAGTCATGGCGCCCTGCCCCATCATAATTTATGGGCCTGCGCTGACGTGCAGCTCGATGCCGGCGCGCTTCTGCAGGTACCGCACATTAATAGGCGCGGTGTTGGGTCAAGTCACGGCCGCAGGACATTGATGAACTTCAAACCAGCAAAATCCCTCTCGTTGTCGGTGACGACAACGCAGTCGTTGGCTTCGGCTGTTGCAGCGATGATCATGTCGAGCGCACTACGCGGTTTTCCTTTCGCGTTTCCCTCGGCCATCAGCCGGGCCCAAACGAGGGCGGCATTTTCGTCAAACCCAAGAACTCGGCCCGCGAACAGCGCTTGCGGCCCCTCGGGGCCGGCGAACCATTTCTCTAGCTCCGTACGCTTGCGTCCGCGCGGCTTTTCCAGAAGCCCTCTGCGCACTTCCGCAACCGTCAAAGACGATATGTAGAGATCTTCGTCGGACTGATCGGCCATCCATGTAATCAGCGTCTCTGATGGCACCGGCTTGGTGACATTGCTGATGATGTTCGTGTCGAGGAGATAGCGGGTCAAAGATCAACCTTGCGGCCGTGGATGATGGCTCTGGAAAGGTCCAAATTGGCGCCTACAAGCGGCGAGTTGCGCAGGGCCTTCAGAATACCGCCTTTCTCGGGCGGCTCGTCCGCAATGGTATGGCTCACCGTCGCGCAAATCTTGGTTGCGTCCGCGTCATTCTGGGCAAGCCGTTTGGCGAGCGAGCGGATCAACTCGCGGTCGGCGTCCAATCCCAGAACCTCGAACCGCGCCATCCCACGCTTATGGAGACGATCGCGGTAGGATTTTAACGCACGCTTTTGCGATGTGGCGCCCATGACCAACTCCTTATACCCAGTAATATATCAGGATACATTCTGGTTGCAAACCCGATAATGGGTAGAGTTCGCCACCCACACCTAACAACGACAGCGCTGCGATGGGCTGCCAAACATCGCGGCCCCATCTCGTTCTGAATATTTCTTGCGATTTCAAAGTGCTGGGAGACCTCAGGAGGGGGGCCAATGTTCCAAGCGTATTCACAGTTTGTGCGCGCCTATGACTTAATATTCCCAAAATAGGGGCGATTCTCCGCCAAGGGTGCGTGATCTGCCCCCCTTGACATTCCATCCTAGAATTGGGATACACATGGCACGACAATTGGCAATCGGCGAAAAGCCGCTCGCGTGGGTTGGATCGGCCAAACGCGATTTCCTTGAGTTCTCAGAGCCGGTAAAGGGCGAAATGGGAAATGCGTTGGGAATCGCGCAGTTCGGTGGCAAGCATCCGTCTGCAAAGCCCTGGAAAGGTCAGGGTGCCGGCGTCTTTGAGGTTGTCGAGGACTTTGACGGGAACACGTATCGCGCGATTTACACAATAAGATTCCGAAATCTGGTGTATGTTCTGCATGCATTTCAGAAGAAATCGCACAAAGGAATCCGAACGGCGCGTAGCGATATCGAGTTGGTGGAACTGCGGCTGAAAACAGCACGGCAGGATTACGAGGCACGTTATGGCAAAGAGAAGTGAGGCCGGTCGCGAACAGGTGCTGCACGGCACAACCAATGTCTTTGCCGATCTCGGATATCCCGATGCGGAAGAACGGCAGACCAAATTACGCCTGGCCTATGCGATCAACCAGATTGTTGGGATGCAAAAGCTGACCCAGGCAACGGCGGCCGAAGTCTTGGGTGTAAACCAGCCCAAGATCTCCGCGCTTTTGCACTACAAGCTTGAGGGATTTTCGGTTGAACGCCTGATGACGTTTCTGACTGCACTTGATCGCGATGTCGAGATCTCAATCAAGAAAAAGCCGCGCTCGCAGTCTGCCGGAAGGATCAGCGTGGTAGCCGCATAGCCGCACCCTATCATCCCCTTTTCTATCCGACCCTATCGAGTTCAGACGATAGTGCGTCAATCCACATCCTGGCGGCCAGATCACATATTGGCAACGCGGCTCTCTGCGGCTATTGGGGCAATCGCGCCGTCGGCCACTGACCGCAATACAGCATGCCAGCGATCAAGCGCTTGCGCCTTTGTAAACCGCTCTTCCAGCATGCGCCGTGCGTTCAGGCCCATTTGACAGCAGCGCTCACGGTCCTGCGCAAGCGATACGATGATCCGGGCGAGATCCTCGCTCTGTCCCAATCCGACGTGGAAGCCGCAATCGAAGCGCTCTGCCAGCCTCGACAACTCCCCATTTGGGGAACCAATCACAATGATTGGACGGGCCGCAGCGGCGATGCCGTAGAATTTGCTCGGCAGGATGAGACCATCAAGCCCGGCCTTGAGCGACAACCAATGAACATCAGCCAAGGAGCATGGGCCAACCGCATGGCACGCAGCAGACAGCGGCACTTCGATACCTTGGGCGTTCACCGCGGTGGTTTCGGCAGACGATGTCTGGCGAAACGCATGCTCCGCCATCCGCATAGATAAGCCATGTTACAATATGTGGGCAATTATTGACAAAGTGCCGACATTATGTAACAAAAGGTCATGGTTGATAGCTCCACCCTGACCGAACGGGCTCTTGAGATCGCCCGCAATCGCGGTATAGCGAGGGCGCGCGATTTTCAGGCGGCTGGCATTCCCCGGACTTATCTTAGCCGCCTGTGCGAGCAGGGGAGGCTCGTCAAACTAGGGCGCGGGCTTTACCAAAGCGCCGACTTCACCAAATTTCATGCCGCCCATGATCTTGCCCAGACAGCACTTCTCGCACCTCGCGGCGTCATTTGTCTTCTGTCCGCGCTGCGCCTTCACGATCTTACCACACAGCTTCCCCACGCCGTGTGGATCATGGTGGAACACAAGGCGCGCGTGCCCAACATCGCTTCGTTCCCGTGCGAGATCGTTCGCGCATCCGGCGCGGCCTTTTCCCAGGGGCGGACGGTTGTCGTGGTCGAAGGCGTGGATGTCGTCGTCACCAACCCCTCGAAAACGGTAGCCGACTGTTTCAAATACCGCCGCAGAGTTGGGATCGATGTCGCCATCGAGGCGCTTAAGGATGCGCTACGGCGGCGCAAGGCGACACGCGCCGAGCTTTGGCGCTATGCTGGAGTCTGTCGCGTGCAGCCCATCATCAAGCCCTACCTTGAAGCTCTCGCATGAAGGAAAAGCGCAAAAATCTCGCGGCTTCAATTCGTCAGCGCCTCATGAATGCGCGCAAAGGCACGCAGGACTTTCAGCGGTTGCTGGTTCACTATGCGATCGAGCGCCTGCTTTACCGCCTGTCGCAATCGCCCCTGCACGACAGCTTCGTGCTCAAGGGAGCGATGCTGTTCGCGCTCTGGTCGCCAGAACCTTTCCGCTCGACCGGCGATCTCGATTTGCTCGGCTCGGGGAAAAACGACGTTGCGGCGCTCCGCAAGTCCTTCTCCGCTATCGTTCGGCAAAGCGTGACGGACGACGGACTGTCCTTCGATGTGGACAGCATTCGGATCGAAGCCATGCGCGAGGAGGAAGAATATCAGGGCGCGCGCGTACGGCTCATCGCCAAACTGGGCGCGGCAGTCATACCGCTTCAAATCGACATCGGTTTCGGCGATGTCGTCCACCCCGCTCCGAAGCACCTGGATTATCCACTGCTCATTGCGGATTTGCCGCCCGCCCGGGTGCGCGCATATCCACCCGAAACCGTCATCGCTGAAAAATTCGAGTCAATGGTGCGTTTCGACGATCTCTCAAGCAGGCTCAAGGATCACTACGATCTTTGGGCACTGTCGCGCACGTTTATTTTCAAAAAGGCCGAACTGGTCCGCGCCATCCAAATGACCTTTCGGCATCGCGGGACCGTGCTACCTTTCTCCGTGCCAGCGCCGCTTACGGATGCGTTCGCGACGCGCCGCGACAAGCAGGATCAATGGAGCGCCTTTCTGCGCCGTACACGGCCATCGCTTCCGCCGCCACCATTCGCGGAGCTGGTGGTCGAGTTGCGCCGTTTTTTGGAGCCCGTTATCGCGGCGACCCAAAAAGGGGACGAGCAGGTTGATGGTCAATGGACCCAATCGGGCGGATGGACATAGAGGCCTGATCTCGGCGCATAGGTTTGCCGGGTCTAATCGGAAGAGTGGCTCTCTTGATCATGTTCAGTGATCGTGTCTCCCGCCACCGACCGCAACACAGCGTGCCAACGATCCAGGGCCTGCGCTTTGGTGAAGTGCTCGTCCAGCATGGTGCGCGCGTTCAGGCCCATTTGACGGCAGCGCTCTCGGTCCTGCGCAAGCGATACAATGATCCGGGCGAGATCTTCGCTCTGTCCCAATCCGACGTGGAAGTCGCAATCGAATTGCGAAACCAATCTGGACAACTCGCCGTCCGGCGATCCGATAGCAATGTTTATCGGGGGGAGAATTTCCTGCCCTAAAAAAGGGTGGAATGGCGGGATCGTGGTCTACCCGCCATAATAGGGGGTAGAAGGTATTTCCGACGATATTTTGAGCAACAGCTTCTGTATCTGCAGTTGACCGAATGATCTGTATCGTCGAACCGATGTTCGGCCTCGCAGCAAGTGGGCAATTTCAAAGTGAGGCAGTGCCGTATCTACAAAAAACTTGTCAAATCGGAAGAATGTAGTATTGTACCTACATGACGTTTTGAGGTGCCAAATGTCAATTACGAAGCTTTCCAGTCGAGAATTCAATCAGGATGTGAGCCGGGCAAAGCGAGCTGCGGATGAGGGGCCCGTCATTATTACGGATCGGGGCAAGCCAGCCTATGTGCTGCTGCGCCATGAGATCTATCGGCACCTCCTTGGGACGGAACCAAGCATCCGGGAATTACTCGACCTTCCGGGTACGGAGAATATTGAATTCAGCCCTCCTCGCTTGGCCAGAGGCATTTTCAAGCCTGCCAATTTGGGCTGATGTTTCTGCTCGACACGAATGTTCTTTCCGAACTGCGCCGCCGCGACCGGACAGAATTCGAATGTCGCAGCTTGGGCGGACTCTGTCCGCCCGTCTGATCTGTTTTTATCAGCGATTACAATTTTGGAATTGGAGTTGGGAATCCTGTCCTTGGAACGCCGCGACGCGGCCCAAGGTGCTATTCTGCGAACATGGCTGGATGGCAAGGTGCTCACCGCATTCAAAGGGCGCATATTGCCGGTGGACGTGGCTGTGGCTCAACGATGTGCCATTCTCCATGTTCCAAACCCTCGGGCCGAACGCGACGCTCTCATCGCTGCCACAGCACTTGTCCACAATCTAACCGTCGTGACACGCAATATGTCGGATTTTGAGCCGATAGGGGTCGTCGTCGTCAATCCATGGAATTGAAACCGACGCGCTCGACGCATGATGCGAAGGGCTAAAAGCAACGGCCACAAGTTCCGCAGTGCCGCCAATGTCGATTGTTTTTTCCTGCAATGGTGTCACATCCGAAATAGCTCAGTCGCCCCTTGGGTAGATGTCACATGAAAGCGTCTGATAAATCGAGTTATCGACGGTCAACTTATCGCGGCTAACACGGCCCCAGGGGGGCATAACGCAATAAAGGTCGCCGCGTCGCGGGGGACTTTTGTGCGCTTTGAAAAACAACCCCAAGCAAGCGAGAAACGCTGCCGCATGCATGGTGGAGCCGCCGGCTCTGGCGCGCCGCTCGGCAACCGGAACGCACTGAAAACCGGGCTCTACACCAAGGCACGCCTTGCAGAACTGAAGCAGTTTCGGAACCTGATCCGCGAAGCCCGCACGCTCCTTCGCAGCGACTGATCTGTCGAGCTTCTTTCGCAAGACCTATGCGGTGTCACGACTAGGCCATCAACTCATTAAAGCGCATCCAAATTCGTGCTGAGGCGAGTTTGACGGCGGCAAGGTAGTTGTCGTCGCGTTTGTCGTACCGGGTAGCAACGGCTCGAAAATGCTTGAGTTTGTTGAAGAAGCGCTCGACCAGATTGCGTTGGCGATAGAGCCGTTTGTTGAAGGGTGGCAGGTTCAACCATTGATCGTGCCGCACGCACAGCGCGCGGGCGTTGAGTTCCGGGGCAGGTACATTGCGTTTCGTTGAATTCACGAAAATCGTGAACAATCGATGTTGTGAGATACTTTGCCGCACTGCGCCAGCCAGAGCGCATTGAGGATAATATTTTGATATCAATGAGTTATTTCTAATCGACAAATTATGATCTTGAAGAATGTCAGAAACAGTTGTACATTTCTGACAAGGAGAATAGTCATGAATTCACTGTCGAAGCAGATTTTGGCTTATGCGGAATCTCAGCCGGAGGGTACGCCCCTCACGGCCAAGGGGCTCCTGCATCTGGCCAATCGCGCGGCCATTGATCAGACTTTTTCGCGCTTGGCACGGAACGGCGAATTCATGCGGCTCGGGCGTGGTGTCTATGTTCGGCCCATCAAAACAAAATTCGGAACACGGTCCCCATTTGCCGAGAAGGTCATCGAGCATTTCGCGGCGGCACGTGGCGAAACAATTGTTTCGAGCGGCGCCGCGGCTGCGAACGCTCTTGGGCTAACAACGCAGGTGCCGGTCAAGACGATCTATTTGACATCCGGACGGAGCCGGCGATTGGAGCTTGGCAATCAATCCGTCGAATTGCGGCATGCCAAATCCTGGCAGCTCGCGAAAGCCACAGAGCGTGTCGGTCAGGCAGTGCGAGCTTTGGAATGGCTCGGCCCACAACAGGCCGCGCGGGCACTCACGACCCTAAGAAGGCGATTGGAGCCGGCAGAGCTGCAAGAGCTTCAGGCGATGCGTCCGCTCTTGCCGGAGTGGCTCGCTCAGAAGATCAGCGCTACCGTGGCCGCGCATGGCTAACGCCTTTTTCAAATTATCGGCAGAGGAAAGACGGGAAGCGCTCGCCGTTGCCGGCACGCAATCCGGCCGGCCAATTCATCTTCTCGAAAAAGACGCGTGGGTGGTTTGGACGCTCCGTCAGCTTTACACATCGCCCTATGCCGATCACCTGATCTTCAAAGGAGGCACGTCTCTTTCCAAAGCATTTCGCGCGATTGATCGTTTCAGTGAAGATATAGACATCACATACGATATTCGCACGATCGCACCCGACCTTGTCGCGCAAACGCCCGACGGTCTGCCCAAAACCCGAAGTCAACAAAAACGGTGGACCGACGAAATTCGCAAGCGCCTGCGCGACTGGGTGGCGACCGAAATGCTACCTTTCATTCTGCACCGTCTATCGGAAACAGACAAAGACGCGGTCGCCACGGCCGAAGGCGACGCCATCATCATTGCTTATAAGCCGCTTGCGACCGGCACGGGCTACGTTGCGCCCCGCATAAAGATAGATTTCGGGGCGCGATCGACGGGCGAACCGTTCGAAATGCGCCCGATTACCGTGGATGCCGCGCCTTTTCTCAAGCAAGTCGTATTTCCGGAATGCACTGTCCGCGTCCTGCGCGCCGAACGGACATTCTGGGAAAAGGCAACTGCCATTCACGTCTTCTGCCTGCAAGGGGAACTTGGTGGCGAGCGCTTCGCACGTCATTGGTACGATCTTGTTCAGCTCGACAAAGCGGGCGTCGTCGCTGCGGCCCTCAAAGATCGCGACCTCGCTAAAAGCGTTGCGACACACAAATCCGTCTTCTTCCCCGAAAAGGGCGCGACAGGCACCCCCATCGACTACACCGCGGCCGTCACGGGCGCTATAAAGCTGGTCCCGGACGGGGACGGGAGGGCAATACTTTCGGCCGATTATCAAAAAATGCTTGACGACGGGCTCCTTCCCGACGGCGCGGAAATGTTTGACGAAATCCTCGCCCGCTGCGCCGACATTCAGACGCGAGCAAATAGGCGATGACAGCAATCCCAACTGTTCGCGACGTACTGAATCTTCTGCTCGAAGCCGATGCTTATCCATATCGAGACCTTCGCCTGGCCGCAACCACGGCGACCCTGCGCGCCGTCGCTGGCATCGCCGCAAACGCGGAATACGCGCGCGACTATGCCGTGCTGCAACGGGATATGGTGTGCGGGGCGAAAGTAGAATTCGAGACGGCGATTGGGCGACCGGGCCTACGACTCCGACGCCCTGCGCCAAGACCTCGCCACCCGCGGCGCCCGCGCCAATGTCCGGCTGATGCCCAACCGGGTGAACCAGCCGCCCTTCAACAAGCGCCTTTATCGTCAACGCAATCTGGTCGAGCGCTTCTTCAACAACCTCAAGGCAAAAGCGCGACGCCAGCCACTGTGGGCCGGCGCCGCGCTGCTATCGTCAAAATTCACAGGCTATTGAAGCTCGAGAGTCCCACCTCCGCCGAGGACGTGAACCTCGCCATCCGCACCGTGTTCCGCCAGAAGGGGCGCCGCCAGAATCAGGCGCAAGGACTGACCGGCGCGATCAAACGCCAGATCATCGCCGCCTGCCCCGGCGATCTTCGCGGCTATCGCGACCGCGCGCTGATCGCCACTGGATACGACACGCTCTGCCGCCGCGCCGAACTCGTCCAACTGCACATCGAGGACCTGATCTTCAAGCCCGACGGTTCCGGCACCGCGCTGGTGCGCAAATCCAAGACCGATCAGATCGCGCGCGGCCGCCTCGCCTATCTCTCGGCCGAAGCGATCGCCCATCTCGAACGCTGGCTCGCCGCCGCGAGCCTGAACACCGGCCCGATTTTCCATCACGTTCGCGGAATGCATATCTGGCCGGATGCGCTCGACGCCAGCGCCGTCGCCGAGATCATCAAGTCCCGCGGCAGGGACGCCGGCCTCGACGCCACGCTTGTGGCCAAACTCTCCGGCCATTCCATGCGCGTCGGCGCCGCCCAGGACATGGCCGCCGCCGGCATCGACCTCGGCGCCATCATGCACGCCGGCGGCTGGAAATCCCCCGAAATGGTCATGCGCTATATCGAGCATATGGATGTGCAGAAGGGCGGGATGGCGAGGTTGTATGGGAGTAGCACTGACGACGAACTCGGCGCGTAGGTTTGTCGGATCTAATCGGAAGAGTGGCTCTCTTGATCATGTTCAGTGATCATGTCTCCCGCCACCGACCGCAACACAGCATGCCAACGATCCAAGGCCTGTGCTTTGGTGAAGTGCTCATCCAGCATGGTCCGTGCGTTCAGGCCCATTTGACGGCAGCGCTCACGGTCCTGCGCAAGCGACACGATGATCCGGGCGAGACGCCCCAAGACGCTAGCCGCGCGCCGCATCTGACCCAAGAGGAGTTTGCAGCCCGTTGTCACATTCCAATATATGAGCCCTATGGAGTTCGAGATGAAGGCGGGATTAGCTTAAGCGGGTGTCATCCGAACCGGGTCAGCAGGAATCCAGCCCGCCATCGTGACAAAAGCCGGAACTTTTACCCTCCGGCGATCCTAAGAATGGGCTCAGATCAGCTTCGCGGCCTTCGTCCAGCTCGCCTCAATCGAAATTTTGCTGCGCTTTGTCAAGAGAACTCAATAAACCCACTTGCGTCTGTTTGCAGGCGTTGCAATCTGGCTGACGGCAAATTCTATCGCCTTGCGATAGGCTCCGACCACAATGTTTGAGCTGAATTCACGTTCGATCTTGGCACGCCCTGCATCCCCCATGACCTCGAGCTGTTTTCGCGTAAGGGTGCGAACGGCCAGGCGTTCCATCACGTAGACTTGCGGGATCACGAACGCGGCACAGAATTCCCGTTAGGCCATCTTCAACGACGCTTCGGCATCCGGGTACGTCTGATGCAATTACCGGACGCGACATTGCCGCTGCTTCCAATAGCGTACGTGGAGCGCCCTCACGGTAGGATGGAAGTACGATACAGTCGGCCGCAGTAACAAAAGGTCTGACATCGTCGGTAGAGCCAAGGTAGGTTACGAATACCCTCGGCGACCCATCCTCTAACAACGGCCGGATCAATAGCCGAACGATTGTCGTAGCCAAGAGGCCCCAAAAGCTCGAACCGCGTTTCGGGGCGAAGGGCGCGAACCATTCGTGCGGCCTCCGCAAACTCGACGACACCCTTGCTGTCGCGTAGCATACGAGCGATCAGAAGAAACGTAACCCCTGCCCGCTCGACCGGCATCAGTTCAGGCCGGAAAGCGTTCCAAATCAATGCCGGAACCGGGAACCATGCCGCACCTGGCGATCCGAAACAAGACGCCGAGAAGTGAAGTACGCGCGATCATCTTGATTCTGGAAGAAAACGATCGGTACGCGTGCGAAGGCCCCGCGATAGAGGGCCTCCGCCCCGATGCGAAGTGCGGGCCCAGACAGAAAAGCAGTACCGAGCCCAGTTACAGTGGGAACGAAGGGTACCCCAAGAAGACGGGCCGCCAAGGCGCCGTATAGATTGTTCTTAATGGTGTAGCCGAAGACGATATCGGGATTCAACTCGCGCATTTGCCTCTTGAGGCGGAAAAAAAGCCCTGCGTCGCGAACGGGCGAAAGCCCGCTCTGATCCATTTCAAGGCACCGGAACCCGCATCCCAGCGCCTCGAGAGACCCTGCATATTCGTCGCGTGGCGCAAGTGCGACGACCTCATGGTCGTCTGCCAACAACGCT
>CAVTLJ010000004.1:0-994516 GCA_963735625.1 uncultured Alphaproteobacteria bacterium | reverse complement strand
CAAAAGGCTTCCAGCCCAGCGTGACGCGGCTGGACCACAGATCGCGGCCATCGACCGGATTGCCCGTGTTTGTGTTGATCGTATAGCCGTCGCGCTTGGTCCATTCGCCCGCGACGCGCAGATCGAGACGGTCATCGACAATGGGAATATTGACCATGCCTTCGTAGCGGCGGTTGGTGTAATTGCCCCAATCCGCCGACAGCATCGCTTCGAACTGATCCGTCGGTTTGGCCGAGATGACGTTCACCACGCCAGCCGTCGCGTTGCGACCATAGAGCGTGCCTTGCGGCCCGCGCAGAACTTCAACCTGATTGACGTCGTAGAATTCCTGCTCGAAGAAATGGTTGCGGATAAAGGGAATGTCGTTCAGCGCGACGGCCACGGCCGGATCGGTCGTCACCGAAATCGCCTGCGTGCCGATGCCGCGAATCTGGATGTTGTAGCCGCTGAAATTGGTTTTCGAGAAGGTGAGGTTCGGCACTTCCTTCACCAGATCGGGACCGCCCGCAATCTGGCGCGAGGTGAGCTGTTCCTGCGACAGCGCGGTAATCGCAATCGGAACGGTCTGAATATCGCCCTTGATTTTCGACGATGTGACGACGACGGTTTCGACGCCTGAAGAAGCCGCGCGCGCGGGCTCTGCTTGTGCGACGTCTGTCATCGCCGTGTCGCGCACAGGCGCTGCACGCACGATGCCGATGGCGCCGGCTTCGTTGCGCGTGACAAAACCGGTGCCGGCCAATATGCGCGACAGCGCCACATCGGCCGACAATTCACCCCGCACGCCCCTGGTGCGCACGCCTTTCAGCGCATCGCCGGAAATGAGCAGGGCCACGCCCGTCTGCCTCGTATAGGTATCGAGCGCGGTTGCGAGATCGCCGCCGGGAATGCTGAATTCATCGGCAAGAGCCGCGGAGCTCAACGCAATGACGGACACCCCGCCCGCCAGCAGCGATTTCAGAAAACCATTTTTCATATCATTCCCCCCAATGTGGCCCGTGCCCGCAAAATTGCAACGCGCTCAACGCGAGATCACAATTTCGCTCCCCTTGTTCTGGACATCGAGGCCCAGAACGTCCCGCACCACGCGGGAAAACAATTCGACATTGTCGGTTGGAAACGCGCCGTAGATCGTCAACTGCGCGATCGCGGGATCGGCGATGACGATCTTCTGACGGTTATAGCGATTGAATTCCGCCGTCGCGTCGGCAAGCCTGGTGTATTTGAACACCAGCACGCCCTGCCGCCAGGACAGGCCATTGGCAAGCGCGCGCACGGAATCCTTCGTAACGGAAATCTTGTCGGCCGTGGCCGTGGCCACATCGCCCGGAACCAGCAAAGCCGATTGCAGCGGCCTTTTCTTGTTCGAAGCGTCAAACCACACGCGGCCTTGCATGACCGTGACTTTGAGCCCGCTCGTGTCGCGGCGCATGACGAAAGCGGTTCCAAGATCGGTGACGCGGCGCTCGCCGGCAATCACGATGAAGGGATGAACGGGATCGTGCTTCACCTGAAAATAGGCTTCGCCCTGTTCGAGCCACACCACGCGTTGTTCGCTGGTCATGCGCGTGCGCAAAACCGTATTGGTGTTGAGTTCGATCCTTGACCCGTCGGAGAAAGAAACCGTTTCATGCCCGCCAATCGGCGTCGAATAGGTGCGATCATGCGCACGCGACAGAAGGGAGGCCGCGCCCACGCCCAGCACGGCTGCAATGGCCAAGGTCGCTGCGATGCGTAGCGTGATCGAAACAAAGCGGCTGCGAATATCCGCTTTGAATGTTGTCTCTACGCCTTCGGTTTGGTCGGGAACAGTGTTGCGCAACGCAGCGAGCCGCTCCGTCCGGCCAAGGCCCGCATCCAGCCGCCAATACGCCACGCTATGCGCCATGGATTGATCGAGCCAGTTTTCAAGCGCGATTTGATCGTCGCCCGACCAATTCCAGTAGCGCCGGCGCTGCAACCAGGCGGCTGCCTGCGCTTCGATTTCGGCGGCGCCTGTCACCGATTTTTCCTCGCTCGCTTCGCTCATGACTTTCTATCGCTGCCAAAGAGCTTGTCGGTGAGGCCGCGAATGCCATTGGCCAGATGCTCGGAAACAGTCGCCTGCGAGATATTCATGCGCGCCGCGATCTCATGGCCTGCCAGGCCTTCGACATGGGCGAGAACCACCACTTCGCGGCAACGCGGCGACAGGCAATCGAGTGCCGTTTGCAAACGCCGCAATTCATCGCGCGCCATGGCCACCTGTTCGGGGCCGGGCGCATCGATGGCAAGTCCAAATGCATCGACGTCGGCCACGGCCTCTATCGGCACGACATTCTCGTGGCGCATGCGATTGATGATGAGATTGCGCGCGGTGGTGAGCACAAAGCGCTTGGTATGATCGGGCAGACGCTGGCGGGCCGCTTCACAGACGCGCACATAGACTTCCTGGCGCAGATCCGTGATGTCGCTTGCGTTCCGCCAGTTGCGATGCAGGTATTGCATCAGAATGCCCTCCAACGGCAAAACCTCGCGCACGAACCAAGCCGAGACCTCCGAAGGGCTCATGGCTTTGCCCCAGAGCCGCGGATTGGCGCTTTCAAGTCCCGGTTCCGATGTCTCGGTCATCCCCCGTGAGCTTCCTGCCTTTCGAGGGTTGCAATTCAAATCTCTGCGCACATAGACAAAAAGCCCCCCGGAAATTTCGGGAGGCTTCGGAAATTATTTTTGCTGCAACGCAGCGCCCTAATTGCGCCGCGGCAAATGAGGAGAAACCGGCATATTCAGGCGCTTGGGGAATTGACCGAATTTGTGCGTCTGCGGTGGAGCGCGCCGGACTGCTAAAAAATTTGGGCGGTAGATCGCTCTACCGCCCGAAATTTACCGAGTGAGCCCGGCTTCGCCTAGTCCCCCAGTCCGATGCTGATGGAGGCGTAGGGGCCGTTGAAGGTGACGTTGGATTTCTTCGCCGCGTCGATGCCGGTGTCCATCGCGTTGAGGAATGTATCGTAGCGATAGCCGAGGCTGAGTTTCGCATTCGTCGATATCGGAACGACAGGCCCACGAACCCGCCGACATTGGGCACGGTCACGCTCGCGCGAGCGGGTGCTGTGGTGGCTGTGGCGTGGTATAGCCGTGCATAGGCCTGTGATATCATGCGGCATGTCGCTAGAAGCTGTATGATAGGCGCCTGTGTCGCTGTGATCGGTCTTTGCCTTCTGCCGGCCGAACAGGGCCGCGGCATTGATGCCCCAATCCAGCGTCAGCTCGCCGTCCTGCGGATTGCCGGCAAGGGCCGCCGATCCGTTCCATGAGAGCGAGGGGCCGACGCCACGGAAGCTGCGTGTGCGCATGGGCCGCGGACATATGCTGTGATAAGGCTGAGCGACCGTTTATTAATTTACCGCCGGTAAAAATAGATCCGGTGCCAAGATTTAAATGGAAATGCCATGACGGATTGAGCGCGATGTTCACCGAGAACTGGGCGAAACGAACGCCCAGGCTGACAGTCGATGTACTGTCCTTTCCGAACAGACCCAGCCCCACATCCTTGCCTGCCTGAAAATCGAGAATGGTATGCTGTTCGCTGGCGCGTAGCGCGTATCCGCATATGAACTAACGGGGATTTGCCGTTCTGGGAAGCGCCCTAACGCAGAGAAAGACGGAAGCGCTAAGAGTCGGGAGCGCAATGAGTTGGGTGAGGATAGGTCGTGCCTGTGCCGGTCCTTCAGCGAGCGGCCATAGCGGATGGATGCGGAGAATACCCAGTTGGAATCCTTCCGGCTGAAATGAGATCTTCCCTTACTCGTCGAGGCCGAAGGTCGGTGGCTTTTCGAGGCCTTGCGATGGCGACTCGCCGATGGATGGACCGGGGCGGCGTACTGGAGAAAAACGGGCGGAAAACGGGTCCGAGACTGCCCATTCACCATTCTCCAGCTGCGCGCCCAGTTCGATCCAGATTTGCGGGCGGGTGGCATCTTCGGCGCCCGCTAGCGCGGTGGATGAGACATAGGCCGTCAATGCCAAGGCGGACGCGCTCGTCAGCAGCTTCCAGCGGATGGTGGCGCGGTTGTCGTGTTTTTGGATAAGTTCGCTCATTGTGTGATTCCCCCCTGAAAGCGATTTCGAATTGGTCGCAGTAGCGAACTTCCGCCATCCCTTGAGGGAGGGTCGAAATTTGCGAAGCATGGCGAAGCAAATTTCGGCGTGACGGGTTATTCCCGGCCGTGTGTGGCTTCACCCCTCCCGAAAAATCTCGGATTCGGCCCCCTCAAGGGGGACGGGTAGAGAGATTGCGTTTATGTTTTTCCTATCCCATGGCGCTCACCAGTTCTTCGTGACGCGCACGCCGTAAAGGCGCGGATCGGTCAGGAACACGTTGGTGGTTAGCCCGAGTCGTCGCTGTTCAGGAAGTCGCCAGTAATGGCGGTCACATCGAAGACGTTCTTGACATAGCCCATCACCTGCCAGCCCGACGCGCTGGTCAGGATCAGCGCGAGGTTCGTGGTGGAATAGCCGCGAATCTTGTCATACGGCCGGTCGTTGAACACGCGCGCCAAGGATTGCGATTGCCAGTAGAAATCGCTGTGCAGCGTGGCCGCCCAATCGTCCGACACCGGCATCGTGTAATCGCCGCTGAGCGATGCCGTGAAATGCGGCGCGTTCGGCAATTGATTGCCGCCCAGATTCTTGGTGAAGCCTTCGCCATTGTTCGGCGCCAGCGCCATAGTTCCGGCCGTTGTAAGGTGTTCTGATCGGTGTAAGGGTCCGGATCGTGTGCTGACCGGATCGAAACCGGGATAGCCGCGGACTGGAGCCGGATTGCCGCCAGAGCGGATGCGGATGAACACCGCCGACGCATGCAATCATTACCGGTTCCGTGTCGTAATTGCACGCAGTAACCGGTGGGCGGAGCTCCGCGATTAGCGATCGTAAGCAGCCGCGCAGGATCGATGTAGTCGCGTAGGCGATTGCACCATCCACCGTCCTAGAAGCCGGGGATCGGTCTTCAGAGTACCGTGGCGATCACATAGTCCGGGAGGATGCAGTTCGACGGCCTGCGTGACGAAAGGTTTGACAACCATCCAGCCTGGCATGCCCGCCGTGCGATCCATCAGATCGACGGAGCTTTGGCCATTGTCGATCCGCGTGTCTTCGTAACCACCGGCGAAATTGAATTTCAGGCCGGGAATCGGCTCATACATCGCCTCAAGTTCCGCGCCTTTCACCGTGGCGTTGAAATTGTCGTTGATCGCCGTGCGGTCCACGATGCGCGAGATCTGATAGCCCGTGTAATTGTAGAAGAAGACGTCGCCGTTCAGTGTCAGCCCGCCATCCAGCCAGCGTGTTCTTGGTGCCGAGTTCATAGGCATCGATGAATTCGGGCTTGAAGGTCAGCGGATGGATCGGATTGAACGCGTGTACGCCCTTGCCATAGCCGAGCAAAGGTCGCACCCGGTGGATTGGCGCCACCGGCCTTGTAGCCATGGGCAAACGATCCATAGACCAGCGTCTGGTCCGTGAAATCGAGTTTGGGCGTCCAGTTGGCCGCCAGCCGGCCGGTATAGCTCTTCCATTCCTGATTGATCGACTCCTGATGATCGGATAGCCATAACCTTTGGTCAGAACCTCGCTCGGGATATCGATGAAATGCTTCTGGTCATCGGTCCAGCGAATACCGCCGGTCAGCTTCAGGTCGGCGTAACGTTGTAATAGGCCTCGCCGAAGCCGGCATAGGAATTGAGCACATAGGGATTCTGGCTGAGGAAATAATTGTGGCCCTCGTCGTTGACGCTGCGAGATCGGATTGGGATCGATGTACTGGCAGGCGATATCGCCCTCCTGCCCCAATTGGTTGGGTGCGTTGAGATTTGCGACCGTCATGCCGCCGACGAGGCAATTCGAATTGTCTGCAAACGCCCGGATTCCATGGCTCGGTTTGTACGATCGCGCCCGGATCGCGGACAGCCGCGTCCAAGTATAGGCGAGCCAGAGTCAGCGCATTGATGAAGACGTAATAATTCTCCTCCGTCTCGTAATGCATGTAATTGCCGCCGACGCTGAAATTGAACGGCCCGTTGAAATTGGAGGCCAGCCGGAATTCCTGGCTGAACTGCCAGGCGCGTTCGTCGCGAAATATCCTGTGGCACAAGCCGGTTGCTGCAACCGAGCTGCGGATCGCAGAAATAGCCGATCGGATCATTGCAAGTGCGACCGGATGGATGCAATCCTGCGTGCCGCGCAGGCTGATCGTGCTATTGTCAGCAGAGATAATTGCGTCCAGGGGATTGATAAGGCTTCGAACGCGTGTGTTCGCATCTGTTGGCTGGAAAAAATGATCCGTCGCCGTGTTGAAACGGTTGTAATCTTCCGTGGACCACAGGAAATCATTGTTGTAGCCGGTCTGCGACGAGAAGGTCAGCGCCGGCGTGAAGTTGTAATCGGCGTTGAATTCCAGCGTATCGTTCTTGGCGATATAGTGCGGATCGATCTGCGTTTCGATGTCGCGCAAATTGCGTCGATTGCGAGGTGCTGGCATAGGGATCGCGCGACCCTGCAGAGCTACCGGCGTGACCCAACCCGCCACGACATAAGGAAGCGCAAAGCCGTTCGGCACCCCGAATGATGCCATAATCGCCATGGTGCGGGGATCGCCCTTGTCGTAAAGCGAATCCGGCAAGCAGCCTTGGCTCAGATAGGCCGTCGTGATTGTAAAGGCTCCGGAATCGTGGCGTCGCCTGACATCCACGCCCGCACGGGCACATGGGTGCCGAGCATCGTTCGCGGGCTCGGATCGGTTTTGCACAATTGCTTGGACGTGCGCATGCGGTCGTCGCTCTCCTGGAAATGTTCCCAGACGAGATAGGCCTGCATCTTGTCCGTCGGTTTCCAGCCGAGCGTGACGCGCGTGGACCACAGATCGCGGCCATCGACCTGGATGCCGGTGATCTCGTTGGTCGTATAACCGTCGCGCTTGGTCCATTCGCCCGCGACGCGCAGATCGAGACGATCATCGACGATGGGGATGTTGACCATGCCTTCGTAGCGGCGGTTGGTGTAATTGCCCCAATCGGCGGAGAGCATCGCCTCGAACTGATCGGTCGGCTTGGCGGAAATGACGTTCACGACGCCCGCCGTCGCGTTGCGGCCATAGAGCGTGCCCTGCGGCCCGCGCAAAACTTCGACCTGATTGACGTCGTAGAATTCCTGTTCGAAGAAATGGTTGCGGATGAACGGAATGTCGTTCAGCGCGACGGCCACGGCCGGATCGGTCGCCACCGAAATCGCTTGCGTGCCGATACCGCGAATCTGGATCGTGTAACCGGTGAAATTGGTTTTCGAGAATGTGAGGTTCGGCACTTCCTTCACCAGATCGGGACCGCCCGCGATTTGTCGCGAAGTAAGTTGCTCTTGTGAAAGCGCGGTAATCGCAATCGGAACGGTTTGAATATCGCCCTTGATCTTGGACGACGTGACCACGACCGTTTCAACGCCGGCCGCCGCTCTGGCGGGTGCGGCTTGCGCCAGGCGAACGGGAAGAGGATCGGCGGGCGCCGGTTCGGCCGGCGTGATACTGACCGCACCCAGAGAATGATGCTGTGCCACGAAGCCGGTACCGATCAGCAATCGCGTGAGCGCGACATCAGCGGACATCGATCCCTTGACGCCTGTCGTGTGCACGCCGGAAATGGCGACGGCCGACACCATGATGGGAATGCCCGATTGGCTGGCATAGGCATCGAGCGCGGTTTTGAGATCGCCCCGTGGAATATCGAAATTTTCCGCATAGGCGGCGGTGGCGAAGACCACAGTGCAGAGCGCCGTTGTCGCCAGAAGTTTTGGATATCTCATGTTCCCCCCAGTCCTTGGTTCGTATGATCAGCGCGAAATCACGATTGCGCCGCCCGTTTGCCTTGCATGCAGCTTGAAAGTGTCGCGCGCCGCTTGAGCGAACGCCGCCACGCCATTCGTCGGGAAGGTGCCGTCTATCGTGATGGCGCCCGCGGCGGCATCCGTAATAATGATCTTCGTGGCGTTGTAGCGGTTGAACTCGGACGCGGCATCGGCGAGCGTCGTGTGATCGAAGGTGATCACGCCATGCTGCCATCCGAGTTTGGCCAGAACGTCGCGAATGGGCTCCTTGGCGACCGACGTCGTATTTCCGACCGCAACAGCATCGTCGCCGGCCGTCAGAACGGTCATTGCCTGTGGTTGGTCCGTGGCGGCATCCAAACGCACGCGGCCTTCGAGCAGGGCCACTTCCAGGCGGCCCGAATCCGCGCGCACGAGGAATTTCGTGCCCAGATCCGTGATGCGACGGCCATTGGTGTAGATGACGAACGGGCGGGCCGCATCGTGCTTGACCTGGAAATACGCCTCGCCCTTGTCCAGCCAGACGGTTCTGTGGTCCTTGCCGAGCGCCACGCGAAGCACCGTATCGGTGTTGAGCTCCATGCGCGAACCATCGGTGAGCGTCAAAATCTGGCGACCGCCTACGGGTGTTGAAAAAGTTTTTTCCTCGGAAGTCTGCGGGCGCACATTCTCGGCGACGAGAACGGCGACACCCAAAACCATCAAAACGGCGGCGATGCGCAGATAGGGCAGCCTGCTGCGCGGCGCCGGAGTTTCCTGCGCGGATGGCATTCGCAGGGCGGAAAGCCTGTCCGCGGATTTCCACGCCTCGTCGAGCCGGGCGTAGGCCAGCAGATGCGCCGGCGATTCCCGCAACCAGGCGTCAAGCCCCACTTGATCTTGGTCCGACCAGTTTCCGAATTCGGTTTTCCGCGCGAGCCAATCGGCCGCGCACGCTTCGACCTGCATCGCGGTGGCTTGCACGCGCTGCTGCTGTGCGCTCATGGCTCGCCCCTGTAATCGGGCGCTTCCGCGTAGAGAACATTGGCGAGCGCCCTCATGCCGTCGGTGATGTGGGCCTTGACGGTTTTTTCCGCCACGCTCATGCGCGCCGCGATTTCGCGCACGGACAATCCATGAATCTTTCTAAGCACGACAACTTCGCGGCAACGCGGCGGCAGGCGGTCGATGGCGTGTTGCAGGCGCCGCAGCGTGTCGCGCGCCGCCAGCGCCCTGTCGGGGCCGGGAATGTCGGTGGCGATTCCGAGCGCATCGAGATCGGCGACCGCTTCGATGGGCACCACACTTTTGTCGCGTATGCGCGTTATCAGCAGATTGCGCGCCGTCGTGAAGACAAACGCCTTGGTCTGATCCGGAATCTGTTTGCACGCCGCTTCATAGACGCGGACATAGATATCCTGCCGCAGATCGGGGATTTCGCTTTTGTTGCGCCAATTGTGGTGCAGGAATTGCGTCAACATGGCCTCCAGCGGCAACACTTCGCGGATGAACCAGGCCAAAGCCTCGGGCGCGCTCATGGCCGCACCGTCATGGCGCCTGCCAGCGTCGTCGTGGCTGGTGTCCCGCTGTTCGACCATCCCCTGCCAGTTTCCTACCTTCCGAGGGCTAGTCCATGCTTGGTAGACTCGGCAGGGGCGCAAAGGTCTTAGTCTGGGCGGCGAAATTTTTTGGCCGGCAATTTTCGAGCGCCGCTATTCGCACATGCACATTTTTCGGCAATGCAGCGTAATGCGCGAATTATTGCGGTTGCGCGGGGGCCATGAAAATAAAGGCGGTGGAATCTCCACCGCCTTTACCCGTCGCGAGCGAGCCGGGACGGCTCGTATATATATGTGTGCCTAATCCCCCAGCCCGATGGAGATGGAGGCATAGGGGCCGTAAAACGCACGGTTTTCGTTTTTCCGCACATCGATGCCGCCATCGATAGCGCCGAAGAAGAAATCGGCCTTGTAGCCGAAGCTCAGCTTGGCATCAGCGTAGTTATACGAAAGACCAGCGAACCCGCCAACATTCGGCACCGTTACGGATCGGCTGCGGTCCTGATCGGGGAAAGTATAAGGATGCGTCGAGTGCACATTTTGCCCAAAACGGATTCCTTTGACCCTGTGATATATAGCTGTCGATTGATGATGAGTTTCTGTTTTTTGTTTACCGAACAGGAGTGCGGCGTTCAAACCCCAATCCAGAGTTATCGCACCGTCCTGCGTATTGCCGGCAATCGGTACGGACGACTTCCACGAAATCGAAGGCCCTAAGCCACGGAAGCTCCGCCGCGCGGCGAAGCTCGCCCTCCTACTGTGATAAACTTGTCCGCTGGTGGTTTTGAAATTCGTGGCAATACCCGGGTTCGAATAGGAATAGGGAGCGCTGGAATTATAGAGGGTCAGATATTTATACCGGAAGTGCCAATCCGGATCGGATTTGAGAGTGCTATTCGACTTGCTCCTGAACTGGGCGAAGCGCACGCCCAGGCTGACGGTAGATGTACTGTCCTTACCGAACATTCCAAGCCCGACATCCTTGCCCGCAGTGAAATCGAGAATGGCGTGTCGCTCGCTGGTACGCGCTTGCGTATCCGCGAAATCGGCCGCAATCGGGTTCGCCTTACGTGTCAGATGCTGCACGAAAGGGCTGACAAGGACAAAAGGATACGGATAGCTCTGCTGATGAACACTCCTTGCGCTGGCCGACCGCCCATACTGGATCGACGCTCCGAAGACCCAGTTCGACTCTGCCGGCTGGAAGGAAAGACTTGCAAATTCGTCGATTGCATAGAGCGGTGGCCGCTCGAATTTCTGCGACGGCGAAAAAATCGACGGCCGGTTGTCGAAGACGGGAGCCGAAAATGCGTCCTGGCCGTCTTCAAGACGGCTCAGTTGCCCGCCCAATTCGATCCAGACCTGCGGCCTGTCGCTGTCTTCAGCGCGCACAATGGCCGTGGATGAAACATAAGCTGTCAGCGCCAGTGCGGATGCGCCTGTCAGCAACTTCCAGCGGATGGTTGCGCGATTGTCGTTTTTTTGGATCAGTTCGCTCATTGTTTATTCCCCCCTCACCAGTTCTTCGTGACGCGCACGCCGAACAGGCGCGGATCGGTCAGGAACACGTTGGTGGTTAGTCCGCTGTCATCGCTGTTCAGGAAGTCGCCGGTGATGGCCGTGACGTCAAAGACGTTCTTGACATAGCCCATCACCTGCCAGCCGCTGGCACTTGTCAGGATCAGCGCGAGGTTTGTTGTCGAGTATCCTCGTATCTTGTCATAGGGCCGGTCGTTGAAGATTCGCGCCCAAGACTGCGATTGCCAGTAGAAATCGCTGTGCAGGGTTGCCGCCCAGTCTTCCGAAACCGGCACCGTATAGTCGCCGCTCAACGACACGGTGAAATGCGGCGCGTTGGGAAGCGAGTGCCCGCTCAGATCCTTGGCGAAACCTTCGCCATTGTTCGTCTCCTGCACGATGGCAGGATCGGCTGGATTGAAGCCCGCATATGAGCCACCGGGATAACCCGATATCGCATACGGGTAGCTGTGATCATGTCCGGCCAGATCCGTGTAATAGGAGCCGTGATACGTCCCCTGCACGACGGGATCGAGATCGCTGACATAGGCGTCCGTACACGCGCTTGGAATAACTTTATGATTATCGAGCAACATCGCCGCCACGACATAATCCGGAAGAACGCAATTCGATGCCTGGCTGACAAACGGTTTCACGAGAACCCAACCGGGCTGGCCCGCTGTTCGATCCATCAGATCGATGGAGCTCTGGCCGTTCTTGACCCGCGTATCTTCATAGCCGCCCGCGAAATTGAATTTCAGGCCGGGCAGCGGTTCCCACATGGCTTCCAGTTCGGCGCCTTTCACGGTCGCATTGAAGTTATCGTTGATCGCTGTGCGATCCACGATGCGCGAAATCTGGTAACCCGTGTAATTGTAGAAAAAGACATCGCCGTTGAGCGTCAATCCTCCATCCAGCAGCGTGTTCTTGGTGCCCAGTTCATAGGCATCCACGAATTCCGGCTTGAAGGTGAGCGGATGAATGGGGTTTGTGACAAGGTTTAGATAACCAAATCCCAGAAGCGTGGCCCCGGGCGGATTGGCGCCGCCGGCCTTGTAGCCGCGCGCATACGATCCATAGACCAAGGTCTGATCGGTGAAATCGAGCTTGGGCGACCAGTTGGCGGCGAGCCTGCCGGTGAACTTTTGCCATTCCTGATCCACGACGCGGGAGACCGGATAGCCATACCCGAAAACAAGAAGCTGGCTGGGAATATCGATGAAGCGTTTCTTGTCGTCGGTCCAGCGGATGCCCCCGGTCAGTTTCAGATCGGGCGTGACATTGTAATAGGCCTCGCCAAACCCGGCATAGGAATTCAGCTCATACGGATTCTGGCTGAGAAAATAATTGTGGCCCTTGTTGTTGAGATGCGTGATCGGATTGGGGTCGATATACATGCAGTGGGCTTCGCCCTCAGAGCCTAATACGCTCGGCACATTGGGATTCGAATTTACGAATCCGCCCGGAATGCAATACGAATTGTCGGAAATCCCCGGATTCCATGCCGGACGGGAAGTGACCCCGGTACGACTCCAAGCATAGGCAGCCATGGTCAAGGTATTGATGAACACATAATAGTTTTCGTCGGTTTCGTAGTGCATGTAGTTACCGCCGACGCTGAAATTGAACGGGCCGCTGAAATTTGAAGCAACCCGGAATTCCTGGCTGAGTTGCCAGGAATGTTCGTCATTCAGGTCCTGCGCCACCAGCCGGTTGCTGCAGCCCAATTGCGGATCGCAATAGACGCCATAGGCCTGGCAATTTCCGCCATCGGTCGTGGGATTGCAGGTATCCCCCGCGTTGTGGCCCGCAGCCGTATTCGTCCACACACCTAATCCGCTGGGGTCCGGATTCACCAAATTCGCGGGCGTTCCCAACCCGGTCGCGACGGCCTCAAAAGCGCCGGGGCGCGTGTTGAATCGATTGTAGTCCTCGGTGGACCACAGAAAATCCTGATTGTAGCCGGTCTGCGAAGAGAAAGTGAGCGAAGGCGTGACATTGTAATCCACGTTCAGTTCGAGCGTGTCGTTCTTCGCTTTATAGATGGGATCGATTGTCGATTCGATCACGCGCAGATTGCGCGACTGTGTCGTGCTGGCATAGGGATCAAACCTGAAATTGTCGGCCGTGATCGGCGCGCCGATATTGCTGATGGGTTCGTAATAGGGCAGTTGCGTTCCGTTGGGCACCTCGAAGGAATTGGCGGAATAAAGCGATGCCGGCAGGCAGCCCTGCCCCAGAAAATTGTGGGGGTCGTAGGCCTGAATGGGATCGGGGGGCACGCTCACGCCAAAGACCGACGACAGGCCCGGATCGGTCTTGCAGAGCTGCTTGCTCGTGCGCATACGGTCGTCGGATTCCTGGAAATGTTCCCAGACGAGATAGGCCTGCATTTTGTCCGACGGTTTCCAACCCAGCGTAACGCGCGTGGACCACAGATCGCGGCCATCGATGTTCTGGCCATCCAGCGCGTTGACCGAATAGCCGTCGCGCTTTGTCCATTCGCCCGCGACGCGTAGATCGAGCCGGTCATCGACGATGGGAATGTTCACCATGCCTTCATAGCGCCGGTTGGTGTAATTCCCGATGTCCGCGGACAGCATCGCTTCGAATTGATCGGTCGGCTTGGCCGTGACGACGTTCACGACGCCCGCAGTGGCGTTGCGTCCATAAAGCGTGCCCTGCGGCCCGCGCAGCACTTCGACCTGATTGACGTCGAAGAATTCCTGCTCGAAGAAATGATTGCGGATGAACGGGATGTCGTTCAGCGCCACTGCCACCGCCGGATCGGTCGTGACCGAAATCGCCTGCGTGCCGATACCGCGAATCTGGATCGTGTAGCCGCTGAAATTGGTTTTGGAGAAGGTGAGGTTTGGTACCTCCTTCACCAGATCGGGTCCGCCCGCGATCTGGCGGGAGGTCAATTGTTCCTGCGACAACGCGGTGATCGCAATCGGAACGGTCTGAATATCGCCCTTGATCTTCGACGACGTGACCACGACCGTTTCCACGCCCGATGCCGCCGCCGCAGCAACGCGCACAGGCGTGGCCTGTGCGATTTCGCCATACGCTGCCGCTTGCGGCGCGTCGTCGTGAACAATGGCGATCGTGCCGGCCGAGTGGTGATGTATCGCAAAGCCGGTACCTGTGAGAATGTGGTCAAGCGCGTCGCTGGCCGAAAGATCGCCTTTGGCGCCCTTCGTGCGCACGCCGCGCACCTCGGTTGCCGCATAGATCAACTGCACGCCGGTTTGCGCGGTATAAACGTCGAGCGCGCGCGCCAGATCGCCGCCCGGAATATCGAACTGGGCGGCGAATGCGCCGCCCGCCAGCCAGAAAACACTGGCCCCGCCGATAAGCCCGGCTTTCAGATAGTGCAATCGCGTCATCTGCATCCCCCCTCTCGCGGCTCGATGGCCGCACTGTTTCACGCGCGCCTCAGCGCGAAATCACGATCTCGTTTCCATGATTGCGAACGGTAAGTCCCAGAACGTCTTGCGCGACTTCGGTGAACGCGCCGACATTGGTGGCTTCGAAAATGCCGCCGATCTTGATGTAGCCGATAGCCGGATCGGAAATGACGAGCTTCTGAACATTGTAGCGGTTGAACTCCGCCGCCGCGTCGGCCAGAATCGTGTTCTTGAACACCAGCACGCCGCGCCGCCAGCCGAGCTCGTTGTCGAGCGCGCGCATCGAGCGATTTTCGAGCGCGACCTTCTGGCCCGATGCAA
This sequence comes from uncultured Alphaproteobacteria bacterium, assembly GCA_963735625.1. Taxonomy (GTDB): domain Bacteria; phylum Pseudomonadota; class Alphaproteobacteria; order Micropepsales; family Micropepsaceae; genus Rhizomicrobium. The sequence goes on along the minus strand of CAVTLJ010000004.1, from coordinate 979,875 downwards.
TGGCAACCTGGCCTTGCGAGAGCGGCAATGACGGGCGCGCACTCTTCGCATCGGGCGCATCGAACCAGACGCGCCCCTCGAGCACCGCCACTTCGAGACGGCGTGGATCGCGCCGCATCAGGAATTTCGTGCCCAGATCCGTGACGCGGTGAGAACCCGCCATCACCACAAGCGGATGAAGCGCGTCGTGCTTCACCTGAAAATATGCCTCGCCGCTTTCGAGCCAGACGATGCGTTGATCGGACGTCATCCGCGCGCGGATCGTGGTGTTGGTGTTGAGTTCCACCCTTGTGCCATCGGCAAACCGAACGACCTCATGGCCGCCGATGGGCGTCTGGAAAATGCGGTCACGCGGGCGCGACACATAATTGACCGTCACCGCACCCGCGGCCGCGATCACCACAAGCACGGCCGCGATTTTGAAGAACAGGGGCAGGATCGTGCGTCCGCGCGGCGTAGATGCTGCACTTCCACGCAAGGCCGCGAGCCGGTCGGCGCGCGCCCAGGCCGCCTTCAGCCGCCAATAGGCCACGCGATGCGACAAATCCCCCGCAAGCCAGATATCCAGCGCCGCATCATCGCTTTCGCACCAACCTTCTTCTTCGCGCCGTTCGAGCCAGCCGGCGGCACGCGCATCGATCTCTTTCGCATTCGCCGCGGGCGCCACCATTTGCTTTTCGCTCATGGCTTGCTTCCCAGATCGGCAGGCTCGCCATAGAGAATGCTGGCAAGATTCGACATGCCGCTTGCCAGATGCTCGGAAACCGTGGCTTCCGAAATGCCCATGCGGCTTGCGATTTCGCGCCGCGAGAGGCCTTCGATCTTCTTCAGCACCACGGCTTGGCGCGCGCGCGCGGGCAGGCGATCGATTGCGGCCTGAAGCCTGCGCAATTCCTCGCGCGCGATCGCGCTGCGGTCGGGGCCCGGCGTGTCGATGGCCACGCCCAGCGAATCCAGATCGCCCACCATCTCGATGGGAATGACGTGGCTTTGGCGCGCGCGCGTGATGAGCAGATTGCGCGCCGTGGTGAACACAAACGGTTTCGCCATATCCGGCAATTGGCGGAAGGCGGCCTCGCACACGCGCACATAGATTTCCTGGCGGAGATCTTCGATGTCGCCTTTGTCGCGCCAATTGTGGCGGAGATACCGCATCAAAATCGCCTCTAGCGGCAGGACCTCGCGCACGAACCACGCCTCCACCTCGGACGCGTTCATCTGCGCATCCCGATGGGCGGTGCTTTCACGACCCTGTTCCGTTGTCTCGTCCATCCCTCGCCAGCCTTCCGAGGGGTTAAGCTTAGGACCACATAGAGGTGAGACTCAGCGGCGAGACGGATTTAGGGGTGGGTGGCGGAAATAATTTTATGCGGCAGCGCAGCGCGCAAAAAAAAAGCGAGTTCGCGGATGCAAACTCGCCTCGAAGCTATGGTCTCACGGCGAAGCCCTTTATCGGAGGCAATGCCGCGCACCTTCGCACTCGCAACGGGACTAGCGAAACCTGCCGCACCTGTTCGCGCCTTTTTTCCGGTTGGTTTGCGCGCGCGATGTATGGCGTCCGAGTCTCAAACGGGCGCCCACGGGACGCGCCCTTCCCTGTATGTTTCCCATGGGTGCGTCAGGTCATGCGTTCCTCGCTTCTTGCAAGGAACGAAATAGGAACCGAAAAAGCGCATTTCAAGGGGCGCTGCGGAAAATATTTGCGAGAATTTGAACGGATGTAATTCGCGTCATTGGTGTTTCCCCCTCCCCTTGCGGGAGGGGGCGTGGACCCCGGACTTGTTCCGGGGGACGCGGGGGAGGGGTTGTTGCGCGATGCACCCCTCCCCCGAATGTTTTTCGCGTTCGCTACGCTCACACTCAAAACATTCGCCCCCTCCCGCAAGGGGAGGGGGAAGTGTCTGCCTAGTCCCCCAGCCCGATGCTGATGGAGGCATAGGGGCCGTTGAAAGTGAGGTTCGATGTCTTCGCGCGTGTCGATGCCGGTATCCATCGCGTTGAAGAACATATCGGCGCGATAGCCGATACTGACTTTGGAATTCGGGATATTTCATCGACAGCCCGACAAAGCCGCCGACATTCGGCACGGTCACGCGCTCGGAGCGGAGCGGATTGTTCCGAGGCCTTGAGGGATATAGCGATGAGGTGGCGTGATGGCCTCCAACGTAAACGTGGCTACTCCAGTGATAGGCTTGCGTGCTGTGATCGGTCTTTGCCTTTTGCCGGCCGAACAGGAGTGCCGCATCGATTCCCCAATCGAGCATCAATTCGCCGTCCTGGCTGTTGCCCGCGATACCGCCGACGCATTCCACGACAGGGACGGACCGACGCCACTGAAGCTGCGCGCCGCATGGCCCGTCATGCTATAATTGTTGAAGGTTGACGTTCGGTACAATAAGAGAGGGAAGGAAGGTTGGCGAAGGGACAAGTTTGACACTCGGCCTGGCATAGATGGTTGACGAATTTTCTCGCTCAGTTGGACGAGCCGCACGCCCGCGCTGAGTGTGGACGAGCCGTCATGTCCGAGACAGCCCGAGCCGATATCCTTGCCGGCGCTGAAATCGAGAATGGCGTGATGCTCCTCATCGCGCTGTGCCAGCAATCGCGAGAACGGGGCGGCATAGTTTGAGGTGCTTCGAACCGGTGCTGAATGTGAGATAAAAGCAGCCGGGCCCTGATAATGAGAGTGCTTGGTGTTGTGCGAACGGCCATAGCGGATACTGGCCGAGAATAGCCAATCCGAATCTTCCGGCTGGAAGGTGATCTTGCCGTTTTCTCCAAAGGCAAAGCGCGGCGGCGCCTGCCTGTCGCCGAAGGATTTCTTCGCAGAGACGGTGTCTGGCGGCACGACGATGCAGCCGGGCGGCAGCCCAGTGATGCTGCAGATGGGCGGCACCACAGGTGTGGAAGACATGAACGGCGCGGTGAAGGGGCTGTAAAGCCCTGCATCACGCTCCATCTGCCCGCCCAGTTCGATCCAGATTTGCGGCTGGCCTGCGTCTTCGGCTTTCGCCAAGCCGCCGGATGAAACATAAGCCGTCAGCGCCAGCGCGGATGCACCCGTCAGCAGCTTCCAGCGGATGGTGGCGCGGTTGTCGTGTGTATTGATGAGTTCGCTCATTGTGTGATTCCCCCCGTGATGAGCGCAATGTCGAACTGGCGAGTAGCGAATAGCGGAGCTGCAGTTGCGAGGGAGATCGCGAGCAAACCAAACTTCGTGCATCGCCGGGCTTGTCCCGGCGACCCATGAACACCCTGCTACACGGAGGGTATGCGGCGGCCGCCACAAGGGCGGCCATGACGGGTGGGGAGATGCGAGCTTGAATGTCTCTTTCCCATGGCGCTCACCAATTCTTCGTGACGCGCACGCCGAAGAGGCGCGGATCGGTCAGGAACACATTGGTGGTTAGTCCACTGTCGTCGCTGTTCAGGAAGTCGCCGGTGATGGCCGTGGTATCGAAGACGTTCTTGAGATACCCCATCACCTGCCAACCCGATCGCACTCGTCAGAATCAGCGCGAGATTGACGTTCGAATAACCTCGAATCTTGTCGTAAGGCCGGTCATTGAACACGCGCGCGAAGCTCTGCGATTGCCAGTAGAAATCGCTGTGCAGCGTCGCTGCCCAATCCTCCGACACCGGCACCGTGTATTCGCCGCTCAGCGACACCGTGAAATGCGGCGCATTGGGCAAGCTCGTTGCCGCCAACATTCTTGGTGAAGCCTTCGCCATTGTTGGGCGCGGGGCCGTAATCGACGCCGTTGTAGGTGTTCTGGCCGGCATACGGGTCCGTCCCGGGCATGTTGCCGGCACGCGGATCGAAGCCCGGATAGGAGAGCCGGTAGGATAGCCGAGCGCTGTGACCGCATCGGAGTAGTCGTACCGAAACGGGTCGCGTCCGCTAAAACCTGGGGTCGTATAATAAGGCTGCCCGTTGACGAGGTTATGCGACGGATCATGGCTCCGCCCATGAAGCGCTGTAGCAGCCTTGCACGACCGGATCCATAGCCGTATGATAGGCAGCTCCGCAAGCGGAAACGATCGGATTGCCTTCGCCGCGACCTCGCCCGTCGTAATCATCGCTGCCACGACATAATCCGGCAAAATGCAGTTCGACGGCTGCGTGACGAACGGCCTGACCAGCATCCAGCCGGGATGGCCCGCCGTGCGATCCATCAGATCGACGGACGGACTGGCCGTTGTCGATGCGCGTGTCTTCGTAACCGCCCGCGAAATTGAATTTCAGGCCCGGCAGCGGCTCATACGTCGCTTCCAGTTCGGCGCCTTTCACGGTGGCGTTGAAATTCAGATTGATCGAGGTGCGATCCACGATCTCCGAAATCTGGTAGCCCGTGTAATTGTAGAAGAAGACATCGCCGTTCAGCGTCAGCCCGCCGTCGAGCAGCGTGTTCTTCGTGCCGAGTTCATAGGCATCGATGAATTCCGGCTTGAAGGTGAGCGGATGAACGGGAATGCCGCTTGTCGCCGCCGCCATAGCATAGAGCAGCCGCGCCCGGCGGATTGGCGCCGCCGGCCTTGTAGCCATGCGAGAAGGAGCCATAGACAAGTGTTTGATCGGTGAAATCGAGCTTGGGTGTCCAGTTGGCGGCCAACCGGCCCGTAAGCTGGTTCCATTGCTGGTTCACCGCGCCGACGGACAGATAGCCGTAGCCATTGGACGAGAAGCTCGCTCGGAATATCGATGAAATGCTTCTGGTCGTCGGTCCAGCGCAAGCCGCCGGTCAGTTTCAAATCCGGTCGTGACGTTGTAATAGGCCTCGCCGAACCCGGCATAGGAATTGAGCACATAGGGATTCTGGCTCAGGAAATAATTGTGGCCCTCGTCGTTGACGGCTGTTGAGCGGATTGGGATCGATGTAGTAGCACACCGCTGTCGGCTGGCCCGCGCCCCGAGCGGATTGTTGTATTGATAGCCGTAACCGCCGCTACGGACTGCAATATTGATTGTCAGTCATGCCGACAAGCATTGGTGATTGTCCGAAACGCCGGGCACTCCATGGGGCATAGCCGCTGATCGCCGAACTGGCCGCGAACAGCGTCAGCGCATTGGCGAAGACGTAATAATTCTCCTCCGTTTCGTAATGCATGTAATTGCCGCCGACGCTGAAATTGAACGGGCCCTTGAAATTGGACGCCAGCCGGAATTCCTGGCTGAACTGCCAGGCGCGTTCGTCGGAAATATCCTGAGCACGAGCCGGTTGCTGCAACCGAGCTGCGGATCGCCGAAATAATCAGGTGCCGTCCACCGGCGGCGGTCGGTGTGCATAGCGGCCGTTGGAAGTCGGCTGCAATCCGGATATGGAGCTGATAGGAGCGTTTGCTGTCCCGCTGACATTGGCACCAGTACCGTGACCGGCTGGAAAATGCCCGGCGTCGTGTTGAAGCGATTGTAATCTTCCGTGGACCAGAGGATAATCGTTGTTGTAGCCCGTCTGCGAGGTGAAGGTGAGCGTGGGCGTGACATTGTAATCGGCGTTGAATTCGAGCGTATCGTTCTTGGCGATGTAGCGCGGATCGATCTGCGTTTGGATGTCGCGCAGATTGCGCGATTGCGTGCGTCTGGCATAGGGATCGATGACCTTCATAGCGTGCCGGCGTGATCCACCCTGCCACGACATAGGGCAGCGAATAGCCGTATGGCACCTCGAAGGCATCGGCCGAATACATCGATGTCGGCAGGCAGCCCTGGCTGAGATAGCCCGTTGTGACGTCGAAATGCCGGTATTGCCATGCAGTTGGCTGGCGACGGACACGCACGCCGAGTATGCTCGGATGGCGGGATTGTTCGTCCGGGCTGTCCGTTTTGCACAATTGCTTCGGCGTGCGCATGCGGTCGTCGTTTTCGCCGAAATGTTCCCAGACGAGATAGGCCTGCACGCTTGTCGATCGGCTTCCAGCCCAGCGTGACGCGGCGTCGACCACAGATCGCGGCCATCGACCGGATTGCCGGTGTTTTCGTTGATCGTGTAGCCATCGCGCTTGGTCCATTCGCCCGCGACGCGCAGATCGAGGCGGTCATCCACGATGGGGATGTTGACCATGCCTTCATAGCGGCGGTTGGTGTAATTGCCGAAATCGGCGGAGAGCATCGCCTCGAACTGATCGGTCGGTTTGGCGGAAATCACGTTCACCACGCCCGCCGTCGCATTGCGGCCGTAGAGCGTGCCTTGCGGCCCGCGCACGACTTCGACCTGATTGACGTCGTAGAATTCCTGCTCGAAGAAATGATTGCGGATGAACGGGATGTCGTTCAACGCGACCGCCACCGCCGGATCGGTCGTCACCGAAATCGCTTGCGTGCCGATGCCGCGAATTTGGATCGTGTAGCCGCTGAAATTGGTTTTGGAGAAGGTGAGGTTCGGCACTTCCTTCACAAGATCCGGTCCGCCCGCGATCTGCCGCGAGGTAAGTTGTTCCTGCGACAGCGCCGTGATCGCAATCGGAACCGTCTGAATATCGCCCTTGATCTTCGACGACGTGACCACGACCGTTTCCACGCCCGATGCTGCTGCCGCGGCGGCCATCTGTGCGCAGGGGCGCTGCATCGTTGACGCGCTCGGCGGGCGCCACAATTTTTTCCGGCACCACGCCGATCTCACCCGAAGACGTGCGCCGCGTGGTCATGCCGGTGCCCTGAAGGATACGCGCCAGCGCCACATCGGCGGGAAGATTTCCCTTCACGCCCCGTGTTTGCACGCCGCGCACGCTATCGCCCGACACGATCAGCGCCACGCGCGCCTGCAGCGCAAACGCATTCAGCGCCGTCTTCAAATCGCCGCTCGGCACATTGAATTCGTCGGCATAGGCAGCGCTTGCAAGAACGAGCGCGCTCGCGCCCCCGATGAGTGCGGCCTTGAGATAATTCGTCGTCTTCATCTTCCCCCCTTCGAGCGTTTGCTGCTCGTGGAATGCGCCAGCTCAGCGCGAAATAACGATGCTGGTTCCTTTGTGTTCGACATGCAGGCCGAGAACGGTTTGCGCGAGCCGCGCAAAACCCTCGATATCGTTGGTCGGCAAGGTGCCCGCGATTACCAGCCGCGCCACGGACGGATCGCGGATCACAAGCTGCTGACGATTGTAGCGATTGAACTCACTAACCGCTTCGCCCAGCGCGGTTTCGTCGAACACCAAAACGCCCTGACGCCAGCTCATCTCATTGGCGAGCGCTTGCACGGAGCGTCTCGTCAACACCATCGCGTTCGCGCTTGCTGCCGCGACCTCTCCCGATGTCAGCACCGCCACGCGCGCATTCGGGCCGGCATTCGCCGATCCAAGCCGCACGCGGCCTTCCAGCACGGCGACTTTCAACTGGTCCCGATCCTGACGAACGGAAAATTCCGTGCCCAGATCGGTGACGCGATGATCGCCCGCAATCACCACGAAGGGATGGGCGGCATCGTGCCTAACCTTGAAGAATGCCTCGCCGCGCTCCAGCCAGATGGTTCTCTGCTCGGACGTCATGCGCGCGCGCAAGACGGTGTTGGTGTTGAGTTCGATTTTGGAGCCATCCGCAAACGCAATGGTTTCGCGCCCGCCAAGCGGCGTGGAATAGGTGCGGTCCTGCGGCGCGCGCGGCAGGGATGCGCCAATCGCAACAGCCAGAACGACAACCGCGGCAAGTGCGGCGCCCATTTTCAACACAAGCGGAAGCGGCGCGCGGCGCGGCCGGCGCATAGCGATGTCCTTCTTAGGGTGGCGCAATGCGGTGAGCCTGTCGGTGCGGCCCCACGCGGCATCAAGCCGCCAGAAAGCGATCTCGTGCGCGGGCGATTGGGCAAGCCATGTTTCCAGTTCCGCCTGATCGACGGCGTTCCAATCGTCGCGGTCGCGCCGCTCGAGCCAGCGCGATGCGAGATTTTCAATCTCGTCCGAATTGGGCGCGGTGGATTGACAAGCCTCGCTCACGATTTGCCCCCCAGATCGGCAGGGCCGCTGTAGAGAATGTTGGCGAGCGTGCGCATGCCGTGGCTGAGATGCTCGGCCACGGTATCTTCGGTGATGCCCATGCGTTGGGCGATTTCGCGGCGCGGCAGGCGTTCGATCCGGCGCAGCACGACGACTTCGCGCGCGCGCGGCGGCAAACGGTCGAGTGCGGCCTGAAGGCGGCGCAATTCTTCGCGCGCGGCCACCACGCGGTCGGACCCCGGCTCGTCTTTCGCAAGTCCCAGCGCGTCGAGATCGGCAACCGCCTCGATCGGAATGACCTGTTCGTGGCGCAAGCGATCGATGATCAGGTTGCGCGCGATGGTGAACACAAACGGTTTCGCGGGACGCGGGATTTCCTTCCGCGCCGCTTCATAGACGCGCAGATAGACATCCTGCCTGAGATCGGCCAGATCGCCCCGGTTTCGCCAATTGTGTTGCAGAAATTGCATCAGCGCCGCCTCCAGCGGCAAAACTTCGGCGATGAACCAGGCGCGCAATTCCGCCCCGCTCACGGCTGAGCGCCGTCCGGCGTCATCACGGCTGGTATCCCTTGTCTCGACCATCCCCTGCCGGCTTCCTGCCTTTCAGATGCCGAAGCTTAGGGCTTCACCTATCCAAACGGATCAGATGGCGGTTGGTGGGGGTGGAGATTTGAAGGCGCGAATTGTGCGCCGCAGTGTGAGGCAGGGCGCGGCGCGGCTGGATTCGCGGCGGAGATTTTTTGCGAGTGCGTGCAGGCGAATAAAAAAGACGGCGCCCGGCGCCGTCTTCTCGACGACGCCGGGCGGCTCAGGCCCACATTATATATTCGTCCCTAATCCCCCAGCCCGATGGTGATGGAGGCATAGGGGCCGTTGAAGGTGAGGTTCGATTTTTTCGCCGCGTCGATGCCGATGTCCATCGCGTTGAGGAACGTGTCGTAGCGATAGCCAATGCTGACCTTCGCATCGGTGTAGTGTCACCGACAGCCCGCATGGAGCCGCCGACATTCGGCACCGTGACGGAGCGCGAGCGGGTGCTGTGATTGCTGGCAGGTGCGGTCGGCAGTAGTGAGTGTGCCTTTCACTGGATAAGCATAATGAACCGAAGCAGTGGTTGAAATGATGATAGCCTTGCTGGGTCGCGTGATCGGTCTTTCGCCTTTTGCCGGCCGAACAGCGCGGCGGCATTGATTCCCCAATCCAGCGTCAGTCTCGCCATCCTGCTCATTGCCCGCGATGCGGCGCCGATGCGTTCCATGAGAGCGACGGGCCGACGCCGCTGAAGCTTCGCTGGCATGCCGAACAGGTGATACTGGTGCAAATGAAAGCCGATAGATGGAATCGGCGCGAAGCAGAATAAAACGGCAGGATGTGAGTCGATCTCCGGCCGCGCCTGGTATCGATGCTCGAATTGGCCACAAATTGCGCGAAGCGAACGCCCGCGCTGAGCGTGGACGAGCCATTATGCCCGAACATGCCAAGGCCGATGTCCTTTGCCGGCGCTGAAATCGAGGATAGTATGCCGCTCGGCTTCCGTTGACGGCTGCAACCGCCTGCGTACCGGCAAACCTTGGGCGCGGGATACTTCTGTGAACCGAATTACGTAGGAGTGACGCCAAAAGAAATCTGATATGGCGGGATGTGCGCGCTGCCTGATGAACGTGCTGGCGGCCATGCGAACGGCCATAGCGGATGCCGGCGGAGAATATCCAATCGGAATCCTCCGGCTGGAAACTGATCTTGCCCTCCTCGCCAAAGGCGAAACGCGGCGGATGCTGGCTGCCGGTGAACGAAATGCCTTTTGTAGGCCCTGGTGTCGGCGTGATGGCCGTCATGAAGGGTGCGGTGAAAGGCGCGTTCAAGCCCTCCATCTGTCCATTTGCCGCCCAGTCTCGATCCAGATCAGCGGACGGTCGGTGTCTTCGGCTTTCGCCATGCTCGCCGATGAAACATAGGCCGTCAGCGCCAGTGCCGATGCACCTGTCAGCAGCTTCCAGCGGATGGTGGCGCGGTTGTCGTGTGTTTGGATGAGTTCGCTCATTGTGTAATCCCCCCGGTGTGAAGAGCGATGTAGCTGCAGTCGCCGACTGAGCGAATAGGCGATTCTCGCTTCGTCGATCGCCGGCCTTGTGCCGGCGACGCCGATGAACACCCTTCTAGACGGAGTGCTATGGGTGGCCGGACCTGCCCGGCTCATGACGGGTGGGGAGATGCGTGATTCATGTTCTTTCCCATGGCCCTCACCAGTTCTTCGTGACGCGCACGCCGAAGAGGCGTGGATCGGTCAGGAACACGTTGGTGGTCAAGCCGCTGTCGTCGCTGTTCAGGAACGTCGCCGGTGATGGCCGTCGTATCGAAGACGTTCTTGAGATAACCCATCACCTGCCAGCCCGATGCACTCGTCAGGATCAGCGCGAGATTGACGTTCGAGTAACCTCGAATCTTGTCGTAAGGCCGGTCATTGAACACGCGCGCGAAGCTCTGCGATTGCCAGTAGAAATCGCTGTGCAGCGTGGCCGCCCAATCCTCCGACACCGGCATGGTGTATTCCGCAGAGAACGAGGCCGTGAAATGCGGCGCGTTCGGCAATTGATTGCCGCCCAACAGTTTGGCGAATCCTGCGCCATTGTTGGGCACGGGGCCGTAGTCATGACCATTGTAAGTGTTCTGGCCAACATAAGGATCCGGTATAGTTCCGGTGAGCGGATCAACGGCTCCGGCAAGCGGGATCAAAACCCGGATAGGTGAAGGAATATGCGTATAGCCGGCTTGAGCAGCTGGTGATCGTGATGGAGTAATATGGTTGCCCGTGACGAGATTCCGTTGGATGGATCGTCGAGGTAATACCGGCTTCCGTGTTGTAGTGATAGATAGCCTAGCTACGGGATCGAAGTGCCCTCATACGCATTACCGCACGCCGAAACGTCCGGATTGCCTTCGCCGTTTGGCCGGCGACCGTAGCAAGCGCAGCGACGACATAGTCGGGGAAGATGCAATTCGACGATTGCGTGACGAACGGCCTCATCAGCACCCAGCCCGGATGACCCGCCGTGCGGTCCATCAGATCGACGGAGGATTGGCCGTTCTTGATCCGCGTGTCTTCGTAACCACCCGCGAAATTGAATTTGAGACCTGGTAGCGGCTCGTAGCTTGCCTCCAGTTCCGCGCCCTTCACCGTGGCGTTGAAATTTCGTTGATCGATGTGCGGTCCACGATTTCCGAAATCTGATAACCGCTGTAATTGTAGAAGAAGACATCGCCGTTCAGTGTGAGCCCGCCATCGGCAAGCGTGTTCTTGGTGCCGAGTTCGTAGGCATCGACGAATTCCGGCTTGAAGGTGAGCGGATGGAGGGAACACCGTTACGCCCGGCTTGCGCCATAATGAATAGCTCAGAACGGCGCCCGGCGGATTGGCGCCGCCGGCCTTGTAGCCATGCGCGAAAGAACGCATAGACCAGCGTCTGATCGGTGAAATCGAGCTTGGGCGTCCAGTCGGCAGCGGCCCGCCCGGTCCAGTTGGTTCCATGTCTGATCCACCGTGCCGATCGTCATATAGCCATAGCCATTGGCCAGAAGCTCGCTCGGGATATCGATGAAAGTGCTTCTGATCGTGGTCCAGCGGATGCCGCCCGTGAGCTTCAGATCCGGCAGAATGTTGTAATAGACCTCGCCGAAACCGGCATAGGAATTCAGAACGTAAGGATTGCGGCTGAGGAAATAATTGTGGCCCGCATCGTCCACCTGCCCGAGTGGATTGGGATCGATGGAGTAGCAACTGACGTAGGCTGGCCTGCGCCGAGGTGTGGATCGTTATACTGCTGCCATACCCGCCGGAGTGAACGCCGAATGCATCGGCGGCCAGACACCCGCTGAATTGTCCGTAACGCCAGGAACCCACGGGTCGGGGCGCCGTCCAGACTGCGTCGCAAACAGTGTCAGCGCGTTGCTGAAGACGTAATAGTCCTCGACCGTTTCATAATGCATGTAATTGCCGCCCACGCTGAAATTGAACGGGCCTTTGAAATTGGATGCCAGCCGGAATTCCTGGCTCAATTGCCAGGCATGTTCGCGTGAAACATCCTGCACGACGAGCCGGTCTGCTGCTTGCCAAGCTGCGGGTCGGTGAAATAGTAGCCGGTCTGGGGAACGATTGCCTCCATTGAAGCCCGCGTCAGGAAGGGTCGCGCAAGGTCCGCCAATCTGATAGGTTCCATCCGAGCAGGCGCAATTGCCGTTCGGCTAGCGACCAGCCAATTGTGGCATGAAAATATCCGTTGCCGTATTGAACCGGTTGTAATCCTCCGTGGACCACAGGTGTCATTGTTGTAGCCGGTCTGCGACGAGAAGGTCAGCGTGGGCGTCAACATTGTAATCGACATTGAACTCCAGCGTATCGTTCTTGGCGATATAGCGCGGATCGATCTGCGTTTCGATGACGCGCAGATTGGCGCGATTGCACGGTGCTGGTATAGGGATCGTTCGATATTCATCGCCCCGCTGACTTCACCAGCCGACACATAGGGCAGCGAGATAGCCATAGGGTACTTCGAAACGCATCCGGAGTAATACACGACGTCGGCAAACACGCCTGACTGAAATTGGCCGTTGTGAATGTGAAAGCCAGAATCGCTATGCCCCCTTGCTCGGCACATTGCGCAGCGCTATTCCGCCGATGTTGCTCAGGCCCGGATCGTTTGTCGGACTCGATCCGTTTTGCAGAGCTGCTTCTGCGTGCGCATGCGGTCGTCGTTCTTCGGAGAAATGCTCCCAGACGAGATTGGCTTGCAGCTTCTCCGACGGCTTCCAGCCGAGCGTGACGCGCGTGGACCACAGATCGCGGCCATCGACAGGACTGCCGGTGATCTCGTTGGTCGTATAGCCGTCGCGTTTGGTCCATTCGCCGGCGACGCGCAGATCGAGGCGGTCGTCGACCAGCGGAATATTGACCATGCCTTCGTAGCGGCGGTTGTGATAATTTCCGATGTCCGCGGACAGCATCGCTTCGAACTGATCGGTCGGCTTGGCGGAAATGACGTTCACCACGCCCGCGGTCGCGTTGCGGCCATAGAGCGTGCCCTGCGGCCCGCGCAGCGACTTCGACCTGATTGACGTCGTAGAATTCCTGCTCGAAGAAATGATTGCGGATGAACGGAATATCGTTCAGCGCCACCGCCACAGCCGGATCGGTAGAAACCGAAATTGCCTGTGTGCCGATGCCGCGAATCTGGATGGTGTAGCCGGAGAAATTGGTTTTGGAGAACGTAAGGTTCGGAACTTCCTTCACCAGGTCCGGCCCGCCCGCGATCTGGCGCGAGGTGAACTGTTCCTGGCGACAGCGCAGTAATTGCAATCGGAACAGTCTGAATGTCGCCCTTGATCTTGGACGACGTCACCACGACCGTTTCAACACCGGCAGCAGCCCTCGCGGGCGTTGCTTGCGCAAGTTCCACCGGCCGCACGGGATTCGAACGCGTATCCTCGCGCGCGATTCCGACCGCACCCGTCGAATATCTAAAGACGCTGAAACCCGTTCCCGAGAGGATGCGCGACAATGCGGCATCCGCCGTAAGATCGCCCTTCACGCCTGCGGTGCGCGCGCCGCGAACCTGATCGGAGGGAACAATCACCGCCACACCGGATTGATTGGTGTAGGCGTCGAGCGCCGTTTTCAGATCGCCCGCCGGCACGTTGAAATCGGCTGCGTGCGCAGCGCCCGCAAAAGCCGCGAGACTAAGGCCGCTGACAGTGATCTTGAGCAGATTGCGAAGCTTCATGTGATACCCCCCTTTGGCGGCCTTCCCGCCGCAATGTTCCGCCCGCGCAACTAGCGCGAGATGACGATCTCGCTTCCGTTATCGTGTGCGTGAAGATGCAGAATGTGTTCGGCAATTGTGGCGAACGCGGCCGGATCGTTCGCCGGGAATGTTCCGTCGATCTTCAGGCCGGACGCATCGCCCACGACGACAAGCCGGTGCTGGCTGTAGCGGTTGAATTGTGCCGCGGCGTCGGCGAGCGTCGTGTTGTCGAAGATCAGCACGCCGCCAAGCCAGCCCAATTCATCGTTCAGCTTGCGCAATGGTTTCCTTGTTATGGAAATCGCGCCCGCGCTCGCAATGGCAACGTCGCCCGGCTTCAAGGTGATGGCGCGCGCTTTGTCCCCGCCGCTTGCGGATTCGAGTCTGGCGCTGCCTTCGGTAAGGGCAACTTCTGTTTTGCGCACATCGGTGCGGATCGTGAATTTGGTGCCCAGATCGGTCACGCGATTGCCCGCGACGAAGACCGTGAACGGATGCGCGGCACTGTGCTTGATCTGGAAATAGGCCTCGCCCCGATCAAGCCATACCGTGCGTTCGCCGAGCGTGGCCGATACCCGCAATGCCGTGTTGGTGTTCAATTCGATTTGCGAGCCGTCGCTGAGCGAAACGATCTCGCGCGTTCCGCTTGCGGTGACATAGCTGTGCTGCGCGGGCTCAAGGACATAGAACGCGCCACCGCCCAGAAGTGCGGCGATCGCCAATGCCGCGGCTATGCGCACAAGTGCCGGCTTCACATGCGCGCGGTTAAAAAAACTTGCGCTGCGCGAAACCGCGGGCGCCAATGCGGCCAATCTTTCGGTGCGCTGCCAGGCCGCGTTCAGCCGCCAGAACGCAATGCTGTTGGCCATGGATTGGGCGAGCCACGCATCCAGTTCGGCCTGATCGCCGGCGGTCCAGTCGCTATGATCGCGCCGGTCGATCCAGAGGGCTGCGATCTCTTCGATCTCATCGGCGGCCCCCGCACGGGCAATCCCTGCCTTGCTCATCCGGGCCTCCGCGAGATATCCGCCTCGGCGTAGAGAAGGTTCGCCAGCACGCGCACGCCATTGGTCAAATATTGGGTGACCGTTTTCTCGGTGATGCCCATTTGCTGGGCGATTTCACTGCGCGAAAGCCCTTCGATCCTGCGCAAAATCAGGACCTCCCGGCAGCGCGGCGGCAATTCGTCGAGCGCGCCTTGCAGCCTGCGCAATTCGCTGCGCGCCATGGCATTTCTGTCCGGCCCCGGCGCGTCGGCGGCGATGTTCAGCGCTTCAAGATCGGCGACCGCATCGATGGGGATCACAGAACCGCGCCGCATCCGATCGATCATCAGATTGCGCGCAATCGTGAACAGCAGCGGCCTCACGGGCCGTGGAATTTGATGCGTCGCGGCCTCGCAAACGCGCAAATAGACTTCCTGCCGGAGATCGGCGAGGTCGTGCGCATTGCGGCCGCTGCGTCGCAGGAATTGCATCAGAGCCGCCTCCAGCGGCAAAACCTCGGTGACAAACCAAGCCTCCAGACCGGGCACAGCAACGCCCCCGCCGGGCACAAGCCCAGCCGCTTCGGGATTGGTTTCAGATGTCTCTCTCATGCCCCCGCCAGCATCCGCCTTTCGAGGGAACACACTGCCCTACACTGAATACAACGCAGCCCGGAGGCAGACGCCGGTATGGCCGGGCGCGAAAATTCGCACGCTATGAAAGGAACGCTCCGTTCGGCCCGCAAAAATCGGCTCAACGCGGACCGGACATATCCTACCGCCGCAACCTTGGTGTGCGTGAGCGAAGAAGAGCCACAATTCCGCTATGGCCTATCGGGATTGATGTTTCGCAGGTGCAACCGCAATGCAGGATTGCTGCGCCTGCTAAAGGATTGCGTGTCCCGCATCGCAAAATAGCGAATGCGTCAACCGAATGCGGAATGCGAACACCCGCAATCGGCGCAGATTTCGCGCGCTACGGATGCAAGCCCGTCATGACATACTTTGCGGTGTCCGCGCCGCCAACGCCATCGCGACAAGGGAATAGCCCCCAAACACCAAATCTATCCCGACGATGAGCCCCAGCGCCCAGAGCGCCGAGGCTGGCAGCGCCCAGACGATGATGCCCGCGAGCAAGAGATCTATAATGCCGTTGACCAGAAGAAAGCCCCAGCGCTGCGAAAGCTGGCGGCGATGTTCGACCGCGAACAGGATCGTCAGCACGCCATCGGCGACAAGAAACGCGGTCAGCACGAAGGTCAGCGAAATCGCGCCGCGTACCGGCCAGCCGACCAAGACGCCCCCGGCAATGATAGTGACAATTGCGGAAATCAATCCCCACCAGAAACCCGGAGCCTTGCGACCGGCGATGGTCATCGCGAGCCCGACGCCGCCACCCACAAGAAACACCCAGCCGAGGAAAATCGCTACCGCCAGGCTCGCAAGAGGCGGCACGATAATGGCCGCCGAACCCAGCACGATCAAAACGATCCCCTCGATCAGGAATAGCCGCCAATGCGCGCGCAGCGCCTGACCGACGCCGCTCGTTTCCGATTGCTCCGCGTTTGCCATGCGCTTTCCTCAATCCGCCGAAGACCGCGCCAAACGCAGCCCGAAATAGCTCAAACTTGCCGCGACGATGAAGCCGATCCAGCTCAACCACATCGGAACCGCCCAGTTGCCGATCACGATCGGCCAACCCATGTAAATCCGCAAAAGATGAGCCAGCGCCACCAGCGCGAAAATCGATCCGGCCACCATGAAGAATGTTCTGCGATCCATCGCCCGGCTCTCCAAAGCATTCCCGCAATCATAATCCGCCGCGGCCCAAAACGGTATAAAATGTTTCCCCGGCTTGCCATGACGGGATCGGCGAAAAGCGGTCCTTCGCGCTCTTATGGGTTACCCGAATCATCGAAGGCGTAACCCCAGGACACGATCTGAAGAATATCATCGCCGGTATAGCCCGCCTGCTCACGTCCGGTCCGATTGAGCGGACGTTCGGGAAGTTTTCCGCCCCTGCTTTCCTTGCCGGCCTCGATAGCGGCCAATTCGCTCATCGCTTCATCCAGATTTTCCATCACATAATTTTCCCGTGCGGCCTCGGCGCGCCCGGCAAAATACCGGATCGCCTGTTCGCGCGCTTCAAGCATGGCGCGTGGATCGCCCCCGGCAAGCTCGCGCGACCAGCGAAGCCCGGACTGCGCGTGAAACACTTCGTCGCGAAGAATATATTCGAACACGCATGCGATGTCGGTTTGATCGGCGGAGCGGCGGCGCACGATCTCATACGCCAGATTGTCGATCGCAAGCCCTTCCATGAAGGTTTGCCGGATCAGCATGCGCCAGAGCAGTTCCTGGCGGCTTCCGATCTCGCAAGGCGCAAATTCGTATAGACCGTCATAAGATGAAGTGCTGAGCGCAAAATCGCCGTGACGAAACCCACGCGCTGTCATCAGGCGCGCGATCATAATGGCGTGCCGCGCTTCGTCGGAAACCTGCCGAGCCATATCGCGGTGAAACGCCCACGGCATGTCGGGATGCTCATAGGAATTGCGGGCGATGAGCTCCAGCGTCGTGTATTCCTCATCAAGCTCCTTGTGCAGGAACATGCCGATGTCACGCGGGTCGTGCAGCGGATCGACCGGCAACAAACCGAGCGAGCCGGACGCGCAGAACCGTGAACCCTCCGGCCTAACCGCCGCCGGCACGCGATCAACCGGGCTCCACAGCGCATCCGCCAGCGTCAATGGCTCTCCCGTCATGCGCGCGTTCCATAGTTCTTCGATCTCGCGAAACCAAAGCCTGTTATCGGCGCGTCCGTTCGCCGGCAATAGAGCGAGGCCCTCGCGCTTCTCCTTTTCCAGCGCCGGCAAAAAAGACCCGATGAGTTCAACGGACGCGCGGTCGCCATCCGGATCGGTTTGGCGCAAATGCGTCTCGTACAATTCGATCAGACGCGGATACAGAAATCGGTAAATCGCCGCGAGCAGCCGCGCCGGTGTCTGCGCGCGGTCGATGTGCGACAGGATCGAGCGCCAGCCCGACGCCAGAGTGGCCTCACGCGCCGTGGCGTAACAAAGTCCATTGACCCTGCTGCGCAGGGTCGTTGCCCGCTCCATCGCGCGATGCATCTGCAAACCGAACGCAAGCTTGGCGTCGAATGTCGGCATCTTGACCGCCCAACCGGCCAGGATGTGCGCGAGCGACCGCTCGATATAGGCAAGTTGAACGAGCGCGCTTGCTGCCTGCGCAGGCGTCCACAATGCGGCCCGGCGCTTCGCGGTCACTGAGGGCGATTCACTCCGGGCTGGGAAAATTCGCCGCCAGCCGGCTTCTGGAAGACCACGTTATAAATGGCCGGATCGGAATTGACCCCAAGCTCGATGGCTTTGCTCCAGGGACAGCAAGCATTCGCGTTCGCGGCGTCGAGATAGGACCTGCCTACCGCGGCAAGAATGGCGCGCCCCACAATCATGCGCTCGGTGATCAAATGCGCATCGGTTGCGCCGGGCGGCATCCGCATCGATCCCGCTTCGGACAGACGCGTTGCCACAAGCCGGGCGGCATCGTCGTGCGCGGTCTGAAACTGCTCGCGCGTCATGTTGCGCAAAACGCGCCTCTCATTATCGGAAAGATGATATTGTTCGGCCACCGCATCCGGATCGCGAAAAATCCGTTCCGCCGCATCGTTGTCCGATAGCGCTTGCTCCGCGATCTTCAGGAGCACGACGGTGGAGGGGTTCACGAATCTCGGCTGGATGATCGCGAGCGAGGCGCGCGGCTGATCCATCGTCGGCCCCGGCTTGGCCCTCCACTGAAAGGATGCCGCCAGCGCCTTCTTCATCGGCATGCCGAGAGCCACACCCAGCGCCGCCAGCGTTGCCGCCGACATCAGCAAGGCCTTTCGCAGCGATGACACGGTTTCCTTCTTCATGGCGTTTTTCCTCGCGCAAAAGGTTTCAGCAATTCCGCTGCATTATTCATAGGACGACAACATCCCAACCCGAGCCTGCGCCGAGATGTAGCTTGGATTCAGCATAGCATGTCAGCGCTGGAACGCCCAATCCGGGCAGCAACAGCGCACAACGGCGCGGCGGAATGCGATACCAACAAGAGATCAGGCAAAACGCCGAAAAACCTGGACGTGGGGGTTTATAACATTCCGCAACCGCGCAATAAAATGTCCAAACATATTTATTTCGCGATGAGCCAAACCAATCGCATCATTCACCCGCCATCATGGTATTCCAATCACGAAAAAAATGGTGCTGCGCTCTTCTCCCGTGAAGCAGCACCGCGAACATCGAGAAGAGAACACCGATGCGCAAGATGAACGTTACGCTTTCAGCACTTTTTGTTTTGCCACGATCTCCTGAGCAGGTTCGGCCGCCGCGCTGAATCCGCAGCCTCTTCTTCCGGGCTAGATCTGCGCGCCGTTGCTCGTAACGACGCAACAGCCTTCCGCCAACGGTTCCGGCCAATCGGCGCGTAGAGGACTCATATCTCCAAGATCAACGCCATGCCTGTTGCATAAAAATACGGGCGGCGGTTTTCCATCATCCGAGGACTTCGGTGAGCCCGTGGGCGGATCGCGCGAGGCCGCAAATCAAAAATGGCGCGGGGGGCAGTCTGGGGCGAACTCTGCTTTCGCCTCTATCGCAACATTGTAGCAGAAACCCGGCATTTTCGAACCACGGAGTGGCCCATGGAACAAGCCGTCAATCTTGCGGATAGTTGGCATAGGAGTCGTTGCGCCAGCGAAAATTGGTGAAGGTAATGGTCACGCTGAAATCGAGCGATTTGACCTGATGCCACCAGCCGAGCGGCATGAAGAGAATTTCGCCCGGCTCGAGCAGCACATCATAGACGCGCAACCCTTCCAGACGGGGGTAACTCCGCGGATCGATATTTGAATCTTCAAGATCGGGAATTGCGCTGAACACATGTTGCATATTGTACAGCCTTCCGACCTCGGCCGCGGGCGCGAGCTTGACGCGCTTACGCCCCACAATTTGGGCGATGAAATTGCTGGTCAGGTCGTGATGGAGAGAGGTCACCGTACCGGCGGGCCCAATCCACATCATTCCATGTGCGGCGGCCGCTTCGCCATCGAGAAATTTATGCAGAGTTCCAAGATCGTCATGCAGCACGGATAACGCCTCGGCGTTGCGCTCCGAATTGTAAGCCGTGAGGTAAGCGTCGTTGCCCGCATCGGGCCGCACGATCTGGTCGATAAATTGGTTGAACGGCGCCACGCGCCGGTGCGTGTCCTTATACATCTCGAATTCCCGGTCGAGATTCCGCTCGCCCTGGAATTCGACGGGCCGGGTGCCGACTTTCGTCTTGAGATATTCCGGCGTCCAGCGCGCGAGCGCCGGCCAGTTCGCCAATTCGCCGGTCAGGATCACCGGCCGGTTTGCCGCATAATACCGTTCAAGAAATTCTTCGGTGCTCAGTCCGGCCCGCCGCTCGATTGTGGTGAGGCCGGGTGCCAGATCGCGCAGATGTTCGACCGCCTCCAGCAGCCATTCCCGCTTGGCAAGAGCGCGTCGCAATGCAGCGGTTTCCTTTCCCGCGTCCCGTTGGGGCAGCACTTGCGCTACCGGTTGCGGCGGGGCGTCATCGGTTGGCGCGGTTGGAACCTGAGGTGCAGCACTGGCGTCGAAGCGTTTTAGCCGCAGCTTTGCGCGATGAGTTTTGGTGAGACTTTGTCCGGCCGCATCGGTGCCGCGATAATAGTGCTTTTGCCAACGATCGGCCGGCGTGCGCGGCGGATTTTTTGCCATACATTCATGAAATTCATCACGCGCCCGGCTCCACGCGCGAAATCGCTCCATCGTCGCTGGATCGGTTTCCAAAGGCTCGAATTTCGGCATGAAGGCTTCGATCGCCGCGCGCTCGACGGGAAAGAAAAAGCAGATCGGCTCCATCGCATCGAAATGAATCCTGTGTCCCGCCCGCGTGAAGCGCCAGTTCATTGTAAAGGTGAACGGCGACCAATCGGTCTCGACGACCCCGGTCAAAGGGGAGATGCCATCCTTGGCGCGATTGGGCGATCCGCCCACCCAAAGATCCCACCCCTCCGGCGTGCGAAAAATGCCTTCGATGTGAAACGTCACAATTCCCTGACCGAATAGCGACACCGGAATCCGCTCGGGCGCGGCACCCGTTTCGGGCGTGATGGTAATCGCATCAACGCCCGCTTCGCCGTTCCAGATGGCATCGAAGGAACAGGGACTAAGAATCTCCCAGCCATGCGCGTTGGCGATGTTGAGCGGCAGGCAGCGATAGGCGAAGGATTCCGGCGTGTCGTCCATCCACGCCCGCGTCGCGGGCGCAGGCCGGATGAGCGGCGCCCAGCCGGGATGAAGGTAGCAGATCAGTTCCGTATTCATCGTTGCCGCAGCGCTCACGGATCAGGGCGTAGATGACGTTCGCCGTCCCAGAGCGGCGCGCTCCGGTACCGCGCTTTGGAGAGAGCGCCCGGCATCATATTCGATTGGAAGCGATGCGCTCACGGCCATGGGGAAGACGTCTTCGACGGCCTTGATTTCCGGCAGAATATAGACGATTCCGCTCGTGCCGGTGAATGTTTTACGCACAATCTGCTCGTAAAATTCCGCGGGAACATTGATGCAGCCATAGGAAATCCTGTTATCCAGCGGAGATGGCGTCGCCAATCGCTGGAATCGATGATCTCCGGGCGTGCCTTTGATCACGCGATGCAGGGAGAGCGCATCCTTGTAGTCCACCCAAAGAATATCCTTCTCCAGATCATGGCCAAGCGCTGCGACGAAGCGGCCTGCCGGTGTGGTTCGGTCCTGCGGCCGTATCTCCGACAATTTTTTGGTGCCGATTCCCGGAACGGTATCGTCGCCGCGAGCCTTCCCCAAAAGTGCTGGAGCAGCACCGAGCAAGCGCCCCGTCTTGTCGAAGACGAACACTTTTGCCTGGATTTTGTCGATAATGATGAAGGGCAAGCCGCCATTGTCACCTGAAGCCACAACCCAATCCACAACGCGATGGGAATCTTTTGAGGCGGGTTCGTTGAAGAAATTCGCATGCAGCGGCTGCGGGGCGGCTGATGGCGGAACAAGCAATGTTGGACGGGAGGCCGCGCGCGCGTTGCCGGCGCTCATGTGACCGGCATCGGCAAGGCGCGATGTCTCGTGGGACGACGCGACGGACGGCCATGCCAGTGCAATCGCAACGAGAGCCGGTCCAATTCCCCCTGCCGCATTCCTGGTTCTCATCATGCGCGCGCGACCAGACATGTGTCCTAGTATCGGTCCTGCTTGGGAGGGTATGCCGGCGGCGTATAGGGCATCGGTACGACTGCCGCCGGCGGCACCGGCGCAGGCGGCATTTTTACGCCGCCCGCAACCACGATGACCCCCGGAACTGTTGGCGGCACAAGCTCCAGAGGCGGAATCTGTGATGCTTGAGGCGTTTCGATTGGCGTCGGTGTTGGCGTCGGTGTTGGCGTAGGCGTCGGTGTCGGTGTCGGCGTTGGTGTCGGTGTCGGCGTAGGCGTTGGCGTCGGTGTTGGTGTCGGTGTCGGCGTTGGCGTTGGCGTTGGTGTCGGTGTTGGTGTCGGTGTCGGCGTTGGTGTCGGTGTTGGCGTTGGTGTCGGTGTCGGTGTTGGCGTCGGCGTTGGTGTCGGTGTCGGCGTTGGTGTCGGTGTCGGTGTCGGTGTCGGTGTCGGCGTTGGCGTTGGCGTCGGTGTTGGTGTTGGTGTCGGTGTCGGCGTCGGCGTTGGTGTTGGCGTTGGCGTCGGCGTAGGTGTTGGTGTTGGTGTCGGTGTCGGTGTCGGCGTTGGCGTTGGCGTCGGCGTTGGTGTTGGTGTTGGCGTCGGTGTCGGTGTCGGCGTTGGTGTTGGTGTTGGCGTGGGCGTCGGCGTAGGTGTTGGTGTTGGTGTCGGTGTTGGTGTGGCGCCGCGGTGATCGTGCCGGTCGTTCTGCCGCCGACAACACAGCAAGACACTGGAAGTGCGTAAAGGGCTGCGTCCGGGCCCGTCAGGGTGTAGCCGGTAAAGGTGATGCCGATGTCCGTTCCGACGTTCGGGCTGTCATATACCGCGGTCGCGCCGGAGCCCGCCTCCAAAGTAACCCCAGTCGGCAGGCCGGAGGCGATGGTGCTTTTGAAGCCGTCGAGCGTCGCTGCCGTTGTGCCGTCATCGACCTTGGTCGCGGCCGGAAATACCAGCATCTGTTGGGTGAGCGTCGCGCCGTTGGTCAGGGTGAAGTTGACGGAATAATCCGTCGGCGTCGTGTATGAGGTCGGATTGTAATTTATGAGGACCGGCGCATCCGGCCCTGTCACGGTCGTGCGCGGGGCAAGCGGAACAAAGATCAATGTGCCGCCGGCCACGCCCGGCCCCGTACCGCCATTGCCGGCAATCATCAGCAGACCGAGTGTCAGGCCGAGGCTCTGTGCGGGAATAGTGGTGCCGCTGGTCAGTGTGATCGCGGCGTCCACCGTGATATCCACCGCGGCGCATATTGTGATGTTGCCATTGGTCGTCGTCATGGATCCGACCGGGTTCAGGAATACATTGCGCCCGGCGCTCAACAGCACGCTGCCATTGGTTGTGACGATGGCGGCGTTCAGATTGATGTCACGGCCGCAACACACAACGAAGTTGCCATTGGTGGCGGTGATTGCCCCATTGATGTTCACGTCACGGGCGGCGTTCAGGGTCAGCGTGGTTGTGCTCGGCGTCGCCGTCCAGGTGACCGCGTCATTGACATTGATGTCGCCGCTTCCCGGCGTTGTGGAATGAAGATTCGATACGGGAGGTGCTCCGGGGTCCGTCGTATCGGGCGCATCCACCGTATCGATGACGACGCTGTTCGTGACCAGAAGGGCGGAGAGTGTCGCGCCGGATATATTGCCGCCTGCGCCGATCGTGAAGTCTTGCGGATCGATGTGCCAGGTGCCGGTCAAGCCCAACGGCGCCGCGGTGGTGATGTGCGCGATGTCGGCGATGTTCACGACCTGGGCAGACGTCTCGACAACGCCGCCATTGCCGCCATTCGGAGCGCTGGCATCGAGCGTGCCCGACACGTTTACAACCCCGTTTTGCGCATCGCCCAGCAGCTTGATCGTGCCGCCGCGCATATCGACGGTCTGAGCCTCGATGACGCCAGTGTTGTTGACCGCTGCCTTTATCAGCCGGCTGGCCGACAGCGCCGTCATGACCACTTGTCCGCCGTTCGCCTGGATCAAGCCGCCATTCTGGGCAAGCGCTCTCACCGCACCTTTGTCGACGGCGACATTCAGCAAGCCGTCGCCCGCCACGTCGAGCGTCACGGCATTTCCCGCGGCCAGCGCCACGGTGCCAAGTCTGGCGGTAATCACGCCTTCATTGCCGACCTGCGCGCCCAGTAGTGCGACGTAGCCGCCGTCGGCGTTGATCGAACCCTGATTGAGAATCGAATTGTTACTGGATCCGGCGAATTTGTAATTGCCGGCCATGAAGTCGGCGTTGCTGATCCCGAGCGTGGACGCCACCAGCCCGCCGACATTCACCTGCGCGCCCTTGGCAAACAGGATGCCGTTCGGGTTCACAAGGAATATCTTGCCGTTGGCCGTCAAGCTGCCGAGGATCGAAGACGGATCAGGGCCTAATACGCGGTTCAACGAAACCGAATTGCTGTTGGGCTGCTGGAAGGTTACGGCCTCGTTCGGCGCAATGCTGAAGCTCTGCCAGTTGATCGCCGCATTCTGGCTCGACTGGTTGACCGTCAGTGTGCTGCTCGTACTCGAAATGCTGGCATCACCGGCAACGACCGATCCGCTCGTCGGCAGCGCATAGGCAACCGCGCCCATATCCAGCGACAGCGCTCCTGCCAGACCCCAGATTGCCATACGTGTGCATCGGGCCAAAGCAGTTGAGTGCAACCATGTTTGCTTCAGATCGGATTTGACAGCGACGGCGCCGGTGCCAAGCAATTTTTCATCGCCGAACAGGCATTTAATTTTTTCCATTATATTTGGAGGCTCCTGTCTCCATAGACTTTCGCCCAGCCACGACACATCCTAGTCAACAAGCAATCGTTGTATATTACGGGTTATACCAATCTCGTCTTATTAACGATCATGAGATCGATAAGACTGCAAAACTCTACTTGTGCGATACTTGGAGCATGAAAGTTGGTTATCGAAGCGGGCCAAAAACACGTCATCGAAGGAGATGTAGCCCGCGATCTGTCGCCGCTTGTTTCGTTTTGAGACTCAGCACTCGAGACAATCACGAAATTTGGCGCACGAGTCCGCGGGGGAGCTCCTGCCGATATCACGAAGCCGATTTGAAAAAGACTTCGGCGATCGATTTGATTTCCGGAAGGATATAGACGATGCCGTTCGTCCGGGTGAATGCGGGGTGCACGATCCCGTCGTAGAATTTCACCGGAACATTGATGCAACCGAATGTGATCCGGCGGTCGGACGGCGATGCCGCCGCGAGCCGCTGGAGGCGATTTTCCTCGGTATTGGCTGCCAATACGCGATGCAGAGATATCGCGGCATCGTAATCCACCCACAGAATGTCCTGCGGGCCCAGATCGTGACCCAACGAAGCCACAAAGCGCCCCGCCGGCGTGGTGCGCTCATCCGGGCGGATGTCCGACAATTTGCGCTCACCGATTCCGGGCGCGCTATCATCGCCCCGAGCCAATCCGAGCAGCGCCGCTGTCGCGCCAAGCAATTGCCCCCGGCCATCAAATACGAAAACTTTGCAGCCTTTCTTGTCGACAATCACAAACGGCATGCTGCGATTGTCGTTCTTATCGACCACCCAGTCCGCCACCTGCCGCGCGTCGGATGACGCAAGCTCTCCGTGGAAATCTGCCTGCTTCGGCACATGCGTCAGTGTTTCGAGTTCTGTGCGTGCGTGCGCAGGCAAGCCCACCAACAGGACGAGGCCGATTGCGGTTGCCGCGGTCACCGCCGTCTTTTGCGCCCATTGTGAGAATCGTGCGCGCAGCGATGCGCCACACGCGCGAACGCCAATGACTGTCTTCTTCGAAGGCACACAAATGAACATGGTCTGGCCCGGGTTGTCGCTTGAGCGGCGGGATGCTTGATCTTTCGACGCCGGGACCATTTGAATGACCGACGAGAGAAACGGCCGCGGCGCGATCACGCTCACAATTGCGGCGCGAGACAGCCCATTGCGACTGGCACAGCGCCACCAAGACCGGAGCAAGTGTGATGCCAGCCAATTCGCGGATTTTGGGTGTTTTATGTTTCGTTTTGACCCGCTGGGCGGGCAAAATTCAGTCGCAGAAAACTAGAAGTATTTGACGGCCTCTACCCAGAAGCCGCCGAACCGATCCGGCGCGGAGGTGGCGTGACCGCCGAGCCGCCAGGCGCTGGTGACCGAGATCGAGAAATCGTTGGCATCCGCCCAAACGATTCCAACGCCCGCGCCACTTCGGCTGGTGCTGTTAGACCCGGTGTACCAAGGGTCCTTGTTGAAGGTTACTTCCCCGGTATCGACAAAGCCGATCAATTGCATCTCGCCGGGCAGGCTGTCGCTCCACTTTGGCAGCCCCAATCTGGCTTCAAGCGTGGCGATGTATCCTTCGTCGCCAAAAAACTCGCCTTCCGGATAGGCTCGCACACCATATGCGCCGCCCAATTCCATCTTCTCATTGATGTCCAGGTTCTTGGACGCGATTTGTCCGCGGACCAATCCATAGAGAGACAGGGAATCGGTCAGGTGCTGTAACCGCGAAGCGCTGAAATAGAGCTTGGCGTAAGAACCGTTGGTTCGTGCGGTCGCTGCGTCCGCTGCCCGCACCAGCGGGCTGCGAATGTCGAGAGTGCCAAAACTTGCGATCAGCGAATAGGAATTCCATCCGCCGCCGCCGAACATGTCGTGATGATCGCCCCTGATGCCTGGGCTCATCACCCACGCGTCCTTGTCGGTGACGCTGGAGGTGATGCCGATTTTGTCCTGAAAAGTTCTATAGTCGAAATCGATCAGGCCATAGAGATTGTCATCGTAGGAGCGGATAAAGGGGTAGCTCCCATAGAGGCTGGTGATTTGCTCATTGCCGCTCGCATGCAAGCTGGAAAATTGCCGGCCCAATCTATAATCGAAATAGGCATACGCGACGCCCACCGTCCCGTCCTCGACCTGTGCCTGATAGGAAGCGCGGGCATATTTCATGCCGCCGGTCGTGGACGCCAGAATCCGCGCGCTCAGAACGTCTCCGATCCCCAAGGGTTCATTGAGATTGGCGGAGCCGCCGATGCGGTAAACGCCGGTATAGGGATTGCCCGCATTGTCGGCTTCGACACTGCCGCTCACCCGTGCGCCGGGCGTCACGCCAACAGTCAGGTCGGATGATCCGACGTCGGACCCGGGAGCCAGTGTCGAATTCACATCAACGCCGGGAATGTCGGAGATGATTAGCAGGCGCCGCTCAAGCGGTCCGGCTATGACCGGGTCGCCACTATCCAGACCATCTAGAACATCATCGAACACGCCGTCTGAAACCTTTGTGCGGTTGTCCAGTTTCACCTTGCCGTAGTGCCCTTCGATCACGGCGATCGTTACGTTTCCATCCGTGACATCCTGCGGCGGCAGATATGCCTGCGCCACGAAATAGCCGGCCTGATCGTAGAGAGCCGTTATTTTCGAAGCGAATGCGCGCAAATCGGCGAGGTTCAATTCGCTGCCCGGCTTGAACCCCGTTGCCGCAATCAATTCGGCTTCGGAAAAACGCGTAGCGCCTGTCACATGCAGCGAATTGACCAGAAATTTTGGTCCTTCAGGCAAGGTGCTGGTCGAAGGTTCGCTTTGTCTGGTGGGCAGATTGGGAGCGGGCTTTTGTAATTCAGGAGCTTGCGGAATCTGCTGGATTGTTCCGCCGATGCCTGCCGGCACGGCAAGAGCATTTTGGCTCAGTGCAAACAGTGCGATCGCAACCAAGCTGGTTTTCAAGACAAGCGCGACGAAGCCAGTACGAAGAAATTTCCGGAGAGGCCACTTGAAAACTGCCGAAGAACCGCGAGCTCCAGCCCAAATCGTCTTCAAACATTCGATTCTCATATCAGCCCCCTAATCCTGGTTAGACAAAAGGAGACGCTGTTCTCACGCTTGATTCCAAAGCAGGCATACTACAGATGCGGTAGAAATGAGAAATACACAAAACGCAGGATACGCGGAAAGTCGAGAACCTCGCGTGCCGATCTAGAGATTGGAAAACAAATCTTTTCCATGATCTCAGCCGACGTGTCGTTTTTTGACACAGCACATTGCACGACTCGACTGCACGATCTCACGCGCAGTCGGCCTTTGCACATCGGATAGCAGCGTCCGCATTACCGGTAGTGGGGCGCATTGCTACGTTCATCTGCAGATTGTAACAATCTCCTCGCGGCATACTTGATCTAGATCAACTATGCGCCGATCTCGCCGAGGAGCGGTCATGTTTGCACTCTGGTCTGGAGATCAGCCGGAGCAAGTGTTGTATCCCCGGCATCGGCTTGAGTTTCTTATCACGCAAAAAAGAGGTCGCGGCGATATGCACGCCGCGATAGCCGTTCGCGAGCATAAAAGTCCCGAGACTTCGCGATTTCCCGACGTTTGGGGGAAACGAGAGGCGATTTTATTCGGACTTAAAGCGGTACTTGTCGATCCCGAGCCGCTTGATTTTCGAGTCGAGCGTGAAGGTTGAGACGCCGAGCTTGGCGGCGGCCCCGACATTCCGCCAAGCAGGCCCTGCAGACGCTTGATGATTTGGTGCAGAGCCAAGCCGTTAAGCTGGCGACGAACCAAATGTGGTTTGTCCTAGCTACAATCATTGCGAGCGTTGCCGTGGGAGTTTGCCCGCCCTGCCAACAGCCTCCACCTCGGCCGTCACTTAAGTATGAGTGTGGAGACGGCAAACCGGGTACGGAAATCTCGAAAATTTTCTCTGACGGCCGGTTTCAGGCAAATTTTCGGGCGGGGGCGGCCGAAAAAGACATGCCGTGTTGCACCGCAACGCAGCGCGAACATCGGCTGCCGCACGACTTCCCACGCAATTCGGACAAGATTGCGATGGTCGCGTCGTTCATATCCACCGCCTTGCCTGTTTGCCATGACAATTCGTGTTTGGAAGACCTCGCCGTCTCGATTTGCTCGGGCTAAAAAGCCCCATATAAAAATGCCAACCAAACCGAGAAATCGATTTGACGAGGATCAAAGACACGGCTGCTGGTCAGGCGCTTACTTAATATATAAATTGGAGAATTGGGCAATGATTAGCCCATTTCGTGCTGGTGTGGCGCTCGCTGCGTTCGATGCTCTTTTTCACGTCACATGGTCGGCGCTGGTCGCGAGCGGCTGGGCACAGCAGGTAATCAATTTCATCTTCTGGCTCCATTTCATTAAGCCGCTCTACCAGATTCAGCCTTTTGACATTCGCGTCGCTGCTGGACTCATAGCCGTTACTGCGGCCGTCGGGTTTCTGATTGGCTATGTGTTGGCGCTGCTGTGGAATTGGATACATCCAAAACAAGCCTAATCTGCCATGCATTGTGAGGCTTGTGGCTGCTAAACTCGTTGCGTGATGGCGGTCGCGCGCTACGGCAAGAGCATGTGTGTCAATCCAATTGATGCAAGTGTCACTACAGCCAATCCGAGTACAGCGATACAGACTCCAAGACCGACCACTACGCCATCGCGTTCGATGGAACCTAGTGAAAGTAGAACGATCGCCGCGCCGGGAAAGAAATGTCCTAGTGGTATCGGTAGAGCGATGACGATAGCGAGAATTAGACAGGTTAGACCGATTGGAACGACCGACCATGGTCCGGCCAACCAAATCAGACGCGGCCGAACGATCTTCTCAAGATTCCGCAGGAACGGAAGAACGCGCTCAACGATTGTGAGAAACGATGCGCGGTCAATAGAGCGTCGTAATAGTGCCGAAGGAAGCCAGATTTGGCGTAGGCCCAAAGCAAGTTGGGCGGCGATGAGTGCCATAGGTATGCCAAAGGCGACAGAGATTCCGGGAAGTGGAACAGGCACGACCATCGGAAGCGCAAGCAGGAGCAACAAGGCTGCCATGGATCGGTCGCCCAAGAGGCCCATGAGGTCCGCGATCGTAATACGGTCGATGTCGCGCATAGCAAAAATATATTCGGTTAGGATTTCGGAGAGAGCTTGCCGCTTGCGAGCTCCCAAAACAGAGCGCAAGGCAGAATTGTCCAAGCGGGCGTCTGTCTCGGTTCGCGTGACGGCCTGCTTATGGCATCCGTCGTTTTGGTATTGCATCTGCCTCCGCTTGCGCGATGTCCGGTAAGCCCGCGCATTAATTGGCTTGCCGGAAAGGCTACCATAGGTGCGTTACGCCGTGTGAACAGAATACAGTGCGAGCTGAGGGGATCGACGCAACACTTGCACGCGTCAAATCAAGTCCGGCCACTCGCGGACAACCAGCGCCAATTGGCGTCATCTGATGGCGCGAATGCGCGCCGTTCGGCACGCGGTTCTCTGAACTCAGGTTGAAGCAGGAGTGAATGGCGCACCCGAAGAGATTCGAACTCCTGACCCCCAGATTCGTAGTCTGGTGCTCTATCCAGCTGAGCTACGGGTGCGTGTCCATGCGAAATGGGCGGTGAACCTATTCAGCCATCCCGCCAATGGCAAGCGTGCCAATTTGGGCGGCCGTGGAGGAGCAAAACACGGCTTTCCGGCAGGGTCCGTCCATCACTTCGTCATCTTGCGGGCCCGAATCATCTAAAGCCCTATCCGGCGCGAATTTTCCCCTGATTTGCCGCATTCTGCGCCCTTGTCCCGACGCGGTTGCGTGGTTAAGACTTCGGGCCGGCAGTCTTGATTTCCGGGTTGGCTGCGCGGGCGTTGGCGCAGGGTGGCAGGTTCGGGCCGCCGGAGCGGAGAGATCGAAAAAATGTCGGTAATTTCGGGATCCAGGCGGTCTGTGGCTCTGCTGGCTGCCGCGCTCGCGGTGGGGTTCGGGCTTTCGGCTTGCGGTTCCCTGGACGACGCGCTGTTCGGCGGTTCCAGCAGCGGGGGCTCCTCCGCATCGTCCGACAATGGCGGAGGCGGCTTGTCCCCCGATCAGCAAATCGACGGCGAAGGCGGCCAGGGCTCGATGCCGGCGCAATCCTATGCGCCGTCCTCATCCGGGGCGGGGCGCGCCGCACCCGGCACCGTGATCACGCCGATTGTCATCCAGCCCGGCGCCAATACCGGCACCGCCGTCGGCTTGCAGGTCGCGGGCCTTCGCAGCGATCTCATGGCGCTTCAGAACCAGGTCATCGCCAATGCGCGCCGGTTTGCCGATCTGCGCAGCATGTCGGCGAAATCGGCCGCCTTTTATCACGACTCCAAGGCGCACATCACCACGCACCTGCAAATCGGCACGACGCGCGGCAATCCCGATCTCGTCAAGGAATGGAACGTGGCGCAGGCCTCGCTCGACGCGCTGACCACCAACATCAATGCGCTGAACGCGCTTGGCACCGATATCGCCAACAATTCGTCGAAGGCCCATTACGAACTCGATACGATTCAGGCGATGTTTAATGTCTCCGGCGCGGTGGACGAGGATCATCGCCAGCTTTCGGTGCTGCAGGACGAAACGGGCCAGCTCACCGTTCTGATCGACCGGCTGCTGACCGAAGTGTCCGACAATGTGCAGCGCCAAACCACGTATGTCGCCAATGAGCGCGCCAATCTGACGACGCTGGCATCCGCCATCAAGAACGGCGAGCTTTACGGCGCCGATCTCGGATCCACCATGCTTGCGGTGGGCACGCCGAGCGCGGTGAGCGGCGGCACGCCGCTGGTGACGATCAAATTCGATCATCCCGGCGTGGAATATCAGCAGATTCTTTATACGGCGGTGTCGCAGGCGCTTCAGTCGCGGCCGAGCGCTTCCTTCGATATCGTGGCGGTGTCGCCCACGCGCGGCACGCTGGCCGCCGTGCAGATGTCGCAAACAGATGCCCAGCGCCATGCGCAGGAAGTGTTGCGCTCGATGACCGATATGGGCGTGCCCGCCTCGCGGCTGGGGATTTCATCCTCCACCGATCCGGGGATTTCGGCCAGCGAAGTGCGCGTGTTCGTGCATTAGAGCTGTTTCGCATTCAATTGAATCGCTCTTCTTCACCGTCATGGCCGGGCGTCGAATACGCTGTCGCTATCGACCCCGGCCACCCATGAACACCCTGCTACACGGAGGGTATGGGTGGCCGCCACAAGGGCGGCCATGACGAATATGGATAAACTGAACCCGAAAAGACTCTAGGATTTGGCGAAAACGTCGCGATAGGCGCGCAGCTTTCCAAGCGTCTCAGCTTCATAAACACCGCGCGCGATGGCGCGTGCGAGGCAATCCGCGGCGAGGCTTCCGAGATTGAGAACGCTGCGTTCGCGCGCGGCGGAAAGCGCGTGTTTCGCAGTTGAAACCGCGAACACAATGTCGCCGTCGAATTGCGTGTGCGAGGGGCGCAGCGCGCGCGCCATGCCATCGGCCGCCATGATGGCGATGCGTTTCAATTCCACGCGCGTCACATCGGCATCGGTGGCGACGATGGCGATGGTGGTGTTCTCGCGGGGCCGCGCGGCACCCTTCATGTCGGCGGGAAGATCGAGGCCGATATTGTCGAATGACGCATCGAGCCTGCGGCTTCCGAATTCGCCGTTCTGCTCGAACGGAAACGCCCAGAACACATCGGTTCCCGGAATGAGCGGCGAGCCCACCGCATTCACCGCCACCAATGCGCCGACAGTGAAGCCGTCGCTCACCGACGACGCGCTGCCGAGCCCTCCTTTATATATGCCGGCGGCAGCGCCGAACCCCGCGCCCGCATTGCCGAGCGCGAAATCCTCCGAAGCGGCTTCCGCCGCCGCGCGGCCAAGCGCGCGATAGGGCGGCTCAGCACCCCAATTCTTGTCGCCGCCATTGGCGAGATCGAAGAGGATCGCCGAGGGCACGATGGGCGCGGGCGTCACATCGGGCGAAAAACGAAATCCGCGCCCCTTCGCGGCCAGCCACGCGGTGACCCCGCTTGCCGCATCCAGCCCATGCACCGATCCGCCGGACAGCACGATGGCATCGGCCATTCCGGCAAGGCCGGACGGATCGAGCGCATCGGTTTCGCGCGTGCCCGGCGCACCGCCGCGCACATCCACCGCCGCGGCAAAGGGCGCATCGGCGGTGAGCACGCTCACCCCGCTCCACACGCGCGAATCATGGGCATGCCCCACACGCAGGCCTGCTACATCGGTGATGAGATTGCGCTTGCCTGATCGGACCATCGCTGAAACGCTACGCTTGCGAGAGGCCGACCGGAAGAGAGATGCGATGAAATTTCCCAAACTGCTGATTTTCGCGCTGGCATTTGGCATTGCCGCACCCGCGACAGCCGCGCCCGCCAGGCACCACATGATCGTCGCCGCCAACCCTTACGCGGTGAAAGCGGGTCTCGAAATGCTGCGCGCGGGCGGCTCGGCGGTGGATGCGGCCATCGCGGCCCAGATGGTGCTGACGCTGGTGGAACCGGAATCCTCCGGCATCGGCGGCGGCGCGTTCATGCTGTTGTGGGACCCTGCGCACAAGCGCGTGACGAGTTTCGACGGGCGCGAAATGGCCCCGGCTTCGGCCACGCCCGGAATGTTTCTCGACGCAAACGGCAAAGCGCGGCCGCATTTCGATGCGGTGCCGGGCGGGCTTTCGGTGGGTGTGCCGGGTGTCGTCGCGATGCTCGAAATGGCGCACAAGAAATATGGAAGGCTGCCATGGGCGAGGCTTTTTCAGCCCGCGATCCGGCTTGCCGAAAAGGGCTTTCCCGTTACCGACAAGCTCGCGGGCGAACTTGCGCCAATTTCCGCAGATGGCGGCGATGCCCGACATCAAACGCTATTTCTACAAAAAGGATGGAACCCCGCTCGCGCAAGGCGACATTCTGAAAAATCCCGCGCTTGCGCAAACCTTGCGCATGATCGCCAGGGGCGGTGCGAAAGCGTTTTACACCGGACCGATCGCGCGCGCGATTGTGGACAAGGTGCAGCACGCGCCGGTCAATCCCGGCGGCATGACGCTTGCCGATCTCGCCCATTATGTCCCCAAGGAGCGCACGCCCGTTTGCGGCGAATATCGCGCCTATCATCTCTGCTCGATGGGGCCGCCGAGTTCGGGCGGCATTTCGGTGTTGCAGATTCTGGGCATGCTGC
The DNA here is from genome assembly GCA_963735625.1 of uncultured Alphaproteobacteria bacterium. Classification (GTDB taxonomy): domain Bacteria; phylum Pseudomonadota; class Alphaproteobacteria; order Micropepsales; family Micropepsaceae; genus Rhizomicrobium. Next base: position 945,963 of record CAVTLJ010000004.1, on the reverse strand, counting down.
AACGCTTTCCGGAAAAAGATTTGCAGCCCGACAGTTGGAGCGAAGTACAGCTTTTCTCGCAGGCGAACAGGCTTTCCTTTGCGGATCGCGCAAAATACATGGCCGATTCCGATTTCATTCCGGTGCCGGTCGAGGGCTTGCTCGATCCCGCATATCTCGCGCAACGCTCGGCCCTCATCGGTTCCACGCGCGACATGGGAACGGCCATTGCCGGAACGCCGCCGGAGAAACACGCGATGTTGCTTGCGCCCCAGCGCACGCCGCAATTGCCCGGCACCAGCCATCTTGTGATCGTGGACGATCACGGCGAAGTCGTTTCCATGACGACGACAGTCGAATTCGTGCTCGGCTCGGAGATGATGGCAAAGGGCTTCATCCTCAACAATCAGCTCACCGATTTCTCTTTCGATCCCGTGCTCGATGGCAAACCCGTCGCCAATGCGCCCGCACCGGGAAAGCGGCCCCTAAGTGCGATGTCGCCCACCATCATGTTCGGGCCGGATTGGCATTTCAAAATCGCGCTGGGATCGGTGGGCGGGCCTTATATCATTCCTTATGTGGCCGAGACGATTATCGCGCTGGTGGATGGCGGGCTCGATCCGCAAGACGCCGCCGCCCTGCCCCATCACGCCAATCTGAACGGCGCTACGGTGCTGGAAGAAAACACAGCCATCGACGCGCTCGCACCGCAACTGACAGCGATGGGCCATGAAGTAAAGCAGGCACCGCTCTTCAGCGGCACGCAGATCATCGAGGAAACGAAGGACGGTTATGTCGGCGGCACCGATCCGCGTCGCGACGGCGTGGTGATGGGGGATTAATTTCGCGCCACCCTTCGACAAGCTCACCCTTCGACAGGCTCAGGGTGAGGGGTTGAGCTAATCCCTCATGCTGAGCCTGTCGAAGCATGAGGGCGCGCCACCGCGAACAGCCGCTGAAACGGATAAAGCACCTTGCCGCTGGCGCGCAGCGGATAATGCGCGCGCAGGCGCATTTTATATTCGTTGAGAAATGCTTCGCGTTCTGTGCCTTCCAGCGCATTTGCGAAGGGGCGAAGGCCCGTGCCGCTCATCCAGTTGTAAACCGCGTCCTCGCCCTCCAGCACCTGCACATAGCGTGTTTCCCAGATGTCGATATGTGAGGCGACGGGCTCCAGAATGTCGAAATAATTTTCCGGCTCGCGCACATTCCACCAATCGCGCACGCCTTTGAGCTTGGCCGCCCACGGCTCCATCTTCGCCACATCGTGAATCAGCGTGTGGCACGGCTCGGTGAAATTGCGCGGCACCTGAAAGGCGAGAAAATCCGCCCGGCGAAACGAACGACATCAAACGCGGCAGAAGGCTCGCGTGATCGCTCACCCATTGCAACGTGGCGTTGGAATAGATCACATCGTAAGCGCGCATCCGGCGACCAGCTAGAAACATCGGCTTCGATGAAGCGCGCGGGGATTTTCGAAGCGCGCGCTTCGGCCAGCATTTCCGGCGAATTGTCGATGCCTTCGATGTCCGCGCTCGGCCAGCGCGCGGCGAGCAACGCCGTGGAATTGCCCGGCCCGCAGCCCAGATCGGCCACGCGCGATGGCGCATCCGCATCGATCCGCGCGAGCAATTCGCCCGCCGGGCGCGTGCGCTCCGCACCGAACTTCAAATAGATTTTCGGATCCCACGCCATCAATGCGCCTCGCGGTCGGGAATATCGATGCGGAACCGCGTGCCGGTTTCATCGGTCGAAACGAGCGTGATGTCGCCGCCATGCGCGCGCGCCAGATCGCGCGAAATCGCAAGCCCCAATCCCGAACCGCCGGGCCGCGCCGAGGTGACGAAGGGCTGGAACAGCCGTTCGCGCAACGCCTGCGGTACGCCGGGGCCATTATCGGCAATGTCGATCAGCACATGACGGCCATCGCGCTTCGCCGACACCACAATCTCCGGCGACTTTACTTTTTTCTCGAGCGCTTGCGTCGCGTTGCGCAACAAATTGAGCACGGCGCGGAACAATTGCTCGGAATCCGCGTCGATCTCCAGAAGCGGATCGACTTCGTTGATGAGCGTGATGGGCTGAATGGATGCAACCGCGGCAAGGGCTGCTTCGGCGGCTTCGTCGATCAGCGGGCGCACATGGAATTTGCGGCGCTGCGGCGGATTTTCCTCCGCGCGTCCGTAGCGCAGCGTGTTGGTGGCAAGTGCGACGGCATGATCGAGCGAGGCAACCAGCCGGGGCGCCAGGCGCTGCACCACCGGATCGGCGACCGTCGCCAAACGGTCCGACGCCAATTGCGCGCTCGCCAGAATGTTCCTCAGATCATGTTGAATCTTTGCAACCGCCGAACCGAGCGCTGCCAGCCGCGCTTTCTGTTGCAAAAATCCGTAAATGTCGCGCTGCATGGCGGCAAGCTCGCGCTCGGCGATGCCGATCTCGTCGCGGCGCGGGGATGGCGCGATGATGCGGCTGGCATCTTCCGGATTGCTGCGGAATTCAAGCATGGCATGGGTGATGCGCCGCATCGGCCGCACCAAAATGAGAAAGAGACTTAGAAAAACCAGCAGCGCGGTAATCAGCGAAATCAGCAGCGCGAGCAAAATCACGCGGCCGGAATAATCCGTCAATTGATCATGAATGGCCGCATCGCCCACGATCACTTCGATGGCTTCAGCACCCTTGATGCGCGTGGGTGCTACCACATGCAGCACACGATTGCCGCCTTCGAGCAGGCAATCCAGCGCCTCGCTCATCTCGCCGAACAGCCCGGAATTGCGCAGATCGATGGTGACGTTGATCTTCGACGGCATTTCCGACACCAGAAACAATTCGCGCTGTTCGGGGCGTTTCAGCATCACCGCGTTCGCGCCCGCGCGCTGCAACAACTCGCTGCGCAGGCTTGCGGAGAGTTGCTTGCCGCCAGGTTCGGTGAAGGGAAGGATCGCGATTTCGGCGGATTCAATGTGCTGGTCGAGCAGGCTTGCATAGTAGCGGCCGATGCTCGGCACGAAGATCAGCACTTCGGTAATCATCACATAAAGCAGCGTCAGCAGCAGCAAGCGGCCCGACAGGCTGTGAACCACCAGCCTCCAGCCGTCGCCCAATTTCGTGTGCGCGCCCTGCCCCATGCCTCACCCGAACAGCGACAGAAAGGCGGCAAGCGCCTTCACACGATTGCCGAAAACAATCGGCGTAAAATAATTTCCGGCCGCGCGTTTGCCGATTTCGCTTAAGGTCGGATAGGACGCGATCATCGAGGCCATGCTTGCGAGCTTGAGCTTTTGGCCGAGCGCCAACGTCCAAGGCAAGATCAATTCGCCCGCATGCGCCCCCACAATCGTCGCCCCCAATATGCGCCCGCGCCGGTCGAGCATCAGCTTGGCGAAGCCCTCGCCGCGACGCTCGGTCATCGCGCGATCATTTTGCGCGAAATCGGCGCGCGCGATAGTCACGCGTCCGTGACGGGCGCGGGCTTCTGCCTCGCTCAACCCCACTTGCGCGAGTTCGGGGTCGGTATAGGTGACGCGCGGGATTGCGGAATAATCGGCACGCACCGGCAGGCGGAACAGCGCGTGGCGGATCACCAGCCCCGCGTGATAATTCGCCACATGCGTAAACGCGGGCGCGCCGGAGACATCGCCGATGGCATAAACGCGCTTGTTTGTCGTCTTCAGACGATGATCGACGATGATGCCGTGTTTGGCCGCGCCGATTCCGGCGGCGCTTAAATCCAGTTCCTCGATATTCGGCGTGCGCCCGGCCGCCACCAGAAGATGGCTCGGCTCCAAAACCTCGCTGCCATGCGGGCTGACGAGTTGCATGGCGATGCCGTCGGGCGATGATTTGATCGCGGTGGCATGGGTGTTTTCCAGCAGACGCACACCGTCGCGCACGAGGCTTTCGCGCACGACGCTTGCCGCTTCCTCGTCTTCGCGCGGCAGGATGCGCGCCATTTCGATGATCGTGACTTGGCCGCCCAGACGGCGATGGGCTTGCGCCAGTTCGACGCCCACCGGCCCGCCGCCGATCACCGCCAGATGCGGCGGAATGAAATCCTTGTCGAAGATCGTTTCATTGGTGAAATAGGGAATTTGCTCCAGCCCCGGAATTGGCGGTGCCGCGGGGCGCGATCCCGTGGCGATCACAAAGCGGCGCGCGTTTATTTGGAAATTTCCCGCTTCCACCGTTTGCGCATCGATGAAGCGGGCGGGCGCGCGGATCACCGTGACGCCGAGCTTTTCAAAGCGCTCTTGCGAATCGTTTGGCGCGATCTCGGCAATGATCTCGCGCACATGGGCATGCACCGCTGCGGCATCGATCCTCGGTTCGCCGGTAATTCCGAAAGGTGCCGCATCGCGCATCGCCTGCGCGCGGTTGGCCGCCGCGATCAGCGCTTTCGACGGCACGCATCCGACATTCAGGCAATCCCCGCCCATCTCGCCTTTTTCGATCAGCACCGTCTTGCGGCCGAGTTGTGCAGCACCCGCGGCCACACTCAAGCCGCCGGAGCCGGCCCCGATCACGCAGATATCGGCGCGGATATTTTCCATCTATCGCCTGCGGAAGAAAATCGGCAGAAGTGCCAGCACCGCCAACCCCAGAATCGGCAGCAAAATTTGCGGCTCGAAAATCAGCGACAGGTTCGGCTGAACGCCTTTCTGAAACAGCGTGCCCAATCCGCTGCCGAGCCCGGCATAAACAAATGTGCCGGGAATTATGCCGATGAAAGTGGCGATTACGTAAGTCGAAAGCCGCACGCCCAGAAGCCCCGCCGCCAGATTGACCAGAAAAAAGGGAAACACCGGCACCAGCCGCAACACCAGAAGATAATTGAAAGCGTTGGCGCGGAAGCCTTCCTCCATCTTTTGGGCGCGGGCGCCGAAGCGCGCGCGGAAAAAACCGGCAAGCGCGGTTTTGGCGGCAAGGAACAGCACGGTCGCGCCGATGGTGGCCGCACACACCACCAGCGTGCCGCCTTCGAATGTTCCGAACAGAAATCCCCCCGCAAGCGTCATGAGCGAAGCCGCCGGTATCGAGCAGGCCACCGCGGCCACATAGGCAATGACGAAGATCGCCGCCGACAAGACGGGCCGTGCCGCCACCCATGCGCCGAGCGCCTCGCGATGCTCCTTGAGTGCCGTCAGTGTGAGTTGATGCTCAAGGCCAGCCGCGAAAAAAGCCGTCAGCCCCGCGAGCAGCAGCAAAAGCGGCACAAAACGCCGCCATTGGGCCTTCGGCGCGGGGGGAATTTCGCCATCCATCCCCGTATCATAGCGGGGCCGTTGCGGCGGTTGACAGGCCCGGAGCCTCTCTTTAGATACCGGCTCCCTTCCGGCAGGCCCGTCTGCCTACAGGAGTTTAGGCCATGAAACGCCCCTATCAGCCAAGCCGCCTCGTCCGCAAGCGGCGTCATGGCTTTCGCGCGCGCATGGCCACCAAGGGCGGCCGCAAGGTGCTGGCGCGCCGCCGCGCCCATGGCCGCAAGAAGCTCTCGGCCTAAACTCGCAATGGATCGCTTGAAGGTCCGCGCCGATTTTCTGCGCGCGGCGGGCACCATTCGCTGCTCCAAGCCCGCCCTGACGCTGGAAATGTGCCCCACACCGGAGCCCAAAACGGGCCATATCCGGGTGGGATTCACCGCCAGCCGCAAGGTGGGCGGCGCGGTCGAGCGCAATCGCGCCAAGCGCAGGCTGCGGGCCGCGGCTGCGGCCTTGCTTCCCCTTTTGGGCGAGGCGGGCAATGACTATGTTCTCGTCGCGCGCACGGCGACCCTGAGGGCCAGTTTCGACGGGCTGCTCGCGGACCTCACAAGCGCGCTTCACGCGGCCCACGCCAAACTCGGCCGGTCGAACAGCGGAGGGCTTCGGTGACGAAGCATCTGATGACGATTCTGCGCCGCGCCGCGGTTGAGGTGCTTGTGCTGCCGATCCGGTTCTATCGGCTCTGCATCTCGCCGGTGCTTCCGTCATCGTGCCGCTTTCAGCCGACCTGCTCGGTCTATGCGCTCGAAGCGCTGCACACCCATGGGCCCATCAAGGGCACCGCACTCGCGGCGGCGCGCATCGCGCGCTGTCATCCCATCACCTGGCTCGGCGGATCGTCGGGCTTCGATCCCGTGCCGCCGGCCGGATAGAGAGACATGAACGACAATCGCAATCTGATTCTTGCAATCGTGCTGTCGGCGGCTGTGCTGTTCGGCTGGCAATATTTCGTCGGCATGCCGCAGATGAAGGCCGACCACCCGCAACATCCCGGACAGGTCACGACCAACAGTGCCGCGCCAAACGCGCCCGAAGTGAGCGGGCTGTCGGCAACGGGCATGAGCCGCGCCGATGCGTTGAAAGCCGAAGGCCCATCGGTGCGCATCGACACGCCGACGGTCGATGGCTCGCTGCGGCTGAAGGGCGCGCAGTTCAACGATTTGAAACTCAAGCGCTACCACGAGACGATCGATCCCAAGAGCCCGGAGATCGCGCTGTTCGCGCCCGAAGGCACGCAATATCCATACTTCGCCTATTCGGGATGGCTGGCCAAACCCGGCTCGCATGTGGCGGTTCCCGGCAGCGATACGCCGTGGAAACTTGCAAGCGGCACGGTGCTGTCGCCCGGCCATCCGGTGACGCTGGAATGGAACAACGGCGCGGGGCTCGATTTCACGCGGACGATTTCGGTGGACGAGCAATACATGTTCACCATCGCCGATCATGTGAAGAATGCGGGCGGCGCGAAGGTCACGCTTTTTCCTTTCGCCTCGGTGGTGCGCAAGGGCGTGGCCAAGACGCAGCATTATTGGGTACTGCATGAAGGCTTTGTGGGTGTTGCGGGCGGCTCGGCCAAATACACCAAATATGACGGGCTGAAACCCGGCGAGGCGCAGAATTTCGATTCCACCGGCGGCTGGCTCGGCATCACCGACAAATACTGGATGGCGGCGGCGATCCCCGATCAGAACGCGCAATTCTCCGGCGAATATCGCGTCACGGGGAATGACGATGCGAAGACCTATCTTTCCGATTATCGCCTCAATCCCGTCACCGTGGCGCCCGGCGCGAGTGCGACGATCAGCCATCGGCTGTTCGCGGGCGCCAAGGTTGTCTCCATCATCCGCGATTACGAAAACAAGGGCGGCATCGAGAAATTCGATCTTGCCATCGATTGGGGCTGGTTCTGGTTTCTGACCAAACCGATCTTCCTGCTGATCGATCTGTTCTATCGCTATTTCGGCAATTTCGGCGTGGCGATTTTGCTGCTCACCGTCGTCATCAAGGTGATTTTCTTCCCGCTCGCCAATACGTCCTACACATCCATGAGCCGGATGAAGAAGCTGCAGCCCGAAATGGAGAAGCTCAAGCAGCGCTTCCCCGAAGATAAAGTGCGCCAGCAGCAGGAGATGATGGAGCTTTACAAGCGGGAGAAGATCAATCCGGTTTCCGGCTGCCTGCCGATGCTGCTTCAGATTCCGGTGTTCTTCTCGCTTTATAAAGTGCTGTTCGTCACCATCGAAATGCGACAGGCCCCGTTCTTCGGTTGGATTCACGATCTGTCCGCGCCCGATCCGACATCCATCGTCAATCTGTTCGGCTTGCTGCCGTTTCATCCGCCCGCGTTCATTCCGGCGTTTATCTCCATCGGCATCTGGCCGGTGCTGATGGGCTGCACCCAATGGCTGCAAACCAAAATGAACCCCGCGCCCGCCGATCCGGTACAGGCGCGCATGTTCGCCTTCATGCCGCTGATCTTCACCTTCATGCTGGCGACATTTCCGGCGGGATTGGTGATCTACTGGACGTGGAACAATCTTCTCTCCGTCACGCAGCAATACGTCATCATGCGGCGGCAGGGTGTGAAGGTGCATCTGTTCGAGAATCTGAAGCCGCCCGCGTTTCTGAAGCGGCTGACGGCGGGCGAGTGAGCGAAGAAAGCGAAGCGGCACGCCGCCTCTTTTCGGGGCCTTGCGACTTCGTGTTCGGCGCGACCGACGCGCTGCCGCCGGGCGATCTTCCCGAAGTGGCATTCGTGGGCCGCTCCAATGTCGGAAAATCGAGCCTCATCAACGCGCTGACCAACAGGAAATCGCTGGCGCGCGTTTCGCAAACGCCCGGCCGCACGCGCCAGATAAATTTCTTCAGGCTCGGCGGCGCGCTGATGCTGGTCGATCTGCCGGGCTATGGATTTGCGCAAGCTTCCAAGGCGCTGGCCGAGCAATGGCAGCAGGCGATCTTCGCCTATCTGAACGGGCGGCAGGCTTTGCGCCGTGTCATTCTTTTAATCGATTCGCGCCGCGGCCTCATGCCCATCGACGGCCAGGCGATGACGCTGCTCGACCGGGCGGCCGTCTCCTACGTGGTGGCGCTAACCAAGACCGACACGCTCAAACCCGCCGAACGCGCGGCAACGCAAAAAAAAGTGGAGAGCGCGCTTGCCCTTCATCCGGCCGCCTACCCCGCGATTTTCGGCGCATCGGCGCTGACCGGCGAGGGCCTTGAGGATTTGCGGTTGCACATCGCGGCGCTGGCTGCATGCTGATCTTTGGGCTATAAGGCCCGCGATTTTTGAGAGGCCCGCCCATGGCCCTGCAGGACGACTCAACCCAGGACCGGAACCTGCGCGTGATGGCGCGCTGGCGCTCCACCGCGCGGGTGCTGGTCGAGGCGCTGCCCTTCATTCTGAATTATGACGGCCAGACGGTTGTGGTGAAATATGGCGGCCACGCCATGGAAGGCGGCGTCAGCGAACATTTCGCGCAAGACATCGTGCTGATGAAGCAAACGGGCATCGAGCCCATTGTGGTGCATGGCGGCGGGCCGCAGATCGGCTCGATGCTGACCAAGCTCGGCATTCCATCAACCTTCGTCGATGGCTTGCGCGTGACCGATGCGGCGGCCGTCGAAGTGGTGGAGATGGTGCTGACCGGCTCCATCAACAAGCAGATCGTCAGCGGCATCAATGCGGCGGGCGGGCGCGCGGTGGGCCTTTCGGGCAAGGACGGCAATCTCGTCGTCGCCCGCAAGCTCGAACGCTACAAGCTCGATCCCCAAACGCTGGAGCGCAAGCAGGTCGATCTGGGATTCGTGGGCGAGCCCGAAAAAGTGAACCCCGAAGTGCTGCGCATGATTACGCGCTCGGACCTTATTCCTGTTGTCGCGCCCATCGGCGTGGGCCGGAAGGGCGAAACCTTCAACATCAATGCCGATACGGTTGCGGGCGCTGTCTCCGGCGCGATGGGCGCTGCGCGTCTGTTGCTGCTTACCGATGTCGAAGGCGTGCTCGATCGCGAAGGCAAGCTGATTCAGCGGCTTTCGGTGAGCGAGGCGCGCGCGCTGATCGCGGACGGCACGATCTCCGGCGGCATGATTCCCAAGATCGAAACCGCCATCGACGCGGTGGCGGCGGGCGTGAAAGCCGCCGTCATTCTGGACGGGCGCATTCCCCATGTGCTGCTGCTGGAACTGTTCACCGAGCACGGCGCGGGAACGATGATTACGGCGGATTGACGCCGCGCTGTTACGCGTCCACGCCGAAATAACCCAGATGCCAGCGCATTTCATCCTCGGTCAGCGGGAATTGCACGCCCTCGCGCGCGGGCACAAGATCGCGGGCGGGCAGGCGCAACAGATAAGTCTGAATCTTGAACGCGACGCGCATGGATAGCCCCGCGCGCCACACAAGCGCGGTCACGGCCTTTCCCGACATCGACTGGAAAATGCGATGCACGGTATCGGGCGTCACATCGCTCAAGAGCGACAGGCCTTCGGTGACGATTTCGCGGCGGCCCTGCTGGGTGGCATCGATGATGTAGGCGTCATCGAGTTTTCCCGCGCGAAAACGCGCCTGCACTTCGCTCACGGGCGCGTTCGCATCGGCATCTTCATTTGCCTCTTCGGCGACAAGCCGTTCCTTCATCTGGCGGCGCAGAAAATTTTGCGTTTCGCCGTCGAGCTTGTGAACGGAGGAAAGTTTTTCGATCAGCGAAGCGCTGACGAAACTGGCGATGCGTTTGACGGCGGCTTGCGAGAGATCGTTGCGCAGCACCAGCGGCTGATGCCAGTCGCGAATCTTTTCGGCGTGATCGACGATCTTGTCGAATGTCTGCTGGCGGATTTGCGCGTGGTCGTTGTTCAGGAGCGCCGCCACCGAGGGAATATCCAGCGCGCCGGCAATCGCATCCGACACGTTCTCGCTGAGCGGCCGGCGCTTGGCGATGGCCGTGAGCGCATGGCGCGCCTCGGCCGTGGTGATGATGTCGATCAGGTCGGTATCGGTAAGGAGCGGCGAATATTCCAGAATGGGTGCGGCCACCACTTCCACATCGCGCGCCAGTTTATCGACGATGTGCTTGGGCACGCAATCGAGCGATTTGATTTCCTCGGCCAGCATCTGGCGCACGCGGGGAAGCTGGTCTTGCGCGAGACACTCCAGCGTTTCGAGCGTGATATCGCGCAGATTCTGGTTCTGCTCCTTCGAAAGTTCCGGCAAAAGATTGCCGATCTTGCGCGCAAGCTCGGTGCGGACCTCGGCGTCGGCGTCATCGGCGAGAAGCCGGTTGGCGTCCGGGGGCGTCGCGGGGTTTCCGGCCAGCGCCTTGCGCACCACGGCGTTGCCCTCGCTCGCCAGCACCAGCACCACATCCGCGCCGATGTCGCTTCGCCGCGCCAGCTCGTCATTGGAGCGGTCGCGCGCGCGCAACACGCGCAAAATATCGTCCTGACTGAGAACGTCCTGCTCCTCGCTACCGCGGCGGTGATAAGAGTTCATAACGCGCGCCCCTCATGTGACGGGCCCATTGTCGTCAAGGTTCTCTTAAGGAGCGTTAAAGGCATTTGGTTAGCGAAAGATCGCATTAATATGCAGTATTGGCGGGTGGACTTGCTTAACGCCGCTCTTTTGCCCATGTTCCGCCCCATGCAGATTGCCCAAAAAGACCCGCTTTCCGGGGCCGATTTCCGCCATGTCGCGGCGTGGATTTTCGACCTCGACAACACGCTTTATCCGGCGCGCGCCGATCTGTTCGCGCAGATCGATGCGCGCATGTCCGCCTTCATTCGCAAATTCTTCGGCGTGGGCGAGGAAGAAGCCTTCCGCATCCAGAAAACCTATTACCGCGATCACGGCACCACGCTGAACGGGCTGATGCGGATGAACAGCGTGGACCCGGAAGAATTCCTCGCCTTCGTGCACGACATCGATCTTTCGGTGCTGGCGCCCGATCCTTCGCTCGCAAGCGCCATAGCGCGGCTGCCGGGCAAGCGCATCGTCTTCACCAATGGCTGCGGCGGACATGCCGCCCGCGTGCTGGAGCGGCTTTCGCTTAGCGCCCATTTCGATACGGTGTGGGACATTCGAAAGCTCGGCTTCCGGCCCAAGCCCGATCCGCAATCCTACCGCGCGGTTCTTGCCGGTTGCGGCGTTGCGGGCGCGTGCGCGGCGATGTTTGAAGATGTGGCGCGCAATCTGGTGCCCGCCCATGACCTTGGCATGACGACGGTGTGGTTGAAGAACGGCTCGGAATGGTCGAAACAGGGGCCGGAGCATCCGCGCGCCGAACCGCAACATATCCATTATGAAATCGGGGACCTTGCGGAATTTTTGCATGCAATCAAAATTGACGATGGCAGGATTTGAACATGACGCTTGAACAGATCATCGACGCGGCGTGGGAACAGCGCGACACGCTGAACGCCGCAACCAGGGGCGAGATTCGCGAGGCGGTGGATGCCGCGCTCGACGGGCTTGATTCCGGCCGCTTGCGCGTTGCCGAGAAATTCAAGGATGAATGGCATGTGCATCAATGGCTGAAGAAAGCGGTGTTGCTGTCCTTCCGGCTCAACGACATGGAAGCCATCGCGGGCGGGCCGGGCGGGGCCGATTGGTGGGACAAAGTGCCGTCCAAATTCATCGGCTGGGATTCAGCGAAATTTCGCGCAGGCCGGTTTTCGCGCCGTGCCGGGCGCGATCGTGCGCCGCTCGGCCTACATCGCCAAGGGCGTGGTGCTGATGCCGAGCTTCGTGAACATCGGCGCTTATGTGGGCGAGGCAACGATGGTCGATACATGGGCGACTGTCGGCTCTTGCGCGCAGATCGGTTCGCATTGCCATATCTCGGGTGGTGCCGGCATCGGCGGCGTGCTGGAGCCGCTTCAGGCAGCGCCCGTCATCATCGAAGACAATTGCTTTATCGGCGCGCGCGCCGAAGTGGCCGAAGGCGTGATCGTGGGCGAAGGCTCGGTGCTTTCGATGGGCGTCTATCTCGGCCAATCGACCAAGATCATCGACCGCGCGACCGGCGAAATCTTTTACGGCCGCGTGCCGCCCTATTCGGTGGTGGTTTCGGGCACACAAGCGCGCGGACCCGATCAGCCTTCGCTCTACTGTGCGGTGATCGTCAAGCGCGTGGATGAAAAGACGCGCGCCAAAACCTCGATCAACGAATTGCTGCGGGATTAGGCCGTGACCGATCCGGTGAAACTCGCGCAAGATTTGATCCGCTGCCCATCGGTGACGCCGGAAGATGCCGGCGCATTGGCTGTGCTCGAATCGGCACTCAAGCCGCTCGGCTTTGCCTGCCATCGTTTGCGCTTCGGCGATGTGGAAAATCTTTATGCGCGCATCGGAAACGCCGCGCCGAATTTTTGCTTCGCCGGTCACACCGATGTCGTGCCGCCGGGCGATGCGAAATTGTGGAAGAGCGATCCCTTCGCCGCCGAAATCCGCGACGGCGTTTTATATGGGCGTGGCGCGTCCGACATGAAATCGGCGGTGGCGGCGTTCGCGGCGGCCGCGGCGCGCCACATCGCCAAGGGATTGAAAGGCTCGATCAGCCTTCTCATCACCGGCGATGAAGAAGGTATCGCGATCAACGGCACGAAAAAAGTTCTCGAATGGATGGCGGAGAAAGGCGAGCGCGCCGATCATTGCCTCGTCGGCGAGCCGACATCGGCGGCGCGCGCGGGCGACACGATCAAGATCGGGCGGCGCGGCAGCATGCAGATTCGTTTGCGCGCCCATGGCGTGCAGGGCCACACGGCCTATCCGCAGAACGCGCTTAATCCCATTCCCGTTCTGGCGACGCTGGTATCGCAGCTTGCCGCCGAGCCGCTCGATTCCGGCACGGCGCATTTCGAGCCTTCCACGCTTGTGTTCACCACCTTCGATGTGGGCAATGCGGCGTCCAACGTCTCGCCCGCCGAGGCGACCGCCGCCTGCAACATCCGCTTCAACGATTTGCACACGCCGGAATCCTTGCTGCGCCGCGTCGAGCAGAAAGCCAGGAAAATCGCGAGCGAGATGAGCGGCGAAATCGGCATGGATGTGAGCGTGTCGGGCACGGCCTTCCTCACCAAGCCCGGCGCCTTTACCGAAATCCTGAGCAATTCGGTCAAGCGCGTGACGGGGGCGCTGCCGAAATTCTCCACCGGCGGCGGCACATCGGATGCGCGCTTCATCAAGGATCATTGCCCGGTCGCCGAGCTGGGCCTGGCGAGCGCCACCATGCACAAGGCGAATGAATGCGTGCCCGTGGCGGAGATCGCGTTGCTCGCCGATATCTACGAAGCGATTCTGGCGGATTATTTTTCCGCGCCGCCGGGATAATCGACCTTCACCAGATAAAGCCCATCGGGCGGGGCAACCGTTCCGCATTGCGCGCGGTCGCGGGCGGCGAGTGCTGCCGCCACCATCTTCGCATTCCACTTGCCTTCGCCCACCAGCTTCAGCGTTCCCACCATGGAGCGCACCTGATGATGCAGAAACGAGCGCGCCGAAGCGGTGATGCGGATTTCATCGCCGTCGCGGCGCACATCCAGTTTGTCGAGCGTCTTGACCGGCGATTTGGCCTGACATTCCGACGCGCGGAAGGTGGTGAAATCATGATTGCCAATTAATGTTTGCGCGGCATCGTGCATCGCACCTGCATTGAGATCGCGCATCACATGCCAGGCATGGCCGCGCTCCAGCGCAAGCGGGGCGCGGCGACAGACGATGCGATAAAGATAATGCCGCGCGATGGCCGAAAATCGCGCGTGGAAATCGGGTGCTGCCACCGCCGCCTCGATCACCGCGACCGGATCTGGTTTCAGATAATGGTTCAGCGCGTCACGAATCTTGTCCGGCGGAAATTCCTTTTCCAGATCGAAATGCGCCACCTGGCCGAACGCATGCACGCCCGCATCGGTGCGGCCCGCGCCGGTGACGGTCACATGTTCGGAAGAAAGTTTGAAAATCGCGTCTTCGATTGCCGCCTGTATTGAAGGATCGTTGTCCTGCCGCTGCCAGCCCGCGAAGGGGCCGCCATCATATTCCAGCGTCAGGCGATAACGCGGCATCTATTCACGCTTCCACAGCGTTTCCAGAATGTCGCGATGGGCATGTGCGCGGTGCAGCTCCAGCCATTTGTCGTGCACGGACGGAAAGCGCTTGAAAATCTCCGCTTCGAGCGCTGCAAAGCCATCGACGAATTCATCGATCTCCCAACGCATTTTTTCCGAAACAATCGCGACCTTGAAAAGATCGCCGGACACCAGCGCCACAACACCCGCATCGATCCTGACAATATCTTTCCACGCCATGCGCTGCGGCCGGCGGCGGCGCGTATAGACGATCTCCTCGCCCTTGAGATCGACCGTCGCGCGTTCGGCCTTGCGGCGGCGCTCGATAGCCCATTCGCGGAAGAAGCGCTGAAAAATATTCGCCATGAGAACCCTCAAAGTTTCGCGCCGCGCGGCAATTTGAACCCGCGCAGGAATTCGCCCGCTTCCATCGGCGCACGGCCCGCGCGCTGCAAGCGTAGCAGACGCAAGCTCCCTTCGCCGCAGGCAATGGTCAATTTGTCGTCAAGAATCTCGCCGGGCGTGCCGTTGCCCGCCGCCGGCTCGGCATAGAGAATCTTGATCCGCTCACCACCCGCCTCGCTCCACGCGCCCGGCATGGGCGAAAGCCCGCGGATCAGGCAATCGATTTCGCGCGCCGATTTCGCCCAGTCGATGCGCGCCTCTTCTTTGGAAATCTTCTTGGCGTAAGTGACGCCATCGGCGGCTTGCGGTTTTTCCGCAATGCTGCCGCGTTCGAGTGCCGCCAGCGCGCGCGCCATCAAATCCGCGCCCAGCCGCGAAAGCTCGTCATGCAATTCGCCGTAAGTTTTGCGGCCGATGGATGTGCGCTCCGCCATCAGCACGGGGCCGGTATCGAGCCCCTCCTCCATCCGCATCACCATCACGCCGGTTTCTTCATCACCCGCCATAATGGCGCGCTGGATGGGTGCGGCACCACGCCAGCGCGGCAGAAGCGAGCCATGCAGATTGAAACAGCCCAGACGCGGCGCATCGAGTATCGCCTTGGGCAGCAGCAATCCATAAGCCACCACAATCGCGGCATCGAGATTGAGTTCGGCGAATTCTTTTTGCGCGGCCGCGTCTTTCAATGTGGCGGGCGTGAAAAGCGGCAGATCATAGGCCCCGGCCAATTTCGCAACCGGCGAAGGCTCGGCCGCGAGCCCGCGTCCCTTCGGCCGCGCGGGCTGCGTATAGACGGCGGCGATCTGCCCCACCAGTTCGGCAAGCGTGGGCGCTGCAAAATCCGGCGTGCCCATGAATGCAAGGCGCAGACTCATTTCGCCTCACCCTTCGACAAGCTCAGGGTGAAGGACGCCGCATAACCCTCATGCTGAGCCTGTCGAAGCATGAGGGCTACCCCGCGTCTTTCAGCTTCTTGGCCTTGGTGAGTTTCTTCAGCGCCATCGAGCGCTTCAGCCGCGACAGATGATCGATGAACAGCACGCCGTCCAGATGATCCATCTCATGTTGCAGGCAACAGGCGAGCAGCCCATCGGCCTCCAGCACCTGCTTGTGCCCGCGCTCGTCCAGATATTCGGCGCGGATGCGGGCGGGGCGCTTCACATCGTCCCAGATTTCGGGCACCGAAAGGCAGCCTTCCTCCGTCGTGACCATCTCGTCGGACGCCCACACGATCTTCGGATTGATGAAGGCGTGCGGCTCCTTCTTGCCCTCCTGCTGGGCGAGGTCCATCACCAGCACGCGCTTGGGCACCCCAACCTGCACCGCCGCCAGCCCGATGCCATTGGCCGCGTACATGCTTTCCAGCATGTCGGCGACCAGCTTTCGGATCGAATCATCTACTCTGGCCACGGGCTCCGACACCGCTTTGAGGCGGGGATCGGGCGCGGTAAGGATGGGGCGCACACTCATGGGCCGGAGATAGGCGAGGCCTCGCCGCCGGTCAAGGGAACGGGAATTACATGGATTTCGCTTACATCGTTTTGGCCGTTGCGCTGGTTGTTTCCGCCGCGATCGTGGCGTTTGCCTTGCGGCGGCGGCCTGCCGATGCGCTCACGCCCGACACGCGGCTGGATAGCGTGATGGCCCAGCAAGGCGCGATTTCCGAACGCTTCCAGCAGACCATCGAGGCGCAAGCGGCCCTGCAAAAGACGATATCCGAAGCGATGGAGCGGCTGAACAAGCGGGTCGGCGATACGCTGACGGAAACGGCGACCAAGACCGCCGAAACATTGGGCGGGATTCAAACGCGGCTCACCGTGATCGACGAAGCGCAGAAGAATATCGCATCGCTTTCGGGTCAGGTCGTGAGCTTGCAGGAAATTCTTTCCGACAAGCAATCGCGCGGCGCCTTTGGCCAAGAGCGCATGGAAGCCATCGTCGCCGATCAGTTGCCGCCGACGCATTACGATTTTCAATACACGCTATCCAACGGAAAGCGGCCCGATTGCATCATCCGCATTCCCAATGTTCAGGGCGTGATCGTGGTGGATTCCAAATTCCCGCTGGAGGCTTTCGAAACGCTGCGCGGACTCGGCAGCGACGAGGAACGGAAATCCGCGGCGGCGCGGCTGAAGGCCGATGTGCTCAAGCATGTGAAGGACATCGCCGAGAAATATCTCATCCCCGGCGAGGTGCAGACGCCCGCGATCATGTTTGTGCCGTCGGAATCGGTCTATGCCGAGCTTCACACATCTTTCGCAGATGTTGTGCAGCAGGCCCGCCGCATGCAGGTGGTGATCGTTTCGCCGCATGTGTTCATGCTGGCGATCAACACGATCCAGACACTGATGCGCGATGCGAAGATGCGCGAACAGGCGCACCTCATCCAGAAAGAGGTCGGCGAGTTGCTGATGGATGTGAAGCGGCTTGGCGAGCGCGTGGGCAATCTGCGCACGCATTTCGAAACGACGAACAAGGATATCGGGCAGATCGAGATCTCGATGAAGCGGATCGAAACACGCTCCGGCCGCATTGCGGGCGCCGAACTCGCCCCGCCCGAAGGTGCGGCGCAATTGCCGAAAAATTGATTCAGCGGTTTTGCATGCCGTGGAAGATGGACAGAACTGTCAATGCGCCGTGGGCGTCATCGACAGAATAGACGACAATATGAGGCAAATTACGCACGACCCATTCGCGCGTACCGGGCAGTTGTCCGATACGCCCCATGTGCGGAAACTGAGCGAGATTGTTTTCGATGGCATATCGAATGCGCTCGACTACGGAATTCGCATTGGCAGGGCTGTCTTTTGCAATCCAGTTGTAGATATTTTCGAGGTCGGCATAAGCCGATTCCCGTATGATGATTTTCACGATATGAGCTTTCGCACCCGCGCATTAAACTCTTCGAGCGTGATCGTTTTGGCATTCTTGTCCTGAAGGCGACGCCGGACTTCCGCCACTTGCTCTTCGGTGAGCACATAGCGGTGTTCGCGCGCTACGGAATCGAGAATAGCGTCCGCCATTCGCTCCTGCTCTTCGGCAGGCAGTTTTTTCAGGGCCTGCCATGCTTCATCGATTTTGTTCATGGGCCTAACCTAGCACAAAGACGGTATCAAATCGAGCGCCGCGCCTTGAACGCCGCGGACAGCGTGCCTTCGTCGAGATAATCGAGTTCGCCGCCCACCGGCACGCCATGGGCAAGGCGCGTGACCTTCACGCCCGATGCGCCAAGCGTATCCATCAGATAATGCGCGGTGGTTTGCCCCTCGACAGTTGCGTTCATCGCAAGGATCACTTCATCGACGCCAGCGCCCACGCGGCCAAGCAATGCCGCAACGTTCAATTTCTCCGGCGTGATGCCGTCGAGCGCCGACAGCGCGCCGCCCAGCACATGATAGCGACCGCGAAACACCGATGCGCGCTCCAGCGCCCACAGATCGGCCACATCTTCGACAACACAAAGGATGTGGCTGTCGCGGCGCGCATCGCGGCAAATCGAACAGGGCGAAACCGTATCGAGATTGCCGCATGTTTCGCAGACCCGAATAGCCGATGCCGCATCGCGCATGGCGGCGGCGAGCGGCTCCAGCAATTGCTCGCGTTTCTTGAGCAGCACCAGTGCCGCGCGGCGCGCGGAACGCGGACCCAATCCCGGCAGCTTGGAAAGAAGCTGGATCAGGCGCTCGATTTCGGGACCGGCGGGAAGCGAAGCCATTATTCGGAATCTTCTTCCGGCGCGGATGCGATTTCGTCTTCGGCCACATCGCGCACGGCCACGATCTCCGCACCCGGAAAACGATCCAGCACCGCGCGCACCAAGGGCTCCTGCATCACGCTTTCGAGCCTGGCTTGCGCGGCCATCTTCTTGCGCTCGGCAAGCGTGGGCGCGCCGCCTTCGCGCGCCACCGTCACGACCCAGCGCGCGCCGGTCCATTCCTTCAGCTTCTGTGCGAGATCGCCCGCGAGGCTGCGCGGCGCGCGCGCGGACGGGCGAAACTCAAGCTGGCCCGGTTCGAGGCGCACAAGATGGATGTCGTTTTCGATATTCACTTTCAGCACCGGCGCGCCGTGGCTTTGCGCAAGGGCGGCGATGTCTTCGAGAGAGCGGAGTGTGGGGGCGGGTGCGTGATTAAGCGCCGTCGCCACACCCTCCCCTTGAGGGTTGAGCCCGGAACCGGGCGAACTCGAAAATGACGAAGTCATTTTCGGGGAGGGGTCCTTCGCGGATGCCGGAGCATGACCCCTCCCCGAAATTTGCGGCGCAAATTTCGACCCTCCCTCAAGGGGAGGGTTGGAACGATCCATCACATCGCGCACCAATTTGTCCGTGGGCGGAAGATCAGCGGCGTAGGCGAGGCGAATGAGCGCCATCTCGCAAGCGGCCAGCGGCTTGGCTGCATCGCGCACTTCGAGCAGACCCTTGAGCAGCATTTGCCAGGCGCGCGTCAGCGCCGACACCGGAATTTTTGCCGCCATATCGGCGGCGCGTTTGGCTTCGCTCGAACCGCCGTCGAAAAATCCTTCTGCACCAGGGGCCACTTTCACGCGCGTGAGAAAATGAGCGATCTCCAGCAAATCCTGCATCACCGCCAGAGGATCGGCGCCGTGATCGTAAAGCTCTGAAAGATCGGTCAGCGCATCGGCGATCTTGCCGCCCATCACTTTTTCAAACAGGTCAAGAACACGCCCGCGATCGGCCAGCCCCAGCATGGCGCGCATGGAATCCGCATTGATCGCGCCTTCGTCATGGGCAATCGCCTGATCGAGCAACGAGAGCGCATCGCGCACGCTTCCCTCTGCCGCGCGCGCGATCAGCGCAAGCGCACCATCTTCGATATTCACTTTCTCTTTTTCAGCGATGAGGCGCAGATGCGCCACAAGCTCGCCCGTTTCCACACGGCGCAGATCGAAGCGCTGGCAGCGCGACAGCACCGTCACCGGAACCTTGCGGATTTCGGTGGTGGCGAAGATGAACTTCACATGCGGCGGCGGTTCTTCCAGCGTTTTCAGCAGCCCGTTGAACGCCTGCTTCGACAGCATGTGAACTTCGTCGATGATATAGACCTTGTAGCGCGCCGATGCGGGCGCATAACGCACGCCCTCGATGATCTCGCGGATGTCGTCGATGCCGGTGCGCGAGGCCGCATCCATTTCCTGCACATCGACATGGCGGCTCTCGGCAATCGCCACGCAGGGCTCGCAAACGCCGCAGGGATGGATGGTCGGTTCTTTCCGCTTGCCGTCTGTGCCGATGCAATTGAGTGCGCGGGCAATGATGCGCGCGGTCGTCGTTTTTCCCACGCCGCGCACGCCGGTGAGCATGAATGCATGGGCGATCCGCCCCGTGGCAAACGCGTTGGAGAGCGTCCTGACCAGCGCCTCCTGCCCGATCAGGCCGGTGAAATCCGATGGCCGGTATTTGCGCGCCAGCACCCGGTAGGCTTCGGCCTTCGCGGGCTGGGGCGGGGCGTCGAGCCCGAGGCCGTTATCGTCTGTCTGGTCCATGGCCCGACTATAGCAAGCCGCTGGCGCGCGGGGCGCGGATTTGAGCGGTTTCTGTGGAAAGGTGAGAGGCTGGCACGACCCGGGCCGAATTCGTTACGGCTGCTTTCTTCCGAACCTGACCGGATTGGCGACTGGACCGTCCGCGCCAACCTCCCGAGGCCGATATAGGGCGGATTGGTAGGGATTGCGAGTCTGAGGATTCGTTACGGCGCGCGCGGCAATCGCGCTGTCGCGCGCTTGCTGATCGCGCGCCCTTCCGGACCTGACCGGGTTGGCGAGTGCTTCGTCCGCAGCCGGACTCCCGGCCCCGATATAGAGCCAGAAAGGGCAGATTGCGAGTCGGCCATTTAGCCCAGCGGCTTGCGCCGGTGCTTGCCCTTGGACAGCGCAACGATCACGCCCCGCAGCGTCTGCACATCCTGCCCCGTCAGTTCGGCCCGGTGCAGCATGGCGCGCAGATATTGCACGGTGGCGACCGCCTTGTCCGGCGGATAGAGAAAGCCGGAGGCCAGCAATTCCTCCTCGAAATGAGCAAACAGGTTTTGCATTTCAGCACCCGTGGCGGGCACCGCAAGCGGGCGGTGTTCGATCTTCATGGGCGGGGTTTCATCGCCCGCGCGGAACCATTCGTAGGCCGTGAGCAGCACCGCCTGCCCCAGATTGAGCGAGGAAAATTCGCTGGTCGGGATGGTGATGACAGCGCTCGAAAGCGAAATCTCCTCATTGTCGAGGCCCGCGCGCTCATTGCCGAATAGCAGGCCGGTTTTTGCAGCACCCGCCGCGCGCAATCGCCGCGCGCCTTCGGCGGGCGTCAGCACGGGCTTGGTGACGCCGCGGTCGCGCGCGGTGGTGGCAAGCACCAGTTGCAGATCGGAAAGTGCTTCGGCCAGCGTTTCGAACACACGGGCGGCTTCGAGCACCGCCTTGCCCTCGGCCGCCATAACTTCGGCCTTGCGGTTCGGCCAGCCGTCGCGTGGCGCCACAATCCGCAAATCGGTGAGCCCGAAATTGGCCATGGCGCGGGCGGAAGCGCCTATATTTTCGCCAAGCTGGGGCTTTGCCAGGATGATTGCGGGGGCGGTCATATGCTGCTTTGACGTGAGGGATACGCCTCGTTATAGCCTGCCGCGCGCTCCTGCCAGAGGTTTTCCATGGACAAGATCAAGGTAGCAAACCCCGTCGTCGAACTCGATGGCGACGAGATGACCCGCATCATCTGGGACCTCATCAAGCAGAAGCTGATCCTGCCCTATCTGGACGTAAAGCTCGAATATTACGACCTCGGCATCGAGAACCGTGATGCGACCGACGACAAGGTCACGGTGGACGCGGCCCATGCCATCCTGCGCCACGGCGTGGGCGTCAAATGCGCCACCATCACGCCGGACGAGGCGCGCGTGGAGGAATTCCATCTCAAGAAGATGTGGAAATCGCCCAACGGCACCATCCGCAACATTCTGGGGGGCGTGATCTTCCGCGAGCCGATCATCTGCAAAAACGTGCCCCGGCTTGTGCCCGGCTGGACGCAGCCGATTGTGGTCGGCCGCCATGCCTTTGGCGATCAATACAAGGCCACCGATTTCCGCGTGCCCGGCAAGGGCAAACTCACGATCAAATTCGTGGGCGAGGACGGCAAGACGATCGAGCACGAGGTGTTCGACTTTCCCGGCGGCGGCGTCGCCATGGC
This sequence comes from uncultured Alphaproteobacteria bacterium, assembly GCA_963735625.1. GTDB lineage: Bacteria > Pseudomonadota > Alphaproteobacteria > Micropepsales > Micropepsaceae > Rhizomicrobium. Next base: position 924,060 of record CAVTLJ010000004.1, on the reverse strand, counting down.
GATGTACAATCTGGATGAATCGATCCGCGAATTCGCGCGCGCCTCGATGAATTACGGGCTGAACCGCAAATATCCCGTCTATCTCTCCACCAAGAACACGATCCTGAAAGCCTATGACGGCCGCTTCAAGGATCTGTTTGCCGAAGTGTTCGACGCCGAATTCGCAACAAAGTTCAAGGAAGCGGGCATCACCTATGAGCATCGCCTGATCGACGACATGGTGGCGAGCGCGCTCAAATGGAGCGGCGGTTATGTCTGGGCCTGCAAGAATTACGACGGCGATGTGCAATCCGACACAGTGGCGCAAGGTTTCGGAAGCCTCGGCCTGATGACGAGCGTGTTGCTTTCGCCGGACGGAAAAATCGTCGAGGCCGAAGCCGCTCACGGAACCGTGACGCGCCATTATCGCGAGCATCAGAAGGGCAAACCAACCTCCACCAATTCCATCGCGTCTATCTTCGCGTGGACGCGCGGGCTCGCCCATCGCGCCAAGCTCGACGGCAATGCGCCGCTCGACAAATTCGCCCACACGCTGGAAAAAGTTTGTGTCGAAACCGTCGAGGCCGGTTACATGACCAAGGACCTCGCCCTTCTCGTCGGCCCCGAGCAGAAATGGCTGACCACCGAAGGCTTCCTCGACAAGGTGGACGAAAATCTCAAGAGCGCGATGGCCCGCTGATCGGGGTTAACGCCGCCCTGCAATTTCCCATTGTCTGCCCCACGGCTTTGCCGCTAATACTTGCATCACCGCAAGTACCGGCTCGCGGTTGCTTGAGTAGTTTTCGCCTAGTCTTGCTCTGTTCGATACCAAACATAGTTCGAAATCGCACAGACAAGACAAGCGAGTAACGCTCCATTGCAGCGGGTTCCCGGCCTGACTCGGCCCTTTTCGGTCCGGCCATGGTCATGGGAACAATCTGAGAGCGGGAACTTTTGCGACATGGTTCATAACCGGGACGAGCCGGAAATCGAGAATCGTTTTCTTTTGGCGCTCCCCGAATCCTGCTTGAAGCGCCTTAAACCGCATCTGGAATTCGTCGAGGTTAAATCGCGCGAGGTCCTGATTCGCACGGGTGCGACCGTCGAGCATCTTTATTTCTTCAATCGCGGGTTTGCCTCCCTCGTCAAAACCATGCGCGACGGGCGCATGGTGGAGATCGGCGCGGTGGGGCCGGCGGGCGTGGTGGGGCTGTTCTCGCTTCTGGGCGTGGAGCGCGCGGTTTGGGAATCGGTGGTGCAAGGACCGGGAAACGCGCTGCGCATTGCGCGCAGCACCGTCGCCGCCGAAATGGAACGGAGCAATGCGCTGGCCGATCTCGTGCGCAAGCGCGCGGGCCATTTCCTCAGCGAGCTTGCCCAGACGGCTGCCTGCAACCGGCTTCATTCGCTGGAGCAGCGCTGCTGCCGCTGGCTTCTGATCGCCCATGACAGCGCGGGCACCGAAACCTTCCCGCTGACCCACGAATTCCTGGCGCTGATGCTGGGCGTGCAGCGTTCGGGGCTTTCGATTGTCGCGGGCGCGCTGCAGCGTGCGGGCCTCATCCGCTACACACGCGGGCGCGTGACGATTGTGAATCGCGCAGGGCTCGAAAGCGAAGCGTGCGAGTGTTACGGCACCTCGAAGGCGCAACTCGATCACCTCTTCGGAAAAGGCTGAAAACGGGCCTTCAAGAGGCAGAGGCTTGCATTTTCCGCAATGGCCCCCTGCGTTTATGTTCTTGATTTGTTCGATGGCTCTGATAGGGTCCGCGCCTGGTTTTCGAGGAGCGGGACATGAGTATCGGTTACGTCACCATCGGCGCGAAGGACAGCGAGGCGTCTGGCATTTTCTACGATGCGGTTCTGGGAGCGCTCGGCGAGGAGCGAAAATTCAGCGATGGCGGCTGGATCGGATGGGGTGCCAAAGGCAGCGACAATCACAGCGTTTATGTCTGCCCGCCGCACAACAAGGAGCCCGCCACCTTCGGCAACGGCATGATGATCGCGTTCCCCGCGCAATCCAAAGCCGAGGTGGAGGCCGCGTATAAAGCGGGACTTGCCCATGGCGGCAGCGACGAAGGCGGCCCCGGTTTCCGTCCCGCCGATCAGCAGAGCTGGTACGGCGCTTATTTGCGCGATCCCACCGGCAACAAGATCTGCATGTACTGGAAGCCCTGATCGGGCGGCCTAATCGGGTTGGTCGTCGTGCCAGTAACCGGCGGCATCGGCTTCGGACTGCGCAATCTCGTCGGCCTCGGCGAACGCCTTCACAGCACGGCGCGCCGCACGCTTCACCTTTTTGTCCAGTCCGGGATGGGCGTGCAGGATATGGGCGAAATCCTCCGCCGACAATGTAAGCAGGCGGCTTTGGCTGAGCGAGACGACCGTTGCGCTGCGCATGGTCTTGCGCAGAAGGGCCAACTCGCCGAAGAAATCGCCGCTGCCGAAATGCAGCGCCCGGTTGGAAAGCTCCACCTCCACTTCGCCGGAGACGACGAAATACATCGCCGCCGCGGGCTCCCCGCTCGCCGACACAATTGTGCCCGGCGGCACCAATTGGGCGCGCAGCAAATCCATGATCTCGGCCAGAACCTGCGGCTCGAAATCCTTGAACAGCGGCACGCGCGAGAGCATGCCGAAGGTGACGACGAAATCGCGCCGGTGGATCGTGCTGACAAATCCCGTCGCCACGATGCCAACCGGCAGCGCGAAAAGGCCGAGCCCCAAGATCATGGTGAAGGCCGCCACGATTCGTCCGAGAGCCGTGATTGGAACCACATCGCCATAGCCCACCGTGGTCAGCGTGGCGATTGCCCACCACATGGCGTCGGGAATCGTGCCGAACGCCTTGGGCTGCACGCTGCCCTCCACCGCATGCATGGTGGCGGCTGCAAACACAGTCGCGCACAGCAGCAGCAACAGCGTTCCGACCAGCGCGCGGCGCTCCTGCTTGACGACATAGCCGAGCGTGGAAAGTGCCGGCGAATAGCGCGCGATCTTGAGCAGCCGCAAAAGCCGCACCAGCCGCAACACGCGCAGATCGAGAAACGGAATGAACAGCGCCACATAGGCGGGCGCGATGGCGAGAAAATCGATCACCATCATCGGATTCAACGCATAGAGAAAACGGCCCTTGAGCGGCCCGCCGCGCGGCACAAGCGGGTCCTCCGGCGCCGTCCACATGCGCAGCGCATATTCGATTGTGAAGATGGCGACCGAGATGAACTCGAATGCGGTCAGATCGCGCGCGAAGCGATGCTCGATGGAAGGCACGCTCTGCAACGTATAGGCGATGACATTGGTGACGATGAGGGCGACCAGCGTCGCTTCGATCGCCGCACCGGCCCAGCCGCCCGCATGGCTTCCCTCCAGCGCAACAAAGACGCGCCGGCGAAAACTCTCGCGCGGCGGGGCTTGCGTCATGCGGCGGCCAGTTCTGCGAGCTTGCGCTCGATGGCGGCCAGCGCATCGGGCGCTTTGTCCGTATCGGGCCCGCCTGCCTGCGCCATGTCGGGCCGCCCGCCGCCGCCCTTGCCGCCAAGCGCTTCCGCACCCAGCTTGACGAGATCGACCGCATTGATGCGGTCTTTGAGATCATCGGTTACGCCGACGACCAGCGAGGCTTTCCCATCCGCCACCGCGACAAAGGCGACAACGCCCGAACCGATTTTCGCTTTGGCGTCATCGGCAAGGCCCTTCAAATCTTTCGCGGCCACGCCTTCGACCACGCGCAACACGGCTTTGATGCCTGCAATCTCTTTGGCGCTGTCGCTTTCGTCGCGCGCGGGTCCGGCGAGCGCCAATGCCTTTTTCACATCCGCCAATTCGCGCTCGAGCTTGCGCTTGTCTTCCGCCAATTGCGCCACGCGCGCGGGCAATTCGGATGGGCTTGTTTTCAATGCCGACGCCGCTTCGCGCGCAAGATCGGCTTGATCGGCGAGATAGCGCCTGGCACCTTCGCTCGTCAGCGCCTCGATGCGGCGCACGCCCGCGGCAACCGCACTTTCGGAAAGAATCGTGAAAAGCCCGATATCGCCGAGGCGGCGCACATGCGTGCCGCCGCACAATTCGACCGAATAGGCTTTGGATTGATCCTCGCCCATCGTCAGCACGCGCACTTCATCGCCGTATTTCTCGCCGAAGAGAGCTTCGGCGCCCGCCGCCACCGCCTGATCGGTGGGCATCAGTCGCGTGGAGACATCGGAATTCTGGCGGACAACCGCATTCACCTGATTTTCGATTGCGAAAAGTTCGTCGGCGCTCACAGGCTTTGGATGCGAAAAATCGAAACGCAACCGATCGGGTGCCACCAGCGATCCCTTTTGCGAGACATGCGCGCCGAGCACGCGCTTGAGCGCGGCATGCAAGAGATGCGTGGCCGAATGATTGGCGCGCGTGGCGCGGCGGCGTTCGCCATCGACGCGCAACTCCACCACATCGCCCACGCGGAATTCGCCGCCGGTAACGCGCACGACATGGACGTGCAGCGCGCCCAGTTTCTTTTCGGTATCGGTGACCGCGCCCTGCGCGCCGCGATGCGAAAACATCGCGCCCTGATCGCCGATTTGGCCGCCCGATTCGCCATAGAACGGCGTCTGGTTGGTGAGGATGAGCGCGGTATCACCCGCTTTTGCGCTATCGGCACGCGCACCATCCTTGACGATGGCGACGATATTGCCTTCGGCGTCCTCGGTGTCGTAGCCGAGAAATTCTGTCGCGCCCAATTCCTCGCGCAACTGGAACCACAGCGTGTCATCCGCCGCTTCGCCGGAACCGGACCATGCCTTTCGCGCTTCCTCGCGCTGCTTGCCCATCGCGGCGGAAAAGCCTTGCGTATCGACCGCAATGCCGCGCGCGCGCAACGCATCTTCGGTGAGATCGAGTGGAAAGCCATACGTATCGTAGAGCTTGAACGCGACTTCGCCCGCGAGCCGGTCGCCCTTGCGCATGTTGCCGGTCGCTTCGTCAAGCAGCTTCAGGCCGCGCACCAGCGTTTCGCGGAAGCGGGTTTCTTCCAGCTTCAGCGTTTCGGTGATGAGCGCTTCGGCGCGTTTGAGTTCGGGATAGGCCCCGCCCATTTCCGCCACCAACGTCGGCACCAGCCGGTACATCAGCGGGTCTTTCGTGCCGATCAGATGCGCGTGGCGCATGCCGCGGCGCATGATCCGGCGCAGCACATAACCCCGGCCTTCGTTGGACGGCAGCACGCCATCGGCAATGAGAAACGATGTCGAGCGCAGATGATCGGCAATCACGCGATGGCTGGCCGCATGATCGCCATCGGCGCGCGTTCCGGAAGTTTCGGCGGACGCCGCGATCAGATGGCGGAAAAGATCGGTGTCGAAAACATCATGCACGCCCTGCATCACGGTGGTGAAGCGTTCGAGCCCCATGCCGGTGTCGATCGAGGGCCGGGGCAAAGGCACGCGCGCGCCGCCCGGCTGCTGATCGAACTGCATGAAGACCAGATTCCAGATTTCGACGAAGCGGTCGCCGTCTTGCTCCGCCGAGCCGGGCGGGCCGCCCGCGATGTGCGGGCCATGATCGAAAAAGATTTCCGAACACGGGCCGCAGGGGCCCGTTTCGCCCATCGACCAGAAATTGTCCGATGTCGGGATGCGAATGATTTTGGAATCGGGAAGGCCCGCGATCTTGCGCCAAAGTGCCGCCGCGTCTTCGTCCTCGGAATAGACCGTGACGACAAGACGCTCGCGCGGCAGCGCGAAATCGCGCGTCAGCAAATCCCAGGCAAACGCAATCGCCTCTTCCTTGAAATAATCGCCGAAGGAGAAATTGCCGAGCATCTCGAAGAATGTGAGATGGCGCGCGGTATAGCCGACATTGTCCAGATCATTGTGCTTGCCGCCGGCGCGCACGCATTTCTGCACACTGGCCGCGCGCGCATAGCCGCGCTTTTCCTGCCCGGTGAAGACGTTCTTGAACTGCACCATGCCCGCATTGGTGAAAAGCAGGCTCGGGTCGTTGCGCGGCACCAGTGCGGAGGATGCCACGACCTCATGGCCGCGGGCGCGGAAGAATTCGAGGAAGCTCGAGCGGATTTCGGTCAGGCTTTTCATAAGCCAGCTTGTAGCCTTTGAGCCTTTTCAGTGTCCACCCAAGGGCAAAACGCGCCCGTGAAACGCGAAGGGGCGCCTCGTTCGAGACGCCCCTTCTGGAGCCGTTCCCATGCCAACAGGAACGAGCTTTAGTCTTCCGCCGCAGCGGTTTGCGGTTCGTCCCCATGGACAAGGCTTTGACCGAGCTGGCCCGTCTGGCCGCGAATGGCCGCTTCGATCTTGGCGGCCACATCGGGGTTCTGGGCGAGGAAGGTCTTGGCGGCTTCGCGGCCCTGGCCGATGCGCTGGCCGTCATAGGAAAACCACGAGCCGGATTTCTCCACGATGCCCGCCTTGACGCCGAGATCGATCAGCTCGCCGGTCTTGGAAATGCCCTGGCCGTACATGATGTCGAATTCGACCTGCTTGAAGGGTGGCGCGACCTTGTTCTTCACCACCTTCACGCGCGTCTGATTGCCCACCACTTCGTCGCGATCCTTGATCGCGCCGATGCGGCGGATATCGAGCCGCACGCTTGCATAGAATTTCAGCGCATGCCCGCCGGTCGTGGTTTCGGGATTGCCGAACATGATGCCGATCTTCATGCGAATCTGGTTGATGAAGATGACGATGGTGTTGGATTTGGAAATCGAGCCGGTGAGTTTGCGCAGCGCCTGGCTCATCAGCCGCGCCTGCAAGCCCGGCAAAGAATCGCCCATCTCGCCTTCGAGTTCGGCCTTGGGCGTCAGCGCCGCAACCGAATCGATCACCACAATGTCGATGCCGCCCGAGCGCACCAGCGTATCGGTGATCTCAAGGGCCTGTTCGCCGGTATCGGGCTGGGAAATCAGAAGCTCGTCGATATCCACGCCCAGCTTCTTGGCATAGATGGGATCGAGCGCATGCTCGGCATCGACGTAAGCCGCAATGCCGCCCTTCTTCTGCGCCTCGGCCACCGCATGCAGCGCCAGCGTCGTCTTGCCGGAGGATTCAGGGCCATAAATCTCGATGACACGGCCGCGCGGCAGCCCGCCGATCCCCAGCGCGATATCGAGGCCGAGCGAGCCGGTGGAAACCGTGTCGGTATCCAGCCCCAGATCGCGGCTGCCCAGCTTCATCACCGAGCCCTTGCCGAAAGCCCGGTCGATCTGGCTGAGCGCTGCCTCCAGCGCCCGCTTCCGATCGTTGTTTTCCGCCTTTTCAACCACCTTGAGAATCGCCTGCGCCATGGCCGCTCGCTCCTGCTTAGTCGATAGCGGCCAGAGCCGCAATGACGCTAATGTGCATGATTTGTTCTAGTTTGCAAGATGTTATATAACATATTGATATGTATGCCATATTTTAGAAGTTGTTCGGGTACCGTTCGCACAGCTTCGCATGGGGCGATTGAATAATATTTTAGTGTGACTGTAATTCAGTCAAAACACCAAAATAAGTTCGTGTTGGGCCAGCGCCGCACGGACGGATTATTGAAACGCTGATTCGCGCAAAAATGTCGATTGCGCCATTTGTGACGCGTACAAGCTATTGAAATAGCAATATTATTGACTAGGTGTTCGTGTAATGTTTATTTGGGGGGCCTTCACTTGGGTTTGCCCTATCCCACATCAACCCAAAAGTGGGAACCGGAAATGTTTGGAGCGGCCTTCTGCGTAAGCGGACTGGCCGCTATAGGCGTTTCTAAAATGGATTATCTTTAGATCGAGGTCACAAATGTCGATTACGCAATTAGCACTTGAGATTGGACGCCCTGTTATCGGCAGCGTGCTGATCTTTATCTCGCTGTGCGTATTTTGGTTTGGTCTTCGTCTCCTGCGCGGCAGTCTTAGTGAATATGAACGCAATCGCAGCCGGACCAGAAAATCATTCAGCAACGTCCTGTGGGGAACCGTGCCAACTTGGCACGACGGAACACGAGATGAAAAAGTGTCAGCGGGAATGGCAATCAATTTGAAAACCAATCGCTGGATCGAGCAAGGTCGCCTATCCGACGAGGCGCTAGAAGACGTCCTAGCTCCTTAGCTGAGGTCGCCTCCGGTATCCACCTTGTTATTGGGGGTATTGTGGAAACTCGTTATCGCGGTTGGGTTCCAACCGTCACTGGTCGTCTGTCGTTCAGCCATTTTGGTGATTTGCAGCGAACACGCAGCGTTCGTAGATCGGATACAAAGAAGCGATATTTGATTGCATATCAAAATCGCAAGACAGGCGACGCGCTCATCCCGACATTTATTCAACGATGGTTTGGTGTAGGTGGCCAAGCGTTTTTTGTTTGTGTCGCGGAGACCATCGATGTTCCCGATGGCACACGTATCGACGATCAAGGGGCGTTGTCGGGGAAAATTTTCATTATCCATCAGCATGAACGTTGGCAACGGCTAAAGAGAGCCTCCATTCGGGACTGTTTTGCATCGCTTTCTAATTTTGATCAGACATCTGACGCATCGATCGAACAGTATTTTTCGAAATCATACGCTGCGCTGTTACAGCAATGCGAGGCCCAGTGCTCTTTTCAATCCAGTTTTCGCTTATTGCGAAATGGTGTGGCCGATTTTATGGTCGACGACAAAATGCGCACTTGCGCGGAAGCTCCAAGATATGATGGCCCTACTCAAGATCGTTTGCGGTTCGGCCTTACGCATCAAGCCTATTCTTACCTGAAAGATTTAGGACATCATCACAAACACCATTCCCCACGCAACGATACAATTACTGACTTGCATGACATTACCAATGGCGACGACAGAGCATGGAGGCGGAAAACACTTTACGGAATATACCGAAGAATCATCACATCCATGCGTCGCGACGAAATTTCGCAACAAATTTCAAGTGTCGGGCTACTTGCTTATGCGAAGGCATTCAAATCTATCTGGCTCGAAACATACAAAGATGATGAGGAAAATAGAGAAATTCCTATTTTTTACGATGCGCCAATGCGGGAGTCGATACAGGCCGTGGAATTGCGAATGCGATTTTCGATGCAACAGCGATCGGATCAGAATTCGTCATTTCGAACGGTTTTGTTCTCCGGGGTTGGTCTTATCCTATCTATTGCCGGCATCGTAAAAATTTCAGACCACAGTCACATTCAACAAGATGCTGCACCATATCTTTTAAAATTAGCTTCACTGTTGCTCCAGTACCCGCTGCAGATATTTGCGCCTATGTTCGCGTTCTTTTATTTTTGGCATATCGCGTGGCCGCGATATTTGAAGCCCCAGCGCTGGCACCTTCTGAGGACGCTCCAAGCACTTTCCCAACCATTCGACCGTCATTGGTCATTTGCGTTATTTTGGTTACTTGCATTGCTAATATTCGTGGCCGGTGTTGAGCTTATTTTCAGGCAATCATAGAATTTTCCTTAGCGTGCTGCTGAAATCAGCTGTCTGCAACTCGCTTGGCAAATATACTCTGCTCATAGCCTTGGTAGCTTAGGCGTTTGTCTGATAGCAAGATCAATCAAAACAGACGCGGCCAATTCTGCCAATTTCGCGCCCATGAGCGATGCACAAGCCGATTTCCTCGCCGACGCGCTGGCCACTATCGAGGCGCATCTCTTCGATGCGCTGAGTATGAGCGATCCAGTAAAAATGGATGGCCCGAATAAATCGGGCCATGACGGCGTGAAAATGGATTGATCTATTCCGCCCGCTTCGCCGGCGGCGCGCCGGAGAGAACGTCTTTCACTTTAGCGGCGAGTTGCTTCAGGCCGAACGGCTTGGGCAGGAAGTGCAAATCCTCCGCCTTCTCGTCGTTGCGGCGGAAGGCTTCTTCGGCATAGCCCGACATGAAGATCACATGGATATCCGGACGCAATCTGCGCAGCGCGCGCACCAGCGTTGGCCCGTCCATGTTGGGCATCACCACATCGGTGATGACGAGATGGATGCTGGCGGAATGATTGCGCACGATCTCCAGCGCTTCCTCGCCGCCGCTCGCTTCCAGCACGTTATAGCCACGCAGTTTCAGCGCGCGGGCGGCAAAGCTGCGCACGGCTTCTTCGTCTTCGACGAGCAGGATCGTGTCCTGCCCGGTGATGTCGCGCGGGGCGGCGCGTTCGGGCTCGGGTGCTGGCGCCGCATCGGCCTTGTGGCGCGGCAGGAAGATGCGGAAGGTCGTGCCCTTGCCGATCTCGGAATCCACGGTGATGAAGCCGCCCGTCTGCTTGACGATGCCATAGACGGTGGCGAGCCCCAGCCCCGTGCCCTGCCCCATCGGTTTCGTCGTGAAGAAGGGATCGAAAATCTTGCCGATATGTTCCTTCGCGATGCCCATGCCGGTGTCGGCCACTTCGATGCGCACATAATCGCCCGGCGGCATGATGGCCGTGCCGAAGGCCGCGGCTTGTGCCACGGTTTCGTTCGCGGTGCGGATGGTGGCGGTGCCGCCGCGCGGCATGGCATCGCGCGCATTGACCACCAGATTGATGATCGCGTTTGAAATCTGCGTTTCGTCGGCATGCACGGGCCAGAGATCGGTGCCATGCTCCAGCTTGAGTTCCACGCCCTCGCGCAACAAGCGGCGCAGCATCAGCGCCAATTCGCCGATCACCTCGCGCAGATTGAGCGTGCGCGGTTGCAGCGTCTGCTTGCGCGAGAAGGCGAGCAATTGGCCCACCAGCGTAGCGGCGCGCAATGCATTTTGATGAACCTCGTTGATTTCCTTGAAGCTCGGATCGCCCGCCTGATGGCGCATCAGCAAAAATTCCGAATTACCGATGATGACGGTGAGCAGATTGTTGAAGTCGTGCGCCACGCCGCCCGCCAATTGCCCCACGGCCTGCATCTTCTGCGACTGGGCGAACTTGGTTTCGAGCGCCTTCTGCTCCGACACGTCGATGAGATAAAGGATCGCGCGTCCGCCGCTCACCCCACTTGCGAACAATTCGCCCATGCGATCGGGCTGACCGGCGGGGCGGATTTCCGCGGGCGCGCCGCCGGGCCTTGCGATGATATCGGCAGCACTTTGCCGGTCGCCCGCATCGGTGAGATCGGAAAGGCGCTGGCCCTGCGCCGCCCCGCCGAAGAAGGCGTTGAACGCGGCATTGGCTTCGGCGATGCGCCCGTCGCTGTCCGCAATCGCGACACCCACCGGCGCATCGCGAAAGAGCGTGGAAAGTGTTACGGGCGGCGGCGCTTCCGCTTGCGTGGAGTCTTCAGCGGGCTTTGCTTGCGGCGCGGACAAACGCGGCGCGATCCACCACGCGGTCTGCCCGTCCTTCAGCGGACGCACGGCGGCGACAAGCTCAATGCCCTGGCCGACACGGAAACTTTCCTCGCGCGCGGAACCTTCGGAGGCATGGCGCGCAAGACGGTAGAGCACTTCCGCCGAAGGCTCGCCCGCCAGCGCCAATTCCGGCGGCGGCGGCGCTTCGCCAAGGGCCGCACCCGCCATGCGCCGATAGACATCGTTGCAATCGATCACCGCGCCATCCGGCCCCGTCACCGCCCATGCGATATTGGCGCGGGCGGCGGCCTCGGCCACGCGGCGCGCATCGGCGCCGCGCAGACCCTCGCGTGGCCAGATCGCATAAAGGATGAGACAGGCGACCGCGCCGATCCCCGCCAGAAGGGCGATGCCCGCCCAGTTCGCCGCCCCCGGCGCGCCTATGGCGAGGCCCCCCGATATCACCGCCAGCCCGGCAAAGCCCATGGCCGCCCAGCGCCAGGTGCCGGGGGCAAGGCCGATATTTCCCTGGACAACGGCGTTCATGGGGACTTGCGACTCAGGAAGCGCCTTACTTTTACCCCCCGCTGCGCGCCCATGGAAATCCCTTGGGACCGGGCTCCTCTGTGGCGGCGAAAGCACGCCCTGCTCAATTCAGCGACAATCCACACCCGCGCTGAGTAATTTTTGGGCAAATGCTGTATTAAGCATCTAGTTCGCTGACTCGGCGACGATTTCCAAAACTGAAAGGGTGAGACCATGTTGAAGACAATCGCGCGCGCCGTAGCCTTTGCGGCAGTGCTCGCAACGCCGGCAGTAGCGGCGGACTGGAGCGGTTTATATGCCGGCGTGAACGCCGGTGTTGGAAAGGCCAATGGCCAGTTTTCGGATGGCTGCTATTACTGCGCCACCGACAATTACGACAGCACCTTCGCCTTCGGCGGCGTGCAGGCCGGTTTCAACTGGCAGGACGGCGCGTTCGTGTTCGGCCCGGCAATCGGTTTCGACCTGTCGAGCCTTTCGCGCAGCGGCATTCTGGGGACCGACGACGACGCTCCACTCCATGAATCGGCGAAGATGAACTGGTTCCTGACCGCGCTGGCGCGTGGCGGCGTCACGGTCGATAACGCGCTGATCTTCGCCGAAGCGGGCCCGGTCTGGGGTCACATCGACACGCCCGGCATCGAATATTGCTGCACCTATGACCCCCCGCTTACACCGGATGGCGACACGTTCTCGACCAGCGGCACGCGCACGGGAATGGCCGGCGGCTTTGGCGTCGAAGTGATGACGAGCGATAACATGTCGGTCAGCGGCGAATATCTCTATGCCGATTTCGGCTCCAAGAAGGCATATCTCGCCGGCGACACTTGCGACACGGACAGGATTGCGAAGTGCATAACAGCCTGACCACGCAGTTGGTCCGCATCGCGCTCAACTGGCACTTCATGCCGTAATTTTTTCTTCTTCGCTTGCGGAAAGCCCCGGAGGAAACTCCGGGGCTTTTTGTTATTACGCCGCAATGCCGGAACGCTGTTTTATCCAGCCGAGAATTTTTTCGGCGCGGTCGCGCGAGGCCGCTGCGTAAGAATTGAGACTGCGCCAGAAATTTTCTTCGCCGGAAATATCGGCGCAATCATCGGCAACCCAACCGGCATAGAATTCGATTTCGCTGCATTTCAGCGGACCATATATCCGCCCCGCGACAGGCGCACGCGCAATTCCGATTGCTTCCAGAAATGCCGCATAATCGGTGAACCCTGCTTTCTCCGGGTTGAAGGAATGGATCAGCAGAAGGGCCGTTGGCGCGTGATAGCGCTCCGCTTCCAGAATGGCCGACGCGGAGCGATGGAAAAGCTGATAGCGCAATCCTTCGTCGCAATCGTCAAGGCCGAACATGCCGCACAACATCATCAGACGGTTTTTGCGCCCCGGATTTTCCTTCAGCCATTCGCCGACAAGCGGGCCGAAACTTTCATCGACCTTTCCCTCGATAGCGGCAATCGCGAGTTGATCCTTCAATCGCAGGATCGCCATAAGATCGGTTTGTGTCGGCCGCCCGCCATCGGGTAGATCCACATTGCGCTCCAGAAATCCATCGACGAATTTCGCGCCCGCAAATTTTTCGCTGCTGTCCAGAACTTGCCGAACGACAGGCGGAATATCGGCGGACGCATGCCAACGCGTCGCCAGCGCATGCGCCGAGCGCCCCGCCTTCCAATGAAGCACGCCCTTGCCCAGATGCCGGATCACATCCTCCGGCTCGATCAGCGGAAGCGAAAGCCGCATTATTCCGCAGCCACTTTCGTTTCGCGCGTCATTCGCGAGCGGTGATAGGGGTGATCGCCCAATATCGTCGCGCGGTGCATGATTCGGCGGTTCGGCAGATAATCGTTCACCGCGTAATGCTGGGTGATCCGATTGTCCCAGAAAGCAATGGCGTTTTCCTTCCAGCGCCAGCGCACCTGAAATTCCGGCTTCTGGATGTGATCGAACAGCATGTCTAGGATCGCGCGGCTCTCCTTGCGGCGCAGGCCCTTGATGCGGTCGGTGAAGCCGTAATTGACGAACAGCGAATCCTCGCCGGTTTCGGGATGGGTGCGGATGACGGGATGGATGACCGGCGGATTTTCTTCCAGCGCTTTCGCATAGCGATCAGCACCCGCGGCCTGTGCCACCGTGCGCTGGGCGGGAAAGCCGCGCGCGAAATCATGCACCGCATCCAGCCCCACCAGAAATTTCTGCATCGCGGGGCTCAAGCCCTCATAGGCAGCAGCCATGTTGCACCAGAGCGTATCGCCGCCATCGGCGGGAAGCTGCTTGGCATAGAGTATCGCGCCGAGCGGCGGGGTTTCGATAAACGTGACATCGGTGTGCCACGCATCATTGTCGGTCGGGTTGGTCGCGTGATTGTCGAGGATGAACAATTCCTGCGCTTCGGGAACGCCGGGATAAAGCGGATGGGTGTGCAGGCTGCCGAAGCGCGCGGCGAAATCGCGATGCTGCGTTGGTGAGATGTGCTGATCGGTAAAGAAGATCACGCGATGCTTGAGCAGGCAGCCGCGAATTTCCGCGATCTGTTCGTCATCGAGTTTCTTCGAAAGATCGATGTCCTCCAGCACCGCGCCGATGGTTGGCGTGAGCGTCGTCACTTTCATGGGGCAGTCCTCGAATATCGGCGCGTGATGATGGCCCCCGCTCGGCCCCCCGCAAAGGCCCGGCTTGACATCTCCATTAGTTTTATTATTCTGGAAATATGGAATCGAAAGACGCACTTTCCGCCCTTTCCGCGCTCGCCCAGGAGACGCGGCTGGCCATTTTCCGCCGTCTGGTGAAGGCCGGGCCGGTGGGAGAGGCGGCGGGCGCCATCGGCGAGGCGCTGCATATCCCCGCGCCCACGCTCTCCTTCCATCTGAAGGAATTGGAGCGCTCCGGCCTGATCGGCCAGCACCGCGAAAGCCGAAATGTCATCTACGCAGCACAATATGGCGGCATGCGCGCGCTGCTCGATTTCCTCATGCAGGATTGCTGCGGAGGCCATCCCGAAATCTGCGATTTCCTCAAAGTGGAGAACGGCAATGAACAGGCTTCATGTTCATCTTCATGTGCGTGACATTCCCCAATCGGTGAAATTCTACACCTCGCTGTTCGGCGCCGAACCCACGCGCCTTGAAAGCGATTACGCCAAATGGATGCTCGATAATCCGCGCGTGAATTTCGCGATCTCCGCGCGCGGCGGCGAAGTGGGCCTCGGCCATCTGGGCATTCAGGTGGAAAGCGATGCCGAGCTTGAAGCCGTTTCGGCGCGCGCCAAGGATGCAGCCGGTCAGGTGCTGATCGAGCGCGGTGCAAATTGCTGCTACGCGCTGGGCGACAAGGCGTGGGCCGAGGATCCGCAAGGCGTGCGCTGGGAAACGTTCCACACCATTGGCGCGCTCACCTCTTATGGTGTCGGCGCGGATGAAACGCGCGTGGATGCGGTCAAGCCGGACGTGCAACCGATCGCGGCGTCCGGCTGCTGCGGTGGCGCCTGCGCATGAATTCGCATCGTCCCTATAACGTGCTGTTCCTTTGCACGGGCAATTCCGCGCGCTCGATTCTGGCCGAGGTCATCCTGAACACCGAAGGCAAGGGAAATTTCCGCGGATATTCGGCGGGAAGTTTTCCGAAAGGCCAGGTTAATCCCCACGCGATTGCGCTGCTCAAAAGCCTTGATCTGCCGACAACAGATTTGCGCTCCAAAAGCTGGGACGAATTCGCGGCTGCCGACGCGCCGCAAATGGATTTCGTGTTCACGGTTTGCGACGACGCGGCGGGTGAAACCTGCCCGTTCTGGCCGGGCCAGCCTGTGACGGCGCATTGGGGCATGCCCGATCCGGCTTCGGTGGAAGGAAACGACGCGCAAAAGGAGCGCGCCTTTCGCGACACGTTCCGCATGCTCAACAACCGCATCCGGCTTTTCACCGCGTTGCCGTTCGAAAAACTCGACCGGTTGAAACTGAAATCACGCCTCGACGAGATCGGCCGCAACAATTCCCTCCCTTGAAAAGGGAGGGTCGGATCGCGCTTTTCGCGATCCGGGGAGGGATCATGCTCCAACCGAATAAAGTGGACCCCCACCCGTCCTCCTTCGCTGCTGCGCAGCTTCGGAAGACGACCTCCCCCTTTCAGGGGGAGGAAATTTTCCGCTGCATTGTTGCGGAGGGCATCGGAACGATGCTGCTTGTCGCTGGCGTCGTCGGCTCCGGCATCATGGCGCAGCGTTTGACCAATGATGTGGCGCTTCAGCTTCTCTGCAACACGATTGCGACAGGCGCGATCCTGACCGTTTTGATTTTGATTTTCGCGCCGATTTCGGGCGCGCATTTCAATCCCGCCGTTACGCTCGCCTTTGCGCTGAAAAAGGAAATCGCGCGTCGGAACCGCGTTTCTCTATGCGGCGGCGCAAATCGCGGGCGGCATCGCGGGCACGTTCGCAGCACACGCGATGTTCGGCATGAAGATCATCGCGATGGGCACAACCGCGCGCAGCGGATTTGGAGATCTGGTTTGCTGAAGCCATCGCCACCGCAGGCCTGCTTCTGACGATCATGGGATTGAGCGGCAGGCGCGAGGTGGCGGCCGCCGTCGGGCTCTACATCACGGCGGCCTATTGGTTCACCGCCTCGACCTCCTTCGCCAACCCGGCCGTGACCATCGCGCGGGCCTTCACCCCCAGCTTCGCAGGGATACGTCCCGAAGATGTGATCGGCTTCGTGGCCGTGCAATTGGCCACAGCACTCCTGATAACCCCCTTTGCTGCCTGGCTTTTCGGGCCAAACAGGGTGTCGGGCGAGGCCCCTCCTTAAAACATCTCAACCATGCGCTTTTGTCACTACACAGACAGGGGTGGCGTCTATATATTCTAAATGCAAAACGTTGAAGGAGATATTCACATGACAGGGATTCGCATTCTCAGCCTGGCGGCGGGGCTGGCACTCGCGGGCATCTCGATTGCCCAGGCCGACACCACACTCGCCGGGTCCTGGAAAATGACCGTGGGCAGTGCCGCACCCTGCTCGCTGACGCTCACCGCCGACGCCGACAATGGCGGGGCCGTGACCTCGGGAGCGGATTGCCCAAGCGGGCTTTCGGCCGTTGGCCACTGGAAGACGATCGGCTCGCGCCTTGAGCTTCTGTCGCCGTCGGGCGACCTGATCGCCTCGCTGAGCCTCAAGGGCGATGCCTATGAAGGCAAACGCATCGAAGACGGCCGCAAGGTCGCGCTGAGCCGCTAATCCCGGCCAGAGGAAATTGATGAGGCCGCGTGGGGGCGCTCCCCGCGCGGCCTTTTCATTTGCGGGTCATATCGGGCTTGGCTAAACCATTCTGCCCGGAAGGAACCCGCCCATGAAAGAACTGACCCATTTCATCAACGGGGCGAAGGTCAAGGGAACCTCCGGCCGCTTCGGCGATATCTACGATCCTTCCATCGGCGAAGTGCAGGCGCGTGTCGCGTTTGCCACCCGCGCGGAGATGCGCAAAGCGGTGGAGGCAGCGCTCGCCGTGTTTCCCGCATGGTCGGCGACCAATCCGCAGCGCCGCGCGCGCGTGATGTTCAACTTCAAGGCGCTCGTCGAGAAGAACATGGACGAGCTGGCCGCCATGCTCTCGAGCGAGCACGGCAAGGTGATCGCCGATTCACGCGGCGACGTGCAGCGCGGGCTCGAGGTGATCGAATTCGCCTGCGGCATCCCGCATCTGCAGAAGGGCGAATACACCGAAGGCGCCGGACCGGGCATCGACATCTATTCCATGCGCCAGCCGCTGGGCGTCGTCGCCGGCATCACGCCGTTCAATTTCCCGGCGATGATTCCGATGTGGATGTTCGGCGTCGCCATCGCCTGCGGCAATTGCTTCATCAACAAGCCGAGCGAAAAGGACCCGAGCGTTCCGCTGCGCCTGGCCGAACTGTTCATGGAAGCGGGCGCGCCCGCCCGGCGTGCTGCAGGTCGTCAACGGCGACAAGGAAGCGGTCGACGCCATCCTCGAAGATCCGGACATCCAGGCGGTGAGCTTCGTCGGCTCCTCGGCCATCGCGGAATATGTCTATTGCGCGCGGCACGGCGCACGGCAAGCGCGTGCAGGCGATGGGCGGGGCCAAGAACCACGCCATCATCATGCCCGATGCCGATCTCGATCAGGTGGTGAACGAACTCATCGGCGCGGGCTATGGCTCGGCGGGCGAACGCTGCATGGCGATCTCGGTGGCGGTTCCGGTGACCGACAAGATTGGCGCGATGCGCTGGTCGCGCGTCTGAAGCCGCGCGTCGAAGCGCTGAAGGTCGGCCTTCCGACCGATCCCGATGCCGATTACGGCCCGCTCGTCACCGACGCGCACCGCAAGAAGGTGAAGGACTATATCGACCTGGGCGTGAAGGAAGGCGCCGAGCTTGTCGTCGACGGCCGCGGCTTCAAAATGCAGGGCTATGAGAACGGCTTCTATCTGGGCGGCTCGCTGTTCGACCGCGTGACGCCGGACATGAAGACCTACCAGGACGAAATCTTCGGGCCCGTGCTGCAGGTCGCCCGCGCGCCCGATTTCGACGAGGCGCTGGCGCTGCCTTCCAGCCATCAATACGGCAATGGCGTTGCCATCTTCACCCGCGACGGCGATGCGGCGCGCGAGTTCGCGGCGCGCGTGAAAGTTGGCATGGTCGGCATCAACGTGCCGATCCCGGTGCCGCTGGCCTATCACACCTTCGGCGGCTGGAAGCGCTCGGCCTTCGGCGACGTCAACCAGCACGGGCCGGAGGGCGTGCGCTTCTACACGCGGATCAAGACGGTGACGGCGCGCTGGCCGAAGGGTGGCGTTCGCGAAAATCCGAGTTTCGTCATTCCGACGATGAAGTGAATGCACGCTCAGGGGATTTGGAAAACATGGCTGAACAAGAAAAAGAGCTTCGCGCCATTTCGCGCGAATGGATGGCGGCGCGGATCGTCGTCATCACGGGCTTCATCGTGGCATTGGGCGTGGGCGGCTATTTCGCCTATGCGGCCCGCCAGATCGTGATGGCGAACCGCCATCGGGTGCTTGCCTCCGTGCAGGCCGAGCAGGCTCAGGAAAACGCGCAGGAAGCAAGCGACGTCGCCGGCGAACAGCTCTGCAAGACAGCACTCGCCAACGCCAAGAATTTCGGCATCATCCCCGCTTACGGCCAGTTGATCGCCTACACGCCGAAGAAAAGCGACGTTACCGGGCGCTATGTCTGTGCGGCGGCGACCACGGCCACCAAATACGTCATTGCCGCCGACCTTGTGTGCCGCAAGATGGACAATGCGCAATGCGTCGATCTCTTCCGCATCACGCAGGACGACGGAACCGTGCTTTATCAGCGGCACAGCTAGAAACTTTTCCCAAGTTCGCGCGTTGGCCTGATATGGCGGCGCATATCCACGAGCGAAACAATCTGGAAGGCCATCTGGCCGAGTTGATGACGCGCGCACGCGCGGGCGAAACCATCCTGATCGCCGAAGCGGGCGAAATCGTCGCCCGGCTTATCCCTTCGGATCGCAAAGCGGCATGGCGGCACAACGAACCGCGCCGTGGCGTTCGGATTTCGCCGGAATATGAACCGGCCGATGCGCGAATTGCCCGTATGCAGGCCGAAGGTGTCGTGCCGCGCGCGATGCGGCACTTGTCGAAGAATTAGAGTCGTTTCGGATTCTATTTATCAATATTCGTCATGGCCGCCCTTGTGGCGGCCATGACGTGGAGGAAGAATGATTCAATTGAACGCGAAATAACCCTAAACCTTCGCGCCGCCGAGCTTGCAGATGTGTTTCCATTCCGCATCGCTGACCGGCTGAACCGACAACCGCGGCTCGCGCACCAGCACCATGGTCTTGAGCTTCGCATCGGCTTTGACATCGGCGAGCGTCACGGGCCGGGGCACATCTTTCACAGCCTTGACGACGACAAGACCGAATTTGCCGGTCTCGTCGGTCGGATCGGGGCGGTATTCGCCGATCACCTCGACGATGCCGACGATCCGTTTCTCGTCGCCCGTATGATAGAAGAAGCCGAGATCACCGCGTCTTCATCGCCTTCATGTGCTTGGCGGCGGCGTAATTGCGCACGCCACTCCACGGCTCGCCCTTCGCACCCTTGGCCTTCTGCTGATCCCACGACCAGGTTTCCGGCTCGGTCTTGAACAGCCAGTATTTCATCTCAGAACGCCATGTTGTGAGGATTGAAGGTCGGTTTCCACGGCCGCACCATCGAGGACTTGAACAATCCCGCTTTCTTGTAGGGATCGTTGTCGTGCCATTTTTGTGCGGCTTCGAGATTTTCCGCCTCGATGATAATCATGCTTCCGGCCATGTCGCCTTTGGCATCGAGAAACGGCCCGCCGAGCTTGATGCAGCCCGTCTCACGCGCATAATCGAAATGGGCCGCGCGCGTATCCATGCGCAATTGCAGCGCATTGTCCTTGTCCATGGCGGTGACGACGAACAGCATTTTCCTACTCCGTTTTCAGTGGGCGCGACATCAATCGCGGAATGGCATCCTGCAAGGCAAGCGTTCCGGCCAGAATTTCCGCTATTGCTTCGGCGATGGGAAGCTCGATTGCGTGGCGCCTGGCGCGCGCCACCAGTGCGGGCGCGGTATCGACACCTTCGGCCAGCGCCGCATTTTGCGGCCTGGCTTTGCCGAGCGCCACGCCATAGGCGAAATTGCGCGAGGTGGGGCTGGTGGCGGTGAGCACCAGATCGCCGAGCCCCGACAATCCCGTCAGCGTTTCGGGCTGCGCGCCAAGCGCGTCGCCCAGCCGGCACAATTCGGCGAAGCTGCGCGCCAGCAGCGCCGCGCGTGCGCTTTCGCCAAGGCCGAGCCCCGCCACGATCCCGCAGCCGATGGCATAAACATTTTTCGCCGCACCACCGAGTGCCACGCCGATCAGATCGTCGCTGGCATAGGGCCGGAACGTGCCGTGGCCCAATGCTGCTTGCAGCGCGATTGCGATTTCCATTTTTGCCGCGATGGTGATGGCGGTCGGCAAATGCTGCGCCACATCGCGCGCGAAAGACGGGCCGGATAAAATCGCGGGCTCGGCATGCGGCGCTGCTTCGGCCAAAACTTCGGTCAGAAGTTTTCCGCTGCCGCGCTCGATGCCTTTGGCGCACAGCACCACCGGCATGCCCGCGCGCGGCGCCAGCGCCTTCAGCGTTTCGCGCAAATGCTGCGCCGGTGCGGCAATCAGAACCGCATCGCAGGCCGCCAGATCTTTCAACTCGCCGGTCGCCGCAATCGCGGGCGGCAGCGCGACGCCGGGCAGGAATTTCGTGTTCTCTTTTGCGGCCCTGATCGAGGCCCAGACATCGGCTTCCCGCGCCCAAAGGCTGACGCTACGGCCTGCCTCGGCGGCAACCAGCGCCAGCGCCGTTCCCCAGGCGCCCGCGCCCGCTACCCCGATATGGGCGTAATGGACTGATTTTGCTCGGTTTTCTGGCAATCCCGGCCTCGTGCTGCGTTGCGAAAAGATTGAACGCTTTGTTGATTATTTAGAAAAAAGGGTTATGGTGGTTGCATAACAACAAAAAACTACGGGAAACGCCTCAGATGTCTGCCAAGGATTCCGTCCGCTCGCAAATCGTGGAGGCCGCCAAGAAGCGGTTCTCCCATTTCGGCTACAGCAAGACGACCATGGCCGAAGTGGCGACCGATTGCAGCATGTCGCCGGGCAATCTCTACCGCTTCTTTCCCGGCAAGCTCGACATCGCCGAAGCCATCGCCACCGAAGATTACGAGCGCCATCTGAAAGAGCTTGCCAAGCTTGCGGCCCAGCAGACGCGCCCCGCCCGCGACCGGTTGCACGATCTTCTGTTCGAGGAATTGCGCCGCACCTACAACAAGCTCGAAAGCGATCCGCGCGCCTACGAGATGGCGACGGTCATTGCGCATGAGCGCCCCGAATATGCCAATTGGATGCTCGCCAACGAGCGCAAAATCCTTGTCGGCCTTCTGGAGGATGGAAAGCGCCGCGGCGAATTCTCCTTCGCCGATGCCGGTTTCGCCGCCGAAATGATCCAGTCCGCCGTGATGAAATTCCGCTATCCGCAGCTCTGGTCGAAGCTCACGCTGCCCAAGCTCGAGCGCGAGCTGGAAGGCGTGCTGCAATTGATGGTCGATGGGTTGCGCGCGGCACCCAAGGCATCCGCCGCGTAATTCCGCCACAAACCGCACCTAGATATTCATCATGCGCCGCGCCCTTCTTGCCGCCCTGCTTGTTGCGACCGTCATCGGGCCTGCCGCCGCCGGCCAGTTCTCGCCCGCGCGCCAGTCCGTTCTCAGCGATCAGCAGAAGGCCGATCTCGATCGCGTCAGCGATTATCTGAACGGCATGCACTCTATGGAAGGAAGCTTCATCCAGATCGATCCGAGCGGGGAGATCGACCAGGGCGCATTCTATATCGACAAGCCCGGCCGCATGCGCTTCGAATATGAGCCGCCCGATCCCATATTGATCGTGTCGGACGGCTCGACGGTGGCCGTGCAGAACAAGCGGCTCAACACGCTCGACCACTATCCGCTATGGACGACCCCGCTCAAATTGTTGCTCTCCGATGATGTCAATCTGAGACACAATTCGCTGATCGTGGGCGTGGTGGAGCAGACAGGCACGCTGGTCGTGCAGGCGCGCTCGGCAACCACGCACCAGAAAGGCGATATCACGCTCGTCTTCACATGGCCCGAATTGGAACTGCGCCAATGGACGGTGGTGGACGCGCAAGGCCTTTCCACCACGATATCGCTGCGCGATGTGAAACAGAATGTGGCGCTGGAGCCTTCGCTCTTCGTGCTGCCGAAGAAACTAACAAAAGACAATAATGAGTAGGCCAAAGCCCATACGTATTTTCCCCCATTTTGACTTCGATCAAGATTGAAGCGCGCGCCCGGCGCTATCGCTTGCCTTCCGCAATGGAACGCAGGCAATGTCCGAACCCATCGACGAGGAAAATCCGGTCGCCTATTACAAGCGGGTCGCCGAGGAGCTTGAGCGGATCGCCAATACCGTGATCCAGCACCCGGAGATCGACCGCGACCTGTCAGCCCGGCTCTATGCCTTCGCCGAACAGATCCGCCGCGACAGCGCCATCATCTGCGTGCCCGAAGGCTGCGCGATCAACTGAAACATGCTTCGACTGGCTCAGCATGAGGGAGCGGCTAACCCCTCATCCTGAGCTTGTCGAAGGATGAGCTTGTCGAAGGGTTGCCGCCCCATAAAGGCACATGCTAGGCCATGGGCGACCCCATGCGCCCCCGCAAAACCATCGCCGGAATCGTCTGCGACCGCCGCATGGTGGGCGCGCATCCCTTTCACATGGCGGGCGAGAAATATATTGCCGCTATGCGCGATGGCGCGGGCGCGCTGCCGCTGCTCATTCCCGTGCTGGAAAACCCGATTGCGCCGGAGGAGATTCTGGCTTCGGTCGATGGGCTTTTGTTCACCGGCTCGCCGTCCAATGTGGCGCCGCATCTTTATGGCGGGCCAAGCCCCCGCGAAGGCGTGATGCAGGACGCCCATCGCGACGCCACCGCATTGCCGCTTCTGAAAGCGGCAATCGAGGCGGGCAAGCCGGTGCTTTGCCTCTGCCGCGGATTTCAGGAATTGAATGTGGCGCTGGGCGGCACGCTCCATCAGCACATTCATGAAATTCCCGGCAAGCGCGATCACCGCGAGGACAAGCAAGCGACACTCGATGCGCAATATGGCCCCGCCCATGACGTGCAGGTGCAGGGCGGGCTGCTTGCGAAGATCGTGCATGAGCGCAGCTTTCAGGTGAACTCGCTGCATAGCCAGGGCATCGACAGGCTCGCGCCTTCGCTGCACGCCGATGCGATTGCGCCGGACGGAATTGTCGAGGCGGTTTCGCTGCCGGGCGCGAAAGGCTTCCTGCTCGGCCTGCAATGGCATCCCGAATGGCGCTGGACGGAAAATCCGGTGTCGCGCGAAATCTTTGCCGCCTTCGGTGCTGCGATGGGTGCGCGATGAACCGGCGGCCGCTTATTTTCCTCGCGGCGCTGATGCTCTGCGGTTGCGGCTTCAGCGCGCCGCCGCCCGCGCGCACGCCGCCGCCAAAAGCGCCCGCGCCGCCGATCTCCACCGTCAGCGCCACCTTCACCATTCCCATGACCGAAATTCTCGCGCTGCTCAACGAAAAGACCAAGCCCGAAATCGCGCATGTGAAGAATCAGAAAATCGATTGCGCCATCGCCAAATGCCATCTCGATCTTATCGCCACGCGCACCGGCGATTTCACCGGCAGCGTATCGGACGGAAAAATCTTATCTTTCGCTGCCATTCGCGGTGCAGGCGCATCTGGCCTTCAAATCGGGAATTCTGAAAACCGGCGGCGATGCCAATGCGACCGGGCTTGCCAAAACCCAGACCGCGCTCGCGCTCGACCCCGACTGGAAACTCGCGCCGCAAACCCAAGGCACGATTGCGCTCTCCAACGCCGACATGAAAATTGGGCCGGTGAAGATGAAGATCGCCAATCTGTGGAATCAGAACGAGGACAAGCTCACAGCACCCCTGTTCAAGGAACTCGACAAGCGCATCGCATCGGCCGTGAAGATCAAGGATCAGGCCAAACGCTTCTGGATGAAGATGCAGCGGCCGCTGCGCGTCGGCAAATCGCCCACCGCATGGCTCATTATGTCGCCGGAAAAAATCGCCATCGCGGGACCGTTCACAAGCAACAATGTGCTTTCCGCTTCGATCTCGGTCGAGGGCCGCGCCCATGTGGTGATCGCCGACAGCGAGCCGGAAGTGAAACTCGCGCCACTTCCAGCACCGTCGCCCGCGCCCGCCGCGTCCAATGCGTTCTCCGTTTCGGTGCCGGTGCTGCTGCCCTACGCGCAAGCGGCCGCACTCGCGATGAAGCGCCTGCACGACAAGCCGCTCCATATCGGTGGCTCTAAAGTGCGCTTCGAGAAGCTCGACATTCTTCCATCCGGTCAGGATGTGGTCGTGGCCGCGAAGTTTTGCGTGGCGCAGGGCTGGGATATTTTCGGCTGGTTCGATGCGTGCGGCGAGGTCTATCTGCGCGGCGTTCCGCAATTCGATCCCGCGACGGAAACGATCCGTGTCGTGAATGTGCATTACGATGTCGCCAGCGAAAACGCGATGCTGGCGGCGATGCGCGCGCTGGCCGGTGACGAACTGGGCAACGCGCTGGAGACAAAACTTGTTTTCGATGTGTCGAAGGACATGGGGAAGCTCGAAACCGATTTGCGCACCGCACTCGCCAAGCGGCCCGCGCGCGGTGTCATCATCAATGGCAACATCGCCTCGTTCGGCGCGCCCACGCTCACCTGGACGGCGGACGGGTTTCTGGCGAACTTCACCGCCACCGGCACCATCGCCGCCGATCTCAATATAAAGCCGAAAGCGGAGAAATCCCCATCGCCGGGCGCGGCGCACTGATCTAAGCTTGCCGCAAAACGGGAGCGCGCCATGCTGAAACTTCCCCCGCCGATCTGGATGTTTATCTATCTCGCGATGGCGGGCTCGGCGAGCGCGGTCTTCCCGTGGAAAACGATTTCCGACTGGACGATGGTTCCGCTCGGCGTGGCGCTGGTCATTGTCGGCGCGGCTAGTGCTGCGTGGGGGCGCTACACATTTCACGTCGAAGACACCGAAATTATGCCGACCTCCGAGACCAACAAGAAGCTGGTGCAGCGCGGGCCCTTCGCGCTGACGCGCAACCCGATGTATCTGGGGCTGACGCTGTTCAGCCTCGGCATCGCATTCTGGGCGGGATCGCTGCCGATGTTCGCGGTGCCTGTGCTGGTGTTCGCCACCGCCAATTTCGTTCACATCCCCTTCGAGGAAGAAAAGATGCGCCGCCAGTTCGGTGCGGCGTTCGACGACTATGTTGCGAAAGTGCGGCGCTGGATCTGATGGGCGACAATCTCACCAAACATTGGCAGGCGCTGGATGCGGCCCATCACATCCATCCGTTTTCGGACACGTCTGCGCTCAACCGCGAAGGCGTGCGGATTATCACAAAAGCCGATGGCGTTTATCTCTGGGATTCGGACGGTCGCAAGATCATCGACGCGCATGGCGGGGCTGTGGTGCGTGCAGGTCGGTTACGGCAATCGCGAACTGGCCGATGCCGGATGCGAGGCGCTGCACAATCTTCCCTATTACAATCACTTCTTCAAAACGGCCAATCCCTACACCATCGAGCTTGCCGCGAAACTCGCAAGCGTTTTGCCCGCGGGCCACAATCGCGTGCTGTTTGCCAATTCGGGATCGGAGGCGAACGATAGCGCGCTCAAGCTGATCCGCTATTTCTGGAATCTGCAAAAGAAGCCCGACAAGAAAATCCATCTTTCGCGCGATTACGCCTATCACGGCGTGACGATGGCCGCCGCTTCGCTTTCGGGGCTGACGCCGATGCACCCGCAATGGGATCTGCCGCTGCCGGGATTTGCGAAAGTGCCGGCACCCTATTGGTTCGGTGCGAAAGCGGCGGGTTACGGCGATCTTTCGCCCGACGAATTCGGCGCGGTGGTGGCGAGCCAGTTGGAAGAAAAGATTCTGGAATTGGGCGCGGATTATGTCGCGTCGTTTTCCGCCGAGCCGGTGCAGGGCGCGGGCGGGGTGATCTTTCCGCCCGCGAGCTATTGGCCGGAGGTGCAGCGCATCTGCCGCAAATACGATGTGCTGCTGCATCTGGACGAAGTCATCACCGGCTTCGGGCGCCTGGGCGAATGGTTCGGCGCCGATGCCTATAATATCGCGCCCGACATCATGACGATGGCGAAGGGATTGTCGTCGGGCTATCAGCCGATCTCGGCGATTTCGCTGGGCGCGCGCATGGAAGAAGTCATCGTCAACGCCAATGAAGAACTGGTGCATGGCTTCACCTATTCCGGCCATCCGGTGGCGAGTGCTGTGGCACTGAAGAATCTGGAAATCATCGAGCGCGACGGGCTTGTGTCGCGCGTGAACAATTCCATCGGGCCTTATCTGCAACGCCGCTTGCGTGAGACGTTCGAGGGTCATCCGCTGGTGGGCGAGGTGAGGGGCGTCGGATTGCTCGCGGCCATCGAACTTGTGCCCAACAAACCCGAGCGCAGCTTCTTTGCCGATGTGGGAACGGTGGGCACGCATTGCCGCAATTATTGTTTCGAGAGCGGGCTCATCATGCGCGCGATCCGCGACACGATGGTCTGCGCGCCGCCGCTGATTGTGAGCGAAGCGGAAGTAGAAGAAATCATCTCGAAAGCGAAAGCGGCCATCGACCGCACGGCGAAAGATTACGGGATCGCGTGATGCGTCTTTTATCCGTCAACATCGCACGGCCCAAAATCATCGGGACGTTCAACGGCGAACCCGTTCTTTCGGCCATCGGCAAAAAGCCGGTGAGCGGAAATGTTTTCGTGGGTGCGCTCGGCATCGCGGGCGATCAGGTCGGCGATCCATCCGTACACGGAGGACTGGACAAAGCCGTCTATGCCTATCCCGCCGATAATTGGCAATGGTGGGAGCGCGAGCACAACATCCCTTGCGCGCCCGGAACCTTCGGCGAAAACCTCACGCTCGAAGGTGCTGACGAAACGCAAATCTCCATCGGCGACCGCTTCAAATGGGGCGATGCGGTGCTGGAAGTCGCCCAGCCGCGCGGGCCCTGTTTCAAGCTCGGCATCCACACGCGCCGCCCCGACGCGCCGCAGGTCATGACGCTATCGGGAAAAGTGGGCTGGTATTTGCGGGTTTTGACGGAAGGCAATTCCGGCCCGGCCTTCACCCGCATATTCGAGAGCGGCGGACCCAATGTGCGCGAGGCGTTTTTCGCCCGCCACGACCCGCGCACCTCAAAAGATGTGATCCGCCGGGTCCATGCCGCCCCGGCGCTGGCCGAAAACTGGCGGGAAGGGGTGGCCGGAAGGCTTGGGTAAGGCCGTGAAAATCCATGCCAAAGCTGTGCTATAAACATCACTGTCACTAGGAAACATGACATCTTCGTTGGAAATCAAAAGAATAGTTGAAACCTGTTGCCCAAATGCCTAGTTTATTAGGTGAGAGACCCGCCACCTGGCAGGCACTGCCCCCCCGCTCGCACGCCGGGTGAGGGTTTCTCACCGGTGCCGGTCATCCCCTCCCGGCACCAGCGCGTAACGGCGCATGCGACGCCCGATCAGCCCCCTGGTCGGGCGTCTTTTTTTCGGAGCGCAATCAGGCGAAGTGGGAACCGGTTCGCCGTCCGATTGCGCGACCATCAAATAAACTTACACGGCGCAGGGTGAGGTTGATGCGCCCGCCGCCGGGCACGATCTGCGAGGTGCCGGCGATCACCCGGTCCACGCCGTGAAAGGCGAGCCGGGCGGGCCCGCCGAAAATCAGCACATCGCCCGAGGCGAGCTTCAGGCGCTTGGTGGCCCCGCGCCGCGCAGCACCACCGATGCGGAAGATTGCATCATCGCCCAGCGACACCGACAGCACCGGCGCGTCGAGCGCTTCTTCATCGCGATCCTGATGCAACCCCATGCGCGCGGAGCCGCGATAGAGATTCACCAAGCAACATTCCGGCGGCGCGGGATACGCGGTGGTTTCGTTCCATAGATCGAGCAGCATCGGCGGAATAGTGGGCCATGCTTGATGCGTGTACGGATGAACGGGCTCGTAGCGGTAGCCGCGCGCATCGGAGATCCAGCCAAGCGGCCCGAAATTGGTTTCCTCCACCGAGAATTCTTTTCCCGAGACAGGCATGGAAGGCTTGTAGAACGGCGCTTTCTCGATACGCGCGAAAACCTCTTTGATCAGTTTCTTTTGTTCATCCGCATCGAATGCGCCCGGCCAAAGAAATATCCCCGGCCCGATTTCGAGCTTGGCGTGCATTGCTCCCTCACCCTTCGACAAGCTCAGGGTGAGGGATTGAGCTAGCCCCTCATGCTGAGCTTGTCGAAGCATGACCATCACATTCCCGGCGCCGTTCCCGGCCTGTCGTAAAGCCCGCGGAACGAACCCGCGGCACCGCGCGCTTCCAGCCACGCTTTCAAATTCTCCGGCGTGTAGCTTTCGCGCACCCATTGGGCAAGCGGGCATCACGCCCGCATCTTCTTTCGCAAATTCGAGAAACAATTTCAGCCAGCGCTGATGCGGCTTTGGCAGATGCAGATAAGGCCAGCGCGCGAATTGCACCTGCGCTTCGTCAAACGCGCCCCAGCCTTCGCGATGGATAAGCCAGAGCGCCGCTGCAAAACTCGTGCGGTCCTGACCGCCGGAGCATTTGAGCAGCAGGGGTTGCCGCGCCGCATCGAACGCCTCGAACAATATTTCCAGCATCCGCCGCGTCGGCAGGCGGCGCGAACTCAGCATCACATCGTAATGCTCGATTCCGGCGCGCGCCGAGACCCGCTTCTCATAGCGCCACCAGCCCCAGGACGGATTGGGACCCCTCAAATTGATGACGGCTTTTATCGCGTGGCGTGTGAGGAAGGGACCGAGGAAACCGGCATAGGCTTGCGCCGATCGGGCCGCAATATTGGGCCTAATCCAGTGAAAGTTATAAAGAATATCGCCGGGGCCGCGCATCAGCCGACCCGCAACCTTGAGGAGCTCGTTAAGTAAACAACAACCATCAAATCAAGCGTGTTTTTCGAAAAAGTTGAATCACAACTTAGACTTCGAGTGTTGTTTGGGTAATTCACAGGTTTCATTTCGAATTTCCAAGTGAAGCGTGGTTTTTCCGGCAACAACGGGCTGAGATCAGGGTGTAGCCGTCCAATATTCGTAAGCCCGCCGCGCCGCGGCGGGCTGGAACCGATGCAAGGCGGCGGAAAAACAGAAGGGGCATGGGCAATGTCCTCCTATCAATTTCATTTTCTGAATAAACGGCGCTTGCTTGCGTGCCTGGTTCTGATGAATTGCCGCGATGATGAGGACGCCAAATACCGCGCCAATTCCCTGCGCGGGGCTGCGCATGACTGGCTGGAGATTTGGTGCGGCGAGACGAAAGTCTATGAAACGCCGCAACTGGCCGCCGCCAATTAGGGGCGCTGCCGCTTTTCCCGTTTATCGTGCCTGCCATGGTGCATTTCGCGCTTGCGCTGCTTCGCGCGCAGTCTAGCCTGTCGGGCGGGATGTAAGGGAGGGGCGGCCATGACCGTGAAAGCGCTTTATGCGCGCTGGGCCTGGACGACGCTGGCCGCCATCGCGGTGTTCGCGGTGCTGGCCATTGTCGATCTGAGGCTCAAGGCGGAAACGGGCTTCGGCACCGTCGATCTGCAAAAAGTGTGGACGGGTCAGGCCGTGCGCGGCATCGCGGTTGCGTGGCTCGCGCGGCGCGACGCGATCATGGCGGGCTTCAATCTCGGCTTCGATTATCTCTTCATGCCGCTTTACGGCTTTGCCTTCTATTACGGAACGCTGGCCGCGCGTCAAGCCTTCGCGCCCAAGCCGGGGCATATGCGCCGCCTCATCACGTTCCTGGCCGCGGTGCCGCTTGCGGGTGCGTTGTTCGATGCGTGCGAGAACGCGCTCGAAACCGCGATGCTGATCGGTCAGCCTACGGATCAATTGGCCTCGCTCGCCTACTCCGCCACCACCGCGAAAATGACCTGTTTCTATGTGGGGCTGGTCATGTCGCTTGGTCGGCGTGGCAGGGCTATTCCGAAAAAAGCCCGCCGAACCTGCCTAATCCGGATTGGCGCCTTCGGGGCCGTTTTCCAGAACGTCGCCAGTGCTCGCATCCACGCCGACTTCATAGATTGTGCCTGTGCCGCTTTTCACATCGAAGGAATAGCGCAAACCTGAACCGCCGCTTTCACGCTCCAGTTCCGTGTCGGTGATCGTGCCGGGGCGGGCGGCCAGCGCGATGGCGGTGGCCTGTTCCACTGTCACCTTGGCATCCTTGGCGAGCGTCTCACCGGTATAGGCAAGGGCGGCGGTGGAAAAAACCGCGGCCGCGGCGGCGGCAAACAATCCATAAGCGAAGGATTGGATTTTCATTTTGTCTTGCTCCTTGTTGACCCCCGCTGAAGCCGATATTGGCCAGACCTCTGTGGTCAAATCGTGTCCTCTTCGCCGGTGGCATCCTGGCGCTTGACCCGCAAGCGCGCTTCCGTATATTGCCGCGCTCCGCAAGCGCCACGGCTTTTGCGGTTTGTAAGCCATTTCAAGGATTTAGCTCATGTTCGCGGTCATCCGCACCGGCGGAAAACAATATAAGGTCGCCAAGGACGACGTGATCTCCATCGAGAAGCTCGATGGCGAGGCGGGTTCCACGGTCACCTTTGCCGAAGTGCTGATGCTGGACGGCGCCCCCGGCAAGCCGCTGGTGGCGGGCGCCTCGGTCAGTGCGGAGATCCTCCAAACGGCCAAGGGCGAGAAGGTGATTGCCTTCAAGAAGAAGCGGCGCAAGAACACGCACAGAAAGCGCGGCCACCGCCAGACCTTCACCAAGGTCAAGATCACCGAGATTCACGCGAGCTAACGGAACAACACCATGGCGCACAAAAAAGCAGGCGGCTCCTCGCGCAACGGACGCGACTCGGCGGGCCAACGCCTCGGCGTGAAGAAGTTCGGCGGCGAGGCCATCGAAGCGGGCAACGTGATCGTTCGCCAGCGCGGCACCAAATTCCATCCCGGCCTGAATGTCGGCATGGGCAAGGATCACACGCTGTTTGCGACGTCCGACGGCTTCGTCACGTTCAAGACGGGCTTCAAGCGCCGCACCTTCGTATCCGTGCTCGCGACCAACGCGCCGGCGAAGGACGCAGGCTAAATAGGCGGCTGAAGACATAGGCCGCCATGTTTTCGGCGGCCCATCAGGGCGAGGGAAGGTGGTCCGCCATCTTCCCTTTTTTGTTCCCTCGCGAGGAGGGAAGTGTCATGTCCTGTTGCGAACTGGAAACCGAGCGCTTGCTCTTGCGCCCGCCGGAATTGAGCGATTTGCCTTTCATGGTTCCCTTGGTCGGCGATTTCGAGGTGTCGAAAAATCTGGGCCGCGTGCCTCATCCGTACACGGAGGATGACGCGCGCGAATTCTACGCCCGCGCCGGGGAACAGCGCGGTCTCGGCAGCGATTTCAATTTCGCGATTCTGCGGAAGGAAGACGCGGCCTATCTCGGCGGCTGCGGGCTGCATCTGAAAGACGGCGTGTTCGAGATGGGCTATTGGCTGGGCAGGCCCTATTGGGGCCAGGGCTATGCGACGGAAGCCGCGCGAAGGCTGGCCGGGTTTGCCTTCCACGATTTGAAGGCCACAAGGCTGGTCGCGGCCTGGTTCCACGACAACCCGGCATCGGGCCGGGTGCTCGCCAAACTGGGCTGCCAGCACACCGGCTCCGGCCCCCGCGATTGCCTTGCGCGCGGACACCAAGTTTATTGCCATGGCGTCGAACTCTCCCGCGAGCGCTTCGGCCGCAAGAAGGTCGCCGCATGAAATTTCTCGATGTCGCCAAGGTGTATATCGGCTCCGGCGCAGGCGGAAACGGCTGCGTCGCGTTTCGCCGCGAGAAATTCATCGAATATGGCGGGCCCTGGGGCGGCAATGGCGGGCGCGGCGGCGATGTGTGGGCGCAAGCGGTCGAGAATCTCAACACGCTGATCGACTACCGCTATCAGCAGCACATGCGCGCGAAAAACGGCGAAGGCGGCATGGGCAAGGAGATGACCGGCGCCAATGGCGAAGACGCCGTGCTCAAGGTGCCGGTCGGCACGCAAATCTTCGACGAAGACGGCGAAACGCTGATCGCCGATCTGGCGCGTGCGGGCGAGCGCGTGATGCTGCTCAAGGGCGGCAATGGCGGCTTCGGCAATGCGCATTTCAAAAGCTCCACCAATCAGGCGCCGCGCCATGCCAATCCCGGCCAGCCCGGCGAAGAAAAAACCATCGTCCTGAAATTGAAGCTCATCGCGGACGCCGGATTGATCGGCTTGCCGAACGCAGGCAAATCAACATTTCTTTCGCGCGTGTCGGCGGCGCGACCGAAGATCGCCGATTATCCATTCACGACGCTGGTGCCGCAGCTTGGCGTGGTGCGCATCGACACGACCGATTTCGTGCTCGCCGATCTTCCCGGCCTGATCGAAGGTGCGCATGAAGGTGCTGGATTGGGCGACCGTTTCCTCGGCCATGCCGAGCGTTGCGGCGCGATCCTGCATCTGATCGACGGCACGCAAAGCGGCATCGTGGCGGCGTACAAAACCATTCGCGGCGAGCTTGAGGCTTACGGCCATGGCCTGAGCGGCAAGCCGGAAATTCTCGCGCTCAACAAGATCGATGCGATTCCAAAAGCGCAGCTTTCGCGCAAGCGCACAGCGCTGGAAAAAGCCAGTGGGGCAAAAGTGTTTCTCATGTCCGGCGTCAGCGGCGAAGGCGTGGACGATGTGCTGCGCGAGATGGCGCGCGAGATCGTCAAGCGGCGCACAGGCGAACGCAATCGCGGCGCCGACAAGGCTTGGGCGCCATGACCCTTCGAGGCTCGCCTTCGCTTTGCTCCGGCTCGCACCTCAGGGTGAGGGATTCCCTCATGCTGAGCTTGTCGAAGCATGAGGCCGCGTTATGACGGACGTCTTCGCCAAGGCCAAGCGCATCGTCGTCAAGGTGGGTTCGGCGCTGCTGGTGGATGCGTCAACCGGCGCGCTCAATCGCGGCTGGCTGAAAACATTGTGCGCCGATGTGGCGGCACTGAAGCGCGAAGGCAAGGAGATCATCCTTGTTTCCTCCGGCGCGATTGCGCTCGGCCGTTTGGCGCTGAAACTGAAAACCGGCGCGTTGCGGCTTGAGGAAAGCCAGGCCGCAGCAGCCGCGGGGCAGGTGCGATTGGCGGAGGCTTACGCCGATATTCTTTCGGGCGAAGGCATTGTCGCTGCACAAATCCTTCTGACACTGGAAGACACCGAGGAACGCCGTCGCTATCTGAACGCCCGCGCCACGCTGAAAACATTGCTGTCGCTCGGCGCGGTCCCGGTCATCAACGAGAACGACACGGTGGCCACCGCCGAAATCCGCTTCGGCGACAATGACCGGCTGGCCGCGCGCGTGGCGAGCATGATGGAGGCCGACCGGCTTGTGCTGCTATCCGATGTTGATGGACTTTACAGCGCCGATCCCACGCGCGATGCGAACGCGCAGCACATTCCCGATGTTGCCGCGATCA
The DNA here is from genome assembly GCA_963735625.1 of uncultured Alphaproteobacteria bacterium. Classification (GTDB taxonomy): domain Bacteria; phylum Pseudomonadota; class Alphaproteobacteria; order Micropepsales; family Micropepsaceae; genus Rhizomicrobium. Next base: position 890,191 of record CAVTLJ010000004.1, on the reverse strand, counting down.
CGCCTGCCATCGAAGCCTTCGCGGGCGAATCGACTTCCGGCGTCGGGCGCGGCGGCATGGCGTCGAAACTGATCGCGGCGAAGATCGCGACAGGTGCCGGATGCGAAGTCATCATCGCGAAGGGAAAGATCGACCATCCGCTTGCGTCCATCAGCGACGGCGCGCGCCGCACGCGCTTTCATGCTTCCACCACGCCCGCAGCCGCGCGCAAGCGCTGGATCGCGGGCGTGCTGAAACCGCAAGGCACGCTTCTGGTCGATGCGGGTGCTGCCAAGGCGTTGAAAGAGGGCAAGAGCCTGTTGCCCGCTGGCGTCAAAGCCGTGGATGGCGCGTTCGAGCGCGGCGATGCGGTTTTGGTGCGCGATGCGGACGGGCGCGAGATCGCACGCGGCCTGACCGCCTATTCGCACGACGAAGCGCGCGCGATTGCCGGGCGGCGCACAATCGAAATCGAGACCATTCTGGGCTATTCTGGGCGCGGCGAAATGATCCATCGCGACGATCTGGCGATGACGGGTGAAGACCGATGAATGTTCGCGAGAACAATCTCGATGCCGACATGAACGCGCTTGGCCAAGCCGCGCGCGCGGCGGCGAGCGTTTTGCGCGAGGCATCGGTTGAAACCAAAACCAGAGCGTTGCGCGCGGCAGCCTCGGCTATTCGCGCGCATGCGAAAGATATTCTCAGCGCCAACACGAAAGATATGACGGCGGCTTCCGGTCTTTCGCCCGCGCTGAAAGATCGCCTGGCACTCGACGACAAGCGCATCGAGGCGATGGCGAAGGGCGTTGAAGATGTGGCCGCACTCACCGATCCGGTGGGAAAAGAACTCGCGCGCTGGAAGCGTCCCAACGGGCTCGACATCGCGCGCGTGGCGACGCCCATCGGCGTTATCGGAATCATCTATGAGAGTCACGGCCCAATGTCACCGCCGATGCGGCGGCGTTGTGCCTGAAATCCGGCAATGCCTGTATCCTTCGCGGCGGATCGGAATCGGCGCATTCCTCTCGCGCGATTCACGCCGCACTGATCGAAGGCTTGCGCGAAGCAAATTTGCCCGAAGGCGCCATTCAATTGGTGCCGACGATTGATCGCGCGGCGGTTGGCCTGATGCTGAAGGGTTTGAACGGAACGATAGACCTCATCATTCCGCGCGGCGGAAAGAGCCTTGTGGGCCGGGTGCAGGAGGAAGCGCGCGTGCCGGTGCTGGCGCATCTGGAAGGCATCTGCCATGTCTATATCCATGCGAAAGCCGATCTCGCCATGGCGCGCGCGATCGCGCTGAATGCCAAGATGCGGCGCACGGGAATTTGCGGAGCTGCGGAGACGCTGCTGATAGACCGCGCAATTCTGCAATCGCATGGCTTGCCCATCCTCACCGATCTGAAAAACGCGGGCTGCGAAATTCGCGGTGAAGAAGCAATTCGCAAAATCTTCGATGCGAAAGCCGCAACCGATGAAGATTGGCGCACGGAATATCTCGACGCCATCATCGCCGTGAAGGCGGTGGATGGAATCGAAGATGCAATCCATCACATCGAGACTTATGGCTCGCATCACACCGAATCCATCGTCACCGAAGACGCGAAAGCAGCCGAGCATTTTCTCAACGCGCTCGATTCGGCCATCGTCATGTGGAACGCCTCCACCCAGTTTGCCGACGGCGCGGAATTCGGCATGGGTGCGGAAATCGGCATCGGCACGGGCAAGCTGCATGCGCGCGGGCCGGTGGGCGTGGAGCAACTAACCACTTTCAAATATATCGTGCGAGGCCATGGACAAATCCGCGACTGATTGGTTGCACGCGCCCGGCCCTTCGTCGCCCGGCATGAAGATCGGGCTGCTCGGCGGCTCGTTCAATCCGGCGCATGAGGGCCATCTGCACATTTCCGACATGGCGCTGAAGCAGCTCGGCCTCGATTATGTGTGGTGGCTGGTGGCGCCGCAAAATCCGCTGAAGCCGAAGATCGGCATGGCGCCGCTCTCGCAACGACTATCTTACGCCGCGCACAAATATGAGCATCACCCGCGCATCATCGTGGTCGATGTCGAAACGGCACTTCGCACCCGCTACACCATCGACACGGTGAAGGCGCTGCAAAAACGCTTTCCCGGCGTGCGTTTTGTCTGGCTGATGGGAAGCGACAATCTTTCGACCTTCCATCGCTGGCGGAACTGGCGCGAAATCGCGGCGCGCGTGCCGATTGCGGTCGTCATGCGGCCCGGTTCCACCCGCGCCGCACTCTTCGCAAAAACTTCGCACACCCTGGCCAAAGCGCGCCGCTGCCCGTCCCGCGCGTTCGCGGCGTCTCGCCCGCCCGCTTTTGCCATACTGGACGGCAAGCGCTGCCCCATCAGCGCCACCGCCATCCGCGCCAAAACGGTATTGGACGAGGCCTTGGTGCATGCAATTCCGCCGTGCTAGAGTGGCTTTGACGTATCCAAAGGAGCGCGGCATCTCCCGCATGACGATCAGGCAAACAGGCCGCGGTCTTTGGCAACGGAGGACCCAAACCTGACCCGCAAGACGACGCCCAAAAAGGCTCCCGCCCGCAAACGCGCTTCCGCCGAAACGACGCTTCTTTCGCGCATCCTCAAATCGCTCGACGACGACAAGGCCGAAGAGATCGTGACCATCGATCTGGACGGGCGCTCCTCGCTTGCCGATGCGTTCATCATCGCCAATGGCCGCTCGGCGCGGCATGTGGCGTCCATCGCGGAGCATCTTGCCCGACGCCTGAAAGAAGCGGGCTACGGCACGCGCCCCGTCGATGGCGCGGCCCAGGGCGATTGGGCGCTGGTCGATGCGGGTGACGTGATCGTGCATATCTTCCGCCCCGAAGTGCGCGATTACTACGATCTCGAGGGCATGTGGTCGGTCGAAAAGCGGCGCGCCGCCGCGCGCTGATCGGGTCTTAGCAATGCGTCTTCACATTCTCGCCGTCGGTCATGGCAGGGGCACGCCGGAAGGCACGCTCACCGATGATTATGCGGGCCGCGCGCGCGTGTTCGGCAAGCGGCTGGGCTTTTCGTCGGTCGCGGTGGAAGAAGTCACCCAGTCGAAGCTGCGCGAGGCGCGCGCGCGCATCGCCGAGGAAGGTGAGCGGCTGGTGGCGCGCATTCCTGAAAGCGCGCATGTCGTTTCGCTCGATGCCAAGGGCAAGGGCATGACGTCCGACGCCTTCGCCGAAATGCTGGGTGCGATGCGCGATGCGGGCGCGCGCGATCTTGTGTTCCTTATCGGCGGGCCGGACGGGCTGGATGTGGGACCGGGCGTGAAGCCGGGCCGCAGCCTCGCTTTCGGGCCGCAGACCTGGCCCCATCTGCTGGTGCGGGCCATGCTGGCCGAACAGATTTATCGCGGCATGACGATCCTGGCGGGCCACCCCTATCACCGGGCCTGAGCCGCCTTAAGCATGGGGACCGATTAACCTCTTGTACTGACAAGAGTTTCAGTAGCTGTCCCGTCACGGGATTATGATTGAAGCCGCCTTGCGCCGCCGCTATAACCCGCCCGCCTGATCCGGGGTGCCACCATCAATCGGGGTGTATCAATGGGTATAGAACTTCCGCGAGGCTACAAGCCGACGGAAAGCGAGCCCTTCATGAACGAGAAGCAGCGGGAATATTTCCGCCGCAAGCTGCTCGCCTGGAAAGACGAAATTCTGCGCGAAAGCCGCGAGACGATTCAGAACCTGCAAGCCGAGACAACGCCCAACGCCGATCTCGCCGACCGCGCCGCCACCGAATCCGAGCGCCAGCTTGAGCTTCGCACGCGCGACCGGCAGAGAAAGCTGATCGCCAAGATTGACGCGGCGCTGCATCGCCTCGAAGACGGCTCTTATGGATTTTGCGAAGAGACCGGCGAGCCGATATCGCTGAAGCGGCTGGACGCGCGGCCCATCGCCACGCTTTCCATCGAGGCGCAGGAACGCCATGAGCGCCGCGAGAAGGTTTATCGCGACGATTAAATTTCCGGCGCCGCCAGATCGCGGAAATCGGCGATCACCTTTGCATAGGTATCGCGCTTGAACGGCACGATCAGCCGCGGCAGCGCCTCTATCGCCAGCCATTTCCAGTGCGCGAATTCGGGATGATCGGTCGCGATATCGATGTCGCTATCCTCGCCCAGAAAACGCATGGCGATCCATTTCTGCCGCTGGCCGCGATAGCGCCCGTGGAGCGCCACGCCGAGCAGATGCGCGGGCAGATCGTAGGCCAGCCATTCGGGATGTTCGCGCAGAATGCGCGCTTTATTCGTGCCGATTTCTTCTTTCAGTTCGCGCAACGCCGCCTGCTGCGGCGTTTCGCCGTCGTCGATGCCGCCCTGCGGCATCTGCCAGCCTTCCACCGTCTGGTCGATGCGCTTGCCGACAAACACCGCGCCCTCGCGATTGAACAGCATCACCCCGACGCAAGGCCGATAGGGCAGGTCTTCGTGTCGCAGATTTGGATTGTGATGTTTCATGAAAATGGTTCGGTCAATTTCCCGAACCGATAATGGCGGAAGCCGGCACCAGAACAAAGCCCCGGCCTGGTAATCCTTTCGCCCAGGAAGCGACCCGCTCGACGGTGACGGGATAAAGATAGCCCGTGCCGGCGGCCGATCCCGTCAGCCGCGCGCGCGCTTCCAGATCGGAAAGCCTGCGGTCGATTTCCATGCCGGTCTGGATCGTGTCGATGCTGGAAACGCTCTGCACATAGGCCGTGCCCACCGCGCGCGCGATGCCCGGTGCGGCCGAACGCGTGGTCGAGCCCGCGTCGAAGAACATCAGCCCGCGACGCGCCAGAAACATCATCACGGGCGAAAGCGCGTCTTCATCGGCGAGGAACCGGTCGCCCAGAAGATTGGTGATGCCCGCATAGCCGGTGAAGCGGGTGAGCGACCAGGTGAGCTTGCGGATATTCGCATCCTCGCTCGCGCCGGAGCGCAGCGTATGCGGGCCGGGATCGCTGTCGGGAAAATCGAACGGCTCCATCGGCACTTCGAGCAGGACTTCGTGGCCGAGCCCGCGCGCATGCGCCACCCAGCTCTGCACATCGTCGGCATAGGGCGCGAACGCCAGCGTCACGCCGGGCGGAAGCCCCGCGATGGCCGCTTCGGTGCTCTTGGCGCTGATGCCGAGCCCGCTGATGACGATGGCGATGCGCGGATGCGTATCGGGCTTCACGGGCGGGGCATAGGCCGCAAGCGGCGTGCGCCCGTCATCGGCGATGCGCGGAAGCGGGCCGTCATCGGTCTGTTCGATCAGCGCCGGGTCCGCCACCAGCGCGCGCCCGGCATAGATTTGCCGGACGATCTTGTCCGGCACGATATCGGGCGGCACGGTTATTTGCGGCGGCTTGGGTGTCGCCACCGGCGGCGGGGCAATTTCCGCGGTTTGCGCCGGAGGTGTCGCGGCTTGCGGTGCGGCCTGTGGCGCGGGTTCAACCGGCGGCGGTGCCTGAACAACACGATGCGTACGCGGCATCAGATTGAGTTCGGCCACCGGATCGCCATCGGATGCGCGGCCGAAAATCGCCACGCCGCCGATGAGGAGAAGCAGCCCCGCGAACAGCACCAATGCGGCAAGCGCCAGCGGCTGCACCGTGCGGCGCGCGGCCGGAATGTCTTCGTCGATCGCGCTGTCCAAAGTCATGGCGTCACATAACGTAGCCCATGGTTAGAGCGGAGTTAATGCGACCGATCAAACGCGGATCAACCGTGAGGCGGCTTGGGCTTGGGGCCGAGCGTGGTGGAGGCGAGTGCGGGCTCCAGCAGGCTCTGCGCATAGGTAAGCTGGTAATCGTCGAACTCGCGCCCATCGGGCGGGGTGTTGATCGCGGATTTGGACATGCCCGGCGGCACGATGCCTTCGGCATCCAGATGATGGGGCAGGTCGGCTTCGCGCTGGAAGGCGGTGGCCTGCTCGTCGGGGCGGTTGTTGCCTTCCTCGACCGCCACATCGGGAATGATGCCGGTCGCCTGAATGGATTGGCCCGATGGCGTGTAATAGCGCGCGGTCGTCAGGTGCAGCGCGCCCGCCTGCCCGCCATCGAGCGGAATGATCGTCTGCACCGAGCCTTTGCCGAACGACGTCATGCCCACGATGGTTGCGCGCTTGTGATCCTTGAGCGCGCCCGCAACGATCTCCGACGCCGAGGCCGTGCCGCCATTGATGAGCACGATGATGGGCTTGCCTTCGGCGATATCGCCGGGATGCGCGTTGTAGCGCTCCACATCCGAGGCATCGCGCCCGCGCGTGGAAACGATCTCGCCGGTCTCCAGAAAATCGTCGGACACCGCAATGGCCGCATCGAGCACGCCGCCGCCATTGTCGCGCAAATCGATGATGTAACCCTTGATGGTGGGGCCGATCTGCTTGCTCAATTCGCTGACGGCTTTCTTCACGCCGTCATTGGTCTGATCGTTGAAGGCGGGAATGCGGATATAGCCGATTTCGCCCTCGCGCTTGAACGTAACGCCCTCCACCGCCACGAGCGCGCGGGTGAGCACGACATCGATGGGTTTGGCATCGCCCTTGTGCACAATGTTGACCGTGACCTTGGTGCCCGCATCGCCGCGGAGCTTGTCCTCCACGTCATCGACATCCATGTTGGTGACGGTTTGCCCGTCAATGGCCAGAATCGTGTCGCCGGATTTCAGCCCGGCCTTGTCGGCGGGCGTGCCGTCGATGGGATTGATGACGGTGATAACGCCGTCATCCGAACCGATGACAAGCCCCACGCCGCCATATTGGCCATCGGTCTTCACCTGCATTTCGGCGAAGATTTCGGGATCGAAATAGCTGGAATGCGGATCGAGGCTGGAAAGCATCCCGGAAATGGCGCCTTCGACAAGGCCGCGATCATCGGGCTCATCGACATAATCGGCGCGCGCAAGGCCGTAAGCCTCGCCGAAACGGTCGAGCTGATGGAAGACTTCGCTTCCTTGCGCCTGTGCGCCGGAAGACAGGCCCTGCGCCAGCGCGCATGCCATCAAGAAGCCCGCGACGCTGCCGGCGCCTACAAGTGCAAGACGTTTCATGCTGCGCAAGCCCTTACACCCTGCACTATATTAAGACGAACGAGAGAGCCCATCCCTCGGTCAAAACAGGGTGAAGGGACGCGGGATCGCGACCTTTCCCCCCAAAAAATTCAATCCGCGTCCGCGCTCTTGGTCGTGACGGCGCTCACCGTGAGCTTGCCATGCAACAGATCCAGCGCATAGGCGAGTTGGAAATCGTCGTATTTCTTGCCCGGCGCCGCACGAATGACGGGCACCGAATGCTTCGCCGCTTCGTCTTCGGGCTTCAGATGGCCGGGAAGATCGGCTTCGGTCGGGCGCTGGAGGCGGGACACGTCATCCTCGTCGCCCTGCGCCACCGCGACATCCGGCTGGATGCCTTCGGCCTGGATGGAATGGCCGGACGGCGTGAAATAGCGCGCAGTGGTCAGCCTGAGCGCCCCGCCGCCTTCCGGCATCGGAATGATGGTCTGCACCGAGCCCTTGCCGAACGACGTCATGCCGAGGATCGTTGCGCGGCGGTGATCCTGAAGCGCGCCCGCCACGATTTCCGACGCCGACGCTGTTCCTGCGTTGATAAGAACGACAACAGGCTTGCCGCCGGTGATGTCGCCCGGCTTGGCGTCATAACGCTGCGTGTCTTCGGGATGGCGGCCGCGCGTGGAAACGACTTCACCCGATTGCAGGAAATCGTCGGACACTTCGATGGCCTGATCGAGCAGCCCGCCCGGATTGTTGCGCAAATCGATCACATAACCCTTGATGCCGGGGCCGATCTGCTCGCGCAATTCGCGCACGGCTTTCTCAAGCCCCGGTCCGGTCTGCTCGTTGAACGCGGTGAGACGGATATAACCGATATCGCCTTCGCGATGATATTTGACGCTGTCCACCTTCACGACGGCGCGCGTCATGGTCAGGTCGAACGGCTTCTTGGCGCCGGTGCGCAAAATCGTGACCGTGATTTTGGTGCCTTCCGGCCCGCGCATCTTGGCGATGGCGTCGCCGAGCGCCATGCCCTGAACGGGCGTGCCGTCGATGGCGGCGATATAATCGCCGGGTTTGATGCCGGCCTTGGCGGCGGGCGTATCGTCGATCGGCGAAATCACTTTCACCAGACCGTCTTCCATCGTGACTTCGATGCCGAGCCCGCCGAATTCGCCCTTGGTGGTGATCTGCATGTCGGCGAAGGCTTTCGCATCCATGTAGCTCGAATGGGGATCGAGTGACGCGACCATGCCTTCGATGGCGTTGTCGATCAGCTTTCCGTCATCGACGGGCTTGACGTAATTGGCGCGCACGCGCTCGAACGCGTCGCTGAAAAGATCGAGTTGCTTGTAGGCGGAAAGATTGCTCGCGCCCTGGGCCGCGGGAAACAGCATGACCGCCGCGGTGAAACCCGCGACCAGACCTGCGCCGACCAATGCAAGATGCTGCTTCATTATTCTTTTGCCTTCCTCAGATCGGCCTGCAACCACGGCGCGGGGCTTTGGCCCTTGCCGTTGTGACGCAGTTCGAAGTAAAGCTTCGTTCCGCCGCCTTGCGGCATGTTACCCACCGGCTCGCCCGCCAGAAGCTGATCGCCCGATCTTACATCGACGCGCCCCAGCCCTGCCAAGACAAGATCGTAGCCGCCGTTCATTTCCAATATCAAGACTTGCCCCGTTTTATGGTAACGCCCGGCGAAAAGCACGCGGCCATCGGCCGGTGCGACGACTTGAGCGCCCGGCGAGGTTAAAAAACTGACACCCGGCGCTTTTCCCCCGCCGAGTCCGCCCTTCTCGATGCGTCCCACGACGGGGCGGGAAAGTGCCGCGCGCCCGAGCGCGCCGGTTTTTTCCGCGCCCTGGGCGGCGACGACAACAATATTCTGTCCCTGCGGTGCGGCGCGCAACGCGGCGACCTTCGCCAGCAATTGACCGAGATCGTCGGCCTGATCGGCAATCGCATCGAGCGACGCCTGCAACTTTCCATAATCGGCGGAGGCTTCTTGCGCGGCCGCTTCCTTCATCGCGAGAAGTTGATCGAGGTCGGTGCGCGCGTTTGCAAGTGCCGCCGCGTTCTTCACGCCTTCGGCGCGGCGCGCGATCAATTGGGTGCGCGTTTGGCGCAGCGCATCGAGATTTTTCGCAAGCGTGGCCGCGGCCCCATAAATGCGCGGCAGCGACGCGCCCAAAATCATCGCTCCGCGCGCCGACGACAACGCGTCATCGGGCCGGTAAGCGATCACCGGCGGCATATCGTGCTGCAGTCTTTCCAGTATCGCGAGCAGCCGGGCGACGCGCACGCGGTCATGCGAAAAATTTGCGGCCATGACCGTCTCGCGCGACGAAAGCGATGCGATCTCGCCGTCGAGACGGCCTTTTTCCTCTTCCAGATTCTGCACGCGATTGGCCGTGTCGATCAGGCGCTGGCGCAGGCTTTGCGCTTCGGCCTTCAGCGCCTCGCTTTTCGTTTTCGCGGTTTCGACGCCGGGTTTTGTCTGCTCGATCTTTTCCTTGAGTGCACGATATTGTTCTTCGGTGGTGGGCAGCTTGCCCGCCTGGTCGGCAGGCACGGCATGGGACATATCGGTATCGGTGGATTGCGCAAAGGCGGGAATCGTTCCGAGCAGAGCCAAAATGCAAATTGCAAGTGCAGCTTTGAATTGCATTGCCAGCCTCACCCTTCGACAAGCTCAGGGTGAGGGAATTTGCTCAACCCCTCATGCTGAGCTTGTCGAAGCATGAGGAGCTCTGTTGCATTCATGATGATTTCGTCTGCTCCTTCACCGCCTTGATTTTCTTTTCCAGCGCGTCCGCATCGCCGAGATAAAACGTATCCACGGCCTTGAACGCAGCATCGAGCTTATAGGCTTTCGGCACGCCGGTCGGAATGTTCACATCGGGAATAGCGGCATCGCTGACACCTTCCAGATGTTTGAGCAGCGCGCGCAGCGAATTGCCATGCGCCGCGATAATCACGCGCTTGCCCGCGCGCAATTGCGGCACGATCACATCGTTCCAGTATGGCAGCACGCGCTCCAGCACATCCTTCAGACACTCCCCGCGCGGCAGATCGGCTTCCGGCACGCCCGCATAGCGCGGATCGAATTTGGGATAATCCGGCGAGGTGAGATCGACAAGCGGCGGGCGCACATCATAAGAGCGCCGCCACAGATGCACCTGCTGCTCGCCGAATTTCTTGACCGCTTCCACCTTGTCGCTGCCCTGAAGCGCGCCGTAATGGCGCTCGTTCAGCCGCCAGTGTTTCACTTCCGGAATCCACATCAGATCCATTTGCTCCAGCGCCAGCCACAGCGTCTTGATCGCGCGTGTTTGCAGCGAAGTGAACGCGATATCGAAACAGAAGCCTTGCTCTGCCATCAACCGGCCCGCTTCGCGCGCCTCGGCCTCGCCCTGCGCGGTCAGTTTCACATCGCGCCAGCCGGTGAAGAGATTGAGCTTGTTCCACTCGCTTTCGCCGTGGCGCAGGATGACGAGTTGGCAGTCCTTGGCGGGAGTCACGGCCGTTCTTTCGCTGAAATTGGAATCGCGCTGCAAAATAGAAAGCGCGTCCGCCCCTGTCCAATGAGCCCATAGGCTACACGCCAAGATATTGAATTTGCTATGATTATCAGCCCGTGGCCTGAGCGGGCGCCCGCGCCGACGCCAGTGCGGCGGCAAGATCGGCGGCGATGCGCGCTGCCCCTTCGCCATCCACCGTCATAAGCCCCGCCGCGCGCATCTCGCGCCGACGCGTGGAATTGGCAAGCAGCGCCCAGACCGCGCGCGAAATATCGCCCGCTTCGGCGCGTTCGGCGAGACCGAGCGACAATCCCATGCCCGCATCCTCGAAGGCGGATGCCGACAGCGCATGATCCTCATTCAGGCAGAGATAAAGTGCCGGCACGCCGTAGGCGCCAAGCTCATAGGCCGTCACACCGAACGCGGCCAGCGCCAGATCGGCCGCGGCATATTCGGTGGCGAGATCGTCCGCGCCCTCCAGCGTTTCGAAATGGGGTGCCAGCGCCACGACGGCGGATGCGACGCGCGCTTTATCCTTCACGCCGGGTCCGATAACAAAGCGCGCGCGGAACACCGGATCGAGTTTGGCGAGCGCCTGTGCCGCCACAAGCGTCAGCCCCAGCGGATCGCTACCGCCCATCGCCACCAGCAACGTGGGGCGAGGGCTCGTCACGCGCTGCACCGGCTTCAATTTCGAGAGCCCGAGTAGCGCCCATTCCCAGCCGATGCGCGGCGCGCAATGCGAACCTGTCCAATCGAGAAGACCCGCCTGCGGCACCGGCGGATAATAGGCGATATCGGCTGCGAGCCTGCGATCGGATGCGTCATCGATCACCGCGGTGAGGCCGACCGATTGCACAAGGGTTTGCATCTCGTCGCCCGAAATTCCTTCGCGCATATCGCAGATAAGTAGATCGGGATGGAACGCTGCGATCATCGACTGAAGCGCTGCGAAATCCTTCGCGGAATCGGTTGGCACAACCTCGAAGCCCGCTTCCCGGATCGGCGCTTGCGCGTCCACCGTGCCGTTCAGCGCGAAGATCGCGCCGATGCCCTCGCGGTCACGAAGTGCGCGCGCCAGCGCCACCATGCGCTTGACATGGCCATAGCCAAACTCTCCACCGCCGCAGCAACGGATGAGTGCCAGCGCGCCGCGCGCCGGTTGCGAGGCGTTGCGCGATTGCGCCTCGCGCAGCAGCAACAGATCGGCCAGCGATGCCTCGCCCGCCTTCACCTCCAGCCGCTCATGAACAGCCTCAACGAAAGCAAGATCGCGAGTGGGGATCGAATATGCGGGCGCGCGCGCCACGCGCACAAAATCGGGGTGCAGCCGGAAATACTCGCTCACGCGCGCGCGGGCGGTTGCGTCATCGCGCGCATCCATCATCAGCTTGTCGAGCGCACGCCGCGTGAAGGCATCCACGCCTTCTTCCAGCGCGACATAATCGCCGTTCTGCGCGATCAGATGCTCCACCAGATGATCGACCAACCCCACATCGACGGGCGGCGCATCGGGCGGCACGCGCACGATGATATCGGCATCGAACAATTCGGCCGCGCGCGCGAAACAGGAAAGCACATCGTCTTGCCGCCCGCGCAGCACCGCGATGGCGTTGGCGCGGCCGAATTCGGCGATGGCATCGTCGCGCGGATCGGTGGAGGTGACGATGGCGATGCGCTCGATGAATTGCGAGCGCGCGAGCCGCTCCACCGCGTGCAACAAAACCGGCTTGCCCGCGACGGGCTTGAGCGCGGTCCCCGGCAACCGCGTGGAACCCATGCGCGCCTCAATCACCGCGACGACACGCAGATGATCGGAAGGATCGGGCATGCTGGTTTCGGCCATGATGGCGCTCGTCGAATCGCTTCGCTCTTAACTCTTTCTAAAGACCGCATGGCTAAGAGATGGTTAACAGCGGACGCGGCCGGAAACCTTGCTGGGTGAGGGCGCGCCCGCGCGAACATTTGGCTACGGGCGATGCAAAAGACGCTTCTTATTCTCTCGGGCGGGATCGAGGCCGCCGACGCCGCGCGCCGCGCCAGGGAGATGGGGCATTATGTGGTCGTCTCCGACCGCGATCCGCAAGCGCCCGGTTTTGCGCACGCCGATTCCTGCATCATCGCCGATGTCTATAGCCCCGAAGAAACGCTGGCCGCGGCGCGGCGCTATGCGCTGAAGCTGCGCAAGATCGACGGCGTGATCTGCGTGGCCGACGATGCGCCGCTGACGGCGGCGACGGTAGCGCAGCACTTAAGCCTGCCCGGCATTTCCACCGACAGCGCCAAGCTCGCCGGCGACAAGCTCGCGATGAAAGAGAAATTTCTGGCGGCTGGCGTCGCCGTGCCGTGGTTCTCGCCGGTTGCAACACCGCAAGCCTTGCAGCGCATGGCGGTGGAGCGCGGGCGCGATCTCGTCATCAAGCCGGTGGATAGCCGCGGCTCGCGCGGCGTGCAGCGCGTGGCGCAAGTGGCCGATCTGGCGCAAGCCTTCATGCTGGCGCGCGAACATTCGCCGACCGAGCGGGTGATGGTGGAGCAATATCTGAGCGGCCCGCAGGTTTCCACCGAATCCATCGTCGTGAACGGGCGCTGCTTCACGCCCGGCTTTTCCGACCGCAATTACGAATATCTGGAGCGCTACGCGCCGTTCTTCATCGAGAATGGCGGCGATCTGCCGAGCCATCTGCCGCAGGATATTCAGGCGAAAGTGAAGGACGTGGTGGCGCTGGCCGCATCGGCACTCGGCATCACCAACGGAACGGTGACGAGCGATATCGTGATCCACAAGGGCGAGCCCTATGTGATCGAGCTGAAGGCGCGACTTTCCGGCGGCTTTTTCTGCACGCGCGAGATTCCGCTCAATACCGGCGTCGATTTCATCGGCGCCGCGATCAGGCTGGCGCTCGGCGAAGCGATATCGCCCGACGAGCTTGAACCGAAAAAATTCACGCCCGTCGTCCAGCGTTACGCATTCCCCAAGCCCGGCCGCGTGACGCGCATATCCGGCGCGGAAGAGGCGCGCAAAATTTCCGGCATCGAGGATGTGATCGTCACCGCCAAGCCCGGCGATGTGATCCCGCCGACGGGCGACAAGCGCCCATCCGCCGCGATGGTTTTGGCGACGGGGCAGACGCGCGAGGCAGCCCTTGCCGCCGCCAATGACGCGCTCTCCCACATTCACATCGAAACGGCGTGAACGCGCTTACGGCGTCAGAAACGCGCGCACATCCGCCGCCGATTGATCGGGCACTTCCTCCATCGGAATGTGGCCGGTCCTGGGATAGATAATCAGCTTTGAGCCCGCGATGGCTGCGTTATAGGCGTGCGCCGACGCGACGGGAATGAGCCCGTCCTCCTCGCCCCACAATATCAAGGTCGGCGTTTTGATCTGCGCGACGTGATCCTTCACGGTCAAATCCCACGGCAGGTTGAAACGCGCGAGCGTGGCTTGCCGCGTGCCTTCCATGCGCGCGAAATCCCAATACCAGTCGATCATCTTGTCGTTGATGATCTCCTTGTGAACGATGGCATCGTTCAGCCCGTCCTTCACGATGGAACGCGGCGTGATGTGCAGCAGCACCAGATTGACCACCGGAATGCGCCCCAGCCGGAAGGCCAGCGGAATATGCGCGCCATCGGCCACCTGCATGCCGCCGGCATCGACAAGAATTAGATGCGTGAGCCGGTCGGGATGTTCTTCGGCAAAGCGCGCCGCCACGCCGCCGCCCATGGAATTCCCGCCGAGCGCGAATTGCTTGAGGCCGATCTTGTCAGCGAATTCGAGCGCGAATTTCACCATGCCTTCTTGCGAATAATCGCCATTGGGCACCGCACCCGTCAGCCCATGACCGGGCATATCGACGGTGACGACGCGGAATGTGTCGTCGAGCCGCTTTACCCACGGCTCCCATGTCAGCAGCGACGAATTCGAGCCATGGATGAGCAACAGCACAGCCGCATCGCGCGGGCCTTGATCGCGGAAATGGGCGCGCGCGCCATCCGGCAGCACGACGAATTGCGAAGCCCCGGTTGCATATTTCGCTTCGAGCACGGCGCGCGGAATGCTGGGCGTGCTGAAATACCAGAACGCACCGGCAAGTGCCGCGATCACCACCAGCAAGCCGATCAGAAATTTGCGCATTATAATTCTCCCCGTTTTTTGCCCACGTCGAAATCATAGCCTCCCGGCCCCGGATCGTCCGGCGGGCGCGGCGGCCAGACCACAAAGGATTCGTTTTGCAGCGATTTGGGCCGCGCCTTTCGCTTTTGGCGGGCGGCTTCTTCTTCGCGTAGGGCCGCATCTTCCTCGCGGGCGGCGGCATCCTGCAAATAGGGCGCGTTCAATTCGGCTTCGGGGCCCGCGTCGAAATTCTCCACCAGATCGGCGCCGGGCGCCGACCATGCCAGCGTATCGAACGCGCCGCATTTCTTGCAGACGGCGTTCCATTCCGGTGCCGCGGTCTTGCAATTGGAGCAGCGCCATTTCGCATCGGCGGGCGCACGCACGGCGCGCGCGAGCCAGGCATGTGCGGCGGCGGCATCGCGATGCTCGCCCTGTTCGATCTCGGCCATCAGCGCGCAAACGCGCGCGCTGGCAAATCCGCGCGCGAGCGGCGACAGCACGCGGCGCGCCTCCGCCCATTCGGCGAGATTGACGGCTTGCTCCGCCTCCAGCATGCGGCTTTCGAAATGATCGCGATTGAGATGCGCGAGTCCGATAAGGCGGCGCGCGCGCGCTTCTGCGGTTTCGGCGGGCTTGATGGCGGCATAAGCAGCGGCCAGATCGGGATGCGGCGTCTGCGCCCATGCTGCTTCGATAATATCCTGCGCACGCCACGCGCGACCGCTGAGCGCGAGCTTGCGCGCGGCCAACGATGCGGCAGGCGCAAGTGCCGGCGAAAGATCAAGCGCATCGAGCGCCAGCTTCAGCGCACGCTCGCTTTCGCCGCGACCTTCGGCGTCGAGCGCCTCGGCAGCCAGCAGCACGGCGCGCCGCCGCCGCGCGACGCCCGCATCGGTGATGCCCGCGCGCACGGCATGCTCCAGCACATTCTTGGCATCGGCCCATTCGTGACGGCCCGATTTGAGATCGAACAGCGCATTCGCCGCCCATGCCGCGCGCGGCTTTAATTCATGCGCGCGCTCGGCAAGCGCCATGGCTTCGTCATTGTCGTTCTGGCGCATCGCTTTCATAAAGAGCCCGCGAAGACCAAGAAATTCCGTTTCGGGATGGGCGAGCATGGCGCGGTAGGCATCGTCTTGTGCTGCTTCATCGCCATCGAGTTGGGCTGATTGCGCGCTCAACAGCAGCGACAATGGCGGCGTGCCGAGCAGGGCCTGCGCCTTCTTCGCAAGTTTGCGCGCTTCGAAAACATCGCCCGCCGCCGCCGCCACAAGCCCGCGCGCGAGCGCATCATTGCCCCGGCGCGTGCGCCTGAGAGCGAACCAGCGCCCGAATGCGCCCGGCCCCGACAACACCATCGCGACCACGCGCGTCAGGATCGCGATGAGCGCGGCGAAAACGATGGCCAGGCCGATGGCCGCACCCGCGCTGGTGCGCAATTCGTAACCGTCGATCACATAGATGAGTTCGCCCTGCCGCCCCGCGATCCACGCAACCGCCAGCGCGATCAGCGCCGCACCGAACAGGATGGACAGAAGCCGCATCATTGCGGCGGCGCCAATCCGGCGATGATGCGCATGGTGAGCGCGCGCGTATCGGCGGTGACCGCCTGACGTGCTTTTGCTTGCGCAAGCCAGGGCTGTGCCGCATCGCGCGCGGGGCCCGCCAACATATTCAACTCGCCGATCGCGGCGTTGAGATCGCCCGATTTGAGATCGAATTCGGCGCGCGCCACACGCGCTTCGGTATCCTTGCCCTTCACATTGCCCACGCGGCGCACCGAAACCAGATTGACGAAACTCGCCCACATCCGCTCAAGCCAATTGGTGGCGTAGCTGCGCCGTTCGGCAGCGAGAATGGAATCGGCGCTGGCGGCGAAACGCTGTTCAAGCTCGGCGCGCGTCGGCACGCCCCCGGCATAATGCGAAAGATCGTCAAGCTCCGGCGCGGGCGCAAGCGTGCGCAAGGCCGAAAGCTCGCTTGCAAAAGGCGCATCGCTCTCGCTGACGCGCACAAGCTCGGCCAGCGCCAGCACCGAGGCCGCGCGCCGCATGGCCGCAGTAGGATCGCGCGCTTCGAGCTTGGTCACGCGCGCATCGAGCGCTGCGGTATCGACTTTGGATGCGTAACTGTCGAGGCGGATGGCAAGATCGGCAGGTGGCGCGATCTTCTCAAGGGCCGCAATGCGCGTGGTCATATCCGCGTCGGTTTTTTCATCGGCCGCCGACGCCGCGCTTAACTGCGCGAGCGATTTTTCCGCCGCATCCAGCCTTGCGCCGAGATCGACGGGCGCGCCGCCGTTTTTCTCCAGCGTATCGAGACGGGCTTCATCCGCATCGACGCGCGCCTTCAGCGCTGCAAGATCGCTGCGCTCGGCCTGAAACGCGGAGGCCGCGGCCTTCGGCGCATGGCCCGCAGCGATCTGGCCCACGCGCGTTTCGAGTGCGGCCACGCGATCGCCCATATCGGAATTGTCCGACCCGTTCGGCATCCACGGCCAATAGACCGCGATCAACCCGCCCGAAACGGCGGCCAGAATCAGAAGCACGAAAATGCCAAGCGCATCGCCAAGCCCGCGCCGCGCGCGCGGCTCGGGCGTCGCATCGTCCTGCGGCTCCGGCGTCGGCACGGCCGAAAAAGGCCGCTGTTCGGAATCGGTCATGGGTTCCTCGATCGCGGCCAAAACTATAGGTGCGAGGGCTCCGCAACAAGGCGCAACATCGCCTCCTGATCGGGGCTCTCCGCGATGCGGATTTCACGAAATTTGAGGGGGGCAAGCGCGTTCGCCGCGGCTTTGCTGAGGCAAAGCGCTGAAAGCCCGGACGTCGTCTGCGCCAGCCCCGCGTTAACGACAGATCTGAAAAAGATGCGCGCCGAACGCGGCGAATAGAACATCGCCGCATCGAGCGCGCCCGATTGCAGCGCATTAGCGGCCGCTTGCGGCAGATGCTCGACGGCGGCGGCTTCGTAGAGCACGCTCTCGCGGATTTCGAAGCCGTGTTTTTGCAGCGCTTCGGCAAGCCCGCCTCTGGTTGCCTTTCCCTGCGCATGAAAGAGCGCGCCATCGCCCGGCTTTGCCCAGGACAGCGTGGCAATTGCCAATGCGGCGCCATCGCCTTTCGCATTTCTGATTTGCGTGAAGCCCGCAAGTTGCGCTGCCTCCGCCGTTTGCGGGCCGACGGCGAAGACGGGAATGTCGCGCCGTTGCGTCGCGCGTTCGAGTGCCCGCACGCCATTGGCGCTTGTCGCCAGTATCGCCTGCACATCGTTCAAATCGACTTCGACATCATCGCGAAAACGAATTTCGACCAATGGCGCGACGATGGCCTCATGGCCCATCGCGCGCAGCTTCGCCGCCGTCGCTTCGGCATCGTCCAGGGGTCGTGTGACGAGAATGCGCATCAGAACGCGAGCCATTGTTGCGCGCGAGGGCGCAAATTTTCGCCGGCTTCGCGGCCGAGGCGTGCTGCTTCATTCGCGCCACCATTGAGCGGAACATCGAAATCGGTTTGCGCAAATCCGCTGCCGTCCGGCGCGATGACCTCACCGCGAAACACAAGCCGATTGCTCGCGAATGTCGCAAGCCCGCCAATGGGCGTGCGGCAGGAACCGTCGAGCGCGAGTTGAAACGCGCGCTCGCAGGCAAGCGCGATTTCGGTTGGCTGGTGATTGAGTTGCAAAACAAGCGATGCGGTTTCGGAATCGCTTTCGCGAATTTCGATTCCGATTGCGCCTTGCGACAGTGCGGGCAACCAATCGTCAATCGGCATGAACGAAGTCACGCGTACCTCAAGCCCCAGCCGTTTCAATCCGGCGTAAGCAAGCAGGATCGCATTGAATTCGCCCGCGTCCAGTTTCGCAATCCGCGTATCGACATTGCCGCGTAGCAGCGCGACCTGAAGATCGGGGCGCGCGCGCGCAACCAGCGCCTGCCTGCGCACCGAGCTTGTGCCGATGCGTGCGCCCTTTGGCAGATCGGCAAGCGTTTTGGCTTTGTTGGAAAGAAACGCGTCGCGCGGATCTTCGCGTGGCAGAACCGCTGCGATGCTCAGGCCCTTGGGCAGCGCTGCCGGAACATCCTTCATCGAATGAACGGCCAGATCGATGGCGTTCGAGAACAGCGCCTCTTCCAGCTCCTTGGTGAAAAGCCCCTTGCCGCCGGCGTCCGCCAGTGAACGGTCCTGAATGCGGTCGCCGCTGGTTTTCACCACCACGATTTCGCTCGCAGCGCCGCGTGCGCGAAAGTGCCGCCGCCACCATGTCGGCCTGCACGCGGGCGAGCCGCGAGCCGCGCGTTCCGATGCGATATGTGGTTTGCGCCATGATAGGGTTCGGGTTAGAGGCAGACGCGAATTTATACAAGTGAGGCGCATTTTGCGCGATTGGACGGTCCTTGGCATCGAGACAAGCTGCGACGAAACCGCAGCCGCGGTGGTGCGCGGGCGCGCGCCGGGGCCGGGCGAGATATCTGTCCAATATCGTGCTCAGCCAGTTGGACGAACACGCGCCCTATGGCGGCGTGGTGCCGGAGATCGCGGCGCGCGCCCATGTGGAGGCGGTCGATGCGATCATCGAGCGGGCACTGGATGAGGCCGGTGTCGCGCTTTCCGATCTCGATGCCATCGCCGCCACGGCCGGTCCCGGCCTGATCGGCGGCGTGATGGTGGGGCTGACGACCGCCAAGGCGCTGGCGCTGGCCGCCGGCAAACCGCTCATCGCCATCAATCATCTGGAGGCCCATGCGCTGACCGCGCGGCTGACGGAGGGTGCGGAATTTCCCTTCCTGCTGCTGCTGATTTCCGGCGGGCATTGCCAGCTGTTGGGCGTGGAGGGCGTGGGCCGTTTCAAGCTCTACGGCACGACCATCGACGACGCGGTGGGCGAGGCCTTCGACAAAACGGCGAAATTGCTGGGCCTGCCTTATCCCGGCGGGCCGAGCGTGGAAGCATCCGGCGCGCAGCGGAAATCCCAAACGTTTTGCGCTTCCCCGACCGATGCTCGGGCGCGAGGGCGCGGATTTTTCGTTTTCGGGCTTGAAGACGGCGGTTCGCCAGATCGCGCGCGCCGACGGCTTTTGCGAAACCGCCGATCTGGCGGCCTCGTTTCAGGCGGCCGTCATCGAAAGCCTGACCGGGCGCACGAAGTCCGCGATGGAAATGTTCCGCGCCGATTTTCCGAAGGGCGATACATTTCGTGGTGGCGGGAGGCGTCGCCTCCAATCAGGCGATCCGCGATGCGCTGGCGCGTCTATGCGAGGCGCAGGGCTTCCGGATAAAAATACCCCCGCCCAGACTGTGCACCGACAATGCGGCGATGGTCGCCTGGGCGGGGATAGAGAATGGCCAGCTTGGCTTGTTCGACGGGTTGGGGGTGGCGCCGAGGGCCCGCTGGCCGCTTCAGGACGCGCCGGTTGGGGGGAGCCAAACCGTTGGCGCGTCCGAGAAGCTCTGAAGCGGCGGTCTTAGACCGTCGCGAACTGGGCCAGCGACAGGACCCCGGCCAGCACAACCACCGCCGCCGAAAACAGCGTGATGATGATGTGGTTGACCGTGGAATTCTGGGTCGCGTGCGAGAAATGTGTCATGGCAGCCTCTCCTACTTCTTCGTTGCCGTGGGCCTGATGGCCTCTGGCTGGTTTCAAATCCGGGAGACCGTCTCCGGCCTCACGATGGGAAGATAGGTGAGGGCTGATGGGATTGCAATGAATATTTTCAAAAGAATTCACTATTTATCATTTCTCATGCACTGCAACATAGCATGTCGAAGCAGATATTGCTATTGTTCCATAAAGAGAAATCTATGAAATGACAAATCGTCATGCGTTTTGTGCATAGGAGGAATGCCGGTCCATGAAGCTCGCCACCTGGAATATCAACTCGGTCCGGCTGCGGCTGGACCTCGTTCTGAAGCTGCTGAAGGACCAGAAACCGGACGTTCTCTGCCTTCAGGAAACCAAGGTGATGAACCCGCTGTTTCCCGGCCGAGGCCTTCGCCAAGGCGGGCTACGTCCATCAGGCGATCCACGGCCAGAAGGGCTATCACGGGGTGGCGATCCTCTCGCGCCTGCCCTTCGCCAAGACCGCGCCCCGCCAATTCTGCGGCAAGGACGACACCCGCCATATGAGCGTGACCTTCGAGGACGGGCTGGAGCTGCACAATTTCTATGTGCCCGCGGGCGGCGACATTCCCGATCCCAAGGCCAACGAGAAATTCGCCCACAAGCTCGATTTCCTGCGCGAGATGGCGGACGCCTTCGAAAAGCGCAAGGGCCAGCAAGACCGCGCGCGCGATTCTGGTCGGCGATCTGAATGTCGCCCCGCTCGAAAACGATGTCTGGAGCCACAAGCAATTGCTCGATGTCGTCAGCCACACGCCCGTCGAGACCGATCTGCTGGCCAAGGCCAAGGCCGCCTTCGACTGGATCGACGTGACGCGCGAATTCGTGGCCCCCGACAAAAAAATCTATTCCTGGTGGAGCTACCGCGCGGCGGATTGGGAAACCTCCGACCGCGGCCGCAGGCTCGATCACATCTGGTTCAGCCAGGGGCTCAAAGGTGCAGCGCAAAAACACGCGATTCTGAAAGACGCGCGCGGCTGGCCGCAACCTTCCGACCATGTTCCGGTGGTGGTGACGTTCGATACTTAGAGCTGGAAATATCGCGTTGCCCTCATGCTTCGTCCCTCGACAAGCTCGGGATGAGGGGCTCAGCATGAGGGAGCGGGTAACCCCTCACCCTGAGCTTGTCGAAGGGTGAGGGAATAATTCAATACGGTGAAGCGAAAGTCCCGAGTTGGAGGAACGCATGTTGGCGCGCGTGGCGTGTGCAGCGGCTTTGTTTTTTTCGACTGGCGCATTTGCCGAGGATCATCCATCCGTCGAGGCCTTCGGCGAATTGCCGCTGATTTCGCATCCGCATCTTTCGCCTGACGGCAAACGCTTCGTCGCCATCCAGTCGCTGAACGGCAAGCCGACGGTTGCGATCTACACCGTTGGTGCGCCGCCCGGCACGCTTCCCAATGTCGTGCCCACCGAAGACGGCATCATCGAGGATGTCGCCTGGGTGAAGAACAACCGCCTCATCATCACGCTCAAGAAAAGCCAGAAACAATTCCTCGACAATCGCATGCGCACCTGGGTGCGCGCGGTTTCGGTGGCCGAGGACGGATCGGGCGGCGTCGTGCTGCTGCGCGACAACGTCACCTTCGACAGCAACACATTCGCGGGCGTGATCGCCGATCCCGATATCGACGATCCCACTTATATCTATGTGCCGCTGTTCGTGGGCCGCATCCAGCCGCAGCGCATGCCTTATGAAGATATCGACCGCTACAATCTCGGCACGGCCGAATACGATATCGAAAAAGTCGATGTGACGACCGGCGAGGGCCATCAATATATGCGCGGCGGGCCTTACACGATCCTGTGGCTGATGGACGGCCACGGCAATGTGCTGGCGCGTCTCGACCAGAGCATGAAGCCGCTGCGCGAAGACATCTACGTTTCCGACAAGGATGATTGGCGGCTCGCCGGCGATTACGACGCCGATGCCGATGGCGGCGCCCATGTGATGGGCTTGACCGAAGACGAAAAGGCCATCGTGCGCGTGGTGGACAATGCGCAAGGTTATCGCGCGCTGGTGCGCATGCCGCTTGAAGCGGGCAAGCCCGAGGAGCCGCTCTTCTCCGCGCCCGATGCCGATGTGCTGGGCGTGGTGCAGGACGAATGGAGCCATGCGGTGGTCGGCGCGAATTATGCCGACGACAAGATGGAATATGTCTATTTCGATCCCGAACGACAGGCGCTGGAAGAGCGGCTGGAGAAAATGTTTCCCGGCCTCACCGTGCATCCGGTTTCCGCCGATGTCGCCCATGATGCGTGGATCGTGGAGACCGAAGGCCCGCGCGATCCGCCCACTTATTATTATCTGGCGGCGGATGGCGAGCCGGTGGAAATCGCCAATTCATATCCTTCGCTCAAGCCCGCCGATCTGGGCGAGGTGAAACCCTACGCTTACAAAGCGCGCGACGGGCTCGACATCTCCGCCTATCTCACTCTGCCGCCGGGCAAGGACGGAAAAAATCTTCCCGTGGTGGTGATGCCGCATGGCGGGCCTGACGAACGCGACATGGAGCATTTCGACTGGTGGGTGCAGTTCCTCGCCAATCGCGGCTATGCGGTGCTGCAACCGAATTTTCGCGGCTCCATCGGCTATGGCCGCAAATTCACCGATGCGGGGCTTGCAGCAATGGGGCCTGAAAATGCAGGACGACATTTCCGACGGCGTGAAAAAACTGATCGCCGATGGCATCGCCGATCCCAAGCGCATCTGCATCGTTGGCGCGAGCTATGGCGGCTATGCCGCACTTGCGGGCGCAACCTTCACGCCCGATCTTTATGCCTGTGCCGCGAGTTTCGCGGGCGTTTCCGATTTGCGCGGACAATTGCACAACGAAAATCTCGACAATGGCAAGGATTCCAAAACGCTATCGTTCTGGTATTCGCGCATCGGCTCCATCTTCGACAATCCCGACAAGCTCGACGCCACCTCACCCGCGCAACATGCCGATCAGGTGAAATGCCCCATACTGCTGATGCACGGCGAAGGCGACACCACCGTGCGCATCGACCAGAGCGAGTTGGAGAACGACGCACTCACCGCCGCGCACAAGGACGTGACCTTCGTGCGCTTTCCCGGCGAGGATCATTACCTCTCCACCGCCATCACGCGGATTGCGATGCTGAAAGAGCTGGAGAAATTTTTAGCGAAGAATATCGGGACGTAACTTATTGTGTTAGTTGAATTCACCAAATTTTCCCTCTCCCCTTGAGGGAGAGGAAGAAAAATCATTGGGTTAGCTGAGCGATAGCGAAGCTCAACCCATTGATTTTTCAGGTGAGGGGTGAGGGCTGATAAACCCCTCACCTGGCAAAATCTAAGCGCTTAGCTCGCTTACGCTTCACTAAGCGCAAGATTTTGCGGCGCCGATACGCTGGCGCTATCGGCCCCACAAGGGGAGAGGGCATTATTTTTTCATCTGGGCAATCATGATCGTCGCAGATGCGGTTGCGATCACCTTGCCCGCGTCATTCGCCAGCGTGGCTTCGAGAAAATTGATCTGCCGCCCGCGCTTGATGACGCGCGCTTCGGCGATGTGCGGGCCGGCGGCACCTTGCGCCAGATAACTCACCTTCATTTCCAGCGTCGGCGCAATCTCGCCCCATTTGAGAACCAGCCCCGCGGCAATCGCCAGCACGTCATCCATCACGCACGCAATCGCGCCGCCATGCAGCGCGCCGAAGCGGTTGAAATGCGGCTCGCCGAGGTCATAGGCGATTTTCACCCAGCCGTCGTCGGAATCGATTTCGAGAACATTCTGGTTGAGCCATGCCGAGCATGGCGCGCGCCGCTTCAGGATCGCCTGAATGTTCGGCGGATATTCTTCGGCTTTTTCGGGATCGACGATGCGGCGCATGAAGACAATCTAATGTGATTCGAGAAAATTCACTGCGCCGTTTCCCAGAAATGCTCGGTGCGCGCGAATTTCTTCCAGCACTTGCACCGCATCCTCCCAGCTTCGCGTGGCGCGGTCGAGATGCCAGCCATAGACGATGCCCGCGGCGAACGACAGATCCTCCGCACTCGCCATCGGTCCCGCACCACCCATGCCGACGAGTTGCTCCAGCGTCGAGCGCGCCACCGCCACATCGTTGAGCGCGCCCAGAATGTCCTGCATGCGCGAAAGCCGCTTCTGGAATTTCACCACGCGCTTTTTCTCGTAAAGCGGTGCAAAGAAATCCGCCGAGTAGCGTAGCTTCTTGAGCGCGATGCGCAGGCGATGGCGCGCGGCATCGTTCAGCGTGTCGAGGCGTTTGGCGCGCTTCCTGGTTTGCGCGAATCTATGGTTCGAACATCCGGCCCGCAAGCGAGGCAGCCGGAGATTCAAACGCCACAAGCCCGCGTGCGGGCGCGCGGCCGCGCGCGGAATGATACCAGACGCGCTCGTCGATCGCTTGCGCCAGATCGGACACGAAATCCATGAACGCGCGGCTCGACACACATTCCACCGCATCTTCCCACGCATCGCTGCGCGCCTCTTGCGCACGCGCGCGCAAAACCTCGAAGGCATCGAGCGCGCCATTGGCGCGGGCCGCGGGCTCGAACAATTCATCGACGAACACGTCGAGATCGCGGGCGGGCGCCAAAAACTGCGCGAAGATTTTCGCGCGCGCGCGCAAATTTTCCAGAACCGGCGTGCGGAACTCCTCGCCGAACGCGGCCAGCGCCACGCGCAAGCGGCGCAAACCCACGCGCATCTGATGCACGCCCTCGATCTCGCGCGCCTCGATCACGGCGGGAATGTTGGAGGCGATATGCCAGCGGCATTGGGCGAGCGTCAGGCTGAAAGCATCCTCGGCGACGGCATCCTTCGGCACCAGCGCGGCCGCGGCCTTCACCGCATGGGGCTTGCCATCGCGCGGATGCGGCAGATCGGCGGAAATGATCGCCGGAAGCGCATGCTCCAGTGCCGCGCGCGTTTTGGCGAATACAGGTTTGGGCGGGGCTTCGGGCTCTGCTCCCAAGTTTGAATTCGAATTGCTGGCCCATGCGTCTCGCCCCGCTATTTTCGCGGGTGCGTGTCCCTTGGATGACCCCGAGGGCCTATTCAGTCATGAATTTGTTTTCAGTTCACCGGGATCAAATCGCGAACGGGCAATCCCGCCTGCGCCATTTTGGCCTTGGCTTCGGCAATGGTGGCCTCACCAAAATGGAAGATGGAGGCCGCCAGCACCGCGCTGGCATGGCCGTCTTTCACACCATCCACAAGATGTTGGAGATTGCCGACGCCGCCGCTGGCGATCACCGGCACCGAAACGGCATCGGAAATGGCGCGGGTGAGCGCGATGTCATAGCCCGCGCGCGTGCCGTCGCGGTCCATCGAGGTGAGCAGGATTTCGCCCGCGCCATAGGCCACCAGCTTCTTCGCATGTTCCACCGCGTCGATGCCGGTGGCGTTGCGCCCGCCATGGGTGAAGACCTCGAATTTTCCGGGTGCGGTCTGCTTGGCGTCGATCGCGGCGACGATGCACTGGCTGCCGAATTTCTCCGCCGCCTCGCGCACGAATTCGGGCCGCTTCACCGCTTCGGTGTTGATCGAGACTTTGTCGGCGCCCGCGAGCAGCAGCGCGCGAATATCTTCGAGCGTGCGCACGCCGCCGCCGACCGTCAGCGGCATGAAGCAGGCTTCCGCCGTGCGCCGCACGACATCGAGCAGGATGCCGCGTTTTTCGTGGCGAGGCCGTGATGTCGAGAAAACAAAGTTCGTCCGCGCCCGCTTTGTCATAGAGCATCGCCTGCTCGACGGGATCGCCCGCATCGCGCAGATTGACGAAATTCACGCCCTTGACGACGCGGCCGTCTTTCACGTCGAGACAGGGAATGATGCGGATTTTCAGCATCAGTTTTTCATCCGCGCGAGCGCGGCCACGTTGAACAGCGCCCGGCCGCAAACCGCTTCGGCCGGAACGCCGGTGGTTTTGCACAGAGTTTCCGCTTCGAGCAACAGGTCGAGCGCATCGGCAAGGCGCGCCTCGCTCCAGCGCGAAGCCTGCGCCTTGAACGATGACGTGCGCGAAAAATGCACCGGCGGGCGCAAACGGCGGATTGCTGAATCGATTCCGTCATGCGCGGCTTTTGCCAGCGACACGCGCTGAAAATGGCCCATGGCGATGCGCAGGATCGCGATGGGTGACATGTCTTCCGCCATCAGCCGCGACAGCGCCAGATCAAGCCGCTTCAGATCGCCTTCGCCCGCCGCATCGCAGACTTCATCGACGCGCGCTTCGGCCTCGTCGCCCATCACCGCGCGCACATCTTCAATCGTCACGCGCTCCTTGCCATGCGCGTAGAGCGCGAGTTTTTCCAGTTCGCGCCGCGTGATGCCGCGATCCGAACCAAGCCGCGACACCGCATCGTCCAGCGCTTCGGCGGTAATCGAAAGACCCTCCGCCTTCAGCGCATCGCGCACGACGTCCGCCAGATCGCGCGCGCTATCGGCATAGCAGGGGATGGCGGCGGCATTATCGGCATCCTCGAAAACTTTGCGCAACGATGCGCTTTTCGCCAGATCGCCCGCTTCGACGACCACCAATGCATCGCCCTTGGGATCTTCGAGAAAGGATTCGAAGAGTTTCGACAAGCCATTGCCCGCGCCGCGCACGCGCACCACGCGCCGCCCGCCCAGCATGGAAATCGCCGCCGCCTCATCGAACAGACGCGCGCCATCGGCGGAAAGCATTGCGTCGTCGAGTTCCGACACGCGGAAAGCATCGTTGAGATCGGGCACGATGGTTTTCGCCATCGTCTCGGCGCGCTCGCGCACCAGCCCGGAATCGGGCCCGAAGATCAGCGCGGCCACCAGATCCTTCGGCGGGCGCGCCGCATAACGCTCCGCATCGGAAGATTTGACGTTCATTGGCCGTTGCGCGCGCGCCGCGCGAAATAAACGCCGAGATCGAGCGCGCACATGCTGGGCGATATCGTCGGCCGCGCGCTTCTGCGCATCCTGTTTGGCGACCAGCGTGGCGTAGGGCGATGTCACCACGTTATAGGCCGACAGCGTGCTCTCGTCGCCTTGCACCAGCACCACGCCCTTGCGCGCATCGATCAGTTCGTAATGGGCGGACAGCGTGTAATTGTAGCGCGTGATGGAGCCCGTGGCGTTCAGCGCGATGCCTTCGCTGTTTTCCTTCAGCTTCACGTTCAACTGATAGATCGCCTTTTGCGGTTCAGCGCTGGCTTCCAGAATGTCGATCAGCGAATTGCGCAATTCATAGCCCACGCGCTCCAGCTCGATGGGCGCGACATAGATCGAGGCGAACACGCGCTGGCCGCCCGGATCGGCGCCATAGCTGCCGTAGAGCGGGCGAAAGCCGCAGGCGCCAGCAAGCGCGCAGCGCGAAAGCCGAGACGCGATGAGCGCGCGCGCGTTCATGCGACGATGTTCACAATGCGGCCCGGCACATAGATGATCTTGCGGGGCATCTTGCCTTCCAATGCGCGGTTCACCGTTTCGAGCGCCATCTTTTCCACGGCTTCCTTTTCGGCATCGCGCGCGATCTCGATCGTGCCGCGCAATTTGCCGTTCACCTGCACCGCGATGGTGATGGTATCGGAGCGCGTGAGCGCAGTATCGGCCTTCGGCCACGCCGTTTCCACAATCAGTGATGTGTGGCCGAGCGATTGCCAGCAGCTTTCCGCCAGATGCGGCATCATCGGGCCGATGAGTTTTACCAGCGTTTCCAGCGCCTCGCGGCGGGCAGCACCCGATGCGCCCTCCGCGCCGATGGCGTTGGCCAGCGTGTAGATCTGCGCCACCGCGCGGTTGAAGCGCAGATTTTCGAGATCGTCGGTGACCGCCGCAATGGCGCGATGCGTGGCGCGGCGCAATTCCAGCGATGCGCCATCGACATCGCCAATGGCAGCGCCCGGCGGCGGCAGATTTTCCGCTTCGGTCACGAGACGCCAGATGCGCTGCACGAAACGCCAGCAGCCTTCCGCACCTTCATCCGTCCATTCGATGTCGCGCTCGGGCGGCGTATCGGACAGCATGAACCAGCGGATCGTATCGGCGCCGTAGGAATCGATGATCGTTTCCGGCGCGATCACATTCTTCTTCGATTTCGACATTTTCTCCGAAGCGCCGATCGCGACCGGCACATCGCTGCCTTTGAGAAACGCCTTGTCGTCGCGCTTTTCGATCTCGGCCGGGCTCGACCCATTCGCCGTTCTGATTTTTATAGGTCTCGTGACAGACCATGCCTTGCGTGAACAATCCGGCGAAGGGTTCGTCGATGCTGGTGTAGCCGAGCTTGTGCAGCCCGCGCGTGAAAAAGCGCGAATAGAGCAGATGCAAAATCGCATGCTCGATGCCGCCGATATATTGATCGACGGGCAGCCAGTAATCGGCCGCCTCGCGGTTCACCGGCGTCTTGCGATTTCGTGATCGGTGAAGCGGGCGAAATACCACGACGAATCCACGAAGGTGTCGCAGGTGTCGGTTTCGCGCGCGGCCGCGCCGCCGCATTGCGGGCACGCCACATGCTTCCATGTCGGATGGGAATCGAGCGGATTGCCCGCGCCCTTGAATTGCAGATCGTCGGGCAGCAGCACCGGCAGATCGCTTTCCTTCACCGGCACCAGCCCGCATTTGCCGCAATGGATCATCGGGATCGGACAGCCCCATGGCCGCTGGCGCGACACGAGCCAATCGCGCAGACGGTAATTCACCGTGCGCTGGCCGCGCCCTGCGCTTCGATGCGCGTGGCGACTTCGTTCTTCGCCGCGTCGACGCTCCATGCCATCGAGGAAGCGCGAATTGGCGAGCTTGCCGGGGCCGGTATAAGCCTCGTTGCCGATCGCGAAAGTTTTCGCATCCGCGCCTTCGGGAATGACGACCGGCAGCACCGGCAATTTGTATTTGCGCGCGAAATCGAGATCGCGCTGGTCATGCGCCGGGCAGCCGAAGATCGCGCCGGTGCCGTAGCCCATCAGCACGAAATTGGCGACCATACACCGGCAGCTTCCAGTTCGTGGATCGAACGGATGCGCGCGCGGTCAGGCCGGTGTCGATAGCCGATCTTCTCCGCCGTTCTCGATTGCGGCTTCCGCGGTGCCGATGCGGTCGGCATTCGGCGACGAACTGCGGCGAGCTTGGGATCGGTCTTCGCCAATTCCTCCGTCAAGCGGATGATCGGGCGAAAGCGCGACGAAGCTCGCGCCGAACAGCGTGTCGGGCCGCGTGGTGAAAACGTCGAGCTTCTCGCTCCGTTCGACAGCGATCGAAGGAAAAGCGCAATCCTTCCGAACGCCCGATCCAGTTCTTCTGCATCAGGCGCACTTTTTCCGGCCAGCGCTCGAGCGCATCGAGCGCCTTCAGCAGATCGTCCGAATAGGCGGTGATCTTGAAGAACCATTGCGAGAGCTTGCGCCGCTCCACCAGCGCGCCGGAGCGCCAGCCGCGCCCGTCGATCACCTGTTCGTTGGCGAGCACGGTCTGATCGACCGGATCCCAGTTCACATCGGCTTCGGCGCGATAGACGAGTCCCGCTTTATAGAAATCGATGAACAGCTTCTGCTGCTGCGCGTAATATTCCGGATCGCAGGTCGCGAATTCGCGCGACCAGTCGATGGACAGTCCCATCAGCTTCAACTGCTCGCGCATCGACGCGATGTTGGCGTAGGTCCAGTCGCGCGGATTGACGCCCTTGTCGCGCGCCGCGTTCTCCGCCGGCAAGCCGAACGCATCCCATCCCATCGGATGCAGCACGTTGAAGCCTTGCGCGCGCCGGAAGCGCGCGATCACGTCGCCCATCGTGTAATTGCGCACATGGCCCATATGGATGCGCCCCGACGGATAGGGAAACATCTCCAGCACATAGCATTTGGGCCGGGCGGAATCGTTGGCCGTGAGAAAGGCGTTGCGGGCGGCCCATTCCGCCTGCCAATGCTTTTCGGATTCCTTGGCGTTGTAGCGCGCCATCATTCGATTCCCTCTGACGCCGCCTCGGCCGGGCGGCGCAAGGAAGCTTATAGCGCGTCAGATCTAGCTGCCGGAATCGCCGCTGGCAAGGCGCAATTCGCGCGCGCGCGTCAGGATCGCGTCTTCGAGCTTGGTCGGCGGTATCGGGATTGACGGCGGCATCCTGCCACACGCCGTTGGCTGGCGATCTGGCGGAAGACGGCGAGCTTGATGCCGTCGGCGCGCAGGCGGCGGTCGAGGATATAGACCGTCACCTTCATGCCGCTCGGTGGGGGTGCTCGGGGGCGGAATACCAGTCGGTGATGATGACGCCGCCGAACGGATCGGCCGATTGCAGCGGCATGAAGGCCAACGTATCCAGCGAGGCATGCCAGAGATAGGAATTGACGCCCAGCGTGACATGCGGCGAATCCGATGTGATGGCCGTGGAGCCCGAACTGTCGGCCATGTCGTCCGAGGAGGAGCCGCAACCGGCCAGCAAAGGGCGCAAAAAGCCAGGGTCAATACGCGCATCGCCAAATCACATCCCGATAATGCGGCCCCCGGTCATTTCGCGGGGCCAAGCGGCTTATACTGTGCCGAGCGCGGGGCGCGCAACGGCGGGCGGCGTTCATGTCGCGGCACGAGGTTACGCTTATGTTAGAAGAGGTTAAGATGGGGGTGCGGCTCGCTGCGGCGGCCGCGGTTCTGGCGCTGGCGACGCCTGCCAGAGCCGATATCGCCGACTGGAACATCTCGCCCCTGAGCCTCGATCTGGGCGACTGGACGGGGAGCCTCGGCGGCGAGGCGGGCGCTACCCTCTATGCCGCCAGCCAGCCGGGCGGCGGCCGGGACGGGCTCACCGGCGCCGGCGAGATCGACGCCAAGCTCGAACGCAGCTTCGACGACGGCACGACCATCGGCGCGCGCGGCACCTTCGAGGCCTGGCACGACACGCTCTCCGGCGACAATTACGGCGACGATTTTTTCCAGAAGGCTTACGGCTTCGTGCAGACCAAATATGGCCGCGTCGAAATCGGCCAGCAGGATGGTGCTGCCTACAAGATGGCGGTGACGGGGCCGCTGGTGGCGGGCCCGCCTGCCATCGACGACGCCAATGTGACGCTTCTTCAAGGTGCCGGGCGGCGGCGGCCTTCACCGATTTCTTCGATGTGCGCACGGGCGTGTTCGCCAGCCGGAACTTCGCGAAGATTTCCTATTATTCGCCGCGCTGGTTCGGCATTCAGGTCGGCGCGTCCTACACGCCGCATATGGCGAAGGACGGTTTGCCGTTTGTCTCGGCTGGCCCGCATGTGGCGAACCGGCAGGACAACATCCTCGAAGGGGCGGCCAATTACGAAGGCCATTTCGGCGCGCTGTCGCTGGATGCGTATGCGGGGCTTGGCGCTCGCGCACAATGACGCGCGCACATCCGGGCCATGGCGATCTTTACGACGGGGCCATCGGCGGCGAGGCCGATTACGATTTCGGCGAGGTCACGCTGGCGCTGGGCGGGGCGTATCACCAATCGAACGGCTACAGATTCGAATCCGGGCGATGCGTTTGCGCGCGGCAACACGCATGCGTGTGCATCTGAGTTCGACGCTGACGAGCGGCCCGTGGATTTTTGGCCTCGAATATTCCGACGGCATCGCGGGCGGAGAAATCGCACTGCCGCGCTTCGATGCGAAAGGCTATGAGGTAGCACTTGGATATGTGGTCAATTCAAATCTGCAAGTGACCGCCGGTTTTCAGCAACTCGACAATTCGCGCAGCATCGGCAGTTTCTACAATGGCAAGCCGCGCGCGCGGATGAATGCGGCGTTTCTCTATTTCGATTTTCACGTTCTGAGACCAACGCACCAACCGCCGCAATTCCGGCAAGCCTCGAATTTTCAAGCTGCATGATCGTTCGCGCATCGATTCCGCCGAGTGCATAAATCGGCACAGTCGTTTTCTGCGCAAACAATCGCACGCGAATCGGACCGAGTGTTTTTGCATGCGGATGAGATTTCGTCGGGAACACCGGTCCCAGCAAAATCGCATCGGCATAATGCGCGCGCACCGCCAATGAATGTGCCGAACAGGTGATGAGCCATCCCGGCCGCCGCGCCCGCCAATAAGCGGCGCGATTCGCGCGGCTTTCCGGAAAATGCACGCCATGGGCGCGGGCGCGGATGGCAAGCGCTGGATCGTCCGCGATCAGCAGAACCAGATCGCGAGCATGCGCGATTGCCGCAAGCGCCTGCGGCCAGATGCGCGCGCTGGGCCGCCTGGCGCGCGCGCACGATCACCATGCTTCCCTTCGGCAGCGCGCGCGCGGCGGCGAGCGGATCGGACAGGCGCTCGTCATCCGTCAACAGAATGATTGCGGGCAAGCCGCAACGCGCGTTGAGCCTTGCCGCCGCCCTTGCTAGTTTCGCGCGCGCCAAACGATTGCCCAATCATGTCCTCCGAATCCGAAGCCTTGACCTCCATCCTCGCGCGCATCGAGGCCGCGCGGAAGGGCGCGATTGCGCCAGCGCCTGAAACAACGCTGATCGCCGTGTCGAAAACCCATGGCGAGGACGCCGTCCGCGCCTTGCTGCAAGCGGGCCAGCGCGTTTTCGGCGAGAACCGCGTGCAGGAGGCGGCCGCCAAATTTCCGCCGCTGAAGGCCGATTATCCCGAACTCGAACTGCATCTGATCGGGCCGTTGCAATCCAACAAGGCGCGCGAGGCGGTGGAGCTTTTCGACGCCATCCATTCGCTCGACCGGCCGAAACTGGCGCATGCGCTGGCCGGCGAAATCGCGCGCGCGGGCCGCGCGCCCACGCTGTTCATTCAGGTGAACACGGGCGAGGAGCCGCAGAAGGCCGGCGTCGCGCCGCTTGATGCGGCCGCGTTCATCGCGCTCTGCCGCGACGAATTGAAATTGCCGGTGCGCGGGCTGATGTGCATTCCGCCGCTTGACGAAAATCCCGCGCCGCATTTCGCGCTGCTGCAAAAACTCGCGCGCGAAAACAATCTGCCGCTTCTCAGCATGGGCATGAGCGGCGATTTCGAAACCGCGATCCGCTTTGGCGCGACGCATATTCGCGTGGGAAGCGCGCTGTTTGGGGAGCGACACCCTCATGCTTCGACAAGCTCAGCATGAGGGAAAACCCAAACCCTCACCCTGAGCTTGTCGAAGGGTGAGGTAACGCGATTTCAACCAATCCTGATCGTGTCGCCCGGCGAAATCGCCGACAGCGCCGCGAGCAGATCGGGCAGCGCCAGCGCCACGCAGCCTTCGGTGGGTCCGTAATCGGGACGCGCGACATGCAAGAAAATCGCGCTGCCTTTTCCCGCAATCACCGGATCGTCGTTGAACCCCAGAATGACAACCACATCGTAGAGAGCATCCTCGCGCCACATGCGTTCATGGCTGGCGGCATAAGACAATTTCACCGGCCTGTTGTAGGCCGCATCGCCCGGCGCATCGCACCAGCCATCGTCGGGCGCGATGGTGGCGCAGGGAAGATTCGTCTGCGGCGGTGACACGCGATCGGGGCGATAAAGCACGCGGCGGATCGGAAAAATTCCCACCGGCGTGATGCCGTCGCCTTCGCCCTGCTTCACGCCGATGCCGCCGCGCCCGATGGCGCAAGCCCGCGCGCCCGCGCCCCAATCGAGCAGGGCCGCACTTGCCTTGCGCTGAACGACGATCTCCATGCTAAAGCAGGTGCCCGCCTTTTTCGGCCTTGGTGCGCAGGTAAGCGCGATTGTGCTCATTGTCGGGGAAGGAATGCGCCACGCGCTCGACAACCTTCACGCCGGCGGCTTTCAGTGCCGCCAATTTTTCCGGATTGTTCGTCAGCAGACGAACGGATTTGTAGCCGAGCAGCGAGAGCATCTTCGCCGCGATGCCGTAAAGCCGCTCGTCGGCCGCAAAGCCGAGGCGCTCATTGGCCTCCATCGTGTCGAAGCCCTGATCCTGCAACCGGTAGGCGCGCAATTTGTTGATGAGGCCGATGCCGCGGCCCTCCTGCGCGAGGTAAAGCAGCACGCCGCCGCCCGCCTTCGAGATCGTCTCGATGGCGCCGCGGAGCTGCGCGCCGCAATCACATTTTAGCGAGCCCAGGAGATCGCCGGTGAAACATTCGGAGTGCAGACGCGTCAGCACGGGTTGATCCGTAGGCGGAGCATTGATGACGATCGCGTAATGCTCCGGCCCGCCATCGGCGGCGCGGAAGGCGGCAAGCTCGGCGTTCTCCGCGCCTTCCAGCGGCACGCGCGCGCGGGTGACGAGATGCAAGCTGCGCACGATTTCATCGTCGTAATTCACGATGTCGCTGGCCGCGATTTCGATTGCGCCGTCGCTTTGCCGTCGCGCGAAATCACAATTGCGGGCAACAATCCCGCAAGCTTTGCGAGCTTCACCGCGGCCGCATAACGCGGCGGTAATGCCTCTCTCATCGCATCAAACGGGCCTTTGAGCGGTTCGGAAAGATCGGCGGTGGGATCGGCAATCGCGCGCAGATGATCCGCGCGCGCGCCTTTCTCCAGCGCAATCGCCACCACATCCGGCGTGTACAAGCTGAATCTTCAACGTGGCGGCGCGCGCATGGGTCAGCACCAGTGCCGCCTCGCCCGGCAAGCGACGCAATCGCGGCGTCGCTCGCCGTCTCCACCGCCAGCGCCACGCTCGCGCCCGCATCATCGCGGAATCGTCACGGCCGCGCCCCGGCGCAGGCGCCGCCACGGCCTCGGCCACGCGCGCGATGGGGGTTCGTCCCGATTTTTGCCTCAAATCCTCGGCCATGCTTCCCACATACACCCGCGTCCCAAATCCGGGTAGAGTTAGCCCGAAGCAGGCCCAAGTTTCCCTAAGGAGAAGCCATGCCGAGTGCCAAGCGTGTTTTGCTGGTCGATGACGATGCGATGCTGCGCTCTTCTCTCGCCGAGCAATTGGCGGCGGAGGGCGATTATGCCCCGGTGGAGGCGG
Organism: uncultured Alphaproteobacteria bacterium; assembly: GCA_963735625.1. Classification (GTDB taxonomy): domain Bacteria; phylum Pseudomonadota; class Alphaproteobacteria; order Micropepsales; family Micropepsaceae; genus Rhizomicrobium. The sequence goes on along the minus strand of CAVTLJ010000004.1, from coordinate 855,074 downwards.
CGAGCTGCGCGGAAGGCCGCGCGCGCGCCCGCGAGGGGCTTTACGAATTCATGATCCTGGATGTGGGCCTGCCCGACGGCGACGGGCGCAAGCTTGCGCGCGAATTGCGCGAGGCGGGCACGACCTGCCCCATCATCCTTCTCACCGCCAAGGATTCGGACGCCGACACCATCGAGGGGCTTTCCTCCGGCGCCAACGACTACATCACCAAGCCGTTCCGTTTCGCCGTGCTGATGGCGCGCGTGCACGCGCATCTGCGCAGCCACGAGCAGAGCGAGGAAGCCGTCTATCGCATCGGGCCATTACACCTTCCGGCCGAGCGCCAAGGTGCTGGTCGATCCCAACGGCAAGAAGATCCGGCTGACGGAGAAGGAAACCAACATCCTCAAATTCCTCTACCGCTCCGGCCAGACGGTCGCGCGCGAGACTTTGCTGCATGAGGTTTGGGGCTATAATCCCGCCGTCACCACGCACACGCTGGAAACCCACATCTATCGCCTGCGCCAGAAAATCGAGGCAAATCCCGGTCAGGCGCAGATCTTGGTGACGGAGAGCGGCGGCTACCGATTGGTCGCCTGAATTTTGTCGCTAGTTTGTTCCCGTTCGGCGCGCGCATCTCTAACCTGCGAATTGAGCGTGATACGCTTAAGTGTGGGCACACCCTATGTGAGGGGGGAGATGCCCGAGAGGCGAGAACCATGACGAGCAAATTGAAATCCATGTTGGGCGGGGCGGCGTTCGCGGCACTGCTGATCGTTCCGGCGGCGGCGGACACCGACTGGACAAGCCTGCCGCAGAAAAGTTTCGACGTGCACAGCGTGAAGGTCGATTCCGTGGTCGGCACGCTGACGGTGAACGTGAAGGACAAGGGGCCGGTGACGGTCGATGTGTCCGGCGCGAAGGAGCGCGTGCACGACATCGACATGTCGTCGGATGGCGGCAGGCTGGTGATCTCCGGCACACGGCGGCGAGGGCGAGCAGGTGTGGGACTGGCACAATTGGTTCAATTTCCAGGTTCACGATCATTCCAGGCCCGCCGATCTCGTCATCAAGATGGCGGTGCCGCGCGGCGCGGAGCTGAATGTGGAGGACTCTGATCGGCGACGCCACCATCGGCGACACCAATGGCCCGCTGCGCTTCGAGGCCACGGCCACCCGCGCCAAGATCGGCAAAGTGAGCAAGGCCGATATTTCGATGGAAGGTACGGGCCGCATCGACATCGCGGAGGTCACGGGCCCGCTCGATCTCGATATTTCCGGCTCCGGCAAAGTGACGGTTGGGCCGACCGCGAAGGTCAAGGCCGACATCGAGGGCGCGGGCGATGCCACGCTCGGCGCGATTGCGGGCGGGCTCGATCTGGATATCGCGGGCTCCGGCGATGTGACGGCGGCGAGCGTCAACGGTCCGGTCGATATCGACATCGCGGGCTCCGGCAGCGTGAAGATCGCGACCGGCGAGGCCAATCCGCTGCATGTCGATATCATGGGGTCGGGCAATTTCATCTTCGGCGGCGAAGCGGTGGACCCGCATATCGACGCGCTCGGCTCGGGCAGCGTGAAGCTCAAATCCTATCGCGGCAAGCTTTCCAGCGAAGGCATGGCGAATGTGCGGGTGGGCGAATAGGCGTTCATGCTTCGACAAGCTCAGCATGAGGGTTTTGCATTATCCCTCACCCTGAGCCCGTCGAAGGGTGAGGTTTATTTGCACGAACCATCCGGCAGCAGAATGTAATTCATCCTGTCGCGGCGGTTTTTGGTGGTGAGAAGTGTGGCCTCCATATCGCCGCGCATCACGGCGTTGGAAATTTTTCCGCCGAGTTCATTGGCGAGATAATCGCGTGCGTCATCGGGCAGCGCCCCGTCGCCTTCCCACACCACAGACACGGCCCAGCGACCGGCGGGCCGAAAGCAAAACGCGGGAAGCCCGGCGTCACCACGCGCGATGCGGGGAACCAATAGCGCAGATTGCCCGCCAGATCGTATTTCGCCGCCAAGATCGTGCCGCGATCGAAACCGTTGCGCCGCAAGGTCTGCGCATAATCCTTCATCGGCCAATATTCGCGGCAATTCTTGCAATGCGGCCCGTGGATTTCGTAGAGCGCCACGCGCGCAATCGCCACCGCCATGGCGAAGGCAAGCGCAACGACCGCGAAGATTTTGTTTGCGCGTTCGCTCGGCACCCGAAAGTTTCACGCGCAGGAAAAAATAGATCGCGAACGGCATCGCCACCTGATGCATCCAGCGCGGCTTGAAACTCTCCGCACCAACGAAAAACACAGCGCAGCAGCATCATCGCCGCACCCGCGATCATGGCGATTTCGAGCACGCGCAACCAGGCGCGGTCGTCATCATCGCCAAGCCCGGTGAGCGGCTTGCACGCGCGCCAATAAAGCAGCGGAAAAATCAGCGCGGCGGGAATGACAAATTCGATCAGCGCGAGTGCGAGATTGGCCGCGCCCTTCAGCCATTCCAGCGGAGCGACGGAAGCACCGTTGCCATGCGTGACTTTCGCGGCCAGCGAGAACAGCGAATATTCATGCGCGCTCGCCCACCAGGCATAGGGCGCGATAATCAGCGCAGCCAGCGCAATCGCGCCGATCAGCGGCCACAATTTTATCCGCGCGCGAAAGCGCGGCGTCAGTGCGATGCCGACGGCAAACGCAACGGGCAGGATCGCGAACACATATTTCGACAAAATGCCGAAACCGATCGCAAGTCCGAGCAACAGATAATCGGCATGACTTCCGCGCGTCACCACGCGCGCGGCCGCCCACAGAAACGCCGCCAGCATGGTGGCGAGCAACACCGTGTGCATCAGATCGATATGCGGCAGGAACCCCATCACGAAGGTGGTGAGCAGCGCGAAGGTGGCGAGTGCCGCCAGCCGCACATCGCGAATGACGATCCGCGCCGCGGCGAAATAGGCGATCAAGCCCCGAACCCATCAGCACATATTTGAGCAGGAAGAAAGCGATCGCGGCTGTTGCCGCTGGCTTGCAAGCGTCGCCCAGCTCAGCCACGTAATCAGCGGCGGATGGCGGAAGCGATAGCCCCATTGCAGCGACTGGCTGAACAGCAATCTGCTCGGTTTCATCCAGCGTGAAATTGGGCGTGACGGCGAGGCGCACCAGAAAATGCGCGAGGCAATAAAGAATGAGAATCGCCACAACACTTTGCGGCTCGGCCAGCGATTGCCAGATGGTCTGCGATTTTCTCATGGACCGCGCGGCAACTCGTCGGCTTCGGCGCGCGTGCCGCGCCTTATCAGCCAGAAGACGCCGAAGAGATCAAAAATGCCCGCGCCAAGCCGCCCGAAAAATCCGTATTTCGAAACGCCCGCCACGCGCGCGCGATCCTCGATGCGGATTTGCACGATCTCATAACCGCAGCGGCGCGTGAGCGCGGGCAGGAAACGGTGCATCCCGTCGAAGAACGGAAGCCTTAAGCGCCACCTCGCGCCGGATCAGCTTGAAGCCGCAGCCGGTGTCGGCGGTGTCGTCGCGCAACAGATTGCGCCGCACGAAATTGGCGATGCGCGAGGACGCCCATTTGACGAGCCCGTCATTCCTCTTCTTGCGCACGCCCGCGACGATCCCCAGACGCGGCGAAATCGGCGCAATCATCTTCCAGATGCGCGCGACATCGGCGGGATCGTTCTGCCGGTCGCCGTCCAGCGTCTGAATCCATGGCGCGCGCGCCGCCCAGAAGCCGGTGACCAGCGCGGCACTTTTGCCAGCGCGTTTCCGGTGGCGCAGCACACGCACGCGAGGGTTTTTCCGGGCTTCCGTCAGTTCGGCGGGCGTTGCGTCGGACGAGCCGTCATCCACAAACACCACTTCATATTCGCACACGCCGGAAAGGGCCGCTTCCACCTCGCCCAGCAGCGGCAGAATGTTGCCGGCCTCATTATAGACCGGCACCAGGACCGACAGTTCCAGCACTTGGTCCGCCATCGCCGCCCCTTGCGCGCTTTTCGTCCACTAGCCCGGATTTCCCGCTTCCCGCAAGCGCAGGGATGTTTAACGCGCGTTAACACTTAGCCCGTAAACCATGGCCGGGCTCGATGCCATGGCCAAAGCACCCAAACTCACGCCCCGGACGCGCGCGCGGCTTGCCGCCGTCGCGGACGGCCCGCCGAAGCGCAGGAAAAAGGCCAAGCCGACCTGGCCCTATGCGCTGGCGCTGCTGTTGGCCTGGGGGCTGATCTTCGGCGGCGTGGTCTATGCGCGCTGGATTTCGGGCCTGCCCGACACCAACGGCTTGCTCACGCGCGGGCCTTCGCACGACATCACCATCCTGGATGTGCGCGGCAGACTGATCGCGCGGCGCGGGCTGACGCAAGGTGCGATGGTGTCGGCGAGCGAATTGCCCGCCTACGTGCCCAACGCCTTCATCGCCATCGAGGACCGCCGCTTTCGCGAACATTTCGGCATCGATCCCGTCGGCATGGGGCGCGCGGCGGTGCAGAACATGACGGCGGGCCATGTGGTGCAGGGCGGCTCGACCATCACCCAGCAGCTTGCGAAAAATCTTTTCCTCGAACCCGCGCGCACCTTCGACCGCAAGGTGCAGGAGGTGCTGCTGGCGCTTTATCTGGAGTCGCGATACTCGAAGGATCAGATTCTTACGCTGTATCTCAACCGCGTTTATTTCGGCGCGGGCGTCTATGGCATCGAGGCGGCGTCCGAACGCTTCTTCGGCAAACCCGCGAACGAATTGACGCTGACCGAAGCGGCCATGCTTGCCGGCAGCGTGAAGGCGCCCGCGCGCTACAATCCGCTGGCCGATGCGGATGCGTCCGTTGCGCGCGCGCAAGATCGTGCTCGCCGCGATGCAGGATGCGGGCTACATCGACGCGCGAACATGCGCGCTTGCGCAGGCCACGCGCCCGCGCGTCGTGCGCGGCTCGGCCACGCCCAATTCGGGATATTTCGTGGACTGGGTGATCTCGCGGCTCGGCGGCTATGTCGGCGATGTGAACGAGCCGATCGTCGTGGACACAACGTTCGATCTGGAAACGCAAGCCGAAGCCGAACATGCCGTGACGCTGGGTCTGGCGCGCGAAGGTGCCACGCTCCACGCAAGCGAAGCCGCACTTGTGGCGCTTTCGCCCGATGGCGCGGTGCGCGCCATGATGGGCGGGCGTTCCTATTCCGCGAGCCCCTATAATCGCGCGACCGACGCCGAACGCCAGCCGGGTTCCGCCTTCAAGCCGTTCGTGTATCTCGCCGCCTTCGAGCATGGCCACGCGCCCACCGACACGATGAACGACGAGCCGGTAAATATTCACGGCTGGAAGCCATCCGATTTCGAAAACGAATATCGAAGGCGAGATCACGCTGACCGAAGCCTTTGCCAAATCCTCCAATGTCGTGTCGGCGCAATTGACCGATGAGGTCGGCCCGCGCGTCGTGGCCGCGACCGCGCATCGGCTCGGCATTTCCTCGCCGCTTGTGGCGTTGCCGTCGCTGGCGCTCGGCACATCGGATGTGACGCCGCTCGAATTGACGGCTTCGTATGCGCCCTTCGCCAATGGCGGCACGGGCGTCATTCCCTACGGCATCACTGCCATCCACACGCGATCGGGAAAAATTCTCTACAAGCGCAAGAACGGCGGCGTCGGCGCGGTGATGAGCGCGCAAAACGCCGATGCCGTGACGCAATTGATGGTGGCGACCGTCACATCCGGCACCGGGCGCGGCGCGCGGCTGGACGAACGGCCAAGCGCGGGCAAAACCGGCACGACGCAGGATTACCGCGATGCGTGGTTCGTGGGCTTCACCGCCGATCTGGTGTGTGGTGTGTGGATCGGCAATGACGACAACGCGCCGATGAAACACGCAACCGGCGGCACGCTGCCCGCGCATATCTTCAAAAGCTTCATGGAAGATGCCGAAAGCGGATTGCCGGTCGCAGCCGCTGACATCGCTGATCGCGCAAGCGCCAGCCAGCGGCACCGCCCGAACAACCCAGCACGTTCGACGACATCCTGACCAAGCTGTTCGGGAGTGGGACTTAAATTCGTTATTCCAATTCGTCATGGCCGCCCTTGTGGCGGCCACCCATAGACTCCGTTTAGATGAGTGTTCATAGGTCGCCGGGACAAGCCCGGCGATGACGGAAAGTTTTTATCTATATTCTCACAAACCGCAAAAAACCCGGCACGCCATGAAGCTGTTTGGCTTCATAGCGCGTTTGCGGCCAATCATCGGTGCGCGTTTTCCAATCGCTTGCGCGCGTCGGCCATCCATTCGAACGCGGGATGCGCCATCAGCCGCTCCAGCGTCCAATCCAGATATGGCGCATCGTCGCTGGCAAAGCGCAATTCGCTACCCGGCTTCATCACGCGCGCCAGCGCATCGAGCATTTCCATCTGGATGAATCGTCGCTTGTGATGGCGCGTCTTGGGCCATGGATCGGGAAAGAGAATGAACACGCGCGCGAGGCTTGCATCCGGCAGCGCCTCGATGATGTCGCGCGCATCGCCCATGTGAATTCGCACATTTCGCGCTACACCGCTTTCGAGCTTGGACAGCAGCTTCGCCACGCCATTAACAAACGGTTCCGCGCCGATCATGCCGATGCGAGGATTGTGTTCGGCCTGCCAGTAAAGATGCTCGCCCCCGCCGAAACCGATTTCGAGCCAGACCTCATCGACGGATGAATCGAAATAGGCGCGCGGATCGCGCCCCGCTTCGATCTTCAGCGCGAGTTGCGGCAGCAGCGTTTCGAGCAATCGCGATTGATGCGCGGAAAGTTTCGGGCCCTTGCGGCGACCGTAGAGTTGCCCGCGACGCCGTTGATTCATATTGGTCGCGCAATCGGACGGCAAACCGGTTCCCACTTTGCCTGATTGCGTTCCGGCAAATCAGAACGCGTGCTTGAGCTCATCCGCGAGATCGGTCTTCTCCCACGAAAAGCCGCCATCGTCATCCGGCGTGCGGCCGAAATGTCCGTAAGCCGCGGTGCGCGCATAGATCGGGCGATTGAGCTTCAGATGCTCGCGGATGCCGCGCGGCTTCAGGCTCATCGATTTGCGGCAGCACGGTTTCGAGCTTCGCCTCATCGACTTGCCCGGTGCCATGCAGATCGACATAGACCGACAAGCGGATCGGAAACGCCGATGGCATAGGAAATCTGAATCGTGCAGCGCTCGGCCAATCCCGCCGCCACCACGTTCTTCGCGAGATACCGCGCCGCATAGGCCGCCGAGCGATCCACCTTCGTGGGGTCCTTGCCGGAGAATGCGCCGCCGCCATGCGGTGCAGCACCGCCATACGTATCGACGATGATCTTGCGGCCCGTGAGCCCGCAATCGCCATCCGGCCCGCCGACGACAAACGCGCCGGTGGGGTTCACATGCCATGATCGTATGGCCGTTGATCCAGCTTTGCGGCAGCGCCTTGCGAATGTAGGGCTCGACAATCTCGCGCACATCGGCGGACGTCATGTCGCCATCCAGATGCTGCGTGGACAGCACGATCTGTGTTGCTTCCACCGGCTTGCCGTCTTCGTAGCGCACGGTGACCTGGCTTTTCGCATCCGGTCCGAGCAGCGGCTCGCGGCCCGATTTGCGCGCGTCGGCCAGCATGTGAAGAATCTTGTGAGAATAAAGAATCGGCGCCGGCATCAATTCCGGCGTTTCGGTGCAGGCATAGCCGAACATGATGCCCTGATCGCCCGCACCTTCATCCTTGTTGCCGCTCGCATCCACGCCCTGGGCGATATGCGGCGACTGGGCATGCAGCAGCACTTCGACATTGGCGTGACGCCAGTGAAAGCCATCCTGCTCGTAGCCGATATCCTTGATCGCCTGACGCGCGACCTCGACGATATTGTCTTCCATGATGTGCTTGGGCCCGCGCGTCTCGCCCGCGATGATGACGCGGTTGGTCGTCGCCATCGTCTCGCAGGCCGCGCGAATGTCCCACGGCGAAAGCCCGCTCTTGGGGCCCTCGCGGAAAAACAGGTCCACCACTTCATCGGAAATGCGGTCGCAGACCTTGTCGGGATGGCCCTCGGACACGCTTTCGCTGGTGAAAAGGTAGTTTTGCCGCATTTCCTCGATTCCTCCCATAGCCGGAAGGGGGGACTCCTTACAGGGAAATATCCGGGGGTCAACCGGCACAATGTCCCCGGCGGCCTGCCGAACCCGCGCACCGCCTTGCGGCGGCTGGCGCTTTCGACTTTGCGCACGGATTGCGATAATAACCGCTCGATTCTGTAGGAAAGCCGCCATGCGCACCGCAACCGTCGAACGCAAGACACGGGAAACCGAGATCGCCGTTTCGCTCGATCTGGACGGCACGGGCGTCTGCGACATCGACACCGGCATCGGCTTTCTGGACCACATGCTGGACAGTTTCGGCCGCCATTCCATGATCGACCTGAAGGTGCGCGCGAGCGGCGATCTGCATGTCGATTTCCACCACACCACCGAGGACACCGGCATCGTCATCGGCCAGGCGGTGAAGAAGGCGCTGGGCGATTTCGCCGGCATCACCCGCTTCGGCGCGGCGCTGATCCCGATGGACGAAACGCTGACGCGCGTGGCCATCGACGTGTCGAACCGGCCTTATCTCGATCTGGCGGGTGGATGTGCCCAAGCCCAAGCTCGGCGAGATGGACACCGAACTCTTCAAGGAATGGTTTCAGGCCTTCGCGCAGAATTCGGGCGTTTGCCTGCACATCGAGAACCTCTACGGCACCAACTCGCCACCACATCGTGGAAAGCTGCTTCAAGGGGCTGGCCCGCGCGCTGCGCCAGGCGATCACGCCCGACGAGCGGCTGGATGGCGCGCGTTGCCTTCGACCAAGGGAAGCCTGTCGCGAGGCCGAATAGTGACGTTGGCGTCACTTTCATTGACTTTTCGGCAGTCCAGCGCATATTGAAAGCCATCGCCAGAAACCGGAGCGCCGCCATGGTCCAGATCACCAAAGACAATGCCTATGACGCGGTAGCGCCCGACGATTTTCCCGCGATGCTGGAGGTCGAGCGCTACGGCCACCGCTCCACCGCCTTCGACAAGATCATCTCGGCGACGCACGACCATTTCTGGGATCCGCTGGACAAGAAATATATCGATTTCAGCGAGCCCTTCGATCCCGAAGCCAACCAGATTCTGCCGGACGAATTCTTCCCCATCTTCCGCACGCATATCGGCGAGAAGATGACGCAAGGAGCAGAAGATCAAATTCGCCAGCCAATCCACGCGCTGGCAGATTTCCGGCAATCCTGCATGGCGAGCAGGGCGCGCTCGCGCTTTCGGCCTCGCTCTGCCACATCCTGCGCGATCCGGGCGCGCAGGAATACGCCGCCAACCAGACGCGCGAAGAAGCCCGCCACGTCACCGGCTTTGCCGCCTACATCAAATCGCGCTGGGGCTCGCCGCTGCCCGTGCGGCCAGACATTGGGCGTATTGCTGAACGAGATCGTTCTGGCGCCGGAGGTCTACAAGAAAATCATCGGCATGCAGATGCTGGTCGAGGGCCTTGCGATGGGCGCGTTCGCCACGCTCTATCAGAAAAGCCAGGACCCGCTGCTGGTGAAGCTCTGCCAGCTGGTGATGACCGACGAAGCCTTCCACCACAAATTCGGAAAGATCTGGGCCGACCGCACGATCCCCAAACTCTCCGAAGAAGAACACAATATCGTCGAGGATTGGGCGGCGCAATGCTTCCAGACGCTGCTGTTCAACCTCATCAACCCCGAGCAATTGCAGGTGGTCTACGCCAGCGTCGGCATCGACTGGCAGGACGCGATGGCCGCGATCATCGAAGCCTTCGGCGATACCGAACGCCGCGAGCAGATGAAGCAATCGGCCAATATCTTCCGCGTGCTCATCAAGACGCTGCTGAACGCCGGCATCATCACCGACCGCACACGGCATTTCTACGCCATGTATGTCGATATGACGGAACTGAAGAACGAAGGCGACCGCATGGTGGGCGACGACATCGCCGAGGAAGGAATCAAATTCCTCCAGACCATCAATTTCGGTAATGCCGCGCGGGGGCGCTCGCTGCTGGCGGCGGAGTAAACCAGAACCCGCGGTTTCGCCCGCATTGACATTATGGTGAAAGTACCATAGAACGATGGTGGCCAAAGAGACCAAACCCGTCGAATGGGTCGGCTCGAGCTACCGGGACTTTGTTTCATTTCCCGATTCCGTTCAGGATGAAATGGGGCATGCCCTTTATCTGGCTCAGACCGGCCGCATGCATTCTTCGGCAAAACCGCTGAAGGGATTTGGCGGCGCGGGCGTAATCGAACTGGTCGAAGGCGATCGGCACGCCACCTATCGCGCAGTGTACGCGGTGAAATTTGAGAGCGCGATATATGTGCTGCACGCATTCCAGAAGAAGTCGAGGAAGGGCACCGAAACGCCGCGTGAGGAAATTGAACTTGTCCGCCGCCGGTTGAAGATCGCGGAAGAGGATGATCGGGCACGCAAGAAAGGCTTGAGATGAGCAAAAAAGAAGACACCTCCATTCGGCGCGGCACAAAGAACGTCTTTGCCGATCTCGGATTCCCGGACGCGGAGACGCACCTGCTCAAGGCGGAACTCATGAGCCGCGTGCAGGACATCCTGGAAGAACGGCAACTCACGCAGACGCAAGCCGCCAGAATCACAGGCGTAAGTCAGCCCGATCTTTCCCGGATGCTGAAAGGCCGCTTCCGCGACGTCTCCGTCGAACGGATCATGCGGATGCTTACGAAGCTGGGATGCGCGGTGGATATTGTCGTCAAGCCGCGGGGCCGCAAGCGCGCATTCGATGCCATTCGAATGGAACCGGTTGTTGAGGCGGCCCGCTAGCTTACTTCAACACCGTGCGAAACGCGCCGTCCCATTCAGCGCCCGGCGGATTGGCCTCGTAATAGCCGATACGCGCCAGATGCAGATCGTACATTTTCGGGCTGGCGCCGGAGAGCTGTCGGCATTGCTCGATCAGCCCGCGCGCCTTTTCCCATTGCTGGGTGCGCAGCGACTGGAAAATATGATCGTGGAAGGTTGCGAGCGCGCGGAATTTCGGCGAGGCGCGCACCAGCGGATTTCCCAGCATCGCATAAAGTTTCACCGGCTCGTCATGCGCGCCGATGGCGATGAAATCGACTTCGAGGAATGCGTAGCCGCGCTCCGAGGCTTTTCGCGTTTCGTCGCTCACGATCACGGCGGGGCCATATTGCGCCGACACGTTGCGGATGCGCTCGGCCAGAAACGTGCAATCGCCGGTGACGGAATAGGTGATGCGCCCGCGCGCGCCGAAGCCGCCCGCGATCGCGGGGCCGGTGGAAATTCCGATGCCGATCTCGATGGCGTCGAACGCGGTGCCGTCGCCGCGGCGCTCATGCGATAGCTGCTCGTTCACCTCGGCCAGCGCCACCGTCATGCGGCTCGCCGCTTCGCAGGCATGGATGGCGTGTTCGGGATCGTCGAGCGGCGCGTTCCAGTAAGCGGTGAAGCCTTCGCCCGTGACGCAATCCACCATCGCGCCGTTCCTGATCGCGATATCGACCAGCGGACGCACGGCGGCCCCGATCATGCGCGTGAAACTCGCCGGATCGTCGGCGAAGGAATCGGCCAGCGCCGCGTAGCGCCGCACGCCGCAGGACAAGCACGTCACCGTGCGCGTTTCGCCTTCGAATTTCAGAAGCGAGGGATTGCGCGCGATGCGGTCGAAATCGGCGGCCGGCAAGCGCATCGGAAAAGGACCGGCGCAAAATGTTTCGCGTGCGCGCGATCTCGTAGCTGCGCGCGGCAAGCCCGCCCATGAACACCGCCGCCAACGCAATCGTCGGGTTCAGCGAATCGAGCAGCACATGGGCATTGGTGAAAAGAGACCAGGTGAAAATCTGTGCCGCGGCGATCGCGACCAGCGTCACAAGCCCCGCCCACAAAGTGCCCGCGCGCGCGAACATCAGCACGACGAAAATGCCCGCAATCGCGATGAACACCAGCACCGCGGGCAGGCTCGACGCCGGGCGCAGTGCCGCATGCAGCAGAATGTTCTCCGCCGCTTCGGCGCGCACGCTGGCGACGCTCTGCGGGCCGAGCGGCGTCTGCACCATGTCGTCCGGGCGGGGCGATGAAGACGATGGCATTTTTCAAAATATCCCGCCGCAATTGCCACCCGCATCCAAAGCCGCCGCCGAAATATGCCGCTCGGCGCGCGGGCCGGAGAAATAGATTTCCATCGCGCCATTGCGCCGCGTGGGCACGTCGAGCGCGCCCGCCTTTACGCCGGCAATCACATTCTCTTCGTTCAATCCCGGCGTGCCGGCATCCTCGGTGCGGATTTCGCTGTTGGCCGCACCGCTCGCCAGCCGCATGATCTCGGCCGCGAGCGACGGCACCAGCGTATCGTTCATCCGGAACAGAAGCGGCATGGTGCGCACCTTGCCGTCGGCATCCTGCAACAGGTTCAGCGCGCCGATACCGCGCTGACGCGGTTTCCAGTTTCGCAAGCGGCGGCATGGCGCCGGAAAATTGCGGCACGCGCGCAAGCGCCTTGGCGACTTCCCGAAAACTGGACCGGCGCCTTCAGCGCCAGCGTGCGCAGGCCCGGCGTGTCGCCGAGCACGAATCCCGTGACCGTGCGAATGCCGCCCATCGCCGACGCAAGCGTGTCGTCCGACGAGGAAAGCCCTTCCAGTGCCACGCGCGCCGCGTCGCTCGACGGGCCCGGCGGCAGGCTGTCCGCAAAACGCTGCGGCGAGGTCACGTCGGCCGCATCGAGCGGCATGGCGAACACCACCATCGCCGCCCCCGCGGATTTCAGATCGTAGGCGAGCTTGGCCAGCACCCCATGCGGCCAGGGCCACGGCCCGAAGCGCGCCACGCTTGCGTCATCCACATCGAGAACGCGAACCGAAAAGCCGCTCGTCGCGCGCGTATCCTGATAAGGGCGCGGGCGTGCATATTGATAGGAATCGAACTGGATGCCGCGCAACCGCTCGGCCACCCCGCCCGGATTGCCCGCGACAATCGCCAGCGCCGCCACCAGAATGGCAAGCGGCAGCGCCCAAATCGCAAGCGGCCTGGCCCCGACTCTCATGGATTACCCAACGCCTGTTCGCCCCACACGGCTTTGGCGCATCCTAGCAGGGGGCGAATTGGAAGATCAAAGCGGGTTTCGTCCGCACTCGGAACAAAGCCCGGAAATCTCGACCGTCTCGCGTTGCACCGCGAAACCCGCGGCGCGCGCCGCACCGGCCAAGTGCGCTGACGAGCGCGTCATCCTCGATCTCGGCGGCGCGGCCGCATCGGCTGCACAACAGGAAATGGGTGCGATGGCGGCGTCTCCGGCGCGAAGCAGCCGATATAGGCGTTCAGCGAGTCGATCCGGTGAACGAAGCCCTGCGCCGAGCAGAAAATCGAGCGCGCGATAGACGGTGGGAGGCGCGGGCTTGGCGGGGGCAAGTTCCTTCAGCACGTCATAGGCGCCCATCGGCCGGTGGCTTTCCAGCACGATCTCCAGCACGCGGCGGCGCAGCGGCGTAAGCCGGACGCCGCGCTTTTCGCGCGAGCGTTTCGCGCCGCCTCCAGCGCGTCGATTGGCAGCGATTGTGATCGTGGGCATGAGGAAAGGCGTTTTTCATGCGCGCCTCAGGGCCGACGCCGTGGATGGTGAGAATGAAAATCGCCGCCGCCGCCAGAACGATGGAGGGTCCAGCGGGCGCATCGGTGATCCACGCCGCCGCGATGCCGATGGGTGCGGCCACCGCCCCGATCAGGCTTGCGGCCAGCGCCATGCCTTCTGGCGTGCGGGCGAATGGCCGTGCGGCGGCGGGCGGGATCAGCAAGCAGCGCCACGATCAAAAGCGCGCCGACGATCTTCAGCCCGAAAGCGACAAGCCCGCAACCAATATGAGAAAGGCCAGATCATAGGCGCGCACGGCCACGCCTTCGGCAATGGCGATGTCGCGATTGACGGTGATGGCGAGCAGCGGCTTCCACATGAACCACATCGCAACCGTCAGCACGATCGACGCCCGCCGCCAGCGCATAGATATCGCGAATTGGAAAGCGCCAGCACGTCGCCGAACAGATAACCCATCAGATCGGTGCGCACGGTTTCCATCATGGAGAGCGCGATAAAGCCGAGCGCCAATCCGACATGGCCGATCAATCCGATCAGCGTGCCGGACGGTATCAAGCCCCTCGCCCGCGCGCGACATGAGCAAGGCCGCGATCATCGCAAGTGCGGCCACGCCCGCAATCGGCGAAATGCCGATGAGCAATCCGAGTGCGGCACCGAGCAATCCCATATGCGCCACGGATTCGCCGAGATATGCCATGCGCCGCCACAGCACGAAACGAGCCGATGGGTCCGCAGGCAGCGCCCAGAAGTGCCGAGCCGATGATCGCGCGCCAGAGAAAATCGTCCATCAATATGCTCCGTTGTCCTCACCCTTCGACAGGCTCAGGGTGAGGGATAACTCATTCCCCTCATGCTGAGCTTGTCGAAGCATGAGGTGCAATGTTTCCACTTCGCCCGACGGCGCATGTTCGTGATCGTGATGGTGGTGATAGATCGCAAGTTCGGCGGCCATGCGCGCACCGAAAAGTTCGACAAAGGCCGGATCGCGCACCACGGCACCCGCCTCGCCCTGACAGCAGACGTGACGGTTGAGGCAGATCACGCGGCTCGCCTGCGCCATCACCACATGCAGATCGTGGCTGACCAGCAGCACGCCGCAGCCAATCTCGTCGCGCAATTCGGCGATGAGAGCATAGAGTGCCGCCTCGCCCGAAATATCGACGCCCGCGAACGGCTCATCGAGAAACAGCAGATCGGGTTTGGCGGCAATCGCGCGCGCGAGCAGCACGCGCGCCATCTCACCGCCCGAAAGTGTCGCAAGCTGATGGCTCGCCAGATGCTCGACGCCGACGCGGGCGAGTGCCGCGCGCCCGCCGCCATAGATTTCCAGAAAGCGGCCGACCGTCATCGGCAGGCTGGTATCGCGGGGGAAATTCTGCGGCACATAACCGATCCGAAGACCCGGCTTGCGCCGCACCTCGCCCTCATGCGGGGCGAGCCCCAGCAGCGCCTTGACCAGCGTGGTCTTGCCCGACCCGTTGGGCCCGATCAGCACCACGATCTCGCGCGGGCCAATGGAAAGACTAACCGAATCAAGGATATGCGCGCCCGATTTGGCCACGCTGATGGCGGTGCCTTCAAGCAAAGGGGCGGAAACGGGCATGTCCATCACGAATTGTTATAACATAACAATTTCATTCTGATCGATCCGCGTGACAAATGCGTGACGCTACCGTCATCTTCCATTGCACAATGGCGAATTCTTACCTATCCTAAGCTCGAGGAAAACCAGCCCGCCCGGAGACGTCGACCCATGGAAAACATCACCAAGGATCCCGCCTATAACGCCGTCGATCCCACCGATTTTCCCGCCATGCTGGATGTGAACCGCTATGGCGAGCGCTCCACGGCGTTCGACAAGATCATCTCCGCCACGCACGAGCATTTCTGGGATCCGCTGGACAAGAAATACATCGACTTCACCCAGAAGTTCGACATGGAGAACGAATATCTCATCAATCCCGACCGCGAACGCCGATCTGAAAACCGCCATCGCCGACAAGCTCGACGAGAAGGGCAAGATCAAGCTCGTCAATCTCGACACGCTGTGGGCGCTGTCCTCGATCCTGCATGGCGAGCAGGGCGCGTTGTCGCTTTCGGCCTCGCTCTGCCACATCCTTCGCGATCCCGGCGCGCAGGAATATGCCGCCAACCAGACGCGCGAAGAAGCCCGCCACGTCACCGGCTTTACGAATTACATCCACGCGCGCTGGGGCAAGCCCGCGAAGGTCGGCCCCGCGCTCGGCAATCTGCTCAACGAACTCGTCTCCTCGCCGCTCGTCTGGAAGAAGATCATCGGCATGCAGATGCTGGTCGAAGGTCTGGCGATGGGCGCGTTCGCGACGTTCTACAAAGAAACGCGCGATCCGCTGATGAAGCAGCTCATGCAGCTTGTGATGACGGACGAAGCCTTCCATCACAAATTCGGAAAAATCTGGGCCGACCGCACGATCCCGCAACTGTCCAAATCCGAACACGAGATCATCGAGGATTGGGCCTGGGAAGTGTTCCAGGTGCTGCTCTTCAATCTCGGCTCGCCGGACCAGAAGGCGCTGGATCTATCAGGCTTGCGGGCTCGATCCGCTGTGGTGCCAGCAGGCGTTCATGGAAGCGCTCACCGATGCCGCCATCCGCACCGAGCTTCAGGAAGCCACCAACATCTTCCGCGTGCTCATCAAGACGCTGGTGAAGGCCGGCATCATCACCGACCGCACGCGCGGCAATTACGCGGCCTATATCGACATGGCACGAACTCTATGCCGAAGGCGACCGCATGGTGGGCGACGACATCGCCGAGGAAGGCATCAAATATCTCATGAAGCTGAACGGCGGCACGTCTTACGTGACGCCCGCTTCGATTGCGGCCGAATAAATAACTTTCCTCCCCTGTTTACGGGGGAGGTCCGGCCGAAGGCCGGGGAGGGGGCGCGAGCCCGCACGGACAGGAAATCAGGAGCCGTTCATGGATCAGAACATCACCAAGGATCCGGCCTACGACGCGGCCGATCCGAACGATTTTCCCTCCATGCTCGATGTGGAGCGCTATGGACGGCGCTCGACCGCCTTCGACAAAATCATCTCCGCGACGCATGATCATTTCTGGGACCCGCTGGACAAGAAGTACATCGACTTCAACCAGCCCTGGGACATGGAGAACGAATATCTCATCCCGCCGCGCATGAGCCTGGAATTGCAGAGCGCCATCGGCGACAAGCTCAACGAGAAACAGAAGATCAAATTCGTCAATACGGGCGTGCTGTTTTCGCTGTCGTCCATTCTGCACGGCGAGCAGGGCGCGCTGGCGCTGTCCGCCTCGCTCTGCCACATCCTGCGCGATCCCGGCGCGCAGGAATACGCGGCAAATCAAACCCGCGAGGAAGCCCGCCACGTCACGGCGTTTTCCGCCTACATCAAATCGCGCTGGGGCAAGCCCACGCCGGTAGGACCCGCGCTCGGCAATCTGCTGGTCGAAATGGTGCGGTTCGCCTTACGTGTGGAAGAAACTCGTCGGCATGCAGATGCTGGTCGAGGGCCTCGCGATGGGCGCGTTCGCCACCTTCTACACCTACGCCGAAGACCCGCTGCTCAAGCAGCTTTGCCAGTTGGTGATGACGGACGAAGCCTTCCATCACAAATTCGGAAAAATCTGGGCCGACCGCACGATCCCGAAGCTCTCCATCGAGGAGCGCAACAAGATCGAAGACTGGGCGGCCGAAGTGTTCATGGGATTGCTGCGCAATATCGGCAGCCCCGAACAGAAGAAATGGCTCTATGCCGAGTTCGACATGGAATGGGAATGGGCGCAGCGCGCCATGATGGAAGCCTTCACCGACGCCAAATTGCGCGAGCGGCTGAAGGATTCCACCTCCATCTTCCGCGTGCTCATCAAGACGCTGCTGAAGGCCGGCATCATCACCGACCGCACGCGGGCGACCTATGCCGCCTACGTGGACATGGCCGAGTTGCACGCCGAAAGCGACCGCATGGTCGGCGACGACATCGCCGAAGAGGGCATCAAGTATTTGATGACTCTGAATGGCGGCAAATCGCTGATGACCCCGTCCGCGCTCGCGGCGGAATAGACTCGTAAATTCCCTCCCCTGAAAGGGGAGGGTTAGGGAGGGGTCATTCCACTGACCCCCACCGGCTCCTCCGCATCAAATGCGTCGTCGCCACCTCCCCCTTTCAGGGGGAGGAAAGGTCACACCAATCGTTCTTGTTTGGCCCACATGGCCCGGCTAAGAATGAACGTTCATTCATTCGCCGGGGGGCCCTTGCCGAAGCTCAGGAAAAAGCCGCGCGCGTGCGCACGCTCGCCATCGACGACAAGCGCGCCCGCATCCTCGATGCCGCCCTCGATCTTTTCGAGAGCCGGGTTTCGACGGCGTCGCCGTTCCCGAAATCGCGCGCAAGGCGCGCGTGGCCACCGGCACGATCTATCGTTACTTCAAGACCAAGGAAGAACTCGTCAACGCGCTCTACCGCCATTGGAAGAGCGCCTATAACGAGCAGATTCTGGGACCGCTGCCGGAAGGGCTCAGTGCGCGCGAAATCTTTTCGCTCTATTGGCGGCGCATGGCCGATTTCGCGCGCAAGCATTATCGCGCGGTGCGCTTTTTGGACCTGCATTATCACGCGCCCTATCTCGACGCGCAAAGCCTCGCGATGGAAGGCATCTACATGACCACGGCGAAAGCCTTCATGGAGCAGGGTGGCAAGAAAGGTTCCTTGCGCCCGCTGGAGCCCGCGCTCGTCGTGGCGCTGATGTGGGGGGCGACGACGGGCCTCAACAAATTCGTGCGCGACGGCGCGCTCGTATTCGATGCAGCGACATCGAAGGCGATGGAGGACGCGCTGTGGCGCGCCATCGCCGCGGATTCAAACAAACAGATTTCAACGGGAGAGATTGATGGCACGAAAAAGAAAAGGTGACGGGCAGACGGCCCTCGTCACGGGTTCGTCGAGCGGCATCGGGCTTGAACTGGCGGAATGTTTCGCGAAAGACGGCTACGGCCTGATCCTGGCCGCGCGCAGCGAAGCCACGCTGAAGCAATTGGCCGAAAAGCTCGCCAAGGAAAACAAGATCGCGGCGACCGCGATCTCCGTCGATCTGGGCCATCCCGGCGGCGCGCAAAAACTGATCGACGAAGTCAAAAAGCGCGGATTGAATGTCGATGTGCTGGTGAACAATGCAGGCTATGGCATGGTCGGCAAATTCGACGGCTCGGCCGGCG
Source organism: uncultured Alphaproteobacteria bacterium (assembly GCA_963735625.1). Lineage (GTDB taxonomy): Bacteria > Pseudomonadota > Alphaproteobacteria > Micropepsales > Micropepsaceae > Rhizomicrobium. The sequence continues at coordinate 836,238 of CAVTLJ010000004.1, read as the reverse complement.
CCGACCAGATCGGCATGATCGATCTGAATGTGCGCGCGCTTGTCGAACTCACCCATGCCTTCTGGCCCGGAATGATTGCGAAGAAGCGCGGCGGCGTGCTCAACATCGCCTCCACCGCCTCGTTCCAGCCCGGCCCCGGCATGGCGGTCTATTACGCGACGAAAGCGTTCGTGCTGTCGTTCAGCGAGGCGCTGTGGAAAGAGGGCCGCCCCTTTGGCGTGCATGTCACCTGCGATTGCCCCGGTCCGACGGAAAGCAATTTTCACGCGCGCGCGGGCTCCGACAAAATCAAGCTGCTCAAGATGGGCGTGACCATGACCTCGCGCGCGGTCGCGCGGCAGGCCTATGGCGCGTTCAAGCGCAACCGGCGCGTCGTCATCAACGGCATAATGAACCGCATTATGGCGCGTTCGGTGCCGTTCACACCGCGGCGCGCGATCCTGAGCCTCGTGAGCTATCTGCAAACCATCTGAGCTTGCTTGCGCGCACCCGATGAGCCAGCATCCTTCCAATAAGCATTGGAGGACAAAATGGCAGGACGGGTGGACGGCAAGATCGCGCTGATAACAGGCGGCGCGCAAGGATTGGGCGAAGCAGCCGCGCGGATGCTGGCGCGCGAGGGCGGACGCGTTGCGATCACCGATGTGAACATCGCGGGCGCGGAGAAGATCGCCGCGTCCATCAACGAGAAGCGCAAGGGTGCGGCCATCGCGCTCAAGCACGATGTGACCAGCGAGGCCGATTGGGCGCGCGTGCTTTCCGAAACCGAAAAGGCGTTCGGCGGATTGCATGTGCTGGTGAACAATGCGGGCATCGGGCTGACGAAAGATTTGGAAGACATCACGCTCGATGAATGGCGGCATGTTCACGCCATCGATCTGGACGGCGTGTTTCTCGGCTGCAAAATGTCGGTCGCGCTGATGGCGCGCACGGTGAAGGCGACGGGACTTGGCGGCTCCATCGTCAATATCTCATCCATTTCCGGCATCATCGCGGGCCACAACATGGCCGCCTACAATTCGGCGAAAGCGGGCGTGCGGCATCTGTCCAAATCGGTGGCGCTTTATTGCGCGCGCAAGGGTTACGGCATCCGTTCGAATTCGGTGCATCCGGTGTTCATCGCAACGCCGATCCTCGATCCGCTGGTGCAGCGCTACGGCAAGGACGACGCCTACGCCAAGCTCGGCCGTCAGGTGCCGCTCGGCCATATCGGCGAGCCGGACGACATCGCCTATGCGATCCTCTATCTCGCCTCGGACGAATCCAAATTCGTCACGGGTTCGGAACTGAAAGTGGATGGCGGCATTTCGGCGATGTGAGGGGGCTTTGGCATCCGAAGCTGCGCGGACCGGATACGCCCGCCTTCGCACTTCGTGCTTCGGCGCGGCAGCCTTCTCTCGCTGCGCTCTTCAAGGTGGAGCGCTGGCTTGCCGAGCCGTAGCTCGCGCAGCGAGCGAAGGCTGGTGGAGCTGAGCGGGATCGAACCGCTGACCTCCTCATTGCGAACGAGGCGCTCTCCCAACTGAGCTACAGCCCCAGCGCAGATTTCGGGTTCACCCGAAGCGGGGGCCGTATCTCTAGGGATTGGCCCTCCGCCCTGTCAAGGCGGGAAACCGCGCCTTGCCCCACCCTCGCGGGGCTGGCAAAAAGGGCGCGACCGACTCAAGGTTCTCGCCACCCAAAAGGATGACGGCCATGCTCTACAATCCCTTCGTCTGGCTCATCCTGACGCTGATCGAGATTTACACCTGGGTGGTGATCGCCGCCGTGGTGATGAGCTGGCTCGTGGCCTTCGGCGTCATCAACACCTACAACCAGTTCGCCCGCTCGGTCGTGAGCCTGCTCGATGCGCTGACCGATCCGGTGTTCCGGCAGGTGCGCCGGGTGATCCCGCCCATCGGCGGGCTCGACATCTCGCCTCTGATCGTTCTGATCGGGCTGCAATTTCTCTCCTATCTGATCGCCTATTATTTCTGACCATGCATGCGCGGATCATCGACGGCAAGGCCTTCGCAAGCGGGCTTCGCGCGCGCGTGGCCGCCGAAGCGGATCGATTGAAGACGCAGCACGGTCTTGTGCCGGGGCTTGCAACCGTTCTCGTCGGCGCCGATCCGGCGAGCGAGGTTTATGTTCGCAACAAAAATAAAACCGCCGCTGAGATCGGCTTTCATTCGGTAAGCCGCCATCTTCCCGCCGCCGCCAGCGAAGCCGATGTGCTGGCGCAGGTGCGCGCGCTCAATGACGATAAATCCGTACACGGAATTCTTGTGCAGATGCCGCTGCCCAAACAGGTGCGCGAGGCGGCCGTGCTCGACACGCTCGACCCGATGAAGGATGTCGATGCGCTGACGCCCACCAATGCGGGGCTGCTGCTCAGCGGGCGGGCGCATCTCATTTCGTGCACGCCTGCGGGCGTGATGATGCTGCTCAAGGAATATGTTGGCGATATCGCCGGCATGGATGCGCTGGTGATCGGCCGCTCGCTGCTGTTCGGAAAACCCGCCGCGCAATTGCTGCTCGCGGCAAACGCCACCGTGACGATGGCGCATTCCAAAACGCGCGATCTGCCGGGGCTTGCGCGCCGCGCCGATATTCTCGTCGCGGCAATCGGCAAACCGGAATTTGTCAAAGGCGATTGGGTGAAGAAGGGTGCTGCCGTCATCGACGTCGGCATCAACCGCGTCGATGCGGGCGAGGGCAAAACCAAACTCGTCGGCGATGTGGATTATGCCGCTGCCGAAAAAATAGCGGGCGCGATTACGCCGGTTCCCGGCGGCGTCGGCGCGATGACGATCGTTTGCCTGATGCGCAACACGCTGATCGCGGCTGCGGCGATTCATGGGCTTCCGAGCCTAAACATTTAGCACGCGGAGACGCGGAGGCGCGGAGAGAAAGAGTCCGCGCGCAAGGCGCGCCAAAAAACCTGCCGAAACAACTGCGATTTCGACGACAAGAAAGAACTCCGCGGCTCCGCGCCTCCGCGTGAGCCAATTCATAGATACTTCCGCAACGCCGCGGCCAATCCATCCGGGCCCAGCGTTTCATCGTAATCGGCGACGAAGCGGCCATTCGGCCCCATCAGATAAATAATGTTGGAATGATCGACGGAATAATTGCCGCCCTGCGTCGCATGCCGCGAAACATAGACGTGATATTCCTTCACGACCTGCCGGATATTTTTATCGCTGCCGGTGAGCCCGATCAGCTTGGGGCTGAACACCGCGAGGTACTGTTTTAGAATCTGCGGCGTGTCGCGTTCGGGATCGACGGTGATGAAAATCGGCGCCACGCGCGCGGCCTTCGGCCCCAGCCGCTCCACCGCATCGGCGATCACGCCCAGCGAAACCGGGCACACATCGGGGCAGTTCGAATAGCCGAAATAGACAAGCATGTAGCGGCCGCGAAATTCGGCATCGGTCCGCGTCTGCCCGTCCTGATCGGTCAGCGTGAACGGCCCGCCGATATTGGCCACCCCGCTCTCGCTCATGCGGCCGAAACCGGCCACCTGATCGCCCGCATGCCACAGCCAGCCGCCCAGGACGGCGGCAAGTGCGAAAACATAGGGGATCAATGCCTTTGTACGGACCATGCAAGGATTGATAGTCTCTGAGGCCATGAGCGCAAGCAGCATCAACGAGACCAAACCGCGCAGCTGGCCAAGGCTGTGGCCCGGGGCGGACGAATTCGTCTCCACCGCGGCGCGCGGCCGCGTAAGGCTGCGTACACTGAGCAATCTGCGCTGGCTCGCCATCGCGGGCCAATCGGCGACGCTCTTCATCGTCTATTCGGGGCTCGGCTATTCGCTGCCGCTGTGGCGCTGCATCGGCGTGATCGCGGCGAGCGCGTTGTTGAACGTGCTGCTGACCATCCGCTACGAGGCAAGCCACCGCCTCACCAATCGCGAGGCGACCGTTCATCTGGCCTATGACGTGTTGCAATTGGCGGCGCTTTTATATCTCACCGGCGGAATCGCCAATCCGTTCGCGCTGATGTTTCTCGCACCCGTCGTGATTGCGGCCGCCACGTTAAACCTCGGCAATACGCTGATATTGGGCGGCGTCGCCTTCTTCGCCATTTCGCTGATCGCGGTGGTGCACGAGCCGCTGCCATGGGCGCCGAATGAAACGCTGCGCCTGCCGCCGCTTTATGTGGGTGGTATCTGGGCCTCGCTCGTCATCGGCATCGGATTCACCTCGATCTATGCCTGGCGCATCGCAAGCGAATCCGCGCGCATGTCGGCGGGCTTGGCCGCAACGCAATTGGCACTGGCGCGGGAGAAGCGGCTTGCATCCATCGGTGCGCTGGCGACCGCCGCAGCACATGAATTGGGAACACCGCTCGGCACCATCGCCGTCGTCGCGCGCGAGTTGGAACGCGCCATGCCGCCCAACTCGCCCGAAGTGGAGGACATGCGCCTCTTGCGCGCCGAGGCCGAACGCTGCCGCAATATTCTCACCACACTCGCGCGGCCCGAACGCAGCGTGATCGAGGCCACCCAGCGCATGCCGCTGGGCGCGGTGCTGGACGATATCGCGTCCGATTATCGGGGCGAGGACCTCGACATCCGCATCGAGACCGAGGGCGGGCGCGGCGCCGAGCCGAAAATCTGGCGCGTGCCGGAGCTGATCCACGGGCTCGGCAATTTCATCGCCAATGCGGCGGATTTCGCGGACGCATTGGTGGTAGTGCGGGCGGGCTGGAGCGACGGCGATTTGCGCCTCTCGGTGGAGGATGACGGGCCGGGCTTCTCGCCGGAGATCCTGGAGCGGATCGGAGAGCCTTATGTCACCTCCCGGCCCGGCTCATATGCCTTGGGCGAGACGGAGCTTGAGCCCTCCGAAGCCTTTTCCGGCCAGCAGGGCATGGGGCTCGGCTTTTTCATCGCCAAGACCCTGATCGAGCAGACGGGCGGGCGCGTACTCGCCCAGAACAAGCCGCAAGGCGGGGCCATCGTCAGCATGCGCTGGCCCAAAGGGGCCATCGACGGCGAAAAACCGCCGGGCAGCACGGGCGAGCTTTAGCGGCCCGTTGAACCTACTCATGTTTTGGCACGTTTTGGCTTGCTCCGCTGGCCCAAGGGCGCTATGCGAGCGCCTCCGCGAGGGACCGCCATGAACACCCGTGAACTGACCGCCACCGAGGACAAGACCCTGCTGATCGTCGAGGACGACCGGCCCTTTCGCGAGCGGCTGGCCCGCGCCATGGAAGCGCGCGGTTTTGCCGTGACCATCGCCGAGACGGTGGCGCAGGGAATCGCGCGCGCCAAGGAGGCCGCACCCGCTTATGCCGTGGTCGATCTCAAGCTCGATGACGGCAATGGCCTCGACGTGGTGGAGCTTCTGCACTCGACGCGCCCCGAAGCGCGCGTGGTGGTGCTGACCGGCTTTGGCAATATCGCAACCGCGGTGGCCGCCGTGAAATATGGCGCGGTCGATTATCTGCCCAAGCCCGCCGATGCCGACGACATTCTGGCCGCGCTGCTGGCACCGCCCGGCCACAAGCCCAAGCCGCCGGAAAATCCGATGTCGGCCGACCGCGTGCGCTGGGAACATATCCAGCGCGTCTATGAACTCTGCGGCCACAATGTTTCGGAAACCGCGCGCCGCCTCAACATGCACCGCCGCACGCTGCAGCGGATTTTGGCGAAACGTTCTCCGCGTTAGCGTGAACTTTTCTCCCCCCGTTTACGGGGGGAGTGCCGCCTTTGGCGGCGAGGGGGGCGGGCGCCTGAGCGCGCCCCCTCCGTCTCACTTCGCTTCGCTTGTTCGACACCTCCCCCGTAAACGGGGGAGGAAAGTTGCAATTTCTTCGGCGCGATCTGTTTCCACCGCCGCTGCAAAAGCGAGCGCAACGTCACCGCATCGAGCCTGGCCAGATGCGCCAGCACCGCGGGATAATTCTTGTAATGATCGGTGATGAAGAACAGCTTCGGCTCGGCTTCGAGCAGCATGTCGCGCTCGTCGATGGAATCCACCATCAGCACCACGCCGTCATCGGCGATGCGCAGCCGCGTGAAAAACTTTTTGCCGAGCAGAAACGCGGGCTTGCCATAGGACGTGCCTTCCTCCACGCCGGGAAACGACAGCACGATCTTTTTCATCGCGGCCTTGTTCATTCGTCTTCCCCCAATGCGCGCATGGAATCGCCGGCCAGTTCGAGGACGCGCGACAGCCGCTCGGCGGCGATCTTCGCAAACGAAAGCGTCACCGCCTTCCTGCGGCTTGCATGGATTTGCGCCACCGGCGACGGCCGCACGATGGCCCCGCCATAACGATCCGCCACAATCAGCCCCGTATTGGGCGGCACCAATTCGTCGGGGAAATCCGGCGGGATCGCGAAATAAAAAAGCTCGCAGAACTCCAGATATTCCGGCCATTTCGCATCGCCCTTGAGATCGGGCACGGCCACCTTGATCTCAACGCCCAGCACCGTTCCGTCCGGCCCCAACGCGGCCACATCCAGCCTGCGCCCATTGGCGAGCGTGAATTCGAGGATCGGCGAATAGCCTTCCTGAATGAGCAGGCGGCTCACCCCCCTGGCGACATCGTTTGCGGTTTCCATGAACGCACTGGAACATTGCAGGAACGAAAAATCAACCGGGCTCTTTCGCCAGCCCGTAATGCGCGGACGCAGCACCCGAAAGTGCCGCCCACAATTGATCGCCATAGGAAAAGTGCCACCATTCGTCGGGATGGCCTTCGAAGCCTTCATCATGCATCAGCCAATGCAGCAGGCGGCGATTGGCGCGCGCTTCTTCATCCGAGAATCGCATCTCGCTCGTCGCCGTTTCGAAATGATCGCGATGGGCGATGTCGGTCACGTCGTCGAAGATCGAGCCCATGAAAAGCAGCTCACCATCTTTCCAGCGGATGGAAAGATCGGCGGCGGCACCCGTCGCATGCGGCGCTGGGCGCACATCGCATTCGCGCTCGGTGCGGCCCAATAGCGCTCCACTTCGCGCGTCAGCGCCTCGCCGGATAATTCGGGACGGCGCTTTTTGATTTCCTCCGGCATCCAGACATCGTGGAAATAGGCTTGCACCGCGCGCGGCCGCCACGCATCGAACACGAAAAGCTCAAGCCCCGCCTCGCCAAGCCGCCGATTGATCTTCACCAGCTTCGCCGCCACGCCGACCCGCGCGAGCAGCTTCGGCGTCGCCCCCTCGATCCGCCGCCAATAGGGCGGGTTGCGCGCGCTCCAATAATAATTCTCGCCCGCGATGCCCAATTCGCTCAGATCCATCAGCGCCTCGTCGCTGAGGGGGCCGAGGGGAAAGCTGCGGAAATCCCTTTTCCGGGCGCGCGCGGGGCCCTGATCGGGGATGGGCCTGTGACGCAACGCCTCCAGCGAACCGAAGATGGACATGGAGCCTCCTGTTTCGAGTATAAGAGCGCCATGAACCCAGCACAGCATTTTCCCGCCGATTATCGCGAGGCCCGCGCCAATTTCATCGCCGCCGCCGAAGGGGCAGGGCTCGGCGTGACCAGCCGCCTGCACCCCGAGGCCCACGGCAGGGACGGCGAGAAGCTGTTCCTCGACACCACCACCATCGGCCCGCGCGAGGCGAAGAAGGCGCTGCTGATGATCTCGGCCACCCATGGGGTGGAGGGCTATTTCGGATCGGGCGCGCAGACGGGCCTGCTGCGCGGCGGGCTGGCCCAGCGCATCCCCAAGGGTGCGAAAGTCGTGATCGTACATGCGCTGAACCCGTTCGGCTTTTCGTGGAACCGGCGCGTCAACGAAGACAATGCCGACATCAACCGCAATTTCGTCGATCACAAAAATCCGCCGCTCAACGCGGCCTATGATCTTCTGGCCGATTCCATCGCGCCCAAGGATATTTCCGAGGCTTCGGTGAAGGCGTCAAACGCGAAGCTGCGCGCCTATCGCGAGGCGCATGGCGCGTTCAAGCTTCAGGAAGCGATCAGCGCGGGGCAGTACAAACATTCCGACGGGCTCTATTTCGGCGGCATGCGCGAAAGCTGGTCGGGGCGCATGCTGAAGGCTGTGTTCGACGAAGAACTTTCCGGCGTCGAGCGGCTGATCGCGGTCGATTTCCACACCGGGCTTGGCGAGCATGGCGCTGCCGAAATGATAACGGAAGATTTGCCCGGCTCGCCCGCCTATGCGCGCGCGAAAAAATTATGGGGCGATTATGTGCGCTCCAGCGAAGCGGGCGAGTCGCTCTCCGCCCCGCTCACCGGAACGGTGGATAGCGCGCTTGCCAAATGGATCGGACGGCCGCGAGCTAACCTTCGCAGCGCTCGAAGTGGGCACGCGCCCCGTGCGCAAGGTGCTGTCAGCCCTTCGCGACGACAATTGGCTGCACCTGCACGGCCACATGAGCCATGCGCGCGCGCCCGCCATCAAGGCCGCGATCCGCGACGCCTTCTATCCCGATACGGACCAATGGAAAGAAATGGTCTGGGGCCATGCGATGAAGGTGGTGGATGCGTCCATCGCCGCACTGGGCGAATAGTCTTTGGGCGAATAATCTTTCGCGGTTTGCGCCCCCACCGCCCTCACGGTATAGATCGGCCCACGCGCCCGTAGCTCAGCTGGATAGAGTGTCGCCCTCCGAAGGCGAAGGTCAGGGGTTCGAATCCCTTCGGGCGCGCCACTCCATTCGAAGAAGCACCCGGTCATCGCCGTGCTTCCCGGCCCAGACACCACCGACGCTCGCGAAGCGAGAGTAGGTTGCCCTCCGAAGCTTTAGCGTAGGAGGGCTGTAGAAGTTTCCGCGAGCTTCGGCTGGCAGGCCATTCATTATTGAAATGTGCGCCCCCAACCCAATTTGCTCGGCCGCGTTTCCCAGGCAAAAGCTGCTCACCACCGCAGAACAAAAACCCCCGCCGCCACGAGCGCTACGCCCAACACGCGTTTTAAGCTCACCGCTTCTTGCGGCATTCCCAATAGCCCGTAATGATCGATAACGAGTGCCGCCGCGCACTGCCCGAGCACCATGATCGAGATTGCCCACGCAGCGCCCAGATTTGGGAACGTAACCGCCATGATTGCGATGATGACGAAACCACAAACCCCTCCGATGTAGAGCGTCCACGGCGCGCCCGCAGGGAAAACAAACGTAGAGCGTCACGCGCGCCCGCAGGAAGAACGTCGTCCTTGCGCCGAGCCCCAACCAAAGCGCGATCGTTGCAATCAGCACGATTGACGTGTTGATCATCAACGCAGGCCCCAGTCCCGTCAGCGACTTCAAGCCGGAGTTGGAGGCTGCTTGCAAGGCGACCGCGACCCCGGCCGCAAGCGCCAATGGTGCGAAGAGGACTTTCAATGTCATTCGGACACTCCATGATTGGCACGCCGACGGCGCCATTGAGGCAGATGCGGGCGGCGCGGGCAATATTGCCTCTTCCTCCATGCTCATTTCGGGTCGAAAGTGGAAATCCAAATCCGGCCCACAAGGAGTGACCGGTTCGCAGTTTTATCCTGCCGCGTGCGTCATTTTTGATTTACGGCCTCGCAAATTGCCGCCCGCCAACCCAATTTGCTCGGCCGCGCTATTGCTGTGCCGCGCGCTATTTGCGGCCCGGCAGTTTCAAGAGCGGAATCACCATCGGCACCGATTTGCGGTAATTGCGATAGGTATCGCCGAAGAAGCTCACCAGATCGCGCTCCTCGAACACAACGCCGATGAAGATGTAGCCGGTCGTGGCAATCGCAAAGAGCAGATGGCCTTGCGTCATCAGCGGCGTGCACCAGAAGGCGAGCAGCAATCCCAGATAGATCGGATGGCGCACGACGCGGTAAAGCACCGGCGTCTTGAAGCGCGGCGGCTCCATCTCTTGACCCTTCAGATTGTCGAAGCTCTGCTGCAATCCGAACAGCTCGAAATGATTGATAAGGAAGGAACTGAAAAACACCATGACCCAGCCGGTGAAATAAAGCAGCGTCAGCAGCATGGCCGCGCCGGCATTATCCACCTGCCAAACCGTTTGCGTCAGCGGCTTCCATTGCCAGTAAAGCAGGAACAGCGCGAGCGCTGAGAACAACACATAGGTCGCGCGCTCCGCGGGCTTGGGCACGACCCTCGTCCACACGCGCTTGAAGCCCTGCCGCGCCATGATGCTGTGTTGGAATGCGAATAGCGCCAGCAGCGGAAGATTGTAGATCAGTGCGGTTTGCAGATCGGACGCCGCGCCGCTGTCGATGGATTTCGGCACGACGTAATTGCCGACGAACCCGATGGCATAAACCAGCGCCACGAAACCGGCGGCATAACAGATCACGCTGTAAAGAAAGATCGCAATGCGGGACAGCATGGCCGCTCCCTCCCTTTTGACCCGGCGGAAAATTAGCGCGATCCGCAGGGCGTTGACACGGGCGAAGCCCCCCGCGCGGCGACAATTCCACCGATATTTGCCTGTCATGCCCGCGCGCCAGAGCGCAATGGGGTGAAGTGTGCAACGGTTCATCCGAAAAATTGCGCGACAATCAAGGAATCTAGAGCATGATCTGATTCAACGTAATCAGATCATGCTCTAGAGGCAGCGTCGGGCCATCTGGCGGCCTGTCGCCAAAAACCTCTATATATCAATATGTTATCGAAAGTCCGGCCCGCCGCCCTACCACGCAAGGATAATTGTCCTGCGCGCGCATGGGCGTGCTAGAATCGATTTCGCCGCGAATTTTCAAAAAACCGGTCAAAAGCGGCCCGGATCGACAGAGGAACTGGCCATGAGCAATTCGTCCGATACCAGGGACGCAGCCCGCAAGAAGGCGCAGGCCCAATTCGCCTCCTCCGAACAGCGCGACAATGCCATCAAGCAGGAAATCGAGAAGGAGCGCGCCGCGGTGGCCGCCAAGACCGCGAAATTGCGCGCGCTCAGGCTTGCCAAGGAAGCGACCGAGAAGCAGGAGGCCGACCGCGCCGCCGCCGAGAAGGCCCAAATTCAGGCCTCCAAACCGTCGCGCAAGAAGAAGGCGTCGGCTTAGCTCAATCCGCTTCCGCGATGCGGCGGTGCGTTTTGCGCTGCCCGCGCGCATCCATCACGACCTGCATGGCAAGCGTGGCGCGATCCTTCACAACGATATCGCGATATTGCCGCGCGCTCGATTGCGAAAGACCCGCGCCGTACGCGGTTTCCTCGCGCGCGAAATCGGCTTCGCACAGGGGCACGATGCGGGCGGCAATCTCTTGCGGATCCGAAACGCCGTCATCGTGTTTTGCGGCTTGCCGCGACAGGCACGCCACGGTGCGCATGGCGATGGCCTGCTTTTGAAGATCGGCCGAGAGCTTCGGCGCGGCCTGCGCGGCACCAGCCGCAAGCAGGGCGCTGAGACAAATGCCCGTGAATCTGGAATATCCGGTCATGCCATGCCTCCCTTGTTCCCTCATAGAACGGGCAGATCGCGACCTTTCTTCCTTGCCTTGAAAATTTCACATTTGGCCCGCGGATTCCCTGAAATTTTACGCGGAACCGGGCCCACTCGCGCGAGCCCCACGAATATCCTAGCCTTAAACAAACGATATTAAGGGAGACAAGCATGGCTCAATCGGCCGCGCCCATTACCGAGGACGACGCGTTCATCGCCGCCGCACTCGAAGAAGCGCATCTGCCGTCGCTGATCGCGGCGATGGTGCATCTGACGGGCGATGCAAGCGCGCTCGATGGCGATATCAAGCCGGTCTATGATTTCTTCGGAGACGGGCAGGGCGGATTGAGCGATGCGCAGCGCGCGCGCGTGAAGAAAGATGCGCTCGCCGCAATCGCCAAATATCGCGACAGCGGAAAAAGTGCGGCGCCCTTATCCGAAGCCACCATCCGCCGCATGATGAATTTCGTGGCGGGCGCGGAAATCCCGGACCGCTATGTGCCGTTCCTGATGGAGGAACTCGCACTCGAGGGAAGCGATGTGAAGGCCGCCTTCACCGGCCAGGGCGTGGCCGATGCCGCGAAAAAGAATTTCCATGTGCTGATCGTGGGCGCTGGCATGAGCGGATTGCTCGCGGCAATCCGGCTGAAGCAGGCGGGCATTTCCTTCACCATCATCGACAAGAACAAGGACGTCGGCGGCACCTGGCATGTGAACACCTATCCCGGCTGCCGCGTCGATAATCCCAATCATCTTTATTCCTATTCCTTCGAGCCCAATCACGATTGGCCGCAACATTATTCGACGCAACCGGTGCTGAACGCCTATTTCCAGAGCGTCGCGCAGAAATACGGCATCCGCGAGAAAGTGCGTTATGAAACGGGGCTTGAAGAAGCGGTCTATGACGAGGCGCGCGCGATCTGGAAAGCGCGGCTCGCGCACAACGGCAAAACCGAAACCATCGAAGTCAACGCCATCATCACCGCGGTGGGCCAGCTCAACCGCCCGAAATATCCCGATGTGAAAGGGCGCGAGACATTCAAGGGCGCGTCATTCCATTCCGCCGAGTGGAATCATTCTGTCGATCTGAAAGGCAAGCGCGTTGCCGTGATCGGCACGGGTGCGATCCGCGTTTCAGTTCGTGCCCGCGACCGCGCCGGACGTGAAAGAGATGTTCGTGTTCCAGCGCACAGCACCCTGGCTGGGGCCGACGCCGAATTATCACGACAATGTCGGCGCGGGCATGAAATGGCTTCTGAAGCACATCCCCACTTACGCCAAATGGTATCGCTTCTGGCTATTCTGGATGCTGACCGACGGCATCTACGAATTCGTCAAGGCCGATCCCGAATGGAACGACGCGCAAGGATTCCGTCGGCCCGATGAACGACATGCTGCGCGAGCTTGCTGACACAGGCGATGAGCGCGCAAATGGCGGACCGGCCCGATCTCGTTAAAGCGGTGATCCCCGCCTATCCGCCCGGCGGCAAGCGCAGCGTGCGCGACAATGGCGTGTGGATCGGCGCGCTGAAGCGCGACAATGTTAAACTCATCACCGATCCGATCGCCGAAATCACGCCCACCGGATTGAAAACGAAAGACGGAAAAGAATACGCCGTCGATGTGATTATCTACGGCACCGGCTTTCAGGCGAGCCATTTCCTGGAGCCGATGAAGTTCAAAGGCCGCGGCGGCATCGACCTGCACGAAATGTGGAACGGCGACGCGCGCGCCTATCTCGGCATCACGATTCCGAACTTTCCCAATCTCTTCTGCATGTATGGGCCGAACACAAATATCGTGGTGAACGGCAGCATCATCTTTTTCTCCGAATGCGAAATCCGCTACATCATGGGCTGCATCGAGCTGCTGCTGAAATCGCATCACGCCGCGATGGAGCCGAAGAAGGATGTGCACGACGAGTTCAACAAAAAGATAGACGCGGGCAATGCGCTGATGGCCTGGGGCGCGCCACAGGTGACGAGCTGGTACAAAAACGAAAAGGGCCGCGTGTCGCAGAACTGGCCGTTTCCGCTGGTCGATTACTGGCAGGCCACGCGTGCGCCGGACGCAAGCGATTTCGTGTTCGAGGATGCGCGAAGATTGCAAGGCGCTGCCGAGTAGGACCCCCACCTGCTCGCACTTCCGTGCTCACATCCTCCCCCTTTCAGGGGGAGGAATAGATCGAATTGAATTTTCCTCCCCCTGCAAGGGGGAGGTCGTCCTCCGAAGCTGCAAAGCAGCGAAGGAGGACGGGGGGGTCATGCAGCGTTTAGATCAGCACCATCAACTCGTGCAGCATCCACTTCACGGGCCGCGCGATGAGAAACTCGAACACATCGAGATCGATGCCGAGTTTCTCGCCAATCAGCGGCAGCAAAAACAGCGCCAGAATAATAATCAGCATGCCGTAGCGCTCGATGCGCGCATACGGCATGGCGAGCGAACGCGGCAGAAGCCCCGTCACGACGCGCCCGCCATCGAGCGGCGGCAGCGGCAGCATGTTGAGCAGCGCCAGCACCAGATTGATCTGTATCGAGGCGAGCAGGAAATTCTCCGTCATGGCGTTCATCGAAAGCCCGGTGTGCAGCGTGAGCCACATCAGCGCCGCCGACGCCGCCGCCAGCACAACATTGGTGGCGGGACCGGCCGCCGCCACCCAGATCATGTCGCGCTTGGGATTGCGCAGGCGATTGAAATTCACCGGCACGGGCTTGGCATAGCCGAACACGAAACCCGCATGCACCAGAAGCAGGAATGCGGGCAGGATCACCGTGCCGAACGGATCGATGTGCTTCAGCGGATTGAATGTGACGCGCCCCAGCTTCGCCGCGGTGTCGTCGCCGAACTGCTTCGCCACAAAGCCGTGTGCGGCTTCATGAAACGTGATCGCGATGATGATGGGAATTGCGACAAGTGCGATCTGCCACAATTGCCCCGTGAGGCCGCCGGCCATCCAGAACCTTCCGGTTATTCCTTGGCCATGAATTTCATGGCTGCGCCGTTCATGCAATAGCGCTGGCCGGTGGGCGCGGGCCCATCGTCGAAAACATGGCCCAGATGGCCGCCGCAGCGCGCGCAATGAACCTCGGTTCGCGTGGTGAAGAAGCTCTTGTCGATGGAGGTTTCGACAGCACCGTCCTTTGCCCGATAAAAGCTCGGCCAGCCGCTGCCGCTTTCATATTTGGCATCGGAGTCATAGAGCGGCGTGCCGCAGCCCGCGCAGATGAATTCGCCCGCGCGCTTTTCGGCGTTCAGCGGGCTGGTCCCGCGCGCTCCGTGCCATGCTTGCGCAGAACCTTATAGGCTTCGGGCGACAGCGCATTGCGCCATTCATCTTCGGTTTTGGTGATCGGAAAATTTTCGCTCATGACCGTCATTCGCTCCGCGCGCCACAATCGTTACAACGCTATTGCTGCGGTTCGGCTGCCGCCTTCAGCGCGAATTTCAGCGTATCGGTGAGCGTGCCCTTGTTGCCGAAATCCCATTTGCCGCCATAGGCGATGTCGTCGATGCGCCAGCCGGATTGCGTGCGCGCCAGAATTGCCGTGTCGGTCCAGTTCACCGGCTTGCCGCTGTGATCGTCATAGGTGAGGAACACCGCACATCGCCCCTTGCCGTCATCGGCCTTGCACGCGCCCATCTTGAAAGTCGTCGCACCCTCGAACAGCGAGGTGAAAAGATCGCCTTCGATGATCGGCGGCGATTGATTGTTCGTCTCCTTCGCATAGCGCGCTTCGGCGTTTTCGCCCGCGGCCAGAAGCTGTTCGAGCGCGGGCGTGATGAAGGGCGCAAGGCCCGAGCGCGCCACCGCATCGGGAATCCCGTCATGCGGTGCGGCCATATAGGCGGTGTAGAAACCCTTCGTCTGCGCTTCCATCGCATCCTCGTCGGATTGCGCACACGCCGATGTCGCAAGCGGCAAGAGCAGGCAGGAGAAAAACAGAACCCGCGTGATCCTCATGGGCGCGCCTTCAGCGCATCGCGGATTTCGCGCAGCACCAGCAATTCTTCGGGCGGTGCGGACGGCGGCGGCGGCACCTTCAATTTGTTGATCTGGCGCACCACCAGAAACAGCGCGAACGCCACGATCAGGAAATTGATGAGCGCGTTGATGAACATGCCATAATTGAGCGTGACCGCGCCCATGCTTCTGCGCATCGGCGAGGTGGCCGCGTCCGGCCCTTTCAGCACGACGAAGAAATTCGAGAAATCGAGCCCGCCCATCACCAGCCCGATCGGGCGGCTGATGATGTCCTTGACCAGCGAATTGACGATGCCCGTGAAGGCCGCGCCCACGATCACGCCGACCGCCAGATCGATGACGCTGCCGCGCATGGCGAATTTCTTGAATTCATCGAGCATGGAGGGGGCTCCCCCAAGGGCTTGCGGCCAAACGCTAATCCCCCGGCGCGGGCCGCTTGCAAATTTGCCCCGTTCCCCCTATGACGCGCCCCTCTTGAGGCCGCCCGGCGAAAGGGCATGCCGTGGCCGCCTGCAATGGCAATCCGGGCCTTGCGCCCAAAGGAGACCGAAATGCCCAAGATGAAGACCAAGTCGAGCGCCAAAAAGCGCTTCAAATTCACGGCCAACGGCAAGATCAAGCACGGCCAGGCGGGCAAGCGCCACGGCATGATCAAGCGCTCCAACGAGCAGATCCGCGAGCTGCGCGGCACCTGCGGTGATGAGCGCGTCCGAAACCCAGCGCATCAAGCGCTGGATGCCCTACGGTTGAGGAGCTAGACCCATGTCACGTGCCCCCCGCGCCGTACCCAGCCACGCCCGCCGCAAGAAGGTCTTCAAGCAGGTCAAGGGCTTCTATGGCCGCCGCAAGAACACCATCACCTCGGCCAACGCCGCCGCCGACCGCTCGCTCCAGCACAATTATATCGGCCGCAAGCTGAAGAAGCGCAATTTCCGCGCGCTCTGGATCCAGCGGATCAACGCCGCCTGCCGCGAGCACGGGCTGACCTACAGCCGATTTATCAGCGGGCTCGCCAAGGCCGGGATCGAGATCGACCGCAAGGTGCTCTCCGACCTCGCCATTCACGAGCCCGGCGCCTTCAAGGCTCTGGTGGATCAGGCAACCGCGTAACGAACGCACGCCTATCCACCTTCCCCAACCTTCGTCATCGCCGGGCTTGTCCCGGCGACCCATGAACACCAATCTGCGACCATGTTCATGGATGGCCGGCACGAGGCCGGCCATGACGGTTGAAGATTAGTGGATTTGACGATGACCGATATTCAATCGCTCGAAACGCGAAATCCTCTCGGCACATCGCCAAGGCGTCCGATGAGACAGCGCTCGAAGGCGTGCGCGTGGCCGCGCTCGGCAAGAAGGGCTCGATCAGCGAGCTGCTGAAAACGCTGGGCGGCATGAGCCCGGACGAGCGCAAGGTGCAAGGCCCGCTGCTCAACGGTCTGCGCGATCGCGTGAGCGACGCCATCGCCGCGCGAAAAAGCGCACTTGGCGATGAAGCGCTGAACGCGCGCCTCGCTTTCGAGCGCATCGACGTGACGCTGCCCGCGCGGCCCGAACCGCAAGGCACGATCCATCCTGTGTCTCAAGTGCTGGACGAAGTGATCGCGATCTTCGCCGATCTGGGTTTCGCCATCGCCGAAGGCCCGGATGTGGAATTCGACGATTACAATTTCACCAAGCTGAACATTCCGCCCGATCATCCGGCGCGGCAGATGCACGACACGTTCTATGTCGCCAAGCAGGCCGACGGTTCACGGCATGTGCTGCGCACGCACACATCGCCCGTGCAGGTGCGCACGATGCTGGCGCAGAAGCCGCCCATCCGCATCATCGCGCCGGGGCGCACCTATCGCGTGGATTCCGACGCGACGCACTCGCCGATGTTCCACCAGTTCGAAGGTCTGGTGATCGATGAGGTCACCCATCTCGGCCATCTGAAATGGGTGATGGAAGAATTCTGCAAGGCCTTCTTCGAAGTGGATGCGGTGGAGATGCGCGCGCGTCCGAGCTTCTTCCCGTTCACCGAACCGAGCGTGGAATTCGACATTCGCTGCGACCGCTCAGGCGGACAGATCAAATTCGGCACCGGCAATGACTGGCTGGAATTCGCGGGCTCCGGCATGGTGCATCCGCGCGTGCTGGAAATGTGCGGCATCGATCCTTCGCGCTATCAGGGCTTCGCCTTCGGCGGCGGGCTCGATCGCCTTGCCATGCTGAAATACGGCATCGGCGATTTGCGCCCCATGTTCGAATCCGATCTGCGCTGGCTGCGCCATTACGGATTTGCGCCGCTCGACATTCCCTCTCTCGACGGAGGGCTTGAGCCGATGAAAATTCGCGTGAACATTTCCTCCCCCTGCAACGGGGGAGGTGCGATCCGCGAAGCGGATCGGGTGGGGGTCGACGTTTACGAATCGAAACATGATCCCTCCCCGGATCGCTTCCGCCTTCGCTCTTCGAGCTTCGACGGACAAGCCGCGATCCAACCCTCCCTTTTCAAGGGAGCGCGAAGAAATGAAATTCACGCTCTCCTGGCTCAAGGAACATCTCGAAACCGACGCCGATGCCGCGACCATCGCCGACACGCTGACCAATATCGGTCTCGAAGTGGAATCGGTGGAAGACAAGGCCGCGGCGCTGAAGGATTTCATCGTCGGCTATGTCGTCTCCGCCGAGAAGCATCCCAACGCCGACAAATTAAAGCTCTGCATGGTCGATACCGGCAGCGAAACCGTGCAGGTCGTGTGCGGCGCGCCCAACGCGCATACCGGCATGAAGGGAGTGTTCGCGCAGCCCGGAACGCTCATCCCCGCCAGCAACGAAGTTCTGAAAATCGGCACGATCCGCGGCGTCGAATCGCGCGGCATGTTGTGTTCGGAGCGCGAATTGCTTCTATCGGACGAACATACCGGCATCATCGAACTTCCCGCCGATGCGAAGATCGGAGCATCCGCCGCAGCGGCGCTCGGCCTCAACGATCCGGTGATCGACGTGTCCATCACGCCCAATCGCGGCGATTGCACGAGCGTCTATGGCATCGCGCGCGATCTGGCGGCGGCGGGAATTGGCCGCTTGAAAATCGGCAGCGTCGCGCCGGTCGCGGGAAAATTCCTGAGCCCCAAAAAAATCCATCTGAACTTCACGCCGGAAACCGCAAGCGCGTGCCCGATCTTCGCAGGCCGCCTGATCCGCAATGTGAAGAACGGGCCTTCGCCCAAATGGCTTCAGGACCGTTTGCGCGCCATCGGATTGCGCCCGATTTCCGCGCTGGTCGATGTGACCAATCTGATTTCGGTGGATCGCGGACGGCCGCTGCATGTGTTCGACGCGGACAAACTCTCCGGCGACATGCAGGCGCGCCTTGCGAAAGACGGCGAAGCAGATCCTCGCGCTCGACGGCAAGAGCTACACGCTCGATTCTTCCATGTGCGTGATCGCCGACGACAAAGCCGCGCGCGGCATTGCGGGCGTCATGGGCGGCGAGGATACGGGCTGCACCGAAACCACCACGAATGTGTTCGTGGAATCGGCCTATTTCGATCCGGCGCAGCATCGCCGCCACGGGCCGCAAGCTCGGAATCATTTCGGATGCGCGCTACCGCTTCGAGCGCGGCGTCGATCCCGAATTCGTGGTGCCGGGGCTGGAGCTTGCCACCAAACTCATTCTGGAATTCTGCGGCGGCGAGCCGTCGGAAATCGTGGTCGGCGGAAAAACCCCGCAATGGCAGCGCAAGATTGCGTTCTCGCCGGATGCGGTGAAGCGGCTCGCGGGTCTCGAACTCGGCAAGCCCGAAATGTTCGCGATCCTCGACCAATCTCGGTTTCACGGTCGAGCAAGGCACGCCTTTGCAAGTCACGCCGCCATCCTGGCGCAGCGACATCGAAGGCTCCGCCGATCTGGTCGAAGAAATCGTGCGCATTCACGGCCTCGACAAAGTGCCGTCCACGCCGATGTCGCGGCCCAACGTGATTGCGCGGCCGGTGCTGACGCCGCGCAGCGCCGCGCGCGCATCATCCGCCGCACGCTGGCCGCGCGCGGTTTCAACGAGACGATTTCGTTTTCCTTCATCGCGCGCGAACATGCGAAGCTGTTCGGCGGCGGCGATGACGCACGCCAAATCGAAAATCCGATTGCCGCCGATCTCGATGCGTTGCGGCCCAGCCTGTTGCCATCCTTGCTCGCGGCCGCCGCGCGCAATCAGGCGCGTGGTTCCACCGAATTGATGCTGTTCGAAATCGGCGCGCAATTCGAAAGCGGCATGCCCGGCGCACAGAAAACGGTCGCCGCCGGTATCCGCATGGGCGACGGCTGCGCGAAGCTGGACGAAAGCCACGCACGCAGCCGACGCATTTGACGCAAAAGCCGACATGCTCGTCGCAATTGAAGCGGCGATGGGCACTGCGATGACCGCGCCGGTGAAAGCGGGCGCGGCGGCCTGGTATCATCCCGGCCGCTCGGGAACGCTGGCGCTTGGGTCCGAAGGTACTCGCATATTTCGGCGAGTTGCATCCGAAAATTGCTGCCGCCTTCGATCTCAAATGATCCGGTTGCCGCGTTCGAAATCTTCCTCGATGCGATTCCCGGAATCCAAAGCGAAAGGCAAAGCGCGGCCCACCTTCGCGCCGTCGCAATTTCAAGCCGTCGAGCGTGATTTCGCGTTCGTGGTGGATGCGAAAATCTCCGCCGACGACATCATCAAAGCCGCGAAATCCGCCGAGCGCGCACTGATCGATTCCGTTTCGGTGTTCGACGTCTATGAAGGCAAAGGCGTGGCCGAGGGCAAGAAATCGCTCGCCATCTCCGTGCGCCTGCAGCCGAAAGACAAGACGCTGACGGATGCGGAGATCGAGGCCATCGCGCAGAAGATTGTGGCGGCGGTGACAAAGGCGACCGGCGGCACGCTGCGGACATAAGTGCAATACTGTCTCTCACCCTTCGACAGGCTCAGGGTGAGGGGTTGAGCTAACCCTCATGCTGAGCCTGTCGAAGCATGAGGGCACCATGAATCATTTCGACAAACGCTCCGCACTCGCCTTCATCATCGCATTCGGTTTCGTCAGCCTGTTCGCCGATGCGGCCTATGAAGGCATGCGCGGCATCACCGGGCCGTATCTGGCGCTGCTCGGCGCCAGCGGCACGGCGGTCGGCATCATTGCGGGCACCGGCGAATTGTTCGGTTATTTGCTGCGCCTTGCATCGGGAAGGCTCGCGGAACGCACCGGCGCCTATTGGGCATTCGCCATCGGCGGCTATGCGGTGCAGATGGCGGCGGTGCCGCTGATGGCGTTTGCCGGCGTGTGGTGGGTGGCCGCCGGGCTTATCATTCTGGAACGCAGCGGCAAGGCGATGCGCAATCCCGCCGCCAACACCATGATGAGCCACGCCGGCGAAGAGATCGGCCAAGGCTGGGCGTTCGGGTTGCACGAAGCGCTCGACCAGACCGGCGCGCTGGCGGGCCCGCTCATCACCGCGCTGGTGCTGGCCCATCACGGCCAATATGCGCACGCCTTTCTCTGGCTCGGCATTCCGGCGGCGCTCACGATCATCACCGTGTTCGGGCTCATGCTCGGCTTTCCGTTTGCCGGACGCATCGGCCATGTCGCGAAAGGCGAAACGCACGCGAACGCTGTCGCGCGAATTCTGGCTGCTGGCGGCAAGTGCTGCACTGGTGGGATTCGGTTTCGCCGATTGGCCGCTGATCGCATTTCATTTCGCCAAAGAGCATGTGGTGTTGCAGCCGGTCATCCCCATTCTTTACGCCGCCGCGATGGGCGCGACCGGCGTGGGCGCGCTGGTGTTCGGCCGCCTGTTCGACGCGCGGGGCTTTTCCGTTCTGCTCCCGCCGGTGCTGATCGCCGCGGCCGCACCGCCGCTCGTGTTCCTCGGCAATCATGTGGAGGCAATTCTCGGCACGATCTGCTGGGGCATCGCGCTCGGCGTCGAGACTTCGGTGCTGACGGCGGGCGTCGCCCATCTGGTGCCAAAGGAATCCCGCGCGCGCGCCTACGGAATCTTCTCCGCTGTGTTCGGGATTGCGTGGTTCGCGGGAAGTTCGGCGCTGGGCGCGCTCTATGATGTGTCGTTGCCGATGCTGGTTATTGTCGCGGTGATTGCGGAATTGGCCGCCATCGTGCCGCTCATTTTCGTCATCCGTGCAAAATGAAAACGGCGGCCCTTTTGGGGCCGCCGCTTCCATAGTCATCGCAAAATTACTGCGCCAGCCAATAAGACATCGGCGGATTGGGCCGCGCGACGAAACATTGCCGGTTCAGATGGTAGGTTTGAATGACGGCGAGCGCCTGATCGGCCGCCGGCTTGTCGGAGCCGAAATCGAGCAGCCAGTTCGAGCCGTCCACCACTTTCCAGTCGCCGCTCAAATGAGCAACCGAGGCCGTGTTGGGATTGAGCCCGATGCAATCCTCGCCACCCATGCTTCCGCCCGGCACATGACCGCCACGCTTCCAATAGGTCATCTGCGGATTGGGCCGCTTCACATAACAAATCTGGTCGAAGCGGTAGTGCTGGATGATGGCGAGCGCCTGATTGGCCGCGGTCTGATTGGCGCCGAAATCAAGCACCCATTCCGAGCCTTTCACGATCTTCCAGTCGCCGCCGACATGGGCAACGGCAAGCGAGGCCCAATCTTCCGGCAGGCAATCCTCCGCGCCCAATGACGGGCCGATCGGACCCATTCCGCCGGGACCAGGTCCCGGGCCGGGGCCATATCCGCCGGGTCCATATCCACCGGGTCCTGGGCCAGGTCCGCCGGGTCCGGGTCCGGGCGCCGCCGGGTCCATAACCGCCACCCATCATGCCGCCATGTTCGAGAAGACCGTGCACGTCATAAGGCGCGCGGCCCGAATGATCGGTGAACTGCACATACATGTCGTAGCTGAGCCGGCCGCCGGGCGCGCGGTGAAGCTCCAGCCGCGTGACCGAAAATCCGGAATTGAATTTGGCTTTCACGGTTCCGCCCATGCCCGGCTCGAATTTGCCGGTGACGGTGCCCCAATCGCAATCGGTGGGATGGCATTGTCCGAATGCCTGAACCTGAAGATGGAACAGGAAGCCCGGAGAAATTTCGACGCGCGTGAGATTGTTGGTGTCGTGATCGACATTGTGCCAATGGCCGATGAAATCGCCCATATCCGCCAATGCGGGCTGGGCGAACATGGCCATGACAAGTCCGGCAACGGCAGCCGCCAACAGACGGCCGCGCCGCATGCTTTGTTTGAGTTGCATGGAAGCCTCTCGAAAGTCCCGCGGCCGGCCCCCTCGAGCCCCCAGCGGGAACGCGCCACCTTACTCCTTAATTTCGGGCAGGAATACGACAGGGCCCCCTCGCTGGACGGGGCGGCTTCCCGCCGCTATTAAGCCCCCCCTCATGACAAACTTGGCTCACATCCGCAATTTTTCCATCGTCGCCCATATCGACCATGGCAAATCCACGCTCGCCGACCGGCTGATCCAGACGACCGGCGGGCTGACCACCCGCGAGATGAAGGATCAGGTACTCGATTCCATGGATATCGAGCGCGAGCGCGGCATCACCATCAAGGCGCAAACCGTCCGCCTCGAATACAAGGCGCGCAATGGCGAGACCTATGTGCTGAACCTGATGGATACGCCCGGCCATGTGGACTTCGCCTATGAAGTGAGCCGCTGCCTTGCCGCCTGCGAAGGTGCGCTGCTGGTGGTGGATGCGAGCCAGGGCGTGGAAGCGCAAACGCTCGCCAATGTCTATCAGGCGATCGACGCGGGGCTCGACATCGTGCCGGTGCTGAACAAGGTCGATCTTCCCGCCGCCGAGCCCGACCGCATCCGCCAGCAGATCGAGGATGTGATCGGCATCGACGCATCGGACGCCATTCCGATTTCCGCCAAGACCGGCCTCAACATCGAGGAAGTTCTCGAAGCGGTTGTGCATCGTTTGCCCGCGCCCAAAGGCGATGCGGATGCGCCGCTGAAGGCGCTGCTGGTGGATAGCTGGTACGATTCCTATCTCGGCGTCGTGGTGCTGGTGCGCATCGTCGATGGCGAACTGAAGAAGGGCCAGAAGATCCGCATGATGGCGGCCGATGCCGTCTATCAGGTGGAGCGCGTCGGCGTCTTCACGCCCAAGCAGGTGCTGGTGGAGCAGCTTGGGCCCGGCGAAGTGGGATTCCTCACCGCCGCGATCAAGCAGGTCGCCGACACGCAAGTGGGCGACACCATCACCGACGAAAAGAAAGGCACGGCCACGCCGCTGCCCGGCTTCAAGCCCGCGCAGCAGGTCGTGTTCTGCGGATTGTTTCCGGTCGATGCGGCGCAATTCGAGGATTTGCGCGATGCGCTCTCCAAGCTGCATCTGAACGATGCGAGCTTCACCTACGAAACCGAATCCTCGGCGGCGCTCGGCTTCGGCTTTCGCTGCGGCTTCCTAGGCCTGCTGCATCTGGAAATCATCCGCGAGCGGCTGGAGCGCGAATTCAATCTCGATCTCATCACCACCGCGCCAAGCGTCATCTACCGCATTCATCTGAATGACGGCACAATGAAGGAATTGCACAACCCGACCGACATGCCCGATGTCACGCGCATCAAATTCATCGAGGAGCCGTGGATCAAGGCCACCATCTTCGTGCCCGACGAATATCTGGGCGCGGTGCTGAAGCTGTGCGAGGACCGGCGCGGCCGCCAGATCGAACTGACCTATGCCGGCGCGCGCGCCATGGTGATCTACCGCCTGCCGCTCAACGAAGTGGTGTTCGATTTCTACGACCGGCTGAAAAGTGTCAGCCGCGGTTATGCCAGCTTCGATTATCACGTCGAGGATTATCTGGAAGGCGATCTCGTGAAGATGTCGATCCTCGTCAATGGCGAGCCGGTCGATGCGCTGTCCATGATCGTCAATCGCGCGCGCGCCGAAAGCCGCGGGCGCTCGATGTGCGAGAAGCTGAAGGAGCTGATCCCGCGCCACCTGTTCGTGATCCCGATTCAGGCGGCCATCGGCGGCAAGATCATCGCGCGCGAAACCATCAGCGCCATGCGCAAGGACGTGACGGCCAAATGCTATGGCGGCGACATCTCCCGCAAGCGCAAGCTCCTCGACAAGCAGAAAGAGGGCAAGAAGAAGATGCGCCAGTTCGGCAAGGTGGACATCCCGCAGGAAGCCTTCATCGCCGCGCTGAAGATGGATGCGGATTAAGACAATGATTACCGAGTGCTCGCAAAGGATACGTGATTACACCAAACGTGACGATCATTGAACAGGGCCACTATCTGCTCGTTTGATGTTTGTCTTCCGATATCTTGAGGCGAAACCCCTTGATGACAAAAACTCAAAGGCCATAGATATCGTTGTGTTTGGTCTCAATGAAGCGGAGTACAATCCGGCTGACTCAAATATCAGGAAATCTGAAGGCAAACACTTCTGGAGGACAACAGCTTCGAGAACTTCCGATCATGCCGTGCCAGCGATACCGCGTCCTCACGCAGTGATACAAGCCAAACGGAAGCGCGAAAGTGGTATCGCAAAGTTCGGTCCTGTATTGGAACCGAGATCGGCGATACTTGGCGAATTCTTTTTTTGGAGTTCCGTCGACGCAAACAACGATTTCGAACAACGCTACGAGACGCGATTTATCAAATCGCCGCACTTGGATTTCTGCCGAGATCAGAATCGCATTTTACTTCAGCATTATAGGCCGAAGCTGATCGTGGTTGCGGAGTGGATCGCTGCAAACTTCGTGCGTCGTGTTCATTGTAGATCTCGGTGCAGATGTGGCAAAGGCCCTCACATGGCGAGAATATCCTGTGCGATTGGTAGAGATAAGATAGCGATCGCCTCTGGGTATTCTCTCCGCATTTTAGCAGTGGGCGTGGCGTCAGCAGACGATGATAAAGCGAGTTTCGAGATCGTGTCGCACAAGAACGTGGTTGAAATTGGAGATGCTCGCGGTTTACGCCGCCTTCCGCTTCGGCAGCTTCCTGATCTCCGCGCCCTTTTCGTTTTCGGCGAGGCGAAGCTCGTAGAGCTTCTGCAGATTCAGCCACATTTCCGCGCTGGTGCCGAACCAATGGCCGAGGCGCAGCGCCGTATCCGCCGTGAGCGCGCGCTTCTCATTGAGAATGCCCGTGACGCGGTTCGTCGGAACGTTCAACTGCCGCGCAAATTCGGCTGCGGACATATTCAATTCCGCCAAAGCCTCCGCCAGATGTTCGCCGGGATGGATGGGAGTGCGTGCCATGCTTCACCTCAGTGGTAATCAACGATTTCAACTTCGCTCGGACCCGCCGCGCCGTCCGGCCAGTTGAAGCAGATGCGCCATTGGTCGTTGATACGCACGCTCCATTGGCCCTTGCGGTCGCCTTTGAGCTTTTCCAGCCTGTGGCCGGGAAAGTTCGCCACATCGGTCAGGCTCGCCGCGACGTCGAGCCGGTCCAGAACCATCTCGGCTTTTCGCCGGAAAGGTTCAAACTGCTTGACCCTTTCGCCACGGACGAAGCGTTCGGTTCGCGCGTCGCGATAGCTCAGGATCATGCGGTCATATTGGCGATAATTCCGCGTTACGTCAAGCGTAACTTTTGACCATTGGCATTACGGCAAACGCCGCTGTATGAATGCGCCGTTGTTGAGCGCCAATGGCAGCGACTGTCGCCCTCATCGATTACGGCTCGGGGAATTTGCGTTCCGCCGAGAAGGCGCTGGCGCGTGCGGCGCGCGAGGGCGGCACGGGGCAAGAGATCGTCGTCACCGATGATCCGCGATGTGGCGGCGAAGGCCGAGCGCATCGTGCTGCCGGGCGTTGGCGCATTCGCCGATTGCATGCGGGGGCTGAACGCCGTGCCCGGCATGGTGGCGGCACTCGAAGACGCGGTGCGCAAGCGCGGCGTGCCGTTCCTCGGCATCTGCGTGGGGATGCAATTGCTGGCGACCGTCGGCCGCGAATTCGGCGATCATCCGGGCCTCGGCTGGATCGACGGCGAAGTCGTCATCATCAAGCCGTCGCGTCCCGAAATCAAAGTGCCGCATATGGGCTGGAACGAATTGAGCGTGTTGCGCGCCCATCCATTGCTCGACGGAATTCCGAAAGGCGCGAACGCCTATTTCGTGCACTCCTATAAATTCGTCGCGAAGGACAGAAACGATATTCTGGCTACAACCGATTATGACGGCGAAATCGCCGCCGTGCTCGGACGCGGCAATATTGTGGGCACGCAATTCCACCCGGAGAAAAGCCAGGCGGTGGGATTGCGGCTGCTGCGGAATTTCCTCAAATGGAAGCCATGATCCTTTATCCCGCCATCGATCTGAAAGACGGCGCGTGCGTGCGCCTGAAGCGCGGCGAGATGGATCAGGCGACGATCTTCAACACCGATCCGGCGGCCAGGCGCGAGCGTTCGCGGATGCAGGATTTCAATGGCTGCATTGCGTGGATCTCAACGGCGCATTCGAAGGACGCTCGCGCGAATGCCGATGCGATCAAAAAAATTCGCGCCGCGATCGATCTTCCCATTCAGCTTGGCGGCGGCATACGCGATCGCGCGGGCAATCGACGCATGGCTCGATGCCGGAATCACGCGCGTCATCCTCGGCACGGCGGCGCTGAAAAATCCGGCGCTGGTGAAAGAAGCCGCCGCCGCGCATCCCGGCCGCATCGCCGTCGGCATCGATGCGAAGGACGGCAAGGTCGCCGTCGAAGGCTGGGCGAAAACCTCCGAACTCACCGCGATCGAACTGGCGAAACGTTTCGAGGACGCGGGCGTCGCCGCCATCATCTTCACCGACATCGCGCGCGACGGGATGCTTCAGGGCGTGAACGTGGCGGCGACCGCGGCACTGGCCGCCGCCACATCCATTCCCGTGATCGCGTCGGGCGGCGTGGCCGGGATCGAGGACATCGAGGCGCTCGCCGCCGAACCCAAAATCGCGGGCGTCGTGATCGGCCGCGCGCTTTATGACGGCACGGATTGATCCGAAAGCGGCGCTGGCGAAGGCCGCTGGCGTTAACCATCTCGCCGGATCGTTGTTAATATCCTGTGGATAAAGCGCCTTAGCGCGCGTTGTTCAGACGGCGGATGAGATCGTCAAGCTGTTCCAGCGTCTTATAGAAAACACGAAGCTCACCGCCTGTGTTTCCTTTGTGCATGATCTCAACTTTCAGCCCTAACATATTGGATAAATTTGATTCTAGCGCCTTGGTGTCGGCGTCTTTGCCGGCGCGGCGTGGTCGGTTTCTTTTGTCGAACGCTGTTCGGCCTGGCGAACGTTCAGCGCGCCGGCCACGATCTCCTTGGCGCGCGCTTCGGGATCGGCCAGCCCGATCAGCGTGCGCGCATGCCCGGCGGTCAGCTTGCCGTCACGGATCATCGCCTTGACGCTATCGGGCAGCTTCAGCAGCCGCAGCGTGTTGGCGACATGGCTGCGGCTCTTGCCGACTTCCTGCGAGAGCTTGTCCTGCGTATAGCCGAAGCGGTCGATCAGCTCCTGATAGGCGGCCGCCTCTTCCATCGCGTTCAGATCGGCGCGCTGGACATTCTCGATGATGGCGATTTCGAGCGACTCGCCGTCGCTCATCTCGCGCACCACCACCGGCACGTCGTGCAGCTTGGCCATCTGCGCCGCGCGCCAGCGCCGCTCGCCGGCCACGATCTCGAAGACTGTTCGCCTCGCCCGCCACCGGCCGCACCAGGATCGGCTGGAGCACGCCCTTCTCGCGGATGGAATTGGCGAGGTCGTTCAACTCCTCGGAACGCAAAGGTTTTTCGCGGCTGGAAGCGGTTGGGCTTGAGGAACGCGATCGGCAGATGTGCGTGCGCCCTTGGCCTGAATTTCGCCGCGCGTGGGCGTGGCCTCATCGCCGATCAGGGCCGAAAGCCCGCGCCCAAGCCCGCGATGCCGATCTTCCGCCATCATGCCGCGATCCTGCGCGCGCTCGCGCTGGATCAACTCGCCGGCGAGCTTGATATAGGCCTGGCTGCCGGGGCAGCGCAGATCATAGACGAGCGCCGGAAGCCCGTGGCTCGGCGCCTCGGAAATCCGCACATTGCGCGGGATGATGGTCTTGTAAACGATGTCGCCGAGGTTCGCCCGCACATCCGCAGCCACCTGATCCGACAGGCGATTTCGCTTGTCGAACATGGTCAGCACGATGCCCTGAATCTCCAGCGTCGGGATTGAGATTGGCGCGCACAAGCTCGATCGTCTTGAGCAATTGGGAAAGGCCCTCCAGCGCGAAAAACTCGCATTGCAGCGGCACGACCACGGCATCGGCCGCCACCATCGCATTGACGGTCAGAAGTGTGAGCGAGGGCGGACAATCGATCAGCACATAGGAAAACCGGCCCGGCTCCTTGTCCGCGAACTCGGCCAGCGCTTCCTTGAGGATGATTGTTGCGGCGGGGCCGGTCGATCAGCTCCAGCTCGGCACCGGACAGATCGACCGTCGAAGGCACGAGCGACAGGCCGGGAATCTTGGTCGGCGTCACGGCGTCGGCGATCTTCGCCTCGCCCATCAGCACGTCATAGGTGGTGATTTTCCGCTCGGCCGCGGGATTCCGAGGCCCGGTGGAGGCATTGCCCTGCGGGTCGATATCCACCACCAGCGTCGGCTGGCCGACGGCGGCCAGCGCCGTGCCCAGATTGATGGCCGTGGTGGTCTTGCCCACGCCGCCCTTCTGGTTGGCGACGACAAGGATGCGCGGGCCTTTAGCGTTTGACATGCGCAAGCTCCCGAATTTCCAGGATCACGCCGGATGGGTCCGAGCGGCTTTCATGCCGCAAGAGCTTCATCCTCCAAGATTTATGGGCTTGGGTCAATTCGGCATCTACCGATTGTCCCTTGAGGAACAGGTTGATGGTGGCTTTGCCCTGAAAAGGTTGTGCATAGGCAAAGCAGGCGCTCCAGCGGGGCGCAGGCCCGCGCCGTCACCACGTCGAAGGGCTCGTGTTTGGCGTCCTCGATCCGGGCGTTGCGAACCTCGACTTTCAGGCCCATCCGCTCGGCTGCTGCTTCCAGAAAGCGGCATTTCTTGGCGGTGGATTCGCAAAGCACCACCTTCGTTTCCGGCCTCAGCGCTGCCAGCACAAGCCCAGGAAATCCTGCCCCGCTGCCGAGATCGACGAGGCTTTTGGCTTCAGCCGGAATGAATTGGGCGAGCTGCGCCGAGTCCCAGACATGCCGCCGCCAGACGTCGGCCATCGACGACGCGGACACCAGATTGTGCCGTGCGTTCCAATCGTCGAGCAGCCCGACATAGGCTTTCAGCCGCGTCAGTGTTTCACGTGAAACACCGGCTGCGCGCGCGAATTCCTCGGGGCCGAAGTCAGGATGCTGCACGCGCGGGCCGCGCGATTGCGGACATGGGCAAGAACCAGCGTGAGTGCGGCAGGCGTAACGCCATCGATCCGCGCCGCCTGGCCGAGCGTTGCCGGGCGGATATTCTCCAGCTTCAGCTGCGCCTCGGTGGAAAGCCCGGCGATAGCGCCGATAGTCGAGATCGGCCGGGAGGCGCAGCGTTTCGTCCCGCCGGAACGCGATGATGTCGGCCTCCTGCCGATCGAGATAACCGGCATATTGCGCATCGATTTCAAGCTGCTCGATGGCGTCCGGCGCAAAGCCGCCAAGCTCCGGCCAGATCGTGGCGAGCGTCGAAAAATCCACGTCTGGCAGGCTCAGAAGCTCGCTGGCATTGCGCCGCGCGCCGTCCAGCCGGATCGCGATGCCGTGCTTGCGCGCTTCATTGGGCGTGAGGTTCAGCGCGCGCATCTGTGCCCGCGCCGCATCCACCCGCGCCATCTTTTCGGCGAAGGCTTTGGAGCGTTCGCCGACCCACGCACCCTGCCCGCTCGCCGATCGGCGTCAGGCGCTGGTCGGCATTGTCGGCCCGCAGCGTCAGCCGGTATTCGGCGCGCGAGGTGAACATGCGATAGGGCTCGCTCACGCCCTTGGTCACGAGGTCGTCGATCAGCACGCCGATATAGGCCGACGCGCGGTCGAGGATGATCGGCTCGTCCACCGCCGCGCGGCCGCATTCAGCCCGGCCATCAGCCCTTGGGCTGCCGCCTCTTCATAGCCGGTCGTGCCGTTGATCTGGCCGGCGAGATAGAGGCCTGGAACGCGCTTGGTTTCCAGCGAGGGCTGAAGCTCGCGCGGGTCCACATAGTCGTATTCGATGGCATAGCCGGGCCGGCGCATGGCGGCGTTCTCAAGCCCCGGAATGGTCTTCAGAAGCGCGAGCTGCACCTCTTCGGGCAGCGAGGTCGAAATACCGTTGGGATAGACCGTGTCGTCGTCCAGCCCTTCCGGCTCCAGGAAAATCTGGTGCGCTCTCGCGCGCGGCGAAGCGCACCACCTTGTCCTCGATCGAGGGGCAATAGCGCGGGCCGGTGCTTTCGATCTGGCCGGAATACATCGGCGCGCGATGCAGATTGGCGCGGATGATGGCGTGGGTTTCCGGCGTCGTGCGCGTGATGTGGCAGGCGATCTGCGGCGTGGTGATCCGCTTGGTCAGGAAAGAAAACGGCACCGGCGGATCGTCGCCCTGCTGCACGCTCCAGCGAGGCCCAGTCGATGGTGCGTGCCATCCAGCCGCGGCGGCGTTCCGGTCTTGAGGCGGCCCATCGGAAGGCCAAGCCCATAGAGCGTCTTGGAAAGCCCGATCGATGGCTGCTCGCCCACCCGGCCCGCCGGAATCTTCTTCTCGCCGATATGGATCAGGCCGCGCAGGAAGGTGCCGGTCGTCAGCACCACGGCGCGGCAACGGATTTCGCGAGCCATCGGCTGTCAGAACGCCTGCGACCCGGCCATCCTCGATCGATCAGATCTTCGGCCGCTGCCTCGCGGATTTCGAGGTTGGCCGTCTCGGCCAGCGCCTTCTGCATGGCGAGGCGATAGAGCTTGCGGTCGGCCTGCGCGCGGGGGCCGCGCACGGCGGGGCCCTTGCGGCGGTTGAGCAGCCGGAACTGGATTCCGGCGGCGTCGGCCACCCGGCCCATCACGCCGTCCAGCGCATCGATCTCGCGGACCAGATGGCCCTTGCCCAGCCCGCCGATGGCCGGGTTGCAGGACATCTCGCCGATGGTCGTCGAGCTTGTGGGTCAGAAGCAGCGTCTTGGCGCCCGCGCGCGCGGAGGCCGCCGCAGCCTCGCAGCCGGCATGCCCTCCCCCGATCACGATGACGTCGTACGCTCATGCCGCGATCCAATAGAGGCGCGCGCGGCAAGGGGCAAGCAGGGTCAATGTTTCACGTGAAACAGCGGGGAAAGTCTATGCGCCCGGCGCTTTGGGGCCTTCGACCGGCGCATCCTTGCTTTTGGTATGCGATACCGCCGACATGACGCCCATACCGACGACCACGAGCGCGCCGACGATGATCCATGTCTGGGGGACGTGGAGCAGAAGGGCACCATAAATCAGGCCTGCAAGCAGGACAAAGAACCCGAAAACGTAGAGCATGAATGCGGACATGGCGCGCCTTATTTGGACCGACGCTATGTAACTGCCACCGGCAATATTTCGTTCCGGGAAGCAATCGATTGTGGCACCGTCACACTGATCGCAATAGTAGAAATAGATGATGTTATTCTGTTCTAGAGTTGTATCAATATGACAATTGTGATTAGCTTGCCATCATGAGCTTTGGCTGTCTTACAGGGGCAAATTTATCAGAGCACGGACATTATCGCGATGAGTGCGGTTGTTTTGATTCTGGCAGGATGCGCAACCGCCGGAAGTGATGCAAGCAACGGGCAGGAAGCCACGATCTTGACGGCACCGTCGATTTATCTTACGAATATGGGCTGTTCCACAAAGACCGGTCCGTCGACTATGCATGCGGCCCAAATCACGGCCTACGCACCGATGCAGAGCATGGCGGCTATACTGCGGCGAAGCCTTTCGACGGAGCAAATAAATCACTGTAATCAATTCAATGCCTACGGTGCATTGCCTCGATATGCTTGTCACTGTGAGGTACCATTGTACTGGGGGCGGACCGCTACTAAGCTCATTCATTTACCGACGCAAAAATCCGCGAAGATCACACCGAGCAATTCCTCGATATCGACGCGGCCGGTGATGCGGCCGAGGGAGCGCAGCGCCAGCCGCAGGTCCTCGGCCATCAGTTCGGATTCGGATGCCGCGAGTGCGCGGGAGAGCGCCGCTGCGGCTTCTTCGAGCGCGTGGCGGTGACGGGCGCGGGTCAGGGGCGGGTTGGCGGAGTTCTGCTGGAAGCGTTCGGCGACCAGCTTGGTCAGGGCCTCGATCAGTTCGGGCAGGCCGTCGCCGGTTTGGGCTGAAATCTTCAATCCGTCCCGTGGCTTGGGCCATGGCAGGTCGGCCTTGTTCCAGACGGTCAGGTCGGCCTCCGGCATTCCGGCCAAGGGATAGGCGTCGGTGCCGTCCAGCAGCAGCAGGGTCAGATCGCCCGACTCGGCGCGGGCGAGCGCGCGGCGGACGCCTTCGGATTCGATGCTCTCGGCGGTCTCGCGCAAGCCCGCCGTATCGGCCAGGATCACGGGATAGCCGCCGAGGTCCAGATGCACCTCGATCACGTCGCGGGTGGTGCCCGGCGGTTTCGGAGACGATGGCAACGTCGCGCCGGGCCAGCGCATTCACCAGCGAACTTTTACCAGCGTTTGGTTTTCCGATCACTGTTAACTGAACACCGTTCCGAAGAATTTCTCCGCGTCGCGAATCGTTCAGATGTAACTGTATTTCCTTGAGAATTTCCGCAATCGCTACGCGCGAAACCGCCATCGCATCTTCGGGAATTTCCTCATCGGCGAAGTCGATGGAGGCTTCGGCCCATGCGCTCGCCCGGATCAGCCGCGTTCGCCAGCCTTCGTATAAAGTCTCCAGCGCGCCTTCATATTGGCGCAGCGCCTGTTTGCGCTGGGCCTCGGTTTCGGCGTCGATCAGATCGGCCAGCGCCTCGGCGCGGGTGAGATCGAACTTGCCGTTCTCGACCGCGCGACGCGTGAACTCGCCCGGTTCGGCGGGGCGCAGCCCTTTTGCTGCACCTATGCTGCGCAGCATGGATGCAGCAATTGCGGCCCCGCCATGGATGTGGAACTCGGCCACATCCTCGCCGGTGAAGCTCGCGGGGCCGGCAAACCACAGCACCAGACCGTGGTCGATTTCGCCGCCATCCGCCATCGCAGAAAGCGCGCCATCGGTGGCGTGGCGAGGCACAAAATCGCTCTTTCCAGTCAGCCGCTTAAGCGTATCCCGCGCCAGCGGCCCCGAGACGCGCACCACCGCCACGCCCGGCGCGTCCCGGGCGCCGTCGATAGTGCGAAGATCGTGTCCATCAGCGGTTCCAGGAAATGTGCGCGGTTTTCCGTCCGGAACCGCGCATACGCTTTAGCGTTTGGCGTGTCTTCGCGGGCCACCCGCCGCGCTCGCGCCGCATCCCACATGAATTGCTGGAATTGCTCGAAGCCCTGGCCGAAACCCTGCAACGGCATCCACGCCTTCAGCATGGCCTCGGGATCGGAGGTGTCCATCGCCGCCTTCATGCGGCGCTCGATCTCGGCCATCATCTTTTCCTGCAGCGGCTTCGACATCGGGCAGGCCCATGAGCTTGCGGGCCTCCTCCGGCGTCATGTCGATTTCGATATGGACCTTCATCGCCTTTACCGCTTTGTTTCGCCGCGCTTGTGGATAGGCTCGCGCCCACGCTAAGGAAAGCTAGTGCCAACAAAGGGCCGCTCGCAACGCCCGCATACAGCCCCATATTCAGGATGGAACATGAGCCGCAATCTGCTCGCCGAGGAAACAAGCCCCTATCTTCTGCTTCACCAGAGCAATCCCGTCCATTGGCGGCCCTGGGGGCCCGATGCGCTCGCCGAGGCCGAGGCCAGCGGCAAGCCGATCCTGCTCTCCATCGGCTACACGGCGTGTCATTGGTGCCATGTGATGAACCACGAAAGCTTCGCCGATGCGCGAAACCGCGGCGCTGATGAACGAGATGTTCGTGAACATCAAGGTCGATCGCGAGGAGCGCCCCGATCTCGACCAGATCTATCAGACCGCGGCCAATTCGCTGGGCCATCAGGGCGGCTGGCCGCTCACGATGTTCCTCACGCCGAAGGCCGAGCCCTATTTCGCCGGCGCCTATTATCCGAATGAAGAACGCTTCGGCCAGCCCGCCTTCAAGAAGGTGCTGGAGGAAGTCGCGCGCATCTATCGCGAGCAGCCCGAGCCCGTGGCCAACACGGTCGCGCGCGTGCAGCAGAATTTCGCCAATCTCTGGGGCCGCGACATGCGCGGGCCGCTCGATGCGGCATTGCTCGATGCGGCGGCGGTGAAGATCGGCCAGCGTTTCGATATTTTCTATGGCGGGCTTGCTCGGCACGCCGAAATTTCCCTCCGCCCATCTCGTCGAGCTTTTGTGGCGCGGCTATCTGCGCACGGGCGCGGAGCAATTCAACCAGCTCGTCATCACCACGCTCACCTCCATGAGCATCGGCGGCATCTACGATCATATCGGCGGCGGCTTTGCGCGCTATTCCACCGACGAGCGCTGGCTGGTGCCGCATTTCGAAAAGATGCTCTACGACAATGCGCTGATCGTCGATCTGCTGACGCTGCTCTATCAGCACAACCGTTCGCGGCTTTATCGCGAGCGCGTCGAGGAAACCATCGGCTGGGTGTTGCGCGAGATGATGGTGGAGCAGGGCTTCGCCTCCAGCCTCGATGCCGACAGCGAAGGCGAAGAGGGCAAATATTATCTCTGGACCGAAGCCGAAATCGATGCGGCGCTGATGGGCACTTATGTGCAGCGCTTCAAGGATGTCTATTCGGTGCGCCGCGAAGGCAATTATCAGGGCCGCAACATCCTTCATCGCGTGCATCCCACGCTCGGCTATCCGCTGGCCGACGCCGACGAAGCGCTGCTGAAAAAGCAGCGCGAATTGCTGCTGGGCGCGCGCATGCGCACGCCCGCGCCGTTGCGCGACGACAAGGTGCTGGCCGACTGGAACGGCATGATGATTACAGCACTCGCCAATGCGGGCTCGGTGTTCCGCAACACGGCGTGGACGGCGGCCGCCATCCGCGCGTTCGATTTCGTGGTGCAGGCGCTGGGCGACGGCGAGCGGCTCTATCATTCCTGGCGCGGCGGCAAGCGCCAGCACACCGGCTTCGCCGACGATTACGCGCAGATGACCAAAGCCGCACTGGCGCTTTGGGAATCGACCAACGACAAGCGCTATCTCGATCAGGCGCAAGACCTGGGTGCGCACGCTCAACGAACATTTCTGGGACATGCAGAACGGCGGCTATTTCCACACGCCGGACGATGCCGAGCCGCTGATCGTCCGCCCACGGACGATCTTCGACCAGTCCGTGCCCTGCGCCAACGGCACGATGATCTCGATGCTCGCCAAGCTTCATTTCGCGACGGCCGACGCGAGCTATCGCGACCGCGCCAATGCGCTGGTGCAGGCGTTCGCCGGCGAATTGCCGCGCGCCTTCATCTCGATGAGTTCCTATCTCAACGGGCTGGAAACCGTGCTCACCGGGCTTCAGGTCGTGATTGTCGGCCCGATCACCAATCCCAAGACGCATGAGCTTGTGGCCGCCGTGATGGGCCGCAGCCTGCCCAACAAGACGCTGGTGATGGTGGAGCCCAATCAGGAATTGCCGCCCGAACATCCCGCCCACGGCAAGAAGATGGAGAACGGCATCCCCACGGCCTATGTCTGCCAGCGCATGACCTGTTCGGCGCCGATCACCAATCCGGTGACGCTGTCGCAGGTGTCTGCAGCTTCCGCCGCGCGTGCAGGGTCAGGCGTAATTTTCCTCCCCCTGAAAGGGGGAGGACGATCCGGCTTAGCGCCAGCGAAGCCGGGTCGGGTGGGGGTCATTCCACGCCATAGTGGCCCGACCCCTCCCCGAAGCGTTCTCGCATGCTCGAACACTTCGACCCTCCCCTTTCAGGGGAGGGAAAAGAACGATGACGCCGCGCTCCCAACCCGTTAAATTTCGCCTCACAATCTCGGGAGAGCGCCATGACGGGCAAGGACATCACCATCAAAGGTGAAGACGGCGAATTTTCCGCCTATCTGGCGTCGCCCGCATCGGGGCGCGGGCCGGGCGTTGTCGTCATTCAGGAGATTTTCGGCGTCAATGCGGTGATGCGCGCCGTGGCCGACGGCTTCGCGGCGCGCGGTTATTTCGCGCTTTGCCCCGATCTTTTCTGGCGCATCGAGCCCGGCGTGCAGATCACCGACAAGACCGACGCCGAATGGAAGCGCGCGTTTGCGCTGATGGGCAAGTTCAATCCCGATACGCGGCGTGAAGGACATTCAATCCACCATCACCCATCTGCGCGGCGATTTCCGGCTGCACGGGCAAGGTGGGCGCGGTGGGCTATTGCCTGGGCGGCTTGCTCGCCTATCTCACCGCCGCGCGCACCGACTGCGATGCGAGCGGTCGGCTATTACGGCGTGAACATTCATCAGAAGCTCGGTGAAGCGAAAAATATCAAGAAACCGCTGATGCTGCATATCGCGGAAAAAGACCAATTCGTGCCGCCGCCCGCGCAGAAAGAGATCACGGACGCGCTGAAGGATAATCCGCTCGTCACGGTCTATCAGTTTATCCGGAAATGGATCATGCCTTCGCGCGCGAGGGCGGGGCGCATTACGATCACGCCTGCGCCGAACTCGCCAATGGCCGCACGGCGACATTCTTCCGCCAACATCTGAGCTAAAGCTGATTAGGACGTTTATGACCACGTATCCCCCATGCTTCGACAAGCTCAGCATGAGGGATTGGCTTAACCCCTCACCCTGAGCTTGTCGAAGGGTGAGGAACACGGCTATGACCGAGCCGAACGATCCTTGCCCTGAGCCCGTCGAACCGGCGTTGCAGTCCGGCAAGGCGCACACCGATGCTTCGCGAAGGCAACGCCACGCCCGAGATCGCCGTTTTGCCGCCGAACAGGCGGACGGCGACGGCGCAGCACCCGCCCGGCGTCTCATGCAACTCCACCAAACCGCGATCGCGCACGGCAAAACCGCATGGGGCGTCATCAATCATTACGAGCGCCCGCTTTCCGCGCTCAGCATGGTCGCGGGCTTCGGCTTCGATAATTATCGCCTACCGCCGCATCGACCTGCCCAACACGCAGATATTGTTCATCGCCTATCTTCTGGTGTCGGCGTCCGGCATCGCGCTGCTGCATTTGTTCTCGCGGCGCGCGGGCGAGGGAAAACCGATGCCGCGCTGGCATTCGCTGCTGCCCATCGCCACGCAATTCGCGCTCGGCGGATTGCTGAGCGCGTTTCTCGTCTTCTATTCGCGCGGCAGCGTGCTCACCGCATCCTGGCCGTTTCTTCTGGTGCTGGCCGCCATCCTGATCGGCAACGAGATCTTCAAGGAATATTATTCGAGGCTCGCCTTCACCTCGATCCTGTTTTTCTTCGCGCTCTATTCCTATTGCATCGTGACGCTGCCGATCCTGACCGGCACCATCGACATGCTGGACCTTCATCGCAAGCGGGATTGCGGCGCTTGTTCTTTTTTCGCTGTTCGCCGGCCTCTCTGCGCAAATCGGCCATGAGCAATGGAAGGCGACGCGCTGGTGGATCGCGCTGGGCGCGGCTGGGCGTTTTCGCGGTGCTCAATCTTTTCTATTTCACCGATATCCTGCCGCCGCTTCCGCTCGCGCTCGCCAGCACGGCGTCTATCACGCGGTCGCAAAGACCGCGAAAGGCTATGTCGCGAGAGGCCGAACCGCAAAGCTGGATGACGCGGCTTGGCGCCACGCCGGTTCTGCATGTGAAGCCGGGCGAGAGTCTTTCGGTCTATAGCGCGGTCTTTGCGCCCATCCGGCTTTCCACCCGCATCACGCATCTGTGGCAGCGCTACGATCCCGTGCGCGGCGAATGGCTGACCGTTTCGAAGGTGACCTATTCCATCCATGGCGGGCGCGACGGCGGCTATCGCGGCTATACGATCCATCACGGGGTCGAGCCGGGCGAGTGGCGCGTCGATGTCGAGACGTCGGACAACCGCACCATCGGGCGCATCCGTTTCAACGTCGAGCAAGCCACCTTGCCGGTCGCAACGGCGCGGCAGACGCTGGGCTGAGGCCCTCATGCTTCGACAGTCGGTAGCGACAGCGTGCCGACCAGCATGAGGGATAGCCCAACCCCTCACCCTGAGCTTGTCGAAGGGTGACGGGCTTGAAAGGCGCCGGGCCACGGCCCATGTCCGCTCTCTAGGCCGCCTCCTGCCAAAGTGACTATCCGCCGGGTGGGAGGGGGGGCCCCCCTCAGATTTTCGAGGTTCGAATAGGCCAAGGCCTTGATTTTGCTGGGAGCCGCCATGAAAGCCATCCGTATCGAGAAGACCGGCGGCCCGGAAGTTCTGGAACTTCAGGACGTCGAATTGCCGCCGCCCGGGCCGGGTCAGGTCCGCGTGCGCCACACCGTGATCGGCGTGAATTTCATCGACATCTATCACCGCTCCGGCCTCTACCCCGCGCCGATGCCCACCGGCATCGGCCTTGAGGCGGCGGGCGTGGTCGATGCGCTGGGCGCGAATGTCACGAATCTGAAAGCCGGTGATCGCGTCGCCTATTGCTCCGGCCCGCTGGGCGCTTATGCCGAAGCGAACAATGTTCCCGCCGACCGGCTGGTGAAACTGCCCGCCGCTGTCTCCGACGAGATCGCCGCCGCCTCGCTGCTCAAGGGCATGACGGCGCAATATCTGCTTGAAGCGCACATTCGCGGTGAAGGCGGGCCAGACGATCCTGTTTCACTCCGCGGCCGGCGGCGTCGGGCTTGATCGCCTGCCAATGGGCGAAGCATCTGGGCGTCACCGTGATCGGCACGGTGGGTAGCGACGACAAGATCGCGCTCGCGAGCGAGAACGGCTGCGCCCATGTGCTGAACTCGCGCGACGCCAAATTGGGTGTCGCGCGTGCGCGAGCTGACGGGCGGCGAGGGCGTTCCGGTGGTCTATGATTCCATCGGCAAGGATACATTGGACCGGCTCGCTCGATTGCCTGGCGGTGCGCGGCATGATGGTGAGCTTCGGAAATTCGAGCGGCCCGGTTGCCGATTTCGCGCCGGGCATTCTCAGCGCAAAAGGCTCGCTCTATCTGACGCGGCCACGCTGATGCACTACACGCGTACGTCGGAAGAATTGCAGCAAACCGCCGACGATCTTTTCGCCGTGCTCGCGATCGCGGTGTGGTGAAGGTTCAGGTCAATCAGCGATTCAAATTGGCCGATGCGCGCGCGGCGCATGAGGCGCTGCATTCGCGCAAAACAACGGGTGCGACCGTTTTGATTCCGTGATTACTCCGCCGCCGCTTTCTGGTCGTCGCGCATATAGATCGAGCGTTTGGGCCGCTCCAGCACGCGCTCCAGCATCGGCACGAAAGCCTCAAGCGGCATCGTGTCGTATTTGGGATCGAAGGCGTTCTGGTCGTGGCGCGCGCAGAACATCGCGGTGCGCTCGAACGCGGGATGGCCGC
This sequence comes from uncultured Alphaproteobacteria bacterium, assembly GCA_963735625.1. Lineage (GTDB taxonomy): Bacteria > Pseudomonadota > Alphaproteobacteria > Micropepsales > Micropepsaceae > Rhizomicrobium. The sequence continues at coordinate 796,441 of CAVTLJ010000004.1, read as the reverse complement.
GGAACTGATCGCGCATGTTGCGGTCGAGCCCCAGATGATGGAAGAAATAATAGCCCTGGAAGATGCCGTGATGCTCCAGCATCCAATGGTTCTCCTCCGACACGAAAGGCTTGAGGATCGTCGCCGCCACATCGGCGTGGTTGTAGGAACCGAGCGTGTCGCCAATATCGTGGAGCAGCGCGCAGACGACATATTCCTCGTCCATGCCGTCGCGATGGGCGAGCGTCGCCGATTGCAGCGAATGTTCCATGCGGTCCACCGCGAACCCGCCGCAATCGCCTTCGAGCAGCTTCAGATGCGCCAGCACGCGCTTGGGCAGTTCCCGATTGAAGGCGAACGCCGCCATGGCGATCTTGGCCCAGTCGTCCTGGGTGCTTTCGGTCATGGCGTGGAATTGGGCGCGTGCTCGGTCATGGGAGGCTCCGGTGGCTGTCGGCCTCAGTTTCCGCCCGGGCCGGTTTCCGGTCAATCTGGGCATCACCAGCTTGTGGACCAGCCTCAATGCTGGTATAGAGGCTGGCATGGGCGAGATGCGCAAAATCACGGTTCACGTACCACGAGGAACTGCTGGAGAAAGCCCAAACCCTGACGGCGAGGGGGTGACACAGACGGTCACTGCGGGTTTGAAACGCCTCGCATCAATTCAGGCTCAGCAGGAACTTCTCAAACTTCGGGGTAAAATCAAATTTTCCATCGACCTGGATGAGTTGCGCGAGGATCGCACATGGTCGCAGTCGACTCGTCATCGCTGATTGCGTTCTTTAACGGACAAGCCGGTGATGACGTAACCGCGGTAATCGATGCGCTGCGATCCGGCGAGGTCGTTCTGTCGCCGGTCGTATTTGCCGAGCTATCTGTCGGAGCCGAACGTAAAGCCCGAACAAACTGCCTTGATCGAGAAACTGACCATGCTTCGAAATAACGCAGGGTTACTGGTTCCGCGCGGCGGCAAATGCGAAGACTGATCATATCCAAGAAGTTACGGGCACAATTGCCCGACACACTGATCGCGCAATCCTGCATCGATCACGACGTGGCGCTCATCACGCGTGACGGCGATTTCCGTCACTTCGCGAAGCATTGCGGATTGAAGCTCGCGTAAGCTTACGTATTCATGCTCTCGAAGAAATCGCTGTTCGTCTTGGACGATGCGCAGCTTGTCGAGCAGGAATTCGATGGCGTCCACCGTGCCCATCGGCGCCAGGATGCGGCGCAGCACATAGGTCTTCGACAGCGTGCGCCTTGTCCACCAGAAGCTCGTCCTTGCGCGTGCCGGATTTGAGAATGTCGATGGCCGGGAACACGCGCTTGTCGGCGACCTTGCGGTCCAGAATGATTTCCGAATTGCCCGTGCCCTTGAACTCTTCGAAGATCACTTCGTCCATGCGGCTGCCGGTATCGATCAGCGCGGTCGCGATGATGGTCAGCGAGCCGCCTTCCTCGATATTGCGCGCAGCACCGAAGAAGCGCTTGGGGCGCTGCAGCGCGTTGGCATCGACGCCGCCCGTCAGCACCTTGCCCGACGAGGGCACGACCGTGTTGTAGGCGCGGCCAAGGCGCGTGATGGAATCGAGCAGGATCACCACATCGCGCTTGTGCTCGACAAGGCGCTTGGCCTTCTCGATCACCATTTCGGCGACCTGAACGTGGCGGCTTGCCGGTTCGTCGAAGGTGGAGGCAATCACTTCGCCCTTCACCGAGCGCTGCATGTCGGTCACTTCTTCCGGGCGCTCGTCGATCAGAAGCACGATCAGATAGCATTTCCGGGTGATTGGCGCTGATGGCCTTGGCGATGTTCTGCAGGATGACCGTCTTGCCGGTGCGCGGCTGGGCGGTGATGAGCGCGCGCTGGCCCATGCCCTGCGGCGAAACGATGTCGATCACGCGGCCGGTCTTGTCCTTGATGGTCGGATCGTCCAGCTCCATCTTCAGCCAGCGGGTGGGATAGAGCGGCGTCAGATTGTCGAAATGGACCTTGTGCTTGATCGCTTCGGGGTCCTCGAAATTGATCGTGGAGACCTTGAGCAGCGCGAAATAGCGCTCGCCGTCCTTCGGCGAACGGATCGGGCCTTCCACCGTGTCGCCGGTGCGAAGGCCGAAGCGGCGGATCTGCGACGGGCTGACGTAAATGTCGTCCGGCCCCGCGAGGTAATTGGATTCCGGCGAGCGCAGGAAGCCGAAGCCGTCCTGCAGGATTTCGACCACGCCCTGGCCGGTGATCTCCACATTGCGCTCGGCCAGTTCCTTCAGGATCGCGAACAGCATGTCCTGCTTGCGCATGGACGATGCGTTCTCGATCTCGAGCTCCTCGGCGAACGACAGAAGATCGGTGGGGGTCTTGGATTTGAGATCCTGCAGCTTCATCGCCTGCAGGCCTTCTTGGACAGTCATGAAAACACCTGGAACAAGGGGAGGGAGGGAGTCAGTCGCCCGGACGTGACGGCAAACCGCCGCTGACGTCTTCTGGGATTTGGCCGGGCCAGCCGCTCGACGGGGCCGCGCATCTTGCGCGGTTCACCTTCGGCGTTATGGGGAACTGAACGTCTTATACCCCAGATTGGTGCCCTGCCGTCAAGCGGGAACTCAAAACGGCTGAACGATCACCAGGATCACGATGGCGATCATCAACAGCGTCGGGACCTCGTTAAGGATTCGGTAAAAACGGGCGGGGCGCGTGTTGGCGTCGTTCGCGAAACGCCGCACGCATCCCGCGAAATAGCCGTGCAGCCCGCTCATGACGAGCACCAAGCGCGAATTTCGCCTGAAACCAGCCATCCTCGTAGGCGCCGGTCAGCGACGCCAGCGTCAGTCCGAAAATCCACACCGCGATCATCGCCGGGTTCATGATGGCGCGCAGCAGCCGGCGCTCCATCATCTTGAAGCGTCTCCGATTCCGGCGAGCCTGCCGGCCACTTCGCGTGTGATAGACGAACAGCCGCGGCAGATAGAGCATCCCGCTCATCCAGGCGATCACGGCGATGACGTGAAACGCCTTGATCCAGAGAATGTAGTTCGAAAGAAATCCGATCATGCCGTCCCCCATCCGCAGCCGCTTGTTTCGCGCGGGCAAATCCGGCCATCGCCGCAACTCGCAATCTGGCCGCTGAGAGCCTTCTCGACAAGATCGGCGAGGCCGTCGATGAATTTGGGCTCGGCGCCCACGGTCGGCACGCGGATATAATCGCGCACGCCCGACGTTTTCGCCAGATGGGCATATTCGATGTCGAGTTCGACCAGCGTTTCGGAATGTTCCGACACGAAAGCGATCGGCGCCACGATCACGCCTTTGCCTTCGGCGCCGGCGCGGCGGATTTCGGCATCGGTCGCGGGCCCGATCCATTTGAGCGGGCCGACGCGGCTTTGATAGCAGACAGCGCTAGTCGAGATTCTGGAATCCCCAAGCTCTCCACAATCGCCGCCGCTGTTTGCTCGACCTGCCATTGATAGGGATCGCCGCGCGCGATGGTGCGCTCGGGCAGGCCATGCGCCGAAAGCAGTAGGCGATAAGAGATATCGGGCCTGACGCGCGCGAATGCGTCTCGGATCAGGTTCGTTTCCGCAGCGATGAAACCCTTGTCCCACGGATAGCAGCAGACGCGCGACACAGGCGCTCTCAAATCGATTGCCTTGGCCGCATCGCGCCACGCTTCAAGCGAAGACGCCGTGGTCGTTGTGGAGAATTGCGGATAAAGCGGCAGAAGCACGATGCGATCAGGCCCCCATGCTTTCACCGCGCGCGCGGCTTCATCGCTGAACGGCTTCCAGTAGCGCATGGCGATGAAGGCGCGGGTTTCATGTCCGCGTGCCGACAATGCGCGTTCCAGTGCGTCGGCTTGCGCGCGCGTTTCCTCGACGATGGGCGAGCGCCCGCCGATCTTCGCGTAGATGTCTCGGCAAAAGGCGCACGGCGGCTGGCGATAAAACGGCCCAACGGAATGCCCAGAAAAGCGGGCAGGGCGATGATGGCAGGGTCCGAAAAAAGATTGCGCAGGAACGGTTCGACTGCTTCGGGCCTATCCGGCCCGCCGAGATTGAACAGCACCACCGCCAGTTTCACGAAGCCCTCACGCGCGCGACCAATTGCGGCCACATGTTCGGGCGGGGTTTGCGGCACCACGCCATGACCGAGATTGAAAATGAATGGCGTGCCGTGCATCCCCGCCAAAATCGCATCAGCGCTTTCGTCGAGCGCGTCGCCACCAGCGACCAGCACCTGTGGATCGAGATTGCCCTGAACCACAAAACCGTCACCGATAGCGCGGCGGACAGCACCAAGCGACGCAGATGTGTCCACGGAGATCGCGTTCACGCCCGTCTCGCGCGCATAATGCGCATAACCGGCGAGCGTTGTAGCGCGTGGAAACCCGATGATCTTTGCCTCGGGCACCGCCGCGCGTACGCGCTCCACAATCGTTTTGGTGGGCGCGATCACCCATTGGGCAAACATCTGTTCGTTAAGCCCGCCCGCCCAGCTATCGAAAATCTGCACCGCGTCCGCACCCGCCTGCAATTGCCGGATCAGATGCCACGACACGCAATCGGCCAGAAGATCGATGAGGCGACCGAAACTTTCCGGATCGCGTGCTGCCCAATCCTTGGTCGCGCGCTGGTCGGTGGAACCGCGCCCTTCCGCCATGTAGGTCGGCAAGCGTCCACGGCGCGCCCGCAAAGCCGAGTAGCGCGGTCGGCGAATCCAGAGCCTCGCGCACGGCCGCTATGGATTCGTACACGGGCGCGAGCTTCTCACCCCAGAAATCCTTGCGCCGCTCCAGCCCATCCAAGGTTGAAACCGGCTCCATGGACGGGCCCACATTGTCCTCGAACGTAACCGTGCGCCCCAACGCGAAGGGCACGACCAGAATGTCCGAAAACAGGATCGCCGCATCGAAGCCGAACCGGCGGATCGGCTGGAGTGTCACCTCGGCCGCCAATTCCGGGTTCATGCACATCGCCCAGAACGAACCCGCTTTTGCCCGGAGCGCGCGATACTCCGGCAGATAGCGTCCCGCCTGCCGCATCAGCCAGATCGGCGGCGGCCACACGGGCTTACCCTCAAGAACGCTCACCAACCTGTTCTTCTCATCTTCCTTCAATTAAAGGACTCCTAGAATAATGAAGATGATGTTGGGCCTGTGATTTGTGGAGAAAAGAGTGGGCAGGCGTTTGTGTACGGCGCAAGCGCTTCGGACTCAAGGGCATAGCGTTAAGCCATGATCGGGTAAGCTATCCACATCGAGCGCCGATCCGTGGGATGGTTCGCCGGGCGGTGGGCGGTTTGCCGGATGCGGCGGCAAACGGTGAATGCGTGGGGATGAAAGCGCATGTTGGAGCATGATTTGTGAATAGAGATTTTCATCTGCATCTGGTTTCGGACGCGACCGGCGAAACGCTGAACACAATCGCGAAAGCGGTGTGCGCACAGTTCGAAGGCGTGGAGGTGCATGAACATTTCTATGCGCTGGTGCGCAGCAAGCGGCAATTGCAGCGGGTGGTGGATCACATCCGCGAAGAGCCGGGGCTTGTCTATTTCACGCTGGTCAATCCGGAGTTGCGCCATGAGCTGGAAGCCCAATGCGCGCAGCTGGGACGTTTCGTGTCAGGCGGTGCTGGACGGCCCCATCGCGATGATGCGCCAATTTCTGGGCGCGGCCGAAAGCCATCGCCCCGGCGGGCAGCACGAAGTCGATCAGCGCTATCTCCAGCGCATCGAAGCGTTGAACTACACGATTGCGCATGATGACGGCCAGGCGCTCGACACGCTCGACGATGCCGATGTTGTGCTGGTGGGCGCGAGCCGCACGTCGAAAACACCCACCTGCGTCTATCTCGCCATTCGCGGCGTGCGCGCGGCCAATGTGCCGGTGGTGCCCAAGTTGCCGCTGTCGCCGCAGTTGCTCGGCGCGACCAAGACCGCTTGTCGTCGGATTGTGGGCATCGCCGGATCGGCTGGTGCAAGTGCGGCGCAACCGGCTGAACACGCTGGGCGAAGTGCGCGACACGACCTATGTGGATGTGGAAAGCGTGCGCGCCGAGGTCACCGCCACGCGGCAATTGTTCGAAGCGCAGGGTTGGCCCGCCATCGATGTCTCGCGCCGCTCGGTAGAGGAAACCGCTGCCGCCGTGCTCAATCTTCTGGCCGAGCGCGGCAAGATGCCGGCATGAAACTGATACTCGCATCGGCAAGCCGTTCGCGCGCGAAGATTCTGGAAGCGGCCGGCGTGCCCTTCGAAATCGTGCCCGCCCATGTCGACGAAGATGCGGTCAAGCAATCGCTGCGCCGCACCCGCGCGACATCTGCCGATGCGCTGGCGGAATTAAAGGCGCTGCGTATATCCACAAACCATCCCAATGCGCTGGTGCTGGGCGCCGATCAGGTTCTGAGTTTCGAAGACGAGCTTGTCAGCAAATGCGAAAGTCTCGGTGAGGCAGCAAGCCTTCTGCGCCGCTTGCGAGGCAAGAGCCACGAACTCATCAGTGCGGCTGTGCTGGCGAAGGACGGCGTGGCCGTCTGGCGGCATGTGGAGAAATCCACGCTCTGGATGCGCCCTTTCAGCGATGAATTCCTGGAAACCTATCTGGCCGACGAAGGCGAAGGATTGCTCGCGTGCGTCGGCTGCTACCGGCTGGAAGGGCGGGGCGCACAGCTTTTCGAGCGCATCGAGGGCGATTATTTCTCCATCCTCGGCCTGCCGCTCACGCCCCTGCTTGCGGGCCTGCGCGAACTGGGCATTCTTCCCAAATGAGCTACGAAGCTCGCAGGTGTGATCGGCTTTCCCGTGGCGCATTCGCTGTCGCCGCGTCTGCATGGATTTTGGCTGCGCGAACACGGGATCGACGGCGCATTCGTACCGCTGCCTGCTGCCCGCGAGGATTTTGCACAGATCATCAACAGCCTTCGCAAGCTCGGTTTTGCCGGTGTCAGCGTGACCGTGCCGCACAAGGAAGCAGCGTTCGCGATTGCGCAGGATCTTGACGACGCGGCCCTGATCGCGGGCGCGGTCAATCTGCTGGTGTTCAAGGGTGAGCGCATCGAAGGCCGCAACACAGATGCGAGCGGGCTTGGCCGCGAGCCTTGTGGAGCAATTGGGGAAAGATTCGCTTGCCGGAAAAGATGTCGTGCTGCTCGGTGCGGGTGGTGCAGCGCGGGCTTGCGTTCTGGCCTTAAGCAATCTCGGTGCAAAAAAAATCTCGCATCCTCAATCGCAATCTCGCGCGTGCGGAATCGCTTGCCCGTGCATTCGACGGCAAAGTTTCTGCACAGCTTGCGACAGGCTTGTTTACAGACTGGGGAAAAGTTGCGGGCAACGCCGCGCTTGTCGTCAACGCCACAAGCGCGGGCATGAGCGGCGCACCCGCGCTCGACATCTCGCTCGATGCGCTGCCGAAACACGCTGCGGTTTGCGACATCGTTTATAATCCGCTCGAAACGCCGTTGCTGAAACAGGCCCGCGCGCGCGGCCTGCGCGCCATCGACGGCCTCGGCATGCTGATGCATCAGGCGGTGCCCGCGTTTGCGGCGTTTTACGGCGTCACGCCGAAAGTCACGCCCGCGCTCCGCGCCGAATCTGGAAAAGGCGCTGCAAATGAACCGGCCGCTCATCATCGGGCTCACCGGCTCCATCGGCATGGGCAAGACGGAAACCGCCAGAATGTTCGCGCGCCTCGGCGTTCCGGTCTATGATTCCGACGCCGCGGTCCACAGGCTCTACGAAAAGGGCGGCGCGGCAGTTGCCGAAATCGGAAAAGAATTTCCCGGTTCGGTGGCCGATGGCGCGGTGGATCGTGCCAAACTCACGGCCATCGTCACCGCCGGCAAAGCCGCCTTCAAGCGCCTCGAAGAAATTGTTCATCCACTGGTGGCGCGCGACCAGATGGAATTCCTGCAAAAACAACGCGGGCGCGGATATGGTCGTGCTCGATATTCCGCTGCTGTTCGAGACCGGCGGCGATGCGCGCATGGATGCGGTGGTCGTGGTCGTCCGCACCTTCCCATGTTCAGCGCGCCCGTGTGCTCGCGCGCCCCGGCATGACGGAAGAAAAGCTCGATCACATTTTGTCCCGCCAGATGCCCGATGCGGAAAAGCGTGCAAAAGCCCATTTCGTGATTGTCACCGATCAGGGACTGGATCACGCTTTCGAGCAGGTGAAGCTGGTGGTGGCGGCGCTGAAGGAGCGGGGCAAATCCGATGCGTGAGATCGTTCTCGATACCGAAACCACGGGCCTCGATCCGACCGACGGGCACCGCATCATCGAAATCGGTTGCGTCGAATTGATGGATCATCTGCCGACGGGCAAAAACTATCAGGCCTATCTCAATCCCGAACGCACCGATTCCGGTGGAAGCGCAGCGCGTGCATGGCATTACGGATGAATTTCTGTCGGACAAGCCGCTCTTCGGCGCGATTGCCGGATGAACTTCTGGAATTCCTCGGCGATGCGCCGCTTGTGATCCACAATGCGGGCTTCGATCTGAAATTCCTCAATTCGGAATTGCATCGCATCGGCGCGCCCGCCGATTCCGTATTCGCGCGCCATCGACACGATCGAAATCGCGAAGGCGAAAATTCCCGGCGCGCGCTATTCGCTCGACGAGCTATGCAAGCGCTTCAATATCGATCTGTCGGTGCGCGCCAAGCATGGCGCGCTGCTGGATGCCGAACTGACCGCGCAGGTTTATCTGGAACTTGTCGGCGGGCGGCAGACGCGCCTCAAGCTCGCCCCGCTCGACGCCGGGGCCGATGCGGAATCGGATGATGCGCGGCCCTCGCGGCAGCGTGTCGCACCGCTGCCCTCGCGCCTCACCGAGGCCGAGCGCGACGGCGCACGCAGCCTTCGTGGCGGGGGAATTGGGAAGCGATCCCGTCTGGAACAGGCGCTAGACGTTAAGCTGATCTGCGTCGCGCCGCCTGCGCGCTGGGCCACCGTCTCGGCGGCCTTGGCCTGATAAAGCGCGTTGAAATCGATGGGCTCGATCATCAAGGGCGGCATGCCGCCGTCGCGGATCACGTCGGCCACCACGCGCCGCGCGAAGGGGAACAGCAGATGCGGCCCCTCGATCAGCAACACCTGCTGCAAGATTTCCTCCGGCACGTTCTGGATCATGAACACGCCGCAATAGATGAGTTCCAGAAGGAAGATCGCCCGGTCTTCGGCCTTGGCCGAGACGCGCAACTTTAGCTCCACTTCGAAGCGGTCGCCCTCCACCCGGCCCGCCTGCAGATCGACGCCGAGGTCGATTTGCGGCCGCGCCTTGATGTCGGACATGCCCGCGCCAGGATTTTCGAAGGACAGGTCCTTCACATACTGGCCCACGACCTGAAGCTTGGCGCCTTGCGTGTCGGCCCCTGGCTGCACGGGCGCTGCGCCGTTGCCATTGCCGTTGCTCGCGCCGCCATTGCTGTCGCTGGAATCGCCGGTATTTTCGTAGCTCATGTCGCGTTTGCCTGCTCAAAAGGTGCGCGGGGCTACCATGGATCAGCCAATCGTGACAAGGCGAAGCTGCGTCGCGTTGGCGTGTCCGCCATGGAACGGCCTATATGTTGGGTTAACAATGGCCGCACTGGACCCATCCCTGCCGCGAGGCTAGGGTGGTCCATCACTCGGAACAAATGCCGGAAAACCAAAGGGGCCCTTCGAAAGGCCACTGAGATTGATGAATTCGCAGCTTCTCTTCCTCGTCGTGATCGCCATGGTGGCGGGCGTCATTCTGTTCCGGCTCTATTCGGTGCTGGGGCGGCGCACGGGCCATGAGCGCCCGCCGCGCGAGCCATACCACCTGCCCGGTGGGCCGGGGCAGACGCCGGCCGACAATGTCGTGCCGCTGCCGACCGCGACTCGAACGGTGGAAGCCGTACCCGCTGATCCCGTTTCGCGCGGGCTTGCCGCGATCAAGCAAGCCGACCGCAATTTCGACAAGGATCATTTCATCGGCGGCGCGCGGCATGCCTATGAGCTGATCGTCACGGCATTCGCGGCGGGCGACCGCACAACGCTCAAGCCGCTGCTGTCGAGCGAAGTCTATGCCGCCTTCGACGGCGTGATGAAGGGCCGCGAGGAGCGCCACGAAAAGGTGAGCTTCACCTTTGTCGGCTTCAAGGAACTTTCGATCGCGGCCGCCGAACTCAAGGGCCGCATGGCCGATGTCACCGTGTCGTTCCAGTCGCAATTCATCTCCGCCACGATGGATGCGAGCGGTGCGGTGATCGACGGCGATCCCAAGACCGTGCGCAATGTGACCGATCTTTGGACCTTTGCGCGCGATACCCGCGCGAGCGATCCGAACTGGTCGCTGGTGGCGACCCACGGCGAAGCCTGAGCCTGATGGCGCGGAATAGCGTGCGCCTCTCTATCGCTGTTTCAATCCTGATCGTGTTTGCGGCGCTTGCGTGGTGGTTTTTTGTGCCGCCCGTGCCCGGCCCGTTGCGTCTTGTGCCGGTGGAATTTTCCAATCTTCCCGGCTGGAGCAATAGCGATCCGCGCGCGGCGTTGGCCGCTTTCCGCCGCTCCTGCGCAATCATGAAAACCAGGCCCGCCGCCACGCCGATGAGCGGCGCGGGTTATGCGGGTACAATCGGCGATTGGAGAAATGTCTGCGCAGATGCCGAACATGCGAGCGATGCGCGCGCGTTTTTCCAAAGCGAATTTCAGCCTATGGAAGTGCGCGCAGGTCGCGTGCGCTATGGAATGTTCACCGGCTATTACGAGCCGCAACTGCGCGGCAGCCGCACGCGCCATGGCGCATTCCAGACGCCGGTTTATGGCTTGCCGAGCGATCTTGTCAGCGTCGATCTGGGGAGTTTCCGCCCCGAACTGAAAGGCGAGCGCATCGCAGGCCGCGTCGTGGGTCAAGCGCTTATGCCTTATGACACGCGCGCCGAGATCGATGCACATGGCGTGGCGGCGGCCCCCGTTTTGTTTTACGGCGATGATCCGGTCGCGGTTTTCTTTTTGCAGGTTCAAGGATCGGGCCGTGTCGTACTCGATGATGGTTCGGTATTGCGCGTGGCCTATGTGGGACAGAACGGTCATCCATACACAGCAATTGGCCGCACGCTCATCAATCGCGGCGCGCTGACGAAGGATAATGTTTCGCTTCAAACCATCAGCGCGTGGCTCAAGGAACATCCGAAAGATGCGCGCGACGTGATGGAGACGAATGCGTCTTATGTCTTTTTCAACGAGCAACCCATCGGCGATCCAAAACTCGGAAGCCCCGGAACGGAAGGCGCGAGCCTCACGCCCGGCGCAAGCCTCGCGGTGGATATGCGTGTGCATCCGCTGGGCGCGCCGTTCTTTGTAGGCACTGAGGTCGAAGACAGGCCGTTCGCCCGCCTTCTCATCGCGCAGGATACAGGTGGTGCTATTCGCGGTGTCGTGCGCGGCGATGTGTTCTGGGGCTTTGGGAAAAAGGCGGAAGAGATTGCCGGTTCCATGAAATCGCAAGGAAGGCTTTATGTGCTGCTGCCAAAGCCCCTCGCCGCGCGCGTTCGACCATGAGCCGCAAGCGCACGCCAAGCGATGAGGAACGCGCGCTGTTCAAAGCGGCGGTGCAGAATCCGGGCCTGCTTGCGCCCAAGCCGGCGACCAAACCGAAAACCGAAAAGCCCAAGCAATCCGCGTCTAAAACCGCCGGTCTCGATGGCAGCACGCAAGATCGCTTGCGGCGAGGATTGCTGGAACCGGAAGCGCGCCTCGATCTTCACGGGCTGACTGAGAATGCGGCACATCGCGCGCTTGTCACCTTTCTGCGCGGCGCATCTGCGCGCGGGTTGCGGCTGGTGATTGTCGTCACCGGCAAGGGAAAGCCGCAAGCGCCCGACGAGCCCTTCGAGATGGATCGATGAGCGGCGCGGTATTCTGAAAACGCAAACGCCGCGCTGGCTCGCCGAGCCGGAGCTTGCCGGTTTCGTTGCCGATGTTCGCTCCGCCCATCGCAAGCATGGCGGCGCGGGCGCGCTTTATGTGTATCTGCGCAAGCCCGTCAGATAAGCCCCGCCGCCGTGGCAAGCATTTTCAAATCCGCTTCCGGCCGCGCGCCATAATGCGAGATCACTTCGGCCGCCGCGATGGCGCCGAGCCTGCCGCTGTCGCGCAAATCCATGCCATGCGTGAGGCCGTAGAGAAATCCCGCCGCGAATTGATCGCCCGCGCCCGTCGTATCGAGCACGCGCTTGACCGGCTCGGCGTCGAGCACATGCACTTCATGGCGGCGCGCGATCACGCAGCCTTTTTCGGAGCGCGTCAGCGCCGCGGTTCCATGCCAATGTTGCGTCGCTTGCAGGATGTCGTCGAAGGCGTCCACTTCGAACAGCGCCTTGGCCTCTTCCTCATTGGCGAAAAGAATGTCGATACTGTCTTTCAGAAGCGCGCGGAATTCCTCGCGCCAGCGCGACACGCAGAACGGATCGGACAGCGTGAACGCGACCTTGCGGCCCGCGCGCCGCGCAGCCGCCATCGCCTTTGTGATCGCGGCTTTCGCTTCGGGCTGATCCCACAAATAGCCTTCGATGTAGAGAATGGACGAAGCCGCAATCGCTTTCTCGTCGATGTCGCCCGGCGCGATTTCGCGCGCGGCACCCAGATAGGTGTTCATGGAGCGATGGCCGTCCGGCGTCACCGCGATCAGGCAGCAGCCGGTCGGCGCGCCGTCACGCGCCATTGCGTTTTTGTAATGCACGCCGATGGATGAAAGGCTCTCGATGAAACTTTCGCCCAGCCGGTCTTTCTTTACCTTGCCGACGAAAAGCCCGCGCCCGCCAAGTGACCGCCAGCCCCGCCATGGTATTGGCGGCCGAACCGCCCGCGATTTCCTGCGCATCCGGCAGCACCGACAAAAGCTGCGTGGCGCGGAATTCATCGATCAGCGTCATCACGCTTTTGGCGATATTGTGGTGGAGCAGAAATGCGTCGTCGGTGGCCGCGATCACGTCCACGATTGCGTTGCCCAGCCCTGCCACATCGTAAAGTTCAGTCATGCTTGCACCCTTTGGGCGTTCCGTTCAGAGTTCCGATAAAGGAGCCGCTCCATGATCGCAAGCGCGCGGAAAGCGCTTCATATGATCTTCGACCGCGCTTTCTTCGGCGTGGTCGTGAAATCGCTGCTCCTGACGCTCCTTTTATTCGCGGTGCTTTTTGCAGGCCTGCAATATGGCTTGCACCATTTGCCCGAGTTCCGCGCCCATTGGCTGAACGAGGCGGTGGACTGGATCGCCTCGATCCTGTTCATAGTGGCGTTTGTGTTTCTGGGCGCGCCGGTTGCGGCTCTTTTCGGCTCGCTGTTTCTGGACGAGATCGCCGCCGTCGTCGAAAAGCAATATTACCCTGCCGACGCGCCGGCCTCGGGCGCGCCGTTCTTCGCCACGCTTTCGGCGGGCTTGCGGCTGGCGGCCTGGGTGATCGTGCTGAGCGCGCTGCTTCTGCCGTTCGATATCGGCTTGCCGGGCATCGGCGAGATCGTGACGCTGCTCGTCAATGGCTGGCTTCTGGGCCGCGAATTCTTCGAGCTGGCGGCGCTGCGTCACATGTCGCCTGCCGCTGCCGAGGCGCTGCGCCGCCGTCATGGTTTCGCCATCTGGGTTGCGGGCATCATCATTGTGCTGCCTTCGATGGTGCCGCTGGTGAATTTTTTCGTGCCGATGTTCGCCGCTGCCTTTATGGTGCATCTGTTCAAGCGTTATGTGCATGAGGAACGCCCGGTATGATGCGCGTTGTCGGTATTTCGGTTTTGTGTCTTGGCATGGCGGCGTGCGTTGCCACGCCGCCGCAATCCTCCATCAATGCGCTGCCGCAATCCCCGCCCAAGGGTGAGCCAAGCGATGTCACCGGCATGGCGGCTTCACAATTGCGCGTGGCGTTCGGCGCGCCCGCTTTCGTGCGCAAGGATGGCACGGCCCAGATGTGGCGCTACGATGGCGCATCGTGCAAGGCGTTTTTCTTTCTTTATTCCGATGGCGGGGATCTTTCGGTGCGCCATGTCGAAACGATTCCGCACAGCGCCGAGCAAGCAGCCGATCCGGCCTGTCTTAAGGCTTTGCGCGTGCCGGTTTCGTGACCGGTTCTTTGGTCTTGTCGGGATAGCGGCAGAGATCGCGCACCACGCAGACCGGACATAGCGGTTTGCGCGCCACGCATGTGTAGCGCCCGTGCAGGATCAGCCAGTGATGCGCGTGCAGCTTGAATTCCTCGGGCACGATTTTTTCGAGAGCCATCTCCACATCGTAAGGTGTTTTTCCCGGGCGCAAGACCCGTGCGATTGGAAACGCGGAAGATATGCGTGTCCACCGCAATCGTCGGTTCGCCGAACGCCACATTCAAAACCACATTCGCGGTCTTGCGCCCCACGCCCGGCAGCGCCTCCAGCGCGTCGCGATCATGGCGGCACTTGTCCCTTGTGATTTTCGATCAGCGCCTTCGACAGCGCGATCACGTTCTTCGCCTTGTTGCGATAAAGCCCGATGGTCTTGATGTATTCGATCAATCCTGCTTCGCCGAGCTTCACCATCTTTTGCGGCGAATCGATTTTCGGAAACAGCGGCGCGGTTGCCTTGTTCACGCCCTTGTCGGTCGCCTGCGCCGACAGCACCACGGCAACCAGCAATGTGTAGGGATTAACATAGGAAAGTTCGGTTTTCGGCACAGGCTCATGCGCCCGCAGGCGGGAGAAAAATTCGGCGGCTTCTTTTTTTGAAAATGGCTTGGTCATGCTGTTGTTCCGGCAGGTTAATCGCGATGCGTGCCTTGGAAAAGCCTGAAACTCGCGAATTTCCGGGGAGGAACGTCACAGGCTCACGCTCGTTACCAACACTGGATCGTCGAGGAGATCGACCATGACTCTCAGGAATATTGCGATTGGAGCCGTGATGGCTTGCGCGCTTATCGTTTCAGGTTGCGGAACGACAACCAGTGACCGGGCGGTTTCCGGTGGCCTGCTTGGCGCCGGCGCCGGCGCTGTTGTCGGTTCGATGACGGGAAGTGCCGTCACCGGCGCGGTCATTGGCGGTGTTGCAGGTGCTGCCATCGGTGCCTCGACAAGCCATTGCGACCTTGATCTCGGCACGCCTTATTGGCGCGACCATGGCGGCAGCCGCGAATATCATCGCGAGTGCGACCACCACCACTGACGCCGCGATTGTGATTGCGTTTGCCTGAACAAGGGCCCGCAGGTTCATCGCCTGCGGGCCATCTTGCGCGCGCGCCCCGTAAACTCCATTCTTCCATCATGTCCAGCGACGGACCCGTTCTGCTCGATACCGTGCTCAGGCCAAGCCCGCACATGAGCCCGCGCGCCCTGAAAATCATTTTCGCTGTGGTGCTGGCGGTGAACGTAGCCTTCGCACTCAATTTCCTGCTGCGCGGCGCATGGCCTATTGCGCCGTTCATGGGCGCGGATGTGGCGCTGCTCGGCTGGGCGCTCAATGCAAGCGTGCGCGCCGCGCGCCGCTACGAGCATGTCACGCTCACGCCGTCGCGCCTTGCGATTGCGCGTCATCCGGTGAAGGGCGACGCATCCGAAGTCGAATTCAATCCCTATTGGGTGCGGGTGAGCGTTGAGAACGAGCCGCAACCCGGCAGCAGCCTCACGCTCACAAGCCATGGGCGCAGCGTGCAGGTCGGCACGTTTCTGGGGCCGAATGAGCGGCTCTCCTTCGCCGATGTTTTGAAAAGCGCGCTTCATGCGGCGCGCGAATTCCGCGCTTAAATGACCCAACACATCCGCCATCGAATAAAGGCCGGGCTTTTTGCCTTGGCCCCAACGCGCCGCCACAAGCGCGCCGTTGGCAAAGATCGAGCGGTCTTCGGCAACATGACTCAGAACAACGCGTTCGTGCGGTCCCGCCAAAATCACCTGATGCTCGCCAACCACCGTGCCGCCGCGCAACGCCGCAAAACCGATGGAGCCTGTTTCGCGCGCGCCCGTATGCCCGTCGCGCGAACGCACGGATTTCTTGTCGAGCGAAACATCACGCCCGTCCGCCGCCGCCTTGCCGAGCAGCAACGCCGTTCCCGATGGCGCATCGACTTTCAGGCGATGGTGCATTTCCACGATCTCGACATCGTAATCGGGCAAGCGCTTTGCCGCCTGCTTCACCAGTGCGGCCAGCAAATTCACGCCCAAACTCATATTGCCGGATTTGACGATCACGGCGTGGCGCGACGCGGCCTCGATCTTCTTCTCGTCATCGGCGGAAAGTCCGGTGGTTCCGATCACATGAACGATGCGGGCTTGGGCTGCGAGTGCGGCAAGCTCCACCGAAACCGCGGGTCGCGTGAAATCGATCAGCGCCTGCGCCTTGGCAATCGCAGGCAATGGATCGTCGGTCAACTTTATGCCGGGCGCTACGTCCGACCCCAGATCGGGATGGCCGTGATTCTCCAGCGCGCCCACAACCGTGAAATCTTCCGATTGCGCGATCGCCTCCAGAAGCGTGCGCCCCATGCGCCCGCCAGCCCCCGCAATGACCACACCGATTCTGTTCATGAGACGATCCTAACCCGATATTCTTGCGATATGGTCCACGAAATATTGCGCGACCGCCTGCCCGAACCACGGCACCGCGAGAATAAGCGCGGATGCGCCAACGCGCACAAGCGTGGATTGGTCGAATGGCCATTCCGGCGCATCGGATATGCGTTTTTCGTAGGCCAGCATGCCGTGCAGGCGGGCTGCGGCTGTCGCATCCTCATGCATGGCGGCGCGCAGGATGTCGATCTGGCGGCGGATATGTTCGAGTTCCGCGTCTTTCACGCCTTTGATCTGGCGATGGATGCGCAACATGATGCTGGCGAACATGCCGATGCCCATCGCCGCGCAGCTCACGATCAGTGCGCCGGTGAGCCAGTTTAGATCGCCGCCCACGAAAAACAGACAACCCACCGCGCTGACCACAAACCAGATCAAGGCAAAGCGCGCAGCCGAACGTCCCAGAACCGCAAGCGTGTCGGTGCGCAACAGATCGATCTTGAGTTCCGCATTCAGGAGCATGGCATAGTTGCGGCCCGCCACGCGGGTCAGCTCGACGCCGCGCACGAACAGCACGTTGAGGAAGGTCGTGACACTGACGAACCAGACATAGACGCCCGGCGGCATCGCATGGCCTTGCCGGCTCATGCTGATCCGGATGACAAGGCTGATGACCAGACCTGCGCAAACGCCGATGATCGTGGCGCGAAGGAGTTTGATATCGTGTGGCGCAAGACTGGTGACGGCGGCGGCACTCTGCGTTCCGCCCGTCAAAATCCGTGCAAAGGCCGGGGTGTCGGCGACTTCGCGCAACCCCGCATAACGCTGCATGCCGAGTGCCGCGCAGTTGAGAAGCGACAGCACCAGCGCCGTCCATGCCATGGGAGAAAACGCAAAGCCGTTTGCCGTTTGCACAATCGTGGCGAAATGTTCGAGCGTGGCTATGGCGAAGAAACTACCGAACAGAACCACGAACAGGATCGCAGTGGTCGCGAGCCCGCCCACCGGCGAACGCCGATAGATCTGCTGCTCGAACGGAGCATTCGATATGGAAGGCGCTTGCGGCAGCGCGGCGAGGGATTCGCTCATGGCCGATAGTCTAGCGCGGCGCCAGGCCGAGCGTTAGGCCGCCCCGCCCGCGCCCTCTTCCTTGCGCGCCACGGTCACCATGGCGGGGCGCAGCAGCCGGTCGCCGATCTGATAGCCCACCTGCACCACGCTCACGATGGAGCCGGGCGGCTTGCCGCTGCCGGGCACCTCGGCGATGGCCTGATGCAGATTGGGATCGAAGCGGCCATCGGATGTGTCGATGGGCTTGACGCCGTGGCGCTCCAGCGTGGCGAGCAATTGCCGCTCGGTCGCCTCCACGCCTTCGATCACGCTTTTGGCCTGCGGGCTGAGATTCGCGCGCGCATCGGCGGGCAGCGCCTCGATGGCGCGCTGGAAATTGTCGGCGACCGACAGGACATCGCGGGCGAATTTGCTGATCGCGTATTGGGCGGCGTCGAGCTTGTCGCGCTCGGCGCGCCGGCGCGTGTTCTCCGCGTCGGCCAGCGCGCGCAGCATGCGGTCCTTGGTTTGGGCGACTTCTTCTTTCAGCGCCGCGAGCTCGTCGTCCGCGCCGCCGCCGCCATTGGCTTCGGGAATGTAATCGTCTTCGTCGCCACTCATCGTTTCATCCTGATTCAAGCAAGAAGCCTTCCCACGACTTTCGCCGTGTGATCGACCATCGGAATGATGCGCCCGTAATTAAGCCGCGTCGGCCCAAGCACGCCGATCACGCCCACGATCTTGCCTTGCGCGTCGGCGTAAGGTGCGGCGACGATCGAGGAACCGGACAGCGAAAACAATCTGTTCTCCGAGCCGATGAAAATGCGCACGCCATCGCCCTGCATGGCAAGTTCGAGCAGGCGGATCAGATCGTTTTTGCGTTCGATGTCGTCAAACAAAGTGCGGATGCGTTCCAGATCGGCCTGCGCTTCAACACGTATCCAGCAGATGCGATTGGCCGCGCACGATCAGCACTTTCTCTTCGCTTGCCGCGCTGGCCGCGGGCGTGGCGAGCGTCGCCAATCCTTCGGCCACGATCTTGGCGGTGAGCGCGTCGAGCTGCGTGCGCTCGCTTTCCAGTTCCTTCGTGATTTCGACGCGCGCCGCATCGAGCGTGTGGCCGCGCAGCCGCGCATTGATGTAATTGGCCGCTTCGCTGAGTGCGGAGGTGGGCAGCCCGACCGGCGTGTCGATCAGCCGGTTTTCCACCTGTCCGTCTTCGCCCACGATCACGACCAGCGCCTTGCCGGGTGCGACGCCCACGAACTCAACATGCTTGAGCGTCGTGTCCTGTTTCGCCGCGACGACCAAACCCGCGCAGCGCGACAATCCCGAAAGCATGAGCGTGGCCTGCGTCAGCACATCCTCGATGCGCCGTCCGGTGCCCGTGATGCGCGTCTCGATGGAGGCGCGCTCGTCGGGCGCAAGCTCGCCGATTTCGAGCAGGCCATCCACGAACAGCCGAAGCCCGCGCTCGGTCGGCACCCGGCCCGCGCTTGTATGCGGCGCATAGAGCAGGCCCATCGCTTCGAGGTCGGCCATCACATTGCGGATCGAGGCGGGCGACAGCGAAACCGGCAGCCGCTGCGACAGTGTGCGCGAACCCACCGGCTCGCCGGAGGTGAGATAGGCATCCACCAGATGGCGGAAGATTTCGCGCGGCCGTTCGCCCAGCTCGCCCGCGAGCAGCCTGGCCTGGGTCTGGTCTATGGGCGCGCTGTTCATATCTGTTCCTTAACTCTTTGGAACTGTTGACAGTTCCATGGCAGGAGGGAAGCGTCATTGCACCCCGCTCCGGCCAAGGCTAGGTAACGGCCAACAAACCGAACTTCAAGGGATCATACATGCGCCCGAGCCAGCGCGCCGCAGATCAAATGCGCGCCATCAGCCTTCAGCCCGGCATTGCCAAACACGCCGAAGGCTCCTGCCTCGTCAAATTCGGCGACACCCATGTGTTCGTGACCGCGAGCTTGCAGGAAACAGCGCCGCCTTTCCTCAAAGGTTCGGGCAAGGGCTGGGTGACGGCGGAATACGGCATGCTTCCCGCGCGCCACCAATGAGCGCAACCGTCGCGAGGCCGCGCAAGGAAAACAATCCGGCCGCACGCAGGAGATTCAAAGATTGGTGGGGCGCAGCTTGCGCGCGGTGACCGATCTCGCCGCACTCGGCGAACGCCAGATCGTCATCGATTGCGATGTGATCCAGGCCGATGGCGGCACGCGCACGGCATCCGTCACCGGCGGATTCGTGGCGCTCTCGCAATGCATCGCGTTCATGAAAAAGACCGGCATGGTGACGAAGCCCGCGATCAAGGATCATGTGGCCGCGGTGTCCTGCGGCATCTGGCAGGGAACGCCGGTGCTCGATCTGGATTACGCCGAAGATTCCTCCGCCGAGACGGATGCGAATTTCGTGCTCACGGGCGCGGGCGGATTGGTGGAGATTCAGGGCACGGCCGAAGGCGCGCCGTTCAGCGAAGAAGAATTGGCGGCACTGGTGCAAGCTCGCGCGCAAGGGCATCGGCGAATTGATCGAATTGCAGAAGACAGGTTCTGGCATGAAGCTCGGACCTGTCCTGGTCGTGGCAAGCCACAATCCAGGCAAGGTGCGCGAGATCAGGCATTTGCTGGAGCCGTTCGGCGTCGAAACAAAGGTGCGGCCGAACTCGGATTGCCTGAGCCCGAAGAAACCGGAAACACCTTCGCCGAAAACGCCGCGTTGAAAGCGCGCGCGGCTGCGCAGCGCGAGCGGGCTTCCATCGCTGGCCGATGATTCCGGTTTGGCGGTTGCTGCACTTGATGGCGCGCCGGGCATCTATTCCGCGCGCTGGGCGGGCGGGAAAAAAGATTTCGCTTTTGCCATGGCGCGCGTCGAGCGCGAACTGAAAGAAAAAGCCGCGAAAGATTTCTCGGCGAAATTCGTTTGCGCGCTGGCTCTTGGCGCAACCGGATGGCAAAACCAAACTCTTCGAAGGCGAAGTGACGGGCCATCTCGTCTTTCCGCCGCGCGGCCAACGAGGCTTCGGCTACGATCCGATATTCGTTGCGGATGGCATGGCTGAGACTTTCGGCGAAATCGAACCGGCGCTGAAACATTCGATCAGCCATCGCGCGCGCGCCTTCGAAAAGCTGGTAAAGTCGCTCGCATGAGCGAATTCGGAATTTATGTCCATTGGCCGTTCTGCGCGGCCAAATGCCCCTATTGCGATTTCAATTCTCATGTCCGCTCCGAGATCGACGAAGCGGGATGGACCGCACGCAATCATCCGCGAACTGGAATGGACCGCGCAATTGCAAGGCGTGGATCGTCCCATCGTGCAAACGATTTTCTTCGGCGGCGGCACGCCGTCGCTGATGAGCGGCAAAGCTGCTGGCTCCGTGCTCGATGCGATTGCGCGGCTGTGGCGCACGGCCAATGACATCGAAGTCACGCTCGAAGCCAATCCGGCCAGCGCCGATGCTTCGCGCTTTGCCGCCTATCGCGCGGCGGGCGTGAATCGATTGTCGCTCGGTGTGCAGGCGCTGAACGATGCCGATCTGAAATTTCTCGGGCCGGTTGCACAATGCCGCCGAAGCCGGTGCAGCGCTTGCGATCGCCATGAACAATTTCGAGCGCGTCTCGCTCGACCTGATTTATGCGCGGCCGAAACAGACGCCCGCACAGTGGCGAAAAGAATTGCAGGAAGCCTTGTCGTTCGAAACCGAGCACCTTTCGCTTTATCAGCTCACCATCGAACCGGCCACGCCCTTCGCGCTGCTCGCGCGAAATGGCGGCCTGAAAATTCCCGAAGACGACGATGCGGCGGCGCTCTATGAGATCACGCAGGAATTGTGCGAAGCGGCACATCGTCCTGCCTACGAGATTTCCAATCATGCGCGCGCGGGCAGCGAATGCCGCCACAATCTGATCTATTGGCGCTATGGCGATTATGCGGGCGTCGGCCCCGGCGCGCATGGCCGCATCAATGTCGATGGCAAGCGCATTGCGACATCATGCGAGAAACTTCCCGAACGCTGGCGCGAAAATGTGGAGCGCAACGGCCACGGGATTTCCGAACGAAACGAAGTTGCATCGGAAGATGCCGCCCGCGAGCATCTGCTGATGAATTTGCGTCTGGCCGAAGGGCTCGATCTTGCCGCTTATGAATCGCGCTGGAATGCGAAGCTCGATCCCGCACGAATCGATACGCTGGTGCGCGATGGATTTCTCGCAAACGCGCGCGGATCGCCTCAGCGCCACGCCACGCGGACGCCTTGTGCTGAACAGCGTGATCGCAGCACTCGCGAACTAAGAACCCTGGTGCTGGAACGTCACCGGCGCGGGACTGACAACCACGAAACCGTCCGGCTTCACCGCCATCACCGCAAGTCCGCGCTCGGCGGTGCCATCGGGATTGAAGCGGAAAATGCCGTCCACGCCCGCAAAGCCATTGGGATCGGTGAGCGCGGTGGGCGTGAAGCGATGATAGGGCGTGCCGGGCGCGAGCAGCGCGGCGAGCGATATCGCGTCATAGGCGAGCGTTGCCAGCGGCGGGGGCGCCGCGCCGAAATCGGCGATGTATTTCGCGTTGAACACATCGTCCGCTGCGGGCGCGGGCGCGGGGAACCATCCGCCCGAAAGCTCCGGTTGCTCCTCGATGGAGGGATCGTCCCACACGCCGGTACCGAGCAATTGCACATGCGCGGCGTCGATGCCTTCGAAGGTCAGCGTCGGCGCCATCTGCTTGAGCAGCGAGCCGCCTTGCGCGATCAGCACCACATCGGGCTTGGCGTCGGCCACGCCCTTCGCGGGATCGGTGACATTGCCGGTCGAAGGATCGTAGCGCGCCAGATCCACCACCTGCCCGCCGAGCCCCGTCACATCGGCCTGAAAGGCGGCCGCGATGTGATCGCCATAGGCGTTGCTGGGAATGAGGGCGGCGAAATTCGAATGGCCCTGCGACGCTGCATAGGAGACGATGCGCTTGACCTCGTTCTCCGCCTGGAAGCTCAAAAGATAAACGCCCGGCCCCGCCACGTTGCGGTCGGACGAGAACGCGATCACCGGCACGCCGCGGTCGCGCGCGATGGGGGCGACCGCGTTCACCGAAGCCGAGAAGAGCGGCCCCACAATGATCTCCGCACCCTTGGCAAGCAGCGTGCGTGCGCCCGCCGCGGCGGAATCGGGTGTGGAGCCTTCATCGGCCGTGATGAGCATGATGTCGGGATTGCCCGCGTCGAACAGCGCCAGTTCCGCCGATTTCAGCATGGCGGCGGCAAGCGCGCGGGTGGCGGCCGAGCCGTTGGAAAAAGGCAGAAGCACGCCCACCCGCACCGGCACCCGGTTGGCGGGCATGTTGGGCAGGCGCAAAAAGCCCTGCTCCTCGCCAAGCATGGGGTGGCCCGCCAGCGGCATGGCGATCACCGGCGGCGGCGGCGGCGGCAGGGGCTTTGCCTCCTCGCTGGCGCAGCCCGCCAAAGCTGCTATCGAAAGGGCGGCCAATATGACGCAAAGGCGGCGGCGGGCGGATGAAGCGGGCGAAGGGATCATGGGACGCAAACTCTTCCTCGAAGGGGGCAGAGCCTAAGCTTGCACGCGAAAAATCGCAAAGCGGGCTGGCGGCGGGGCTTTACGTCACGGCCACGCCCATAGGCCACGCGCGCGACATCACGCTTCGGGCGCTGGATATCCTGAAAAATTGCGACGCCATTTTGGCGGAGGATACGCGCGTTACCTCCAAGCTGCTGTCGATCCACGGAATATCAAAGCCGCTCGCCGCCTATAACGACCACAATGCCGCGCGCGAACGGCCGAAGATTTTGGCGCGGCTCTCCCATGGCGCGCGGCTCGCGCTTGTCAGCGATGCGGGAACGCCGCTTATCTCCGATCCGGGTTACAAGCTGGTGCGCGAGGCGATAGCGCAAGGCATTCCGGTTCACGCCATTCCCGGCGCGTCGGCGCCGCTGACGGCGCTGGCATTGGCCGGATTGCCGACGGATCGCTTTTTCTTTGCCGGATTTCTTTCGAGCAAACGCGGCGAGCGGCGCACGGCACTGGAGGAATTGAAAAACATCCGTGCCACGCTGATCTTTTTTGAATCCCCGCAGCGTATCGGCGAGAGCCTGAAAGACATGGCGGAGATTTTCGGCGCGCGCCCCGCCGTCGTCGCGCGCGAACTGACGAAGCTGCACGAAGAAATCAAACGCGGCGTTCTTCCCGATCTGGCGTCGCATTACGAAAATGCGCTAACGCCGAAAGGCGAGATCACGCTGCTCGTCGGCCCGCCCGGCGAAACCGCACCCGATCTTTCGCGCATGGATTCTCTTCTCGAAAAGGCGCTCGCCTTCATGCCGGTGCGCGCGGCGGCGGATCTGGTGGCTGAGGCGCTCGATATGCCGCGCCGCGCCGTCTATGAACGCGCGCTCGAAATGAAGGGCAAGCATGCCAGGCCCTGACGCGCGCAAACAGGCCGAACGCCGCGGCCGCCGCAGCGAGGCTATCGCCGCCGCGTTCCTCATCGTGAAGGGCTATCGCATTCTGGGCCGCCGCGTGCGCACCCATGCGGGCGAGATCGACCTCATCGCGCGCGCGCCTTCGGGCATCGTCTGTTTCATCGAGGTCAAGCAGCGTGGCGATGCGAGGGCCGCGGCCGAATCCGTGGCTCCGCGCCAGCAGGGGCGCATCGCACGCGCGGCCAGTCTTTATCTGGCACAAAGGCCCGCTCTGGCGCGGCACGGCGTGCGGTTCGACATCATGGCGGTGGGCAGGCTGCCCCGTCATTTCCGCGATGCCTTCCGCCCCGATGATTGGCGAACGGGTGCGGCATGAGGCAAGCTCCTGCCATGACAGACCCGGCCGATTATCTTCGCCAATTGGGCGAGGCAGGCGATGGCCCGCACGATATCGCGCGCGCGGCGTTGATGCTGGCCGCACTCGATCATGCGGGCCGCGCGCTTCAGCCTTACGAAGCCCATCTGGCCGAGATCGCCGAAAACGCCAAACAGGAAATGCACCTGTTGCCCTACACCGATGATGGCGCGCGTGCGCTGGCCGCGCTGATGGTGGGGCGCTACGGCTATGACGGTGACCGGCTCTCTTACGACGATCCGCGCAACGCCGATCTGATCGCGGTGATGGACCGCAGGCGCGGGCTGCCGGTGGCGCTTGGCATTCTCTACATTCATGCCGCGCGCGCAGCCGGTTTCGAAGCGGACGGCTTAAGCTCGCCCGGCCATTTCCTGATGCGCCTTGCCAAGCGCGGCAGTGAGGCGGTGGTAGATCCGTTCAACAGCGGCGCCGCCATCGACCGCGAGCGTCTGGCAGCACCTCCCGCGATGGGCGCGCATGGTCCGGAAGAGCCGGGCCTTGCCGAGCCCGTCAGCGATATCGAGGTTCTTCTGCGCCTCGCCAACAATCTGAAGCTGCGCGTGTTACAGGCGGGCGACCGCATGCGCGGGCTGGAAGTGACCAAGCGCATGGTGCTGATCGCGCCGCGAAAGGGCGAATTGTGGCTGGAGCTGGCCCGGATGAACGAGCAGGCGGGCGCGCTCGGCGCGGCGCAAAAGGCCTTTGAGGCATGCCTGGCATTGGCAAATCCCGGCGCCGCCATACATAACGAGGCAGCGCTCGGCCTGCACGGCCTGAAACGCAGGCTCAATTAGGAGCGCAATCAGGCGAAGTGGGCACCGGTTCGCCGCCCGGATTGCGCGACCAAATAGAGAACGGAGATTTCATGGGGCTTTCGGTCGCCATCCAGATGGACCCGGTCGAGAAAATCGACATCGCGGGCGATTCCACCTTCGCGCTGGGGATCGAGGCGCAGGCCCGCGGCCACACCCTTGTCTATTACGGCCCGCGCGATCTGACCTTCCGCGACGGCGTGGTCACGGCGCGCGTGCGTCCGCTCAGCTTGCGCGCGGTCAAGGGCGATCATTTCACGCTCGGCCCGGCGCATGTGCAGGATTTGTCGAAGGTGGATGTGGTGCTGATGCGTCAGGACCCGCCCTTCGACATGGCCTACATCACCGCCACGCATATCCTCGAACGCATCCATCCGAAAACATTGGTCGTCAACGATCCGTTTCATGTGCGAAATGCGCCGGAAAAGATTTTCGTGACGCTGTTCAAGGATATGATGCCGCCGACATTGATTACATCGGATCGTCGAGGAAATCGCGCAGTTCCGCAATGAGCATCGCGACATTATTTTGAAACCGCTTTACGGCAATGGCGGCGCGGGCGTTTTCCGCGTGAAGGAAGACGACGAAAATCTCGGCTCGATGCTGGAAATGTTCACCGCCTTTTATCGCGAGCCGGTGATCGTGCAGCGTTACCTGCCCGATGTGAGCAAGGGCGACAAGCGCATCATTCTGGTGGATGGCGCATTCGCGGGCGCGATCAATCGCGTGCCCGCGAGCGGCGAGGCGCGCTCCAACATGCATGTCGGCGGCAAGCCGGAACCGACCACGCTCACATCGCGCGAAAAGGAAATCTGCGAGGCCATCGGCCCGGAACTGAAGAAGCGCGGGCTCGTTTTCACAGGGATCGACGTGATCGGCGGCTATCTCACCGAGATCAACGTCACCTCGCCCACGGGGATACAAGAGGTCAAACGCTTCGGCGGGCCGGATGGTGCAAAACTCATCTGGGACGCCATCGAAAGACGCAAGAAAGGTTGAAATCATGCTCACGCTTCGCAAGGCCGACGAACGCGGCGTCACGAAAATTTCGTGGCTCGACAGCCGCCACTCATTTTCCTTCGGCGATTATCGCGATCCCGAACACATGAATTTCGGGCCGCTGCGCGTCATCAACGAGGATGTCATCGCGGGCGGCGGCGGCTTTCAGCCCCATCCCCATCGCGATATGGAGATCGTGACCTACATTCTCTCCGGCGCGCTTGCAGCACAAGGATTCGCTCGGCAATGGCTCGACCATCCGCCCCGGCGAGATTCAAAAGATGAGCGCGGGCAGCGGCATCGTGCATGCCGAATTCAACGCCTCGCAAGAACGGCCCACGCATCTGTTGCAAATCTGGATCGTGCCGTCGAAGGACGGCATCAAGCCCGGCTATGAGCAGAAGACCATCGATCCCGCATCCATCACCAACAAATTCGCGCGCATCGCCGCACCAGAGCCGAATGAGAACGAAGTCAGCATCGTGCAGGATGCGGAAATCTGGGCGGCGAAACTGGACGGCGATAACGAAGCCATTCATTCGCTGGAACAGGGCCGCCGTGCCTGGATTCAGGTGGCCAAGGGCGAAGTGGAAATCGGCGGCGAGGTGCTGAAAGCGGGCGACGCCGCGGGTATCACCGACGAAAGCAAAATCTCCGTGCGCGCCAAGGCGCCGTCGGAAGTGCTGTTATTTGATATGGCATAAGCGCAATCAGGCGAAGTGCGAAGCGGTTCGCCGCCCGGATTGCGCGACCAATCTAAATTTTCGGTGCTACGTCGAAGCGGCTTCTGTAGCGCGCGTTCAGGCCCGATACCGGCACGCAGATGAGCACATCGGTGGTGCCGAATTGCCGGTCGATCACAGCACCGTCGCCCACCGTCACGCCCAGCCGCACATAGCCCTTGATCATCGGCGGCAAGGTGCGCACCGCCTCCTTGGGATCAATGGCATCCTTGGGCATGCGGTTCATATCGACGTAAAGATTCGGCAGCGCGCGCGCGGCCTTGTCGGGCGGCGCGCTGTGAAAATGGTGCAGATAGGACAGCGGCAAGGCCAGCGCGTCGGGATCGGTGCCCTGTAGCGACGCGCAGCCGAACATCATGTCCACGGAGAAGCGCGCGACATAGACCATCACGCCCTTCCACAAAAGCTGCATGCAGGCGGGCTTGCTGCGATAGGTGTTGAGCACGCAGGACCGGCCCAGTTCCAGAACCCGCGCGCCCGCCGGCATTGCGGCCAGCATGGGTTCGAGGTCGTATTCGCCCGCGCTGTAAAAGCCGCCGGCGCGCACCGCATCGGCATCGCGTATCAGCCGGTAAGTGCCGACCACGGCGGGCTGGCCGTCATCGTCGAGCTTCTCGCGATCGACCACCAGCATGTGGTCGCAGAACTCGTCGAATTTGTCGAAGTCGCGCCGCGCCTCGCGCATTTCATAAGACGGGATGGCCGACATCTCTTCGTAGAAGACGCGATAGCGCAAGCGCTGCGCCGCTTCGACTTCGGCATCGGTTTCGGCAAGGCGTGCTTCCAGCGCGCCCGACGCCACAAGAACGGGCCATTGTTCGAGGCGCCCTTCTAACGGGCCGGGCTCGTGAACGTTTACCACCGGATTTTCCGCTTCCCTGCGGGCCGCTCCGGCCCGGCTTGTGATTCAAGTCTTGATGCAAGTTTACCCGAAGGGGGTGCGCCCCTGCAAACATCGCAGACCGCAATAGCTAACGGCGCGGTCAGGTTGTGGCGGGTGCGGCATCCCCCGGCGGAACCTCGCCCTCCCGCCTAAGCACAAGGAAAATCAGCAGGATCGCGGGAATCCCCATCGCCGCGGTGCAGATGAAAAATGGGACATATCCGGCCGTCTTGGCCGACACAATGTCAGCGCCCGCAATCATTTGTGCGATGGCAGGGTGGGCGGCGAACCAGTCCACCATCGCGCCCGACAATCCGCCCAGAAGTTTTCCCGGCAGCGCATAGAAGGATGAGAACAGCGCATATTGCGTGGCGGTGAAGGCGTGGCTTGTGAGGCTCGACATGTAGGCGATGAGCGCGGTCCCCGCGAACCCGCCCGCGAAATTCTCCGCACTGATGGCGATGGTGAGCGCGGTGACGCTTGAGCCTTGCGTTGCGAGCCACGCGAAAATCAGATTGCCGATGATGGTCGCGCCCACGCCGATGAAAAGCGAATGGACGAGCCCCGCGCGTGCCACCACAAGCCCGCCGACGATTGCGCCCAATATCGTCATCCACACGCCGAAGAGTTTCACCACGGTCGCAATCGCGGCGAGCGAAAAGCCCAGATCGATGTAAAGCGGATTGGCCATCACGCCCATCACGAAATCGGGCACGCGATAGGCCCCGATCAGCGCCAGCACCAGAAGACCCGTCCATTTATGACGTGCGAAGAAATCGATAAAGGGCGCGATAATCGCGCGGTACATCCATGTGATGGCGCGCCCGATCGATCCGCCGAGTTTCAATTCCTCCGCCAGATGTCCGGCTGCATCTTCGCCCGCCACCGGCGCGCTTTCGCTTTCCACGCGCGGGGCCAGCAGCACAGCACCCGCACCCAGCAGCATCAACGCCGCCATCGAAAGATAGGCCGCATGCCATGACGCGTATTGCGCCACGTAAAGCGCGCCCGCGCCCGATGCGATGATCGCAAAGCGATAGCCGAGTTGATAGGACGCCGCCATCGCGCCCTGTTCGGCTTTCGGTGCGGCCTCGATGCGCCATGCGTCGATGGAAATGTCCTGTGTGGCGGCGGCGAAGGCCAACACCACGGCCCCGATTGCAATCGGCGAAAGCGAAGTGGTGGGATCGCAAAACGAAATCGCGATCAGGCTTCCCGCGATGAAAGCCTGCGCCACCAGCATCCATGCGCGGCGCTTGCCCAAAAGCGTGCCCAGAATGGGCAGCTTCACCTGATCGATCAGCGGGGCCCAGAGAAATTTAATCGTGTAGGCAAGCCCGACATAACTCATCAGCCCGATATCGGTGCGCGAGACATGCGCTTGCCTGAGCCAAGCGGAAAGCGTTCCGAAGATCAGGAGAAACGGCAGGCCGGACGAGAATCCCAGCGCCAGCATCAGAAGGATGCGCGGCCTTGCATAGGCGCCGATGGCGTCTTTGATTTTGTTCATGCGGCGGCGTCTTGCGCGCCGCTCGCCGGGAAGAGATTTCCAAGAATCATATCAAGCTCGGCGGGATCGACTGGCTTGGTGAGAAAACCATCCATGCCTGCATCCTGGCAAGCCCGTTTGCCGGTTTCCAGCGCGTCCGCCGTCAGCGCCACGATGGGCACGCGCGCGCGGCCCGCCAGTTCCTCGTCTTCGCGGATGCGGCGCGTGGCCTCCACCCCGTCCAGCCCCGGCATGTGGATGTCGGTGAGAACCAGATCGAAGGGCTGGGCGGCGCAGGCCGCAACCGCGTCCAGCCCCGAATTCACTTCGCGCACGTCATGGCCGCGGCGGCGCAAAAGCTCGCGCGTCAGCATGGCATTGATGGGATTGTCTTCGGCCAGCAGGATTTTCAGCCGGTTGCTGCATTTAACGGGGCGCATATCGCGCGCGGCGGGTGGCTCCTCGATCGTGCCGTCCACGAAAAGCCGCGTGCCGAGCGAGGATGCGCGCACCGGCTTCACAAGATAGCTCGCAAAACCCATGGCCTTCAGTTCCGGCAGCCAGCCGCGCGCGCCCGGCGTCAGCAACACCACCGAGCGGATATGCCGGTCGGGGTTCGAGGGAAGATCGGGCATGTCGGCCGGGCCCGCGTCGATGATGATGGCGTCGGGGTGCTGGCGAACCGGCACCACCTCGCCGCCCGCGTCGCGAATTTGCATGGCAAGACCGTCGCGCAGCACCATGTTGCGCGTTACGAGCGTCACGCGCACGCCCGAAAGCGGCCGCAGCACCTGGCTCTTGCGCAACACGAGAACCGGCAGTGTGAACCAGAAGATGCTGCCGCCCCCGGTTGCGGGCTCCATGCCGATCTCGCCGCCCATCGCATCGACAAGACGCCGCGAAATGGCAAGCCCCAATCCCGATCCGCCGAAGCGCCGTGCGTGGCTGGAATCGGCCTGCACGAATTCGTTGAAAATGTCGTGGCGCTTTTCGGCGGGCACGCCCACGCCGGTGTCGCGCACATCGAAGCGCATATATTTGCGCTCGCGCGTTTCGACGAGGCTTGCCTCGATGCGCACGCCGCCGCTCTGCGTGAACTTCACCGCATTGCCGACGAGGTTGGTGAGAATCTGGCGCATGCGGTCGCCATCGGTGCGCACGGTTTGTGGCGTGTCGGGGGCGATCACCGCGACAAGTTCGATGCCCTTGGCATGCGCGCGGGGCGCCAGCAGCTCGGCCACGCCCGCGATCAGCGGATGAAGCTCGACCTCTTCTTCCTCCAGCGTGACGACGCCGGATTCGATCTTGGAGAAATCCAGAATGTCGTCGATCAGCGACAAGAGCGAGCGCCCCGATTGCTCGACCGCCTCGACATAGCTTTTCTGTTCGGGCTGCAAGCTTGTTTCCAGCAGCAGCCGCGCCATGCCGAGCACGCCGTTCATGGGCGTGCGGATTTCATGGCTCATGGTGGCGAGGAAACCCGATTTCGCGCGGCTCGCCGCTTCGGCCTTGTCGCGCGCATCGGTGAGCGCATCTTCCAGCGCCTTGCGCTCGGTGATGTCGCGGCCCACGCTTTGCACTTCGATCAATTGCCCGCCCGCGTCGCGGATGGCGTAATCTTCGCAGGAAATCCAGCGCCAGCCATAGGCCGTGCGCACATGCTGGTCGTAATGGGCGCGCCCGCGTTCGGGGTCCGAAAAGATTCCGAAATGCGGCGCGCGGCTTTCGGGATGAAGTTCCGGCGCGAAGGGCCGGCCGATGGCGGTGTGCGGCGAAAGCCCGAACAATTTGAAGAAGGAATCATTGGCGTAAGTCAGCTTCGCGTCGGGCGCGCGGCGCGCAATCGCGTCGCCCTGGCTGTCCACCAGCCCCTTGTAGCGCACTTCGCTTTCATGCAGCCGCGCATTCATCGCCGAGACGGTGGCAAGCGAGGATTCCAGTTGCTCGGTCAGCGTGCGCAACTGGGCCGCGGTCGCATGCAGCGCGCGCGCTTGCCCGCGTGCTTTCAAAAATCCCGCGAGCAGAAGCCCGATGCCCAGAAGCACAAAGGCAGACAGAAGCGACGGCGAGAACAGCGACAGCCGCCCACGCGCAAGGATGTCGGCAAGCAATACACCGCCCGCCGCCAGCGTGCTCAATCCGAAGACGATTTTTCCCGCGCGCGCCAACGCCAAGCTGGCACCTCTGAAATTCCCAACCATGCAAGTTAGGCTCGGGCGCTGTTGAGAAAGCTTTAATCGATATTGGGACTCGGCGGCCCAAAAAGGTTAATATCGCCCGCCCGCAATCAATGGGGTGAGCTTCAAAAACAATCGGGAGGATTACATGCGTTTGAGAACATTATTGCTGGCCGGCGCTATGGCGCTGGTGGGCAGCGCGGCCATGGCCGACGATCGCCATGATGAACACCTACGACAATACCGTCACCACCAAGAACGTCGCCACCGGCGATACAGGCACGCTGCTCTTCAGCAAGGACATGACCTACATCGCCAAAGGCACCGGCAAGGACGGCAAGGCGGTGCAATATTCGGGCACCTGGCTCGTCAAGGACGACGGCAAGACCATCTGCCTGACGCCAATCCTGCCGCCGGATGTGAAGGACGGGCCCAAGCCCGCCTGCTCGCCGCTGGAACAGCACAATGTCGGCGACACCTGGCAGGTCACCAACGACCAGAACGAGACCTACGAGGTCTCTTTGACCGCCGGGCGGTAGGCTCCGCGACAAAGGAAGGAGGCCGCGGTGCAAATCGCACGCGGCCTTTTTTTTGCGCGTTCAGATGGTTAATAGAAATTTACCACTCCCGGTTGAGCGCACCGGCAGCCGCATCTGTGCGCTGTCACAAAAGCTTCGCCGAACTGTGATGGACGTTGCACTGAACCGGCTCGTTATCGCACCCGATCGGCGGCGCGAGGGGTTTGGGGGTCCGTGCGCGGCGCTCCCTGGGCGCTCTTAAGAGTGTCGGCCGAGCATCATTCGCGAGAGGTATTCCATGAAGCCGTTTTTCAATCGCCTTGCAGGTGCGGCGGCCGGTGTCGCCCTGATCTGCGTGGCCAGTACCGCCGTCGCCGGCGATCTTTCCGGCGCGGGCGCCACGTTCCCCTATCCGATCTATGCCAAATGGGCGGAAGCCTATAAGGCCGCGACCGGCATTGGGCTGAACTATCAATCCATCGGTTCGGGCGGCGGCATCGCCCAGATCAAGGCCAAGACGGTGGATTTCGGCGCGTCCGACAAGCCGCTTTCGCCGGGCGATCTGGAATCGGCGGGCCTCACCCAATTTCCCACCGTGATCGGCGGCGTGGTGCCGGTGGTCAATGTTCCCGGCATCAAGCCCGGTGAACTGGTGCTCGACGGCAAGACGCTTGCCGATGCGTGCCTGGGCACCGTGAAATATTGGGACGATCCGGAAATCAAGAAGCTCAACCCCACCGCCAACCTGCCGCACACGGCCATCGCCATCGTGCATCGTTCGGACGGATCGGGCACGAACTTCATCTTCACCGACTATCTGTCGAAGAAGAGTGCTGCCTGGGCGAGCCAGGTGGGTGCGGCGACGTCGGTGGAATGGCCGGCCGGTATTGGCGCGAAGGGCAATGAAGGCGTTGCCGGAAACGTCAAGCAGACGGTCGGTGCGCTTGGCTATGTCGAATATGCCTATGCCAAGCAGAATTCGCTCACCTATGTGCGCATGATCAACCGCGATGGCGTTGCGGTGTCTCCGACCGCGGCGGCCTTCCAGGCGGCCTCGGCCAAGACCGATTGGGCCCATTCGGCCTCGTTCTATGTGGTGCTGACAGACCAGGCCGGCCATGACGCCTGGCCGATCGCGGGCGCCACGTTCATCCTCGTTTACAAGCAGCCCGGCGACACGGCGAAGCTCAAGGAAGTGCTGAGCTTCTTCAAATGGGCCTATGCCAATGGCGACGATATGGCCGCGGCCCTCGATTATGTGCCGCTGCCCGAGTCCACGGTGCAGGCCATCGCCAAAAGCTGGAAGGACAATATCAACCCGGCGTCGGTTCCCTGACGTCAATTGGCGTGTGAATGCGTGAAATTGGGGGGCTACAAGAGCCCCCCAATTCGTCTAAAAGGTGCCTGGTACTCCTTATGGTCGATCTCGCTTTGACCGAACAGCTCGTCTCCGACACGAGAGTTGCGGTTGTCCGCCGTTTTGGCCGCCGCGACGCACGCTTCCGCACCATGACGCGGGCGGCCGCCCTTCTGGTGGTGGCCATTTTCGCTGGCGTGATGATTTCGCTCATCGCGGGCGCATGGCCCGCGCTCAAGCTGTTCGGACTGCCATTCCTCTATACCCAGATCTGGAATCCGGTGACCGAGAAGTTCGGCGCGCTGGGCGCGATCTACGGCACGGTCATCACCTCGGCGCTGGCCATGCTGGTGGCGGTGCCGGTCGGCATCGGCATTGCGATCTTTCTCACCGAAATCTGCCCGCGCGCGCTCAAGCGGCCCATCGGCATCGCCATCGAATTGCTCGCAGGCATTCCCAGCATCATCTATGGCGTGTGGGGGCTTTTCATCTTCGCGCCCTATTTCCAGCAACACGTCCAGTCCCACCTGATCGATTTCTTCGCGAACATTCCCGTGTCTGCAGGATCTTTTCGCAGGCCCGCCCTTACGGCATCGGCATTTTCACCGCCTCGCTGATCCTGTCGATCATGATCCTGCCCTTCATTTCGGCGGTGACGCGCGATGTGTTCGAGACCGTGCCGCCCATCCTGAAGGAAGCCGCCTACGGGCTTGGCTGCACGACATGGGAAGTGATGTGGCACGTCGTGCTGCCGTTCGCGCGCTCGGGCGTCGTGGGCGGGGCGATGCTGGCGCTCGGCCGTGCGCTCGGCGAAACCATGGCGGTGACGTTTGTGATCGGCAACGCGCATCGCATTTCGGAATCGCTGTTCGCGCCCGGCACCACGATCTCGGCTGCCATCGCCAATGAATTCACCGAAGCCGTGGGCGATACTCTATGTGTCCGCGCTCATCGCCATCGGGCTTATCCTGTTCGGCATCACCTTCATCGTGCTGGCAAGCGCGCAATTCATGCTGCGCAGCCTCGAATTGCGCGCGGGGGGCGCGTTCGATGAACCGCTTGCTCTATGTGCGCCGGCGCTTCTGCAACCGCATGTTTCTCGTGCTGTCGGTGGCGGCGGCCGGGTTCGGGCTTGCGCTGGCTGGCAGCGATCCTCTGCGCGCTGCTGATGAAGGGCATCAATTCGGTTTCGCTGAAAATGTTCTACGAGATGACGCCGACGCCGGGCTCCGATGGCGGACTTGCCAACCCGATCGTCGGCAGCCTCATCATGAGCGCGATTGCGGTCGCGATCGGCACGCCCATCGGCATCATGGCCGGCACGTATCTGGCCGAATATGGCCGGCACACGCGCACCGCCTTCGTCGTGCGCTTCACCAACGACATTCTGCTCAGCGCGCCCTCGATCCTGATCGGTCTTTTCATCTATGAATTGATGGTGCTGCGCATGCACCATTTCTCCGGCATTGCGGGGGCGATGGCGCTATCGGTGCTGGTGATTCCCGTCGTGGTGCGCACCACAGAAAACATGCTGCTGCTGGTGCCCAACACGCTGCGCGAGGCCGCGGCCTCCATCGGCGCGCCGCGCAGTGTCGCGATCCGCGCGGTGACGTGGCGTGCGGCGCGTGCGGGCATCGTCACCGGCGTGCTGCTCGCGATTGCGCGCATATCGGGCGAAACGGCGCCACTCCTTTTCACCGCGCTCAACAATCAGTTCTGGAGCACCGATCTGAACGCGCCGATGGCGAGCCTGCCCGCGGTCATCTTCCAGTTCGCGATGTCGCCTTATGACGATTGGCACGCGCTGGCCTGGGCGGGCGCGCTCCTGATTACCGCTGCCGTGCTCGCGCTCAGCATTCTGGCGCGCGTGCTCGAAGGCAAACGGAGTCCGACATGAACGACATGAAGCCCGTCGATCAGGGCGTGCGCATCGAGATTCGCGATCTTTCCTTCTATTACGGAAAGAACAAGGCGCTGAAGAACATTTCGCTGCCGCTGCACGACCGCAAGGTGACGGCGTTTATCGGCCCGTCGGGTTGCGGAAAATCCACGCTTCTGCGCGTGCTGAACCGCATCTACGAGCTTTATCCCAATCAGCGCGCCGAGGGCGAGGTGATCCTCGACGGCGAGAATATCCTGAGCACCAAGCTCGATCTGAATCTGCTACGCGCCAAGATCGGCATGGTGTTCCAGAAGCCGACGCCATTCCCGATGACGATCTATGACAATATCGCGTTCGGCATCAATCTCTATGAGCGCCTGCCGCGCAGCGAACTCGACGGGCGCGTCGAGCAGGCGTTGCAACGCGCGGCACTCTGGGGCGAGGTGAAGGACAAGCTGAAGGATTCGGGCCTTAGCCTTTCCGGCGGCCAGCAGCAGCGGCTTTGCATCGCGCGCACCGTGGCGACGAAGCCCGAAGTGATTTTGCTCGACGAGCCGTGTTCGGCGCTCGATCCGATCTCCACCGCCAAGATCGAGGAGCTGATCGACGAATTGTCGAACGACTACACCATCGTCATCGTCACGCATAACATGCAGCAGGCGTCCCGCGCGTCGGACTACACGGCCTTCATGTTTCTCGGCGAGTTGATCGAATATCGGCGCGACCGAACAGGTCTTCACCGCGCCCAAGAACAAGCGCACGGAAGAATATATTACGGGGCGGTTTGGCTAAACGTAATCCTCCGCCATCGTCGCATCTTCGCGGCCGCGCATCACGGCGTTGAGCAATCCGCTCAACACCACGCTCACAACGATGTTCAGGATCAGCGACGAAAGTGCCGCATAACACGGCACCGTCACGCCGAAGATGTGCAACGCAAAAATGGATTTTGCGAAATTGAGTTGCGCCGCCATCCATGTGCCGCTGGCAATGCCCGCGGCCCAACCTGTCAGCAGCGCCCACGGGTTAAGCCAGCGCGTATAAAGGCCGAACAGCACCGCAGGCAGCGTCTGGATGATCCAGATGCCGCCCAGAAGCTGAAGCTGGATGGCATAGGTCGCGGGCAGCGCGATGATGAAGAACAGCGCGCCCACTTTCACCACGAGCGACGCGATCTTCGCCACCTGGCTCTCATGGGCTGGCGCGCAATCCGGCCTGATATATTCGCGATAGATATTGCGCGTGAAAAGATTGGCGCAGGCAATCGACATGATGGCGGCCGGCACCAGCGCGCCGATGGCGATGGCGGCAAACGCCACGCCCACGAACCAGCTTGGAAACATCTGCAGGAATAGCGCGGGCACCGCGTAATTCGAGCCGAATTTCGCAAAGCCGTCCGCGAAGGCCGGATTGGATTTCACGCCCGCCGCCACGGCCATGTAGCCGAGCAGCGAGATCAATCCGAGCGCCACCGAATAGGCGGGAAGTGCCACCGCATTGCGCCGTATAACATGGCGGCTCGATGAGGAGAGCAACACCCGTTACCGCATGGGGATAGAGAAACAGCGCCAATGCCGAGCCGAGCGCCAGCGTGGCGTATGCGCTCTGCGCGCCGAGATTGCCCGGCGTTGCGGGCGCAAGCAGCAAATTCTTCGGATCGACGCTGGCGAAAATCTTCGCATAGCCGCCGAGTTCGGCGGGAATGATAATCACCGCCGCGATCACCGTAATGTAGATGAGCATGTCCTTCACCACCGCGATCATCGCGGGCGCGCGCAAGCCGCTGGTGTAGGTGTAGGCGGCCAGAATCACGAACGCGATGATGAGCGGGAATTCGCCGTGAATGCCGAGGCCGGAAATCACCACTTCGATGCCGACCAGTTGCAGCGCGATATAGGGCATCGTCGCGACAATGCCGGTAACGGCGATGGCGAGCGCCAGCGTGCCGCTGCCGAAACGCCCGCGCACGAAATCCGCAGCCGTGACGTAGCCATGCTTGTGCGCGACAGACCACAGACGCGGAAACACGGCGAACAGGATTGGATAGACGAAAATCGTGTAAGGCACGGCGAAAAATCCCACCGCACCCGCGCCGAACATCAGCGCAGGCACCGCCACGAATGTGTAGGCCGTATAAAGATCGCCGCCGAGCAGAAACCATGTGACGACGGTGCCGAAGCGCCGCCCGCCCAATCCCCATTCGCTCAGTTGCGTAAGATCGCCGTGCCGCCAGCGCGCGGCGAAAAAGCCCGAGCAGCGTGACGAAGGAAAAAAGCACGGCGAAAACGATGATGGCCGTCCAGTCCAGCGCGCCTGTCATGGTCAGGCCCCGTTATTCTTGTTGTCGCGTTCCTCGGCGCGAAAGATGGGCCACAGAAGAAATGCGCCCAGCACGATCCAGAGCATCTGATACCAGTAATAGAAGGGAACGCCCGCAAGCGCCGGATCGGCGCGGTCGTAGAACGGCACCCACAACAGGGCTATGAACGGAACGAAGAGAAGAAGATGCACCAAACGAAAACGCGCGCGTGCTTTGCCGCCAGCCATGGCCGCCCCCGGTTTGCCCGGCGCTTGCTTAAGCCATTCTCCTTTCGCCGCCAAGCATCTGTGGGGAAGCCGTCATGCGAATTTTGCGTTGCACCATGGCCGCGATTATGAAGCCGTCACGAAATATCATATAATGCCCATGAAACAGGCTTTGGGGGCCTTCCATGCGAATTATCCTTGCAGGAATTCTCGGCGCCATCGCGATGTTCGCGTGGGCTTCGGTTGCGCATATCGCAACGCCGCTCGGCAATATGGGCATCAGCCAGATACCAAATGAAGCGCCGCTGATTTCCGACATGCAGAAAACCATCGGCGATCATTCCGGTCTTTATATCTATCCCTGGATCGATCCAAACGATCCGAAGATGATGGAAAAATATGCCGCGATGATGCCGCGTTCGCCGTCCGGGCTGCTTCTCTATCATCCGCCAAGTGCGAGCACCAATATGACCCGGCCGATGATCTATGAATTCGTGAAAGAACTGGTCGAGATGCTGATCGCGGCCTTCCTGCTCGGCTGGGCGGGGATTTCGGGTTACGCGGGCCGCGTGGGTTTTGTGACGCTGGTGGGATTGTCGGTGAGCGCATCGACCAATGTGTCTTACTGGATCTGGTACAAATTCCCCTGCGATTACACGCTCGCCTACATCGCCATCACATTGATCGGCTATTTCGTGGCGGGGCTTGTGATCGCGGCGGTGGTTCCCAGGAAGATGGCAGCCGCACCGGCCGCGTAATCACGCCAGATGCGCGAGCCTGCGATAGGATAGCGCCTCGGCGACATGCGCGCGCGCCACGATTTCGCTGGCGGCGAGATCGGCAATGGTGCGCGCCACCCGCAGCACGCGATGATAGCCGCGCGCGGTCAGCCGCATCGCATCGGCCGCATCGGAAAGAAGTGCCGCCCCGCTT
Organism: uncultured Alphaproteobacteria bacterium; assembly: GCA_963735625.1. GTDB lineage: Bacteria > Pseudomonadota > Alphaproteobacteria > Micropepsales > Micropepsaceae > Rhizomicrobium. Next base: position 757,766 of record CAVTLJ010000004.1, on the reverse strand, counting down.
TTCTCCGGCGTCGCCACGCGATCCAGCAATTCGCCTTCGGCCTCGGCATTGGTGCGGATGGATTTGTCTTTATATCGCTCGCGTTGGATTTCGCGCGCACGCGCCACGCGCGCGGCGACATCGGCCGTGCCTTCGGCGGGCGGCGGCAAGTGCGAGGTCCTGTGCCGTGACGCCCGACACTTCCACATGAATGTCGATGCGGTCGAGCAGCGGACCGGAAAGGCGCGACTGATAATCCTGCCCGCATTTGGGCGCGCGCCCGCAGGCCTGCGCGGGCTCGCTCAAATATCCGCAGCGGCACGGGTTCATCGCCGCGACGAGTTGGAAGCGCGCGGGGAATCGCACATGCGCATTGGCGCGCGCCACCACCGCGTCACCCGATTTCAATCGGCTGGCGAAGCGAATCCAGAACGCCGCGTTGGAACTCGGGAAGTTCGTCCAGAAACAAGCACGCCCAAATGCGCCAATGAGACCTCTCCCGGCCTCACGCGCAAGCCGCCGCCGACGAGTGCGGCCATCGACGCGGAATGATGCGGATTGCGGAACGGGCGCTTCCGCGAAATCGCGCCGTCGCGCAATTCGCCCGCGAGACTTTGGATCATGGAAATTTCCAGCGCCTCGCGCGCGTCGAGCGGCGGAAGCAATCCCGGAATGCGCGCGGCCAGCATGGATTTGCCGGCACCCGGCGGACCGATCATCAGCATGTTGTGGCCGCCCGCGGCTGCGATCTCCAGCGCGCGCTTGGCGGTTTCCTGACCCTTCACATCTTTCAAATCGGGGATCGAAGAAATGTCGTCGGCGATTTTTGCTTCCGGCGGGTTCAAAACCTGCGCGCCCTTCATGTGATTGACGATGGCGATGAGCGAGGGTGCCGCGATGATCTCAAGCCCGCCCGCCCATGCCGCTTCGGGCCCGCACGCGGCGGGGCAGATCAATCCGCGATGGGCTTCGGATGCCGCGAGTGCCGCGGGCAACACGCCCGCAACCGGCGATAGCTGTGCGTCGAGAGACAGTTCGCCCAGCGCCACATAATTCGCAAGTTCGCTCGCGGGCAAAACGCCCATCGCCGCGAGCAATCCCAGCGCAATGGGAAGATCGTAATGGCTTCCCTCTTTCGGCAGATCGGCGGGCGCCAGATTCACCGTCACGCGCTTATACGGCATCGCAAGCCCGATGGCCGATAACGCCGCGCGCACGCGCTCGCGGCTTTCGGCGACCGCCTTGTCGCCCAGCCCGACCACATTGAAGATGCCGCCATTGCCGCCGTCGCCGATATGGACCTGTACGTCCACCTCGCGCGCCTCGATGCCCTGAAAGGCAACCGTGTAGATATGGGCAACCGTCATTCAAACCCCCGAACGGTGCATTTGCGCGTGTTCGGGCAAGGCTTGCAACGCCAATTGTCGCAAGATTTGGCAGCGCGGAATTATCAGGACAAAACAATACCGGCGCGGCCCGGCGGTATGGACAGAGAAACGGTCCCACGCCACACTGGGCCATGGTCACGTTCAAAATCGAAAAGGACGAAGGCGGATTTCACGCTTGGAGCCCGGAATTGCCGGGATGCCATACATTTGGCGCCACGCGTGCCGAGGCGCTGGTCAATCTCAAGGATGCCGTCCAGCTCTACCTTGAAGACGTGATGGAAGAATCCCTGCTTCCGGGATCGACCGCGAAAAAGCCCGCGCGCAAAGCACCTCACGCCCGCAGCCGCAAAGTCGCATGACGCCGCGTGAGTTGCGCCGTCTGCTGGAACAGAATGCATTTGTGTTCACGCGCCAATCCGGCAGTCACGCGATCTTCAAACATCCCGTCAGCAAATTGCGTGTAGTTCTGCCGATGCATTCGCGCGACATCCCCAAGGGTACGTTACACGCGATTCTGAAGGACGCTGGATTGAAGCCGCCGAAAACCTAACTAGCGCGGCACCACATCGAAGGCGATGGTGGTGCGGTGCTTGTCCGAGCGAAGCGGCGTCGTGCCGTGCCACAGATAGGACGGGTACAGCACCAGCATCCCCGCTTTGGGCTTCACCGTGCGGCGCACGGGATTTTTGATTCCGGCCTCGAAGGGCGGCGCGCCGAATTGCAGTTCGCCGCCGTCGCCTTCCGGCACCGACACATAATAGGTGGCGCTGATCCAGCCGCCGGAATGGACGTGATTGATGTGATGGCCGCCATCGCTCGAGCCGCGTGGACCATGAGCTGGCATAGCTGAAAAGCGGCGTGCGGCGCGCGAACAATTTGTGTTCGCCGTCTTCCGGCATGTGCTGCATATAGGTGTTGAGCGCCTCGTCGAAGCGCAGGCGCAGCCGTTCCATCAGATCGTGGCCCGCGCCCAGCACAAAATCGATGCTCTGCGTGCCGCCGCGCACCGAATGGGCGGGGAACTCGCGCGCGCCCCGATGCAGCCGCGAGAGATATTCGTCGAGATCGCGATTGAAACTTTCCATGTCGGCATAGCCGTCCGGCGGGGCAAGCTCGAAAACCTGAACCAGATTATCGGTATCGTTCAGTGCCGCCTCGCGCGGATCGCCAAGCGCGCGCAGGCATGTGCCCCACAGCGCAATCGCGCCCTGATGCAGCGGCGAAAGCGCCAGCGCCTTTTCCGCAATGTCAGCGGCCTTTTGCCGCATCGCCCGCGCGCAGCAGCGTCTCGGCATAATTGTAAAGCGCGTTGAAATTGTCGGGCGACAGGCGCAGCGCCTCTTCATGCGCGGCAATGGCGTCGTCGAACGCGCCCATGCGCGCCTTGATCTGCGCGGAAAGATCGTGCAACGCCGGATTTTGCGCTTCGAGTTCGCGCGCGGGCGCGAGCGTCGCGAGTGCTGCTTCATATTCGCCGGTCAGAAGCTGCATCTGGCTTTTGGAAAGATGCAGCGCCGCCTTGTCGGGATGAACCGCGATGGCGTCGTCGTAAGAGCGAAGGAATTCGCCGTCGCGCACAAGCCGGTAAAGCAGCAGGTTCAAATCGCGATGCGCCGGCAAATCCATCGGATTGACGGTCACCGCGCGCGTGTAAGCCGCAATCGCGTCTTCCTCGCGGCCCAACAGCTGCAACAGGCTTCCGCGATTGAAATCGACCTGCGGCAATTCCGGCAGGATCACTTGCGCCTGCTCGAACAGGCGAAGCGCTTCATCGTAGCGGCGCTGGATTTTCGCCGAGATGGCGAGGTTGTGATAAAAGCCCGCGATCAGGCGGCGGTCGCGCGATCCGGCGGCGAGCGCCTGATAAAGAATCGCTTCGGCTTCCTTCGGCCGCATCATGTCGTTCAGCACCACGGCGAGGTTCTGCTTTGCCATGGCGTAATTGGGCTGGAGCTTCAGCGCCTGACGATAGGCTTTCTCGGAATCCTCCAGCGCGCGCTTGCTGTAATAGGCGATGCCCAGATTGAACCACGCTTCGGCATAATTCGGTTTCAGCCGGATGGATTCGCGCAGCGCCTCAATGCCGTCATCATGGCGGCCTTCGATGCGCAACAGATTTCCCAGATTGTGCCAGACATGGGGCTGGTCGGGCCGGGCGGCGAGCGAGCGGCGGAACAGATCCTCGGCCTCGCCCACTTTTCCTTGCGCGCGGCGCAGCACGCCCAGCAATTGCAACGCATCCGGCTCGTCGGGATGCTGGTCGAGGGTGTGCAGCAGCGCGTCCTCGCCCTTGGCGAAGTCGGCGCGGTTCAAATGGTTGAGGGCGTCCTGCAGGAGGTCCCTCACCTGTTTGTTGCCGGTTTCGGCGGTAGCGGCTTCCATCATCGGGGCGAACTTATCACCCAGGACGCCTCATCGCACAATCCGGTCCCCGCCATATGGTTGATTGGCCGCGGGGATGCCCGGATTTCCGCGGGTCTTGCCGGGGCGCGGCCGGGCCCCTAGGTTGGCGCCAAAGCCATTCCCATGAGAGAGCCATGACAACCCGTTTCCAAGGTACCGAGAAATATGTCGCCACCGACGATCTCAGGATCGCGGTCAATGCCGCCATCACGCTGGAGCGCCCGCTCCTCATCAAGGGCGAGCCCGGCACCGGCAAGACGCAGCTCGCCTATGAGGTGGCCGACGCGCTGAAGGCGCCGCTCATCACCTGGCATGTGAAGTCCACCACCAAGGCGCAGCAGGGTTTGTATGAATATGACGCAGTGACGCGCCTGCGCGATTCCCAACTTGGCGATGCGCGCGTGAAGGATGTGAAGAACTACATCAAGCAGGGAAAATTGTGGGAAGCCTTTACCCATGCCGGTGCGCCCGGTGCTGCTGATCGACGAGATCGACAAGGCCGATATCGAATTTCCCAACGATCTTCTGCTCGAACTCGACCGCATGGAATTCTTCGTCTACGAGACGGGCGAAACGATCAAGGCGAGCGTGCGCCCGATCGTGATGATTACCTCGAACAACGAGAAAGAATTGCCCGACGCGTTTTTGCGCCGCTGCTTCTTTCACTACATCAAATTCCCGGAACGCGAGACGATGCAGAAGATCGTCGATGTGCATTATCCCGACATCAAGCAGAAGCTGGTCAGCGAGGCGCTGAACGTCTTCTATCAAATCCGCGACGTGCCGGGGCTGAAGAAGAAACCGTCCACCAGCGAATTGCTGGATTGGCTGAAGCTGCTGCTCAACGAAGACATCGCGCCCGAAATGCTGCGCGAGAAAGACCCGACCAAGCTGATCCCGCCGCTGCATGGCGCGCTGCTGAAAAACGAGCAGGACGTGCATCTCTTCGAGCGGCTGGCGTTTCTGGCGCGTCGGGAAACGCGCAATTGAGGCGTGTTCTCGCATTGGGTTTGATGCTGGCGGCAACGCCCGCGCTGGCGCAGGACATGACCGCCGATCCTTTCACCGACGGGCCGGACGGCGCCAAAATTCACATCGCGTCGGGCTTTTCCTGTCCCGCCATGATCGGCCATTTCGAGCGCGATGCGGTGGGCGCTTCCGATGTCGATGCCCATACCGATTTCTGTGCCTATGCGGCGCTCGATGGCGTCTATGGCACGATCAAGCTCACCCCGCTTTCGGGCGACTACGATCCCAAAGCCGCGCTCGCGGCCGATTTCGTCGAGCAGGAACGCACCGGCGGCAAGCAGGTCGATGAGAAGACCGTGACGGTGGACGGCAAGGATGGCGCGCCGATCTCCGTCTATACCCGCACCTATCAGACCGCGACGCTGGAAGAATTGCATTACTATGCGGAGTTCACGGGTGCTGCGGTGAACGCATGGGCGGTGGAGGCGACAATCGAATATGCCAGCCCCCGCAACGATGCCGAGGCGAAAGAATTCCTCGATACGGTTTATGGCGCGGCCGCGCGGATTGCGGCGAAGTAGCGCCCCACGCTAGGATCGGACAAACGCGAGACACAAATGTTCTTCCAGTTTTTCGATGAGCTTCGTTCGGCGCGCGTGCCCGTCACGCTGAAGGAATATCTCGCGCTGATGGATGCGATGTCCAAGGACGTCATCGATATGAAGATCGATGAGTTCTATTATCTCTCGCGCACCGCGCTGGTGAAGGACGAGCGCAACCTCGACAAATTCGATCAGGTCTTCGGTCACGTCTTCAAGGGGCTGGAGAATGTCGATGCCCGCTGCACTTGCGCAGATCCCGGAAGAATGGCTGAAGCGCGCTCACCGAAAAATTCCTCACCGAAGACGAAAAGAAAATGATCGAGGCCATGGGCGGCTGGGACAAGCTCATGGAAACGCTGAAAACAGCGCCTCGAAGAACAGAAGAAACGCCACGAAGGCGGCAACAAGATGATCGGCACGGGCGGCACGTCGCCGTTTGGCAACAATGGCTACAATCCCGAAGGCGTGCGCATCGGCCAGGACAAGGGCCGCCACGGCAAGGCCGTGAAGGTCTGGGACAAGCGCGAATACAAGAACCTCGACGATTCCGTCGAACTGGGCACGCGCAACATCAAGGTGGCGCTGCGCCGCCTGCGCAAATGGGCGCGTCAGGGTGCTGAGGTCGAACTCGATCTGCCCGGCACGATCAAGGACACCGCCAACAAGGGCTATCTCGATCTGAAGCTGATCCCCGAGCGCCACAACACGGTGAAGGTGCTGATCTTCTTCGATATCGGCGGCTCGATGGATGCTTACATCAAGCTCTGCGAGGAATTGTTCAGCGCCGCGAAAACCGAATTCAAGCACATGGAATTTTTCTACTTCCACAATTGCGTCTATGAAGCGGTGTGGAAGGACAATCGCCGCCGCCACAATGAAAAGACGCCGACCTGGGATGTGCTGCACAAATTCCCGCACGACTACAAAGTGATCTTCGTGGGCGACGCGACGATGAGCCCGTATGAAATCACCTATCCCGGCGGTTCGGTAGAGCATTGGAACGAGGAGGCGGGCGCCATCTGGCTCGACCGCGTGACGCAGATTTACGAGCATGTCGTGTGGCTGAATCCGGTTGCAGGCCAAGCACTGGGAATACACGCCGTCCATTGGGCTGATAAACCAGATCATCGCGGGGCGCATGTTCCCGCTGACGCTTGCAGGGGCTCGATCAGGCGATGAAGGAACTCAATCGTTAAGCGTCTTTGAAACGCACCAGCTTCTTTTCCGATTCATCCCACAGCGTCAGCGTCGAGCCGAGCAGCGCGCGGGTGATCGTCAGCGGCGGTTCCGCGCTCAGGACGGCCGCACTTTTGTAGCAAGCCTCAAGCCGGTAATTGGGCACGCGCGGTGTCAGATGATGGATGTGGTGAAAGCCGATATTGCCGGTGAGCCATTGCAGCACTTTGGGCAGTTTCAGATAGGACGAGCCCTGCATCGCCGCGGCGTGAAAGCTCCAGTCGTGCTGGCGCAGCCATTTTGCGGTCTCGAAACGGTGCTGCACCGAAAACAGCCACACGCCGACCACGGTGGTCACGACCACGATCGGCAATTGCACCATCGCCACCGCACCAAAGCCAAGCGTCAGCCCCAGCACCACCACGCACGCGGCAATCGCAAGATTGGTGCCCCACACCGAACGGCGCTCGGCCGTCCAGTCCTTCGGCGTGTCGAACGGCACGCGATAGAGCAGCAGAAACACCAGCGGCGGCAGCACCAGATGGGCCACCAGCGGATGACGCGGCAGGCGGTATAGAAATCTCTGCCAGGGCGAAAGTGCTCGATATTCCGCAACCGTCAAACAGGCGGAATAAATGTCCGCGCCGGATTCGCGCCGGTCCAGATTGTTCCAGTTGGAATGATGCTGCGAATGCTGGCGGCGCCAGTTCTGATAGGGCGCCAGCGTGACGACCCCGCAGATGCGGCCGAGAATGTCGTTGGCGCGCTGGGATGCGAAGAACGAGCCATGCCCGCAATCGTGCTGCATGATGAAGATGCGCACGACAAGCGCGCTCGCGGGAAACGCCAGCGCCAGCGTGATCCAGTAGGAAACGCCCAGCGACCAATACATCAGCACCAGCATGGCGATATAGAGGCTGAACGCCGTCACGATTTGATAGGCGCCGAGCGCGAGGCTGGGCTTCTCGAACGGCGCCACGGCTGCGCGCAGCACCTTGGCTGTGTCAGACATGCGCGCTCATCGAGCCGGAGAATTCCGAATTCAGCCAGGCGCGCGCGCGGTCGGCGTAGACCGCCCAGACTTCACCGGCCTTGTCTTTCGGCCGGTAGAACAGCGCATCCGTGCTCTCGCCGCTTTTCAACGGATCGTCGGCGCAGAAGCCGCGAAAGGCGCGCTCGACCTTGTCTTCGAATTTGTGGGGAACGGGGCGGTGCGCCTTTTCGCGGCGCTGCCGGATCGCGCGCATCACCGACCAGCGGCGCAAGCCGCCGGGCTGCGCAATCAGCACGCCGATGAGATCGGCGACATAGGCCGGATCGGGCTTCAGCCGCTCGGACTTGATTTCGGGCTGGTAGGATTGTGCGTTGTGACTCATCGCAAACGTTATGACCTTCGTTATCTTAAAAAACAGTGCGGCGGAGGCGGTCTGCCCCCGCCGCCCTGCTGCATGCGTTAGGCCGCCTGCAGATTCACGGCCTTGCTGCCGCGCGCATCCGGCTGGATGTCGAACGACACGCGTTGGCCTTCCGAAAGGGTACGCATTCCTGCCGCTTCAACGGCCGTGGCATGGACAAACACGTCCTTGCCGCCGCCTTCCGGCGAAATGAATCCAAAGCCCTTGGCGGTGTTGAAGAACTTCACTGTTCCGATAGTCATCGTTTTTTCCTGATGTAGTATGTTACGCGCGAAAACAATTCTCGCACGCTTGCGGCGGAAACCATCAGGTTCGGAAGTTCGGCTGTCTCGTCCAGGCGCGCACAATGCGGGTCGGAATTACAACAGTGCGCTTCGTGTGACGGACGCCGTCGCGGGGTCCATATAGGCCGAAGTGCCGCCGAACACAAGCCGTCAGCGTCGCGCCAAGGCCCTTGCGGGCAGCGTCCGCGCCCGCCAATCTTGTTTTCGCAGGCAAACCGCCGGAAAATCCAGCATGGCAATAACCGAAAAAAATGCGGCCCGCGCGAGCGACTCGCAGGTGCGCGTGGCCGAGGCCGCCGATGCCGGGCCGCTGTGCCAGTCGCTGGCGCGCGCCTTTTTCGACGATCCGGTGATGCTGCATTTTCTGCCGAAGGAAAAAGGCCGTCACGAAAAACTCGCGCGCGTGTTCGGATTGCTGTTCAAGCTCGGCCGGCCGTTTGGCGCGTGTTATGTCACCGGCAATTATGAATCGGTTACGCTGTGGCGGCCGCCGAATTCGTGGCATGTGCCGTTCTGGCAATACATCACCAACGGGCCGGAGCTGCTCGGCATTTTCGGCGGCGGCGCGCTTACGGTGATGAACACGATGGATCGCATCGAGAAGCTTCATCCCAAAAAGCCGCATTGGTATCTGCAAACGCTCGGCACGTATCCCGCGATGCAGGGCAAGGGATTTGCCAGTCGCATCATGCGCGACCGGCTTGCAGAAATCGACGCGGCGCATATGCCGGCGTATCTGGAGTCCAGCAAGATCACCAACATTCCGATCTACAAAAATTTCGGCTTCGAGGTGACGGGCGAGATTCAAATTCCAAACGGCCCAAAAGTCTGGCCGATGTGGCGCGACGCGCGGGTATAAGGAGAGATACATGCTGAAAATCCATCACCTCAACAATTCCCGCTCGCAGCGCATCCTGTGGCTGCTGGAAGAATTGGGCGTGCCTTACGAGATCGTAAAGTATCAGCGCATGACGCCGATCCCGCTGGCGCCGCCGGAATTGAAAGACGTGCATCCGCTCGGCAAATCGCCGGTGATCGAGGATCAGGGCAAAACAATCGCCGAATCCGGCGCGATCGTGGAATATCTGATCGATACCTATGGCAAGGGCCGCTTCAAGCCGAAATCGGGCACGCAAGAATACTGGAAATATGTCGAGTGGATGCATTTTGCCGAAGGTTCGGCGATGCTGCCGCTGTTGATGGCGCTTTATACCGGCATGCTGGGCGATGCGGCCGCGATGCTCAAGCCCCGCATCGACAGCGAAATCGCCAACAATCTTTCCTATATGGATGCGGCCATCGGCGCGCGCGATTTCTTCGTGGGCGACGATCTCACCGGCGCGGACATCATGCTGCTGTTTGTGTGCGAGGCGGCGGGCGCGCGGCTTGAGCCCTATCCCGGCCTCGTCCAGTTCCGCGCGCGAATGCAGGCGCGCGATGCCTACAGGCGCGGGATCGAAAAGGGCGGGCCTTATCAGTTGATGAGCCGCTGAGCCTAAAGCGAAACGCTCCACACGTTGCGCAGAACCCACGCATAGGCGAAATAGACGAGGCCTGTCACCGCGATGGATATGATGAGGCTCAGCCAGAAATCGAGGCCCGCACGCACGCAAAGCGGCAGCACGGCCAGAAACAGAAGCCCCGGCGGCACCAGCAACAATACGCTACCTGCATAATTCGCGGCGCGATGGGCGTCATGCGTGTCGAGATAGAGCCAAACCGTCGTTATGGCTGTGGTCAGCGGCAGCGCGATCAAAAGGGCCGACACATACATCGAACGCTTGGCAAGCTCCGACATGGCCACGATGAACGCAGCGGTCAGCCCCGCCTTGATGAGAAATCCCCACATGTTCAAGCCTTCGCAGCAACGCCCCAATAATTGAAGCCCGCGAAATGCGGCGTCGAAGGCAGATACATGGTCTGCATTTCGAGCACGCGAAAACCGCCATCCGCGATCAGCTTGGGAATGGGCCGGGCGAGATGGCAACCGCCGCCGATCTTTTTCCAGACAGGCGTGAGGCGATCCTGCCAGCGTTTCACATTCGCGTCGGGCGCTTCCCCATGCTCGCAAAAAATCATGCGGCCTTGCGGCTTCAGCACGCGGCGCATTTCGGAAAGCGCCTTCATCACATCGGGAATGGTGCAAAGCGTGTAGGTGATGAGGATGGTGTCGGCCTCTTCATTCTCAAGCGGAATCTGTTCGCCCGGCAGATCGAGGAATTCGATGTCGAGCGGCGATTGCCGCACGCGTTCGCCCGCGCGTGCGCGCATATCGTCCGACGGCTCCAGCGCCCAGAGATGGCTCACTTTGGCGGGATCGTAGAACGGCAGATTGTGGCCCGCGCCGAATCCGATTTCGAGCACACGGCCTTCGGCGCGCGGCACCACCTTCTTCCTCTGATAGGTGATGGGCTTTGTGCCCATCATCGCCGAAAGCAGTGGCGGCAGAAGGTATTTGTCGTAGAGGCCCATGGCGCGCGCCCTAAAGTTCGCGGCAAGACATAGCACAAATCGGTCACTGGCCGGAGAAGTCGTAACAAGGCAGGCCCAGGTTGGAATTCATCTCGCCGAGTTTGCATTGCCGCTCGACGGGTGCCGCGGATTTCTTAGGCTCCCTGACAACGATGCTGAACGGCGATGGCTTGGCGGGCGGCATTACGGGCGCCTGTTCCTTGGCCTCGGCGGGCACATCCCACAGATTGCCCAGGCAATGCGCCCATTCGCGCTCCGACAATTCTTCGTAATAGGCGCCGCTGCAATTGTAGAGATAGCGCCCCAGCGCGCGCAGCCCGTTGTAATTGGTCTGCGGTGTCGAAGGCGGCAGAACCGGCGTGGGAGGCGGCGGGGCGCGCAGCGGAATGTAGATCGGGTTCACCACCGGCGGCGGCGGTGTTTCGGTTTTCTGTTTCTGCTTGAGCGAGGGGAAAAAAATCTCAAGCGGATTTTCGTGGATGACGGGAAGGCCGATGGGTATGCCCGTGATTCTGATCAACGCAAAGATCAGCAGCAGGTGAAACAGAATGACCGCGCCTGCGGCAATCGCTCGGCGCGCGGGCAAGCGTGCGAACATTCCATCTCCACGGCGCGCCCCAAAACGCGATTCGATACGAAATCCCGCAAAGTCGCAACGGGCCTATTCGGGCGCGACGGTTACTTTAATGCCATCCAGTTCCGGCGCACAGGTGATCTGGCAGGACAGCCGCGAATTGGGCTCCACGGCCAGCGCCATGTCCAGCATGTCCGTCTCGGCGTCGGAGGGGGGCGAGAGCTTCTCGTACCAGCCATCGTTCACATAGACATGGCAGGTGGCGCATGCACATGCCCCCCCGCATTCGGCGGCGATGGGAAGGCCCGCATCGCGCAGGATTTCCATCACGCTCCAGCCGTCGCGGCCTTCGACGATGTGTTCGGCGCCCTTGCGGTCGGTAGCGATAATTTTCATGTCAATTCACCCTCATCCTGAGCAGCCCGATTTCGCTTTCGTCCTTCGACGGGCTCAGGATGAAGCAAAATCGGGCGTGTCGAAGGATCATGCCACGCCCAGCTTCTTTTGCAGCGAGGACGACGAGGTCGTGTACTGGAAGCGCAGCTTCTCATTCGGCTTGCAGATATGGAAGGCGGCTTGCGCCATGAGCGCCGCTTCATGGAAGCCCGACAGGATCAGCTTCAATTTGCCGGGATAGGTGTTGATGTCGCCGATGGCGAAGATGCCCGGCGTCGGGCTTTCGAATTTTTCCGTGTCCACGGGGATGAGATTTTCGTTCAGGCCGAGCCCGAATTCGGCGATGGGGCCGAGCTTCATGGTGAGCCCGAAAAACGGCAGGAACGTATCGGCGGCATGCTGTGTTTCGCTTTTGTCGGCATTGGCCAGCGTCACCGCTTCAAGCTGGCCGTCCGCGCCGTGCAGCGCTTTGACGCTCGCAACCTGGAACTTGATTTTGCCCGTCGCGGCCAGTTCGCGCATCTGATTGACGCTGTGCTGATTGGCGCGGAAGCCGTCGCGGTGATGCACCAGCGTCAGCGAATTTGCGAGCGGCGCCAGATTGAGCGTCCAGTCGAGCGCGGAATCGCCGCCGCCCGCGATCAGGATATTTTTGCCGCGAAAGTTTTCCATCTTGCGCACGGCATAATGCACCGACTTGCCTTCGTAAGCCTCGATGCCCGCAATCGGCGGGCGCTTGGGCACGAAGCTTCCGCCGCCCGCCGCGATCACCACGACATGCGCGATGATCTCCACATCATTGTCGGTCGAAAGCTTCCAGCGGCCGTCGGGAAGTTTTTCGAGCGCGCTCGCCATCTGGCTCAAATGAAACGTCGCACCGAACGGCTTGATCTGTTCCATCAGTTTGTCGGTCAGTTCCTGACCCGTGACGATGGGCAGGCCGGGAATGTCGTAGATCGGCTTTTCGGGATAAAGCTCGGTGCATTGGCCGCCCGGCCGGTCGAGGATATCGACCAGATGGGCTTTCAGATCCAGCAGCCCAAGCTCGAACACGGCGAAAAGCCCGATCGGCCCCGCCCCCACAATCACGACATCGGTTTCGACGGCCATTTCACATTCTCTTGAGTGTATGAATTTCTAAACCAGCGACGTTATATGTAGAAATAGGCGCCGCGGCAATGTGTTCAATGGGAATCGGAAAAAAGGTCGCGACATCTAGGGGGAATTTTTTGCCGGGGTCCGCCATGACCGCTCCTTCCCAATGCCGCTCGATGACCGATATCCGCCGCGAGATCGACCGGGTGGACCGCGCGCTGGTCGGCCTTCTGGCGGAGCGGCAGGCCTATATCGAACGGGCAGCCGAACTCAAGCCCGTCCGCGATGCCGTGCGCGACGAGGCCCGCATCGAGGACGTGATCGCCAAGGTGCTGGAGCAGGCGGGCAAGGACGGGCTCAACCCCGCGATTGCCGAGCCGGTATGGCGCATGCTGGTGGAACGCTCGATTGCCTATGAGTTCGAGGTGTTCGACGCTCAGCGCGCCAGATAATTCTCGATGAACAGCCAGACGGCGTGCGCATTGCGCTTGAGCGTATCGAGTGCCGCACTGGCCTGTCCCGAATTGGCACAGGGATCGAGTATTTCTGCCGCCGCCGCCGCATCGGCCAGCGCGAATGCGCCGATTCCGCGCGCCGCACCCTTCAGCGAATGATGGATATCGTGCCAGCCCTTGGCGTCGCCCAGTTCCAGCAGCGATTGTAGCTGCGCCACCAAATCATTTGTCTGCGTTTCGAAAAGCTTCAGGATTTCAGCGTTAAGCTCCTCGTCCCCGCCCGTGTAGCGGGAGAGGTGGACAAGATCGACGGGTTGGAATTGGCCTTCCGTGGGCATCCTGGTCCCCGAATTGCATCCGATGGGAATGGTGAGACAAATCGATCAAGACCGTATTAACGCCCTGGCCGCGGAGCTTGAGCCCTGCGCCATCGCCGCCTGGCCTGCACGCCAAACGCTCGAAATGGGCGGCTGGTTGCTGCGGTTCACCGACGGCTATTCGCACCGGGGCAATTCGGTGGCGGCGCGCGGCTTTGCGGGCGGCGACCTTCTCAACCAGATCGCGCTGGCCGAAATCGCCTATTTCTCGCGCGGGCTTGCGCCAATGTTCCAGATCACGCCGGTGACGCAGCCCGCCAATCTGGAAGAGATTCTGATCGAGCGCGGTTATGTCGGCGAAGCGCCCACCCATGTGATGATCGCAGAGTGCGCGAAGATCGCGCGGCCGAGCCGCGATGTCGTGCTCGCATCCGAACCCAATGGCGCGTTCAAATCGCTGGTGCTGTCGGGCTCGCATTCCTATGCCGATGGCTGCGAGCGGCTTGATGTTCTTTCGCGCATCGAGGCGGCGCGTGTTTTCGCCACCATCGGCGGCAATGGCGAAGCGGCCGCTTGCGGCATGTGCGTGGCGGCGGATGGCTGGGCGGGAATTAATTTGATGCGCACGCAGGTTCCGCAGCGCCGCAAAGGCTTTGCGATGGAAATATTGTCGGCGCTCGCCCATTGGGCGCGCAAGCAGGATGCAACACAGCTCTACCTGCAAGTCGAGGACGACAATCCGGCCGCGCGCGCGCTTTATGCGAAGGCCGGTTTCACCGACGCTTATTCCTACAGATTTTATCGCGCTCCCTAAAACGGCACATACCCACCCGGAAACGGCGACACGCCAATCACGCGCGCATGCGCGAACAGCACGGCAATAAAAATCAATAGCGCCAGCCAGAAACGCCAGCCAAGGCTTTCTCCGAGCTTGAGCGAATTGCGCCCGCCGATCACCGCCGCGAACGGAATGTTGGATGTCTTTGCGGCAAACGCATTCCACGCGTCACCCATCTTGCGCTTGCGTTTGGCGTCGATGGAAAAGGTGCCCAGAATCGACAGCGCCAGAAATGTCCCGAACAGAACGATCGAGGCCATGTCGCCATTTGCCGCCAGATGAAACGCCGACCAGATCGCAACGCCCCATAAAAACGGATGCCGCGTGATGCGCAGCACGCCCTGGATCGTTCCGTCTTTCGCAGCGTATGATTCCTGCTTGAGCGATGTCGGATTGGGCAACAGCAATCCCTGCACGCCGATGAAGAACGCCAGCGCCACAAGCGGAATGCCCAGATCGTGCATGCCTTCGCCGAGACTGTAGAGTCTCACATTTTCTGCCGTCGGCTCCGCCGCGTTGTACGCCATCACCAGCCACACGATAACGCCGAGCGAGGCGAGCGAGAAAAGTCCGAGATAAGCGTTCTCGCCGATGACGCCGGTGACGCCGTCGCGCACGCGCGTGCCCGCGATCAGCAAATGGATTCCCAGAAACACGGCCGCCGCCGCGAACAGCATCTGCATGAATTCCTCCCGCTTGGGCCATGAAAAAGGGCTGGCCGATTCGCCGTGGGCGGATTTTAATGGTTAAAGTGGCAACCAGCGCCAACACCTCGAAGGGATTTTTCATGGCTTCCACCGGACAGGAGCGCAAAGAGGCGTTCCCATTGCAGCCCGTGGACGCGCAGGCCGAGGAGGCCGTCCGTCCGATCCCTCGCAAAACGGCCCCCAAGGGGCTGGCGGCCATGGTCTTCGCGATCACGCTGGGGGCGTTCTGGGTGGGGGCGGCGGCGGCCTATCTGTGGGGCTATTTCGGCCCTAATGGCTTGGCGGCATTGGATATTCAGCAATTGGCGGTGATCGGGGCCGCGGCCCTTGCGCCGCCTCTGCTGATCGTGGCCACGGCCTGGGCGATGACGCGCGGGCTCGCCATGGGGGCCGCCGCCGAGGCGCTGGCCGAGGCGACCGACAAGCTTTTCGCCGCCGACGAAACGGCTTCCCGCACCGCGGCCCGCCTGGGCAAGGCGGTCCGGCGCGAGCTTGATGCGCTCAATGCGGGGCTCGATGCCTCGCTCAACCGGCTTCGCGCGCTCGAAGGCGTGCTCGCCGACCAGATCGCCTCCATCGACGAAGCGGGCGCGCGCGCCGATGTGCGCGCCGATGCGGTCGCCTCGCGACTGTCGCAGGAAAGCGCGCGCATCGATGCGGTGGCGGGCGCGCTCACCGACAATGCGGCGTGGGCGAGCGAGATCGTGGCGGGCCGTGCCGCGCAAATGAAGGCGATGATCGAAACCGCCGAAGGCACGCTGCGCAACGCGGGCAATTCGCTTGAAACCCAATCCACCGCCTTCCGCGCCGCGGCCGAAGCCGCCGCCGAAGCGCCGCACGCCGTCGCTGTCGAGCTCGACCGTCAGGCCAAGCGCATCGAAGAGGTGTCGGATGCCGCCATGGCGCGCGCCGAATTCGTGCTTGGCCGTCACGAGCGCCATCGAAGCGCGATGCAGGATTTGTTGCAGAAGCTGAAGGACGAAAGCGTCGGCTTCGAAGCAGCGCTCGATCATCAGCGCGACGCGTTGCAGAAGGCGGTCGTCGGGCCTCGCCGATCAGGCGCAGAAATTCGAAACCTTGTCGGTCAATGCCGAGCGCCACATGGAAGTGCTGATGGCGAATGCGGCGGCGCGCGCCAGCCAGATCGCGTCGAGCTTCGGCCGCGAAGCCGAACGCATGAAGGATGTGAGCGAAACGGCCGCCGCATCGCTCGCGCGCGTTGTGCAATCGCTGCACGATGCGGGCGCGGATGCGCAAGCGCTTATCAGCCAGACTTCGGCAAGTGCGAAATCCGACGCCAAGATGCTGGTCGGCGAGGCGATGGCCGAATGTCACCGTCTGTTGCGCGCGGCGGGCGATCTTTCCGGCGAAGCGGGCCAGCTGAAAAAGGCGCTGTCGGAAGCAGCGAGTGAAGTGGAGAAGCATCTGCTCGCGCTGCCCGGCGTGGCGTCGCAGGAAGCCGCCCGCGTGCGCGAGCTTGTGCGCGCGGAGACCGAAGAAATTCTCGATCTTTCGGCGCGCACGCTTGCCACCGTTCATGCCCGCAGCACCGCGCGCGCGCCACTGCTGTTGCAAGCCGAGCGATGTGGTCGAGGAAGAACCGCAAAGCGAAGGCCTGCTCGGCCGCGCGCGCAAGCTCACGCAGCGCCCGGCAAAAGCGCCGCGAACAGGAAACCAAATCCTGGGAGATGAGCACGCTGCTCGCCGCCGCCGAAAACGACGGCAAGCCGAAGGAATTGAAACCCGGTCGCCGCCGCCGCACTTGGCGCGCTCGAAGCGGCGCTGGCCGACATGGCCGTCGATCTGGAAGGCATCGCGCTGGGGCCGGAGCCGGGGGCTGAGGAATGGCGGCGCTATCTCGCGGGCGACCGCACGGTGTTCGCGCGCCGTCTCGCCAATGTCCATCGACAGCGACATGGTCAATCGCATCGCCGCGCAATATCGCGAGGATGCGCGCTTCCGCGACGCGGCCAATGCCTATATCGGCGAATTCGAAACGCTGCTGGCGCGTGCGCGCGAAGGCGATGGCGGCGGACTTGCTGACGCCGAGCCTTCTCAGCGCCGATACGGGAAAGATTTATCTGACGCTGGCTTACGCGCTTGGGCGTCTATCGTAAGCGCCGCAACCGCGCGGCATAGAAACCATCCATTCCGCCTTGCGCCGCCAGATGACAGGGCAGCGTGCGCAGATCGCCCGCGGACGAAATCAGTTCGGACTGCCGAACAATTCGTCTGGCGCGATCGCTTCGCGGCGGAATGAATCGTTTCGCGCGAGAAAATCCTCGATCTGTTCGACGCCTTCTTCCGGTTCGAGCGAACAGACGGCGAAAACCAGCAGCCCGTTTGCCGCCACCATCTCCGCCGCCGCATCCAGCAATTCGCCCGCACCTTGCGCGCACGCATTCACATCGGCCGCACTCTTGATCCATGGCAATTCGGGATGACGGCGGATCGTGCCCGTGGCGCTGCATGGCGCATCGAGCAACACGAAGGGCGCAGGTGCTTCGGGCGTAAAATCGCGCATGTCGGCTTCGACGATTTCGGCGTGAAGTTTCAAACGCTCCAGATTTTCTTTCAGCCGCGCGATGCGTTCATGCTCGCGCTCAACCGCGATCACATGCGCACCCGCGCTCGCCAAGTTGCGCCGTCTTGCCGCCGGGTGCGGCGCAAAGATCGATCACCGTTTTGCTCCTCACATCGCCGAACAATCGCGTAGGCAAGGTGGCGGCGAAATCCTGCACCCACCAATCGCCTTGCGCAAAACCGGGCAAATCCTCGACGCGCGAACTTTCCGCAAGACGCAAGACGCCGCCGGGAAGCGCAATCGCGTTCGCAATTTCAGGTGCTGAATTTTTCAACACCAGATCGAGCGGCGGCGGCATGACATGGGCTTGCGCAATCGCGCGCGCGGTTTCTTCGCCATAAGCCTCGCACCAGCGTGTCCAGAGCCAATCCGGCGTGTTGAGCCGTGCCGCATCCTGCGCCGTTACTTTTTCCTCACCCTCGCGTGACACGCGCCGCAGCACCGCATTGATGAGCGATTTGAAATGCACGGATTTGGAATCGTTCGCGGCCAGATCATTGGCCGCATCGACGGCGGCATGCGGGGCCACTTTCAGGAACAGCAACTCGCAAATCCCCATCAGCATGATTTCGAGCGCGGGGCCTGCGCGATGCGGCGGCGGGGGCTTGGGCACGAACTCGCGCAACAGCGCCTCGATCTGGCCGAAGCGGCGCAACGTCTCTCCCGCAATCGCGCGCGCGAAACCGGCGTCGCGTGGCGAAAGCCCGCTTCCCGAAAGCGCATGCTCGATGGCCGCGTCCAGCGGGTGGCGCTTGCGCAGCACCTCGCTCAGGATCGCAAGGGCCGCCGCGCGCGCGGAAATGCCGGGTCTTTCCATCGAAACTTGCCTTTCGGACGATCCGGTCATAACTCAAGGGCATGGCCGCGCGGAAACCCACAAAGGCGGAAATCGCCGCCCGCATCAAGGAGGCAGGCGCGCGCGCCCGCGCCGAGGCCGAGGCTCGCCACGCAGCGGCCAAAGACAAGGCTCTCCCTGCCGAAATCGGCGGACCCAAGGGGCCGGAGCCAACCCGTTACGGCGATTGGGAAATAAAGGGCATCGCCAGCGACTTCTGAGGCCCTTGATCGGACATGCCGGGAGGTCCATCTAAGGCTTGGAGGCCCACATGTTCATCCAGACCGAATCCACGCCCAATCCGGCGACGCTGAAATTCCTGCCCGGCCGCGCCGTGATGGGCGAAAGCGCCGTGGCCGATTTCGCGGACAAGGCGTCCGCCGCGCGTTCGCCGCTAGCCGCAAGCCTCTTCGAGGTGCCGGATGTGTCGCGCGTGTTCTTCGGCGCGGACTTTATTTCCGTCACCAAAGCGGGCGGCGACTGGCGCAATCTGAAGGCGCCGATCCTGGCCGCGATCATGGATCATTTCACGCGCGGCTTGCCGCTGATCGGCGCCCACGAAGAAAGCGAAGCCGAGCCCACCTATTCGGAAGAAGAATCCGAGATCGTTTCGCAGATCCGCGAATTGATCGACACCCGCGTGCGCCCGGCCGTGGCCAATGACGGCGGCGACATCATCTTCAAGAAGTTCGACGGCGAATCGGGCGTGGTGTTCCTGCACATGCGCGGTTCGTGCGCGGGCTGCCCGTCATCGACCATGACGCTGAAGAACGGCATCGAGAACATGCTGCGTCACTACATTCCCGAAGTGAACGCGGTGGAAGCCATATAATCCAGCCATGAAGATTCTCGCCGTCGATACCGCGCTCGGCGCATGCTCCGCCGCGGTGCTGGATGGCGAAAAAATCCTCGCCCATATTTTCGAGCCGATGCAGCGCGGCCATGCGGAGCGGCTTGCGCCGATGGTGGAAAGCGCGATGGCGCAAGCCGGCATTGCGTTTTCCGCGCTCGACCGGCTTGGCGTCACCACCGGCCCCGGCACATTCACCGGCCAGCGCGTGGGGCTCGCCTTCATGCGGGGCTTGCGTCTGGCGTTGAAGAAACCGCTCATCGGCATCACGACGCTGGAAGCAATGTGCTGCGGCGGCGATGGACGAATCGAAAATGGATTTGGCCGCCGCCCTTCACGATGCAAAGCGCGGCGAATTCTATTTTCAGTTGTCGTCGCGCGGTGGCGCAATCTTCCCGCCGCGCATCGCCACGCTCGACGAAGCGGTCGCCGCGATCGCCGCGCCGAAAATCGCACTTGCGGGAACGGGTGCGAATGCTGCTTTATCGGCGCTGGAAGCAAGGGGGGTTGCTGCCATCGAAACGAATATCACTCAGCCCGACGCGCTGTGGGTTGCGCGTCTGGCATTGCGGGCGGATGCGTCCGATGCGCCGGTGCGTCCATTATATCTGCGCGCGCCGGATGCGAAGCTGCCGGGCCAGCGCTCATGATGCTGCGCCGGGCGACGGCTTCCGATCTTCCCGCAATGTCAGCACTTCACGCCGCCTCCTTTCCCGAAAGCTGGACGGTGGAGTCCATTGGCGAGCTTCTGGCCTCGCCGGGCGCTTTTGCTTTCATCGCCGTGGATGTGACGAGCCTGGCGGCCGGGTTCGTGCTCGCGCGGGCCGCCGCCGACGAGGCCGAGATCCTCACCATCGCCGTCCGCCCCGACGCGCGGAAGAAGGGCGTTGGCCGCGATCTGATGGAAATCGCCGCCCGCCACGCGCAAAAAGAGGGCGCGAAGGCCATGTTCCTGGAAGTGGGCCAGAGCAACCGGGCGGCGCGAAAACTCTACCAATCCCTCGGTTTTGCCGAGGCCGGCAAGCGGAAGGACTATTATGGTGCCGAGGACGGGCTTGTTTTGAAAGCCGATTTGCCGCTGCGCAGCACAGCACTTGGGAAATGATGCCCAAGTCGATTAAAGTCATCCCATGACCGGACACTCGCGGATCGAGAAACTTTGTGTCGAGAAGGGCTTGCGGATGACCGACCAGCGCCGCGTGATCGCGCGCGTGCTGTCGGACGCCGCCGACCACCCCGATGCCGAGGAGCTTTACCGCCGCTCGGCCGCCCTCGACCCGCACATCTCCATCGCCACCGTCTATCGCACCGTGAAGCTGTTCGAGGATGCGGGCATTCTGGAGCGCCACGATTTCCGCGACGGCCGCTCGCGCTACGAGGAAGTGCCGGACTCCCACCACGATCATCTGATCGACGTGCAGACCGGCCGCGTGGTCGAATTCCGCAACGAGGAAATCGAAAAGCTCCAGCGCCTCATCGCCGAGGAACTGGGCTTCGAGCTTGTCGATCACCGTCTTGAGCTTTACGGCGTGCCCAAGGGCGCCAAGAAGCCGGACGCGCGCTGAGGGCATGAAGATGCAATCCCTGCGCGCCGCCGCAATGCTTTTTACATTTGTGTTTCTTTCGCTGCTTCTCATTCCATGGCAGGCGGGCGTCATCGCGCTTGGGCTGAAACAGGCAAAGACGATACCGCAGCGTTACAGCAAATTGCTCTGCAGGCTTTTCGGCATCCGCATCCGGGTTGTGGGAAAGCCTGTGCTGGATCGCGGCGTGCTGATGGTATCGAACCATTCTTCGTGGCTCGATCCGGTGGTGCTGTGCGCGTCGTCGGGCGCGTGCTTCGTCGCGAAAAGCGAAGTGAAGACATGGCCGCTGTTTTCGACGCTGGCGCGCCTCAACCGCACCGTCTTTGTCGATCGCGCCCGGCGCAGCAAGATCGGCGACACGCGCAATGAAATCCGCGACAGTCTTGCGTCCGGCGATGCGCTGGTGCTGTTTCCCGAAGGCACATCGAGCGACGGCAACCGCGTGTTGCCGTTCAAGAGCGCGCTGATGGGCGCTGCCGAATCCGAAATAGGCACCGATGCCGTCGGTCATAAGCGCCATGTGCCGGTGCAGCCGGTGTCGGTGGCCTATGTCGGCGTGCACGGCATTCCGATGGGCCGCGAGAATCGACCGCTTTATGCCTGGTATGGCGACATGGAACTTGCGCCGCATTTGTGGGAAGCCTTCGTCACCGGGCCGGTGGATGTGGTGATCGAGTTTCATCAGCCCATGACGGTGGATCAGGCGGGCGGGCGCAAGGCGCTGGCGATCCAGACCGAGGCCATCGTGCGCCGTGGCCTTACGCGCGCGCTTTCCGGCGCGCATGAAGAAGCCCCGCAATCGCCGCCGCAAAACGAGGCCGCGACGGGCGATTTCGCCGGCGCGGTTGCCTGATTGTCGCCCATGAAAAAGCTCTTCATCAAGACCTATGGCTGCCAGATGAACGTCTATGATTCCGCGCGCATGGCGGATCTTCTGGCGCCGCTTGGCTATGCGCCCGCGCAAAGCCCCGCAGATGCGGACATGGTGATTCTCAACACCTGCCACATCCGCGAGAAGGCGGCGGAGAAAGTCTATTCCGAGCTTGGCCGCTTGAAGCGATTGAAGGATCGCAAAGCGGAAATGGGTGCGCCGATGCTGATTGCGGTGGCGGGCTGCGTGGCGCAGGCCGAAGGTGAGGAGATCGTGGCGCGGCAAAGTGCGGTGGATATCGTTGTCGGCCCGCAATCCTATCACCGCTTGCCCGAATTGATCGCGCAGGTAACGCGAAGCGCGGGCCACGCGCTCGAAACCGATTTTCCGGCGGAAGACAAATTCGATTCCCTGCCGGAAGAAACGGCGGCACAAGGGCCAAGCGCGTTTCTCACCGTTCAGGAAGGTTGCGACAAGTTCTGCACATTCTGCGTGGTGCCTTACACGCGGGGTGCTGAATATTCGCGTCCGGTTTCGCAGATCGAAAGCGAAGCTCGACGTCTTGTCGAAAAGGGCACGCGCGAGATCACGCTGCTCGGCCAGAATGTGAATGCCTATCGCGGCGCGGGCGAAGATGGCGAAGCATGGAGTCTTGCGAAACTTCTTTATCGGCTGGCCGAAATTGAAGGGCTGGATCGGTTGCGTTACATGACCAGCCATCCGCGCGACATGGCAGACGATCTGATCGAGGCGCATCGCAATATCGAACAGCTCATGCCCTTTCTGCATCTGCCGGTGCAATCGGGTTCGGACCGCGTGCTCGCCGCCATGAACCGCCAGCACACGGCAGATGATTATTTGCGATTGGTCGAGCGCATCCGCAGCGCCAATCCCGATCTGGCGCTGTCGTCGGATTTCATCGTCGGCTTTCCCGGCGAAACCGATTCCGATTTCGAAGCCACGCTCGCGCTGGTGCGCGAGGTCGGTTACGCGCAAGCCTTCTCGTTCAAATATAGCCCGCGTCCCGGCACGCCCGCATCGACCGCGAAACAATTGCCGGAAGATGTGAAAGATGCGCGCCTGCAAACATTGCAGGCATTGCTTTTCGCGCAGCAAGCCGCGTTCAACAAATCCTGCGAGAACCGCACCATGGATGTGTTGTTCGACAGGCCGGGCCGCAAACCCGGCCAGGCGGTGGGGCGCAGCCCGTTTTTGCAGCCCGTGCATGTCGAAAACGCGGCCCATCTGATCGGCGAAATCCGCGAGGTGCACATCGAAGAAGTACAGCCCAATTCGCTCAAAGGCGCATTGGCCCGCGAATGAATATCGAAATCCGCATCGAAGACGCGCAATGGCGAAAGGCGGGCAGCGCTTTGCCCGCGCGCGTGAAGCGTGCCGCGGCTGCGGCGCTTGCGCATGCCAAACAGCCCAAACGCGCCTCGCTCACCATCCTGCTCACCAGCGATGCCGCGCTGAAAAAGCTCAATTCGGCGTTCCGCGCGAAGAACAAGCCTACAAATGTTCTCTCTTTCCCCGCTGCCGCCAATGGTGAAAACTATCTGGGCGATGTCGCCATTGCTTACGGCGTGGCATCGGCCGAGGCGCGCGAAAGCGGCAAGCGGCTTGGCGATCATGCCGTGCATCTGGCGGTGCATGGGACCTTGCATCTTTTGGGCTACGATCACAGGACGAATCGGCAGGCGAACATCATGGAGCCGCTCGAAACCGAAATTCTGGCCGGCCTCGGCATTGCCGATCCTTACGCGCGCGCCGCCTGATGTCCGACGATTCCCTTCCATCCCAGACCAACGGCAAGCATCTGCCGCTCTTGAAGCGCATCGTGGCACTTCTGCGCCGCGATCACGACGCGCAAGCCATGCGCGAAAGCCTGGAAGAAGTGATCGAGGAAAGCGATCGCCAAAGCCCCGCGCTCTCCGCGCAGGAACGCGTGATGCTCGACCAATCTGCTCAAATTCGGCGAGCTGCGCGTCGATGATGTGATGGTGCCGCGCGCCGATATCGTCGCGGTCGAGGAAAAAACGCCGGTCTGCGAATTGGTGGCGCTGTTCCGCGAGGCGCAACATTCGCGCCTGCCCGTCTATCGCGAAACGCTGGACGATCCCATCGGGCTTGTGCACATCAAGGATGTGCTGTCGCTGGCCGAGCTTGGGCCGGATGGTTTGATGCGCTGGCCCGATGACGTGTCCATCGCGCGCATCAAGCGCGATATTCTCTTCGCGCCGCCGTCCATGCCCACGCTCGAATTGCTGCTCAAGATGCAGACGACGCATCGCCATCTCGCGCTGGTGATCGATGAATATGGCGGCACCGACGGGCTCGTTTCCATCGAGGATCTGATCGAGGAAATCGTCGGCGACATCGACGACGAACACGACATCGAAGGCCCGCAATCTGCGCGCGTTGCCGGGCGGCGTCTATGAGGCCGATGCGCGTTTCGATCTGGAGGATTTCAAGAACGAGACGGGCATCGAGCTTGCGCCGCCAGATCCCGAAGAAGATGTCGATACGCTGGGCGGGCTGGTGGTTTCCATTCTCGGCCGCTTGCCGCAGCGCGGCGAGATCGTACCGTATAATGAGAATTACGAATTCGAAGTGCTGGAGGCCGATCCCCGCCGCGTCAAGCGCCTGCGCATCCGCCCCGCCGCCAAACAGCAAAGGCGAAGTGCGGCGCCATGATGCCGAAGCTCGCGTTCGCCTTCATGCGGATGTGGTTTGCGCTTGCGAATGCGGGCGATTTCGTGCGCGGGCTCAAAGGCTGGCGTCGATTGCTTCTGGCGCTTGTCGCGGGGCTTTTATCGACGCTGGCCTTCGCGCCCTTCGGTATTTTTCCGCTTCTGCTCATCGCGTTTGCGCTGCTTGTTTTGTTCATCGACGGCGCGCGGACATATAAGCGCCCTGCGTTGAGCGCGTTCGCCGTGGGATGGGTGTTCGGCTTCGGCTATTTCCTCGCCGGACTATATTGGGTTGCCTACGCCTTCATGGTCGAGGCGTCGGCGCATGCGTGGCAGATTCCATTTGTGCTTGTCCTTTTTCCCGGCGGGCTCGCGCTCTTTCCTGCGATTGCTTGCGCGATCGCGGCGAAATTCCGGCGCGCGGGCGTGTCGCGGATTTTCGTTTTCGCGGCATGCTATGGCGCGGCGGAATGGCTGCGCGGCCACATCCTCACCGGCTTTCCGTGGAACATTCCCGCCTATGGCTGGGGCGCGTCGCTCGGCATTTTGCAAAGTGCGTCGGTGATCGGCGCCTACGGGCTTTCGCTTCTCACCATTCTCTTCGGCGCGTCGCTCGCGCGCGTCGACCGATCGCGACAGACGCGCATGGCGCGCGCCCATCGCCATGACGATCCTTTTCATCGCGCTTGCCATCGGCGGCGATATCCGCCTTGCGCTGACGCCTGAAACCAATGTCGCGGGCGTGCAACTGCGCCTTGTGCAGCCGGATGTTCCGCAGGATCAGAAATATATTTTCGCCGATCGCGCGCGCAATTGGCAGCGGCTGCTGGAGCTGAGTGTCGAGAAAAAGAACGGCCCTTCGCCCACCCATATCGTCTGGCCGGAAGCCGCTCCGCCATTTCTGCTCCAGCGCATGATCGCCAGCGCTCGACGACATCGCCATTCTCACCGAACGCCATGTGCTGCTGACGGGTGCGGTGCGCGGCATCCGCGCGGCGGATGGGCTGCACTTCTTCAACAGCCTTTATATCTTCGCCCATGGCGGCGAGCTGATCGCGACATACGACAAATTCCATCTCGTACCCTTCGGAGAATATCTGCCGTTCTCCGATCTGCTCACCCGGCTCGGCATCACCAAACTTGTGGATAGTCCCGGCGGCTTCACGCCCGGCGACGGCCCGCACACCTATTCCGTTCCTGGTGCGCCGCTCGTCGGCCCGCTCATCTGCTACGAAATCCTGTTCCCCAATGCGGTTGTGGGTGCGGTGCGGCCGGGCTGGTTCGTCAACGTCACCGACGATTCCTGGTTCGGTCCCTCGACCGGCCCCTATCAGCACCTGCTGACCGCGCGGGTTCGCGCAATCGAAGAGGGAATCCCGGTTGCCCGGGCCGCCAACACGGGCATTTCGGCGTTAATAGACCCCCTTGGCCGTATAAGGGCGTCGCTCGGACTGGGCAAATTGGGCAGCGTCGATGGCCCGCTCCCGGCTGCGCTCGCCCCTACTCCGTTCGCGCGTTTGGGAGACATGGGATTTCTTGTATTATGGCTCGGTTGCATGTTTGGTGGGTTTCTACCGGCGCGCGCGGGGGTGCGCAAACCATAGGACCAACCCCTTTCCGGGACCGTATAAATATGGCTAAGGTCCCAAGAAGAAACGAAAATTTCAGTAAGTGGGCCCGTGCCAAAAAAACAAGCTAACCCTATCGACGGCCAGGTCGGAAATCGTGTCCGTCTGCGCCGCATGCTGATCGGAATGAGCCAGGAGAAGCTGGGCGAGCTTCTTGGATTAACGTTTCAGCAAGTGCAGAAGTATGAGAAGGGCGTGAACCGCATCGGCGCGGGCCGGCTTTTTCAGGTTGCGCGCATACTCGGCGTTCCGATCGATTATTTCTATGAAGGCGTTGTCGAGCAATTGCCGAACATCGCGCCGGGATTCGCCGAGGAATCGTCCACGCCGCCGGTAATGGAATTTCTCTCGAGCGGCGAAGGCTTGCAATTATCGCTCGCCTTCATGCGTATCAAGGATGCCAAGGTGCGCAAGCGCGTGCTCGATCTCGTCAAAAGCCTGTCCGAAGAAGAAGGCGAAAAAGCTTAGATTTTCGCGCAATCTGGCGGAAAACCGCTTCACACTTTTCGCCGATTGCGCTCTAGGTCTTGCGGGAACTTTTTTCCTCGAGGCCGGAGCGCCCGGCGCGCGCTTCGAGCGCGGCATAGGCGTCGCTTGGTTCGATACCGCACGCAGCCCACAGCACCAGCAAATGATAGAGCAGATCGGCCGATTCCGAGGTCAGCGCGGCTTTATCTTGCGCAACCGCGGCGAGCGCGGCCTCCACGCCTTCTTCGCCGAGCTTCTTGGCAATCTTGAGGACACCTTGGGAAAACAATTTCGCGGTGTAGGACGTGGCCGGGTCCGCGCCCTTGCGGGATTGGATCACCGCGAACAACCGGTCGATTGTGTGCACCTCAGCCATAACGAATCTTATTCCCGTCGCACATGCTTCGACAAGCTCAGCATGAGGGGATTGGCAAATCCCTCACCCTGGTCGGCACGCTGTCGCTACCGACTGTCGAAGGGTGATGGTGCCTAGTTCGCGCCGCTATCCAGCAACCGGCGCGCGATCACCTGCGCCTGAATTTCGGCGGCACCCTCGAAGATGTTGAGGATGCGCGCGTCGCACAGCACGCGGCTGATCTTGTATTCCAGCGCGAAGCCGTTGCCGCCATGGATTTGCAGCGCGTTGTCGGCGGATGCCCAGGCCACGCGCGCGGCGAGCAGCTTGGCCATGCCCGCTTCCAGATCGCAGCGCCGGCCTTCGTCCTTCTCGCGCGCGGCGAAATAGGCGATCTGGCGGGCCACCGCGATCTCGACCGCCATCATCGCGAGCTTGTCGCGCACGCGCGGGAAACCGACGATGGCGCGGCCGAATTGCTGGCGCGACAGCGCATATTCGAGGCCCAGATCGAGCGCGGAAAGCGCCACGCCCACCGCGCGCGCCGCTGTCTGAATGCGCGCGGATTCGAAGGTCTGCATCAATTGCTTGAAGCCCTGGCCTTCTTCGCGGCCAAGCAGATTGGCGGCGGGAACCTCGAAACCGTCGAAGCCGATCTCGTATTCCTTCATGCCGCGATAGCCGAGCACGCGGATTTCGCCGCCGCTCATGCCCTTGGCCGGAAACGGATTCGAATCCGTGCCGCGCGGCTTTTCGGCAAGGAACATCGAAAGTCCGCGATAATCTTTCGTGCCGGGATCGGTGCGCACCAGCAGCGTCATAATGTCGGCGCGTGCGGCATGGGTGATCCAGGTCTTGTTGCCGAACACCTGATAATTGTCGCCGTTCTTCACGGCGCGCGTGCGCAAGGAGCCGAGATCGGAGCCGGTATTGGGTTCGGTGAAAACGGCGGTCGGCAATTTCTCGCCGCTGGCGATCAGCGGCAGCCAATGCTCGCGCTGGTCTTTGGTGCCGCCGCAGAGAATAAGTTCGGCCGCGATTTCCGAGCGCGTGCCGAGCGAGCCCACGCCGATATAGCCGCGCGACAATTCCTCCGAGACGACGCACATCGCCGTCTTGGACAGTCCCGCGCCGCCATATTCTTCGGGGATCGTCAGGCCGAACACGCCGAGCGCGCTCATCTCGCGCAACCACATCCATCGGAATGAGTTCGTCCTTCAGATGCCAGTCATGGGCGTGCGGCACGATCTTGTCCTGCGCGAAGCGGAAGAATTGCTCGCGCACCAGCGCCATCGTGTCGTCGAGGCCGGGATCGCCGAAATGGATCGCGCCCGCATGCTTGACGAGATATTCGGCGATGCCGGCGCGGATTTCAGGGCGCGTTCCTGCCGCGATCAGTTCCACCACGGCGGCGGAACGCATCGGCGAAGTTTCGTCATCGTCGAGCCCCAGATCGCGCAGACGCACGATCTCGTTCTGGCTCATGGGAATGCCGCCGGCGATCTGCGCCAGATATTCCCCGAACGCGGCCTGCAAGATCAGCCGCTCGATCTCGCCGAATTTTTTCTCATGCTCCAGCTCGCGGCCCCAGCGCGCCATCTGGCGCAGCGCCTCAACATAGGTCGCAAGCCATGCCAGCCCATGGGCTTCATGCTGATGGGCATCGACGGCGGCGGCGGAAATTTTTCCGTCGCTGCTCACAAGCCCGCGCACTTGCGCGCGCGCCGCGGCCAGCACGCCTTCGCATGCCAGCACGGCCTCTTCGCAATGGGAAAGCAGATGGGGCAATGGTCGAGCCGGTCATGGGTCTTTCGTTTTTCGTTTCGCGATCAGCAGCCTAGCGATTTTCCTTCGGCAGCGCACCATAATGCGGCCATAGCCGCTTTGGACGCCGTCAGCGGAATGACGTATCGTCGCGGCATCTTTCACACAGAATTTCATGCGGATCGACTCCAATTTCGGGGAGGCTTCAATGGCCAACAAAATCAAATCCGGCTGGAAGACGTTGCTTGCCGTGGCGGCAGCCGGAGCCTTCGGCTTTTTCGCCGTCATGGCGCTGGCGCAGACCACCGGCGGCGTGAGCGGCAGTTCGGCGGGCGGACTAAGCGGCGGAACTTCGGGCGGCGGTACCGGGGGCAATGCGAGCGGCGGCGCGGTGGACAACAGCCATTCGTCCCGCGGCGGTATCGGCCTCGGAATATCCATCGATCTGACGAAGCTGGTTTCGCCGGATTCGCATGAAACGCGCCCGGCCAATGATTGGCAGAATTTGCGCCTTCTGCCCGCGCCCAAAGAGGGCGAGCACGGCCTTGTCATCTTTGATCCCGATCCCGATCCGCTCTATCCGCGCGGTGTTCAGGTCATGCTCGACGACCGGGGACACACGCTCGACGGCGGCGAGATCGTTCCGCCGGAAGGGCCGATGGTGCAGCTTCGTCCCGAGCCATCCGCCGCGGCAGCCGGTGGCGTCTGCCCCGAAAAAACGCCGTGCCCCGAAGCCGCCGAGCTTGAGCGATTGAAGGCGTCGGACGCCGGTTTGCAGCAGCAGATCGACGATCTGAAAAAACAGAACGCCGCGCTCAAATCGGCCGTTGCCGCCAAACTGGTCTGCGAGGAGAGCGAGAAGAAATGCAAGGAGCAACTTGCCGCCGCGCAATCGCAGATCGCGATTCTGCAAGGCCAGCTTTCCGCCGCCCAGGCCAAGCTCGGCCAGCCCGGCGACGGCGCGAAATCCATTTATGTGCCCTTCGCGATCACCTACGACAATAACAAGGAGATCGTCCATTTCGGCTGGGATATTATCCGCGCGGTCTTCAACGGTAATGAGCTGACGGTCGAAAACCACACCGAGGATTGGATTGCCCAACATCCCGAATTGCCGCCCGATCAGATCGCCTGGCTCAGGGCCAATTACGGCGGCATTCCCGGCGGCAAGCTCGATTTCGGCAACACGCTGTTCGACGGCGAAACCCTGCGCGATCGCGTGGAGCATCTGTGCGAGCCGCCGCCGTCGATCGAGGAGTTGAAGGCGAAGAAATCCGTCGCTCACATTCTGGGCGTTCTCTACGACGCCAAAACGCAGAAGGTCACGGCGAAGTCCAACGGCAAGGATGTCGCGGTGTCGCAATCCAGCGTCACCGAAAAAACCTTCACCCTCGATCTGACGGCGGAATGCCTTTGGACCTATGACGAGAAAACCGGCATCGTGAAGAAAAAGGTCACGATGCAATTGTCCGTCCAGTATCAGGACAAGGACGGCAAGATTCACGAAGTCAAATACGAAGCCGACGATCCGCAGATGGGCTGGATCATGAAGGGCTGACCGGCGGCGCGCGTTTGGAGAATTACGGCGCGGCCACCACGTTGACGAGAATCGCGACCTCGCTTTTTTCGGGCGTCGCCGTTCCCGGCTTGCGATAGCTCGCGCGGAACATCACCTGTCCCGCATCGCCGGTGGTGAATGTGATGGTCGTGGTTTCCGGCGCGCCCGGAATCGCCACCGATTCCGTCGTGCGGCCGGACAGGATCAACTCCGGCGTCAAATCCGCATCGAGGAACCAGAAATTTCCCGACGCGTGCGAACCCGTGAGATTGACGATCAGCGCCTCGCCCTGTTTCACGCTGATGGTTTTGTCGGTGTCGGCGCTGGTGATGGTCACGTCCGCAAGTGCGCTCGCGGAAAAGCCGCAGAGCAGCGCCGCGGCAAATAGCCCGCGCAGAACAAGATTTCGCATGATGTCCTCCCTGAAAGGAGCGCAATCAGGCGAAGTGCCCGGCGTGCGCCGCACGCCTATTTTTCAATAGGGCGCAACGCGCCCGGGCGGTTCGCCGCCCGGATTGCGCGACCAATAATGTGGAGGGAAGACTACTCCGAACCGGCCTCGATGACATCCTCAAGGGTGCGAAGGCCGGGGCGCGGCGCGCTCACCAGAACCGCCATATTGCCGGGCAGATGCTCGTTTTTCCACATCTTGGTGTGGGCGCGGGGGATATCGGCCCAGGGGAAAACTTCCGACATGCAGGGATCGATGCGCCGCTCCACCACCAGCCGGTTGGCCTGGCTTGCCTGCATCAGGTTTGCGAAATGCGAACCCTGAATGCGCTTCTGGCGCATCCACACATAACGCGCATCGAAGGTGATGTTGTAGCCCGTGGTGCCCGCGCAGAACACGACCATGCCGCCGCGCTTCACGACAAGGCACGAAACCGGGAATGTGGATTCGCCGGGATGCTCGAACACCATATCGACGTCATTGCCCTTGCCGGTGATTTCCCAGATCGCCTTGCCGAATTTGCGCGCCTCTTTCGTCCACGCATCATATTCCGGCGTGTTCACCGTGGGCATCTGGCCCCAGCAATTGAAATCCTTGCGGTTGATGACGCCCTTGGCGCCCAGCGACAAAACGAATTCGCGTTTCGATTCATCGCTGATGACGCCGATGGCGTTGGCGCCACTCACCGCGCAAAGCTGCACGGCGAAAGAACCAAGCCCACCGCTCGCGCCCCAGATGAGCACATTGTGACCGGGCCGCAGAATATGCGGGCGATGGCCGAAGAACATGCGATAGGTGGTCGCCAGTGTCAGCGTGTAACAGGCCGATTCTTCCCATGTCAGATGCTTGGGACGCTCCATCAACTGGCGATCCTGCACGCGGGCGAATTGCGCGAAGGAACCATCCGGCGTTTCGTAACCCCAGATGCGCTGGCTCGGCGAAAACATCGGATCGCCGCCATTGCATTCCTCGTCGTCGCCATCATCCTGATTGCAATGCACGACGATTTCGTCGCCGACTTTCCAGCGCGTGACCTTGGAACCCACGGCCCACACGATGCCGGACGCATCGGAACCTGCGATGTGATAAGGATTCTTGTGACTGTCGATCGGCGAGACGGGCGTGCCGAGACCGGCCCACACGCCGTTGTAATTCACGCCCGCGGCCATCACCAGGATCAGCACGTCATGGGAATCGAGTTCCCATGTCGGCACGACTTCGATCTGAAAGGATTCCTCCGGCGGGCCGTGGCGGTCTTTGCGGATCGCCCACGCATACATATTTTTGGGGACGTGACCGAGCGGCGGAATCTCGCCGACTTCGTAGAGGTCCTTATACACTTCGAGCGAAGGCTTTGCTTCGGCCGCAGACGCCATGACGTACTCCCGACTATTACCCCTCATCGGCCCGTGCCCGGCCGAATGGCGCGGGATTAGGGCTCAGGTCGTGTTGCATTGCAACAGGTTTCAACCCTTTTGTTAACAATGACGCGACGGTTCCGGCAATAAAATTGCGCAAGCGCGCATGTCTATTTCGCCCGCCGGTTCCATTCTTTCTTTTTGCCCTTGTCCTTGCCGCGCGCCTTACCGGCGATCTCCTTCAGCTTCACGCCCTGCAGGGTCGAGAGCGAGGCGGCGGGCCCGCCCTTCTCCGGATCGCGAAAGGCGCGGCCGAATTTCTCCACGCGCGTTTCGACCGAGCCGAGGAACTCGCCTTCCCATTCCGACAGATCCACGCCGCTCGCTTCGGCCTCTTTGCGCGCGCGTTTGAGCGCACGAAGGGCCGCGCGTTTCGCAGCCTCGCGCTGGCGTTCGAGACGTTCTTTCGTGGTGAGAATTTTCGTCTTCAAGTCAGTGCTTCATATGCGGGTCGCGCTCGCCCGCCTTGATCGCGATGGAAATGTTATCCGTCGCAACCGGACAGGTGAAAAAAGCCGAGCGCGCACAATTGGGATTATAGGCATCGTTGAAATCGATGGTGATGGTCTTGGGCGGAAATTTCCCGAACGGATCGGCATCGACATAGCGCCCCGCGCCATAGGTGCCCTTGCCCGTCAGATCGTCGGTGAAAAATGCGCTGATATCGCTGATGGGGCGCGTGTCGTCGGTATAGAACGGCAACGTGATCGTCTTTCCGTTCAGCGTGAACACCGCATCGCCCGCGTGATAGAATTGCTTGCTTGTCTTGCGCGAAGTGACGAACACGCGCGGCGGCAATTTCGGATCGGGAATGAAGCGCGCCGTGATCCGATACGAAGGATCGTAAGGAAAATAATCGAGGCCCTTGAATTCCTTCGCCGCCTTCGCCTGCTGATTGAAAACGAAAATCCGCACGCCCATCACGCCCGCTTCCACTTGCGTCGGCGCGCCCATGATGTCGATGTCCGGCGTGACACGGATGCCTTTCTCGATGGCCTTCTCGTCGAATGATTTGCCGTTCATCGTCACGCTGGCGACCCCGCGCGCATAGCGCGCGGTCAGCACGCCGCCCGGCTTGATGCCCAGGGCCCAATGATAGGAATCCGGCTTGCCGGGCGTGCCCATCAGCGTGGCGGTGTCGTGCTCGCCCAGATAGGCGGCGTCCTGAATTTTCAGAATCGCGTGGGGCTTTTTCGAATAAGCGAGATTGGCATCCGCAAGCCCGGCCTTCCAGGCGGCCTGCGGCGATTGCGGCGCCGCTGCCACTGGCGAGGCGGCCAGAAGGCCCGCTAATACGATGCCATACCAAGCATGTTGCGCTGCAACGCGACGGGGGGCCATAATGTTGCGCATGACAAAAGACAAACCCTGGATTTTCCGCACCTATGCGGGCCATTCGAGTGCTGCAGCCTCGAACGCGCTTTATCGCACCAATCTGGCCAAGGGCCAGACGGGGCTTTCGGTGGCGTTCGATCTGCCCACCCAGACAGGCTATGACAGCGACCACCCCTTAAGCAAAGGCGAAGTCGGCAAGGTGGGCGTGCCCATCTCGCATCTGGGGGATATGCGCGCGCTGTTCGACGGCATTCCGCTCGACAAGATGAATACGTCGATGACGATCAACGCACCGGCCGCCTGGCTGCTCGCATTATATGTGGCTGTGGCCGACGAACAGGGTGCGCCGCGCGCGAGCCTCACCGGCACCACGCAGAACGACATCATCAAGGAATATCTGGCGCGCGGCACTTATATATTCCCGCCCAGGCCCGCGCTGCGCCTGACGACGGACACGATTGCCTTCACCACCGCCGAATTGCCGAAATGGAATCCGATCAATCTGTGTTCGTACCATTTGCAGGAAGCGGGCGCGGATGCGGTGGAGGAAGCAGCGTTTGCATTGGCCGCTGCGATTGCCGTGCTCGATGCGGCACGCGCGCGCGGCGCGATACCGCCGGAGGAATTTCCCAAGGCCGTGGGCCGCATTTCGTTTTTCGTGAATTCCGGCGTGAAGTTCATCACCGAAATCTGCAAGCTGCGCGCGATGGGCCAATTGTGGGACGAGATCACGCGCGACGCGCTACGGCGTCGAAGATCCGAACCTGCGGCGTTTCCGTTATGGCGTGCAGGTCAATTCGCTGGGCCTGACCGAGCAGCAACCGGAAAACAATGTCTATCGCATTCTGTTCGGAATGCTGGGCGTCACGCTCTCCAAGAACGCGCGCGCGCGCGCCGTGCAATTGCCCGCGTGGAACGAAGCGCTCGGATTGCCGCGGCCATGGGATCAGCAATGGTCGCTGCGCCTGCAGCAGATCGGCGCGTTCGAAACCGACATGCTGGAATATGGCGATATCTTCGACGGCTCCAAGGTGATCGGCGAGAAGGTCGCAACGCTTGTCGAGCAGATCAAATCCGAAATCGCCCGCATCGAAGAGATGGGCGGGGCGGCTTCGCAAGACGCGCTCGAATATATGAAAGAGCGTCTGGTGCGCTCCAATGCGGCGCGTATCGAAGCCATCGAAACCGGCGGCGAAATCCGCGTCGGCGTGAACGCCTATACCGAAACCGAAGTCTCGCCGCTCACCGCCGGCAATGGCAGCTTCATGACGGTGGATGAATCCGCAGAACGCAATCAGATCGCAAATCTTGCTGCATGGCGTGCGTCGCGCGACGAAAAGAAAGTGTCGGCCGCGCTCGATGAATTGCAGCGCGCGGCGAAAGACGGCGCGAACATCATGCCCGCCTCCATCGATTGCGCGAAGGCGGGTGTCACCACCGGCGAATGGGCGGGAAATCTGCGCCGCATCTTCGGCGAATATCGCGCGCCGACCGGCGTCGCCGCCAACGCGCCCTCGCGCAATGACGAGCGCATCGTGGCGCTGCGCGAAGAAGTGGATGCGGCGTCGAAAAAGCTCGGCCGCAAGCTCACATTCCTCGTCGCCAAGCCCGGCCTCGATGGCCATTCCAACGGCGCCGAGCAGATCGCCATCCGCGCGCGCGATGCGGGCATGGCCGTGATCTATAACGGCATCCGCTTCACGGCGGACGAGATCGTCGCCGCCGCGAAAGAGAAAAAGCCCCATGTCGTGGGCCTCTCCATTCTTTCGGGCAGCCATGTGGCGCTTGCGGGCGATGTGGTCGCCAAGCTCAAGGCTGCCGGGCTTTCGGACGTGAAAGTCGTTGCGGGCGGCATCATCCCGCCGGAGGACGAAGCCCGCCTCAAGGCATCGGGCGTCTCGGCGGTGTTCAGCCCCAAGGATTACGACCTCAACGCCATCATGCGCGGGATCGTCGATTTGGCGACGGGCTAGCAGAATCCGTGATTTTATAAAATCAACTTCGTCATCGCCGGGCTTGTCCCGGCGACCCATGAACACAGTTCAAGATGGGTGTTCATGGGTGGCCGCCACAGGGGCGGCCATGACGTAATTTGGGTGACATCAAATCAAGAGCTGCTTTATTCCGTCTTCGGTTTCTTGTCCGAGCCGCCGATGTCGAGCACGAATTTGTATTGGCCGTCGTCCTGCTTCTTCCACTCGGTGACGTAATAGCCGGTCACTTTCAAATCGCTGCCGTCCGCTTTTTTCGCCGTGTAGATCCAGGTGCCGCGCGTGAAGCCGAGTGCGCCATCGGGCGAGGCGTCGGCCTCAACCGGCGTCCATTCCAGATGCTCGTCCGGCGATTCCGGCTCCATCGCGTAATATTCGGCCGCCGCCGCCTTGCCGATGATCGGCGGATGCTCGCCCGTATAAAGCCGCACATCGTCGGCCATATAGGCGAGGAAGGCGGCATGGGCGCCATTGGCCACGCTCATGTCGGAAAAGGCCTTGTCGGCGGCGATCATGTCGCTTGCCGCATCCGCCAAAACAGGCGTGGCGATCAGGGCAAAAGACGCGGCCAGAAAAATCATGCGTGCATTCATCGGGGGGCTCCAATTGTGGCAGACTGCCGCAATCTTACCCTATTCTGGCTATTAACGCCCCGTTAACTGTGCTGGCCACGCTGGGGATATTGCCATGGTTGCCTATCGCCTTCGCACCGAGCCTGCCGCGCCGAAACGCCAGGCGCTGAGCCACGAGCTTTTTCACGGATTGACGCCGGCCGAATTCGACGAGGAAGCCCACGCCGCTTGCCGATGCCGACGCGATGACGCCCGCCGTGCGCGCGCGGCTGCGGGCGCAACTGGTCGAGCGGCTGAAAACGCCGGTCGATGCGCCGAGCTGGGGGCCGGACTGGATTCGAAAAAACGATCGCAGCGCCAAACGCAAATCGGAGCGCACCGGATTGTTTGCGCTGCTTGTGCCCAAGAAAGACGAAAAACCCGAAGAACAAGCGCAGCCTCTCAGCAAGGACGAGCAGGACGACGCGCAAACCATCGCCCGCAATATGGAGAGAAGCCGTCAGGTCGCCCATTACCGCTGGCTTTACGGCATCGCCATCGTGCTGGCGGCGGCGATTGCGCTGCTCGCCATGTTCGTCGATTACCAGATCATCCGCGGCGATGTGTGGACGCGCGCGCTGTCGAACGAATTCATGGTGGTGCCCGCGTCGCTTCAAAGCTCCGTCGTGTTCAAGAGCATGCAGGTGATTTTCGCCGTGCTGATCGTGCATTTCATGCTGAAGATCACCGGCGTCTATGGCCGCAATTCGCTCATCACCGCGGCGTTCATCATGTCGATCCTGATGATCGGATGTCTGGGCTATCTCGTCGCCTACAACAATATGGCAGGCGCAACGTCGGCCTCCCTCGAACAGACGGACCAAAGCGCGCAACCATCCGGCAATTCCATCGACCAGCTTTTCGATTCGCTGAGAAAGCCGGTCGCAAGGCCGACGATACAGGCAAGCATGGTCGGCACCGATGAAGTCTCCCTGCCGTTGCCGAAGATTTCGCGCGCCTCGCTCGCCAATGCGGATTCGTGGCTGTGGCTGGTGTTCGCCAGCGTGATCTTCTTCATCGTCACGGCGGTGGCAGCGCTCTATTTGCTGACTGCCGAAGGCAATGTGCGCAATTTCCATCTGTCGCGCGATTACCGGCATCGCCAGAAGCAATTCGCGCAATTGCATCTTTTGGAACTCGCCGACCGCAAGTCCGCCTGACCATGCGCGCGATGCTTGCTTTCGCAACGGCTGCGTCCATCGGCGTGGGCGGCGCCACTGCGATGAATGCCGCGCAAAATGCGCCGCGGATCGAACTTGCATCCAACATGACCGAACAGGCGCAGCTTGCGCCCAGGCGCGTCGTCATCGGGCTTGATATTTCGCAAAGCAATCCGCTGGTTGCCGATCCCGCTTTCGCCGCCAAGGTGGGCGCGCGCATTGCGGGCGAAATCCGCAAGCTCGGCTTTGCCTCAGAGGTGCATGTGCGCACGCTGGGCAATTACGATGCGTCGTCGAATGCGTTTTATTACGACACGGTGCTGTCCACGCGCAGCCGTCCCGAAGATGTGGCTCAGGAAGTCGAGCATCTGGTCGCGGGCACGCCGCTGCTGGTGAAGCGCGGCAAATGGAAGGCGCAAAGCCACACCAATATCCTCGCGTTCCTCGATAACGTGTCACAGAGCATCGGTTGCGGCGGCATGCCGACCACGATCATTCTGGCGTCGGACGGGATCGAGGATTCCGAATATGCGCATCTGGCGCGCGTGGGCGCGCATCTGCCCGCGCCGGATACCGGGCAATATCAAGGCTGCGCGGAGCTTGAGATATTGGGGCTTGGTCAGGGCACCAAAAGCCCGATCACGACCGTGCGGCTTCGCAAGGAATGGACGGGCTGGGCGAAAGCGGCGGGCTTTCACGAATTCCAGGGTCTCAACGATTGGTGAGTTGTTCGTTTCCTCCCCCGTTTACGGGGGAGGTGTCTCAGCCGAACCAAGTTCGGCTGAGACGGAGGGGGCGGACGCATGTGTACGCCCCCCTCGCTGCCTTCGGCAGCACTCCCCCCGTGAACGGGGGGAGAAACCAGTACTGCTACATGTTGAGACGTGTTCGAATTCCTTCCGGCGTCACGCCGCTTTCGCGCAAGCTCCGTAACGTCACGGCTTGGTCACGCTTGGAAAACTTTTTTCCATTCGCGTCCAGTATCAATCGGTGATGCGCGTAATGCGGTTCAGGCAATCTGAGCAGAGCTTGCAGCACGCGCTGGATATGGGTTGCCGGAAATAAATCTTCGCCGCGCGTCACCAGCGTCACACCCTGAAACGCATCATCGATAACCACCGCCAGATGGTACGACGCGGGCGCATCCTTGCGCGCCAGCACACCATCGCCGAACAGCAGCGGATCGACGGCAAATTGTTTTTGATGGTCGGTGAATGTCAAAGAGCCAATGCGCTTTGCCGCCTTCGCCGCATCCAGCCGCAGCGCATATTGCTCGCCGGAAGCGATGCGCGCTTTGCGAACATCATCTGAAAGTTTGTGGCAGGTGCCGGGATAAAGCGGACCTTCAGGTCCGTGCGGCGCTTCGATAGAGCGCGCGATTTCCTCCGCGATCTCCTTGCGCGTGCAGAAGCACGGATAAAGCAATCCTTGCGCATCAAGCGTATTGAGCGCCGCGCGATAGGCATCGAAGCGCGAAGATTGGCGCAACACCGGCTGCTCCCAATGCAACCCAAGCCACGCCAAATCCTCAATGATCGCCGTTTCGAATTCCGCGCGGCAGCGCCCGGAATCGATATCTTCGATGCGCAGCAAAAACCGCTCGCCCGCCTCGGCCGCCGTAATCGCGGCGAAGGCATGGCCCAGATGCAGACAGCCCGGTTGGACTCGGCGCGAAGCGCGTGACAATCATGGCCGCGCAATCTGGCATATCCTTCGCCCATGAACATCCGCCCGCTTTCCGGCCCAAAGCTCGCGCCCGCGCGCGGGCCCGCCACGCATCTCATCGTGCTGGCGCATGGCTATGGCGCGGACGGCAACGACCTGATCGGCCTGGCCCCGCATTGGCAGCAGATTCTGCCGAGCGCGGCATTCGTTGCTCCCAACGCGCCGGAGCCCTGTGCCGGTGCGCCGATGGGTCATCAATGGTTTCCCATTTCGCGGCTCGATCCGCGCGAGATGCAGAAGGGCGTGGAATCCGCCGCCCCCACGCTCGATGCGTTTCTGGATGCCGAGCTTGCCCGCCTCAATCTGCCGCCGGAGCGCTTGGCACTTGTCGGCTTCAGTCAGGGCACGATGATGTCGCTGCATGTGGGTCTGCGGCGCAAGGTGAAGCCCGCCGCGATCATCGGCTATTCGGGCGTGCTCGCGGGCGACCCGCCGCCGCTTGGCCGAGACACCCCGCCGATCATGCTCATCCATGGCGATGCAGATCCGATGATTCCGCCGGAAGCGCTCTTTATGTCGGCGGGCGCGCTCGGCCGCGCGGGTGCGGCCGTGCAATGGCATTTGTCGGGCGGCGTGGGCCATTCCATCGACCCGGATGGGCTGGCGCTGGGCGGGGTTTTTCTCGCGATGGCCTTTGCGGGCCAATTCGCGCGCCAAAATGACGAGATTGCTTGTCCGCTTTGATTTGTACCCCATTTGTGGTACAAACGGGCGAAAGGATTTTCCATGAGCAAGACCGAAATGATCCGCGCCCGCGTGGAGCCCGAACTCAAGGAAGAAGCCGAGGCGGTGTTCGACGCCCTGTGCATGACACCCACGGAAGCCATCACGCTGTTCTACCGGCAGGTGGCCATGCATCGTGGCCTGCCGTTCGAATTGCGTGTGCCAAATGCGACCACCCGAAAGACGATACGGGACGCGCGCAGGGGCAACGGTCTATCCCGCCCTATGACGTTCGAAGAAATGAAAAAACGTCTGGGTTGACCGGGCGTGCAGACGGTTCGCTACGCCAAGAGATTTGAAAAGGATACGAAGCTCGCCAAAAAGCGCGGTCTTCCGATGGACCGGCTGTGGGTTCTGGTCCGGCGGATCGCAGCGAATGAAAGGCTGGAGCCGCGCTACCGCCTGCACAAGCTAAGCGGAGACTGGGTAGATTGTCTGGAATGCCACATCACACCGGACTGACTTCTGGTCTGGCGGCAAGAGGGCGAGGTGCTGGAATTCCTGCGCACCGGCACCCATTCCGACCTTTTTGGCTGATCCTGTCGCCTTGGCGTCACAGCGAATCGGCTATCTTCCCATGGCGGTCGGTTGCCCCTAAAGTCCGGCCCGAATTGACGGAGGATTGCGTCTTCACAAGGAGCTTTCCGTGTTAGCCGCCGGACGACTGCCCGATAATTGCCCGGCGCTGGTCCTCAATGCCGATCACCGCCCGCTGAGCTATTACCCGCTGTCGCTGTGGTCGTGGCAGGACGCGATCAAGGCGGTGTTCCTCGACCGCGTGAATATCCTTGCCGAATACGACCGCGCGGTGCGCTCGCCCAGCTTCGAGATGAAGACTGCCTTCCGTCGTTTCGCTGAAGACCTATGTCAGGCCGGCGCGCAATCCGGCATTCACGCGGTTCAATGTGTTTCTGCGCGACTCTTTCGAATGCCAATATTGCGGCATCGATGAAGACCTCACCTTCGATCATCTGATCCCGCGTTCGCGCGGTGGACGCACGACATGGGAAAATGTGGTCACGGCATGCGCGCCGTGCAATCTGATGAAGGGCGGCAAGCTGCCCGATCAGGTGCGCATGTATCCGCGCATTCGCCCGCACCGGCCCACGGTGAACGAGTTGCGCAATCATGGGCGGCGCTTTCCGCCGAACTATCTGCACGATAGCTGGGCGGATTATCTTTATTGGGATTCCGAACTGGAGCCGTGAGGTTCAGATGCGTTCGGAGAGCTTGATCGCCAAACGGCATCCCGCCTTGATCGCGCCACTGAGCAAACGATAACCGGGCGCTTCTTCGGCCCCTTGCGCAATCGCCTTGTCGCGGTGCGCGATTTCGTCGGCGCGGAAATCGGAGACTTTCGCTTTCAAATCGGGATCGCCGTCGAGCTTTTCGATCTGGCTTGCGTAATGCTCGTCGATCACTTCTTCCACCGCCGCCGTGCAGGCCATCGCGGCCTTCTCGCCCATCAAGGCGGTTGCAGCTCCGAGCGCAAATCCCGCCACGCGCCACACGGGCTCAAGTGCTGTCGGCCGCACGCGGCGTTCATTGACAAGCTTGTCGAAGGCGGCGAGATGGCGCTGTTCTTCCTTCGCCATTTTGCGGATGGACGCGACGGCCTCGCTTTTGCGCGCGCCCAGCACCGCAAGCTGGCCTTCGTAAATCCGCACCGCGCCGAATTCGCCCGCATGATCCACGCGGATCATGGATTCGATGTCCGGCGTGTTGTCGATGCCCGGTGATTTGGGGCGCGGTTTGCGTTTCACGGTTTTTTCCTCATCAGCAGGAACGCGGCGATCCCCGCAACGCTCAACGAGACAATCGCATTATATCCGGCAAGCGAAATGCCAAAGAGCCGCCACGCCGCGATATCGCAGCGCGGTCCCGCCGCG
Organism: uncultured Alphaproteobacteria bacterium; assembly: GCA_963735625.1. Lineage (GTDB taxonomy): Bacteria > Pseudomonadota > Alphaproteobacteria > Micropepsales > Micropepsaceae > Rhizomicrobium. Next base: position 716,201 of record CAVTLJ010000004.1, on the reverse strand, counting down.
TTCAGGTCGAGCGGCCCACCCGTCAGTTGGAACGCAGGCCCGGTGCAGGCCGAAGGCCCCGCCCAAAGGTTCCATTCCACGCCCGCGTGATAAACGCCGATGCCGCCCGAAACCGCGATCAAAAGGGCCGCGGCTGCGGCAATCCAGGGTGCTGCCCGTTTCGGGACGGCACCCATCAAAAGCAAAGCCCCGCCGCCAAGGCCGATGGCGGCGGCGGCAAAATGCGGCCAGCGCTGCCATTGGCACATTTCGCAAGGCAGGATTCCTCCCAGATATTGAAAGCCGAGCACGCAAAGGATCATCGCGGCGGAAACCGCACCGAGACTGAGCGGAAGATATTCTTTGCGAAATGCAATCACGAATACGCCCCACTGTTTCTCCCCCCGTTTACGGGGGGAGTGCTGCCGACTGTCCGCCGAAGCTCGAAGAGCGAAGGCGGAAGACAGCGAGGGGGGCGAACACCGAGGCCGCCCCCTCCGCTTCGCTCGCGAAGGGCTCGCTCAGCACCTCCCCCGTAAACAGGGGAGGAAAAGTGCGGCTCAAATATTTCATTTTTCGAAGATCATCCTCTCATCGGCGAAGGCTTTGAACTCCAGCGCATTGCCGGACGGATCGAGCAGAAAGAATGTTGCCTGTTCGCCGGGCTCCCCTGCAAATCGTATCTGTGGCGGGATGGTGAAAACCGCGCCATTTTGCTCCAGTTTTTGCGCAAGATTTCGCCATTCCGGCAGGCTCAAAATCACGCCAAAATGCCGCACGGGAACCGCTTCCCCATCGACCACATTATGCGCTTGGGTAGTGTCCTCCCAAGGGTTCAAATGCGCCACGATCTGGTGGCCGAAGAAGTCGAAATCGACCCATTCGGCGGCGGATCGGCCCTCCGGACAACCGAGCATGCGGCCGTAAAAGTCGCGGGCCTCGGAAAGGTCGCGGACGGGAAAGGCGAGATGAAATCTTGGGTGTGTCGTCATTGTGTATCCGTACTCTTCGCATCATGCGGGAGGAATACGGGCAAAGGGAAGTGTCATGTCGAAATCGCCCGCCGGAAGGAAGCGCAAAAAAGCCGCCGTGCAGCGCAAATTGCTGCGCATCGACGGGCAGGCGGTGCCGGTCACGCTGAAGCTGAACCCGCGCGCGCGCCGGCTGATCGTCAAGGTGCATCCCTCCACGGGTGAGGTGACGGTGGTGGCACCCTCGCGCCGCTCGCTCGGCCACGCGATGGAATTCGCACGCAAGGAATCGGACTGGATCGCGCGCCGTCTTGCCCATGTGCCGGAGCCGGTGCCGCTGGGGCTCGGCAAGCGCATTCTTTATCGCGGCGAAGAACATGTGATCCGCTACGGCGATGAAAACGGCAAGCCCGTGTGGATCGAGCGCGACGGCGACGAACGCATCATCCGCGTCAACGGCCGCGCCGAACATGCCGCCCGCCGCGTGCTGGATTTTCTGAAACGCGAAGCGCGCAAGATGCTCGATGGCCGCGCGCTTTATTATGCGGGCGAACTCGGCGTGAAGCCCAAGCGCATCACGCTGCGCGACACGGCCACGCGCTGGGGTTCGTGTTCGTCGTGCCGTTCGTTGTCGTTTTCGTGGCGGCTAATTCTGGCGCCGCCCTATGTGCTCGATTATGTGGTGGCCCATGAGGTCGCGCATTTGCGCGAAATGAACCATGGCCCGCGCTTCTGGCGGCTGGTGGGCGGACTGGTGGCCAATGTGGAGCGGCCGCAAGTCTGGCTTGCCGAGCATGGCGTCAAGCTGCACCGCTACGCCCCCAGGGTGGGCACGGAAGCTTGATTTTCGCCCGCTGGCGGGCCTATATCCCCGCCATCCCCTAGCAACAGAGTTCTGTTGTGTGGCTGTCGCAAGACCGCCGCGGGCCAAGAGTTTTGCCTGAACGGAGTTCGCCATCTTAAGCGCGATGTCGCATCTGGAAGAGGTGTTGAGCCCGGCCGTGGAGGCCGCGGGCTACCGTCTCGTGCGCCTGCGCCTGATAGGCGGCAAGACCAAGACGCTGCAGATCATGGCCGAGCGCCCCGACGGCACGATGAATGTGGAGGATTGCGCGAGGCTTTCCCGCGCGCTTTCCGAATTCCTTGAGCGCGAAGATCCGGTCGAGGGCGACTATCTGCTCGAAGTGTCCTCGCCCGGCATCGACCGGCCGCTGACGCGGGTCACCGATTTCGCCCGCTGGTCCGGCCATGAGGCCAAGCTCGAACTGAACGCGCCCGACGAAGCCGGCCGCAAGAAATTCAAGGGCACGCTTCTGGGGCTCGACGGCAACGATGTCGTGCTCGATGCCGCGGGCCAGCGTTTGAAATTTGCGTTCGGCGCGATTGCCGAAGCCAAACTGGTGCTCACCGACAAGCTCATTGCCGAAGACCTCCGAGCACGGGAGCGGATGAAAGTTTGAATGTGCGTGGTCCTCACCCTTCGACAGGCTCAGGGTGAGGGACGAGGGAAATTCCTCATCCTGAGCCTGTCGAAGGATGAAAGCGCGCAAGCACGCGTGAAAAGGAGAGAATGACATGGCCGCGATTGCCGCCAACCGTACCGAACTTTTGCAGATTGCCGATGCGGTCGCCCGCGACAAATCCATCGACAAATCCGTCGTGCTGCATGCGATGGAAGAGGCCATGCAGCGCGCCGCGAAAGCGCGCTACGGCAGCGAGAACGAAATCCGCGTGGAGATCGATCCCAAAACCGGCGAGACGCATGTGTCGCGCTATCTGCATGTCGTGGAACTGGTCGATAACGACAAGATCGAGATCAGCTTGGAAGACGCGCGCCTGCGCAATCCCGCCGCCATGGTGGGTGACATCATCGCCGAAACCTTGCCGCCGGTCGATTTCTCCCGCATCGCCGCGCAGGCCGCAAAGCAGGTGATCGTGCAGAAAGTGCGCGATGCCGAACGCGAGCGCCAATATGAAGAATATAAAGACCGCATCGGCGAGATCGTTCACGGCATCGTCAAGCGCGTGGAATTCGGCTCCGTGGTGGTGGACCTTGGCCGCGCCGAAGGTGTCGTGCGCCGCGACGAGATGATCCCGCGCGAGAGCTTCCGCACCGGCGACCGCATCCGCGCCTATATCTATGATGTGCGCCGCGAAACGCGCGGTCCGCAAATCTTCCTCTCGCGCAGCCATCCGCAATTCATGGTGCGGCTGTTCGCGCAGGAAGTGCCGGAGATTTATGATGGCATCATCGAAATCCGCGCCGTTGCGCGCGATCCCGGGCAGCCGCGCCAAGATCGCGGTGATCTCGAAGGATTCGAGCATCGATCCGGTCGGCGCTTGCGTCGGCATGCGCGGCGTGCGCGTGCAGGCCGTGGTGCAGGAACTGCAAGGCGAACGCATCGACATTATTCCGTGGTCGCCCGAACCGGCCACCTTCATCGTCAATGCGCTGGCCCCGGCCGAAGTTTCCAAAGTGGTGCTGGACGAAGACACGCACCGCACCGAAGTGGTGGTGCCCGACGAGCAGCTTTCGCTCGCCATCGGCCGGCGCGGCCAGAATGTGCGGCTCGCATCGCAACTCACCGGCTGGCAGCTCGACATTCTGACCGAGGCCGAAGAATCCGAGCGCCGCCAGAAGGAATTTGCCGAGCGCACGACGCTGTTCATGGAAACGCTCGATGTCGATGAGACCGTGGCCCAGCTTCTGGCCTCGGAAGGCTTCGCCAATATAGAGGATGTTGCTTACGTGCCGCTGAACGAACTTGCCGCCGTCGAAGGCTTCGACGAGGAAACCGCGCAGGAACTGCAGCAGCGCGCCATCGAATATATCGAAGCGCGCAACAAGGAGATGGACGACAAGCGCCGCGAGCTTGGCGTCGAGGATCAGGTCGCCGAAGTCGAAGGCGTCACACCGGGCATGCTGGTGGCGCTGGGCGAGGCGGGCGTCAAATCGCTTGAGGATCTGGCCGGTTGCGCCACCGACGATCTGCTCGGCTATTACGAAGTGAACAAGGAAAAAGAGCGCGTGCGCGATTCCCGGCGCGCTTGAGAATTTCAATCTCACCGCCGAAGACGCCAATTCCATCATCATGAAGGCGCGCGTGAAGATCGGCTGGATCGAGGAAGAGCCGGAAGAACCGGAAGTCGTCGAAGAAGAAACAACGGAGGCGGAAGAACAGGCGTGACGGCAACTGCATCCATCATCGAACACGACAACGATGAATTGCGCGAGCGGCGCTGCATCGTGACGGGAGAAGTGTTGCCGGAAGGCCGCCTCATCCGTTTCGTGGCCGATCCCGATGGGCGCGTGGTGCCGGATATCGCCGCCAAACTTCCCGGCCGCGGCATGTGGGTGAGCGCGGATCGCAAATCGCTTGAAAAAGCCATCGCGAAAAAACTTTTTTCGCGCGCGGCAAAAAAGCCCGTGACGGCGGACGGGGAATTGCCCGCTCGCGTCGAGCGGTTGCTGGCAAGCCGCATGGCCGACGATCTGGGGCTTGCGCGCCGGGCGGGTGCCGCGATCCTGGGTTTCGATCAGGTGGCGGCCGCATTGGCTGAGAAAAACCCGCCCGCCCTGCTGGTCGAGGCGTCGGATGGCGCGGCCGACGGGCGGCGCAAATTGATCGCTGTGGCCTGGGCGCAAGGCTTCAAGCCGAAGGTGATCGACTGCCTGAATTCGCAGGAATTGGGCTTGGCCCTGGGCCGCGAGAATGTGGTACATGCAGCCCTCAAATCCGGGCAGCTTGCGGAACGGCTTGAGATGAATGCGGGGCGGCTCGCGGGATTCCGCATGGCCGGGCGCGAAAGGGACGAATGAGCGAGACGAACGATACGACGAAACGTCCCGGCAAAACGCTGACGCTGAAGAAGACCGAGACGTCCACCGTCAAGCAGAGCTTCAGCCATGGCCGCACCAAGGCCGTGGTGGTGGAGAAGAAGCGCAGCGCCCATTCCGGCGCGGCCGTCTCCTGCGCCCGCGCCCAAGCGCGCCGAACCGGAGAAGCCGGCAAAGCCCGCGCCCGCCGCCGAAGCCAAACCGGCGGCACAATCGCGCGATTCCCAGATGCGTCCCGGCGTCGTGCTGCGCCAGCTCACCGACGAAGAAAAAGTCGCGCGCGGCCGCGCGCTCGCCGATGCGCGTGTCGCCGAACATGATGCGCGTCAGCGCGCCGAGCATGAAGCCCGTCAGCGCGCGGTGGAAGATGAGCGTCTGGCGCGCGAACGCGCGGCCGCCGAAAAGCGCAAATCCGAAGAAGAAGCGCGCAAGGCCGCCGACGAAACCGCGCGCCGCCATGCCGAGCAGGAAGCAGCGCGCCGTCTTGAGAAAAAAGAAGAAGGCCCGCTCAAGCCCGATCATTCCATCGAAGCGCGCCGTGGCCGTCCCGCGCATGATGAAGAAGAAGAAAGTGCGAAGAAAGGCGGCGCGAAGACGCCCGCGAAAGCGCCCGCCGCCCGCAAGACCACAACCGATCGCCGCCGCGGCAAGCTCACCGTCACCAAGGCGTTGTCTGACGATGACGAGCGCATGCGTTCGGTCGCGTCCTATCGCCGCCATTTGCAGCGCGTTCAGCGCGCCGGCCAGCAGCAGCCCGCCGGTCCCGCGGGTCCGCGCGAAGTGACGATTCCCGAAACCATCACCGTGTCGGAACTCGCAAACCGCATGGCGCGCCGCTCGGTCGATGTCATCAAGGTGCTGATGAAAAGCGGCCAGATGGCGACGGTGAACGACGTACTCGATGCCGATACGGCCGAGCTTGTCGCCGCCGAATACGGCCACACCGTCAAGCGCGTTGCCGAATCCGACGTGCTGGAGGGCCTGAAGGGCACCGACGACAATTCCGAGAATCTCGTGCCGCGTCCGCCGGTCGTCACCGTCATGGGCCATGTCGATCACGGCAAGACCTCGCTGCTCGATGCGCTGCGCAAGACCGATGTGGTCGCGGGCGAAGCGGGCGGCATTACGCAGCATATCGGCGCCTATCAGGTGCAGTTGAAATCCGGCCAGAAGATCACCTTCCTGGATACGCCGGGCCACGCCGCGTTTACCGCCATGCGCGCGCGCGGCGCGAAAGTCACCGATATCGTTGTGCTGGTTGTGGCCGCCGATGACGGCGTGATGCCGCAAACGGTCGAAGCGATTTCTCACGCCAAAGCGGCGGGCGTTCCCATCATCGTTGCGATCAACAAGATCGACAAGGGCGATGCGAATCCGACGCGCGTGAAGACCGAATTGCTGCAACATGAAATCCAGGTCGAAGACATGGGCGGCGAGACGCTCGCCATCGAAGTCTCCGCCACCAAGGGCACCAATCTCGACAAGCTCGAAGAAGCGATTCTGCTGCAATCCGAAATTCTCGATCTGAAAGCCAATCCGGATCGTTCGGCCGAAGGTGCGGTGATCGAAGCCAAGCTCGACAAGGGCCGCGGTCCGGTGGCGACCGTGCTTGTCCAGCGCGGCACGCTGAAGGTCGGCGATCTCGTGGTGGCCGGTACGGAATGGGGCCGCGTCCGCGCGCTCGTCAATGATCGCGGCGAGACGATTGAAAGTGCGGCGCCTTCGGTGCCGGTGGAAGTGCTCGGTCTCTCCGGCGCGCCGGAAGCGGGCGACGAATTCGTCGTCGTGGATTCCGAAAGCCGCGCGCGCGAAGTCACCGAATATCGCGACGCGCAAGCGCCGCGAAGCCCGTCAGGCCACGACTGCGCGCCAATCGCTCGATCAGCTTCTGCAAAGCCGAAAAGACGGCGAGAAGCGCCGCTGCCGCTCGTCATCAAGGCCGATGTGCAGGGTTCGGTGGAGGCCATTCAGGGCGCGCTCGCCAAGCTCGGCACCGATGAAGTGGCCGTCCAGGTTCTGCAATCGGGCGTCGGCGGCAATCACCGAAAGCGATGTGATTCTGGCGCATGCATCGGGCGGCGCGATCATCGGCTTCAATGTGCGCGCCAATGCACAGGCGCGCGAACGCGCCAAGCGCGACGGCGTCGAAATCCGCTATTACAACATCATCTATAATGTCGTGGACGATGTGAAAGCGGCGCTGTCGGGCCTGCTCGCGCCGGAAACGCGCGAGAAATTCCTCGGCAACGCGGAAATCCTCGAAGTGTTCACGATCTCCAAGGTCGGCAAGGTCGCGGGCTGCCGCGTCACCGAAGGTGTCGTGCGGCGCGGCGCGAAAGTGCGCCTCATCCGCGACAATGTCGTGATCCACGAAGGCGATCTTTCCACCCTCAAGCGCTTCAAGGATGAAGTGCGCGAAGTGCAGACCGGTCAGGAATGCGGCATGGCGTTCGCGGACTATCAGGACATGCAGAAGGGCGACGTGATCGAGTGCTACGAAGTCGAAACGATCAAGCGCGCTCTGTAACCCGCTTCGCGCCCTCACCCTTCGACAAGCTCAGGGTGAGGGATTAGCCAACCCCTCATGCTGAGCCCGTCGAAGCATGAGGGCCGGAACAATGAAATGCCCCGCCGTCCCATCCTCCAATATCGGTCCCACGCAACGCCAGCTTCGCGTCGGCGAAATGCTGCGCCATGCGCTGTCGGAAATTCTCATTCGCGGCGACGTGCGCGATCCCGATCTCGACGGCATCTCCGTCACGGTCACGCAAGTAAAGCCCTCGCCCGACATGCGCCACGCCACCGTGTTCGTGCGAACCGCTCGGCGGCAAGAATGCCAAACAGGTCATCGATGCGCTCAACCGCCATCGCGGTTTCATCCGTGGTCTGATGGGCAAGATGATCGCGCTCAAATTCACGCCCGATCTGCGCTTCGTCGAGGATACATCCTTCGCCGAAGCCGAGAAGATCGAAAATCTTCTCAAATCCGAACGCGTGCGCCGCGATCTCGCCGCTAAAAATCAAGACGGCAAAAGCGACGACGATGAGCCGTAAGAAAAAGGGCTCGCCGGTTCATGGCTGGGTGATTGTCGACAAGCCCGAAGGCATCACCTCCACGCAGGTCGTGGCCGCGGTGAAGCGGATCTTCGATGCGCAGCAAGGCGGGCCATGCGGGCACGCTCGATCCGATGGCGACCGGCGTGCTGGCCGTCGCACTCGGCGAGGCGACCAAAACCGTTGCCTACGCGATGGACGCTGAGAAGACCTATCGCTTCACCGCCGCGCTGGGGCGAGGGCCGCGACAGCGACGATGCCGAAGGTGCCGTCACCGAAATCTCCGCCGTCCGGCCCACGCGCGAGGCCATCGAGGCCGCGATCCCCCGCTTCACCGGCGAGATCGTCCAGACCCCGCCCATCTACTCCGCCATCAAGGTCGATGGGCGAGCGGGCCTATGATCTGGCCCGCGAGGGTGAGGCCGGTGGAACTGGAGCCCCGCACCATTTCGGTGCACGAGGTGCGCCTCATAGACATCCCCGATCCCGACCACGCCGTCTTCGAAATGCGTTGCGGCAAAGGGGCTTACGTCCGGGCCTGGGTGCGCGATATCGCCCGGGCGCTGGGCACCGTGGGCCATGTCAGCCAGCTGCGGCGCACCGCCATCGGCGGATTTCAGGAGAAAGACGCGATCCCCCTGGAAACGCTGAGGGGTTTTATGCATAGTCCGGCCGCTTTTGAGCACTTGAGGCCCATTGCGACCGCGCTGGACGGCATCCCGGCGCTGGCCGTCTCGGGTCCGGATGCGGTTCGCCTTCGTAGCGGCAATCCGATCCTGATGCGCGCGAATCTGTTCGCCCGCATCGCGGACGCCACTTCTTCCAGCGACGATCTTCAAGGGCTCACGGTCTTTCTCTCGACCGCGGATGGCGAGCCCGTTGCGCTCGCCGAACTTGCGGCCGGGGAGCTCAGGCCGTTTCGTGTTTTCAACTTTGGAACTGGATGACCGAATGACAATTACGACCGAACGCAAAGCAGAAGTAATCAAGGACTACGCGACCGGGGCGAACGACACAGGCTCGCCCGAAGTGCAGGTGGCCGTGCTCTCCGAGCGCATCACCAATCTGACCGAGCACTTCAAGACGCACGCCAAGGACAATCATTCGCGCCGCGGCCTCATCAAGATGGTCTCGACGCGCCGCCGCCTGCTCGACTACATCAAGGCCAATGATGAGAAGCGTTACGAACGCGCTCATTTCGCGGCTGGGTCTCAGGCGCTGAAACCCGCGTTTTCACAATCGCGGAAACTGCCGCGCGTTCGCGATGGTCGCGGGCGCGCACAATTGCTTTCTTTGAGATGACTCGAAATGGCCTCAAGCAGCGAAGCGATAGGCCAAATTCAAGAAAGCACGCCCCGGGGCAATCCGGCTTTGGGAAATGAAGGAACGAAAAAATGTTCAATATCGTACGTGAAGAAATCGAATGGGGGGGCGCAAGCTCACGCTCGAAACCGGCCGCGTCGCGCGGCAGGCCGACGGCGCGGTGCTGGCCACCTATGGCGAGACGGTCGTGCTGGCAACGGCGGTTGGCGCCAGGGCGCCGAAGGAAGGCATCGATTTCTTTCCGCTCACTGTGAATTATCAGGAGAAGTTATTACGCGGCCGGCAAAATCCCCGGCGGCTATTTCAAGCGCGAACGCGCGCCGACCGAACGCGAGACGCTGATCTCGCGGCTGATCGACCGTCCCATCCGTCCGCTGTTCGCCGATGGCTATCGCAACGAAACGCAAGTTGTGGTGCAGGTGCTCTCGCCACGACCTCGAAAACGATCCCGATATCGTGGCGCTGGTGGCGGCGTCCGCCGCACTCACCATCTCCGGCATTCCCTTCATGGGGCCGATCGGGGCTGCGCGCGTCGGCTACATCGACGGCGAATACAAGCTCAATCCGCAGATCGACGAAATGCCGACTTTCGGCGCTCGATCTCGTCGTGGCCGGCACCGCCGATGCGGTGCTGATGGTGGAATCCGAAGCCAAGGAATTGTCGGAAAACGTCATGCTCGGCGCGGTCATGTTCGGCCATCGCGGCATGCAGCCGGTGATCGACGCGATCATCCGCCTCGCCGAGAAGGCCGCGAAGGAACCGCGTCCGGTTCCGGTCAATACCAATGCGCCGATTCTGGACGAGATCCGCAAGATCGCCGCCATCAATCTGGCCGGTGCGTTCCAGATTCCCGAAAAGCATCTGCGCCGCGACCGCATCGCCGAAATCAAGGCGAAGACGTCGGAATATTTCGTCGGCGAAGGTGACGGCAAGATCAGCGCCAAGGATTTCGGCAATCTGTTCCACGATCTGGAAGCCGAAGTGATGCGCAATTCGGTGCTCGACACCAAGAAGCGCATCGACGGGCGCGATCTTGTCACCGTGCGGCCCATCGTTGCCGAAGTCGGCACGCTGCCGCGCACGCATGGTTCCGCGCTTTTCACGCGCGGCGAAACGCAGGCGCTCGTCGTTGCCACGCTCGGCACCGGCGAGGACGAGCAATTCGTCGATTCGCTCGAAGGCACCTCCAAGCAGCAGCTTCATGCTGCATTACAATTTCCCGCCCTATTCGGTGGGCGAGACGGGCCGCATGGGCGCGCCGGCACGCCGCGAAATCGGCCACGGCAAACTTGCCTGGCGCGCAATCCATCCGCTGCTCCCGGCGAAGGAAGAATTTCCCTACACGCTGCGCGTCGTTTCCGAAATCACCGAATCCAACGGCTCGTCTTCGATGGCGACGGTGTGCGGAACCTCGCTCGCGCTGATGGATGCGGGCGTGCCGCTGAAGCGGCCCATCGCGGGCATCGCCATGGGATTGATCCTCGAAGGCAGCCGCTATGCGGTGTCTGTCGGACATCCTCGGCGACGAAGATCATCTGGGCGACATGGATTTCAAGGTCGCCGGAACCGAGATCGGCGTCACATCGCTGCAGATGGACATCAAGATCGCCGGCATCACCGAAGAGATCATGGGCGTCGCGCTCGAACAGGCCAAGGGCGGGCGTCTGCACATCCTCGGCGAAATGGCCAAGGCGATCACCAATTCGCGCGACCAGCTCGGCGAACATGCCCCGCGCATCGAAGTGATCCACATTCCGACCGACAAGATCCGCGAAGTGATCGGCTCGGGCGGCAAGGTGATCCGCGAGATCGTGGAAAAGACCGGCGCCAAGATCAACATCGAGGATGACGGCACCGTGATGGTGGCATCGGCGGACGGCGAATCGATCCGCGCCGCGCTGAAGTGGATCAAATCCATCGTGGCCGAACCCGAGATCGGCGAGATCTATGACGGCAAGGTCGTCAAGGTGATGGATTTCGGCGCCTTCGTGAATTTCTTCGGGCCGAAGGACGGGCTTGTCCATATCTCCGAACTTGCCGCCCAGCGCGTCGGCAAGACGTCCGATGTGGTCAAGGAAGGCCAGGCCGTGAAGGTGAAGCTGCTCGGCTTCGACGATCGCGGCAAGGTGCGGCTTTCCATGAAAGCGGTCGATCAGACGACCGGCGAAGACCTCACCAAGAAAAAGCCCGAAGGCGAAGCGCCCGCCGCCGGCTAAATCGCAATCCGTCACGACAGAGCCGCTCGTGGGGACACGGGCGGCTTTTTCTTTGCATCGGCGGCTGGACATTCGCACACATATGTGCGATCTTTTCTGTGTGAACGGCCACGAATTCGAGCGCAAAATAAAGAAGACCGGGCGCAAGAACGGCGTCGCCGTCTCGTTCGACACGGGCCACGGTAAAGGCAGTCATGGCCGGCTCTATTATGGAAGCCGGTTCACGACGCTGAAGGACCGGCGCAAGGAAATCGGCCCCGGACTGCTCAAGGCCATGCTCGATCAGCTTGGCCTCACACGCGGTGATCTGGAGAACTAGCATGGCAAATGTCGCATTCGGCTATCCCTACAAACTGGAACGTCAGAAAAACGGCTGGTGGCTTGTGCGCTTTCCCGATGTGCCGGAAGCGTTGACCGAAGGCGAAACGAAGGAAGAAGCGTTCGAGAATGCGAAGGACTGCCTGATTGCGGCACTGGAAGGTTATGTGAAAGCGGGAATGGCGATCCCGCGCCCGCCTTTCAAGGGCGAGCGTGTGGCATTGCCTTCGCTCGTCACCGCGAAACTGGCCGTCTATGAAGCGATGCGCAGCCATCGCTGGTCGAAGATCAAGCTCGCACAGCAACTCGGCATGCCGGAAAATTCCATCCGGCGGCTGCTCGATCTTCGTCATAGTTCTCAAATGTGGGTCATCGACGAAGCGCTTCAGAAGATGAATGCGGAATTGCCCATCGATCTGCCCAAGGCGCGCACGCGCGGAAAGGCGGCGTGATATGCCCAAGATAGACATCTCAACCGTTCACAAGCGCAAAGGCTCCACCTATCCGCCGCCGTTCAACGAAATGGCGAAGGAGCGCACCAAGCAGGGTTTGGGCGACGCGGGCGGGCTCACCGATTTCGGCGTGAACCTCACGCAACTTCCGCCTGGCGCGTGGTCGAGCCAGCGCCATTGGCATTCGGCGGAAGATGAATTCGTCTATGTGATTTCCGGCGAACTCACGCTCATCACCGATGCGGGCGAGGAAATTTTGCGCGGCGGCGATTGCGCGGCGTTTCCGAAGAACGCGCCGAACGGCCATCACCTCATCAACAAGAGCGGCGAGATCGCAATGTATCTGGAGATCGGAACGCGCGCGCCAACGCGCGATGTCTGCACCTATCCCGATATCGACATGCTGCTCGACCGCTCCGATGGCTGGTTCACGCACAAGGACGGCACGCCCTATCCAGCACCTTGAGGCCGCAAGCGACTGCATCTAATTTAAGCGGCGCTGCTTAAAGCGCGTGCAATTGGCGCCGCAGGGCTTGCAGAAAAGTGACATGACGCGCGCGATGTGACTGCGATGCATGGTTAACTGATCTTCATCATTCTTGTGCGCGGGCGGCGGGCTCTGTACGCTTTTGTCGTGCGGCTGGCTCACCGCCGCGAGATTTCGGGGGGTCCTTGCGATGTTTGTGGCGCTTCGTTTCATCAGCCTGATTTTGATTGTCTTTGCGATCATGCTTCTGGGCGCGGATATCGTCACGTCGCTGGAGCATGGCGGCCAGATCACGGTGCGCTCGATCGATCAGGTCTGGGCGATCCTCGACAAAGCGGGCGATGCGGGATTCAAATCCTGGATCGGCAGAAGTTTTCCCACATTCCTCGCGGGCTGGACTTACAGCGTCATGGCGCTGCCGGGCTGGGGCGTCACCGGCGTCATCGGCGTGATCCTGGCGTTTCTGTTCGGTCGCCGCGCGGGCCCGCACGACGATTGATGATTTCGCGCAATCGGACGGAAAACGCTTCACACTTTCCGATTGCGCTACGCTGCCGCCCGGAACCCAGAGAACATCGCCTTCGCCCTTGCCATTGGCAAAGCGCGCCGCGACGAACAGATGATCCGATAGCCGGTTGATATATTTGAGCGCGGGCTCGCCAATCGGTTCTTGCGCAGCCAGTTCCACCATCAGCCGTTCCGCGCGCCGCGAGATCGTGCGCGCCAGATGCAGATGCGCCGCCGCCGCGCGTTCCACCCGGCAACACGAAAGATGTGAGCGGCGATAGCTCCGCGTTCATCGCATCGATTTCGCGCTCCAGCCTTTCGACTTGCGCGTCCGCAATCCGCAATCGCCCCTCCGCGCGCTTGGCCGTTTCGGGCACGCAGAGATCGGCACCCAGATCGAAGAGATCGTTCTGGATGCGCGCAAGCATTTCGTCCAGCGCGCCTTGCGCCTCAAGCCGCGCGATCCCCAGCGCCGCATTGGTTTCATCGACCGTGCCGTAAGCGGCAATCCGCAGCGCATGCTTGGGCAGGCGCGTGCCGTCGCCCAGGCGCAGTCGTGCCCTTGTCGCCGGTCTTCGTATAGATGCGATTCAATACGACCATAACCCGCACCCTAGCCCGCGAAGCCCCGCCTTTCCAAGGCAGTTGCAGCCGCGCTTTCCCCGGCTATGATCCGCCCGCCTGAAACCGGGAATGTCGTCATGCCTGTGGAAGTGCCTGAAACGATTGAAGTCGATAACACGCGGGTCAATTGCGACGGGGGCGGCGGCGCGCTCGGCCATCCGCGCGTCTATCTGGAGATGGGCGACGAGACTTACGTCGAATGTCCCTATTGCGACCGCCGCTTCGTGCTGCGGGAAGGGGCGCACGCCCATTGACGGCGGCCGGGCTCAAAAAAGGCGACCACCTCTACCTGATCGACGGTTCGGGCTATCTCTTCCGCGCCTATCACGCGCTGCCGCCGCTCAGCCGCAAATCCGACGGCCTGCCGACGGGTGCTGTTTCCGGCTATTGCAACATGCTGTGGAAGCTGTTGGAAGACACCAAGGGCGGCGATGCGCCGACGCACCTTGCCGTGATCTTCGATGCGGGGCGCAAAACATTCCGCAACGATTTCTACCCCGAATATAAAGCCAACCGCCCCGAACCGCCGGAAGATCTGATCCCGCAATTTCCGCTGGTGCGCGATGCCACGCGCGCCTTCGGCGTGCCCGCCATCGAGGAAGCGGGATGGGAGGCCGACGATCTGATCGCCACCTATGCGCGGATCGCGCGCGAGGTGGGCGCGAAAGTCACGATTGTTTCGTCCGACAAGGACCTGATGCAGTTGGTCGTGGACGGCAAGGTCGAATTGCTCGACACGATGAAGAACAAGCGCATCGCTTCGGCCGAAGTGATGGAGAAATTCGGCGTGCCGCCGTCGAAAGTGATCGAGGTGCAGGCGCTGGCCGGCGATTCCGCCGACAATGTGCCCGGCGTGCGCGGCATCGGCGTGAAAACGGCGGCCGAACTCATCAATCAATATGGCGATCTGGAAACGCTGCTGAAGCGCGCGGGCGAAATCAAACAGCCCAAGCGGCGCGAGGCGCTGATCGAACATGCCGAGCTTGCGCGCGTCTCCAAGCGCCTTGTGACGCTGGAAGATGACGTAAAGGTCAAGGTGAGTGCGGATACGTTCGGTACGCGCGAGCCCGATCCGGCAACGCTGATCGGATTTCTGAAAGCGATGGAATTCAATTCGCTGACGCGCCGCGCGGCCTCCCATTACGGCATTGACGATCCGGATGCGATTGAGGCGTCTTCGATCCCTCCCCGAAAGGCGGAGGAAACGTCCGAAGCGAGGCGAAGGACGTCTCAGGGAGGGGGCAGGCCCCGACCACCCGGAGCGCTGCGCACTCCGACCTCCCCCTTGCAGGGGGAGGAAATGCAGCAGGCGCGCCCGGTGCTGTGATGGATCGCGGCGCGCTGGTGAAAGCAATCGATCACGACGCCTACGAAACCGTGACGACGCTCAAGCGCCTCGATCACTGGATCGCGCGTGCGAACGAAGTGGGCCGCGTCTGCGTCGATACCGAAACCACCTCGCTCGATGCGATGCAGGCGGGGCTCTGCGGCGTGTCGCTGGCGGTGGCGCCCAATGAAGCCTGTTACATCCCGTGCGGGCATCGCGCGGCGGACGGCCTTGACCTCGGCAACACCGGCAAGATCGAGCAGCTTGACGAGAAAGATGTGCTCAAGCGCCTGAAGCCGCTGCTGGAAGACGACAGCGTTCTCAAGATCGCGCAGAATCTGAAATATGATTTTCTGATTTTCGCGCAGCGCGGCATTCGCGTCGCGCCCTTCGACGATACGATGCTGATGTCCTATGTTCTCGAAGCGGGGCTGCATGGCCACGGCATGGATGAATTGTCGCAATTGCATCTCGCCCACAAGCCCATCGCGTTCAGCGATGTCGCGGGCAAAGGCAAGGACAAGATCACCTTCGACGCCGTGCCGCTGAAGGAAGCCACGCGCTATTCCGCCGAAGATGCCGATGTCACCTTCCGCCTGCACGCGCTCTTGAAACCGAAGCTGATCGCGGAAGGCAAGGTCACCGTCTATGAAACGCTGGAGCGCCCGCTGGTGCCGGTGCTGGCGGATATGGAGCGCGCGGGCATCGTCATCGACGCCGATCTGCTGCGCAAGCTCTCCAACGATTTCGCGAAAGACATGGTGAAACTGGAGAAGCGAGATTCACAAGCTCGCGGGCGGCGAATTCAATATCGGCTCGCCCAAGCAGCTTGGCGAAATCCTGTTCGACCGCCAGAAAATTCCCGGCGGGCGCAAAACCAAGACCGGCGCGTGGTCCACCGATGTCGATGTGCTGGAAGACCTGGCCGCACAGGGCCATGAGATCGCGCAGAAGGTTCTCGACTGGCGCACGCTGGCGAAATTGCGCGGCACCTATACCGACGCGCTGCCCTCTTACGTCAATCCGCAAACCGGCCGCGTGCATACATCGTTTGCGATGGCGTCCACATCGACCGGGCGGCTCGCCTCCACCGATCCCAATTTGCAGAACATCCCCATCCGCACCGAAGAGGGCCGCAAGATCCGCACCGCCTTCATCGCGGCCAAGGGCGCAAAACTCATCAGCGCCGATTACAGCCAGATCGAATTGCGCCTGCTCGCGCACATCGCCGATATTCCGCAGCTCAAAAAAGCCTTTGCCGAAGGGCTCGATATTCACGCGATGACGGCATCGGAAATCTTCGGCGTGCCGGTCAAGGGCATGCCGCCCGAAGTGCGCCGCCGCGCCAAGGCCATCAATTTCGGCATCGTCTATGGCATTTCCGGTTTCGGGCTCGCCAATCAGCTCGGCATCGGGCGCGAGGAGGCGAGCGCCTACATCAAGAAATATTTCGAGCGCTTCCCCGGCATCCGCGATTACATGGAAAGCGACCAAGGAATTCGCGCGCGAACATGGCTATGTCGAAACCCTGTTCGGGCGGCGCATCCATATCCGCGAAATCAACTCGCCCGATTCCCGGCCATCGCGGAGGTGCGGAGCGCGCCGCGATCAACGCGCCCATTCAGGGCTCCGCCGCCGACATCATCCGCCGCGCCATGATCCGCGTGCCCGATGCACTGGCCGCGAAAAAGCTCAAAGCGAAAATGCTGTTGCAGGTGCATGACGAACTGGTGTTCGAAGCGCCCGACAAGGAAGCCGAGCAAACCTGCAAGGTTGTGAGCGCGGTGATGGAGAAGGCCGCGCTGCCCGCGCTCGAATTATCCGTGCCGCTCACCGTCGAAGCCCGCGCCGCCGCCAATTGGGATGCGGCGCATTAGCGGTTTCTACTATCTGATTAACTGCCCCCTACACGTCATGGCCGGGCGAAGTCCCGGCCACCCATGAACACCCGTCTGGACGGAGGATATGGGTGGCCGCCACAAGGGCGGCCATGACGAAAATGGATAAATTCTTTTCGCAATGATTCTATATCGCGTGATCGAGGGATTTTCTCCACACAGCGGACAAGCCGGATCGGGATTCACTTTCACTTTGCGAAAGCGCGCGGCGAGCGCTTCATAGATCAACAGATAACCCGCCAGTGTTTCGCCCACGCCCGTGATCTCCTTGATGATCTCCAGCGCCTGCAACGTGCCCATGACGCCCGCGGCTGCACCCAGCACGCCCGCCTCCGAGCATGATGGTGCGGTTCCCGGCGGCGGCGGTTCGGGGAAGATGCAGCGATAGCAGGGATATTCGCCCGCATGCGGCTTGAAGGTCGCGAGTTGCCCGTCGAATTCCGTCACCGCCGCCGACACCAGCGTTTTCTTCGCGAAATAGCACGCATCATTGATGAGAAAGCGCGTGGCGAAATTGTCCGAGCCGTCGGCCACGATGTCGTAGGCCGCGATCAGGTCCGGCGGCGTTCTCACGCGGTCAGCCGCGTCTGGTGCGCCTCGATCTTCACGCCGGGATTGATGGCGCATGGCGGCGTCGCGCGGCGGACTCCGTCTTGGGCCGGCCGATATCCACAGTTCTGTGCGCAATCTGCCGTTGCAGATTGGAGAGCGAAACGGCGTCGAAATCCACGATCCCGATGGTGCCCACCCCGGCCGCCGCCAGATAAAGGATCACCGGGCTGCCCAGGCCCCCCGCCCCCACCACCAGCACTTTGGCGGCGGCAAGCCTGGCCTGTCCCGGCCCGCCCACCTCGCGCAGCACGATGTGGCGGGCGTAGCGTTCGAGTTCTTCGTCGGAAAGCGCCATGGCCTGTCTTAGCCTTGCCCCGCCCGGGGCGAAAGGCGCGGCGATTGGTCTTTCACTGTAGACCAAGGGCCGCCTTGCCAGTTTCGGCCGCCTCCGCGTGTAGGTGGTTTGGGCTAAATGGCCTATTGTTGCCGGCAAGGCCGGGCAAAAGGCCGGATATTGCCGTGGGGTAGATTCGAGGAGCGATCATGTCTCAGGACGGGCGGCATCCAAGCGCCTATGGCCTTGAAAATCAGGGCTTTCGCAATCTGAAAAGCGTCCATTGGAATCTGACCGCGCCCGAGCTTTACGAGCGCGCGGTGGCCCGCGGCGAAGGCCATGTCGCCAAGATACGGCCCGCATCGTGGTCCTCACCGGCCAGCACACCGGCCGCTCGGCCTCCGACAAATTCGTCGTCAAGGATGCGGCGAGCGAAGATCATATCTGGTGGGACAACAACAAGGCGATGACGCCCGCGCCTTCGATGCGCTCTATCCATTCCATGATGTCCTACGCGCAGGGCCGCGAGCTGTTCGTGCAGGACCTGTTCGGCGGCGCCGATCCCACGCATCGCTTGCCGGTGCGGGTGGTGACGGAACTCGCCTGGCATTCGCTCTTCATCCAGCATCTGCTGAT
The DNA here is from genome assembly GCA_963735625.1 of uncultured Alphaproteobacteria bacterium. GTDB lineage: Bacteria > Pseudomonadota > Alphaproteobacteria > Micropepsales > Micropepsaceae > Rhizomicrobium. The sequence continues at coordinate 697,684 of CAVTLJ010000004.1, read as the reverse complement.
CGAGCCGCGCGCGGGCGAGCATGACGGCTTCGTGCCCGAATTCACCATCATCGATCTTCCCGGCTTCCACGCCGATCCGAAAATCCATGGCTGCGAGAGCGGCACCGTGATCGCGGTGAATTTCACCAAGAAGATCGTTCTGATCGGCGGCACGTCCTATGCCGGCGAGATGAAGAAATCGGTCTTCACGATCCTGAATTATCTGCTGCCGCCCAAGCGCGTGATGCCGATGCATTGCTCGGCCAATGTCGGCAAGAACCGCGATGCGGCGATCTTCTTCGGCCTCTCCGGCACCGGCAAGACCACGCTGTCGGCCGATGCCTCGCGCACGCTGATCGGCGACGACGAGCATGGCTGGAGCGAAAACGGCGTCTTCAATTTCGAAGGCGGCTGCTATGCGAAGGTGATCAAGCTTTCGCCGCGAAGCCGAGCCCGAGATTTTCGCCACCACGCAGCGCTTCGGCACGGTGCTGGAAAACGTGGTGATGGACCCGATCACCCGCGAACTCGATCTCGATGACGGCCGCTACACGGAAAACACGCGCGCGGCCTATCCGATCGATTTCATTCCCGAATGCCAGCGACGACCGGCATCGCGGGCCATCCGAAGAACGTCATCATGCTGACGGCCGATGCGTTCGGCGTGCTGCCGCCGATCGCCAAGCTCACGCCGTCAGCCAGGCGATGTATCACTTCCTCTCCGGCTTCACCGCGAAAGTGGCGGGCACGGAAAAGGGCCTCGGCAAGGAACCGCAGCCGACATTCTCCACCTGCTTCGGCGCGCCCTTCATGCCGCGTCATCCGACCGAATACGGCAATCTGCTGCGCGATCTCATCGGCCAGCATCAGGCCGATTGCTGGCTGGTGAACACCGGCTGGACGGGCGGCGCGTTCGGCGTCGGCTACCGCATGCCGATCAAGGCGACGCGCGCGCTTGCTGGCCGCCGCACTCGACGGCACGCTCGCCAATGTCGAGATGCGCGTCGATCCGCATTTCCGCTTCCGCGTGCCGGTGTCGGTGCCGGGCGTGGATGCGAAGATCCTGAACCCGCGCGACACCTGGGCCGACAAGGCCGGCTTACGACGCGCAGGCCAAGAAGCTCGTCTCCATGTTCCGCGAGAACTTCAAGAAGTTCGAGGCCCATGTCGGCGCGGACGTTCTTCAGGCCGCACCGCAATTGGCCGAAGCCGCGGAGTAAAACTATTCGTCATCGCCGGGCTTGTCCCGGCGACCCATTACACCCTGCTACACAGAGGGTATGGGTGGCCGCCACAAGGGCGGCCATGACGTGATTGGATTGTTTTGCATTCCAGCCATGAAACGGCGAATTCGGCAGTTTCATACGCTGACAATTTCCGCGTTCGCTTCTAAGATGCGCGCTCCCGCATTGAGGAGATTGCCATGTCGAACTTCGCCCCTTCCGCGATCTGCACGCCCCCGGAAAATTGCTGTTGCTGCCCAATGCCTGGGATGCGGCAAGCGCGCGGCTGGTGGAGGATTGCGGCGCGTCCGCGATTGCCACGTCGAGTGCCGCGGTCGCCTGGGCGCATGGCTATCCCGATGGCGAGGCGCTGACGCCCGCGATCCTGCTTGCCGCCGTCGCCGAAATCCTGCGCGTGGTGAAAATCCCGGTGAGCGTGGATAGCGAAGCGGGCTATTCGAACGAGCCTGCGAAAGTCGCCGATTACGCGTCCGCGCTCATCGACATGGGCGTGGCGGGCATCAATCTGGAAGATGGCGACAAACTCGCGCCGATCTCACGGCGCGCAAGATCGAAGCGATCAAGAACGCCGCGCACAAAAAGGGCTCCGACCTTTTCATCAATGCGCGCGCCGATGTTTACCTCAAGAAACTCACCCCGCCCGAAGCCATGCTGCGCGAAACGATTTCGCGCGGCCAGCTCTACAAAAGTTCGGGCGCCGACGGTTTCTTCGCGCCCGCCGCGACCGCCGCCGCCGACATGCGCGCGATTGCCGACGAGGTCGATCTGCCGCTCAACATTCTCTTCTGGTCCGGCGTTCCGTCTTTTGCCGAGATGAAAGCGGCGGGCGTGCGCCGGTTGAGCGCGGGCGCGGGGATCGACCGCATCGCGCTGGGTGCGGCGCGCACCGCCACAAAACAATTTCTGGAAGGGATCGATTACGCCACGATGTTCAAACCGGCGGAAGGATTGCCGAACATGAACACGTTGCTGGAGCGCGGTTAAGTCAACTGGAATTGATTCACGCGGAGCCGCGGAGACGCGGAGCAGAAGACTGGCGCGCTTTGCGCGCCAAAAACCTTCGAAATGGTCGCGGTTTCGAAAGTGGAAAGAACTCCGCGTCTCCGCGCCTCCGCGTGAGAACATTCTCCTTGGCGCAGATCTACCCCGCCCGCCGTCCCAGAATTCCTTGACCTTGGCGAAGAAGCCTTCGGATTCGGGCTGGCTTCCCGGCGCGCTTTCCTTTTCGAAATTGCGCAGCAATTCTTTCTGTTTCTTGGAAAGTTTCACCGGCGTTTCCACCGCGACCTCGACATAAAGATCGCCCGCGATGCCGCCGCCGCGCAGCACCGGCATGCCTTTGCCGCGCATGCGGAACTGGTGGCCGGTTTGTGTGCCTTCCGGCATGCTGACCTTCGTGCGTCCGCCATCGGGTGTGGGCACTTCGATTGCGCCGCCGAGTGCCGCCGTGATGAAACTCACCGGCGCGCGGCAATAAAGATCGTGCCCGTCGCGCTGGAAAATCTGGTGCGGCGTCACCGAAATGAAAATGTAGAGATCGCCCGTCGGCCCGCCATTCACGCCCGCCTGACCTTCGCCCGCCAGCCGGATGCGCGTTCCTTCCTCGACGCCCGCGGGAATATCCACCGCCAGCGTGCGCTCTTTCTGCACATGGCCCGAACCGCGGCATGTCTTGCACGGATTGCGGATGATGCGGCCCTGCCCGCGGCAATTGGGGCAGGAGCGCTCGATGGTGAAGAAGCCCTGCTGCGCGCGCACCTTGCCGATGCCGGAGCATGTCGGGCATTGCTCGGGCTTCGTGCCGCTCTCCGCACCTGTGCCGCTGCACGCTTCGCAGGCAACCGCACTCGGCACTTTGATCTGCGCTTGCCGCCCGCGAAACGCTTCTTCCAGACTGATTTCGAGATTGTAGCGCAAATCGCGCGCCGCGATTTTGCCGCCGCGCGCGCCTGCCGCCCATGAACTCGCCGAAGAGATCGTCGAACACATCGGTGAAGGACGACGCGAAATCGAACGGATTGCCCTGGCCGCGCCCATTACCCATGCCATGCTCGAAGGCGGCATGGCCGAAGCGGTCGTAAGCGGCGCGCTTCTGATCGTCCTTCAGGACGTCATAGGCTTCGTTGATTTCCTTGAACTTGTGTTCGAATTCGATGTTGCCGTGGTTCTTGTCGGGATGAAGCTCTTTGGCCAGTTTGCGATAGGACGCCTTGATCTCTTCGATCGAGGCGCCCTTCTTGCAACCGAGCGTGTCGTAATAGCAGCGCTTCATCGGCGGTTATCGGTTTACGCCGCGCCCTTTTTCTTGTCGTCATCGACTTCCGAAAATTCGGCATCGACAACATTGTCGTCCGGTTTTGCGCCGCCATCGGCCGGGGCTTCGCCGCCGCCCTGTTCGGCCTGCTGCGCCTTGTACATCGCCTCGCCGAGCTTCATCGAGGCTTGCGCAAGCGCCTGCGTCTTGGCCTCGATCGACTCCACATCCTCGGTCTTCACCGCTTCCTTGAGCGCTGCGATGGCGTTTTCGATATTGCTGCGTTCGCCCGCATCCACCTTGTCGCCGTGATCGGTCAGCGCCTTCTCGGTCGAATGGATCAGCGCATCGCCCTGATTTTTCGCCTCCGCCAGCGCGCGGCGCTTTTTGTCCTCGGCCGCGTGGCTCTCGGCTTCCTTGACCATCTTGTCGATGTCGGCATCGGAAAGCCCGCCGCTCGCCTGGATGCGGATCTGCTGTTCCTTGGACGTGGCTTTGTCCTTCGCCGTGACGGACACAATGCCGTTGGCATCGATGTCGAACGTCACTTCCACCTGCGGCACGCCGCGAGGTGCCGGCGGCAGGCCGACAAGATCGAACTGGCCGAGCAGCTTGTTGTCCGCCGCCATTTCGCGCTCGCCCTGGAACACGCGGATGGTCACCGCGGTCTGATTGTCTTCGGCCGTCGAGAACACCTGAGACTTCTTCGTCGGGATCGTCGTGTTGCGCTCGATCAGCCGCGTGAACACGCCGCCCAGCGTCTCGATGCCGAGCGAAAGCGGCGTCACGTCGAGCAGAAGCACATCCTTCACTTCGCCCTTCAGCACGCCCGCCTGAATGGCCGCACCGATCGCCACCACTTCATCGGGGTTGACGCCCTTGTGCGGCTCCTTGCCGAACAATTGCTTGACCACATCCTGAACCTTGGGCATGCGCGTCATGCCGCCGACCAAAATCACTTCGTCGATCTGGTTGGCGGAAACGCCCGCATCCTTCAGCGCCTGCTTCACCGGCGCGATGGTTTTCTGGATGAGGTCATCGACCAGCGCTTCCAGCTTGGCGCGCGTGATCTTCATGGTCAGATGCTTCGGCCCGCTCGCATCCGCCGTGATGAAGGGCAGGTTCACTTCGGTCTGCATCGCGCTCGACAATTCGATCTTCGCCTTTTCGGCGGCTTCCTTCAGCCGCTGCAAGGGCAGCCGGTCGGTGCGCAGATCGATGCCGGATTCCTTTTTGAACTCATCGGCCAGATAGCCGACCAGCCGCTGGTCGAAATCCTCGCCGCCGAGGAACGTGTCGCCATTGGTGGATTTCACTTCGAACACGCCGTCGCCGATTTCCAGCACCGACACGTCGAAGGTGCCGCCGCCGAGGTCATAGACCGCGATGGTCTGGCCGGCGCCCTTCTTGTCCATGCCGTAAGCGAGTGCTGCCGCGGTCGGCTCGTTGATGATGCGCAGAACTTCCAGCCCTGCGATCTTGCCGGCGTCTTTCGTCGCCTGGCGTTGGGCGTCGTTGAAGTATGCCGGCACGGTGATGACCGCCTGCGTCACCTTCTCGCCGAGATAGGCTTCGGCGGTTTCCTTCATCTTCTGAAGAATGAAGCCGGAGATTTCGCTCGGCGCATATTTCTTGCCGTCGCGTCCGCCGACCCAGGCATCGCCATTGTCCGCCTTGATGATCTTGTACGGCACCATGCCCATGTCCTTCTTGGTCATGGGATCTTCGAAGCGCCGCCCGATCAGCCGCTTGATGGCGAAATAGGTGAATTCGGGATTGGTGACGGCCTGCCGTTTGGCGGCCTGTCCGACGAGGCGTTCGCCGTCGCCGGAGAAGGCAACGATGGAGGGGGTGGTTCGCGCGCCCTCCGCGTTCTCGATTACTTTGGGGGCCGAGCCCTCCATGACAGCCACGCAGGAATTGGTGGTGCCCAGGTCAATGCCGATGACCTTCGCCATGTTCGTATCCTTCCTTTAGCGGACGGGGTCCTGGCCTCGCATGAGCGCCTTCCGGCCCATCCCCATTGATTTCATTGACAAAACCGGCGCGAAGCGAAGTCCCCGCCGATCCTAGGGGGTATATAGGAAGAGCCTTACTTTGGCGCAAGGCAGCCATGCTGGGTTGACTTGGCGCATGGCCTCGCCCGGCCCCGGATGATATTTGGTAATTTCCACTACAATATAGATATTTTACATCACTAAACAGGCGATAGCCATGGATACTCTGGCGAAACCCGGCCCGCACGCGCCCTCCCGCGCGCGCGAGTGGCACATGTTCATCCCGAAGCTCGTCAGCGCGATGCTGGAGGGTTATGGCGCGCGCGATTTGCGCGCCGATGTGTTGGCCGGCGTGACGGTCGCGGTCGTCGCCCTGCCGCTATCGATGGCGCTGGCGATTGCGAGTGGCGCCGCACCCGAGCGCGGACTCTTCACCGCCGTGATCGCGGGCCTTGTCATTTCCGCGCTCGGCGGCAGCCGCTTTCAGATCGGCGGTCCGACGGGCGCGTTCGTCGTCGTCGTTTTCAACGTCATCCAGAAATTCGGTTACGACGGATTGGTCGTCGCCACCATCATGGCGGGCGTGATGCTGATCGCGGCCGGGCTTTCGCGCATCGGCACCTTCATCAAATATGTGCCCTATCCCGTGGTCACGGGTTTCACGTCGGGTATCGCGGTCATCATCTTCACAAGCCAGATCGGCGATCTCCTTGGCTTGCGGCTCGCGCATGCGCCGGGCGACGTGTTCGGCAAATGGCAGGCTTATCTTTCCGGCGCGGGCACGTTCAATGCCGCGGCCTTTGCGATTGCGCTCGGCGCGCTTGCGATCATCATCGTGTTGCGACGCTATGCGCCGCGCCTGCCCATGTTCCTGATTGCGATTGCGGCCGCATCGCTTGCGGCACTTGTGTTTCATCTCGACGTCGAAACCATCGGCACGCGCTTCGGCGGAATCCCGAACATGCTTCCGGTACCACATTGGCCGCATTTCGATCTCGCGCAAATGCGCATGTTGCTGCCGAGCGCGTTCACGATCTTCGCGCTTGGCGGCATTGAATCGCTGCTCTCCGCTGTTGTCGCGGACGGCATGACGGGCAGGCGTCACAGATCCAATCTGGAGCTGGTCGCGCAAGGCATCGCCAATATCGCCAGCGCCACGCATGGGCGGAATTCCCGCCACCGGCGCAATCGCGCGCACGGCCACCAATATCCGCGCCGGGGCGAAGACGCCGCTGGCCGGCATCGTCCATTCGCTTTCGATACTGGCGATGATGGCGCTGTTCGCGCCCTTCGCCGCCTATATTCCGCTGGCTGCCCTAGGTGCGGTGCTGGTGATCGTGTGCTGGAACATGGCCGAGATCGGCGCGATCCGGAACATTCTCGCGGGGCCCCTGGGCGACCGCGCCGTGCTGGCGGCGACGTTCGCGCTCACCGTGTTTGTCGATCTCTCCATCGCCATCGGCGTGGGCATGGTGATGGCGGCGTTCCTCTTCATGCACCGCATGGCAAAGGCGGTTGAGGCCGAAACGCATCTGTCGCTGATCGAAAAGGATGTGGACGAATTCGCCTCGCCCAACCGCGCGGTGGTGCAGCGCGAGGCGCTGCCGCCGGGCGTGGAGAGTTTCAAGCTGAACGGTCCGTTCTTCTTCGGCGCCGCCGCCCATTTCGAGCAGGTTCTTGCGCGCGCGGGCGGCAGGCCGCGGGCCATCATCCTCGACATGGAAGGCGTGCCGCTGATCGATTCCACCGGCGCTGCCACGCTGCGCAAGTTCCTGAAATCCACCCACGCGCGCGGCATCAGGGTGATCCTTGCGGCAACCCGCCCCGGCCCGGCCCAAGTCCTTGACGCCATGGACATTCCGGCCGAGCGCGCGCGGAATTTCGCGGAAGCCGTTGCGATGAGTGCCGGTCCTTAAAGTGCGGCAATCACCGCCGCGTTGTAGATCTCGCTCATTTTCGCGTTGAGCGGCGCGATCTGCACGGATTTTTCCAGCCCCACCAGCAGCGGCCCCAACATGCTCACGCCGCCCACCTGTTGCAGCAGCTTGGTCGAGATCGATGCCGAATGGATCGCCGGCATGATGAGAACATTCGCCGTGTCGGTCAGCCGGCAGAAGGGATAGAGCGCCAGCTTCTCGCGGTCGAGCGCCACATCGGCAGCCACTTCGCCGTCATATTCGAAACTGACGCCACGCTTGTCCAGAATGTTCACCGCTTCCACGATGCGTTCGCTGCGTTCGCTGCGCGGGAAGCCGAATGTCGACGATGCCAGCAGCGCCACGCGCGGCGTATAGCCGAAGCGCCGCGCCACGGCCGCGGCCTGCACCGCGATGTCGGCCAGTTCCTCCGATGTCGGCATTTCGTGCACGCTCGTATCGGCGACGAACACCACGCGCCCGCGCGCGAAAATCACGTTCACGCCAATGGCGCGCTCGCCGCGCGGCGGATCGAGCACAAGGCGTACATCGTTCAACGCCTGCGAATATGAGCGCGTCACACCCGTCACCATCGCCTCGGCATCGCCCGACAGCAACATGCACGACGCATAGACGTTGCGATCATTCGTCACCATGCGCACGCAATCGCGATAAAGCGCGCCGCGCCGTTGCAGCCGCTTGAACAGCACGTCGATATATTGCGTGGCGTCGCGCGCCGAATGGGGCACGGTGATTTCCAGATTGGCATCTTCGGCGCCCGCCTTGGCGATGCCGGTTTTTGATCACATCCTCGCGGCCCACAAGGATCGCTTTGCCGAGGCCGGAATTCTGGAACGCCGCCGCCGCACGGATCACCGATTCCTCTTCGCCTTCCGCAAAGACGACGCGCTTCGGATTCGCGCGCACGCTGGCCGTGATGCGCTGGAACAAAGCGGCCGAAGGATCGAGCCGTGCGGAAAGCTGATCGCGATAGGTGTCGGCATTCTTCAATTCGCGCCGGGCGACGCCGGTGCGGATCGCGGCTTCCGCAACCGCCGAAGACACGCGGCTTATCAATCGCGGATCGAACGGCGTGGGAATGATGTAGTTCTGCCCGTAAACCGGCCGCGCGCCGAGATAGGCGAGTGCCACTTCATCCGGCACATCCTCGCGCGCGAGTTCGGCCAGCGCCTCGGCGGCGGCGATCTTCATTTCCTCGTTGATGGTGCGCGCGCGCACGTCCAGCGCGCCGCGGAAGATGTAAGGGAAGCCCAGCACGTTGTTCACCTGATTGGGATAGTCGCTGCGCCCCGTCGCCACAATCGCATCGGGCCGCACGGCATGCACATCCTCCGGCGTGATTTCGGGATCGGGATTGGCCATGGCGAAGATGATCGGCGCTTTCGCCATCGTCTTGACCATCTCTTTTGTCACCGCATCCTTCACCGACAAGCCCAGAAACACATCGCAATCGACCAGCGCATCGGAAAGGCTGCGTGCCTTGGTCTCCACCGCATGCGCCGATTTCCACTGGTTCATGCCGTCGGTGCGGCCGCGATAGACCACACCCTTGGAATCGCACAGGATCGCGTTGGCATTCGGCAATCCCATCGCCTTGAGCAATTCGAGGCACGCGATGCCGGCCGCACCCGCGCCGTTCACCACGACCTTGATGTCGGTGATCTTGCGGTTCGTCAGATGCAGCGCATTGATGACACCCGCCGAGGAAATAATCGCGGTGCCGTGCTGATCGTCATGGAACACCGGAATGTCCATGAGTTCGCGCAAGCGTTCTTCGATCACGAAGCAATCGGGCGCCTTGATGTCTTCCAGATTGATGCCGCCGAAGGTCGGCCCCAGATAGCGCACCGCGCCGATGAATTGCTCGATGTCGGTGGTGTCCACCTCAAGATCGATGGCGTCCACATCGGCGAAGCGCTTGAAGAGAACGGCCTTGCCTTCCATCACGGGCTTCGACGCCAGCGCCCCCAGATCGCCCAGCCCCAGAATCGCCGTGCCGTTGGAGATCACGGCCACCAGATTGCCCTTGGCGGTGTAGTCGTAAACCGCGTCGGGCCGCTCGGCGATGGCGCGCACCGGCACCGCCACGCCCGGCGAATAGGCGAGGCTCAGATCCCTCTGCGTCGCCATGGGCTTGGTGGGGGTGATCTCGATTTTGCCGGGCTTGGGGCCGGCGTGGAATGCAAGCGCCTCTTCCTGGGTGAAGGATGGCCGTTTGATCGTGGGCATGAAATCTTCCGTGTGGAACCAATCCACAGAATATCGGCCGTTTGGCCTCTGTGTTTCAATGGGCCGAACGCCACGGGTCTCGCCCAAAAATGCTAACGTCGCCTCCATGAACGAGCAGCTCCCCGATTCCGGCACGCCCCTGATGGCGCAATATCTGGAGATCAAGGCCGCACACCCCGAATATCTCCTGTTCTACCGGATGGGGGATTTCTACGAGCTGTTCTTCGCCGATGCCGCCCGCGCCGCCGAGGCGCTGGACATCGCGCTCACCAAACGGGGCAAGCATCTGGGGGACGACATCCCCATGTGCGGGGTGCCGGTGCATGCGGCCGAGCAATATCTGGAAAAGCTGATCCGCAAGGGCTTCCGGGTGGCCGTCTGCGAGCAGGTGGAGGACCCGGCCGAGGCCAAGAAGCGCGGCTCGAAATCGGTGGTGAAGCGGGAGGTCGTGCGGCTGGTCACGCCGGGCACGCTGACCGAGGATTCGCTCTTGGAGGCGCGCGCGGCCAACATTCTGGCCGCCCTTGGCCGGTCCGGCGGGGGCTTCGCCATCGCGAGTGCGGATATGTCGGCGGGCGAGTTCAGGGTGAGCGCTGTGGCGGCGGCGGACGTCGCCGCCGAACTGGCCCGGCTCGATCCCCGCGAAGTGCTGGCGCCCGATGCGCTGCTGGCGGATGAAAGTTTCGCACCTTTGCTGAAATCGTTGGGACCGGCGCTGACGCCGCTTCCCTCCATCAAATTCGATTCCGGCACCGGCGAGCGGGCGCTGAAATCGCTTTACCGGGTGGCCGCACTCGATGCGTTCGGGAATTTTTCGCGTGCGGAACTTTCCGCTGCGGGCGCGCTGGTCGCTTACCTCGAACTGACGCAAAAGGGAAAACTTCCCGTCCTTAAACCGCTTGCGCAAACCGCACCCCAAGCCTTCATGGCGATTGACGCCGCCACGCGCCGCAATCTCGAACTCACCGAAACGCTGACGGGCACGCGCGCAGGTTCGCTGCTTGCAACCATTGACCGCACGGTGACGGCGGCGGGCGCGCGCGAACTCGCGAACCGTTTGTCATCGCCGCTCACCGATCCCGCTGCAATCGTCGCGCGTCTCGATGCGGTGGCTTATTTTGTTGAAGACCCCGATCTCAGAAGCAGTTTGCGCGAAGACCTTCGCCGTGCGCCCGATATTGCGCGTGCATTGGCACGACTTTCGGTTGGCCGCGGCGGTCCGCGCGATCTGGCGGCCTTGCGCGACGGGCTGAAAGCCGCGCGCGCTTTGCGCGATCGTCTCGGCGGTCTCGGTGATCCGCTCAAGGCTTCGCCCGGCGAAATCGCGCTCGCGCATGACGATCTTTCGCAAGGCATCGCGAACGCTTCGGTGCTGCACGGAAAACTCGATCATATGCTGGTGGCCGAACCGCCGTTTCTCGCGCGCGACGGCGGCTTCATCCGCGCGGGCGCGAATGCAGCACTCGATGATGTGCGCGCGCTTCGCGACGAAAGCCGCCGCGTCATCGCGAGCCTTGAATCGCGCTATCGCGAACGAGACCAATGTTTCGCTCAAGATCAAGCACAATGGCGTGCTCGGCTATTTCATCGAGACGACGCCGCAACATGGCGACAAGCTGCAAACCGCCGAATTGCGCCAGACCTTTCGTCATCGCCAGACCATCGGAAGTGCGGTGCGCTTTTCCACCGATGAACTTGCCACGCTCGCCACCCGCATCTCGCAAGCCGCCGATCAAGCCTTGGCAATCGAGCGCGAATTGTTCGATGCGCTGGTGCTGGAAACGATGGAGGCGAGCAACGCGCTGGCGCAAACCGCGGGCGCGATTGCGCGGCTTGATGTTTCCACCGCACTTGCCGAGCTTGCGGCCACGCGCCGCTATGCGCGGCCGATTGTCGATCAAAGCCTCGCATTCCGCATCGAGCGCGGCCGTCATCCGGTGGTCGAAGCCGCACTCGAATCGGAAAATTCCGCGCGCTTTGTGCCCAACGATTGCGATCTGTCGCCCGAAAGCACGGGCCGGCTCTGGCTCGTCACCGGCCCCAACATGGCGGGCAAATCGACCTTTCTGCGCCAGAACGCGCTGATCGCCATTCTCGCGCAGATGGGCTCGTTCGTGCCCGCCGAATCCGCCCATATCGGCATCGTGGACAAATTGTTTTCGCGCGTCGGTGCGGCGGACGATCTGGCGCGCGGGCGTTCCACTTTCATGGTGGAGATGGTGGAAACCGCGACGATCCTCAATCAGGCGACGGAAAAAAGCCTCGTCATTCTCGATGAGATCGGACGCGGCACCGCCACTTTCGACGGCCTTGCGATTGCGTGGGCAGCGGCCGAACATCTGCACGAGCAAAACAAATCCCGCGCGCTGTTCGCCACGCATTATCATGAAATGACCGCTCTCTCCGAGCGGCTCACATCGCTTGCGTGCGTCACCATGCGCGTCAGCGAATGGAACGACACGATTGTGTTCCTGCATGAAGTCGCACCGGGTGCTGCCGACCGCTCCTATGGCATCCATGTGGCGAAGCTCGCGGGCCTGCCATCCGCCGTCATCGCCCGCGCCGAAGATGTGCTGCGCGCGCTTGAAGAGGGGCGCGAAGGCCACAAGCCGCTCGCCCGGATCGACGATCTGCCGCTCTTTCAGGCAAATGCGCCTGCCCGCCCTGCTCAAAAGGCAAGCGCGGTCGAGGCCGCGCTCCGCGCCATTTCGCCCGATGCGCTGTCGCCCAAAGAGGCGCTCGATCTGTTATACTCGCTGAAAGCGAAGCTGAACGATGTCTGAAATTCCCGAACACCGTCGCAAATTTCTGGTCGTGGTGGACAAGTCGCCCGAAAGCAGCGTGGCGCTGCGCTTTGCCACGCGCCGTGCGCAGCACACCGGCGGGCGCGTCACGCTTCTGTGCATCGCGCAAGCGGGCGATTTCCAGCAATGGCGCGGCGTGGAAGAAATCATGCGCGACGAGGCGCAGCAGGAAGCCGAAAGCCTCATCCACAATGCTGCGAAATTCGTCCACGAACTCTCCGGCATTTTTTCCGAGCTTGTCATCAATCAGGGCCGCACGGCCGATTGCCTGATGGAACTCATCAAATCGGATCGCGATATTTCCATTCTGGTTCTGGGTGCTGGAACATCGAAGGAAGGACCGGGCCCGCTGGTGTCGCTGTTCGCAGGCCCCGTGGCGGGTTCGCATCCCATTCCCGTCACCATCGTTCCCGGCGGGCTGACGAACGAAGCCATCGACGCGATGGCGTAGTTCTCTTCCTCACCCTTCGACAGGCTCAGGGTGAGGGATTATTTATTTCCCTCATGCTGAGCCTGTCGAAGCATGAGGGCGAAGAGGAGCAAATCATGCGCTATCTGCACACCATGGTCCGGGTTTCCGATCTGGAGAAGTCGCTCGATTTTTATTGCAACAAGCTCGGCCTGAAAGAACTCCGCCGCATCGACAGCGAAGGTGGCCGCTTTTCGCTGGTGTTTCTCTGCGCGCCGGAAGATGTCGAGCGCGCGGCGAAAGATCAGGCTCCGCTCGTCGAACTCACCTGGAACTGGGACGAGAAGGAATATCAGGGCGGGCGCAATTTCGGCCATCTGGCCTATCGCGTCGATGACATCTATGCGCTCTGCGAAAAGCTGCTGGCCGCGGGCGTCACGATCAACCGGCCGCCGCGCGACGGGCACATGGCCTTTATCCGCTCTCCCGACGGCATTTCGGTCGAGCTGCTTCAGGAAGGCGGCTCCAAACCGCCCGCCGAGCCCTGGGCTTCCATGCCCAACACGGGAAGCTGGTAAACCGCAAATTTCATGTAGAATTGGGCCATGAACGGAAAAATCGCCGTCGCCATCGCCATCGGCCTTGTGGGGCTCATCCTGCTCGCGGGGCTTTACACGCTCTGGGTGGGCGGGGATGTCTCGCGCACCTGGTCCAACCGGCTGATGCGCCTGCGCGTACTGGCCCAGTTCATCGCCATTATCATCATCATGGCGGTATTTTATTTCACCAGCAGCCATTGAGGGTCCGCCTTCGCCCCTGGCTCCGGCGCGACAGGGGGGTACCCCCTCGATTTTCCGAGGTTCGAATAAAGCCTTGCGCCGCCTACGGTCTTCGTGTTGTTTCCGCCGCCGGACCCATTAAGTAACGACCCATGAGCAAGACCCTCTACGACAAGATCTGGGACGCCCATCTGGTGCATGAGGCGCCGGGCGAGGCGAGCGTTCTCTATATCGACCGCCATCTGGTGCATGAGGTCACAAGCCCGCAGGCTTTCGAGGGCATCCGCGATACGGGGCGCCGCGTCCGCCGCCCGGATTTGACGCTGGCCGTGCCGGACCACAATGTCCCCACCACCAATCGCGCTGCGGGCATCACCGATCCGCAATCCGCCCAGCAGGTTGCCACGCTGGAAGCCAACGCCCGCGAATTCGGCATCGAATATCTGCCGATGAGCGATATCCGCCAGGGCATCGTGCATATCGTGGGGCCGGAGCAGGGCTGGACGCTGCCGGGCACGACCATCGTGTGCGGCGATTCCCATACCTCCACCCATGGCGCCTTCGGCTCGCTCGCGTTCGGCATCGGCACCAGCGAAGTCGAGCATGTGCTGGCGACGCAGACGCTTTCGATTGCGAAATCCAAAAACATGCGCGTGAGCGTGAACGGCGCGCTGCCCATCGGCGTCACGGCGAAGGATATCGCGCTCGCGGTGATCGCGAAGATCGGAACGGCGGGCGGAACCGGCTATGTCATCGAATATGCGGGCGATGCGGTGCGCGCGCTGTCGATGGAAGGGCGCATGACCCTTTGCAACATGACCATCGAAGGCGGCGCGCGCGCCGGATTGATCGCGCCGGACGAAATCGACATTCGCCTATGTCGCGGGCCGTCCGCGCGCGCCCAAGGGTGCGGCGTTCGAGGCCGCGCGCAATTACTGGCGCACGCTGAAATCGGACGGCGATGCGAAATTCGATGTGGAGATCGCGCTCGATGCGGCGTCGATCCCGCCGATGGTGACATGGGGCACGTCGCCGGAACAGGCGCTACCCATCACCGATGTGGTTCCCGATCCCGCCGCGATTGCCGACGCCAACACGCGCGCGGGCGTTGAACGCGCGCTCGTCCTACATGGATCTGAAACCGGGCACGGCGCTGAAGGACGTGAAGATCGACCGCGTCTTTATCGGCTCCTGCACCAATGGCCGCATCGAGGATTTGCGCGCCGCCGCCGTCGATCGCCAAGGGCAAAAAAGTTTCATCGCATGTCAGCGCGATGATCGTGCCCGGTTCCGGTCTGGTGAAGCATCAGGCGGAGGAAGAGGGCCTGGACCAAATCTTCCTCGACGCGGGCTTCGAATGGCGCGAGCCGGGATGCTCGATGTGCCTTGCCATGAATGCCGACCGGCTGGAGCCGGGCGAGCGTTGCGCCTCCACCTCCAACCGCAATTTCGAGGGCCGTCAGGGCCGCGGCGGCCGCACGCATCTGATGTCGCCGGCCATGGCCGTCGCCGCGGCCATCTCCGGCCATCTGGCGGATGTGCGGGAGTTTCAGTAGAAACCTATCTCGAAGCTTTCATAGTTTTGGAAAATTTCAATATCGTTTTGCGTATGTAATGGAGACGTAACATGGGCGTTAACAAGAATTTGGTCATGGAGATATTGCAAGTAATTGAAGAATGTGAAGCAATGAACAAATGCGACATGTCCGGCGTATTTGACGTTAATGACATGCAGGCGGAAAGGCATTACATGTACTTCAAATCTGAGGAAGTATATTTATTAAGACGCATTACAAAAACAGAACGCTAATTGGCTTTTGATGTTTCGGTTGGCGTCATCGCATGTATGATGCTCGCCACACATATGAAAATCGAACCTGTAACAAGAAGAAACCCGCCGACAATTTCACTGCTGAGTGCGGAAAACATCAAGCTAGAATTTACAACGCGGTCAATAGAAAAAACAGTTGTCGGAGATGCAACCGAAATATCTTGTGTTGCTCCACGGATGAGTAAAACAAGCCCGACTATCGCAAAAGCAAATCCCCAGAACCTATACCCGCTGATTGAAGAAAATTCTTTCTTAGTCATGGCAAAACCTCATATATCTAAATCGAGTTATATCAGAAAAAACTCACCGGATCGACATCCACCGTTATGCGTGTGCAGGGCAATCGAAATACCGGCTACCCACTTGACGTTTTTTACCAATTGCAGCACATAACTACTATGAACACTCGGCGCACATTCCGATCATCACGTTACTCGTCCTGAAACGGAAGGGTGACTGAGAGGCAATGTGTCGGCTTGCTAAGCCGTAGCCGGGATTTCCAATCCCGCGTTGGTTCGATCCCAGCCCCTTCCGCCATATGGAGGGTGCCGCTGAATGGCCGGCAACCGGTTTCGAAAACCGGGGTAGCGGAAACGCTAAGGGTTCGATTCCTTCACCCTCCTCCAAATTATCTGTCACGCGGAGACGCGGAGTTTTTCTCGCCGTTGGAATCATTGCCATTGTCGAAGATATTTTGGCGCGCTTTGCACGCCGACTTTTCTTCTCCGCGACTCCGCGTCTCCGCGTGCAAATACTAGAAAAAACTCACCGGATCGACATCCACAATCATCCGCACGGCATTTGGAATTTTCACCAGCGTTAGCCAGTTGCGCAAGTAGGCCTGAACATCCACATTCTTCTCGGCCTGCACCAGCAGCCGCTCGCGCACGCGCCCGCGCAGGATTTGATAGAACGCTGGCGTCGGCCCCCACACTTTCACCCCGCGCGCGGACGGCGCTTTTTTGGCAAGCTCGCGGCCCATATCGCGCACCAGATCGCCGTCATGGCTCGATAAAATGATCGCGGCCAATCGCCCGAATGGCGGCGCGTGCGCGCGCTCGCGAAATTCGCGCTCCTGTTCATAGAAAGCATTGCGGTCGTCGCTCACGAGCGCCTTCATCACCGCGTCATCGGGATTGCGCGTCTGGATCAGCACGAGCCCCGGCTTCTCGGCGCGGCCCGCGCGCCCCGAAACCTGATGCAGCAATTGGAATGTGCGTTCGCGGGCGCGCAGATCGCCGTCGGAGCCGCCGAGATCGGCGTCGATCACGCCGACCAGCGTGAGCTGCGGAAAATGATGGCCCTTGGCGACGATCTGCGTGCCGATCAGCACGTCGATCTCGCGCTTGGCCATGGCGCGGATCGCGGCCTGCGCTTCCATCGGCCCGTGCATCGTGTCGCTGGACGCAATCGCCATGCGCGCCTGTGGAAACACTTGCGCGAATTCTTCCGCCACGCGCTCCACGCCGGGCCCGCAAGCGGTCAGCGTGCCGGTCCCGCAATGCGGGCAGGCCGCCGGCTTCCCACATTCGTATCCGCAATGATGACAGACGAGCTTCTTGTGATAGCGATGTTCCACCAGCCATGCCGAACATTGCCCGCACACCATCTTGTGCCCGCAGGTCTCGCACAGCGTCAGCGGCGCATAACCGCGCCGGTTGAGAAACAGCATCGCCTGTTCGCCGCTGCCAAGCGTGGCGGCCAGCGCCTCGCGCAGCGGTTCGGAAATCCATTGCCCCGGTTCGCCGCGCGCGTGGCGCAGATCGATCAGCTTGACCTGCGGCATCACCGCATCGCCATGCCGGTTGGGCAATTTCAGCCAGTGATAGCGCCCACTCGCCGCATTCACGTAAGTTTCCAGCGAGGGCGTGGCGCTCGCCAGCACCACGGCGCAATTCTCGATGCGCGCGCGCACCACGGCCATGTCGCGAGCGTGATAGATCACACCTTCTTCCTGCTTGTAGGCCTGCTCATGTTCTTCATCCACGATGATGAGGCCGAGTTCGGAAAACGGCAGGAACAGCGCAGACCGCGCGCCCACCACCACGCGCGCCTCGCCCTGCATCACCGCGCGATAGACGCGGCGGCGTTCCTTCTGCGAAAGATCGGAATGCCATTCCACGGGGCGGCATCCGAAGCGTTCGGCGAAGCGGTCGAGGAATTGTACCGTCAGCGCAATCTCCGGCAACAGGATCAGCGTTTGCTTTCCCCGCGCCAGCGCTTCGGCAATCGCTTCGAAATAGGTTTCGGTCTTGCCCGATCCCGTCACGCCGTCGAGCAGCGAAACCGAAAAGCGCTTCGCCGCCACCGCGACTTTCAGCGAGCGGCTCGCCGCTTCCTGATCGAGATTAAGCGAAGGCGACGCGAAATCGGGATCGGGCGCCGGAACGGGATCGAATTCCGGGAGTTCCACTTCAACGAGCGCGCCCGCCTCGATCAATCCGCGCACCACCGAAGGCGTCGCATTGGATTCCTCGGCCAGCGAAGGAACACTCCGCGCCAATCCATCGCCCGCCACCGCCAGCACGCGCGCCCGCGCGGGCGTCATGCGCGAAGGCGTGGGCTCGCCTTTAACATAAGCAATGCGCGGCACATCGGGTTCGAAGGCGGCACGCGCGCGCAATGCCTGCGCCAGAATCACGCCGGGCAAGTTCAGCGTGTAGCGCGCCACCCAATCGATGAAATCGCACAACGCGGAAGGAAGTTTGGGATAACCCTCAAGCGGTACGGCTTCTTTCAGCTTGGCGTCGGCAACCTTGCCTTCACCTTCGCCCCACACCACGCCCAGCGCCTCGCGCGGCCCCAGCGGCGCCAAAACCAGCGTTCCCCGTGGCAAACCGGCTTCGGTCAAGCGGTAATCGTATGGCCCCGTGAGCGGCAAAGGCAGCAGAACGCCCGCGCGCGCATGTTCGGCGGGCGGCGCAAGTCCGGGCTTCAAGGCGGGCTCTTTCATGGCTACACTTTCCGCCGTGATTCTGGCTGGTCAATAGCTCGCACATGAAACTCTTCATCGACAGCGCCGACCCCAAGGACATCGCGGAATTCGCCGCGACCGGGCTGATCGACGGCGTCACCACCAATCCCTCGCTCGCGGCGAAAACCGGCCTCAATTTCATCGATTCGCTGAAGGAGATTTGTGCCTCCTGTCCCGGCCCGATCAGTGCCGAGGTGCTGGCCACCGATGCCGCGGGCATGATCAAGGAAGGCGAGCGTTACGCGAAGGTCGCCAAGAACGTCGCCATCAAGGTGCCGCTGACATGGGATGGGCTGAAGGCCTGCCGCACGCTTTCCAATGCGGGTCACATGGTCAATGTCACGCTCTGCTTCTCGCCGGTGCAGGCGATGATGGCGGCGAAGGCGGGCGCCACGTTCATCTCGCCCTTCATCGGGCGGATCGACGATATCGGGCAGGACGGCATGGAGCTGGTCCGCGAGATCCGCCACATCTACGACAATTACGAATACAAGACGCAGATACTCGCCGCCTCCATCCGCCATGTGATGCATGTGCGCGAGGCGGCCCTTGCGGGTTCGGATGTGGCGACGATTCCGCCTTCGGTTTTTCGCGCGCTCATCAGCCATCCGCTCACCGACAAGGGGCTTGAAACCTTTCTCGCCGATGCCAAAAAGGCCGGTGCGAAATTGAGGGAAGGTTGATGGATCGCGCCGAAGCCAGAAGCTCCGCGATTGCCGCCGCCGAAGCGGTCAAGACATATATAAAAATGAATCGCGTGCAGCTGGCCGAAGATGGCGAGTTGCTGGCGCTGCTGTTGCCCGAGCGGTTTGATGCCGGCGAGGTGCGCGATCTCCAGCGTTTTGTGATCGATCGTCTGTCGGCGGAAAATGCGGGCCTGCGCGCCGAGCGCGATGCGCTGATGGCCACGCGCGCATCCGCCGCGCGATTGGGCGATGGCGCGCGGCGCGTGATTCTCGATCTTCTGGATGCGCGCAGTTTTGAAGAAGCCATTGCCGCCGTCATCAATGCGGCCGCAGCATTTGGCGCGGATTGCGCGGCCTTGTGCGTGGAAGGCGAAGGTGTCGCGGGAAATGTCGAAGGCGTGCGGCTCATTCCGCCGGGCACGGTGAACGCGGTGCTGGGTGCGGATGGTTCGGGCGCGATCCTGTCGGGCGGCGGGCGCATCCTGCTGGGCGCGGGCGGCGGGGATTGCAAAAGCCTCGCCGCGTTCCGCCTGCGCATCGGGCGCGAAACGCCGTCCGCGATTTATGTGCTCGGCGCGAAAAGCGAAGGCCGTTTCGAAGGCGAGGATGCGGTTTCCGATCTTTCCTTCTTTGCCCGCGCGCTGGAACGCGCGATCCGTGCATGGCTCGATCTGCCGAAGATCTGAAGCGCGACTGGCTTGCCGCACTCGCACATGAGCGCCGCGCAAGCCCGCACACGTTGCGCGCCTATGGCGATGATGGCGCGCGGTTTCTGAATTTCCTGCATGAGCATGTCGGCGGCGCGGTGAACGAACGTACGCTTGCGAAATTGTCGCCCGCCGATATTCGCGCGTTCATAACCTTGCGCCGCAAGGAAGGTTTGGGCGGGCGCGGCGTGCAGCGCGCGCTTGCCGCCGTGCGTAGCTTCTTCAATTATCTCTCGCGCGAGAACATTGTGGAAAATCCCGCACCGCGCGCCATCCGTTCGGCGCGTGTGCCGCGCAGCCTGCCGCGACCGTTGAGCGAGAAGGATGCCAAACGAACGCTGGAAGAAGCCGGTGAGAACGATGTCGAATGGCTGGCCGCGCGCGACACCGCGTTGCTCACGCTGCTCTACGGCGTGGGATTGCGCATCTCAGAGGCGCTCAATCTGAAACGCGGCGATGCGCCGCTCGGCGATACGCTGCTCATTCTCGGCAAGGGCCGCAAGGAGCGTATTGTGCCGGTGTTGCCAGCCGTGCGCGAAGCGGTGGATGCCTATATCAAAGTGTGTCCCTTCGCGGGCGCGCCCGCTTCACCGATGTTCCTGTCGCGCACCGGCAAGCCGATGAGCGCGCGCGAGGCGCAAGCCCTGATGCAGCTCTTGCGCAGCCGTTTGGGATTGTCCGAACGCGCAACGCCCCATGCGCTTCGCCATTCCTTTGCCACGCATCTGCTCGCGGGTGGAAGCGATCTGCGCAGTCCTTGCAGGAATTGCTGGGTCACGCCTCGCTTTCCACGACGCAAACCTACACGCAACTTGAAACCGAGAAGTTGCTGGAATCGTATGCCAAAGCCCACCCACGCGCATAAAGAATTTGCACGCGGAGACGCGGAGGCGCGGAGAAGAAATCGGCACGCGAAGCGTGCCGAAAAAGTTTAATAACAAACGCGATCTCGAAGTGAAAAATGAACTCCGCGCCTCCGCGTGAACTTAAATCGTATCGAGAACTTCTTCGCTTGCAGATTGCGTAATGCGTTCGCCATGCCAGATGCGGCCCAGCACAAACGCAAATACCGCAGCGAACAATCCCATCGCCGACATCAACAGATAAGCGCGTCCGCCATAAGCGGCATAAAGCGGGCCGCTGGCAAGTGTCGCCAGCCCCATCGCAATGCCCGACGAACACACGGCATAAAGGCTCTGCGCGGTCGCGGCCAGTCGCGGCGGCACGGCCTTGAGGATGAAATACATCGCGCCCAGATGCGCCATGGCGAATGTCGCGCCATGCAGGAATTGCGCGAAGATGACGAACGCAAGCGGTGGATCGAAGGCAAGGATCGTCCAGCGCAGCAAACATCCCGTCCCGCCCAGCAGCAACAATCGCGTGGCGCCGAGCGCGCGGAACACACGCAGCGAAAACGACATCAGCGCGATTTCGGCCAGGATTCCCAGCGGCCAGATGATTCCGATCAGCGCGCCGCTATAGCCCAATTGCCGCCAATGCAGCCCGCCATAGGAATAGTAAAACGCGTGGCTGCCCTGATCGAGGCTCGCCGCAATCAGGAAAATCATGAACGCCCGCGAGCGCAGCAATTCGCGCGCTTCGGCGAATGTCGCGCGCGTGCGAAGCGAAAGATCGCTTCTGGTCTGGGCGGCCTTGGGCGGCGGCAGCGCGCGAATGGCGATCAGATTGAGCGCGATGGAAATCACCAGCCACGGCGCAATCACGCCCATGCCCCAGAGCGAAACAAGCGCGCCCGCGAGCAGATTGCCGCCCATGAACGCGCTCGATGCCCAAAGCCGCACATGGCCGTAATCGAAATTGAATCGCTCCGAAAGCCGCACGCTCACGCTTTCCAGAAGCGGCGTCACGGCACCGCCCGCGATATTGGCGGGCACCGCGGCCATGAAAATCAGATAGGGCAGGCTCACCCAATTGAGCGCGCCATAGCCCGCGAACATGATGGCGTAAAGGATCATCATCATGCCGCGCCGGTCGTTCTTCGCATCGGCGATGATGCCCGTCACCGGCGCCACGATCACGCGCAGCAGCATGCCCGCCGAAAGCAGCGCGCCGATCTCGCCGGGCGAAAGCCCGCGCCATGCCAGCCATGCGCCGAAGAAAGGCGTATAGGCGCCCCCGATCAGGCCGGATGCGGCCTGCGCGAAAGAAAGCCTGAGGGCGACACCGCGCAAGCGTTTCCCGAACAATTGCCGTCGCGGCCAGCATGGCGAAGGGCGCGGGCCGGGGCAATGGGCGGGCGATTTCGGGGTTTTGGGTGTTGCAGGAGGGCGCGGCCTTGCCGTATTACCCCTGCCTTATTGCCTCCTCCTTGGGGGCCGCCTTAGCTCAGCCGGTAGAGCACCGCATTCGTAATGCGGGGGTCGCGTGTTCGAGTCACGCAGGCGGCACCAGTCTTCGCCGCGCAGCGGCGGAGACTGCCACGGCGTAGCGCGTTAGCGCGAAGACGGGCTGGTGAAGGGTTCGCGCGGCTTCGCCTTGGCAAGCCATCCTCCGCCGCGAGCTTCGGTTGGCTCACGCCATCTTCATTCCCGCCAGCTACGCCAATCCACCGACAAATAAAACGCCGCCAGCAGTGCCGAAAGATCGAGCCCGTAGAGATAGCGGTAGTCGCACGCAATCGAGATCACGAAGAAGCTCGCGGTGCAGGCAAGTGCGCCCACGAGCATCCCGGCCATCGCGATGTCGGCGGGCCGCCTTCGCCGCAAAAGCAGAACGAGTTCGGCCAAGGCAAGTGCTGCCCACGCCGCATGCGAGAAGACCGGCGTGCCGGCGAACGCGCCAACATATTGCTCCAGTGCTTCGTCGCGCGCGTCGGAGCGTTTGGCGAGGCCCAGATTGTCCATCTCGTCCGGCGGTCCATCGACGCCGGTATAATAGGGCACGCACCGCGAAAGATCGGGCGTGAGAAACACCCAGCGGAACACATCGGCCCGCACGCGCAGATATTCCCACGGGTGATGCAGCACCAGATCGCGCCAGCCGCGCGCCATCACACCGCGCGGCGCATTCAGAAGTGCGGATTGCAGCGCGGGCGAAATGAGCAGCGTGTCGCTGCGCTCGGGATTGTAGAAGCGCACGCCCTGGGTTCGCATCATTTCGTCGAGCAGCGGATCGTCGCGCGCGATCTCCGGCAAGGAAAGTTTCGGATTGCGATTCAACGCGCCGATAATGTCATAGGCTTGGAGCCGCTCGATCTGCGTGGCGGGGCCGGTGCTGTCGTAAAGCCGCGTGTCGAGGGCGGCCGTGATCGCGGCCATCGCCGCAAGCCCGCCGAGCAGCGCCGCTAACGCATATTTGATTGCCGTGAGCGAACGCTGGTTTGGCGCATGGATCGCGGCGATCCAGCCGAGCGATGCAGCCCCCGCCATAAGCAGCAGCACCCCGTTCTGCCGCGCCAGCGCCGCCAGAACCAGAAAGCCGATGCCGCAAGCGATCAGCCAATATCGTAAACGCGGCTTTAACCATTGGGCGCCCGCCCAGGCCAGACACGCAAATCCCGCCACGCCCGCATCGGCAAACAAAACGTCTTTCCAGACAAGGCCCTGATAGAGAAGCATCTGCGGCGTCAGCATCGCCGCCGCCGCGACAGCCGCTGCCACCCATGACGCGCGCGGGTGAAGCGCCAGAACCGCGACAAAACTGCCGAACGCCAGCGCCGCATCGAACACGACGAACAGCGCCGCCCCCGGCACGAGCCAGTCGAACGAGCCCAGCATCCAGGCCATGACCGGGGGATGCCAATTGTTGTAGAGCCCGGTCCGCCCCTCCCAAAGCTGCATTACGGAATCGTAAGACAAATGGCCCGGCAGGTTCGCCGCCAAAGAAAAGACAAAACCGGCTATGATGATGCCGGCGGTTGGAAGAGCGGGCTTGCCGCGAAGTCGCATAGGCATGGCGCCGGTTCGATCTCTACTTCATATATAGAATTTCAGGGAATGGAGCATCCGGCCGGAGCCGGGCAGGAACATGGCGAACAAGCCGGTATTTTTCGACGCGACGGGCAAGCGCGCGCTTCGCGTGTCGCTGATTGGCTGGGGTGCGGCCATCATCAGCACATTGCTCGGCGTGGCGTTCCTGATGAGCGTCGCCGCCGTGCCCCATTTCGCCAACGTCAAGCTGCCGGGGCGGCTGACGGCGGTGAACGCGCAGACATTGGAGCAGAAGGCGTTCGCGCCGGGCTTGCTGCATTCCGCCGCCCAGCTTGCCGCACAGGCGCGCGCCAAGCGCATCGAACTTCTGAAGGCCAAGCGCCTGCGCAACGCGCGCATCGCGCGCGCCCACAAAATGTCGCTCTTGCATCCCAAGGGCCGCCCGCTCGCCATCGCCTTTTATCCCGATTGGGAGGGAACCGCTTACGACGAATTGAAAAGTGCGCTGCCGCAGCTCGATTGGGTGATCCCCACTTGGCTGAGCCTGCAAGGCCCCGATCTGACGCTGAAGAACAGCTTCAATCCGCGTGTGCTCCAATATATCCGCCACACCAAGCCCAATGTGGTCGTGTTGCCGGTGATCCAGAATTCCACGCTCGGCAAATGGGATGGGCCGGGCCTTGCGAAAATGCTGGCCGATCCGGCGCGGCGCGCCGCACTCATCGCGTCGCTGGAAAGTTTCGTCGGCGATCAGAAGCTGCAAGGCATCACCATCGACTTCGAAGAAATTCCGCCGGGTGCGGATGACGATCTCGGCCGTTTCCTGAAAGAACTGCATGCGGTCTTCGCGCCGCATGGCTGGCTTGTGGTGCAGGCTGCCCCCTTCGCCGACGACAAATGGCCGTTCGCCCAATATGCGCGCAACATCGATTACACGATGCTGATGGCCTATGACGAGCATGGCCGCTCGGCGGCGGGCGGTGCCGGCAGCATCGCGGGCGAGCCGTGGTATGAGAATTTGCTCGACAAGCGCATGCGCGTGCTCAAGGCATCGCACACCATCATCGCCATCGGCGGCTATGGCTATGATTACAATGGCGACGATGTCGATAGCGTGTCTTACGAAGAAGCCGTCATCGACGCGCATGATGCGGGCGCGCATATCGTGTTCGACGACGCCACCAACAACCCGCATTTCTCCTACATGGAGGATGACGACACGCAGCACAATGTGTGGTTCCTCGATGGCGTGACGGCGTACAACGAAATCCACGCCGCCGATCCTTATCAGCCCGCGGGTTATGCGCTGTGGCGCCTGGGCAGCGAGGACCCGTCGGTGTTTTCGGTGCTGGGCCGGCCTTACGGCGCGCCCGCGCCCGATGCGTTGCACAGCATCCCGATCATCGAGGACATCGATTACGAAGGCGAAGGCGAAATCCTGCGCGTGGTCGCCGATCCCACGCCCGGCAGCCGCACCTATGAACTCGATCCGCAAACCGGCGATATCGACGACGAGACTTACACCAAGCTTCCCACCGGCTATGTGATCCGCCAGTTCGGCGCGGCGGGCAAGGAGATCGCGCTCACCTTCGACGATGGGCCCGATCCCGAATGGACGCCGCAGATTCTCGACATTCTCAAGCGCGAGCATGTGCACGCCACGTTCTTCGTCATCGGCGGCAATGCGGAAGCCAATCCCGGCCTTGTGCAGCGCGAGTTGGCGGAAGGCCATGAGATCGGCAATCACACCTACACCCACCCCAATCTCGCCGACACGCCCGCCGAAGCGGTGACGCTGGAATTGAACGCCACACAGCGTCTGTTCGAGGCGCTCACCGGGCGCTCGCTGCGCCTTTTCCGCCCGCCTTATCTGGGCGATGCCGAACCCACCGACGACGACGAAATCGTTCCCGTCGAAGTGGCGCAGAACATGGGCTACATCACGGTCGGCGAGCATGTCGATCCCGTCGATTGGGCGTTGCCGGGTGCTGCCAAGATCGTCAAGGCCTCGCTCGACCAGATTCATGCAACCGCCCCCAACATGCCGCGCAACATCGTGCTGCTGCACGATGCGGGCGGCGACCGCTCGCAAACCGTGGCGGCGTTGCCGGTGCTGATCGAGCGGCTGAAGGCGCAAGGCTATAAATTCGTGCCGGTGTCGCAGCTTGCCGGCCTCTCGCCCGATCAGGCGATGCCGCCGCTGCCGCCCACCATTGCGCTGCTGACGGATCGCGTCGTCTTCATGGCGATCAGTTTCTCCGGCCATGTGCTTTACATCCTGTTCCTCGCCGCGATCTGGCTCGGCATCAGCCGCTTGCTGTTTCTCGCGTGCCTAAGCCTGTGGAACCGCCGCCGCGAAGAGGAAGATCAGGCCCCGCCGCCCGCAACCGAAGCCTTCGCCGTCTCGGTCATCATTCCCGCCTATAATGAGGAAAGCGTCATCGCCACCACGGTGACGCAGATCCTCGCCAGCACCTATCGCAATTTGCATGTGATCGTGGTGGATGACGGATCGAAGGACAGAACCTCCGCCGTGATGCAGGAGGAATTCGCCAATGATGCGCGCGTGCAGACGATCCGCATCGCCAATGGCGGCAAGGCGCATGCGCTGAACATTGGCCTTTCCAATGCGACGGGCGATGTGATCGTGGCGCTGGATGCCGACACGCAATTCGACCACGATACCATCGCGCGCCTGGTGCGCTGGTTCACCGATGAAACGATCGGCGCGGTCGCGGGCAATGCCAAGGTCGGCAACCGTATCAACATGATTACGCGCTGGCAGGCGCTGGAATATATCGTGGCGCAGAATCTGGAGCGCCGCGCTCTGGCAGCCCTTGGCACGCTCACCGTCGTTCCGGGTGCCGTCGGCGCATGGCGCAAGAGCGCGCTTGTCGAGCTTGGCGGTTTTCCCGCCGACACGCTGGCGGAGGATCAGGACCTCACCATCGCCATCCAGAAGGCGGGCTTTTCCGTGAAGTTCGATTCATCGGCCATCGCCTGGACCGAAGCGCCCACCACCGTGCGCGCGCTTGCGAAGCAACGTTTCCGCTGGGCTTTCGGCACGCTGCAATGCCTGTGGAAATATCGCGACATCACCTTCAACGCGCGTTATGGCGCGCTGGGCTCGATTGCGCTGCCGCAGGTTTGGATGTTCCAGATTGCGCTGACCGCACTCGCCCCGCTCGCCGATCTTTTGCTCATCTGGCAATTGGCGTGGCAGGGTGTGGCCTATCTGGAGCACGGCGCGGAATTCACCAACAACGATTTGATCCTTGTCGGCATCTATTATGTCGTGTTCGTGGTGGTCGATCTGATGGCCGCCGTATTCGGCTTCCTCATGGAGCGGCGCGAGAATTGGAGCTTGCTCTGGTGGCTGATGCTGCAACGCTTCGGCTATCGCCAGATCATGTATTACGTCGTGGTGCGTTCCATCATGACGGCGCTGCGCGGCCCGTTCGTCGGCTGGGGCAAGCTCGAGCGAACGGGCACTGTCACCGCGCGGCGGGCGCCGGAATCTCTATAACGCTTTAGAAATCCCGAAAAAGAATCCGCGCCGCGGCCCGAATTGCGGCGCGCCCACGCCGATGCCCGATCCGTCGCGGATTTCATATTTCGCATCGAACGCATTGATGATGTCGAAGCGCGCGGTGATGCCGTGGTCGAAATCGTGGCTCGCGCCCAGATTGATCTGCGTATAGCCCGGCACATGATCGCCATTGGGCACGGCGCCATCCTTGCGCAAGCCTGAACCGTAAAGCAGATCGGCGCTCACCCGGTTTCCGTCCCACGCATAAGACGCGCCCGCCGACATGGTGAGATACTGCTCATGATCGACATGCACCCAATTATTGGCGATATAGGCAAGATCGCCGGGATCGAACTGGAACTGGCTTGAAGTGATGTCTTTTCCTTCGGCATGCGCCAGCGCGACATTGGCGTAGGACGAGAAAGAACCGACATTATAAGTGCCGGTGAATTCGATGCCGTAATTCTTGCCGTATTTGTAATTGAACGGCGTCAGAATGATCGGCGCGCCGAACTGGCCCTCGTCGATCAGATTGTGCGAACGCTTGTCATAGGCGTCCACGCCCAGCACCAGAT
This sequence comes from uncultured Alphaproteobacteria bacterium, assembly GCA_963735625.1. Lineage (GTDB taxonomy): Bacteria > Pseudomonadota > Alphaproteobacteria > Micropepsales > Micropepsaceae > Rhizomicrobium. The sequence goes on along the minus strand of CAVTLJ010000004.1, from coordinate 669,860 downwards.
TGTCGCCCCATTGCTGCGACACGCCGACATCGAAATAATTGGCGCGCTCGGCTTTTGAAACATCGTTGGTGGTATCGGCGGGCGAGGCGGTGTTGCAGCGCGGCTCCGGCCCCGATGTGGCTGCATGCGAATTTGTTCACCGTCTCCGCGCCCACAAGCTCGAAAGGCGGCGGCGAGAAATAGCGCGCATAGCCCGCATGCACCGTCGTTCCATCCATCGGCTGCCACACCACATTCACGCGCGGACTGAGCTGGCTTTCGCTGGCAAAGCCCTTGTAGGTATCGAAGCGCAAGCCGTAATTGACCGTGAGGTTGTCCAGCAATTTCCACTCGTCCTGGATGTAGGCGCTGTAGGTCCATTGAATCTTGCTGCCATCATCCGCAATGGAAAACGGCACATCGCTTGTCTGCGCGCCCGAAGAATCCACCGGCAATACCAGCGACGAGGTTCTGCTCAACGCGCGGTCGGTTTCCACGATGATGCCGCCGCGGATGGTGTGATCGCCCAGATGATAAGCACCCTCGCTCTGCATGCCGAAGGATGTGCTGCGCTTGTAAGCGGTTTGCGCGATGCCGTCATAGAGAAGATCGCCGATTGCATCGGGCGCGAAATTCAGGCTCGAATAGCGCGCATAGGCCGAAATCTGAAAATCGAATGCGCCTGCGCTGCGCAGATAGCTCAGGATTCCGTAATGGGTGATCTCGCGCTGGCGTTCGTCGAGCGCCGCACTGGGAAAGAGATATTGCCCGTTCGCCTCCAGCACGCCATCCGGCCCAAGCCCGTCGATGCCATCAAGGCCCGAAGGCTGAAGCCCCACGGAATTCGGAATCTCGAATTTTTCGTTCGAGGTCCCGATGATCGCGGTGACGGCGCTGTTATCGTCGATGATGTCCTGCAAGAACGCAAAGCCGTGATACTGGTTTGTGCGGTCGTGGCGCGGGTTGGCGCTTCCGTCCGGCGATTCGATGCCCAGCGTATTGGTCATGTAATCGCCCGACACGAAATAATTGAGCGAACCCGAAGACCCGCCATATTCGATGCTGGGCGCGATCTCGTTGTGGCTGCCGCCGTAAAGCGAAATCTGCCCGCCGGGATCGAAGAGGCCCGTCTTGGTTTCCAGATCGATGATGCCCGCCGTGCGCAAGCCATATTCGGCCGGTAGCGCGCCGGTGATGAGTTTCACCGACGAAATCAATCGCGGATCGAAGGTTTGCCCGAACACCGAAATGCCTTCGGGCAGAATGATTCCGTTCAGCCGGTATTGCAGGCCGTTATGCTCGCCGCGCACATGCAATTGGCCGAAGGAATCCTGCGCCACGTCCGGGGCCTGAAGCACCACCTGATTGAGCGCTGTGTTGTCGCCGCCCGGCGCGCTTTGAATCTCCGCGGCTGTGATGGTGTAGGTGGAAGCACCCGTTTGCGCCTGAATGCCGGTGCGGGCGAGGTCGAGCTTTTGCGCCGTCACCGTCACGGTTTCCACCGATTTGGGCGATTCGTCGGCGGCGTATGCGGGAAGAAGGGCGAAGCAGGACAGTGCCGTGCCCGCCAGAAGGAATGTTCTCATAACCTAACTCCATGAAATGCCCGCGCGTGCGCAGGACATGAATCGAAATTGAAAGGGCCGCCGCGCGCTTCACGCGCGTGCGGTCACATCTGCGATTTTTGGGAGTTAGTGTTGTGGCGGCGCCCGGCCATGCCAGTCATGCGAAATCGCTTCGACGATAATGGGCGTCGCGATTTCGATGGGAACGATGGAAACGCTTTGCGCGGGCAGAACAAATGCCACCGCGCCCGGCGTAACGTAATGGCCCGCCATCGCGATTTCCTGACAGATCGGGCAATTGGCGGGCGTTTCCTGGAAGGGATGCTTGCCTTTCGGCGCGGGCGCGCTCGCGGCGATTTTGCCGCTTCCCGGCACATCGAAATGGATGTGCGTCTGCGTCACATAGCTCGATATTGCGAAGGTGAGCATCGCCAGCAGCGCTGCCGCAAACCGCCAGCCCCTGACGGGGGCGGCAACAACCTTCCTGCGGCGCAATCTACGCATGGCACTCTCGAACGGCACGAGTCGCATTGTAGTCAGCGTATGGCGGGCGCGCAATCCGGCCCGATTGCCCCGGGCGCTGCTGCCCCTTATCCTTTATGACAAAGCAGCAAGGAACGGGATGGGCAAATATCTCAAATGGGGCGCGTTGGCGATTGCCGCACTTGCCGTGCTCGTTCCGGTGTCGATTTACCTCGCCTCGGAGGCCGAGATCATCCGGCGCTTCACGCTGCCGTCTTCCATCCTGCACGCGCAAGTGACGCCGGAGGCTATCGCGCGCGGCCATCATCTGGCGGTGATTTTCGGTTGCGCCGATTGCCACGGCGCCGACATGTCCGGCCGCATGCTTTACGAGAAGCCCGATTTCCAGATCAGGGCGACCGATCTGCGCGCATTTGCGAAAAATGCGACGGATGAGGATTTCGACCGCGCGGTGCGCCACGGGCTTTCCCCGCGTGCGCGCGCGCTTTGGGTGATGCCGGCCGATGCGTATGTCTATATGCGCAATGCCGATCTTGCCGATATCATCGCCTATATCCGCTCGCTGCCGCCGGACAGCGCGCCCATCGGCGAGCCGGGCTTCGGTTTCGCGGCAAGGCTTGCGGTGCTGCAATGCAAGCTCAAGCCCGCCTCGCCCTATGCGCTCGGGCAGAACACGCCGTTCGATGTGGGTCCGCATTGGAGCGGCGGGCGATACATCGCGGCCATCGGCTGCGCGCAATGCCATGGCAGCGATCTCAATGGCGAGGGCGATGTTCCCGGCCTCGACACGGCTGCGCATTATTCGCGCGCGGATTTCTTCCGCCTGATGCACGGCGGCAAGGAGAAGAACGGCGCGCTCACCACCATGTCCACGGTCGGCGGCGTGCGCTTCAGCGCGCTCTACGATTACGAAACCGACGCGCTCTACGATTATCTGGTGGAGCGCGCGCGCGTGATGAAAACGCTTCCCCCGCCCACCGCGATCAAGAAAACGGCCTGCCCGCCCGTGCGTACGAAGCGGCCGAATTGAAAATGTTGATCGCCATCAGGCTTTCTTCCGTCTCCGCGCGCGCCTCATAAACGCTTGCCACTTTCGCCTGCACGCCCGCATCGGAAGGGGCCGCTTCCAGCGCATAATCGGCCAGATGGCAGGCAAGGCGGAAATCGCCGTCCTTCGCCAGTTTCTCCGCGCGCTCGGCGAGTTTCGCCGCACCACCCGAAAGATTTGCGATCTCGCTTGCAAGTTTGGCGCGCGTTGCGGGCTTCAGATCGCTCGGCCGCCCATCCCACCAGCCGCCGTAAAAGCGGATCACATTGCGCACGATGAATTCGGTGTCGTCATAAACAGGCTGCAACCACGGCGAATCCGATTTCGGCAATTCAATGCCGGTCACGATATCGACATGCGGCGGCGAGCCCGCTTCCATCGCCGCCATCGTGCGGCTCACGATGGTTTCGAGAAACTCCGCCGTCTCGTTCAGCATGCGAGCGATCTTGTCCTTCTCGCCCACCACCGGCCCGCCATGTCCGGGGCAGAGCGCGTAAGCGCCGCGTTTGGCCATCTCGCGCAAGCCTTTCGCGCGGTCCCAGGGATAACGCTGCACCTTTTGCGGATTGCCGTCGTTCGGCACCGCCCAGATGAAAAGATCGCCGGGGCAAAGAATCCCGCGCTCGCCGCACCACACCCAGGTGTGATCGTCCGTCTCGCCGCGGCAATGATTGAGTTCGAAATCGATTCCGCCCACCGTAATGCGCATGTGATCGTCGTACAGCGTGTCGGGCGGAATGGGCGGCATGCCGAAGGCTGCATAGGCATCGTTTCCTTGCGCCTCCACCGTGCCGCCGAATTGCCGCGCGTTCAGCGCTGCATTGTGCCTTGCGGTGGCCTGATAGCGCTCGAAGCGCGCGGGCATGGCGCGGTGGCCGATGACGCGAGGTTTCTTCTGGCCCGGCATCAAAAATGCTTCAAGCCCATAGGCGTGATCGATATGGCCGTGTGTATAGATCGCGGTGTGCACGGGGCTTTGCGTCTTCTGGCGCAGCATGGCGGCGATGGCGGGCGCGAATTGACGCGTGCCGGTATCCACCACCACCAGCCCTTCATCCGTCTCGAAAGCGGTCACGCCGGAGAATTGCGACTGAAACCATGTCCGCTCGGCCACCTGCACCGGCCCGCCCGTCCAGAAGAATTTCGCTTCCTCCGGCGTCTTGCCCCGCATGAGTGCGAATTTCGCAGCCGGGTTCGCCATGTCTTTTCCTTTCGGTTTCCGTGCGCGCCATGCTACCCCCTCGCCACACCATCCGCACAAGGGCCCCATGAGCATTATTCGCCTGAAACCGAAAGAGGGCCGCAGGCTCAGGGCCGGCGCGCCCTGGGCGTTCGCCAACGAGATCGTGCTGGATGCCGCCGCCAAGGCGTTGCCGCCCGGCGCGCTGGTGAATGTGGAGGGTGACGACGGCAAGAAATTCGGCACCGCCTATTTCAATCTCAAAAGCCTGATCGCATTGCGCATGCTGGATGCGGCGCCCGGCGCGGATATCGGCAAGGAATTTTTCATCGCGCATCTGTCGCGCGCGCTTGCCCGCCGCGAAGCATTTTATGCGCAACCATTTTACCGCCTTGTCCATGCGGAGGGCGATGGATTGCCGGGCCTCACCATCGACCGCTTCGACGATGTTTGCGTGTTGCAGATCACCACTGCTGGAATGGAAGCGCTGATCGAGCCATTGTTGGCGGCACTCGATGAAGTGATTTCGCCGAACACGGTTATTCTGCGCAACGATGCGCCGTCGCGGGCGCTGGAAGGTCTGGACACTTACGTCCGCGCCGCCAAAGGCGAGATGCCATCGCGCATCGCCGTGGAGGAAAACGGCTTTCGCTATTTCGCCGATCTCAGGGCCGGGCAAAAGACCGGCTGGTATTTCGACCAGCGCGACAACCGCGCCTTCATGGCGGGATTGGCGCGCGGCAGAACCTTGCTCGATGCCTATAGCTACACCGGCGGCTTCGGCCTGCTCGCGGCGAAAGCGGGCGCGGATGAAGTGATCGGGCTCGATAGTTCCGCGCCCGCGCTTGCGCTTGGCGAAGATGCGGCACGCGCAAATGGCGTGAGCGCCAAATTCGTCAAATGCGATGTGTTCGAGGAGATGGAGCGGCTGTCGGCGGAGACATTCGATGTCGTCATCGCCGATCCCCCACCCTTCGTGAAATCGAAGAAGGACCTTGAGCCCGGCGCCAAAGCCTATCGCAAGCTCGCGCGCATGGCCGCGAAAATCACCGCGCCGGGCGGCTTCCTGCTGCTCGCATCCTGCTCGCACAATATGCCTGCGGATCGCTTTGCGTCGGAATGCGCCATCGGCATCGCGCGCGCGGATCGCAACGCGCAGCTCATCCGTCAATCGGGTGCCGGCCCCGATCATCCGATCCATCCGATGCTGCCCGAAACGGCCTATCTGAAGGCGCTGGTGTACGCGCTGGATTGAAAATACTTCCCCCTCCCCTTGCGGGAGGGGGCAATCGATTGCGAGCAAAGCGAGCGATTGATTGGGGGAGGGGTGTTCGCGCACAAACCCCTCCCCCGCGTCGCTTTCGCTCCGCACCCCCTCCCGCAAGGGGAGGGGGGAGTTTGCGTTTTGATTTCCAAATTCGGTTTCGTTTGTTGCTGCCCATTCGCAACCCCTTTCCCACTTATCCCCGCTCGAAAATCGAAATTCCCCAGTCCAATCCTGCAAAACGAAAAAACTTATCCCACGCATCCGTGGCGGCCTTACATTTGGCGCGTGCGGGCTCGTGATGGGAGCATGGTCGACCGTCTTCTGTGTGAGTCCGCATCGGTGCTTGCGATGTGCGGAGGTAACGAATCCGCGCCCGCAAGGGTTGCGCCGTTGCCGCTGCCGCGGGGAGGAACTGACGCAGGATCCCGCGATCAGTGTGGAGCCGTCCACGGTGAAGGTGTGAACTTCATCGGAGCAGCGGAAGCGCACCAAGCAACCGGGTGCGGGGCGTCTTAATACGGCGCTCTTTGAAAACACGCGTGTGGAATGATTTGCCGGAAACGGCGCCCCGCACCGTCCCATCAGCCGAAGAGGAAACTCTGACGGAGTCGGAAGGTTGGCTAAATCGTCACCTGCGCGCCAAGCTCGACCACGCGATTGGGCGGCAAATGATAGAATCGCGCGGGCGAAAGCGCGGACGACGCGAGCCACATGTAAAGCCAGGTGCGCCAGCGCCCCAGCACGGGATGTTCGGCGGGCACCAGCGTTTCGCGGCCGATGAAGAAGGTCGCGGTTTCGGGATCGAGCGCCAGGCCGAAGCGGCGGGCTTCTTCCAGCGCGCGCGGCACATCGGGCGTCTCGAAGAAGCCGTGATGCACGGTGACGGAATAAAATCCCTTGCCGAGCTTGGTCACTTCGATGCGCTTGTCGGGCGGCACGATGGGGGTGTCCTCCACCTCGACATGCGCCAGCACCACGCGCTCATGCAGCACCTTGTTGTGCTTCAGATTGTGCAGCAGCGCGCCCGGCACCGCGTCGTTGCGCGCGGTAAGAAACACCGCCGTTCCCGCCACGCGCACGGGCGTCTTGTCGGCGCGTTCGAGGAAAAGTTCGGTCGGCATGGATTCGTCGCGAATGCGTTCCTGATGCGCGCGTCGTCCCACCCGCCATGTTTCCATGATGACGAACACGGCGGCGGCGATCAGAAGCGGCAGCCAGCCGCCCTCCACGATCTTGAGCGAATTGGATGCGAGGAACGCCGCATCGATCAGCGCGAGGAATCCGAACAGCGGTACCGCGATGCGCAATCCCCAGCCCCATTGGCGCGCCGCCACGATGGCGACGAGGAATGTGCTGATGACCATCACGCCCGTCACCGCGATGCCGTATGCCGCGGCCAGCGCCGCCGAAGATTTGAAGATCAGCACGATCAGCACGACGCCGACGCAGAGATAGGTGTTCATGCGCGGCACATAGATCTGGCCCACGTCGATGGCCGAGGTGTGGCGGATCTCCATGCGCGGGAGCTGGCCGAGCTGGACGGCCTGCCGTGTGATCGAATAGACGCCGGAAATCACCGCCTGCGAGGCGATGATGGTGGCGATGGTGGAAAGCAGCACCATGGGATAATGCGCCCAGAGCGGCACCACCGAGAAGAACGCAACACCGGCCATGCGCGGATCGTGAAGGATCGCGGCACCCTGCCCGAAATAATTCAGGAGCAGCGCGGGCAGCACGAAATAAAGCCAGGCATAGCGGATCGGCTCTTTGCCGAAATGGCCCATGTCGGCGTAAAGCGCTTCGCAACCCGTCACCGCCAGCACGACGGAGCCCAGCGCCACAAACGCCGTCCATGGCGCGTGCGCAAACAGCGCGACGGCGTAATAGGGATTGAGCGCCCACAGGATCGCGGGCGTATGAACGATGGAAACCGCGCCGAGCAGCGCGAGCGTTGTAAACCACACCACCATCACCGGGCCGAACAGGCGGCCGATCTTGGTCGTGCCGCCGCTTTGCATCGCGAACAGGCCGACCAGAATTGCGACCGTCAGCGGCAGGATCAGCGGTTCGAAGGTGCGGCTTCCGATCGCCAAACCTTCCACCGCCGACAACACGGAGATGGCGGGCGTCAGCATTCCGTCGCCATAGAAAAGCGCCAGCCCCAATATGGCGGAGATGCTGATGATGAAGCGTATGCGCCGCGTCAGCCGGGGCGAGCGTTTGGCAAGCGTCGCCAGCGCCAGCACGCCGCCTTCGCCGTTATTGTCGGCGCGCATGATGAGGAAGACATATTTCACCGTCACCACGATGATGAGCGACCAGAAGATGAGCGACAATCCGCCGAGTACGGCGAGATGGCTGGGCGCGCGGCCGCCGGTGGCGAGCACCGTTTCGCGCATCGCATAAAGCGGGCTTGTGCCGATGTCGCCATAGACAACGCCCAGCGCGCCCAGCGTCAGCATCGCCATGCGGCTTTTGGGCGGCGGCGGGCTCGCGGATTGATCTGCCACCGGCGCTGCGGCGTCGGCGATGGCGGGGCTTGCTTCGGTCACGATGGGTATTGTGTGTGCGTCGGCATCGGAAAATCTGGCGCTCGAATCCCTGTACGGAGACGGCTATCCGGGACAAGGGCGCGGACCATAGGCCCGCTCGCCGGAAAGTCAAAAGGGGCGGGGCGCATGGCCGCACGCCGCCTGTCAAACATTTGAAAAACAAGGACTAATAATTGCCCGCCACGCGGTCGGGGCTGCCGTCCCGGTCCGGCCCGATGAAACCCTGCACGAGATAGGTGCGCGTGCCCCACGCGCCCAGTCGCGGGTTCCAGATCTTGACCGCGCTCCAATCATTGTCCGGGCTCACATCGGCCACCGGATCGTTCAGATAGATTGCGCCGTCGTTCAGCCAGTTCGCATGATCCACGCGGATCACGCGCGCGGAATCTTCGGCGCGCACGATGGCGAGATGCCCGTGTTTCGGCCCCGCATAATCGGCCAGCACCAATATCGCGCCAAGGCTTGGTGCGCGGTCGCGGCGATAGCGCCCCTCGGCCTGATCCCACCACGTCACCGCATCGCCGTGGATATCGACGCCGGAATGCTCGCGCGCATAGGCCACGCATTGCACGGGTGCCGAAGGCTTGACGATCTGCGCGGTCTGGGAAGGCTGATCGTCGCTGGAAACAAGATCGCTCACCGTGGAGCACGCCGAAAGTGCCGCCGAGAGGGCAACCGCCGCCGCGAACCGTATTGGAGACCCCACCATTAAAAGCCCCGAATAAGCCGCTCAAGCGGCGGCGGCCAGGAGGACGCTAAAGCGTGCCCCTCAAGGCCGGGTTAGACGCATCCAGTGCATTTGAATGATTAATAATTGAATAAAATCTATTCGCCGGGGGTGATGTCGCGGGCGGGCGCGGGCGTGCCGCCGCTCCAGCCCATGGCCCCGATGGACAGCAACCCGGCGGCCGCAAAGGCGAAAAATGGCGCGCTCCAGGCCTGTTCGGTCAGCGCGAAGACGGGCAACAGAACGCCCGCGAACAGCTCGGCCCCGCCACGCCAGCCGCCGATCTGGGCCGCACCCGCCTTGGGCGTGCGCTGGAAAACGCTCTGCGCGTTGGAGAAGGCTTCGAATGTCGCCCGCGTATTGGCGAGGATCAGCCCGCTTGGGAATACGATGGCGAGCAGCAGCGAGCGCATGAAGAAGGGCGCGTCCTCGCGGCCCAGCATCACCTGGCCCATGTAGAGATAGCTGACGCTCGCCGAAAGTCCGATGCCGGTGACGATCAGGCCGAGCCCCGCCACGGTCTTCAGATACACGACACCCATCGCCATCAGCGTCAGGCTGATGACCGCGCTGGCGCAGGCCAGCGTGTAGAAACTGAACTGGCAGATTTGCAGCGTCACCGCCGCGCGCTTCCAGATCGGCAGATTGCTCATCCAGATTTCCGGCAGCAATTTGCGCGCGACCTGTGCATGGCCCTTGGTCCAGCGCGCCTGTTGCGCGCGCCAGGCTGCCGCCGTCTCCGGCAATTCGCCCGGCACTTCGACATCGGAGATCATGGCGCCGCGCCAGCCCTTGAGCGCGCAGCGGATGGAAAGATCGAGGTCTTCGGTCAGCGTGTCGCCGGTCCAGCCGCCGCCATGATCGATGGCCGCGCGCGACCACACGCCCGCTGTGCCGTTGAACGAGATCGGAAGGCTGCTGCGGAATCGCGCTTCCTGCTCCACCGCGAAATGCGCATCGAGCAGAAAGCCTTGCGCGCGCGTCAGCCAGTTGCGATTGCGGTTGGCATGTCCCCAGCGCGCCTGCACGAAGGAAAGACCGGGATCGGCCATCAGCGCGGGCACCATGCGTTTGCAGGAAATCGCTCGGCGGCACGAAGTCGGCGTCGAACACGGCGACGAAGGGCGCGTCATTATGTTTGAGTCCGAAGGCGAGATTGCCCGCCTTGAATCCGGTGCGCTCGCCGCGGCGAAGCACATTCATGCTCACGCCCTCCGGCGTCACGCGCGCGATGGAGGCGACAAGTGCGTCATGCTTGTCGGCGGGGCCGTCATCGAGCACCTGAATCTCAAGCCGGTCGCGCGGCCAGTCGAGCCGTGCCGCCGCCGCCGCCACGCGCACGGCAAGCGCGCCCTCGTCGCAGACCGGCAATTGCACCAGCACGCGGGGCAGCGCGTCGTCCGGCAGATGCGGCATCCGCGCCCGGCGCGCGGGCAACAGCCAGCGGGCCAGCGCCAGCGTTCCCAATTGCAGCGAGAACAGCGCAAGCAAAACCAGCACACAGGCCAGCACCGATTGCAGGAGTATGGACAGGCCCGTCATGGTTTGGTGTTCGGTCCCCGAAATTCCGAAATCGGCCCGGAAGGCTCAAAGCGAAGTGCGGATGAATTTGCGGTGCGGCGGCCTGTTTCGCAAGTCCCGGCCCATTTTTCTAGTCCAGGGGGACCAATTCTAGTCCAGTGTGCGGCGGAAACGCGCCAGCGCCACCCCGGCGGCGGCGAACATAAAGAGAATGAGGGGCCAGAGATTGGGCCAGATTTCGCTGAGGCCGTTATCCTTCAGCATGATCCCCCGGACGATCCTGAGGAAATGGGTCAGCGGCAGGATGTCGCCGATGACCTGCGCCCAGCCCGGCATGCCGTCGAAGGGGAACATGAAGCCCGACAGCAGGATCGAGGGCAGGAAGAAGAAGAACGTCATCTGCATCGCCTGAAGCTGGTTCTGGGCGATGGTGGAGAAGGTGTAGCCGATCGCGAGATTGGCGATGATGAACACGATCAGCCCCAGCGACAGAAGCGTCAGCGATCCCAGCATCGGCACGGCGAACACAAATCGCGCCACAATCAGGATCAGCGTCACCTGTATGTAGCCGACCACCACGTAAGGCGCGATCTTGCCGAGCATCACTTCCAGCGGTGTCGCGGGCATCGCCAGAAGATTTTCGAACGTGCCGCGCTCGCGCTCGCGCGTCACAGCCATCGAGGTGATGAGCACCATGGTCATAGTCAGGATCACGCCCACAAGGCCGGGCACGACATTGTACTGCGTGATGGATTCCGGATTGTAGAGACGATGCACCACGACTTCGAAACCTTGCGGCGGCGGCGCGCGCGCGGCAAGCGGGCCGTTCAGATCGTCCTTCAGCGCGCTGGTGGCAAGCTCGTTGATGGCGGCAAGCGCGTAGGAACTTGCGGAAGGATCGGTGGCGTCGGCCTCCACCAACAATTGCGGATTGCTCCCGCGCACCACATCGCGGGTGAAGTTCACCGGAATCTCCACCACGAACGCAACCTTGCCTTCGTTCAGAAGCCGTCGCGCTTCGGATGGCGAATTGGTATCCTCGATGATGTTGAAATAATCCGAATTGTGAAGTGCCGCCACGATGGAGCGCGCGAACACGCCGGGGTCCTCCACCGAAATCGCGGTCGGCAGATTCTTCGGATTGAGATTGATGGCATAGCCGAACAGAAATATCTGCATAATCGGAATGCCCACGATCATCGCGAGCGTCAGCGTGTCGCGCCACATCTGGATGAATTCCTTGACCAGAATGGCGGCTGCCCGGTGGCCGGAGAAGTGCCGGATCATCGCAACCATGTGCGGGATCATTGGGCCTGCTCCTGCAGATGGATGAACACATCTTCCAGCTCGGGCGGAGCTTCGCGGATCTGGAGATTGGAATCGTCGCGATATGGCTGAAGCGCGCGCTCAAGGGCTGCGCGATCGAGCCCGCTCACATGCAATGCAGCACCAAAAAAGGCGGCATGTTCCACGCCCGCCACGCCCTTCAACTTCAGAGCGAGCTTGCGCGCGCCGTCGCCCTCCACCACGAAGGTGACGAGATCGGAGGCCGCGATCACCTCGGCCACCGTACCGCGCGCGATGATCTTGCCGTTGAGGATATAGACGATGCGGTCGCAGCGTTCGGCTTCGTCCATATAGTGCGTGCTGACAAGCACCGTGATGCCCTTGCTGCTCAGCGCGTGAATCTCGTCCCAGAAATCGCGCCGCGCTTTCGGATCGACGCCGGCCGTCGGCTCGTCCAGCAGCAATAATTTCGGATCGTGCAACATGCAGGCGGCGAGCGCCAACCGTTGCTTCCAGCCGCCCGACAGCGCGCCCGCGAGCTGATGCTGCCGGTTTGTCAGGCCGAGCTGATCGAGTGTTTCATCCACACGCGCATGGCGGTCCCGCAATCCATAAACATGCGCCACGAAATCCAGATTCTCGCGGATCGTCAGATCGTCCCAGTAGCTGAATCTCTGGGTCATATAGCCGGTCTGGCGCTTGATCTCTTCGGATTGCGTACGGAAATTAAGGCCCAGGCATGTGCCTTCGCCTTCATCGGCGCGCAAAAGCCCGCACAGCATGCGAATGGTCGTCGTCTTGCCCGAACCGTTAGGGCCCAGAAATCCCCACACCTCGCCCGCTGGCACTGCGATATCGACATCGCTAACGGCTGTTTTCTTGCCGAAACGCTTCGTCAAGCCACGCACATTGATGGCGTATTGATTGACGTCGGCCAGAGATGAAGGTGCGGCACTCACAGCGGCGTCACATCCACGGGCTGGCCGGGATTGATGTGAAGCCCGCCGGGCGCGCGTGCTTCCAGCTTGAAGACGAGCTTTTCGCGATTGCCGATGGAAAAGATAACAGGCGGGGTGAATTCCTCCTGCTGCGCGATGAAGGTAATGGTGGCGGTGATGTTCTTGGCGCAACCGTCGCAGGAGATCGAAACCTTCTGGCCCAGATGCACCTGGCCGAATTGGCTCTCCGGCACGAAGAAGCGCACAAACACGTTCTTCGGCGGCAACACCGAAACCACCGGCGTCGATGGCGGCACATATTCGCCCGCGCGGAAATAAATATCTTCCACGCGGCCATCGACCAGTGAGATCACGCGGCGCTGCGTAAGCTGATATTCCACGTCGGCAAGCGCCGCCTCGGCCTGTCGTTCCTGTGCCGCGAACTGGCCGTTACGCGCGACCGCCTGATCGTAATTGGAGCGCGCCAGATCGAGGGTGGCTTGCGTTCCGGCATTGGCCCGCACCAATGCGCTTTGGCGCGTCAGTTCCTTGGAGGAATAGGCTATCGTCGCATCGTTCTGGCGCATCTGCGCCTTGATGTCGGCGAGGTTGGCGGCGGCCTGATCGCGCGCGGCGCGCGCCTGCGTATCGTCGAGTACGAACAGAAGATCGCCGTGTTTCACCTCCTGCCCGCGCGTCACCGCCATCTTCTCCACCCAGCCGGGCACTGGTGCTGAAACGAATGCGTCCTCGCCTTCGGCATAGCCGAGCCATGGTTGCGGCCCGGATTTGCCGCAAGCCGCGAGCGTCAACAGCAGAAGCAATGCGAATTTTTTCATGTTGCACCTTTATCGGCGGCAAGGCCGCGCAGAAGCACGTCGATATGCGTATTGATGAGTCCCTGATAATCGTAAGGTTCGGAGTCGAATTGCGCGAAGGTCGTGCGCCAGAATGCGGCGAGCAGAATGGGCGCGATGCAGAGCCGCGCCACATGTTCGGGCGGCAGCATGCGGAATTCGCCGCGCAATGTGCCGCGTGCGATCACGCCCGTCATCATCGCCAATCCCTTGTCGATGATTTCTTCGCGGTAGTAGCGCACGACCTCCGGAAAATTGCCGGCCTCCGCGATCAGGATCTTGGGCAGCACAACGCGGTCGGAAATGCGCATGAAATCGCCGATGGCGTTCAGCACCATGCGCAACAGATCGGTGGATGAACCTTCGAAGCGCTGCACGCTTTCGATAACGGCGGAAACCGTGTTGCCGATGGATTGGCCCACCAGCGACTTGAAAACCGCCTCCTTGCTTTCGAAATAGAGATAGATCGTGCCCTTGGTCACGCCCGCCCGCGCGGCGATGTCTTCCATGCGGGTGGCGGCGAAACCTTTTCCGGCGAAGGTCGCCAGCGCCGCATCGAGAATTTCCTGCGGCCTTGCTTCTTTTCGGCGTTTCCAGCGCTGGGCGGTTTCCATCGCTTCGCCTCAATTAATAACTGACCAGTCATTTATAATCGCTCGCCGGTCGGACTTCAACACCGAATTCATGGGACGGAACGCCGCGGCAGGATTATTTGTTCATTTGGGGAGGAGTGTCGGCCATGCCCAAATTCTCGAATCTGGCGTTCCTGGCGCTGTTGGGCCTTTCGGCCTGTGTGGCCCCTGCCGCCTATGGGCCACGCGGCCCCGGCGATGTCACCGGCTACACCGATGAGCAGCTCGCGCAGAACCGCTATCGCGTCACCTATACCGGCAACGCGGCCACGGATCGCGAAACGGTGGAGGACTATCTCCTATACCGTTCCGCCGAAGTGACGCTGAAGGCGGGCTTTACTCACTTCGAATTCGATACCCGCGATACGAAAGCGCACACGACCTATTATTCGAGCTTCGTCGGCGGCTGGCCGGGCTGGCCCTATCGCCATCGCTATGGCTGGTACTGGCACAATTGGGCGTTCGACGACGAAGACGTGATGACGTCCTCTATCACCCGCTACGAAGCCTATGCCGAAATCGTCATGCTCACCGGCGATCAGGCCGCGGACAATGCCGATGCGATGGACGCAAACGACGTCATCGCGCATCTGGGTCCGAAGGTTCATCCGCCCGCGGAGAATCCGCCGCGGCATTGAACGGCTTGCGCAGCACCATCCTTGCGCCGCCGCCTTCGCGCGCGTTTTCCAGCACCTCATAGCCCTCATGCCGGCACATATGGGGCACGTCGATGGGCGCCATGGGATCGTCGGTGAGGATAAGAAGCGTGTAACCGGGTGCGGCCTTCTCCAGCGCGCGCCGCGCCATAAGGGCGGGCAGCGGGCATTTCAGCCCCGTCAAATCCAGTTCATCGTCTTGCGCCATTTCGCCCGATATGACATGCCCCGGCCCACAACCTAATGTGCGGTCAAAACGGGCCGGGGGGATAGCCGAGAATGGGATTATTGAACGGAATCGAGCGCGAAGCCACCTTCGTAAGCGCCATCGGGCGCACGCTCTTCCGCATGCGGCATGTGAAGCCCGACAACAACATCACCATCGTCGATATCGTGGAGCCCATCGCGCGCGCAAAGCCCGACAACATCGCGATGTTGTGTCTGGATCAGACCGTCACCTACCGCGAGATGGACGAGACTGCCAACCGCTATGCCCATTGGGCGCTGTCGCTGCATATCAAGCGCGGCGATGTCGTGGTTCTCTTGATGGAGAACCGCCCCGAATATGTCATGGCCTGGTACGGCCTCATCAAGATCGGCGCCGTCATTGCGTGGATCAATACGAACCTTCGCGGACAGGCTTTGGCGCATTCGATTACGATCGCAAATGCGCGCCATGTCGTGCTCGGCGCGGAATTGGCGGATGCCTATAACGAAGCCCGCCCGTTGATGGATTCTCCGCCCGTCGCGTGGTCCACGGGCGGCAAGGTTCCCGGCACCGAGGATCTCGATGCGGCACTCGCCGAAGCCTCCATCGCGCCCATCGACAAAGCCGCGCGTGACGGGCTCGTCTGCCGCGACACCGCACTTTACATCTACACGTCGGGCACCACCGGCCTGCCGAAAGCCGCCAATTTCAGCCATATGCGCATGCTCTACATGATGTATGGCTTCGCGGGCGGGCTCGACACGCAGGAAAGCGACCGCGTGTACGATGCGCTGCCGCTTTATCATTCGACGGGCGGCATCTGCGCGCTCGGCCAGGCGTTCACCGTCGGCGGTTCGGTTGTGATCCGGCGCAAATTCTCGGTCACCGAGTTCTGGAGCGACATTCACCGCTACAAGCCCACGCTCTTTCAATATATCGGCGAATTGTGCCGCTATCTCCTGAACGCGCCGGTCGCCCCGCACGAACAGGATCACACCATCCGCTGCATCACCGGCAATGGCTTGCGCCCGGAAATCTGGCCCGCCTTCCAGAAGCGTTTTGCGATTCCGAAGATCATCGAGTTCTACGGCGCCACCGAAGGCAATGTCTCGATGCTGAATTACGACGGCAAGGTCGGTGCGGTTGGCCGCCTGCCCTGGTACATGCGCAACATCATCAAGGTCCGCATCGTGCGCTTCGATGTCGAGCATGAAATGCCCGTTCGCGGGCCCGATGGTTGCTGCATGGAATGCAACGCCGACGAAGTGGGCGAGGCCATCGGCGAGATCAAGGACGAGCCCGGCCGCAATTTCGAGGGCTACACGAAGCAAACCGAGACCGAAAAGAAAATCCTGCGCGATGTTTTCACCAAGGGCGATTCCTGGTTCCGCACCGGCGATTTGATGAAAAAGGATGTGCTCGGCTATTTCTATTTCGTGGATCGCATCGGCGATACGTTCCGCTGGAAGGGCGAGAATGTTTCCACCAACGAAGTGTCCGAAGCGTTCTCGGTTTTGCCGGGCATCAAGGAAGCCAATGTCTATGGCGTGGAAGTGCCCGGCGCGGATGGGCGCGCGGGCATGGCCGCCCTCGTCGTCAGCCCTGAATTCGATATCGCCACGCTCGCCGCGAAACTGGCGGCCAATCTGGCGCCTTACGCGCGGCCGATTTTCCTGCGCCTGCGCCACGAAATGGAAATCACCGGCACGTTCAAGCTGCGCAAGGTGGAACTGGTGAAAGACGGTTTCGATCCGGGCGTCATCAACGATCCGCTCTACATCCTTCACAACAGCAACCCGGCTTACGTGCCGCTGACGCAGGCGATGTATGACGACATCGTTGCTGGGCGGATGAAGCTGTAACTTCAACTGGGAAAAATATTCGTCATCGCCGGGCTTGTCCCGGCGACCCATAGCCTCCGTCTGTCAGGGTGTTCATGGATGGCCGCCACGAGGGCGGCCATGACGATTTTATTTAGCGTTGGTAAGGAAGCTCACTCCGCTGCTTTCGATCCGCCGGCCTTCTTGGATTCGTCCTCGAAATGTTTCTGGATGGTCTGCATGGCAGCACCAATCGCAGCGCTCATGAATCGCTCCTTGTTGTCGCGTGCCCAATCATAGGCTTCCGCGCGGCCCACATTGGCCTTGTTGATGACCGGCGTCACATAACGCTGCCACATCTCATAGGATTTCTTCGTCGCCTCGAAATCCGCCCAATTGTGCGCAAGTTGCAGAAAGCAACCGAATTCGCCCTGCTTGGCTTGCAGGCGCTGGATTTGCGCGATTGCATCGTCGGGCGTGCCCACGACAATCGTGTTGCTCTTGATGAGATCGTCGATGGTCTGCGCCTCCATCGCCTCGCGCCCGGCAACCGCCGAAATGCCGGAGAAATAATCCTGCCACTTCTTGAAACCGAACTCGATATTCCTGAACGCCTGTTCGCGCGTCTCGGCGATATGCACCGGGCCCACAAGCCGCAAACGCTGCGCATCCATCTTGCGGCCGCTTTCCGCAGCCACATCATTGGCAACCTTCCAGTTCACCGCGAGCGCGTCATAGCCATTGGCCTGTGTCGCGGCCACGCACAACATGCCAAAGCCATGCCGCCCCGCGAGCTTGCCGCCCGAAGGTGTAACGCTCGACGCCACGCAAATCTCCGGATGCGGCCATGTATAGGGGCGCAACTGGCAGGTCGCATCGATCAGATTGAACCAGTCGCTTTTCTGCGTCACGCGCTCGCCCGCGAACAGTTTCAGGATCACTTCGATGCCTTCCACCATGCGCTCGCGCTGTGTGGATGGCTCGATGCCCAATTGAAACGCATCCGAAGGAAGCAGCCCCGGCCCAACGCCAAACATCACACGCCCGCGCGTCTGATGATCGAGTTGCAGAATCCGGTTCGCCGTCATCAGCGGATTGTGATAGGGCAGCGAGACGACGCCCGTGCCCAGCATGATGCGCTTGGTGCGCTCCGCCGCGGCGGCGATAAATACTTCCGGGCTTGCGATCACTTCGTAACCGGCGGAATGATGCTCGCCCACCCAGGCTTCTTCGTAACCGAGCCGATCCAGATATTCGATCAGTTCCAGATCGCGCTGGATGCACAGCGTGGGGTCTTCATCGACCGGGTGAAACGGCGCCAGAAATATGCCGTTGCGCAATTTGATGGTCATGGGTCGTTCCTTGAATAGCGTCGTCTCAGCTTTGCATATCGTGCGCCTGTGTTAAAGCGCGGGCGGCTTGAAGCCGGTCTTCTCCTCGATGGCGGCGGCGAAATCGAACAGGCGATTCTCGCCGTTCCACGGCCCGATCAATTGCGCGCCCACCGGCAATCCCGCCGCCGTCTGCCCCGCCTGCACCGACATCGCGGGTGCATGCAGCGCGGTGGCGACCGAAATCCAGTCGAGCAAATGCAGATAGCGCCATTGCTCATTGTCCACATCGATGATGCGCTCGGTGAGGATGGCGTCCTGCTGATGCGGAAACGCGGGCACCGGCCCAAGCGGCGAAAGGATCGCATCCCAACCGCTGGCGAAAAAATCGGCCAGCGCATCCTTGGCGTGCTGGCGATAGGCTTGCGCCACGATCACTTCCTTGAAGTTTGCGGTTGACCGCGCGCGATAGGATTCCATGCTGAACACATCCGCGCCCGCCGCAATCGCCTTCAGATCGGCCTCTTTCATCGAGGCAAAGTAATCATACATCGGATCGGGAAATCCCGCCGCGATGATGGATGCGAGCAGCGTCACATAATGCGGCATCAATTGCATGATCTCGATTTTGGGCTTTGCGCGTTCCACGATAGCGCCCGCATCGGAAAGCGCCTTTGCCGCCGCTTCGATGCGTGCCTTGACCTCGCGCGAGACCGGCACGCCCGGTTCCTCATCCCACAACGCTACGCGTGCGCCCTTGATGTCCTTGCGTGGCTGTTCCTTTGTTCCGCGCAACACGCTCCAGAGCAATTTCAGATCGTCGCTGTTGCGCGCCATCGGGCCTACGACATTCAGATCGAAATCGATGAAATTTTCCGCCGGTGGGGGAATATGCCCGCGCTGCGAAAGCGCGCCCCAAGTGGGCTTGAGCGAACACACACCGCAAAAGGTCGCCGGATGGCGCAGCGAGCCGCCGATGTCGGAGCCGATTTCCAGCGCCGTGATCCCTGCCGCCAAAGCCGCCGCCGCACCGCCCGACGAACCGCCGGTCGTGCGCGTGACGTCATAGGGATTGTTCGTCGTGCCATAGACCGAATTGAAGGTCTGCATGTCGCCCGCCATCAGCGGCACATTCGTCTTGCCCCAGATAACAGCGCCCGCATTGCGCGCCGAAGCCACCACATCGGCCTCGCGCACATGTTGCGGGCGGTCCGACCATCGCAGGATTTCCCACCACCGCGGGCATGCCATCGACATCGAACACATCCTTGATCGTCATGGGGATGCCCGCGAGCGCGCCCACGCTCGCACCCTTCGCACGCGCATCATCGATCTTGGCGGCATCTGCGCGCGCGCGTTCCAGATCGGTCGCGATCACGGCATTGAGCGGCTTGCCCACCTTCTCGTTGCGCGCCACGGCCGCGTCCAGCAATTCGCGCGCCGAAACGCGCTTTGCGTTCAGATCGGCCAGCATTTGCCGTGCCGTAGCGTAAGGATTCATGGGCCTCTCCGTTTTTCCCCTTGCGCCGATGACAGTACCTCTCTTTGATCCTGTCCAGAACAATTTCGAGGCTCCCATGCGCGCCGCTCTTTTCAGGGAAATGTCGAAGCCCCTGGTGATCGAAAACGTGGCGGATCCGACGCCCGGCCCGAACGAGATCATCCTGAAGGTGAAAAATTGCGGCATTTGCGGTTCCGACCTGCACATGACCGAACCAACCTCCATGATGCCGCTCGCGCTCGGCTCCATCATGGGCCATGAATTCGCGGGCGAAGTGGTCGAGGTGGGAAAGAACGTCACCCATCTCTGGAAAGCGGGCGATCGCGCGGCGGGCTTTCCCTATATCTGCTGCGGCGAACATTCGCCTTGCGTGAATTTTTCCGGCGCAAGCACAATGTGCGGCAAGGGCCTCGGCATCGGGCTTGGCCAAAGCCCCGGCGCTTACGCCGAATATGTGAAGATCGGTGCGAGCGGTGGTTATCGCTTGCCGGAAATCGTTTCCTTCCGCGAAGGCGCGATGGTCGAGCCGTTGGCGGTCGGGCTTCACGCTGTCGATAAAGCGCGCATGCCGCGTGGTGCAACCGTGCTTGTGATCGGCGCGGGGCCGGTTGGATTGGCCACGATGCTGTGGGCGAAGTTTCTGGGCGCGCGTCATGTGATCGTCAGCGAGAAAACCGAAGAACGCAAAAAGATGGCCGCGCGTTTCGGCGCAACCGATGCCGTCGATCCCAACCAGCCGCTCACACCGCAGGTGGAAAAGATCGCAGGGCAGGGGCCGGACATCATTTTCGAATGTGTCGGCGCGCCGGGCCTCATCAACATGGCGATGATGGATGCGCCGCGCCATGCGCGCATCGTCATCGCCGGTGTCTGCCAGCAGCCCGATATGATCATGCCGCTGATGGGCGTGATGAAGGAGCTGGAATTGCAATTCGTGCTCGGCTACCGCCCGGCCGATTTCGATTATGTGATTTCGATGATCGCGTCCGACCGCATCGAGGCGCTGCCGATGATTACCGATGTGGTGACGTTGGACCAATTACCGGATGCGTTTGAATTGCTTCGCCATCCCACGCATCAATGCAAGGTGATGTTGGAGAATTAACGAAAAACCACCGTCTTGCTTCCGTTCATCAGCACGCGCCGCTCGACGTAAAACCGCACCGCGCGCGCCAGCACCAGCCGCTCGACATCGCGGCCCGCCGCCACCATTTCTTCCGCCGTGAATTTGTGATCCACGCGCTCGGTTTCCTGTTCGATGATCGGGCCTTCGTCGAGATCGTCGGTCACGAAATGCGCCGTCGCGCCGATCAGCTTCACCCCGCGGGCATGGGCCTGATGATAGGGCTTGGCGCCCTTGAAACTCGGCAAAAAGGAATGATGGATGTTGATGATGCGCCCCGAAAGCGCATGGCACAATTTGCGGCTGAGGATTTGCATGTAACGCGCCAGCACCGCCAATTCCGCATTTTCCTCGCGGATGATTTCCAGCAGTTTCTTTTCCTGCTTTGCGTCCTTGGTGCCCGGCAGATAGTGAAACGCGATGCCATAGGACGCAGCGAGTTGATACGCATCCATGTGGTTGGAAACAACGCTGGTGATGCGGCATTTCAATTCGCCGTTGCGATGGCGGTAAAGCAGATCGTGCAGGCAATGATCGAATTTCGACACCAGAATGATAACACCCGGCCGCTCGTCCATGTCGTGGATTTGCCAGTCCATCGAAAATTTGTGCGCGACATTGGCGAACCGCGCGCGCAATTGTTCCAGCGTCATGCGTGGGCGCATGGATTCGAAATGCACGCGCATGAAGAAATGCTTTGTGCCAGGATCGCCATATTGGGCACTATCGACGATGTTGCAGCCTTGCGCGTGCAAAAATGCCGCCACCGCGTGCACGATGCCCGTCTTGTCCGGGCATGAAAGTGTCAGCACAAAATCGCGCGAATGTTTGGACGAAGGCGGCATGGTCAGGGACCGAGCCTCCGTTCGGCGAGTTTCTCCCATGCAGCGCGGCGCGCTTCATTGGGCGCATCCACAATGTGCGGCGCGCCGTCGCCAAAGATCATTGTCGCGCGCGCGGGCGCATCGTAAGCCTGCCAGCCCGGATTGCCGGTGCGCGCGAACGCAACCCACGCATCGATCATCGCGGTTGAAAGCGCATCGGCCGCAGCACCCGTGCCGAAGAACGCGCCCGCCATTCTTTCGCGATAGGTGCCGAACATAAAGCCCAGTTCCAGCGCGTGACACGAACCCATGATGCCGCCCAGAATCGGCGAGCGCCAATCGAAGCGATAACCGAACGAAGGCACATGTTTGCTCTGCGCTTCAAGCAGCTTGATGGCAGGCATGGTGAACACCTTGTCGGTCATCACCGCGTTGAACCGCTCAAAGGGCGAGCCTTCGCTATACGCGGCGCGCATCTCGGGCGCTGCCTCGCCAGCAATGCGCTCGATGCGTTCGTTGAAGTTTTTGGTGCTCATCATGCGCAGGCGCGGATTGGCGGCGGTGAAAAGTTTCCATTCCTCCATCGTCGTGCCCGACATGACGGCAATGCCGCGCGCCGATCCTTCGCGCACCGCATCGATGGGCTTTTGCGCCAGCACGCCGCCATCGATGGCGGGCTGAAACGGCAGCCGCCCCAATTTGCGCGTGTCGTGGCCGTCGCGCGAATCGGCGAGCACCGCAATCTGCGCGCGGATGACCGCGCCATAAGGCACATCCACCGCGCGTTCGGCATTCTCCGGCGCGATATCGAGCAGGTCGAGCATCGCGCGGCCCACCCGCGCCGAACGCTCGTTGTCATAGCCGATATGGGCAGCACCCGATTGCGCGATGGCCTTGTGAAACAATCCGCGCGCGGGAGGGGCGGCGAGCAACGCGCCCACGCTCATGCCGCCCGCGGATTCTCCGAAGATGGTCACGTTGCCGGGATCGCCGCCGAATTGGGAAATGTTTTCCTTCACCCAGTGCAGCGCGAGAATCTGATCGGCCAATCCTTCCGCACCTGTGCCGGGCGCGCGTCCGTCGCTCGCACCGGAAAGATCGAGAAAGCCGAATGCGCCGAGCCGGTAATTGATGGTGACGATCACCGCGTCGCGCGCCGCCAGCACCTTGCCGTTATAAACGCCCTGGCTGCCCGCGCCGATCACGAACGCGCCGCCGTGTATCCACACCATCACGGGGCGGCGGGCCGCGTCGCATCCCGGCGTCCACACATTCAGGAACAGGCAATCTTCGGATTGCTCGCCCATCGTGCTGCCCATCAGCATTTCAAGCTGGGTGGGCGCCTGCGGGCAGACATGGCCGAATTTGGTTGCATCGCGCACGCCGGCCCACGGCTCGGCTGCTTCCGGCATGCGCCAGCGAAGCGCGCCCACAGGCGGCTTTGCGAAGGGAATGCCCTTGAAGCGCGTGATGCCGTCCTTGCGCAGGCCCGCAAGGCGGCCCGACGCAGTCTCGACAGTCTCCACAATCGCGCTGTTCATGCCATTTCAGTCCTACAAATCGGGCGCGGACGCAAGGAGACAGGTCATATTAACGCCCCGTCAATCCGCCATCCACGGCGATGGTTTGCCCCGTGATATAGGCGCTCTCTTCCGAGATCAGGAACAGCGCGGCGTAGGCCGTTTCCCATCCCGTGCCTTGCCGGTTGAGCGGCACATTCGTTGCGGCGCGATTCGGCCGCCCGCGTGTCGCCAATCGTCCAATCGACGTATCCATTAATCCCGGCGCTACGATGTTCGCGCGGATGGCGCGGCGCGCACCTTCGAAGGCGACATGTCTGCAAAGTCCCGCCAATCCGGCCTTGGATGCATCGTAGGCGGGCAATCGGCTTCCCGCTGTCATGCCCGCGATGGACGAAATGAAAACAATGGACGAGCCCTCCGCCATTTTCGGCAACGCGGCTTTCACCGTCAGCATGTGGCTTTTGATGTTCACCGCGAACACGCGATCCCAGCTTTCGGCCGTTGTGCCTTCGAGCCACGCGCCGCCCGCGCCGATGCCGACATTCAAAACGAGCCCGTCAAGATCGCCCAACCCCTGCACCGCGTCTTCCACCATGCGCGCGACGTCATCTTCCTTCGTCACGTCGGCGCGGATGGGAAAGGCATTGCCGTTTTCCTTCTCGATCAGCGAAACGGTTGCAGCCGCACTCGCCTCGTCGCGATCGGCCACGGCGACGGCAGCACCTTCGCGTGCGAACAACACCGAAATGGCCCGTCCATTGCCGGCAGGTGTGTCCGCTTCGCCGATATCGGTTTGGCCTCCGCCCACCACCAATATGCGCCGCCCCGAAAGCCGTCCGCGCGCAGGTGCGGTGCCTTGTGATTCCGGCGGCAGATGGATGCTGCGTTCGCTCATCGGCGTTCTCCTCTTGACGTATTTGGGCGCGGCTGCTTGATCTGCGCAAGAGAACAATCGGGGTTTTGCATGATCGAAGCGGTGATTTTCGATTTCGGCGGGGTGTTCACCACCTCGCCCTTCGAGGCGTTTGCGCGTTACGAGCGCGAGCGTGGGCTGCCTGAAAACCTGATCAAACAGATCAACGGCGCGAATTATCTGGATAATGCCTGGGCGAAGTTTGAGCGCGCCGAGATCGACCTCGATCAGTTCGACAAATTGTTCGCAGACGAAGCCCGCGCGCACGGCCATCACGTTCCGGGCAAGGATATCATCGGGCTCCTCGCGGGCGATTTCCGCCCCGAAATGCTGGAGGCGCTCAAGCGCATCAAGACGAAATACAAAACCGGCTGCATCACCAACAATGTGCCGTCCAATCAGACCGGCTCCGCCGACGGCCGCACATTGTATGCGCGTGAGATCATGGCGCTGTTCGATCATCTGATCGAATCCTCGAAAGTGAATCTGCGAAAGCCCGATCCGCGCATCTATACGATGATGTGCGATGCCTTAAATGTTTCGCCCGCGTCTTGTATCTATCTCGACGATCTCGGCGTGAATTTGAAGCCCGCGCGCGCACTCGGCATGCAGACGATCAAGGTGGAGAGTGGGCCGCAGGCGATTGCGGCGCTGGAAGAAGCGACGGGAATGAATCTGGCTTAGGCGAAATCCTTCGCCAGTTCGTTGCGCACCTCCGGCGGCATCACCGCCATATGGCCATAGGCTGCGTGCGCCACACCGAGAACCGCCGGGATCGTGGCGTCCTTGAATTTCGCGATCTGCTGCGGCGTGAAACGATACCGCACCCAATGCACCGATGACGTCTTGCCGTCCGGCGTTGTGCGATCGTCATATTCCGTCGGCATACCGGCAATGCGTTCACCGGCCAATTCGATATAGGTGCTTTCCTCGACGCCAGCGAGCCGCATCAACTCGCGCGCGCGGCGAACGGGATCTTCGATCTCCAGCATCAGCGTGGCGATGAGTTCGCGCCCCTGAGGGATCAGCGGATTGTAGGCTTCCAACTCGCCCGCGATCTGTTCGTCACCGCCCTTTTCGATGTGCAGCATTTCGTGAACCTGCATCCACATCGTCTCGTAATTCTCGAAATAGAAAGTGGCGAACGGGCCCACCTCGACGCGACGATTGCGCTTCATGGGAATCATGTTCTTGCGGAATTCCGCGCGCTCCGCCGCATATTTCTCGAACGCGATGATATCGGCCGGTGTGATCTTGCGTTGTTCGGCGGGCATCATCGCGCCTCCATCAATCCGAAGGCGCGCGCCATGATCTCGATTGGGTGTTCCGGCGCGCGCGCCTTCATGGGCTTTCCATCCTTCGCGGCCATCTCGCTTACGTTCTGAAAAATATGCTGCGCCGCCAGCGGGCAATCCGATGCGATGGCGCCGCGCGCTTGCGTTTCCGCCGCGCGAAACACGGGGCGGCCAACTTTCTCGGCGAGCTTGTGGGTCTTCTTCATCACGCCGAATGTGCCGCCATGGCCGGAGCAGCGCTCGATCACATCCACCGGCGTATCCGGGATCAGCCGCAACATTTCCGCCGCCTTCGGCCCCATGTTCTGCGCGCGCGCGTGACAGGCCAGATGCACGCTGATGCCATCGGGTTGCGCGGCAAGCCCCGCGGGCATGCCATTCTTCTTCGCAATATCGACAACATATTCGTCGATGTCGAAAGTTGCCTCGGCCACGCGCTTTACATCGGCGTTATCGGGTGCCACCAGCGCCCATTCGAATTTCAGCATCAAGCCGCAGGAAGCGGTGAGCGCCACGATGTCGTAGCCTTCGTCGATCAACTTGACCAATTCCTTGGAAACCTTCGCCGCATTTTCGGCAACGCGCGAAAGCTCGGCCTGTTCCAGAAACGGCATCCCGCAGCAGCCGGGATAGGACGCGATGGTTTCAACGCCCAAATGGTTCAGCACCGCGCGCGCGGCCATGCCGGTGTGCGGCTTGTTGTAATTCACAAAGCAGGTGGCGAAGAGCGCGGCCTTGCGCTTGCCGAAAGCGGGCGCGTTCTTGTTGGGCGAAATGGGCTCGCCCTTCGCCGCGCGCATGAAAGTCTGCGAAGCGAATTTCGGCAGCGTTGCGTCGGCATCGATTCCCGCCACCGCTTCCATCGCGGGGCGCGTGAGTTTGTTGCCGAGCGCCGATCCCCAATTGACCAGCGGCGAAAGTGGCACCGCCATCTTGCCGTTGCGATCCATCTCGGCCAATTGCCGCGCGGTGAAATCCTTCTTACCTGCTTTGGCCTGTGCCGCGCGATGGCGCAGCATCAGATGGGGGAAATCGAGATTGAATTGATGCGGCGGCACGTAAGGGCATTTGGTCATGAAGCACATGTCGCAAAGCGTACAGGCTTCCACGACCGCGCCGAAATCCTCCGACTTCACGCCGTGCACTTCATCCGGGCTCGCATCGACCAGATCGAACAGGCGCGGAAAGGAATCGCAGAGATTGAAGCAGCGACGGCAGCCATGGCAGATGTCGAACACCCGGCGCATTTCGGCGTCGAGCTTTTCGGCGTCATAAAAATCCGGATTGCGCCAGTCGATGACATGGCGTGTCGGTGCGTCGAGGCTGCCTTCGCGGGACATGTGAAATTCCTCGCAATGTCCCCCTCCCCTTGTGGGAGGGGGCAAATCATTTCGGGCGCGAAATGATTTGGGGGAGGGGTTGTTGCATCACCCCCTCCCAATGCATTCGCGTGTCAACGCGAATGCATTGCCCTCCCCCATCAAGGGGGAGGGGGGAGAGAAGTGCATTACTTCCCCAGCGTATCCAGCGCCTTCTGGAAGCGTCCGGCGTGACTCTTCTCGGCCTTCGCCAGCGTTTCGAACCAGTCGGCGATTTCGTCGAAGCCTTCGCCGCGCGCGGTTTTCGCCATGCCGGGATACATGTCGGTGTATTCGTGCGTCTCGCCCGCGATGGCTGCTTTCAAATTCAGATCGGTGCCGCCGATGGGCTCGCCTGTCGCCGGATCGCCGACCGCTTCGAGGAATTCGAGATGGCCATGCGCGTGGCCCGTCTCGCCCTCGGCGGTGGAGCGGAACACGGCGGAGACATCATTGTAGCCTTCGACATCGGCTTTTTGCGCGAAATAGAGGTAGCGGCGATTGGCCTGGCTTTCGCCGGCGAATGCGTCCTTCAGATTTTGCGCGGTCTTGGAACCTTTGAGATTTGCCATTGTTTGATCCTCGAAAACGGGTGACGGGCGCGAATTTGCACCCGCAAAACCGCGCTGTCAACAATTTAGAATTGTTCTAAGATGTGTCCGGGGAATGTCAGGCGCGACGAATGCGTACCACGACATCCACCCGCTCCACTTCCATGCCCTTGGGCGGCGTGGGAACACCGGCAATCGCGATGGAATCGCCGGGAATGTCGATCAGCGCGCCATCGGCTTCGTTATAGAAATGCTGATGCGCGCCGGTATTGGTGTCGAAATAGAAGCGCTGGGCATCCACGGCCACCTGCCTGAGCAACCCGCTTTGCGTGAACTGGTGCAGCGTGTTGTAAACAGTGGCGAGCGATACGCCGACGCCCGCTTCGGCCGCCTCGGCATGCAGCGATTCGGCCGTCAGGTGCCGGTGGCCGCGCGCGAACAACAGGCTCGCCAGTGCCACCCGCTGGCGCGTGGGGCGAAGGCCGGCCGCACGCAGCTTTTGGCCTGATTCCTCATTGTTTTTGCGTCCGATCCGCGTCATCGCGCCCTTTTGATCGCTCTTCCGGTCTTGCGTGGCCGCCACGCGGGCTTCATAACCTCTCAATGTTTCCGGCCACTGATTAGAACCTTTCTAATCAACAGCCTTCCGCCCGCCAAAGTCAAGGGCGCCGCAAAGGAATGGTTCTGCCCATGTTGGGACGTAAAGCAGCGAGTTTCGATCTTCAGGGGCTTTTGGCCTGCGCGCGGGGCGAATTGTTCGGCGAGGGCAATGCCAAGCTGCCGCTGCCGCCCATGCTGATGTTCGACCGCATCACCCATATTCTTGAGGCGGGCGGGGCCCACGGCAAAGGCTCGGTCGAAGCCGAACTCGATGTGAATCCGAACCTCTGGTTCTTCAAATGCCATTTTGCGAACGATCCGGTGATGCCGGGCTGCCTGGGGCTCGATGCCATGTGGCAGATGGTTGGATTTTTCCTCGGCTGGATGGGCGGGCTCGGCAAGGGTCGCGCGCTCGGCGTGGGCGAGGTGAAATTCACCGGCATGGTGCTGCCGTCCGCCAAGCTCGTCAGCTACACGATTGAACTGAAGCGCGTCATCATGCGCAGGCTGGTGCTCGGCATCGCCGACGGCACCATGAAAGTGGACGGCAAGGTGATCTATGAGGCCAAGGACCTGAAAGTGGGCCTGTTCACCGACGCCGCGGCCGCACTTGCGGGCGCCACCGCCGTTCCGGCCTGACCGCATTCGTTTCGAAGGAGCGCCCATGAGACGCGTCGTCGTCACCGGAATGGGCATCGTCTCTTCCATCGGCAACAATGCGCAGGAAGTTGTCGCGAGCTTGCGCGAGGCGCGCTCCGGCATTGTGAAGGCCGATGATTACGAGCGGCTTGGTTTTCGCTCGCAGGTTCACGGCAGTCTGAAAATCGATCTCGATGCAATCGTGGATCGCCGCGCGCGGCGCTTTCAGGGCGACGGCGCGGGCTACGCATGGGTCGCGATGGAACAGGCAATCCGCGATTCCGGGCTTGAACCGAATGACGTCAGCAATCCGCGCACGGGATTGATCGTCGGCTCCGGCGGCCCATCGACAAAAGCAATCGTTGCAGCGGCAGACATCACGCGCGATCCCGCAAAGGGCCCGAAGCGCGTCGGCCCGTTCGCGGTGCCCAAAGCGATGTCGTCCACCTGCTCGGCGAATTTATCGACCTGGTACAAAACCAAGGGCGTGAATTATTCCATCAGTTCGGCGTGTTCCACTTCCGCCAATTGCATCGGCAACGCGGCGGAGATGATCCAATGGGGCAAGCAGGATGTGATGTTCGCGGGCGGTGCCGAGGAACTTGACTGGACGCTTTCGGTGCTGTTCGACGCGATGGGCGCGATGTCGTCCAAATATAATGCGACACCCGAAAAAGCCTCGCGTGCCTACGACAAGAACCGCGACGGGTTCGTCATCTCCGGCGGCGGCGGCATCGTCGTGCTGGAAGAACTCGAACACGCCAAGGCGCGCGGCGCGAAAATCTATGCCGAACTTGTTGGCTATGGCGCATCCGCCGATGGCGCGGACATGGTTGCACCCTCGGGCGAGGGTGCTGTGCGCTGCATGAAGATGGCGCTTTCGCGCATCGAAGGAAAAGTCGATTACATCAACCCGCACGCAACCTCGACACCCGTGGGCGACATTCCCGAAATCAACGCCATCCGCGAAGTGTTTGGCGCCCATATGCCGCCGATCAGCGCCACGAAATCGCTGACGGGCCATAGCCAGGGTGCGGCGGGCGTGCACGAAGCGATCTACACGATCCTGATGATGCAGAACGGCTTCATCGCCGAAAGCGCCAATATCGAGGAAATCGATCCCGCGGTGGCCGACGCCAATATCGTGCGCCATCGCATCGACAACGCGAAGATCGACGTGGCGCTCTCCAACAGCTTCGGCTTCGGCGGCACCAATGCGACGCTGGTATTCCAGCGCGTTTGATTGCGTATGAAAATTGCTTGGTATGGGCGCATCCCTTCGCGCCTGTTCCGTAATGGCACAGCGAGGCAAACATGTCTGACGCCATATCGATGAAAGGCAAGCGCGGCCTTGTGATGGGCGTGGCGAACGACCATTCCATCGCGTGGGGAATCGCGCGCGTGCTGGCGGCGCAAGGTGCCGAGATCGCATTCACCTATCAGGGCGATGCGCAAGCAAGACGCGTCAAGCCGCTCGCCGCCTCTCTCGGTTCGAAGCTCGTACTGCAAGGCGATGTGGAAAAAGACGAAGAACTCGACGCCGCCTTCGCCACGCTGAAGCGCGAATGGGGCGGGCTCGATTTTCTCGTTCATGCGATTGCGTTTTCCGATCGCGAAGAACTTAAGGGCCGCTATGTCGATACCACGCGCGCCAATTTCCGGCGCACGCTGGATATTTCCTGCTATTCCTTCACGGCCGTTGCGCAACGCGCCGCAAGCCTGATGACGCCGCCTTCGCTCGGCGGACATGGCGGTGCGATGATTACGCTTACCTATCTTGGCGCATCGCGCGTCATGCCAAATTACAATGTCATGGGTGTTGCGAAAGCCGCACTGGAATCGAGCGTGCGTTATCTCGCCGCCGATCTGGGTCATGACGGCATCCGCGTCAACGCGATTTCGGCAGGCCCCATGCGCACGCTGGCAGGTGCGGCCGTGGGCGACGCGCGCACGGTGTTCAAATGGAACAAGGCGCACAGCCCGTTGAAGAAAAGCGTGGCGCTCGATCATGTCGGCAATGCAGCGCTTTATTTGTTGAGCGACATGTCGGCGGGCGTCACGGGCGAAATTCATTTCGTCGATGCGGGCTTCAATGTCGTGGGCATGCCGCCGACGCCGGACCTCAAGGGTTGGGTCGCGCCCGAAAACGGCGAGACCGAGGAGAAACTTCATGCGCAAGCCGATCAGTAAATTCGCCATCGTCCTTGCGGCATGCGCCTTTGCGACGGCGGCGCAAGCGGGCTGGCAGGATCAGGCCTCGGCATTCGATCAGCAGCGTCTTTCCAAATTGGATGAATCGCGCGCCAAGGGTTTGGCCGAAGCGGCAAGCGGCGGCGACATGAAAGCCGTCCACGAGGCGCTCGATCCCCAGCCTTATCCCGTGCCGCCCGGCGCGCTCACCGGCATCTGGCGCTGCCGCACGATGAAGCTCGGCGGCATGGCGCCGTCCGTCGTCTATGGCTGGTTCAAATGCCGCATCACCGATAACAAGGACGGGCTTTTCCTCGAAAAACTCACGGGCACGCAGCGCATGAACGGCGTTCTCTATGACGATTCCCGTGGCTTCGTTTATCTGGGCGCGACCAGCGCGATGCACGAGCCGCCGCATGCCTATCCCGGCAATGGCGCGAGCGCGGGCGCATCCGCCACGCCAGACGATCAGATTGGATTGCTCACCGCGTCCAGCGCCAATGAAGCGCGCGTGGAATTTCCCTATCCGGTGCAGGAATTGACGTTCGATATTCTGGAATTGCGGCGCTAACTCGCCATCGCCTTGGCCGCATCGGCAAAGCGCGTGAATAGGTAATGCGAATCCATCGGGCCGGGCGAGGCTTCGGGATGGTATTGCACGCTGAACACGGGCCGGTCTTCGAGCCCGATGCCGCAATTGGTGCCGTCGAACAGCGACACATGCGTTTCCTTCACGCCCGCAGGCAGGCTTTCGCGATCCACCGTGAAGCCGTGATTCATGGAAACGATTTCGACCTTGCCGGTTTCAAGATCTTTCACCGGATGGTTGGCGCCATGATGGCCCTGCGCCATCTTGCGCGTTTCGGCGCCCAACGCGAGCGCCAGCATCTGATGGCCGAGGCAGATGCCGAACACCGGCAGATTGGTTTTGAGCAATCCCTTGATCGTTGGGATCGCATAGGCGCCCGTCGCTTCGGGATCGCCCGGCCCGTTGGAGAGCAACACGCCATGCGGCCGCAGCCGGATCACGTCGTCGTAATGCGCATTCGCCGGAAGCACGGTGATCTCAGCCCCATGGCCCGCAAGCTGGCGCAAAATATTCCGCTTCACGCCGTAATCGAGTACCACGCAGCGCCATGTGGGTGCTGTCTGCTCGCCATAGCCGCGCCCCCACATCCACGGCGTCTCGCGCCAGGTGTAGCTCTGGCGGCACGTCACATCCTTCGCCAGATCGAGGCCGACAAGCCCCGGAAATTCGCGCGCCTGTTTCGCGAGCGCCTCGATATCGAATTTGCCGCTGGCCGAATGCGCCACCACGCCGTGCGGCATGCCGCGCTCGCGGATGCGCGCGGTGAGCGCGCGGGTGTCGAGCCCCGCAATGGCCGGAATATTGTTCAGCTTCAGCCAGCGGTCGAGTGCCGCGAGATTGCGGTAATTGGACGGATTCTCCGCATCGGCGCGCACCACCATCGCCCGCACCACGGGCGTCGTCGCTTCCAAATCCTCGGAATTGGTTCCCACAATCCCGATATGGGGAAAGGTGAAGGCCACGATCTGGCCCGCATAAGAGGGATCGGTCAGGATCTCCTGATAACCTGTCATCGCCGTGTTGAAGCAGACTTCGCCCACTGCGGCGCGCTCCGCGCCAAACCCACGCCCCTCGAACACGGTGCCGTCGGCCAGCACCAGCACGGCCGTGCCGCGCGAAAGATTCGCCGCCGGTCTGGCGGCGTTGGCGAGGCTTGCATCGGTCATGTCAGACCCGTATCTGGAATCGCGCGAAAATAGGAACGCGCGGGGGCCGGGTCAAGTTGCGGCAGGCGCGGCCAATCGCCTAGAATCGGGTTTTCCCCAAGGGAGCAGGCCATGGCTCTGCGCGAGCAATTGAACGACGCGCTCAAGACCGCGATGAAGGCCAAGGACGCGCGCCGCGTTTCCACGCTGCGCATGGTGCTGGCGGCGGTAAAAGACAAGGACATCGCCGCCCGTACCGAGACGAGCCGCGAAGGCGTGTCGGATGACGATGTGCTTTCCCTGCTCGCCAAGATGATCAAGCAGCGCGACGATTCGATCACCGCCTTTGTGGTCGGCAACCGGCCCGACCTCGCCGATGCCGAGCGCGAGGAAATCGCCATCATCCGCGAATTCATGCCCAAACAGATGAGTGCGGAGGAGGCCAAAGCCGCCGCCGCCGAGATCATCAAGGAAACGGCTGCGGCCTCCATGAAGGACATGGGCAAAGTGATGGCCGCGCTGAAGGAGCGCTATGCGGGCCAGATGGATTTCGCCAAGGCCAGTGCGACCGTGAAGGAATTGTTGAGCGGGAAGTAATAGTGCGTGCGTTTATTGACGACGGAGCACATTTGAATGGCCGCATTTGAAATCATGGAAGCGACATCGGAAGCCGATATCGCGCGCCTCTTTCCGGTGATGCGCGAATTGCGCCCGCATCTCCAGACGGTGGAAGATTTTCTCGCCCGCGTGCGCCGCCAGCAGGAACAGGCCGGTTATCGCTTGATCTATGTGGAGGATGCGGGCGTGCCGGTCGCCGCATCGGGTTTTCGCATTTCGGAATGGCTTGCCTGGGGCAAGGCGCTTTATGTCGATGACTTGATCTGTCTGGAAAAATTTCGCGGGCTCGGCTTTGCCGAAGCGCTGATGCGCTGGATGGAAGAATTGGCGGCGAAGACCGGTTGCGCCGAATTCCATCTGGACTCAGGCACGCAACGCCTGGCGGCGCACCGTTTCTATCACCGGCTGAAGCTCGGCATCACCGCGTTTCATTTCGTAAAGAAATTACCGCGCTGATATTTTGTCGCGCGATCTCACGCCGAACCGGTGCCCACTTCCGCTGATCGCGCTCTAAGACTTCGTCACCGAACCCAGCATGTCGCGCACGTCCTGCGCATGCGTGCCGTTCGGCGCCAGATCGAGATATTTCTGCAGCGCTTCCGCGGTGCCCGGCGGAAAACTCTGCTTGCCCTTGGCATCGATCGTGGCTTTGGAAACCAGGATCGAGCCCTTGATGAAATAGGCATCCGCAATCGTGGGATCGCTGGCGATGGCCTTGTCGCAAGCCTTCACCGGATCGAGCGTCGTCAGCGAGTCGTTGTATTCGAGCGCGCAGATATTGAAATAGGCCTGCCCCGGATTGGTCATTTCCTCGGCCGCTTCGGTGAAAGAGGTGATCGCGTCGTCGTCCTTGCCCAGTTGGGCGAGCGCGTGGCCCTTGGCCATGAACATCTGGCTGAGCGCGGTCGAGATGGTTTCGTGCGACGTGGATCTGTCCTTCAGCGCGCCGGCAACCGCACTATCGAAAGCGTCCACCGCATCCTGATATTGCCCGAGATTGTAATCGACATCGCCCAGCGCCTGATAATTCGACCAGCGCCCGTCCAGCGGAATCAATTGCTTAAGCGCGGCCGCCGCCCCCGCCCAGTCCCCGGCCGCGATGGCCGTCTGGAACTGGGTATTCAGCGTCTTGACGTTGGCATCGCTTGCGTCCGCGGCGATGGGCCAGAATGCCGCAACCGCCAGGGCGAAGACGAAATGCTTGGCTGCCATGATGCTTCCTCCATCCGGGGCCGTTACCCAGCGTATTGTAGGATTTGTACCCCGCGCAATCTTTTTGCGCCCGCCCCGTATGCACAAGATTCCTCAAATATGGCGCGCAAAAGGCGCGGCAAAGCTTCTAGACTGTCACCTATGCGTTACGGTCCCAATCTCCTCGATGAAATCCTGAGGCGCACCGATCTCGTCCAGCTTGTGGGGCGGCGGGTGAAACTCGTCCGCAAGGGGCGCGTGATGTGGGGCTGCTGCCCCTTCCACAAGGAGAAATCGGCATCCTTCAAGGTCGAAAACGAGCGTCGCGCCTATAAATGCTTCGGCTGCGGGGCGGGCGGCGACGCCTTCAAATGGGTGATGGAGACGGAAGGTCTGAGCTTTCCCGAAGCGGTCGAAAAGCTGGCGGGCGAGGCGGGCGTGGAGCTTCCCAAATGGACGCCGGATGACGAAGCCCGCGAGGAAAAGAAAAAATCGCTTTACGACATCGTGGAACTGGCCGCGCAGTTCTACGAAGCGCAATTGCGCGAGCAAGCGGGAAGTGCGGCGCGCGATTATCTGAAATCGCGCGGGCTGAACGATGCGGCGGCCAAGCAATTCCGTCTGGGCTATGCGCCGTCCGGCAACGCGCTGATCGAATTTCTGAAAACGAAAAACATCACGCTTGATGACATGATCGCCGCGGGGCTTGCACGCCCCGCCGACGACAATCGCGGCGCCCGCGATTTCTTTTACGACCGGCTGATGTTTCCGATCACCGATCCGCGCGGCCGCGTAATCGCGTTCGGCGCGCGCGCGCTGAAAGCCGATGTGCAGCCGAAATACATCAACACCGGCGAGACGACGCTCTTTTCCAAAGGCCATCTGCTTTACAATTTCGCAAGCGCGCGTCCCGCGGCACTTAAAAGCGGCACGATCATATTGGCCGAAGGTTATATGGATGTAATCGCGCTGGTGCGCGCCGGATTCGATGCGGCGGTCGCCCCGCTCGGCACCGCATTCACCGAAGATCAATTGGCGCTTCTGTGGCGCACAGCACCCGAACCGATTCTCGCGTTCGATGGCGATGAAGCCGGATTGCGCGCGGGCAATCGCGCGGCGCGTCTGGCGTTGCCGCAATTGAAGCCGGGCCATTCGCTGCGTTTCGCATTTCTGCCGCCGGGCGAAGATCCGGATTCCTTCATCAAGGCGCAGGGTGCGGCCGCGATGAAAAAATTGCTCGATGATGCGCAACCGCTTTCGCAAGTGCTGTGGCGCGTCGAAACCGAGGGCAAGGATTTCTCCACGCCGGAGCGGCGCGCGGGCCTTGAGCGAACACTCGGCGAAATCGTCTCGGCCATTTCCGATTCCAAGATCGCCGATTATTACCGCCGCGATTTCGACCAGCGCGTGTTCGACAGTTTCAAGCGTCGGCAGCGAGCCGAGGGGTCGCTGCCGCGCTTGCCGCGGCGAAGCTCCGAAGGAGCGAAGCCGGGTTCCAGGCCGCCTGTACTCGCGCCCGTTTCGGCGGAGGTCAAGAACAGCCTGCTCGCCCGCACCGGCCGGGGCGGCGCGCTGCGGATGAAAGAGCTGGAGGTGGCAAAACTCCTTCTCGAATACCCGTCTCTGGCCCACACCCATGGCGAGACGCTGGCGGCGCTGCCCTTCACGGATCGTTCGCTTGACAGGCTGCGGCATGAACTCCTAAACCTCGCCGCCTCCGGTTTTGGGCTTGAAAAAGGGGCGCTGGAGAACCATCTCGTCCGCGTGGGGCTTGGAGAACTCGTCGCCCGGTTGGCAGCGAGGCCGGGTTCCGCGGCGGGCGCCGAAGGGGAAGCCGTTGGCGAAGATTTTGATACCCGCTGGCTCCGTGCCACAGCCCAATTGCGCGAAATCGCCGAGCTGGCCCCTGAACGGGACCGTGCCATGGAGCGTTTCAAGCATGACGGGACCGAGGAGAGCTGGCGCGATGCGCACCGCCTCCTTGGGGGTACGCGCGATTGAGGCGCATTGGCCCCCGCTCTAGCAGGGTTTAAGAAACCGCTCTCTGCTCCCTATAGGTAGAGGCATTGAACGACGGATACCTCGTGGCAACCAAGACGGCACAGAAAAAGCCCGCGAAAGCAGCGCACTCCAAGCCAAAGGCCGTAAAGCCGCCGGCGAAATCCGCCTCGGCCAAGCCCGCGCCTGCCAAAAAGACGGCCAAACCGGCGCCCAAGGCCCCGGCCAAGCCCGCGCTGAAGGTCGCCCCGAAGAAGCCCGAGCCCAAAAAGCCCGAGGTAAAGGCCAAGGTCGAGCCGAAGGCCAAGCCCGAAGCCAAGGCCAAACCAGCCCCCGCCGCCAAGAAAGCCGCGCCCGTGCCGGAGCCGGTCAAGAAGCCGGACCTCAAGCTCGCCGTGAAGCCCAAGCCGGGCGAGGAGCCGCAAACCGCCCGCGAAGACGCCGACTCTCCGCTGCTGGATATGTCCGACGTCGGCGTGCGCAAGATGATTGCGCGGGCCAAGACGCGCGGCTACGTCACCTATGACGAGCTGAACAAGGTTCTGCCCTCCGACAAGACGTCCTCCGAGCAGATCGAGGACACGATGTCGATGCTCAACGAAATGGGCATCAACGTCATCGAGAGCGAGGAGCAGGAAGAAGGCGCCGAAGAGGGCGGTGTGCCCGCGCTTGCCGAGGGCGGCAAGGAAGTCGCCACCAAGGCCGCCGGCACCGAACAATTCGACCGCACCGACGATCCGGTCCGCATGTATCTGCGCGAGATGGGCTCGGTGGAGCTGCTCTCCCGCGAAGGCGAAATCGCCATCGCCAAGCGCATCGAGGCGGGCCGCGAATTGATGATCGGGGCGCTGTGCGAAAGCCCGCTCACGTTTGAAGCGATTACCGTGTGGCGCGACGAACTGAACGACGCGAAAGTTCTGCTGCGCGACATCATCGATCTGGAAGCGATGTATGGCGCGGGGCCGGATGGTCAGCCGCAGCCGCCCACCGCCAATGGCGAAGCAGCACCTGGCATGCCCGCCGCTCCCTTGATGAACGGCCACGGCGCGCCCGCGATCACCGCGCCGCCACCGCCGCCGCGCCCGCCGGAAGTCCGCAAACCCGAACCGGACCCCAACGCCGAACCGCTCGATCCCGCCGAAGTGGCCGCCGCCGCCGACGCCGCCGCCGACGAGGAAGACGAAGAAGGCAATCTGCCGCTTTCCGCTATGGAAGCGGCCTTGAAGCCGCAAGTGCTTGCGACGCTCGATCAGATCGCCTCGCTTTATAAGAAGCTCGGCAAATTGCAGGACGCGAGCGTCGAAGCGGCCATCGGCGGCACGGATGAATTGTCGAACAGTCAGGAACGCCGCTTCAAAAAGCTGCGCGCCGAAACCGTCGATCTGGTGAAGGGCCTCAAGCTCAACAACAACCGCATCGAAGCGCTGGTCGATCAGATGTACGGCATCAATCGCCGTCTCATCTCGCTCGAAGGGCGCATGTTGCGCCTTGCCGAGGCGCATGGCGTGGATCGCCTCGATTTCCTGAAAGAGCATTTCGGCAACGAGCTTGATCCCAATTGGGCGCGCCGCGTGGGCCGTCTTTCGCGCATCGGCTGGAAGGAATTTATTCAGGACGAGCGCGACAAGGTCAATTCGATCCGCGACGAGGTTCAAAGCCTCGCGCAGGAAATGCGCCAGTCGATCTCCGATTTCCGCCGCATCGTGCAGACCGTGCAAAAGGGCGAGCGCGAATCGAGCCAGGCGAAAAAGGAAATGATCGAGGCGAATTTGCGCCTCGTGATTTCGATTGCCAAGAAATACACCAATCGCGGCCTGCAATTCCTCGATCTCATTCAGGAAGGCAATATCGGCCTGATGAAGGCGGTCGATAAATTCGAATATCGCCGCGGTTATAAATTCTAGCACGTATGCGACATGGTGGATTCGTCAGGCGATCACGCGCTCGATTGCCGATCAGGCGCGCACCATCCGCATTCCCGTGCACATGATCGAGACGATCAACAAGCTGGTGCGCACATCGCGCCAGATGTTGCACGAAATCGGCCGCGAGCCGACGCCGGAAGAACTGGCCGAGCGCCTCGCCATGCCGCTCGAAAAAGTGCGCAAGGTTCTGAAGATCGCGAAAGAACCCATCTCTCTCGAAACGCCCATCGGTGACGAGGAAGATTCGCATCTCGGCGATTTCATCGAAGACAAGAACGCGATCCTGCCGATCGACGCGGCCATTCAGGCCAATTTGCGCGAAACCACCACGCGCGTGCTCGCCACGCTCACCCCGCGCGAGGAGCGCGTGCTGCGCATGCGCTTCGGCATCGGCATGAACACCGATCACACGCTGGAAGAAGTCGGCCAGCAATTCTCGGTGACGCGCGAACGCATCCGCCAGATCGAGGCGAAGGCGCTTCGCAAGCTGAAGCATCCGTCGCGGTCGAGAAAGCTTCGGAGCTTTTTGGATAATTGATTGCCTTCCCCTTGATGGGGGAAGGCGGCGTGGCAGCGCCGGAAGGGGGTGCCGATGCCGACCATTTCAATGTTCTTTGGGTTTGTCATCCAAATGTATTGGAATGATCATCCGCCGCCGCATATTCACGTATATTATCAAGGTCTTGAGGCGCTGGTTCGCATTTCGGATGGAGAAATTTATCTTGGAGAACTGCCGCGTGGTGCGCGCCGCATTATCCGCGATTGGGTGAATGGGCATCGCCAGGAGTTGATGGCGAACTGGGAGCGTGGGAGAATAAAAGTGCCGTTCAAAACGGTTCCTGGAGCCGACATCGAATGATCAAGATGGTGAAAGTTGTCGATTTGACGCCGCTGGGCAAGTGGCGGCTGCGCGTCCATTTCTCCGACGGCAGCGAGGGCGTACACGATTTCGCGGATATGGTCGCCGAAGGCGGCGAGATGGTCGAACCCTTGAAGGACTACGAGTTCTTTGCGCGCGTTCATATCGAATATGGCGTGCCGACTTGGCCCAACGGTTTCGATATCGACGCAATCGCCCTTCATATGAACATGGAAGCGGCAGGTGAGCTCCGTACTCCGGCCGCGGCCAATTGATTTGTATCGCCGCCATGCTCCTCACCATGCTGAAAGCCAAAATCCACCGCGCCACGGTCACGCAATGCGATCTGCATTACGAAGGCTCGATCTCGATCGATGCGGCGTTGCTGGAAGCCTCCGGAATCCTGCCCAACGAGCAGGTGGACGTTCTCAACATCAACACCGGCGCGCGCTTCACGACCTACGCAATTGAGGCTCCCGCCGGTTCCGGCTGCATCGGCATCAACGGCGCCGCCGCACGCCTCGCACAAGTGGGCGATCTCGTCATCATCATCGCGTATGCCCAGATGGACGAAGCCGCCGCGCGAAACCACAAGCCGGTCGTGCTGTCGATGGACGCGAAGAACCGGATCACGATATAGCTGACCATAGCTATGTCGCCGGCTTATCGATGCGGTATCCGTGATTTCTCAAGATTCTTTCGCACAATTCCAATAATTCTCTCAAGGGCAGATCGCTCTTGGCGTCGTTGGTTCGCCATCCGCAAATGACGAAATCAAAAGAGTTGTCATCATTCCAAACATGATCGACCGTGGGGAGAAGGGCAAAATCCGCCTTGTATTTTGTTTTTCCGGATTTAGATCGATCATTGTCGTATGTGCTTATTTTTTCCCAATGTAATTCTTCGCCTGTATAAAAATCTTTGCCCATTGAAGAGCATACGGCTGCGTGAATGAGGTTACGATATCGTTCTGCGCTATGCTTTTGTCCAAATCTCTCAACATCGCCGTTGGCGTGAGCTCGCGCCTTGTTATGTAGCCATCTTTCGTATCGTTTTTGGTCCAAACGATCCGCAAGAAAATCTGGAAGGGCGTATTTCCGCATACTGTTCATTCTCCCTCCCTCTCCGCATACGCAAGCGTGCGAACATCACGCCGCCCTCTGCACTCGCTTAACCCTTATCGCGCGCTCATGCTTGAGCGCCTGCGCCAGATCGTAATCGAGTTGCAGGCCGAGCCAGATATCCGCGCCGCCGCCGAATGCCTTGTCGAGCCGGATCGCCATTTCGGGTGAGATTCCGCTTTTGCAGTTCACCAGATTGTTGAGCGCCTGCCGCGTCACGCCCAGCGCCTTTGCGCCGTCGGTCACGGAAAGGTTCAGCGGCTCAAGGCAATCGTGCCGTACCGAAAGGCCGGGATGAGGCGGGTTCTTCATACGCATCGCACACTCCATCAGTGATAATCGAGATAATCCACATCGGTCACATCGCCATTCTCGAAGCGGAAAATGATCCGCCAGTTCGCCGCGATGGTGACGCTCCAGAACCCGGCAAGATCGCCTTTCAGCGGATGCAGCCGCCAGCCCGGCAAATCCATGTGGCCGGGTTGCGATGCCCGGTCCAGACGCGCCAGCACGCGGGCGATCTTCTCCACATAGCGCGCGCTCAGCCCGCGCGGATCGTCATCCTCGTGCAGCCGCTTAAGACCGCGATGGCGAAACCGGCGGATCATGCGAGAATAATATGTTGACAATTGTCACTTGTCAATCGGCGAGCGGTCAGGTTGTTCCGGGTAAAATTTCTCTATCCCCGTTTTTCCGCGCCTTTCCCCAGCCTCTCCCTGAAAAATCACGATTCTTATCCCCGCTATCCTGCGCGCCCTTAAAATTCGCGGCATTGGTCGTGGATGAGCCACGGCCGTTGCGAAACGGAGAAGCCTCATGCAATTGCTCACCACGATCCTGAATTTCCTCGAAACCAAATTCGCCTATGTGTTCACGGCGGTCACCGCGGCGGTGAATGCGATACTCTCGGAAATCCCCGACGCAGAGATCGGCATTCTTCATGGCGCCATGCTCGCGGCCGGTGCCAAACTGAAATCCGGCGGCACGGCGGAAGAGGCGCTCACGGCCGCGCTCAATTACGCGCAGACCCAGGAAATCGCCGAACTGTCGAAGGTCGCCATGTCGTTCCTCGACGCCTTCATCGCGGCGACGGCGGCCAAAGCGGCCTGAGCATGACCGCGATGGCGCGCACCGGCGAAGCGGAACCCCGGGCTGCGGCCTGGGGTTCCCTTGCGGCAATGGACGGCAAGCAATTCAGCCTTGCGCAAATGTGCGTTGCGCGCGCGCCCGCGGGGTGGCACACCGCGCAGCCCAATGGAGGCGGCATTGTCGAGCGTCGCAACAGCAGAAGGAAAACCGGCGGAGGAGACGGCCTACACGGTCATCTTCGCGGTCGCGTTTTGCCACATGCTCAACGACATGATGCAGTCGCTGATCCCCTCGATCTATCCGAATCTCAAAACCATGTTCGATCTGAATTTCACGCAGATCGGGCTTATCACGCTGGTGTTTCAGGTGACGGCCTCGCTGCTCCAGCCGCTGGTCGGGCTTTATGGCGACCGAAAGGCGATTCCCTATCTCTTGCCCGCGGGCGCGGTGTTCACACTGGTGGGCCTGCTGTTTCTGGGATTGGCGAACAGCTACATCATGGTGCTGGTGGCGGCGTCTGTGGTGGGCATTGGTTCGTCGTTCTTCCACCCGGAATCCTCGCGCGTGGCGCGCATGGCCTCGGGCGGGCGGCATGGATTTGCGCAAGCCACTTTTCAAGTGGGCGGCAATGTGGGCGGCGCGGTCGGCCCGCTGCTCGCGGCATTCGTGGTGGCGGCCTATGGCCATTCGGCGATTGCCTGGTGTTCGCTCTTGGCGCTGCTTTCGATATTGGTGCTGTGGAATGTCGGGCGCTGGTACAAGCATCATGGTCTTGCGCGGCTGAAATCGCGACATCTCGCGGGCATGGGATTGCCGCTGCCGCGCCGCCATGTGGTGGCGTATGTGGGGCTGTTGCTGGCGCTGATCTTTTCGAAATTCTTTTATCTCGCCAGCATCACGTCTTATTACACGTTCTATCTGATCCATCATTTTCACCTCTCGGTGCGCGATGCCCAATTGCATCTGTTCCTGTTTCTCGCGGCCGTCGCGGTGGGCACATTCACCGGCGGGCCGATCGGCGACCGCTACGGGCGCAAATATCTCATCTGGTTTTCGGTGCTGGGCGCGCTGCCATTTTCGCTGATGCTGCCCTTCGCCAATCTGTTCTGGACGGGCGTTCTCAGCGTGATTATCGGCATGGTGCTGGCCTCGGCTTTTCCGGCCATCGTGGTTTACGCGCAGGAGCTGATACCGGGGCGCGTGGGCATGGTGTCGGGCTTGTTTTTCGGATTTTCCTTTGGCATGGGCGGGCTGGGAGCGGCCGCCATCGGCATGCTGGCCGATGCCACGAGCGTGGAATTCGTTTACCGCGTTTGCGCGTTCCTGCCGGCTATCGGACTATTTGCCGCGTTCCTGCCCAGCGAGAAAAGATTGCGCGCCCTCGCGCGTTCTTGATCGGATGCGGTAGCGTATTCACCGCTTGTACACCTTATATTCCCTATCATGAGCACCATGAACGCCAGGGCCGCCCGCATCTATTCCGAGATCGAGCATCGCGCCGATGCCATCATCCATGTGGTGGGCGTGCTGTTTGCGATCAATGCGAGCCTGTGGCTGATCGCCCATGTCACCGATGCGGGCGTGGGCGTGATTGCGAGCGTGTCGGTTTATTGCGCGGGCCTGCTCGCGATGATCGGGTTTTCGGCCGCCTACAATCTGACGCCGCATCACAAGCCCGCCAAACTGGTTTTGCGCCGGCTCGATCACGCCGCCATCTTCATCATGATCGCGGCCACCTATACGCCGTTTGCCGCCAACCGGCTCGGCTTTGCTATGGGAAGCACGATCCTCGCCGCGATCTGGCTCTGCGCCACCTTCGGCGTGGTAATGAAGCTCGTGTGGCCCACGCGTTTCGAGCGGGCGAGCCTCGTCCTCTATATCGGCATGGGCTGGATGATCGTGACCGTGATGAAGCCGCTGTCGGCTTCATTGGCGGCGGTGGATTTCTGGCTGCTGGTCGTGGGCGGCCTCATCTATTCGGCGGGCGTGGCCTTCTATGTGATCGAGCGCATCCCCTTCCACAAGGCGATCTGGCACGGCTTCGTGCTCGCAGCCGCGATTGTGCATTTCTCGGCAATCGCGAGCGAGTTCGTCCGTTAGCCGGTGAAGAGTGCGACCAGCACCAAAACAATTCCCACTGTCGCCGCAAGCCATGCGAGCGTGCGGATAAACGGGATACCCAGTGCATAGAGTGGCAGGTAAATCACCCGGCCCGCGAGATAAAGCTGCGCGCCGAGCACCGTTTGCCAATTGTGCCGGCCAACGATAGCCGCCATCAGAATCGCAACGGCGAAGAACCCGAACGTCTCCAGAAAATTCCAGAAAGCGCGGTCGAGCCGTCCCGCGAGATTGCTTTTCAGCGCCTCGGTGTTATCGCGCGCGCCGACATTCCACATGAAGCCGCGCTCGTTCGTGATCACATGAACGGCGATGAAAAGATGGATAAAGCCCAGCACGATTGCGAGCGCGAGCGCGGTCATCTCCACGCTCATATGTCCCAGTGTGAAATTGGGCAGGCTGTCGATGGTCATGGCGCTTTCCCCGTTGTTTGTAATGAAAGCCTAACCGGCTTTCGTGTCATAATGATAGGGTCGCTCGGTCCGGGCTGGAGCACGCCATGCAAATTTTTGCGCGCCTTGCGCTTGTCGGCTTTGCCGCCGCCGCACTTTCCGGCTGCGCCGTGGTCGATGTGGCCGCCACCGCCGTCGATGTTACGGCCACCGCCGTCGGCACCGCCGCCGATGTGGGCGCAGACGCCGTCGGCGCCGCTGCCGACACCGTGTCGGGCAAATCGGACGACGACAAGAAATCAAACTAACAGCTCATTCCCCGCCCGCATCCGCGCCGAAACGCGCGCGCAATTCGATGCCCCACATGCGCGGCGGCCCATAGATCGACGCCGAGGTGCCGGTGAGATGCAACAGCGCATTGGCGCCGACCTTGTAGGTCTCGTTGGTC
Organism: uncultured Alphaproteobacteria bacterium; assembly: GCA_963735625.1. GTDB lineage: Bacteria > Pseudomonadota > Alphaproteobacteria > Micropepsales > Micropepsaceae > Rhizomicrobium. The sequence goes on along the minus strand of CAVTLJ010000004.1, from coordinate 625,799 downwards.
GCGTTGTTGACAAAGACTGCCGCATCGAAGGCCGAGCCGTACACATTGTTCCAGTCGAGCCGCACATTGACGAGATCGTAGCTCTTCTGGAATGCGTCGGGCTCGATGTCGGAGAAATCGCTGAACCAGACCTTGCTTTGCTCGTACCAGCTTGCGCTCAACACCGGCGAGCCGAGCGTAGAATCCACCGGAATGTGGAAACGCCCGGTGAGGCCGAATTTGTTTTCCGGCGTGTAGGAGAAGGGATCGCCCGCGTGATCGGCCGCACCCAGGAAGATCGCGCCACCCATGCCGTCGAGCGCGATGGCCGATGGGATCACAAAGCTGCTGTAGCGCGCGTTGGTATAGGAATAGAAAAATGTAATCTCCAGATTTTCATCGGGCTGGAGCGCGGTTTCGAAATCGAAGCCTTCGATGTGCGCCTTGGCCGCGTTGAGCGTGAGTGCGACGGGCTCGGGCGGGCCGGCCGGCGGAATGACCGCGATCAGGTCGTTCTTCTGCACATCGCGATACCAGCCGTAATAGGCGTCGAGATTGGTGTGGCCGGGAAGGCCGAAGATCGTCCAATTGTTCTTCGAGCCCGCTTCCAGATCGGTGAGAAATTCCGGCTTGAATTCCTGAAGCCCGACGGGCGCGCCGCTATTGAAGCCGCCGCTCTTGTAGCCGCGCCGGTAGGTGGCATAGATCATCGAATCGTCGGTCAATTGATAATTCGCGGCCAGCGTCCATGTCGGCGCGTGGAAATTCGCGGTCTCATGCGCCGAGCCATAGAGCGGCGAATTGGGAATCGGGAACGGGCAGGACACATAATACATCGACGGCAGGAAGCAGATGCTGGTGTCGGCGACCTTGTGATCCCACGTATAGCGCGCGCCGCCCGTCAGCGTCAGCGCATCGGTCACGCTCCAGCTTGCCTGCCCGAACACCGCGTTCGAAGTGCCGCCATTGGAGAGCGCATCGATTTCCGTGCTGCCCAGCGGGGAGCCGCCGGAATAGCCGCCGAATGTGTCGCGCTGCACTTCGGCATAACCGCCGGGGTGATCGAGCTCGTGGTAATAGCCCGCGATCCAGTGAACCGAATTGTCGCCGGATTCGCCCTGAAGCTGGAACTCGTCGGTCACTTGCAGCGATTGACTTTCCCATGCGCGCGGATTGGAAATGTCGAGAATGGGCAGGAACGACCCGTCGTAATCGAAGGCAGGTTGTTCGCGGTCGCCGCGATAGCCGAAAATGTTGCGGATGCGGAAATGATCGGTCACGTCATACGATGCAATGTCGGTCAGCCCCCACGAATCGCGCTTGAAAAACAGCGGAATGCTGGAGGTAGTGGTGCGCACGCCGTTTGCCCGTTGCAGGGCCTGCGCATATTGCAGCGTGGGATAGAACGCGCCGACGACCGCCGCCGCCGTGGAAGGATCGAGGCCGAAGCCTTCGGCAAGTGCTACGAATTGCGCTTCCGGCGCGATGGAGGTGAGTTCCGCGCCCGTGCCGTGATTGCTGTCGTGCAGATAATCGAACACGACATAATTCTCGAAGCCTTCGAACGGGCGCATGGTGGCGCTCGCGCGGAAGGCGTCGAAATCGACATTGTCCAGATCGGATTCGTTGGAAAGGTCGCGCGTGAATCCATCGCGCCGCGCGATATCGCCCGCCACGCGCACCGACAATTCATCGGCGACAATCGGCAGATTGAGCGCGCCCTGCACCTCGCGCATGTTGTAATTGCCAATTTGCGCGTCGATATAGCCGCCGAAATCGTCGCCCGGTTTCTTCGGCTCAAAGAGGATCGCGCCGCCCGTCGTGTTGCGGCCGAAGAGTGTTCCTTGCGGCCCGCTCAACACCTGAATGTTGTCCATGTCGTAATAAGAGCCCGGGCCGCTCGCGTTGAACGGCACTTCGGCGAAATAGGTTTGCACGCCGGGATCGGCGCCGCCGAAAGGCTCGCTCTGGCCGCGGATGGTGAACACATTGTCGTCGCGCGAACCGAGCGTTCCCGAAACCGTCAGCGTGGGCGCCACATTCTGCAAATCGAGCGCGGAGGAAACGCCGTCCTCGCGCAGCGCATCGCCGCTGATCGGCGTCACATTCACCGGAACATGCTGGACGTCTTCGGAGCGCCGCCGCGCCGTGACGTAAACGATCTCGACCTTGCTGTTTTGCGCCGTGCTCGTTTGATCCGGCGGTGTGGCCGTCTGAGCTTGCGCCGCGCCGAAGCCGAACGACGCCGTCGCGCAAAGCGCACCAAGCAATTTCCGCATGAAATCCCTCTCGCAGCGTGTGACGGCAATACGGGATCGCGCTTAACTGTACAGCGCGCCCAAACGCAGCGCCGTCAATCTTCTGGTGGCGAGGATTATAGGCCCGTCCGGCCAAACCTCCGAGCCTCGGGACCGGCCAAACTGTTGCAGGCGGGCCACGTTGGGCCAATTTCGGATGGTGATTTGGTCGGCTATCTTTTCCAGTGCGCGCCGTTCTCAGAACGAATCCTTGCGCTTGCGCATTTCGGCGAAGACCTCCACATCGCTTGCCTTTTCCAGCCCCAGCGTGCGGCGAATTTCGGCGGAATTCGGACGCAGGAACGGATTGGTGCGCTTCTCCAATCCCAAAACGGTGGGAATGGTCGGCTTCACCTGCGCGCGCTGGCTTTCAACATAGCGCATGCGCGATTTCAATTCCGCATTGCCCGGTTCCAGCGTCAGCGCGAAGCGTCCATTGTTGAGCGTGTATTCGTGGCCGCAATAGATGCGCGTGTGATCGGGAAGCGTCATCAGCTTGGAGAGCGATTCCCACATCATCTCCGGCGTTCCTTCGAAGAGCCGCCCGCATCCCATCGCAAACAGCGTGTCGCCCGTGAACACAATCGCCTCGTCGGCGAAGAAATAAGCGACATGCGCTTTTGTGTGCGCCGGGATTTCCAGAATGCGTGCTTCGTGCCGGCCGAACATCCAGGGCTTGTCCTCGCGCACGCCCACATTGATGCCGGGAATGCGCGCGGCATCCTTTTCCGGACCGACCACAACGGCCTCGTAACGCGCCTTCAGCGCCAGATTGCCGCCCGTGTGATCAGGATGATGATGGGTGTTCACGATATGGGTGAGCTTGCGTTCCCCGAGCGCCCGGATCACCGGGTCGGCCTCGGACGGGTCCACAACCGCCCATACGCCCTGACCGGCATCGGAAACCAGATAGGCGTAATTGTCCCGCAGACAAGGAATAAGTTCGACCGTCAGTTTCGCCATTTGTTTACCCTTGAAGAAGCCGCCATCGTAGCGAGCCTTGCTGCGCCATTGAACCGGGATGCGACACGGTTTACCCCAATAGGATGCAGATCGACGCGCACGATCTCTCCGCCTTCTATGAGGGGCCCATGGGCCAGGTCGCCCGCCGCCTCATCACAAGGCGGATCAAGCGGATGTGGCCCTCCGCGCCGGGCTTGCGGATTCTGGGCTATGGCTTCGCACCCCCCTTTCTCATGCCCTATCTGGGCGAGGCCGAGCGGGTCGTGGCCCTCATGCCCGCGCTGCAGGGTGCGGCCGCCTGGCCGGGCGCCAAGCCGCTTTCGGCGCTGGGCGAGGAAAACGCGCTGCCGTTCCCCGATGCCGTGTTCGACCGCATCCTCATGGTCCATGCGGTGGAGGCGTCCGAATCCATACGCCCCCTGATGCGCCAGATCTGGCGGGTGATGGCGCCGGCCGGGCGCCTGATCGTCATCGCGCCCAATCGCGCAAGCCTGTGGGCGCGTGTGGAGCGCTCGCCTTTCGGTCATGGCCGCCCCTTCACGCGCGGCCAGCTTGCGCGGCTGCTGGGCGAGTCCATGTTCGCGCCGGAACGATGGGACACGGCCCTTCTCTATCCGCCGCTGCCGGTGCGCCGCCTAGTGCGCAGCGGTGCTGCGTGGGAGCGTGTCGGACGCGCGCTATGGCCGCGGCTTGCCGGCGTGCATGTGGTGGAAGCGTCGAAATCGCTTTATGCGCTGGCCGCGCCGCCCGTAGCAAAAAATTCAAAACCATCGCTTGCGCAAGTCTCCGGCTAAATTTCGCGTAATCAATTCTTGCCGCTATTTTACCGGCGCAGTAGTTGAAGCGCGCACGGCAACCGCATAGGGGCCATGCATTTTCTTCGCAGCGAAACATAAACGCCGTTTTTCCGAACAAAACGCGCGTTCTTCTTTTCCGCTCGCGATTGCGTGATCGCTGCGATGCGCGCGTCGTCACTTCAATTGCAAACATTGTGACCTATGTCCTTCATGCCCGCGCGATGCCCGCCGGGTTTTAAGTGGAGGGAGTCATGTACAATCTGAAATCCTTGAGTGCGGCCGGTCTTGCCGGTGCGTTCCTCGCGCTTGGCGCGATGTCGGCGAACGCCGCCGAAGCGGCGACGCTGACGGGCTGTCTCAAATCGGCAAAAGAGGTGCAGGCCGCCCTCGATGCCAATCCGCAAGCGCCCAATTACGAAGCCGCGAAGAAGGAAAAGCGCAACGCGCTCGAATTCTGCAATTCCGGCCTTTATCAGCAGGGCGTTGACCGCTACGCCGACGCGCTGAAGATGCTCGATCCGGCCAAGAGCTAGAGCGCAATCGGGTGAAGTGTGCAGCGGTTCACCCGGTAAATTGCGCGACAATCAAGGAATCTAGAACATGATTTGATTCAACGGAATCAGATCATGTTCTAGAGCGAGCGCAACAGGAAGATCGCGCCTTCGGCGAAGAGATTGGGTCCCCACGCATCCGGGCGCATCGGATGCGTGCGGCCCTTCTCGCCCAGCGCCAGCGCGCGTTCGATGGCCGCACCCGAGACCCGCGTCAGCGCCACGAAATCGGCGATGGTGCAAAGGTGGATGTTGGGCGTGTCGAACCAATTGTAATCGAGCGCGCGCGTGCGCGGCATTTTCCCGTTCGCAAGAAGCGACAGGCGCACGCGCCAATGGCCGAAATTGGGGAAGGACACGATGGTGTTGCGCCCAATGCGCAAGAGATCGGCCAGAACCTTGCTCGGCGCGCGCGTCGCCTGAATGGTTTGGCTCAAGATCACCACGTCGAAAACATGCGAGGGATATTCCGCCAGATCGGTGTCGGCATCGCCCTGCACCACCGATAATCCCCGCGCCACGCAGGCATTCACATTGACCTGCGAAAGCTCGATGCCGCGCCCATCCACATTCTTGGTGCGCGCGAGATATTCCAAGAGCGCGCCGTCGCCGCAGCCCACATCGAGCACGCGTGCGCCTTGCGGGATCATCTCCGCGATGGCCGCGAGATCGGGGCGCAACTGGCTCATCTATTTGACGCCGCGGCTCGCCGCCGCCGAATTGAGAAAGCCGCGCACGGCGGCGAACAATTCCGGCTCGTCGAGCAGGAAGGCGTCGTGGCCGCGGTCGGTTTCGATCTCCACGAAGCTCACATTCGCCGCCGCCGCGTTCAGCGCGTGCGCGATGCGCTTGTTCTCCGAGGTCGGAAACAGCCAATCGCTGGTGAAAGAAATGATTCCGAAGCGCGTCTTGCTTCCCAGAAACGCTTCGGCCAATACGCCGTCGTAATCCGCCGCCAGATCGAAATAGTCCATGGCGCGTGTGATGTAGAGATAGGAATTCGCATCGAAGCGATCCACGAACGTCATGCCCTGATGATGCAGATAGCTTTCGATCTGGAAATCCGGGCCGAAGGCGAATGACAGCGCATTGCGGTTCTGTAGCGAGCGGCCGAATTTGCGCTGCAACGCCGCTTCCGAAAGATAGGTGATGTGCGCCGCCATGCGCGCGACCGCCAATCCTTTCGAGGGCTGGATGCCTTCGAGTTGATAGGCGCCGCCCTTCCAGTCGGGATCGGCCATGATCGCCTGACGGCCCACTTCGTGAAACGCGATGTTCTGCGCGGAATGGCGCGCGGCAGTTGCGATCGGAAGCGCGGAGAACACGCGTTCTGGATAGGACGCCGCCCATTGCAGTGCCTGCATGCCGCCCATCGAGCCGCCGGTGACGCAGAGGATTTGCTCTATGCCGAGCGCATCCAGCAGCATCGCCTGCGCGCGCACCATGTCGCGGATCGTGACCACGGGGAATGAAAGGCCGTAAGGCGCGCCTGTCGCCGGATCGATTTCGGCTGGCCCAGTCGTTCCCATGCAGCCGCCGATGACATTGGCGCAGATGACAAAGAAGCGGTCGGTGTCGATGGGCTTGCCCGGCCCCACCATGGTTTCCCACCAGCCGGGCTTGCCGGTGACGGGATGACGGCCGCAGGCGAACTGATCGCCCGTCAGCGCATGGCAGACGAGCACCACATTGCTCTTGTCGGCGTTCAGCGTGCCGTAGCTCATATAGGCGATGGTGAGCGGCGAAAGCTCGCGCCCGGAATCCAGCACAAGCGGGCGCTCCGGGCCGAAGGCTATGGCTCCGCCCAGATCCGCGCCGGGTGCTGCCAGCGGCCTCAAGAATTTCGGGCTTGCCAACTCCGCCAATTTGTCCTCCGAAACCCGCCTTTTCCCGCGGGGGCGCTTTGTTGGTCCAAAGGGACACGCCTGTCAATGTAAAGCAGCTTTGATTTCGCCGCGCCCCGCCTCTATACCCGGCCGCGAAACCCTCGGATGGCGGCACGGGATGAACCCCACGCCCAAGCCCGGCGTGCTCGATATCGCGCCTTATGTCGGCGGCCGCGCTCATGCGCCCGGAGCCGCGCGCGTGTTCAAGCTGTCGTCCAACGAGGGCGCGCTGGGAGCAAGCCCGCTTGCCGTGGAGGCGTTCAAGGCGGCGAGCGGCGGCCTCGACATCTATCCCGAAGGGTCCGCGAAGATTTTGCGCGACGCCATCGCCGAGGCGTATGGGCTGGCAGCGGACCGCATCGTCTGCGGCAATGGCTCGGACGAATTGCTGACGATGCTGGCGAACATTTATTTGCGCCCCGGCGACGAGGTGCTGTTCAGCGAACATGCGTTTCTTGTCTATCGCATCGCGACGCTGGCCAATAGTGCCGTGCCGGTTTCGGTGCCGGAGAAAAATCTGCGTACCGATGTCGATGCGATGCTGGAAGCGGTCGGCCCCCGTACGCGCATGGTCTATCTCGCCAATCCCAACAATCCGACGGGAAGCTATCTCTCCAGCGAAGAGGTGCGGCGATTGCATGCCGGTCTGCCGCCGGGTTGTCTCTTCGTGATCGATGCGGCCTATGCCGAATATGTGCGGCGCAACGATTACGATGCCGGGATCGAGATGGTCGCCCAATTCGACAATGTGGTGATGACGCGCACGTTCTCGAAAATCTACGGGCTCGCGGGATTGCGCGTGGGCTGGGCGTTTTGCCCGGCCTCCGTCGCCGATGCGCTCAATCGCGTGCGCGGGCCGTTCAATGTTTCCACGCCCGCCCAGCGCGCGGCGGCGGCGGCGCTCAAGGATCGCGTTCATGTCGAAGATTCCATTGCGCATAATGAAAAGTGGAAAGCCTGGCTGATCGAGCACGTCCGCAAACTTGGCCTTCGCGTGGATGATTCCGTCGCCAATTTCGTGCTCATTCATTTTCCATCCGGCGCGCACAGTGCTGCGAGCGCCGATGCGTTTCTGCTGAAACGCGGGCTCATCCTGCGCGGCGTCGCCAATTACGGATTGCCGGATTGCCTGCGGCTCACGGTCGGGCCGGAAGACGCCAACCGGCATTTCGCGGCCGCCCTCGAAGAATTCATGCACACATGAAACCGATCTTCGAAAAAGTGGCGCTTATCGGCGTGGGCCTTATCGGCTCGTCGATGGCGCATGCGATCAAACGCGGCAAACTTGCCTCCCATGTTTCGGGTTATGCGAAGCGCACCGAAACGCTCGAAAAAGCCCGTAAAATGGGCTTCGCCGATTCGCTGTTCGACACGCTTGAGCCCGTGGTGCGCGATGCCGATCTCGTCGTGCTGGCCACGCCGGTCGGCACTTACGGCGAACTCGCAAAAGAAATCGCGCCGTTCCTGAAAAAGGGCGCCATCGTTTCCGATGTCGGCTCGGTCAAATCCGCCGTGATCCGCGATGTCGGCCCGCATATTCCGCAGGGCGTGCATTTCATTCCCGCACACCCCATCGCGGGCACCGAACAATCGGGGCCGGAAGCGGGCTTCGCCGAATTGTTCGACGGGCGCTGGTGCATCCTCACCCCGCCCGCCGGTACCGATGACGCAGCACTCGAAACGCTGAAAAAATTCTGGGAAGGCTGCGGCAGCGATGTGGAGGTGATGGACGCGCACCACCACGATCTGGTGCTCGCCATCACCAGTCACGTTCCGCATCTCATCGCCTACAATATCGTGGGCACGGCTGACGATCTTCAAACCGTCACCGAAAGCGAAGTTATCAAATTTTCAGCCGGCGGTTTTCGCGATTTCACGCGCATCGCGGCATCCGATCCCACCATGTGGCGCGACGTGTTTCTCAACAATCGCGAGGCGGTGCTGGAAATGCTGGCGCGCTTCAACGAAGACCTCAATTTATTGCAGCGCGCCATCCGCTGGGGCGATGGCGACATGCTGTTCAACCTTTTCACGCGCACGCGCGCCATCCGCCGCTCGATCATCAGCGCGGGGCAAGACAGCGCCGCACCCAATTTCGGGCGCGGGGCCGCAAAGCCTGAGAAGTCCTGATCCTTTTTCGGGGATATAGGCGAGATGGGAATTCGGCCGTTGCGGTTCAAGAGGCAGGCCGAAATTTTTTTCAGTAAAGCCGGTCGAGAAAACCCGCGGGCGTCTGGTTCACGAAAATCAGCCCGGAATTGAACGCAAGCCGCATGGGGATTTTTCCTTGCGCATTCGGCGTGGTTTTCGCAATCGTTTCGACCGCGCGTTCGAAGAAACCTTTTGCCGCATCGGTGCGCGGCGAACCTATCCCCGCCACCTTGAAATCGATCAGGCCTTGCAGCGTTTGCCCGCGCCCGATCATCAGCATGCCGGAACCTGTGGCATCCGCCTTGCCCCAGCCGATATCGAGATTGGTGATGGCGAGCGAGCCGCCACGCTTGCGCCAGTTTTCCGCCGCCGCGCGCCAATCGCTTTTGCCGGACATCACCGCGTCGAGCGCGCTTGCGGGCGCAAGCGTGGCGTTCAGGCGCAAGCGCGAGAGCGCATTGCCGAACGCGGATTTCAGGCCCGGCGAAAGATGCATGTCATCGCCATTGAGCACGATATCGAGCGCGTCGGCATCGGCGTCGCGGCGCAGATGGAATTGCAGATTGGCGATCTGCCAGCGCGACGAAGCCGCGGCCACCAGTTCGAAATCGAAACGCGACAGCCGCCCATGCGCGTCGATGGCGCTGGCGCGCAGCAGCGCGGGCGTGAATTGTAATTGATCTTTTTTGTGGTCGTCGCCGGTCCAATCGACGGTCTGTTTTCCGGCGGCCTCGAAAATCGCCTGCACGCGGCCGTAATCGAGCATATGCATGGCGAAATGTTCGGTGCGCCAGGTGACGGGGCCGTTCGCGCCCGCGAATTTTACGCTCATATCGGCGATCACCGCGTCGATGCGGAAGGGAAAGCCCGCGATCTGGCGGTGCGCGAAATGCAGCGTCACGCCGCGCGCGATTTCGTGGCCGTTGGCGCGGTCGAGATATTTCGCGAACGCATCGGCCGCGATGAACCAGTGAATCACGGCCGCCGCGAACAGGCCGACGAGAACCGTGACCGGAGCCCAGAGAAAGAAGCGATGGGAATAGCGGATAGCCATTGAGAATGTTCCCCTCACCCTTCGACGAGCTCAGGGTGAGGGGATAGCTACACCCTCATGCTGAGCTTGTCGAAGCATTAGCTGCATCGCGAGAAGCCGCAGGAGATGCAAGTGTCGCACCCCTCAAGTTTCACATAAGAGGGGCTGGAACAGCGCGGGCAATAGCGCGCGGCAGCACCTTCCGCGGCGACGGCAACCGCGCGGATGTCTTCGGGCACGGGCGCTTCGCGCGGCGCCATAAAGCCGATGGCTGTCAGGTGGCGCTCGATCACATCGCCGATGGCGGCCAGCAGCGATGGCACATAATGGCCGTCCATCCATTGGCCGCCGCGCGGATCGAACACGGCTTTCAATTCATCCACCACGAAGGACACATCGCCGCCGCGCCGGAACACGGCGGAGATCATCCGCGTCAGCGCCAGCGTCCAGGCGTAGGCCTCCATGTTCTTCGAGTTGATGAAAATTTCGAAGGGCCGCCTGCGCCCGTCTTTCTCGATGTCGTTGATGGTGATGTAGAAGGCGTGATCGGAATCGGGCCATTTCACCTTGTAAGTCTGGCCGAGCAGCGTTTCGGGGCGCGCCAGCGGCTGGCTCATATAGATCACGCCGCCTTCGCGCGGGAATTGCGGCATCTGCGGCAGCGCGAGCGGAAGCAGCGGCTCGTCATTGTTTTCGGGCGCGGGCTTTTGCGCGGGGGCGTCGAGCACCGAACCCGTCACCTGATTGGGCCGATAGGTCGTGCAGCCCTTGCAGCCGAGATCGTAGGCCGAGAGATACACATCCTTGAACGCATCGAAGGAAATATCGATCGGAACATTGATGGTTTTGGAGATCGAGGAATCGACGTGCTTCTGGGCCGCGGCCTGAACCGCGAGATGATCCTGCGGGGAAAGCGTTTGCGCGTTGACGAAATAATCGGGGAGCGCGGCTTCCTCGCCAAACCGGGCGCGGAACGCGCGACAGGCATAATCGGAAACATTTTCCTCGGCGCGCGTGCCGTCGGCGAGCAACACCTTGCGCGAATAATGATAGGCGAAGACCGGCTCGATGCCGCTCGACACATTGCTCCGCGAACAGCGAGATCGTGCCGGTCGGTGCGATGGAGGTGAGCAGCGCATTGCGGATGCCGTGTGCGGCGATGGCGTCGCGAATCTCCTGCGGCAATTTCCGGATGAAGGGCCGCGCAAGATATTCGTTCGCATCGAACAGCGGGAACGGCGCCTTTTTCCGCGCGCGATTTCGGCCGACGCCGCATAGGCCGCGTGGCGAGAGCTTCGATAACCAGCGTTCGATCAGTTCCACGCTTTCCGGCGAGCCATAGCGCGTGCGGCAGAAGATCAGCGCATCGGCGAGCCCAGTAACGCCTAGCCCGATGCGGCGCTTGGCGAAGGCTTCGGCGCGCTGTTCGGGCAGCGGAAAGCGCGAAATGTCGATGACGTTATCCAGTAACCGCACTGCAATGCGCGTCAGGCGCTGCAGTTCGTCGTCGTCGAGATGTGCGCTTTCCTCGAATGGATTCTTGACGAGCTTCGCCAGATTGATCGAACCGAGCAGACACGCGCCGTAAGGCGGCAAAGGCTGCTCGCCGCACGGATTGGTCGCGCTTATCGTTTCGCAATAGGCAAGATTGTTTTGCTCGTTGATGCGGTCGATGAAGATCACGCCGGGCTCGGCATATTCGTAAGTCGCCCGCATGATGCGGTCCCACAATTCGCGCGCGCGGATGGTTTTGAAAATACGCGCCACCAAATTTCAGATCCCACCCGGAATCATTTTTCACCGCATCCATGAAGGCATCGCTCGCCAGCACCGACAAATTGAACATCGAAAGTTTGCCCGGCGTGCGTTTGGCCTCGATGAAGGCTTCGATGTCCGGATGATCGCAAGCCAGCGTCGCCATCATCGCGCCGCGCCGCGAGCCCGCGCTCATGATGGTGCGGCACATCGCGTCCCACACTTCCATGAACGAGACGGGGCCGGATGCGTCCGCGCCCACGCCCTTAACGGCTGCGCCGCGCGGGCGCAGCGTGGAAAAATCGTAGCCGATGCCGCCGCCCTGCTGGAGCGTGAGCGCCGCCTCGCGCAGATGCGCGAAGATCGCGCCCATGTCGTCTTCGATTGCGCCCATCACGAAGCAGTTGAAGAGCGTGACATTGCGGTCGGTGCCCGCGCCCGCCAGAATCCGCCCCGCCGGAAGGAAGCGGTGGCCGGTCGAGCGCGCCCGCGAATTGCATCGCCCAGCCGCGCCTGTCTTCGGGGGCTTCGGCGTGGCTGGCCGCCAACGCCACGCGCGCCCAGGTATCGGCCATGTCGCGGTCGATGGGCGTGCCGCCGGCATCTTTCAGCCGGTATTTCATGTCCCAGATCTGGCGGGAAATATCGCTCATGCGTCCGTTCCTGCCCGCATGTCGCGGGTTCGGTAATTAACAGCACTGGCAGTAAATTTCAAGTTGTGTTCCTAGAACGTTCCGTGACAAGCCTTACCAAATCTTGGGGAAGGGGCCCCGTGTCCTACCGTTCCCTGCGCTCTTCGACCAGAAGCCTGGTAGTGGCGGTTTCGATTGCGCCCTCAAGTGCGGTCATGAAGTCCCGGCTTTTCAGGCCGGGTGCTATGGCGGGCAGGAACTCCACGATGATCGTGCCCGGCTTTTTGATGAAGCCGGTCCAGTAGAGACCGGAATTCAGCGCCACGGGAATGCAGGGTTTGCCAAGCTGATTATAGAGGGCTGCCACGCCGGGCTTGTAGTCGGGAGCCGCACCCGGTTTTTTCCGCGTGCCTTCGGGGAAGATGAGCACATCGCGGCCGCTTTCGATTGCGGCGCGCGAGGCCGCCGCCATCGTGCGCAGCGCGCTCGCTTTGCCTTCGCGGTCGATGCCGATGAGCCCGGCTTTCTTTGTGTACCAGCCGTAGAACGGCACGGAGAACAGCTCGCGCTTCAGCACCACGGCGGGCCCGCGCAGCAAAACGAACAGCGCCATCGTATCCCACATGCTCATATGCTTGGAGGCGACGAGCGCGCCATGCGCCGGGATGGGGCCTCGCACTTCGTAATCGAGCCCTGCGAAAATCTTCAGGCCCCAAAGCAGGCAAGCGCACCACAGCCTGCAGCCGAATATCGCAACGCCGCGCGGCATCAGCAAGTGCGGGCAGAAAGCCGATGTTCAGCACCACGCTGACCAGCGCAAACCACACAAAGAAAATCGCGGAGCGAAGGAGCGTCATGGGGGCAGGATCAGGATGGGCGTCCAGCCTCGCCGCGCGCGAGGTTGCGGTCAAGGTCGCCGGGCTCGCGGACGAATTTTGTGAGCACAAGGCTCGCCAGATATTTCGCATATTCCGCCTGCAACAGTTCCAGTGCGCGCGGATCGCGCCACCAATTGTGCACATCGATCCCGTCCGGCTCGACGGGATAGGCTTGAAGTTTCATGCCGGGCATTTCGGCGGAGAATTCGGCCATGCTGCGCGGCATGTGATAGCTCGACGTCACCACAACAAGCTGGTGGTAGTGATGCGCCCGCGCCCAGCCCGCGGCTTCCGCGGCGTTGCCATGGGTGCTCATGGCGGCAAAGCCCAGATCGGCGCAGCAATCGAAACGCGGGCCGCCATGGGCGAGGATTTTCAGATCGTGCTTGGTGGTGGTGGAATGCACGCCCGTGATGAGAAGCCGCTTGCCCACGCCGCGCTCGAACAGGGCGACCGCTGCATCCAACCGCTCGCCGCCGCCCGTCAGCGCCACGATGCCATCCGCGCCGTCCACGCGCTCGGGCGTGCGCGGCAGCGTGAGCGTGAAGATCACAAAGCCCGCGATGTAAGCGATCACGAGCACCAGAACCGCGCGCAAAAGTCCGCTCAACTGCATGCCTGCCCTCCGGGCCCAAGTGTACACAAATCCGGTGGCCGGTTTCAGTAGATTTCGCGCAAAGCCGCAAGCACCGAAAGCCGCGCCGTGGCCCAACCGATAAGCCCCGAACCGAGCGGAATTACGGCAAGCCAGAGAAGCTCGACGGGTTGCAGGGAGAGCGGCGGCAGAAACGGCACCGGCTCAAGGCCCGCAAGCTCAAGCCCGCCCGCGGCGATGAAAACAATTGCGGCAAGGCCCGCGCCGATTGCCGCCGCGAGAAATGCGGAAAACGCATAATGCCGCTCGAACGCGCGCGCGATGAAGCCCGAATGCGCACCCATTTGATGCAAGAGGCCCACAATCTCGTGATGCGCGGCAAGCCCTGCGCGTGTCGCGAATGTGACGGCCGCAGCGGTCGCAACCGCGATCAGCAGCAAGATTCCGTAAGCCGACAATATCACCGTATCGGCCAGCGATTTCAGCCGCCCGATCCAATGGCTGTGATCGTCGAGCACCGCATCGGGTGCTGCCGCATTGATGCGCGCGGAAAGGGCCGCCACATCCACCTGCGCACCGGGGCTGATATCGGCGTCGATCAATTGCGGCAGCGGCAGGTCGGAGACGAGCGCATCCGCGCCCAGCCATGGCTGCACCAGCGCCATTTCATCGTTTTGCGAAAGTGCTGCCGCATGCGCGATGCCTTCGGTGTTGCGCAGCACGGTCAGAACCGCGTTGGTTTCATCCGTAAGCGCTGGCATCGGCAGCGCCATGTTCGGGCGGAAGAATCTGCACGGTGAGTTTTCCCGCAAGCCCTTCGCGCCAGCCCAGTGCCGCGCGATCCGCCAGCAGCGATGCGCCAAGCGCCAGTGCCGCCAGAAACGCCATCACCGCGATCACGATATCGAGCGGAGCAGCGCCCCTCTCGCGCGGCAGGATGCGGTTCGGATGTTTTCACCGCGCTCATGGCCGCGTGCTTCCCAGTTCGATCAGATGCGCATCGACGAGGCGCATCTCGCGGGCGCGCGTGGTTTCGATCAGGCTGCGATCATGAGTGGCGATGAGAACCGTGGTGCCCAGCCGGTTCAATTCCGCGAACAGCCGGATCAGCCGCTGGGCGATATCGGAATCGACATTGCCGGTCGGCTCGTCGGCCAAGAGCAGGTCGGGCCGCGCCACCACCGCGCGCGCAATCGCCACGCGCTGCTGCTCGCCGCCCGAAAGCGTGGGTGGGCGCGATTGCATGCGATCGCCAAGGCCGACCCAGGTGAGTAGTTCCCGCACGTCGCCTTCATAGTCCTCGGCGCGTTTACCTGCGAGGCGCAGCGGCAGCGCCACATTGTCGAAGGCGGAAAGATGATCGAGCAGGCGGAAATCCTGAAACACCACGCCCATGCGCCGCCGCAGCGCCGGAAATTCGCGGCGCCCGGTGACGGCGAGGTCATGGCCGAACAGCGTGATAAGCCCCCGCGAGGGCGGCTCGGCCAGCAACATCAGCTTCATCAGCGTGGATTTGCCCGCGCCCGATGGCCCGGTGAGGAAGCTGAACGAGCCCGCCTCCAGCGCGAAGGTGACATCGCGCAGGACCTCGGGCCCCGGCCCGTAGCGCATGCCGACATTTTCGAAGCGTACCATGGCAGGGCCGAACATAGCGGCGCGCGGGGCCCTGACAAGACCATGACTCTCTCGAAACTTGCGGGGCGTGCGTGCTTGCGCCTATTTTTCCGGCATCGAGTCGAGGCTGCGGCATGATCCTCACCTGTCCCCAATGCGCCACGCGCTATCAGACCGATGTGGCCTCGTTCCAGCCCGCGGGCCGCAAGGTGCGCTGCGCCAAATGCAGCCATGTCTGGTTTCAGGAAGCCCCCCAGCCCGAACCCGCCGAAATCGAATTGCCGGCGCCGCCCGAACCGCCGCAATGGGCGCCTGCGCCCGTGCATCAGGCCTATGCGCCCGATGTGGAGGAGGAGACGCAGGAAACCATCGAGGAAGCGCCGGCCAAACCACCCATGCGGCTCGACAGGCTGGCGCTGGTGGCCGGCTGGCTTGGGCTGGCTGCCCTGGTCCTGCTGATCGGCTGGGCGACGGTGAGCTATCGCCAGGAGATCGCGACGCTCTGGCCGCAATCCTCTTCGCTTTATTCCGCGCTCGGGATGAAGGTGAATGCGCGCGGGATTGCGTTCGCCGATGTCTCGCGGCGCTACGAAACCGAAAACGATCAGATGGTGCTGGCGGTGAGCGGCACCATCATCAATGTCAGTGCGCGCGAGCTTCCCGTGCCTCCGGTGCGCGTGATCCTGACGGGGCAGGATGCGCGCGAGCTTTATCATTGGAGTTTCACGCCCGATGCGGCGACGTTGCAACCGGGTCAGCGCCTGCATTTCCTGACGCGGCTTTCCAATCCGCCGGATAGCGCGCGACATCTTGAGCTGCGCTTCGCGGATGCGGGCGGGTGAGCGTTTTATTTTCGGAAAGTCAGATTGCGTTGCGCGTGGCGGCGGTGGCGAAAGAAATCGCGCCGGGCAAGCCGGATATCGCGGTTGCGATCCTATCGGGCGCGTTCGTTTTCGCCGCCGATCTGATGCGCGCGCTGTCGCGCGAGGGATTGGATATTCCGATTGAGTTTTTGTCGTTGCGCAGCTATGGCGAGGGCCGCACAGGCGGCGAGATTTCCGTACGTCTCGGTGCGAGCGAAAACATTGTGGGCAGGAATGTTCTTCTCATTGACGGTGTTCTCGATCATGGGCGCACATTGGTGAAAGCCCGCGAGCTTTTGGGCGCGGCCAAAACCATTATTACCGTGGTTGTCGTTGACAAGCGTCGCAGCGATGCGCTCATCAAGGCCGATCATGCCTGTTTCACCGACGTGCAAGGCTTCATCGCCGGTTACGGCATGGATGATGGCGCGCGCGGGCGCGGGCGGCCGCATATTGTGCGCGTGGACTAAAATTCCTTCAGCAACCGATCGATATAATCCAGTTCCTCTTTCGGCCGTCCGCGCTCGGCGGCGCGCTTGCGCAATTCCATCAGGATCGATCGCGCGCGTGCAAGCTCCGCCTCGTCGGGGATTTTCACACCGCTGCCGGCGCCCGTGCCAAACGCGCCTTGCGCGCGGCCGAGCGGATCTTCATTGCCGCTGGCGCCCTGCTCGCCGCTGCGCGCCATTAGGTTCTTCGCCATGTCGCCCGCGCCCTGGCGCAGCGCATCGAGCGCCTGTTGTTCGGCGCTCCCCGCATTGCCGAAATCTTTTTCGCCGAGCGCGCCTTGTGCTTCGCCCATGCTGCGGCCCGCTTTGCTCAGCGATTGCGGCGCGCCTTCAAGGCCCTTGAGCGCTTTGGAAAGATCGTCGCGCAATTTGCCTTCCTGCTGCGACAAGCCTTTGCCGCCGCCGTCTTTCGGATCGCCATTGCCCTGTTGCTCGCGGAACGTTTTGTCGAGCAGATCGCGCTGACGGCCCATCAGGTCACCGAGATTGCGCAACGCATCCGAGAGCGCCTTGTCCTGCGGCGACATCTGGCCCGCGCCGCCGGAGCCTTGGGTCATGTGCAGATTTTCGAGCAGGCTTTGCAGCATGGCGAGCATTTCGGCTGCCTGTGCGCGCGCGCCCGATTGCGAAAGCTGCTCGATGGCCTTGAGCATCGCCTGCAAATCTTCCGGGCTCAGAACTTTTGCGTTGGGCGACAGCGGAGCACCCGCTTGCGGCGGATTTTGCGCCAGCGTTTGCAGATAGCGGTTGAGCGCCTCCTGATATTTTTGCAAGAGCGCGTCGATCTCGTCCTGCGGCGCGCCTTGCGCAAGCGCCTGCGAGAGCATCTGTTGCAAGCGGCGCAATTCCTCGGCCACTTGCGAAAGCCCGCCGCCTTCGATGCCGAGTGCCGTCTGCCACAACAAATCCTGCGCGTGTTCGATGTCTTCGGGATAACGCGCGCTCCTCGACGCCCAATAGGCCGCGCGGATGCCCATGTAAGCGGCGGTCTGGCCCTCATAGAAATGCTCGGGCGCGATGGTGAGCGCGTCGAGCACGCGGGCCACATAATCCTTCGCGCGCAATCCGCCGAGTGCGAGATTCTGCCGCTGCTCGATCAGCGCGCGCGCCAACGGATGGGTGAAGATTTTCGCGGGCAAGGTGAAGCGCACGGATTTGCTCAAGCCCTTCTGGCCTGCGCCGTCGCGCGCTTCCAGCGTGATCTCGACGGCAAGACCGGCGAAGGGATTTTCCGTGAAGTCTTTATAAACCGTCTCGGTCAGCGTTTTCGCCGACATCGAATCGAGCGGCAGATCGACGGCGAGAACTTTGCTTCTGTCTTTTACCGGGCGGATCAGCGCGCGCACGCCCACCACGCCATAATCGTCGCCCGCGGTAAAAGCAATTTTCACCGAATCGCGTTCGGTGCGCGCGGGCTTTTGCGAGAACGCGATCACCGGCGGATTGTCGGGTATCGCGCGAATGCGCCAATGGCCGAGCCTGCCGCCATCGCTGAGCACGCCAATCGCACCGCTCGCGACGATATGATAATCGGCGGAATATTCGCCGTCCTTGCCTTCGAACTTCGCGATGCCGCGCGGCGCAGGGTTTGCGGCAATGAAGGGCCGCCCGCGCGCGCCATGCACGCGCAGCACAAGCTCGGAATTGGCGGGCACGGTCACGCTTTGCAGCGTGCGGCCGAGATAGATGGGCGCCTGGCCCGTGTAAGGCGGCGGATTGATCCAGGCGTCGAGCGTGGCCGAAGGTTTGCCTGCATAAAGATCGGGTGCGAGCGAAGCCATCAACCGGCGTCCGGAATCCGAACCGGCCATGATGAAACCGAGCACGACCGCGAACAGCACCGCAAAACGCAACGCATAGGGATCGCGCTTGCCAAGGCTGGGCGTGGGCAATGCAACACGCAAATCTTTTATGCCCGCGAGAAGCCGCTTCATATGCGCGCGCCACAGCGCCTCGGCCATTTCGTCGCCAGCGCCCACCACGATTACGTCATCGCCTTCGGTGATGGGGCGGTGCTGGAGCGCGCTTGTTTGTTCGAGGCGGCGCGCGCCTTCGCGCCAGCTAGGCATTTCGACGCCGCGAAAACCGGAATAAAGCGCCCATCCAGTGGCCGCGAGTGCGCCGGAGAAGATCAGCGCGTCGATTTCCCACGGCAATATCGCGAACACGCCGAACAGAGCGGCGGCGGCGAACGCGCCCACGATGGCGCTCGCGGGCCACAGCGCGGGCCACACGCGTTCCCACAGCAGCGCCGCGCGCGAAAGCGCAACGAACCGCTCTATGCGGTCAGCCTTCAAGCCAAGGCGGGAGACGATCCAGTTCCAGTAACGCGTCATCGCTCATCCGGGGCCGCACGATGGCCCATTGATCGCCGCGCACCAGCACTTCGGGGGCGGGCGGGCGCGCATTGTAAGCCGAAGCCATCACCGCGCCATAGGCGCCGGCACTCATCAGCGCCACAAGATCGCCATCTTTCAGCGTCGGAAGCGCCCGGTCGCGGGCGAAAAGATCGGCGGTTTCGCACACGGGACCCACGACATCGTAAATCTGCGTGGATTTTGCGCCCTGCACGATGGGGATGATGTCGTGATGGGCGTCGTACATTGCCGGGCGGATGAGATCGTTCATGCCCGCGTCGAGGATGAGAAATTTTTTCGCCTCGCCCTCTTTCACATAGATCACACGCGAAACGAGGATGCCCGCATTGGCCGCGATCAGCCGTCCGGGCTCGAAGATCAGCGAGACGTTCAGGTCTTTCGTCAGCTTCGCGATCATCTCGCCATAGGCGCGCGGCGCGGGCGGCGGCTCGTCGGAAAGCCTGTAAGGCACACCCAGCCCGCCGCCCAGATCGGCGCGGGAGATTTCGTGGCCGTCGGCGCGCAACAGCGCGATCAGTTCGGCCACGCGGGCAAACGCCATCTCAAAGGGTTCGAGTTCGGTGATCTGGCTTCCGATATGCACATCGACGCCGACGACCTTGATGCCGGAAAGTTCGCCCGCGCGCTTGTAAGCCGCACGCGCGCGGCTCCACGGGATGCCGAATTTGGTTTCGGCCGTGCCGGTGGAAATTTTCGCATGCGTGCGCGCATCGACATCCGGGTTGATGCGGATGGTGATGGGCGCGCGTTTGCCGAGCGAGATCGCAACCTCGTTCAGCGCCTCCAGCTCAGGCTCGCTTTCGACATTGAATTGATGGATGTCCGCCTCAAGCCCAAGCTGCATTTCGCGCTTGGTTTTTCCCACGCCGGAAAAGACGATGCGGCTCGCCGGAATTCCCGCCGCCAGCGCCTTCTTCAATTCGCCGCCGGAAACGACATCCGCGCCCGCGCCGAGCTTCGCCAGCGTTTTCAGCACGGCCAGATTGTCGTTCGCCTTCATCGCGAATGCGACGAGCGTGTCTTTCGGCACCGCCTCGCGGAAGACGCGGAAATGGCGCTCCAGCGTGGCGGTCGAATAGCAATAGAACGGCGTGCCCACCGCGTCGGCGAGCAGGGTGAGATCGACGTCCTCGGCAAAAAGCCGCCCGTTTCTATATTCGAAATGGTTCATCGGCCGATCGTGTGCGTCGGTTTGGAGGGATCTTTTTCGCCATTGGGATTGTCCTTCCCGTTGGGCAGAAGAAGATCGTTCTTGATGCCGCAGGAGGCGACGGCAAGCGAAAGACCGAGGATCAGAAGAAGCCTGAGGATCATTTCAGTTTCTCCTTCCAGAAAGAAATCTGCTCGCGCACGCGCGTGGGCGCTGTGCCGCCCAAACTTGCGCGCGAATTGAGCGATGCTTCAAGTGAAAGAACGGCAAACACGTCCTTTGTGATCCGGGATTCGATGTTTTGCATTGTGCCGAGCGGAACTTCGGCCAGCGGCACGTTCTTTTCCTCCGCGAGTTTCACCACAGCGCCCGCAATGGCATGGGCCCGCCGGAACGGCATTTTCAACGTGGCGACCAGCCAGTCGGCAAAATCCGTGGCGGTTGGATAGCCTTTTTCCGCTGCCGCGCGCATCGCGCCTGCATCGGGTTTCAGATCGGCCACCATGCCCGCCATCGCGGCGAGCGAAAGATCGAGCGCGTCGGCCGCGGAGAAAACTGCCTCCTTGTCTTCCTGCAAATCCTTGGCGTAAGCGAGTGCGAGCCCCTTCATCACGGTCGTCAGCGCTACGAAACTGCCGAGAATGCGGCCCGTTTTTGCGCGCACCAGTTCGGCCGCATCGGGGTTGCGCTTCTGCGGCATGATGGATGAGCCGGTGGTGAAGGCGTCGGAGAGTTTCACGAAACCGAACGAAGGCGACGCCCAGATCACAATTTCTTCGGCCAGCCGCGACAGATGCGTGGACGCGATGGTCGCCGCCGAAAGATATTCCAGCGCGAAATCGCGGCTCGCGACGGCGTCCAGCGAATTGCGCATGGGATGGTCGAAGCCGAGTGCTTTCGCCGTCTGCTCGCGGTCGATGGCGTGCGGCGTTCCGGCGAGTGCTGCGGCCCCCAAAGGCGATTCATTCATCCGCGCGCGCGCATCCGCCATGCGGCCCGCATCGCGCGAAAACATTTCCACGTAAGCCAAACAATGATGCCCGAAGGTCACGGGCTGCGCGGGCTGCATATGGGTGAAGCCGGGCATGATGGTTTCGGCGTGCGCCTCGGCCTGCGCCAGCAATGCGCGCTGAAGCGCGGCCAGCCCAGCTTTCGCGCGCTCGCAGGCCGCCCGCACCCACAGCCGGAAATCGGTCGCCACCTGATCGTTGCGCGAGCGGCCGGTATGAAGCCGGCCAGCCGCGGCCCCGATGATCTCCGAAAGCCGGTTTTCGATGTTCAGATGGATGTCCTCGAATTCGCGCTTGAAGACAAAGCGGCCCTCGGCGATCTCGGCTTCGATCTGGTCCAGCCCGCGGACTATCGCGCCGGCGTCTTCTTGCGTGATGATCCCTTTTGCGGCCAGCATGGCGGCGTGCGCGCGGGAGCCCGCCAGGTCCTCGGACGCAAGCCGTTTGTCGAAGGCGATGGAGGCGTTTATCTCCTCCATGATGGAAGCGGGGCCGCGTTCGAAACGCCCGCCCCACATTTTGTTCGTACTCATGGGTGACCGGTTGAAGCTTCGTCCTCTGGTTCTTGCCGCCGCGGCCGTGATTCTGGCCGGCATCGGCGCTGCCGTTCTATATGGGATGATTGGCAAAATCCACGCGCCGGGCGCGCGCCCGCCCGCGCTGGAGCGCCTGAAACCGGCGGATTCGCCCCAACCTGTGCCGCAAGCGGCCTTTACCGACGCGCATGGCGGCCGCCACGTATTGGCGGAGTTCCGGGGTCATTACGTGCTGCTTAATCTCTGGGCGATCTGGTGTGCGCCTTGCGTGAAGGAGCTTCCCGCGCTGGCCCGGCTTCAGAGGGCGGTGCCGGGCATGGAGGTGGTGGCGGTGAATGTCGGCCGCTCGACGCCGGGGGAAACGGCCCAGTTTCTCGCGCAGCACGGGGCGGGAAATCTCGGCGTCTATCTCGACAGCAATGTGGCGATGGTGCGTGCGTTCAAGGCGTATGGGTTGCCGTTGAGCGTGTTGATCGATTCGCGAGGCCGCGAGATCGCCCGCGCCGAAGGGCCGAGCGAGTGGGACGCGCCCGAAGCGATTTCCTATTTCCGGCAATTGGCTCAGAGGCAGGAATAGACTGCCTCGATCAGCGCGCGGTTGCGCGGGTTCTGCCAGCGCGGGCCCATGTCGTTGGTGACGTAGCCAAACGCGAGATCCGCATCGGGATCGCAGAAACCCAATGATCCTCCCGCGCCGAAATGGCCGAACGCGTTTGGATTGGGACCGAGTGGACGCTCGGGTTGCGTGAGCTGGAAGCCGAGGCCGAAACGGGCGGGGCGTTGTGTAACAATGTCGGTTCCGCAGGATTGCTCGATCACCGCATTCTTCAATGTTTCTTCCCCGATGATGCGCACGCCGTCGATCTCGCCGCCGCGCGCCAGCGCCGAATAGACGCGCGCGATGGCGCGCGCATTGCCATGGCCGTTGGTGGAGGGCACTTCTGCGATGCGCCAGGCGGGCGTGTTGATCCAGTGCGCGCCCGAAATGCCGGGCGGATTCCAATAAGTGTTCCAGCGCATCAACGCGAGATCGTCGCCCGGCGGAATGTCGGGCGTGATGGCGCCGGACGGCCAGCGGAATTCCGCGACGCGATGATGCTCGGTTGCCGGAAGGCCGATATGGAGATCGGCATCGAGCGGCCCGGCGATAATGCGGCCCACGAATTTTCCGATGCTGATGCCGGTCGCGCGGCGCACGATTTCGCCAACGAGAAATCCGAATGTGTTGACGTGATAGCCGAACGCCGTGCCCGGTTCCCACCATGGTTCCTGCTTTTCCAGCGCATGGATCATGGCCGGCCAGTCGAGCATCGCGCCGTCTTCCATGTTCTCGCGAATGGCGGGAAGGCCCGCCTGATGGGAGAGAATGTGGCGCAGCGTGATTTGTTCCTTGCCGAATTCCGGCCAGATGCGCGCCACGGGTTCATCCAGCGTTACCAAACCACGTTCGACCAGAACATTCGCGCAGATCGCGCACAACGCCTTGCTCACCGAAAAGAAATTGACGAGCGTGTTGCGTTCCCATTCCCGCGTTTTGGCGACATCGGCATGACCGCCCCACAGATCGACGACGCGGTTGTTGCCGATACTGATGGCGACCGCGCCACCCGGCTCGCCGCGTTCGCTAAAATTCGCGGCAAACGCTGCGCGCACGGCGCGGAAGCGCGGGTCGCAGAAACCGGAGACGGGAATGGTCATGCGCCGATTTAGGCACGGCGGCGGAATTTAGAGAAGTCTTACCGCGTCGGAACCGGATGTTCCCCGCGATAATCGTAGAAGCCGCGGCCGGTCTTGCGCCCAAGCCATCCCGCCTCGACATATTTCACCAGCAGCGGGCAGGGGCGGTATTTGGAATCGGCGAGGCCTTCGTAGAGAACCTGCATCACCGAGAGGCATGTATCCAGGCCAATGAAATCGGCGAGTTGCAGCGGCCCCATCGGATGATTGGCGCCGAGCCGCATGGCGGTGTCGATGGCGTCCACATTGCCGACACCTTCGTAAAGCGTATAGACGGCTTCGTTGATCATCGGCAGCAATATGCGGTTGACGATGAAGGCGGGGAAATCCTCGGCGTAAGCCGCCGTCTTGCCCACGCGCTTGACGATATCGAGCGCGGACTGGAACGTGGAATCATCCGTCGCGATGCCGCGGATCACTTCCACCAATTGCATCATCGGCACGGGATTCATGAAATGAAGCCCGATGAAATGCTCCGGCCGGTCGGTGGCCGCGGCAAGGCGCGTGACGGAAATCGATGATGTGTTGGTCGCGATGATCGCGGTCGCGTTCAGGCGCGGGCAAAGGTCCTGAAAGATCTTGCGCTTGACGGCTTCGTCTTCGGTCGCCGCCTCGATCACGATTTCGCGGTCGGCCATCGCGTCGAGCCCGGCCGCCGTGTGAATGCGCGTCAGCGCGGGTGCGATCTGGTCGTCCTTGATCAGCCCGCGCGCGGCCTGACGATGCATGTTTTTCTCGATGGTGGTGCGGGCTTTCTCCAGCGCCTCGGCGCTGATGTCCTCCATCACCACATCCATGCCCGCAAGGGAGCAGACATGGGCGATGCCATTGCCCATCTGACCTGCGCCGATTACGCCGACACGCTGTATGCTCATGGCCGTCCCGTTCTCATTTTCGCCGATACGGCGGCGAAGCCGAACGCTCTTACGAGTTTAACGAAGCAACGCCGTTATCAATAGCCAAGTTTTGTCAGTTCTTCGTCCATTTCCGGGAGCGCCTTGAACAGATCGGCCACCAGGCCGTAATCGGCGATCTGGAAAATGGGGGCTTCTTCATCCTTGTTGATCGCGGCTATCACCTTGGAATCCTTCATGCCCGCCAGATGCTGGATGGCGCCGGAGATTCCCACCGCGATATACAATTCCGGGGCCACGACCTTGCCGGTCTGGCCCACCTGATAATCATTGGGCACAAAGCCCGCATCCACCGCGGCGCGGCTGGCGCCCACGGCTGCGTGCAGCTTGTCGGCGATAGAGTCGAGCAGGTGGAAATTCTCGCCCGATTGCATGCCGCGCCCGCCGGAGATGACGATCTTGGCGGAGGTCAGTTCCGGGCGCTCGGATTTGGAAAGTTCCTCGCCCACGAATTTGGAAATGCCGGGATCGCCCGCGCTCGCGAGCTTTTCGATTGCCGCCGAGCCGTTCGCATCCGCCGGTTTGAAGGCGGTGGTGCGCACGGTGATGATCTTTTTGCCGGGTGCGGCTTGCACGGTTGCAATTGCATTGCCCGCATAGATGGGGCGCTCGAAGGTGTCGGCGCTCACCACTTTCAGGATTTCGGAAATCTGCGGCACGTCGAGCTTGGCCGCCACGCGCGGCATATAGTTTTTGCCGTTGGTCGTGGCGGGCGCGAGGATCGCGTCGTAATTCGGCGCAAGCGAGACGATGAGTTTCTCCATCGGCTCGGCCAGCATCTTGGCGTAGGCCGCATCGTCGGCGACGAGAACCTTCTCCACGCCGCCAAGTTTAGAGGCCGCTTCAGCAACGCTTGCGCAATCCGAGCCTGCGACCAGCACATGAACGGGTGTCGAGATTTGCGCCGCTGCCGCGACCGTCTTGCCTGTCGCGTCTTTCAGAACCTTGTTGTTGTGTTCGGCGATAACGAGGCAGGCCATCAGATCACCCCCGCTTCGTTTTTCAGCTTGTCCACCAGTTCGGCGGCGGTCTTCACCTTCACGCCGGCCGTGCGCTTTGCGGGTTCGGTCACTTTCAGTACTTTCAATCGCGGCGTGACATCGACGCCGTAATCGGCGGGCGATTTTTCGTCGATGGGTTTTTTCTTTGCCTTCATGATGTTCGGCAGCGAGGCATAGCGCGGCTCATTCAGCCGCAGATCGGTTGTGATGATCGCGGGCGTCTTGATCTCGACCGTCTGCAATCCGCCGTCGATCTCGCGCTCCACATCGGCTTTGCCGTCGCCCAATTCGAGCTTGTGGGCAAACGTGCCTTGCGGCCAGCCGAGCAATGCGCCGAGCATTTGTCCGGTCTGGTTGGAATCATCGTCAATCGCCTGCTTGCCGAGGATCACAAGGCCGGGCTGTTCGGCCTCGCAGATCGCTTTCAGAATCTTGGCGACCGCGAGCGGCTCGACCTCCGCATCCGTCTTCACCAGGATGCCGCGATCGGCACCCATCGCAAGCGCGGTGCGAATGGTTTCGCTCGCCTGCGCGGGCCCGATGGAAACGGCGATCACTTCCGTGGCCTTGCCTTTTTCCTTCAGACGGACCGCTTCCTCGACGCTGATCTCGTCGAAGGGGTTCATGGACATTTTGACATTGGCGAGGTCGACGCCCGTCTGATCCGCTTTCACACGAACCTTCACGTTGTAGTCGATCACCCGCTTGACCGGGACCAATACCTTCATCGTTTTTCGAATACCTTCCCCAGGGTGGCGGCCTCTTATCCCCGGAAGCGAGTGCTGCGTCCGAGCCCTTTTTGGGCCACCGGCCTCTTGTGCGGCGCAAAAACTAGGGCGGGCTTGGGCTGCCTGTCAACGAAACGTCACCGCCTTTTAGCTGGAAAGTGACGCCTCCGTTAACCGGTTTTTGGCCGGTTGCAGTGCAGCAAATGCCTATTTGTGCGGCAACGGGCCGCAGACCCCGTGGAGCCCCTATTTGAGGGTCTGAAGATAGGCCACGAGGTCGTCGGCCTGGGCTTGGCTGGAGAGGCCCGCGAAGGTCATGCGGTTGCCGGGAACGAATTTGCCCGGACCCATGACCCATTTGGTCAGGTTCTCCGGCGTCCAGGTGAGGCCGGAGCTTTTCAGCGCCGCCGAATAATTGAAGCCCGGCATCGACGCCGCCTTGCGCCCGACCACGCCGAAGAGATTGGGACCGAGCCGGTTGGGCGCGCCCGCGGTGTTGGTGTGGCACATCATGCAGCGGTTGAAGATCGTCTTGCCGTTCGCGGCGTCGCCCGCGGCAAGCGCGGAACCCGCAAGCAGGGACGAAACAATCGCGGCCGAAGCCGCCAATGTCAGAGCGCGAACCATGTGAAGATCCTCAGCGTGTTGTTGTCCGAGGCGTTATGGCCAAGGCCATCGTAATTCGTCGTGGCGCCATTAAAGCGCGTATAGACGAAATATTGCAAACCCACGCGCATGGCGAAGCGCGGCCCCAGCGGCGAGGGATCGTTGGCGAAGGGCGTTGCGTCGATCTGGAAGAGAAAGCCATTGCTGTCGGGCGTGAGCGTGCGGTTGTCGCCATAAAGCCCCGCATCGGCCGAGCCGGTGGTGTCGAACAGGCCCACGCTGCCGCCGAATTCATTGTGCCAGTAATAGGAACCGTCGAGCCTGAAATCGCTCAAATGATTGTGCGGATGATCGACATCGTCCAGCAGATAGGACGCCGCCAGATTTTGCGTTTCATACGTATAGCGCGCGTTCAACGAATAGATCTCGGTGCTGTCGCCGATGAATTGATAGGACGCATCGAGCCCGACATCGCTATAGCGGTCGGACGTGCCGGTGGATTTGTCGCCGCCGGGAAAGAGATGCGGGAACATCGCGAACGCGCCGACTTCGAAATTCTGGTCGCCATAATCCTTTTGATAGGCGACGCGGAAATAGGGTGCGGCGCCATCGACCACGCCGCCGCCCTCATCGGGATCGGTGCCCATCGCGCGCAGGAAATCGCGGCCGGGCGTCCAGTAGAGTCCCGCTTCGGTGTAGATCGAGGAATCCCAATAGGCATAGGCGTTGAGCCCCAGCACGCTCTGCGCCAGCCCGCCATCGAGAACCGTTCCAGCGCCCGGCCCCGGTATCAGATCGGAATCGGTGTAGGGAAAGCCCCAGCCGGGCAGCGTGTTCCAATCGTCGTTGACGGTGGGATTGTTGTTGAGGCTTAAGCCCAGCAACACATCGCTATCGGCGATGGTTTCATGATCGATGGCGCGCAGATCGATATTGTCCCACGAATAGGCGCGGCCCACTCCGTCGTAAGTCCATTGCGTGAAGCCGCCGAAATGATCGTCGATGCCGCCGGCTATGAAGAGGCTCGCCTGATCGAGCGTGAGATTGTCGTTTGGCGCGTAATGCGGGGGCGGCGGCTGGTCCGCGCTGGTGTGAACGTAGGAGGCCACCACCATGGCTGAAACGGGCAGCGAGAAGGAATCGCCCACCCGCATCGTATAGCCTTCCATCTTGAAGCTGCGGCCGAAGGGCGTGAGCTGCGGCCCGAAGCCGCCGACATGGCAGGATTCGCAAGGCTGGCCCGTCTGCTCGGCATAGGAGGGCACGGCAAGTGCCGGACCGGCGCTCATCGTCAGCAACGCCAAAACAAATCCGCAAAAGATGTTTCGCATCCGGCATTCCCCGCTCAAGGGCCGCGATTCGGCCTTCAGCGTACAGGATCGCGCAAATACGGCATCCCGCGATTGAGGGAAGTCAAAATCCGCTGCGGCGTAATGGTCCGTTCAGGGCTTGGCGGGGGCCGCGTTGCCGCTGAACTTCGCCGTCTCGATGGCGCGGCGGAAGGCGATGGGATCGGCGATATTGGGGATCACCACGGCGTCCACGCCCGTGCCCTCGATGCGCATGTGGCCATAGCCCAGAATACGGCCCCACAGGCTTTGCTCCACCTTCACGCCTTCGATATTCGGCAGCGCGATCTCATTGGTGTTGAGGCTGAACAATCCGGTTTTTTCGACAAAACGGTGGGTGGTGACGGCGATCTCGGTCGTCCATTTGCGGATCATCATGCGGAAAAATATCCAGATGCCCACCAGCACGATGCCCAGAAAGAGTAGCGCCAGCCACGCCTTGAACGAGTACCACCAGTGGAAATGTGCTTTCGCCACAATGGTTTCGCCCACGCCGAGCGATTTTTCGATGTAGCTCATGAGCCCTCCGACGATGTCCGACGGGATATATAGGCATAATTCCGGGGATTTTACTCGCGGCCGTGATCGGGCAGCAGAATCTCGCGCAGCCCCTTGTGATTGGGCTTGGAGATGACGCCTTCCTCCTCCATGCGCTCGATGAGGCGGGCGGCGCGGTTGTAGCCTATTTCCAACCTCCGCTGGATGTAGGAGGTCGTGGCCTTGCGCTCGCGCGCCACGATGGCCAGCGCCTTGTCGTAAAGCTCGTCGCCCGAATTGCCCATCACGCCGTAGGGATCGTCGGTGTCGTCGTCCTGTTCCTCGGTGACGGCATCGAGGTAATCGGGTTGGCCTTGCGTTTTCAGGAACCGCACCACGTCTTCCACTTCGCTGTCGGTGACGAAGGGGCCGTGAATGCGGCGGATGCGACCGCCCGCCATCATGTGCAGCATGTCGCCCTGGCCGAGCAATTGTTCCGCGCCCTGTTCGCCGAGGATCGTGCGGCTGTCGATCTTGGACGTGACCTGAAACGAAATGCGCGTGGGAAAATTCGCCTTGATCGTGCCGGTGATGACATCGACCGATGGCCGCTGCGTGGCGGCGATCAGATGAATGCCCGCAGCACGCGCCATTTG
Organism: uncultured Alphaproteobacteria bacterium; assembly: GCA_963735625.1. Classification (GTDB taxonomy): domain Bacteria; phylum Pseudomonadota; class Alphaproteobacteria; order Micropepsales; family Micropepsaceae; genus Rhizomicrobium. Next base: position 596,754 of record CAVTLJ010000004.1, on the reverse strand, counting down.
CGCGAGCCGCTGCACGGCACCCTCGATTTCCTTGCCCGAAATCATCATCAGGTCGGCCACTTCATCGACGACGACGACGATGTAGGGCATCGGCTCCAGTTCGAGCACTTCGTCTTCGTAGATGGGCTTGCCGGTTTCGCGGTCGAAGCCGGTCTGCACGGTGCGCTTGAGCGTTTCGCCCTTGTCGCGCGCTTTGCGCACGCGCTCATTGAAGGCCTCCACCCCGCGCACGCCGAGCTTGGACATTTTGCGATAGCGCTCTTCCATTTCGCGCACGGCCCATTTCAGCGCGACAACGGCCTTGCGCGGATCGGTGACGACGGGCGCCAGCAAGTGCGGGATTCCCTCATAGACCGACAATTCCAGCATCTTGGGATCGATCATGATGAGCTTGGTTTGATCCGGCGGGCAGCGATAAAGCAGCGACAGGATCATCGTGTTGAGCGCAACGGATTTGCCGGAACCGGTCGTGCCCGCGATCAGAAGATGCGGCATTTTCGCGAGATCGGCCATCACCGGCTCGCCGCCGATGGTTTTGCCAAGCGCCAATACCAGCGGCGCGCGATGCTTTTCATATTCGGTGCAGCCAAGCAGTTCGCGCAGGAAAACCGTTTCGCGATTCTGATTGGGAAGTTCGATGCCCATGACATTGCGGCCGGGGATCACGGCGATGCGGGCTGCAACCGCGCTCATCGAACGCGCGACATCGTCGGCGAGCGAAATCACGCGGGAGGATTTCACGCCCGCCGCAGGCTCGAATTCGTAAAGCGTCACGACCGGGCCGGGCCTGACCGCAGTAATGCGCCCGCGCACGCCGAAATCGCCAAGCACGGCTTCCAGCATGCGCGCGTTTTCTTCGAGCGCTTCATCGCTGAGGGAAGAATTATCGTGGCGCTGCACGGGCTCGGCGAGCAATCCCAGCGCGGGCAATTGATATTCGCCTGCATCCAGATTGAGCGCGGGCTGGCGCGGCGGCTTGATCTTCAGCGGGCCCTTGCGCTCGTCGTCGCGCTTGACGCGGCCCGATGCAATGGGCTCGGGCGCTATCGAAAGACCGAGGCTTTCTTCCTCATCTTCGGAATCATATTCTTCGTCGTCGTCTTCCTCTTCGTCATATTCGGCGGTCGCGGGACGAAGAGAAAGAGCCGGCATGTGCAGCATGCCGGCAACCCACACGAAGAACGCTGGAACATTGATGAGGAAACGCATGATCGGTTGCACGCGCAGGCCCGTCGCCAGAAACGCGAGCGGCAATCCTGCGATCAGCAGCAACAGCGGCAACGCGATGCCCACCCAATGCTGGCCGTAGACTTCGGCGGCGTGCGCGGAAAGCCCCGCGGCCGCAAGCCCGATCAAGCCGCCGCTGCCCGCGGGCATTGCGATCGGCGCGGGTAGCACGCCCAATCCTGCCGCGACGAACAATGTGCCGAGCGGCCAGGCAAAGGCGCGCCACAGCGCGTGAGATAGTGTGCGTCCGGCCAGCGCGAACGCGCCCCACACGGCGGGCGCTGCAAGGGCTGCGAGTGCCGCGATGCCGAATGTCTGGAGCAGAAGATCGGCTGCTGTCGCGCCCAATCCGCCGAGCAAATTGGAGGGCTCGCGGCCCGTTGCGTTGTTGAGACTGGAATCGCCGGAATTGTAGGTGGCCAGCGCCAGCAGCGCCGCCGCCGAGCCGAGGAACAGCATCGCGCCCGCGCCACGCAGCGCCGCGACGCCCGTTGCGCGTGCGATGGTGCGCCGTGCATCGGCCAGCGCGTCGGCCATCGCGCGCGAGCGCGACCGTGGTTCGTAAACGCCGATTGTGCGACGCGAGGCCTGGCTCATGGTTCACTCAGGATTTCACCCAGCCTCCCGAGTGTGGCCTCAATGGTTGACAAATCGCTAACGAGCGCCACGCGAAGGTACGAAAACCCAGGGTTTGTGCGGGATTTTCCGGTTTCAATTTCCCTACCCATATAGGCGCCGGGCAAGACGCGGATGCCGCCCCGGCGCCAGAGCTTGAGGGCCGCGGCCTCGCCGTCACCCACATCCAGCCAGAGGAAAAACCCGCCTTCGGGGAGACGAAATCCGGCGCGATTGCCGAGCACGCGGTGCGCGATCTCGAATTTCCGCGCATAAGCCGCGCGGTTGGCGATGACGTGCGCTTCGTCGCGCCATGCCGCAGCCGACGCCGCCATGATCGGCATGGGAACCTGGGGTCCTGCGTAATTGCGAAAGGCGCGAAACTTTGTCATCAAATCGGGATCGCCCGCGACGATTCCGGAACGCAATCCCGGCAAGCCCGAACGCTTCGACAGCGAATGGAAAGTAAGCAGCCGCGCAAACCCGCCCGATTGCTCGAAGCGCGCAGTGAGCGCGCAGACCGGCGGTTTGGAAAAATAAATGTCGGCGTAGCACTCATCGGCGAAGACGGTGAAATCATGTGTGTCGGCCAGCGCGAACAATTCGCGCCAATAGTCAGCACTCGCGCATGCGCCTTCGGGATTGGAGGGCGAGCAGATATAGGCCGCAACCGTGCGCTCCAGAACCGATTTCGGCAGGCCCGCATAATCGGGAAGAAAGCCTGTTTCAACGGTCGCCGGAACGAAGATGGGTTCCGCCCCGCTCGCCAGAATTGCCGCCGCATAGCATTGATAAAACGGATTGGGCAGGAGGATCACTGGCCGTCCGCCAGCCTTGGATTCCGGCGTCACGATGAAGGGCGCCAGGAACAATCCCTCGCGCGTGCCGTTCAGCGGCAGCAAATGTCTTTCGGGATCGATGGCGGTTTCGGGCAGCGCAAATCTACGCCTCAGCCATCCCGCCGCCGCCTCGCGCCAATCCTTCGTGCCGTTGATGGCGGGGTATTCGCCGAATTCATGGGCGTGTTCGCCAATCGCGCGCGCGATGAATTCGGGAACGCTGCCCCTCGGATCGCCCACGGCGAGGCTCACCGGGGTCGCACCCGGCTCAACGGGATCGAGCAGGCTCGCCAACTTGGCGAAGGAGGACGGCGGCAATTGCGCCAGACGGCCGGGGAACATGCAAAATCACTCGCACGGGACGCCCCGAGTCTAGCGTTATCGCCGCAGAAAGAAAAAGGGGCGCTTGCCATGGCAAGCGCCCCAGTTGTTCGACGACAAGCGCCGGGGAGAATTGTTATCCGTGAACGGTCTCGCCGTGGAGGTTGATGTCGAGACCCTCGACTTCAACTTCGCGGGAAACGCGGATTCCGATCACGATGTCGATGACTTTCAGGATGATGAAGGTGCCGATGGCGCAATAGACGAACACCGCGGCCACATCGACGAACTGGGTCCACATCTGGCCGACATTGCCGTCGAACAGCCAGCCATGCGCGGCCGAGTTGATCGCGTTCTTGGCGAACATGCCGGTCATGATGGCGCCGAGCGCACCGCCCACGCCATGCACGCCCCAGGTGTCGAGCGCGTCGTCATAGCCGAGCCACTTCTTCACCCACACCGACGAGATGTAGCAGACCACGCCCGCCGACACGCCGATGATGAGCGCGCCGAAACCATCCACAAAGCCCGATGCCGGTGTGATGGCGACAAGGCCCGCCACCGCACCCGAGATCATGCCGAGGACGGAAGGTTTGCGCGAGATGATCCATTCGGAGAACATCCAGCCGAGTGCTGCTGCCGCCGTCGCGATCTGCGTTGCCGCAGCCGCCATGCCGGCATTGTAGCCCGCCGTCACCGCGGAACCCGCGTTGAAGCCGAACCAGCCGACCCACAGCAGCGATGCGCCGATGAGGGCGAAGAGCAGGTTATGCGGCGCCATATTCTCGGTGCCGTAACCCACGCGCTTGCCGAGCATCAGGCAGGCCACAAGACCGGCCGTACCAGCGTTCAGATGCACCACGGTGCCGCCCGCATAGTCGAGCGCGCCCATCGTGCCCAGCCAGCCGCCGCCCCATACCCAATGGGCGATGGGGCAATAGATCAGCAGCAGCCAGAGCGACATGAACCACATGAAGGCGGAAAACTTCATGCGGTCGGCAATTGCGCCCGCGATCAGCGCAGGCGTGATGATCGCGAATGTCATTTGGAAGAACATGTAAACCGATTCCGGGATCGTTCCGGCAAGCGGGTTGATGCTGTTCAGGCCCATATTGAACAACATGAACTGGTTGAAGCTGCCGATATATTGGTTGAGCGCGGAATCGGGACTGGTCGTGAACGCCACCGAATAGCCGATGACCATCCACAGCACGGTGATGATGCAGGTTGCGCCGAAGCTCTGTGCGGCGGTCGCCAGAATGTTCTTCTTGCGCACCATGCCGGCATAGAACAGCGCAAGACCCGGAATGGTCATCAACAGAACCAGTGCGCTCGACGTGATCATCCACGCCGTGTCGCCCGAATTCAGCGGATCGGTCGCGGCAAAGGCCGCCCCCGTGGTGGCGATCAACGCCCCCGCGCCGGCCGCCAGCCCAAGCGCAATTTTCTTGAAGTCGAGATTTTTCATTGGATTACCCCTTGTTGCCCCGTTGACGCTTAAAGCGCGTCGCCGTCGGATTCGCCTGTGCGGATACGCAGGGCCTGATCCAGTGTGACGACGAAGATCTTTCCGTCGCCGATCTGGCCCGTCTTGGCTTTGGACGCGATCGCATCGACCACGGCTTCCGCCATTTCGCTTTTCACCGCTATTTCGATTTTGATTTTTGGCAGGAAATTCACGGCGTATTCCGCGCCGCGATAGATTTCGGTCTGCCCCTTTTGCCGTCCATAGCCTTTGACTTCCGTCACCGTCATGCCTTGCACGCCGATGGCGGAGAGGGATTCGCGTACCTCGTCGAGCTTGAACGGCTTGATTATCGCCGTGATGAGCTTCATCGCTGTTCCTTCCGTTATGAATCGCCACGGCTGCCCGGCCGCGCGTTAAGACTTCATCAAGAACCGTGCCGCGACGGGGAAATGGCGTAAGTGTTTGATAGGATTTGAATTTTGATATGGGCGGGGGCGTGAGGGCGCATGGATATGCACATTTTTTGTGCAGCACGTTGAATCTGCCCGGATTCTGGTCAGAGGCGGGGACGGGCGTTTAAGGTGAGGCGATGAAGCACGAAACGGACGTGATTATCGGCGGCGGCGGCATGGTGGGCCTGACGCTGGCGCTCGCATTCGCGCAAGGCGGGCTGAAGGTGATCGTGGCCGATCCCGTGGCCGCCAAGACCGCGCTGGACGAAGCCTTCGACGGGCGGGTGAGCGCGCTTTCCTATTCCTCGGTGCGGATGCTTCAGGCGCTCGGCCTTTGGGATGATCTCGCGGCGGACGCCCAACCCATCAACGACATTCTCGTCACCGATGCGGGGCTGGGCCGCGCGCCGTCGCCCTTTTCGCTGCATTTCGATTCCGCCGAGATCGGCCAACCGATGGGCCATATCGCGGAGAACCGGCATATCCGTCGCGCGCTCTTTGCGGGCGTGGCGCGCCAGCCGCTTGTGACGCCGGTGACGACGGCACTCGCCAATCTCGAAACTGTGCCGAACGGAATTCTGGCCGAACTTTCCAACGGCGATTCCGTTCACGCAAAACTGGCGGTCGCCGCCGATGGGCGCGAATCGCCAATGCGCGAGCAGATGGGAATCGGCGTGATCGCATGGGCCTATCCGCAATGGGGAATCGTCGCGACGGTCGAGCATGAGCATCCGCATGGCGGCACGGCTTACGAACATTTTCTGCCGTCTGGTCCTTTCGCCATTCTGCCCATGACGGGCAATAGATCTTCGCTGGTGTGGACCGAGCGCGAAGATATCGCGCCCGCGATGATGAAATTGCCGGATGACGAATTCGATGCGGAGATTGCGCGCCGCTTCGGTTCGCATCTGGGTGCTACGAAAGCGGCGGGACCGCGCTGGTCCTATCCGCTGCGCTTTCATCTGGCGCGGTCTTATGTGAAGCCGCGTTTTGCGCTGGCGGGCGATGCCGCGCACGGCATTCATCCGATCGCGGGGCAGGGCCTCAATCTTGGTTTCAAGGATGCCGCCGCGCATGGCCGAAGTGGCGCTCGATGCCGCGCGGCTCGGCCTCGACATCGGCGGGCTCGATACGCTGAAACGCTATGAACGCTGGCGCAGATTCGATTCCTTCACGCTGGCGGCTTCCACCGATGCGCTGAACCGTTTGTTCTCCAACGACATCGCGCCGCTTCGCATCGCGCGTGATTTGGGCATTGGCGTGGTGGATTCGATCGGGCCCTTACGCCGCTTCTTCATGCGCCATGCGGGCGGCGATATCGGCAAGCTGCCGCGCTTGATGAAGGGCGAAGCGGCGTAATGCCCTCTCCCCCTGTGGGAGAGGAAGAAAAATCACTGGGTTAGCGGAGCGTGAGCGACGCTCAACCCAGTGATTTTTCAGGTGAGGGGTGCGTGTCCATTCCCCCTCACCAGCAAAATCTAGGCACTTAGCTCCGCTATCGCTTCGCTAAGCGCAAGATTTTGCGTCCTCTCCCACAAGGGGAGAGGAAATGAATGCTCTAATTCAGCTTTTCTTTGCCACGGTGCGCCAGCGCCGCGGGCAATTCCATATAGAACGCGCGCGCTTTCGACAGCACCACATCCTTGCGCACGGTTTCGGCTTCCTCGCGCGTGGCGAAAATTTCGCCTTCGAACAGATAACGTGTCACGGGCTGGCCCGTGCGCTCGTCCGACGTCGTAAATTCGCTCACCGGTTCCACCTGTTCCTCGGCCAGCAGAAGCGTGTGCTTGTAATGCGCGAGCCTGTCCTTGCGGTCGCGGATTTCCTGATGGCGGCGTTCGATATTTCGCTCGTCGAAGCGGCGCAACGCGGCCTGAATTCGCGGGAAAAAGCGGTAGATGAGAATGCCCGCCAGAACCAGCCCCGCCATGGTGAGAAGATCGCGCATGGCAGCGATTATAGCGCAAGGGCGCGGTGCCCGCGCTTGAGATAATCGAGGCTGCGCATTTCCATCAGGCGCGAGGCGGTGCGGCGGAATGCGTCGGCACCGTCGCCGGATTTATAGAGTTCGCCCGGCGGCGCGGCGGCTGAGCAGACGAGCTTGGCGCCCGTATCGTAAAGCGTGTCGATCAACACGGTGAAGCGGCGGGCCTCGTCGCGCTTTTGGGGCGTGAGGACGGGAATGTTGTCGATCAGCACGGTGTGAAACGCGCGCGCAATCGCGAGGTAATCGGCCGCCGCCAGCGGTTGCGCGCACAGATCGGCGAAGGAAAATCGCGCCACGCCGTTTGCGGCTTGCGGAACGACGAGCTTGCGGCCGAGGACTTCGAGGGTTGCAGGTTCGCTGCGTTCGCAATCGGCAAGCCGCTTCCACGCCGCGTCCATCTTCGCATCCGCTTCCGCTCCGAGCGGCGTGATGTAGATGTCGAGCCCCGCCATGCGCTGCATGCGGTAGTCGTGCGGGCCATTGAGTTCGACAATGCCAAGCCGCTCCTCGATCAGCGCGATGAAGGGCAGGAACAGTTGCCGGTTCAATCCGCCTTCATAGAGATGCTTCGGCGCGGTGTTGGAGGTCGCCACGATCACCACGCCGAGGTCGAACAATTGCCGGAACAACCGGCCCAATATCATCGCGTCGGCGACATCGCGGACCTGGAATTCGTCGAAGCAGAGAAGCGTGGCGTCGTTGGCAATCATGCGCGCAACGCTTGCGATTTCGTCGCCGCCACCGTTTTGGCGCAGCTCATGGATGCGCGCATGCGTCTGAACCATGAATTCGTTGAAATGCACGCGGCGCTTTTTGGCGATTGGCGCTTCCTCGAAAAACAAATCCATCAGCATGGATTTGCCGCGCCCGACATCGCCCCAGATGTAAAGGCCCTTTGGCGGTTTTGCAGTGAAAAACCATCGCTTGCCGGGACGGTAGTGTTGCAATGCGCCCGCAAGCTGATGCAATCGCGCGGCTGCGGCCTCTTGCGCCTCGTCGAGCTTTAGCCCACGCGCCTGCAACATCAGGGCTCGCGCGGCAGAACCGCCCAATAATCGAAATCGAGGATGACGGAATCGGGGAAATTGCCTTCGGCGTTTTTGTCCGGGAAATCCGCACAGGGCTGATTTTTCGTAGCAACAAGGCGCAGGCGCAGCGCGCCGCAATCTTTCGCGATTTCGGCTTTGTCCAAAACCTGCGACCACGCAAACACCGTGTCGCCCGCGAACAGCGGATTGACATGGCGCCCGCCATTGATGGCAGCAAGTTTCACCGCATTGCCGAGCCCGTTGAACGACAGCGCGCGCGCTAGGCTGATGACGTGGCCGCCATAGATCAGCCGCTTGCCGAAGCGGCCCTTGCCCTCGGTGTATTGGTTGAAATGCACGCGCGCGGTGTTTTGATAAAGTCGCGTGGCCATCATGTGCTCGGCTTCTTCCACCGTCATGCCGTCCACATGGTCGATCTTTTCGCCGGGCTCGTAATCTTCCCAGAGATGCTTGCTGCCCGAGGCGGCGGTGTCGAATTTTGAAAAGTCGAAATCCATTTTCGCGAAAGCATCCGGTGAAACGGCGGCGGCAAGTTTCGGCACGACTGCGTCGGCGACGGGCGCGTTCTGGTCGCGTTTACGCACCATCACCCAGCGCACATAGGAGAGAACCTTCTCGCCCGTTTCGTCGAAGCCTTCGGTACGGACATAGACCACGCCGGTTTGTTTGTTGGAGTTTTCTTTCAGCCCGATCACTTGGGAAACGGCGGAGAGCGTTGCGCCCGGATAAACGGGCTTCAGGAACACGCCTTCCGCATATCCGAGATTGGCCACAGCATTCAGCGAAATATCGGGAACGGTTTTGCCGAAGACGGTGTGGAACACAAGAAGGTCATCAAGCGGTGAACGTGGAAAGCCAAGCTGTTTGGCGAAGGCGTCGGACGATTGCAGCGCGAAACGCGAGCCATAGAGCGCGGTATAGAGCGCCGCATCGCCCACGGTCAGTGTGCGCGGCGTAGCGTGGATGAGCTTCTGGCCGAGTTTGAAATCCTCGAAATAATTTCCCACTTCGGTTTTCATGGCGCTTCCAGTGCTGCGATGGCGTCGGCGAGTGCCACCGTGCCGCGCGCGATCTCGGCATGCAACAGCTCCACCATGCGCCCGTCGAGCGAAATCGCGCCCTTGCCTTTGTTCTCCGGCAGCTCGAAAGCAGCGATAATTTTCCGCGCGGCTTCGACTTCGGCCGCACCCGGCGCGAATACGTTGTTGCAGGGCTCGACCTGCGAAGGATGGATCAGGGTCTTGCCGTCGAAGCCGAAGGCGCGGCCCTGTTTGCAGGAATCCACAAAGCCTTCTTCGTTTTTGATGTCGTTATAGACACCATCAATAACCGCAAGCCCGTAAGCGCGCGCCGCCGCCACCGACAATCCGAGCGATGCGGAAAGATTGAGCCGGTCCTGCGTGTGGTGGCCGCGGAATTCTTTAATCAGATCGTTGGTGCCCATGACGAAGCAGGAAAGCCTGCCGCCCGCGCCCGCAATGGCTCCGATGTTCAAAATCGCAAGTGGGGTTTCCACCATCGCCCAGAGCGCGATGCCCGCATCCGCGCCCGCGCTCACGAGCCGGGCTTCGATGGCTTCCAGATCGCGTGGGGACGAGACTTTCGGAATCAGGATCGCATCAGGGCGCGCATCCGCCGCCGCCGCGATGTCGGCCTCGCCCCAGGCGGTGGAAAGCGCATTGGCGCGGATGATGATTTCGCGCTTGCCGAAGCCGCGCGCCTTCACCGCTTCGCAGACCTGCGCGCGAGCCAGTTCCTTGGCGTCGGGGGCGACAGCGTCCTCCAAATCCAAAATCAGCGCATCGGCGGGCAGCGTGCGGGCCTTTTCCAGCGCGCGTGCGTTGGAGCCCGGCATGTAGAGCACGCTGCGGCGCGGGCGGATGGTCATGGCAACTCCCCTCATTCGGATGGCCGTTCCCTAGCCCATGGGGCGGTGCTGCCTCAAGGGCGATCTGTCCGCCAGGGCGTGGGATCGGTCGCGGCCTTCTTCTTGGCGGCGTCGAAGAGGCAGCGGGTAAAATCGGCCTCGAACTGGTCGGTCATGGCGGTGGGCGCCGAGCAGCGGCCATAGGTGTCCTTCTCACCGTCATGGGCGACCACATCGTCGGCGGTGGTCCAATAGAGATGAAAGCCCTTGGCGTGCGCGTAATCGTAGATCTCGCGCAGCGAGCCGATCTGGATCTGGTCCGACGCAAGCTCGAAACCGCGAATGCCCACGCCCACCAGCGTGTTGTCGGTCAAATGGCGCGAGGGCGACATGGTGCCGTTGACGATGGCGTAGATGTTGACGTCGGCGTGGTTCTTCGGTTGCAGGCCGCCGATGGTGGCGTCGATGGCGCCGCCGATCTGGGAGATGAAAAGGTTCTGCCGCACGCCGCCATCCATATACATGCAGCCATTGATGAAGCGCGGCGGGAAGAATCCGGGAATGGCGGAAGCCGCCATCAGCCGGTCCACGATGGCCACGCGCGCCTGTGGAGGCGGAAGGTTGGCGGCGAGTGCGGTGAGGTCGAATTCGGTGAACCGGCCGGAATCGAAATTGACCGCGCCCGCCCAGAGCGAGCGGCGCTCCGCGTAGGCTTTGGCGAGGCCCGCGATTGCGGCGTCGGTGAGCGTGAGGTTGAGGCCGTCCTCGATGGGCTGGGGCGTGTTGAACGAATTCCAGAACGGCAGGCCCAGGATCGAGCGGCGGCGGAACAGATCATCGCTCGTTGTGCCGCGATAGGCTTGGACGAGCGTGGAATCGTAATCGGGGCCGAGCAGCGCAAAGGGCGCGATGATCGCGCCGGTGGAAACACCGGTGACGATATCGAATGTCGGCCGCGGATCTCCGAGCGACGGCGTGCGCTCGGACCAGCCGGTGAGAAAGCCCGCGCCATAAGCGCCCCATGCGCCGCCGCCGGACAGAGCCAGAATATCGACATGCTGGCGCGGCTGGCCGGGCGGAATGATCCATTTGCCTTTCATGACGAGCGCGATGGAATCGGGATAGCCGGGCGTGGGCGCGAGCGCGGAGGCCGGGCACATCGCATCGTCGGGCCGCGCGCCGACGCAAGCGCTCAACATGAAGCCCGCAACAATAAGGATGAACGCCCTCATCATCGTTTGAAGCTGTCGCGATAGGCCGAGACTTCCGGCGTCGCGAGAAAACGGTCCGTCCAGCGGCGCATGACTTTCGCCATGCGTTCGGGGGCGACGCCCAATTGCGCCATGGCGATGCCGCCGTTCACGCTCTCATGATATTCGGCGACGAGGCCGTCTTTCACCACGAAACGGCTGATGCCGTCGATGACGATTTCGCGGCCCGCGAATTCGGGAATTTTGGAAACGAAACGCGACAGCGAGCGCGCATAGCCGATGTCGCCGTTTATGACGGGATCGAAGAAGCGCCAATCGTAATCCTTTGCATCGCGGTGGAAAAGATTTTCCAGCATGTCGAGGATCGAGGCGCGGCCCTTGTGCGGGCCGTAGATGTAATCGTGATAGACGCCGTCTTGCGTGAAGCAATTGGCAAGCGCCTTGCCGTCGCCCGCATTTGCCGCGGCACTGAATCGCGCCACAATCGCGGTGAAATCGGACTGCGATATGGTGCTCATGCGCGGCCCCCTTTTTACCTCCCCCTTTGTGGGGAGGTCGGCGAACCGAAGGTGAGCCGGGTGGGGGGCCGATGTCAAAACCGCCCCCCACCCGACGCAATTCGCGCTGCTCATTGCGTCGACCTCCCCACAAAGGGGGAGGTAAGAAATTACGCCGCCTTCAAGAGCTTGCGGTTGATGAGGCATTCGGCGATCTGCACCGCGTTGAGCGCCGCACCCTTGCGCAGATTGTCCGACACCACCCAGAGCGAAAGCCCGTTCTCGACCGTGGGGTCCTTGCGGATGCGGCTCACATAGGTCGCATCCTCGCCCGCCGCCTCGATCGGCGTGACGTAGCCGCCGTCCTCGCGCTTGTCGACCACGAGCACGCCCGGCGCCTCGCGCAGAATGGCGCGGGCCCGCGCCGCCGTGATCGGCCGCTCGAATTCGATGTTCACCGCTTCGGAATGGCCGATGAACACCGGCACGCGCACGCAGGTGGCGGTGAGCTGGATATCGGGATCGAGAATCTTCTGCATCTCGACCATCATCTTCCACTCTTCCTTGGTGTAGCCGGAATCGAGGAAGACGTCGATATGCGGGATCACGTTGAAGGCGATCTGCTTGGTGAAGAGCACCGTCTCGATCGGATCGGCGACGAACACCGCGCGCGTCTGGCGGAACAGCTCGTCCATCGCGTCCTTGCCGGCGCCCGACACCGATTGATAGGTCGAGACGACCACGCGCTTGATCTTGGCTTCGTCGTGCAGCGGCTTCAGCGCGACGACGAGTTGCGCCGTCGAGCAATTGGGATTGGCGATGATGCCTTTCTTGATGCCGTGATCGAGCGCGTCGGCATTCACCTCCGGCACGATCAGCGGCACGTCGCGGTCCATGCGCCAGGCGCTCGAATTGTCGATGACGATGGCAGCCCTGCGCCGCGATCTTCGGCGACCACACTTTGGACACAGCGCCGCCCGCGCGACATCAGGCAGATGTCGGTGCCGGAAAAATCGTAATAGTCGAGCGCCTTCACCTTCAGCGTGCCCTCGCCGAAGGAGACTTCCGTGCCGACCGAACGCGTGGAGGCGAGCGCCACCACTTCGCTGATGGGAAACTGCGCGTTCCGCGAGAACGCTCAGCATCTCGCGGCCGACATTGCCGGTCGCGCCGACGACGGCGACCTTGTACGACATGGCACTACTCTCCTTGGCCCGCGCCCGTCGCGGGGCGCGCAGCATTAAAGCATGTGGGGCAGAGGGAAAAGAGGCTACTCGTTGGACCAGGTAAGCTGGATTTTCGCCGCCCGGCCATCAATGCTGCCATTGACGCTGCCGCCCAGCACGCTCGCACCGGAGAGATGATAGCGGGCGACATGGCCGCCGCCCGCCGATTTCCGCCTCGAAGGCGGCCAAGGTTCATCGTGACCGGCTCGCTGCTCGGCGGCCGTGGGACGGGTGGACCTGAGCGCGAGGTCTTCATCGGCGGAATGATGGACCGGCAGAAAGTCGGCGGGCATCAGCAACATGTGCCCGCCGGGCGGGGCCGCCATCGCGGCAACCGGGAAGAACAAGGCCAGAGCCAAGAGCGCACGCATCGAACGCGTCCTCCACGCGCGTACAGCATGAACGCATTTCTCGAATGCTTCGTTGCGTGGAATCAAACAATTTAAATGTAAGCCTAGATGATGGCCAAAGCGCGCAGGCGCGCGATCTCGCCGGGCGGCAGGCCAAGCTCCTTGCCGAGGATTTCGTCGGTGTGCTCGCCCGAGAAGCGGCGGCGGCGCGCGATATTCCGGCGGCGTTTTGCGAGAGGCGCAACGGGCTGGCCACGAGTTCGATGGGTCCGGTTGCATGCTCCATCGCGATTCTGTCGGCCGCGCGCGATGCTCTGCGGATCGGCGAAGACCTGATCGATGCGGTTGATCGGGCCGCAAGGCACATTGGCCTCTTCCAGTATGCCGATCCATTCGGCGGTGCGCTTGTCCGCCATCACGGGCTTGAGCAATGCGATCAATTGCTCGCGATGATCCACGCGGTTCGGCATTGGTGGCAAAGTGCGGATCGTTCGCCAGATGCTCCAGATCGGCCGCCTTGCAGAAGCGCTTGAATTGCCCGTCATTGGCGATGGCGAGAATGAGATATCCATCGGCGCAGGCGAACACCTGATAGGGCACGATGTTGGGATGCGCATTGCCCAGGCGCTTCGGCGCCGTGCCGCTGACGAGATAATTCATCGCCTGATTGGCAAGCGCCGCCGCCTGACAATCGAACAGCGCCATGTCGATCGCTTGCCCTTCGCCCGTGCGCGCCTGATGGATGAGTGCGGCTTGAATGGCGATTGCGGTGTAAAGCCCAGCGACAAGATCGGAAACGGCGACGCCCACCTTCATCGGCTCCGCACCGGGCGCGCCATCGGGCTGGCCGGTGATGCTCATCAGCCCGCCCATGCCCTGAATGAGATAATCGTAGCCGGCTTTGTCCTTGTACGGCCCGTCATGGCCGAAGCCGGTGAGCGAGCAATAGATCGAGCGCGGGGTTTTCGGCGGCGAGGCTTTCGTAATCGAGGCCATATTTCGCAAGCGCGCCGGTCTTGAAATTCTCCACCACCACATGGGCGCGGCGTGCGAGGCGCTTTACCAGAGCCGCACCGTCGGGTTTTGCGAAATCGATGCTCACGGATTTCTTGTTGCGATTGGCGGTCAGAAAATAGGTCGCATCGCCGCGTTCGCCATCTTTGGAATTCACGAAGGGCGGACCGAAATGGCGCGTCTCGTCGCCTTCGCCGGGCTTTTCGATCTTGATGATCTCCGCGCCCAGATCGCCCAAGATCTGTGTCGCCCAGGGTGCCGCCAGCACGCGCGACAGATCGAGCACGCGGATATGCGAAAGCGCGCCCATCAGATTTCGGTGCGCACGTCCAAGAGTTCGGGATAGAAGCGCAGATCGAGCGCCTTCTTCAGATAGGGCACGCCCGACGTGCCGCCCGTGCCTGTCTTGCCGCCGATGATGCGCTCCACCGTTTTCATGTGGCTGAGTAGCGCCACAGATTGAAGCGGTATTCCAGATCGACGAGTTTCTCGGCCAGTTCGTACAATTCCCAATGTGTCTCGACATCGCGATAAACCTCGCGCCAGCATTCGGTGACGCGCGGATCGGAAACGTAAGGCTCACTGAAATCGCGCTTCAGCTTTTCTTCCGGCATCGCAAATCCGCGACGCGCCAGAAGCGCCAGGGCCTCGTCATAGATGCTGGGTTCGTCGAGCGCGGCGCGCACGGGGGCCGCAATCGCGGGATCGGATTCGAACACGCGCGCCATCTTCGCGGTTCTTGTTGCCCAGGCGAAATTCCAGCATGCGGTACTGATAGGATTGAAAGCCCGACGATTTGTCGAGGCTCTCGCGGAAGCTCGCATAATCGAACGGCGTCATGGTGGAGAGAATTTCCCACGACTGGATGAGGTTGCGCCTGCACGCGCGCAACGCGCGACATCATCTTGAAGGCGGGTCCCAGTTCGCCGTCGCGGATCTGGCGGATGGCGGCCTCGATCTCGTGCAGCGCAAAGTTTCAGCCACAGTTCGGTCGCCTGATGGATGATAATGAAAAGCGTTTCATCATGGCTGCCCGAACGCGGGCGCTGGCAGGCCAGCAAGTTCCTTCAGGCCAAGATAATCGCCATAGGACATCGCGCCCCGGAAATCCCAATGGATGTGTTCATTGGTCAGGTCGATGCCGGGTTTGCCGGGTTCGGAAACCATGGGCCCGCGATTCGCCGTTGCCACGGGCAAATGCTATGGTGCCCCTCGCAGCAACACAAATGGTGACGGCATGGGACGGGCGATCGGGGCAGGTGCAATTGTGCTTGTGGCGATGGCGGGGGCCGCGCATGCGGCCGAGATCAAATGCGCAAGGCCGCCGGAAGTCTCGGCCATTCAGGCCGCCGCGATCCAGCAGGATTTGATGGTGGCGGCGCTGACGTGCAACCAGGTCAGCGATTTCAACACTTTTCAGACGAACTACAAGGACGAGCTGCGCGCATCCGACGCCAGGCTTTTGGGCATGTTCCATCGCATCTTCGGCTTCAGGCGGGGCGAGGCGGAATATCACGCCTTCAAGACGCGGCTCGCCAATGATTCCTCCATGCGCTCCATTCACAACAATCCCGATTATTGCCGCGAAGCCTCGCTGGTATTCGCATCCGCGCTCGCGCCGGAAAAGCCGTCGCTGGACGATATCGCCTCCGGCGTTCAGGTGACGGAGGAAAGCCCGGTCGATAGTTGCGAGATCCGGGTCGCCGGGGGGCTGAAAGGGACCGCCATCCCAACCATCGTGCCCGTGCCCAATCCGGCGCGGGTTGCCCAACTGACACCGCCTTCGGACCCGCCCGCCGCCGACGCGCCGCCCGCGTCCATGACGCCGGGCGATGCGCCTCCTCCGCCGGATGATGTGGATGCTCCCGCGCCGCACGCCGATGCGACGGCCCCGGATGCGCCGGCGCCGGACCAGAGTGCTGCGATGCAGGCGCCGGAGCCCGGCGTGCTGCCCGATCCCGACCAGCCCTTGCCGTCGCCCTCCGCCAAAAGCGATGCGCCGGCCGCTCAGCCGGTCGAGGCCGAGAAGAAGGATGATTCCGGCGGCTGGCTCTCCGGTATCACCTCCGATATCGGCAGCATTTTCTAGGCCGATCCGAAAACGCCAAAAACAAAGGGCGGGCCTCGCGGCCCGCCCTTTTCATTTCAGAGGTAAAGCCGCGGCTTACATGCCGCTGCCGTCTCCGAGCTCGATGACCGAGCGGCGGTTCTGAGGTTCGCGAACGCCGGGTCCGGTGGGGACCAGCGGATCGTCGAAGCTCTTGCCGACCGTGTCGATCGTGGAGCCGTCCATGCCTTCGCGGACCATTTCGTCCTTGACGGCGTCGGCACGGCGTTCCGACAAGCCCTGATTGTAGGAGTGCGAGCCAACCGTGTCGGTGTGACCGGTGATCATCACCTTGACCGAGCCCTGCTCCTTGGCGGCCTTGACGGCTTCCGTGACCACGGCCTGGGCTTCTTCCGTCAGGTTCGCCTTGTTGAAGTCGAAGAAGACGATGAACGTCTTCACCGGCGGAGGCGGTGGCGGAGGAGGCGGCGGGGGTGGCGGCGGCGGAGGAGCCGGCGGCGGGGGAGGCGGAGGCGGCGGCGTCATGTACCACCGGATGCCCAGCATCACTGCCTGATCGTTCAGACTGCCGATATGCGCGGTGCTCTCGCCATCGCAATAAGTCGCAGTAGAAGTCATGATCGACCGAAAGGCTGCGATAGCGATAATCGAGCCAGAGGTCCGTCTGATCGCCGAGCTCATAGTTCAGTTCGGCGATGGCCTGCCACATGAAGCCGGTCTGGTTGCCGCTAAAGAGGTCATAGCCACCATAGGTGGCCTTGCCTGACGCGGTTCCGGCGCCAATGCCGCCGCCGAGCGACAGCGTCAAGCGGTCGTTCAACGGAATATCGTACAGCCCATTGAGCATGTACGACCAGACGTTGACGTGGCCCCCGATGGGATAGGCGCTCTCGCCGGAAAAAGCGAAGCTGTGCAAGCCGTGCGACGTATAGCCCACCTCGCCTTCGATGCGGAAGTGGCTGTCCGGCACGCGATAGCCGATGCTGCCCGCGATGATAAGGCCATCTTTCGTGCTCGCCTTTCCAGAATCGCTGTTGCCGGGGAACGATACTTTGATGTTACTCAAATGATCCCAGCCCGCTCCCAGGCCGAGATACCAGCCGTCAACCGTGCTGGCCATGGCGGGCCCACACAGGGCGACCGCGGCGACGCCCGCTAGGGCGAGAACTCTGATTTTCATTTTGACCCTCGTTCGAAATCCGGCGAACAGGAACCCGCCTGCACGTCCGATTGTGGACCCAATACTATGGATTAATCTACAGCATGTAGAGACCGAATAACGACAAACCCGTGCAAACGTGCCGCTTATGGATGAATAGGGGCGCGGCTGTGACAGTCCTGCAACATCAGCCCGCAAGAAGCGGTATAGCACCCCTGCCGCAGCGCAAGATAAAGGCATAGCGCGCGGGAAGAATGCGCAAATCCGCATCCGCCAGGGGCATTTGCCGCTCCAGGCTTTGCAGGATTTCCACTCTCGGCTCCACATGAAAGCGGGCGAGCCACGCCCTTAGCAGCGCCGCAAAAACGGGGCCGAGCCCGGTCAAATCGCCGAAATCGACGGCATGAATGGTCCCGGACGGGCCGAGGGCCGCCGCCGCCGCCTTCAGCGCCCCGCGCCAATCGGGGATCATCGACAGGCTGTAGGAAAAGACCGCGCGGTCGAAAGGCGCGTCCTCGCCGAAGAGTTTGGGCGTCAGGTTTTCGGCATAGGCATGGATGAGTTCGATGCGGGTGGAAACACCGCTGCGGGCAATCGCGGCTTCGGCGGATTTCAGCATTTCCTGCGAAGCATCCAATCCATAAAGCCGCGCTTTCGGATAACGCCGCGCAATGGCGATGAGATTGCGCGCGGTGCCGCAGCCGATTTCGATCAGCCGCTCGCCGTCCTGCAAATCCAGATCGCGAATAAGCGTATCGCGCCCGAAGAGATAATATTTGCGCGTGAGGTCATAGATGTAGCGCTGATGGCGATAGACATCGTCCATCAGGGCGGCGTGGTCCGGCGTGCTCACGAAAGCGGGCGGCGCGTATAGACGTGGAAGCCGCCATAGATGGAGGAACGGTCGCGCGCATGCCAGGCGCGGCTTTCGTCTTCGAGATATTGCCACGGCGCCATCACATCGGCGGGCACCTTGCGCGGCAGCGGCGTGTCGTCGCCCGCGGTGCGGAAGATGACGCGCGCATCCTCGGCCACCGCGGTGCGGTCGATCTGTTCCCAAAGTGCTGTGATGACAGCGGGCGTCATCCAGTCCTGCGCGTCGAGCAGCACGAAACGGTGCAGCGATTGCGCGGGCTGGCTCTTGAGGAAATCGATCAGCGAGGCGTGATGGACTTCCACCTTGTCCGTGCGCGTGCGGATGACGTCATAGACGTCCTGGCGGAGATAGGCCGGAACCGCCTCGCGCTTTTCGACGTCATAGCCGCGGCCAAATGCCTGCCAGGCGAAATAATTCTCCTTGAATGGAAAATCGCAAGCCAGCCGCTCGACGCGCTGGCGCAGGATCATCGCGGGGTCCCCCGCCGCCACCAGCTCTTCATATTGGGCGGGCGGAATGCCCAGCGCATAAAGCGAGATCGGCGATTTCGACAGGAACTTGATCGATTTGTAATCGAACAGCGGCGCGATGGTGCGCTCGAAAGCCGTGCGCTGTTCGGCGAGCGTGCGCGCATTTAGCAGCACGCCCAGTTTCTTGCCGTGAAGGCGCGCCACCACATGCAACAGGCCGATGAAGCGGCCGAGCAGCGCATAGCGGTAAAGATTGCGCGCGAACATGTTGATGCGCCGGCCATGCAGCGGAATATGCTTGTTCCAATAGCGCCGCGTCACGGGATCGAGCCGCTCGCTGAGGAAATCGTCGTAGGCTTTGCTGTTCGCCTTGTCGTTGGCCTCGCCGAAGAAGCGGAAGAAATCGTCGAAGGTGGGAAGGTCGCGCAAGGCCGCAAGCTTCAGCCGCGTCAGCGCCACATGATTGGAATTCAGATCGACCGCGATGATGCGTTCGGGATCGGCGGCCAGATAGTTCAGGATATTGCAGCCCGCCGACGCGATCGTGATCATCCGGTGGTGCGGCTTGAGCGCCAGCGCCTCCATGTCGATGTCGGGGTCTTCCCAAATCTGGTTATAGACGAACCCCTTGAACATCAGGGTGAACAGGCGCTCCAGCGCGCCGCGCTTGGTATTGGCGGGTCGCGTATGCGCGGCCCGTTCCAAGAGCACATTGGTCATGGATTGCTCCTCCGGCAGTGCTATCTAGGACGAAGCGGGCCGCCTGCATAGCCCTTGCGCAGCCGCATGTCCGTCCATTAAGGGAACCCCATGTCCGACAGCAACAATCCCGTGGGCGAATTGATCGCGCTGCTCGATCTGGAACCCATCGAAGTCAATATCTTCCGCGGCGTCAGCCCCAAGGACCGCTCGCAACGCGTGTTCGGCGGGCAGGTGCTGGGCCAGGCGTTGGTGGCGGCGACCCGCACGGTGGAGGATCGCGTCTGCCATTCGCTGCATGCCTATTTCCTGCTGCCCGGCGATCCCAAGGTTCCCATTCTTTATGAAGTGGACCGCAGCCGCGACGGAAAGAGCTTTTCCTCGCGCCGCGTAGTGGCGATCCAGCATGGGCGGGCGATCTTTCACATGTCGGTGTCTTTTCAGGTGGTCGAGGCCGGGCTGGAGCACCAGATCGATCCGCCCAAAGTGCCGCCGCCCGGCGATCTTCCGAGCGAAGACGATTTCCGCGCCGCCATAGCCGACAAGATTCCCGCGAAATATCGCGAGCATTTTTTGCGCAAGCGGCCCATCGAAATCCGCCCCGTGGATCGCACCGATATTTTCGCGCCCAAGAAACGCCCGCCGCATCAGGCGGTATGGGTGCGCGCGACCGGCGAATTGCCGGCGGACACAGCGCTCCAGCAATGCGTGCTAGCCTATGCGTCGGACATGACGCTGCTCGACACAGGGCTTGCCCCGCACGGCATCGGCTGGTTCGACGAGCGCATCCAGATGGCGAGCATCGATCACGCGATGTGGTTTCACCGCCCGTTCCGTGCCGACAAATGGCTGCTCTATGTGCAGGACAGTCCCAGCGCGTCCGGCGCGCGCGGCTTCAATCGCGGGCTGATCTATGACGAAGCGGGAATTCTGGTGGCATCGGTGGCGCAGGAAGGCTTGATGCGGCTGCACGATGCTTCGACAGGCTCAGCATGAGGGTGAGTTCTTCATCATGAGCTTGACGAAGGATCAGCCCGTATAGGCGATTGTCGTGCTCTTGCGCGGATGGGCGTAGAAGGTGTCGGTCATGTTGACCGTGCCGATAAAGAATTTTCCCATCGGCGAGGTATAGGCATAGGTCACTTCGGCGAGGATGATGCTGCACGCGTTCACCGCGCAGGATGATTTTGCCATGATGCCGCTTGGAATCGTGATCGCGGCATTGGTGGTGTGAGCGGTCGTGTTTTTGGCCACGCTCCAGCCGACCTTGCCGCCGCCATTGCCGTCGCTGAGGATGCTGGTGACGACGATCTTGGCGTTGGCCGACGCGAAGGGATAGACGATATAGGTCGTCGCGGCGAAGATGTTGGTCATGTCGGTGGCCGACACGCTTGTTTCCTGCGACACCAGATCGGCGGCGGTGGAGGCGAGCATCGTCACCTTCTGATGGCATTCCAGCGCATTGCAAACTTCGACGGTGCCCACGAGCAGCGTGCCCATTACGGGCGCAATCAGCCCGAACTCGATGGCGGCGAGCCCGTCGCGCGCTTTCAGGAATTGCCGAATGCGCCTCAGCATGAGGAACTCGCAAGATAGGGTTCACTGCGGAATGCGGCCGCGGCACTGATGATGTATTTTCCGCCCGGCTCGTTTTGAAGCAGTGGCGCCATCAGCGGCGTCATGATGTTCCACGTATAATAGACCCGCATCAGGATGACCTGACAATCCGCGGTCGCCTGCACGGCAAGCTTGGTGGGATCGATGCTGCCGTCGGCATTGGTGATTCCGGGATAGGACGCGCCCGAGAAACTGCTGTAGGTACGCAGATCCACCTGAAGCCCCGCCGTGCACTCACCCCAGGTGAGCAGCCCGTCGATGTCGCCGCAAATCTGGTCGCGTAGCGTCGCCGCGGTCATCTGGCCGGTGAGCTGGCCCGTGCGGATCAGACGGCCCACATCGTCGGTGGCGTTTTGCAGCGTGGCGCTGGCGAAAAACAGAACGCCCGTCTCGATGATGCCAAAGAGAAAGAGAAACAGCACCGGCGCCACGAAGGCGAATTCGATGGCCGCCGAGCCCGACCGCGCGCGCGTCTTCATCCGCGCGGCGCGGCGGCGGAAAAAAACGGCAATCGACTTCACCACGCCCATCGGGAACGCGTCCTTGAGGATGCAGTTGCTCCATATCTTCGCTTCGAAATGGCCCGAAACGAAGCACTGCTTGGTATCTTGCTCAAAGACCTCTTAACGTAAACAAAACGCCTCGCGCGCGTTTACGATTTGGTAACGAAGATGGACGTGCCCGTTTAATTATGAGCGCCGCGCTAACCATGCGGAAACCAGCCCCCACGAAAGGAACGGTATTTTCACCGGCATTGGCGGATCATAGCGTGGGTCATGGTGCCGGACGGTATGATGTTGCTGAACATGAAATTCGCAAAGATGCTCACGCGCGCCAAAGCGCGGCTGAGTGCCGCCGTAAAAGCGTTTCCGCGTTCCTCGCACGGCAATGTCGCGATGATCGTGGCACTGTCGCTGGTGCCGGTGTCGATTGGCGCGGGCGCGGGCCTTGATCTCTCTCGCGCGCTGATCGTGCGCGCGCGCCTTGCCGAGGCGCTGGATGCGGCCGGTCTTGCAGTGGGCGCATCAAGCGGGCTCACAACCGACCAGATGACGAGCCTCGCCCAGAAATATTTCAGCGCCAATTACACCGCCGACGCCACGTTCGGCATTCCCGCCAATGTGTCGGTCACCACCGGCACCGACAATATCAAGCTGTCCACCACCGTGCAGATGCCGACCACGCTGATGAACATTGTGGGCATCAATACGCTGACGGTGGGCTACACCTCGAAAGTCGTGTGGGGCCAGACCAAACTCTGGGTTTCGCTGGTGCTCGACAATACGGGCTCCATGTGCGAGCCCGACAATTGCTACGGCACCAACAACAAGATCACCGCGCTCAAAAGCGCCACCCATTCGCTGCTGACGACATTGCAGAACGCTTCGGCCAATCCGGGCGATGTGAAGGTCGCGCTGATCCCGTTCAGCAAGGACGTCAATGTCGGCACGTCCTATGTCAATGCGAGTTGGATCGACTGGACCGACTGGGAAGCCGCACCGTCCGGCTCGACACCCAGCACCAGCATCGGCCCGGGATCGTCCTGTCCGTAGAGCACCTACAGCAACGGATTCCGCTGCACGACGGGCCGTCGAATGGCGCCGGCACGACGAGCACGATTCCGTCGAGCGGCACCTATAAGGGCTATATCTGTCCCGGTCAGGACAATGGCAGTGTCAGCGCTGGGCGCACCGGGCACTATTACAATGGCTGTTACAACAGCGTGCCGACCAAGACGATCACCGAGACTCTGGTGCAGTCGGCCAATGCGGTGACCACATATTCCTGCACGTCCAACAGCAACGGCAATGGCGTGTGCACCGGCAGCACAAGCTCGTCCAACTCGAACAACACGACGACGACCAGTGATAACAGCGTCACCACGAGTGGCTATACCGGCGACAGCACCACAACCACGACCGGCTCCAGCACGACCACGAACGGCGCGCGCAGCACAAATTGCACCACAAGCGGTCACGGCCATAACCAGACCACGACTTGCACCACGACGTGGACGACGACGGTGGCGACGCCGACCACCACCGTGACCAAGACCGGCACCTCGCCCTACAATCACACCTGGGTCGCCAATGATCACGCCACTTGGGCGGGCTGCATCATGGATCGCACGCAGGATTACGACACTGAAAACACCACGCCCTCCAGCACCACGACCGATTTTCCCGCCGAGAATTCGGCCTATTGCCCGCCGGGCACCATCACGGCGCTGACCTATGACTGGACGACGCTGTCGAGCCAGGTCGATGCCATGACCGCCAACGGCAACACCAACCAGACGATCGGTCTTGCCTGGGGCTGGCAGGCGCTGACCAACAGCAATCCGTTCAACCCCGGCACGCTGCCGCAGAACACCCAGCAGATCATCATCCTGCTCAGCGACGGCCTCAACACGCAGAACCGCTGGAGCACCAGCCAGTCGAGCATCGACACGCGCATGGGCGATGCCTGCTCCAACGCCAAGACGGCGGGCGTCATCATCTATACCGTGTATGTGGATCTCAATGGCGCGACGGGCAGTTCATCGACGCTCTACAATTGCGCCACCGATCACAACAAATATTTCGACCTGACGACGACCGGCTCGATCATCACCACGTTCAACAACATCGCCCAGCAGATTACGCAGTTGCGCGTGGCGCAGTGATGCGGGCGGCGGCGCGCGCCAGCGCGCCTGCCGCGAGCCAAAAGATGATCGCAAGCCCGACGCCAGCGATGGCATCGACCGCGTAGTGCCAGCCGAGCGCCACCGCACCGACGACGATAAGGCTTGCGAAAAGCGTCAAACCCCAGCCCAGCCATTTGTTGGTGCGCCAGCCCAGAAACGCAATCGCCACCGAACTCATCACATGCATGCTCGGCATGGCGGAAATGCCGGTCACGGTGCCTGTGCCCGCGACATAGGATTGCCAGAGCATGTCCTGCACCTGCACCGACCAGATGGGCCAGTGAATGCTGGTGGCGCGCAGATACGCCATCTGGGCCGCGTAGGGATCGTGCGCGAAAAGATGGCCGTAGAAACACGGGCCGGCCGACGAAAAAACCGCCGCCAGCACATTGCCGCCGATGAACCAGCAGAACGCGAAGGCAAGCAGAAATTGCGTGCGCAGAACTCCGCCCTTTGCGGCAAAAGCCTGCCACAACAGGCTTCCGAACATTACGAGGAACCACAGATCGTAATTGAAATTGAGCAGCGATGTGATGATGGGATGGTCGAGAATGGGCTGAAGAATTTCGGCGGGCGTGCGACCCAGGCCGATAAAACGGTCCCACTGCATGAAGATCCGATCCCAGGAGAAGGGATTGATTTCGGGGATTTCATCTTTCAGCGCGACGAAGCTCACCGTCAGCGGCATCAGCGCCACCAACGAATGAAACACATTGCCGGGGCGGTCGCCGGCGAGAATTTGCGCCGACAGCCAGCGCGAGATTTCCGCTAGCGGGCGCTCCTTGCTTTTCGTGCGGATCATCACGATCAGCCGGTGCAGCGCGCCGAGCGCTATGCCCAGCACAAGAAACTTCGGAACGAGAATGAGAAATGCAACGCTTTCGTCCAGCGGCAGCGCCAGATGATAGCGCAGCACAATGCCCATCGTGGCGATGCCGAAAACGAGCGCACAGATGTAAAGCGGAATGTGATCGGCGAAAGTGCGCCGGATGCTCGCGGCGCAAATTACGTAAAGCCGCGTCAGCCCCGCTCCGAAGGACAACGCCACGACGGACATGACGTCCTCCCCGAAGAACGCCGATTAATGGCTGGAGGATGCGGCTTTCTGGCCTGCGTCCTGATGCGCGGTGATCTGGCCCATCGTATCGTCGAAGAGGGTCTTGTCGTCGCCGGGCAACGGTGCGGTTTCGCAGCGCGAAGCGGCACAGGAATACGTGACCTGCGTGCCGCCGCGATTGAGCGTGACGACGTTGGCGCTGCTGCCGAACACGGTGAGCGGATTGTCCGCGATCTCATGGCCGTTGGAATCGAGCGCGATAATGTTGGTGGAGCCGAAGGTTTTTCCAAGCACGAAGACGTGGCGGGAATCGATCACGGTCACATCGGCGATCATCGGATTGCCGACATAAACAGTGGCGACCGGGCGCACAAAGGTGACCATGCGCACTTGATCCATCGGCACGCTGAGGGTTCCGGCCGAGGCGGGCGCCGCACAGGCCAGACCCGCTGCAAATCCAAGCAAAATCAAGCCGCGCATGACGTTTCCTTCCAGCGAATGACAACGCCTATGAAGCTAGGCTCGCTACGTAAAGGAAGCCTTAAGCCCCCATGCGCGCGCCGCGATCCGGCGTCGAAATTTTTTCGCATCGATTTGTTTGCGTGCTTGCGCAAGGCCCTTTGAAGAAAACCGGCGAGAATCTTACCAATGGTAAACAAATGGAATGTGCTAAACGTCGTATTATCCGCAACTGGCCGTTTTTGCGTCATCGCGGCACAAAATATCATTTGCGGGGTCGTTTGCGTTTAAGCCGCCATTAATCCCCCTCGGCTATGCTCCTCACACGTCCAGACGACGGGCCACGAGATCGGGGCACGCTTGCTGGACATCCTAGGGTGTCAAATCAAGCGGAGGTTATTATGAAGAATCTTGTTTCTCGTTTTCTCGTCGATGAATCCGGCGCCACGGCCATCGAGTATGGTCTGATCGCGGCCGGCATTGCGGTGGTCATCATCGCGGCCGTGCAGTTGATCGGTACCAACCTGACGAGCACGTTCAACGCCGTTGCGGCCGCGGTGAAGTAACGCCGTCCCGATTGTCTGACGATTGAACAACGACGGCCGCCTTCCAAAGAGGCGGCCGTCGCCATTTCCGGGGGAGCATCGCGTGATCGCCGAAATTCTTGTCCTGGTGGTTTTCCCGGCTTTCCTGCTGGCCGCGGCCGGATGGGATATTACAAGCTATACGATCCCCAACTGGATCCCTCTTGCTCTTCTGGCGACGTTCGCGGTGTTTGCAATGTCGGTGGGCATGAATTTTTCGATGCTGGGCTGGCATATGCTTGCGGGCCTTGTGGGGCTTGCATTCGGCTTTGCCTTTTTCGCCTTTAATTTCGTGGGCGGCGGCGATGCCAAGCTGTTCGCCTGCGCGGCTTTGATGCTGGGGTTTCACGATCTTCTGGATTACGCGCTCTTTGCTTCCGTGCTGGGTGGCGGGCTCACGCTGGGTATATTGGCGCTGAGGCGCATGCCTTTGCCGCATTTCCTGGCCGTGCAGGGCTGGATCCTGCGGCTGCATGACGAAGATGAAGGTATTCCTTATGGTGTGGCGCTGGCGCTCGCCGCTTTCATCGTTTTGCCGCACACGGAAATCTTCCAAATCGCAGCCGCGGCCTGAAATACACAGAACACCGCTTATTATTAAGCATTTTCTAAATGGTTCCGTGGTCGTATCGGGACAAAGGAGCCCAACGCCATGAACAGGTCGCGCGTGATCGTTTTGGTGGCCGCAATCGTGGCCGCAGGACTTGCAGCACTTCTGGTGCGCAGCCTTCTGGGCGGCGGCACCGAGAAGAGCAATGCCGCCGTCCCCGTGCCGCAGATCGCGATGGTCGATGTCATGGTCGCGTCGAACAACATCGGCGCGGGCACCGCACTCACGCCCACATCGGCGCGCTGGCAGGCCTGGCCGAAATCCAGTCTCGACGAAACGCTCATCACGCGCCAGATGGCGCCCAATCTTACAGAAGCCATACAGGGCACGGTCGCGCGCACGCCGATCTTCGCGGGCCAGCCGCTTACCACCACGAACATCGTGCACACCGATGCTGTGGGCTTCATGTCGGCGCAATTGTCGCCGGGCATGCGCGCGGTGTCGATCAAGATATCAACCGAATCCGGCGCGGGCGGATTCATCCTGCCGAACGATCGCGTCGATATCCTGATGACGATGCAGATTTCCGACAATCCGCGCACCTTTGCGACGCATGCGCTTCTGAAAGACGTGCGCGTGCTCGCCATCGGCCAGACCTTTGACGGCGCCAAGGATCAGAAAACCGTGCTCGGCAGCACCGCGACGCTCGAACTGACGCCGCATCAGGCCGACACGATCCAGCGCGCGGATGCAGGCGGCACGCTGTCGCTGTCGTTGCGCCCGCTCGGCGAAGGTGCTGCGAATGCGAAGCTGCTCGCCGCAACGCATGCACGCGCCGAAGACGACGATGTCTATGACGGCGGCGTCGCCGTCATCCGCTACGGCGTCGCGCACGCAAACACCAATCCCAACCAGGGCATGGCAGGGGAGTAGGCCAGATGCGCACAGCAATCTTCACGGTCGCGGTTCTGGCGTTCGCCACATTGGCGGCGCCGGCCCTTGCCAAAGGCGCCGACAGCGACGCGCGCGTCGTTACGGTGTCCACGCGTTCGGGCGAAACCGCGCACGAACATCTCACCCTGTCGCTCGACAAGGCGGCCATCGTGCAGCTCGATACCGATGCACGCGATGTGCTGGTGTCCAATCCGGCCATCGTCGATGCGGTGGTGCGCACGCCAAGGCGCATTTTCCTGCTGGCCAACAAGATCGGCCAGACCAACGCCTTCTTCTTCGACGCGGCGGGCCGTCAAATCCTGTCGATCGACATTGCGGTGGAGCGCGACGTCAGCGGCCTCACCGCCATGATGAAATCCGATCTTTCCAATTCCACCATCAAGGTTTCGGCGATGAACGACAACATCGTGCTCACCGGCACCGTCGCCAATGCGGCCGATGCCACGCGCGCCGCCGATCTGGCGGGGCGTTTCATTGGCGATCCCACCAAGGTCGTCAACATGCTCCAGATCGACGCGGGCCAGCAGGTGATGCTGAAAGTGCGCGTGGCCGAAGTGCAGCGCGAAATCGCAAAACAGCTCGGCATCAATCTGACGGCGGCGGCAACGGCGGCGGGCGTGCCCATCGTCGCGTCCACCTCCAATCCCTTCGGCCTTCTGGGCCGCGCGCTTTCCGAAGCCTCCGGCGTGCAGATCGGCAATGTCGGCACGACGCCCGGCACCGGCCCCAACAATGTGCAGGGCATTCTGCAGGCGCTGGAAACGGTGGGGCTTGTCCACACGCTCGCCGAGCCAAATCTCACCGCGGTTTCGGGCGAGACGGCGAAGTTTCTGGCGGGCGGCGAATTTCCGGTGCCTGCGGGGCGCGACACGCAAGGCAATGTGTCGATCCAGTTCAAGCAGTTCGGGGTCGGCGTTTCCTTCACGCCCATCGTGTTGAGCGAAAATCGCATCTCGTTGCAGATTTCCACCGAGGTAAGTGAGTTGACCAACACCGGCGCCTTCACGCTCGCCGGCACCTCGGCGCTGAATTCGAGCGGTCAGCTTGTTTCCACGCCGGGCCTGACGATTCCGGCCCTGTCCGTGCGCCGCGCGGAGACGACCATCGAGCTTCCCTCCGGCGGCAGTTTTGTTATTGCGGGATTGCTGCAGCACACGACCAAGCAGCAGCTCGATGCGTTCCCCGGACTTAAGGACCTGCCCGTTCTCGGCGCTCTCTTCAGAAGCCGCGACTTCGAGCAGAACGAGACCGAACTGGTCGTGGTGGTGAGCGCCTACATGGTCAATCCCGGTCGCGAAAAGGATTTCGTGCTGCCGACCGACGGCTTCGTGCCGCCCGCCGATGTGGAGGCCGATCTTCTGGGCAATATGAACGCCGGTGGCTCGGCTTCGCATGGCGGTGGCGCGGCGAAAACGTCCGGCGCCGGCGCCTCCGGCTTCATCGTGCAATAGAGGAGAACAGCCATGACGATCAGGAATGCGATGCGCGTGCTCTCCGTCTTCGCCGTGATGCTGGCGGGAAGTTGTGCTGCCCCGATGAACTCCGCCGACGATCTCTACACTGGCGAACAACTCCACCCCATCACGGTGGAGCCGATGCCGCAGAGCCTGAAGCTCTCCTTCTCCACCAAGGAAGCGGGGCTGATGCCGGACGACGAAGCCCATTTCATGGATTTCGTGCAGGCCTATATCGCGCACGGCAATGGCGCGATCAGCGTGTCGGCGCCCGAAGGGCCGGGGTCCGAGGACGCCATCCATTATTTCGGCGACCGCATCGCGGAGATGGGCGTGGCACCCTCGCGCATTCTGGTGGGCACCCATTCCACAGCCGCCGGCGATGGCAGCGTCGAGATCGCTTACGTGACTTTCGTGGCGCATACCGATAGCTGCGGCGACTGGTCGAAGAACGCCGGCGATACGGCCTCGAACCTGCCGTCGCGGAATTTCGGTTGCGCCACGCAGCACAACATCGCTGCCATGGTTGCCGATCCGCGCGATCTGGAAGCCGCGCGCCCGATGAGCCCCACCGATGCGGTCCGCCGCACCGTCGTCGTCGGCAAATATGAAGGCGGACAGATCACCAGCGCCGAAAAACGCAAAACGGATCTACCCAACGAACAGTCCGGAACGGACCTCAGCCACTAGGCGGTCGGATATGTCAAAGTTGAAAGCATCAGAGAACAGTGCATTCGGTGCGGCCGCCCATGAGCGCCCGGTGCCGCGCATTTCCATTCACGCCTTCTGTGAGTTTCCCGATACGGGTGCGGCCTTGCAGCGCGCCTCAGCCGACCGCAGGCTTTCCAAGGCCCATGTCACGATCCAGTTGGGCGGGCTCGATGCGGCGGTGGAGCAATATCACGGCCAGGTCACGCCCAATCTTCTGATCATCGAAACACGCCTTCAGGGCAAGGAGGCGCTCGACTCCATCGACCGCCTTGCCGATGTCTGCGATCCGGCGACCAAGGTGGTCGTGGTGGGACGCGTCAACGATGTGGAGCTTTACCGCGAGTTGATCCGCCGCGGCGTCAGCGAATATCTGGTGGCGCCGGTAAGCCCGCTGCACATGATCGAAGTGATTTCGGGAATCTATCTTTCTCCCGAAGCAACGCCCGTGGGCCGCGTGGTGAGTTTTGTCGGCGCGCGTGGTGGCGTCGGTTCCTCGACCATCGCGCACAATGTCGCCTGGTCGATTGCCGAACGTCTGCGCATCGACACCGCAATTGTCGATCTCGATCTGGCATTCGGAACGGCGGGCCTGGATTTCAACGAGGAATCCGGCCAGGGCGTGGCCGATGCGCTGTCGGCGCCCGAGCGCCTCGACGACGTGCTGCTCGACCGTTTGCTGCTGAAGGCGGGCGATCATCTGTCGCTCTTTACCGCACCTGCGTTGCTCGAGCGCGTCTATGACGCCGAAGCCGGCGCTTACGAAGCCGTGCTCGATGCGGTACGCCAGATGAGCCCGTGTGTGATTGTCGATGTTCCCCATCTGTGGACGCCGTGGGTGAAGCAGACTTTGCTCTCCTCCGATGAAATCATCATCGTGGCGACGCCCGATCTGGCGAGCTTGCGCAACACCAAAGCGATGGCCGATCTGTTGAAGCAGGGCAGGCCCAACGACACGCCTCCCAAGCTTGTGCTCAACATGGTCTCCACGCCCAAGCGCCCGGAAATTCCGGTCAAGGATTTTGCCGAAACGGTTGGCGTGGCGCCCTCGCTGCTCATCCCGTTCGAGCCGCATCTTTTCGGCACCGCCGCCAATAACGGCCAGATGCTGCCAGAAGTTCAGCCGCGCTCGCAGGTCGCCGAAGGCATCCGCACGCTCTCCGAACTCGTCACGGGCCGCACGCCCAGCGCGGATTCGCAAAAGGGCAATTCGTCCGTCTTCTCATTCCTGAAAGGGCGCAAGCAGGCCTAAGCCATGTTTGGAAAACGCTCCGGCGCAGAAAATCCGAAGGAAAATTTCGTGGCTCCTCCGCGCGTGGAGCCCGCGCCCGCAAACGTGCCGGCGCCCGAAGCGCCGCGCCCGCAACCCGCCGCAATTGCCGCGGTTGCGGCTGTGCCTGCCGGGAAACCGGTGAGCCAGGCGCCTCAGGTGTCCAAGCCCATCGCCGCTCATATCCCCGATACGCGCTCCGAAGATTACTACCAGATCAAGACCACCATCTTTAACGCACTGATCGACACCATCGATCTGGCGCAGCTTGCCCAACTCGATCCGGATTCGGCGCGCGAGGAAATCCGCGACATCGTCAACGAGATCATCTCCATCAAGGCGGTGGTGATGTCGATTGCCGAGCAGGAACATCTGTTGCAGGACATCTGCAACGACGTGCTCGGTTATGGACCGCTGGAGCCGCTGCTCGCGCGCGACGATATCGCCGACATCATGGTCAATGGCGCCAATCGCGTCTTCATCGAAGTGGGCGGCAAGGTGCAGCTCACGCCGATCCGCTTCCGCGACAATGCGCAATTGATGAACATCTGCCAGCGCATCGTTTCGCAGGTCGGCCGCCGCGTCGATGAAAGCTCGCCGATCTGCGACGCGCGCTTGCTTGATGGTTCGCGCGTCAACGTCATCGCCCCGCCGCTGTCGCTCGACGGGCCCACGCTCACCATCCGAAAATTCCGCAAGGACAAGCTCACGCTCGAAGACCTTGTGCGTTTCGGCTCGATCTCGCCGGCCGGTTCGCGCGTGCTGGGCGTCATCGGGCGCGCGCGCTGCAACGTGCTGATCTCGGGCGGTACGGGTTCGGGCAAGACGACGCTGCTCAATTGCATGACCGCCTATATCGACGCCGACGAGCGCGTGATCACCTGCGAAGACGCGGCCGAACTTCAATTGCAGCAGCCCCATGTCGTGCGGCTCGAAACGCGCCCGCCGAATCTTGAAGGCCAGGGCATGATTACGATGCGCGATCTGGTCAGAAACTGTCTGCGCATGCGTCCCGAACGCATCATCGTGGGCGAAGTGCGCGGACCCGAAGCCTTCGACCTTTTGCAAGCCATGAACACCGGCCATGACGGCTCGATGGGAACGCTGCACGCCAACAGCCCTCGCGAAGGACTGTCGCGCCTTGAAGCGATGATTACGATGGGCGGCTATACGCTGCCGATGAAGACCATCCGCGAAATGATCGTGGCCTCCATCGACGTGGTGATTCAGGCAGAGCGCCTGCGCGATGGTTCGCGGCGCATCACAAGGATCACCGAAGTGGTGGGCACCGAAGCCGATGTCATCATCACGCAGGATCTTCTGACTTACGAGGTCACGGGCGAGGAAGAGGGCGGGCGCCTCAAGGGCCATCACGCCGGCACCGGCATCGTGCGTCCCGTGTTCTGGGAACGCGCGCGCTATTTCGGCATGGAGCGCGAATTGTCCGAGGCGCTCGACGCGCTGCAAGGATAGGCGATGACCATCGTTCTCATGCTGTTTTTCATGCTGGCCGCGGGCGGCGTGGCTTACGCGTTTGTGGGCGGCGGCAGCGCGCCTACGCAGAAGCGCATGGCCGCGGTGTCGCGCCAGCAGGCCACGGGTGCGGGCGCGCGCAACGCGCCCGACGCCAACCAGCAGCGCCGCCGCAACGTGCAGGCGCTGCTCAAGGATCTCGAAAAGCAGCAGGTTGAAAAAAAGCAGCGCCCCAATCTGCGCAAGCGCATCGAACAGGCGGGCCTCACGATCACCCCGCGCAGCTACTATCTGTTGTCGGCGATTGCCGCACTCGTTGCGGCCGGTGGCACGATGCTCGCCCATCAATCCATTTTGGTGGCCGCTCTTGTTGCCGTCGGCGTGGGCGTGGGCCCGCCGCGCTGGGTTCTGATCTTCCTCAGAGGCCGCCGCCAGAAGAAATTCACGGAAAATTTTGCCAACGGCATCGACGTGATTGTGCGCAGCGTGAAATCGGGCCTGCCCACGACCGAGGCGCTCAAGATCGTGGCGCGCGAAATTCCCGATCCCGTCGGCAGCGAATTCAACAAGCTGGTGGAAGGCTTGAAGGTGGGCGTGACGCTGGAGCAGGGCCTGAAGAAGATGTTCGACGCCATGCCGACGGCGGAAGTGAGCTTCTTTACCATCGTCATGACGATCCAGCAGAAATCGGGCGGCAATCTTTCCGAAGCGCTGAACAATCTGTCGCTGGTGCTGCGCGATCGCAAGCGCCTGCAAGGAAAGATCAAGGCGATGTCGTCGGAGGCCAAGGCGTCCGCCGGCATCATCGGCTCGCTGCCGCCTGCGGTGGGCACGCTCGTCTATATGTCCTCGCACAACTATATCATGCCGCTCTTCACCGAGCGCACGGGCAATCTGATGCTGCTGGGCTGCGCGATCTGGATGTCGCTCGGCATCGCGGTGATGAAGAAGATGATCAGTTTCAAGCATTGAAGGCGCGTCCATGTTCGATCTTGGCTATCTCAATCTTCTGTTCGATCCGGCCTTCGTCGGAACCGCGCTCGCGGCGGTTCTGGTGTTCGCCAGTATCGTTACGGTGGGCCTGCCGATGCTGGACCGGAACGCGCTCGGCACGCGCATGAAGGCGGTGGCCGAACGGCGCGAGGAATTGCGCCAGCGCCATCACGCGGCACTCAGCAACAAGAAGACGGCGCTGCGCACAGCCCCTGTGAGCTTCATGAAGCAGACGGTGGAGCGGCTGAAGCTCTCCAACATTTTGGAATCGCCCGATACGCGCGAGAAGTTGGCGCGCGCGGGCTATCGCGGGCAGGCGCCGCTCGTCACCTTCATGTTCTTCCGCTTCGTCATGCCGTTCATCGTGTTCGTCGTGGCGCTCGTCTATCTTTTCGTCATCACCCATTTTCACTGGACGGCGCTGATGAAGACCGTGGCCGCGTTCGCAGCCGCACTTGCGGGGTTCTATCTGCCGGACATGTTCGTCTCCAACCAGATTGCGCGCCGCCAGGAATCGATCATGCATGCGTTCCCCGACGCGCTCGATCTTCTGCTGATCTGCGTGGAATCGGGCATGTCGATCGAATCGGCATTCACAAAGGTGGCGTCCGAAATCGGCCCGCAATCGGTGGAGCTGGCCGAAGAATTCGGCCTCACCACCGCAGAGCTTTCCTATCTGCCGGAGCGCCGCCAGGCGTTCGAGAATCTCGCCAAGCGCTGCGGACATTCGGGCGTCAAGGCGGTGTCGGCGGCCCTCAATCAGGCAGAGAAATACGGAACGCCGATGGGCCAGGCCTTGCGCGTCACTGCGCAGGAAAACCGCGAAATGCGCATGCAGGAAGCCGAGAGAAAGGCCGCGGCCCTGCCGGCCAAGCTCACCGTGCCGATGATCATATTCTTCCTGCCGTGCCTGTTCGTCGTGATTCTGGGCCCCGCGGTCATGCGGGTGATGCACACCTTCTATCATCATTGAATCCGGTGTAACGGTCGCGCGTTCGAAGCCGCGGCGCGAAGGGCTGCCCGGTTGAATTTCCGAAACTTATGGGATGTGAGAACCGGACGGCCCGCGATTGCGGGCCATGACGGTTTTATTGTTGAGCGCTAATTCAATCCGCAGCGGTGCGCAGCGCGGGCGTCTTGCTTGGTGCGGCCTTTTCCTTGGGCGCGGGCTTGGCATCGGCGGCGAGCTTGCGCGGCTCGTGCGAGGCGTCGGCAGGCGTTTTCTTCGCGGCCACATCGGTAGTTGCCGGAGCGGGAAGCTTGGCGACCGCAATAGGCGCGGGCTTGGGCGCGATCATGATCGCCGCAGGTTTTGTGTCGGTAACGGGTGCCGCCTGCGCGATGACGGGATGGGCGGCTTCCAGATCGGCGAGCCTTTGCTGATTGGCCGCGATCTGCGGATCGGTGCTGCCGCCGGCGGATGCCTGCTGCAGCAATTTCTTGGCGCCTTCGTAGTCGCCCGCCGCCATTTCCGACATGGCCATGTTGTTCAACACCGCAGGCTCGCCCGGCCTCAGCGCGAGCGCCTGGGCATAGGCGAGCTTGGCATTGGCGTGGTCATTGGCTTCGTCGTAAGCCACGCCCAGCGCCGAAAAGAGCGACCAGTCGCTCGGCTGCAATTCCACGGCGCGTTTCAGAAAAGCGATCGCGTCGTCATAATGACCGCGCTGGGCCAGCACCTTGCCGTATTCGCCCACGACGCGCGGATTGTCGGGCGCCACCAGCATCAACTGGCAGAGCGTGCGCGAGGCGCCGTCATAGTCGCCCTTGGCGCGCATGGCTTGAGCGTCCTGGATTTCGCTGTCGAGATTGGCGGCGAGCGTCGCTGCCGGCGTGGCCACGGGTGCCGCGGCGGCTTGCGGCGCTGCCGTCTGAGCCGCGAGCGACTGGCCGGTCTTGGTGCTGCCGGCCGTAGCGCAACCCGCGCTCAGAAGCGCGCCCAAAACGATGTAGGAGGTGCGAACCAGCGTGCGGTTCATGGGGGTGGCCCTTTAAGATTAATCACCGCCCAAGCATGCCCCCCGGCAGTCAACAAAGGCTTAAATATCCTCGTAAGAAGCCCGGAAATCCGCCATTCGTCCAATTATTGACGCAATAAAGCTGTTTAATGCCACCCGATGAAACATCGCATGGCTTGGCTTTCGGCATTGGGCGGCACTTTGGTGCTGGCGCTGATGCTTGGGCTGGGGGCGTCGCCGAGCCTGGCCCAGCGGATTTCCTTCGTCATTGCCACGGGCCCCACGGGCGGCACCTATTTTCCCATCGGTCAGGCGATGGCGGGCATCATCAGCCACCCCCACAGCGTGGACCGTTGCGACATGCTGCACGCCTGCGGGCCGGACGGCCTGATCGCCAGCGCGCGGACCAGCGCGGGATCGGTCGCCAATGTGACGGATGTGGATTCCGGCCATGTCGATTCCGGGCTGGCGCAGGCCGATGTGGTGGCCGAAGCGGTGAAAGGCACCGGCGCGTTCCGCAAGACCGGGCGGCTCGGCAACATCGCCGTGATCGCCGCCCTCTTTCCCGAAGAGGTGCATGTGGTCGCGGCCAACAGGGCGCATATCAAGTCCATCGCCGAACTGCGCGGCAAGCGCGTGTCGCTGGGCGACGAGAATTCCGGCACGGCCGTCACCGCGCGCGCGGTGCTTGCGGCCTATCGCATTTCCGAATGGCGGCTCAAGGCTCATCACATGACGTCAGATATGGCGGCCGATGCGCTCGACAAGGGCAGCATCGACGCTTTCTTCTTCACGGGCGGCGCGCCGGTTGGGCTTGTCGCCGATCTGATCGCGCGCGGGCGCGCGGTGCTTGTGCCCATCGATGGCGCGGGCCGGAAAAGATTGCTCGCCGAAGTGCCGTCGCTGTCGGCCGACACGATCCCGGCCAACACTTATCCCGGCGCGCCCGCAACCGAGACCGTCAGCGTGCGTGCGCTTTGGGTGGTCAACAAATCGGTGTCGAGCGATGTCGTTTATGGCGTCGTGCGGGCGCTCTTTAATCGGATCAATCGCCAGCTGCTCGATCAAAGCCATCCCAGCGCCAAGCTGATCGGGCTCGATACGGCAACGACCGGCCTCACCGCGCCGCTGCATCCGGGCGCCGTGCGTTTCTACACTGAAATGGGCAAGCCGACGGGCAAGCGCTCTTAGGCGATACCGGCATCCACTTCGTCTTGCGAAGCCTTCGCCCAATCGCGCATCGCGGGCAGCGCCATCACGCGCGCAACATATTCGCTCACGGGTTTGGGCGTTTCGATTCCATAGGTCACGAAGCGCGAGCACACCGGTGCATACATGCAATCGGCAATCGAAAAACGGCCGAAGAGAAATCCGTTCGTATCGCCATGCTGCGTTAGTGCATGCGTCCAGGCATCGATGATGCGCGCGATCTGCGCCTTGGTCTCGTCGCGCAATTCGGGCGTGGGGACACGGCGCGCGAAATCCATGGTGAGCTGGTCGCGCACATCGGGGAAGCCCGAATGCATTTCGCAGGCATAGGCGCGCGCCTCGGCCCGCACAGCGGTATCGTCGGGCCAGAGCTTCGCATCCGGGTGGCGCTCCGCCAGCGTTTCGCAGATGGCAAGGCTGTCCCACACCACATGCTCGCGCCCGGCCTCGGCGATCTTCAGCACCGGCACCTTGCCCGCATGGGAATGGGAAAGGATCGCGTCCTTCGATTTGGGCTGGCGCAGGGGGATAACGATCTCGTCGAACGGCGCTCCCACCGCCCGCATGGCCAGCCATGGGCGCAGGCTCCAGCTCGACCAGTCCTTGGTGCCCAGCACCAATGTGTAGCGCGCGGTCATGTCCCCTCCAGTTGCAGTGGCCCTCGCGCATTTCTAGAGTCGCGCGCCGACACATCAAAGGGCCGTCCATGCATTCCAGCCTTGCGAAGAGCGCAAAGGGCGCGATCCCGCTGCACGCGGTCAAATCGGCCGATCTGAAGCGATGGCTGTCGGCGCGGGGCAAGCGCGACGGCCAATGGCTGAAAGCCGCGCGCTTTGCCGCGAAAGAGGGCGAGCTTGTGCTTGTGCCGCGCGCCGATGGACGGCTTTCCTTCGCCGTTCTGGGGCTGGGCGCGGGAAGCGATGCGCTGGCGCTTGGCCGCGTTCTCCGAACGTCTGCCGGAAGGCATTTATGCGCTCGACGATGTTCCCGCCGAAATGGGCGGCGCGAACGCCGCTTTGGCATGGATCTTCGGCACCTATGGCTTCACGCGCTACAAAAAGAATACGAAACAACACCCCAAGCTTGTTTTGCCTGCGGGCGTTGGCGGCGCGGAAGTGAGCCGCATCGCCGAGGGCGTGTTTCTGGCGCGCGATCTCGTCAACACGCCGTCCAACGACATGGGGCCGGAGGAATTGGCGCAAGCCGCGCGCACCTCGGCGAAACGTCACGGTGCGAAGATTTCTTTTGTGGTCGGCGACGCGCTTCTGAAAAACAATTACCCGCTGATCCATGCGGTCGGCCGCGCCTCGCCGCGCGCGCCAAGGCTGATCGATCTGACATGGGGAAATCCGAAATCCCCGAAGGTGACACTGGTAGGCAAGGGCGTGTGTTTCGATTCCGGCGGGCTCGATCTGAAATCCGCATCCGGCATGCTGACGATGAAGAAGGACATGGGTGGAGCCGCCACCGTTCTCGCTATCGCGCACATGGTGATGGGCGCGAAATTGCCCGTGCGATTGCGCGTGCTGATTCCAGCGGTGGAGAATTCGGTTTCCGGTTCGGCCTATCGTCCCGGCGATGTGCTCAAAAGCCGGAAGGGACTCACCGTCGAAATCGGCAACACGGATGCGGAAGGGCGGTTGGTGCTGGCCGATGCGCTGGCCGAAGCCGACACGGAATCTCCCGAATTGCTGATCGATATCGCAACGCTCACGGGTGCGGCGCGCATGGCGACGGGGATGGAATTGCCGCCGTTTTTTACCGACGATGAAAAACTCGCATCCGATCTGATGCAACACGCGCATGCCACACAGGATTATCTGTGGCGGCTGCCGCTGTGGCGCGGTTACGAGCAGACGATTGGAAGTTCTATCGCCGATCTCAACAACGCGCCCGATTATTCGCTTGCCGGTGCGATCACCGCGGCGCTGTTTCTCAATCGCTTTGTCGCGCGCGCTAAAAGCTGGGTGCATTTCGACATTCCTGCCTGGATCGACCGCCCCAAGCCCGGCCGCCGCAAGGGTGCGGAGGCCAATGCCGCGCGCGCGATCTATGCGCTGCTTGCCGGGCGTTATCGCGCATGAGCGATCACGACCGCCGCGTCACGCCCGCGCGCGCCGATCTGGCGGCGGCCCATCTTGCCGGAAAAATAAAAGCGCCGCGTTATGTGGAGGGAATTTTGCATCATGTGAAAAGCGGACGCGCGGCTTTGCACGCCAAACCGTCCGAGGATGCGGGCCTCGATACGGAGCTTCTCTATGGCGAGGCATTCAGCGTCTATGACGTGGCCGATGGCTGGGCCTGGGGGCAGGCGGCGGACGATCAATATGTGGGATACGTCCGCGCAGATGCGCTGGCGGAGAATGTCACCGCCGCCGATCATCGCGTCACGGCGTTGATGACGCCGGTGTTTCCCGCAGCCGATTTGAAGCGCCCGGTGCGCGATTTCCTGCCGCTGAATGCGAAAGTGAAGATTGCCGCGCGCGCGGGCAAATATGCGCGCATCGGCGCGGATGCTTTTGTGTTCGCGGGGCATCTCGCGCCGATCCATCAAGTTGTCACGGATTGGGTTGCGATTGCGGAGCGCTTTGTCGGCGTGCCTTACGTCTGGGGTGGAAAGAGTGCGGCGGGGCTCGATTGTTCGGGCCTCATTCAAACAGCACTTGCGGCGGGCGGCATTGCCGCGCCCCGCGACACCGACATGCAGGAGCGCGCGCTCGGCCGCGCCATCGAGGCGAAAAATCTGCAACGCGGCGATCTTGTGTTCTGGAAGGGGCATATGGGCGTGATGCTGGATAGCGCGCGGTTGCTGCATGCCAATGCGTTTCATATGGACGTCAGCATCGAGAACCTCTCCGACGCGGTGGCGCGCATCACCGATGTGGCGGGCCCGATCACCAGCGTGAAGCGGATTTAGTAACCCCGGTTGAAATCTACAAGGTTGTCGAGCGGGTTTCCGGCGCGGTCCTTGGCGATGTAGTCGATCACCTGACGCGCGGCCACGCGCGGGTCGGAGATCGCCGCGATATGCGGCGTCACCGTCACTTTTGGATGGTTCCAGAGCGGGCTTGTCTCCGGCAGCGGTTCGGTCTGGAAGACATCCAGCGTTGCGCCCGCCAAATGCCCGGAATCGAGGGCCGCGATCAGATCGTCTTCGACCAGATGTCCGCCGCGCGCCACATTCATCACAAAGGCATCGCGCGGTAATTGGGCGAAGGTCTTCGCATTCAATATGTGCCGCGTGTCGGGCGTCAGCGGCAAGAGGCAGATGAGAATATCGCTGCGGGCGAGGAATTCGCCGAGTTCGTCATTGCCCGCATAGCTTTTCACGCCGGGCACGTCTTTGCGCGTGCGGCTCCAGCCCGCCATCTGGAAGTCGAGATCG
Source organism: uncultured Alphaproteobacteria bacterium (assembly GCA_963735625.1). Lineage (GTDB taxonomy): Bacteria > Pseudomonadota > Alphaproteobacteria > Micropepsales > Micropepsaceae > Rhizomicrobium. Next base: position 557,001 of record CAVTLJ010000004.1, on the reverse strand, counting down.
CGCAACCGCTCCGCCGCCATGGTTCCGATTTCGCCCAGCCCCAGAATTCCGATGCGCGTGTCTTCCGTGCGGCGCGGCAGGATCGTCTGCCGCCATTTCTTTTCCTGCTGCCACGCATCGAACATGCGCTGCTGGCGATGATAGATGAGCGTGTGCATGACGACATATTGCGCCATCTCCGATGACAGCGTGCGGTCCACAAACCGGATCAGCGGAATGGCGCGCGGATATTCGGGATCGGCGAAGAAGCCGTCCACGCCCGCGCCGATGGAGAAGACGAATTTCAGATTGGGCAACGTCTTTAACAGGCCCGGCTCGGGACGGAAACTCAGCACATAATCGATATCGCCCGGCGCATATTCGTCACGCCCCGCCACGACGATTTTTAAGTCCGGCGACATCTGCGAAATCGGCACCGCCCAGAGCGGCGCCCACGCCACGGGAACGGCCAGCATCAGCGTTGGATTTTTCATGGCCGAACGCTCGCCGCTTTCGCGCGCGCGTTCAAGCCAAACAATCGCAGAGCTGCCCGTTATTTTTTGGCGGGCGGCGGGATTGCCACGGGGCTGTCCGACAGCGTGCGCAGATAAGCGATCAGGTCGATGCGATCCTGCGCGCTGCGAAGCCCGGCAAACGTCATCTTGGTGCCGGGGATATAGGCCTGCGGCGATTTCAGGAAGCGGAAGAGTTCGTCATAGGTCCAGCTTCCGCCCTTGGCCTTCATGGCGCTGGAGAAATCAAAGCCGCCGCGGCCCTCGCCGCGCGCATCGCCGACGATGCTCCACAGATTGGGGCCGATCTTGTTGGGCCCGCCCTTGGAAAGATCGTGGCATTGCTGGCAGCGGCCGGAGATGTCCTTGCCCTTGGCCACATCGGCGGAGGCGAGCACGGTGCCGAAATCGGGCAGCGGTTCCTCGACCGGGGCCGCGGCCGGGGCGGAGGACGCGGTCGCCACACCCGTCACGCCTTCGACCACATAGCCGGGCTTGGCCAATTCGGGCTTCTCGAAGATGGCTTCGGTGGCGATCTTGATGACCATCACGAAAATCGCCGTGCCGAGAACGGCCCCGATGATCTTGTTCCACTCCCAGGAATCCATATGGTCACGCTCCGTGATTGCAGATCGGCGCGCGGGTGAAATCCGCCCCCGCGAACCGGCGCGACATTACAAGGCGAAGATGGAGCGTCATTGCGGCGAAGCGTCGCATAAGTGCCGGGGAATACGAAAGAAAGGCGTGACTGCATGAATCCGATCATCGTCATTCCCGCGCGGATGGCGTCCACGCGGCTGCCGGGCAAACCGCTCGCCGATATCGCGGGCGCTGCCCATGATCGTGCGCGTGCTGCAACAGGCCGAGAAAGCCGACATCGGGCCGGTGGTGGTGGCCGCCGCCGAACGCGAGATCGTGAAAGTGGTGGAGGATGCGGGCGGGCGCGCCGTGCTGACCGATCCGAAATTGCCGTCGGGCACCGACCGCGTGTTCGCAGCCCTCGAAGCTGTGGATCGCGGCTACAAGCACGATGTGGTGGTCAATCTTCAGGGCGATCTGCCAGCGCTCGATCCGGCTTATGTGAAGGCGGTGGCGAATCTGCTCGCACCCACGGGTGCGGACATCGCCACGCTCGCAGCCGAGATCGACGACGAGGCGGATTACGACAACCCCAATGTCGTCAAGCCCGTGGTGGTTTGGGATGTGACGGGCATGCGCGGCCGCGCGCTTTATTTCACCCGCGCGCGCGCGCCGTCCGGCGAGGGTCCGCTGTTTCATCATGTCGGCATCTACGCTTTCCGCCGCGAGGTTTTGTCGCGCTTCGTGAAGCTGGAGCCATCGCCGCTGGAGCGCCGCGAGAAGCTCGAGCAATTGCGCGCGCTGGAAGCGGGCATGAGCATTGCGGTGGCGCGCGTGGACAGCGTGCCGCTCAGCGTCGATACTGAGGCCGATCTGGAAAAAGCACGAAAACTTATCGGTAACGGGAAAAATTCATGACATCGCTTGTTTCGCGCGCGAAGAAAGTGGCCTTTCAGGGCGAGCCCGGCGCGTTCGCCAATCTCGCCGCGCGCGAGGCGCTGCCGCATGCGCAGGCGATTCCCAAACCCACTTTCGAGGATGCGATCGTCGCGGTGCGCGACGGCGAAACCGATCTTGCCATCATCCCGATCGAGAATTCGCTTTATGGCCGCATCGCCGACATTCATCACCTGCTGCCGGAAGCGGGGCTCTATATCGTCGGCGAGCATTTCCACCGCATCCACATGCAATTGCTTGGCGTGAAGGGTGCGTCGGTCGCCGGATTGAAAACGGTCTATAGCCAGGGGCCCGCGCTCGGCCAATGCCGCAAGATCATCCGCGAGATGAAACTTACGGCGCAGAACTGGCACGACACGGCGGGCTCGGCGCGCCACATCGCGGAGATGAAGGATCCCAGTGCTGCCGCGATTGCATCCTCGCTCGCAGCCGAATTTTACGGGCTCGATGTGCTGCGCGCCAATATCGAAGACGAGCCGCATAACATGACGCGCTTTCTCATCATGGCGCATGAGCCCGACGACGCGCCGCTCGATGCGGGGCCGGTGATTACGACGTTCGTGTTCCGCGTGCGCAATGTGCCCGCCGCCCTTTTCAAGGCGATGGGCGGGTTCGCCACCAATGGCGTGAACATGACCAAGCTTGAAAGCTATCAGCTCGGTGGCTCGTTCAACGCGACGCAATTTTACGCCGACATCGAAGGCCATCCCGAAGAGCGGCATGTGCGGCTTGCGCTTGAGGAACTGCAATTCTTTTGCAGCAAGCTGACGGTGCTGGGGGTTTATCCGGCGCATCCGTTCCGCAAGGACATGCCTGCGATATAATTTTCCTCCCCCGTTTACGGGGGAGGTGTCGAAGCCGAACGAAGTTCGGTTGAGACGGAGGGGGCGGACGCATTTGTACGCGCCCCCCTCGCTGCCTTCCGCCTTCGCTCTTCGAGCTTCGGCGGACGAGTCGGCAGCACTCCCCCCGTAAACGGGGGGAGAAACAAGTGTGCGTGTGCGTTTCGCTTTCAGCACCTTGCGCGCGCGGGCGACCATCCCGATGCGGATGATGAGCGCGTTCGTCTCAGCGATGAGCGCGTCGATGGCCGCGCGCCGCGCCCGCGCTGCCCTCGAAAACCCGCCATGACGCAGCCGGTTGGTGTTGCCGGGCTGGCCGCCGCGCTTTCGTTTGGTATTCGAACCTGAAAGTTTCGAGGGGGGTATCCCCCCTGCCTTCATCGCCGCCACGATCCGCACGCTCCTCATCACGCGCGCATTTTACGGCCGCTTTGGTCGTGTGGGATAAGTTTGCGCAAGTGATTGGAGCGAATGGAAAAGGGGCGGGGATAAGTGCGTTTTCGATATCCAAACGGGTTCGAATGAACGATTTCACTTTCCTCCCCCGTTTACGGGGGAGGTGTCGAACGAGCTTTTGCGAGTGAGACGGAGGGGGCGAACGCATTTGTGCGCGCCCCCCTCGTCCGCCTACGCAAAAGCTCCGGCGGACACTCCCCCCGTAAACGGGGGGAGAAAATTATTTCTCCACCCACGCTTTAATCAGATGATGCGCAATCGCCACCGGCGGGGGCACGAACATGCCATCGATGGCGCCGCCGGCGATCAGCTTTCGCGCTTTTTCTTTTTCCAGCCACATCGCATCGGCGAGTTCGTTGCCGTCGAGCGTGATTTCGCGGCTCTCGGCCTCGGCGAAACATCCGATCATCAGCGATGAGGGAAACGGCCATGGCTGTGTCGCGTAGTAGCTCACCGCGCCCACGCGGATTCCGGCTTCCTCGAGAAGTTCCCGGCGCACGGCTTCTTCAATTGTCTCGCCGGGCTCGATGAAACCGGCGAGTGCGGAAAACATTCCCGGCGGAAATTGCTTGCCGCGCCCGACAAGGCAGGCATCGCCATGCGTCGCCAGCATAATCACCACCGGATCGGTGCGCGGGAAATGATCGGCGTTGCAGGAATTGCAATGGCGGCGATAGCCCGCATCGGCAAGGATCGTGGGTGCGCCGCATTGCGCGCAAAAGCCGTGGCGCTTGTGCCAGTCGATCATCGCCTTGGCCTGACCCAGAATCGCGATGTCTTTTTCGGCGAGCCCTCCGCTCATGGCCGCGGCGCGCATGTCGCGGAAATGGCCGAGGCCGGCGAGCGGGCCTTCGTTCGCCGGATCGCGCGCGGCGGAAATATCGAGCGCGAAAATGGCCGCCTCGCCCTCAAGTCCCAGCAGCACGAAAGGCGCGTCGGGTGCGGCGAGACGCTCGGCCAGGCCGGGCTTGAGGAAGCCGGGGTCCAGCGCGCCTTGCGCATTCTCAGGCCCCAGCAGGAAGGGCTGCAACCGCCACAGCGGCAGCACCAGCGAGGTGGGATCGCTGCGTCGCGCCGTCAGCCATGCGGCGTCGGTTCGCTTCTCGCTCGCCCGGTCGAGCGGGTTGCCGGAAAAGGGAATCATGGGAACCTCGGATAACGACGGGAGAAATTCGCATCCGGGCGCGGCGCACGCCAGTGCTATCAATTCGTGGGCGATTCGCAGGGGAGGACAAAGTAAAACGGCGGCCCCCAGCCGCCGTTCCCGCCCCCCGTAAACTGTCAATCGGTCAACCCGAAACGCGCCCCTGCCAGACCGGCCAGCAGGTCGATTTACCATGCGCCTTGGTCAGGTCGTAGAGCTTCATCTGGGCGTCTTCGGCGTTCTGGCCGGCTTCGGTCGCCATGTAGTCGGCCGACGAGCCCGCGCACCAGACGTAGAATTGATGCTTGCCGGGGGAGAAGAAATCGGTGCGTCCGCTGGAGGTGAAATTGGCGGCTACCGCCACCCCGGCCACAGCGAAAAGAACACCGCCGATAGCCGCTCCCAGGATACGCCCCATCGTCATACGAACTGCTCCCTGCCGCGCGGGCAATACCCAAAGGAACGGTATTTTCCGTTCATCCGGCAATTTTGTTACTGACCCAACCTGCGGCCCCAGCGCCCCAACAGCAATGAGAAAACCGCCCCATTATTTGATGGGAATGTACATCGGACGCGCGCCGCTGTCACCGATTTTTTTATTGTAGGTCAGAGTCTTATTATTATTCTAAGTCAATTGCGAATACGTTCCGGTTCTACCCCCTCGGCCCGTATGGCGGCCTCGATGGCGAGTGCGGCTTCTTCCACCGCATCGTCCGCCCGCCCCCGCACCACAAGCTGCACGCCGAATCCGTCCTCGCGGTAATAGGGATAGGAGCCGATGGATGTGTTCTCGAAACGCTTCTGGATGGCGGCGAGTGCGGCGGCGATGCGGCCCTCGCCGATCTTCGCGGCCACGACGGCGGAAATCACCACCACGCCGCGCGGCAATCGCGGGGCCACACTTTCCTCCAGCATGGCGCGCATGATCATCGGCACGCCCGCCATGACGAAAACATTTTCGATCTGAAATCCCGGCGCGGTGGAGATGCTGTTTTTTATCAATGTCGCACCATCGGGAATTCGCGCCATGCGCTTGCGCATGTCGTTGAACTCGCCCGGCCTGTAACGCGAGCCGAGAAGTGCGAGGGCTTCGTCGTTGTAGTCGATTTTCACGTTGAAGGCTTTGGCGACCGCATCCGCGGTGATGTCGTCATGCGTCGGCCCGATGCCGCCGGTGGTGAAGACGTAATCATAGCGGTCACGCAGCGCGTTCAGCCCGGCCACGATTTCGGCCTCGATATCCGGCACCACGCGCGCCTCGCAAAGATCGATGCCGAGGCCGGAAAGGAACTTCGCGATATAGTTGAGATTGCTGTCGGCCGTGCGGCCCGACAGGATCTCGTCGCCGATCACCAAAACCGCCGCCGTCACGGGTTTTCCGGCATTTTCCATGACAACTGGCGCCTTCTTCCCGCCGGGTGTAAGAAACCATTACGCTCGATGCGCTAAAAAGCACGGGTTACAGGGTTAGGGAAGGTCCCATGTCCGAAATGCCGGAGCCGCATATTTTCGAGGCCGCGCGCCGCGCGGGGCTCTCCGTTGCCGTTCATGGGCCGGAAGCGTTCGAGGGCATGCGCCGGGCGGGGCGTCTGGCGGCCGAAGTGCTCGACCTGATGGTGCCCGCGGTTCAGCCCGGCGTGACGACGGCGGCACTCGACAAGATTGCCTATGACTATGTGCGCGATCATGGCGCGATCCCCGCCTGCATGGGCTATCGCGGCTACCGCCACACGCTCTGCACCTCGATCAATCATGTCGTCTGCCACGGCATCCCCGCCGACAAGCCGCTTCGAGACGGCGATATCGTGAACATCGACGTCACGGTGATCGTGGATGGCTGGCATGGCGATACGTCCCGCATGTATCTCGTCGGCGATGTGAAGCTGAAGGCCAAGCGGCTGGTCGATATCACCTATGATTCCATGATGCGCGGCATCGCCGTGGTGAAGCCCGGTGCGACCACGGGCGATATCGGCCATGCGATCCAGGCTTTCGCCGAGGGCGAGGAGCGCTGTGCGGTCGTGCGCGATTTCTGTGGGCATGGGCTGGGCAAAGTCTTCCATGCGCTGCCCAATATCGTGCATTACGGGCGGCCGGGTTACGGGCTCGGCCTCAAGCCCGGAATGTTCTTCACCATCGAGCCGATGATTAATCTCGGCGGCTATGGCGTGAAGGTGCTAAATGACGGCTGGACAGCGGTGACGCGCGACCGTTCCCTGTCGGCCCAGTTCGAACACAGCGTGGGCGTGACCGAGAATGACGTCGAAATCTTCACACAATCGCCCAAGGGCTGGCACAAGCCTCCCTATCTCTAAGGGCCCCCATATCTCTGACGTATCGCTGCCGTTCGAAGATGCTCCGCATTATCTCGAACACCGCCAGCGTTTGCGCGCGCGCTTTCTCGCGGGCGGGGCGGACGCGCTTCCCGATTACGAGATGATGGAGCTTGTGCTGTTCGCCGCAATCCCGCGCCGCGATGTCAAGCCGCTCGCCAAGGCGCTGCTCGCCAAATTCGGCGGCTTTGCCGAAGCGATTGCCGCCCCCGCCGAAAGGCTGATGGAAATCGATGGCGTGGGCGAGGCGGTGGTGGCGCAATTGAAGATCGTGGAAGCGGCTTCCTTGCGGCTTTCGAAAATGAAAGTGCTGAACCGGCCCGCGCTCAGTTCGTGGGCGGCACTTCTGGATTACGTTACCGCCGCGATGGCGCGCAGCGAACGCGAGGAATTCCGCGTGCTGTTCCTCGACCGCAAGAACATCCTCATCGCCGACGAGGTGCAGGGTCAGGGCACGGTCGATCACACGCCCGTCTATCCCCGCGAGATCGTCAAGCGGGCGCTGGAGCTTGCGGCGTCTTCCATCATCCTCGTTCACAACCATCCGAGCGGCGACCCCTCGCCCTCCCGCGCCGATATCGAGATGACGCGCGAGGTGGCCAGCGCCGCCAAGGCGCTGCGCATTGCGGTGCACGATCATCTGGTGGTCGGGCGGGGCGGAACGGCGAGTTTCAAGTCGCTCGGTTTGCTCTAGATAAAATACATTCAGATGGAACCATGTTCCCCTCATGCTTCGTCCCTCGACAAGCTCGGGATGAGGGGCTCAGCATGAGGGATTGGCTTAACCCCTCACCCTGAGCCTGTCGAAGGGTGAGAGACGAGACTCCATCTGAACCAATAATGCTCTAGACTGGGCAGACTGCGCGAGAGGCGTGGGTTCGGGGCGCTGAGGAACAATGTGGCGTTTTCTCCTGCTTCAGGCGGCGCGTCTGGCGCTCGGCCTTGTGGGGGCGGTCCTGTTGGCCGCCGCGGTCGCGGCGCTTTCGGCGGCGGGTGCGCGCAACGGCGCGTTTTTTTCCGCATGGCTCGCGCAACTGGGTCAATATCTCAGGCTTGATTTCGGCGCGAGCAGCATCAGCGGCTGGCCCGCCGCGAGCGAATTGGCCGCGCGCCTGCCGGTGACGCTGGAACTGGTCGGCATTGGCGCAATGGTGGCGCTGGTGCTGGGCGGGCCTTTGGGAATTCTTCTGGGCACCGAGCGGCCGTTGCGCGCGGCGGCCCCCCTCATCCAGATCGTGGCGGCGACGCCGGTGTTCTGCGCGAGCCTCGCACTTCTCTGGTTCGCCGCGAATGTTTTGCACTGGCCGGGCATGGATCATATCGGCGAGCCCTCGCTTTCCACGCTCGCAATTCATGGCGATTTCGACGCCACGCTGCGCGCGCTTGCGCTGCCCGCGCTGACGGTGGGCGCGGCGGGTGCGGCCGCGATCCAGCTTGGCGCTGCGCCGCGCGGCATCCGAAGCGATGGACGAGCCCTATCGGCGCGGGCTTGCGGCTGATGGGGCTTTCGGCGCTGGAGATCAACGGCGTCTATCTCATGCCGCAGGTGTTGACCGGGCTTTGCCGCAGCCTCGGCGACATCACGCTGGCGCTGTTCGCCGCAGCCGCGGTTGCGGAATGGGTGTTCGGCTGGCCGGGTGCGGCGGTTCTGTTTTTGAAATCCGTGGCGCTGCATGACTGGAACGTGGCGGCCTTGGTGCTGCTCGTTTTCGCCGCGTTCAAATTTGCCGCCGATTTCGCGGGCGAGCTTGGCGCGCGCGCGCTCGCGGTGAAAGGCGGGCCGCCATGAGTGCCGCCGCCATGATGCCGGTGCGCGGCCTGCGCCTGCGCGCGGTGATCCGGGGATTCGGGTTCACGGGCCTGGCACTCATCGCCGTCACGGTGGGCCTGAGCGATGTCATCGCGCGCGCGCCGGCGGATGCGCCCGGCATCGGCCCGATGCTCGCGCCGCCGTCATCCGATTTCATTCTGGGCACCGATGTTCTGGGCCGCGATGTGCTGAGCGAGACGCTGCATGCGCTGGCCGTCACGCTGATCCATGCCGGTTTCGCCACGGCCATCGTGCTGGCGGCGGGCGGCTTTGCCGGATTCGTCGCGGCGCGGTTTCCATGGCGCAGCGGCTTTGTGCTGCGATGGATCGCGGGGATTTTGGGCGCGGTTCCCGCATTGCTGCTGGCCATTCTCTTCATCGGCATCACCGACCGCGATTACGCAGCCGTCGCCGCGGGATTGGCCGCGGCCCCGCTTGCCTTCGCGCGCACCTTCGACCGCGCGCGATTGCTCGCCGTCTCGCGCCACGCCGAATTCGCGCGCGCCACGGGCATTCAGGGCGGCACGCTGATGCGCCGCGATCTGGCCTACGAATTCCGCGACACGTTTCTTACCATCGCCGCGCGCGCGCTCGCCGCCGTCACCATCACGCTTTCGACGATGAGCTTTCTCGGCTTTGGCGCCGTGCCGCCGCATCGCGATCTGGGATTGATGATCGCGGCGGCGCGCGCGACTTATCTGGATGCGTGGTGGGTTGCGGCGTTTCCCGCATTGGCGCTTCTGCTGCTGATCCTGTTCGCGCGATTGGCCGCGGCGCTCGATGAAGGCGAGCGGCCATGAGCGCGCTGGAAATCACGAATCTGGAAATCCTGCGCCCCGGCGGCGCGCGGCCGGAGCTTTCATCCTTCTCGCTTGTGCTTGGGCCGGGCGAGACGGTGGTGCTGCTCGGCGAAGCGGGCTGCGGCAAGGAAGCGGTGATGCGCGTGCTCGGCGGGCTGCCGGAAAGCGGCGACGATATTTCCGGCACGCTGAAATTCGCAAGCGCCGATCCCGAACGCGCGAGCCGGCATACGCGACCGCACGCGCGCACCGCGTGGTTGCCGGGTGCGGATCCCTCGCCGCTCAATCCACATGCAACGGTGCTGTCGCAGCTTGCCCGCGTGCTGGCGCGAAAGCTGGGCGTGCCGCTCGATAGCGGCGAGGCCGAACTGGACGCGAGCCTTCGCCGCCTCGAAGGCGCGCCGTCGATTGATGCGTTGGATGCTTCGCCGCGATCGCTGCGCGCCGAAACGATCGCATGGGGATTGTTCGCGACGGCTTTCGCGCAGACGCCCGAATTGCTGCTCGCCGATCATCCGCTCTCGGGTGTGCCGCCGGTTCATGCGCGACAATTGGTGGCCGCATTGCTTGCCGAACAGAAGCGGCTGGGCTTTGCCATTCTCTACGCCGCAACCGGCACCGAAATCGCAAAGCTGTTGGGCGGGCGGCTGATCGTGATGCGTCATGGCCGCGTGGTGGAGGAAGGCCCGTTCGCCCGTCTTGCGACCTCGCAGGCGCATGCCTACACGCAAACGCTTTTCAAAGGTGCCGTGGGCGCGCCGCCGCCGCCTCGCAATGCCGGGCGCGGCGAGCCCGTGTTGCAGGTTTATGGGCTTGAGCTTTCCGCGCGCGCCAGGGATGACGAAACCCCGCTCGACAATCTCACCTTCGAGCTACGCCGTGGCGCTTCGCTGGCGCTGATCGGCGAGGACGGATCGGGCAGGCGCGATCTCGCCCGCACGCTGATCGGGCTGAAGCGCGCGGCGGCCGGGCGCGTGGTGCTGGACGCCGTCGATATCGGAATTCTGTCGGAGACGATGATGGCGCGGCTGCGCCGCCGCATCGCGCTCATCACCGGCGACGACGACGTGCTCGATCCGCGCATGACGATCTGGGACACGGTGGCCGAGCCCTTGCGCGCGCATCTGCGGCTGCCGCGCGCCATTCTTTCGGAATATGGCGAGGCGGCGCTGAAGCGCGTGGGGCTGGCTTCGCTGAAATCCAACACGTCCATCGCCACGCTTTCCGCCTTCGACAAGCGCAGGCTTCAGGTGGCGCGCGCGATTGTGACCGCCCCTTTGCTCGCGGTGCTGGACGAGCCCCTGCGCGGGCTCGACGCCTTCGCGCAATCGGTGATGCTCGATCTCTTGCGGAATTTCCGGGGGACGGAGGGGCCCGCGCTGCTCGTCATCACGGCGGATTTCGCGGTCGCCCGCACGCTCGCCGAAACCGCTTTGGTGTTCAAACAGGGCCGTATCGTGGAGCGGGGCGCCTTGCGCGATCTGGCCGCAACGTCGAAGGAACCCTTTACCCGCAGCCTGATCGAAGCGTCGGGCAGCTTTGCGCAAAGCGGGCTTTCGCTTGAGGGCGGCGAGGGCTAGAAGAGGGCGCAAGAAGCCGGACGGATCGACATGATTCCACGCTACGCACGCCCCGAAATGACGGCGATCTGGTCGCCGGAAACCAAATTCCGCATCTGGTTCGAGATCGAGGCCCATGCCGCCGACGCGCTGGCGGGCCTCGGCGTGATCCCGAAAGAAGCCGCGGCAATCATCTGGGAAAAAGGCGGCAAGGCGACATTCGATGTCGCGCGCATCGATGCCATCGAGCGCGAGGTGAAGCATGATGTGATCGCGTTTCTCACGCATCTCTCCGAGATCGTGGGGCCGGAAGCGCGTTTCGTGCATCAGGGCATGACGTCTTCGGATGTGCTGGATACGTGCCTGTCGGTGCAGTTGAAGCGCGCGGCGGATTTGCTGATCGCCGATGTGGATTTGCTCTTGGCGGCGCTGAAAAAACGCGCGTTCGAATACAAGCACGCCGTCACCATCGGGCGCAGCCACGGCATCCATGCCGAGCCGACGACCTTCGGCGTCAAGCTCGCGGGCTATTACACCGAGTTTCAGCGCGCGCGTGCGCGGCTGGTTGTGGCGCGCGAAGAGATTTCCGTCTGCGCGATTTCCGGCGCGGTCGGAACCTTCGCCAATGTCGATCCGCGCGTGGAGGCGCATGTCGCGACGAAGCTGGGATTGAAGGTCGAAGAAGTTTCCACGCAGGTGATCCCGCGCGACCGGCACGCGGCTTTTTTTGCGGCCCTTGGCATTGTGGCGAGTTCGGTCGAGCGGCTTGCCACCGAAATCCGTCATTTGCAGCGCACCGAAGTTCTGGAAGCCGAGGAACATTTTTCGGAAGGCCAGAAGGGTTCTTCGGCCATGCCGCACAAGCGCAATCCCGTGCTGACCGAAAACCTCACCGGCCTTGCGCGCATGGTGCGGGCATATGTGGCACCCGCGATGGAAGATGTGGCGCTATGGCATGAGCGCGATATTTCGCATTCGAGCGTTGAGCGTTACATCGGCCCCGACGCGACGATCACGCTGGATTTTGCGCTGGTGCGCGCTGCGGGCGTGGTGGAAAAGCTGATCGTCTATCCTGATCGCATGAAAGAGAATTTGGAAAAGACGCGCGGGCTTGTGCATAGCCAGCGTGTGTTATTGGCGCTGACGCAAGCGGGGCTTGCGCGCGAGGATTCCTATAAATTGGTTCAGAAGAATGCGATGCGCGCCTGGAACGGCGAGGGCACGCTGCTCGATCTGCTTCTGGCCGACAAGGATGTGACCAAGGCGCTGCCGAAAGCACAACTCGAGAAATTGTTCGATCTTGGTTATCACCTCAAACACGTCGATACGATTTTTGAGAGAGTGTTTGGGTAGTTGTTTCCTCCCCCGTTTACGGGGGAGGTGGCGCGGAACGCGCCGGAGGGGGCGGACGCATGAGTGCGCCCCCCTCGCTGCCTTCCGCCTTCGCTCTTCGAGCTTCGGCGGACGAGTCGGCAGCACTCCCCCCGTAAACGGGGGGAGAAAATTACGCAGCTTTGATTTTGTATTTGACCGGCAAACTCTTCAGCCCGCTAACGAAACTCGCCTGCACGCGTTTGGGCTCGCCCGCGAGTTCGATATGTTCGAGGCGTTTCAAAAGTTCCGCGAAGAAACTGCGGATTTCCATTTTGGCGAGATGCTGGCCGAGGCACAGATGCACGCCATAGCCGAAGGCGACATGGCGGTTGGGCTCGCGGTCCACGCGGAAGGAAAACGCATCGGGATAGACTTCCTCGTCGCGGTTTCCCGAAATGTAGAGAAGCTGCAACGCATCGCCCTTTTTGATCGTCTTGCCGCGCAGTTCGTAATCCTCCGTCGCGGTGCGCATGAAATGCTGCACGGGCGTCGTCCAGCGGATCATTTCGTCCACGGCGGTCGGCAATAATTCCGGATTGGCTTGCAGCTTTTTCAATTCGCCCGGATTTTCCACCAGCGCGCGAAGCCCGCCCGCCATGGTGGAGCTTGTGGTGTCGTGGCCCGCCGTCGCCACGATGATATAGTACGACGCGGTTTCGAGATCGCCCAGCGGGCAGCCGTTTATCTTGCCGTTCGCAATCACGGTTGCGAGGTCCTCGCCGGGATTGGCTCTGCGCTCGGCGGTGATCTGCGCGAAATAGCCGAAGAAATCGATGAACACGTTCGACATCTCGGTGTTCTGATCGTCGGGGCGTTTCAGGTCCGGGTCCTGACCGCCGAACAATTCCTGCGTCAGCTTCAGCATGCGCGGCTCGTCGCTCTCCGGCACGCCCATGATCGACATGATGACATGCAACGGATAATAGACGGCGATCTCGCGCGCGAAATCGCATTGCGGACCCATCTGCATCATGCGATCGACATAGCGTTTGGCGAGTTCATGCACGCGCGCTTCGAGCTTTTTTAAGTTCGGCGGCATGAACCAGGCCTGCGTCAGCCCGCGCGCGGCGCGGTGATCGGCACCATCCATGTCGATCAGCGTGCGAAGCGGCGATACGCGCCCCGTTTTCGGATCGGGCCCGCCCCACATGGACGCAAGATTGGCTTCCGTCTCCTTGTCCATCAGGACCGAGCGCGGCTCGTTCAGGAATTTGTCGTTCTGGCGCTCGATCTCCAGAATGTCGGCATGTTTGGTGATCGCCCAATAGGGGCGAAAACCTTCGGGCTCGGTCCAATGCACCGGATCGTTTTTGCGCAGATCGGCGAGCAGCGCGTGAATCTTTTTTTCGTCGCCATAGGTGACGGGTGAGGCAAGCTGATTGTCGAGTTCGCTCATTTCTCCTCGTTCATCAGCTGCCCTTTGGCGGTGGCGAGCAGTTCATCCATCTTCTGGCGGATGTGATGATCGGAGCGCGCGACGCCCTTGGCATCGAAATCCTGACGCACCTTGCGGAAGATATCCTCGTCGCCGTTCTCGGCCATGTCGGTCATCACCAGTTCCTTGGCGTATGCATCGGCATCGCTAAGCCCCATTTCGCCCGCCGCCCAAAGGCCCAGAAGCTTGGCCCGCCGGGCCAGCACCTTGAAGCGCAGCGCCTCGTCATGCGCCCATTTGTTTTCGAAGGCCTTTTTGCCGATCGTCGAAGCCGCTGCTCATCCGTAACCCCTTGAAAGAAAATGCCGAAATCGCCATATCCGATACGACGACACCGACAATAGCGCAAGGCTTGCCCCCGCGCGACGGGTGCGCTTTTCGAATCGTTGCCGCAGGGCCCACGCTTGGCTAAGTTCGCCCCGCGGCGGGAGGCCCCGTTTTGCGTTTGGGCGCGAGGACATTTTCATGAAACGCCGCCGGATGATCTACGAAGGCAAGGCCAAGATCCTCTATGAGGGGCCGGAGCCGGGCACCCTGATCCAGTATTTCAAGGACGACACCACCGCCTTCGACGCCACCAAAAAGGCGACGCTCGACGGCAAGGGCGTGCTCAACAACCGCATCAGCGAATATCTGATGACGCAGCTCAACGCCATCGGCGTGCCCACCCATTTCGTCAAGCGGCTCAACATGCGCGAGCAGCTTGTGAAGGAAGTGGAGATCATTCCGCTGGAGGTTGTGGTGCGCAATGTGGCGGCGGGATCGCTGTCCAAGCGCCTGGGCATGGAAGAGGGCATGGCGCTGCCGCGCTCCATCATCGAATATTATTACAAGAACGATGCGCTGCACGATCCGTGGGTCAGCGAGGAACATATCACCGCGTTCGGCTGGGCGAGCCCGCAGGATTTGGACGACATCGTGAACCTCACCATCCGCATCAATGATTTTCTCTCCGGGCTGTTTCTGGGCGCGGGCATCAGGCTGGTGGATTTCAAGGTGGAATTCGGCAGGCTCTGGGAAAACGATTACATGCGGATTGTGCTGGCCGACGAGATCAGCCCGGATTCCTGCCGCTTGTGGGACACGACGTCGAACGAGAAGCTCGACAAGGACCGTTTCCGCCGCGATATGGGCGGTGTTGTGGAAGCCTATTCCGAGGTCGCGCGGCGGCTTGGAATCATGCCCGAAATCGGTGCAAGGCGAGAACAAGGGACCGATGCTTGTGAAATGAGGCGCAAATGAAAGCGCGCGTGTTCGTCACTCTGAAAAACGGCGTTCTGGATCCGCAAGGCAAAGCCATCGCCAATGCGCTGCATGGGCTCGGCTTCGGCGCGGTCGGCGATGTGCGCGCGGGCAAGGTGATCGACATCGAGCTTGCCGAGAGCGATGAAGCCAAGGCGCGCGCCAGTCTGAAAGACATGTGCGAGAAGCTTCTCGCCAACACGGTGATCGAGAAATACGAGATTGAGTTGAGGCCATGAAGAGCGCCGTCATCGTTTTTCCGGCTTCCAATTGCGACCGCGACGCGGCGGTGGCGCTCACGCATTTCACCGGCGAAAAGCCCGCGATGGTCTGGCACGCCGATACCGAATTGCCGGCTGTCGATCTCGTGGTGCTGCCGGGCGGATTTTCCTATGGCGATTATCTGCGCTGCGGGGCGATGGCGAGCCAGTCTCACATCATGCGCGAAGTGAAGGCGCATGCGGAGAAGGGTGGCGCGGTGCTCGGCATCTGCAACGGCTTTCAGGTGCTGACCGAGACGCATCTTCTGCCCGGCGCGCTGATGCGCAACGCCAATCTCAAATTCGTCTGCCGCCCGGTGGCGCTGGACGTGAGCGAAACGCAGAGCGCCTTCACGCGCAAATACGAAAACGGCCAGCGGCGTGAGCTTTCCCGTGGCGCATGGCGACGGCAATTATTTCGCCGATGACGAAACGCTCGACCGCCTCGAAGGCGAAGGCCGCGTGGTATTCCGCTATGCGCCGGGCGACAATCCCAATGGCTCGTCGCGCAACATCGCGGGCATCCTGAATGAAAAGCGCAACGTGCTCGGCCTGATGCCGCATCCCGAACGCGTCATCGATTCCGCTGCTTGGGCGGCACGGATGGCACTGCGCTGTTTCCAGAGTCTGATCGAAAGTCGTTGGGTCGTGAGATGTTCCATGGTCTTGTCAGCTGGAATTGTCGTGTCAGCCATCGATCTGCTCGGCTAACGTTGCTGCTCGCTACTGAGATGACGGACGCCTGCACCGCATTACGAGTGCATCGACGTCGGTTATCGACATCTGCTATACGAGATAGAATCCGTTGGAATGGTACGTCTGTCACCCGATCGCAGTTTAACCCTACTTGATAGAAGGTGCGCGTAAGAGGACTTTGCCATGCACGTTTCACTTTGCAGGTTGGACAGTTCTGCGGCACCGTACGCTGCGCCAAAGACTATTGCTCGAAGAAGTTCGCTTCTGAACGAATGTCTGGTCGCAACCAGCTTCCAGCGGATCACAGTTCGAAGATGTTGCGCCGATGACCCTGACAAGATCACGCCAGAACTCGTCCGCGAGCACGGCCTCACGGATGAAGAGTACGCGCGCATCAAATCGCTGCTCGGCCGCGAGCCGACGCTTGTGGAGCTGGGCATCTTCTCGGTGATGTGGAGCGAGCATTGCTCCTACAAATCCACGCGCGCCTATCTGCGCAACCTGCCGACGAAAGCGCCGTGGGTGCTGCAAGGTCCGGGCGAGAATGCGGGCGTGATCGACATCGGCGACGGCGATGCGGCCATCTTCAAGATGGAATCGCACAACCATCCGAGCTTCATCGAGCCTTATCAGGGCGCGGCCACCGGCGTGGGCGGCATCATGCGCGATGTGTTCACCATGGGCGCGCGCCCCATCGCGATGATGAATGCGCTGCGCTTCGGCGATCCGTCGCATCCCAAAACGCGGCATCTGGTGTCGGGCGTGGTGTCGCGGCATCGGCGGCTACGGCAATTGCATGGGCGTGCCCACGGTGGGCGGCGAAGTGAATTTCCACCGCTCCTATAACGGCAACATTCTCGTCAATGCGATGTGCGTGGGGCTGGCGCGCGCCGACAATATCTTTCTTGTCGGCAGCGAAAGGCGCGGGCAATCCGGTGGTTTACATCGGCTCGAAAACGGGGCGCGACGGTATTCATGGCGCGACGATGGCGTCCGCCGAATTCGACGATGCGTCGGAAGAAAAGCGCCCCACCGTGCAGGTCGGCGATCCCTTCACCGAGAAACTTTTGCTGGAAGCGTGTCTGGAATTGATGGCGACGGATGCGATCATCGCCATTCAGGACATGGGTGCCGCGGGCCTCACATCGTCCTCCGCCGAAATGGCGGACAAGGGCGATTCCGGCATCGAACTCGATCTCGACCGCGTGCCGCAGCGCGAAGAAAACATGACCGCGTACGACATGATGCTGTCGGAAAGCCAGGAGCGCATGCTGGCCGTGCTGAAGCCGGGCCGCGAGGCGCAGGCCGAAGCGATCTTCAAGAAATGGGAACTGGATTTCGCGGTGATCGGCGTCACCACCGATACGCATCGGCTTGTGGTGAAGCACAGAGGCGAAACGGTTGCCGATCTGCCGGTGAAGGCGCTCTCCGATGCGGCCCCGCTCTACAAGCGCCCCTTCACCAAACACGCGCCCGCGAGCGGCGCGCCGAAAATCGATTCAAGCAAGCCGGTTCTGCAATCGCTTGTGAAGATCATGGGCTCGCCCGATATGTGCTCGCGCCGCTGGGTTTGGGAGCAATATGATTATTCGGTGATGACCGATACGGTGCAATGCCCCGGCGGCGATGCGGCGGTGGTGCGCGTGCACGGCTCGAACAAGGCGCTCGCCATCACCACCGATGTGTCCCCGCGTTATTGCGCCGCCGATCCGTTCGAAGGCGCCAAGCAAGCCGTTGCCGAAGCGTATCGCAACATCAACGCGGTCGGCGGCCGCCCGCTCGCGATTACCGACAATCTCAATTTCGGCAATCCGCAGAAGCCGGAAATCATGTGGCAGATCGTGGCCGGCATCGACGGCATCGGCGAGGCGTGCCGCGCGCTCGATTTTCCGGTCATCTCGGGGAATTGCTCTTTATATAATGAAACGAACGGCGAAGGTATTCTGCCCACGCCGGCCATCGGCGCGGTGGGCTTGCTGAAAGACGTGCATCGCATGGCGACAACTGCCTTCAAGCGCGAGGGCGACGCGATCATTCTCATCGGCGAAACGCGCGGTCATTTGGGACAATCGATTTATCTGCGCGAGATCGAAACCCGCGAAGAAGGTGCCGCCCCGCCCGTCGATCTCGCGGCCGAAAAGAGACATGGCGAATTCGTGCGCGCGCTGATCGAGAACGGCGCCGATACGGTTCACGATGTTTCCGACGGTGGTTTGCTGGTCGCGGTCGGCGAAATGGCGCTTGCCGGAAACATCGGTGCGTCGCTGGATGCGCGCGCGGACATTTCCTTTCTCTTCGGCGAGGATCAGGCGCGGTATGTGATCGCGATGCCCGCAAATCAGGCAGAACATCTTGTGGCGCAGGCCAAATCGGCGGGCATTGCGGCCTCTTTGCTCGGGCGCACTTGCGGCGATAAGATCGCGCTGAAAGGTGCGGGCGCAATCGCGCTTGCCGAACTCAAGCGCGCGCATGAAGCGTGGTTTCCCGCCTATATGGGCGGTGGCGCGCTTCCGCCAACGAACTGACAGGTGCCGACATGGCGATGAATGCCAGCGAAATCGAAAAACTGATAAAGACGGCGTTCCCCGACGCCGACATCACCATCACCGATCTTGCCGGCGACAATGACCATTTCGCCGCGATGGTGACGTCCGCCGCGTTCAAGGGAAAATCCCGCGTGCAGCAGCACCAGATGGTTTATGAGGCGCTTGGCGGGCGGATGGGCGGGGCGCTGCATGCGCTGTCGTTGCAGACGACGCCCAAGTGAGCTTGACGGCGCGGGCGCGCATACCTAGATGATTGTGACGGAGTAGGAGAGCCTCATGGACCCGGTTCAAAGCCGCATCGCCAATGAAGTCGCGTCCAGCGACGTATTGCTGTTCATGAAGGGCACGCCCGTGTTCCCGCAATGCGGGTTTTCGGCCGCGGCGGTGCAGATTCTTTCCAATCTCGGCGTGAAGTTCAAAGCCATCGACGTGCTGAAGGACCCCGAAATCCGCTCCGGCATCAAGGAATTCTCCAACTGGCCCACGATCCCCCAGCTTTATGTGAAGGGCGAATTCGTCGGCGGCAGCGACATTTTGCGCGAGATGTATGAGGCCGAGGAATTGGGGCCGTATCTCGCCGAGCGCGGCATCGTTCTGGAAAACGTTTGACCTCTATTCCCTCATGCTTCGACAAGCTCAGCATGAGGGATTGGTTGACCCCTCACCCTGAGCTTGTCGAAGGGTGAGGATCGCTTAACTTCTTAGCACATCCGCAAGCGGCCTGCGTGGCGATGGTCCGGCCGCGCGCATGGCCTTGCCCATGCGAAACACAAACGTCGCTTCCCAGCCGGGTGCATTGGCGAATTTCGTGAGTGCATCGGCATAAGTGTCGGGCCGGCCAAGCATCTGGTTGCGATCCACGCATTCCACCGGCTGGTTGAGCGGTTGGGCCGCAATCCCCGCGGCGGTCGCGGCCAGATGCAGCCGCTGCCAGGCGCGTCCCGCCTCGATGGACTGGCGCATGTCGAGGCGGTCTTTCACGAGGATAATGCCGAGCACCGGCGCGGTCGCCACATGGGTGTCGCGCGTCATGCCGAGCCAGTATTGATCGGTCGTTGCCGCATCGAGATCGGGCAGCACTTTGCTTGCCATCACAAGCCATGGCGGCACGCCCGAAGCATCGATGGTGATGCCGCTGGGATTTACCGCCACTTCGCGCGCGCCCGTTCTGATCCAGCGATAGGAATCCGCCGACATTTGCGGATCGGCGATGATGCGCGCGGTCGCTTCCACGATCAACGCGCCCATCTCCGCGCGCGCATGTGCATCGGTGATGAAAGCGATGCGCACATCTTCGCTATTTGTGAGATTTGCAAAACGGCTCAATTGCGACGCCGCAATCGGTTCTTCGGTATAAGGCCCCCGATTGGTGTGGCGATGCGGAATGGCTTCGAACAGCGGATCGCGCGCGGGTGCGGCCGCATCGAGCGTGACATGCGCGGCCGCGATGGGCTCCGGTCCCGGCGACAATGTGAGCCGCCCGTCGGACGGATACACAATCGCCGCAATCCCAAACACATTGGCGGCATGCACGAGGTTTTCAATGGCGCAGCCAAGGCCCAGATGCATCTCGCGCCGGAAGGGATCGAACGCGCCCAGATTGCGCGCGCGGTCGGCGATCACGGTGACGGAATTGTCGCTCGCGCCGAACAGCCAGGGCTGCGTGTCGTGCGGATTGGCGGCGAGGATGGCCGCGTGCAGCGGGCGCTTATAGCCATCGGCTTTGCTGCCCTGCCAATCGGCCCACGGCGCGTAGGCAGCACCTTCAGCGCCCGAAAAAACGCCGCGATCCCAGATGCGATAGCCGAGTGCCGCAACAAGCGCGGCCCCAGCGCCGCCCACAATCGCCCGCCGCGAAACCATCTTTCGCCTCCGCACCCGGCGGGGATTATACGCCGAAATGGCGCTGCCAGATGGGTGCGATTTTCGGCCGTTTGCTTAAGGATTCGGCGAGCGCATTCAGCTTCGGCAGGTTCGCCGCGCGCCATTCCTTACCCACGCTCCAGCGCGAAAACATCGCGGCATAGATGTCGAGAATGGAGAAATCATGCGCGAGCAACCACGGCCCCGCCGCGATGCGCTCCACGATCAGAAGCCGCTCGCGCACACGCTCGCGTGCCTTGAGGCGCAGCGCCCTGGCTTCGCTTTCGGGCACGAAGCGTTCGGGATAATCCACGATCTCCACGATGGGATAGATTTCGGAAGCCATGAAGGCGAGCCAGCGATAGGCTTGCGCGCGCGCCGCACTGGCCTGCGGCGGCAAAAGCCGCGCATTGGGAAAATGATCGGCGACGGTCAGAAGGATCGCCGCGGATTCGGTGAGGATTTCGCCCTCCGGCAATTTCAGCGCCGGAATTTTTCCGCTCGGATTGATGGCCAGAAACGCGGGCTCTTTTTGCTCGTTCTTCTCGAGCGAGACGGGATGGAATTCATATTGCGCGCCCGCTTCGGCGAGTGCCGCCTCCGCCGAGAACGCGCCCGATCCCTTGTCGCCATAGATGACATAGCTCATCACGCAATTCCCATCGCGCCACGCGCATTAGATGGGAAACAATCGCGCGATTGCAAACGAAAAGGCCGCGGAGGATATCCGCGGCCTTCGCATAACCGATATTCCGCGCTTAACGCGAATAGAATTCGACCACCAGGCTCGGCTGCATCTGGGCGGCGTAAGGAACATCGCCCAACTTCGGCGTGCGCACGAATTTGGCCGTCATCTTGGTGTGATCGGCATTGATGTAATCGGGCGTGTCGCGTTCCGGGCTCTTGGACGCCTCGATCACCAGCGCCATGTCGCGCGCCTTGGGCGAAAGCTCGATCGTGTCGCCTTCCTTCACCTGGTAGCTCGCGATGGTCACGCGCTTGCCATTGACCTTCACATGGCCGTGGCTGACGAGCTGGCGCGCGGCGAACGGCGTGGGCACGAATTTCGCGCGGAACACAACCGCGTCGAGCCGCTTCTCCAAGAGGCCGATCATGTTCTCGCCCGTATCGCCGGGGCGGCGCGAGGCTTCGGTGTAATAGCGGCGGAACTGGCGCTCGGTGATGTTGCCGTAATAGCCCTTCAGCTTCTGCTTGGCCTGCAGCTGGGTGCCATAATCCGACAGCTTCTTGGCGCGGCGCTGGCCATGCTGGCCGGGGCCATAGGAGCGCTTGTTCACGGGGCTTTTGGGGCGGCCCCAGAGGTTTTCGCCCATGCGGCGGTCGAGCTTGTATTTCGAGGTCGTGCGCTTCGTCATTTCGGTTCCGGTAATTGGCGGCTCGCGGGAAATCCCGCCAGCGAAGGCCGCGCACTATAGTCAGGGACGTGCCCGTGTCAATTGCGGCGAATAGCGGCTTAAGCCTTGGAAATGTTTGATTTTTCCCAGTGAACTCAACCCTTGGTAGCGCGACATGAACGTGCGAAATCCTGCCTTTTCGTGCCCGGCCGTATTCGAACCTCCAAAAACGAGAGGGGGGTCCCCCCTTCCGGCCATCTCCTCCGCTTTCGTCGGCTTCGCCCGGCGGCGAGCCGTTCGATCCGATATGGGAAGCGGGCGGGCGATTGCCAAGGCACGCTGCTTGACGCCGCCGCACGAGGACCACAGTTTCGCGCTCTGGCCCCGTGGCGGAATGGTAGACGCACCGGACTTAAAATCCGTAGGTCCGAAAGGGCCGTGCTGGTTCAAGTCCAGCCGGGGCCACCAGTCTTCGCCGCGCGAGCGGCGGAGACTGCCGCGGCGAAGCTCGCGTTAGCGAGCGAAGACGGGCTCTCGGATCAGCGCGGCTACGCTTTGGCAAGCCAGCTTACGCGACGAAGGAGCGTAGGCTGTCACGCCGAAGCCCACCGGGCGAAGGCGGACCGGATTTCCGTCGCTCCGGCTCGGCAAGCCACGCTTCGCCTGCAAACCCTTTCCGCGCTTACGAAAATCCTCTTTTCGCAATCCCACTTAAAAATTAACCGAAAAGGGGGTATGCTGTCCCGAACTTGCCGTGCTCCCGATGAGCCCCCCTCATTGTCAGGGAGCACGGAATTTTTTTTGCCCGGTTTCTTTGATGGTCGCGCAATCCGGGCGGCGAACCGCCCGGGCGCGTTGCGCCCTAATAGGAAAATAGGCGTGCGAGGCACGCCGGGCACTTCGCCTGATTGCGCTCCGAACGATCAAAAACAAGAAAGGCCGCCCCGTGCGAGGCGGCCTTTCCATTGTCAGGCTGCGGGTTTGCCGCTTAAGCCTTGTCCCCGATTGTGGCGGGAATCCAGGTCGCGGCAAGCCGCAGAAAATGACAATGAGACACTGGATCACCTCCTTTCGATATGGTTGCGTGGAGAGAATATAGCGGCTCTCGCGCGAAATGGTAGATGGGCGATGAAGCGGGTCTGGATTGCAGCGATTGCAATGGCGCTGGCGATTTCGCCGGCCGGGGCGGCGGGCGCAAGCTGGCTGGGGCGCGAGCTTTTCGTGCCGGGCGGCCATTTCGATGCCGCCAAGGCGCCGCCCGCGCCGGATTACGCGAAGGAATTGTCATGGGGCGCGCTGCCCCAGATGAAAGATGCAAGCGATGTGGCGCCGGCGGGCGCGCGCATGATCGATCCGGCCGCGGCGGCGGTGGATGTCTTCTTCATCAATCCGACGAGCTATTTTTCGGGGCGGCACTGGAACGCCGATGCCGCCGACGCGGACACCAACGCGAAGACCGACAAGGGCAGCTTGCGCAATCAGGCAAGCGTGTTCAACGGCTGCTGCGCGGTTTATGCGCCGCGCTATCGCCAGATGACATTCGGCGGATTCATCGCGCCGTCGAAGGATTCGGCCGCGGCGATGGATTTGGCCTATTCCGATGTGAAGCGCGCGTTTGAATATTATCTCGCGCATTACAATCGCGGGCGGCCCTTCATCATCGCTTCGCACAGCCAGGGCTCGCGGCATGCCAAGGTGCTGGTCACCGAGATGATCGACGGCACGCCTGTGATGAAGCAATTTGTGGCGGCTTACATCCTCGGCAATTGGCTGGACGAGAACTGGTTTCAATCGCTTAAGACCGTAAAGGTTTGCGAGAGCGCGGAGCAAACCGGCTGCGTGGTGACGTGGTCTTCGCTTGCCGACGATGCGGATGCGCAGGCGCAACGCGAGGATTTCGTGTCGCGTTCCGGCCTTCCCGCCGATTTCGCGCAGCACAAATATGTCTGCATCAATCCGCTGACATGGACGACAGCCGACAACGCTCGCGCCCGCGAGCGCCGATATTGGCGGCTGGGTCTATGGCGGCGGCGATGCCCCGCGCCCGCCCGATCCGCATCTGGTGAGCATGCGCTGCGACGACGGCGCGTTGTTTGTGAGCAGGCCCGACGACTGGATTTACCGCGCCAAACTTCTGCCCGGCGGGAATTATCACGATTACGATTATCAGCTTGCCTATATGAACATCCGCGAGAATGCGGAAGTAAGGGTGAAGGCGTTTTTGAGGTTGCATCCGCAATAAAACATTCGTCATCGCCGGGCTTGTCCCGGCGACCCATACCCTCCGTCTGGATTTGTGTTCATGGGTGGCCGGCACAAGGCCGGCCATGACGTGATTGGAGAAATCGCGAAGTCACATCTGCATCGTCCAGCCTTCGACACCCATCGCGGCCTGACGCACCGCCTCGGTAAGCGTGGGGTGCGCGTGGGAGGTGCGCGCGATGTCTTCGGAGGATGCGCCGATCTCGATGGCGAAGGCGGCTTCCTGTATCAGATTGCCCGCTTCCGCGCCGATGATATGCACGCCGAGAACGCGGTCGGTCTTCGCATCGGCCAGAACTTTCACGAAGCCTTCGGTCGCGGCGATGGTTTTGGCGCGCGCGTTCGCGGTGAAGGGGAATTTGCCGATTTTGTATTCGATGCCCGCCGCTTTCAATTCTTCTTCGGTCTTGCCGACGCTGGCCACTTCCGGTGCCGTATAAACCACCGCCGGAATCGCGTCGTAATTTATGTGCGCCGCGCGGCCCGCGATGGTTTCGATGCAGGCCACCGCTTCGTCTTCGGCCTTGTGCGCCAGCATCGCGCCTTCGCGCGCGTCGCCGACGGCCCAGATGCCGGACACGTTGGTTTGGAAATGCGCGTCGCTCTCGACGCGCCCGCGCTTGTCGAGCGTCACACCGGCTTTTTCGAGGCCGAGATTATCGGTGTAGGGCTTGCGCCCGATGGAGACGAGCATCACATCGGCGTCGATGGCAGTTTGCGCGCCGCCTTCGGCCGGTTCGGTGATGACGCGCAACGCGCCGCCGGTTTTTTCCACGCCGACGACTTTGGTGGAAAGCTGGAACTTCATGCCCTGTTTGGTGAGGATGCGCTGGAATTGTTTGGCGATCTCGCCGTCGAGGCCCGGCGTGATGCGGTCGAGAAATTCCACGACCGTGACTTCGCTGCCCAGACGCCGCCACACCGAACCGAGTTCGAGCCCGATATAGCCGCCGCCCACAACCAGCAACCGCTTCGGCACGGAAGCGAGCGACAGCGCGCCGGTGGAGGACACGATCTGTTTTTCGTCGATGGTTACGCCGGGAAGCGGCATGACATCGGAGCCCGTGGCGATGACGATGTTTTTCGCCGCGAGCGTGCGCGTGGCTCCATCGGCGAGTTTCACCTCCACCTTGCCGGGGCCCGCGATGCGCGCCTCGCCGACAATGGCTTCGGATTTGTTCTTCTTGAGCAGGAATTCGACGCCCTTGGTGAGTTCGCCCACCACTTTCGTCTTGTGCGCCATCATGCCGGGCAGATCGAGCTCGACGGATGTTTTCACGCCGAGCTTCGGCAGATGGTTCTTCGCTTCGTCGAACAGATGGCTCGTATGCAGCAGCGCTTTGGACGGAATGCAGCCGATATTGAGGCAGGTGCCGCCGAATGCGCCGCGCTTATCGATGCAGGCGGAACTCAGGCCCAGTTGACCTGCGCGGATGCCGGCGTTGTAGCCGCCGGGTCCGCCGCCGATGACGATCACGTCGAAATTATCAGCCATCAGAATTTTCCCCTGTGCATGCCTTTATTCGTCATGGCCGCCCTCGTGGCGGCCATCCATGAACACAAGCTTTTGATAGCTTTGCGAGGTTCGTGTTCATGGGTGGCCGGGACAAGCCCGGCCATGACGGTGGAGACATAATGCAACAAACCATGTTCTGTCAGATATCCAGAAGCAAACGCTGCGGGTCTTCGAGGTTTTCCTTCACGCGCACAAGGAACGTCACCGCCTCGCGCCCATCGACCATGCGGTGATCGTAACTGAGCGCCAGATACATCATTGGGCGGATCTCCACCTTGTTGTCGATGGCGATGGGGCGCGGCTGTATCTTGTGCATCCCCAGAATCCCCGATTGCGGTGTGTTGAGGATCGGCGTGGACATCAGCGAGCCGAACACCCCGCCGTTTGAGATCGTAAACGTGCCGCCCTGCAATTCCTCGATCTTTAGTTTGCCGTCGCGCGCGCGGCTGCCGAAATCGTTGATCGCGGCTTCGATGGCGGCAATGTCGATCTTGTCGGCATCGCGCACCACCGGCACGACAAGCCCCTTCTCGGTCGAGACGGCGACGCCGATGTCGTAATAATTCTTGTAGATGATGTCGTTGCCTTCGAGTTCGGCATTGACGTTGGGAAGTTCTTTCAGTGCGGCGATACACGCCTTCACGAAAAAGCCCATGAAGCCAAGGCGTACGCCATGCTTCTTCTCGAAGCTCTCTTTATATTCGGCGCGCGAGCGCGATGACATGGCTCATATCGACTTCGTTGAAGGTCGTGAGCTGAGCGGCGGTGTTCTGCGATTCTTTCAACCGCATCGCGATGGTGCGCCGCAGGCGGCTCATCGCCACGCGCTCCTCGCGATCCGCGTTTGCGCGCGGGCCGGTCGGCACATGCACGGGTTGGGGCGCGCGCGCGCGGGCCTCAAGGGCTGCCAGCATGTCGCCCTTCACCACGCGGCCATCCTTGCCGGTTCCCGAAACGCTCGCCGGGTTCAATCCGCTTTCTGCCGCGATGCGGCGCACGGACGGCATCATCGGTTCGGCGGCTTTGGGTGCCGCAGACTTGTTTCGGTGCGGGTGCGGCTTGTTTGGGTGCGGCGGCGGGTTTCACCGCTGCTTTCGGCGCGGATGCGTTTCCACTTTTGCCTTCCGCAATCGCGCCCAGAATCGTGCCGACCTGAACGGTGTCGCCTTCTTTCACGGCGATGGATTCAATCGCGCCGTCGGCGGGTGCTGGAACTTCCACCGTCACCTTGTCGGTTTCCAGTTCCACCAGCGGCTCGTCGCGCTTGACCGCATCGCCCGGCTTCTTGAACCAGCGCGCGACGGTGGCTTCGGTGACGGATTCGCCCATCGCGGGCACTTTGATCTCGATGCTCATGGGCTTGTCTCCCCGGCCGCGGCCGAATGATCGGGCAGGAACACGTAATTGATGACGTTGTAGTTCAACGCCGCATCGCGCAAGGGGCGCAACGCGCCGCCCGTGAAAACATAAGGCAGATAGCCAAGCTCGCCCAGCAATTTCAGCGTTTTGTTTTGCAGCACGATTTCGCGCTCGCCGCGGCCCTCGAGGATTTCGACGATCAGATTGGGGCGGCAACGCGCCAGCAGCTTGCGCGCGCCGTCGATCACTTCCCATTCATGGCCTTCGACATCGATCTTGATGAAGCCGACATTGGAAAGCCCTTCATCGTCGAGCCGCACGATCTTCACCGGGAATTGCACGCCGGTGACGCCGTGCGGATGGCCGCCGCCCAGATGGCCGATGTTGAAGCGCAGCTTTCCCTTCGCGGTGTGCTGAACGAAGAAAATATCCTCGCCGTTTTTGTTGGAGACGCCCGCCTCGCGCACATCGACGCCCGGAAGTTTCGCCTGACGCAGGAACAGCGCCATGGGCGGGGCGGGTTCGTAAGCGACCGTGCGCCTGGCAAGGCGCGAGAGGAAGAATGTGTAAAGCCCGCGATTGGCGCCGACATCGATGGCCACGCGGTCGCGCGGCACGATGGTTGGCAGAAGATTCAATTCGCCCTCATGCGCTTCCTCGCCGCGCCGCCGCGTGCGCCATGCGCGATAGCGGATGTAATAGCGCGGGCTGATGAGCCGGTAGGCGAGCTTCACATGCTCGGCGGGCGGTGCTGCCTCGCTCATAGGCTGAGCGCCTCATCGAGGAATGTTTTCAATTCTTCCGCGTGCTGGCTCGCAAGGCCTGCGGCGGTCGAAGCATATTCGGGGCGGCCGGTGTAGCGCGGGCGTCCGCTTCCGCCGAGCTTGGCGATCAAATCCTCGATGCGCGGCTCCACAAATGTCCACGCACCCTGATTTTTCGGTTCTTCCTGACACCAGATGATTTCGGCTTTGGGAAAGCGGCGAAGCTCGTCGGCAAGCGCCGCTTCCGGGAACGGATAAAGCTGTTCCAGCCGCAGCATCACGATGCGGGTTTCGCCGCGCTTCTCGCGCTCCTCCATCAGGTCGAAATAGACTTTGCCGGTGCAGAGGATGACGCGCTTGATCTGATCGTCGGGCACGAGTTTCACGCTCGTAGCACCCGGCACGACTTCGGCCTGATCGTGGAAGACGCGGTGGAAGGATGAGCCCGGTCCCATATCGGAGAGGAACGACACCGCGCGCTTGTGGCGCAACAGCGATTTGGGCGTCATCAGGATCAGCGGCTTTCTGAATTGCCGGTGCATCTGGCGGCGCAGGATGTGGAAGTAATTCGCCGGCGTCGTGCAATAGGCGACCTGCATATTGTCCTGCGCGCAAAGCTGGAGATAACGCTCAAGCCGCGCGCTGGAATGTTCCGGGCCCTGTCCCTCATAGCCATGCGGCAGCAGCATCACCAGCCCGCACATGCGCAGCCATTTCATTTCGCCCGACGCCACGAACTGGTCGATCATCACCTGCGCGCCGTTCGCGAAATCGCCGAACTGCGCTTCCCACAGAACGAGCGCTTTCGGCTCGGCGCTCGAATAGCCATATTCGAAACCGACCACGGCTTCTTCGGAAAGCAGCGTGTCGATCACTTCGAATTCGGCCTGGCCTTCGCGGATGTGATTGAGGGGAATGTAGCGGTCTTCGTTTTCCTGATCGACCAGCGTGGAATGGCGCTGGCTGAATGTGCCGCGCGAGGAATCCTGTCCCGACAATCGCACCGGATAGCCTTCGTCGAGCAGCGTGCCGAAGGCGAGCGCCTCGGCGGTGGCCCAATCGAAGCCTTCGCCCGTCTCGAACATTTTGGCCTTGGCCTGCAATTGGCGCGCGATAGTTTTGTGCGCGTGAAAGCCTTCGGGGATCGTGGTCAGCGCGCGGCCGACCATCTGCAATTTTTCGGTCGCGACGGCGGAGGAGCCGCGGCGGTCGCCTTCCGGCGCGGTCGCAAAGCCCGTCCAGCGCCCGTCGAGCCAATCGGCGCGATTGGGGCGATGCGCTTTGGAGGCTTCGAATTCCTCATCGAGCCGCTTGTTGAAATCGGCGATCATCGCCTGCACATCGCCGTCGGAGAGCGTGCCTTCGGAGACGAGCTTGGCCGCGTAAAGCTCCAGCACGCCGGGATGATCCTTGATGGCGCGATACATCAAGGGCTGGGTGAAGGATGGCTCGTCGGTTTCGTTATGGCCGAAGCGGCGATAACAGAACATGTCGATGACGACATCCTTGTGGAAGAGCTGGCGGAATTCGGCGGCGATGCGCGCCACATGCACCACCGCTTCGGGATCGTCGCCATTCACATGGAAGATCGGGGCCTGCACCATCAGCGCCACATCGGACGGGTAGGGCGAGGAGCGCGAATAGATCGGCGCGGTGGTGAAACCGATCTGGTTGTTGACGATAAAATGGATCGTGCCGCCGGTGCGAAAGCCCTTGGTGCCGCTCATTGCGAAACATTCCGCGACCACGCCCTGGCCCGCGAACGCCGCGTCGCCATGCATCAGCAGCGGCATCACGCTTGCGCGCGTTTTCACATCGCCCAGTTGATATTGCTTGGCGCGCGCCTTTCCGAGCACGACGGGATTGACCGCTTCCAGATGCGACGGGTTCGGCGTCAGCGACAGATGCACTTTGTTATTATCGAATTCGCGGTCGCTGGAAGCACCCAGATGATATTTCACATCGCCCGAGCCTTGCACATCGGCGGGCTTGGCGCTGCCGCCCTGAAATTCGTGGAAAATCTGGCGATAGGGCTTGCCCATCACATTGGCCAGCACATTCAGCCGCCCGCGATGGGGCATGCCCACCACGATCTCCTTCACGCCAAGCTGGCCGCCGCGCTTGATGATCTGTTCGAGCGCGGGTACGGCGGCTTCCGCACCGTCCAGCCCAAAGCGTTTGGTGCCGACGAAGCGCAGCCCGCAGAATTTCTCGAAGCCTTCGGATTCGATCAGCTTGTTCAGGATCGCGCGCTTGCCTTCGGGCGTGAAGGAAATTTCCTTGTCCGGCCCCTCGATGCGCCGCTGCAACCAATCCTTCTGTTCGGGATCGGTGATGTGCATGAACTCATAGCCGATGCGCCCGCAATAGGTGCGCTGGAGCAGATCGACCATCTGGCGCGGCGTGGCCGTCGAAAGCCCCAGCACGCCGTCGATGAAGATGGTGTGATCGAGTTCGGCGTCGTGAAAACCGTAGAAGCCCGCATCGAGCTGCGGCATCGCGGGCTTGGGCGTGAGATTGAGCGGATCGAGATCGGCGGCCAGATGTCCGATCACGCGATAGGCACGCACAAGCTGAATGGCGCGGATGGAATCCTGCGCGGTGGCGCGCCGATCCTGTTCGGAAGCCGCACTCGCGCGCGCGGGCCATTGGCCGGTCAGCGCGCCGATGAGGTCGCCGCTTTCGAGGTGCAGCTTCGCATCGCGCCGCCAATGGGGCCCGCGGCCAAGCTGGGCGGGGGACAGCGCCTTCTCGCCAAGCTCGGCGAAGAAAGCGCGCCACGAAGGGTCCACGCTCTCCGGGTTTTCCAGATATTGGGCGTAGAGATGTTCGGCGAAGGTGCCCCCGAACAGAAAGGAGGTGGCTTCGAGGGCCGCGTTGCTGCCTGCACCTTGCCGCGCGATAGGGTCTGAATCGTCTGTCATTTCAATGCGTTGAAGACCGGGCTTTCCGGCCTGTCCTCGGCCTCTTCGCGCCTGCGAAAGGAGCGCTGGATTTAGCGCAGTTCGTGGGCGATTGCACGCCTTTCCCGAAGCAATTCAAGGCCCCGAGAGCCTTAATATGGGTTCGATGGTGTCGCATTTCACCTGCCTTGCGTCCGCCAAGATGGGGCTTAAAGTCCCGGCTGGTTTGGTGAGGGGAATGCTATGAAATTGCCTGTGTTTGCCGCGGTTGCGGCACTTGGTGTCGCACTTTCGGGCTGCGCGTCGATCATCGACGGGTCCACGCAGCGCATCACGGTCGCCACGCCGCCCGTCACCGGCGCGCATTGCGTGCTTTCCAATGGCGAGGGCCAATGGTCGGTCGTGACGCCGGGCCATGTCACCGTCAAGCGCAGCAAGAAGGACATGTCCGTCCGTTGCAGCAAGGAAGGCTATCAGGACGTGGTGGGCACCATGCCGTCCGATCTCAATGGCTGGGCGCTTGCCAATTTCGCCTTGGCGATTGTGCCGCTTGGCGTCGATGCGTGGACCGGCGCGATCAACGATTATGACGACACATACAAGCTGAACATGAGCCAGGGCTATGGCGCGCCCGCCACGCAGCAGCCTTATCCGTCCTATCCCTCGACGCCTGCACCGGCCTATCAGGATCAAGGCCCGGACCAGTATCAGGACCAATATCAGGATCAGGGTTCGCCGCCGCCCGCGCCCGATTCGTCGCCATACCCCGCGCCGACGCAGCAATATGACGATCAGTCGCCATCCTATCCGGATTCGCTGCCGCCGGATTCTGCGCCGTCCTATCCTGACAATTCGCAGAGCGCGCCGGGTACGTTGCCGCCGCTATAGAGCCTAGTTTATCCATATTCGTCATGGCCGCCCTTGTGGCGGCCACCCATAACCTCCGTTTAGCAGGGTGTTCATGGGTGGCCGGGACAAGCCCGGCCATGACGTAAAAGAAGAATTGAATGCAAAACAGCTCTAGCGGCGATTATTTCCCGCTGAGAAGTTCGACCAGCGTGGTGCCGAGTGCCGCCGGATTGGGCGATACGCGGATGCCCGCAGCTTTCATCGCTTCGATCTTGGAATCAGCACCTCCCTTGCCGCCGGAGATGATCGCGCCCGCATGACCCATGCGCCGTCCGGGCGGTGCCGTCACGCCCGCGATGAATCCGACCATCGGTTTCTTGGTCTTGTTGTGCTTGACGAAATCGGCCGCGTCTTCTTCCGCGCTGCCGCCGATCTCGCCGATCATGATGATGCTTTCGGTTTCGGGATCGCGCAAAAACATTTCCAGCACGTCGATATGCTCGGTGCCTTTCACCGGATCGCCGCCGATGCCGACGCATGAGCTTTGGCCGAGGCCGACGGCGGTGGTTTGCGCCACCGCTTCATAGGTCAGCGTGCCGGAGCGCGACACGATCCCCACCGAACCGCGGCGATGGATGTGGCCGGGCATGATGCCGATCTTGCATTCGCCGGGCGTGATGACGCCGGGGCAATTGGGTCCGATGAGGCGCGATTGCGAGCCGCAAAGCGCGCGCTTCACCTTCACCATGTCGAGCACCGGAATGCCTTCGGTGATGCAAACGATGAGCGGAATTTGCGCATCGATGGCTTCGAGGATCGCATCGGCGGCGAATGGCGGGGGCACATAGATGACGCTTGCGTCGCAGGCGCTCGCCTCGCGCGCGTCGCGCACGGTATCGAACACGGGCAAGCCCAGATGCGTGGAGCCGCCTTTGCCGGGTGATGTGCCGCCGACCATTTTCGTGCCATAGGCAATCGCCTGCTCGGAATGGAACGTGCCCTGATTGCCGGTGAAGCCCTGGCAGATCACTTTGGTATTTTTATCGACGAGGATGGACATGGCTGCACTCTTTTAGAGGTTGAGACTCTGTTTTCCTCCCCCTGAAAGGGGGAGGTCGGCGCGCGAAGCGCGGCGGGTGGGGGTCAGCGCGCGATAAATGCCTTCGCAAACGCCATCAAGATTTTCCTTGATATCGTTATTTGCGAAACGCAAAACGCGAATGCCCTTGCGGTTCAAGAAGCGTGTGCGCGCGGCATCGTGAGCAAGCCCCTTGTCGGTTCCGTGCTGATCGCCGTCGAGTTCGACCACGAGCTTTGCCGAGGGGCAATAGAAATCGAGAACATAAGGTCCGACCGGATGCTGGCGGCGAAAGGAAGCGCCGGCCATTTGTGTTCCACGAAGACGGAACCAGAGTTTTTGTTCGGGGCGCGTTGCGTCACGGCGCAATTTGCGCGCGCGCGCGGTTTTAGTTTTCGTTCTATCGAATCGGGTCATCTTATTTCCCTCCCTTGTAAAGGGAGGGGCGGATTGCCGAAGGCAATCCGGGGAGGGATCAAGCTATTGCCGTGACCCCCACCTGCTCCCCCGCAACAAGGGCGGGGTCGCCTCCTCCCCCTTTCAGGGGGAGGAAAAATGTGTGCGATGTTTTCTTCGTTATTCACTTCGCCGCCTTCACAGCCTTCACGATTTTCTGCGCGGCATCGGCAAGATCGGAGCCCGACACGATGGGAAGGCCGGATTCGGCGAGAATCTTTTTGCCCAATTCGACATTGGTGCCTTCAAGGCGAACGACCAATGGAACCGACAAGGAAATCTCCTTCGCCGCGGCGACGATGCCTTCCGCAATGATGTCGCATTTCATGATGCCGCCGAAAATATTGACCAGTATGCCTTTCACGTTCGGATCGGACACGATGATCTTGAACGCGGCGGTGACCTTTTCCTTCGACGCGCCGCCGCCGACATCGAGGAAGTTGGCGGGCTCCTCCCCATAAAGCTTGATGATGTCCATCGTCGCCATGGCAAGCCCCGCGCCGTTCACCATGCAGCCGATGGTGCCGTCGAGCTTGATGTAGGAAAGATCGTATTTGGAGGCTTGCACCTCCATCGGGTCTTCTTCGTCCAGATCGCGAAGCTCGGCGATATCCTTGTGGCGGAACAGCGAATTGTCGTCGAAATTGATCTTGGCATCGAGGCAGATAATTTGTCCGTCTTTCGTCAACACCAGCGGATTGATTTCGAGCAGGCTCATGTCCTTGGCGAGAAACGCGGCATAGAGATTCTGGATGACCTTGCCGCATTGCTTGGCGGCATCGCCTTTCAGCTTCAGCGCGGTCGCGATGTCGAGGCCGACATACGGCGAATAACCCACCGCCGGTTCGATCTGGAAGGTCTGAATCTTTTCCGGCGTCTTGTGTGCGACTTCTTCGATATCCATACCGCCTTCGGTGGACGCGATGAAGGAGATGCGGCTGGTCGCGCGATCCACAAGTGCCGACAAATAAAGCTCGCGGTCGATGGCGGAACCGTCTTCGATATAAAGGCGCTTCACCAAACGGCCATGCGGTCCCGTCTGATGCGTCACCAGCGTCATGCCCAGCATGCGCTCGGCCTCGCGCTTCACATCCTCGATGGATTTGACGACCTTCACGCCGCCGCCCTTGCCGCGCCCGCCGGCATGGATTTGCGCCTTCACCACCCAGACCGGCCCGCCCAGTTCCTTCGCCGCCGCGACCGCCTCATCGACGGTGAAGGCCGCTTTGCCGCGGGGCACCGGAACACAGAAGCCGCGCAAGACCTCTTTGGCCTGATACTCATGGATATTCATGGGGTTAGTCCTGTTGGGGGCATGTGAAGCGCCCGCACAATACCAGCCGAACCCGTGCGCGCAAGAAGTGCTGGTGCCTCACCCCGAAGCGGCGAAGCGGATGCCGGAAATACGAAGGATCAGTAGCCCGAATCCGCGCCGACGCCGCCATCGAGCGCCATGCCGCTCAGCTCGACCGCGTGTGCCGAAGCTGTCTTGGCCGCACCCGCGCAGACCTGCGCGCGGAAGGAGAAGAAGAAATCGCCCGTGCCGTAGAGGCGCAGATTGGTGCGCTCGGTGCAGTCCTTCACCGGAACGGCGGGCGCGCATTTCAGCATGCCGTCCTTGTAATGCCGCAGCGCCTCATGCGGGCCGCATTGCAGAACGGTGCCGTGTTCATAGGTGCCCGCCATGCCCTGATCGGATTGCAGAACATCGCCGACGATGACTTTCAGGATCGCGCCCGGCAGGCAGCGCGCCACTTCGCCTTCATAGGAAGAATCGATGAAGGTGTCCGCGATCATGTGGGAGGCCGCGAATTCGCGCCCGTCCGCTTCGCAGACCGCATGGATGGATTTGACGACGGTGGCCATCTGCATCTGGCAGGTTTCTTCCGCCGACACGCCGACGGCACCGCCGCCGCCCTGATTGAAGACCCGCACGTCCTGGTACGAGCCGTTATAGACGGTGACATTGGCTTGCGCGCTCGCCGATGCGCTGGCGCTCGCCATGGCGCTGGCAAAGGCGCTGGCTTCGGCCTCGCCGCCGCCCGATTTGTTGATGACGACGTTCTTGTTGATGACGATGCTCTTGCTGATCGAGATGCTCTTCGAATTGTCGATGTTCTTGATGATGGTGACCGACTTGTCGATCGTCACGGGCTTGTAGATGTTGATGGTCTTGGTGATCGTGACGGGCTTGTAGATGCTGAGCGTGGAACCCGTCTGGCAATGAGGCCCGCCGGAGATCGTGCCATAGCTGCTGCCGCCCGTGCCGTAACTGCCATGGCTGCTGCTGCCGCCGGCGCTGGCCTGCGGCAATGCCGCAAGCAGGGCGGCCGCGAAACTCGCGGCAAAGAACATGACAGGCTTCAGCGGCATGACTTAAGCTCCTCGTGCCACAGGCTGGTTTTCACGAACCATGCCATGCCGCGGCGGGCCGAAGCGGTGCAAGATGTGCCTTAATGGAACAATTCGACGCCAATGATGGTAAACATCGCTTCACCAAATGATCCCGATCTCGGACGATAATCCCACGCGGCTTGTGCCCTTCGTCACCTGGGCGATCATTCTTTTGTGCGTGGCGGTGTTTCTTTGGGAGTTGTCGCTGGGCAAGGGCGCCGATGCGGCGGTGTATGCGCTGGGCTTCAAGCCGGTCACGCTGCTCAGGGGCGAGACGGAGCTTGCCGCCATCACCATCGTGACCGCGATGTTCCTGCATGGCGGCTTCCTGCATATCGCCGGAAACATGCTTTACCTCTGGATTTTCGGGAACAATGTCGAGGACGCCATGGGGCATGCGCGCTATATGCTGTTCTATCTGATCTGCGGCGTGGCGGCGGCCCTTTCGCTGGCCTTCATGGATCCGGCGTCCGACATTCCCATGGTGGGGGCGTCGGGTGCGATCTCCGGCGTGCTGGCGGCTTACGTTCTTATCTATCCCCGCGCGCGCGTGACGGTGATCGTGCCGCTCGGCATCATCTTCTATCCGATGAAGATCAGTGCCGTGTGGGTGGTGGGCTTCTGGTTCGTGCTGCAACTGATAAGTGCGGCCTTTTCCGATCCGAGCCAGCCGGGCGTCGCGTTCTGGGCCCATGTCGGCGGCTTCGTCGTCGGCGCGGTTCTAACGCCCCTGTTCAAATCGGCGCATATCCCGCTTTTCGGCGACGTCCATCGCGGCCCCTGGGGCTGAATCCCGGCATTTTCGTTGGCACGCCTTTCGCTCCTTAACCGGCATGACGGGGGTTTGTCGTCTCACAGCGAGACGGTTCTGCCCGAACTGGAGCAGGCGTGCGATGAAACACAGGAACAGCCATTTGCTGGTGGGCTATTGGAGCCGGCTGCGAAAGGGCCGCTCGCTGCCCGATCAGACCGACATCGATCCGCGCGCCATCAAGCGCATCCTGTCTTATGTTTTCATTCTGGAAGCCGCCGATCCGTCGAAACCGATTTACCGCCTGGCCGGGACCTCGCTCTGCGAACGCTTCGGCCGCGAACTCAAGGGTGCGGATTATTTCTCCCATTGGGAAGCCCAAAGCCGAAGCGCGCTGTCGGCGCTGCTGCATCAGTCGCTCATCATGCGCCAGCCCGTGTGCGTTTCCTCCATCGGCGCGTCGGCCGAATGCGGCATGGTGGAGCTTGAAACGGTGCTTGCGCCCGTGACGTTCGGCGATGGCGCGCCCACGCGCTTTGTCGGCATGGTCCAAGTGCTGACCGATCTGACGCAATTGGGCGGACGGCCCATCAGCTTCGAGCGGCTCATCGGCGCCAAGCTCGTTCTGGAGAACGAACCGCTTTCCACCCTCGACATTCCGCCGCCCCCGCCCATGCCGCCGGGCGACACTTATCGCACGCCGCAACATCCCAGAGCCCCGCATCTGCGCCTTGTCGTCAACCGGGCGGACAAGCCCGCGACGCTGCATTTCGAAATGGACGAGATGATGAAGGATGTGGTGCGCGCGCTGGATATCGTGGCGGCGCCGGTGATGAAGCTGGTGCGTTGAGCGATTTGGGATTTCATTTGAACTGACCCCCACCCGCCCTCCTTCGCTGCTTTGCAGCTTCGGAGGACGACCTCCCCCTTGCAGGGGGAGGAATTAAGCGCGCGAAAATTTTTCCTCTCCCTGAAAGGGGGAGGATGCGAGCACGCCAGTGCGAGCAGGTGGGGGTCTTACTTCGGCGGCGCGGAATTGATCGGCTGCATCGGCGGCGTCGAAGGCTGTGTGGGGTTATCGACCGGATCGTTGTGCAGAAGCGTGCGATCGTAATCCTCGCGCTTCTGGCGTTCCTGCAAATAGGGAATCTCGTATTTCTGGATCGTATCGACGTAAGCCTCGAAGGCTTTTTCGTCGTCGGGCAGGCGCTGGTCGCAACGGTCGGGATCCAGGTGCTGTTGTTCCTGGCACCACATGTCGAAATTCATGTCTTTCAGCTTGTAGGAGGTGTCGCCCGTCTGCGCGCGCGCCGCACTCGCCACAAGCGCGAATGCCCCGACCAACACAAGATAGCCGCCCCGCTTCATGACGCCTACCATACAGGTTAAACGCATGGGGGCATAGGACGGAACCGGAATTATTCCGCCGCGGCGCGCGATTTCATGTTGTCTTCGGCCACCGCCACGGCTTCGGGAGCAAGGGCTGCGCGGTTCAGCATCGCGTCGGAGATTTTCTCCGCGATCATGATGGTGGGCGCGTTCGTGTTGCCGGAAACTAACGACGGCATGACGGAAGCATCCACCACACGCAAGCCTTCCACGCCGTAAACCCTGAGCTGTGTGTCAACCACGGACAGATTGTCCTTGCCCATCTTGGCGGTGCCGACCGGGTGATAGATCGTCTCCGCGGTCTTGCGGATGAAGGCGTCGATCTGGTCGTCCTTTTGCACATGCGCGCCGGGCATCAGTTCCGGCCCGCGATAGGGATCGAACGCGCTTTGCGCAAACACATCGCGGGCGATCTTCACGCCTTCGCGCAGCGCGCGGCGGTCTTCGTCGGCTTCCAGATAATTGGGCTGGATCAGCGGCGCGTCGGAAGGATTGGTGGATTTGATGGAAATGTAGCCGCGGCTTTCCGGGCGCAACTGGCAAACATGGGCCATGAAGCCGTGGCGGTCGGCCTTGCGGCGCGTGTGGTCGAACATCAGCGCGGCGATGAAGTGATATTGCAGATCGGGTGTTTCCAGATCGGGGCGGCTTTTCAGGAACGCGCCCGATTCCAGGCCCTGGCTGGTGCCGATGCCCGTGCCGAAGATGAGATATTGCAAGCCCACGCGCACCATGTTGTGCGGCTTTTGCGCGCTGAAGAGCGTGATCGGCTGGGAACATTCGTACTGGATCGAGCAATCCAGATGATCCTGAAGATTCTGGCCCACACCTTTCAATTCGCTGACGACCGGGATGCCGAAGCGCTTGAGCGTATCGCCGTCGCCGATGCCGGAGAGCAGCAAGGTTTGCGGCGTGTTTACCGCACCGCCCGACAGGATCACTTCGCGGGTGGAGCGCGCCTGTTTCGTTTGCTTCTTCTGCACGAACTCCACGCCCACCGCGCGCTTGCCCTCGAAAAGAATGCGGCTGACAAGCGCGTTGGATTCGATGGTGAGGTTGGGCCGTTCCAAAGCGGGGCGTAAGTAAGCGCTCGCCGCACTCCAGCGCTTTCCCTTGTTGATGGTGAACTGGTAGGGGCCGAAGCCTTCCTGCTGATAGCCGTTGAAATCGCCCGTTTCGGGAAAGCCCGCCTCGCGGCCCGCCTCGCGGAAGGCGCGGAACAGCGGATTGGACGAATGTCCGTTGGACACATTCAGCGGGCCATTGCCGCCGTGGAATTCATCGCCGCCGTTTTCATTCGTTTCGGCGCGCTTGAAATAGGGCAGCACATCGGCCCACGACCAGCCTTCGCAACCCATCTGCCGCCAATGATCGTAATCGCGCGCGTGGCCGCGGATATAGATCATGCCGTTGATCGACGACGATCCGCCCCAGCCTTTGCCGCGCGGCCAGTAGAGGCTGCGCCCGTTCAAATGCTGCTGGCCTTCGGTGTTGTAGTACCAATTGTATTTGTTCTTCTTGCCCAGAAGCTGGGGGAGCCCCGCGGGCATATGGATCATGACCGAATTGTCGCGCCCGCCCGCTTCGATCAGCAACACCTCGATGGTGGGATCGGCGCTGAGCCGGTTGGCGAGCACGCAGCCGGCGCTGCCCGCGCCGACGATGATGTAGTCATAGGCTTTCATGGAGATATGGCCCTTGTTCCTCTGGCCGGAACTTTAGCCCAAAGCTGACTTGTGTGTCGCGCAAGAGATTCCCTCCCCGGAAAGGGGAGGGACGAAACATTCGCAGCGAAGCGGAGAATGTTTCAGGGAGGGGTCATGTTGCGGACCCCCACCCGGCTCCCCCGCAACGAGTGCAGGGGAGCCGACCTCCCCCTTTCAGGGGGAGGAAACGTGGGCGCTTACCTCACGGCACCAGCGAGATGACCGAACGCCGGTTCTTGGGCTCGCGCACATCGTCGCCGGTCTGGACCGCCAGATCGGTTTCGCCGACGCCGGAGGTCTGGATCGAGGCGGGCCGCGCGCCCATCTGGACCATGACTTCCTTGACCACTTTGGCGCGGCGTTCGGAGAGACGCTGGTTGTAGTCCGACGGCCCAGAGGTGTCCGTGTGTCCGACGACCCTGATATGGCTCTGGCCACCCTTGCGCGCCGCATCGATGGCGTTGGTGATGGTGGTCAGGTCCTCGGCCGTCAGCGTCCATGAGTCGAAGTCGAAGAAGACTTCATAGTCGCCGCCTGCGGGTGCGGGCGCGGGTGCCGCTTCGGGTGCGGGAGCAGGCGCGGGTGCGCTCTCCACGGGCGCTGCTTCCGGCGCGGGCTGCTCGATGCCGCCCACATCCTGTTCGAGGCGCGCGAGAGACGCATCCAGCGACTGGCGGCAGCGCCGCGAAGCGTCGGCTTGCGAATCCACCGTCGCATCCATGATCCAGCAATCGTAATCGGCCTGGGCGCGCGCCGCATCGCCGGGCGACTTGTCGCGGCCCTGATCGAGTGCTGTCAGAAGGCGCACGCGCATGTTCTGCGCATCGGTGTTGTCGTCGGGCGCGTCTTCCGGCTCGACATCCTGGCCATTGGCCGCATCCACGGCTTTCTGGGCATAGGCCTCGGCGAGATCGGCCACCGTGTCATCCACGTCGTCGAGCGACATGGAAGAGTCGGAGTCGAACGAACTCCCCGACGCCTGTCCCACCGCGCCGAAGGAGCGCGCGAGATAGGCGTAGTTTTTGTAGAGCGCGGTCTGGAACGCCGAGCCTTGCGGCGTGGTGTCGCTTAGATCGTCGAAGGCCGAGCCACCGCAGCCCGCCAGCGCCAATGCGCCAAACAGAACGGCCGCGATGGCCGCTCCGCGTGAATTTCGCGAAGGTAATCCGAATGCCATTGTGTTCAGTCCCCTGATTGCGGGCCCGGCCCGGACGCCCATTGCCCGGCAGGCGCGCTTGGTCGGCGAGCGTTATCGTACCTCCTATACCCCCAACAGCCCCCAAAGGTTAAGCCCCTGTTGATTTCCAACAAAAAGATAACAAAGCGGCCGGTACGTAAACTTCCCGTTGACTGTCTCTGGATTAAAAAGAGCAATAGAAGCCAAAGACAGGAGCCGGGCCGCGGCCGGTCCGGCGTTAGGCATGACAGAGGACGCCGAGCAGCAAGTGGCCCGTTCGAAGGCCGACCGCAGGCGTTATCGCCGGGTCAGCGTCGATTTGCCCGGCCGGCTTTTCGTCCCCGCCGACGGCCGCGAGGGCACCTGCAAGGTGCTGGACCTGTCGCCCGGCGGCGCGCAGATCGCGGGCGATTTCGAGCCCGACCCCGATACCCAGGTCATCCTCTATGTCGATGGCTTCGGCCGTTTCGAAGGGCAGGTCACGCGCCCCTCCGGCGGCGGCTTCGGCGTGCGGTTCAACTGCTCCGCGCTGAAGCGCCAGCGCATCACCGAACAGCTCATGCTTTTGATGAACCGCGGCATCGTCGATGAAGCAGGCTTGCGCCGCCATGAGCGCGCGCCCACGCGCGGGCTTGCGAGCTTCACCCGCTCCAACGGCGATATCGTGTCGTGCGAAGTGCTCGACCTGTCGCTGTCGGGCGTCTCGCTCAAGACCGAGAACCGCCCGCCCATCGGCGAGACGGTGCTGATCGGTCAGATGGCCGGGCGCATCGCGCGGCATCATGAAAACGGCATCGCGGTGGAATTCATCCGCGCCGCGCCCGAACGCGCACCCGCCGAGCATCGCGCGCGGCTTGCGGTTTCGAATTAGAGTTTCATTTCCCTATTTGAATTGTTGTCTCCACCCTTCGACAAGCTCAGGGTGAGGGAGTGGCTATCCCCCTCATGCTGAGCCCGTCGAAGCATGAGGATCAATTCACGAAAACGGATCGAAGGTTTCGCGTTCGGCAATGCCGAGGCTTGCGCGTTTCTTCTTCGATAGTCCCTGCGCCACCAGCGCATGCGCGCGCGTGAGATATTCGCGCAGTTCGCGTGCTTTCAGGGCTTTGAGATTGTCCATCGCCACCCAATGAGCGCGTGCGAGATAGGGGCACGGTTTGATGCCGGGAATTTGCGTGAGGATTCGCGCGCTCGTCTCCCCTGCCTTGAACCAAACGCCGGAAGGTTTGCCGTCGCCCATCGCAATCATCGCGAACATTTTTCCGCCGACCTTGAACACCAAAGAATCGCCGAAAGGAAATTCGCGCGTCACGCCGGACATCGCGCGGCAATGCGCCTCGACATCGGCGTAGCGCATTACTCGTCTTTCGGTTCGGGAAGGCCGAGTGCTGCGCGCGCGCGCGCATGATGGCGCGGCTTGATGTGGCCCGACACAAGCCCGATTGCCGCGGCAAGCACGGCCGCGTCGTCGGTGTAGCCCAGCCCCGCCACGAAATCGGGAATGGCGTCGATGGGGATGACGAAATAGGCCAGTGCGGCAATCAGGATGGCGCGCACGCGCGAGGGCGTGGCCGGATCGGTGGCGCAGAAATAGGCCGCCGCCAGTTCCTCCGCAAAGGGAATGCGCCCCGCCACGCGCAGCAGCTTCTGCCAGAAGCTCTTTTCCACCGTGCGCGTGTTGCGGGCGATGACGGCGGGAAGCTGCGCGGCCGAAGGATCGAATTCCATGGCTTTAATATCGGGCGGCTGGCGAGGCTTGAAAAGGGGCCGCCCGTCCGCCGCCGTTTTCCGGCCTTTTCCGGGTGCTGCCAAACGTCTAAGAGTGGGCAAAGCCATCCACGAAGGGAAAATCCATGGAACTGAGTTCAAAGATTTCGGCAATCGTTACCGGCGGCGCTTCCGGTTTGGGCGAGGCGACCGCGCGCGCGCTCGCCGGCCACGGCGTGAAGGTTGCGATCTTCGACCTGAACACCAGCAAGGGCGAAACGGTGGCGGGCGAAATCGGCGGGGTGTTCTGCCGCGTCGATGTGACGAATGAGGAAAGCGTCGCCGAAGGATTTAAAAAGGCGCGTGCGGCAAACGGTCAGGAGCGCATTCTTGTGAATTGCGCGGGCACCGGCAACGCTATCAAGACCGCTTCGCGCGACAAGAAGACCGGCGAGATCCGCCGCTTCCCGACCGAGGCGTTCGACTTCATCGTGCAGATCAATCTTGTCGGCACATTTCGCTGCGTGGCCTATGCGGCGCAGGGCATGTTGAGCCTCGATCCGCTGGAGGGCGGCGAACGCGGCGCGATTGTGAACACCGCTTCGGTTGCCGCACAGGATGGACAAGTTGGGCAGGCCGCCTATTCCGCATCGAAGGGTGGCGTGGTCGGCATGACATTGCCGATTGCGCGCGATCTGGCGCAGGAAGGAATCCGGGTGAACACAATTCTTCCCGGCATCTTCAATACGCCGCTCTTGGCCGCCGCACCCGAACAGGTCAAACAGGCGCTCGGCGCGCAGGTGCCGTTTCCGCCGCGTCTGGGGAACCCGGTGGAATACGCCGCGCTCGCGCTCGCGATGATTACCAACGGCTATTTCAACGGCGAAAGCGTGCGGCTCGACGGCGCGATCAGGATGGCGCCAAGATAATTTCTCCCCCCGTTTACGGGGGAGTACCGCCGAAGGCGGGGTAGGGGGTGAACGCCGAGCCCGCCCCCTTCGCTTCACTCGCGAAGTGCTCGCTCAGCACCTCCCCCGTAAACGGGGGAGGAAAATCATTGCCCCGCCAATTCATGTATCTGGCTGTTCGCAAGCGTGAGCTTGGCAATCGACAGATCACCCGTGCGTTCGAGTTCGGCGAGGAATTCGCGCGTGCGCGAGAGCATCTCGGCATGCGCCTCGGCCCAGACTTTCACGGCGGCAGCACCATCCTCGCGCGTGGTGTCGGTCTTGTCGCCTTCGAATTTCACCAGCGCATGCGCGGTGAGCGCGCGCTGTCCGGCGAAGAGATCGTCGCGGATACGCCGGATGGCGAGGCGATCCCAATGCTCGATCGCCACAATCCGCGACGCAAGCCCGCGCAAGCGATCGAGCCCGACACTTTCGCCGATCGCGAAATAGGCGCCCGCGACGAGATCGATATCGAGCGCGCGCGAAAAGGCGAGCTGCACAATCTCCGGCGCGGCGCTGAGCAGCGGCAGCACCGCCACATCCTCGGCCATTTCGAGCGGCGCGCCCGCCTTCGTCAATTCGGCGATGCGCGCTTCGGTGTCATGGGCTTCGTAAGGCGAGATCAGCGAGGAAAACGTGCCGCGCAATTGATCGGTGCCCGCGCGATAGCGCGCGATCATGTCGCCAAGCGCCGCATTGCCGGGAACGTTGACGATGAACCAGAGGCCCAGGCGGCGCAGCAATTCGGCGATGTCGGCATACATCGAGGTCTGGATACCGGCGAGGATTTTGAGATCCAGCGCATCGATGCGCGCTTTCAGCGCCGACAATCCGAACGCGCCATCGGCGAGCACAAAGGCGCGCGCAACGGCGGAGGCGGGCGCGCCCGACACTTCCTTCATGCGATGGATGAAAACGGGGCCGGCGAGATTGACGATGCGGTTGGAAAGAACGGTCGAAATGATTTCGCGGCGCAGGCGATGGTTTTCCATTTCGCCGCGAAAGCGCGCGGCGGCTTTTTGCGGGAAATATCCGGTAAGCTCCGGCAGGAAATATTCATCGTCCGGCACATCGCTTTTGACGATTTCGGAATCGAGATCGAGCTTGGCGTAGGCCAGCAGCACCGCGAGT
The DNA here is from genome assembly GCA_963735625.1 of uncultured Alphaproteobacteria bacterium. Classification (GTDB taxonomy): domain Bacteria; phylum Pseudomonadota; class Alphaproteobacteria; order Micropepsales; family Micropepsaceae; genus Rhizomicrobium. Next base: position 512,867 of record CAVTLJ010000004.1, on the reverse strand, counting down.
TCGGGCCGCGTCAGCGCGGCATTGGCGAGCGCGCGCTTGCGCAATTCTTCATCGGAGGGGAGAAATTCCACCGCGCGGTCCAGCCGCCCGCGCCGCTCCAGATCGCGGATGAAGCGGCCATGGGCGTCGAGATCGTCGGTGCCGCGCGATTGCGCGACCGACAATGCGAGCGTCTGATCGTAATTGTCGCGCAGCACATGCGCCGCCACATCGTCGGTCATTTCGGCGAGCAGCGCATCGCGCGAATCTTCGGAGAGTTCGCCGCGCCGCAACGGCCCGCTGAACAGGATTTTCAGATTCACTTCGTGGTCGGATGTATCGACGCCCGCCGAATTGTCGATGGCGTCGGTGTTGAGCCGCCCGCCCGCGAGCGCATATTCGACGCGGCCCAATTGCGTGAGGCCGAGATTGGCGCCTTCGCCGATCACTTTCGCGCGCACATCGGCGCCATTGACGCGCACTCCATCATTGGCGCGGTCGCCCGAATCCGCGTTGCTCTGCGCGGCGGATTTGATGAAGGTGCCGATGCCGCCGAACCACAGAAGATCGGTTTCGGATTTCAAGAGCGCCTTTATCATTTCGGCGGGCGAGACTTTTTCTTTTGAGATGCCCGTGAGCGATTTCATTTCCGGCGTCAGCGCGATTTCCTTCAAGCTGCGCGCGAACACGCCGCCGCCCTTGGAGATCAGCGATTTGTCGTAATCGGCCCAGCTTGAGCGCGGCAGGTCGAAGATGCGCTTGCGCTCGGCAAAGGCTTTCGCGCCGGGATCGGGATCGATGAAAATGTGACGATGATCGAAGGCGGCAAGCAATCGCGTTTGCGTCGAGAGCAGCATACCGTTGCCGAACACATCGCCCGACATGTCGCCCACGCCGATGACGGTGAACGGCTCGCGCTGGATATCGCGGCCCATTTCGCGGAAGTGACGCTTGACCGCTTCCCATGCGCCGCGCGCGGTGATGCCCATTTTCTTGTGGTCGTAGCCATGGCTGCCGCCGCTCGCGAACGCATCGCCGAGCCAGAAGCCGCGCGCAATCGCGATGCCGTTTGCGATATCGGAAAAACTCGCCGTGCCCTTGTCGGCGGCGACGACGAGATAGGGATCGTCGCCATCGCGCCGCACCACGCGCGCGGGCGGAATCACGGTGCCGTCGTGATGGATATTGTCGGTGAGATCGAGCAGCGCGTTGATGAAAGTCTTGTACGCGGCGATGCCGGCTTCCTGCACCTCTTCGCGCGGCGCGTTCACCGGCAATTGCTTGGGGTAAAAGCCGCCCTTCGAACCCACCGGCACGATGACGGCGTTCTTCACCTGCTGCGCTTTCACAAGGCCCAGAATTTCGGTGCGGAAATCCTCGCGCCGGTCGCTCCATCTGATGCCGCCGCGCGCGACCTTGCCGAAGCGTAAGTGCACGCCTTCGACCTCGGGCGAATAGACGAAGATTTCGACCAGCGGGTGCGGCGCGGGCAATTCGTCGAGCTTCTGGCTGTCGAGCTTGATCGCGATATACGGTTTGTCCGCGCCTTGCCAGAAATTCGTGCGCAGCACGCAATCGATCACGTTGCGCAGGCGGCGGATGATGCGGTCGTCATCGAGCGCTGGGCACGTCGTTGAGCGCCGCATCGATGCGGTCGCGGATTTTCGCGGCGATCTCGTCGCGGTCTTCGGCCTCATCGGGATTGTGCAGCGCGTGAAACAGCGCCACCAGCAGCGAAGCGATATCGGGATTTCGCGCCAGCGCCTGTTCCACATAATCCTGGCTGAAGGCGAATCCCGGCCTGCCGCAAAAATTTCGCGGCCATGCGCAGGATGGAAACATCGCGCCACGAAAGCCCCGCCCCGATCACAAGCCGGTTGAAGCCGTCGCTTTCGGCAGCACCGTTCATCACGGCGTGGAACGCATCCTGAAGCGGGGCCTTGATGCTCGAAAGATCGGCGGGGCCTTCGTCGCCGCGCTCCATCGAAAAATCGAGCACCGCGCCGTCGCCGCGCCAGCCCGCGCCGGTTTCGAGCGACACGGGATAGGAATCCTCCGCGATCACGCGCAAGCCCAGATTTTCGAACACGGGCAGCGACGCCGAAAGCGGCAGCACGCCGCCCAGAAGATAAAGTTTCAGGCGCAATGCGGTGTGCGCGTCGCGCGGCGTGCGATAGGCGCGCGCTTCGATCTTCGGGCCGTTGTGGCGCGCGCTCAGGCGTTCGAGTTCGTCCAGATCGCGCACCGCTTCTTCCGGCGTGAACGCATCGCGGTAGCGCGCGGGAAATGCCGCGTTGTGGCGATTGAACAGCTTCATGCCTTCGCTTTCGCCGTGTGCGGCCATCAGCGCATCGGCGAAACCGTCTTCCCAGGTGCGGATGGCGTCGCGGATTTCGCCTTCCAGCACGCGCGTATCGACAAAGGGGCGCGGCCCGTCATTGCGCCCGATGATGTAATGCACGCGCGCCAGCATGGAATCGTCGAGCATCGGCGTGGCCGACGACATGCGCCCGTTGAACGCCTTTGCCAGAATGGCGTGGATGTTCTCGCGCACGCGCGTGTCGTAGCGGTCGCGCGGCACATAGACGAGGGCGGAGACGAAACGGTCGAAGCGGTCGAAGCGCAGGAACACGCGCACTTTCGGCCGCTCGCCGAGGCGCAGGATGCCTAGCGCGATGGTGGTGAGTTCGTCGTCGGATAGCTGGAAAATATCGTCGCGCGGATAGGTGTCGAGAATGTGGGCGAGCGCTTTGCCGTCATGGCTGTCGGGCGCGAAACCGGCGCGCTCGCGCACATGGCGCACTTTCAGGCGCAGCAGCGGAATGTCGCCGGGCCTGCGGTTATAGGCGCTGGATGTGTAGAGGCCGACAAAGCGGCGCTCGCCGGTGAGCTTGCCCTTCGAATCGAACATTTTCACGCCGATATAATCCATATGCACATGGCGATGGATGCGGCTGCGTTCGTTCGACTTGGTGATGATGAGCGGCGAAGGTTGGGTGAGAAAGGCGCGCACTTCGGGCGTCAGCGAGGCGCGATCCTCGCCGCGCCGGATCACGCGCGCATCCGGATCGGCAAGCACGCCAAGCCCGGATTCGGTGATGGCCTCAAGCCTGCCGCCGCCCGCCTCGGTGAAGGCGTAATCGCGCGCGCCCAGAAAGGTGAAATGATTGTCGGAAAGCCATTCGAGAAACGCCACGCTTTCGTTCAATTCCTCGCGGCTGACTTTGGGCGAGTTTTGCTGAAGCTCCGCAATCGTGGCTTTCAGATGCGCGATCATCTTGCGCCAGTCGCGCACGGCAAGGCGGACTTGTGTGAAGGTGTTCTGCGCGCCGGTCACGAGTGCGTCGCGGCGCTCCTCGCTCAACATGGGATCGAGCACCAGCACGATCACGCTTTCGCGGAAGGTGGCGCCGGTGGCGCCACGAATGCCTTCGCCATCGCGCGTGACGTTCATGATGGGATGGAACAGCGCCAGAATCCGCGCGCCCTGCTCGTTGACTTCGCCCACCAGCGAATCGAACAGGAACGGCATGTCGTCATTGATCGCGATGAGGACGAGTTCGTTGCGCACATGATCGTCGGCCTGCGCGCGGAATTCCGAAAGCGTCACATCCGTCTTGCCTTGCTTGCGCGTGGCGGTGTGTTCGAAGACGAGACGGGCAAGGGCTGCCAGCGATTCCGGTGCGTAGCGGTTCACATCGTCGGGCGGCGCGCCGCGATAGAGTGTTGCAAAAAACTCGGCCACGCCCGGCTCGGCCGCTTTCAGGAGCTTCGCCGCGGCATCGAGCCGTTCGGCGGCGTCGAGGTCGTCGCCATTGGGCAAATCGCCGATTGGGGCAGGATCGGGCGTCATAATGATCCATTCGCGTGCGCGTCAGGATTGCCGCGGCATTCTAGCGGCCGGCTGCGACAATAGCCCTAACATCGGGCGGGCCCAATGCGGGACTGCTTAATATGTAAGGAGATTCAGCCCGTTTGCAGCGCCGGACGGGCATTTCCGGGCCAGCGGGAGGCAAACCAGATCGCGCCCGCCACGGCACCCCCGCCGATCAGGACGATGGCCGCGCCCAGCGCGCCTCCCGTCCCCAGCACCGCGGCAAAGGCGGTCAGCACGCTTGCGGGCGCAAGAAAGCAGAGCGCGATGCTGCGCTGGCGCGCCAGCCCGGCGAAGATCGCCGACATGCCGGCGGCGAAGACGAGGCCCGCAAAGATTCCGCTCCCCGGCGGCAGCGCCAGAAACGCGCCCGCGCCCCAGACAAAGCCCAGATAAAGCGTGATGGCGTTCAGGTCTTGCGCGAAGGATTTCAGCGCGGCCCGCTCGAAGGGTGCGGCAATCGCCTGTCCATAGGCGCGCGCCATGGCGCCAAGGCCCGCGATCATCAGCACCAGCCATGTCACGATCTGGGCGGCGGGCATCGAGGCCGCCGCAAACGCCACCGTCAGGCCGGCCGCAACGGCCAGCGCCACCATGGCATAGGGCGCGCGTCCCAGAAGATTGGCGAGAAGGGCTGTTTCATATGCCTCGGCGTGAAGCTCGGCGAGGTGGGCGATCTCGGCATGGGGATCGCCGGGTCGCGACACTGGCACCGCGACCGGTACTATGTTCACCTGCTTGATGGCAGCCATTGCGCGCCTCGAACTGTTGGTTTCTTACGCTCGCCTGTGAGCGTTAAGAATGTATTAACCGCCCGTCATCCCCCGGTTTGATTCCAGCATGGTCACTTGTCCACAGCTTCCGATCACCGTCTTCGACCTCGAATTCACCGCCTGGGAAGGCTCCATGGCGCGGCGCTGGCTCGGCCCCGGCGAGTTCAAGGAAGTCGTGCAAGTGGGCGCGGTCCGGCTCGACCCCATAACGCTCGAAGAGACGGATTGGTTCGAGGTGCTGGTGAAGCCGCGGCTGAATTCCGTGCTGTCGGACTATCTGGTGAAGCTGATCGGCGTCACCAATGAAGAGGTCGAGGCGCGCGGGGTGGATTTCGCGGAAGCCTATCGAGGATTCGTGGATTTTGCGGCAGGCGGGCCGATCATCGCTTTTGGCCGCGACGATCTGGTGCTGACGGACAATCTCAGGCTTTACGGCATAACCGATGCGCCGCCGTTGCCGCTCTATATCAATATGATCCCGTGGCTGATGGGGCAGGGCTACGATTTGCGCGGGCTTCATGCCTGCGATGTCGGCCCGCTGGTTGGCGCGGATTTCAAGGGCCGCGCGCACAACGCGCTCGACGATGCGCGCTCGGTCGCCGCCGGAATCCGCACGCTGGTCGCGCGCGGCGCGCCGCTCCTTTGAATGGCAGAAAGAAGCGCACGCGGAGACGCGGAGAAAAGAAGAATCGGCGCGCGAAGCGCGCCAGAAAAATCTTCCGAAATTGCTACGGTTTTGACGCCAAGAAAGAACTCCGCGGCTCCGCGCCTCCGCGTGAATCTTTTTTATTTCACATGCAGCAACCGGCCGAGCGCGCGCGCGATGGCGCGCGAGGATGCGCGTCCACGATAGCCATGGTCCGGGTTGAAGGTGGCAATCAGCGTCTTGGCGTTGATCGACAGCGTCGGCTTGTCGCCCACCGCGATCAGCACGCGGGTGAAACGCTGCGCCAGCGCCTTGCGCCCGTCCTGCGAGGTCGCGAAACGGTCGATGCCGCGGGCCGTGTTTTCCAGCGCATCGAAAGCGCGCGCGCGCAATGCGTCGTCGTCCGCAAGCGCTTTCCAGTCCGCATCGAAGCTGAGATTGAGCCGGCGCATATAGGCCAGATGCTCGCTTTCGTCGTCCGTCGCGTTCTGCATGTCGGCGAGCGAAACCGATTGCAGCGCGGGCGCCACCGAATCTCCGGTGCGCGTGGCGGGAAGTCCGCCGGGTTTGGCGTCGGTATAAAGCGTCATGCCGCCCCAGCCCGCAATCTGCAGTGCCGTCTCGCCGGAATCATATTTGAGCACGCGCCCGCCAAGCGAGGCGTAATCGCTGTAAAGCACGAACACTTCCGGATCGCCCGCAAAGCGCAGCAGAAAATATCCGGTCGCGTCGTCGAGCGTGAATTTCACGTCGTCACCCGCCTGATATTGTCCCGGCAGGATGTCGGCGAGTTTCTCGCTCGAGAGCCGGTCGGCGAGCGGGACTTGCGCGTGTACGGCCGCGCCCGCCAAACAGGCGAGCGCAAAAGCGGCGGCAAATGCAAAGCGCGGGCCGGCCATCGAATCTCACGAAGCAAAAGCGGAGCGACCAGCGCTCCGTGCCCCCACAGGCGCTACTTTATCGGCGAGGAATTGGGCAATAATAAGGTGTGGCGTTGCCCTCATGCTTCGACGGGCTCAGCATGAGGGATTGGTTCAACCCCTCACCTTGAGCTTGTCGAAGGGTGCGCTTGTCGAAGCATGGGGAAAGAATTCAGATATTCTCAAAACTCCCGCCGCGGCCCTTGCCGGACGAAAAGCGCATGGCGCCGCGCACGGCCTCCCCACTTCGCAGCGTCTTTTCGCCATGGGAAAATTCATTGGCCATGGCATGGGCATAATCGAGGTCCCATTGTTCGTACACAGACGATCTGTCGCCCTTCATGCAGATTTGCGGCATGCGCGCGATATCGGCGGCGAGTTTTTCCGCTTCCTCGCGCGCGGTGCCCTTTTTCACCACGCGATTGGCAAGGCCCATGGCAAAGGCTTCCATCGCCGCGACGGGCCGTCCCGTGAGGATCATGTCGAGCGCGCGGGATTGCCCGATCAGGCGCGGCAGGCGCACCGTGCCACCGTCGATCAGCGGCACGCCCCATCTGCGGCAGAACACGCCGAAGATCGCGTCTTCCTCCGCCACGCGCAGATCGCACCAGCAGGCAAGCTCCAGCCCGCCCGCCACCGCATGGCCCGCAATCGCGGCGATTACGGGCTTCGTCAGTTTCAGCCGCGTCGGGCCCATGGGTGCGTCGCCCGCCAGCGGATCGAAATCCGCACCAATTTTGGGCGGAACCGTGCGATTGCCGCGCCCGTCGGCCACGCCCTTGAGGTCCGCGCCCGCGCAAAACGCGCCGCCCGCGCCCCACAAAACCGCCACCAACGCATTGTCATCGCGCTCGAATTCGAGAAACGCGGCCGAAAGCGCCTCGGCGGTGGGCCGGTCCACGGCGTTGCGCACCTCCGGCCGGTTCAGGATCACGGTCGTCACAGGACCGTTACGCTCCACAATCACATTCGCACCCACCGGCTTCTCCCTTGGAATCCAGATCGAAACTGACTAAACCACGCCTCATTCAATCCCATCGCAACCCTGGCGCAAGGGACTTATCCGTGACCAGCCATCCCGACAGTTTCAAATCCCGCCGCACGATGACGGCGGGCGGCAAAACCTATGCCTATTTCAGCCTCATCGCGGCGGAGAAAAACGGCCTGAAGGGCATTTCGAAGCTGCCCTATTCGATGAAGGTGCTGCTGGAAAATCTGTTGCGCTACGAAGACGGCTCCACGGTCACGAAGGCCGACATCAAGGCGGTGGCCGACTGGCTGAAGAAGAGATCTTCGGATCGCGAAATCGCGTTCCGGCCCGCGCGTGTGCTGATGCAGGATTTGACCGGCGTGCCCGCGGTGGTCGATCTCGCCGCCATGCGCGATGCGATGAAGGCGCTGGGCGGCGATCCCGAAAAGATCAATCCGCTCGCGGAAGTGGATCTCGTCATCGATCATTCGGTGATGGTCGATAATTTCGGCAAGCGCAATTCCTTCAAAAAGAACGTCGTCATCGAATATCAGCGCAACAAAGAGCGTTACGCATTTCTGCGCTGGGGCCAGCAGGCTTTTGCGAATTTTCGCGTCGTGCCGCCGGGCACCGGCATCTGCCATCAGGTCAATCTCGAATATCTGGCGCAGACGGTGTGGACGCGCAAAATCAAAGACGGAAAAAAGACCGTCGAATATGCCTTCCCCGATACGCTGGTCGGCACCGACAGCCACACCACGATGGTCAATGGATCTGTCGGTACTCGGCTGGGGCGTGGGCGGCATCGAAGCCGAAGCGGCGATGCTCGGCCAGCCGATTTCGATGCTCATTCCCGAAGTGATCGGCTTTCGCGTCAGCGGCAAATTGCGCGAGGGCGTGACCGCCACCGATCTCGTGCTCACGGTTACGGAGATGCTGCGCAAGAAGGGCGTGGTCGGGAAGTTCGTCGAGTTCTATGGGCCGGGCCTTGACGAGATGACGCTCGAAGACCGCGCCACCATCGCCAACATGTCGCCGGAATATGGCGCGACTTGCGGATTTTTTCCCATCGATGCCGAAACGCTGCGCTATCTGAAAGCCACGGGCCGCAAATCCGCGCGCGTGTCGCTGGTGGAGAAATATGCCAAGGCGCAGGGGCTCTATCGCAATTCGAAAAGTGCCGAGCCGATGTTCACCGACACGCTCTCGCTGGACCTCACGAAAGTGGAGCCGAGCCTTGCAGGCCCGCGCCGCCCGCAGGATCGCGTCTCGCTCGTCAATGCGTCGCGCGAATTCGCGGTTGCGATGAAAGATGTGTTCAAGAAAGACGCCGATGCCGACCGCCGCGTGAAAGTGGATGGCGCCAACTATTCCATCGGCCATGGCGATGTGGTGATCGCCGCGATCACCTCCTGTACCAACACATCAAATCCATCCGTGATGATCGGCTCCGGGCTGGTTGCGAAAAAAGCGGTTGAGCGCGGGCTGAAAGTGAAGCCCTGGGTGAAGACGTCGCTGGCGCCGGGAAGCCAGGTCGTTACCGATTATCTGGAGAAGGCGGGCTTGAATGTTTATCTCGACAAGCTCGGCTTCGATCTTGTCGGCTATGGCTGCACAACCTGCATCGGCAATTCCGGCCCGCTGCCGGACAACATTGCCAAAGCCGTGACGGAAGGCGATCTGGTGGCAGCAGCGGTTCTTTCCGGCAATCGCAATTTCGAAGGCCGCGTGCATCCGCAGGTGCGCGCGAATTATCTCGCCTCGCCGATGCTGGTGGTGGCGTATGCGCTGGCGGGTTCGATCAATCTCGATCTGACGAAAGAACCTGTCGGTTATGACGGCAAGAACAAGCCCGTCTATCTGAAAGATATCTGGCCCTCGCCGAAAGAGATTGCCGACACGATCCGCAAGGCGGTGACGCCCGCGAGTTTCCGCAAGCGCTACGGCAATGTGTTCGATGGCGGCGCGGACTGGAAGAAGGTCAAGATCACCAAGGGCAAAACCTATGCGTGGGACAAGGCCTCGACCTATGTGAAGAACCCGCCTTATTTCGACGGCATGGGCAAGAAGCCCGGCGCGGTTGCCGACATCAAAGGCGCGCGCATCCTGGCGCTGTTCGGCGATTCCATCACCACCGATCACATTTCGCCGGCAGGCTCCATCAAGAAGGACGGACCGGCGGGGCGCTATCTGATCGAGCGCGGTGTCGAGGCGAAGAATTTCAATTCCTATGGCTCGCGGCGCGGCAATGATGAAGTGATGGTGCGCGGAACATTCGCCAATATCCGCATCAAGAACGAAATGATGGGTGGGAAGGAAGGCGGCAACACGATCTATTATTCCGCGAAACAACCTTCCGGCGCGGAAATGCCGATTTTCGATGCCGCGATGGCTTACGAAAAAGACGGCGTGCCTGTGGTCGTGATCGGCGGCAAGGAATATGGCACGGGCTCGTCGCGCGACTGGGCCGCGAAGGGGCCGAAGCTTCTGGGCGTGCGCGCCGTCATCACCGAAAGTTTCGAGCGCATCCATCGCTCGAACCTGATCGGCATGGGCATCGCACCGTTTGTGTTCGCGAATGGCAAGACGCGAAAGGACTACGCGCTCACCGGCCGCGAGATGATCGACATTCCGGGCCTTTCGGGCGCGATCAGGCCGCGCATGGGCGTGAGCGCGAAGATCACCTGTGCGGACGGAAAGGCGTACGATCTGCCGCTGACGCTGATGATCCTGACCGAAGACGAAGTGGCCTATTTCGGCAATGGCGGGATTTTGCCTTACGTGCTCAGGCGGCTTCTGGCGGCGTAAAGGCTGACGCTGGCGTCATCGCGCCCGCCGGACAGATTTGTCTGTACGAACCGGCCTGCCGTGCAAGAATGCGAACTCGGGGGAGGCCGGGGGGCCGCGCCCATCAAGCCGAAGTGACTGGAGAGGGCCGCGCACGGACCTTATTCTGTTCTCATGCTATTTCGTCAAACCGCTTTTAGCCGCCTGATTTTGGCGTCGGCTGCGTTCGCTGCGGGTTTCGCGGGCGCCCCCGCCATGGCCGGCCATGCCGCGCGTCATGTCCGCAAGCCGCACGCCCCCGCTGCGATTGCCGCCCCCGTGCCGCCCGGCCCGGCAAGGCCGGTGCTGGTGGAGCTTTATACGAGCCAGGGTTGCTCCTCCTGCGTGCCGGCCGATGCGCTGATGGGGCAATTGGCCGATCGCCGCGATGTGCTCGCCCTCAGCCTGCCCATCACCTATTGGGACATGCTGGGCTGGAAGGACACGCTTGCTTCCAACGCCAACACCGCGCGGCAGAAATCCTATTCCGAGGCGATGGGCCGGGGCGGCGTCTATACGCCCCAGATGATCGTGGACGGCGTGAACGATCTCGTCGGCAGCCGCGAGCAGGCCATCGAAGCCGCCATCTCCGACCGCGAGGCGGATATGGCGGCCGTGCCGATCACGATCACCACGACCTCCACGGAGGTTCATATCGAAGTGGGCGCGGGCGACGGCGCGGATGCCACGATCTGGCTGTTCCGCATTCTGCCCAAAGCGACCGTGTCGATCAGCGCGGGCGAAAACAGCGGCCACACGATCACCTATCGCAACATCGTGCAGGATGTGAAAGCGGTGGGATTGTGGAAGGGCCAGCCCGTGTCGCTCGATTTGCCTCGGCAGGAAATCGGCGGTGCGGCGAAAGACGAGATCGCGGTGGTGGTTCAGAAAAGCGGCTATGGCCGCGTCATCGGGGCCACGATGCTGAGCAAGCCCGCGTTGTAGGGACGTGGTCGAGGCGAATGTTCCTCACCCTTCGACAGGCTCAGGGTGAGGGGTTGAGCCAATCCCTCATGCTGAGCCTGTCGAAGCATGGGGGGAACGCAATCGAGTGAATCCGTGTAGGCTCGCGCCATGGCGCTTTTCTTCGATGGCGAATGGTTCGATGCGCGGCTGGCGTCCGTGCATCTGTCGCGCGGCGATCTGGCGGCCGCACTCGGCCTGAACGAAACCGAGATCGCCGAAATGTGGAAGGATCAGCGCGAGCTTTCCGCCCGCGATGTGTCGCTGATCGCGGCCCTTCTGAATGTTCCCGCCGAAGAGGTGGCCAGGCACGCTGGCATTTCCACGCCGGTGCCGAAAAGCGATGCGATGGCCGATCTCGTGCTGCGGCTCGAGCGCGTCGAGCGCAAGCTGGAAGAATTGCAATCGCTGCTCGCGCGCCGGAGGGACTGAGATCGGATTTGCGGTCTCTGCGGATATTCGTTTTTCGTCATGATCCGTCCATGAGCCCGCGCCAAAATATGCGGATCGAAGCCCCGGCCGTTCCAATCCGGCCTCAAATCTGTTTCGAAACGGGACGGTTTTGTCTTTGTGGTTTCATCGCGCGATGGCAAGCGCTTGCCCGCGCGCGCCGTCGCGTTCACTATCGAAACGGTGGGGCACAACGGCAATGCCGCGCGCGAACGCAAGGCGTGCAAACCATATCCGTCCGCCGCGCCGCCGATTTTCGACTGTGCCATTGCCGCTCATAACCTCTCTTTAAGGCAAAGCGCACAAGGCGCTGGCGCAGCGCGCCACTGCCCTAAAAGTTTCAGCTTTTTTAATTCCCCACCTCCATGATCGTTTTAAAGGCCCGATAAAGGACCTGGGATGGTGGTTGTGCTGAGTCAGATGCTTCCCAAGCAGCCGGCGGACGGGATTCGGTCGCTGGCTGCCGTGCACGATGTCGAACGCCTGCGGCTGGCGGTAGCGGGCGCGCGCATGATGACGTTCGACTGGACGTTGCGCGACGACCGCATAAGCTGGGACGGCGCCGACGACATTCTCACCCATCACCCCGATTCCGATCGCTTGCGCCGTGGCGAAACATTCCGCGACTGGATGGGCGAGGCGGGCCGCGAGCAACTGGAAGTCCTCGTTGCAAACGGCCAGGAGCGGGATTGCGCCTTCGATCTCGAATTCGAAGCGGCATCCGCCATGGGTAGCGTGTGGTTTGAAATGCGCGGCGTGCGCTTTGCCGATTCCGAAGGCGGCGCGGAGCGGCTTGCCGGCGTGCTGCGCATCATCACCGATCAACGGCGCGAGGCGCAGCGGCTTACCTATCTTGCCACGCGCGACGAACTCACCGGCCATCTGAACCGCACATCCCTGCGCGCCGAACTGGCCGAGACCATCGATGCGGCCAAGGCAGAGGAGCGCCATTGCGCCTATCTTGTGGCCTCCATCGACCGGCTTGCGATGATCAACGAGGCTTACGGCTTCGGCGCCGCGGACGAAGTGATCGTGGCGGCGGGCGAGCGGCTTTCGGGCACGCTGCGCGGCAGCGACATTATCGGGCGCATCGCGGGCAACAAGCTCGGCGTGATCTTGCGCAATTGCAGCGAGCGCGAAATCGCGCTGGTTGCCGAGCGGCTGCGCGCATCCGTGCGCAATTCCGTCATCGAAACGCGCGCGGGCACGGTGTCGGCTACCGTTTCGGTGGGTGCGGTGTGGCTACCGTCGGGCGCCTCATCGAGCCAGGAAGCGATGCTGCGCGCCGAGGAAGCGCTCGACCGCGCGCGCAGCGCGGGGCGCGACGGTTTCGCCGTCTATGCCAAATCGCCCCAGCGCGAAACCGCGCGCCTGCGCCTGATGGCGGTTGCCGATGAGGTGGTGGCCGCGCTGAACGAGCGCCGTCTTGTATTTGCCTATCAGCCTATCGTGAGCGCGAAGACCAAGGAGGTCGTGCATTACGAAGGCCTGCTGCGCATGTTGCGCGCCGACGGCACGGTGGCGACCGCCGGCCAGTTCATTCCGGCTGCCGAGCAATTGGGCCTTGTGCGGCTTGTCGATCGCCACGCGCTGGAAATGACGGTGGCCCAACTCCACGCCAATCCCGATGTGACGATTGCGGTGAACGTGTCGGGCACGACGGCGGGCGATCCGAGCTGGCTGCAATCCTTCATCAATTACGTGCGCGCCAATCGCGAAGTGGCAAGCCGCATCATCGTGGAACTGACCGAAACCGCGGCACTCGACGATTTCGAGGAAAGCGTGCGCTTTGTCACCAATCTGCGCGAGATGGGCTGCCGCGTCGCCATCGACGATTTCGGCGCGGGCTATACCTCGTTCCGCAATCTGCAAATGTTGCGCGTCGATATGGTCAAGATCGACGGCACCTTCGTGCGCGGGCTTGCCTCATCGCCCGACAACCAGACCTTCGTGCGCACGCTTGTGCATCTGGCCAAGAACTTCAACCTGAAGACGGTGGCGGAATGGGTGAGTTCGGATGAGGAAGCAGCCCTGCTCGAAAGCTTCGGCGTCGATTATTTCCAGGGCTTCCATTTCGGCGAGCCGCTGATTGCGCCGGAATGGACGAAATAGGAATGGCTTGACGCTATATGGCAAATTTGCCATAATCGGCAAGTGACGCCCAAAATCCCGCACGACAAGGTGTTGCACCAGCGGCCCGTCATCTGGATGGGCAGCAGCAAGGACGACATTTCCGCGCTGCCGCCTGCGGTGAAGGTCTCCTTCGGCTACCGGCTCCGGCAGGTGCAGCAGGGAAAGATGCCGCACGATACCAAGGCGCTGGCGCAATTCGGATCGGGCGTTTTCGAATTGCGGGAAAGTTATGACCGCAACGCTTACCGGTTGATGTATGTCGTGCGTCTCAAGAAGGCGGTGTATGTGCTGCATGTTTTCATGAAGAAATCCAAATCGGGCATCGGTCTGCCCAGGGCCGATGCCGAATTGATCCGGGCTCGCCTGCAGCGCGCGCTCAAATCGGAAGCGGAGGATTGACCATGGCCATACAGGTGCATCGCGGCAGCGGCAATGTTTTCGCGGATATGGGTTTTTCGCCCGTCGAAGTGGCGGAGCTTACCGCCAAGAGCGCGTTGATCGACGCCATCGGCGAAACCATCGCCCAGCGCAAGCTGACGCAACAGGACGCAGCCAAACTTTGCGGCACGGATCAGCCGACACTTTCAAAAGTGCTTCGAGGACGCATGGAAAGCGTGACGATCGACCGGCTCGCCACATGGCTGACGGCTTTGGGACGCACGGTGGAAATTCATGTGCGGCCATATAATGCACGCGCGAAGCAAGGGGATCGGACTCTGTCGTCGGACGAGCGCTGGCCGCTATTTCCGCTGCTGCTGCGCCAGTTCCGCAAGCTGGCGGCGCATCGCCTCGATCTCGCTTTTCAGCTCGCCGATTTCCTCGGATTGCTGCGGCGCATGCTCGCCGCCGCCATTCGCCGTTTTGGGTGCGCTGTCCTCGCGGCCCATCATCGAGAAGGGCGAGAACACCTTCATGGCGCGCTCAAACATCGCCAGATTCTGCCGCGTCATGTTTTCCAGCGCCTGTCCGCCGCCGCCGAAGGCTTCGGCCACGCGCCCGCGCATGGCTTCCTGATTCTTCGTGAAGCTCTCCATTGAAAGATCGAGATAGCCCGGCACAAAGGCCTGCAAACTGTCGCCGTAGAAATGGATGAGCTGGCGCAGGAAGCGGATCGGCAAAAGGCTTTGGCCCTTGGCTTCTTCCTCGAAGATGATCTGTGTCAGCACGGAACGGGTGATGTCGTCGCCCGTGCGCGCATCGCGCACTTCGAACTCCGTGCCGTCCTTCACCATCTGCGCCAGATGGTCCAGCGTCACGTAGCTAGAAGTTTGGGTATTGTAGAGCCGACGGTTCGCATATTTCTTGATGATGACCGGGCTCTCGCTCGTCTTGTTTGTTTCATCCACCGCTGTCGCCCAACTTTATGGTTTCCACGCGCCTCTTTGCGAGCGCGAAATCCGTATAAGGAAACGTTACATTCTCCACCATGTCCAGCGTCTTTTGCGAGAGTCCGGGCTACGCATTGGAGGTAGGTACATGTTAATTGATTGATTCATAAGGGTAATTATCTAAGGTTTACCGCCGTCCCCTTTCGCGCCATTTTGGGGGCGGCGCAACAAAGGGGAAGGCTCAGGAGATCAATATGGAAGAAGTTGTCATCGTTTCGGCCGCGCGGACGCCGGTGGGTTCGTTCAACGGCGCGTTTGCGCAGGTGCCTGCTCACGATCTGGGAAAAACCGCCATCGAGGCAGCGCTCAAGCGCGCCGATGTTGCGGGCAAGGACGTGTCGGAAGTCATCATGGGCCAGATCCTCACCGCGGCGCAGGGACAAAACCCCGGCCGTCAGGCTTCCATCAATGCGGGCATTCCCGTCGAGACGCCGGCCTGGCTGGTGAACCAATTATGCGGTTCCGGCTTGCGCGCTGTAGCTCTTGGCTATCAGGCACTTCTGAACGGCGATGCGAGCGTCGTCGTCGCGGGCGGTCAGGAATCGATGAGCATGGCGCCGCACGCGGCCTATCTGCGCGCCGGTCACAAGATGGGCGATCTATCCTTCATCGATACGATGATCCGCGATGGATTGTGGGATGCGTTCAACGGCTATCACATGGGTGTGACGGCGGAGAACGTCGCGCGCGAATGGCAGATCACCCGCGAGCAGCAGGACAAATTCGCTGTTGCATCGCAAAACAAAGCCGAATCGGCCCGCAAATCCGGGCGTTTCAAGGACGAGATCGCGCCGGTTACGATAAAAGAGCGCAAAGGCGACCGCGTGGTCGACACCGACGAATTCATCCGCGACGGCGTGACCTATGACGGCATTGCCGGACTGAAACCTGCTTTTCAAAAAGACGGTACGGTCACGGCGGCCAATGCCAGCGGCATCAATGACGGTGCGGCCGCCGTCGTTTTGATGACGGCGAAGGAAGCAAAGGCGCGCGGATTGAAGCCGATGGCGCGCATCGCCTCGTGGGCGCATGCGGGCGTGGACCCGAAGATCATGGGCTCTGGCCCGATCCCGGCGAGCCGCGCGGCGCTGAAGAAGGCGGGCTGGCAGCCATCCGATCTCGATCTGGTTGAAGCCAACGAAGCCTTTGCGGCGCAGGCCTGCGCGGTGAACAAGGATATGGGCTGGGATACGTCCAAGGTGAATGTGAATGGCGGCGCCATCGCCATCGGGCATCCCATCGGGGCGTCGGGCGCGCGCGTGCTGACGACGCTGCTGTTCGAAATGGCCAAGCGCGACGCGAAAAAGGGGCTGGCCACGCTCTGCATCGGCGGCGGCATGGGCATCGCGATGTGCGTGGAGCGCTGAAATAAGCGAGCAACAATCGTGCTTATTGTGGACTGCGACAGGAACACCCTTCGCAAGGCCTCAGGCACGATGTTAAGACCAATCCATAAATTCCAGGGGAGAGAACAATGTCGCGCGTGGCGCTGGTAACGGGGGGGACGCGGGGAATCGGGGCGGCGATTTCCGTTGTGTTCAAGAATGCGGGCTACAAGGTCGCCGCCAATTACGCGGGCAATGACGAAGCCGCAGCGAAATTCAAAAACGAAACCGGCATCGATACGTTCAAATGGGACGTGGGCGATTTCGAAGCCTGTGCGGCGGGCATCGCTGACGTAACCAAAGCGCTCGGCCCGGTCGATGTGCTCATCAACAATGCGGGCATTACGCGCGACGCGATGCTGCACAAGATGACGCCGGCCCATTGGCGCGAGGTGATCCGCGTGGATCTGGATTCGCTGTTCAACACCTCGCGCAATGTGATCGATTCCATGCGCGAGCGGAATTTCGGGCGCATCATCAACATCTCTTCCATCAACGGCCAGAAAGGCCAGATGGGGCAGACGAATTATTCCGCGGCGAAAGCGGGCATCATCGGCTTCACCAAGGCGCTGGCGCAGGAAACCGCGAAGAAGGGCATCACCGTGAACGCGATTGCGCCCGGCTATATCGACACCGAAATGGTGGCGGCGGTGCCGGAGAAGGTGCTGGAAAGCATTATCGCCACGATTCCCGTGGGCCGCTTGGGCAAGGCCGAGGAAATCGCGAAAGCAGCACTGTTCCTGGCGGGCGATGATTGCGCCTTCATCAC
The DNA here is from genome assembly GCA_963735625.1 of uncultured Alphaproteobacteria bacterium. GTDB lineage: Bacteria > Pseudomonadota > Alphaproteobacteria > Micropepsales > Micropepsaceae > Rhizomicrobium. The sequence goes on along the minus strand of CAVTLJ010000004.1, from coordinate 495,791 downwards.
GGGTGCCACGCTGACCGTCAACGGCGCGCAGTATATTGCGGGGTGAGGCGGATGCGGTGAGCACCCTCACCGCGCTTTCCGCGACTGCGCTTGCCTGCATCCGGGGCAGGCTTGTCTTCCGCGATCTGGATTTTTCCATCGAGGCCGGACGCGCGCTCGCCATCGAAGGGCCGAACGGCGCAGGCAAAACCTCGCTGCTTCGGATGATCGCAGGGTTTCTGGCACCCGCGTCCGGCACGATCAATTTGCAAACAAACGCGGGCGAAATTTCCGACGGCGAGGAGCGCGGCAAATTCATCGGCTGGCTCGGCCATGCCGATGGCGTCAAGCCGCAACTATCCGTCGCCGAGAATTTGAAATTCTTCGCCGCCTTCTATGGCGCGCAAATGCCCGTCAATGCGGCACTTTTCGAAGTGGGTCTTCCGCGCCTCGCCGATCTTCCCGGCCAATATCTTTCCGCAGGCCAGAAGCGGCGCCTCGCGCTGGCGCGGCTGAAAATGAGCAACCGTGCGCTCTGGCTGATGGACGAGCCGCTCGCCTCGCTCGACGCGGCGGGAAAAAAGCTCGCCGCCAATATGATCGCGGCACATTGCGCGAACGGCGGCATGGTGATCGCGGCCACGCATGAGCCGCTTGGTATCGATAGCGCGAGACTTGTGTTGGGGACGGCATGAGTGGCGCGCAAACATTTCCTCCCCCGTGAAAGGGGGAGGTCGCGAGCGAATGCGAGCGGGTGGGGGTCAGTTTCGCGAATGAGAAATGACCCCTCCCGGATCGTCCAATCGCTTCCGCCTTCGGCGGAAAGCTCAGGACGATCCGCCCTCCCCTTGCAGGGGAGGGAAAATATGGGCTGCATCACATGAGCCCCTTTTTCGCCCTTCTCCTTCGCGACATGCGCCTTGCCACGCGCGCGGGCGGAAGTGCGATGCTGGCGCTGGCGTTCTTTGCCGCGGTTGCGGCACTTGTGCCGCTCGGCGTCGGCGCCGATCTGAAGCTGCTTGGCCGCATTGCGGGCGGCGTGTTGTGGGTTGCGGCGATTTTGGCCGCACTGCTTTCGCTCGACCGTCTTTTTCAGGCCGATTACGAAGACGGGAGCCTCGATCTCATCGCGCTCGGTCCGTTGCCGCTCGAAGCCTCGACGCTTGCAAAGATCGCGGCCCACTGGCTGACCACCGGCCTGCCGCTGACGCTGCTCTCCCCGGTGCTGGGATTGCTCTTCAATCTCCCCGCGCAAGGCTACCCGGCGCTGATCGCATCGCTGGCCATCGGCACGCCCGCCGCCAGCGCCATCGGCGCGATTGGCGCGGGGCTGACGCTGTCTATCCGCCGTGGCGGGCTGATCCTGCCGCTGATCGTTTTGCCGCTGCTGGCGCCCGCCATTATCTTTGGCGCGGGCGCGGTGCTGGCCGCACTCGACGGCTTCTCCAACAGCGCGCTGTGGCTGCTGGCGGCGTTTTCGCTCTCGGCCGTGCTGCTGGCGCCCTTTGCCGCGGCGGCGGCGGTGCGGCTTAATCTGGCGAGTTAGGCTATAGAGGCATGATGCTTTTCGAATTCGCAAACCCTGCGCGTTTCATGAAGGTAAGCGGCGCGCTGCTGCCGTGGTTCGCGGGTGCTGCCTCGCTGCTGATCGGCGCGGGGCTTTACATGGCGTTTGCCTGCCCGCCCGACTACCAGCAGGGCGACACCGTGCGCATCATGTTCATCCATGTGCCCGCCGCCTGGGTGGCGATGATGGCTTATGGGTCGATGGCGGTGGCGTCATTTTTCAGCCTGGTCTGGCGGCATCCGCTGGCCGATGTGGCGGCGAAAACGGCGGCCCCGCTTGGCGCGCTGTTCACAGCACTGGCGCTTATCACCGGCTCGCTGTGGGGGCGGCCGATGTGGGGCGCCTATTGGGTGTGGGACGGGCGGCTGACGTCCTTCCTCCTGCTGCTGTTTCTCTATCTCGGCTACATCGCGCTCTGGAACGCGATTGAAGACGAAATCCGCGCCGCGCGCGCGGCCGCCATATTGGCGCTGGTGGGTGTGGCCGATCTCGTCATCATCAAATTCTCCGTCGATTGGTGGACGACGCTGCATCAGGGCGAAAGCATTTTCCGCACCGGCGGGGCGACCATCGCGGGCGTGTTTCTCTGGCCGCTTTTCACGATGATGGGCGGCTATACCGCACTGTTCCTCTCGCTCTGGATGATCCGCATACGCACCGAGATCCTGGAGCGCCGCGCCCGCACTTTGATGCTGGGGGGCGGATGATCGCGCAATTCCTCGCCATGGGCGGCTATGCGGCGTTTGTCTGGCCCGCTTATGGGGTGAGCGCGGGCGGGTTGATCGCGGCGCTGATGCTCACGCTCGGCGCATACAAGCGCGCCAAGGTGAGGCTTGCGGCACTCGAAAAAGAGCGCCCATGAAGCAAGCGGCCTATGTCATGCCGTTCGTCGCGTTCGCGGTGCTCGGCTATATCGTGTTCTATTCCTATTTCAGCATGCCGCCCGCGAGTGAGCCTTCGGCGCTGATCGGCAAGCCTGTGCCTGTGCTTGTCCTGCCGCCGCTCGATGCCAATACGAAAAGTTTCGACGCGCGCGATTTCGCCGGACACATCACGGTGCTGAATGTGTTTGCGTCGTGGTGCGCGCCCTGCCGCGCGGAAGCGCCGATGCTGTCCATGCTGTCGAAGGTGAAAGGCGTGGCGCTCTACGGTCTGGTTTACAAAGACAGTCCTGAGAAGGCGCGCGCGTTTTTGAGCGCAATCGGAAATCCGTTTTCGCGCATCGCGCTCGACCAAAAAGGCCAGGCGGGTGCGGCGTGGGATATCTCCGGCGTGCCGGAAACTTTCGTGATTGACGACAAGGGCGTCGTGCGCCTGCGCGTCACAGGCCCGCTGACGGCGGCGGCATTGGCGGACCGGCTTCTGCCCGCGATCAAGCAAGCGAAACTAGCCGAATAGCTCTTTTCGTTCAGAGATTTAGGCGCGCGGGCGGCGGGCGGGCTTGCGCCTTGCGCGATCATGCCCATTGGCCGCCATCGCCTCGCCGGCCGACGCAATCGTGGACAGCAATTTCAGCAGACGCGGGCGCTCGGCGGCGGGCAGCGCGTCCAGAAACGCCTTCTCCGCGCGGTCGGCCGCGATGCGCGCATTGCGCAGCGCCTTGCGTCCGCCTTGCGTGATCGCCACCGCATTGGCGCGCGCGTCTTCTTCCGTGCGCTCGCGCGAGAGCAATCCGCGCTCCAGCATCCGGCGCACCATTTCGGCGAGCGTCGAACGGTCGATGCCGGTGATTTCCACCAGGGCCGTCTGGCTCACGCCGTCATTATGCTCGAGGGCGGCCAGCACCATGAATTGTTGCTTGGTCAGATCGCGCGCGCCGGTTTCGCGTGCATAGAGGTCGCTGTAGAATTGCTGGCACCGCCGCATCAGATAGGAGGGAGCTTCCGCAAGTTCGAATCCCCCGTTCATTTTTCGCGGCCCCTTGGAATTCATCACCCACCCCTGCAATCTGAAATATATCTGAAAAATTCGCGACCGTCCGTGTACGGCTTGATCGCTTCGGGAGAACAACCCAGTAACGCCGGGCGACACACTTTGCTACTCGTGGCTCTCGCCGGGCGGCAGATTAGACGAGACTGACGCCGACCGGCAAGCGCTACGAAAAAAGCATTTGCGGCAATCCGAGTGGTGCGTCTTTTTGACGTGCGCATTGCACATGGCTTGGGCGGAATTACCCTACAATGTCAAACGTGAAGCGCCCCGTATCGTGGCATGGTCCGCGCGCGCAATGTGCCGGATGAAGACAGCGCCAAACGATATATCTCACGGGATATCTCACGGGCAACGCTCGCACATCGCCCGTTTCCGGCCGGAGCCTAGCTTTCTTTTTCGTCCTCGATCTGATGTTTCATCACCAGCGGGTGTCTGCGACAGCGCGAACAGAAATATCAGCGGCATGATCCCCCAGACCTTGAAATCCACCCATATGGCTGTCGAGAAATTCCGCCACACGATCTCGTTCAGCGCGGCGAGCGCGAACGCGAAAATGCCCCAGCGCATGGTGAGCTTGCGCCATCCCGCCTCGTTCAGATCGAAGGCTTCGGCGAAAACCGTTTTGATGAAAAGCCGGTTGAAGGCGAGCCCGCCCAGCAGCAGCGCGCCGAAAAACGCATAAAGCACCGTCGGCTTCATTTTGATGAAAACATCGTTGCGCAAATAAAGCGTAAGCCCGCCGAAAATCAGCACCAGAATGGCGGTAAACAGCGGGATGGGCGAAAGCCTGCGCTCGCGGATATAGCCGAAGCCGAGCGCGGCCAGTACCGCCACCATAAAAGTGCCGGTTGCGGCATAAATGCCATAGAACTCGAAAGTTGCGAAAAAAACGATCAGCGGGCCCAGATCGAGCGCCAGCCGGAGAAGCGGGGATTGTTTGGGTTTCATGTCGTTCCCGTCAGCGCCCTTGCGAAGGCGGTTGCATCGAAGGCTTGCAAATCCTCGGCCGCCTCGCCCACGCCGATGAAATGCACCGGCAGCGCGAATTGACCCGCCAGCGCCACCAATATGCCGCCGCGCGCGGTGCCGTCGAGCTTGGTCATGACAAGGCCGGTGAGCGGGATCGCGTGGCGGAACACCTCCACCTGCGAGATCGCGTTTTGTCCCGTGGTTGCATCCAGCACAAGGATTGCCGCGTGCGGCGCATCCGCGTCCAGTTTTTTGATGACGCGCACGATTTTTTCCAGTTCCGCCATCAATCCGGCTTTGTTCTGCAAGCGGCCCGCGGTGTCGATCAAAACGACATCCGCGCCGGTTGCGCGGGCGCGCTCGATGGCCTCGAAGGCGAGGGCCGCCGCATCCGCGCCCGTTTCTTTCGCCACGACCTCGGCACCCGCACGCTCGCCCCACACCTGTAGTTGCTCGATGGCCGCAGCGCGGAAGGTATCGCCCGCCGCGAGCACGACTTTATGGCCCTGTTCGGAAAGGCGCTTCGCCATCTTGCCGATGGTCGTGGTCTTGCCGGTGCCGTTGACGCCCGCGACCAGCACGATGAACGGTTTTTTCGTTGCGTCGATGGCGAAGGGCTTTTCGACCGTCTTCAGAACCTTGATCAATTCGCGGCAGAGGATTTCGCGCACTTCGTAAGTAGAGATTTCGCGGTCATAGCGTCCCTCGGCCACGGCCGCGGCGAGTTTCTTTGCGAGGTTCGCGCCGATATCGCCGCGGATCAGAGCCTCTTCCAAATGCGCCACGGTTTCGGCATCGAGATTGGCCTTGCCGAGCACGCCGCTGACGCTTTCGCCCAGCGCGCCCGCGCTTTTCGACAGGCCTTGCTTCAGCCGCGCGAAAATTCCCGATCTGTCGCTCATGCCGCCAATTCTGCGATCAGATGTTTGGAGGATGCGCCGGTGATGCGCGCCTGCACGAATGTTGCGGGCATAGGATTGCCCTCGAAACGCGCGGGCGCGAACGACGCCGTGCGGCCGACGCCATTTTCTTCGACCAGCAACATTTGCTCGCTGCCGACAAGGCTTTGCAGATGTGAGGTCAGCGCAATTTCGCCATGCGCGCGCAGCGTTGCCGCGCGTTCCTTCACGATTTTCCCGTCAAGCTGTGGCATGCGGGCGGCGGGTGTTCCCTTGCGCGCGCTGAACGGGAAGACATGCAGGAAACTTAGCCCCGCATCATCGACCAGTTTCAGCGTGTTCTCGAACATCGCGTCGGTTTCGGTGGGAAAGCCCGCGATGAAATCCGCGCCGAACGCCGCATCGGGGCGAAGCGCGCGCACCTTTTCGCAAAATTCAATCGTATCTTTGCGCGAATGACGCCGCTTCATGCGCTTCAGGATCATATCGTCGCCCGATTGCGCGGAGAGATGGAAATGCGGCATCAGGCGTTCCTCCTCGGCAATCGCGCGCATCAATTCGGGATCGGCCTCGATGGAATCGATGGAGGAAATGCGAAGGCGCGCCACTGGCACCAGCTTCAAAATCTTCGACACCAGTTGGCCGAGCGAAGGTGTGCCCGGCAAATCCGCGCCATAGGCGGTAAGGTCCACACCCGTCAGCACGATTTCGGGAAAGCCTTTTTCGGTGAGGCGGCGGGCTTCCTCGATCACCGAACCCATGGGCACGCTGCGCGAATTTCCGCGTCCATAAGGGATTATGCAAAAGGTGCAGCGATGATCGCAGCCGTTCTGCACCTGCAAAAACGCACGCGCGCGGCCCTCGAAGCTATCGACGAACTGCGCCGCGGTTTCCTTCACCGACATGATGTCGTTGACGCGCACGCGCTCGGCAGCGCCCAGAAAATCGGCGTAAGATTCGGTTTCGAGCTTCTCTTTATTTCCCAGCACCAGATCGACTTCGGGCATTGCGGCGTATGTTGCGGCCTCGGTCTGCGCGGCGCATCCCGTAACGATAATTTTCGCGCCCGGATTGCCACGCCGCGCCTTTCGGATTGCCTGACGCGATTGGCGCACGGCCTCGCCCGTCACGGCACAGGTGTTGAAGATAATGGCGTTCTCAAGTCCCGCATCTTCGGCGCGCGCGCGGATCGCCTCGCTCTCATAGGCGTTGAGACGGCAGCCGAAGGTGACGATCTCGTTCACAACTCGCCCCGGAACACGAGTGTGGCGGGCCCGGTCATCAGGATATGATCGTCGCTCTCGCGCCATTCGAGGTTCAGCATGCCGCCATCGAGCATGATTTCCATCTTGCGCTCCGCGATCCCGCGCCGCACCGCCGCCACGGCAACCGCACACGCGCCGGTGCCGCAGGCAAGTGTGACGCCCGCGCCGCGCTCCCACACCCGCATGCGCAGCCGGTCGCGCGAAAGCGCGCTTGCGAACTCCACATTCACGCGCTCGGGAAACATCGGATGGCGCTCGATCTTCGGGCCGATGTCGTAAACCGCGTCGGTCCCGGCATCGCCTACAAACACTATGCAATGCGGATTGCCGACCGAAAGGGCCGCCACATTATAGTCCGCGCCATCCACATTCAGCGTGAAGGCATTGGTGTCGGCGGCGCGCGCCAGCGGGATTTTATCCCATGCAAATTCCGGCGCGCCCATATCGACGGTGACGTTGCCCCCGCCCGCTTCGGTGCAGACAAGCGGGCCGCCCACGGTGGAAATGCGGATTTCGCTTTTGTGTTTTTCGTCCATCAGGACGCGGCCCACGCAGCGCGCGGCATTGCCGCAGCTTTCAACCTCACTGCCATCGGCATTGAAGATCTGCATGTCGGCGTCCACGCCGTCCGCGCCGCTGCGGATGACGATCACCTGATCGCAGCCCACGCCCAGGCGCCGGTCTGCAATGGCTTTGGCCTGGTCCGAAGACAGCGCAAGCCCGCTGTTCCGTGCGTCGAAGACCACGAAATCATTGCCAAGCCCGTGCATTTTCAGGAACGCGCTCATGGCCGGTATATAGGCGTTGCGGGCTTGCGGGGCCAGCCGGTTTGACTTCGCCGCCGCCGCGACCTAAATCCCCTCCCAATCCGGAAGCCCAAAAGACTTCCGGTCCCCGGCTCGGCCGGGGATCGCCCCCAGACAGCGCAGGTGCGCCCTCTGGGGTGTTCGTGCTTTGAAAATCCCTCACCCTGAGCTTGTTGAAGGGTGAGGCCAACAATGTCCCTCATGCTTCGACAAGCTCAGCATGAGGGGAAGGGTTTGAATGTTCGACAGTTTGCAATCGCGCCTCGGCGCCACATTCGACCGCTTGCGTGGGCGCGGCGCGCTCACCGAGGCCGATGTCGATGAGGGCCTGAAGGATATTCGCGACAGCCTGATCGAGGCGGACGTCGCGTTGCCGGTGGTGGATGATTTCATCGCCCGCCTGCGCCCGCGCGCCATCGGCGAGAGCGTCATCCGCTCGGTCACGCCGGGCCAGCAGCTCGTCAAAATTGTGCAGGATGTGCTGACCGAAACGCTGGGCGCGGAAAGCGCGGGCGCTCGATCTCGGCAGCGCGCCCGCGCCGATCCTGATGGTGGGCTTGCAGGGTTCGGGCAAGACGACGACCTCTGCCAAGCTCGGATTGATGCTGCAAACGCGCGAGAAGAAGCGCGTGCTGATGGCCTCGCTCGACGTTCATCGCCCCGCAGCGATGGAGCAGTTGAAAATTCTGGGCGAGCAGGCGGGCGTGGCGACGTTGCCGGTGGTCGCCGGACAAGGCCCGCTCGACATCGCCAAGCGCGCGATGGCGTCTGCGCGCGTCGGCGGTTACGACGTACTGATCCTCGACACCGCGGGCCGCCAGCACATCGACGATCAATTGATGAGCGAAGTTGCGCAAGTTCGCGATCACGTGAAGCCGCACGAAACAATATTGGTTGCCGACAGCCTCACCGGTCAGGACGCGGTGAATATCGCCAAATCCTTCAACGAGCGCGTGAAACTTTCCGGCATCATCCTCACGCGCGCCGATGGCGATGCGCGCGGCGGTGCGGCCCTTTCCATGCGCGCGGTCACCGGCGCGCCGATCAAATTCCTGGGCGTCGGTGAAAAGCTCGATGCGCTTGAGGCTTTCCATCCCGCGCGCGTCGCCGCCCGCATCCTCGACATGGGCGATGTGGTGAGCCTGGTTGAAAAGGCCGCCGAAAATATCGACCGCGAAAAGGCCGAGAAGATCGCGGCCAAAATGAAAAAGGGCGAGTTCGATATGGACGATTTCGCCGAACAATTGCGCCAGATGAAGAAGCTCGGCGGCATGAGCGGCGTGCTTGGCATGTTGCCGGGTGTGGGCAAGATCAAGGACCAGATCGCGGCCGCCGGTTTCGACGAAAGCATGTTCAATCGTCAGGAAGCCATCATCTGCTCGATGACGAAGAAGGAGCGCGCCAAGCCCGACATCATCAATGGCTCGCGGCGCAAGCGCATCGCGGCGGGCGCGGGCGTGGAAGTGCAGGACGTCAACAGACTGATGAAAATGCACCGCCAGATGGCCGACATGATGAAGCAGATGAAGAAAATGGGCGGGCGTATTCCCGCCGGTCTTGCCGGAATGATGGGCGGGATGCCGAAACTTCCTCCCGGCTTTGGAGGAATGAAATGAATGGCACGCGGAGTCGCGGAGACGCGGAGAAAAGAATCGGAGCGCAACGCGCGCCAAAAAAAGTGTTTCAGCTTTACACTGTTTCGACGGCGAAAAAGAACTCCGCGCCTCCGCGTCTCCGCGTGAACAATTTCTTGCAACCAACGAAGGGAACATGACATGTCTTTGAAAATCAGGCTTTCGCGCGGCGGCACCAAGAAGCGCCCGCACTACAACATCGTGATCGCGGATTCGCATTCGCCGCGCGACGGCCGCTTCATCGAGAAGATCGGCTTCTACAATCCGCTTTTGCCGCGCGATCATGCGGACCGGCTGAAGCTCGACATCGAAAAGGCGAAGGCGTGGATGGCGAAGGGTGCGACCGCGTCCGACCGCGTGCATCGTTTTCTCGCCGATGCGGGCGTGCTGAAGCCGCTGGTGAAAAACAATCCCGAAAAGGCCAAGCCGAAGAAGAAGGCGCAGGAGCGCGCTGCTGCCGCGGCGAGTGCCGCGGGAACGGCGGAAGCGTAGGCTTTTGGGCTTGTTCCGGGCCGGTCGTTGTGCGACACTATGTGTGGAGGTTCACACATGGCGACAAATCTCGCAATCGATCCCAAGCTGATCGACAAGGCGCTCAAGGTCAGCGGCGAACGCACCAAGAAGGCGGCCGTGACCAAGGCGCTTGAGGAATTCATCGCGCGCCGCGACCAGAAGCGCTTGCTCGATCTGGTCGGAAAACTCGATTGGGACCCGACTTACGATTACAAGAAAGAACGTGGCCGCTCGGACAAGAAGCTCGGCTTCAAGTGAGCTTGTTTGCCGACACGAGTGTCTGGTCGCTCGCCTTTCGCCGGGACAAGCCTCAATCCGAGCCGCAGGTTCGTGCGCTGATCGAGGCATTCGGCGGCCGGGAAGCGATTTTCGTGACCGGTTTGGTGCTGCAGGAATTGTTGCAAGGCTTCGCCGGTCCCAAAGCGCACGCCCAGATCATCGAAAGATTCTCGGCGTTGACGCTGCTGACGCCGGAACTCCAGGATCACATAGAAGCCGCGGAGGTGCGCAATCGTTGCCGCAGGTCCGGCACGCAGGTTGAAACGATTGACATTTTGCTTGCCCAGCTTTGCATACGCTACGATCTTACCTTGCTAACCATGGACCGGGATTTCGTGCATATCGCGAAGCACTCGGCGCTGAGGTTGTGGAAGGCGTGATGCCAAGCGACATCCTTCTCGGCGCCATCATCGGCGCGCAGGGCTTGACGGGCGAGGTGAAGGTGAAAACCTTCACCGAAACGCCCAGCGCATCGGTGCGTATGGCCCGCTGCATGGCAAGGATGGCCGCGTGTTCAACATCGCTGCGTCGCGCGCGTTCAAGGCCGATATCGCGATCGTGCAATTGGAAGGTGTGGCGGATCGCAATGCGGCGGAGGCGCTGAAAGGCGTCGAGCTTTATGTGCATCGCGATCAATTGCCGGCGACGGAGGCGCAAGAATTTTATCACGCCGATCTGATCGGGCTTGTGGCCGAAGATGAAGAAGGCCGCCGCATCGGCACCGTGCGCGCCATCCACAATTTCGGCGCGGGCGATGTGATCGAGATCGAGCGCGCCGATGGCTCCGATGTGCTTCTGCCGTTCACGCGCGATTTCGTGCCGGTGGTGGATGTGAAGGGCGCGCGCGTTGTGATCGCCGTGCCGGAAGATTCCGAAAAGGTTCACGTCGAATGAGCTGGCGCGCCTCCGTGCTGACTCTGTTCCCTGATATGTTTCCGGGGCCGCTTGCCCATTCGCTGCCCGGCAAGGCGCTGGAAAAAAACATCTGGTCGCTCGACGCGCGCGACATCCGCGAGCATGGGCTCGGCAAGCATCGCACAGTGGACGATACGCCCGCGGGCGGCGGGCCGGGCATGGTGATGCGCGCCGATGTGGCGTGCGCGGCCATCGACGCGGCGCGCGCGGCCAATACCGGCGCGCCTTCCATCTATCTCAGCCCGCGCGGCGCGCCGCTCACACAGGCGCGCGTGAAGGCGCTGGCCGAAGGGCCGGGCGTGATCCTGCTCTGCGGGCGTTTCGAGGGGCTGGACCAGCGCGCCATCGAGGCCCGGTCGCTCGAAGAAATCTCGCTCGGCGATTTCGTGCTGGCGGGCGGCGAGCTTGCCGCCATGGCCGTGATCGAGGCTTGCGTGCGGCTGATCCCCGGCGTGCTGGGCGATCAGGCCTCGCCCGCCGACGAGAGTTTTTCCCACGGATTGCTGGAATATCCGCAATATACGCGGCCCCAGAGCTTCGAGGGCCGCGACATCCCGGCCGTGCTGATCGGGGGCAATCATGCCGAGATCGCCAAATGGCGAAAGGCGCAAGGTGAAGCCCTGACGAAACGGGTCCGCCCGGACCTCTGGACCCACTATGAAAAGGCGAAGCGCTAGGCTATACGGCCCCCCTCGCGCGCTTTTCGCATTCGGAGACTTGGCCATGAACCTGTTGAAACAGCTCGAAACCGAGCAGATGACCGCCCTTGCCGGCGGCAAAGCCAAGGCCGAATTCCGTCCCGGCGACACGCTGAAGGTCAATGTGAAGGTGGTCGATGTCACCTTCGACGAGAAGTCCAAGCAGACCAAGACCCGCGAGCGGCTTCAGGCCTTCGAAGGCGTGTGCATCGCCCGTCAGGGCGAGGGGCTGAACGAGAGCTTCACCGTGCGCAAGATTTCCTATGGCGAAGGCGTGGAGCGCGTCTTCCCGCTCTATAGCCCGCTGGTCGATAGCGTGCAGGTCGTGCGCAAGGGCAAGGTGCGCCGCGCGAAGCTCTATTATCTGCGCGGACGCCGCGGCAAAGCCGCCCGCATCACCGAGCGCCAGGATCGCGCCGAGGCCGAAGGCGAAGCCTGACTACGGGCCAGATTCGACTTCCCACCCGTCATATTCCGCGCAAAAGCGTTCAGCCAGATTTTCCATGGTTGTGCGCGCTGCGGACATTGCTTCCTCGCCCGGAATGATTGTGTGAATGGCAAGGACCAGCCGTTTGGAGTCCGCGGCGGCCGCGCTTTCGAAAACTTCAAATCGCTGCGCGCGTAGTTCCAGAACCAGCTTTTCGATATCCGTTGCGCCGTCGGCATAGAGAAAGTGTCTGACGATGTGGGGCTCCGTCGTATCGGTGACGGTTTCCAGCAGATCCAGTGCCGCCAGATCGGCCTCTTCAGCACCCATTATTTCCGTGCTGCCAACTTTGCGGCCTTGCGCAAAACTTCGTCGATGCGCGTCTGCCAGCCGGGTCCGGTCTTGCGGAAATGATCGAGCACATCGGGCGACAGCCGCAGATGGACCGAGCGCTTGGCGGCCGTCAGTCTCGGACGGCCACGCTTGCCCTTGCGAACCAGCTTGCCGCCGATGCGCAGATCGGCTTGCTCGAACCATTCGTCTGTCAGTTCCGGTATCTCGTCGTACTCTTTCTTCGCGATCCGGTGGGCATCGACCTTACGCAAGTTGCTGCCCAAAACGTTCTTTCTCTTTGTCATTGGCTTTTCTCATCGAAATGATCCGGCGGCCGCCTGCCGCCGGGGTCCACACAACGATCACCATTCGACCTCTCAGCAGGCCCACCGTGACATAACGCGGCTCCGGATAGTCGAAGCGGTCGTCGCGGCGGTCCAGTGTCGGGCCTTCGAACACCAGCCCGGCATCGGCGAAATCGAGCCCACGCTCCTTCAGGGTCGCATAACGCTTCATCTGATCGAAGGTGATCTTCATCAATTTATGTGGCCACAGAAATTCGAAATGTCAAGTTTCGGCCCCGCAATCGTCCAAATAGGCCAATAAATCCCCAGAAATAAGTGCTTTTGGCGCTCCAAACGATTTGCATGCGCCGGAAAAGCAGTAAAATCGGGCATCTTCTTGATTCGCTAGAGGGAACACCATGGCAAAAGCCGCTACCACCGCCGCCGCGAAACCGAAGGCCGAAACGCTTTCCACGCGCCAACTGGCCGCTCAACTGGCCGAGAAGCACGACATGTCCAACAAGGCTGCAAACCAGATCATCGAGGACACGATCGGGCTCATCACCAAGCATCTGAAAAAGGGCGTGCGTATTCGCCTCAACGGGCTCGGCATTCTGCAGGTGCGCAAGCGCGCAGCCCGCATGGGCCGCAATCCCGCCACGGGTGAAGCGATCAAGATCAAGGCGTCCAAGAAGGTCGCCTTCCGCGCTGCCAAGGAATTGAAGCAGTCGATCTGATCTTCGCTGAAGTTCACGACAAGCCGGGTGTGCGCTTTGGCGTGCGCCCGGCTTGTTGCTATTCGCCCTTGGAGCATGATTTTCCCGGATGGAACCGCCTGCGCCGGAGGTATTTTGCGACACGGGCAGGAGAAGGGCGAAGTTCGTAGCGGGGACTATGGGCGAGCCCTTCGACGAACCCGCGGCGCAAAAGACCCCGGCCCTTCGGGTTGTGTTCTGGCGGGTGCCCTCTGCGTCGCGGCGCTCGACCGATGAACACCGCATCGCTCTTCGCGCCGCTCCTGGCGGATCACCTCGCCAGAACGCAACGCAGGCTGCTTCTATCCGGGAAAATCATGCTCTAAATGCTCGATCAGCTTGGCGGTGGCGACAGCCAGCGTTTCGTCGGGGTGGTCCGCGCAATAGCCGCCGATCCACGTAAAGAATGTCGGCGTGTCGTCGGTCGAAAGGCCCGGCCGGTCCTTGACCATGTAATTGTTGTAGGCGGTCAGAAATCCCAGCACCCATATCTTTTCCATATAGGCGCCGCCGCCATCGACCTCCTGATCGGCCGTCCAGAGGTGGCATTTTGTCGTGCCCGGCCCATAGACGGTAATGCCCATGCGCTCGCCGGCCGTGGCCGAAACCGGCGCAAGCAAAAGCAAAAACGCGGCCGCGGCGATCCGTGCTTTCATGGTGTGTTCCTCTGGTGCACCCCGTCATATTGCACGGGTGGGCTGCGCGGGTTAACAACCCCCAGAGCTTTTTGAACAAGCATTTTTGAAAGGACGCACCCCATGCCCCGCAGGAAGATTGCGCTGATCGGTGGCGGGCAGATCGGCGGCACGCTCGCCCATCTGGCCGCGCTAAAGGAACTCGGCGATGTCGTGATGTTCGACATTCTGGAAGGCCTGCCGCAGGGAAAGACGCTGGATATTTCTCAGGCCGGTCCTATCGAGGGCTTCGATGCGAAACTCTCCGGCACCAATGCTTACGCCGATATCGCGGGCGCCGATGTGGTGATCGTGACGGCGGGGATCCCTCGCAAGCCCGGCATGAGCCGCGACGATCTGCTCGGCATCAATCTGAAGGTGATGGCGGCCGTCGGCGAAGGCATCAAGGCGCATGCGCCGGGTGCGTTCGTCATCTGCATCACCAATCCGCTCGATGCAATGGTGTGGGCGCTGCGCCAATTCTCCGGCCTGCCGCATTCCCATGTGATCGGCATGGCGGGCGTGCTCGACAGCGCGCGCTTTCGCCATTTCCTCGCCGCCGAAATGAATGTGAGCGTGGAGGATGTGAGCGCCTTCGTGCTCGGCGGTCACGGCGACACGATGGTGCCGATGCCGCGTTTCTCCACCGTGTCGGGCGTGCCGCTGCCCGAACTCGTCAAGATGGGATGGATCAAGCAGGAACGCCTCGACCAGATCATTCAGCGCACGCGCGATGGCGGCGCGGAAATTGTCGGCCTCTTGAAAACCGGCTCGGCGTTTTACGCGCCCGCAACGGCTGCGATCGAGATGGCGCAATCCTATTTGCGCGACAAAAAGCGCGTGCTGCCTTGCGCCTGTTATGTCAACGGACCTTACGGCATCAAGGATCTTTATGTCGGCGTGCCGGCGGTGATCGGCGAGAAAGGCATCGAGCGGATTGTCGAGTTGGAACTCACTGCCGATGAACGCGCGGCTTTGGCAAAGTCGGCGGATTCGGTGAAGGGGTTGATCGACGCCTGCAGGAAGCTGGAACCGAAGTTGAATTAAGCACCGATAGTTTCCTCCCCCGTTTACGGGGGAGGTGTCGAACGAGCGTCCTTAGCGACAGCGTAAGGACGCGAGTGAGACGGAGGGGCGAACGCATCTGTGCACGCCCCCTCGCTGCCTGCGGCAGCACTCCCCCCGTGAACGGGGGGAGAAACAAAAAGAAAAAACAAAACCTCCGCCGGGGGAGCCCGGCGGAGGCTTCGTTCACGCGGCGACCTTTCGATCAACGCGGGTGGAACATCACGATCCACATGCGCTTGCCGTGGGCGTAACCCCAATGGCCGAAGCGCTTGTCGTGGCGGTGAAACGCGATCTTGACGTGTTTCACGCCGTGATCGCCGCGATAGTCGCTGCGATGATTGTCGCGGTCGCCGTCATGATTGGCGTTGTCGTGCGCGGTTGCGGCGAATGTCGGCGTGGCGGCGAGCGCCAGAGGTGCGGAAAGCATCAGGGCCGCAGCCAGCGAGCCCGCGATTTTTGTCGAACGTGTGAACAGTTTCATTGTCGTCTCCTTCAAAGGGTCCTTCTCGGCCCACCACTGAGGTTTGATCGGCAAGCCCGCTTCTCAAGGCATGCGCTGCACGCAAAGCCGTGATCTTTGTCGCGACTTGTCGCGGGCTGCGGGACAGGCGAAACTTCGCCGCCGAAATCGCCCGCGAGCGCCCATGATCCCCCGTCTTGAAACCGAACGATTGATCTTGCGCGAATGGCGCGCCGATGATTTCGAGGCGCTGGCGCTGATGCTCACCGATCCCGATGTGATGCGCTATCTGGGCGGGCCCGCGCGCTCGCGCGGCGATGCGTGGCGCACATTCGCGCGCGCCGTCGGCCATTGGGTGCTGCGCGGTTACGGCACCTGGGCGGTGGAGCGAAAAAGCGACGGCGCACTTGTCGGGCGCATCGGCCTCATCAATCCCGAAGGCTGGCCGGGGCTGGAAGTGGGCTGGACGCTCGGCAAGCCCTATTGGGGACAGGGCTACGCCACCGAAGCGGCAAAGGCGTCGATGAATTACGGTTTCCTGACGCAGCCCGTGGACCGGCTCATTTCGCTGATCGATCCCGAAAACAAGCCTTCGCAGGGCGTGGCAGCACGGCTCGGCGAAACCAAAGGCGCGCGCTGCGAATTGACCATCGACGGCCACACTTCGCTCGCCGACATGTGGAGCATTTCCCGCGGCGAATGGAAACGGAGCCGCGCTTGACGCGGCCGCCCCTTCGCGCTCCCTGACACCATGACAGATTCGCACACAATCTATCGCGGCCGGGATTTCAACATCTTTCTCGCCAGCCGGTTTTTATCGACCACCGCGATGATGGTGCAGTCGGTGGCGGTGGGCTGGCAGGTCTATGCGATTTCGCGCGATCCGCTGGCGCTGGGCCTTGTCGGCCTTTGCGAATTCGTGCCGATGTTTTTGCTGACGTTGCCCGCGGGCGATATTTCCGACCGCGTCGATCAGCGTTTGGTGCTGGCATGCGCGCTGCTGGTGGAAGCGATTTGCGCGGGTCTTTTCATCGCGCTCACGCTTTCGCATCCCACAAGCACATTGCCTTTTTACGGCGTGCTGGCGCTGTTCGGCCTGGGCCGCGCGTTTTCCGGCCCGGCGGGACAATCGCTGCTGCCTTTCATCGTGCCGCCGGAAGATTTGCCGAAGGGCATCGCGTGGAGTTCGTCGGTGTTTCAGGTTGCGGTGATCGCGGGCCCTGCCATCGGCGGATTTCTCTATGCGCTCGGTCCCGTTGCGGCCTACGCGGTTTGCGCGATCTGTTTCTTCGGCGCGGCGGTGAGTGTTTCCATTCTGGGCGGAAGACGGCGCGCAAACGCACCCTCCACCGCGCGCGCCGTCGAGCGCGTGGCGGAGGGCGTGCGTTTCGTGCGCACGCGGCCGGTGGTTCTGGGGGCGATCTCGCTCGATCTTTTTGCGGTGCTGCTTGGCGGGGCGACGGCACTTCTTCCCATCTATGCGCGCGACATTCTGCATGTGGGGCCGGAGGGCCTGGGCATTCTTCGCAGCGCGCCTGCCGTGGGTGCCGCACTCATCGCGATTCTATTGGGACGCCGCCCGCTGGAGCGCAATGCGGGCCGCATGATGTTCGGCGCGGTCGCGATTTTTGGGTTAGCCACCATCGTCTTCGGCGTCTCGACGAATTTTTATCTGTCGCTTGGCGCACTCGCGATCCTGGGTGCATCCGACATGGTGAGCGTTTTCATCCGCCATGCGCTGGTGCAATACGCAACGCCGGATTCCATGCGCGGCCGGGTGAGCGCGGTGAACATGCTGTTCATCGGCGCATCAAACGAACTCGGCGAATTCGAATCCGGGCTGACCGCGGCGCTGTTCGGCACGGTGCCCGCCGTCATCATCGGCGGCATCGGCACGCTGATCGTCGTCGGCGTGTGGATGGCGCTGTTCCCGCCGCTCAGAACCGTGGACCGCCTCGCGGATGTGTCAGCGTAGAACAGAGTATTGGCGTTCCTCACCCTTCGACGGGCTCAGGGTGAGGGGTTAAGCCAATCCCTCATGCCGAGCTTGTCGAAGCATGGGGGAACGCATTTCTAACGCCCGAACGTCCCCTCGAACACCGCTTTGGCCATCGCGTGCTGATGCAGATAGGTCGCAAACCATCCCGCATGGGTGACATACAGCGGATCGGCGTTCTTCACATCCAGCCCCCACACCGTGAACTGATAATGATGCGGCTTCTGGCCCGCGGGCGGACACGGCCCGTCATATTCCGCGTTGATGAAGGAATTGGGCGCGAGCTTGGCGCCCGGCGGCAGGCCCTTGCCCTTCTTGGCGCCCGCACCTGCCGGCAGGCCCGCGGCGGTGGGCGGAATGTCATAGACGATCCAATGCCAGAAGCCACCCTGCACGTCGCGGTCATACATGGTGACGGCGAGGCTTTTGGCATCCTTCGGCACGCCGCTCCACACAAGCGCGGGCGAAATGTTGGAGCCTTTGCAATCCTTGAACACCTGATCTTTTCCGATTGCGCCGCCGCTTGCGATGTCGGGGCTCGAAATGCTCATGGCCATGGCTTGATGCGACGCCAGCAGGCACGCGGCCAAAATGACAAACCGTTTCATGCGTTTCTCCCTTTTTTGCACATGTATGATGTGCTTGCGGCCTTCATGGTTATGCGCCAGTTTAGCCGCGGATAATCATTAGGGGCAGCCCATGGCATTGCAAGTGATCGGCGCCGGTTTCGGGCGCACGGGAACGCTTTCGCTGAAGGCGGCGCTGGAAATGCTGGGTTTCAACCCCTGCTATCACATGATGGAAGTGTTCGCCCATCCCGATCACATTCCGGTCTGGGACGATGCGGCCCATGGCAAGCCCGTGGACTGGAAGGATTTCTTCAAGGATTACCGCGCGGCGGTGGACTGGCCCGTCTGTCATTTCTGGCGCGAGCTGGGTGTGGCGTTTCCCGACGCGAAATTCCTGCTCACCGAGCGCGATCCCGAAAGCTGGTACAAGAGCTTTTCCCAGACGATCCAGATGGTGTTGCAGATCGATCCGGCGGGCGTGAGCGATCCGATGCGGCTGGCCCATGGCAAGATGGCGCGCTATCTCATCGGCGAACTGACCTTCGGCGGGAATTTCGAGAAGGATCACGTCATCGCGGTCTATAAGGCGCACAATGAGGCGGTGAAGCGCGCGCTCGGCGGCAACCTTCTTGTTTATGATGTGAAACAGGGCTGGGGCCCGCTTTGCGAATATCTGGGCGTGCCGGTGCCGAAAGACGAATTCCCGCGCACCAACACGACCGACGATTTTCTCGCGCGCATCGCGCCGCTGGCGATGGAAAAAGGCTGACCGGCGGGCGATGCGAAAGATTTTCCAAGACGTCAAATCCGCGCTCGATGGCTTGCTGTTCGACGGCATGACGATCATGTCGGGCGGCTTCGGGCTTTGCGGAATTCCTGAAAACCTCATCGCGGCGTTGCGCGATAGCGGCGTGAAGAACCTGACCGTGATTTCCAACAACGCGGGCGTCGATGATTTCGGGCTCGGCCTGCTGCTGCAAACCCGCCAGATCAAAAAGATGATTTCGTCCTATGTCGGCGAGAACGCGACTTTCGAGAAGCAATATCTGAGCGGCGAGTTGGAACTGGAATTCAATCCGCAAGGCACGCTGGCCGAGCGCATCCGCGCGGGCGGCGCGGGCATTCCCGGATTCTATACGAAGACCGGAGTAGGCACGCTGATCGCCGAAGGCAAGGAACAGAAAATTTTCGACGGCGAGACGTATATTCTGGAGCGCGGGCTGAAGGCCGATCTTTCGATTGTGAAAGCGTGGAAGGGCGATGCGGAAGGCAATCTCGTTTATCGGCTGACCGCGCGCAATTTCAATCCGATGATGGCGACGGCGGCGAAAACAACCGTGGCCGAAGTGGAAGAGATCGTGCCCGTGGGCGCGCTCGATGCGGACGCGATCCACACGCCGGGGATTTTCGTGCAGCGTATCGTGCAAGGTGCGGTGTATGAAAAACGCATCGAAAAACGCACGGTTCGGGAGGCTTGAGATGCCCTGGACGCGCGACGACATGGCAAAGCGTGCGGCGCGGGAATTGCGCGACGGGTTCTATGTGAACCTCGGCATCGGAATCCCGACACTGGTGGCCAATTACATTCCAGACGGCATGGATGTGACGCTGCAATCCGAAAACGGGATGCTCGGCATGGGTCCGTTTCCGCGCGAAAACGAAGTCGATGCCGATCTCATCAATGCGGGCAAGCAGACGGTGACGGCGCTGCCGCGCACATCTTTTTTCTCTTCCTCCGACTCTTTCGCCATGATCCGCGGCGGCCATATCGATCTTTCCATCCTGGGCGCGATGGAGGTTTCCGAGCGCGGCGATCTTGCGAACTGGATGGTGCCGGGCAAGCTGGTCAAAGGCATGGGCGGTGCGATGGATCTCGTCGCGGGCGTCAAGCGCTGCGTGGTGACGATGGATCACACCGACAAGGCTGGCAATTCCAAGCTGCTCAAGCAATGCACGCTGCCGCTCACCGGCGTCGCCTGCGTTCAGCGCATCATCACCAATCTCGGCGTGTTCGATGTGGTGGAGGAATGGCTGAAGCTGGTGGAACTCGCGCCGGGCGTCACGGCCGATGAAATCAAGGCGAAGACCGAAGCCGCATTGGTGATCTGACGAAAATGGAGGCGTGATGTTTCTCGAACCGCTGCGCGGCTGGACGAAAGAACAGCGCCACACCGTCATCGCCTCCTATCTCGGCTGGACGCTGGATGCGTTCGATTTCTTCCTGCTGATATTTCTCGTCACCGATGTGGCGAAAGCCTTCGACACTTCGGTCAAGGCAATCACCTGGGCGATCACATTGACGCTGGCACTTCGCCCGGTGGGCGCGCTCATCTTTGGTCGCCTCGCCGACCGCTATGGCCGCAAGCCCGTGATGATGATCGACGTGGCGCTTTATGCGGGCCTCGGATTTCTCACCGCGTTCGCGCCGAACCTGATCGGCTTTCTCATCATCCGTGCGCTGTTCGGCATTGCGATGGGCGGGGAATGGGGCGTGGGCGCGTCGCTGACGATGGAAACGATCCCGGCGCGTTCGCGCGGGCTTGTGTCGGGAATTTTGCAAGCCGGTTATCCGAGCGGGTTGCTGCTGGCGTCCGCCGCATATGGGCTTTTCTATTCCGGCATCGGCTGGCGCGGCATGTTCATGCTGGGCCTCGCGCCCGCGCTGCTGGTGCTTTACATCCGCAGAAGCGTGCAGGAATCGCCGGGCTTCGTGCCCCATCATGCAAGGGGCGCGGGGCGCATTCTTGTTGTGCTGCGCCGTCATTGGTGGCTCGCGATTTACGCCATGGTGTTCATGATGGCGATGAATTTCTTCAGCCATGGCACGCAGGACCTTTATCCCACCATGCTGAAGGTCGATCACGGGCTCGATCCGCATCTGGTGAGCAAAATCAACATTGTCGCGGCCATCGGCGCGATCATCGGCGGGCTTACCTTCGGCACGATCTCCCAACATATCGGGCGCAGGCGCGCGCTGATCGCGGGCGCGTTGCTGGCGCTGCCCATCATTCCGCTCTGGGCGTTTTCGCAAAATGTGTGGCTGCTCGCCGCCGCCGCGTTCGCCATGCAATTCATGGTGCAGGGCTGCTGGGGCATCATCCCCGCGCATCTGAACGAGCTATCGCCACCCGAAGCGCGCGGCACCTTTCCCGGCGTCGTCTATCAATTGGGAAATTTCCTCGCGTCCTATAACGCCACGCTGCAAGCGGGCCTCACGCTTCGTTATGGAAGCTATGGCGCGGCGCTTGCGCTTGTGGCGGGCGTGGCCGCAATTGCGATTGCCGCACTCGCGCTGACGGGGCAGGAAGCAAAAGACGTCGATATGGCGGAAAGCGCCAAACCTCACCCGGCCCGAACATAAACATCCACGCGGTCGGCGTTGCCATTGTCGTCGATGCCGCCCATGGCGCGCACGTCGATGCGGCTGGCGGGCACGCCGTCGTCGATCAGCAATTGGCGGATGACGAGCGCGCGATGCAGGCTGACGCGCCGCGCATCCGAGGATTTGTCGCCGGGCGCGCCGCCGAACGCATCGAGCTGCACGCGCCGCGCGCCCGCATTCAGCGCCGAGTTGAGATCGCCCGCGAGTTGCTTCAATTCGGGCAGCATCTGCGGGGCGGGATCGGCCGCGTTATGCGGGAACAGAATTTCGCTGCGCTTGGAAAGATTGGGCGGTTCCTCGCCCGGCGTCATCGCGGCGGTTGCAGTGCGTGTGGTTGCGGGTGTCATCGCCGGCGCACTTGCGGGTGCCGCCGTTGCGACGCGCGCGGGCGCGGCGATGGCGGGCGTGGCTGATGGAGCAACCGACGCCTGCCGGCGCTGCGGTTGCGGCGCTGCTGCCGGGCCAACCGCGGGCCCGCCGAAGCTGAAGGGAATGGAACTCGCCCCGCCATTGGAAACCGCCGGTGGGGTTTGCGGCGGTTGCTCGGCGACGGCCGTGGGCGCTTGCCGCCGGGGCGGTGGTGCAGCGGCAGGCGCGGCGTAGGATTGCTGCGGCTCACTATAGGATTGCCGCGTGACGGCGGGCGGCGGCGTCTCGACGGCGGGCGCGGACGCCACGTCGTCTTGCGGTGCTGCTTCCCGGCGCACGACCGCGCGACGGTGCGCGCGATGCTGCTCCGGCGGGTGCAATTGAATCGGCTGGGTGTTGCTGCCCGGATAGGGCTCGCCCGGTTCCAGAAGCGGCGGCAGGATGATGTATTCGCCGCCGGGATAAACCACCGCATGTCCGCTGCGCGACGCGGCCGGGTTCACCGCGACGCCCTGGCCGGGATACATCTGTGCGGCCGCCGGGCATGACAACGCCAGCAGGAACGCCGCAGGGAGGAATATGCGCGAAGCAATCATCACTTTGATATTTTCGATCCGGGCGGCACAATAGACATCTGTCTCCGCCCCCCGCAACGGCTTCAGGCCGCGTCTTTCAGAAGTTTCAGGATTTGCGGATGAAGCGTCTCGTTTGCGGCCAGAATATGGCCCGTATCGAGCATCCGCGCGCCGCCCTCCAGATCGCTGACGAAGCCGCCCGCCTCGCGCACCAGAAGCACGCCCGCCGCCATGTCCCAGGCCTTGAGCCCCCGCTCCCAGAAGCCGTCATAGCGCCCGGCCGCCACATAGGCCAGATCCAGCGCCGCCGAGCCGAAACGCCGCACGCCCGCGCTTACCGCCATCACGGCTTCGAGTTCCTTGAGGAACTTTTCGTGCCCCTCGCGCCCCAAAAAGGGAATGCCGGTGGCCAGAAGTGCCGTGTTCATCGTTTTGCGCGCGGCCACGCGCAGCCGCTTGTCGTTGAGATAGGCGCCCTGGCCCTTCTCGGCCACATACATTTCATCGGTGACGGGATTGAAGATCACGGCGGAGACCAACTGGCCCTCGCGCTCAAGCCCGATGGAAATGGCGAAATGGGGAATGCCGTGGAGGAAATTCGTGGTGCCGTCGAGCGGATCGATGATGAAGCGGTGGGTCTTGTCCGGGCCTTCGACCACGCCGGATTCCTCCAGCAGGAAATTATAGCCGGGGCGGGCGTGGGTGAGTTCCTCGACGAGAATCTTTTCCGTGCGCTGATCGGCGATGGTGACGAAATCGGCCGGCCCCTTCATCGAGATTTGCAGATTCTCGATCTCGCCGAAATCGCGGATGAGCTTGCGCCCCGCTTTCCGCGCGGCGGCCATCATCACGTTCAACGCGGGCGAGAGATAACGCATTATTCCGCGCGCCTGATGTAAGTGCCGTCTTCGGTGGAGACGATCACTTTGGTGCCCGCATTGATAAAGGGCGGCACCTGAATCTTCATGCCGTTTTCGAGCACCGCGCTCTTATAAGAGGGCGCTGCCGTGCCGCCCCGCATCACCGCATCGGCTTCCGTCACTTCCAGCGTCACCTGCACCGGCAATTTGATGCCGATGGGTTTGCCCTCATAGGTCTGCACCAGCACCTTCATGCCGTCTTGCAGGAATTGCGCCTGATCCTCGCCCACGAATTCCACCGAAAGCTCGATCTGGTCGTAGCTTTCCATGTCCATGAAGGTAAGCATGTCGCCCGCGCGGAAGAGAAACTGGTAGTCGCGCTTTTCGAGATAGATTTCCTCCACGCCTTCATCGGCGCGGAAGCGCTCGTTGAGCTTGGTGCCGGTGATGACGTTCTTGAGTTCGACCTGATTATAGGCGCCGCCCTTGCCGGGCTTCACGGCCTGCGTCTTCACCGCCATCCAGAGCCCGCCCTGATGCTCGATCATCGTGCCGGGGCGGATTTCATTGCCTGCAATTTTGGACATGGCGCGCGCCTTGTTTATTGTTGGCCTACCGCTTCGCTGCTTGAGGCCGTTCGGGCGCTCGGCGGCTAAGTGGTTAGGCTAGATGGTTGGTCGAATTCAAAGAGCGGGCGGGTTCTAGCAAGGCGGGCGGCTGCGCGCAATGCGGCTAGAATAAAGCGTTAAACGCCCGCACCGCCGCTTGCGGGCCTTGCTCGTAATCCCAAACGCCCGAGGACACCGCGATGAAATCCGCGCCCGCCGCGATCAGGGGCGCTGCATTCTCAACCTTGATCCCGCCGATGGCGACGCAAGGCACCACCATCACCTCGCTCCACCATTGCAGAAGTTCGATATCGGCGCGGAATTGAACCTGTTTGGTCGTGGTGGGGAAGAACGCACCAAAGGCAACGTAATCCGCACCCGCTTCTGCCGCATCGAAGGCGAGGTCGCGCGAGCCGTGACACGTCACGCCGACGATCCCGTTCGGCCCCATGGCCTGCCGCGCTTCGGCGTAGGGCATATCGTCCTGACCGATATGCACGCCGTCGCAGCCAATCGCGCGCGCAAGATCGGGGCGGTCATTGAGGATGAATGCGACATCGCGCGCCCGCGCAACCGGCATCAGGATTTCGGCGGCGCGTCTGATCTCGTCGTCGGACACATCTTTCAAGCGCAATTGCAGAGACGCGACATCGCCGCCATCGAGCGCGCGCTTCAATTCATCCGCGAATGCGCGCAGCTCGAATTTCGGCGGCGTGATGAGATAGAGGCGGCAGGTCATTGTCTCTCACCCTTCGACGGGCTCAGGGTGAGGGATTGAGTTGATCCCTCATGCTGAGCCTGTCGAAGCATGAGGTCCCGAACCATCACGCCGCCTTCTTCTCCGACTCGGGCTTCCATTGGCCAAGTGCTGCGAGGCTGTTCATGCGCGCGCGATGGGCGAAGGCGGCTTGTGCTGCGGAAACATTCTCCGCCTTTCCGCTCCAGGCTTTTTGCGGGGCTGCTTGCAGCGCGCGGCCATAGGAGAATGTCAGTGGCCAGGGAAGATCGTGAGCGGCGTTCATTGCGTTCAGATGGGCCGTTGCCTCTTCATCGGATTGCCCGCCGGAGAGAAACGCGATGCCCGGCACCGCGCCCGGCACGCAACGCTTGAGCAGCTTCACCGTTCTTTCGGCGACCTCATCGACGCCCGCCTGTTTCGCGCAAGTCTTGCCGGAGATCACCATGTTGGGCTTCAGGATCATGCCTTCGAACGCGATGTTGGAATAATAGAGGTGCTGGAAGGTTTCCTTCAGCACCCATTCGGTCACCGCTTCGCAAGTTTCGATTGTGTTGTCGCCATCCATCAGCACTTCCGGCTCGACGATGGGAACGATGCCGCTTTCCTGGCAGAGCGCTGCATAACGCGCCAGTGCGTTCGCATTCGCATTGATGCAATTGTAAGACGGGCGGCCTTGCGTGGGATCATAGGTCGCGCGCCATTTGGCGAAGCGCGCGCCGAGCTTGTGATATCCGATCAGCCGCTCGCGCAAGCCATCGAGCCCTTCGGTGATCGTTTCGCCGTTGGACAGCGCAAGCGGTTTCGCACCCGCATCCACCTTGATGCCGGGAACAGCACCCGCCGCCTCGATCAGCTTTACCAGTGGCGTGCCATCCTTCGCGTTCTGGCGGATGGTTTCGTCGTACAGGATCACGCCGGAAATATGGTTCTTCATCGCATCGCCCGCGCGGAACAGAAGCTCGCGGTAGTCGCGGCGGTTATCCTCGGTGTTCTGAACGCCGATCTTGTCGAAGCGTTTCTGGATCGTGCCCGTGCTTTCATCGGCGGCGAGAATGCCCTTGCCCTTGGCCACCATCGCGTTTGCGATTTTGTTCAGTTCCGCGAGATTCATTTTGCTTTTCCTTGCGCAAGTGCCGCCACGCCCGGCAATTCCTGACCTTCCATCCATTCCAGAAACGCGCCGCCGGCGGTGGAAACGTAGGTGAAATCGCCTGCAACGCCCGCGTGGTTCAGCGCCGCCACTGTATCGCCGCCGCCCGCAACCGACAAAAGCCTTCCGGCGCGGGTGCGCGCCGCCACCAATTTCGCCGCCGCCACGGTGCCGCGATCGAATGGCCGCGTCTCGAAAGCGCCGAACGGCCCGTTCCACACGAGCGTGGCGGTTGTGTGCAACCGGCGCTCGAATTCGTCGATCGTGTCGGGGCCGACATCGAGGATCATTTCGTTCTCGCCCACTTCGCGCACGGGCACGGTGCGGTGATGCGCATTTTTCTTGAATTCGGTGGCGACGACCACATCGACCGGCAGCAGCAACACGGTTCCCGTATCGTTGGCGAGCGAAACGATGCGCCGCGCGGTCGTCATCTGATTGGCTTCGTAGAGCGAGCGGCCGACGAAAATATCTTCCGCCGCCAGAAACGTGTTGGCCATCGCCCCGCCGATCACAAGAATATCGACCTTGCCGATGAGATGCTCCAGCAATTGAATCTTGGTGGAAACTTTCGCGCCGCCCACCACCGCCATCACCGGGCGCTTGGGATCGTCTAGCGCCTGATGCAGATGCGAAAGTTCGGCCTGCATCGCGCGGCCCGCGACGGACGGCAACAAATGCGCGATGCCTTCGGTGGTGGCGTGCGCACGGTGGGCGGCGGAAAACGCGTCATTGACGAAAATATCGCCGAGCTTTGCGATTTGTTTGACGAAATCGGGATCGTTGGCTTCCTCGCCTTTGTGAAAGCGCGTGTTTTCGAGCAGCAGCACATCGCCGTCTTTCAGCTTGGCGACGGCCTCTTCCGCCACCGGCCCCACGCAATCGGGCGTGAACGCCACATGACGGCCGAGCGCAAACGCCAGCGCGAAACTCACCGGCTTCAGCGACATCGACGGCACGATCTTGCCCTTCGGCCGCTCGAAATGGGAGAGCACAATCACGCGCGCGCCTTTTTCGGAAAGCTCGCGGATGGTGGGCGCCTGCCGCTCGATGCGCAGCATGTCGGTGACGCGGCCGTCCTGCATGGGCACGTTCAAATCCGCGCGCACCAGCACGCGCTTGCCCTTCACGTCCAACCCGTCCAGCGTGCGGAAATCGTCCATCGAATTCAGATCAGCCTGCCGATCGCCACCGCCGTATCGGCCATGCGGTTGGAGAAGCCCCATTCATTGTCGTACCAGCTCATCACGCGCACGAGATTGCCCTCGACCACCTTGGTCTGGTCGAGACAGAAGGACGACGAAAACGGCGTGTGATTGAAATCGTGGCTGACGAGCGGCGCATCCACGATGTCGAGAATGCCTTTCAACTCGCCCGCGGCCGCCGCCTTCATCGCATTGTTCACTTCGTCCACACTGGTTGCGCGCTTTGTCACCACTTTCAGATCAACCACCGAAACATTCGGCACCGGCACGCGCACCGAAACGCCGTCGAGTTTGCCCTTCAGTTCCGGAATGACGAGGCCCAGCGCCTTGGCCGCACCCGTCGAGGTCGGGATCATGGAAACCGCCGCGGCACGGCCGCGATAAAGGTCCTTGTGAAGCTGATCGAGCGTCGGCTGATCGTTGGTGTAGGCGTGCACCGTGGTCATGAAACCTTTTTCGATGCCGATGGCTTCGTGCAGCACCTTGGCGACGGGGGCCAGGCAATTTGTCGTGCACGACGCATTCGAAACGACGATGTGATCCTTCGTCAGCGCCTTGTGGTTCACGCCGTAAACGACCGTGATGTCCACGCCGTCGGCAGGCGCGGAAACGAGCACGCGTTTTGCGCCGGCCGCCAGATGCGCCGACGCTTTTTCCTTCGAAGTGAAAATGCCGGTGCATTCCAGCGCGATATCGACGCCCAGTTCCTTGTGCGGCAGAAGTGCGGGGTCCTTGATCGGGGTGACGCGAATCTTGTGGCCGCCCACGATCATGTGCTCGCCATCCACCTTCACCTCGCCGGGAAAGCGGCCATGGATGCTGTCGTAGCGCAGCAGATGCGCGTTGGTTTCGACCGGCCCCAGATCGTTCACGCTCACCACGACGATATCGTCGCGGCCCGATTCCACGATCGCACGCAGCACCAGCCGCCCGATGCGGCCGAACCCGTTGATCGCGACGCGAATTGACATGACTTTCTCCTAATGCTTCTCCTGCGACGCGGCGCGCGCCGCATCCGCGGCCGCCTCGGCGGTGATGCCGAAATGCTTGTACAAATCCTTGGCGGGCGCGCTGGCGCCGAAGCCGTGCATGCCGATGAAGCGGCCGTTTGGCCCGATGTAACGGTCCCAGCCGAAACCGGCCGCCGCCTCGATGGCGATTTTAACGGTGCCCGGCCCCAGCGTCGCTTCACGATAGCTTTCCGATTGTTGCTCGAACAATTCCCAGCACGGCATGGAAACCACGCGGGCGGCAATGCCGTCGGCGGCGAGCAGATCGCGCGCCTTCAGCGCGATCTCGATTTCCGAGCCGGTCGAAAGGAATGTGACCCTGGCGTCTTTGCCGCCCGCAAGCTCGTAAGCGCCTTTGGCCGAAAGGTTATCGTCGGTGTGCGCGGTGCGCACGGTCGGCAGGTTCTGGCGCGTGAGTGCCAGCACGCTGGGCTGTTTGGCGTGGGCGAGCGCCAATTGCCAGCACTCCGCCGTTTCCACTGCATCGGCGGGGCGGAACACGAGCAAATTCGGCATGGCGCGCAGGCTCGCCAGATGTTCGATGGGTTGGTGCGTGGGGCCGTCTTCGCCGAGCCCGATGGAATCATGCGTCATCACAAGGATCACGCGCACGCCCATGAGTGCTGCAAGCCTTATCGCCGGGCGGCAATAATCGCTGAACACGAGGAACGTGCCCGAATAGGGAATGAACCCGCCATGCAGGGTGATCCCGTTCATCGCCGCGACCATGCCGTGCTCGCGGATCCCGTAATGGATGTAGCGCCCGGAATATTCGCCGGGAGCAATCTCTTTCAGGCCCTTGGTGCGCGTGTTGTTGGAGCCGGTGAGATCGGCCGAGCCGCCAATGGTGTTGGGCAGCACGGCGTTGATGACGTCCAGCGCCATCTCGGATGATTTGCGCGTGGCGACGGAGGGTTTCTCCGCACTCAATTTCTTTTTGTGTTCGTTCAGCGCGGGCGCAAGCGACGCTGGAATTTCCTCCGCGAGCATCACGTCGAATTCGCGCGCGCGCGCATCCGCCTTGTGCCGCGCGATCCATGCTTCACGCGCCGGTTTTCCCCGCGCGCCGATCTCGCGCCACGCCGAAAGAACATCGTTGGGAATGACGAAGGGCTCGTAAGGCCATTCCAGCGCTTTGCGCGCGCCCGCGATTTCTTCCGCGCCCAGCGGCTCGCCATGCGCCTTGGCGGTGCCCGCGCGCGTCGGCGCGCCATAGCCGATGGTGGTGCGGCAGGCAATCAGCGTCGGGCGGTCGGAATGTTCGGCCGCTTCCAGCGCGCGGGCGATCTCGTCGTGGTCGAGCCCGTCCACGCGGTGCGTATCCCAGCCCGCGGCCTCAAATCGCTTGCGCGTGTCGGTGGAATCCGAAAGGGCCGTGTCGCCGTCGATGGAGATATTGTTGTCGTCGTAGAGCACGATCAGGCGGGAAAGCTTCAGATGCCCGGCGATGCTGATGGCCTCGTGGCTGATGCCTTCCATCAAATCGCCGTCGCTGGCCATGACATAGGTTTTATGGTCCACGAGCCCGTCGCCATACCGCGCGTTGAGCATCCGTTCGGCCAGCGCCATGCCCACGGCGGTGGCGATGCCCTGACCCAGGGGTCCGGTGGTCGTTTCGATGCCCGCGGCGTGGCCGTATTCCGGGTGGCCCGCGCAAGGGGAGCCGAGCTGGCGGAACCGCTTGATGTCCTCGATGGAAATGCTGCTGTAACCCGTGAGATAAAGCAGCGAATAAAGCAGCATCGAGCCGTGACCGGCCGAAAGCACGAAGCGGTCGCGGTCGGGCCAGGCCGGATCGGCGGGGTCGAATTTCAGGAATTTCGCGAACAAAACCGTCGCCACATCGGCCATGCCCATGGGCATTCCGGGATGGCCCGCATTGGCGGCCTGCACGGCATCCATCGACAGCGCGCGGATGGCATTGGCGAGGCGCCGGTTCTCGGCAGGTGAAACAGCGGTCATCTAGCGAATCCGGCCCATAATTCGGCCCTCCGGAGGGAGAGTGGCCTTAGCGAGCGGGAGGCTCGCCCGTCAAGGGGCGGACGCGCCCGCTTTGTGCGTAATAGCCATGCGCGTTGACCCAAAAACGCGCGCGGGCCTAAGGTCGTGCCCATATAACGGAGGAACCCATGAGCAGGATCGACCAGGCGGCGGCAAAACTCGTGGCGGCTCTGGATGCGCTCGAGGGGGCGCTGACGCCTTTGGCCGAGGCGCGCGCCCTGCGCGAGCATTATGTGGCGCTGATCGGGGAGCGCGACGCGCTTCTTGCGCGCATCGCCGAACTGGAAGACGAAACCCGCTCGCTTGCCGGCGTCACCGAAGAGGTGGAAGACCGGCTCGACAACGCGATTGCCGAAATCCGCACCGCGCTCAGCCGCTAGGAGGCTCCATGCCGCTCGTCAATGTCATGGTCAACAGCCGCGCCTACACCATCGCCTGCGATGAGGGCGAGGAAGATCATTTGCGCGAACTTGCCGAGCATGTGGATAGCCGCGTGCGCGAATTGCTGGAGTCCGTCGGTCAGGCGGGCGACCTTCGCCTTGTGCTGATGGCCGCACTCCTCATCACCGACGATTATTTCGATGCCGTTGCGCGGCTCGACGCGCGCAACAAGGAGATGGGCGATCGCGCGAACGGCCAGATCGAGGAAAAGCTCGGCCGCGCCGAAGAGATTGCCGCCGAAACGCTGGAAGCCGCCGCAAGCCGCATCGAGGACATTGCGGCCCGCCTTGCACAAGCCTAGGCTTGGCGTTGGACGGGTACTGCCCCGCGCGTCAGGAGAGCGATGCCCAGGGGCCTTAATGGTACTCACCGGGAGCTGTCCCTGACCGAGGCCGTGGCTTCGGATATATGGCGCCCACCTGCACTTGCAGGCCCGTGAGGATCCACATCCAACGGCGGAGGCGGTCCCGTCCACTTTAGAACCTCTTGGGATTCAGTTTATCCCTATTCGTCATGGCCGCCCCTGTGGCGGCCATCCATAACCTCCGTTTAGCAAGGTGTTCATGGGTGGCCGGGACAAGCCCGGCCATGACGGTGAAGAAGAGTGTTCAATTGAATATGAAACGGCTCTAGATGGAGAAGATGCTCTCCAAATCGAATTTAAGAACGGAAGCACGCGCAAGGCGCACAACGCTTGCGCTGTCGTTGCCGCATTTCGCGCAACGCATCGTTGCGCATGATTTATCGCTGCCCGATGGCGCGATTGTCGGCGGCTATGTGGCGCTGCCGGGCGAGGCCGATCCGCATTTGTTGCTCAAGCATCTGATGGCGCACGGTCACCCGATCGCCTTTCCCCGCGTGGTCGCGAAAGGCGAGGCGCTATCGTTTCATCTCTGGCAGGACGGCAAATTACTCAAGCCCGGCGCATTTGGCATTCCCGAACCGTCTGCCGATTGGCCGTTGGCGCAACCGCGCGTGCTGCTGGTGCCGTTGCTCGCCTTCGACAAAACCGGCACGCGCATTGGCTATGGCGGAGGCTATTACGACCGCACGCTTGCGAGCCTGCCAAATGTAATCGCCATTGGAATTGCCTATGCCGGTCAGGAAGTGGATGAAATTCCCCATGATGCAAACGACGAGAGATTGGATATGGTGGTAACGGAAAACGGCATCAGGCATTTTGGGCGGACATGAATCTTCTCTTCATCGGCGACATTGTCGGCAAAGCGGGCCGCGAGGTGGTGGCAAGTGAATTGCCGCACCTGAAAGATTTGCTCAAGCTCGATTTCATCGTGGTGAACGGCGAAAATCTCGCGGGCGGTTTCGGCGTGACGCGCGGTGTGGCCAACGAGATGTTCGCGCTCGGCGTGGATTGCATCACCACCGGCAATCACTGGCTCGACCAGAAGGAAATTCTTTCCTTCATCGGCGATGAGGATCGCCTGCTGCGCCCGTGCAATCTGCCCGCGGGCACGCCGGGGCGCGGCGCGAACCGCTATCAGGCGAAGAACGGCGCGCATGTGCTGGTGATTAATCCGCTGGGGCGCGTGTTCATGGAACCGCAGGACGATCCTTTCGCCGCCGTCGAGCGCGAGCTGATCGCCTGTCCGCTCGGCGAAGGCACGGACGCGATCATCGTGGACATGCACGCCGAAGCGACGAGCGAGAAAATGGCGATGGGCCATTTCTGTGACGGGCGCGCGAGCCTCGTCGTCGGATCGCATTCGCATATTCCCACGGCGGATGCGCAGATTTTACCCCACGGCACGGCGTATCAGACCGATGCAGGGGCGTGCGCGGATTATGATTCCGTCATCGGCATGGAAAAGACCGAGCCCTTGCAACGCTTCACGACCAAAATGTCTTCGGGCCGTTTCACGCCCGCCCTCGGCCCCGCCACGCTTTGCGGCGTGTTTGTGGAAACGAATGCAAAAGGCTTTGCCGCGCGCATCGAGCCGGTGCGTGTCGGCGGGCGGCTGAAACAGGCGATTCCGGATATTGATTGACATTGGAACAGGGATATGAGTATATACTCATAATGTGCCGATGAAGGTTGCGCCAGCACTTCGTCCGCTGCTTTGGGTGGCGTCCAGCAAGAAGGACTATCGGGGCTTTCCGGCGCGCGTGCAGGAAAATCTCGGCTTTGAATTGTTCCTCGCGCAAACCGGACAGCATCCGCCTTCGGCCAAACCGCTCAAAGGGCTTGGCGGCGGCGTTGTCGAACTGGTCGAGAATTTCGATGGAGATACCTATCGCGCGATCTATACCGTGCGCTTCGCGGAAGCGGTCTATGTGTTGCACGCGTTCAAGAAGAAATCGAAACGCGGTATCGCGACGCCGAAAGGCGATATCGATCTGGTAAAGCGCCGGTTGAAAGATGCCGGACAGGATCATGCCGGGCGTTTCCGACGGGAGACAAAACCATGACACGCAAGATCAAGGTGGAAGAGGGTAGCGGCAATATCTTCGCCGATCTCGGATTGCCGGATGCGGAAACGCATTTTCTCAAGGCCCAGATCGTGTCGGAAATCTACCGGCTCGCAACCGCGCGCAAGCTGACGCAAGCAGCAACAGGCAAGCGCATGGGCATCAGCCAGCCGGAAGTGTCGCGCCTGTTCAAAGGCAATTTCCGCGAATATTCCATCGAACGTCTCATGGGCTTTCTCACCGCCTTCGACCGCGATGTCGAAATCGTGGCGCGCCCGCACCGGCGGGCGGACAGCAAGCGGAAAAAGTCCGGCAAGATCACCTTTACGATTGCCGCCTGAAATGCGCCCGCCCTTCACGCTTCGCAAAATCGATCATGTGGTGCTGCGTGTGCGCGATCTGGAAGCGAGCCTGGCATTCTATCGCGATGTGCTGGGCTGCACGCTCGACAAGGTGCAGGACAAGCTCGGGCTTTGGCAGATGCGCGCTGGCGAAAGTCTGATCGATCTGGTGCCGCTCGATGGCTTGCTCGGCAAGATAGGCGGCGCGGGGCCGGAGCGCGAGGGCCGCAACGTCGATCATTTCGCCGTTCAGGTAATGCCCTTTGACGAAGCCACCATCCGCGCCCATCTGGCCGCGTACAATGTCACGATCACCGATTCCGGCAGGCGCTATGGCGCGGAGGGAACCGGGCCCTCCATCTATGTGGCCGATCCCGACGGCAATATCGTGGAACTGAAGGGCCCGGCGGAGTGATGCTTTTTTACCGGGCATGGGCTAGACTTCGGCCATGAGCAAACCGGCCAAGACAAAACCCGAATACGACGACGAGGAAGCCGAATACCTCGCGGCGGTGGAAGAAGGCTTGGCGGAAGCCGAGGCAGGGCTCAGTATTCCATATGAGAAGGTTCGCCGCTGGCTTCTGTCTTGGGGCACTGAAAACGAATTACCACCTCCGGAATGACCCCCGCTTGAACTAAACCCCCTGTCTTGGCTATCTCACCGCCTTCGAAGGTGAGCCATGGCCGGTCATTCCCAGTACAAGAACATCATGTTCCGCAAGGGGCGGCAGGATAAGGAGCGTTCCAAGCTCTTTTCCAAGCTCGCCCGCGAAATCACGGTAGCTTCGAAGTTCGGCCTGCCGGACCCGGTGCATAACCCCCGCCTGCGCGCGGCCATTCTGGCGGCCCGCGAAGAAAACATGCCCAAGGACAATATCGAGCGCGCCATCAAAAAGGGGCAGGGCGGCGAGGCCGAGAACATCGAGGAAGTCCGCTATGAGGGCTATGGGCCGGGGGGCGTGGCGCTGATCGTCGAGGCCCAGACCGATAACCGCAATCGCACAGCGGCCGATATCCGCGCCGCGTTCTCCAAATATGGCGGGGCGCTGGGCGAGACGAATTCGGTGGCGTTCATGTTCAACCGCGTGGCGAGCATCGTCTATCCGAAGGCGGCGGGCTCCGACGATTCCATGCTCGAAGCCGCCATTGAGGCGGGCGCGGACGAATGCATCTCCACCGATGAAAGCCACGAATTCCTCTGCCGGATCGATGATTTCGGCGAGGTTCGCGACGCGCTGGAGGCCAGGCTCGGCGCGCCGAAATCGGCTTCTATCGTCTTCCGGCCCCAGACCATGAACCCGGTTTCCGACGAAACGGGCGAAAGTCTGGTGAAATTGCTCGACGTGCTGGACGACCATGACGATGTGCAGAACGTCTACGGAAACTATGAGCTTTCCGACACGCTGATGGCGAAATTGAGCGGATAAATTATCGCATCAAATCAAAATTCGTCATCGCCGGGCTTGTCCCGGCGACCCATAACCTCCGTCTAGCAGCGTGTTCATGGGTGGCCGGCACAGGGCCGGCCATGACGTAGTTGCCGCTTCCCGCCGCTTGGCCGACAATCCGTTTTCGATTCGTTCGGAAGCGGCGATGGCTATTCGCATCCTCGGCCTCGATCCCGGCCTCGCCCGCATGGGCTGGGGGGTAATCGACGTGGCCGGTTCGAAGCTTTCCCATGTTTCCCATGGCGTACTGACAAGTGACGCAAAAACCGATCTGGGTGCGCGGCTCATGGCGCTGCATGGCGCGCTGTGCGAGGTGATCGCGGAGTGGCGGCCCGGCGCAATCGCCGTCGAGCAGGCCTTCGTTCACAAGGATCCTTCGGCTGCATTGAAGCTCGGCCATGCGCGCGCGGTGGCGCTTCTGGCGGGCGCGCAAGCGGGGCTCGAGATCGCCGAATACGCCCCCAACCACATCAAGAAATGCGTGGTCGGCGCGGGGCATGCCGGAAAAGAACAGGTTCAGGCGATGGTGAAGCGGTTATTGCCGACCGCGCGCGTCGAACAGGAAGATGCGGCAGACGCGCTGGCCGCTGCGATTGCCCATGCGCATCTGGCGACGACGCGCGCGAAAATCGCGGGAGCGTTGGCAGGCGAAGTGGGCACCGGTTCGCCGTCCGCCAGAGCGACCATCAAAAAATCGGCACTCGCATGATCGGAAAACTTTCCGGGCTGGTGGATTCGATTGCCGAGGATCACGCGATCCTCGATGTGAATGGTGTGGGCTATCTGGTGAGCTGCCCGGCCTCCACACTGTCGAAATTATCGGCGAGCGCGCATGTCTCGCTGATGATCGAAACCCGCATCACCGATGAAACGATCAAGCTCTACGGTTTTTCCAGCGCGGAAGAACGCGAATGGTTCCGCCTGTTGCAGAGTGTGCAGAACGTGGGCGCGCGGGTTGCGCTGAATGTGCTTTCAGCACTTTCCCCGCGTGAACTGGAGCGCGCGCTCGCGCTGTCGGACAAGGCAGCCATCGGGCGCGCGCAAGGCGTGGGGCCGAAGCTCGCTTTGCGCATCGTCACCGAATTGAAGGACAAGGCGCCCTCCATGATGCTGCGCGGCCACGCCGATGATGCCGCGCCTTCCGCACCGAAAGGTCCGGAATCCGATGCGGTCGCGGCGCTCGTGAAGCTGGGCTATTCTCAAGGCCAGGCCGCCGAAATGGTGGCGCGCGCCGCGCGCGATCTGGGCGCGGTTCCGGTCGATGCGCTGATCCGGGAATCCTTGCGGGGGCTGGGGCGGTGAGATACAGTCTGACTAGTCTGACTAGTCAGGAGGTGACCATGGAAAAAGTGTGGCCCGTACAGGACGCCAAGGCCCGGTTCTCGGAGTTCTTGCGGCAGGCGGAATCCGAACCGCAGGTCATCACCTATCGCGGCAAGCCGAAATTCGAAGTGCGCCTGATCGACGAGCATGCCGCCAAGAAGAAGGCCCGGCCGAAAACATTGGCCGATTGGTGGCTTTCCGCGCCGAAAGTTCCGGAATTCAAACTTCCGCCGCGTAAGCGGGAAAAACCCAGAAAAGTTTTCTGATGCTGCTGCTTGATACCTGCGTTATATCCGAGGGCATCAAGTCGCGGCCCGATGCACAGGTTGTCAGATGGATCAAATTCCAGAATCCGTCCGACATGTTTATCAGCGCCGTCACATTGGGTGAATTGCACTATGGTGTTGCCCGGCTTTCGAGCGCGGCCCGGCAACGCGAGCTTGGATCTTGGCTCGGCGAGGTTGAAAAACGCTTCGCGGACCGGATTGTTGTGCTGGACGACGCCGTCGCCAGACAATGGGGCTACCTCAGGGCGGCGAAGCCCACTGTTCCGGTTGCCGATGCCCAGATCGCGGCTACCGCTCTTGCCTATGACTTCACCTTTGTCACCCGGAATGTGAAACATTTCCGGTTCGATGGACTCAATGTCGTGGACCCTTGGGAGGGTTGATGGCCGTCGCAGGTGCAAAAGCCGAAACGGATCGCCTGCTCGCACCCGAGCGGAGCGAAGAGGATTCGCTGGAGGCATCGCTGCGTCCCAAGCGGCTCGATGAATTTGTCGGCCAGCAACAGGCGCGCGAAAATCTTTCGGTGTTCATCAAGGCCGCGTGCGCGCGTGCCGAAGCGCTGGATCATGTGCTGTTTTCCGGCCCGCCGGGGCTCGGCAAGACGACATTGGCGCAGATCGTGGCGCGCGAGCTGGGCGTGAATTTTCGTTCGACCTCCGGTCCGGTGCTGGCGCGGGCGGGCGATCTCGCCGCGATCCTCACCAATCTCGAACCGCGCGATGTTTTGTTTATCGATGAGATTCACCGCCTCAATCCGGCGGTGGAGGAAATCCTTTATCCGGCGATGGAGGATTTCGAGCTTGATCTGGTGATCGGCGAAGGCCCTTCGGCGCGTTCGGTGAAGATCACGCTTGCGCCGTTTACGCTGGTGGGGGCCACCACGCGCTCCGGCCTCATCACCACGCCGCTGCGCGACCGCTTCGGCATTCCGGTGCGGCTGAATTTTTATTCGGCGGAGGAACTGCTTTCCATCGTGGAGCGCGGCGCGCGTGTCCTCGGTTTCGATCTGACATCCGACGGCGCACGCGAGATCGCAGGGCGCGCACGCGGCACACCGCGCATTGCGGGAAGATTGCTCAAGCGCGTGCGCGACTTCGCCTCCGTCGCAAATCATGCGCGCGTGGATGCGAAGATCGCGGACGCAGCACTCACGCGGCTGGAAGTCGATGCCCGCGGGCTCGACGCCTTCGACGCGCGCTATCTGCGCCTGATCGCGGAAGCGTTCGGCGGCGGGCCGGTGGGGATCGAGACGATTGCAGCCGCACTCGGCGAAGCGCGCGACGCCATCGAGGAAATCGTGGAGCCGTTTTTGCTGCAACAGGGCTTCGTGCAGCGCACGCCGCGCGGGCGTATTCTCACAGGCGCGGCCTTCGCCCATATCGGCCTGCCCGCGCCGCCGCAATCATCCGTTCAACCGCAATTGTTCGAGGAGGAAGAGTGATGCCGGGCGACGGTCTCGGCCGCTTCGACGGCAAAACACATATCCTGCCGCTGCGCGTCTATTACGAAGACACCGATCTGTCGGGCGTCGTCTATCACGCCAATTATCTGCGCTTCATGGAGCGCGGGCGCTCGGAATATTTCCGTTGCGCGGGCATCAGGCTTGCGATGCTGGATGACGACGAGCCCACCGCCTGGACGCTGCGCCGCGTGAAGCTCGAATATTTCCGGCCCGCGCGCGTGGACGATCCCATCGAGGTCCACACGATCTGCGACAGCCTTACCGGCGCGCGCATGACGGCGGACCAGAAGATTTACTCTGGCTCCACGCTTCTGGTGCATGGGGCGGTGGAAGCGTGCATCATCACGCTCACGGGCAAGCCCCGCCGCATTCCGCAAGAGATGCGCGACAAACTCGCACCTTTGCTATTGGAAACAAACGCTTAACATCAGATGCCCAAATTCGGCCACGTTCAGATGCGCTTGTTGCCGGACAGGCTCGCAAGCGCCCGTTCTCGCGGAAAGGTCCCGTTCATGGTTTTCAGGCGTGTTATCGCGGGCTTGGCGCTGGCGATGTGTCTCGGCGCGGCCCCGGCTTTGGCGCAATCGAGCCCGAGGGCCGTTCCGTTGGGCGCACCGGCCCAGTCGCAGGAATTGGGCGCGCCCGCGGCCGCCCCCACAACCAATGTCGATATCACCCAGACGGGCGGCAGCTTCGGCGCGGAGGTTGGCGGCATCTCGGTCGTGTCGCTGTTCATGCGCGCCGATCCGCTGGTGAAAACGGTGATGGCGATCCTGTTTCTGGCCTCGCTGTGGTCGTGGGCGATCATTCTCAACAAATGGCTGGCGCTCGGCTCGCTCGCGCGCAAGGCCACGAAATTCGAAAAGATATTCTGGTCGGGCCAATCGCTGGACGAGCTTTATCAGCAATTCGCAAAAGCCGCCGATCATCCCATGGCATCGGTGTTTGTCTCGGCGTTGCGCGAATGGCGGCGCGCGTTTGAAGGCGGTCCGCCGCGCGAGGCGCTCTTGGCCGGGATCAAGGACCGCATCGAGAAAGCGATGTCGGTGACGATCCTGCGCGAGACCATGGGCATCGAGCGGCAATTGGGATTTCTGGCGACGGTGGGCGCCACCGCGCCGTTTGTCGGATTGTTCGGCACGGTGTGGGGCATCATGAATTCGTTTTCGGCGATCGCCGCGCGGCATGACACGACACTTGCCGTGGTCGCGCCGGGCATCGCCGAAGCGCTGTTCGCAACGGCGATGGGATTGCTCGCGGCGATTCCGGCGGTGATTTTCTACAACAAATTCGTCAATGACATTTCGCGCTACACCGCGAGGCTCGAAGGCTTCTCCGACGAATTCTCCGCGATCCTGTCGCGCCAGCTTGACGAGAAAGCGGTGCGCTGATGGTGGCCGCCGTCAAGCGCGATCACGGACGGCGCGGGCGCATCCGCCCGATGTCGGAGATCAATGTCACGCCGTTTGTGGACGTGATGCTGGTGCTCTTGATCGTGTTCATGGTGACGGCGCCGCTGCTCACCGTCGGCGTGCCGGTCGATCTGCCGAAGACCAAGGCGCAGGCCTTGGGTCAGGACCGCGAGCCACTCTCCATCACCGTGGCGCGCAACGGAAAAATCTATCTGCAAAACACGCCCATTTCCGAAGAGGATCTGGTGCCGAAGCTTCAGGCCATCTCCGCCAATGGCTACGACCAGCGCATTTTCGTGCGCGGCGACAAAGCCGTCGATTATGGCCGCGTCATGGAAGTGATGGCCGAAATCAGCGCCGCAGGCTTCACCCATATCGGGCTCGTTACCGATGTCGCCAAGCCAAAGCATCGCCCGGAATAGAATCTCGGCGGCTTCGCTCGCCGGCGATCGCCGCTCGCCCTTCGGCCTGCTGGGCGCGGTGCTGCTGCATGGCTGCGTGATCGCGGCGACGATGTTTTCCTTCGCTCACCGCCTCGACATCACAGATGAATCGCCGCCCGTGGTGCCGGTCGATCTCGTTCGCATCGCCGACAAGACCGACATCGCGCCGATGGTGCAAAAAAATGTCGAGGTGCAAGAGCCGAAGGTGAACCCGATCACCGCCCCGCCGGTCGTCACCGAGCCGCCGAAGATCGCACCACCGCAAGCCGAAGCCGCACCCTTGCCGGACACCGCTCCGTCGCAACCGCTGGTGAAGGCGAAAGTGACGCCGCGCGTTGTGCCGATCCTCAAGCCCAAGCCGCCCGCGCCCGAAGCCAAGGCGAAATTCGACATCGATTCCCTTGCGGCGTTGCTCGACAAGAAAGCGGCGCAAAGCGCGCCCGCCAAGGCGCGCGTCGGCGACCGCGATATCAAGGGCTTTGGCGCGCAATCGGCGATGACGATGGATCTGGTGGATTCGCTGCGCAGCCAGATTTCGCGCTGCTGGAGCCCGCCGGTGGGCGCGCCCTCGGCCGCCGATCTGGTGGTGGATTTCGATCTTTTTCTCAATCCGGACGGTTCGGTCGCACAGCCGCCACAATTGATCGGCAATTCTTCATCCGGCAATCCCTATGCGCGCGCGGCTGCGGAAGCCGCGCGTCGCGCGATCTACGAATGTGCGCCGTATAAATTGCCGGCGGATCGTTACAGCCAGTGGCGCGAGATCAATCCGTTCCACTTCGATCCGCGCCAGATGATGGGCCAATAATTCGGGAGACGACAATTCGGGAGATGGACATGAAGAATTTGCGGCTCGTAATCATGGCGCTTGCAGCGTTGCTGTTTGCATCCGCGCCCGCGCTCGCCCAACTCCATGTCGATGTCACGCAGGGCACCATTCAGCCCATGCCCATCGCCATTCCCGATTTCGT
Source organism: uncultured Alphaproteobacteria bacterium (assembly GCA_963735625.1). Classification (GTDB taxonomy): domain Bacteria; phylum Pseudomonadota; class Alphaproteobacteria; order Micropepsales; family Micropepsaceae; genus Rhizomicrobium. Next base: position 455,315 of record CAVTLJ010000004.1, on the reverse strand, counting down.
GTCGCCGGCACCGGGCGATGCCACGGCCGCCGCCAACATCGCGGGCGTCGTGCGCGCCGATCTCGACCGCTCCGGCCTCTTCAAGACGCTCGATCCCAAATCCTTCATCGAGCACATCAAGGACATCAACACGCCGCCGCAATATGCCAATTGGCGCGTCATCAATGCGCAAGGCCTTGTCACCGGACAGGCCGCGATGCAGCCGGACGGAAGGCTGCGCGTCGATTTTCGCCTGTGGGACATCTATGGCGAAAACCAGATGCTGGGCCTGCAATATTTCACCACGCCGGAAAACTGGCGGCGCATCGCGCATCTGATTTCGGATGCCATCTATCAGCGCATCACCGGCGAGAAGGGCTATTTCGACACCCGCATCGTGTTCATTTCGGAATCCGGGCCGCTGCTCGCGCGCAAGAAGCGGCTGGCCATCATGGACGAGGACGGCGCCAATCCGAGCTTCCTCACCGATGGCAGCTATCTCGTGCTGACGCCGCGATTCAACCCTTCCGCGCAGATGATCGCGTATATGTCCTATGTGGTGGGCAAGCCGCGCGTTTATCTCTTCGATCTGGAAACCGGCCGCCAGCAGATGCTGGGCAGTTTCCCCAACATGACCTTTTCTCCGCGCTTCTCGCCGGACGGCAACAAGGTCGTCATGTCGCTGGAATCCGGCGGCAATTCGGACATTTACGTGATGGATTTGCGCACGCGCGGCGTGACGCGGCTGACCTACGATCCGGCCATCGATACTTCGCCCTGCTTTTCGCCGGACGGCAGCCAGATTGCCTTTGAATCCGACCGTGGCGGCAGCCAGCAGATTTACGTCATGGGCGCGGACGGTTCCAACGCCCACCGCATATCCTTCGGCGATGGTCGCAGCGGCACGCCGGTCTGGAGCCCGCGCGGCGATCTCATCGCGTTTACCAAGCAAGCCTCTGGCATCTTTCGCATTGGCGTCATGCACACCGATGGTAGCGGCGAGCGCATCATCTCCGACGGGTGGGAGGATGAAGGCCCCACCTGGGCGCCGAACGGGCGTGTATTGATGTTCACCCGCACGCTGCGCGGCGGCCATGGCAGCCAGATATGGTCCGTGGATGTCACAGGGCGCAACGAAAGGCGCGTTTTAACGCCCGGAGATGCGTCCGATCCGGCCTGGTCGCCCTTGATCCAGTAACGGGAGCTTTCTACAATTGGCACAAATGGGTGCGGCTCTTTTCCGGCCCTCCAGCGTTATCTAAGCGGTGCGCGCGTTGGTATTCGCATGGTCCTTGCGCACTCGGGGACCGGCAAGGCGGAGCAGACTTCCATGATGAAATTTTCAACGAGTCTCAAATTGGCGGCCGTTGCGGCCGTTTTCGTTCTGGCCGGTTGCACGACCAAGCCCGCGGCAGTCGCCGAAGCGCCGCCGCCGGCCCCCGCGCCCACCGTCCAGCAGGCGCCGAGCGTCGTTCCCGGCAGCGCGGAAGATCTGCGCGTCAATGTCGGCGATACGGTGCACTTCGACTACAACAAATACGACATCACCGACGCGGACCGCGCCATGCTTCAGAAACAAGCGGCGTGGTTGCAGCAATACCCCTCCGTTCGCGTGACCATCGAAGGTCATTGCGACGAGCGCGGCACGCGCGAATACAACCTCGCGCTTGGCGCGCGCAGGGCCAATGCGGTGAAGGAATTCCTGGTGAGCCAGGGTGTTTCCTCGGCGCGTGTGGACACGATCTCCTACGGCAAGGAGCGTCCGATCTGCACCGAATCCACCGAAGATTGCTGGGCGCAGAATCGCCGCGGCGTGACCACGATCACGGCCGGGGCCAATTCCTGAGCCTTGCGTGAATGAAATGCAGCGAAGGGCGCCTTTCGGGGCGCCCTTTTCTTTTCGGGTATGGCTTGGGCCTCATTTTCGGCTAGATGTTCGGCCTGAATGCCGGGCCTCACAGGATGATGAACATGAGCGAGCAGAGAAAGACGCGCATGCGCAATGCGGTTGCGGCCCTGGCCGTGCTGGGTCTTGCGGCCCATGCGGGCGTGGCCTTCGCGGGCGATGCGGTGCCGTCACGCGGGGTTCAGATCGCCCAATTGTTCGGCGAGAGCGACGAGGAAAAAGCCGCCCGCCAGCAGCACGAAGACAATCAGGACGCCCAGATCCGCCAGCTCACCCAGCGCATTAGCGACATGGAAGATTCGCTGCGCAGGCTGACCGGCGAGGCCGAAGACCTCGGCCACCGGCTCGATGTCGCAAACCAGCGCATCAACCAGATGCAGAAGGATTTCGATTACAAGATCTGCACGCTGTCGGCCCAGCAGCTTGGCGCGAGCACCGATCCGGGCGATCCCAATGCGCTGCCCTGTTCGGGCCAGAGCACCTATGCGCCGCAGCCCAATGCCTCCACCGGCGGTAACGGCCCCATCCATCTGATCCCGCCGCCGCCATCGTCGGGCGGCGTTCTGGGCACGCTGCCGTCGGGCAACGCCGCGCCGTCCGCATCGGTCAATGCGGTGCCGCCCTCCGACACCCGCAAGAAATTCGATGCCGCCATGAGCCTGCTCGCGCGCGCCCAATATGACGAAGCCTCGGCCTCCTTCCGCAATTTCGCCGACACCTATCCGGGCGACGATCTCACCCCCCAGGCCGTCTATTGGGTGGGCGACATAGCCTATGTGCAGAAGGATTATCAGGGTGCCGCGCAGGCCTTCGTGGAAGAGATCAAGAAATATCCCACATCGCCGCGCGCACCCGATAGCATGTTGAAGCTCGGTCAATCGCTGATCGCGATGGACCAGAAAAAAGAAGGTTGCTCCGCCCTTGCAGCACTCGCGAGCAAATACCCCGCCGCGAAAACCGAAATCGAGCAGGCCAAGGCCGCGCGAAAAGATTCCTGCCACTGAGGCGGGGCGCATGGCGGGTCTGCCATGGCCGGGCGCGGTCGGCGTGTCAGGCGGTGGAGATTCGCTGGCGCTGATGGCAATGCTGGCGCGCTGGGCGCGCGAAAACAAAAAACCTTCGCCAATTGTTCTCACCGTCGATCATGGCCTGCGGCGCAATTCCGCCGATGATGCCAAACATGTTCTGAGCGCCGCGAAGAAATTCGGCCTCGAAATGCATGTTCTGAAATGGACGGGCGCAAAACCCAAATCCGATATCGAGGCGGCGGCGCGGGCTGCGCGCTACCGGCTGATGGGCGAATGGTGCCGCGTTCATGCGATTTCATCGCTCTATCTCGCGCACACTCTGGAGGATCAGGCCGAAACCTTTCTTCTGCGGCTGGCGCGCGGCAGCGGGCTTGACGGTCTTTCGGCGATGCAAGCCATCGCGCCCTATCCCTTGCCCGGTTTCGGCGAACTGAAACTGGTGCGTCCGCTGCTGGGTGTGCGCCGCGCCGATCTGCGCGCGTTCCTGAAAAAGCAAAACCTCATCTGGATCGAAGACCCGATGAATGACGACCCGCGCTTTGCCCGCGTGCGCATTCGCGCGTCGTGGCCCGCGCTGGAAACGCTCGGCCTTTCGGCGCAACGCGTCGCCGATGCGGCGGCACATCTGGCCCGTGCGCGGATCGCGCTGGAAGAAGCAACCGCCGCGCTGATCGCATCGTCCTGCCGTTTCGAGGCCGACATGGCCTTTCTGGACGCGGGCGCGCTCGCCTTAGCCCCCCGCGAGATCGGGCTGCGCGCGCTGGCCGCGATCCTGAGCCTGGTGGGCCAGCGGCCCTACCGGCCCCGGTTCGAGCGGCTGGAGCGGCTGTTCGACACGCTGGACGAAGGGGCCCCCGCCACGCTCCATGGCTGCCGGATCGCGCCCGCGCCCCGCCGCTCTGCCCATTTCGGGGGCAAAACGCTCCAGATCGCGCGGGAAAAGGGCCGCAAGGGCGCGAATGCCGCGAAAAAACCCCGCGAGTAACTTGTAATTGTTAAGGGAATTCGAACTGCGTCATTGCCGCGGCACCGCAAATTTCTTAACGTTTTAATGGCTGGCAAAGGGGTAGAAACAACCCCATATAGATGGCTAGCCGTCCAGGAAAGAACGCCCGTGAACAATCTTCGCAACCTTGCCCTTTGGATCATCATCGCGCTGCTTCTGGTGGCGCTGTTCAACATGTTCCAGGGCACGGGCAGCCATCCCAACACCAGCGCCATCACCTACACCCAGTTCAATCAGGAGGTGATGCAGGGCGGTATCAAGGCCGTCACTGTGCAGGGCAGCCAGATCAAGGGCACGCTCGCCAACGGCCAGGCCTTCACCACCTACACGCCGGACGACCCCAATCTCGTCTCCCGCATGCTCGACCACAATGTCAGCATCAATGTGCAGCCCGCCGATGACGGCATGCCCACGCTGATGGGCATCTTCATCAACTGGTTCCCGATGCTGCTTCTGATCGGGGTGTGGATTTTCTTCCTGCGCCAGATGCAATCGGGCGGCGGCAAGGCGATGGGCTTCGGCAAATCGCGCGCCAAGCTTTTGACCGAGCGCACGGGCCGCGTGACGTTCGAGGATGTCGCGGGCGTCGATGAGGCGAAAGAAGAATTGAAAGAGATCGTGGATTTCCTCCGCGATCCGCAGAAATTCCAGCGCCTTGGCGGGCGCATTCCCAAGGGCGTGCTCTTGGTCGGCCCGCCCGGCACCGGCAAAACGCTGCTTGCGCGCTCCATCGCGGGCGAAGCGAATGTGCCGTTCTTCACGATCTCCGGTTCGGATTTCGTGGAAATGTTTGTGGGCGTTGGCGCATCACGCGTGCGCGATATGTTCGAGCAAGCGAAAAAGAACGCGCCCTGCATCGTCTTCATCGATGAAATCGATGCAGTCGGGCGGCATCGCGGCGCGGGCCTCGGCGGCGGCAATGACGAACGCGAGCAGACGCTCAATCAATTGCTGGTGGAGATGGACGGCTTCGAGGCGAATGAAGGCGTCATCCTGATTGCCGCCACCAATCGCCCCGACGTTTTGGACCCCGCGCTGTTGCGCCCCGGCCGTTTCGACCGCCATGTCGTCGTTCCCAATCCCGATCTCGCGGGCCGCGAAAAAATCCTGCGCGTTCACATGCGCAAGGTTCCGCTGGCGCCCGATGTAGATCCGCGTGTCATCGCGCGCGGCACGCCCGGTTTCTCCGGCGCCGATTTGGCGAACCTTGTGAACGAAGCAGCGTTGCTCGCGGCGCGTCGCGGCAAGCGCGTCGTCACCATGAGCGAATTGGAAGACGCCAAAGATAAGGTCATGATGGGCGCGGAGCGCCGCTCCATGGCGATGACCGAAGAAGAAAAGAAACTCACCGCCTACCATGAAGGCGGCCATGCGCTGGTGGCGCTGAATGTGGTCGGCTCCGATCCGATCCACAAGGCCACGATCATTCCGCGCGGCCGCGCGCTCGGCATGGTCATGCGTTTGCCGGAGCGCGATCAGCTTTCGGTAACGCGCGAGAAAATGCTGGCCGATCTGGCCGTGGCGTTCGGCGGTCGCATCGCCGAAGAACTCATCTTCGGCCACGACAAGGTCACCACCGGCGCGATCAGCGATATCGAAATGGCAACCCGCATGGCGCGCGCGATGGTCACGCGCTTCGGCATGTCCGATGCGCTCGGCCCCATCGCATATGCGGAAAATCAGGAAGAAGTGTTCCTGGGCCACAGCGTGTCGCGCACGCAGAACATCTCCGAAGCGACGGCGCAGAAGATCGACGCGGAAATCCGCCGCATCATCGACACCGCCTATCAGCACGCGCACGACATTCTCACCGCGCGGATCGACGATCTGCATATCGTCGCGCGCGGGCTGCTCGAATACGAAACGCTGACGGGCGACGAGATCATCGGGCTCATCAAGGGCATCGCACCCGTGCGGACTCCTTACGAGGACCCGGAGCCGACACGCGGCCCCGGACCATCGGTGCCCGCCGCCGGCCGTCCGCGCGGCCCCGGCATCATCACGCCGGAGCCGCAGCCGGGGCGGTGAGTTCGACGACGAAAATCTTCGCCATCCTGAACATTACGGAGGATTCGTTCTCCGATGGGGGCAAGTTTCTCGCGCCCGATGCAGCGCTTGCGCAAGCCGCGAAGCTCGCGAAAGACGCCGATGTTCTGGATATCGGCGGGGCGTCATCCCATCCCGATGCAAAGCCCGTTGCGAGCGATGTGGAGATCGCGCGGCTTCAGTCCGTTCTGCCCGCGCTGAAAAAAGACGGCGCGAAAATCTCCGTCGATAGTTTCTCGCCCGATGTTCAGCGTTGGGCGCTTTCGCAAGATGTCGATTATCTGAATGACGTTCGCGGCTTTCCCGATCCCGCGATCTATCCCGCGCTTGCCGCATCCCGCGCGAAGCTCATCGTCATGCATTCGGTGGCGGCGCACGGCCCCGCCACGCGCGCAAACATTCCGCATTCTGAAATCTTCGCCCGCATCCACACATTCTTCGAGCAGCGTATTGCCGTCCTCACCAAGGGAGGCATCGCGCGCGAGCGCCTCATCCTCGATCCCGGCATGGGTTTCTTCCTCGGCGCGGACGCAGAGAATTCGTTAACGGTTCTGCGCCGCCTGCCGGAACTGAAAGCCGCCTTCGGCTTGCCGCTCCTCGTCTCCGTCTCGCGTAAATCTTTCTTGCGGAAGATTACAGGTCGCCCGCCAGCCGAGGCCGGTCCCGCCTCGCTCTCCGCCGAGCTTTTCGCCATTCGTCAGGGGGCGGATCATATCCGCACCCACGATCCGGCCGCGCTGAAGGACGCGCTTGCCGTCGCCCGCGCACTGGACAGCGCGCCTTAAGGCTCTTAAGAACCCACGGCCTCTTTTCGTTCTTAATCGAGGGCAACATTTTGCTATATTTTGGCGTTAGACTTCCCGCATGCCAGTCAAGCAGGGGCAACCCGGAAACATGACGCGGAAACTTTTCGGCACAGATGGCGTGCGCGGGCTCGCCAACACGTTCCCCATGACGCCCGAAATCGCCATGAAGGTCGGCATGGCGGCGGGGCGCACATTCACGCGCGGCGATCATCGCCATCGCGTGGTGATCGGTAAGGACACGCGGCTCTCCGGTTATATGATCGAGCCCGCGCTGGTCGCGGGCTTCACCGCGGTCGGCATGGATGTGTTTCAGTTCGGCCCGCTGCCGACGCCCGCCGTCGCGATGCTGACGCGCAGTCTTGCGCGCCGATCTCGGCGTGATGATTTCGGCCTCGCACAATCCCTATCACGACAATGGCATCAAGCTCTTCGGTCCCGACGGGCATAAACTTTCCGACGCGCGCGAGCAGGAAATCGAAGCGCTGATGCACAGCGGGCTTGAGGCGGGGCTTGCATCGCCGTCGAAGATCGGCCGCGCCAAGCGCGTGGACGACAGCCAGGCCCGCTATATCGAATTCGCCAAGCGCACATTCCCGCGCAATTTGCGGCTCGACGGCATGCGCGTCGTCATCGATTGCGCCCATGGCGCGGCCTATAAGGTTGCGCCCGCGGCGTTGTGGGAACTGGGCGCGGAAATTTTTGCCATCGGCGTTTCGCCCGATGGTTTCAACATCAATCAGGATTGTGGTTCCACCGCGCCGCACGCAATGGCGGCGAAGGTGCGCGAAGTGCGCGCCGATTTCGGCATCGCGCTCGATGGCGATGCGGATCGCGTGGTGATGGCCGACGAACATGGCCGCATCATCGACGGCGACCAGATTCTCGCGCTGATCGCCAAATCATGGTCGGCCCGCAACATGCTGAAGGGCGGCGGCGTGGTCGGCACGGTGATGTCGAATGCGGGGCTGGAGCGTTATCTCGCGGGTATGAACATGAAGCTGGCGCGCGCAGCGGTCGGCGATCGCTACGTGATCGAGGAAATGCGCAAGGGCGGCTTCAATGTCGGCGGCGAGCAATCGGGCCATATCGTGCTCAACGATTTTTCCACCACCGGCGACGGGCTGATCGCGGCGTTGCAGGTTCTGGCCGTGCTGGCCGAAGACAGGAAACCGGCGAGCGAGGCTGCGCATCTTTATGACCCGTTGCCGCAGGTGATGGAGAATGTGCGTTTCAAGAACGGTTCGCCGCTCGACGACGCCAAGGTGAAATCGCAGATCGTGGCGAGCGAGGCGCGGCTGAATGGTGCGGGCCGCGTGCTGGTGCGCAAATCGGGCACCGAGCCGGTGATCCGCGTCATGGCCGAAGGCGAGGATGAAAAGATCGTGCGCGAAGTCGTGCGCGAAATCGCCGGCGCCATCCGCGATGCCGCCGCCTAAACGCCTTCTTGTCATCGCGGGTTCGGATTCCGGCGGTGGTGCCGGGCTTCAGGCCGACATCAAGACGGCCAGCGCGTTTGGTGTTTACGCGATGACGGCGATTACCGCGGTGACGGCGCAGAACACCAAAACTGTTTCCAAAATCCATTTGCTTCCCGCTGAAATTGTCGCCGCGCAAATTTCCGCCTGTCTTTCCGATATCGGCGCGGACGCCATCAAGATCGGGATGTTGGGTTCAGCGAATATTGTGAAAGCGGTCGCTGCCGCGCTGGAAAAACACGCACGCAAAATCCCCATTGTGCTCGATCCGGTGATGGTTTCAACCAGCGGAAAATCTCTGCTCGCGGAAAACGCTATTGGCGTGTTGACAAAATATCTTTTGCCGCTCGCAGCACTCGTCACGCCGAATCTGCCGGAAACAAAAGCCCTCACGGGAATGAAGGATGCGGAAAAGGCCGGGCGAAAGCTGATCGAAATGGGCGCACGCGCAGCACTCATCAAGGGCGGGCATTCCACGAAGGACACCATTGATGACGTGCTGGTGTGGGCGCATGGCGTCGATGTTTACGCCTTCCCGCGCATCAAGACGCGCCACACGCATGGCACGGGATGCACGCTTTCAACCGCTATTGCGTGCGGCCTTGCGAAAGGTCAGCCGCTTCCGCTCGCTGTCGGCCGCGCGCGCGAATTTTTGCAGCACGCAATCGAAACCGCGCCGGGATTGGGAAAAGGGCGCGGGCCGCTAAATTTTCTGAGAGGCGAATAACTGTTTCTCCCCCTGTTTACGGGGGGAGTGCCGCCGAAGGCGGCGAGGGGGGCGAACGCATGAAAGCGCCCCCTCTGCTTCGCTCGCAATGCTCGCTCAGCACCTCCCCCGTAAACGGGGGAGGAAAGTTATGCCACCGCTCTATCCAGCCTGTTGCGAATAATCGCCTCGGCTTCCTTCATGATGCGCGCGACAAGTTCGGCGCAAGACGGAATATCGTGGATCAGGCCTTGCGTCTGACCCGCCGACCAGATGCCCGCATCCATCTCGCCCTTGTCGAGCACATTGGCGCCGCGCACACCCGCAACGAGGTCTTTTACATCGGCGAAGGTTGCGTTGCCGCGCTTTTCGATTGCCACCACTTCGTCGCTGATCGCGTTCTTCGCCACGCGCGCGGTGTTGTGCAGCGTGCGGAAGATGAGATTGGTGCCGCGCTCGTCATTATCGACAATCGATTGTTTCACGTTCTGATGGATCGGCGCTTCTTTCGTCGCCATGAAGCGCGTGCCCATGTTGACGCCGTCGCAGCCGAGCGCGAGCGCGGCCACAAGCCCGCGCGCATCGGCGATGCCGCCAGAGCCGATGATCGGAATGGTGAGCTTGTCGGCGGTGGCGGCAAACAGGATCAGCCCGCCCACATCGTCTTCGCCGGGATGGCCCGCGCATTCCAGCCCGTCGATGGAAACGCAATCGACGCCGATGCTCTGCGCCTTGATCGCATGGCGCACGCTGGTGCATTTGTGGATCACCTTGACGCCAGCCTCTTTGAAGCGCGGCAGATGCGGCTGCGGATTGTTGCCCGCCGTCTCCACGATCTTGATGCCGCTTTCGATGATGGCTTCGCGATATTCGTCATACGGAATCGGCGTGATCGACGGCAGGATGGTCAGGTTCACGCCGAAGGGCTTGTTGGTAATGTCGCGGCAGCGTTTTATTTCCTTAAACAGGTCTTCCGGCTTGCCAGCGGAGTGCGCGGTGATGAAGCCGAGCGCGCCGGCATTGGCGACCGCGCCGATCAATTCGGCCTTGCCCACGCGGGTCATGCCGCCGCAAGTGATGGGCGCTTCCACGCCGAACATTTCGGTGAAACGTGTTTTGAGCATGGCTGTTCCTTCGGATGAATGGCGATTGCGAAGGGTGCCGGGCTTTGGCGCGGCAACGCAAGGGGGAAGTAACGTCAGCGATCCACGAACGGGTCGCGAACGAGGATCGTGTCTTCCCGCTCCGGACTGGTGGAAAGCATGTAAACCGGCGCGCCGATCAATTCCTCGACGCGGCGCACATATTTCACCGCCGCGGCGGGCAGGTCGGCCCAGCGCCGCGCCCCGCGCGTCGATTCCGCCCAGCCTTCGATGGTTTCATAGACGGGTTGGCAGCGCGCCTGTTCGTTGGCGTCGGCGGGCAAATAATCGATTGTGCGGCCGTCGAGCGTGTAACCGGTGCAGAGCTTGATCTCCGCGAATGTGTCGAGCACGTCGAGCTTGGTGAGTGCGATGCCGTCGATGCCGCCGGTGATTACGGTCTGGCGCACCAGCACGGAATCGAACCAGCCGCAGCGGCGCTTGCGCCCCGTCACGACGCCGAATTCCGCACCGCGTTTGCTCAATTCCTCGCCGGTTGCATCGGTGAGTTCGGTTGGGAACGGTCCTTCGCCCACGCGCGTGGTGTAGGCTTTCACGATGCCGAGCACGGTGCCGATATCGCGCGGGGAAACGCCCGCGCCTGCCGCCGCCTGTCCCGCAACGGTGTTGGATGAGGTGACATAAGGATATGTGCCGTGGTCGATGTCGAGCAGCACGGCCTGCGCGCCTTCGAACAGAATCCGGTTTCCCGCGCGGCGCGCTTCATCGAGCCTGCGCCACGCCGAACCGATGAAGGGCACGATCTTCGGCGCGATCTCCTTCAGCAGTTTGAGCAATTCATCGGCGTTGATTTCTTCCGCGCCCATGCCTCTACGCAGCGCATTGTGATGGGCGAGCAATCGCTCGATTTTTGCGGGCAGGCCCGCCAAGTCTTTCAGATCGATGGCGCGCAGCGCGCGGCGGCCGACTTTATCTTCGTATGCAGGACCGATGCCGCGCTTGGTGGTGCCGAGCCGCGTCACGCTGTTGGCCGTCTCGCGCGTTTCGTCCAGCTCGCGATGCAGCGGCAGAATGAGACAGGCGTTTTCCGCGAGCAGCAGATTGTCCGGCGCGATGGCGACGCCCTGCGCCTTCAGTTTTTCAATTTCGGAAATGAACGCCCAGGGATCGACCACCACGCCGTTGCCGATGATCGCGAGCTTGCCCGGCCGCACCACGCCCGAAGGAAGCAGACTCAATTTGTAAGTCACGCCGTCGATGACAAGCGTGTGGCCCGCATTGTGGCCGCCCTGAAAGCGCACCACCACATCGGCGCGCGCCGAAAGCCAGTCCACGATCTTGCCTTTGCCTTCGTCGCCCCATTGGGCGCCGATCACGGCCACATTCGTCATTGATCCGTACCCGGATTATCTGTGTCCCGTCAGGCGGGCTCGCCCTGGGCACGGTGACTGACTATAGGGTATCGCGGCGCACGCGTCAGGCCGATTTTGGCCCAAACGGCATCAGCATCGGCACTCTGCGGCGATAGGCGTCATAGGCCTCGGCCCCCAGTTCCGTGCGCAGGAAGCTCTCCTCGACGCGCGCCTTCAGCCAGAACGCGATCAGGAACAATGTGGCCCCGGCCAGCGCCTCAGCCGTGCCCAATTCAACCGCCAGAAAATATGCCGCCGCGATGACGCCGCTATAGATGGGATGGCGCACAATGGCGAACGGGCCGGTATCGACGATGCGGTGATTTTCGGTGCGCGAGATATAGCCCGACCACAGCCGCCCCATGGTGATCCGCGCCCACCAGCAGAAGACAAACGCCAGCGCCGTCAGCCCGCACAAAATCCAGCCGAGGCTATCGCTCACAGTCCAGAGTCTCATGGGTGCGAAATGCACGATCCATGGCGCGAACAGCAGAATGACGCCCGCCATGGTCGGGAGTTGATAAAGGAAATAAGCATAGAACTTTGGCCGCGCGGCGGGCTTTCCCGCCCAGAACACAGACAGCAGCCACGAGGCGTACCACGCGCCCCATATCCAATAGAGCGCGTTTTGCGGTGTCACGTCGCCGTGGGTCCGAACGGAATCAGCATCGGCACGCGGCGGCAATAGGCGCCATAGGCTTCATCGCCGAGTTCGTTCGACAGGAAATTCTCTTCCAGCCGCGCCTTCAGCCAATAGCCGATGACGACGATGACCGCACCCGTGAGCGCGGTTGCCGTTCCGGTTGCCGCCGCCGTCGCCGCCGCGGCAACAATAAAGCCCGTATAGATGGGATGGCGCACGATGGCGTAAGGCCCGGTGTCGATCACCCGGTGGTCTTCCTTCTTCGTGATCCAGCCCGACCATAGCGGGCCCAGATGCACGCGCGCCCACCAACAAAAGGCAAAGCCCGCAATCGCCGCCAGCAGCAACAGCCATATCCAGTCGCGGTCCAGCCGATAGAGCGGGCGCACGGGAAAGAAGGGCGGGTCGTAAATGTCGAACAGCAGCACAAAGCCGAACAGCGAAATGGCGCGGTAGGGCAATTCGCGCAAAAAGCCCGGCCGTGCCGCGGCCTGATCGGCCCAGAACGCCGCCCCGATCCAGGAGGCGACGAACAGGAACCACGCCAGATAAAAGGCGAATTGCGGCGACATCCCACGCCTCGTTTCAATCGCCCTTAAGTTGGGCCGTTGGCGTCAGAATACAAGCGCCTTGGCGAGCTTGACCACCGGCAATTTGCGGATTTCGGCCACCACCGAATCGGGCACCGGGCCGTCCACCTCAACCAGCGCGATGGCGTCCGCACCCGGCGCGCTGCGGCCAAGCGCGAAGGAGGCGATGTTGACGCGCGCGTCGCCCAGAATGGTGCCGAGCTTGCCGATGAAGCCGGGCTTGTCCTCATTGATGACATAGAACATGTGTGGCGCGAATTCGGCGTCGAGGTTGATGTCCTTCACCTGAATGAGGCGCGGGCGGCCGTCGGAGAACACGGTTCCGGCCACGCGCCGCGTCGAGCCATCGGCAAGCATGGCGGTGATCTTGATATAGCCTTCGTAAGCGCCCTGTTGCGGGCGGCGCGTTTCGCTCACCTTGATGCCGCGCTCGCGCGCCACGACGGGCGCATTGACCATATTCACTTCACTCAGCGTGGGCCTGAGCAAGCCCATAAGAGCGGCTTGCGTCAGCGCGCGCTGATTGAGTTCGGACGCCGTGCCTTCATAGATGATTTCCACCGATGTCAGGCTCGTATCGACAAGCTGGCCCGCGAACGCGCCGAGCTTTTCGGAGAGCGTAATCCAGGGGCGAACCTTCTGCGCTTCCTCCGCGCTGATCGAAGGCATGTTGAGCGCGTTCACGATGGCGCCGGTGAGCAGATAATCCGAAATCTGCTCGGCCACCTGAAGCGCCACATTCTCCTGCGCTTCGGCGGTGGATGCGCCCAGATGCGGGGTTGCGATTACCTTTTCATTGCCGAACAGAACATTGGTCTTGGCGGGTTCTTCCTCGAACACATCCAGTGCCGCGCCCGCGACCTGACCGGAATCGAGCGCTGCCTTGAGCGCGGCCTCATCCACCAATCCGCCGCGCGCGCAATTGACGATGCGCACGCCCTTTTTCATTTTCGCAATCGCATCGGCCGAGATGATGTTGCGCGTGTCGTTGGTGAGCGGGGTGTGCAGCGTGATGAAATCGGCGCGCGCCAGAAGATCGTTCAACTCGACCTTCTCGATGCCGAGATCCGCGGCGCGTTCCGGCGACAGATAGGGATCGAACGCGACGACCTTCATCTTCAAGCCCTTGGCGCGGTCGGCCACGATCGAGCCGATATTGCCAGCGCCGATCAGGCCGAGCGTCTTGCCGTAAAGCTCGGTGCCCATGAAGCGGTTCTTTTCCCACTTGCCGGCCTGCGTGGAGGCATTGGCGGCGGGAAGGTCGCGCGCCAGCGCCATCATCATGGCGATGGCGTGTTCGGCGGTGGTGATGGAATTGCCGAACGGCGTGTTCATCACGATCACGCCCGCGGCGGTGGCTGCGGGAATATCGACATTGTCGACGCCGATGCCCGCGCGGCCCACCACCTTCAATTTCTTCGCGGCCTTGATGACATCGGCCGTGATCTTGGTCGCCGAGCGGATGGCGATGCCGTCATATTGATCGACGATCTTGAGCAATTCTTCCTTGCTCAGGCCGGTGTTCGACATCGGCCTCGACGCCGCGCTCCTTGAAGATCGCGACGGCGGCGGGCGAGAGCTTGTCGGCGATCAGAACTTTGGGCATTTCAGTTCTCCGTTCTGCCCCCCTTCTGTCGCTTTGCGACATCTTCCCCCACGAGGGGGGAAGAGGGGATTGCGTTTGTTTTTCCTTCCCCCTTGATGGGGGAAGGTGTCACGCCGCAGGCGTGACGGAAGGGGGTGCCTTCACCTGCGCCCACGCCCAATCGAGCCACGGCGTCAATGCTTCGAGATCGGCGGTGTCGACCGTCGCGCCGCACCAGATGCGCAGGCCCGGCGGCGCGCTGCGATAGGCGGCGATGTCGTAGGCAACGCCTTCTTTATCCAAGCAGGCTTGCGATCTTCTTGGCCGCTTCGGCCTGCGCTTCTTCACCGAGCCCCGCAAACCACGGATCGACGATCTTCAGGCATACACTGGTGTTGGAGCGGATCGCGGCATTTTCCGCCAGAAAATCCGCCCAGCCGCATTCCTTCACCCAGCGCGCAATTGCCGCCGTGTTCGCATCGGCGCGCGCGATCAGACCCTTGCAGCCCGCCCACGCTTTCGGCCCATGTCAGCGCATCGAGATAATCCTCCAGCGCCAGCATCGAGGGCGTGTTGATGGTTTCGCCCTCGAAGATGCCTTCGTTGAGCTTGCCGCCCTTGGTCATGCGGAAGATTTTCGGCAGCGGCCATGGCGGCGAATAGGATTCAAGCCGCGCCACGGCGCGGGGCGACAGCACCAGCATGCCGTGTGCCGCTTCGCCGCCGAGCACCTTCTGCCAGGAGAACGTCACGACATCGAGCTTGTCCCACGGCAGATCCATCGCGAAGGCCGCGCTCGTCGCGTCGCAGATCGTGAGGCCCTCGCGGTTCGCGGAAATCCAGTCGCCGTTCGGCACGCGCACGCCGCTCGTCGTTCCGTTCCACAAGAAAACGATGTCGTGCGACGGATCGGCCTGTTTCAGATCGGGAAGCGCGCCATAACCCGCTTTCAGAACGCGCGCATCTTTCAGCTTCAATTGCTTGACGGCATCCGTCACCCAATCCTCGCCGAAACTTTCCCAGGCAAGGCAATCGACAGGCCGCGGCCCCAGCATCGACCACATCGCCATTTCCACCGCGCCCGTGTCGGACGCGGGCACGATCCCGACGCGATAATCGGCGGGAATTCCCAGCACCTTTTTGGTGCGTTCGATGGCGTCTTTGAGCTTTGCCTTGCCGGGCTTGGCGCGATGCGAGCGCCCCAGCAACGCGCCCTTGAGCGCGTCAGGCGTCCAACCCGGCCGTTTGGCGCAAGGTCCGGACGAAAAAAAAGGCCGTGCGGGTCGCACGGCCGGACGATTCCCGGTCATGTTCATTCCTTTCAGAATGATCGCGCCGCGTTGGGGCGGCGTGGCCCACGGCGGATATAGAGATTGGTCCCGCCCGCGTCAAGGATGGCGAAATGATGCAGGCGGTTCACACGAAAATCTCACCCTTCATGTAAAGCGCACACGGCCCGGAAAGGATCGTGCGTGCGCCGTCATCGGTGCAGAGAAGATCGCCGCCGCGCGGGGAAACCTGCCGCGCTTTCAAGGTTTTCTTGTCCAGACGCTTGGCCCAATAGGGCGTGAGCGCGCAATGCGCCGAGCCGGTCACGGGGTCTTCCGGCACGCCCTTGTCGGGTGCAAAGAAGCGCGAAATGAAATCGTAACCGTGATCGCCGCGCGCGGTCGCGATCAGGCCCCATTTGTTTACCGTCCGCAGCACGCGCGCGATATCGCCGCAATCGCGGATGGCGCGCACATCTTTCGCATCGTCCCACACCGCCATGATGTAGCGGCCGGAATGAATTTCGCGCGGCGGCGAAATCCCAAGCGCTGTGCCGATGGCTTTGGCGAAATCATTATCGTCGAGCGGCGAAACGGGATCGGACGGCAGCGACATCACATGACGTCCATCGAGCCCACGATCCACTTTCAGCGTGCCGGAGCGTGTTTCGAACGACACGGTTTTCAGTTCGGGAGCCAGTTCAGCGAACACCAGCCAGCCGCTCGCCAGTGTGGCATGTCCGCAAAGATCGACCTCGGATTCCGGGGTGAACCAGCGCAGATCGAAATGCGTGGCACTCTTGCGCACGAAGAACGCGGTTTCGGCGAGGTTGTTTTCATTGGCGATCTTCTGCATCAGCGCATCGTCGATCCAATGATCGAGCGGCACCAGCGCCGCCGGATTGCCCTCCAGCGGCTTTCCCGCGAACGCATCGACCTGCCAGAGTTTGAGATTCATGGATGGCTCCGAAATCTATGGCGACACGATAATCAATGTGCAGACACGCGGTGAATGCGCGTTTGCGCATAGCGGTTCACCAAAATTGTCATCACAGCGGAATCTTTTCTCCCCCTGTTTACGGGGGGAGTGCCGCCGAAGGCGGCGAGGGGAGCGAACACCGAGCCCGCCCCCTCCGGCGCTTCGCGCCACCTCCCCCGTAAACGGGGGAGGAAAGTAGATGCTAACCCGCCGCCACCGCGCTCATATGGCTGCGCTTGTCGGAAAGGGCGCGTTTCATCTGCGCTTGCAGCTTGTCGAAGGCGCGCACTTCGATCTGGCGCACGCGCTCGCGCGACACGCCATATTTCTGCGAGAGCTCTTCCAGCGTCGCCGGATCGTCGCGCAGGCGGCGCGCTTGCAGGATTTCGCGCTCGCGCTCGGTCAATTCGCCAAGCGCCGTCGCGAGCAATCCCTTGCGCTCGTCCAGCTCCTCGCTCTCGGCCATGCGAGTTTCCTGATCGAGCGTGTCGTCGGCCAGCCAATCCTGCCATTCCGATTCGCCGTCCGATTTCAGCGGCGCGTTGAGCGAGGAATCCGGCGCGGACAACCGCCGGTTCATGTTTACCACTTCCTGCGGCGCCACGCCGAGCTTGTCGGAGAGATCGGCCAGATGTTCGGGCGTAAGATCGCCTTCTTCCAGCGCGTTGATGTTGGTCTTGGCTTTGCGCAGATTGAAAAACAATTTCTTCTGCGCCGCCGTGGTGCCGATCTTCACAAGGCTCCATGAGCGCAAAATATATTCCTGGATTGCCGCGCGTATCCACCACATCGCGTAAGTCGCAAGGCGGAATCCGCGGTCGGGCTCGAAGCGTTTGACCGCCTGCATCAGGCCGACATTGCCTTCCGCCACGATCTCCGAAATCGGCAAGCCATAGCCGCGATAGCCCATCGCGATTTTCGCGACCAGCCGCAAATGCGAGGTCACGAGTTTCTTCGCGGCCTCGGAATCCTCATGCTCGCGCCACGCCTTGGCGGCCATGTATTCCTCTTCCGGCTGGAGAAGCGGAAATTTGCGGATCTCGCTCAGATAGCGCGAAAGCCCGCCTTCGCCCGAAAGTGCTGGAAGTCCGCGGCTGCTCATGTCGTTCACCCCGAAAAGCGGATGCCCAAGCGCATCCCATCAAGCCCCTAATGTACAACGCACAAGACCGCTGTTGGATAAGTGTCGATTTCGAATGCGGCCAAACTATGGGTCAAGACCTAGTTACGATTGGGCTTTCTGCAAGCGGCGCAAGGCCGCAACCAGCGAGGATAAGTCGGTGGGCCAGGGGCTCTCAAACCGCATCGTTTTATGTGTGGAAGGGTGCTGGAAGCCGAGAATATGGGCGTGCAGCGCCTGACGGGGAAAATTGGCGGCGACCTCATAAGCCGCTGCCTCTTCTTCGTTTTTTGCGCGCGGCGGGCGGCGCGACCCGCCATAGGTCGGATCGCCGATGAGCGGATGCCCCAGATGCGTAAGGTGAACGCGGATCTGATGGGTGCGTCCTGTTTCGAGGCGGCACTCGATTAAACTTGCGAAAGGATGATTGTTTTCCTTGGCGGCGAAACGCTCGACGACACGATAATTTGTTCGTGCCTCCTTGCCGCCGCCGCGCAACACGCCCATGCGCTTCCTGTCAAACGGATTGCGCCCAATCTGCGTGTCGATGATGCCGGAGCCGAGCCGCGGGCTGCCCCACACAATCGCATGATAGGCCCGCTCAATTGTGTGTTTTGCGAATTGCTTGCCGAGGACCGCCATGGCGCGTTCGTTTTTCGCCGCCACCATCAGCCCGCTCGTATCCTTGTCGAGACGGTGAACGATCCCCGGCCGCGCCACCCCGCCCACGCCGGTCAGCTGCGCCCCGCAATGGGCGATGAGCGCGTTGACGAGCGTGCCGTCGAGATTGCCCGCCGCCGGATGCACCACCAGCCCCGCCTGCTTGTCGATGACGATGAGATCGGAATCCTCATAGACAACATTCAGCGGAATATCCTGCGCTTGTGGCGTGGCGGGCGCGGGCGGGGGAATGTCGAGCGTATAGACCTCGCCCGGTTTGACCCTTGTATTGCCGTCTCCTATCGTCGCCTCGCCGCGCCTGACCGCGCCGGTTTCGATCAATTGCTTGAGCCGCGAGCGGCTGATATCGGGCAGGGTGAAGGCGAGGAAGCGGTCGAGCCGCACGCCGCCCTGATCGGGGGCGACGCGGGCCTCGCGCAATTGTCCGTTTACGGAGGAATTTGTGTCCGACATTTCGCCCGGTTCAGCCGATCAGGATTACAAAGCAAGCCCAAGCTACCGTGGCGCGAGGGCCGCCGTCATCCTGCTTGGCGTGCTTCTCCTGCTGGCCTTTATCCTGCTGGTGGTGGGGTTTGCCTTCCGCGTGACGGGCCATGGGCCGGGATCGGCCGCCCCGGTCGCCTTCACGCTGGCCCCCGGCGCGAAGATCGTCTCCACCGATATTGCCGATAACCGGCTCATCCTGCGCGTGCGCGGGCCGGCGGGCGAGGAGATTGACATTATAGATACGCAGACCGGCAAGCTCGTCGGTCAGGTGAAGCCTTCGGTGAAATGATCGCAAGCCTCGCAATTTCGGCCGACCTGCGCGCGCGCATCGCGGAAGAAGCGCGCAAGGCTTACCCGAATGAATGTTGCGGGCTGATCGAAGGCACGCGCGATGCCGCCACTGCGAGCGCCGCCGATATTCATCCCACGCGCAATCTGGCCGAGACGCCGGACCGTTTCGAGATCGATCCCGCCGAACACATAAAGCTGTTGCGCGTGGCGCGCGAGAACGGCCGCACCATCATCGGCTGCTACCACTCCCATCCCAATGGCAAGGGTGAGCCCTCGCAAGCCGACCTCAAAAGTGCCGCCGATGAGGATTTCCTCTGGCTGATCGCGGCCATCGGCGCGGACAAAGAGCCCGTGCTGTCGGGCTTTGTCTTTGGCGGCGGGGCGTTCGCCCCAATCCACCTTGCCCGCGCGAAGGCGGCGAAGGTATAAGCGGCCCGTCCCGCTCGCCCCCATCGTCTAGCGGTCAGGACGCGGCCCTCTCAAGGCTGAAACAGGGGTTCGATTCCCCTTGGGGGCGCCAGTCTTCGCCGCGCCAGCGGCGGAGACTGCCACGGCGAAGTTCGCTTTAGCGAACGAAGCCGGGCTCTCGGATCAGCGCGGCTTCGCCTTGGCATGCCACGCATTGTATGAACGGCCTCGCAAATTGCCGCCCCCCAACCCAATTTTCTCGGCCGCGTGGTTTGCTTGGCAGGCCACGCCATTCTCGCACAACATCCATCCTCATTCCTGTTGCAGCGCACGCGATTGAAATAATTTTTCGCGCCTTTCGCACTGCCGCGAAAATTTTTGCGCCTGCGCATCCGTAACATTTCGATCGGGCTCCGTCTTAGTAGGCGTAATTTGAACCCTCGAAACGCTGGGCGCTCAAGGGGGATGGTCGAAACACCGGAATCGGGTCGTGAACACACGGACCTGCGCCAGAGGGATGCGGTGATGGCCGTGTCCGAGGTGGAGGCGTGGTTTGTGCGCGAGGTTCTGCCGCTGGAAGCGATGCTGATGCAATATCTCCGCCGCAATTGGCGCGACGCCGGCGACATCGAAGACCTCCGCCAGGAAATCTATATTCGCGTTTGCGAGGCCGCGCGCAAATCGATTCCGAAGCCCGCCAAATCCTTTGTCTTCGTCACCGCGCGCAATCTCATCATCGACCGTCTGCGCTCAGCGCATGTCATTCCCATCGAGGCGGTGGCCGATCTCGACGCGCTCGGCATGGCGCTCGATCAGCCGGGCCCCGAGCGCAACGCAATCGCGCGCGATGAATTGCGCCGCTTGCAAGCCGCACTCGACCGCCTTCCGCCGCGCTCGCGCGAGGCCATCGTGCTCGGCCGCATCGAAGGGCTGACGGGGCGCGAGATCGCGCGGCGCATGGGCATTGCCGAGACCACCGTCTCCGAACATCTGGCAAACGGCATGCACGCGCTGACCAACATGCTGCTGCGCGATGCCGATCCGCGGGAACCCAAATGAGCGCGCGCGCCGCCGACATCGATCTGCGCGCCGCCTGGTGGCTGCAACGCCGCCAGTTCTGGGATGGCGCTGCCGAGGACGAAGCCGAATTCGAAACGTGGATGAATGAATCCGAAGCCCATCGCATCGCCTATTGGCGGCAAAGTGCGATGTGGAACCGCACCGAGCGTTTGGTGGCGCTGGGCCCTGCGCAACCGGAATCGGTTGAAGCGCCGAAGCATTCGCGTTTCTTGCCGCTGTTGTTGCGCGTGGCGGCGGGGTTTGTAGTGGCGGCCGCACTTGGCATTGGTGCGGCGAATTTCCTTCCGGCGCCGAAAGATCGCGTCTATTCCACGCCAATCGGCGGCCACGAAGCCATCAGCTTCGCCGATGGTTCGCGCATCGAACTCAACACAAACACCATCGTGCGCGCGCGCATGACGACGGATCAGCGGCTTGTCTGGCTCGAAAAGGGCGAGGCCTATTTTCAGGTGAAGCACGATCCGGCCCATCCTTTCGTGGTGATGGTTGGCGATCATCGCGTCACCGATCTGGGCACGAAATTCGTCGTCCAGCGCGGCGCGAAAACGGTGGAAGTCGCGCTGATCGAAGGCCGGGCGTGGTTCGACCGCGCCGGCAAACAGGCAGGCTTGCAAACAGCACTTCTCACGCCGGGCGATGAAGTCGTGGCGACCGCGCGATCGATGTCGGTTGCAAAGAAGCCGGTGTCGGAACTGACAACGGAATTGAGCTGGCGGCACGGCATGCTCGTCTTTCGCGGCACGACGCTGGCCGATGCCGCGCGCCAATTCAACCGCTACAACCGCCAGAAGCTGGTGGTGGACGATGCAAAGGCCGCCGCACTCAAAATCGACGGCACGTTTCCCACGAATGGCGTGACGGTGTTCACCGACGCCGTTCGCAATGTCTTTGGCCTTCATATCGAAAACCGTGGCGAGCAGGTGGTGATTTCCACCGCGCAATAGCGCGCGCGAAAAAAGGGGGGAGTGACGATGCGATTGAGACATTTCACGGCGGCGCTGGCGGGCGGCGCGTCCGTACTTGCGCTTTCGGCTGCCGCGCATGCGGAAACGTTCAACATACCCGCGGGCGATCTGGCGGTGGCGCTCAACGCCTACGCCACGCAATCGGGCATCGCGATGATCGCGTCCGACGATGTGATCGGCGGCACCAAAACCAACGGCGTGCATGGCGATCTGTCGGCCGACGCGGCGCTGTCGCGCATTCTGGACGGAACGGGTTTTTCCAGCCGGCGCACGCAAGCGGGCGCCATCGCGATTTTCCACGCCGAACCGCGCGCGGCTGCCTCGCGCGCGCGTGAGGTGGTCGAATCCACGCGCCTTGCATCTGCGAGTGCGGCTGCGTCTTCGGTCGAAACCGTGGTGGTTACATCGTCGAAGATCAAGGGTGACATCCAGACCGTTCCCATCGCGATCACCGCGCTGTCGCAGGAACAGCTGACCTCGCGCCAGATCGCGGGCGGGCCCGATCTGGTGAAGGAAGTTCCGAACCTCACCTTCTCGAAAACGAATTTCAGCGGCTACACGATCCAGATTCGCGGCATCGGCACGCAGGCGATTTCGGTGACGACCGATCCGGCGGTGGCCGTCGCGCTGAACGATATTCCCTTCATCCGCAATCATTTCTTCGAGCAGGAATTCTTCGACGTCAATCAGGTCGAAGTGCTGCGCGGGCCGCAAGGCACGCTCTATGGCCGCAACGCGACGGCGGGCGTGGTGAACGTGATTTCGGCCAAACCGACCGATCAGTTCGAGGCGATGCTGTCCGCCGATTGGGGCAATTATCATCAACCGCCGCTACGAAGGCATGGTCAACATTCCCGATCGTGGATGACCGGCTCGATCTGCGCGTCGCCGGCGAATGGACCAAGCGCGACGGCTATACGACCAATCGAAGATCACCGGCAAGCAGGTCGATGGCCGCGATCTGTGGTCCACGCCGCGTCACGCTGGGCTGGAAGCCGTCCGACAAAGTGCAGGCCGATCTCGTCTGGGAGCATTTCTCAGGAAAGCGACGACCGCATGCGCACGTCCAAGCAATTGTGCAAAACCGATCCGGGGCGTCAGCAATCGTTGATCGGCGTGCATGTACCGAGCCCGGACAGAATTGGGGACGGTTCTGCAATGCGGCTTTCACGGTCACGACGGCTATCTCAGCCAAGGCTGTCTGCCGGCTCGCTTTACGACAAGGGCGATCCGGCCATGGCGATTATGGCTCTTTCGGCGTGCCGAACGGCTATTCGCTGCCCTATGTCGTGGCCGGCTGGGTCAGCGGCGCGGTGCAGGTCAGCAATCCTTATGCCAGCACCTCGCAATCGACCAATCTGCGCGTCATCGAAACGCAGATCGATCCGCGCTATAACGCCAAGAACGACACGCTGGAATTGAACGTCGATTACAATGTCACGCCCGCGCTCACCTTCACCTCGCAGACGGGCTACAATCAGGATTTCCTGTGGTCCACGGAAGATTACAACCGCTTCAACACGGCGCCGGGAATTTTCATGCGCAACGCTACTGCCCGATTTGCGCGATACGCCTGGGCGCGCCTGTACGGCTGATCAGTCCGTACCCGGATTGCAGCCGGCCGCCAATGCTCTGCCATGCACGCCGGTGGACGGCACCGATTATTTCGGCGATCCGCAACTCGGTTGCAGCAACCGGCTTGTCGCGCAGGACATTTCGCAGGAACACGCCTGGCAATTGAGCCAGGAATTCCGGCTGGCGTCCGAATTTCAACGGACCGTTCAATTTCAGCGTCGGCGGCAATTACATGCATTACGAGACGGTGGAGAATTACTACGTCTTCGCCAATACGCTGACGATGTTCGCGCGCGACGTCGGCGAGCCAGCGACTTGCCCGCGTGGGTTCCCGGCGTTTCGGACAATCACGAATGCTTTGTCGGCACGGTATAGTCGCACGTGGAACGCCGCTGGGCTATCAATACAACGATCCGCATTGGCGCGCGGCATGCCGACGTGAGTCCTGCTACTACATCGATCCCAATCCGCTCGGCAGCTCAACGACAAGGCCACAATTATTTCCTCAGCCAGAATCCCTATGTGCTCAATTCCTATGCCGGGTTCGGCGAGGCCTATTACAATGTTCTGCCGCGATCTGAAGCTGACCGGCGGCATACGCTGGACCGACGACCAGAAGCATTTCATCGATATTCCGAGCGAGCTTCTGGCCAATGGCTACGGCTATCGCCAGCATCGGCGCGGTGAATCAGCAATGGAACCAGCTCACCGGCCGGCTTGGCCGCGAACTGGACGCCCAAGCTCGATTTCACCGATCAGACGCTGGTCTATGGCTCGTTCGCGCATGGCTACAAGGCCGGCGGCGCCAATCCGCCGGGAGCCGTGCTTTGCGACTATTCGGCACGGCGCGGGCATATGGCATTCCCGATTCATCCGCTGACCTTCAAGCCGGAATTCATCGATGCCTATGAACTCGGCACCAAGAACACGCTGCTGGATGGCGGGCTGACGCTGAACGGCGACGTCTTCTTCTACAATTACACCGGCTATCAGATTTCGCGAGATCGTGGATCGCACGGCGATCAACGACAATTTCAACGCCACGGTGAAAGGCGCCGAACTGGAAGCGATGTATGAGCCGCTTCCCGGCCTGAAATTCAATTTCGCGGGCGGCTACGAAGACACGCGCATCGAGAATGGCCAAAGCTCCGTCGATCTGATGGATCGCACGGCGGGCCATCCCGGCTGGATGGTGTTGAAGCCGTTCGTCACGCTGCCGTCGAACTGCATCTTCCCGGATTATGTCGTGGCGGCACTGATACGTGCATGCCGCATGCCGGCGAAGGCAATCCCGCCGTTTCCGCGTGCGGCTATGCCTATACCGGGCATGTCGATCCGGTACACTGGCTTCTATCACTATACGGATCCGTATGTCGTCGCAACGGCATCTGAGCCACCGACGGCGTATCCATCGCGTATCCGACCTGGCTATCCCGGCTTCGATCCGCATGCCGGGCTGTCGATCCGTCACGGCACCATACCGGATCCTTACATCGGCCAGAACACTTATCAACGGCGTCGATTACGGCCCGGCGCCCAACAATGGCGAAGGCTTCGCCAAGAATCTGGGCGGCAACCAACTTGCCCAATGCGCCGCATTTCACGGTGTCGCTCAGCGGCGAATACACGATGCCGGTGTCGGAGGATTGGGCGGCGACGCTGCACAGCGATTTCTACTGGCAATCGCAGAGCTTCGCGCGCGTGTTCAACGACCGGCCTTACGACAAGATTCGCGGCTATTCCACCACGAACCTCGCGCTGATCCTGACGAGCGCGTCGGGCTGGCAGGTGATGGGCTATCTCAAGAACGTCTTCGATGTCACCGCCATCACCGGCGACTTCCTGAACAGCGACGACAGCGGCCTGACCACCAACGTGTTCCTGACCGATCCGCGCCTCTTCGGCGTGCGCGTCACGAAGAACTGGTGAGCGCCATGGGAAAGACAGCAAAGCTCGCACCTTCTTGTCCTCCCCCGCTTACGGGGGAGGTGCCGAGCGAACTTCCGTGAGCGAGGCGGTGCGCGGCGAACTCCAGCGTTGTCCCGCCTCCGTCTGCCTCGTGCTTCGCACTCGCCAGCCACCTCCCCGTGAACGGGGGAGGAAAACAGGCTCTCGCTCTTCACACCGGGGGGAATTTCACAATGAGCGAACTGATCCAAAAAAACGACAACCGCGCCACCATCCGCTGGAAGCTGCTGACGGGCGCATCCGCGCTGGCGCTGACGGCTTATGTTTCGTCCACCGGCGTGGCCAGCGCCGAAGATAGCGACCGCCCACTGATCTGGATCGAACTGGGCGGGCAGATGGAGCAGGTTTCAGGGCCTATCCGCGCCTTTCACCGCCGACTTCATGTCCATCACGCCCACGCCCGATGTCTATAACGGGATTTCGTTCATCGGCAGCCAGCGCGCGCCGCGCTATGCCTTTGGCCTGGACGGCAAGATCACATTCCAGCCCGAAGATTCGGACTGGATATTCTCCGCCGGTATGCGCTATGGCCGCTCGCACGCCAACAGGCACTCGCACAACCAGATCAAGCACGAGCAGCATCGCTTGGGGCTTTTACTATTACGGCATGACCTACACCTATACCGCATCATTTCCCGGTGCCGCACTGGCCGATTCGAAAACCCAGAATGCCGAGCGGCATCTATTCGTCGATTTCACGGCGGGCAGGGATGTGGGCCTTGGTATGTTCGGCCACGGCGGTTCATCCACGATCAATGCCGGTGTCCGCTTTGCGTCATTCACGTGCAAGCTCGTCGGCCTACATGACCGCGCGTGCGCGATCAATGTTCACTACTACTTATTACCTCATTCACGGCCATATACCCCATGATCGCGTCTACCATATTCCACCTTTAATCAATACATCATGCAGGCGCATGCGAAGCGCAGTTTCAAGGGTATCGGCCCGTCGCTATCGTGGAACGCATCGGCGGCGATTGCGGGCAATGCCGCAGGATGGCGAGCTGACGCTCGATTGGGGCATCAACGGCGCGATCCTGTTCGGAAAACAAAAGGCAAAAACCAGTCACGCCACGACGAGCCTATCACAATCCAGGGCTATCACCTCATTTCGTAACGGGCACTACTATTGCTCAGGTCTATAACCATCCGCCCATCCCCGAGCACCCGCTCGCGCATCCGTCAGCGTGCCCAATGTCGGCGGCTTCGTGGGCCTGTCGTACCGCTATACCGACGCCAAGATGAGCATCGGCTATCGCTACGACACGTTCCTCAACGCGATGGACATCGGCATTGATGCGACGAAGAAATCGAATCTCACCTTCAACGGGCCCTATGCCAGTATCAGCATCGGGCTGGGGGACTGAGTTACCTATATAAAGTGTGATGAAGGCGGCGGGGGAAACTCCGCCGCTTTTCGTTTTTGCGGCCGCGTCTTGTGCGCCGCACCGAAAGCGCCTGCCCGCCGTGCCGCGCAAACCGCCCATCATTTCTTTTGCAGATGCGAGATGCCTTCGCGCTCGCCCGCATTGGGGAATCCGGCCCGCTCGCTTGTTCTAGCAGGTGAGGACGTAAGCTCTAACCCTCGAAAGGCAGGACGCTGGCGGGGGAATGTTCGAGAGGCCGCAAACCGGATTTGGCGATCTGCGCTCCATGGGCGAAGCCATGAGCGCGGCTGGCTTGAATGCGTGGTTTGTGCGCGAGGTTCTGCCGCTGGAGGCGGCGCTGATGCAATATTTCCGCCGCAGCACGGCCAGCCGCAACGACGCCGAAGATTTGTGTCAGGACGTCTTTGTGCGCGTGTATGAAGCGGCACGACGGCAAATTCCCGATCCCGTGCGGCCTTTTGTGTTCACCGCGGCGCGCAATTTGCTGATCAATCGGGCGCGGCGCGATTCCGTGGTTTCCATCGAAGCGGTCGCCGATCTCGACGCGCTCGATATCGCGCTCGACGAGCCGGGCCCCGACCGCAATACGATGGCGCGCGAGGAATTGCGCAATCTGCAAGCCGCACTTGATCGCTTGCCGCCGCGCTGCCGCGAGGCCGTCATCCTGCGCAAGATCGAAGGGCTTTCGCATCGCGAGATCGCGGCGCGCATGGGCATCTCCGAGAAAACCGTCGATCGCCACATTTGCGACGGCGTCACCGTGCTTTCCGACATCCTGTTCGGCGAGAGGGCCAGAGCGTGAGCGCCGCCGATCAACCTCGCCAAGCAGCACCCGAAAGCGCGAAGGACGTTCGCGCGCAGGCCGCCGAATGGATCGGCAAGCGCGATGGCGAAAATTGGGGCGCGCAGGATCAGGCAGCACTCGATGCCTGGCTCGCGACGTCGCCCGCGCATACGATTGCGTTTCTGCGCGCCGAAGCGGCGTGGGGCCGCGCCGATCTGCTCGGCGATCTGCGCCATCCCGTTCGCGATGCGCGCGCGCCCCGATTTTCCGCCGT
Source organism: uncultured Alphaproteobacteria bacterium (assembly GCA_963735625.1). Taxonomy (GTDB): domain Bacteria; phylum Pseudomonadota; class Alphaproteobacteria; order Micropepsales; family Micropepsaceae; genus Rhizomicrobium. The sequence continues at coordinate 427,763 of CAVTLJ010000004.1, read as the reverse complement.
TCTGAAAATCGCCGCCGCCTTCGCGGTCGTGGCGGTGTTGGGTGCTGCCGGCGCGAGCGCATATCTGTGGCCGCGCGACCGCACCTACGCCACGCCCATCGGCGGGCGCGAGACGGTGAGTTTCGCCGACGGCAGCCGCATCGAACTCAACACCAACACGGTTCTGCGCACGCGCATGACGACCGATCAGCGCATCGTGTGGCTGGAGAAGGGCGAAGCATTTTTCCAGGTGAAGCACGATTCGGTTCATCCCTTTGTCGTGGTGGTCGGCAACCGGCGCATCACCGATCTGGGCACGAAATTCCTCGTGCGTCGCGATACGGCAAAGCTCGAGGTTGCCGTGGCGCAGGGCCGCGTCTGGTTCGACGCGGCGGACAAATCCACGCCTTCGCAATCCGCGTTGCTGTCGCCCGGCGATGTGGCGACGGCGACGGCGACCAGAGTTTCGGTCACGCGCAAATCGGCGCAGTCGATTGCCACTGAGCTTTCCTGGCGGCGCGGCATGCTGGTGTTCAAGCACACGACGCTGGCCGCCGCCGCCGCCGAATTCAACCGCTACAACCGGCAAAAGCTTGTCGTGGCGGACGCGGCCGTCGCCGGGCGCACGATCGGCGGCACGTTTCCGACATCCGATGTCGAACTTTTCTCCCGCGTGGTGCGGGACGTTCTGGGCCTCAGCGTCGAGAACAATGGCAATGAAATCGTGATCTCCGCGAAGGCGGATTGAGCGGCAAACGGGACGCTGAGCGGGAAACCGCGCGAAGGGGGGACAATGAAACATCTGTCGAAATTAAAGGCCGCCGCACTTGCGGGCGCGTGCGCGAGCGTGCTTGGCGGTGCTGCGCACGCCGACGAATTCAATATTCCGAGCGGCGATCTGAAGGGCGCGCTCAACATCTACGCCAAGCAGGTCGGCGTGGCGCTCATCTATGCCGATGACGAGATCCGCGACACGCGCACCAGAGGCGCGCACGGCGATCTTTCGGCGACCGACGCGCTGTCGCGCATTCTGGCGGGCACCGGCTTTGCCATGCTGCGCGAGGCGTCCGCTCTGGCAATCGTGCGCGCCGATACGGTCGCGCCCGCGCGCGAGCGTGTGCGGCAGGCGGAGCCGCTGCGCGTGGCGTCCGCGGCGGCTGGCGTGGAAACCGTGGTGGTCACATCGTCGAAGATCAAGGGCGATATCCAGACGGTTCCGATTGCGATTACCGCGCTTTCACAGGAACAGCTTACGTCACGCCAGATTGCGGGCGGCCCCGATCTCGTGAAGGAAGTGCCGAACCTCACCTTCACCAAGACGAACTTTACCGGCTATTCGATCCAGATTCGCGGCATCGGAACGCAGGCGATTTCGGTGACCACCGATCCGGCGGTGGCGGTTGCGTTCAACGATATTCCCTTCATCCGCAACCATTTCTTTGAACAGGAATTCTATGACGTTTCGCAAGTCGAAGTAGTGCGTGGTCCGCAAGGCACGCTTTATGGCCGCAACGCGACCGCAGGCGTCGTCAATCTGATCTCGGCAAAGCCTACCGATCAGTTTGAAGCGATGCTGTCGGCCGATTGGGGCAATTACTCCAACCGCCGCTACGAAGGCATGGTCAACATTCCCATCGTCGATGACCGTCTCGATCTGCGCGTCGCCGGCGAATGGACCAAGCGTAACGGCTACACCTTCGATCAAACGCTCGGAAAATCCGTCGATGGGCGCGATCTGTGGTCGAGCCGCGTCACGGTCGGCTGGAAGCCGTTTGAGAATGTGCAGACCTATCTTGTCTGGGAACATTTTCAGGAAAACGACGACCGCGTGCGCTCCGCCAAGCAGCTTTGCGAGAAAGATCCGGGGCCGACATCCGTCGATGGCCGCGATCTGACAAACGTGCCGCTGACATCCGGTCAGATGAGTTGGCACATTCCCGCCGACTTTAATTCGCAGTTCGAGCGCACCTATCTCAGCCAGGGCTGTCTGCCGGTCTCGCTCTATTCGCCGAACGCGTTCCAGACGCCCAACGGGCAAGTTCTTCCCTTCGTCGCGGCCGGCGAGTTTTTCCTGGGGGGCGATTCGGCAAGCCAGACCATGCTGAACCCGATCGATCCCTATGCCAGCCAGGCACAGTCCACAAATCTGCGCGATATTCAGTCCGCGCTCAGCCCCACCTATGGGGCAAGGAACGATACGCTGGAGTTCAATGCCGATTACGCGGTGACGCCCGAACTCACGATCACCTCGCAGACCGGCTACAACAACGATTCCCTCCATTCGACGGAGGATTTCAATCGCTTCGATACGGCGCCAGGCCTGTTCGGCGAAGGGATTCGCGGCTTTACCGGCGAACCGAGCCCGATTGTCAACGGAATCTATACCGACCCGCAGCTCGGCCCTTCCAGCGCCATGGTCGGCGAGGATCTGTCGCAGGAACATGCCTGGCAGTTCTCCCAGGAAGTGCGGCTGGCCTCCAATTTTAGCGGACCCCTCAATTTCAGCGTCGGCGCCAATCTCATGCACTACCAGACGCTGGAGGATTACTATGTCTTCTTCAACCTCATTTCCGCCGTCGAACAAGCCATCAATGGCGGAGGGCCGGGACCTGCGGGATATACGCTCTGTGGTTTCAATAGGACCACGATCAAGCCTTTGCCCGCGACGTTTAACATACTAGGCACAGATACGTTTGCGGAGGCTCCGTCCAATCTGGCATGCGATCAGGGCCTCGGCATCGGAACCTACATCGATCCCAATCCGATCGATCATCTCGACGGCCAGGGACACAATTACTTCCGCAGCGATAATCCGTATCGATTAAATTCCTATGCGGGCTTTGGCGAAGTCTATTACCAGCTTCTGCCGGATTTGAAGCTGACGGGCGGCCTGCGCTGGACCGACGATCAGAAGACGTTCTGGAATATTCCGAGCCAAACCTTCCTGGTAGGCGGCGGATATCCGGTCGAAAGCGTCGTTGCGCAGGAGTGGAAGGAATGGACGGGCCGGTTCGTCGCCAACTGGACGCCCAAGCTCGATTTCACCGATCAAACGATGCTCTATGCCTCCTATTCGCGCGGCTACAAGGGGGGCGGCGCCAACCCGCCGCCGCCGGCATTCGATGCCTTCAGCCCGGCGACCTTTGTGACGCATCCGCCGACCTTCGCGCCGGAATTCGTCAATGCTTATGAATTGGGAACGAAGAACAGCCTGCTCGACGGCAGCATGACGCTGAACGGCGACGTCTTCTATTACGATTACAAGGGCTACCAGATATCGCAGATCGTGGATCGCACTTCGATCAATCTCAATTTCAACGCCAAGGTTCAGGGCGCCGAACTGGAGGCGAGCTATGAGCCGATCCCAGGCCTGAAATTCAATCTCACCGGCGGTTATGAAAAGACGCGCGTCGATAATGGCGAGAAGGCCATCGACCTAATGGATCGCACGGCGGGCACCCCGGGCTGGGTGGTCGTCAGGCCGTTCTTTACCGATACGTCGAATTGCGTCTTCCCAGCCAACATCGTGCGGCAAATGTTGCAAGCGATCCCGGGCGGACAACTCAACGACGGCATCAGCGCGGCGTGTGATATCGCCTACTTCCAGGCATACTCGCTTTTGCCGGGTTTTGGTCACGCCGATAAAAACATCTTCTCATCCAACGGGTTTGTCCCCAGCACGGATGCACCCAATGGCGGGGCGGGGTTCACCAAGGATTTGGGCGGCAACGATCTTCCCAACGCGCCGCATTTCACCACCTCGCTGTCGGCCGATTACACGATGCCGGTGTCGGAGGATTGGGCGGCTACGTTGCACAGCGATTTCTACTGGCAGTCGCAAAGCTACGCGCGAATCTTCAACGACCGGCCGTATGACAAATTGCGCGGCTACTCAAACGTCAATCTTGCGCTGATTTTGACCAGCGCAGATGGCTGGCAGGTCATGGGTTATCTGAAGAACATCTTCGACACGACGGCGATCACCGGCGCGTTCCTGAATTCCGACGATACCGCACTGACAACCAATGTGTTCGTCACCGATCCGCGCCTGTTCGGCGTGCGCGTCACGAAGAACTGGTGAGGGGGAAACACCAATGAGCGAACTGATCCAAAAGAACGACAACCGCGCCACCATCCGCTGGAAGCTGCTGACAGGCGCATCCGCATTGGCGCTGACGGCTTACGTTTCGTCTACTATGCTGGCTAAAGCGGAGGACGCAAGCCGTCCGCAAATCTGGATCGAACTGGGCACCGAATTCACCGGGCTTGAATCCGCCAACGAACCTTATCTTCCTTCCTTTGTCCTTCCTCCCTATTTTCTTGGCGCCTCTCGGGCTCCGTTCATTACTGAATCCCCCGCAGCGTTCCAGAAGAATGCGCCGTCCACCTGGGATGAGAACGCGAAGATCACATTCGAGCCCAAAGGCACAGACTGGGCATTATCGCTCGGTATCGTTTATGGCCGCTCCAGTAACCAGCGCTCTCTGCGCCAGCAGACGGCAAACCGCACTCACACGCGGTTTGCTTCCTCCGGCACCCTCGGACCCGAATATGCCGCGTATCAGCGCACGGACGCGCAAACTCGCGAGACCCATCTGATCCTCGATTTCCAGGTGGGCAAGGATGTCGGTCTCGGCATGTTCGGACATAACGTGCAATCCAGAATCGATCTGGGCGTTCGCTATGCGCAGTTCAATTCGCGCAGCAATGTGGGCGTTATCTATCAGCCGACGAATTCCCGTTATTACTATCAAAGATTCTATGGTTCCTTTGCGGCAAAGCGCCATTTCATCGGCGTCGGCCCATCGCTTTCATGGGAGGGATCGGCCGGACTTGCGGGCAATACCGAAGATGGCGGGCTTTCTGTCGATTGGAACGTGAACGGCGCGGTTCTGTTCGGCCGCCAGCGCCTGCGTGGCCATCACCAAACCATGCAGCTTTCCGTCACCTATCCTAACTCGTCTGGCAAGCATGTGGTTTACCCTACACATTCAGCAGCGATCAGCCGCAGCAAACAGGTTGTCGTTCCCAATCTCGGGGGCAGTGCCGGGTTCTCCTGGCGCTATGCCGATGCCAAAATCAGCCTCGGCTATCGCGCGGATTTCTTCTTCAATGCCATCGATGGCGGCATCGATACGGCGAAGAAGGAAAATCGCGCTTTCTACGGCCCCTATGCCTCCATCAGCATCGGGCTGGGGGATTGAACACACCAATAGCGAGAACTGGCGTCGCGCTGGTTCTCGCAAAATATTTTCCGCAACACCCCTTGAAACGCGCCGCTCAGGTTCCCATTTCGTTCTTGCATATTGCGAGAGCGAGACTATGAAGTAGCGATACCGCGAGACCAGACAGGGCAAGGGTGCGAGCTCGTGCGCATCCGTTCGTGATCGACCCCCGGCTTACTCGATTGCGTGAAGCAGCCTGCGGCGAGTGCGAAGGTGCGCGGTGTTGCCTCCATAAAGGGCTTCGCTGTGAGACCATAGCTTCGAGGCGGATTCGCGTGGCCGGCGGATCCGCTTTTTTTTGCGCCTGCGATTTCGCAATGCAGCGCAAATTCTTTTTTAGGGTGCCGAAGCTTCGTGCGCGCCGTTCGTCGGAATAGGTGAAGGCCTATACTGAACCCGAACGGCAGGCGCTTACGGGGAAATGCCGGACAAATTCGAGACCAGTCGTGACGGCGCAAACGCGCGCTCACCGGGCGCGAGCATGAACGCGTTTGAGCTGAAGGCATGGTTCGTGCGCGAAGTGTTGCCGCTGGAGGCGGCGCTGATGCAATTTCTCCAACACAATTGGCGCAACAAGGCCGACATTGCCGATCTGAGGCAGGATGTCTATCTGCGCGTGTGCGAGGCCGCGCTGAAAGAAACGCCGTTGCAAACCCGCCAATTCGTTTTCGCGACGGCCCGCAATCTTCTGATCGACCGCGTGCGCCGCGAACAAGTGATCCCCATCGAAGCTGTGTCCGACCTTGACGCGCTCGATATCGCAATCGATGCGCCGGGGCCGGAGCGTGTCGCCGCCGCGCGCGATGAATTGCGCCGCTTGCAGGCCGCTCTCGACAAGCTCGCGCCGCGTTGCCGCGAAGCCATCGTCATGGGCCGCGTCGAGGGCCTTTCGGGCCGCGAAATCGCAACCCGCATGGGTGTCGGCGAAGCAACCGTGTCCGAACATCTCGCCAAAGGCATGCGCGCGCTGGCCGATATTCTCTATGGCGATCCCGCCGATCTCAGGAGGCGCAATTGAGCGAACTCGGTCTCAAGCGTGACGCCGCCGATATCGAGGCAACCGCCGCCGATTGGCTGCAACGCCGGAATTTCTGGAATTGGAGCAAGGACGACCAGGCAGCACTTGATGCATGGCTTGCGGAATCGATGGCGCACAATCTTGCCTATTGGAGATTGGAAGCGGCGTGGGATCGCACTGAACGGCTTGAGGCCTTGCGCGCGGCTGCCCCGGAAAACGCGCCCGCCGCGCGCCGTCCAGCGCTTTTCAAAATCGCAGCCGCGCTTGCGGCCGTCGCCGCAATCGGTGTTGTTGCCGCACATTATATATTTATACCGCGCGACCGCATCTTCTCTACGCCCGTTGGCGGGCGCGAGGTCGTGACCTTCGCGGACGGCACCAGGGTCGAACTCAATACCGATACGGTTCTGCGCGCGCGGATGACGACGCAGGATCGCACCATCTGGCTCGACAAAGGCGAAGCCTATTTCCAGGTGAAGCACGATCCGGCTCACCCCTTCGTCGTGTTCGCGGGCGACCATCGCATCACCGATCTGGGCACGAAATTCCTGGTGCGGCGCGATCCCGGCCGGCTGGAAGTGGCGCTGATGGAAGGCCGCGTGCGCTTCGGCGCGATCGATGCGCTGCCGAAATCGAAATCCGCGTTGCTGGTTCCCGGCGATGTCGTCACCGCCACGGCGAGCACGATATTCGTCACGCACAAATCGCAGCCCGCGCTTGTCAGTCAACTCGGCTGGCAGCATGGCGTGCTTGTCTTCGACAACATGACGCTCGCGGACGCGGCAAGCGAATTCAACCGCTACAACCGGCAGAAGCTTGTGATTGCCGATCCGTCCGCGGCGCGGCTGACGATTGTGGGCACGTTTCACACGACCGATGTCAAAGCCTTCATCGATGTTGCGCAGGACGTTTTCAAGCTGCGTGTCGAATCCAATGGAAATGAGATCGTAATCTCGCGCTGAGATGCGGATCAAACAGATGCGGTTCACGCCGCAAATGGGGGGAAGATGAAAAAGTTTCAGATTTTGAAATCCGCACTGATCGGCGGCGTCAGCGCGCTTGCGCTGGCGGGCGGTGCCTATGCCGACGAATTCAATATTCCGGGCGGCGATCTGCAGAACGCGCTCAACGCCTACGCGATGCAGACCGGCGTTTCGCTGATCGTTTCGGGCGATATCGTCAGGGGCGTTCACACCGGCGGCGCGAAGGGCGAGTTGACGGCGGATGCGGCGCTGTCGCGCATTCTGGCTGGAACCGGGCTTGTCATGCATCGCCATCCCTCCGGCGCGATCGCGGTGGTGCATGATGTGCCGGCGCCCGCACCGGCAAATCTCGAAGTCGCGCAGGCAGAGCCCGCGCGCGCCGCCGCCGGCGTCGAAACCGTGGTGGTTACGTCTTCCAAGATTAAAGGCGATATCCAGACGGTGCCGATTGCGATCACGGCGCTTTCGCCAGGAACAGCTGACCTCGCGCCAGATCGCGGGCGGTCCCGATCTTGTGAAGGAAGTGCCGAACCTCACCTTCTCGAAAACCAACTTCACCGGCTACAACATCGAGATTCGCGGCATCGGTACGCAAGCGATCTCGGTGACCACCGATCCGGCGGTGGCGGTGGCGCTGAACGACACGCCGTTCATCCGCAACCATTTCTTCGAGCAGGAATTCTTCGACGTCTCGCCAGGTGCTCGTCCTGCGCGGGCCGCAAGGCACGCTCTATGGCCGCAACGCGACGGCCGGCGTGGTGAACGTCATCACTGCAAAGCCCACGGATCAGTTCGAGGCGATGCTCTCCGCCGATCTCGGCAATTACAACAACCGCCGCTACGAAGGCATGGTCAATATACCCGTCGTGGGCGACCGCCTTGCCATCCGCATCGCGGGCGAATGGACCAAGCGCGACGGCTATACGTTCGACGAAACGACCGGCAAGCCGATCGACGGACGCGATCTGTGGTCAACCCGCGTCACGCTGGGCTTCAAGCCAACCGAGAGCCTCGAAGCCGATCTCGTCTGGGAACATTTCAGCGAAAACGACGACCGTCTTCGTACGGCCAAGCAACTTTGCAAGCGCGATCCAGGGCCAGATTCCGTCGGTCCGATCAATCAAAATTTTGTAGCGACGCAAGATCCTTATTTTGGACCAGGTGTTACCGTCCCGTCCGGCACGATCATCGGCAATCTGGATGTCACCGGCCACGCCGTTCTCAGCCAGGGCTGCCTGCCGGTCTCGCTTTATTCGCCGGAGTCCCGCGAAACGCCCAACGGCGCAGGCGCTGCCGATCGATCTATGCCGCCGGGATTGGCAATCCGTTCTATCGCCGGTCTGATACCGTTCGGTCTCGATCCCTATCTTTCACAGACGCAGCCGAACAGCCTGCGCACCATCCAGTCGGAATTGACGCCGCAATACAGGGCGAAGAACGATACGATCGAACTGAACGTCACCTACAATGTCACCCCGTCGCTGACCTTCACGTCGAACAGCGGCTACAATCACGATTTCCTCGCCTCGCTGGAGGATTTCAACCGATTCAATTCGCGGCCAGGAATATTCTTCACCTCGCCCGACGGAAGTCGTTCCCCCCGACTACATGACGGCCATTTCGGCGTGGTATTCACGCCCGGTGGCGTAATGTGCGATCCGCAACTCGGCTGCTCGACCAAATTCGTGGGCGAGGATCTCTCGCAGGAACATGCCTTCCAGATCAGCCAGGAATTCCGACTGGCGTCGAATTTCAAGGGCCCGTTCAATTTCAGCATCGGCGCCAATTACATGCATTACGAGACGCTGGAAGATTTCTACGTCTTTCTGAATTTGCTCACACTGGAATCGCAGGATGCTGGATGCGGCCGTCGCCCCGCACGGCAAATGAAAACTGCTTTGGCGGATCCGCAAAACATGTTTACCCGCCACAGAACAATTCGACATTTCTGTTCGGTTGTCCCTATACGGATGGAACCCCGCTCACACTCGGCTTCAACGGTAAGGGCCACAATTACTTCCGCAGCGAGAATCCCTATCGCCTGAATTCCTATGCCGGTTTCGGCGAAGCCTATTATCAGGTGCGCGACGATCTGAAACTGACCGGCGGCTTGCGCTGGACCAGCGATCAGAAGCATTTCGTCGGTCATCCCGAGTGAAACGCTGACCAATGGTTGGGGTTATCCGGCCACCGGCGTTGTCGATCAGGAATGGAACCAATGGACCGGCCGCGCCGTCGCCGACTGGACGCCCAAGCTCGATTTCACGGATCAGACGCTCGTCTATGGCTCCTTCAGCCATGGCTACAAGGCCGGCGGCGCCAATCCGCCGGGTCCGAACACATTCCTATTCGTGGAAGGGACCGAAACCAATCATCCGCACACCTTCAAGCCGGAATTCGTCAATGCCTATGAACTCGGCACCAAGAACACGCTGCTCGACGGCGCGATGACCTTCGACGCCGATATCTTCCACTACGATTACAAGGGCTATCAGATTTCCGAGATCGTGGACCGCACCTCGATCAATCTGAACTTCAACGCCACGGTGAACGGCGCGGAACTGGAAGCGGGTTGGGAACCGCTGCCCGGCCTGAAATTCAATTTCGCGGGCGGCTACGAAGATACCGCAGCTCGCCAAGGGCTCAAGCGGCCATCGATCTGATGGATCGCACGGCGGGTCATCCGGGTTGGATGGTGGTCAAGCCCAATGTTCTGTCCACCTCCAACTGCATCCTGCCCGATTACGTGGTTGCCGAACTTATCGCAATCTACGCGCATTAGCCAGAGCGGAGATTATACGAGCAGCCTATACGGTATCGCCGACGGCTCGCTCATATCCTCCGTCTCCGGCTTACAGCCGCACGGGCCTGGCGGCGATGCCTGCGAGGACGAATACAGCTACGGCATCGATGTGGTTCATGAGGCCGATCCCGCTCGCCACTTCCGGCTTCAATCCGGCCGATTATCCCGACATAAATGGCGGGTACGGATTCAGCAAGGATCTTTCCGGCAACAAGCTGCCCAACGCGCCGAAATTCACCACCTCGCTGTCGGCGGATTACACGATGCCGGTTTCGGAGGACTGGGCGGCCACGCTGCACAGCGATTTCTACTGGCAATCGCAGAGCTTCGCGCGAATCTTCAACGACCGGCCTTACGACAAATTGCGCGGCTATTCGAACGTCAACATGGCGCTGATCCTGACCAGCGCGAATGGCTGGCAGGTGATGGGATACGTCAAGAACATCTTCGACACCACGGCCATCACCGGCGCGTTCCTCTACAGCGACGACGTCGATCTGACGACCAACGTCTTCACCACCGATCCGCGCCTCTATGGCGTGCGCATCACGAAGAACTGGTGAGCGCCATGGGAACCATGAAGAACCAGCAAACGCACTGTTCTTTTCTCCCCCGTTGACGGGGAGGCCAGGTGAGCACGTGCGAGCCGGGTGAGGGGGCCGAGCTTCGCCCCCACCCTCCGCCTTCGCTCGCAGCTTCGACTGCGCTCGCCTGCATCACCTCCCCTAAACGGGGGAGGTAAAATCAGTCACGCTCTCACGGGGGGAATCACACAATGAGCGAACTCATCAATTCACGCGACAACCGCGCCACCATCCGCTGGAAGCTGCTGACGGGCGCTTCGGCTCTGGCGCTGACGGCCTATGTTTCGTCGGGCAGCATGGCCCGCGCCGAAGACACCAGCCATCCACTTGTCTGGTTCGAACTCGGCGGTCAGTTCGATTTGCTCACCGCATCCGTCGGAAACCTGGACACCGCCGAATCTTGCCGCCACCGATCACCCATCCTGTTACGGGAATTCTGGGCCAGACGCCGCGCATCGGCTACGACATGGACGGCAGATCACCTTCCAGCCCGAAGGTTCGGACTGGAGTATTTCGGCCGCCATCAAATACGGCAAGGCGAAGCACGGTCCGAGATTCGCGCACGATCAGACCTATCAAACGTATCTGCCCCATAGCGGATATGCCAAGCTGACGACCTATGCCTTTACCAATTTGCATTCGGTCGAGGAAACCAAGCATCTCATTCTGGATTTCCAGGCGGGCAAGGATGTCGGCCTCGGACTTTTCGGACAGTCACGCAAGCTCCACCGTGAAAATCGGCGCCCGCTATGCGCAGTTCCGCGAAAGGGCGGACGGTCAGATGACGGCGGCGACGAACGTGCCAACCAAATATTCCGAAGCCTTTCGGCCACATTTTTCAGTGCCGATATGCACGCCGAGCGCAGCTTCACCGGCATTGGTCCGTCGATTGCGTGGAACGGATCGGTGCCGATTGCCGGTTCGCTGGAAGACGGGCTTGCCTTCGATTGGGGCGCCAATGCAGCGCTTCTGTTCGGACGGCAGAAAACGAAAGTTCGCAAGCATACCGAAGACAGATGAATATCACGGGCTACAGCATATGTACACCTTCCAGCGCATACAATTACACTCCAGTTGTCACCCAGATCACGCACTCGACACGCACGCCTTCCGCAACAAGCGCGTGACCGTGCCCAATCTCGGCGGCTTCGCGGGGCTCTCCTATCGCCTCGGCGGTGAAGCGAAGATCAGCCATCGGCTACAAGGCCGATTTCTTCTTCGGCGCCATCGACGGCGGCATCGATACGGCGAAAAAGGAAAACCGCGGCTTCTATGGTCCCTTCGCCAGCATCTCCATCGGCATAGGCGATTAGCGGGCGGGCGCGTCGGCCGAGCGCGATGCGCAGGCTCACTCCCCCGCGATCCAGTCGCGCGCGGCGCGGGCCTGCGCTGCCGGGAAGATTTTCACCTTGCCGTGGATCATGAAGGCGAATGCGTTCACCGCCTGGCGGAGCCATTCCACGTCCGTCACCACCGCCAGTTTCTCCCAACGGGAGAGATTGCGCATGCCGACCTCGAAATCCTCCAGCACCGCGCCCGGATCGATGCCGGTGAATTCGGGGCCGAGTTCGTAATAGAGGCGCAGCTTGTCATGGCGATTCAGCGCGGCGTCCACGGCCGGTATCAGCACGGTCTCGTAATCCTTGCGCGTCACGCGGCCCTTGGCGGTAACGCCCACGACGCTGTCGGGCAATCCGGAAACGATCTGAAGCATGGTTTCCTCCTGTTTCGCTCTTTCTTATTACGCACGAACCGGCCGGCGGGTTCTTGAGCGAGCGCAAAAGGCCGCATACGGAATATCTCGCAATCACAGCGATAATTCTGTGGATTTTCAGGCCCGGCCCGCCTTCGCGCTATCCCGCCGCAGTGCGTTGGGACTGGTCATTACTGGCCCGGCGAAAGATACTGTCCTAGACAGGCGGCCCGGAATTCTAAAAGGAACAGACTGGCGTGGTTGGAATGGCGTCCCAGGGACTTTACGACCCCAGAAACGAGCACGATTCCTGCGGTGTGGGGTTCGTCGCCAATATAAAGGGCCGCCGGTCCCACGAGATCGTGGAGCAGGGGCTTCAGCTCCTGGTCAATCTCGACCATCGGGGTGCCGTGGGCGCCGACCCGCTGGTGGGCGATGGCGCGGGCTGCCTGATCCAGATCCCCGATGCGCTGCTGCGCGACTGGGCGGCCAAAACCGGCGTCACCCTGCCGGAGCCGGGCTTCTATGCCGTCGCCATGTGTTTCCTGCCGAAGGACACCAAGGCGCGCGATATCATCGTCAGCCGCTTCGAACACTTTATAAAGGTGGAGGGCCAGAGCCTGATCGGCTGGCGCGATGTGCCGGTCTCGACCGCGGGGCTGGGCCAGACGGTGCTGGAAAGCGCGCCCGTCATCCGCCAGGCCATCGTTGGCCGTGGGCGCACGATGAAGGATCAGGCCGCGTTCGAGCGCAAGCTGCTTGCCATCCGCAAGCAGACGCAAAACCCGCTCATCGAGTTGTCCAAGAAGCACAAGCTGCCGATCACCGATTTCTACATGCCGTCGTTTTCCTCGCGCACGGTGGTTTACAAAGGGCTGCTGCTCGCCCCCGATGTCGGCAAGTTTTACGACGACCTGCGCAATCCGCTGACGCAATCGGCGATTGCGATGGTGCATCAGCGCTTTTCGACCAACACGTTTCCATCGTGGAAATTGGCGCATCCCTATCGCTTCCTCGCCCACAATGGCGAAATCAACACCGTGCGCGGCAATGTGAACTGGATGAATGCGCGCCGCCGCACGCTGGAATCCGATTTGCTGGGGCCCGACCTCGACAAGATGTGGCCGCTCATTCCGCATGGCCAATCCGATACGGCGTGTCTGGACAATGCGCTCGAATTGCTGCTCGCGGGCGGTTATCCGCTGGCGCATGCCGTGATGATGCTCATTCCCGAAGCGTGGTCGGGCAACAAGCTCATGGATGCAAGCCGCAAGGCTTTCTATGAATATCACGCAGCACTGCTCGAGCCATGGGATGGACCGGCCGCAATTGCCTTTACCGATGGCCGCCAGATTGGTGCCACGCTGGATCGCAACGGCTTGCGCCCGGCGCGCTACATCATCACCAATGACGATCTCGTCATCATGGCGTCGGAAGCGGGCGTGTTGCCGATTCCGGAAGAAAAGATCGTGCGCAAATGGCGGCTGCAACCCGGCAAGATGCTGCTGATCGATCTGGAAGAAGGCCGCATCGTCGAGGACGAAGAGATCAAGCGCACGCTCTCCGAAAGCCAGCCTTATGAAGATTGGCTGAAGGAAACCCAATACAAGCTCGAAGAACTGGCCGACATGCCGGAGAGCCATCCCGCACTTGCCAATGATCCGGCGGAGTTCCTCAACCGTCAGCAGGCCTTCGGCTACACGCAGGAAGATTTGCAATTCTTCCTCGAGCCAATGGCCGAGCTGGGCGACGATCCCGTGGGCTCGATGGGTACCGATACGCCGCTTGCCGTGCTCTCGCAGAAGGCGAAGCTGCTCTACAATTATTTCAAGCAGAATTTCGCGCAGGTCACCAACCCGCCCATCGATCCCATCCGCGAGGAATTGGTGATGTCGCTGGTGTCGATGATCGGCCCGCGCCCCAATCTGCTCGGCCGCCAGGCGGGCACGCACAAAAGGCTGGAAGTTGCCCAGCCCATCCTCACCAATTGCGATCTGGAAAAAATCCGCGCGATCGAATTGCTGGTGGATGGCGCGTTTCGCACCGTCACCATCGATTGCACATGGCCCGCGGTCGAGGGTGCGGCCGGCATGGAAGCCGCGGTCAAGCGCATCTGTCAGGACGCAACCGACGCTGTGCTGGCCGATAACAATATTCTCGTGCTGTCCGACCGCGCGGTTTGCGCCGAGCGCATTCCGATTCCGGCCGCACTTGCCATCGCCGCGATTCATCATCACCTGATCCGTCAGGGGTTGCGCATGCAGACGGGCCTTGTGGTGGAAACCGGCGAGGCCCGTCAGGTGCATCATTTCTGCGTGCTTGCGGGTTACGGCGCCGAGGCCATCAATCCCTATATGGCGTTCGAGACGCTGGAAGAGATTCGCAGCCGGCACGATCTCGATCTCACGCCCTATGACGTGCGCAAGAATTACATCAAGGCCGTGAACAAGGGCGTGCTGAAGGTGATGTCCAAGATGGGCATTTCCACCTATCAATCCTATTGCGGCGCGCAGATTTTCGATGCGGTGGGTTTGTCGAGCCAGTTCATCGAGAAATATTTCACCGGCACCGCCACCACCATCGAAGGCGTGGGCGTCGGCGAAATCGCGGAAGAAAGCGTGCGCCGCCACAAATGCGCCTATGGCGACAATCCGATCTATCGCCACATGCTCGACGTCGGCGGCGATTACGCCTTCCGCATCCGTGGCGAGGATCACGCCTGGACGCCCGACACCGTCTCCCGCCTGCAACATGCCGTGCGCGGAAATCTGCCGGAGGAATATCGCGCCTTCGCCGCCGCCATCAACGAGCAGAACGAGCGGCTTCTCACCATTCGCGGATTGATGGAATTCAATCACGAGAGCAAGGAAATTCCGCTCGAACAGGTCGAACCCGCGAAAGAAATCGTCAAACGGTTCTCCACCGGCGCGATGAGCTTCGGCTCGATCAGCCGCGAGGCGCACACCACGCTTGCCATCGCGATGAACCGCATAGGCGGGCGCTCCAACACAGGCGAAGGCGGCGAGGAAGTCGATCGTTTCAAGCCGCTGCCCAACGGCGATTCCATGCGCTCGGCGATCAAGCAGGTGGCCTCGGGCCGCTTCGGCGTGACGACCGAATATCTCGTCAATGCCGACGACATCCAGATCAAGATGGCGCAAGGGGCCAAGCCCGGCGAAGGCGGCCAGCTTCCGGGCCACAAGGTCGATAAGAATATCGCGCGCGTGCGCCATTCCACGCCGGGCGTCGGCCTCATCTCGCCGCCGCCGCATCACGATATCTATTCCATCGAGGATCTGGCGCAGCTCATCTACGATCTGAAAAGTGTCAACACCGATGCGCGCATTTCGGTGAAACTCGTTTCCGAAGTCGGCGTGGGAACGGTGGCGGCGGGCGTTTCGAAAGCGCGCGCCGATCACGTCACGATCTCAGGCTATGAAGGCGGCACGGGCGCATCCCCGCTGACTTCGCTGACGCATGCGGGTTCGCCCTGGGAAATCGGCCTCGCCGAAACGCAGCAGACATTGGTGCTGAATGGCTTGCGCGGGCGTATCGCGGTGCAGGCCGATGGCGGCTTCCGCACCGGCCGCGACGTCGCCATCGGCATTCTGCTCGGCGCCGACGAATTCGGATTCTCCACCGCACCGCTGATCGCTTCGGGCTGCATCATGATGCGCAAATGCCATCTGAACACCTGCCCGGTGGGCGTGGCGACGCAAGACCCGGTGTTGCGCGCACGCTTTACCGGCAAGCCCGAACACGTCATCAATTATTTTTTCTTCGTCGCGGAAGAATTGCGCGAGATCATGGCCAAGCTCGGCTTCCGCACGGTGAGCGAAATGATCGGCCGCGTTGACCGGCTCGACATGCGCAAAGCCATCCATCACTGGAAGGCCAAGGGCGTCGATCTGACGAAGCTGCTGCATCAGGTCACGCCAAAGCCGGGCGTCGCCATCCACAATTGCGAGAAGCAGAACCACAAGCTCGATACCGCGCTCGACCGCGAATTGATTGCCGCCGCGAAACCCGCCATTGAAACCGGCCAAGCGATCCATCTTCAGCGCACAATCCGCAACGTCGATCGCACGGCGGGCGCGATGCTGTCCGGCGAGATCGCCAAGCGTTACGGCCATGCGGGCCTACGCGAAGACACGATCCATGTGCGCTTCGAAGGCACGGCGGGCCAAAGCTTCGGCGCGTTCCTCGCGCGCGGCATCAATTTCGAGCTGGTGGGCGACGGCAATGATTATGTCGGCAAGGGATTGTCGGGCGGCCGCGTCGTCGTGCGCCATTCCAAAACGAGCACGCTCGATCCGGCCGAAAACATCATCGTCGGCAACACCGTGCTTTACGGCGCGATTGCGGGCGATGCCCATTTTCAGGGCGTGGCGGGCGAGCGCTTCGCCGTGCGCAATTCGGGCGCGGTCGCGGTCGTGGAAGGTGCGGGCGATCACGCTTGCGAATATATGACGGGTGGCGTGGTGGTCGTGCTGGGCAAGACGGGGCGCAATTTCGCCGCCGGCATGTCGGGCGGCGTCGCTTACGTTTACGACGAGCAGGGAAATTTCGCCGATCTCTGCAACCAGTCGATGGTGCGGCTGGAAAAGATCGCGCCGTCAAGCAATGCCGAGGACCCGGATGCCCCGCGCGCGGAATCCCCCAACGTGGAAAACAGCGGCATGGGCGATCCGCTGCGTTTCGATGCCGAACGCTTGCGCATTCTTGTCGAGCGCCATCTGCGGCTCACCGGCAGCGCGCGCGCCAAGGCGCTGCTCGACAATTGGGACGAAACGCTTTCCAAATTCGTGAAGATCATGCCGCTCGATTACGCCCGCGCGCTCGCCGAACAAAAGGCCGAACGCGCGCGCGCTATCGCCGCCGAATAATCCGCTACTGCCTGGAGCACAGACGATGGGAAAACCCACCGGCTTTCTTGAGATCGAGCGTCACGACCGGACTTACGAGAAGCCGGAGGAGCGCGTCCATAACTGGAAGGAATTCGTGAACCCGCTGCCCTACGCCGAAGTGGGCGAACAGGCCGCGCGCTGCATGGATTGCGGCATTCCGTTCTGCCATCAGGGCTGCCCGGTCAACAATCTGATCCCCGACTGGAATAATCTTGTCTATCGCGATCATTGGCGCGCGGCACTCGAAACGCTGCATTCGACCAACAATTTTCCGGAATTCACCGGCCGCGTGTGCCCGGCGCCGTGCGAGGCGTCGTGCACGCTCAACATCGACGAAAATCCCGTCACCATCAAAACCATCGAATGCGAAATCGTGGATCGCGGCTGGAAGGAAGGCTGGATTCAGCCACAGATCGCGGCCAACAAAACCGGAAAGAATATCGCCGTCGTCGGTTCGGGCCCCGCGGGTCTTGCGTGCGCGCAGCAATTGGCGCGTGCGGGCCATGGCGTGACGTTGTTCGAGAAATCCGACCGCATCGGCGGGCTGTTGCGTTACGGCATTCCCGATTTCAAGATGGAAAAACATCTGATCGACCGGCGGATGCGCCAGATGGAGGCCGAAGGCGTAACCTTCCGCGCGGGCGTCGAAGTGGGCGTGGGCATTTCCGTTTCCATGTTGCTTGCCGATTACGACGCGGTGGTGATGTCGGGTGGCGCGGAGGCCCCGCGTGATCTCGAAGTTCCGGGCCGCGAGTTTTCCGGCATCCATTTCGCGATGGATTTTCTGACGCAACAGAACAAGCGCGTGGCGGGCGACCCCGAACAGCGCGCTGCCCCGCAAGGTGCCATCAGCGCGAAGGGCAAGCATGTCATTGTCATCGGTGGCGGCGATACGGGGTCGGACTGTATCGGCACGTCGAACCGGCAAGGTGCGGCTTCGATCACGCAACTGGAAATCCTCTCGCGCCCGCCCGATCACGAAAACAAGGCGCTCACCTGGCCCGATTGGCCGCTCAAGCTGCGCATTTCGTCCTCGCAGGAAGAGGGCTGCGAGCGCGACTGGTCGGTGCTCACCAGGCGCGCGCTCGGCGAGAACGGCAAAATCCGTGCGCTCGAATGCGTGCGCGTGGAATGGTTGCGTGGTGCCGATGGCCGCGTGCAGATGAAGGAAATCGAAGGCAGCACGTTCGAGCTGAAGGCCGATCTGGTGCTGCTGGCGATGGGATTTCTCGGCCCCAGCAAAGCGGGATTGGTCGAGCAATCGGGCGCGAGCCTCGATCCGCGCGGCAACGTGAAGGCCACCATGAAGGATTACAAAACCTCGGCCGAGAAGATTTTTTCCTGCGGCGACATGCGCCGAGGCCAGTCCCTCGTCGTCTGGGCAATCCTCGAAGGGCGCCAATGCGCGCGCGCGGTCGATGAATTCCTGATGGGCGAAAGCGTGCTGCCGCGCTAGGCTGGCGCATGGACAAGGCGGCCGGTTACAAGGCAATTGCGAAACTCTACAACGCGCTGATGACGGGGCTGGTGCTCACGCTCGTCACGCGCAAGAGCGCCGAAGACGCGCGCGCGTTCGTGTTCGCGCATTTCCGGAAACAGCATCTCGAAAAGTTTCTGCCGGGCTTGAAGAAGCTCGGACTCGGCGGCCTACCTCATGCGGTTGCCTGCGCGCAATATCACTATTTCTCCAATGCGCTCGGCGGGGTGAAGACCGAATATATTTATGAATCAGATCGCAAGGCCTGGGTGCGTTATCCGCCGCCGCGCTGGATCTGGCAGGGAACGGCAATCTGCGGAATCCCACGCGAAGTCAACGAAGCCATGCTGCATGGCTGGCATGGGCACAATGGCGTATCGCTCGGAAACCCGCGCCTCGGTTTTGTTTGCACGGGACAGACGGTCGAAGGCAATCCCGGCCTCGAAGGTTATTATTACGAATATGACCGCGATCTTGCACCCGATGAGCGCGTGCGATTTGTGCATGACGAGCGTGCGCCCCCATTCGATTCCGCGAAGGCACCGAAGTTCGACAGCGCCGATTGGCCGCAAGAGCGCCTTCTCAAGGTCGAGCGCTCTTATGCGATGGAATATGTGCGCTCTATGCTGCCGACCATGCTGTCGCTGTTCGGGCCGGAGGAAACGCTCGCGCTTGCCGGTCGCGCCGCGCGCCTCATCGGGCTGCAATTCTACGATGAAACGGCGGCACTTCTCGGCGTCACCGACAAAAGCGCTACCGGTTTTGCTGCTTATCTTGCCGCGCTCGCAGCGGCGCAAGGCGAAGATGTGAAAATCGAATCCGGCATCGTGATCCAAAAGGGCTGGCGGCTGATGGATGGCATCCCGTTCGACGGCGACGCCGCGTTTCACGCGTGGAACGCATTGTGGGAAGGCGCAGCTGCCGCCCACAATCGCAATCTCGCCCTTTCAGCCACGCGCAGCGGCGATGTCATACAATGGCGGATCGCAAACACCTTCTGACCGAATCACGCGCGGCTAGAAATTCTCGCGCTCGAATTCCTCGAACGAAATGCCGAATTGCTCAAGCCCGCTTGCCAGATAATCGCCCAGAAGCGGGATGCCCAGAAGATAGGCCGCGGTGCGCTTGTTGTGGGCGCGGGCGGCTTCGGCGCGCAACTCCGGCCAATCGGCGAGCGTATTGTCCTCGCGCCCGAGCCATGCCAGCGCCACCAGATCGACCTGCTCGTCATCGTTCAGATCGTGGATGAAGGTTTTGAGTTCGTCCTCGGTCGCGTCGTCCTCATTGTCTTCCAGCACATCGATCATCTTGTCGTCGGTGGCGTTGGAGCCTTCGTCGGGATCGGTGTCCGTTATTTTGGCGTCGAATTCATGCGCCTTCATGATGATGAAGC
Source organism: uncultured Alphaproteobacteria bacterium (assembly GCA_963735625.1). GTDB lineage: Bacteria > Pseudomonadota > Alphaproteobacteria > Micropepsales > Micropepsaceae > Rhizomicrobium. The sequence continues at coordinate 407,701 of CAVTLJ010000004.1, read as the reverse complement.
TCACCTTTTCCGTCGAGATGGTCAGTTTTGGGGTGGCGGCCATGGCGTCCTCCGGGGAAATATCGTGCAAATCTAGGAGCAAACGGGCCCAGCCCGCTTGATCCAGCGCAACCCGACCCTTTTCCCGGAAACGCGCGAGCCCGCGAAAAAGACCGGAACAATCTTGTTTCAGATCAAAGATTCTGGCGGGGGCCACATATAGGATTATTTCAGGCCGGTGTTCACCGCATCGGTTTCAAAGCGGCGGAAGTTCAGGAAACCAAGCCAGCCCCTCCCTCGTTTCCGGGCTCCGCCGCTTACTTTTCCCCCAACACAATGGACGCGCGCACAATTCCGGACGCTTGCGTGGCGATGGTAAAGCCGAGTTCGCGGGCGAGCGCCAGCATGCGCGCATTTTCTTGCAGAATGTCGCCGATGAGTTCACCCGTGCCGCGCGCTTTTGCGTAAGCGATCAGCCGTTGCATCAGCAATGTGCCAAGGCCGCGGCCTTTCAAATCGCTCCTCACAACCACGGCGAATTCGGCGCGTGCGTTGTCGGGATCGGCGGCGAGGCGACCAATGCCCAGAATGTTTTTGCTGCCGTCCAAAAGCAGAAACGCCATCTCGCGGTCGTAATCGATTTGCGTCAGGCGCGCGAGCATGCGATGCGACATTTGCACCATCGGCGCGAAGAAACGCAGGCGCATGTCTTCGGGCGTCAGCTTACCGAAAAATTCCACGACCGAGGGCGCGTCTTCCGGCTTTATCGGCCGCAAAAGCATTTCACCGAAGCCGGGCAGCGTTTCGCTGTGTTCCAATTCTTTCGGATAGGGCGAAATCGAAAGCCGTGCGGCGGCGGACATTGCGGCGGACGCGATCCGCACGCGCGCATCCAGCGCCAGCACGCCATTTTCATCGGCGAGCAAAGGATTGATGTCCAGCTCGGCGATCTCGCCGATGTCGCAGATGAGTTGGGAAAGTTTCACCAGCGTCGCTGCAATCGCGTCCAGATCGGCGGCGGGCCGGTCGCGATAGCCCTGCAATTGGCGGAAGATGCGTGTCTGCGTCATCGTCTCGCGCGCGAGATTGAGATTGAGCGGCGGCAGCGCGAGCGCCCGGTCGCCGATCACTTCGGCGGCCGTTCCCCCGTGGCCGAACATCAGCACTGGGCCGAATTGCGCATCCACCGTCATGCCGAGGATAAGTTCATGCGCGTTTTTGCGCCGGATCATTTCCTGCACGATGAAGCCGGAAAGCCGTGCCTTGGGCGCTACCTTGGCGACATGGGCGCTCATCGCATCGGCCGCGGCGCGCACATCGGCCGCGTCGAGATCGAGCATTACGCCGCCCACATCGGATTTGTGCGTGATGTCCGGCGAAAAAATCTTCAACGCGACTTGCGTGCCGAATTTCTTCGCGATGGCTTCGGCTTTTTGCGCATCGCGTGCGATTTCGGAACGCACGGAAGGAATGTCATAGGCCGCGAACAATTGGTGGATCGCGGGATCGTTGAGCCAGCCTTGCATGCCCGCAATCGCCTTTCGCGCGGCGGCCTCATCGCAAGTGAAATTCCGCGACGGCGGCACTTCCATCAGCGTGCGCTGCCCGCGATTGTAGCAAACGAGATGCATAAAGCCCGTGATCGCCTTGTCTGGCGTATCGTAGGCGGGGATGCCCGCACTCGCGAAGGATTTGCGCGCGGCCTCCGCACTGTCCGAGCCGAGCCAGCTTGCGAAAACGGGCTTGTTCTTGCCGCGCATGGCATCGGCAATGGCTTGCGCCGCATCGGCGCTGGAAGCCACCGCCACGGGGCAATTCAGAACGAGGATGGAATCTTCGGCCGGTGTGCCGAGCAGAACATTCATCGCATCGGCATAACGCTCGGGCGATGCATCGCCGATGATATCGACCGGATTTCCGTGGCTCCAGGTCGGCGGCAACACGGCGTCGAGCTTGGCGTGAATCTCCGGCGTCAAATCCGCCATCCTGCCGCCGCGATCCAGAAGCGTATCGGTCGCCAGCACGCCCAAGCCCCCACCATTGGTGACGATGATGAGCCCGTCGCCTGAAAGTTTCACCGGCTGGGCAAGCGTTTCCACCGCGTCGAAAATTTCGTCCAGCGCGCGCACGCGCAAAATTCCCGCGCGTTCGAACGCCGCATCATAGACCGCATCGACGCCCGCCATGGCGCCGGTGTGCGAGGAGGCCGCTTTCGCCGCCGCCGCATGCCGCCCCGCCTTGATCGCGATCACGGGTTTCAGCCGTGCTGCCGCGCGCGCCGCCGACATGAATTTGCGCGCCTGCGTGATCGTCTCGATATAAAGCAGGATGGAGGTCGTGGCGTCGTCAGTCGCCAGATAATCCAGCATGTCGCCGAAATCGACATCCATCATGTCGCCCAGCGATACCAGATGCGAAAAGCCGATGCCGCGCGCGCTCGCCCAATCCAGAACCGTCGTCAGCATCGCGCCGGATTGTGCTACGAACGCAACACCGCCTTTCTTCGCCGCGACCGGCGCGAACGACGCGTTCAATCCCGAAGGCGTCGAAAGCACGCCCAGGCAATTCGGCCCCACGATGCGCAACAGATGCGGTTTCGCGGCGTCCAGCATCGCCTGTTGCAGCGCCTTGCCGTGTGCGGTGCCCAATTCCATGAAGCCCGCGGTGATGACGATGGCCGCTTTCGTGCCGCGCTCGGCCAGTTCCGCGATCAATCCCGGCACGGTTTCCGGCGGCGTGCAGATCACGGCGAGGTCGGGAATCATCGGCAGGCTTTTGATGTCGGGATAGGCGAGCATGCCCGCAACCGCGCTATGCGACGGCGTCACCGGCATGATCGCGCCCGCGAACCCGCCTTCCAGAAGATTGTGCGCCGCCACCAGCCCCACCGAATGCGGCCGCGGGCTGGCACCGATCAACGCCACCGATTTGGGATGAAAGATCGCATCGAGATTGCGGATCGACATTCGCGTCTCCGCTCAGAAATATTTGGCGACCGTCTTTTCGACTTCCGCCACATGGCGCTCCACCACATCGGCGCGCATGCCCGGCACGACATTGCCGAAATGAATGTGATCGAGCACGGTCAATCCCGTAATCAGGCTTGCATGCTCGTCGAACAATTTCTTCTCCGCATCCCACGCGCCTGTCTGCTTCACCCAGTCGAGCGGCGCGCCGGAGGAGGTGAAACTCAGCATCTTGCGGCCCTTCAAAAGCGGCTCGATGCCGCCTTGTCCCGGCCGGTAGGCAAAGCCCATGCCGAACACGCGCTCCATATAGCCCTTCAGGATCGCGGGCGCGGCGTTGATCCAGAAGGGATAGACGAACACGAACACATCGGCCGGGCCCAGCGTTTCGCGCTCGGCCAGCACATCCGGGCCGGGCGCAAAACCCTTGGCCCCCGGAATCTCGCTCGCCTTCAGGCGCGGATCGAAATCCATGGCGTAGAGATCGTGCAGGCGGGCTTCATGCCCGCGCGCGGCGGCGGCCTTGATATAGGCCCCGGCGATCGTGGCGTTGAAGCTGTGCGGGTTGGGATGGGCGAGAATGACGGCGTGTTTCATGACCGGTCCATGGGTTGTGCCTCTCGAACATTAGGCAGGGCAGGGCGGCGCGGCCCTGATCTAGCGCAAACTGATGATATCGATTTGGCGGGCAGAGACTAGCAGTAGTAAAACAATGCAATCAGGGGTTAAACTCAAGGCAGGGCATGAATCGACCGGGCTCATGAACGAGCGAGCAAAAACATCCTCCAGTGAAGCGGATCAGGACGTCCTGTTCCACACCCTGATCGGCACCGCCGCCGATGGCATCATGGTGATCGACGAGGTCGGCCGCGTGCGGGTCTATAACAAGGCGTGCGAGGTGCTGTTCGGCTACGAGCCGGGCGAGGTCATCGGCCAGAACGTCAAGATGCTGATGCCGGAGCCCTATCGCGCCGAGCATGACGGCTATATCGACCGCTACAAGAAGACCGGCGAGAAGCGCGTCATCGGCATCGGCCGCGAAGTTGTGGGCCGCCGCAAGGACGGCAGCACCTTTCCCATGTATCTGTCTGTGGGCGAGGGCAGGCTCGGAAACGACCGCATTTTCGTGGGCATCGTCCACGATGTCACCGAGCGCAAGATGCACGGCTTGCGCATCCAGCAATTGCAGAACGAGTTGTTCCATGCGCTGCGCATCAACGCCATGGGCCAATTGTCGAGCACGCTGGCGCATGAGCTGAACCAGCCGCTTGCCGCCATCATGAACTACATGAACGCGGCCAAGCGCACGCTGGAAACCGGCGGAACGGTGGAGCGCGTCGTCGAAATGCTCGACAAGGCCGCGGGCCAGACGGCGCGCGCCGGCCAGATCATCCGGCGCATGCGCGATTTCATCGAGAAGAAAGAGCCCAATCGCGTGGCGGAGGATCTCAACGGCGTCATCAGCGAGGCCGTGGCGCTGGGCCTTGTCGGTGCGGCCGATTCCGACATCGACGTGAAGGTGGAGCTTCAGCCGGAACTCCCGCGGCTTCCCATCGACAGGATTCAAATCCAGCAGGTGCTGGTCAATCTGATGCGCAACGCTATGGACGCGGTCCAGCAGTCCAGGCTCCGCCGGTTGACGATTTCCACCAAACTCGAAAACGATTTCGCCGTGGTCGGCGTGGCCGATACGGGGCCGGGCCTGCCCGAGCATGTGGCCGAGCGCCTCTTCCAGCCTTTCGTCACCACCAAGGCCCAGGGCCTCGGCATGGGGCTCGCCATCTGCCGCACCATTGTGGAGGCGCATGGCGGGCGGCTCTGGGCGGAATCCAATCCCGGCGGCGGCGCGCTGTTTCTGTTCATGCTGCCCGTGTCCGAAAAAGAGATGGAGGACTGAATGGCGCGGCCGGTCATTTTCATCGTCGATGACGATCAGGACGTGCGCGAATCAATGCGCGCGCTTTTGGAATCCTCCGGCTTTGCCGCCGAGACATTCGACTCGGCCGGGCATTTTCTGAATGGCGACAGGCTCGGGCAGACGGGCTGCCTGATCGCCGATGTGCGCATGCCCGACATGGACGGGCTTGAGCTTCAGGAAGAGTTGGTCCGCCGCAAGGCGACGCTGCCCGTCATCATGATGACGGGACATGGCGATGTGCCGCTTGCGGTGCGCGCGATGAAGGCGGGCGCTATCGATTTTCTCGAAAAGCCCGTCGAAGAAGCCCTGCTGCTCGAAAGCGTGCGCCGCGCACTGGATGCGGCCCAGTCCACGTCCGTGGCGGCCAACGAGGCTCACGAGGCCGAGGCCCGCATCGCCGGGCTGACCGACCGCGAACGCCAGGTGCTCGATCTGATGGCGGCCGGGCGGCCGAACAAGATCATCGCCTATGAGCTTGATATCTCGCCCAGAACCGTGGAAATCCACCGCGCCCGCGTGATGGAGAAGATGCAGGCCAAATCGCTGGCCGAGCTGGTGCGCATGGTGGTTGCCGCGCGCGCTCACTAATCCCGTCTAAGCACAACTACGTATTTTTTGCGACGGTGCAGGGGCTTATCCTTTTGCCTGACGGAATAGGTTAACAAATTCCTGCGCTGGGACCGGAGCGCGGCACAGGCGGAACGAATGCGCATGGTTTGCATCGTGGACGATGACGAAGCAATTCGCGATTCCATGCGGCTGCTCATTGAATCCTATGGCATGGATGTGCGCGAATATCCCTCCGCCACGGCCTATCTCAACGATCAGCCCATGGGCGGCAGCGCGTGCCTGCTTCTGGATCTGCACATGCCCGGCATGAGCGGATTGGAGTTGGTCGAATTGCTGCGCCGCCGGCGCGTCGATACCCCGGCCATCATCATCACCGGCCGCAGCGATCCCACACTCTCCGATAGAATTGAGCGCGCGGGCGTTCTGGCACTTTTGCATAAGCCGGTGGGCGATCAGGACCTCATGGCCTTCATCGAGCGCGCCTTCGAAGGCAGAAAAAACGCCGGTAACTCCGATTCGACCGGCAATTCTCCCTGATTTGAAACATATCCATACGTAGTTTCCCTTAAGGGTTTCTCCCAATTTCAAATCGGCCCCGAAAGGCCCAATTTGCAACCTGACGGATGACCGACGGGGCTAAAAATGACCGACTCCCATATCGCGCATCATTTGGATGAAGTGCATTTCGTACACGGTAAAACCCACATTTCCAACCTTCCCGAGCGCGCCGGCGATGCGCTGGCCGCCCTTCACGACATCAGCACGCTTTCGCATTTCGGCCGCAACCAGACGATCTTCAACGAAGGCGATGACGCGCGCTATTCCTACAAGGTGGTGGAAGGCGGGGTGCGGCTTTGCAAGCTGATGGCCGATGGCCGCCGCCAGATCGCCGAATTCATGCTGCCGGGCGATCTCTTCGGCTTTGAGCCGGGCAACGAGCATTCGCTCACCGCCGAGGCGCTGGGCGATGTCGTGGTCATGCGCTGCGCGCGCGCGCAGATGGAGCGCGTGAGCGAGGAACAACCCGTCATCCGCAAGCAATTGATGTCGCTGTTGCGCCGCGAGCTTTCCGCCGCACAAACCCATCTGGTGATGCTCGGCCGCCAAACCGCGAAAGAGCGCATCGCCTCTTTCCTGCTGCTGCATGCCGAACGCAGCGACGCGGGCGATGGCGATCTGGTCGAATTGCCGATGAGCCGTCAGGACATCGCCGATTATCTGGGTCTCACCATCGAAACGGTGTGCCGCGCGCTCAGCGATCTGAAGCGCGAGCGCATCATCGGCATTCCCAATCGCCATCAGGTGGCGATTCGCAATCTGGCGGCGCTGGAAAACATCGCCGAATGCGACGAGTAAGCTAGCGCGCGGCCTTGAACGGAAACGCCATTTGGCGTGCGTGGGACGAACGCTTCATTCCGCGCCGAGCGCCTCGCGAATTGTTTTATTGCGCGTCCCCGAAATCGCCACTTTTCCTTGGTATTCAAATACTAAGCACGCTTGCGCTGCTCGCTTGACGACCCCTTTGCGCGCGCGTAATTCCCGCTTCTCAAACGGTTGCGTGTTGACCGTCGTGCCGGGAAGATCGTTCGAAAAGGCATGGCCATGAAGAACAGAAAACCGCTCAGCCTTCATATTCCCGCACCCATTCACCGCCCCGGCGACGAGGCGGATTTCAGCGCCGTGCGCGTGCCCGAAGCGGGAGCCGCGCGCAAGCCCGCCATCGATGCGCGCCCGCATGAGATCACCGATCTTGCTTACGCGCTCATTCGCGTGCTGGACGGCGAACAGAAAGCGGTGGGCCCGTGGAATCCAAAGCTCGGTGCGGAAACGCTGAAGCGCGGGCTTCGCGCCATGATGCTGACGCGCGCCTTTGACGATCGCATGTATCGCGCGCAGCGCCAGGGCAAGACATCGTTCTATATGAAATCGACCGGCGAGGAAGCGGTGTCGGTCGCTGCCGCCGCCGTGCTGGAGCGCGACGACATGTGTTTTCCTTCATACCGCCAGCAGGGCATTCTCATCGCGCGCGACTATCCGCTCGTCGATATGATGTGTCAGGTCTATTCGAACGTGAAGGATCCGCTGAAGGGCCGCCAATTGCCGATTCTTTATTCCGCGCGCGAATATGGATTCTTCTCCGTCTCGGGCAATCTCGGCACGCAATTCCCGCAAGCCGTCGGCTGGGCGATGGCATCCGCCTACAAGGGCGACACGCGCATCGCCGCAAGCTGGGTGGGCGACGGCACAACCGCGGAAGGCGATTTCCATCACGCGCTCAATTTTGCCAGCGTCTATCACGCGCCGGTGATTTTGAATGTCGTCAACAATCAATGGGCGATTTCGAGCTTTCAGGGAATCGCGGGCGGCGAGGAAGCGACATTCGCCTCGCGCGCCATCGGCTACGGCCTGCCGGGCTTGCGCGTGGACGGCAACGATTTCCTCGCGGTCTATGCGGTGACGCAATGGGCGGCGGAGCGCGCGCGCGCCAATCTCGGCGCCACGCTGATCGAACTCTACACATACCGCGCCGAAGGCCATTCCACGAGCGATGATCCTTCGCGCTATCGTCCCGTCGACGAAGCGAAGGCCTGGCCGCTCGGCGATCCCATCGAGCGATTGAAGAAACATCTCATCGGGCTTGGCGAGTGGTCGGACGCGCAACACGACGCCACGCAAAAAGAAGTTGTCGAGCAGGTTCGCGCCGCGAACAAGGAAGCCGAAAGTTTCGGCACGCTCGGCAGCGGCCAGCCGCCGAACGTGCAGACGATGTTCGAGGATGTGTTCAAGGACATGCCGTGGCATCTCGTCCGCCAGCGGCAGGAGATGGGAGTCTGACATGGCGACTGAACATGATACAGGCGCTCAACTCCGCCATGGATGTGATGCTGACGCGCGATCCCAACGTGCTCATCTTCGGCGAGGATGTCGGCTATTTCGGCGGCGTCTTCCGCGTCACCGAAGGCTTGCAGAAAAAGCACGGCCTCACGCGCTGTTTCGACACGCCGATCGACGAAGGCGGCTTTGTCGCCGTCGCCATCGGCATGGGCGCCTATGGCTTGCGCCCGGTCGTGGAAATCCAGTTCGCCGACTACATCTATCCCGCTTACGACCAGCTTGTGTCGGAAGCAGCGCGCTTGCGCTATCGCTCGGCCGGCGATTTCAACGTGCCGATGACCGTGCGCACGCCCTATGGCGGCGGCATTTTCGGCGGGCAGACGCACAGCCAAAGCCCCGAAGCGCTGTTCACGCATGTATCCGGATTGAAGACGGTCATGCCGTCCAATCCTTACGACGCGAAAGGCTTGCTGATCTCCGCGATCGAGGACGACGATCCGGTTATCTTCCTCGAACCCAAGCGCATCTATAACGGGCCGTTCGACGGTCATCACGATCGCGCCGTGCAGCCATGGTCCAAGCATCCCGCGAGCGATGTGCCCGATGGCTATTACACCGTGCCGCTCGGCAAGGCGGCCATCGTGCGCGAGGGAAGCGATCTGACGGTGCTGGCTTACGGCACCATGGTGCATGTGGCGCTCGCCGCGGCCGCGGAATCGGGCATCGATGCCGAGATCATCGATCTGCGCACACTGGTGCCGGTGGACATCGAAACCATCGTCAAATCGGTGGAAAAAACCGGGCGTTGCGTGATCGTGCACGAGGCCACACGCACATCGGGCTACGGCGCGGAGCTTTCGGCGCTGGTGCAGGAAAATTGCTTCTACCATCTCGAAGCGCCCATCGAGCGCGTGGCCGGCTGGGACACGCCCTACCCGCACGCCTTCGAATGGGATTACTTTCCGGGGCCCAAGCGCGTCGCCGAAGCGATGCGCCGCGCGATGGAGGCTTGAATGGGCCGCTACGTTTTCAAACTTGCCCGATGTCGGCGAAGGCACCGCCGAGGCCGAGATCGTCGCATGGCATGTGAAGGTCGGCGACGACATCCACGAAGACCAGAACCTCGTCGACGTGATGACGGACAAGGCGACCGTCGAAATGACGTCGCCGGTTTCCGGCCGCGTGATTTCGCTGCATGGCGAGCCCGGCGAAATGGCGCCGGTCGGTGCGCCGCTGGTCGAACTCGAAATCGAAGGCGAAGGCAATGTGAAAGCCAACGGTCACGGTGCGCCGAAGGTTGAGGCGAAGAAAACGGAAGCGAAAAAACAAGGAGATTCCCTCTCCCCCACCGGGGGAGAGGGCAAGGGCTTGTCCCGGCGTAGCTCCGAAGGAGCGAAGCCGGATGAGGCGGTAGCCACCCCCCTCGCATCACCCGCCGTTCGTCAGCGCGCAAAAGAATTGGGAATCGATTTGCATGCGGTGACGGGTTCCGGCGCGCAAGGGCACATCACACACGCCGATCTCGACGCACACATCGCATCGCAGGGAGGTTTCGCGCGCACAACGAACGCGCCGCGCGAAGGTGTGGAAGAAATCAAGATCATCGGTCTGCGCCGCAAGATCGCGGAGAAGATGCAGCTTTCGAAGCGCCGCATTCCCCATTTCGCCTATGTCGAGGAAATCGACATGACGGAACTGGAAGACCTCCGCGCCCATCTGAATGGAAACAGGCAGAGCGGCCAGCCACGAGCTTACCTTGCTGCCGTTCCTGATGCGCGCGCTGATCGTCGTGTTGCCGGACTTCCCGCAGATCAACGCGCATTTCGACGACGAGGCGGGCATCGTGCATCGCTACGCGCCGGTTCACATCGGCATCGCCACACAAACGGCCAATGGTTTGATCGTGCCGGTGCTGCGCCATGCCGAGGCGATGGATATCTGGCAGGCCTCTTCCGAAATCGCGCGGCTGGCCACGCTCGCCCGCGACAACAAGGCGTCGAAGGACGATCTCTCCGGTTCCACCATCACCATCACCAGCCTGGGTGCGCTTGGCGGGCTCGCCACCACGCCCGTCATCAACCATCCCGAAGTCGCCGATCATCGGGCCCAACGCCGTGATCGAGCGCCCGGTCGTGCGCGAAGGCCAGATCGTCGTGCGCAAGATGATGAATCTGTCCTCCTCCTTCGATCACCGCGTGGTCGATGGCTACGATGCGGCCTCCTTCATCCGGCGCGTCAAGGCGCGGCTGGAGCATCCCGCCATGCTCTTCATGGAATAGGCTTGGCGGAGGCCCCCGCCTTGGCTATAGGCTTGGGCCATGGGCGGCGACGAAACCTTTCCCGAAATCCGCGAGAATGTGCGCAAGCTCTGCGCGCGCTTTCCCGGCGAATATTGGCGCAGGCTCGATCGCGCGCGCGAATATCCGACAGAATTCGTCAGCACGCTCACGCGCGAAGGATTTCTTTCCGTTCTTATTCCCGAAGAATATGGTGGCTCTGGTCTTGGCCTTGGCGCGGCCGTGGCGGTGCTGGAAGAAATCCACCGCTCCGGCTGCAATGGCGGGGCGTGCCACGCGCAGATGTACACGATGGGAACGATCCTGCGCCATGGCAGCGCCGAACAGAAAAAGCGCTATCTGCCGAAAATCGCGTCCGGCGAATTGCGCCTTCAGGCCTTCGGCGTCACAGAACCCGGCAGCGGCACCGATACCACGCGCATCCGCACCTTCGCCGAGCGCGATGGCAACAGCAAATACATCGTCAACGGCCAGAAGATCTGGATCAGCCGCGCCGAACATTCCGATCTGATGGTGCTTCTGGTGCGCACCGCGCCGCGCGAAGAAACAAACAAGCCGACAGACGGCATGAGCGTTTTGCTGGTCGATCTACGTGAGGCGGTGAAGAATGGCCTAACGATCCGCCCCATCCGCACGATGATAAACCACGCCACCACGGAATTGTTTTTTGACGATCTGGAAGTGCCGACCGAAAACCTGATCGGCGAAGAGGGCAAGGGCTTCCGCTACATCATCGACGGCATGAATGCCGAGCGCATCCTGATCGCGGCGGAATGCATCGGCGACGGCCGCTTCTTTATCGATAAAGCGAGCGCCTATGCCAGGGAGCGTTCGGTGTTCGGCCGCGCCATAGGCGAAAATCAGGGCATCCAGTTTCCCATCGCGCGCGCTTATGTGCAGGTCGCGGCCGCCGCCGAAATGGTGGCGAAGGCGGCAGCTTTGTTCGATGCGGGCAAGCCCTGCGGCACCGAAGCGAATATGGCCAAGCTCGTCGCCTCCGAAGCCTCGTGGTTCGCAGCCGACATGTGCGTGCAAACCCATGGCGGCTTCGGCTTCGCGGAAGAATTCGATATCGAGCGCAAATTTCGCGAGACGCGGCTTTATCAGGTGGCGCCCATCTCCACCAATCTGATCCTCAGCCATGTGGCGACGCATGTGCTCGGCCTGCCGAAATCATTCTGACGATGACGGATCTGAAAAACTGGATCGGCAGGCGCGAAACGGCGAAGGATGTCGCCACGCCCAATCAGGTTGCAGGCCTTGCGGCGCTGCTCGATCATGAAACGTCACCGTGGACCGTGAATGAATTGCCGCCACTTGCGCACTGGCTCTATTTTCTCAGTCACGCGCACCAATCTGAACTGGGCGAGGACGGCCATCCCAGACGCGGCGCATTTTTGCCGCCGGTTCCATTGCCGCGCCGCATGTGGGCAGGCGGGCGCATTACATTTCACGCACCTATCGTCATCGGCTCGGCGCTGGAACGACATTCCATCATCAAAGATGTGAGCGCGAAAACAGGTGCCACGGGCGAGATGGTGTTTGTCACCGTCACCCATGAAATTCTGGCGAATGGTACGCTCGCCGTCAGCGAGGAACAGGATATCGTCTATCGCGATATGCCGAAAACGCCACCTCCGCCCGCCAAACCGGAAACGCGCGCCGCGCAGCGCACGCGCAAAATCATTCCAGATCCCACTTTGCTGTTCCGCTTTTCCGCGCTCACCTTCAATGCCCATCGCATCCATTACGACCGCGACTATGCGCGCGATGTGGAATCCTATCCCGGTCTTGTCGTGCAGGGGCCGCTGATTGCGATGCTGCTGGTGGATCATTATTTGCGTGTTCATCCGCGAGCGCGCATTTCGCAACTCAGCTTCCGCGCGCAGCGCCCGCTATTCGATACCGCACCGTTCGATCTCTGCGTGGCAGGCAATGATTTGTGGACGTTGAATGAAGCGCGCGAAACCACCTTTACCGCAACCATCAGCGAGTAAGACCATGGACCTCGCCTATAGCCCCGAATATGAAGAATTCCGTGCCCAAGTGCGGGCGTTTCTCGAAAAGCATCGGAAAGATTTTCCGCCTGCCTATGGTGGCGGTCGTCCGGGCGCCGAAACGCTCGCGTGGCAGGCGCTTCTGATCGAACATGGCTATGCCGCGCGCACGATACCGCGCGAATACGGCGGCTATGGCGCGGAGCCGGATATTCTCAAATCGCGCATCATCGCGGAGGAATTCACCGCCGCGCGCGCGCCGGGGCCTATCGCCAATCAGGGCGTGTCGATGCTGGTGCCGACGCTGCTGGAAATCGGCACCGAAGAACAGAAGCGCGCTTATATAAAGCCCACTTTGCGCGGCGAAATGATCTGGTGCCAGGGCTATTCCGAGCCGGGCGCGGGTTCCGATCTCGCGTCGATACAAACGCGCGCGGTGGAAGACGGGCATGATTTCGTCATCAACGGGCAGAAAATCTGGACGTCATCGGCGCAATTCGCCGACATGATTTTCTGTCTCGTGCGTACCGAAAGCGAGGCCGCGCGTCACCAAAGCATTTCCTATCTGATCTTCTCGATGAAAACGCCGGGCATCGAGGTTCGCCCGCTCAAAACCATGACCGGCTTTTCGGAATTCAACGAAGTCTTCTTCACCGATGTGCGTGTGCCGCAGGAGCAAATCGTGGGCGGGCGCGGGCAGGGCTGGTTCGTCGCCAACGCCACGCTGAAACACGAACGCGGCATGCTGGGTGATCCCAATGCGGCGGGTTCGCGCCTCAAGGCGATCATCGACATGATGCAGGAAGAAAATGTGGATGGCGCGCGCCTGATGGACAATCCCGTGCTGCGCGACCGGCTGATGCAATTGCAGGCGCGCGTGATGGCGATGCAGTTTCATGGCCTTCGCCTGCTTACGGCATCTTCGCACGACGAGGAAGCGGGGCTTGCGCGCCTCATCGTGAAATTGCAGGGCTGCGAACTCAATCATCAGCTCGCAGCATTTGCCAATGATGCGCTCGGCGAATTGGGCGTGCTTTATGGAAGCAGTCCGCACGCCCGCAACAGAGGAAATTGGCAGCGCGCCTATATGTTCGATCTCGGCCTCATCATCGGCGGCGGCACGGCGCAGATCCAGAAAAACATTATCGCCGAACGCGGGCTTGGTCTGCCGCGCGAACCAAAAATCGCGAAGGGAGCGTAAGATGGAATTCGCTCTGAGCGCCGACCAGAAGATGATGCAAGAGAGCGTGAACCGCACGCTGGGGCGCGCCTGCCCGCTTGATCGTGTGAAAACAGCCGTGAGCGGCGATGAGCCGGTCGCCCGCGATGTGTGGAATTCGCTGGTGGAATTAGGTGTTCCCGCGCTGCTCATTCCCGAAGATCACGGCGGCCTTGGACTCTCACTGCTTGATGCGGCATTGGTTTCCGAAGCGCTTGGCCGTCATGTTGCGCCCGTGCCGTTTATCGCATCCTGCGTGATGGCGTCGATTGCATTGCGCGACGCGGCGCAAGGAAAAGAATGGCTGCCGAAGCTGGCTTCCGGCGAGGTGCTCGCTGGTGTTGCGATTTCCGAGAGCATTTCCGGCGCGCGCGATGGCGCGGGCGCGACATCGAAGAACGGAAAGCTGAACGGCAAGGCGCTGTTCGTCATCGATTTCGGCGCGGCGGATATTTTCATCGTTGCGGATTGCGAAGGCGGTTTGCATCTGGTGGATGCGAAGGCGCCCGGCCTCGAAAAGATCGCGCTCACATCCATCGATCAAACCCGTTCGCTGGGCGAATTGCAATTTTCGAACGTCTCGGCCGAACCATTGAAGACGAACACGCAAACGCTCACGCACATGCGCGATGCGGGCTGGGTGATGTTGGCGGCCGATACGCTGGGTGCCGGAGCGCGCATGATCGAGAAGGCGGTCGAATATGCCAAGGAGCGCAAGCAATTCGACCGCGCCATCGGCTCGTTTCAGGCGGTCAAGCATATGTGCGCGGAAATGGCGGCGGAGCTTGAGCCGGCCCACGCGCTTGTCTGGTATGCGGCCCATGCTTTCGATGCGATCCGGCAAGAATCGTCGCTCACGGCCGCGCATGCCAAGGCGCATTTGTCGGAAGTTGGCCGCTTCGTTGCGCGCACAGCGACTGAAGTGCATGGCGGCATCGGCATCACCGATCTGCTCGGGCTTCATTATTGGTTCAAGCGTATCGGCCTCAATCGCGCGCTGCTCGGCGGGCCGGAGCGCGTGCGCCATTTGGCGGCCGCGATGCAAGGCTTTGTAAGTGATCCTCATGCTTCGACAAGCTCAGCATGAAGGGTTGAGCTAATCCCTCACCCTGAGCTTGTCGAAGGGTCGGGTTTCAAGAAGCAAACCCGTTCACAAGGCCGGGCCAGAAATTTTCGCTGCCTTGGCGTGCGACGCGCGCGCCGATTTCACTCGCCCAATGCCGGTCATTGCCGAATTCGCTGCGCCACGCCCACAGACGCCGCGTGAAGCGTTGCAGATCGTATTCGCGCGTAAAGCCGATGGCGCCATGCACCTGATGGGCCACGGTCGTGGCAGTGGCCGATGCCTGATTGGCGCGCAATTTCGCGCACGCCATTTCAAACGAAGCATCGCCCCGATCAGCCGCGCGCGCCGCAGCCATGCAGGCTGTACGTGCGGCGGCAGCTTCCTCCACGAACAAAGCCATCTGCTGCTGGATCGCCTGAAAGCTCGCAAGCGCGCGGCCGAATTGCTGGCGGTCGCGCACATGTTTGGCCGCCAATGCAAGTGCTGCATCCATCGCCCCGCTCATCTGGCAGGCGCGCGCGAATGCCATCGTGCGATAGAGACGCGCTTCGTTCCATTCCGTAATGGCGCAAATCCCTTTCGCGTTTTCGAAATGAAGATCGTCGCGCGGCTCTTCCGCCGGATTGGCGCGCTCGTCGATGCGTGTTGCATCGGCGCGGTTGAAACAGGCAATCAGATATTTGCCGTCCTGCTCGATCAACACGGCGATGCGCTCCGCGTCGCGGCCATAGGGAACTTTTCGCAACACGCCGGAGAAAACGATTTCGCCACCGGCAATGCGTGAGACGCCTTCGCATCCGCCCGCCAGCGACAGGCCGTCTGCCGCATCGAGCCTCGCATCCGACAACAATTTCCCGGCAACAATTGCTTCGGCAATCGGCAGCGCGGCCGCATGGCGCCCCGCCGCTATCAATATAATCGCCGCATCCGCGAATCCGCCGCCGAAGCCGCCCGCCTCCTCGCGCATCATAACATTCGGCAAGCCCGCCGCTTGCGCCTCGCGCCAATCTTTCAGATCTGCAAACACGCGGCTTGCGGTTTCGGCGAGCAGGTTTTGTTGTTCGTTCATAGGCGGATGGTGCCCGCAAGCCCGCGCCGCCGCAACCCGCGTTCACGCGCCCGGGAACTCGAAACCACCGAACACGTTTGGAAAACGGGGCCGGGAGGCTCTCGCTTCCCGGCCTACTGGAAACAGGAGATGACCCATGACACTCAAGACCATGGCGTTGGCCGGCTCGGCCGCAATCGTGCTTGGCGCGGCGGCAGGCTTTGCCTTTCCGGCGCATTCCGCCTCGACCGCACAGGAAAACAGGCAGGAACACGCGATCACCGAAGATCTCAACGCGCAGCAATTGCAGCATCCGGGCGTGGTTGCGGCGGCGTCGCAATCGGACGATCGGATGGCCGAAAGCGGCGACACGAGCAACGACAAGAGCAGCAATACGGCCTCTAGCGGCGCGCCTTCGGCCGCGCAGCGCACGGCCGCCACCGTCGGCAACGAAGTCGATAAAGCGGTCGGGCCCGACAAGCCCGTGACCAAGACGGAACTGCGCAAGGCCGTCGCCGTCAGCGATGTCGCCAATCCCACGGCCACGCTCGCGACCGCGGAAATCAAGAACCGCAAGGGTCAGGCGCTGGGCGAAGTCAAATCGGTCGATGTCAGCACCGATGGCAAGGCGCGCGCGGTGAAGGCCGATGTCGGCGGGTTCCTTGGCGTGGGCGAGCGCGAGGTTTCGCTCGACGCGAGCAAGCTCGTTTATCTGAAGGACCGCAATCTCATCGTCACCGACATGACGAAGCCCGAGATCGAAAATCTGCCGCCCGTCAGCAAATCCTACTGACCGGGCGAGACACGGAACCGGCGGGCATCATTCCTGCTCGCCGGTTGCCGGTTCGGGAAAGCGCAGTTCCACGCTGGCGCCGCGTCCGGGCGTCGATTGGGTGAACACGGCGCCGCCCACCTGCCGGGCGAAGGTCGCGATCAATTGCGCGCCGATGCTGGACTCGCCTTTTTCCGTATTCGTATCGAAACCGACGCCGTTATCTTCCACGCGCAGGCGCAATTCGTTTCTATCGCCCTCTTCCAGCGTCACCGCGATGCGTCCGCCGCGCCCATCGGGATAGGCGTGCTTGAACACATTGGTCAGTGCCTCCGCGGTGAAAAGCGCCAGCGGCACGGCGGTGTTGCTTCCCACCAAACGCGGCACCATCTTCGTTTCCACGATCAGGCCGGTCTGCTCCCCGCCGAAGCCTTCGCAGGTCTGTTGCGTGAGGTCGGTGAGAAGCCGGTCGAGCTGCACCAGGCTTTGATCCTCGATCTCGTGCAGCGTGCGATGCACCAGCGCCAGCGCGTTGATGCGCGTGCGCGCCTGCTTCAGCGCGGCCTGCACCGCGGGATCGCGCAAGCGCCCGGCTTGCAGGTTGAGAAGGCTTATCACGATCTGCAAATTGTTCTTCACGCGGTGATGCACTTCGCGCACCAGCACGGTCTTCTGCGCCACGACCTCGTGCAGATGGCGGTCGCGGTCCTGGATGGATTGTGCCATGGTGGCGAGCGCATCGCCCAATTGGCGAAATTCGCGCGGCGCGCCGTCGAGCGCGGGGCGGATGGTGTAATGGCCGCTCTTGTAGGCCGCCGAAATGCGCCTCAGCTGCACGATCCAGCGCGTCACCTGTCGCTCCGTGCCGATCCAGATCGCCATCCATGTCAGCACGATCATCAGGATCGGCAGGATGAAATCGGTGCCGACATGAATATAGGTCGCGCCGAAGAGGCTCGACTGGCGCATCGCAAAGCCCACATACACGCTGTTGCCGAGAAGGGGTGCGGTGGCATAGGTCCACGCGTTTCCGGCCGCGTCGGGTGCCGTCTGCACGGCGCTGGCGGCGAATTGCGGATGGGCGAATACGGGCGATGCGATGGATGCGTTGTTGGCGGCGATGATGTGGCCAGCCCGGTCGAAGATCGCCACCACCGCGCCTTCCGGCAGCTTGCTCGTATGCACCATGTAATCGAGCCAGCGAATATCGATGCCGATGGAGATCGCGCCGAACGGCGTGCCGTTCTTCAGAAGCGGAAGCATGCCGCTGATGACGGGCAGGTCGGTGAGCGGGCTCACCATGCGCTCGCTGAGCGCGAAATCATGGGTCGCCATCGCCTGTTTCCATACCGGGCGCTGGCTGGTGTCGCGGCCCACCGCGCGCGGATCGGCCGCACAGATCACGCGGCCGCTTGCGTCGATCCGGGCGATGTTGGTGAAGAAGGAAAGCCCCTTCAGCGCATCGGCGAGCGCGCGGCCGCAGCCGGGCTCCGCATCGCGCACGGCGGCGAGATTGGCGAGTGCGCGCGCGATCTGCTCGGCGGCGGCCAGCATGTTCTCTTCGCTGTTGCCCGCGGCGTGCGCGGTTTCCACCAGCCGGTCATGGACTTCGGCGGTGTCGTCGCGGGCGCGCTCCATGCCCTGGATGAGGCTCGCAAGCACGATGGGGGCAAGTGCTACGGTGACGGTCAGCATCAGGCGCAGCCTGAGCGAGCCGCCGTTATCCGGTTGGGTCGGATTTCCCTCGCCGCTTTCGGGGCGCGCGCGGAGCAAGCCTGTCCAGCTGCGCCATGATCTCATGTGCGGCGTCTCCCTCGGAGGCCTGGCCGGCCGGCGGCAATGGTTCCTCGCCCGACAGGATAGACATAAGCGATTTGCGCGCCCGCGCCACGCGGCTCTTCACCGTGCCCACGGCACAATTGCAGATCGAGGCCGCGTCCTCATACGAAAATCCGCCCGCGCCGACGAGGATCAGGGCCTCGCGCTGTTCGTCCGACAGGCAGGTGAGCGCGCGCGCGGTGTCGGACAGGTCCACCGACCAGTCCTGCTCGCCGTCCGATGCCGGAATGCGTTCGGCCGCGTCCTGATCCCAGGCGGTCTGGCGCCAGGCGCGGCGCCGGTCGGAATAGAACTGGTTGCGCAGGATGGTGAAGAGCCAGGCTTTCAGATTGGTGCCCGCCTCGAAACTCGCGCGCGACTGCCACGCCTTGACGAGGGCCTCCTGCGCCAGATCGTCGGCGGATTCGGGATTGCCGCAAAGCGAACGGGCGAAAGCGCGCAAAAAGGGAATCAAATCCAAAAGATCGCGCTTGAAATCCGCGCCGTTGGCCTTTGCTTCCTTGGGCCGCGTCGCAGAGGGTTCTGTGTGGCGCACGGTCACGAGTCGCTCTGTCCGCCTTGGCCGCCGCGCTTGTCGATCCTGCGCAGCAGATCGATGAATTCATCCGGCACCGGCTCCTTGGCAACGTCGTCATACATGCGGCGCAGCTCGCGGCCGAGCGCCCTTTGGCGCGCCCGCAAGACCTTGTGCCTGTCGCGTTCGGATTTCGCTTCGTCTGTCACAAATTCCCAGCCTTGCCGTTCGATAACACGAGTCACGGCGTTCCTTTCCTGGTCCCTTAGCCTAGCAGATTCGGCCTCATCCCCTGGAATAAGCCGTGTGCCAGCCAACGTGCCGGCCAACAAAAGGTTCCGGGGGGAGGGAAACATTTCGTGCTGGTAAACGTTGTGGGATCGGGTGTTTTCTTGGTGAGTTTCGAAGGAGCCGGACCATGTCCATGACCGAGGTGTTAGGACCGCATTTACCCTATCTGCGCCGCTATGCGCGTGCGCTGACCGGCTCCCAGGAGAGCGGCGACGCCTATGTGCGCGCCGCCCTGACCGCCCTGCTGGCGGACGAAAAAACGCTCGATGGGGGCCTTTCGCCCAGGGTGGCGCTCTACCGGCTGTTCCACCGCATCTGGGCGACCACGGCCGGCCAGGGCGACGGCGCGGGCGAGGGCACGCCGGAGGCCCGCCTGCAATTGCTGCCCTCGCCGGGGCGCGCGGCCATGCTGCTGACGGCGGTGGAATCCTTCACGCCCGCCGAAGCGGGGATCATCATCGGCCAGTCGCCCGATGAGATCGAACAGGCCATCGTCGAGGTGCAGAAGCGCATTGAAGGCGATCTGGTCTCGCGCGTCCTCATTATTGAGGATGAACCGATCATCGCGCTCGATCTGGAAAACCTCGTCAGCGAACTCGGCCACGAAGTGGTGGCGACCGCGGCCACGCGCGATCAGGCGGTGAGCGAAGCCAAGCTCAAGAAGCCGGGCCTGGTGCTTGCCGACATCAATCTGGGCGAGGGGGGCTCGGGCATCGACGCGGTGAGCGAAATTCTGGACAGTTTCGACATACCGGTGATCTTCGTGACTGCCTATCCGGAGAAACTTCTCACCGGCGAACGGCCCGAACCGACCTATCTCATCGCCAAGCCCTTCCTGCCGGAAACCGTGCAGGCGACCGTGGGGCAGGCGCTCTTTTTCCATCCGTTCCGCAGGCAAGCGGCAGCCTGAAACCGGCGCAAAGAATTTTTGGAACGTTTCTTTCGCACCCACGTTTCATGATCCGAGCGGACGTCCGATCCGGTACGCCCCCAGCCCCTTCGACACCCCGCTTCGGGTGTCCGCTCAACTTCTCCCATATCGAGATTTGCACCCCGCTCACGGAACCGGCGCATGGTTTTCGCCGTTCTCTTTGATGCAAAACCGGCAAGGAGCACGGCGATGAACTGGCAACAGATGCAAGGCAATTGGAAGCAATTTTCGGGCAAGGCGCGGGAGAAATGGGGCAGGCTGACCGACGACGATATGGAGAAGATTGCGGGCCAACGCGATCAGCTTATCGGCAAGATTCAGCAATCCTACGGATTGGCCAAGGAAGAAGCCGAACGTCAGGTTCGCGAATTCGAGCGCACGGCCGACGCCATGAAGGATGCGTCGAAGAAACCGCATTGAAATGGCAATTCCGGTCGAACATCACGAAGCTTCCGGTCACGACCTGACGACGGACAAAAGCCGCCAGGGCGAGTCGTCGGGCCGCATGCGCTATGTGCTGGGTATCAGCCTGCTGGCGGTGGTGCTCATCTTCGCGGCGATGCTGGTCTTCGGATCTTAGTCCTTGGCGCGCTCGACATAGGAGCCGTCTTCCGTCAGCACAACCACGCGCACGCCGGGCACGATATGGGTGGGCACCATCGTTCGCACGCCATTGGAAAGAATCGCGGGCTTGAACGAGCCCGACGCGGTCTGGCCCTTCGTCACCGGCTCGGTTTCCACAATCTCGAATGTGGCGCGCGCCGGCAACTCGATCGAAATCGGCAGGCTATTATAGGTCGCAAGCCGCACTTCCATGTTCTCCAGCAGATAGGGCGCCATATCGCCGATCACATCCGGGCCCACATGGATCTGGTCGAAGGTCTCCGGATCCATGAACACAAAATGCTCGCCGTCCTGATAAAGATAATTGTAGGGGCGATCTTCGATGAACGCCTTTTCCAGGCTGTCGGTGGTCTTGTAGCGCTCGTTCACCTTCACGCCATCGGAGATGCGCCGCATTTCAAGCTGGGTTACGGGCGTGCCCTTGCCGGGGTGGATGTTTTCTGCTGTGAGGACGACATAGAGTTTGCCGTCCCTCTCGATGACGTGACCCTTGCGGACCGTGCTGGCGATGACCGAAACCACGAAAACCTCTTTGGCGAAAAGCGCGCGCGGTCATAGCAGCCCGGGGGCACCCGGCCAAGGGGTGAGGCCAATGAGCCCCTTCTGGTTGCCCGAAACCCATGCCGACCGCCGCGAAAGGCTTGATGGCGCGGAGCCGGATCAAGGCTGCGATCCGCGCGCGGCTCGAAGCGGAAGGTTTTACCGAAGTCGAATGCGGCATCCTCGTCGCGTCGCCCGGCAATGAGGCGCACCTGCACGCCTTTGCGACCGAATGGGATGCAGGCGGCGAAAAAACGCCGCTCTATCTCCACACCTCGCCCGAATTCGCCGCCAAGAAATTGCTGGCCGCGGGCGAGGCGCGCATCTTCGAATTCGCCCGCGTGTTCCGCAATCGCGAGCGCGGGAGCCTGCACGCCCCGGAATTCACGATGCTGGAATGGTATCGCGCCAACGAGCCCTACGAAGCGGTGATCGCCGACACGCTGGAATTCCTGCGCATCGCCGCCGATGTGACGGGCCTGAAAACATTCTCATACCGCAATCTCGTTTGCGATCCTCGCGCCGAAGCCGAACGCATTACCGTCGCACAAGCCTTCGAGAAATTCGCCGATGTGGATTTGCTTTCGACCCTGAACGACAAAGGCGAAGGCAATCGCGATGCGCTAGCATCCCTCGCGCCCATCGAAATCGCGGCCAACGACAATTGGGCCGACATCTTCAGCAAAATCCTCGTCGCGCGCATCGAGCCGAAGCTCGGCCAAGGCCGCCCGACGATCCTCTATGAATATCCACGCTGCGAAGCAGCCCTTGCTCGCGCCACGCCGCACGATCCGCGCGTGGCCGAACGCTTCGAACTTTATGTAGCGGGTGTGGAATTGGCCAACGGCTTCGGCGAATTGACCGATGCGGGCGAACAGCGCCGCCGCTTCATTTCGGAAATGGACGAGAAACAGCGCATCTATGGCGAACGCTATCCGCTCGATGAAGATTTTCTCCAAGCATTGACGCGCATGCCGCCCGCTTCCGGCACAGCACTCGGCTTCGACCGCCTTGTGATGCTGGCGACGGGCGCGCGCAATGTGAACGATGTGATCTGGACGCCGTTGTCATGACGATACAGGACCCGATTGCGCTGGTAAGGACGCGCTATGCGGTGGCGATTTCGCCCGAAATGGAAGCGCTGATCGATCCGCGCGATCCAAACGATCCAATCGCCCGCCAGTTCATCCCCAGCGAATCCGAACTTTACACAACGCCCGACGAACGCGCCGATCCCATTGGCGACAAGGTGCATGAACTCGTCCCCGGCATCGTGCATCGTTATCGCGACCGCGTGCTGTTCAAGCCGGTGCATATCTGCCCGGTCTATTGCCGCTTCTGTTTCCGCCGCGAAATGGTCGGGCCGGGAAAAGAGCCAGCCTTATCGCAAAGGGAATTCGATGCAGCCTTTGCTTATGTGGCGGCTCATCCCGAAGTTCACGAAATCATCGTCACCGGCGGCGATCCGTTTATCTTGAGTGTTCGCCGCGCCGCCGAAATCTCCGCCCGCGCCGCCGCCATTCCACACATCGAGAAACTGCGCTGGCATACCCGCGTGCCGGTGGTTGAGCCATCGCGCATCACAGATGAATTTATCGAAGCGATAAAATTGCAAACCGGCCAAACCCGCGTGGCGATCCATGCCAATCATCCGCGCGAACTCACTGCCGCCGCGCGCGCCGTCTGCGCAAAAATACGCGATGCCGGAATTGAACTGCTCTCACAAAGCGTGCTGCTGAGGGGCGTCAACGACAATGTGGAAACGCTGAAACAATTGATCCGTGCGTTTCTGGAAACCGGCATCAAGCCTTACTATCTCCACCACCCCGATCTGGCGCCCGGCACATCGCATTTCCGTGTTTCGATTGATGAAGGTCGGGCGCTGATGCGCGAATTGCAAAAGCGCATGTCACCGATGCCCGATTACATGCTCGATATTCCCGGCGGCTTCGGCAAGATTTCGCTGATGTCGGACAACATGGAAAAATTTGGCGATCAATGGCGCGTTCGCGATCCACGCGGTGCGTGGCACGACTATCCTCACCCTTCGACAAGCTCAGGGTGAGGGGGTAAGCCAATCCTTCATGCTGAGCTTGTCGAAGCATGAAAGCGTATTTCTATCGATAACCCGCGTTGATCGCGTCGAGCGCGCTCGTGCCGGGGCACAATTCTTTTTCGCCCAGCCGGTTCAGCGGCGTATGCACCGTGTTGAGATTGCCGTGCAAATCGTCCGCGGCGGAATCGAGATACAGCAGCCCCGTCACCACTTCGCCGCGCGCATGATGATCCTGAATGTAGGCGAGCGCGCCTGCGCGGTCGCTTTGATTGTAACCCGGATGCAATTTGGCAAGCTTGATGATGGTGCCGTCATGCTGCACCACCGTCTCCACCGTTCCCGGCTTGTAATTCACCACAATCTCCTCGCGCGGCACGATCATGTCGATGCGGTTCACCGCGTCGTTGTGCTCGCGCACAAAATCGTAGGACTTCGTGCTCTCCGGGCTGTTGTTGAATTGCACGCAAGGCGAAATCACATCCAGCACCGCCGAGCCGCGATGCGAAATCGCGGCCTTGAGCAGCGGCACCAATTGTTTCTTGTCGCCGGAGAAACTCCGCGCCACGAATGTCGCGCCCAGCACCAGCGCGAGACTCACCAGATCGATCGGCGCATCGGAATTCACCGCCGTCTTGCTTTTGGAGCCCTTGTCGGCGGTGGCCGAAAACTGGCCCTTGGTGAGGCCATAAACGCCGTTGTTCTCGCAAATATAGACCATGTTCACGCCGCGCCGCACGCAATGGGCAAATTGCCCAAGCCCGATGGAGGCCGAATCGCCGTCGCCCGAAACGCCGAGATAAATCAGGTCGCGATTGGCGAGGTTGGCGCCGGTCAGCACGCTCGGCATGCGCCCATGCACCGAATTGAAGCCGTGGCTCTGGCCCAGAAAATAATCCGGCGTCTTGGACGAGCATCCGATACCCGACAATTTCGCCACGCGATGCGGCTCGATGGCGAGTTCGAAACACGCCTCGATCAGCGCCGACGAAATGGAATCGTGCCCGCAGCCCGCGCAGAGCGTGGAGATGCGCCCCTCGTAATCGCGGTGCGTGAAGCCCAGCGAATTCGTCTTGATGCCGCGATGATGGAATTTCGGTTTGGCGATGAAGGTCATTCCGCGGCCTCTTTACGGCGAAGTTTCATGCGTTCGGAAATCGCCTTGGAGATGAAGCGTTCGGTGATCGGTGTGCCGTCGTAATGCAGGATCGAAATGAACCGCGCCGGATCGATGGCGCATTCATTCACCAGCAGCTTCAGCATCTGCGCGTCGCGGTTCTGCTCGATGACGAACACCTGATCGTGCGCATTGATGAATTCGACCAATTCTTCGGCGAACGGAAACGCGCGAATGCGCAGTGTGTCGAGATAAAGCCCCTGTTTCTCAAGCGCTGCCAGCGCTTCTTCCATCGCAACCGTGGTCGAGCCGTAGAAGATCGCGCCGTGGCGCGTGCCCACTTCGGCCTTGGTGACGATGGGTGCTGGAACCAGCTTCTTGGCCGTCTCGAATTTGCGCAACAGCCGCTGCATGTTATCGACATACACCGAGCCTTCTTCGCTATAGCGCGCATAGCGGTCGCGCGATGTGCCGCGCGTGAAATAGGCGCCCAGCGTGGGATGCACGCCCGGCAGCGTGCGATAGGGAATGGCATCGCCGTCCACATCGAGATAGCGGCCAAAATCTTTTCCGGCGTCCAGTTCCTCGGCGGTCATGATTTTGCCGCGGTCGTAAGCGCGCGCGTCGTCCCACGAGAATGGCGCGCTCAGCCAATCGTTCATGCCGATGTCGAGATCCATCATCACGAAGATCGGCGTCTGCAAGCGTTCCGCCAGATCGAAAGATGTGGCCGCGAATTCGAAAGATTCGCCAGGGTCTTTCGGAAACAGCAATACATGCTTGGTATCGCCATGGCTTGCGTATGCGGCGGCCAGCACATCGGATTGCTGCGTGCGCGTGGGCATGCCGGTGGATGGCCCGCCGCGCTGGATGTCGAAAATCACGGCGGGAATTTCGGCGAAATAGGCAAGCCCGAAAAATTCCTGCATCAGCGAAATGCCCGGCCCGCTGGTAGCGGTAAAGGCGCGCGCGCCATTCCAGCCCGCGCCGATCACCATGCCGATGGCGGAGATTTCGTCTTCCGCCTGCACGATGGCGAATTTGTTTTGCTTGGAAACGGGATCGACGCGCAGCTTCTTGCAATGTTTCATGAACGCTTCGGCGAGCGATGTCGAAGGCGTGATCGGATACCACGCGGCCACCGTCGCCCCGCCATAAACGCAACCCAACGCCGCCGCATCGTTGCCCGAGATGAAGATGCGCTCGCCCACATTGTTGGCGCGCTCGACCTTCAGTCTGCATTCGCCCGCGAGGTTCTTCGCCGCGTAATCATGCCCAAGCTCGATGGCCTTCATGTTGAGCTTGATGAGCTTGTCCTTGCCCTTGAACTGGCTGCCGATCAACCCTTCGACAACCGACGGCTCGAAATCGAGAAGCGCCGACAACGCGCCCAGATAAATCACATTCTTGAGCAATTGGCGCTCGCGCGGGATCGTTCCTTCCATCGTGTTGGAAAGTTCCGTCAACGGCACGCCGAGAATGGTGATGTCGTCGCGGAATTTCGACGCGGGCATCGGCTTGGTGGAATCGTAAAGCAGATAACCGCCGCGGTCGATTTCGGCGAGGTCCTTGTCCCAGGTCTGCGGGTTCATCGCGACCATGAGGTCCACGCCGCCACGCCGCCCGAGCCAGCCCTCGCCCGACACGCGCACTTCATACCAGGTCGGCAGACCCTGAATGTTCGATGGGAAAATATTGCGCGATGCGACCGGCACGCCCATGCGCAGGATGCATTTCGCAAACAATTCATTCGCGCTCGCCGATCCCGAACCGTTCACGTTCGCGAACTTCACGACGAAATCGTTGGTGGCTTCTATCGGCTGCATGCTTGCGCCGTTTCCAGATAGAATTTCTTCATGTCCCATGCGCCCGTGGGGCAGCGTTCGGCGCAAAGCCCACAATGCAGGCACACATCTTCATCCTTCACCATCACGCGGCCGGTTTTCAGAATGTCGGAGAGATAAAGGTCCTGCGTCTTGTCCGGCGCGGGTGCCAGCAGATCGCGGCGCAATTCGTCTTCCGGCGCGTTTTTCGTAAACGTGATGCAATCCATCGGGCAGATATCGACGCAGGCATCGCATTCGATGCAGAGCTTGGTCTCGAACACCGTTTCGATATCGCAATTCAGGCAGCGTTGCGCTTCCTTGAAGGCAAGCTGCGTATCGAAGCCTAGTTCCACTTCCACATTCACATTGCGAAGCGTGATTTCCTTGGGCGCATGAGGAACCTTGAAGCGAAGATCGAGCGACACGTCATTGTCGTAAGACCATTCGTGAATGCCCATCTTCTGGCTTGAAAGGTTCACCAGCGGCGGCGGGCGCACGCTCACATCCTTGCCGTTGCACAGAAGATCGATGGAAACCGCCGCGTCATGGCCATGCGCCACGGCCCAGATGATGTTCTTGGGCCCGAACGCCGCGTCGCCGCCGAAAAAGATTTTCGGATTGGTCGATTGCATCGTGATCGCATCGATCTTCGGCATGTCCCAACGGTCGAATTCGATACCGATGTCGCGCTCGATCCACGGAAACGCATTTTCCTGACCCACCGCCACCAGCACGTCGTCGCATTCCATATGCACGTCGGGCTCGCCGGTCGGCACAAGATTGCGCCGTCCCTTTTCGTCGCGCTCGGCTTTCACCTTTTCGAAGATCACGCCGGTGAGCTTGCCGCTGTCATGCGTGAATTGTTTGGGTACCAGGAAATTGTGGATCGGAATGTCTTCGTGCATCGCGTCGTCCTTTTCCCAGGGAGACGCCTTCATCTCTTCAAAGCCGGAGCGCACGACCACGCGCACATCCTCACCGCCAAGCCGCCGCGAGGTGCGGCAGCAATCCATCGCCGTGTTGCCGCCGCCCAGCACGATCACGCGCTTGCCGATCTTGGTGACGTGTCCGAAGGAAACGCTGGAAAGCCAGTCGATACCGATATGGATATTGGCTTGCGCTTCCGCGCGCCCCGGAATGTCCAGATCGCGCCCGCGCGGCGCGCCGCAGCCCACGAAGATCGCGTCGTAATTTTCAGCGACCACCGATTTCAGACTGTCTATGCGTTTGCCGAAGCGCGTTTGCGGTTTCAGATCGAGGATGTAATTGCATTCCTCATCCAGCACGCGCTCGGGCAGCCGGAATTTCGGAATCTGCGTGCGCATCATGCCGCCCGCGAACGGATCGGCATCGTAGATCACGCATTCATAACCGAGCGGCAGAAGATCGCGCGCGACGGTCAGCGAAGCCGGCCCCGCGCCGATTAGCGCAACACGCTTTCCATTTTTTGTAGAAGCCGGTTTGGGCAGGCGCGCGCGGATGTCGTCTTTATTGTCCGCGGCCACGCGCTTCAGCCGGCAGATCGCCACCGGCTCATCCTCCACGCGCCCGCGACGGCAGGCCGGTTCGCAAGGCCGGTCGCAAGTGCGCCCCAGCACGCCGGGAAACACGTTCGAATGCCAATTGATCATGTAGGCGTCGGA
Source organism: uncultured Alphaproteobacteria bacterium (assembly GCA_963735625.1). Taxonomy (GTDB): domain Bacteria; phylum Pseudomonadota; class Alphaproteobacteria; order Micropepsales; family Micropepsaceae; genus Rhizomicrobium. The sequence continues at coordinate 379,656 of CAVTLJ010000004.1, read as the reverse complement.
ATAGCGCCCCTCCGCGATCAGGCGGATATATTCGGGCACCGGGGTGTGCGCCGGGCACGCCCATTGGCAATCCACGACCTTATGGAAATAGTTCGGGTCGCTCGTGTCGGTCGGCGCCATGCCGGGACGTTCGACGAGCAATTGCCCGTCTGCCGAATCAGGACTCATGGATGTGTTCGCAACTCGCCTTCGCTTCTTGACGGACTAACGGCCGTGGCTTTCTCCCTGTAAGGCCGGGAGTTATAGCGGCGCGCCCAACACGTTTCCCCTTGTTTTTTCATAATAACGGGGGCTCGCTGCTGCGCAACCGGAGGGGATATGGGGCCGCAATACCCCGGCAGGAGCAGGGACATAGGCGTAAGATTTTGATTTCGTTGAGTTTTATGGATTGCCGCGAAGTTCCGGCTTGCCCGGCGGCGGCAAGGCGTGGAAAACCGCATCGCAAAGATTTGTGCGCAAGGACGAGGGACGCATGGCCGGACTCTATTTCGAGGAATTTTCGGTGGGGCAGAAATTCGCCCACCCGATCCGGCGCACGGTGACGGAGGCCGACAACGTCTTCTTCACCGCCATGACGCACAACCCCGCGCAACTGCATCTCGACGAGGAATATGCCAGGACGACCGAGTTCGGCCAGCGCATCGTCAATTCGCTGTTCACGCTGGGCCTGATGATCGGGATATCGGTGGGCGAGACGACGCTCGGCACCACCGTCGCCAATCTCGGCATGGATGAAGTGCGCTTTCCCAAGCCCGTTTTCCACGGCGATACGCTGCGGGTGGAAACCGAAGTGCTGGAATTGCGCAAATCCAATTCGCGGCCCGAAAACGGCATCGTCATCTTCGTGCATCGCGCCTTCAACCAGCGCGACGAGCTTGTGGCGGTGTGCAAACGGTCTGCGTTGATGTTGCGCAAAGTGTTCGGCACGGCCAGGCCCGCACCGAAAGCCAAAGCGCCCGCCAAGCCGAAACCGAAAGCCAAAAAGAAAAGATGATCCTGCGCTCGCTTCTCTTTGTTCCCGCCGACAGCGAGAAGAAACTCGCCAAAGCGAAATCATCGCCCGCCGATGCGCTGATCCTCGATCTGGAAGATGCGGTGGCCGCGAGCAACCGGCCCAAGGCGCGCGCGCTGGCGGTGGAATTCCTGAACGAGAAACATCGGCAATCCATCTGGGTGCGCGTCAATCCGGTGGGCAGCGAGGATTATCGCAAGGATCTGGAAGCGATTGCGCCCGCGCATCCCGCGGGCCTTGTGATACCGAAGCCGAATTCGCCCGCGACCTTGCAGATCGTGGATCGCGAGCTTTCGCGCTTTGATTCCAAAGGCGAAATCAAATTATTGCCCGTCGCCACAGAAACGCCGGTGTCGGTGTTCACGCTTGGCGATTATGCCAAGACCGCACTGCCGCGCCTTGCCGCACTCACCTGGGGCGCTGAAGATTTGTCGGCGGCGCTCGGCGCATCCGGCAATCGCGACGAGAACGGCGAGTTTTATTTCACCTACAAGGTCGTGCGTTCGCTTTGCCTGATCGCGGCGAAGGCGGCGGGCGTTGATGCGCTCGAAACACTGCACGCCGATTTTCGCGACGGCGCAGGGCCTTGCGCGCGCCGCCCGCGCAGCACAGCGCGAAGGCTTCTCCGGCATGCTCGCCATCCATCCCGATCAGGTGGAGATCATCAACGCGGCGTTCACGCCGTCGAAAACCGATGTCGAACATGCAAAGCGCATCGTCGCCGCGTTTGCGCCGGGCGCGGGCGTCGCCTCGCTCGACGGCAAGATGCTCGACCAGCCGCATCTGAAACAGGCCGAGTATGTGCTGGCTGTGTCGGAAGCAATCGCAGAGCGGACGAACCGATAGTTTCCTCCCCTGTTTACGGGGGAGGTGCTGAGCGAGCATTTTGCGAGCGAAGCGAAGGGGGCGGATTTGGTGTTCGCCCCCCTCGCTGTCTTCCGCCTTCGCTCTTCGAGCTTCGGCGGACAAGTCGGCAGCACTCCCCCCGTAAACGGGGGGAGAAAGTTATGACAAATAAAAAAGGGAGGGCTTTCGCCCTCCCAAGGTCTGCATCCTCCGGTGCCCCCGAAAGGACGCAGGATTCAATAGTGAACGATCTGCGCGTTGTTGCCGATTGCCGCCGACGTGGTGCTCACCGTGCCGTGCACGCCGCTGATATTGGCGTTCACCGTCGAATAGGTGGCCGACGAATTGATCTGATCGGTTTCCACCGGCGCGTTGGGCGCGTTGGTATCCTCGCCGAAATTGTTGCCGAGTGCCGAGCTTGCCAGCGAAACATCGCCGCTCACATTCGTCACGCCCGCGTTCACGGTGGAGGACGGATCGGCCGCGCGGCATTCCTGATTGCTATAGACATCGGTGGTCGTGGGATCGGTGGAAACGTCCGCGCCGTTGCAAACCGCTTGCGAAACATAACCCACGCTGCCGCTGATATTGTTTGCGTTCAGGTTGATCTCGGAACCCACCATCGAGCTTGTGCTGTATTGCTCGTTGTTGACCTTGGTGTCCTGCATTGTGGTGATATCGACGAGGTTGCTCGCCGCCACCGACTGGCCCACCGCGTCGCCGCCCACATTCTGGACATCGACATTCATCTTGGACACGGAGACGTTGAAATCCACCTGTCCGTTCAGGATCACGCTGCCGGTCGAAGTATCAGTCGATCCCGCCACGCAGGCCAGACTGGGCAGGATCGTCAGAGCTGTAGTAGCGATAAGGATCTTGGCGAGATGCGTCATTGTATTTCTCCCGTGCAGGTGTTGCAGGCGTTGTCATGGCGGATTGGGTAGGCGTTTGCGGCGCAGGGCTGTCGTCGGGGCCGGCGAGTGGGTCATTGCCCGAACCGATGTTGGCGCAGGTGCCGTCCGGCACGCGATAAAGCCGCGACACCATCTCCAGCACCGCGCGCTCGATTACGGAGCGCACGGCAAGCTGGATCGGTTCCAGCGCGCTTTCCCCGATGCTGGCGTCGAAGAAGGTGTGTCCCAGAAAGTCGAAAACACCTGCCTGAATCTGACGGCCGATGATCTGCTTCTGGTAGGAAATCACATCGACGACTTCCAGCGTATTGGTATCGACGAGGCGAAGGTCGAGGCCGACATTCATCACATACATGTTCGCGCCGGCCGTGCCCTTCAGCCCGTCGGTCGCGGTCTGTCCGCCATCCACATTGGCGCCGACCGAGCGGATGTTGAAATTGAGTTCGGTGATGCCGCCGACGAGATAATAATCCGAGCCCGGAATCGAGCCCGCCATGATGCGGCGGTAATCGCCCGGTCCCTGATCCTTGGGATCGTCGGTGATGAGCTTGTTGTTGGCGTATTTGAGTTCGAGTTCGGCCACCGATGTATCGAAACGCTCCACCAGCGGCACGCCCGCTTTGGAAAGCGCGCTCATCGCCATGAGGGCGGCACCTTGCGTGATGTCGCGGCCGGAATTGTCCGAGCCGACCTTGCCGGTGTAATCGGCGATCTGGCCCACCGCCATGCGCAGCGGCTTTCCGTGCGTGTAGGTGTCGAGGCAGCGCAGCGCCGTCGAATAGGGTGTCTCGTTGGCGATCACCGGCGATCCGCCGATGGGCGAGGTGTAGCGTCCCGTGGAATCGGCCGACGGGCTGATGCAGCCCGAAAGTGCGAGTGCCGCCAGCACAAACACGAGAGGCTTTATAAGATGATGTCGTCCGCGAGAACTCATGTGGGGCTCCGGTTCAATGTCCGTTGACCGAGACATTGGCTGTCTGGCTACCGTTATTCGTCTGCTGCGAATTGACGATGACCGTGTTGTTGTTTCCCGTCGTGACGACGTTGAGTGAATTGCCGATGGCCGTGGCGCCTGCATATTGCGCGCCCGAGCCGTTGCTGCCCGAACCCATCACGCTCGATTGCTGAACGCCGGATTGCTGGCTCATGCTGGAAGATGTGAACTGGCCGTCCACGACCGTCAGATTGCCGTTGGAATCGCGCAAGGACGCGTTGACCGGCTGGGTTTCCTGGCCCGCTGCCATGCCGTAAGGATGGCTGTATTCGGAGGCGTTGCTGTAGTCGCCCGCACACGCGCCGCCCGCGAAAAGGCCGACACAGCCCGCGGCAGTCGCAACGTGAAGCAGAAAACGGCGCATCGCCAAAGCCCTGATGGTCCCTGCCAACAGGAGAGCAACCCGCGTGCCATGATGGCCGCGCCCATCTGTTTCAAAGCGGGACGAACGCCGCTAACCTCGCTACCGCTTTAAGAATCGAGATCGCGCCATGGCAAAGCTGGAATTTTTCTTCGATTGCTCCTCGCCGTGGACCTATCTTGCCTTCACGCGCATTCACGGCGTGGTTAAGAAAACGGGTGCTGCGATCATGTGGCGACCCATTCTGGTCGGCGGCGTGTTCAACGCCGTCAACAAGGATGTATATGAGCGCAGAGCCAATCCCGACGCGCGCAAGGCTTCCTATTACGAGAAAGACCTTCAGGATTGGGCGCGGCTGGCGGGCATCGCCATCGGCAAGCCGCCTGTCTTTCCGGTGCGCGCGGTTGCCGCGATGCGCGCGGTGATCGCCGCCGACGAGTTGGGCGCGCTGGTGCCCTTCGCGCGCGCGGTGTTCGAAGCCTATTGGAGCAGGCTCGAAGATATCAGCCAGCCGGAGATCTTGACGAAGGTGGCGCAATCGGTGGGCCTCGACGCGGCGGGGTTGGTTGCCCGCAGCGAAGCGCCCGAAGTGAAGGACCAGCTTCGCGCCAACACCGAGGAGGTCATCGCGCGCGGCGGCTTCGGCTCGCCGACCATGTTTGTCGATACGCATGATATGTATTTCGGCAATGACCGGCTGCCGCTGGTGGAGGCCGCACTGTCGCGCAAGGGCTGAGAAATGGCGTTAACGTCCGATCCCCGCAATCAGCCGGCGCTGCGCGTACCGGCCGCCACCATCTGGATGATCGTCGCGCTGGCCGTTGCCCATGTCGCGCGCCTGCTTGCGCCCGCAGGCATGGCCGACGAGATCATCCTCAATTACGGCTTTATCCCAGCGCGCTATTCGGCCTCGTACCTTGCGCTTCATCACGCCAACCCCGGCACGCTGTTCGAGCAGGCCGTTCCCTTCGTCAGCTACATCTTTCTCCACGCCGATTTCGCCCATCTGGCGATTAATTCGGTCTGGCTGCTGGCCTTCGGCTCCATCGTGGCCAAGCGGCTGGGGGCGAAGCTCTTCTTCGCGCTCTTCTTCATCTGCGGCGTAGCTGGGGCGGCCACCCATCTGGCCTTCAATTGGGGCTCGGCCGTGCCCGCCATCGGGGCGTCCGCCGCCATATCGGGCCTGATGGGCGTCGGCTTCCGGCTCATCACCTTCGAGCCCTGGCCGGCCGGGCAGCCTGCCGTGGCACCCCTGTTTTCCCAGCGCATCCTCGTCTGGAGTGCGGTTTGGGTGGGGATTAACGTATTAGCCGGGCTTACCGGCTTCGGCGCGGGCGTCGAAGTCCGGCTGATCGCCTGGCAGGCCCATCTGGGCGGCTATTTCGCGGGGCTTCTGCTGGCAGGCCCGGCCGTGGCTTTTCACGACCGCAAGGCCCGTGCTGCTTGAACTGCCCCGGCCACCTAATAGATTAAGCCGTGCGAGCGGCTGACTCGCCGATGGAGGCCCCATGACAGACACCAATCCGGCCGGTAACGGCGCTCCACTGCCCGCGCGCGAGCCTTTTCCGGCGGTCCGCCTGCTTTATGCCGTCGGTTTCGGCATTGTGGCGTGGTTCGTCTTCTGGATCGCGATTGTATTAGCGCTGGCGCAATTCGTGGTCATCGCCATCAACGGCAAGCACAATGACGAGCTGAAGCATTTCAGCCTTAACCTCGTTCAGTATCTCTGGGAGTTGCTGGCCTTTGTTGTTTTTGTACGCGACGAGCAGCCTTTTCCCATAGGCCCGTTCCCCAAACAGCCCTGAATCCGGCAATTCGGGCTGAGAGCCTGTCTCATCGGGATTAATTTCCCCTGCGGCAATTCGGTTTTTCGAAAGCCCGGTTTGGTGTTTTGCGTGCTTTTTGCGGCCGTAAATCCAAGTGTTGCATTCCGGGTACAAGGATTGGGGAAACGGCAACAGAAAAAGCGTTTGGCTCGTTACATCCTTGCCGATTTGAAATCTTTATCCCTATCCTCGTTGCGACAAATCAACCGCTGCCGGCTTATTCGAGTAAGAATGAGCAGGGCCGCGCAACGATATTCGCCATAGGGCGCAACAACGGGGAGTGAATAATGATTACGAAGCGTCGGATCGGGGCCGCTCGCCCCATGACCATCGCCAGCGTATTGCTTCTTTCGACCGCCATTGCCGCGCCGGCATTTGCCGAAGTCGAACAGGTCGTGGTCACCGCGCAGAAGCGCAGTGAAGATATCCAGACGGTGCCGATCGCGGTCACCGCCTTTACGTCGCAAGATATCGCGGCACACCAGATTCAGGGCTTCAGAGATCTTCAATTCGACATGCCGAACGTTAACTTCTCGGACGGAACCTTCGGAGCCTCGAACTTCCAGATTCGCGGCATCGGTACGGCCGCAGTAACAACCTCGGGCGATGCGGGCGTATCCGTCAACCTCAATGAAGTTTATATCGCCAACCCCACCGCCACGACCAGTGCCACCTACTACGATGTCGAGCGGATCGAAGTGAACCGCGGACCGCAAGGTACGCTGTTCGGTCAGAACGCCACGGGTGGTTCCATTAACGTCATCACCAAGAAGCCGGATCTTAGCGACTTTGCCACGGACCTTGAGGGCACATACGGAAACTTCAACGACGAAGAATTTCGCGGCATGGTCAATATCCCGATCATCTCTGATCAACTCGGCGTGCGGATGGCCGGCTTCTGGGAGAAACGCGACGGCGACATTACAAACGTCTATCCGAGTCTCTTCCCTGGCTCGGGTCTGCCCAACAAGCTGGATAGCCGCGATGACTGGTCGGTGCGCGGTTCCGCGCGCTGGGAACCTTCGGATTCCACCACCGTCGATCTTATGTTCAGCCACAGCCATGAAAACGATTCGCGCGTTCGCGCTTATAAGCAAGCCTGTACGACTGATCCGTCGGGCGTCCTAGGCTGCTTGCCCCACGCCATCACCTATCAAAATATCAATCTCAACGCGACCACAAATACACTTCTGCTCTCCGATCTCAGCCTTTTGGGCAGTACGCCATTTCAGCTCTTTCAAGTCACGGGACCGGATTATCAGCAGACCGGCGCTTCGGCCTTCATTCCTACTGATCCTAGAGAAGTAAACACCGACTTCCAGCCGGTTTCGACCGGCGCCGACGATTTCGGCAGCTTGACGATAACGCAGAAACTCTTCTCGTGGCTATCGGCGACCTTCATCGGGGCCTTCGATCATACATCGGGATATGCGCGACAGGCCACGGAAGGCACGCCGGGCGATCCGTTCTCGCTTTATGGTGCGACCGGCACCAATCCCGCGAGTCCTGCGAACTGCGCCAGTCCGGCCGTCCAGGCAACCCAGCGTGGAGCATATGCCTGCGGTGCTTGGGCCCATTATGGCGGCGCAATTTCTAATTACTACCTGCCGGCCGGTACGACTTCGGTCCAGGCCATGCAGACGATTTTCGGCTCGCTATATCCGACGAGCGCCGGCACGTATTTCTCGGGCGCCAATTTCGGCCTGCTTCCCATTTCGGCGCCGACCGGGTTTGGCCTCAGTTCCGGCTCCATCGCAGGCTATTCCGATCACATGCAGGGCTATGACCAGATCGGAGGCCACAATGGGGAAAAGAGTTTGGAATTGCGCTTCGCGTCGGATTTCGAAGGACCTCTGAACTTCTTGGTCGGCGTATCGCATCTCGAATATCAAAACACCACCCGCTATTACGTTGCGCAAACGGGCATCGACCTTGCGTCGATCCTCTTCGGGGCGCTGCAGGGAGCGCCCGAGGGCTCTGACCCGAACTTCGGCGACGGCATACTGGCCGGACCGTCGGTTTACAACAACAACAACATCCTGTATCAGTCGCGGTCATCGGGAATATTTGGCGAAATCTATTACGACATCATTCCCAACGAACTGAAACTGACGCTGGGCGGTCGCTATACCACCGACATAAAAACCAATCAGAACCAGCAGTCCACATTGTCCTGCCCAGTTTCGATCGGTTCGACGGCATCGGACGTCGCCACCATCCTCGCTACGAACTGCCCAGCCAACGAGGTCAATCCTTTCGGTACGCTGGCTACGGCACCGCTCTACCAGAAGACCGAGTTCGACGCGACGACAGGGCGCGCGGTCCTGCAATGGATGCCAAAGGTGGACTTCACCGACCAGACGATGATCTATGCCTCCTATTCGCATGGCAATCGTCCGGGCGGTTTCAATCCACCTTCGTTTATTCCGGGCCTCATCCCGAACACATTCGCCCAGGAAAACGTGGATGCCTACGAAATGGGCACCAAGAACACGCTGCTTGACGGCTCGCTGCAGGCCAATCTGACGGGCTGGTATTACGACTATAAAGGCTATCAGATATCGTCAATCGTGAACCGCTCGTCGCTCAACTTGAACATCAACTCGACTCTCTATGGTCTGGAAGGCGAGTTTCTCTGGGTCCCCGACGAACACTGGTCCTTCAACTTTAATTTCGGCATCACGCATAGCAACATCGGTTCTGGAAATGACATGCAGTTCGACACCCGTAATCCGACGCACGGTAACGCGGATGCGATCGTTCTGAAGGACTTCCAGGGCTCAAACTGCATCATTCAAAGCGCGTCCGGTCCGATCAATGTTGCCGAGATGAATACGCTTGCCGCCGGTCTTGGCAAAAGCTCAGATACCTTTGTCGCACCGCCTGTTCCGCTTCCGGGTTCTGTTGCGGCCTCTTCGGCGTACATCAACGGCTCGGCCACCGGAATCGCGGGGTTGACCTGCGCGACGCTCGGCGATCTCTTGGAGGCGATGAATGTTAATGAACATACGGACTTTGTCGTCAGCCCATCTTTCGGTGGTCATTACAATACGCCCGGCGGCATTCCGGTTTCCGTGAAGGGTAACCAAATGCCCAACACGCCGCCGGTCGATATCTCCGTCGGCGCGCAATACGCTTTCGACTTCAACGGCGGTTATACACTTGTCCCGCGCGTCGATTATTACTGGAAATCGCAATCGTATTCGACAATCTTCAATACGGCACAGGACAAAATCCAATCTTGGGACGAGATAAACGCGCAAATCCAGCTCAACGGTGGCGACGGCGAGTGGTATGCCCGTGCCTGGGTCAAGAACTTGGCGGACAGCAAAAATGTGACCAGCAGCTATACCGGTGCGGACGCCCAGGGCCTCTTCACAAATCTGTTCTTCGAGGAGCCTCGGACTTACGGCCTCTCGCTGGGCGCGCATTTCTAGGCGTTGCCAGTTTGAAACAGCAAAAGGGCGCCGGGAAACCGGCGCCCTATTTTTTTGTGGTTCCTGTCCGGACAATTGCATCCGTCAGGCGGTGACGCCGTGGGCCTTGGGCCTGCGCCAGTTGCGCACCCGCTCACCGAGATTGTCGAGATAGATATAGATGACGGGCGTGATGTAGAGCGTGAGAAGCTGCGACAGGATCAGCCCGCCAACCACCGGCGGCATCGCGCGCGACCGCCGCCCGGCCAACACGGCGCGGCAAGCCAAACACACCGGCCCTGCCGCAAACTGGACGCTCCCGGCCGCTTTCCTACCATGCCTTGCGGAAATTGCGAGAGCGGAGCAGGCATGTGCGACCCTGGGGCCGAAGCGCGTTGATTGATAAAGCTTATCGGGCTTAAGCCCGGTTTAAGCCTGTTGCATGACAGCAAAACGCGCGAGCGCCCTTTGTCGCTGCGCAGCCCATACCCATTGCCGAAAGCCCATTCGTGTTTAATAAGTCCGGCTAACAAAGCGTCAATCAAGGGCGGGGCAATGTGGTGGAACCGGCAAAAGACGATCGGCGTGGCAATCACTTGCGCCGATTGGCGGCTGCATCAGAAGCGCGTGAATCTTAATACCCGTCTTGCCAGGCAGTTGCATGTTAGCGGCGTTGACATAACCGCGGTGCCGGGCCCGGACGGACTTTTGCGCCCCGACAGGGCCGGCGAATGGAAGGCCGTATGCGACTGGGCCAAGCTGCTGGTGACCGCGCACCGCGCCCAGGTGCTGGCGGTGGTGGCCCATCAGCGCTGCGCCGGACACCCGGTTTCCGATTCCGATCACGCCGCCGATGTGGTGGAGGTCGCCCGGGCGTTGAAGGCGGCAATCGGCTTTGAAGGCCCCACCCAGGCCCTTGTCGCCACCTATTATAATGACGCCCGCTGGGGCCTGAAGCTGATCGCCCGCTACTGATGCGGTTGCGCGATTGCGGGGCCGGGCCGGGGCGTCTATAAGCCCCCGCTCTCCAACAGGCCCGCCTTCATGGATATCCGGAATATCGCCATTATCGCCCATGTCGATCATGGCAAAACGACGCTTGTCGACCAGCTCCTCAAGCAATCCGGCTCCGTGCGCGAAAACCAGCACATGGAAGAGCGCGCGATGGATTCCAACGATCTGGAGCGCGAGCGCGGCATCACGATTCTGGCCAAATGCACATCGGTGGAATTGGAGGGAACGCGCATCAACATCGTCGACACGCCCGGCCATGCCGATTTCGGCGGCGAAGTCGAGCGCATTCTGTCGATGGTCGACGGCGTGGTGCTGCTGGTCGATGCGGCCGAGAGCGTCATGCCGCAAACCAAATTCGTGCTGTCCAAGGCGCTGAAGCTCGGCCTGAAGCCCATCGTCGTCATCAACAAGATCGACCGCAGCGATGCGCAGCCCAACGAAACACTGGAAAGCATCTTCGATCTTTTCCTCGCGCTGGAAGCCAACGACTACCAGCTCGATTTCCATGTGCTCTATGCGTCGGGGCGTCAGGGCTGGGCGGTGGCCGATCTGAACGATGAGAAAAAGGGATCTGGCGCCGCTGTTCGAGCGCATCGTCGCCGATGTGCCGCGGCCAAAGGCCATGGAGAAAGCGGGCGAGGATTATCCCTTCACCATGCTGGTGACGACGCTGGAAGCCGATCCCTATCTGGGCCGCATCCTCACCGGCCGCATCGAAACCGGCGACATCAACATCAATCGCGTCATCAAGGCGCTGTCGCGCGACGGCAAGGAGATCGAGCGCACGCGCGTGACCAAGCTGCTCGCCTTTCGCGGGCTTGCGCGCGTGCCGGTTGCGCGCGTCGAAGCGGGCGACATCGTGGCGATTGCGGGCCTTCCGCACGCAACCGTCGCCGATACGCTGTGCGACGTTCAGATCGACGACGCCCATTCAGGCGCAGCCCATCGATCCGCCGACTCTGGCGATCACGATTTCGGTGAACGATTCTCCGCTCGCCGGGCCGCGAAGGCGACAAGGTGCAGAGCCGCGTGATCCGCGACCGCCTGCTGCGCGAGGCCGAAGGCAATGTCGCCATCCATGTGCGCGAGACGGGCGAGGGCGCCTACGAAGTCGCGGGCCGCGGCGAACTGCAGCTCGGCGTGCTGATCGAGACCATGCGCCGCGAAGGCTTCGAACTCTCCATCAGCCGCCCGCGCGTTCTGTATCAGACCGATGAAAGCGGCCAGAAGCTGGAGCCCATCGAGGAAGTCACCATCGACGTCGATGATCCCTACACCGGCATCGTCATCGAAAAGATTTCGCAGCGCAAAGGCGAGATTGCAGGACATGCGCCCGACCGGCGCCGGCAAGACGCGGCTCGTCTTCTTCGCGCCGTCGCGCGGGCTGATCGGCTATCACGGCGAATTCCTCACCGACACGCGCGGCACCGGCGTGATGAACCGCATGTTCCACGGCTATGCGCCGTTCAAGGGCGCGATCGGCGGGCCGCGTCAACGGCGTGCTCGATCTCCACCGGCGACGGCGAGGCGGTGGCCTATGCGCTGTGGTATCTCGAAGAACGCGGCAAGCTGTTCATCGTGCCGGGCACGAAAGTCTATCAGGGCATGATCATCGGCGAGCACGCCAGCGACAACGATCTCGACGTCAATCCGCTGCGCGCCAAGCAGCTCACCAACATCCGCACGACGTCGCAAGGACGAAGCGGTGCGCCTGACGCCCATCGTTCCCATGACGCTCGAACAGGCCATCGCCTATATCGAGGATGACGAACTGGTCGAGGTCACGCCGCAGTCCATCCGCCTGCGCAAGCGCGAGCTTCTGCCGCATTTGCGCAAGCGCGCGAAGGCCGAAGCGGATTAAAGTGAAATCGCGCACCTCATGCTTCGACAGTCGGTAGCGCCAGCGTGCCGACCAGCATGAGGGATACCCCTCACCCTGAGCTTGTCGAAGGGTGGAATCTATTTCAGCCGCTTCAATCCCAATTGCCCCGCAACGATCTTGTCCACAAGCCGCTTGGGGAATTTGTCCACGACGAAGCCCTGCACCTTGTCGGGATCTTCGGTGTAGGCGGTCTTGGGGTTGCGAAGCGTCAGTGCCTTCAACACCGCACGCCCGATGCGCTCCGGCGGATAACCTTTGCGGCCAAGTGCGAGCGCCATCTGCTTGAGCTTGGTCAACGCCTTTACATAAGGCGTGTTGGAGAAGCGGCCGATATCGAGCGCCTCCGCTTTGTCCCAGATCGGAGTCGCAATCGCGCCGGGCCGGATCAGGATCACGTCGATGCCATAGACCATCAATTCGCGGCGCAAGGATTCCGACAATCCCTCCAGCGCGAATTTGGATGCGTGGTACGGCCCGCCGAACGGGAAGGCGTTCTTGCCGCCGATGGACGACATCATCACGATGCGCCCCGGTTTTCCCTTGCGCGCGCGATCCGCGCCGAGCAGTGGCGCGAACGCCTGCGTGACGATCAACTGGCCGGTGAGATTGACCTCGATCTGCTTGCTTGAATTCGTCGATGGGCAAAAAGAGCAAAGGCCCCGGCACCGCGACGCCCGCATTGTTGACGAGCCCGAACAGCGTTTCGTTGCCGAGTGCCGCGGCAACTTTCTCTGCACCCGCGGCAACCGCCGCCTGATCCGTCACATCGAAAATCAGCGGCACGAATTTCGCGCCGAATTCCTTCGACAGCCGGTCGGCATCGGCCTGTTTTCTCACGCTTCCGAACACGCGGAAGCCTTTGCCAATCAGAATTTTCACGCAGCCCCACCCGATTCCGGTGGAGGCGCCCGTCACCACTACGCTTTTCATGGGGTCCCCGTGCAATATCTGCCGCGAGACGGTATATGCGCTCATGGCCAAAATCGACTCCGTTACGCTTGCTTTCGCCAACCGCCTTGCCGATGCGGCGGGCGCGGTCATCAAGCCCACTTTCCGCCAGCGGCCGGAGGTGATCGACAAGGGCAAGACCGCCTTCGATCCGGTGACCGAGGCCGACCGCAAGGCCGAAGCCGCCATGCGTGCGCTCATCCGCGCCGAGCGCCCGGCGGATGCAATTCTCGGGGAAGAACAGGGGCTTGAGCCCGGCACCAGCGGGCGCATGTGGGTGCTCGACCCTATCGACGGCACGCGCGCCTTCATCGTGGGCCAGCCGATCTGGGGCACGCTGATCGCGCTGGAGGAGGCAGGCGAGCGGCTGCTGGGCATTATCGACCAGCCCGTTTTGGGCGAGCGGTTCATCGGTTATGCGGGCACGGCGGAGATGCGCACCGCGCAAGGCACAGCACCCATCCGCACGCGGGCTTGCGCGAAGCTCTCCGAAGCGGTCGTTTCTTCCACCCATCCCTGGAATTATTTCAGCGATGATGAACGCGTGGCTTTCGAGCGTGTGGCGCGCGCCGCCCGCATGAGCCGCTTCGGCGGCGATTGCTATGCCTATGCCATGCTCGCGGCCGGGCATACCGACATCATCATCGAAGCCGATCTCAAGCATTGGGATGTGGCGGCGTTGATCCCCGTGATCGAAAACGCCGGCGGCATCGTCACCGATTGGGACGGCGCACGCGTGCGCGAAGGCGGACGTATCGTGGCTGCGGGCGACCGTCGCGCGCATGCCGAGGCGCTGGCGATGCTCAATTCCTGAATCCCCCCTTCTGTCTGCCTTCGCGCAGTGCGCTTCGGCAGACATCTTCCCCCACAAGGGGGGAAGAGGATTCGTGTTTGGCGTTCGTTCAATCATGCGCGAATTTTAAGGCCGTGCGGCGGTAGCGGGGATAAGTTTCTGCGCGAAAAATATTCGCGCTGCCGCATCAATCGCTTGCGCGCTTTCGCAATGCGGAAAAACGGGGATAAGCGAATTGCGGCTTATTTGTGCCGCACCATCAAATGCAAATCAGGAACCTCGGCGCGGTCAGTTCGTTTGCATGGGGCAGGGGCGCGAACGCGAGGAGTCCTGACCATGCGTATTTCCATATCCGCGTTGATTGCGGCCGGTGCGCTCACGCTTGTTTCCGGCGCTGCCAGCGCGCAAGGCTATCAAGACACCGCCTATCAGCCCAATGAGAATGTCGAGATCACGGTCCCGCATTACGGCCCGCAGCGCAGCGAATTGGGCGCGCCGAATGTGCGCGTGTCGCTGTCGCGCGCGGTGCGTTATGACGATCTCGATTTGCGCACGCGTCATGGCGCGCGCGTGTTGCGCGAACGCATCCAGTTGACGGCGCGGCTCCTGTGCCGCGATCTGGACGAGCGTTATCCGGTGACGGCCGACGACAGCCCGCCCTGCTACAAAAACGCGGCGGACGATGCGTTATATCGCGCCGACCGGGCCATCGCCGACGCGCGGGGATATGAGGATTAATCCTCGCCGGGCGGGTTTTCCGGCGACCAATTGTCGGCGCGTTCCTGGGCTTCGTCCCAGCTACGATCGTTGAGGGCTGCGTCGAGCCTGGCTTGCAGATCGGACGGAATATCCTGCATGCCGATGGCGAGCCGCGTTCCGTTGGAGTGATAGAGCAGCGCCCATTTCGCTGCCTCCACCGGATCGCGCGGCACGCCGTCGCCGTTCAGATAGACGCTCACAAGACCCGCTTGCGCATTGGGAAGCCCGCGATTGGCCGCGCGCAACAGCCATTGCGCGCCTTCATGCTTGTCGCGCGCCGCACGCGCCGTATCGGTTTCCACCCGGCCCACATCGACCAGGCATTGGCCGAGATTGAATTTGGCGATGTCGTCGCGCTCATTATAGGTGAGCGTGCGCAGGATCGGGATGGCCTGATCGCATTTGCCATGCACGCGCAAATCGGCGGCCTTGCCTTCGGGATCGGGCGGCAATTGCATGCGTTGCGGGCCCTGATCGCCGCCCTGCGGATCGATGGCGCTGACGCCGTCGGGCTGGAACATGCCGGTGGCCAATACCGGCGGCGCGAAAAGCAACGCCGCGGCAAATCCCGCAATCGCCAAAATCTTTTTCATCCTACTCCTCCGGCACCGGCACGAAACGATTGACATATTCGTCGAACGCTTTCCAGAAGCGCGCACGCACGATGTCGTTTTCCATCAGGATTTCGTGCTCGGCTTCGTGGATTTCGAAATAGGTCGCATTGGGCATCCGCTTGGCAAATTCGCGCGTGGCCGCGGTCTCCACGATGCGGTCGCGGCCCGCCCCCACCAGCATCGCGGGCGTGGTGATGGCTTCGGCATAGCCGGGTGCGGACATTTCCGCCATCGAGTGATAGGCCGCTTCAAGCCAACCCCAGGTGGGACCGGCGAGGCGAATGTCGGGGTCCTCCGCGATCAGCGCCTTTGCGCGGGCAAACCGCGAGCGGTCCGACGTCACAAGATTGTCCTCGAATTCCATATGCAGCGGATCGCGCTTTTCCATGCCGAAGACCCAGTTCGTGCCGCGCCCGCACTCGAACTGGATGAAACTCATGAGGCGTGCGGCCCATGCCGGATAGCCGCGCGTCAGAAACCGTATCATCGGCGCGGTCAGCACGGCCGTGGTGAATTCGTTTTGTTTGGCATGCAACCGGCGCAGAAGAATATGGCCGCCCATGGAATGGGCAAGCGCGATAGGTTTGCGCGTTCCCGCCATCGGCGCCACGACCTGCTGCATGAAGAGATCGAGATCGTCGTCATATTGGGCGAAGCGTTCGATATGGGCTTTGCGCCGGTCGGCAAGTTCGCGCACCGATGCGCCTTGCCCGCGCCAGTCCATCGTGGCCACCGAAAAGCCGCGCCGTCGCAGCTCCACGATCACCTCGGCATATTTCTCGATGAATTCGGTCTGGCCCGACAGCAGAACGCAGACGCCGCGCGGAGCAGGCTCCGGCGCGGCGTCCCACGTAGCTACGCGAAGGCGTTTGCCGTCGCGACCCGAAATGAACAGCGCGCGTGGCGCTTCATTCACGATGGGCGTGCCCCGCATCCTTGAGAGTCCTCGCCTCTTTCAAGACGTAACGGCTTTCGCCGCCCCCCAGGATTCGGAAAGGAGCGGATCAGCCCCGCGCTTTTGCCAGGATCGGCCCAAGTTTCATGGCCAGGCCCATATCGCCCGCCACGCGCAGCTTGCCCTGCATGAACGCAGAAGTGCCGTCCAACTCGCCCTTCACCATCTTCTCGAAGGTTTCGAGCGTGACGGAGATGGTGCAATCGGCATTCTTGCCGTCGCCGTCGGAGACGGTGTTGGGCGTGGCCTTGCCGTCGATCAGCACGCTGCCCGGCTCGCCGAAGTCGAATTTGAGCGTGCCGCCAAGGCCGGAATTCGCGCCGATAGCAGCACCCATCTGCGAGATGATTTCTTTCACGATGTCCGCAGTCATTAAGTAGGTCCTTCCTGATTGATAAGAGTTCCGGCTCCCGCGGCCCCGTCCCCGAGGACTCGCTCACCCTTGCTGATGCCTCTGTTGCAAGCGGTCACCGGGGAGCGGCCGGATTTGAGCATTTGTCAGCGCGACTCACAACTCGGATTTCGCGCCCGCAGCGAAGGAATTTTGGCCCCTTAAGACCCCAATTTGGCACCGCGCAAGACCGGACCTATGCTCTTTTCAGGGCAGAACGATAAAGGGCGGGCATGATGGAGCCGGAAACTGTGCCGCAGGCGCGTCGCGACGCACTGGGCCATGTTTTCTTCTGGCATCATCTTCTGGTGATGGGTTTCATCGTGCTGGGCTGGCTTTCGCCGTGGCCCTCCGTGCTCATTTTCTATCTGGTGTTGCTGCCCGTGGTGACGCTGCAATGGCTGCTCAACCGGGATTCCTGCGTGCTCAACAATCTGGAATCCCTGATCCGCACCGGGCGCTGGCGCAGCCCCGAAAACCCGGAAGAAGGGGCGTTTCTGCTGGAGCTGGTCCGCCGCGTGACCGGGCTCGATATCGGCCAGGACCACATGAATACCTTCATCTACACGGCCATGGCGGTCTTCTGGGGGCTCGGGCTGGGACACCTCGTCCGGGGCTCTTGAACCCCTAAAACCCTCTCTTACCTATGGACTGTCCCCGGGGGCGTCAGCGCCACGGGGGCAAATCGGCCCGGCCATAAGGCGGGCTCAACCCTGTCGCTTTTAGGAGGACACATCATGCGTGCATTCGACTACACCCCCTTCTTCCGTTCGACCGTCGGCTTCGACCGGCTGTTCGACCTGGTCGATCAGGTCTCCCGTCAGGAGGCCGGCTACCCGCCCTACAATATCGAGCGGACAGACGAGAACCATTACCGCATCACGCTTGCGGTGGCGGGTTTCGCCGAGAACGAGCTTGATGCCGAGCTTGCCGAAGGCGTGCTCACAATATCGGGCAAGCATCCCGAAGAGGCAGGCCAGAAAGCCGCCCTTTATCGCGGCATCGCCGCGCGCAGCTTCGAGCGGCGCTTCCAGCTTGCCGATCACGTCGAGGTCAAGGGTGCCGCACTCGAAAACGGCCTGCTCCATATCGAGCTTGAGCGCGTCGTGCCCGATGCGCAGAAGCCGCGCCGCATCGCCATCACCGGCGGGGTGGCCGTGGAGCACAAAAAGGCCGCCTGACCCGGCCGGTCATACTTCGGAAACCACAATTCGGAAGGGCGCCGGGCGATCCGGCGTCCTTCCTGTTTTTTCGCCTGTTTTTGATGACAATTGTAAGTTCCCGGCCCTATTCTGTGTTCCGATTTCCAGCGTCCGATTTCAGGCAGCAATGTCCCACTGGCAAAACGCGCTGTTCACCCGCCTCCCGCGCATTGCGCGCGGGCGCGGCGCGGGCGCGGACATCGAGGAATTGCGCAAGCAATACGACCAGCTCTCTTCCCGCTTCGGGCCGGTGCCGGAAGATGCCGCCTTCGAGGCCGCCCAGATCGGCCCCGTCAAGGGCGAATGGGTGCGGGTGGAAGGTTCCGATCCCAAGCGGCTGATCCTTTATTTCCACGGCGGGGGCTTTATTGCCGGTTCGCCCGAAAGCCATCGCTCGGTGGTCGCGCGGCTCTGTCAGGCGGCACAGGCGCCCGCTTTCTCGCTGCAATACCGGCTCGGTCCCGAATTCGCTTTTCCGGCGGGCTTGCGCGATGCGATCGACGCCTATCGACATTTGCTCCAGCGCGGCTTTTCGGCCCGCTCGATTGTGCTTGCGGGCGATCAGGCGGGCGGCGGATTGGCGTTTGCGTGCGCGCTCGCGATCCGCAATGCGGGGCTTGCGATGCCCGCCGCAATCGTTGCGATGTCGCCCTGGGCCGATCTTTCTTTGTCGGGCTGGTCGATGCTGCAAAACGCCAGAAGCGACATGTCGCTGTCGTGGGAATTGCTGTTCGTCAGCGCGCGGCATTATCTGAAGAAGCAGAGCCCCACCGATCCTTACGCCTCGCCGATCTTCGCCAACTTCCGCGACTTCCCGCCGATCATGGTGCATGCCGGAAGCGAGGAAGTGTTGCGCGACGATGCCAGCCGCATCGGCGACCGCGCCGCCGAAGCCAATGTGCCGGTGAGCGTGGAAATCTATGACGGCATGCAGCATGTCTTTCAGGCGTCGGCCAATGTGCCCGAGGCGCGCGTATCGCTGGGGCGGCTGGGACAATTTATCCGCACGCGCACGCAAGGTGCGGTGCACGCCAAAGCGGCGGCGGTGGCGACTTAAATCCGGGAATCGCCCGCTTTGGTTAAGTCCGAAACCGAACATGCGGCGATTTGGCATCATGGATAATTTGCGTCCGAAGGCTGAACGGCTGTGCTTTTCGCCATTACCGCCGCACCCCGCTAGTGCCTGATTAAAAAACGAAAACTTGAGCCGGACCCTGTTCTTACGGCTAGCTTCGTCCGCTCCAAATTGGGTATGGTGCGCCGCCCGCGGCCACCCAGGGGTCAGGCCCGGGCCTTGGGTGAGCGTTCCCGCTCCAACCGTCGCTGCCCGGAATTTGATGAGAGGTTCGCCTTGAATAAGCGCGCGTTAATGCTGACAGCCGCCGTGGTTGCGTTGTTATCGGGGCGGACCTCCGCGATCGCGGCGAACTGCGATTCCAATTCGACCACCTCGCCGGCCCTGTGCGAGATCAACACGGTCATCACAACCTCCATCGCCACAAGCACCGTCAATGCGGGCGCGCCCGACAACATCTCCATCCTTGCGCCCGGCGCGCTCACATTGCCCGCCGTGGCCAACGCGACGGCGCTCAGTTCCGCGCTGAAGATCGATTCCGATAACGTCGTCACCGTGATCGGCGATGGCACGAACCCCACGATCAGCTACAAGAATACGGCCTTATGCCGTCGGCGTTGAGATCAATGCGGGGCAGAGTGCGACGGATACGACGACGAACGGAAGCTATGTCGGCGGTACCGATATAATCGACCTGACGGGTTCGGGTACCAGCAAGACCGGCGTGCTGGTCGATCTGCCGGAACGGGCGTCGCGGCGGGAACGCTCAACACGGGCACCAATGCGCTCAGCCTCGGCACGATCTCGGTGGTCGGCGACAATTCCTATGGCCTGCACATTCTTTCAGCGGCGTGACGATCGACGGCACTGTGCTGATGGGCGGTACGGTCTCGGTCACATCCTCCACGACGACGGCGGGCACTTCGACCGGTGTTGTCGGCGCCGAAATCGACGGCAACATCATCGGCAATCTCGAGGTCAACGGTTCGGGGTTTGGCGGATCGATCATTGCCACCGGCGCGGGCTCGCGACGGCCTTGTGGTGCTGGGCTCGATCACCGGCAACATCTACAATGACGGCACCATCGACGCTCTGGGCTTTACCGCCTCGACAACCACGGCCCACGGCGTCAACCGGAAATCCGCAAGGCGGCGTCGGCGTTCCTGCTCGCGGGCAGCGTCAGCGACGGCATCTATCAATGCGGGCCCGACCATCGCAGGGCGGCATCGCCCAGCCGCGGCACCATCCAGAGCCAGGGCACGGGCGCCGGCGTTGCTGATTTCGGCGGGCTCGGCTCGTGGCGCCGGCGCCGCTCGAACTCGGCGTCTATACGAAGCCGTCACCACGATCCGGGCTACAGCTTCTACAATCGCGGCCAGATCAGCGCGTCGCCGCAGCCAATGTCGATCGACGGCTCTGGCCATGCGTATCGATAGGCGCGATGGCGCGCCCGTGGCTTCCAAGGCGGCACGATCGGTTCACCTTCGACCGGGTCGGCATCTTCAACAGCGGCTTTATCAGCGCCAACGGCTCGACCGACACCAACGGTCCACGGTATCGCCGGCGACCGGCTTGTGGATCGACAATTACGTCACCATACCGACGCTGAACAATACGAACTTCAACGGCAGCGGCAATGCGCGGGCAAGCGGCAACATCATCGCCTCGATCTGCGCTCGGCGGCGGGTTCTCGCCCGGTCAGGCCATCGCCATTCTGATCGACGCGTCCGCCGGCAACTCAACGGCTACGGCGATCTCGCCAGCTCATCAATTCGGGGACGATCGCGGCCTCGGCCACCTCAAGCGATACGACGATCAGCGGTTCTCACCGCGATCGCCATCTCAGGATCATTCCGGCACGCTGTCCACCATCAACAATTCGGGCACGATCGCGGCGGTGACTAGCACGCTCGACAATGGCCTGCAAACCCATATCGCGGTCAATCTGCAGGCCAACACCTCCGGCGTGAATTTCCAGAACTCCGGCACGGTGATCGGCGACATCTTCTTCGGCAGCGGCGATGACACGCTGAACGTCAGTTCGGCCGGCACGATCTATGGCGACCAGTCGTTCAATCCGGCGATATCTCCTTCTATGGCGGCCATGATACGCTGACCATCGGCGACAACGACGTCGTCATCGGCGCGGTGCTGGAACGCGGCGGCGGCTATGTCGACATTTCCGTCGGCACCGGCACGGGCACCGGCACGCTCGGCGATCAACAATACCAAATGTGCCGGTCCAGGCGCGTCCGATTGCGACAGGCACGTGGAAGCCGGCAGCTCGACGTGAAGAGCGGCGGCACGCTGGGCCTGTCGCTGAGCCAGGGCTTCAATCAGGTCGGTCAGCGCGCTCGACCCGATCCTGTGTCCGCCAACAAGCGGCGGCACGGGTCGATCATGCTGGACTCGGCTCGCTCTGCGATGTCGTTCGGCAGCTTCGTGTCGACGCCCGGCGGCGAGCGCGGCGAAATTCGTGCTGTTCGACGCACCGAACCATCACCATCGACAATCCCGATGCCATCCGAACCAGCATCACCAGCACGATACCGTTCCTCTTCACCGGCAATGTCTGCGCCTACAACATTTCCGGCTTCACCAATTCTACGCCCGCGGCCTGCATCGATACGCCCGCCCATGACCAACTCGTCCTGAATCTGACGCCCAAGAGCGTCGGCACACCGATCTTCGGCCTCACCGGCTATGCGGCGCAAATTTTCCCCTACGCCAATGCGGCGCTTGGCACCGACAACACGCTCGGCGCTGCGGTCATCGAGGCCGGAAGCGGGCTCGACAGCACCAATTCCGCCGACGTCAGCCACCGGCAACACGCTCTATCAGAACATCTATTCGCAATTCGCCCCCGACGTTTCGGGCGGCGCGCGCCAGATCGCCATATCGCTGACCGACGAGGCCACCAGCGTGGTCGGCGCGCACCAGCGCGCGCTGCGCATGTATGCGGGCCAGAATTCGGCGGCGACGCTTTGGGGCCAGGAATTCGTGCAGCGTTTCGACGCCGGCACCAACCAGCCCAACGGCTATCGCGATTCCGGCTTCGGCTTTGCGGTCGGCGCCGATGGCGGCACGCCGAGCTTCGGGGCGCTACGGCGGCGCGCTGACTTTCTTCTCCGGCGACATTCTGGAAAAAATTCCGGCGCAGGTGAAGACCAGCACCGAATGGTACATGTTCTCCGGCTATACCGACTGGCGCGGCAAGGGCCTGTTCTTCGACAGCCAGGTGACGGTGGGCTATGGCAGCCTCACCGGGCGGCGCGCCATCTTCGTCGATAATTCCACCGGCGGCACGCTGATTGCGCGCGTAGCCACCGACAAGCGCGCGAGCCTGATGGCCGCGGGCGGCTTCTCCACAGGTGCTGTGATGAACATGGGCACGCTCGTGTTCATGCCGCAATTCAGCATGGACGCGCTGACCTTGCGCGAAAACGGCTATACCGAAACCGGCGGCGCGGAAACGGCTTCGACCTGATCGGTCGATCCCTATTATGCCAAATCGCTGCGCACCTATGTGGGCGGCACGTTGCGCGAGGATCTGAAGATCGGCAGCGTCTTCCTGCAGCCCGAAGCGCGGCTCGGCTATCGCTACGATCTGCTGGCCGATCCGGTGAAGCTCAGGGCGGCGTTCGCGGGCGATCCGTCCGCGGGCGATACCGGCGGGCTCGGTGTTCACGCTCAACGGCCCCGATCCGGCCAAGGGCAGTCTGGTTGTGGGCGCGGGCCTTGCCGCGACGACCGGCAATTGGTCGATCGGCTTCGGCTACGATCTGCTGAGCGGCGGCGGCATCACGCAGCACACCGGAACCTTCACGCTGGTGGGCCGGATTTAAGCGATTTTTTCTCCCCCTGTTTACGGGGGGAGTACCGCCGCAGGCGGGGGGGCGAACACCCAGCCCGCCCCCTCCGTCTCATTCGCTTCGCTCATTCGACACCTCCCCCGTAAACGGAGGAGGAAAAGTGCGTCGGATTATTTCGCAGCGATCTTCAGAAACTCGGCAATTTCTTTTTCCGCCGTCGCAAACGAAACGACGAGGCGGATGAGCGTCGCGCCGTTTTGCGGCGGCTCCCAATCGTAGAATTGCGCGCCCGCTTCGCGCAAGCGCGCCACCATCTTGTCGGGAAGCCGCGCGAACACCGCGTTTGCCTCCACCGCATTGGCGATTTCAGAACCCGGCACGGCGGATAATCCTTCCGCGAGGCGCGCGGCCAGCGCATTGGCGCGCGCCGCCAGCTTCAGCCAGAGATCGTTTGCCAGATAGGCTTCGAGCTGCGCGGAAATGAACCGCATCTTGGAAACGAGATGGCCCGCTTTCTTGCGGCGGTATTCGAAATCCGCAACATCTTCTTTGTTGAAGAACACCACCGCTTCGGCGGCGAGCGCGCCGTTCTTCGACGCGCCGAACGACAGCGCATCCACACCCGCCTTCCATGTGATATCGGCGGGCGCGCATTTGAGATGCGCCAGCGCATTGGCGAAGCGCGCGCCATCCATGTGAAGTTTCATATTGTGTTTTTTGGCAGTCGCTGCCAGCGCCGCAATCTCGTGCGGCTTGTAAACCGTGCCGCGTTCGGTCGCCTGCGTGATCGAAACCGCACTCGGCTTGGGGCTGTGCACGCCGCGCTGAAAATTCGGCAATGCGGCCTCGATGGCCTCGGGCGCGATTTTCGCGTCGCGTCCCTCCAGCGTCACGAGCTTCGCGCCATGGCTGAAAAATTCCGGCGCGCCGCATTCATCCACCGCGATATGGCTTTCCGCATGGCAGAAGATTGCGCCATGCGGGGGCGTGAGTGTTGCAAGCGCCAGCGAATTGGCGGCCGTGCCCGTGACCACCGGAAACACCGCCACATCGCGCTCGAAAATTTCGCGAAAAGCGCTGCGTCAGGCCCTTGGTCACCGCGTCCTCGCCATAGGAGCGCGCGGTGCCCGCATTGGCCGCAGCCAGTGCGGCGAGCAATTCGGGTGCTGCGCCATAGGCATTGTCGCTGGAAAAATTCATGTGATCCCGCCTTCCGCAACGATAGCCTAGCCAATCGTCGCAATTGGTGCAAAATCGGGGCAGAAGAGGAACAGCCCATGAGCGATCTGGAAACATTCCGCGCCGAAACGCGCGACTGGCTCGAAGCCAATTGCCCGCCTTCGATGCGCAAGGATTATGGCGGCGAGGACGAAGCCATCTGGGGCGGGCGCAATTTCGACGTTCAAGAATCCGGAAGCCAAACTCTGGCTGGAGCGCATGGGCGCGCGCGGCTGGACCGCGCCGACATGGCCGAAAGAATATGGCGGCGGTGGGCTTTCGCGCGAGGAAGCGAAGATGCTCGAACGCGAAATGGCGCGGATCAAGGCGCGGCCGGCGTTGCTCTCTTTCGGCATCTGGATGCTCGGGCCGGTGCTGCTGGAATACGGCAATGACGAACAGAAGCGCGAGCATCTGCCGAAAATCGTGCGCGGCGAAATCCGCTGGTGCCAGGGCTATTCCGAGCCGGGCGCGGGTTCCGACCTCGCGAGCCTTGCGCACGCGCTGCGAAGACAAAGGCGATCATTTCCTCATCAACGGCCAGAAAATCTGGACATCCTATGCCGATCAGGCCGACTGGATTTTCTGCCTCGTGCGCACCGACACGGCGAAAAAGCACGAAGGCATTTCGTTCATACTGTTCGACATGAAATCGCCAGGCGTCGAGGCGCGGCCGATCAAGCTGATCTCCGGCAATTCGCCCTTCTGCGAAACATTCTTCACCGATGTGAAAGTGCCGAAGAAGAATATGGTCGGCAAACTGAATGGCGGCTGGGAAATCGCCAAGCGCCTTCTGCAATACGAGCGCCAGAACATTTCGGCCAGCGGCTTCGGCGGCGGCGGCGGCGTGGAGCTTGAGGAAATCGCAAAGCACTATGTGGGCGAGGATGCGGGGCGCATCGCCGATCCCGATTTGCGCGCGCGCATCGCCGCACACCGCATGGAGGCGAAGGCGTTTTCGCTGACCGTCCGCCGCGTCGAGGAAGAAGCAAAGGCGGGCAAGGGCGTGGGGCCCGCGGTGTCGATCATCAAATATGCGGCGGCGAAACTCAATCAGGACCGTTTCGAATTGATGGTGGAGGCGATGGGTAGCCAGGGCCTCGGCTGGAGCGGCGAAGAATTTCTCGCCGGCGCGAGATCGCGGCGACGCGCGGCTGGCTGCGCTCGAAGGGCAATTCCATCGAAGGCGGCACCAGCGAAGTCAATCTCAACGTCGTGGCCAAGCGCGTGCTCGGCCTGCTCGATCATCAATAGGCGCGCCATGGCAATCCTCACCGAAGAACAAACGCTGCTGCGCGACGCGGCCAAAAGCTGGGCGTCCGAAAAATCGCCCGTCGACCGTTTCCGCAAATTGCGCGACGGCGGCAAAACATTCGATTCGAGCGCTCTGGGCGGAAATGTGCGAAATGGGATGGAGCGGAATTCTGATCCCCGAAGAATTTGGCGGTTCGGGGCTTGGCTATCTCACGCTCGGATTGGTGCTGGAAGAAACCGGGCGCACGCTGACGGCATCGCCGCTTCTTTCCACCGCGATTGCAACCACCGCCTTGCTGCTCGGCGGCAATGACGCGCAGAAATCCGAATGGTTGCCGAAATTCGCCAGTGGCAAGGCCATCGGCACATTGGCGGTGGACGAAGCCGCTCATCATGCGCCGGAAAAGATCGCGCTTTCCGCCGCGCGCGACGGCGCGGGGTTCAAATTGAACGGCAAAAAGATTTTCGTCGCCGATGGCGGCATTGCCGATGTGTTCGTCGTCGCGGCGCGCACGCCGGGCGGCATCACATTGTTTCTTGTGCCGGCCAATGCGCCCGGTCTTTCGCGGCAGAATGTGGAAAGTGTGGATTGCCGCAACTTCGCCAATCTCACATTCAAGGATGTTCGCGCGGATTCGATTTTGGGTGCTGCGGATCAGGGCGCATCGCTGCTGGAATCCATTCTCGATCGCGCGCGTGCAGCGCTCGCCGCCGAAATGCTGGGGGCTGCGGCGCAGAGCTTCGACATCACGCTCGAATATCTCAAAACCCGCACCCAATTCGGTCAGGCCATCGGCACCTTTCAGGCGCTGCAGCATCGCGCCGCGAAAATGTTCACCGATGCGGAGCTGGCGCGCTCCTGCGTCGAGGCCGCGCTCAACGCCATCGACAAAAACGCGAACGACATTCCGGCACTTTGCTCGCTCGCCAAGGCGCGCGCGGGCGATCTCGTCCATCTCGTCTCCAACGAAATGGTGCAGATGCATGGCGGCATCGGCATGACCGACGCCCATGATTCCGGGCTTTATCTGAAGCGCGCGCGCGTGGTCGAGGCGCTCTACGGCGGGCAGGCGTTCCATCGCGACCGCTATGCCGCGCTGATGGGTTACTGAGCGAAATTGCTTCCTCCCCTGTTTACGGGGGAGGTGTCGAACGAGCTTTTGCGAGTGAGACGGAGGGGGCGTGAACGAAATCGCACGCCCCCCCTCGCTGTCTGCGGCAGCACTCCCCCCGTAAACGGGGGAGAAAACCCAGCAGTAGAGCCAGAACCTGATAAATCGCGGGATATCCGGCCCTGCAATTGCCCGGTATGTGCAGTTTCTCTAATAATGGTCGGGGGAGCTGGCATGCGCAATATTCTGCCCGTCGTCGAGGCCGAACATCCGGCGACGCTGTCGCTGGAGCGCAAAGGCGCTGTGCTGCGCCTGGTCGTGGGCGGCGACTGGATCGTGCCCGAAGTGCCGCGGCTGGACCGCGAACTCTCGCACATGAATTTCTCCGGCGCGCGCGAGGCGCAGATCGACGGTTCGGCGCCTTCAGAAGCTCGACAGCGCGGGCGGCTGGCTGCTTCTGCGCAGCAAGCGCGCGATGGAAAGCGAGGGCGCGCGCGTCAGCGAATTCCTGCTGCCCGAGCAATATCATCCGCTGCTCGACAACCATGGACCGCGCGAAGGAAGCAGTCCTCGTGCGCGTGGTGCATGGGCCGCGCAGCTTCAAGGACATTCTGGAGCGCATGGGCCGGGCGACCATCCATGTGCTGCAACAGGGCTACGGGCTTCTGGGCTTTCTCGGCCAGATCACGGTGGAGACATTCGAGGCGATCACCTCGCCGCGCCGCGAATTGCCGTTTCCCGCGCTCGTTCACCAGATCGAGGAAACGGGGCTCACCGCGCTTGCCGATTCTGGGCCTGCTGTCGTTCCTTCTCGGCGTCGTCATCGCCTATCAGGGTGCGGATCAGTTGCGCCGCTTTGGCGCGGAAATTTTCACCATCAATCTGCTCGGCGTTTCCATGCTGCGCGAGATCGGCGGGCTGATCGCGGCGATCATCGTGGCGGGGCGTTCCGGTTCTGCCTTCACCGCGCAAATCGGCACCATGCGCGTGAACGAGGAAATCGACGCGATGCAGACGCTCGGCCTCAACATCGCCGAGGTGCTGGTGGTGCCGCGCGTTTTGGGGCTGGTGATTTCGCTGCCGCTGCTCACCTTCTATGCCGGTGTGATGGGCATGATCGGCGGCGCGGTGATGTGTTATTTCGATCTCGGCATCACCATTCCGGTGTTCCTGCGCCAGATGGAAACCGCCGTCACGGTGCAGACGGTGCTGGTGGGCCTCATCAAGGCGCCGGTGTTTGCGTTCGTGATCGGGCTCGTCGGCTGCTTCGAGGGCTTGCGCGTGGAGCGCAACGCGGCAAGCGTCGGCAAGCTCACCACGCGCTCGGTGGTGGAATCCATCTTCCTCGTCATCGTGTTCGATGCGGGCTTCTCGATCCTCTTCTCGGTGCTGGGCCTATGAGCGAACCCATCATCCGCGTGCGCGGCCTCGTCAACGAGCTTGGCGGAAACGTCATCCACGATCATCTCGATCTCGATGTGATGTCGGGCGAGGTGATGGGCGTGGTGGGCGGCTCGGGTACGGGAAAATCGGTGCTGTTGCGCTCCATCGTCGGCCTGAACAAGCCCAGATCGGGAAGCATCGAAGTGTTCGGCCACGAAACCTCGCACCCTCGATCCGATCGATCTGCGCGCGCTGCAATTGCGCTGGGGCGTGCTGTTTCAGGAAGGCGCGCTTTTCAGCTCGCAGACGGTGGCGGAGAATATCCAGGTGCCGCTCAGGCGTTACACCAAGATGAGCCAGCATCTGATGGACGAAATCGCCGCGATGAAGATTGCGATGGTCGGATTGCCGCCCGATGCGGGGCACAAATTCCCTTCCGAACTTTCCGGCGGCATGAAGAAGCGCGCGGGGCTCGCGCGCGCACTGGCGCTCGATCCCGATCTGTTGTTCCTCGACGAGCCGACGGCGGGCCTCGATCCCATTTCCGCAAGCCATTTCGACGAACTGGTGCGCGATTTGCAGCAAAGCCTCGGCCTGACCGTTTTCATGGTGACGCACGACATCGATACGCTGCGCGCCACCACCGACCGCATCGCCGTTCTGGTGAACAAGAAGATCAAGATCGGCACGGTCAAGACGCTGGTGAACGATACCGATCCCTGGATACACGAATATTTCGCGGGCGCGCGCGGTCGTGCCGCGCTCAGCGCCTAGGAGGAAGCATGGAAACCAAAGCCAATTACGTCGCCGTCGGCGCTTTCGTGCTGACCCTGATACTGGGGTTGGTGGTGTCGCTGCTGTGGCTGGCGGGCGCGCAATACAGCGCAGGAATTCGTCTATTACCGCACCTATTTCACCGGGCCCGTGACCGGCCTCGGCGACGGCACGGCGGTGAAATATAACGGCATCGATGTCGGCCGTGTGAACAAGCTCAGCTTCGATCCCGACGATCCCAAGAAGGTGATCGTAACCATGCAGCTCAATCCCGAACTGAAGCTGCATGAGGATTCGGTGGCCTCCATCGCAAGCGAAGGGCTGACCGGCGGCTCCTATGTGGAGATCGACGGCGGAAGGCGCGATACGCCGATGCTCAAGCGGCAGGAAGGCCAGGATTATCCCATCATCGCGTCCAAGCCTTCCACCTTCCAGCAATTGGCCGAGAGCGCGCCCGCGCTGATCGCCAAGCTCAACCGCGTGGGCGACAGGCTCAACGATCTGCTCAGCGACGAGAACTTGAAGGCCATCACGCCAGACGCTCGCCAATGTGCGCGATACGACTTCGGTGTTCGCCAAACACTCCGCCGATCTGGATGCGACCATCGACAATCTCGAACCGCATCCGCCGGGTCTGAGCAGCGATCTGGGGCAATTAAAAACGACGCTGGGCGACGCCGACACCGCCATCGTCAAGATCGGCAAGCTGTCGACCGACGCCGACAATGCCGTCAGCGGCGACACCGCCTCCCAATTGTCCGAACTCGTCGCGCAATCGCGCGCACTCGTCACCAGCCTCAAGCGCCTTTCCAACGAACTGGATCGCCAGCCCACCAAGCTCATCTTCGGCGACCGCCGCGAGGGATACACACCCAAATGACACACCATAAATTCATCGCGCCGCTTGCCGCGGCTTTGCTGTTCGCGCTCTCGGCCTGCTCCGGCATCGGGCCGGGGCCGACGCCGCAGCTTTATGTGCTGGCGCCGCAATTGAGCGCGCTGCCCGATGCGCCGCAGGCCCAATGGCAATTGGTGGTGGCCGAGCCCGATGCGCCCCAAAGCCTCGACAGCGCGCGCATCGCGCTGATGCACGATGTGACGCTGGATTATTACGCTCAGGCCGCCTGGGCCGACCGGCTGCCGTCGCTCGTTCAGGGCGCGCTGGTCGATGCGCTCGACAAGAGCGGCAAGATCGCGGCCGTCGCGTCCAGATTCCCAGGGCGTGCGCGGCGATTACCGGCTGGAAACGGAGATCAAGGATTTCTCCGCCCATTACGATGTGCCGGACGGCATCCCCACCATCACCGTGCGCATCGTCGCCAAGCTCGTTTCGGCGAAGGATCGCCAGATCGTGGCGAGCCTCGACAGCGTTCATACCGAGCAGGCGAGTGCGAATTCCGTGCCCGCCGCCGTGCAGGCCTTCAATACCGCGCTTTCCGCCAGCCTTGAAGAAATCGCGGGCTGGGCGCTGAAGGCCCCGCCGCCGGAATAGCCTGTAACGAAATTCATGTCCGAGGCGAATAAACCCGAGGCCCGTGAAGCCCCCAAAGAAATTCAATGGTCGGCGTGGATGCGCGCGGGCCTTTGCGGCGATACGGGCGCCTATCGCGCGCTGCTGGAGGCGCTGACGCCGGTGTTGCGCACAATGGCCAAAAGCGGCCTCAGCCGCGCGGGCGCGGGCAATGCCGATGCCGAAGATGTGGTGCAGGAGATTTTGTTGGCGATCCATCTGAAGCGCCAGACATGGATGATCGATCAGCCTTTCACGCCGTGGCTGAATGCCATCGCGCGCCACAAGCTGATCGATGTGTTGCGACGGCGCGGGCGGCGCGGCGAAGTGCCAATCGATGGGCTGATCGACGTGCTGCCCGATACGCGCGAGGAACCTGGAACCAGCCCAGAGGAATTATCCCGCCTTGTCGGAAAGCTCGACGGAAAATCGCATGCGGTCGTGCGCGCGGTTTCGCTCGATGGAGCGAGCGTGCGCGATGCGGCGCAAAAACTCGGCATGAGCGAGGGTGCCGTGCGCGTGGCGCTGCATCGGGGCTTGCGCAAGCTCGCGGTCATGTATCGCGAGGCCACACCATGAAAACCGGCGATCTCATCGCCACGCTGTCGGCGGATTCCAGGCCCGGCCTTTCGCCAGCCCGCGCGATGGCGGTTGCGATTGCGATTGGTTTTATCGCCGCGGCGTTTCTCTTTTTCATCGCGCTCGGGCCGCGCCCGGATTTCATGCACGCGATCGCCACGCTGCGCTTCGATTTCAAATTCGTGCTCACGCTGGCGCTGGCCGCATCCGCGCTGGTGCTGGCCCGAAGGCTCGCGCGGCCCGAAGCCCATGGCGGGCGCGCGATCCTGCTGCTTGTGCCAGCGATGCTGGCGGTGGCCATCGTGCTGGAGCTTATCAATGTGCCCGCGCAGGATTGGCTTGCCCGCTGGATCGGCCACAATGCGCGCGCCTGCATGATCAACATCCCGTTCCTGTCGCTCTTGCCGCTGGCGGCCATTCTGGCGGCGCTGCGGCTGGGGGCGACCACGCGGCCGGTGCTGACGGGCGCGGTCGCCGGGCTGCTGGCGGCGGGCATAGGCGCCACGTTCTACGCCGCCCATTGCCCCGACAATTCCCCGCTTTTCGTGGCCACCTGGTACAGCATCGCCACCGCGTTCATGACGGGGCTGGGGGCGTTTCTGGGGCCGCGCGTCCTGCGCTGGTAATGCGCGCGGCGCACAACCACAGCGCGATACTCGCAATCAATAAACAATGCAGGGCCATCTAGGGTAATTTATTTACCTGCCTGCGCCACAAATCGGATTGTGACAATTCGGCCTGCCGGTGCATCCGGGGAGGATGCGCCCGCGCAGAGGGGGCATTCGCGAACATCATGTCGCTTTCATCGCAATCATCGCCGGTTTATTCGGAAGTCGATCCGAAGGAATTGCAAAATCCCGTCCTGGCGTTTCTCAGGAACTATTGGGAAAAGAAGCGGGCGGATCGCGCGATGCCGTCGCGCGCCGATATCAAGCCGGCCGAGATGAAGGAATATCTGGGCTGGATCGTTCTGATCGACGCGCTGCCGGCTTATGACGATTTCCGCTTCCGCATGATCGGCACGCGGGTGAGCCAATATTTCCTCGCCGACGCGACCGGGCAGACAATGCGTGCGGCACTGGCGCCGCTTGGCGATGGCGTCGTGAGCAGCGTCATCGCCACGCACAAGAAAACCGCGCGCGACAAGGTTGTGGTGCGCGCCTATGGCGGGGCCGGCTGGCTCGGCCATTCGTTTCTCGATTTCGATGCGATCTATCTGCCGCTGTCGGATGACGGCGCGCATGTGAACATGATCTTAAGCGCATTCACCTTCGACGCGGCCAAGCTCATCAAGGCGCGTGGCGGCGATTTCAACCTGAATTAGAAGAAATTCGCGCCGTTTGTCTTCCCCATAACCACACCTCTTCGTCATGGCCGTCCTTGTGGCGGCCATCCATAAACTCCGTCTACAAAGGTGTTCATGGGTCGCCGGGACAAGCCCGGCGATGACGAATTTTGATAAATCGAATATGAGGAAGGTCTAGCCCGGCGGGACCGAACTGGCTCCGTGCACGCGCGTCCAGGTTTGCGAGCGGCACAGCACCCAGCGGCAGCCCTCGATCTGAAGCGTATCGGGCGATGTCAGGTGCAGGCGGGAATCGTTCGACATGATTCCGGTCTGCGGGTCATAGACCTTGCCGCCTTTCCATTCGACGGGACCGCCGCGATAGCCTTCGAGCACAAGCAGGCCCTTGATCGGGCGGTTGCGCATGGCGCGGTCGGGATTGAAGATGTCGGTCTGATGCGGATTGACGTGCAGCACCTTGCCGTCGATCACCTTGCCGCAAATCGCATCGCCGCAACGAACGATGGCGATATGGCCGCTATTATGTTCGGTGGCCCACACGCCGAAAATATCGTTGGCCGCGGCCGACGGGCTCGCAAGCCCCGCAAACGCAACCACGGCAAAAGCGGCGAACAGAAACTCGATGCCCGCCGTAACGCGAAACTTACGCAGATGCATAACTCGTCCTCAAATCGCGATCGACTTCGGCCACCAGTTGACGGTCGTCGATATGCCAGGGATGAAACCCCGGCCGGTAGAACGCGAAGTAAGCGCCGATCACCTGACGGAACAAGCCCGGTCTAACAAACAAAAACGTGAAGAGCTTCCACCAGCTTTCCGCATTGTTAATTTTGTCTTGCTCGAAAAACAGCTTTGTCCCGCGCAAGATAAATTCGAGGAAAATTATCGTCGCCATGAACATGGCGCGAACGCGGGCGAACCAGCGCGCGATCGGCCATGAATCTTTGCGCGCCGCCATCCATGTGTCGAAGGCGACACCCTTGTGCTCGACTTCCTCGATGGCGTGCCAGCGCCACATCAGTTGCATGTCGGCGGGCGCGTTCTGAAGATGCCGCGGATCGGACAAAACCGCGTGAGCCAGAACGGCGGTGAAATGTTCCAGCGCCATGGTGGCGGAGAGTTGATAAAGCGCGGGCAGCGAGCGGCCGAACGCCAGCCTCTGGTCGATGACGCGGTTGATCTTCGTCAGATCGTAGCCCGCCGCCGTCGCCTGCTGGTTGAAGAAGACATGCTCGCGGCTATGGATGGATTCCTGCGTGGTGAAGGCCTTGATCTGGTCCTGCAACTCCGGGCCGGCCGCATTGCGGTAGCGCCGCACGGCATCGATGAAAAAGCGTTCGCCCTGCGGAAAGGATGCGGAAAGCGCGTTGTAGAATGCGGTCGCAACCGGATCGCCGCCCATCCACCAGCGGATGGGGGCGGCCTTGCGCCCAAAGGCGATGTCGCGCGGCGTGATGGAAAGGTCGGCCGGAGTTTGCATTCTGGTGCTCAAAGCATGATCCTGTTGATACAACGGGTCTCTACAGGTAACTGACATCAATGTCAATAGCCAAGGCGCGCAAGCGCCGTGTGCGCCGTCGCCGCCGTTCGTCCGAAGAAGCGCATGAGGAAGCCATCGCGGCGGCCCGCGAGATCCTGCTGGCGCGCGGGCCTGATGCGGTGACGCTGAAGGCGGTCTCGGCCCAGATCGGCATGACGCATACGAACCTGTTGCATCATTTCGGTTCGGCGGCGGAATTGCAGTCCGAACTGATGAGCAAGATGGTGCGCGACCTGAACGAAGCGCTCGGCGATGCGGTCGTGCATCTGCGCTCCAAGGAGGGTGCGCCGCGCGCGCTGGTGGATATGGTGTTCGACGCCTTCGACAAGGGGGGTGCCGGCCAGCTCGCCGCCTGGATCGCGCTCTCCAACAAGCAGACGCAGCTTGAACCCATCCAGAAGGCGGTGGACGAACTGGTTAACGCCATCAAGGAAAAGTTCGCGGGCACCACGACGGAGGCCCATCACGGGGTCACCTCGGCGGTGCTTTTCATCGCGCTGTGTGCTTTCGGTGACGCCATTATCGGCGGCCCGCTGGTGGAGATGCTGGGCCGCGAACGCGAGGCCGCCCGCAAGATTACGGCCGTTCTGCTTCCCCGGTTCTTCTGATCCGCTCGATACCAAATGTTCGAATCGGCGCGGCACGGCGCGGGTTTTATTCGCGGCAAGAATTGCAATTTGCGCGATTTAAGGCCATGGTTCGCGGGCGATTTCAAAACTGACATGAATGTCGATACCTAAACCACGCCGTCCAACCCGTGTGATCCGGCGCAGGCATTCTCCCGAAACGACGCGGACCATGGCGCTCGCGGCGGCCCGCAAGCTGCTCATCAAGCACGGCCCCAACGGCGTTACGCTGAAGGCGGTGGCCGACGAACTCGGCATGAGCCACACCAATCTCATTCACCATTTCGGCTCGGCCGAGGCGCTGCAATCCGCGCTGATGGGATTGATGGTTCACGATCTCACCGATGCGATTCAATCGGCCATCGCCCATGTGCGCGCCGACGAAAACGCAACCCGCGCGCTGATAGATATTGTGTTCGATGCGTTCGACGAGGGCGGGGCGGGCCAGCTTGCAGCCTGGATCGCGCTTTCCAACAAGCACGCGCATCTGGAGCCGGTGCGCGATGCGGTGCATGGGCTCGTCAAAGCCATCACCGAGCGAATCACGAGCGACGGCGCCGAACCGCCCAAGCACACCGCATCGGCGCTGTTGTTCATCACGCTCTGCGCTTTCGGCGACGCGGTGATCGGCAACAATCTGCGCGCCATGCTGGGGCGTGATCATGATGCGGTGCGCCGCATGGCGGCCTATCTGTTACCCAATTTTTTCTAGGAATTCCGCGCAACCCAAAATTGATTCGCCGGAATTCGCGCAACATTCTCTCGCCGCAGTGAAATTTTATTTATCGAGATCAATGTCAATTATCTATTGACATGGATGTTAGTAATTTCTAGGGTGCGTACCGGAGAATTTTCTTCGTCCCGTGATCCTGCGTTATTGGATCTGTGGCGTCACGAAGCTCTCCTTTTAGCTCACCCGTTGAACCCTTGAGCGGCGAGACCACCTCGCCGCTCATTTTTCTTTGTGCGGGTGCAAATATCATTTGAAACCAAAATCGGGTCCGTTCGTTCTGTTGCGCACATGGCGCCGGTGTTTGCGGCGTGCGTGTCTTTGACCGGAGACGGGGATGACTTTGGAAAACCAGGACCTTAAGCCGAAAAACGGCGCCAACGGCCATGCCGGGCATTTTCCCGACGTCGTTTTGCGCAGGCTCTCGCAATATGCCCGCCTCTCGGCGAGCGAGGAAAATTTGTTGGCGGCGCTGGCGGCCAATGCGCGCGATGTCGCGGCGGGCGCTCCGCTTCTGGCGGAGAATGAGGCGCTGAACCGCCCGCGCCTGATGCTGGCGGGCTGGGGCTGCCGCTTCCGCACGCTGTCGGATGGCCGCCGCCAGATTTTCGAATTCATCCTGCCGGGCGACATCTATGGGTTGTCGCACCGCCCAGCCGCCACCGCGCCCGCCGCCGCGATTGCGCTCACCCGCTGCACCATCGCCGATGCCGATGGGCTGGGCGAAGCGGTGCTGGACGCGCCGGGCACCCATCCGGGCCTTGCGGCCGCGTGTGCAACCGCGGCCAGCCTCGACGAAGCCTGGATGCTCAATCAGCTCATGCGCGTGGGGCGGCAGAACGCCTATGAGCGGCTCGCCCATCTGTTCATGGAAATTTCCCACCGCCTCGATTCGGTGGGCCTTGCCGGAAGGCGGCGCGATCTCCATGCCGCTGACGCAGGAGATCATCGCCGACGCGATGGGCCTTTCGGTGGTGCATCTGAACCGCACGCTGCAACAGCTTCGCCGCGAGGGGCTGATCGAATTCCGCAACGGCACGGTGCGAATCCTCAAGCCCGCCCAGCTTGCGGCCATCGCCGATTTCCGCACGCCGGAGGTGGGCGTGCGCGCGTTGGCGCATTAGATTTTTTCGGATCGGATTTATTCCTTTTCGTCATGGCCGCCCTTGTGGCGGCCACCCATAAACACTGTCTCGATGGGTGTTCATGGGTGGCCGGGACTTCGCCCGGCCATGACGTATGGGTTGGATCGTATCCCAAACATCTCCCGCCACCGCATGGCTGCCATGACGCGCGCCCCATGATTTTTAGCCCGGATTGCTCTAAGCATCCGGCCCATGTCGCATCCCCATCCAGACGGCCTGCCGCTGCCGCAGCGTTACTGGGCCATCGCCACCATCGCGCTCGGCGTGACCATGGCGGTGATGGACGGCGCCATCGCGAATGTGGCGCTGCCCACCATCGCGCGCGATCTGAACACCGATGCGGCGTTCTCCATCTGGATCGTCAACGGCTACCAGCTTGCGATCATGATCTCGCTTCTGCCGCTGGCGGCGTCTGGGCGAGATCGTCGGCCACCGGCGCATTTATCTGGCGGGCATGGCGCTTTTCACGCTGGCCTCGCTTGCCTGCGCGTTCTCGCACAGCTTTGTCGAACTTGCCGCCGCGCGCGTGTTGCAGGGATTTGGCGCTGCCGGAATCATGGCGGTGAACACGGCGGTGCTGCGCTATATCTATCCGCACAAATTGCTCGGCCGCGGCATCGGCATCAATGCGCTGGTGGTGGCCGCATCCTCGGCGGCGGGGCCGACGATTGCCGCTGCCATCCTGTCGCTCGGAACCTGGCCGTGGCTGTTCGCGGTGAACGTGCCCATCGGGATTGCGGCGGTGAGCATCGGCAGGCTCGCGCTGCCGCACAATCCGCTTTCCAAACGTGCGTTCGATTATCCGAGCGCGCTTTTGAGTGCTGGCACGTTCGGGCTTCTGATCGCCGCCATCGACGCGATGGCGCATGGCGAGAATTTCGTCTGGTTCGCGGGCGAGATTTTGGGCGTTGCGGTATTTGCCTCGCTTCTCGTCCGCCGCGAGCTTTCGATGGCGGCACCGCTTCTGCCGCTCGATCTGCTGCGCCTTCCGGTTTTCACATTGTCGGTCGCCACATCGATCTGTTCCTTCATCGCGCAGATGCTGGCGCTGGTATCGCTGCCTTTTCTCATGCAGGACAAATTGGGTTTTACCGCGGTCGAAACCGGGCTTCTCATCACGCCCTGGGCGATTGCGATTGCGGCCGCAGCACCCATTGCCGGCCGCCTCGCCGACCGCCATCCGCCGGGGCTTCTGTGCAGCGCCGGATTGATCGTGTTCGCGGGCGGTCTCCTCGCGCTCGCCTTCATGCCCGCTCATCCCACCATCATCGGCGTCGTCTGGCGCATGGCGCTGATGGGAACCGGCTTCGGCCTTTTCCAGTCGCCCAACAATCGCGCGATGCTTTCCGCAGCACCACGCGAGCGCAGCGGCGGGGCCAGCGGCATGCTGGGAACGGCGCGGCTGCTCGGCCAAACCACGGGTGCGGCCCTTGTGGCGCTGTTCTTCGCGCGCATCCCCGAACATGGAAATGAGGTCGCCCTGCTGGTGGCAGCCGGTTTTGCGATCCTCGCCGCGGGCGTAAGCTCCATCCGGCTGCTTGAAGCGCCGCAA
Organism: uncultured Alphaproteobacteria bacterium; assembly: GCA_963735625.1. Classification (GTDB taxonomy): domain Bacteria; phylum Pseudomonadota; class Alphaproteobacteria; order Micropepsales; family Micropepsaceae; genus Rhizomicrobium. Next base: position 342,113 of record CAVTLJ010000004.1, on the reverse strand, counting down.
GGAGAAAAGCCGTGAAACTCGCCACTTTCGAAGCGGACGGAAAAGAGCGCATCGGCGTTGTCGTGGGCGAGGGGCTGGCCGAATTGCCGGGCGACATGATCGCGCTGATCTCCGATTGGGCGCGGCGCAAGGATGACGTCGCGAAAATCGCGCGCGAGGCAAAGCCGCAATACAAATTGAAAGACGTGCATCTGCTGGCGCCCGTGCCGCGCCCGCAGAAGATTCTCGCGATTGGATTGAACTACGCCGATCACGTCGCGGAAAGCGGCCAGAAACTGCCCGAGCGGCAGATCTGGTTTTCGAAATTACCCAACGCCGTGAACGGCCCGTTCGACGGAATCGAAATGCCCAAAGCGTCGTCGGCAATCGATTACGAAGCCGAGCTTGTTTTCATCATCGCCAAACGCTGCCGCGATGTTTCGCGCGAGCAGGCGGCATCGGCGATCTTCGGCTATTGCGCGGGCAATGATGTGAGCGTGCGCGACTGGCAATTCGCGACCACGCAATGGATTTTAGGAAAATCCTTCGACACGCATGCGCCCTTCGGTCCCTTCATCGTCACGGCGGACGAAGTGGGCGATCCGCACAATCTCGGCATCCGCTGTTTTGTGAACGGCGAGAAGCGGCAGGATTCCAACACGAAGAATCTGGTGTTCGACGTTTACGATCAGGTGGCGCTGCTCAGTCAGGCGATGACGCTGATGCCCGGCGATGTGATCTTCACCGGCACGCCGGGCGGCGTGGGCTTTGCCGCCCGCCCGCCGAATTTCCTCAAAGCGGGCGACATCGTGCGCGTGGAGATCGACCGCGTCGGCGCCATCGAGGCAAAAATGATTCCGCAGGCCGGTTGATGGGCATGCAAGCCCGGATCGTCACGCTCGCGCTCAATCCCGCAGTCGATCTTTCGACCTCGGTGGTGCTTGTCGAGCCGCTGGCGAAACTGCGCTGCCAGACGGTCCGGCGCGATCCGGGCGGCGGCGGGGTGAATGTGGCGCGCGTGCTGAAGCGCTTCGGCCTCGATGCGGCCGCGATCTATCCCATGGGCAGCGCCACCGGCGATCTGCTCGCGCGCGGCATGATGCAGGAGAACATCACAAGCATCGCCATTCCGATTGCGGGCGAGACGCGCGAGGATTTCACCGTCACCGAAACATCGTCGGGCAATCAGTTTCGTTTCGTCATGCCGGGGCCGGCACTTTCGCAAGCTGAATGGCAGGCCTGCCTCGACGCTATCGCGCTGCGCGTGCCCAAACCGGACATCGTGGTTGCAAGCGGCAGCCTGCCGCCCGGCGTGCCGCATGATTTCTACGCGCGTGCCTGCCGCATCGCCAAGAAATTGGGCGCGAAATTCGTGCTCGATACGTCCGATGCAGCACTCGCCGAAGCGCTGAAGGAGGGCGTGTGGCTCATCAAGCCGAACTTGCGCGAATTGCGCGAATTGGTCGGCGTGGAATTGCCCGACGAAGCATCGCGCGTCGCCGCCGCGCGCGCGCTCATCGGCAAAGGCTTTGTCGAGATTGTGGCGCTGTCGCTGGCGGAAGAAGGCGCGCTTGCTCGTCACGCGCGAGGAAGCATTCCGCGCGAGCGCGCCCGCCATCGTTCCGATGAGCACCGTCGGCCCCGGCGATTCCTTTCTCGGCGGCATGGTGTGGCGCCTTGCGCTCGGCCACGATCTGGCCGATGCGCTGGCGCATGGCGTTGCTTGCGGCACGGCGGCGCTGCTTTCTCCGGGTACGGAGCTTTGCCATCCCGATATCGTGGCGGAACTTTTGCCGCGTATCATGGTTGCGAAAATATGAGCAATTCCGCGCATTTTTGGGGGTTGAGGCAAATCAACGCCCGCCGGCCCACATTCTGTAATCTCTTTCCCAAGCCCGGAGGGACAGATGAAAACCGCACTCATGCCGACCTGGATCGTGGTGACCGATGCGTCGCGCGCGCAATTCTTCGCGCTGCGCCATGCCGATGGCATCCGCACGATGGAAGAAGCCGCTCCCACCATGGCCTCGCATCTGGCGGATCATTCAAGCGATCTGAAAAGCGACAGGCCGGGCCGCAGTTTTTCGTCCGCCGGCGGCGGCGTGCGCCACGCCGTCGAGCCGCATCACGATTATCACAAGCTGGAGAAGCACGATTTCGCCCAGGCGGTGATGACGTTCCTTGAGGAAGCGTTCGATGCGCACCGCTTCGAGCGCCTTGTGCTGGTGGCGCCGCACAGAACATTGGGCGAATTGCGCACGCTGCTGCCGCACAAGATGAAGGCCCACATCTGGCACGAAATCGCCCACGATCTCACCAAGCTCGGCCGCACCGAATTGTGGGCGCGCATTTCGCCGGAGCTGACGGAGCATGTGCAACCGGGTTGATCGAAGCCGCTTGATTTGGCTGCCGCCCGATGCGCGCGAATTGGAAATATCGGATGTGAAGGAGACGCCCATGCGCAGTTCGGGAGACTGGCCCGTCAAGAACATGTTTGCGCCCGCAGCCCTCTACATGGGCAATCCTTCGCTTGCGGCATCCGCGCTGCCGCGCGCATTGCGCGTCGTCGCCATCATTGCGCGTGCGCCGCGATTTTGCGTGGAAGAAATCGCCGACGATCTCATCCTGCGTTCGCAGGGCGGCTTGCGCGGATATGTGCGCGACGTGGAATTGAACTAGGCTCCGTTCGCCGCGATGTAGGCGCCTCTGCGAATCGGCTAGACTGACGCCCATGCTCACCGCCGAACTGGCATCGAGTTTTGCGCGCATCGCACTTGGTCATGTGACGCGCGAATGGCCGAACAAGCTCGATCATGTGATGGCGGGCGAGGGCGATGTCGCGCGGCCTTCGGCGCTGCATCCGATTTTCCACGGCAGTTTCGATTGGCATTCCTGCGTGCATTCTTATTGGTTGCTGGCGCGCCTTTACCGCCGCTTTCCGGCGATGCCCGAAGCTGCACAAATAAAATCTCTCTTCGATGCGCAATTCACGCACGCCAAGATCGCTGGCGAATGCGAATATCTGGCGCGGATTGTCGTCGCGGGGCTTCGAGCGGCCCTATGGCTGGGCGTGGGCGCTGATGCTGGTTGGCGAACTTGCGCAACATCAAGACGCGCGATGGGCCGAGGCGGCAAAGCCGCTCGGCGATGTGTTCGTGAAGCGCTTCGCGGAATTTCTGCCGCTTGCCGATTATCCCATGCGCGCGGGCGTTCATTCCAACACCGCCTTCGCGCTGACGCTGGCGCTGCGCTATGCCGATGCGATTGGCGACGCGGATTTCGCCGCACTCTGCAAGGCGAAAGCGCGCGACTGGTACGCGCGCGATGCCGATTGCCAGGCATGGGAGCCGTCGCTCGATGAGTTTCTTTCTCCCGCGCTGATGGAAGCCGCCCTCATGCGCGCGGTTCTTTCCGAGGACGAATTTTGCGACTGGTTCGCGCGCTTCCTGCCCCGCGCGGCCCATGGCGAACCGGCAACTCTGTTCACGCCCGCAAAAGTCAGCGACCGCAGCGACGGCAAGATCGCCCATCTCGATGGGCTCAATCTTTCGCGCGCCTGGTGCTGGGGCCTGATCGCAAGCGGCTTGCCCGCGCAGGATCCGCTCGCCGCGCGCGCGGCGGAAACAATCGCGCGCCATCTCGCATCCGCACTCGACCATCTTTCCAGCAACTACATGGGCGAGCATTGGCTGGCCAGTTTCGCCGCTCTGGCGCTGGACGCCGTATGACCGCCATTTTCGCATTGCAGCAAAGCGGCAATCGCCCGCGCCCAGCATTATAATTTTCCCGCCGCATTCACCCGCGGGCGAAGCGCGTTCGTTCTATCCAGTGAAGGTCGCGCGTTTCAACCGCTCGAATGAGGGGAAGCTCGCTAGGCGCGGATGGTCGAAACACCGGAAACCGGCCGTGATGGCACAAATCTGCGTCCGCTTGGCGCGCTCATGAGCGTGTCCGAACCGACGGACGCGAAAAGCTGGTTTGTGCGCGAAGTCTTGCCGCTGGAGGCAGCATTGACGCAGTACCTGCGCCGTCACCGCAAGGACAAGTCCGAGATCGACGATCTCTGCCAGGAAGTCTATGCGCGCGTCTATGAAGCGGCGACGAAGCAGATTCCCCATCCCGCCCGCCCGTTCGTTTTCACCACCGCGCGCAATTTGCTGATCGATCATGTGCGCCGCGAGCAGGTGATCTCCATCGAGGCGGTGGCCGATCTCGACACGCTGAATGTGGCGCATGACGAGCCGGGGCCGGATCGCAATGTCATCGCGCGCGAGGAATTGCGCCGCCTGCAATCGGCAATCCATCGGCTTCCCCGCCGCAGCCGCGAGGCCGTGGTGATGAAGCAGATCGACGGGCTCACCCGCCGCGAAATCGCCTCCCGAATGGGCGTGAGCGAGGAAACCGTCAAGCGGCATATCTCGAACGGAATGGCAGCGCTCGCCGATTTCCTCTTTGGCGAAGGAAAACCATGAGCATCGCAAACGAAACCCCCGCCATGCCACGCGCGCGCGATGTGCGCGAAGCCGCCGCTGCCTGGCTTGAGCGGCGTGTGGCCGGCGAGTGGTCGTCCGCCGATCAGGCAGAACTCGACGCATGGCTCGCGCAATCGCCCTCGCACATGGCCGCATTCCTGCGCGTGGAGGCGGCGTGGGATCGCACTTATCGGCTGTCGGTGCTGCGCAAGCCCGTGGGCGAAACGGATGCGCGCGAAACCGCATGGATGTTTCCCATGATCGCGAAAATCGCGGCCGCCGCGGGCGTGATCGCGGTCATCGGCATCATGGGCTTGCATTATTTCCAGCCGCCGCAGGAGCGCACTTATTCCACGCGTGTCGGCGGGCACGAATTGGTGACCTTCGCCGATGGCAGCCGCATCGAACTCAACACCAACACGATCCTGCGCGCGCGCATGACGACGAATGAGCGCGTGGTGTGGCTCGATCGCGGCGAGGCCTATTTCGAAATCAAGCATGATTCCGCCCATCCTTTCGTTGTGATGGTGGGCAGCCATCGCGTCACCGATCTGGGCACGAAATTCCGCGTGCGCCGCGATCCGGGCCGCTTGCAGGTGTCGGTGATGCAGGGCCGGGTGACGTTCGACACGCCCGATCAGGGCAAGCTTTCGCCGCTGGCGGTGCTCACGCCGGGCGATGTGGCGGTGGCGACCGCCAAAACGATTTCGGTGACGCGGGAATCGGCGCAGGCGCTGACCGATCAATTGAGCTGGCGCAAGGGCGTGCTGGTTTTCGATCGCACCACGCTGGCCGAAGCCGCCGCCGAGTTCAACCGCTACAACCGCGACAAGCTCGTGATCGCCGACGACTCCATCGCGCGGCGCGCCATCGGCGGCACGTTCCCGACCGACAATCTGGAAGCCTTTATCGGCGTGACACAGGACCTTCTGGGCCTGCACGTCAAACGCAACGGACATGAAATCGTGATTTCGCGCTGAGCATTTCGCTTCGGCAGGCGGCGCAAGGCCGCAAAGGGGGGAGAAGATGAAAAAACGGACCTGTTTGAAAGCGGCGCTCATCGGCGGCGCTAGCGCGATGGTGATCGCCACCGGCGCGCTCGCCGACGAATACAATATTCCCGGCGGCGATTTGAAGGCCGCACTCAGCGCCTATTCCATGCACACGCGCGTGGCGCTCATCTATCTCGACGATGAAGTGCGCGGCGTGCACACGCGCGGCGCGCAGGGCGATTTGTCGGCCTATGACGCGCTGACGCGGATTCTCGCGGGCACCGGCTTTGTCGTGCATCGCCATCCCTCCGGCGCCATCGCGGTGGTGCATGATGCGGCGGATGCGAGCCCCGAAACCGTCGAGCTTGCGCAGGCAGCGCCGGCGCGCGTTGCTGCCGCGGCGAATGTCGAAACCATTGTCGTCACGTCTTCGAAGATCAAGGGCGACATCCAGACGGTCCCGATTGCGATTACGGCGTTGTCGCAGGAGCAGTTGACCTCGCGCCAGATCGCGGGTGGCCCGGACCTTGTGAAGGAAGTCCCGAATCTTACCTTCTCGAAAACCAATTTCACCGGCTACAACATCCAGATTCGCGGCATCGGCACGCAGGCGATTTCCGTCACCACCGATCCGGCCGTCGCCGTGTCGTTCAACGATATTCCGTTCCTGCGCAATCATTTCTTCGAGCAGGAATTCTTCGATGTCGGCCAGGTGGAAGTCGTGCGCGGGCCGCAAGGAACGCTCTATGGCCGCAATGCGACGGCGGGTGTTGTGAACATCATCTCCGCCAAGCCGACCGATCATTATGAAGCGATGCTGTCCGCCGATTGGGGCAATTATACCAACCGCCGCTACGAAGCCATGGCGAACATCCCCATCATCGACGACCGCCTCGATCTGCGCGTGGCCGGCGAATGGACCAAGCGCGATGGCTATGCCTTCAATCAGGAAACCGGCCATCCCACCGATGGCCGCGATCTGTGGTCGAGCCGCGTGTCGCTGCTGGCGCATCCCTTCGAGAGCCTGACGGCCACATTCATCTGGGAACATTTTCAGGAGAACGACGACCGCACCCGTTCCACCAAGCAGCTTTGCGCCAAAGATGTGGCGCCCGCCGTCATTCCCGGACCGGCGGGGCCTGCGATCACCGACGCCAACCCGAATGGCAATTACGGCCTGATCTGGCTTGAGCAAGGTTGCCGCCCTGCATCGCTCTATTCGCCGCAATCCTATGAAACGCCCAATGCCGCATCGGTTCCCTTCATCGCCGGGCTGCAATTGCTGACGTCCTACATGACGCCCGGAACCGATCCTTATGCGGGGCTGACGCAATCGCCCAATCTTCGGGTCATCAGTTCGCTTCTGGACCCGAAATACACCGCCAAAAACGATACCTACGAATTCAACCTCGATTACGCGGTGACGCCCACGCTCACGCTTTCCTCGCAAACCGGATTCGACAGGGACAGTCTCTATTCGACGGAAGATTTCAATCGCTACAACACGGCGACGGGAATTTTCCATGATCCGGGCGGTCACACCTATGTCGGGCAAGACGGGCAATATTGCGATCCGCAACTTGGCTGTTCCAGCCGCCTGGTGGCGCAGGACGTGTCCGACGAGACCGCGCAGCAATTTTATCAGGAATTGCGCCTCGCTTCGTCGTTCGACGGAAAGTTCAACTTTATTCTGGGCGCCAATTATCTGAGCTATCACACGCTGGAGAATTATTTCATTTTCTCCAACGCCATCTCGCTGCTGGCGGAAGCCTTCAATTCGACGTCCGGCGGCGCGCAGCCGCCACTGAATGCTCCCCATATTGCGTTCGACGGCACAAACGCCAATTCCTGCAATCCGCAGCCCGCCGACGCGGCCACGATTTACTTTCACTCGTTCATCGGCATTGGCTGCTCCTATGTCGATCCCAACCCTCTGGCCAGTCTCGACGGACAGGGGCACAATTATTTCCGCAGCCAGAATCCCTATCGCTTGAGTTCATGGGCCGGTTTCGGCGAAGCCTATTACGATGTCACCGACGATGTGAAGCTGACCGGCGGCCTGCGCTTCACCGACGACAAGAAGCATTTCGACGTCATCCCGAGCTGGGCCATCATCGCGGAAAAGGGCTACCAGCTCACCAATGTCATCCAGCAGGAATGGAAAGAGTTCACCGGGCGCGCGAACGTGACATGGACGCCCAAGCTCGATTTCACCGATCAGTCCATGGTCTACGGTTCCTATGCGCGCGGCTATAAGGGCGGCGGCGCCAATCCGCCGGGTGTCGTTCCGATCTGCGACAATATCGGCTGCCTCACCTCGCCGAGCAATCAAACCCATCCCTCGACATTCAAGGCCGAATTCAACGACGCGTTCGAACTCGGCACGAAGAACACCTTGCTCGACGGCAACATGACCGTGGATGCCGATCTGTTCCTGTACAAATACAGGAATTATCAATTGTCGCAGATCATCGACCGAACCGCCGTCAATTCGAACGTCAACGCCACGGTCAAGGGCGCGGAAATCGAAACCACATGGTCGCCCATTCCCGGCCTGAGGCTGGGCTTCAATGGCGGCTATGAGGACACCCGGGTCGATAATGGCCAGTCGCAGATCGACATTATGGATCGCCTCGCCGGCCACACCGGCTGGTATGTCGTCAAGCCGTTCGTCACCGAAACGTCGAATTGCATCTTGCCCGAGGCCGTGGTCAACGAGGATATCGCCTATGGCGGCATCGCGTTTGCGTGCTTCGATGCGTATGCGCGCAATCTGGACCCGGTGACCGAGGGGCCTTACACGCCCTATCCCGATACGTTCGATTATCCGGGCTATGCCGGGTTCGATCCCAAGACGGCGCCCAATTACGGCGAAGGCTTCGCCAAGAATATCTCCGGCAACCAGCTTCCCAACGCGCCGCATTTCACGACGTCGCTGACGGCCGATTTCACCATGCCGCTGTCGGATGACTGGGCGGGCACGCTGCACACCGATTTCTATTGGCAGTCGCAGAGCTTCGCGCGCATCTTCAACGACCGGCCTTACGACAAGCTGCGCGGTTATTCGACGACCAATCTGGCGCTGATCCTCACCAGCGCCAGCGGCTGGCAGGTGATGGGTTATGTAAAGAATGTGTTCGACGTGACGGCCATCACCGGCGCGTTCCTGAATTCGGACGATTCGGCGCTGACCACCAACGTCTTCGTCACCGATCCGCGCCTTTACGGTATCCGCGTCACCAAGAACCTCTGATCCCGCGTTTGCTTGCATGCCTTGAAGGGCGGTGGGAAACCACCGCCTTTCTTTTTGCGCAGATGCGAACAATCCGGGGGCACCGCGCCGTTTCCGTCGCAATCCCGCGAAAATCCCTCTTTCGCATTGCGGCATGAGCCGGCGCTTTTATTTGCGTCCACCACCCTTCCGTCTTCGATTCCCGTTCGTCGGAATAGATGTGCTCGTAAACTCTAACCCTCGAAAGGCAGGAAGCTGACGGGGGATGGCCGACATTCGGGAAATGGGTCGTGAGGATTTGCGCTCGCCGGGCGAGGCCATGAGCGCGCCCGATCTGCATGCCTGGTTCGTCCGCGAAGTCTTGCCTCTGGAGGCCGGTTTGACGCAGTTTCTCCGCCACAATTGGCGCAACCAAAGCGATATCGCCGACCTGTTGCAGGAAATCTATCTGCGCGTGTTCGACGCGGCCCAGACGCAGCGTCCCGACAACACAAAATCCTTCGTCTTTGCAACGGCGCAGAACCTTCTCATCGATCGCGTCCGCCGCGAGAAAATCGTGCCGATCGAGGCGGTGGCCGAGATGGACACGCTTCTTGTTCCCGCCGACGAGCCCGCGCCCGATCATGCCGTGATCGCGCGCGACGAATTGCGCCGCGTGCAGGGCGCACTCGATCATCTGCCGGCGCGCTGCCGCGAGGCCATCGTGATGAAGCAGGTGGGCGGGCTGTCGCGGCGCGAAATCGCAAGCCGCATGGGCATCTCGGAAAAGACGGTCAAATGGTATCTCGCCGACGGCCTGCGCCTGCTGGCCGATATTCTTTATGGCGAAGGCGCTGGCAAATGAGCAATCCGGACATCGAGAACAAGCCGCAAACCGCCGCCGCGAAGGACATCCAGATGCGCGCCGCAGAATGGATCGCCGAGCGGCATGAAGACGGCGAATGGACGGATGAGGATCAGGCCGCACTCGATGCCTGGCTCGCCCAATCGCCCGCCCATCTTCTGGCCTATTGGCGGCTCGATGCCGCGTGGAACCGCACGCACACGCTCGCCGAAGCCCGCGGGCCCGCGCTCCAGGCGCGCGCCCGGCTGCCGCTGTTTCTGAGAGTGGCGGCCGCGTTCGCGGTGATCGCGATTCTGGGGCTGGTGGCGGCGAACTATGCGCTCACGCCGCATGACCGCACATTCTCCACGCCGGTGGGCGGGCACGAAACCGTGACCTTCGCCGATGGCAGCCGCATCGAGCTCAACACCAATACGGTGTTGCGCGCGCGCATGACGACGGATCAGCGCATCGTTTGGCTGGAGCGCGGCGAGGCCTATTTTCAGGTCAAGCACGATCCGGCCCATCCTTTCATCGTGATGGCGGGCGATCACCGCGTCACCGACCTTGGCACCCAATTCACCGTGCGGCGCGACACCGGCCAGCTTCAGGTGGCCGTGCTGCAGGGCCGCGTGTGGGTCGATGAAACGGGCAAGCAGGACAAATCGCACGCCCCGCAGACCGCGATGCTGACGCCGGGCGATTTCGCCACGGCCACACAGGATTCGATTTCGGTCACGCGCAAATCGCAGGCGCAGCTTGCGGGCGGTTTGAGCTGGCGCCATGGCGTGCTGGTCTTCAAATACGCAACGCTTGAAGCCGCCGTCGCCGAATTCAACCGCTACAACACCGAGCAGCTTGTTATCGCCGATCCGCGGATCGCCAAGCTGACCATCGTTGGCACGTTTCCGACCAATCAGGTCGATGCCTTTATCGACGCCGCGCAGACGATTTTTGGGCTGAAGGTCAAACCGCGCGGAAATGAAATCGTGATCTCGCGCTGAACGCGCACAACAGATTTGCGGCAGGGGCCGCGAAGGGGGGACAATGTCGAAAGGTTTCAAATCGGCGCTGATCGGCGGGGCCAGTCTGGTGGCACTTTCCACGGGCGCGTTTGCCGCCGAATTCAATATTCCGGGCGGCGATCTGGCCGCGGCGCTGAACGAATTCACCGCGCAAACCAATGTGGCGCTGATCGTTTCCGGCGACGCCATTCGCGGCGTGCACACCAGAGGCGCCAGAGGCACGCTCTCCGCCGACGATGCGCTTTCGCACATTCTTGCCGACACGGGTTTTGTGATGCAGCGCCGTTCCTCAGGCGCCATCACCATCGTGCAGAAGCCGCGCGTGGTTGCGGCCCCACCCACCTATACGGAACAGGCCGATGCAGGGCAGGAGCGCCTGGCGGCGGCGGGCGTCGAGACTGTCGTAGTGACATCGTCCAAGATCAAGGGCGACATCCAGACGGTTCCGATTGCGATTACGGCGCTGTCGCAGGAACAGCTTACATCGCGCCAGATCGCGGGCGGTCCCGATCTGGTGAAGGAAGTGCCGAACCTCACCTTCTCGAAAACCAATTTCACCGGCTACAACATCCAAATTCGCGGCATCGGCACGCAGGCGATTTCGGTCACGACCGATCCGGCCGTGGCGGTCGCGTTCAACGACACGCCGTTCATCCGCAATCATTTCTTCGAGCAGGAATTCTACGACGTTTCGCAGGTCGAAGTCCTGCGCGGGCCGCAAGGCACGCTCTATGGCCGCAACGCGACGGCCGGCGTGGTGAACGTGATTTCCGCCAAGCCGACCGACCAGTTCGAAGCGATGCTCTCGGCCGATTGGGGCAATTATCTCAACCGCCGCTACGAAGGCATGGTCAATATTCCCATCGTCGATGACCGTCTCGATCTGCGCGTCGCCGGCGAATGGACCAAGCGCGACGGCTATACGTTCAACGAGACGACCGGCAAGCCAATCGACGGCCGCGATCTGTGGTCGGGCCGCGTCACGCTCGGCTGGAAGCCGGTGGAGAATTTGCAGGCCTATGCTCGTCTGGGAACATTTCTCGGAAAACGACGACCGCCTGCGCTCCGCCAAGCAGCTTTGCAAGAAGGATCCGGGGCCGACGTCGGTCGATGGTCTCGATCTTCGACGCTCCCATACCCGGCGCGGACTAACTGTCCCGACTTCGATGCCCAGTTTGCGCAACCTGGCTCAGTCAGGGCTGCCTGCCGGTGTCGCTCTATTCGAACGGATGCGTTCGAAACGCCGAACGGACAGGCGATTCCGTTCGTCGCAGCTGGCGAATTCGTTGTCAACGGCCGTGCAATGCGTCCCAACGGCGTTCTGCTCAACCCGATCGATCCCTATGCGAGCCAGACGCAATCCACGCAATCTGCGCGTCATCCAGTCGCTGATCGAGCCGCACTATCGCGCCAAGAACGACACGCTCGAACTGAATGCCGACTACGCGGTCACGCCGGAGCTGACGCTCACCTCGCAGACCGGCTACAACAAGGATTTCCTGTGTTCCACCGAAGATTTCAACCGCTTCGATACGGCGCCGGGCATTTTCATCCGGACATCGCCGCGGCTGTCGGACTCGGCGACTGCCAACACCATCGACGCCCGGCGGCGTCTATTGCGATCCGCAGCTTGGCTGTTCGGACAGCATGGTGGGCGAGGATCTGTCGCAGGAACATGCCTGGCAATTCAGCCAGGAATTGCGGCTGGCCTCGAATTTCAGGGCCCGCTCAATTTCAGCGTGGGCGCGCAATTACATGCATTATCAGACGGTCGAAGATTATTATCGTCTTCTTCAATCTGCTCACCGCCATCGAGCAGCTCACCAACGGTCAGGGGCCGGGCGATTTCACGACATGCCACGATTCCAACGGTTTCGACGCCGCCATTCACGATCCGGCCGAGCCCCCATATCGTGCTTCAACGGGACGTTCGGTCCGGCAGGCATTGTCCGTCCGATTTCGGTTGCGGCGACGTCGCTTCGATCGGCGGCAAGCGTTTCGGCACCTATATCGATCCCAATCCGATCGGCCAGCTCGACGGCCAGGGACACAATTATTTCCGCAGCGAGAATCCCTACGACCTGAATTCCTATGCCGGGTTTCGGCGAGGTCTATTATCAGGTCACGCCCGATCTGAAACTGACCGGCGGGCTTGCGCTGGACCGACGACCAGAAGACATTCTGGAACATTCCGAGCTGGATGTTCCTGGTCGGCGGCGGTTATCCGGTCGACAGGCATCGTCCATCAGGAATGGAAGGAATGGACCGGCCGCTTCGTGGCCGACTGGACGCCCAAGCTCGATTTCACCGATCAGACGCTGGTCTATGCATCCTATTCGCGCGGCTACAAGGGCGGCGGCGCCAATCCGCCGGGGCCGACAGCCGAATTTACGAGCGCGCAATCTTCCGTCACGCATCCGGCCGACCTTCGCGCCCGAATTCGTCAATGCCTATGAACTGGGAACGAAGAACACGCTGCTCGACGGCGGGCTGACGCTGAACGGCGACGTCTTCTATTACGATTACAAGGGCTATCAGATTTCGCAGATCGTGGACCGCACCTCGATCAATCTCAATTTCGATGCGAAAGTCAAAGGCGCCGAACTGGAAGCGACCTGGGAGCCGATCCCCGGCCTGAAATTCAATTTCGCGGGCGGTTACGAAGACACGCGCGTCAACAATGGCCAATCCGCCATCGATCTGATGGACCGCACGGCCGGGCACGCCGGGCTGGATGGTGGTCAAGCCGTTCGACGCCGAAACCTCGAACTGCATTCTGCCGGCAGCTGTCGTGCGGCAGATTCTTCGAGATGACGATTCCGCCGAGTGTTTTCGGAACGGCCTCTGCATGGCGCGCTGCGATGCCGCTGGTCCAACGGCGGGGGGCTTGGCGCTCTTTTCAGCGGCAGATTTCGCAGCATTCAAGAATTCGTTTGCGTCCGCGGGCTTCGATCCCACCGATCCAACCATCTGCCGGACGCAATGGTGGCGAAGGGTTTTGCAAAGAATCTGGGCGGCAACGAGCTTCCCAACGCGCCGCATTTCACCACCTCGCTCGGCGCGGATTACACGATGCCGGTCTCGGAGGATTGGGCGGCAACGCTGCACAGCGATTTCTACTGGCAATCGCAAAGCTTCGCGCGAATCTTCAACGACCGGCCTTACGACAAATTGCGCGGCTATTCGAACGTCAATCTGGCGCTGATCCTGACCAGTGCCGATCGGCTGGCAGGTGATGGGCTATCTGAAGAACGTGTTCGACACGACGGCGATCACCGGCGCGTTCCTGAATTCCGACGACACCGCGCTGACGACAAACGTGTTCATGACCGATCCGCGCCTGTTCGGCGTGCGCGTCACGAAGAACTGGTGAGGGGGAAACACAATGAGCGAACTGATCAACAAGAACGACAATCGCGCCACCATCCGCTGGAAGCTGCTCACGGGCGCTTCGGCGCTGGCGCTGTGCGGCCTATGTTTCGTCCGCCGGTATGGCGAAGCGCGAAGACAGCAGCCGTCCGCTGATCTGGATCGAGCTGGACGGCCAGTTCGCGCGAAGCGAAGAACGATCTGGAAGTCTTTACATCCGCCCTTCCTCTGATCATCGCCGTTCGGCGCGGCATCGCATCTCGGCCTGAAAAGGCGCCGCCGAAGATCTGGGACGAGGGTGCGAAGATTTCGTTCCAGCCGGACGATAGCGACTGGATCCTGTCGCTCGGTGTCCGCTACGGCAAGACCAGCCGCCACGAGGAGCGCAATCAGGAAACCAGGCATCGCCATGCGATCTTACAACGGTATTTTACAACGCGTATCAGGATCCGCAAGCGCTACAGCAGCGAGAGCCATCACATTCTGGATTTCCAGGCCGGCAAGGATGTCGGGCTCGGCAGGTTCGGACAGCACGGAAGCTCGGTCGTCAGCGCGGGCGTGCGCTATTGCGCAATTCAATTCGCGCAGCAACGTCGAGCATCAATCGCAGCCGACGAATCGGACGTGCTCATGGCGTCACTATTACAATTTCCACGCGCTCTTTCGCCGCGAAGCGCAGATTCACCGGCATCGGGCCCGTCGCTCTCGTGGGATGCGTCCGCCAATCATCGCCGGCAATCCAGCCGACGGCAGCATCACATTCGACTGGGGCGTGAACGGTGCGCTTCTGTTCGGGCGCCAGCGCAGTGAAAAGCCATCAGACGAAGACGAAGCATCTATCAGTACAAGCATCGGCCTATCCTGGTACACCGGCTCCACACCGTCCGTCTATCACCATCCGCGACTCGCCCGCCGCAGCAAGAACGTCACCGTTCCCAATCTCGGCGGGTTTGCGGCGCTGTCGTGCGCTACGCCGATGCGAAGGTCAGCTTCGGCTATCGCGCCGATATGTTCTTCGGCGCCATCGACGGCGGCATCGATGCGGCGAAGAAGGAAGACCGCGCCTTCTACGGTCCCTTATGCCTGCATCAGCATCGGCATAGGTGACTAGCGCAATACAGCAGGTCATATCCCTCTGAGCGGGGCGGTGGATGCATCCACCGCCCTTAACTTTTGCGTGGCACCGTATTTGCCTTCACTTCTCGTGTGGAAGCGTCTTGCCCGACCAACAAGCTGCCCGCCGTTCAATTTGAACCGCCGCGAGGTGACGTCATGCTTCATATCGAGACACAATCCCCGTCCATGCGCGCCGTTTCGGCACCGGCCCCGCGCGCGCCCGGGCCGCTTTACCAACCCTTCCCCCAGCTTTTGGGCGTGGAGGTGATCGAGGCCGAGCCAGCTTGCGTGCGCGCGCGGCTCAAGGTGCGCCCCGAATTCTGCCGCTCCGGCCACATGCTGCATGGCGGGGCGATGATGTCGTTCGCCGACATGGTGGCCTCCATCGGCGCGTTTCTCAATCTGCCGGAGGGTGCGGCCACCACCACCATCGAAAGCAAAACGAATTTCATGGGCACGGCGGCCGAAGGCTCCGTCATCGAGGCCGAGGCCACGCCGCTGCATCTGGGCCGGCGCAGTTCGGTCTGGCAGACGCGCATCATGCGCGCGGATGGCAAGCTGCTGGCGCTCGTCACGCAAACCCAGATGGTGCTGGAGAAGCAAGTGAATTGCGCAGCCCCGATCCGCTGGCTTGGAACCTCCGCCCTTCCGCTTGACTGGAACGGGCCGCGCGAGCGCGAATTCGCGCCGTTTTCTCAAAGCGATCTCGATGCGCCCATCATTGCGCTGTTCGAAACGGTCGCGGAAAAATACCCCGACAAAATCGCCGTCGAGGATTCCCGCAAGCGCCTGACTTACGGCGAATTGCACATCGCGGTTCGCAGTCTCGCAGCGCGCATCGCCGCCGAAACCGAACCGGGCGCGCTTGTCGGGATATTGCTTCCCGCATCGAGCGAATTTCCGCTTGCGATGCTGGCGTGCCTGGCGGCCGGGCGCGTCTTCGTGCCGCTCGATTTGCATTATCCCAGGCAGTGGATCGTGGATGTGATGGGCGATGCCGGAATGGCCGCCGTCATCGGCTATTTCGGCGCGCGCGAGGTTGCCGATCTCGTGCCGCCCGGCGTGAAGAAAATCGAGCTCGATGGCCCCGCCGCCGATGCGCCATTCGCGCCCGCCCCGCTTGGCGCGGACGATCCGGCGATTGTGATCTACACATCGGGCAGCACCGGGCGGCCAAAGGGCATCGTCAACAGCCAGCGCAATCTCTTGCGCCGCGTCGAGCATTATGTGAATGCCGCCCATATCAACGCGCATGACCGCTTCATGCCGTTCAGCTCGTCCTGCACGGTTGCCGGATTGCGCGAGCGTTTCGCCGCGCTGCTCACCGGCGCGAGCCTGCATCTTCTGGATGTGCAGCGCGCCAGCGTTCGCCAGATCTTGCGCGGGCTTTGCGACGCGCAAATCAGCATCGCCTATGCCGTGCCCGCGCTGCTGCGCTCTCTGATGCAGCTTGAAGAAGAAAGCGCGCCGGCTTCCTTGCGCGTCGTGCGCGTGGGCGGCGATGCGGTGTTGTGGAGCGATGTGGAGCGTCTGCGCACTTGGCTGCCGCAAAAGTGCCTGATCGAGCTGGGCTACAGCTCCACCGAAGCGCCGATCATGCAATGGTTTGTGCCGCGCGATTTTCCGGCAGATGGCGCACGCGTGCCCATCGGCTACGCGCTTGAAGGAAACACGCTCGGCATTCTCGATGATGAAGGCCGCGCGGTGCGCCCCGGCGAAACCGGCGAGCTTGTCGTGCGCAGTCCCTATGTAGCGCTCGGCCGCTGGATCGACGGGCATTGCGTGGCCGATGGTTTTGCGCCCGATCCGCTCGATGCGACCTGCCGTATCCAGCACACGGGCGATCTCGTGCGCCTGCGCGAAGACGGCTTGATCGATCTTGTCGGGCGCAAGGATCGTCAGGTGAAAATTCGCGGCTTCCGCGTGGAGCCGGGCGAGATTGAAGCGGCGTTGCGCCGGCGGCCTTGCGTGCTCGATGCGGCGGTATTGCCGCGAAAGATCGGCGACGCGGCGATCCTTGTCGCTTATGTCGTCGCGCGCGGCGAGGAATGCGATGAGCCATCCTTGCGCGCCTACATGAAAGAAGTGTTGCCGCCGCAATTGCAGCCGCAACGGCTTTATATGTGTGACGCCATCCCGCGCCTTCCCAGCGCCAAGCTCGACATGAAAGCGCTCATCGCGCGCGATGGCGAAATGCAGGCGCGCGAGGAAGCGGAATGCGGCGATGCGCCGAAAGTCGCTGCCGCAAGCCTCATCGAGGAAAATGTCGCCGCCATCTGGCGCGCGCTTTTGAAGCGTCCATATATCGATCGCGATGCGGATTTCTTCGATCTCGGCGGAGATTCGCTGCTGACGCTGGAAATGATGCTGATGCTGGAAGATGCGCTCGGCGTCGAATTGCCGGTGACGATGATCTACGATTTCCCCACCGTCGCCGCGCTCGCCCGCGCCATCGAAGCCGAAGCACGGCCCGAATTCTCCCCGCTTGTGCCGATCCGCGCGAAGGGCGAGGGCGCACCTCTCTTCATCGTGCATGGTGTTGGCGGCAATGTGATGGAGTTGTTCGGTTTCGGCCGCAGGCTCGATTGCCCCGTCTATGGCTTGCAGGCCAAGGGCCTCGATGGAAACGCCGAGCCCAATCGCAGCGTCGCAGAGATGGCGGAGTATTATCTCTCCGCCATTCGCAAGATGCAGCCGCGCGGGCCTTATCGTCTTTCGGGATATTCGTCGGGCGGATTGATCGCCTTCGACATGGCGTGCCGCTTGCGCGCGCAAGGCGAAGAGGTCGATATGCTGGCGCTCCTCGATACGCAAACCCATGCCAGCCAATGGCCGCTTGCCGTGTGGACCGCGAAATTGTGGGAACGCGCGCGTCATCATCTGGCCGCACTTGCGCGCCTTACGCCCGGCGACATGCTGGATTATTCCGTCAAAATCCTCACCGGGCTCACGCGCAGGCTGGCGCGGCGCATGGGCGATGTCGCGCCGAAGAATTCGCAAGGAATTCCCCACCGCACTTGCCGATGTCTATAACGCCACCATCGCCGCGGTCGCCGCTATATCGCCCGTCCTTTTACGAAGGCCCGCTCACGCTTCTGAAATCGCAAGCGGGCGATCCGATGATGGCCGACCCCGCGCGCATCTGGAAAAGCCATGCGCGTGCGCTGCACATATATAATGTCCCCGGCGACCACCGCAGCATGATCCGGGGGCGCAATGGCGATGCGCTGGCGGAAACGCTCAATCGCTGCCTGCCGCAATAGCGAACGCTGCGCCGCAGCAAAAATATTTTCCCCGCCGCCCTTAATTTCAGAGGCGTATCTTTGTCTGCCTTAGCGTGATCCTGAAACTGCCCTCTTGAAAGCAGGCGGCTTGCGGGGGAATGGCCGAGATACCGGACAACAATCGTGACAACGCCGAACCGCGCCGTTCGGGCGCAGGGATGACTGCGCCCGACGTGGAGGCATGGTTCATCCATGAGGTATTGCCCTTGGAAGCCGCCCTGACATCGTTTCTCCAGCACAATTGGCGCAATCGGGCCGATATCGCCGATCTGAGGCAGGATGTTTACGAGCGCGTGTGCGAGGCGGCCGCGACGCAGATTCCCGACAACACGAAAGCCTTCGTCTTCCGCACCGCGCGCAATTTGCTCATCAACCGGGTAAAGCGCGAGCATGTGGTGCCGATCGAGGCGGTGTCCGATCTGGATGCGCTCGGTATCGCGCTCGATGCGCCGGGGCCGGAGCGCAGCGTGCTGGCGCGCGACGAATTGCGCCGCTTGCAGGCAGCGCTCGACGATTTGCCGCCGCGCTGCCGCGAGGCCGTCACGCTCGGCCGCATTCAGGGATTATCGGGCCGCGAGATCGCGGCGCGCATGGGCATCAGCGAAGCGGCCGTGTCGATGCATCTGGATCATGGCATCCGCGTGCTGGTCGATGCGGTTTACGGCGCGCCCGACGACAGCAGGAGAAAATCGTGAGCGAACCCGCAAGCGCGCGGCCGCTGGCCGATATCGAAGCCGAGGCGGCCGCCTGGGTGCGCCGCCGCCATTTCTGGGATTGGAACGAGACCGATCAGGCAACACTCGATGCCTGGCTCGCCGAATCGATTTCCCATCGCGTGGCCTATTGGCGTCTGGAATCCGGTTTCGCGCGCACCGAAAAGCTGGTGGCGCTGCGCGATCCCAATGCGGAGGCGCCGGCGAGTTTGGGGCGGCGATTTCCCGTTCTGATCGGCATCGCCGCGGCATTGGCGTTGATCGCGGTCATCGGCGCCGGCGCCGCGCATTATATGAATGTATCGCGCCCGCAGGACCGCATCTATTCGACCGCGGTGGGCGGCCACGAAAAAATCGCTTTCGCCGACGGCACCAAGGTCGAACTCAACACCGACACGGTTCTGCGCGCGCGCATGACGACAGCCGAGCGCACGATCTGGCTCGAAAAGGGCGAGGCCTATTTTCAGGTGAAGCACGATGCGGCCCATCCCTTCGTGGTGATGGTGGGCGGCCGCCGCGTCACCGATCTGGGCACGGCGTTTCTCGTGCGCCGCGACGAGGGCCGCATGGAGCTTGCCGTGGTGCAGGGCCGCGTGCGCTTCGATGCGGGCGAGACCAAACAGACCGCGATGCTTACGCCCGGCGATGTGGTCACGGCGTCCGGCAACACCGTTTCGGAATCGAAGAAATCGCAAAGCGCGCTCTTCAACGAGCTTGGCTGGCGGCGCGGCGTTCTGGTGTTCGACAACACCACGCTTGCGGGCGCCGTCGAGGAATTCAATCGCTACAACGCGCAGAAAATCGTCATCACGGATCCGGCGGCGGCGCGGCTGGCCATGGTCGGCACGTTCCCGATCCATGACGTGACGGCGTTCACCGACGCGGCGCAGGACGTCTTCAAGCTGCACGTCGAAAACCGTGGTTCGCAAATCGTGATTTCGCGCTGAGAGGCGCGGCAATGGGCGGCGCTGGCCGCGAAGGGGGAGGGGACATGTCGAGATTGAAACTTTTCAAATCGCTGCTCATCGGCGGGGCGAGTGCGGCGGTTCTGGCGAGCGGCGCTTACGCCGACGAGTTCAACGTGCCGGGCGGCGACCTGAAGGCGGCGCTCAACGCCTATGCCAAGCAGGCGCGCGTGGCGCTGATCGTCTCGTCCGATGTCGTGGCGGGCGTGCAGACCAAGGGCGTGCAGGGCGACCTTTCGGCCGATGCGGCGCTGTCGCGCATTCTCGACGGCACGGGCCTCATCACCCACCATCGCGCATCGGGCGCGGTGACGATTGTGCGCGACGACCCGCACCCGCAACGCAGCGAGATTGCCGCGCCGGCCGCGATAAGGCTTGCGTCGGCGAGCGCGGCCGCGTCCGGTGTCGAAACCGTCGTGGTCACGTCATCGAAGATCAAGGGCGATATCCAGACGGTTCCGATTGCGATCACCGCGCTTGTCGCAGGAACAGCTGACCTCGCGCCAGATCGCCGGTGGTCCCGATCTTGTGAAGGAAGTTCCGAACCTCACCTTCTCGAAAACCAATTTCACCGGCTACAATCATCCAGATTCGCGGCATCGGCACGCAGGCGATTTCGGTGACGACCGATCCGGCGGTGGCCGTGGCGCTGAACGATATTCCGTTCATCCGCAATCATTTCTTCGAGCAGGAATTCTTCGACGTCAATCAGGTCGAAGTCCTGCGCGGGCCGCAAGGCACGCTCTATGGCCGCAACGCGACGGCGGGCGTGGTGAACGTCATTTCCGCCAAGCCGACCGATCAGTTCGAGGCGATGCTCTCCGCCGATTTCGGCAATTACACCAACCGCCGCTACGAAGGCATGGTCAATATTCCCATCGTCGATGACCGGCTCGATCTGCGCGTCGCGGGCGAATGGACCAAGCGCGACGGCTACACGACTCAATGAGCAACACCGGCAACCGGTCGATGGCCGCGATCTGTGGTCGAGCCGCGTCACGCTGGGCTGGAAGCCGTTCCGAAAATGTGCAGACCTATCTCGTCTGGGAACATTTCTCCGAAAACGACGACCGCATGCGCACGGCCAAGCAACTGTGCAAGACCGATCCCGGCCCGGCAAGCGTCCCGGCGGCGTATCCGGTGTCGGCACACCGGTCACAGCTCCTGCCGGCTATCAGCCGTACGATTATCTCAGCCAGGGCTGCTCGCCCGACTTCGCTCTATTCAGCGGACGTCTTCGAGGTTCCGAACGGCGTATGCGCTGCCCTATTACGAACGGCTTCCGGCACGGACGCTCCCGATCCAGTTCGACCGACACCTGCGCAATCGTCGATCCCTATGCCAGCACGATGCAATCGCGAAATCTGCGCGAGATCGAAGTCGACGCTCAATCCGCAATACAAGGCGAAGAACGATACGCTCGAACTGAACGCGGATTACAATATCACGCCGTCGCTGACCTTCACCTCGCAGACGGGCTACAATCAGGATTTCCTGTGGTCCACGGAAGATTACAACCGGTTCGACACGGCCGAAGGCGCGTTTCGAATATACGACGCCTGCAGTTCACGAGCACTGACGCCGATTCGAGGTTCGAACGCTCTTGCACTCGTCACGCCCGACCCCAACGGCTTGGGCCGCTGTGCCGACACGGCGGTCGGCGATGCTTGCGTCGGGCTTGCTGCGGGGATGTCAGTGCACGCCGTCAGCCGGGCGCCTACGTCGATACCGAAGATAACGTGCTGACATCAATGCCAATATGCTGTGTCCGGATGGTGTGTTCTGCGATCCGCAACTGGGTTGCAGCGACGGCTGGTCGGCTCAGGATTTGTCGGACGAACATGCCTGGCAATTGAGCCAGGAATTCCGGCTTCGCCTCGCAATTTTAGCGGCCCGTTCAATTTCAGCGTGGGCGGCAATTATCTGCATTACGAAACAGAGGAGAATTACTACGTCTTCATCAACTCGCTGACTCGGCTTCTCATACCTGGACGATAGCGTCACATCGGGCAGACCGCAAACATTGCCCTGGAATTCACGCACCACACCTGGTGTCGTTGCTCGCCTTTCGGACAATTCGAATTGCGTGGCCGGCGGCTACAGCGATCTCCAGCCCGAACACGCCCAAGAATATCGACAGCGCCGAACAGCGCGGATGCATCTATATCGATCCCAATCCGCATCACCAGCCTCAACAATCAAGGGCCACAATTATTTCCTCAGCCAGAATCCCTATGTGCTGAATTCCTATGCCGGGTTCGGCGAAGCCTATTACGACGTCACGCAAGATCTGAAGCTCACCGGCGGCTTGCGCTGGACGGATGACGAGAAGCATTTCACGCTCATTCCCAGCGAGCTTCTGGTTCCCGGCTACGGCTATCCCATCACCGGCGCGGTCGATCAGAAATGGAACGAATGGACCGGCCGCGCCGCCGCGAACTGGTCGCCGAAGCTCGATTTCACGGATCAGACGCTGATCTACGGCTCCTATGCGCATGGCTACAAGGCGGGCGGCGCCAATCCGCCGGGCGCATTGCTGCTGGCAGTTCGCGAGACGAACAATCACGTCAGTCCGATACATCCGCTGACCTTCAAGCCCGAATTCATCGATGCCTATGAGCTCGGCACCAAGAACACGCTGCTGGACGGCGGGCTGACGCTGAACGGCGATGTCTTCTTCTACAATTACACGGGCTATCAGATTTCGCGCATCGTGGACCGCACCGCGATCAACGACAATTTCAACGCGACGGTGAAGGGCGCCGAACTCGAAGCGATGTATGAGCCGATTCCCGGCCTGAAATTCAATTTCGCCGGCGGTTACGAAGAGACACGCGCGTCGACAACGGCCAAAGCTCCATCGATCTGATGGACCGCACGGCGCGGCCAATCCCCGGCTGGATGGTCGTGAAGCCCTTCGTCAGCCTGGCGTCGAATTGCATTCTGCCGACTATGTCGTCGCCGCGCTCATTCAACGAGTCAACGGCGGCATCGATCGGCGGCGAGCCATTCGCCATGGCCAATGCCTGTTCGCGCGCTTACGCGGAGCAGCTACGATCCCATTACCGACACGACTTATACGCCATATCCCACTGTGGATTGGGCGGACGCCGCTAAATCCCCGCTGCAGACGGGTTCTCCGGGTGGTATCCGGGTTTCGATCCGGTCAGCGTCGATCCGAGTGCACCTGCCAATGTCAACAATGGCCTGGGCCTGCTGCCGCAGATCAACTGCGCCAGAACA
This sequence comes from uncultured Alphaproteobacteria bacterium, assembly GCA_963735625.1. Lineage (GTDB taxonomy): Bacteria > Pseudomonadota > Alphaproteobacteria > Micropepsales > Micropepsaceae > Rhizomicrobium. Next base: position 318,900 of record CAVTLJ010000004.1, on the reverse strand, counting down.
ATGGCGAGGGCTTCGCCAAGAATCTGAGCGGCAACGAGCTTCCCAATGCGCCGCATTTCACCATCGTCCTTGAGCGGCGAATACACGATTCCGGTCTCGGAGGATTGGGCGGCGACGCTGCACAGCGATTTCTACTGGCAATCGCAGAGCTTCGCGCGAATCTTCAACGACCGGCCCTATGACAAGATACGCGGCTATTCGACGACGAACCTCGCGCTGATCCTGACCAGCGCGTCCGGCTGGCAGGTGATGGGCTATGTGAAGAACGTCTTCGACGTCACCGCCATCACCGGCGACTTCCTGAACAGCGACGATAGCGGCTTGACCACCAACGTGTTCCTCACCGATCCGCGCCTCTATGGCGTGCGCATCACGAAGAACTGGTGAGCGCCATGGGAAAGATAGCTAGAACCGCACTGCTCGTTTCTCCCCCCGTTTACGGGGGGAGTGCCGCCGAAGGCGGCGAGGGGGGCGAGCACCGAGTCCGCCCCCTCCGCTTCGCTCGCAAGTGCTCGCTCAGCACCTCCCCCGTAAACGGGGGAGGAAAAGGTAATCGCGCTCTTTCGGGGGGAATCACACAATGAGCGAACTCATCAACACACACGACAACCGCGCCACCATCCGCTGGAAACTGCTGACAGGCGCGTCCGCACTGGCGCTGACGGCCTATGTTTCATCCACCAGCGCTGGCACGCGCGGAAGATGCGAACCGGCCACCCGATCTGGATCGAACTGGGCGGCGATTTTAGCCAGCTCAGCGCGCCGGAAGAACAATTCGCGCCGCCCTTCATCCTTGCCACGCCCAGGCCTGTGCCGGAAAAAATCTCTCCGCTCAGCCTCGGAGATGTGCTGCGCTTCGGCTTCGACGAGGATGCGAAAATATCTTTCCAGCCCAAGGATTCGGACTGGATTTTCTCGGCGGGCATCCGTTTCGGCCGCGCCAAGGGCAGCAAGAACCTGCACCAGGAATCCTATCCGACACAGCCTATTCTTCCGCCGACCCACGCCCCATGCAGACCCGTTCTGGCAATATGCGCTTCCGTTCTCCGACGTGGAAAAGACTGCGCCAGGAAACGCACGCGATTCTCGATTTCCAGGCAGGCAAGGATGTCGGCCTCGGCAGGTTCGGCGCGGACGGCACCTCGACACTCAGCGTCGGCGTCCGGTTTGCGCAATTCCGGTCGCGGTCCCGCGACACATTCAGGACGCAACCCGACTGGCATGCCACCACCGACCATTGTATTACGTCCCTATTTTTGTAGTCTTACTAGCGACCACCTACTTTACTCAGAACCCCTACATCACCTTCACTTCCCATATACCGGTTTCAGGGGCGTTCGTTACCATTTGAACGTGGCGATGGCGTCGGCCTCGCGCAGCTTCCATGGTGTCGGACCGTCGATCTCATGGAATGGATCTCGCCGCGATTGCCGGAAATTCCTGCCGACGGCGAGATCGTGCTCGATTGGGGCGTCAATGCCGCCATGCTGTTCGGGCGCCAACGGACGAAAGTGCATCATCAAACGACGAACTGGTATCACGCGGGCGGGCGCTATCCCTATCGGATGGTGTCGCTTATTCCGCACGACGTTGGTACGCCGGTCAACGCCAATCAGCACCCGCTCGCGCAATGTGACCGTGCCCAATGTCGGCGGGGTTGTGGGCCTTTCGTATCGTCTATTCCGACGCCAAGATCAGCTTCGGCTACAAGGCCGATTTCTTCTTCGGCGCCATCGACGGCGGCATCGACGCGCGAAAAAACGAAAACCGTGCCTTCTTCGGCCCCTATGCCAGCATCAGTATCGGGATTGGGGACTGAACACACTTCCCCCTCCCCTTGCGGGAGGGGGCGAATGTTTTGAGTGTGAGCGTAGCGAACGCGAAAAACATTCGGGGGAGGGGTGCATCGCGCAAACCCCTCCCCCGCGTCCCCCGGAACAAGTCCGGGGTCCACGCCCCCTCCCGCAAGGGCGATTATGCCCTACTTGATTGGTAGCCCCAGATAGGCTATATTCTCTCTCAGATAGGGAGATTTCAGTCATGGCCACCTCCAAGCGTATTCATCAAATGACGGTTTCCCAATGGGAAAGAGCCTTCCCCAATGATCCCGCCTGCATGGCATACCTCGCCAAGCATCGCTGGCCGGTTGCCGTCCATTGCCCGCGCTGCGGCTCTGACAAGGTGCATCCAGTCGGGACAATGGAATTCAAGTGGCAATGCTATGGCTGCTCCGGGCAGGGCTATCGGTTCTCCGTGCTGGTCGGCACAGTTTTTGAGAACACCAATATCGGCCTCAGAGAATGGTTCCGCGTCATCCACATGATGCTGACTTCCAAAAAGGGCGTCAGCGCCCACCAGATTTACCGCACCATGGGCTTCGGCTCCTACCGCACGGCTTGGCATATGTGCCACCGCATCCGCGCCGGATTGGCGGATCAGAATTTCCGTAAACTCATAGGCATTGTAGAGGTCGATGAAACCTATATCGGCGGGAAGGACAAGAACAAACATTGGGATAAACGTTCTGGCGGCGGCGGGGGCGAAGGCTCCGGCAAGGAAATCGTAATCGGAGCCGTCCAGCGCAAAGGCAATGTCGTGGCCCGTGTGATCGAGAACACCCGCACCGAAACCTTCGAGAAGTTCGTGCGCGAAGTCGTTTCTACAGATGTTTCGCTGCTGGCTACGGACGAGCATTCGGCTTATCGGAAGCTCTCCAAGGACTACCCCCATTTCGCCGTTCGCCACCAAGCCAAGAATTATGTGGTAGGGGCCGTCCACACCAACACGATTGAGGGCTTCTGGAGCATCTTCAAGCGCGGCATCATGGGAACCTTCCACAAAGTCAGCCGCAAATATCTCCCGCTGTACGTCGCAGAATTCCAATTCCGCTATAACAACCGCGATAATGCGGATATTTTTGGCGAGGCAATCCGATCGTGTTAAGTTACTATCAGAAAATAGTAAGGCCTGCATTTTTGTGTGCCTTGTTATTTGGTGCGGTTTCTATTTGTGTTTTTGCGATAACGCTTTCACCCTCTTATCAATCCTGCATAAGCGAAAACAACCATTCCAATACCAACAACAAGCAGGAAGAATTCCGTAGCCACATTGGCCTCTTGATTTATTGTGAGGCCGGAACTCTCAACGACAATACAGGCGCTTTGACCGCACTCGGAACGCTTGCGATTGCTTTTTTCACTTTGACGCTGTGGCTCGTTACCGATAAGGCGCTTCGTCTGGCGCGCGACGAATTCAATGCTACGCACAGACCTAAGTTGGTTTTTAGAGAAATCCGGCTGCATCCACAGACTGCAACTATGATTGCGGCGCAATTCAGCTTTGTAATTCTCAACACCGGCGAAAGCCCCTGTGAGATTGTTGAAAGCCGTATTGCAGGATTGGAAGACATGGGGGATGGCCAAGGAGAGGGGTTCTCACGCCCCAGAGCAGCCCTTGGGCGGCTCCGGGCAGGAAGATAGCCCGTTCCGGGGATGTAAACAAACCGAGGGATTTGCTAGGGGGAAAGAGTGCGCTTTCGTCCCCTTGAATAGTCTTTCCCCCACAAAGGATCACCATTGGCAGGGATTGGTGGCGGAAGCTTCTTGGTCTGGGACGCCTTTCTAAAAAGAGCCGGGTCTTTAGCAAGAGGAGCAAGGCCCCACACAGCAACTACGGCGCATATCAACATAATTGGCGCGGATATCCACCAAGACCCCAGAGGAGCGGCTATGCCCGCTACGGTCAGCATTGCCGCCCCTCCCAAGCCCACGCGAGTCGGCACATCCATGATTTGACCCTATTCAGACCCCAAAACGATACCCGGAGTTTTGTCGGGTAGGTAGAGGTTTGTATTATTCTGAATAAGCTCATTTAGCCCTCCCAATCAAGTAGGGCATAATCGCCCCCGCAAGGGGAGGGGGAAACACCAATGACGCGAATTACATCCGCGCCAGTTCTCGCAAAATATTTTCCGCAGCACCCCTTGAAACGCGCTTTTTCAGTTCCCATTTCGTTCTTGCATATTGCGCGAGGGCGAAGGCGTGAAGTAGCGACAACGCGGGACCATACAGGGCAGGGGTGCGCGCCCGCGCGCATCCGTGCGGACCAGAGTTTCATGTGCTTGCGCTTCCATGGCCGCAAGCCGCCTCGAATCCGCGACGCCCGTTGCTGGAGCAAAGGTGCATGTGGTTGCCGAAAGGCTTCGCCGTGCCGGCCGTAGCTTCGGATGCAGGCGGGTTCTCGCGCGAGCCCGCCTCTTTTTTTGCCTGGCTCAATCGCCGTCATCCGCGCGCAGCTCAAGCCACATGGCGTTGAGCACCGCCAGCGTCACCGCGAAGCCGAGCCCCAGAACCCAGGAAAAATACCACATGATCTTCTCCTAATACGCCGTCTTGGAATTTTTCGCGACGTCGGCCTCGCGCACCGGCCCGCGCATCACGCGATAAACAAAGCCGGTATAGGCCAGAATGATCGGCAGGAAGATCGCCACCGCCCCCAGCATGATCGCGAGCGTGAGCTTGCTCGACGACGCATCCCACACGGTCAGGCTCGCATTCGGATCGGATGAGGACGGCAGCAGGAACGGAAAGAGTGCGGCGCCCGCCGTGGCGATGGTTCCCGCCGGCACCAGCGCCGATGAAAGAAAGCGAAAGCAGCGGCATCTTGCGCAAGAGCGCCGCGCCGGCCGCGCCGAAAATCGCAATCGGCAACCATCAGCCACAGCCATGGATGCGCGCCCGCGATCCATCCGCCTGCCGAACGCACCACGCTTTTGAGCATGGGATTGGATGGCCCGTCATGGGCGATCTGTCCCGACGATGCGATAGCCTTCCAGTTGCGAAAGCCAAAAGCCCGCCAGCGCAAACAGAATGGCGAAGGCAATCGCAGCGATCGGGATGAATGCGCGCGCGCGTGCCTGCACAGCGCCTTCGGTTTTCAGATTGAGCCATGCAGCACCATGCAGCGCGATCATCGCAAGGCTGACAAGCCCCACCAGCAGCGCAAACGGATTGAGCAGCGAGATCAGCGTAATGGTAGATTGAAAGCGCAAATCGCTATCGAAGCTGAACGGCACGCCGAGAAAGAGATTGCCGAACGCAACGCCGAACACCAGCGATGGCACTACGCCGCCCGTGAACAACGCCCAATCCCAAATGCCGCGCCACAGTGGCGCTTCCATCTTGCTGCGAAATTTGAAACCGACGGGGCGCAGGATCAGCGCGGCCAGCACCAGAAACATAGCGAGATAAAAGCCGGAGAAACTCGCGGCATAGAGCGTGGGCCAGGCCGCGAAGATCGCACCGCCACCCAGGATGAACCACACCTGATTGCCTTCCCACACCGGGCCGACCGTGTTGATGGCGATGCGCCGCTCCATGTCGGTGCGTCGCCACGAACGGCAGAAGTGCGGCGGTGCCGAGATCGAAACCATCCATGATGGCAAAACCGATCAGCAGAATGCCGAGCAGCGCCCACCAGATCAGCCGAAGCGTTTCATAATCGAGCATGGCGTTACTCCGCTGCCGGCGGGCGCAAGTGCTGCGTCCGGTCCAAGACGAATATATTTCGTGAGCAGGAAGAGATCGACGACCAGCAGCGCCGAATAGAAAAGCGCAAAGCCCAGCAGGCTGAACAACACATTGCCCGCATCGGTGGACGAAACGCCGAGAGCGGTGGGCAACACGCCTTCGATCACCCAGGGCTGGCGGCCATATTCCGCGACGACCCAGCCGAGTTCGGCCGCGATCCATGGCAGCGGTAGGCTGAAGAATGCCGCGCGCAAAAACCATCTGTGGCGGTCGAGCTTGCGCCGCGCCGAAAGCCAGAACGCCGTGGCGAACAGCGCGATGAGAAAGAAGCCGATTCCCACCATGAAGCGGAACGACCAGAACAGCACCGGCACATCGGGAATGGTGCTTGCGGCGGCGGTGCGGATTTGTGCTTCGCGTTGCGTTCTCGATATCGGCGCGCTGGCGTTTCAGCAGCAGCGCGTAGCCGAGATTGTCGCACATGCGCGTCGAGTGTCGCGCGCAGCGCCGCATCGTGCGGATTCTTCTTGATCGCAAGCAGCGCGTTGTAGGCGATGAGCCCATCCTTGATGCGCGTGTAGGCATCGCCGACCAGTTCGTCGATGCCGGGTACGGCCTCGTCGGTGGAGCGCGTGGCGATCAGGCCCAGAACCCACGGCACCTTCACTTCGTATTTCGTCGTGTGCGTGGCGAGATCGGGCAGGCCGAACAGCGTGAAGGATGCGGGCGCGGGTTCGGTCTGCCACATCGCCTCGATGGCGGCGATCTTCATCTTCTGGTTCTGGCCGGCGGTGTAGCCCGATTCATCGCCCAGCACGACGACGGACAGCGCCGAAGCCAACCCGAAACTTGCCGCCACCGTCATCGAGCGCTTGGCGAATTCGACGTGCCGTCCGCGCAGCAGATAATAGGCGCTGATGGCGAGCACGAAGACCGAGCCGGTGACATAGCCCGCGCTCACCGTATGCACGAATTTCGCCTGCGCCACGGGATTGAACAGCACGGCCATGAAGTCGCTCACTTCCATGCGCATCGTGTCGGCGTTGAATTTCGCGCCGACGGGATATTGCATCCAGCCATTGGCGATCAGAATCCACAGCGCCGAAAGATTGGTGCCGAGCGCCAGCAACCAGGTCGCGATCAGATGCTGAATCTTGGAAAGCCGGTCCCAGGCGAAGAAGAAAAGGCCCACGAACGTGGCTTCGAGGAAGAATGCCATCAGCCCTTCGATGGCGAGCGGCGCGCCGAACACATCGCCCACATATTGCGAGTAATAGGCCCAGTTGGTGCCGAACTGGAATTCCATGGTGATGCCGGTGGCGACCCCCATGGCGAAATTGATGCCGAACAGAATGCCCCAGAATTTCGTCAGATCGCGCCAGATGGGCTTGTCCGTCATCACATAGACGGTCTCCATGATCCCGAGCAGAACGGACAGGCCGAGTGTCAGCGGCACGAAGAGGAAATGATAAAGTGCGGTCACCGCGAATTGCAGCCGCGAAAGCTCGACAATATCCATGAAAGGGTCCCCTAGCGTATCGTGTCGGTGAAGAGATGCGCCTGCATGCGGTGCGGCGTGGGATCGATGCGGCGTGCGGGCGAGAAGAACAGAAAATAAAGCGCGGTCAGAAGCACCGCCTTGGCAAGCAGCAAGAAGATGATTTCGCGCCTGAGAACGAGGGGAAACATTGCCCATCCCTTTGGACCGGCGCATCGGCCGGGAACGTCCCGATTTTAGGATAATGCGGAGCCGGCCGGGAAGTTCTTTGACCAGCCTCAAAGATCATCCGGTTTCGGCGGGCCGAATCGACCGCCGCGGCCATTCGCGCTAGTTTCCGCGCCGCGAAGCGAGGGGGTCATTGTGAGCGTCAGTGTGGATTATGCCCGCCGCCCCCGGTTTGGCGGGGCGCGCGGCGGCCATTATGAAAGCTGGTTTTTGCGCGCCAATCATCCGCGCGAGCCCCGAGCCTTCTGGATCCGCTACACGCTTTTCGTGCCCGCGCGAGATTCGCTGCCGAAGCTGGGCGAAGTCTGGGCCATATATTTCGACGGCAATCGGGCGCATCCGATCGCGGCGCAAGAGGACATCGCGTGGAGCGATTGCCGCATCGGCCCCGAAGGTCTCGATCTGCAATTCGGCGAAAGCACGCTCAAGCCAGGTGAGGCGCGCGGCCGCGCGCGTGGCGGCAGCCATCAACTCGAGTGGCGATTGCGCTATCGGGGCGGCACGGAGCCTTTGCTGCTCTTGCCGCCGCAATGGTACGAACGCGGCTTTCCCAAGGCGAAGGCGCTGGTGACGACCCCACTCGCGCATTTCGATGGCGCGCTGGTGGTCGATGGCGAAACCATCGCGATTGAAGATTGGATCGGCAGCGAGAATCACAATTGGGGCGTGCGGCACACCGATTCCTATGCCTGGGGTCAGGTCTGCGGGTTCGACAATGATCCAAACGCCTTTCTCGAATGCGCCAGTGCGCGGCTGAAGCTCGGCCCATTCTGGTCGCCGGTCATGACGCTGGCGGTGCTGCGCCATGAAAATGAAATTCTTTCGTTCAATCGCGTGGAGCGGTCGTGGCGGCAAAAGGCCGGCTACGCTCCGGGGCGCTGGACATTTACCTGCACGCAGAATGGCGATCGCCTGCATGTGCAAATGCGCGCGCGGCCGCGGGATATCGTGGCGCTGCGCTATCGCAATCCGCCGGGCGGGATCAAAACCTGCCTGAACAGCAAGCTTGCGGCTTGCGATTTGTTGCTGGAGCGGCATGGCCGTGCGCCGGCGCGATTGCACAGCGCGCATGGCGCGGCCTTCGAGATTCTGACCGATGCGCCGCCAGAGGATGGTCTCTACGCCAACTAGGGTCCGTACTCAATTATCCCGTGGCCGCGACGCGAGCCAAAAGGCCTGCGTCCCTTCGGGCTACGGGATAATTGAGTACGGACCCTCGATCCCCTCGGATATCAGGCAAGCCCCAGCGCGTTTGCGAAGAATGATTTCATGCGCGTGAGAATGTCCGTCTCCGGGTTTGCCCGGCGCGCGGCATGATCGGCGGTCTGGTCGAGCTCGCGCTGGCGCTGGGCGAGGATGGCGCTGAAACGCTCGGCCAGTCCGGGCGTTTTTTGCAGAAGCGATTCAATTCCCGATTTGGTGATTTCAAGCCCGCGCATCGAGGCGACCACGGTCACCGTCGCGGTGCGGGGCGCGCCGGTCATTAGCGACATCTCCCCCACAATGTCGCCCGTCGCGGAGACGGCGACCTCATGCGATGTTCCGTCGGGCCCCGCGATGGTGATGCTCACCGCACCTTCGAGGATGACATACATCGGTCCCGGCTCGCCGCCTTGCTTCATCAGCACCGCGCCGATCGGGAATTGATGCACGGTGCAATGCCGGGCAAGATCGGCAATCTGTTCTTCGTCGAGCGCGCTCGCAAACAGCGGCGCGCGCGCCAGCACCGCGCGGGTTTCCTTTTCGCCCACCGTGAAATCCAGATTCGGCGGCGGCTGCATCTCAAGCTGCTGCACGGGCGAGGCGAAATTGTTTTTCAGCGTCACATCCAGCATCGCGTCCAGCATGATCGACCGGCATCGCGCAACGCTGATCTCGCCGGGATAGGCATAGAAGCGGATGTGATAATAGCAGCCATCCTCGCCCAGCCGGTCGAACATCACGCTCGGCGAAGGGTGGCGCGCGAAGCCCTTGCGCGTCACGACCTTGAAGGCTTCACCCAGAAGCGCGTCGTGAATGCGCTTGAAGGGGATGCGGTTGTCCACGCTGATTTCGACGAAATAGCGCTTGGGCCCAGCAGGCTGGCTGTGATTGAGCACCGGCTGCGCCGTCATCATGTGGTTGGGCACCATCAGGCGGCGGCCGTCCTCCAGCGTGAGGAAGGTGGTTCGCCAGGTGATGCCGGTAACGCGGCCATAAAGCGGCGTCGGCATCTGATCGGTGAAGACGGTCAGCCAGTCGCCGAGTACATAGGAGCCGTCCATATTGATGGAGAGCCCGCTGAACAGGTCCTGAATCACGGCCTGTAGCGCGATGCCGAGGATAATGGCCGTGGCGCCGGACGCCGTCACGAGCCCGGTGACGGAAAGGCCCTCTTCGAGATAAAGCCCAAGCGACAGCCCGAATACGAGAAGGGCGACGGTCACGACGTCTTCGACCAGCGCCGGCGTATCGCGCCCGCGGCGGTGGCGAAGATAGCCGTTCCAGAAGAAGAAGCGGATCAGCCGGTCCACCAGCAGGGTGACGGACAGGATCCAGATCACGCCGATCGTGTGCACGACGATCGCGCCCGCGGGCGCCGGAAGCACGGCCTCGATGGAGCCCGGCAACCAGAAGCGCAATACGCCGAGTACAAGGACGGCAATCAGTGCAAGGATCATCGAAAGGTAGCCCCGGCCACAAGCCGAACACACCCCATCCGAACACGCCAATCCGCGAAATTCAAATGGTTCATTTCTCGTCCATCACGATGACGACGCCCGTCTCGCCGGCGGAAAGCCGCTTTTGGTGGAGCGCAATGCAGGGGTCCTCGGGGGCGTCCGCGGCGAGCGCTGCGAGCAGCCGGGAGGCCGCCGGATCGCCCGCCTTCAGCGCCTCATAAACCTCGCCATAGCGGCCCATGAAGCCGTGCCGGTGATCGTCGGCGTGCAGCGGCTCCCACACTTCGACGGCCTCGTGCTTGCCCTTCAGCACGACCTCGGCAATCGGGCGGAAGACGATGCCGGGGCAGAGGTCCTTGGTCGCGTCGCTGACGCAGATGCGGGTGTGGAAATATTTGTTGAGTGCCTCCAGCCGCGAGGCGACGTTCACCGAATCGCCCTGCGCGGTGTAGTTGAAGCGGTCGCGCGAGCCGAAATTGCCGATCACCGCGGGGCCGGTGTGAACGCCGATGCGCGTGATGCCGAAGGGAATGCCGCGCGCCTTTTGTTCCTGGCTGAAGGCAAAGGCGAATTTGTCCATCGCGAGCGCGCATTTCACCGCCTGTTCGGCATGGTTGGGCAAATCCACCGGCGCGTTGAAGATGGCGACCACCGCGTCGCCGACGAATTTATCGACCATGCCGTCGAATTTCAGGACTTCCTGGGCGGCGCCATCGAGATAGGCATTGAGCACGCGCGCAAGCTCGTGCGATTCCAGTTGCTCGGACATGTTGGTGAAGGATTCGATGTCGCTGAAGAGATAGGTCATGACGCGGCGCTCGCCTTCCAGCGAGGCTTTGTCGGGATCGCGCACAAGCCGCTCGACCAGCTTGGGCGAGACGTAATGGCGAGAACACGCCCTGGATGAATTCGCGCTGCTTGCGGGCTTCGCGGCCGGTGAGCGATTCGGTGCCCCACAGCGAAATCGCCATCGCGATGCTGGGCGTGATCGAGTCCGATCAGATAGCCGCCGTAATGAAAGAGCATTGCGCTCCCGAAGAGCCACAGCACGATCAGAAGCCCAGACCAGCGCCCGCGCGCGCGGGCAGCGACATGTTCAGTCGCCCCCAGCCGCGCGCCCACTGCCGCGGAGAAAAACACGATCAGAAGATTGACCAGCCATCCCGCATCGGGCGAATAGCGCGCCGTGCAGAAGCTGCGACAGCGCATGGGCCTGGATGAACACGCCCGCCATCTGGTACGGATCGACGACGTCGAAGGGCGTGCGGTGGCGGTCGGTGAGCGAAAGATCGGAGCCGATGAGCACGATCTTGTCCTTCAAACCAGCTTGCCGGCAGAATGCCCGACACCTGCGCCTTATATTCCGCAAAGGGCAGGGTTTTCGGAATCGCGGCGCGCCGTGCCAGACAATGGGGATCTGGCGATCCTGCGTCTTCACGCCCGCTTTCTGCGCAAGCGCGCGCGCGAAACCGGGAATGTAGCTTCCGTCATCGCCTTTCGCGCCGGGAAATATCCAGCGCACCACGTCGAGATTGTCCTCGCCCATGTTCACATAGGCGCGCTGCTTCGGCGGCACGAAGCAATCGAGTGCGGTGCGCTGCGCGTCGTCAACAACCGCCGGCGTATCGGTGTAAGCCACCACCAGCGGCACTTTCAGGTCGCGCAACGTGCGCTTGAGCAAGGTCGTCCTTGGCGGGTTCCGTCGGCTGGTCGAACAGGAAGTCGAGCCCGATGGCGCGGGGATGCTTGGCTTCAATCGCGGTCAGCAGATTGGCGAGAAAGGCGCGGTCCACCGGCGAGCGATAGGCGAATTGGGAGAGCGTATCCTCGTCCACCGCGACGATAACGATGTCTTTGTCCTGCGGCTTCTGCGGGCGTCAGCGCCACTGTTTCGTAATCGCCGACGAATTGCTCGGTATGTTCCAGCACCGAAAAGTTGCGCACGGCCACCACAGCAATGAAGGCGGCGATCAGCGCGACGGAAATCGTCGTCGCCTCGGCTACAAATCTGTCGTTCTGCCGGAGCCAGGCCCGGAGGCGTGCGATCATGTGGGGGTTCGCAAAAGCGCCTGTGCCTGCGCCACGCAGCCCTTGTTGGAAAGCCATGCCGCGCGCATCGCATCGCTGGACAGCGTGGCCGGAACGGCGATGACGCTGACAGCATGGCGCTCGCCGTTCATGTCGATGTAATAGGTCGTGCCGGGATGCAGCGGCACGGATTTGACAAGCGCAAGCCTGTCGTCGCCCGCCGGCCATTCGATCGTCGCCCGCCAGCTTTGATCGTCGGGCGTGATGGTGATTTCGGTCGGGCCCGCCGCCGCCTCGCGCCACAGAACGGGCGTCTCACCGTCGGGCACGCAGGCCGGTCCCGAACGGCTCGCATCCACCAGCCAGGGCGAGGGCAGCGATGCAGCGCCCGCCGCGCGCGTCGTGCCGACTTCGGAGAAGCGCTGGCCGCCGCCCGCAAGTGCTGAGAGTTTCATCGACAGCGAAATGCCGTTGACCGCGCCCGCGCCCGGCGCCTGATTGTAAGGCCCGTCGAGCGTGATCGTCGCGCCGCTTTCCGAAACCAGCGTCAGATGCTGGCCTTCCTTGAGCGTGATCGGTTTTTCGGAATCCACACTTGCGCCCGGCGCATAGCCCACGCCGCGCGCTTCCACGACGATAAGTTGTGCGGCCCATGCCGCCGCCGGAACAAGAGAAAAACCGAGAACCAGAAGAGCGATTGACCGTTTCATGGCACATCCGCCTTTGCCGATTGTTGAAGTCCCGATGCCTGACCGTCGCCGATCAGGGTGAACGCGCCCCAATTGAAGGGATGGGCTGTTGCCGGTTTTGCGATGAGCGCGAGCTGGGCCTGCCGCAAGGCTTGCGCCAGCCCGTCCGTGCGATGCGCGCCGACATTCGCGAACATGTCCGTCATCAAGCGTGACGGTCGAGGCCGAGGGCACCTGCCAATGGCTCGCCAGCACCGCGCGCGCGCCCGCATCGAAGAAGGCATCGGCCAAACCTTCGAGTGCCGCGCCGCCGGATTTGAGATCGCCGCCGCTCGCCGTGTTGCAGGCCGAAAGGACCACGAGATCGGCATTGAGATCGAGGCCCGCCACTTCGCCCGCCGTCAGCAGACCGTCCGTCGCGGTCGAGGAGGCCTGCGCGGGCGGGGAGAGCGCGAGTGCCGGTTCGGACTGGCAATGAAGCTCGCCCGGCAGAAGCCCGTGCGTGGCGAAATAGATGACGCCGTAATCGGAAAGATTGCGCGCCCGGAGAGAAGCCTCGCTTGCCGCGGCACCGAGCAGCACCGAATCCGAACCAGCACCGAGCGCATGTGCGACCGAATTCACTTCACCCGCCGTGTCGGGCAGCGGCGGCAGCGCGCGCAGAATTCCCGGCGCGACCGGCCCGCCATCGAGGCACGCGGAAGCAAGGCTTTGCAGGCCCACGCCGCCGCCCGTGAAATCCGGCGCGCCGAATGCGAGGATCGGTTTGGGCGCGGGCTTGCGCGTCGCTTCCGCATTGGCGAGTGCGATGAATGCGCGCGGGCTCGGCACATCGGAAACCGCCATGCGCCTGATGAGCCACGCGGCATCGCCATAGCTTTGGTTCGGCGCGGGCGATTGCGTCACCAGCAGCGCGAACGGCAAATTCGCCAGTTCCGGCGACGGCACCACGATCAGCGATTGCGTGCCCGAAAGATCGCCTTCGAACGGCCCGAGCAGTTTCTCATAAAGCGCGTAGGACGATTTCAGGCTGAAGGGCGCAACCCGGCCGAGCGCCGGTGTGAACGCCTTGCGCAGATCGGCGACATCGCCGGCGAGCGCTTCGGACTGCGCCGGGATACGGTGCACGATCAGCCCGTCCGGCTTGACGAGCAGCGCATAGCTTCCCTTGACGCCCACGACATACATGACAAGTGCTGTTCCCGGTGCAAGCGCGTGTTGGACGGCGGACAATTCCGTAGGTCCGGGTGCGGCGAGCTTTCCATAAGCGGGGAAGGATTGCGCAAGGCCGCCCGCGAGCGCGTCATATTGTTTGGACGCCGCCGCGAATGCGGCCTCAAGCGTCTGAACGCGTTTTGCGTCGCGGTCTTCGTCGGCCTTGGAATTCTCGGCGGCCAGTTCGATGCGCGCGCTGTCACGCGCGCGCTGCGCATCCTGCACCGCGCGCACGGCCTCGGCCAGCGCGGGCGTGCCCGCCGCCTCGCGCGCCGCCATGCGCGCGATGGTCTGGTCGCGAACCCCGCCGCCGACAAGCTGTGCTGCCTCGAACATCTCATTGTCGAGCGCGGGCGATTTTGCCTGCGCGGCCGCGGCGTCGAAATAGGGCAGAAGCTGATCGGCGACGACATGGGAACGCGCGACCTTGTTCGTGGCCAGAATGCGAAAGGCTTCGCGATAGGCGCCAAGCGCGGGCGCATAAAGCTGGTCGCCCGCATAGAACGCGCCAAGCTGAAGATTGGCCGATGCGGTGGGTGCGGTGTCGCCGAAGAGTTTCTTGTCGAGTTCGACCGCGTCCTTGAAATTGCGCTCGGCGGCGACGACGCGGCCGCTTTGCGCGTTGACCTCGCCCATCAGCGCCGAGCGTATCGGGCCGCCACCACAGCGGCAGGCCGGGCTGCTGAAACACGATCCAGAGCGCTTCCTCGGCCGAGGCGCGCGCCGCCGTGACATCGCCGAGCCTCAGCGCCATTTCGGCTTCGAGCCTGAGACTGTGCGAAAGCTCGCCCTCGGCCGCTGCGGTGTCAGTCTCGTCGTCGCCCGCTTGGGTGACTTCCGCGCGGATCGCCGTCGTCGCCTGATGTGCGAGCTTCAGCGCATCGTCGAAATGGCGCTGGTTCGCTGCGTGAAGTGCCAGATAAGAAGAAAGCCGCCCGCGCAATTGCGGTTCGGCCGCGCGTTCCAGAATGGGCGTGGCGCGGTGGAACAGCGCATCGGCTTCGTCGAAGCGGCCCTGATTGCTGACCTGCAATGCAAGCTCGGTGAGGATCTCGCCGACCGGCGTGGAATCGGGGCCGAAGAGTTTGGTTTCGATGTCGAGCGCGTGGCGATAGGCGGCTTCGGCCGCGGCATAATCCTCACTGCCGCCCGCAAGCCGTCCCGCCTCGACATATTTCTTGTAATCGGCCGCGTCGCTGGCGCGCGCGCCCAGCACATCGGCCGACAATTTCGCGGTGATGATTTTGGTGCCCGCGTCGATTGCGGCCGTCGCATTGTTTTGACCGATGAGATGCGACAGCGCGCCAACCAGCACCGGCAATTGCGCGGGCATGCCATCGGCTTCGTAAAGCGCGGATGCCCGAAGACGCCGCCAGCACGATATGCGGCCAGCCATTGCCGCTGATGGTGCAGATGGAAAGTGCGATGCCATTGTCCGGCCCGATCCATTGCGGCGCGTCGCAATTGGCCTGTTCCGCATCCTGGCTGCGCAGCGCGCGCGCGCCGTCCATCAGCGCTTTCAGGCGCTCCCGCGACGTTGCGAGATCTTGCGGAACCGACGCCATGCGCACCGTGCCCGCGGCGGCGTTCGATTCACCGCAAACGATGTTCGCGTTCCTGATAAGCGAGGGTGCGGCGTCCATCTTGCAGGTTTCGCCCGCGAGATTGCGGCCAAGCATAGGCGTTTCATCCGCGCGCGCGATTGCCGCCGCCGCAAGCGCGGCCGCGACGATCGCCAATGTTGCCGCCGCTATTCTCATTGCCAGAAGGCCTCGTTGCCCCAGCTTGAATAATTCGCGTCCGCGGGCGGCACGCCATGCGGCGAAGCCGAAGGCGGGGCAGATTGCAGCTTGGTCAGAAGCCCGCCGAAATAGATTTCCGAAGTCGCCTTCTTGGTGGAGCCGTCGAGCGAATCCGCCACCGCGTCGGCGGCCTTGTCGGATTTGTCGGAGGATTCCTGCTGGCCCGAACCGCTGCCATCCGTCAGGTCTTCGAGAGGCCCGGCCTGATTGCCGCTGCCCGGCGTGCCCGTGCCGGTTTGCGGCTGCCCGTTCACCAGCAACAGCGTGTTGCCCGTCGAATCCGTCGGCACGGTCGGCGGCGTGGTGGTGAGCGAGGCAATTGTGCCATTGGCCGTGGATTGCGGCGGCGTGTAGCCGGTGATGTTGCCGGTGACGGAGCCCGTGCCCGTTGCGTTGCCGATCAGCGCGAAACTGTCGAACGCCGATCCCTGATTGAGCGTCACCGGCCCGCCATTGGTGATGATGACGATATTGCCCGAAATATCTCCCAGCGCCGAATGGCTGAGATCGCCATTGCCGATCTGGGAATAGGCGAAGGATCCGCCATTGCCGCCGGCGAGCAGAAGATCGCTGACCGTCACATTGCCGCCGATGACGAAATTGCCGTGTGGTGCAGCACTCGGCGCATTGCTGCTGTAGCCGCCATTGCCGATCTGCGCATAGGCATTGCCGCCCGCCCCGCCCGCGACCGTTACCGCACCCGCAGGCGACGGCGGCGCGGTGACGGTGATGTCGCCCGATGTCGTGCCATGCGCGCTTGCGCCCGCATTGGTGTTGGCGAAGCCGCCGCCATTGCCGATCTGGGCATAGGCATTGACGCCGCCGCCGCCATTCACATTCACATTGTGGCTCACGGTCACGCCGATCTGGCCGGTGAGGCTCGCGGTGCCCGTAAGGCCCGCGCCCACGCTATAGCCGCCATTGCCGATCTGCGAATAGGCAGCGCTTCCGCTTCCGGCGGAGATGTTGACGTTCGCGGCCGCCACGCTGATCGCGCCCGTGTCGCCATATCCGGCCGAATTCGCATTGCTCTGGCTGCCGCCATTGCCGATCTGCGCATAGGCGTCCGTGCCGCTACCGGCCGCGAGGTTCACATTGCCGCCCGCCGCAATCGTGATCGTGCCGCCGTTCGAGCCGGTGGCCTGATAGCCGCCATTGCCGATCTGCGCGTCGTAACCCGTGGTCGCGCCCGCGTTGAGCGCGATATCGCCCTTGGCGATTGCGGAGAGCACGCCCGCGCCGCTGCCATGCATGCCGAATTGCGCGTAACCATTGACCGCGGAAAGCGTGATGGTGCTGGCCGCAAGCGTGGCCGCGCCCGACGCGCCGACTGCGACGCCGCCCGATGCCCCCGCGCCGCCGATGATTATGCTGCCGCCATTGTTGCCATAGGCATTGCCGGTGGTGACCGTGACGGGATCGACGGTCGTGCCGTCCCAGCCCGCAACGGCCAGAAGATTGCCGCTTCCCACTTGCACGGAATTGACGAAGGTAAGATTGCCTTTGGTCAGAAGTGTGAGCCCGCCATTCGCGGTGGCTGCATTCACGGTCAGGTTCGCCGTGTCATAGACCGTCGCGCCATACGCGCCGCTCGAAAGCGTGAGCGCGCCGAACGCATTGCCCGGATCGTTGAGCGTGATCGCGCCGCCCGTTGATGTCACATTCAGCGCATTGGCGATGATCGGATCGTTCTGCCCGATTGCGCCCGCCGAATTCAGCGTGAATGTGCCACCGACATGGGCGGCGGCCACTGTGACGCCGCTCGAGTCGTTCACGCTGGCATTGTTGCTTCCGCTCGTCGTCACCGTAAGTGTGCCGAAGGAATTACCGGAATTGGTGAGCGTAATCGCTCCTCCGGTCGAGGAAACGTCCAGCGCGGTTGCGACAATCGCACCGCTCTGGCCGATAGCGCCACCGGATGCCAGCGTAAACGTGCCGCCGACATTGGCGGACGCTACCGTCACGCCGGTCGAATCCTTCACGCTGGCGTTGTCGCTTCCGTTCGTCGCCACCGTGAGTGTGCCGAAGGAATTGCCGGAATTGTTGAGCGTGATCGCGCCGCCGGTCGAGGAAACGTCCAGCGCGGTTGCGACAATCGCACCGCTCTGGCCGATAGCGCCACCGGATGTCAGCGTGAACGTGCCGCCGACATTGGCGGACGCTACCGTCACGCCGGTCGAATCCTTCACGCTGGCGTTGTCGCTTCCGTTCGTCGCCACCGTGAGTGTGCCGAAGGAATTGCCGGAATTGTTGAGCGTGATCGCGCCGCCGGTCGAGGAAACATCCAGCGCGTTTGCGACAATTGCGCCGCTCTGACCGATTGCGCCCGCCGGATGCCAGCGTGAACGTGCCGCCGACATTGGCGGAGGCCACAGTGACAGCCTATCGAGTCCTTCACGCTGGCATTGTCGCTTCCGCTCGTCGCAACGGTGAGCGTGCCGAAGGAATTACCGGAATTGGTGAGCGTAATCGCTCCTCCGGTCGAGGAAACATCCAGCGCGTTTGCGATGATCGCGCCGCTCTGGCCGATTGCGCCCGCCGAATTCAGCGTGAATGTGCCACCGACATGGGCGGCCGCCACTGTGACGGCCGCTCGAGTCGTTCACGCTGGCATTGTTGCTTCCGCTCGTCGTCACCGTAAGTGTGCCGAAGGAATTACCGGAATTGGTGAGCGTAATCGCTCCTCCGGTCGAGGAAACATCCAGCGCGTTTGCGATGATCGCGCCGCTCTGGCCGATTGCGCCACCCGATGCCAGCGTAAACGTGCCGCCGACATTGGCGGACGCCACCGTCACGGCGGTCAGAATCCTTCACGCTCGCGTTGTCGCTTCCGCTTGTCGCCGCCGTGAGCGTGCCGAAACTGTTGCCGGAATTGTTGAGCGTGATCGCCCCGCCCGTCGAAGAAACATCCAGCGCGTCGGCGATAATCGCGCCGCTCTGACCAATGGACCCAGCCGAAGTCAGTGCGAACGTCCCACCAACATGAGCCGAAGCGACGGTAACAGCCGATGAATCATAGATCGTTGCGTTGTCGCTGCCCGTTGTTGAAACGGTCAGCGTATTGAACGCATTGCTGGAATTGCTCAGCGTGATGACGCCGCTCGTGGTGGAAACGTCAAGCGCGTCCGCAAGAATGGCTTCCGTCTGCGAAATCGCGCCCGCCGCCGAAAGTGTAAACGAGCCACCGTCGAGGTCGACGCCGTTGCCACCGACGCCGATGGAAATTCCGCCGCCGGGCGACGAGGCGAACACATTGCCGCCCCCGGTCGCGATGGAAACGGCATTCAGCCACAGCCGCAGGCGCGAAACCGCGCTGCCGACATTCCCCGAACCCGTGACCGTGATCGCCGCAATATCGCCGAGGATGGCGTTATAGGCGTTCACGATCATTGCGGCTGCGTTGATGGTGATGGCGCCGCCGCCGGGGGCGAGCGTTGTGCCGTTGCCGATCTCAGCGAGATTGACGGACGATGAGCCGTCAAGCGTGACGGTGCCGGTGGCAAAGACGGTGACGTCACCGCCCGTGCCCGGAGAGCCCAGTTGCGCCACCGCATCGCTTGCGTCGAGCGTGAGATTGCCGGTGAACACGGTGGTCGTGCCGCCCGCGCTGCCGACGCTGGGATCCTGGATCTGCTGCGCGCCGCCGATGGTCACGGTGGCGCCGCCATTGCCGTAGCCGCTCGCATGCGCCGCAAAGAGCGCGGCCATCGCGCCGTCGGTTCCATCGGTCGCGGCCAAGATTTGATCGGGCGTGACGACGACCGGGTTCCAGCCCGCCACGATATTGATCGCGCCCGTGCCGTCGTTCACAAGCGAGCCGGTGATATTCAGGCCCTCGTTGGACAGAATGCTGAGCGTGTGCGGGCTGTTGTATTCGGTGCCATGATCGATGGACTGGTCGCCTTCGAGGTTTGTGAAGCCGAAGGTCACGTTGCCGCCCGCGCCCGCGATGTAATGGCCGCTCGTATCGTCGCCGAGATCGGCTTGGATGATCGTTCCGATATCGAAATTGTCGTCTTCGCTGGCCGCGATCACGCTGACATTGCCGGTCTCGACACCGCCGGTTTGAGCAATGTTGCCGATCCAGGCCGTGCCGCTGTTGTTGGCGTAAAGCTGAAGCTGGCCGCCCGCCTGAACATTGATATCGCCGGTGACATTGCTTGCGATGTCGCCGCCGCCATTGCCGATCGCGGCATGCTGGCCGTCATTTCCCGTCAGGGTCACATTGTTTGTGGCAAACACGTTGATCGCGCCGCCGCCCGCGCCGTGATAGCCGATGCGGGCGGAGCCATTGTCGGCTTCCACTATTACGTCGCCGGCAAAGATGGATGTCGTGCCGCCCGCCGAACCCGCGGCCGAGCCGCATTCGCCTTCGGCGTCCTGGCAAGCGTTCTGGCCGCCGATCAGGATGCTCCCGTCATCCACTCCATATGCCGCGGGGTTTGCGGCGAACAACCCGGCCATCGAAGCGTCCGCGCCCGCTTGAGCGATGATGTCCTCTGGCGTGACTGCGCTCGGATTCCACCCGGATACCAATGTGAGATCGCCCGTGCCTGCGTTCTGGAGCGATCCTGGGATGTTGACGTTGTTGCCTGAAACGATTGTCAGATCGAACGGCGAATCGTAGGAAATGCCGGCGTCTATGTTGAGCTGCGGCGCGTCATTGTGCTGCGGATCCGTATAGGCGACGGTCACGTTGCCGCCCGCGCCGTCGATGTAATTGCCGTTGGCGTCGTCGCCAAGGGCAGACGCGACCATGGCGCCGACATCGGCGTTGCAATTATTGTCTCCGCAATTGTCCTTCTGATCGGCCGCGATGATGGTGAGATTGCCGCTCGCCACCCCGCTGGGCGCGGCATTGCCCACCCAGACCGTGCCCTGACTTGAGCAGTTCTCACCGCCGCAAACGTCGAATTGAAGATTGTCTTGGGCCCACAGCGTGACGCTGCCGCTGGCGTCGCCCGAGACGCTGCCGTTCGTGTTCGGATAACCGCCGTTTCCGATCAGGGCGTAATTTTCGCTGCCGGATTCCGAGACCAGCGTGATGGCGCCGCCGGATTCGACGAGAACGTCGCCGCTGGAATTGCCATACGAACTCTGGCCGCCATTGCCGATTTGCGTGTAGCCATAAGGGGTCGCGCTGCCGCCGGTGAGCGTGACGCCGCCGCCCGCGTCCACCGTAACCATGCCGCTGCTGTTGCCCTGGGCGTACCACCCGCCATTGCCGATCTGAGCGTAATCGCCGTCGCCGTACAGATTCACGGAGCCGCCGGTATCGACGAGAATGTCGCCGCTGGCGTTGCCCGTGCTGGTGTCGCCGCCATTGCCGATCTGGGCGTAGCTATAGACGCTGGAGCCGGAGGTCAGCGTGACGTCGCCAGTGGCATAGACATTGATGTCGCCGCCGGTATCGCCGTCAGCGAAGATGCCGCCATTGCCGATCTGGGCGTAACATTCGTTGCAATCGCCGTTTGCACTCGCCGTGAGCGTGACGTCGCCAGTGGCATAGACATTGATGTCGCCGCCGCCAGTGCCGCGATAACCGATCTGGGAGTCGCCGAAATAGCCCAGCACCTCAACATTGTCACCGGCGACCAGCGTTGCGCCGCCCGCGCTTCCGACGGCCACTTCATGGGCCTCGCCCTCTTCGGCTTCCGAGCTATAGTCCTCATCGGGATCGAGATCGTAATCCGACGTCACATAGACCGAGCCGCTGTTGTTGCCATAGACGCCCGCGTTTCCGAATTGCGCCGGATCGGTCGTTCCGTTCCAGCCCGCCACAACGTTGATGGCGCCGTCGCCACTGTTCTGGATATCGGCGGCGACGTAAATGTCGCCCTTCGAAAGCAGGCTCAAACTGTTGGAGCTCGAATAGTTGATGGCGTTATAGACATCGATCTCGCTGGTCGCCTGTAAACTGACATCCGTGGTGTCGAGCGCAGTGGTAATCGTGTCGGGCGCGATCGTGCAATTCGTGGTCGCGCAGCCGACCGTACCGCCGCCGCCGGTTTGGATGAAGATATTTGATGGATCGAGCAACCAATCCCCGGTGAGACCTTTGGGTGCACTCGTATCGACATGGGCGCCATCCATGACGTTGAGGGTGCCGCCTGACGTTTCCACAAAGCCGCCATTGCCCGTGCCCGCGCCGCGCGCGCTCGCGTTGCCGGAAAATTGCGTCGATTGATCGGACCACACAGCGATGGTCCCGCCATTGCCGTTGCCCGTTGCATCGGCGCTGAGGGTGGCCTTGCCGACACTCGTGGTCTGCGCGTTGGGTGTGGCGCCTGCGCCATGCAGATCGCCGCCCACGGAAATCGTGCCGCCGCCTGTGCTGCCTGAGGCATCGATCTTTGCGCCGTCGGCGACGCGCACGGCGTTGCCGGTGACGGCGACCGATCCGCCCGTTTCGCCCGCGCCCTTGCCCGATGCGTCCAGCGTGCCCGAAACATCGGCCTCGCCGGTTCCGGCATCGAGCACGATGGTGCCGTTTTCATTGTGAACGGAAGTCGCTTCCACCACGCCGGT
The DNA here is from genome assembly GCA_963735625.1 of uncultured Alphaproteobacteria bacterium. Taxonomy (GTDB): domain Bacteria; phylum Pseudomonadota; class Alphaproteobacteria; order Micropepsales; family Micropepsaceae; genus Rhizomicrobium. The sequence goes on along the minus strand of CAVTLJ010000004.1, from coordinate 296,724 downwards.
GTTGTTGATCACTTCGTCGGCCACGCTTTCGGCCGCGCGCACGGTCATCACCACATGGCCGCCCTTGGCCGAAATCGTGCCCGCGTTGGAAACGGAAAGCTGTTTCGGCCCGGCGCTTGTCTGCGGCGCTGCCATTGTGAAGCGGATCAGATTGTCGCCCTGGAAATCCACTGTGAAGGCTTCGGTGCCCGCAAGCGTGACAGTGCCGAGATCGGCCTGGATCAGCCCGCCGTTCGAAACCACCGGCCCCGCGAGCACCACATTGCCGCCGTCGCCGGCGCGGATCGTGCCTTCATTATCGACCGAGGCGTTCGGATTTCCGGCCTTGGTGAACGCGTATTTGCCGCTCATGAAATCGGAATCGTTGATGTCCGATGTCGTGGCGATCAGCGAGCCGACATTGATCTGGCTGCCATGGCCGAACATGATGCCGTTGGGATTGATGATCCACACATTGCCATTTGCCGTAAGCGCGCCCTCGATGGACGACATGTCGCCGCCCGTGACGCGGTTCAGCGCAATGGCCTGCGCATTGGGCTGGTTGAAGATCACCGCGGCGTCGCTGGGGATCGAGAAGCTCTGCCAGTTGATGATCGTCTTCTGCGATGCCTGATCGATGGTGGTGATGTTGGCCGAGGGGTTCGTGATCGTGGCGCTGCCGGCCGCGACCGTGCCGCCGCTCGGCCCGCCCGCCCATGCGATGCCGTTGGGAAATGTCGTCATGCACGCGGCAAGACCCATCGCGCACAATTTTCTGGCGGTGCGCATGCGCACCGATCTCGCAAGCCCGAAGGCCTTAGAATCGTATCGACGCATCGAGGAGCACTTTCGTTGTCTTGCTGCCGCCATCGCTTCCGGGCACCGCGCGCAGCGTGCGGGCCGCTTCGAGATCGACTGTGATATTCGGATTGAACCAGAACCGGATGCCGCCGCCCGCCGATTCAATCGTCTCGTTGGCGAGCGAAGGATCGAAACTCGCGCCGTGATTGATGTAGGTGGTCGCGGCCGCATCGAAGAATGCGTAGGGCTCGAGCGCCACAAGCGGGCCCGTATCCGTCAGCTTTCGCGTGTAGCGCAATTCCACCGACCCACCGATGCCGCGGTCGCCCGTGACCGCGCCGGGATCGTAGCCGCGCCCGATCTGCTTGCCGCCGAAGGTGATCTCTTCGCCCACGACGAGCGGGGAGAAGGAATATTGGCCCTGCACGCCCAGCATGAGGTTGAAACCGCTGCTGCCCAGCGGTTCCAGCAAGCGCGCATTGACGACGAATTTCGTGAAATCGGTTTTCGCGCCGCGCCGCGACAATTCCGGCGAACCGTTGGGCGTGGCGCCGAACACATTCAGCCCCTGCGCCACGTCGAGAACGCCCGCAAGGCTGCCGCCGAGAAAATCATTGGCGAGAAAATCGGTGGCGAGATCGAGCACGCGCCAATGATCGTGGCTGATGCCGGTGCCCAGAATATCGACCTTGGCGTCCTGCACCGTGAATCCGCCGTCGAACAGCAGCGTTTGCGCGCGCGAGCGGATGAGCGGATAGGTCAGCCGCGGGCCGAAGGCATAAGAGTCCGTGCGCACATTGAAGGCGCTGAGCGTGGAGCCCGGTTGGCCGCGCGTGATGACGCCGAGCAGCGATCCGGTAAGCCCGTCATCGCCGATGGGATGGCGATAACGCACCTGCGCGCCTAATTGTTCCTGCGAATGGGGCGAGCCGGTCACGCTGGCGCTCAATTGATCCGCGCCGTCGATAACGCCATTGATGGCGGCGTCGGCGGTGATCGTCCAGATGCCGGAGAAATGCGAGCCGCGATTATCGACTTCAAGCCCGCCGCTGATCCATGGCTTCGCCACCGCCACAATCAGGTCGGACGCGCCCGGCGTGCTCGCCGACGCTTTCAAAATGCCCGTCGCGGTGACGCCGGGAATATCGTTGATGAGCAGCAGCCCGCGTTCCAGCGGCGCAAGCTTCAGCGGACGGCTTTTCACCGCATCGGCCAGATAATGCTTGATGCGCGCCTGCAGATCCGGGCTTCCGCCTTCGACGGACACCGCGGCCACATAGCCTTCCATCACCTTGATGGTGAAAACGCCGTCGCTCACGCGCTGTGGCGGAATGTATGCGCGCACCAGCGGATAACCGGCGCTGCGATAGGCGCCCTCGATCGCGTCGGCCACATCGTAGATTTTCGATAGCGTGACGTCTTGGCCGATGAGGTCGGCATAGAGCGGCTTGAAGGATTCGGCCGGGCAGCGCGGTCGCACCCTCGATGCGGATATCGGCAAGCTTGAAATGAATTGCATCGACGTCGCGCGGCACCGGCGAGCGATGCGGTGCCTCGATGCGGAAATCATATCCGGGTTGCGGTGGCGGCGGTTCGGGCAGCGGCCTGTCGCGGCCGGGCTGCGCACTTCCGGGCAAAGACGGTGGTGCAGCCATGGCAACGTTGCCAAGAAGAAGGCCGTTCACGAGCAATCCTGCCGCAAGCGCCACCAACTGCGCCGGACCGGACGCCCACCGCAGTGCGCTCCGACGACCCACTTTTAGCCCCTTAACACCCTTATTATGCGGCCAGCTTCATGTATTTTATGAAACTGTTCAAGGCGCTGGCAGGGTTTCGGTCATAATGGTTTACCGCTGTGGCTCTAATGCGTCCGCGCCAGCTCGTGGCGCATGCGGTCCAGCAGCCCGCGTTCGGCCGGATCGACCCTTCCATCGGCCCGGATCAGTCGCTCGGCGGAATCGACTAACATATTGATATTGCTATGTTCATCGGCTTCCAGCCGCTTCAGAGCCGGATCGAGCTGGGCCAGCGCCGGGCGGTAGTCCCGAAGATAATCATGGACCGAGGCTCGGCCTCTGGCGTCGAGCCCGGCCAGCGCCACGCAATGTTCGATAATGACAATGCGCTCGGAATCGGCGAAATCGCCGTCGCTACGGGCGAGCAGCGCGAGCAGAACGATATGGTGTCCGAACCGCTCGCGCAGCGCTGCAAGCTCGGCCGGAAAAGCGTGCTCTTTGGCGGGCTCTTGCGTGCCGGGCGCGATGGCGTTTCGCATCCGCACCAGATCTCCGAAACTTCCGACAAGCAAACCCATCGTCATGGCGCGTCACCCTTCGCGAAACGCGCAGACATTAGTAAGTCTTGCATGACAGCTTGATGACGGCGCTCACGCGGCGTGAAATATCTGAAGCCCGCCCATCCAGATCATGCGCAGCGCCACATAAAGCACGATCAGAACGCCCGCATAGCTGACCCAGGGAAATCGCTTCAGCAGCTTTGCGATTTGCGTGGCGGCGATGCCCATGAGCGCGACCGACAATATAAGCCCCGCCACCAGCACCCATAGATGATTGAGCGATGCGCCGGCCACCGCCAGAACATTGTCGAGCGACATGGAAAGATCGGCGGCGATGATCTGCAATATCGCGCGGCGCAGGGCTTTTGCGTTGGCAAGACTGTCGCCATTGGGCGCATGTGCCGCGATTTCGGCGCCGTCTTCCTTGTGTTGCGTAAGATCGCGGTAGAACCGCCACGCCACCCACAAAAGCAAAACGCCGCCCGCAAGCGTCAATCCGATGATTTCCAGAATGCTGGCCGCGGCGGTCGCCAGAATCACGCGCAGCACAACCGAAGCCGCAAGCCCCCAGAACACCACGCGGTCGCGATCCGCTTTCGGCACGCGCGAAGCCGCCATTCCGATGATGACGGCATTGTCGCCCGCCATCACAACGTCGATCATCACGACCTGCAAAAACGCGGTCAACGCGGCATGATCGAAAACGGGCAAGCCAAACCTCACTTCTGGTCCAGGACGCACCAGATATGCAATCGATCAGCGCCGGTTCAAGCCTTGCGGATCAAATCGGCCAAATGCGGAAAAACAATATTGGGCAATCGCTGCGTCAGGGCGCGATCTTGCTCCAATCGTCATCGGTCTCCTCGACCATGATGATGACGTAGCAATAACCGAGCTTGTAGTGGAACAGGCGGCTGGCCACCTTGCCCTTGATCGCGACATGGCGGAAATCGTTTTCGCCCGGCAGATCGACATAGTCGCCGACCAAGGGAATAAGCGCGAACTGCGTCTCATCCACCTCGACGTCTACGGCCTGCTGCATGGTCGTATTGTCAACGCTCTTCGCAGCGCCCTTTGCGCGATAGCGGTAATCGATGCCGTATTTCATGACCGATCCTGTCTGAACTGCCGGCAGCATCTCTAATTCGAAAGCGCGCCGCGGTCCAGCGCCGGACGGGTGGTTGACGCAGGATTGAATGGGGAGGCCAAACCTTATTTGCGGGCGTAAGCCAGCCGAAGCAGCGAAGGCTGGCGGAGGATGGGGGAATTCGAAGTTAAGGCTCTCTGGGCCGGATTCCCGTTTTCCGGGATTTCGAACCGTTCCCATGGACTAGAGAACGCCCCCTTCCGAACGACTGGACTGTTGCCAGCCGCAGAGCGAAGCGGTTGCTGCAATAGAAACCGGGAAACCTTCCATGGCCAAGAAAGCGATCGTGAAACCACCCCCGACCCGATCCACGAGCATGCCCGCGGACCAATGCCTGAAGGAGCTGTCTAGCATCCTTGCAGCAGGCGTAATTCGGCTTCGACTTAGAGCAGCATCCAAGGCAGACAACCAGGCGACCGAAGAACCGCGCTCCCTGTCCACGGAAGTAAGTGCCGGAAATACTCAAGGCGGTTATGACTTTCGAAGCGATTCTTGAGGATCTCGAGCGGCGCACTGCAAACCGCGTCCTTCGCGCCGACGATCCCTGGGTGGTCGACACAAGCAAAGAACTGCCGTTCAAGGCGCCCTCCGGTTCGGTCCGGGATGTGCGCCGCAGTCAAGCTTTGTCGGTGGAGCCCGATCTCAGTTGAGCCGTGTCGCACAGATGCTTGCCGGCGTGCGATGCCTGCCAGCATGAAGGGCGCGCCGGGCTTAGACCGGATGGGCTCTCGGCTTGCAGCCCGAGCCCGCATGCGGGTCTCGGCCTTTTTGGCTTCTACCCCGCGCCACGCCACATCTCCCCATGCACCCCGATCCTGGCCACAGCGTTTGTATTGGGTGCGACTGGGCCAGGACAGGAATGATGCGCGGGGTTAAGGAGTTGCTTTGGCAGAAAATTTCCCAAGCATGCAAATTTGGCCCTTGTGCTGTGTCCTTTGATGTCCTATATTTTACCAGAATTATAGGGCAAAAGACAGGACAATGTCCGATCTCGGCAAACGCAGCATCTCGACCAGGGCGGTCGCCAACGCCAAAACCAAGTCCGGCAAACCCCGCCGCGCGATCTACCGCATGCCCGGCAAAGCTGCGGCGCAGAATCTGGTCATCCATTTCCTTGATGACGGCGGTAGGGTGGTCGTCGAACGGGTGGTCAAGGATTTCGGCATGTCCAAGGGTCAGCTCGCTGAAACCGTCGGGCTAAATCGGGAGGCCCTTTACAAGACCGATCGGGCGCACGCCCCCAAGACCCAGACCCGCATGCGCGAGATGCTGGAAATCGTGGGCCGCGTCTCCGGCTGGGCTGGCGGCAAAGATCAGGCTATGGCGTGGTATCGCGCCGAGCCGATTCCCGCTTTCGGTGATCGCACGGCGGAATCGCTGGTCAAAGCCGGTCGGGCTGGCGCTGTGCGCGACTATCTCGATCATCTCGCAACCGGCGGCTTTGCGTGAGGTTTCAGGGGGCGTGCTTTCGGGCGCACGATCCCCGATGGTCCTTCACGCCACTGTCCGGCGGCGGCGCGGTGCTGCATGGCGGCCGCTTCAATCCCAAAGGCACACGCGCGCTCTATCTCAGCCTGTCGCTTACAACTGCCATCAAGGAAATCAATCAGGGCTTCGCGCACAAGATCGATCCCTGCGTCCTGTGCAGCTATGACGTCGATTGTGAAGACGTCGCCGATCTAAGAGACGAGAAAGGCCGCGCCGAACATGGCGTTGCGCTGACCGATATGGCGTGCGCCTGGTTCGCGCTTGCAGCCGCCGGAAAGGATCCGCCGTCTTGGCAGATGGCGCGCACGCTGATCGGCAAGGGCATTGCCGGCATTCTCGTGCCGAGTTTTGCACATCGCGCCAGCGCCGAGGATCAGAACCTAGTGCTATGGGACTGGGGCAAGGAGCTGCCGCATCGGATCGCCATCTTCGATCCGAGCGGCAAGCTTCCGAAGAATCAACTCTCTTGGGACTGAGCCTCTGCGACGGCAGGTGGCTGTGTGGCCTGCAGCTCGGGCGCGGCTCTCGCATCATCGAACGGTAGTGCAGCCGGGTTCGCGGATAGATCGCCAGGCTGTGCCCGCGCGCTGAGTTCCGCTCTACGATGCGCGGTGGCGCTGGCCGCATCGACAAGCGGCATGACAAGCGTAGCGACGACACATAATTGTACGTCGCTAGATCGGTGGCGTTGCCCGGAGCAGCGATAACTACAAATTATCGCTGGTGGGGATGACGCGTGTGAGATAGCGGCGACTGAAACGAAGCTCTCACGATAGCCGTGAATTATCACCAAGTGACGCGAAATTTGGTGCGTACTGGGCAAGGTGCTAGGCAATATCTCCTGCGCGTTTTAGCTTGGTTCTTATTCATGCGTTGGCCCAAGTGGCACGCGCAAAGCCCGAGGTCGGATTTGTCTCCGATGCTAAAAGGGGTGGGGCCGCTTTGTTGCATCTGCGCAGTCATTCAGCTGTGCACCGCCAGACAGACACATCTCACTGCGTCAGGAATCGCCCAATCCGGGCTTTTGACCGAGCAACAATAATTCTCCGCGCCTGACCTCTGTGCAGATGCAAAAAATCTTGCCCGGCCATCCCCCAATTTCTCGCGCTGCTTCGTCTATTGGCCAGTCCTAAACTTCAGCTCGTGACCCACGGGGGAAGCTGACGGGGATGGTCGAAAACTTGGGAACACATGGCGAGGGCACAGAGCCTTGTCGGGATGCGCGCGTGGCTGCGTCCTACTTGAGGCAATGGTTCATTCGTGAGGTGTTTCCCTACGAAGGAGCCTTGATGCAATATCTGCATCAGAATTGGCGCAATCAGAGCGACATCGAAGACCTTCGTCAGGAGGTCTATCTTCGCGTGTTCGAGGCGGCGCGCCGCGAAATCCCGCAGCATCCCAAGACATTCATTCTGCGCACCGCGCGCAATTTGCTGGTCGATCGCGTGCGCCGCGAGCAGATCGTGCCCATTGCCGCCGTCGCCGATCTCGATGCGCTGGGCGTTGCCGTGCAGACGCCCGGTCCCGAACGCAGCGCTATCGCGAAAGATATTTTGCGGCGTTTGCAGGCAGCGCTGGACAAGCTGCCGCCGCGTTGCCGCGAAGCCGTCGTGCTGAAGCAGATCGAAGGGCTTTCCCATCGCGAGATCGCCGCGCGCATGGGCATCAGCCAGGACACGGTTTCCGAACATTTGTCCAACGGCATCGCGGCGCTGGCCGATGCGCTGTACGGCGATCTCGCCGATCTGCGGAGGGGCCTATGAGCGCGCACGAATCCTCAAGCCCGCCCGATAGCGCAAAGGCAACCGGTGCGAAAGCTGCATCGTGGATCGCGCGCTCGCTTCATGAAAACTGGAATGAGAGCGATCAGGAAGCCCTCGATGCGTGGCTGGCGGAATCGCCCGCCCATCAGATCGCATATTGGCGGCTCGAAAGCGCGTGGAGCGAGACCAATCGTCTGGCCGCCTTGCGCGGATCCGTGCCGCGCGAGAACCCGCGGGCCGGCAAGAACACGCGCGCGATTATATATAAAGCGGTCGCCGCCATCATGCTTATCGCGGCGCTGGCGGGCTTTGGAACCCGCTATTACACGCAGGCCAACCATGGCGCTGCCACCTATTCCACGGCGCTGGGCGAGCGCAAGCTGCTCACGCTGGCCGACGGTTCGCAGATCGAACTCAATACCAACACGGTGATCGAAGCCTCCCTTGTCGGTACGGAGCGCAGGATCTGGATCGAACGCGGCGAAGCCTATTTCCACGTCAAGCACGATCCGGCCCGACCTTTCGTCGTCGTCGCGGGCGGGCGGAAGATCGTCGACATCGGCACCGAATTCGCCGTGCGCCGCAGCGCCGATTTCCTGCGCGTCGCCGTGCTCGAAGGCCGCGTCGGTTTCGGCACTGTGAAAAGCGATTTCAGCCGGGATCTGCATGAGGGCGATGTCGCGGTCGCGCGCAAGGATGGCGTTTCGGTCAGCCGCGCGCCATTGGCCGAAATCGTCAATGCGCTGAGCTGGCGACAAGGCATGCTCGTTTTCCATCACACTTCGCTTGCGGATGCGGCCGCCGAGTTCAACCGCTATAACCGCGAGACGCTCGTGATCGCCGATGCCGCCGCGAGCGAAATCACCATCAACGGCACATTCCCGGTGAACGGCGTGTACGCGTTCTCGCGCCTGGCGCATGCCGTGCTGGGTTTGCGTGTCGAGGATCGCGGGCAGGCCATCGTCATTTCGCGAAAGTGAAGCCGCATCGAACGGATCGAAAGGTCCGGCCGGAAAATTGAACCGTAAGGGGGGAATATGAAGACGTTGAAAAAATTTCGGGTCGCACTTCTGGCATCGATATCGCCTGCGCTGATCGCAAGCGCTGCCGCGGCGGAGAATTTCAACATTCCTCCCGAATCGCTGGAATCCGCGCTCGATGCCTATAGCTCGCAGACCGGCATTGCGATCATGGTCGCCAATGAGGAGATCCGGGGAATCCGCACGCGCGGGGTGACCGGCAATCTTTCGAGCGACGCGGCCCTGGCGCGCATCCTGAAGGGAACCGGTTTCGCATCGATGCGCGATCCGTCAGGCAGCGTCGGCATCGCGCGCGCCAGTGAGCGTTCGGAAGTGGCGCGCCCCGTCGAATTGGCCGATGCCGCGCCGGCGCACGCGGCGGCGGGTGTGGAAACTGTCGTCGTCACGTCGTCGAAGATCAAGGGCGATATCCAGACGGTTCCGATCGCGATTACGGCGCTGTCGCAGGAACAGCTTACCTCGCGCCAGATCGCGGGCGGGCCGGATCTGGTGAAGGAGGTTCCGAACCTGACCTTCACCAAAACGAACTTCACCGGCTCCTCGATCACAATCCGCGGCATCGGCACGCAGGCGATTTCGGTTTCGACCGATCCGGCCGTGGCCGTGGCGCTGAACGATATTCCCTTCATCCGCAATCATTTCTTCGAGCAGGAATTCTTCGACGTCAATCAGGTTGAAGTTCTGCGCGGGCCGCAGGGCACGCTTTATGGCCGCAACGCCACGGCGGGCGTGGTGAACGTCGTCTCCGCCAAGCCGACCGACCAGTTCGAAGCGATGCTGTCCGCCGATATCGGCAATTATCACAACCGCCGCTACGAAGGCATGGTCAATATTCCCATCGACGCCGATCAGCTCGATCTGCGCATCGCGGGCGAGTGGACCAAGCGCGATGGCTACACGACCAACGAAATCACCGGCTCCCCGGTCGATGGCCGCGATCTATGGTCGAGCCGCGTCACGCTGGGCTGGCATCCGCTTGAAAGCGTGCAGGCCTATCTCGTCTGGGAACATTTCGGCGAGAGCGACGACCGCATGCGCACGGCCAAGCAATTGTGCAAAACCGACAACCCGACAAACAATCCGGGCCTGTTGAATGTCGGCGGCGTTCCCGTATCGGAGCCCAGCGGCAGCCCGATTGGCGCGGCCTTTACAATCACCACGGGCTATCTGAGCCAGGGCTGCCTGCCTGCATCGCTGTATTCGAAGGATTCGTTCGGAGTGCCGTATGGCTTTGCGCTGCCTCTTGTCGTGGCGGGATGGGTTACCGACGATGTGAAGGTCACCGATCCTTATGCCGGCACCGTGAAATCGCCGAATCTGCGTGTGATCCAAACACAGATCAATCCGCGCTATGTGGCCAAGAACGACACGCTGGAATTCAACGTCGATTACAACGTCACGCCGTCGCTGACCTTCTCCTCCCAGACCGGCTACAACAATGATTTCCTGTGGTCCACGGAGGATTACGACCGCTTCAACACGGCCGAGGGAATCTTTCAGCCTCCTCAGAACGGAGGAGGTGGTGACGTCCGCGCTGCCACGGTGATCATTCCCCAGTCCGCGTGCCGGAGCGTGCCCGCGGGCGATTCGCCCGCATATTCCTATTTTGACGATCCGCAACTCGGCTGCAGCGACCGGCTCGTGGCGCAGGATATTTCAAGCGAACATGCCTGGCAGTTGAGTCAGGAATTCCGGCTGGCCTCCAATTTCACCGGCCCGTTCAATTTCAGCGTCGGCGGCAACTACATGCATTACGAAACGGTGGAGGATTATTACGTCTTCGCCAACACGCTGGGCCTGTTTGCGGCCGATGAAGGCGTAAACCTGAAATCGCGTGGCCACGCAACGCCCTGGATGCCCGGTGTCTCCGACAACAGCGAATGCTTTCAAAACGGGGTTCAAAACGGGGCTTACGGCTATCAATATCACAATCCGGCCGATGGAGCGGGCGTGCCGACGGAGGTGTGCTATTATATCGACCCCAATCCGCTTGGCAGCGTGAATGGTCAGGGCCACAATTATTTCCTCAGCCAGAATCCTTATGTGCTCAATTCCTATGCCGGGTTCGGCGAGGCGTATTATGCTGTCACGCCCGAGGTGAAGCTCACCGGCGGGTTGCGCTGGACCGACGATCAGAAGCATTTCATCGACATCCCCAGCGAGCTTCTGTCCGAAGGCTATGGCTATCTGCCTACTCGCCTAGCGGTTCCCCTCATCGACCAGCAATGGAACCAGCTTACCGGCCGGCTCGCCGCGAACTGGACACCCAAGCTCGATTTCACCGACCAGACATTGGTCTATGGTTCTTTTGCGCATGGCTACAAGGCCGGCGGCGCCAATCCGCCGGGAGCCGTCATTTTCTCATACGGTGTTACTTCGCAAAGCGGCGTCCCCGTTCATCCGCTCACCTTCAAGCCGGAATTCGTGGACGCCTATGAGCTCGGCAGCAAGAACACGCTGCTGGATGGCGGGCTGACGCTGAACGGCGATATTTTCTTCTACAATTACACCGGCTATCAGATCTCGCGAGATCGTGGATCGCACCGCGATCAATCTGAACTTCAACGCCACGGTGAAAGGCGCCGAACTGGAAGCGATGTTACGAGCCGCTTCCGGGGTTGAAATTCAATTTCGCGGGCGGTTACGAAGACACGCGCATCGACAATGGTCAGAGTTCCGTCGATCTGATGGATCGCACGGCGGGCCATCCGGGCTGGGTGCTGTTCAGACCGTTCGTCACGTTGCCGTCCAACTGCATCCTCCCGGCCTATGTCGTGGCAGCGGCGATACAGGGATATTTCCAGGGCAGCGAGGGCAATCAGGGTGTTTCGCTTTGCGGTTTTGCCGAGGACGAGCACGTCGATCCGCTGACGCTGCTGCCCTATGTGGAGAACCCCACAGACCGAATTTCACGGGAGCAATTCTGAACCGGATCACGCCGCCTTATCCCGGCTACGATCCGCTGAGCGTCGATCCGACACGCTCCGGCCGACGTCAATAATGGATTCGGCCTGCCGCCGAACAATGGCGAAGGTTTCTCCAAGACCGCTCGGCGGCAATGAACTGCCGAACGCGCCGCATTTCACGGCATCGTTCAGCGGCGAATACACGATGCCGGTATCTGAAGATTGGGCCGCGACATTGCACAGCGATTTCTACTGGCAATCGCAGAGCTTCGCGCGCGTCTTCAACGACCGGCCCTACGACAAGATTCGAGGATATTCGAACGTCAATCTCGCGCTGATCCTGACGAGTGCGTCGGGCTGGCAGGTGATGGGTTATCTGAAGAACGTCTTCGATACCACGGCCATCACCGGCGACTTCCTGAACAGCGACGACAGCGGCCTGACGACCAACGTGTTCCTGACCGATCCGCGCCTGTTCGGCGTGCGCGTCACGAAGAACTGGTGAGCGCCATGAAGAACGATCTCGCTACAAAACAGATGTCATGGCCCGCAAATGCGGGCCACCCAGGTGACACCGTCTCGGATGTCAAAGGGTTCACAAGAATCGCGTCTCACCGCTTCGCCGTCCGTGCGGCTCCAACTGGGTGGCCCGCAGTCGCGGGCCATGACAATGAGGATTGCGGCGGCGTGCGCTCTTCAGGGGGGAATCACACAATGAGCGAATTGATCAGAACCGACGACGACCGCGCCACCATCCGCTGGAAATTGCTGACCGGTGTCTCGGCCATAGCTCTGACCGCCTATATTTCGTCGGTCGATGTGGCGAGAGCCGATGACGCCGACCGTCCGCAAATCTGGATCGAATTCGGCGGACAGATGCAAATGATGCAGGGCACTTCCCACGCCTTCAGCGCGCCCTTCTTCACCTTCCCGCAGGCGGGGTTCGATAGCGTCTCGTCCAATCCATTCGACACCGTATCCGGCGGCCCATCCATCTATGGCAAGAAATCCTTCGGCCAGAAGCAGGCGCCGACCAGCATCGCCATCGGCGGCGAGGGCACGATCATTTTCCAGCCGGTGAGTTCGGACTGGATTTTCTCGGCCAGCGTGAACTATGGCCGTTCACACGACAAGAAACATACCCATTATCAGGGTCCGGAATTGCTGACCGCCGGCGGAGGCCACAAATACGCCGCAGCGTTTTCCGATTCGCTGTCGCGAGAATAGCGAGCGCCATACCATTCTCGATTTCCAGGCGGGCAAGGATGTCGGGCTGGGGCTGTTCGGCCATGACGGCACTTCCACGATCAGCGCAGGTGTGCGCTTTGCCCAGTTCTCCGCCAAATCGAGCACGCATATCTCCGCGCGGCCGTATGCCTTCCTCTACTACAGTGAATTTTTATATTTCCATCAATATGGTCTGACCGGCCATCAGTCGCGCAGTTTCAAAGGCATCGGCCCCTCGCTTTCGTGGAACGCATCGACGGCGCTGGCGGGAAACAAGGAGCGGGGCGAGTTAACGCTGGACTGGGGCATCGAAGGTGCAATGCTGTTCGGCCGGCAGAAGGCGAAGACCGATCACGCCACGCACGCCTATCAGCTTACACATCCCGGCTTTTGGCGTCGACTGCTTACCGCGGCGCTTTATCCGGGACGCAGCTATAACGCTCCGCTGCGTTCGCGTAATGTCATCGTGCCCGATGTCAGCGGGTTCATAGGGCTTTCGGCCAAGCTGCCGCATTCGAAAATCACTATCGGTTATAAGGGCGATATCTGGTTCGGTGCGGTGGATCGTGGCATCGACTGCGCGCAAGACATCGAACCTCACCTTCAATGGCCCCTATGCCAGCATCAGCATCGGGCTGGGAGATTAGCTTTGCAGCCGCTTGCGTGCGAGCGTAACATCGGGCCCCCGATGGAGGATGCGTCCATGGACGAAGCTGACGGTGGCATCGTCTTTCGCTCGCTGTGGGGGCTTGACGATCCCAAGGCTCGGCAGGATGCAAAGAATTTCTGGCTGCGCGAGGGTGTTACGCCCGAGTTCATCGATCTGAGGATCAACGAGCTTTGTGCCATCGCGTATGATGGAGACGATCCGGTGGCCGTGGCCACCGCGCAAATTGCCTATGCGGCGTCCCTGCGAAACAAGTTCTTCAGATATCGCTGCATGGTGGCATCGCATTTCCGCCAGCGCGACATGGCATGGCGGATTTCCTCTTACGCGTTCAAGCAGCTTCAGGATTGGAGCCTGCAACATCCCGAAGAGAAAATCCTGGGCCTTATGCTCTACATCGAGACGGACAAATTCGCCGTGCCCCAGCGGGAGCCGGTGCGAGAGCATCTCGGCATGACTCTGAATTTCGTGGGATACTCGCCCAAGGGTCAGCAAGTGCGCATCGTCTGGTTCGATCACGCCAAGCTTGAGGACGACGCAGCCAAACAAGCCGATTCCGTCTTGCGGCCGCCTGCGACGACTTGATCGGTCTTATTTTTACGAGTTAGCCGCCCCCCGGCTCGCTCGCAAGACTACGGGCGATGGAGCGATCCATCGCTCGCATTTTTTATAAATGGACTGGTCCGCATGCGAGCTACCAAAATTATCGAACCAGGCCATATTTCTTCAGGATGGGATCGTCGAAATACGGATTGGCTTCAATCTGTGTCCGCGCCGAGGGGCTCAAACCGAATTCGGCGGCGAGCCGCTGCATTTCCCGTCTCGCGGTGTTTGCGATCCCAACCATCGGATTCTGGATAAGGTTGCCCTGCTTGGTCCGCATTATCGCAGCGTGCGTCGTCGCGTCGGCCTGTGCCATTCTTTCGAGATCTTCCTCGGCCCGACGCCAGTGAGCATAGGCCGTGCAATACGCGGCCAACATCGTCTGATCGATTTGCGCCAGGGTCCCCAGAGAATAAAACGTGTCGGCCACGCGGTTCCATTCAGCGCGGGCATAGTCGTTCAGGAAGTCTGGACAGGCGGGTTTGCCGGGTGGCGGTGCCGGTTCGTATTGTGGCAGCGGGCGCCTGCCTTTATTTCCGTCGAGCACCCGAAGGGCTGTCGGTCGTGGCCTTGGTCCTCGTGCTCCCATTGGGCTTCCGTTCAATCTCAATCTTCTCGAATGTACTGCCGGTGCCAGACAATGTCGCGGCCGCTCCCGTGAAATTCTACCACCGGCGAACGATGACGTCGACATAGACGGGATCGATCTCGATGCCGAAGCAGATACGCTCGCATTGCTCGGCCGCAATCACCGTGGTTCCCGAACCCAGGAACGGGTCGTAGATGACGTCGCTGGTGCGGGAACCCGCTCGGAGCCCATCACCCGTCCGGGCTATCCATAATTCCCAATTATCGCTAGTACGCGTGAGACGCGCTGGATAGTGGCGGCTGAAACAATATCTTGGAACCGAAGCGCACACGTCTGGGCCCGCCCCGCGGATTTATCCACTGGCGTTCTGAAAATCCGAAGGCAGCCGGAGAAGCGTCGGTGACATAGAACCCTCAGGTGCGAACGGGCTGATTCCTAGTCGGCTCGACCGTATGAGATTCGATACGTCAACGATGTGCAGTGAGAACCAGATTGCTGCAACTGCGGAATACTCTTTCGCAGCGCACATCGAGGCTGAACGGCGCGTACCAATGCCAACGCTTCGCCAAGTGGACTGTCGAATGTCGACTTTAGTTAGGGAACAAGAGCCGCTGCACAGGTTGAAACAGGCGGTCTTGCAATAATATTGCTCAACAGCGCTCGCGAAGTTCATGGAACTTTTTTGCGAATCCGAATGGCCCGGTTTTGCCCCCTGATCCGTCGGAATAGATGTAGCCTTGGGTAGCTAACCCTCGGTTGGGCGGGGGGAATGGTCGAAACGCCAGACACCAGACGCAAAACGGACGATCCACATCCAGAGGATGCGGGCGTGAGCACGCATGATCTGAAAGCTTGGTTCGTGCGCGAGGTGTTACCGTTGGAGGCATCGCTAGTGCAATTCTTGCGGCAAAGCTGGCGCCATGGCGACGACATCGCGGACCTGCGGCAGGACGTATATATGCGGGTCTATGAGAGCGCCAGCAAAGAGATTCCCAGATCCGCCAAATCGCTGGTTTTTACGATTGCCCGGAATCTTCTCATCGACCGGTATCGCCACAACCGGATCGTGCCGATCGAAGGGGTTGCCGATCTTGAAGCCTTCGACATCGCAAGCGATGAGCCCGGCCCGGATCGCAGTACGATCGCACGCGACGAACTGCGTCACCTGAAGATCGCGCTGGACCGCCTGCCGCCGCGCTGCCGCGAAACCGTGATCCTGAAGCGCGTCGAGAAACTGACGCGGCCCGAGATCGCGCAACGCATGGGCATTTCCGAAAACACCGTGAAGCGGCATTTGACGGATGCCGCGCATCTTCTGGCGGACATGCTCTACATGGAGCGTTCCAGCCCTGAGGCAAAATCATGACCGCGGGCCGCGAACATACGAACGAGGCCAAGGCCATCGAAGCGCTGGCCGTCGAATGGCTGATCGCGCGCGATGAGCATCAGACCTTTACTGATGAGGACCAAAAGCGTCTGGACGCCTGGCTTGCCGAGACGCCGGCGCATGTGACGGCGTTCTGGCGCGTGGAGGCAAGCTGGAACCGCACCGACCTTATCGCGGATATTCGTCCGTTCGGCCTGGGAGAAAATCAGCCGCAGCCGCGGGGGCTGCCGTGGCTCGCATTTTTTCGAATGGCGGCGAGCCTGGCCCTTTTCGTGGTTCTTGGCGCCGGCGGTTACCTCTATTTCGCCCGACCTGACGTTCAGACATTCACCACGCCCGTCGGCGGCCGCAAGATCGTAACCCTGTTCGACGGCTCCAGAATCGAACTGAACACAAATACGGTGCTGCAGATCGGCGCCAATCAGCGCGATGTCGCACTGATCGGCGGCGAGGCGCTGTTTCAGATTCATCACGATGCCGCGCACCCGTTCACGGTGTCGGTCGCTGGTCACAAGGTCACCGATCTGGGAACGGAATTCCTGATCCGCACATCCGGCAGCAAGCTGCGGGTCGCGCTGGTGGAAGGGCGCGCGCGCGTTGAATCGGATACCGGCAGGCAGGACGAGATTGCAACCTTGGTGCCAGGCGATGTCGCTCTTGCAACGGGCGCGTCTCTGGCCATCACCAAAAAGTCCGCACAAGAGCTGCGCGATGAACTGGCGTGGCGCAAAGGCATTCTCGTTTTCGACAACACGCCGCTGACGGACGCCGCTGCGGAGTTCAATCGCTACAACAGCGTAAAAATTGTGATCGCCGATCCCAAAGCGGATGGCCTGAAAATCAACGGCGCCATTCACGCGAACGACGGCGAGGAATTCGCGCGGTTGGCGAAGAACCTGTTCGGACTTCGTGCAGAGCAACATGGAAACGAGATCATTATCGGATCGCTGGACGCGCAGTGAGGGTGAAACTTCAGGGCTCGCGTCTGGCGGGTGAAAATATCAAGGGGGAAACATGACAAAGTTGAGATTGTTCAGTTCCGCAAGCGTCTTGGCCATTTACGCACTCGCAACGGGTTCGCCCGCGCTGGCCAAGGCGTTCGACATTCCGCCCGGCGATCTGAAAGCGGCGCTGAACAGCTACGCCTCGCAGGCTGGCGTGCTCGTGGTTTCGAGCGATGCCGTCAACAGCGTGCGATCGGGCGGCGCGCGCGGCGACATGTCCGCGCCCCAGGCGCTTGCCGAAATTCTCCGCGGCACCGGATTCGTAGCCAACCAAACGTCGGCGGGCCAGATCGAGATTCTCAAACAGCATCAGCCACAAATCGAGAGGTCTGACGTACTTCAAGCTACATCTGTGCGCGTGGCGGCGGCAGCGGCCACGGGTGTCGAAACCGTCGTGGTCACGTCGTCGAAGATCAAGGGCGACATTCAGACGGTTCCGATTGCGATTACCGCGTTGTCTCAGGAGCAGCTTACGTCGCGCCAGATCGCGGGTGGCCCGGACCTTGTGAAGGAAGTGCCGAACCTTACCTTCTCGAAAACCAATTTCACCGGCTACAACATCCAGATTCGTGGCATCGGCACGCAGGCGATCTCGGTGACGACCGATCCGGCCGTGGCGGTCGCGCTGAACGATATTCCTTTCCTGCGCAATCATTTCTTCGAGCAGGAATTCTTCGACGTCAATCAAGTGCGAGGTCGTTGCGCGGACCGCAAGGCACGCTCTATGGCCGCAACGCGACCGCGGGCGTGGTCAATGTCATCACCGCCAAGCCCACGGACCAGTTCGAGGGGAATCTGTCCGCCGATTGGGGCAATTACACCAACCGCCGTTACGAAGGCATGCTCAACATTCCCATCTGGGACGACAGGCTCGATCTGCGCGTGGCCGGCGAATGGACCAAGCGCGCACGGGCTACACCTATAACGATGCCACGCTCCACAGCCCGATCGACGGCCGCGATCTGTGGTCGAGGCGCGTATCGCTTCTCATTCATCCGATCGAGAAACTGACGGCCACCGCCGTCTGGGAACATTTCTCCGAAGACGATGATCGCCTGAGAAGCGCCAAGAGCTCTTTGCACGAGGGATTTCGGGACTGTCTTCCTTGGATGGACCGGACGGGCTGGTGACGAATATCGATAGCGGCGGCCAGGCCTGGACGGGTCAAGGATGTTTGCCGGGATCGCTCTACGCCAAATCCGCCTACGGCATACCCGATGCCGCGGCGATACCCTTCATCGCCGGCGCGGAATATTATTTTCAGATCATGCCGGACGGCTTCAATCCCTATGGGACAGACGTGCAGTCGCCGAATTTGCGCGTGATCGGTTCTCCGATTGCGCCGCACTACCAGGCAAAGAACGACACGCTGGAATTCAACGCCGACTATCAGATCACGCCGTCGCTGACGCTGACCTCGCAGACCGGCTACAACAAGGACTTCCTCTATTCGACGGAAGATTATAACCGCTTCAATACGATCCCCGGCGCGTTCCAGCCCGGCACAGGCGGTTTCACCTTCGGCACCGTTGCTGTCGGCACGGACGATCAGTTCTGCGATCCGCAACTGGGCTGTTCCACGAATTTTGTGGCGCAGGACATGTCCCGCGAACACGCCCAACAATTTTATCAGGAATTGCGGCTGGCTTCGAGCTATTCCGGACCGCTGAATTTCAGCGTCGGCGGCTCGTTTATGCATTATCAGACGCTCGAGGATTATTTCGTGTTCTCGAATATCCTCACCGAGCTGCAGACATATTTCAACGGCAGCTATTCCGACCTGACCGGCAATCCGCCGCCGCATGTCGCGTTCGATCCGGTTCAGGCAAATATCTGCGGTCCGGGCCCCAGAGATCCCGCAAGTTTATACTACTCTGTCTATGGCTGCGCCTATATCGATCCCAATCCGCTCGGCCAGATCGACGGTCAGGGCCACAATTATTTCCGCAGCGAGAATCCCTATAAGCTGAATTCCTGGGCAGGCTTCGGCGAGGTCTATTATCAGGTAACACCCGAAGTAAAGCTGACGGGCGGTCTGCGCTGGACGGACGACAAGAAGACTTTTGTGGAATATCCGAGCGAGGTCCTTTTCGCGGGCGAGGGGCTTACGCAGTATTGTGTCGTCGCCAATCCGCAATGTCAGGACGGTATCGTCGTTCAGGAATGGAAGGAATGGACCGGCCGCTTCAACGCGACGTGGACGCCCAAGCTCGATTTCACCGATCAGTCGATGGTCTATGCCTCTTACGCCCGCGGCTACAAGGGCGGCGGCGCCAATCCGCCGGGCATGGTTCCGAATAACCTCCAGTCGTCCAGCAATGTGACGCATCCGATCACCTTCGATCCGGAATTCGTGAATGCTTACGAACTCGGTACGAAGAATACGTTGCTAGACGGCGCGATGACGCTCGATGGCGACGTGTTCTACTACGATTACACAGGTTATCAGATTTCCCAGATCGTCGATCGCACCGCCATCAACTGAACTTCAACGCGACGGTCAAGGGCGCCGAAATGGAAGCCACATGGGAGCCCATTCCCGGCCTGCGCTTCAATTTCGCCGGCGGTTACGAAAACGCGACGCTGAAGAACGGCTCGAAAGCCATCGATCTGATGGACCGCGCTGACAAGGCCAATCATCCCGACTGGATGGTGATCAAGCCATTCCCTCTGGCAACATCGAACTGCATTCTTCCCACCGCCGTCGTCAATCAGATGATCTCCGTCAATCGCGCGAACTATGGCGGCGACAATTCCACGCCGATCGGCAATCCGGTGACGGATCCCGTCGCCTTCGCCTCCAACAATGATGCCGGATCTCTTGTATTTGCATGTTTCGAGGCCTGGTCGAACGGGGATGATCCCGGTCTTGATTATAACGGAGTGCCCACGGGTTTCGATCCCACCGATCCTGTCATCGCGCAGGAGACGAACAACGGCCAAGGCTTCTACAAGAACCTCAGCGGCAATCAGCTTCCCAACGCGCCGCATTTCACCACCTCTCTCGGGGCCGATTTCACCGTGCCGGTGGCGGACGATTGGGCGCTCACATGGCATGGCGATTTCTACTGGCAATCGCAGAGCTTCGCGCGCGTAGAAAATGACCGGCCGTATGACAAGTTGCGCGGCTATTCCAACGTCAACCTCGCAATGATCCTGACCGGCGCATCGGGCTGGCAGGTGATGGGCTACG
Organism: uncultured Alphaproteobacteria bacterium; assembly: GCA_963735625.1. Classification (GTDB taxonomy): domain Bacteria; phylum Pseudomonadota; class Alphaproteobacteria; order Micropepsales; family Micropepsaceae; genus Rhizomicrobium. Next base: position 276,634 of record CAVTLJ010000004.1, on the reverse strand, counting down.
TTAAGAACATCTTCGATACGACGGCCATCACCGGCGCGTTCCTGAACTCCGACGATACCGCGCTGACCACCAACGTCTTCACCACCGACCCGCGGCTTTACGGCCTGCGCGTCACGAAGAGCTGGTGAGCGCCATGGGAAAGAAGAACGCAAACGTAAACTTCTACCTCCCCCTTGTGGGGAGGTCGATCCGGCGTAGCGGCGTGAGCCGCGAAGACGGATCGGGTGGGGGGCAGAGCGTCGACCACTCGGTCCCCCACCCGCTCGCTTCGCTCGCGACCTCCCCACAAGGGGGAGGTGAAAAACATTTCGTCGCTCACACCGGGGGGATTTCACAATGAGCAAACGCATCAACACAAACAACGCCCGCACAACGCGCACAAACCTGCTGGCGACCACGGGCCTTGCCGCCCTGATGCTGGCCGCGCTGGCGGTCCATCCGGCCCACGCGGCGATGACGGTCACGCCCACCGGCTCGGTGACGGTTACGTCGAACACCGCCACAACGGCCACGACCAATACGGACGGCACAAACGCTTCTTCGCTCGACCGGATTCAACTCTGGGACAACGGTATATCGATCAACGCCAGCGTGACCGGCGGCACAATCACCGGCAACGGTCTTGCGCTGGAGGAAACCGGCGGTGCCGCTGCATCTATCACCGTGACCAGCACCAAATCCATTACGTCTTCATCCGGAATCGGTCTGCTGTTATTGGGCAATGGGGGCGCCATCTCCTTTACGGATACCAGCTCGGTGATCGCACGGCCTTGTAGCCACCGATCTGCTTTCGGGTGCGATCACGCTGACCACGTCCTCAAGCATCAGTGGCGCAGCCGGAGATGCGGTCAACACCTCCGCGGCCGATGGCATCACGCTGGTGACGATCAATGGCGGAACGACCGCGGGTTCCGCCGGCTTTGCCGGCATCGATTCGTCGGCAACCGGAGCCGGCGCACTCAATGTCGTGAACACCAACGGCACGATTGGGTCCACCAGTTCCACGGGCATTGTGCTCAATCAGACGGGCACCGGGTCCAATTCGATCACGAACAGCAAAACCATCGAAGGTGCGGGGACGGCAGCGAACCCGGCCATCATGATTGCCACGAATACCGGAACCTCGACGATCACCAACAATGTGGGCGGTGTTATCAATGGGGGTCTCATCCCTACGCCCGTGTCGTCCACACCTGTCCCGTCCCCATCGGGCCTGGCGATTCTCTCGACGGTGGACGACACGGGCGTGGACAAGATCATCAACGCCGGTACATTGACCGGCGACATCTATCTGTCCAACAACGAATTCGCTCACCAATTCGGGAACCTGGAACGTCGAGGACAACAGCGATACCGGCTACAACGCCGCTGCGTTCGGCACGAGCGGCCTAAACACCCTGACAAATAGCGGCACCATCAATGCCGGCAATGATCCGGTTGTGACGGGAATCTTTACCGAGGGAACGACAACCTTTACCGGGGTCGATACCGTCACCAACACCGGCACGATCAACGTCAACGGCACGGCGACCTTCGAGGGCGATGCGACTTTCAAGAATGCCGGTGGCCTGATCGACATGCGCACGATCCTTCATGCGACGACGGATGTGACGGCGCTGAACGTCACGGTCTCGGGCAACACCTATACGCCGGTAGGTGCGGCCTACAATTTTGTCGGCGGCAACAACAGCCGTAGCGGGCTGAACGGATTTGCTGGCACCAACAGCAAATTGGGGCTGGATGCTTTTCTAGGTGGAGTTTCCTCGACCGGCTCCGACATACCCGCCGACCGCTTGGTGATCAACGGCACGGCGACCAGCTCGACCGGCATTCTGCTCTACGACACCGGCGGCGCGGGCAGCGGCGCGTACAATCCCGACGGCATCACGCTCGTCGCCGTGAACGGGGCGAGCAGCAATGCGTTCTATCTGCAAGACCGTGACAGAGAGCGGATATTCCGACGATATCCTGCAACCGGATCGCGGCCCGATGGGCGCCATCAAGAAGGGCTTCTGGTTCTATCCATTGTTGCAAACCTCGAACGCGTCGCGGTTGCGGACGGTCTCACCGGCGCCGATGCGACCGAGTATCGCCTCTACGGCCTGCCGGATGTGGAAGCGTTCCAGACGCCGTTTGCCATCACTGGCGCCCAGGACATCTGGTACGACACCACGCTCGGCTGGGACCAGCGTCAGGCCGAGTTGCGCAAATATTGGCCGGGAGTCTATGGAACGGCGGACGCCTACCCGGACGGCAAGTTCAATTTCTGGGTGAAAGCGACCGGCAACTGGGACAGCCGCACGAGTTCCAATAGCCTGGACCCCTATGCACCGGTTGCGGGAACATTTGCGAATTTCGATACCAGCTTCAACCAGAACACCTATTCGGTGCAGGCCGGCAGCGATGTGGGCTTCAATCATGTGCTGGGCGGAGATGGCGTGCTGGTGCTCGGCATGTCGGCCGGTGTTATCGATTCCATGCTCAAGTTCGGGACGTCGCCCAACGAGTTCGACTATTCGGGCGTGACAGTCGCCGGCACCGTCGATTATCTCGATCACGGATTCTTCTGGGATACGACGCTCACGGGCGATTTCCTGCAGGCGAAGTTGAACTACAACAGCCTGTCTTATTTCGGCGGTACGCAGCAAAGCGTCGAGGCCGATACTTGGGGCGTGTTGTCCAGCGCAGGTGTTCATATCGCTTTGAACCATCATGGCGTGCTGAACGAAACCTTCCTGGAACCCAGGCTCACAATTGCCTACACGTCGAGCATCTTGACCAACTTCACGGCGCTGGGCACGACGGCGGGCTTCAACGCTGGCAATACGGCGCGCGGCGCGGCCGGCGCAAAGCTGGGGGGCCGGCTGGTCGATCGCGACGGCATGATCGTGGACGTGTCCATCACGGGCGATTGGTGGAACGAATTCACGAACAAGACCAGCGTGACATTCTCCACGATGGCGCCATCCCCGGCGCTGACCTTCAGCGATGTACGCCAGAAAGGCTATGGCGAGGTGACCGGCCAGATGGATATCGCCGACAAGCGCAGCGGATTGTCAGGCTTCATCTCCGGCGGCGCGAAGCTCAACAGTCAATTCACGAGCGTCGAGTTGTCGGGCGGCGTCACATACAAGTGGTGACAGCCACACGCTTGGCTCCTGCGCCAGTATCGGCGTCCGATTGAGAGAACGGTTGAGCAGGAAACAAGAATTTGCGAGACCGAGCCGCCCTCCGGCTCACTCGTAAGACTACGGGCGGTGGAGAAATCCATCGCTCGCATTTTTTAAGACGCATTTGTTTCGTGTAATTTTGACGATCTCTATTGGCAATCCGGCGGCGCGGGAAACTTCGCCGCCTTTTTGTTGACTCGCATTACGACTGGGAGTTGACGAGTTTGTTTGCACAAGGATGAGTGGCGTGCGTGTATCCGATGTGAATTGGCAGCAATTCGATACATATAATTATGCAGATGATCTGGTCCGCGCGGATTGGGCGTGGGAAGGATTGCGCTGCAATCGGCATTTCCAACAAAGCTAGCGAGAAACACACAATCGCTTTCAGATGATCGAAGACGACGAACATCTTCGCATCATCGCCACGCCGGAAGATGGCGGCCTGACACGGTGGAGATGCCTGTTCTCCGACGCACACGATTGCAATGCCTCCGTTGCCACTGTGATCTGGCAACCAGTGAGATATTCGCGCGTGCTGCCGATGCAAGCCGTCACGCAAGACGGTTTACAGAAATCCGAAATTCCTGCGTTAGGCGGGGCCAGTCTCAGTCCTGTACGGGCAATATTTCGTAATTTGATTGCGCAGAGACCGATGCTGCATCGCGGCAGAGATATTTCACCTACCTCTATTGAGTTCCCGAGAGCAGATTTGTCTCCATAGATGTGGCCCCTGTGGGGACCCGCAAAGGGATGGCGGGTAGATGGCCGAAGCGCCGAGCACGGATCGTAACAATACGCCTGCGCATAGCGAGGCGGCGGCGATGACTGCGTCTGCCGTCGAGGAGTGGTTTGTGCGCGAAGTCTTGCCGCTGGAGGCGGCGCTGATGCAATTCTTGCAGCACAATTGGCGCAACAAGAGCGACATTGCCGATCTGAGGCAGGAAATCTATGTCCAGGTCTATGATGCCGCGCTGAAAGAGATTCCTGATCGTCCCAAGGCCTTTATCTTCAAGACCGCCCGGAATCTCCTGATTAATCGCGTGCGTCAGCTCCAAATCGTTCCCATTGAAGCGGCCGTGGATGTGGCCGCGCTGGACACGGCGGTCGATGCACCCGGACCGGAGCAAACAGCCGTTGCGCGCGACGAACTGCGCCGGTTGCAAACGGCGCTGGATCATTTGCCGCCCCGTTGCCGGGAAGCTGTGATTTTGGGCCGGGTTCAGGGTCTCTCGGGCCGCGAAGTCGCCGCCCGCATGGGCATCTCCGAACAGGCAGTATCGGCATATCTCATCAACGGAATACGCGCGCTTGTGAACGAAGTCTACGGCGGCTCTTCCGACCGCAAGGTGGCGCCATGAGAGGCCTCGGCGACCGGGACAATTCGCACGCCGCAACGGACATCGAAGTCTGGGCGGCCGATTGGCTTCAGCGCGAGCATTTCTGGGATTGGTCGTCCGACGATCAAATTGCACTGGAAGAATGGTTGGCTGAATCGTCGGCGCATCGCGTGGCCTATCTTCGGCTGAAATCGGGTTTTGCGCGCACCGAGCGTCTCGTTGCGTTGCGGGTGCCAGAGAAAAGCGAGGACCGCCTTCTGTGGCCTGGGATTTTTCGCGTGGCGGCCTCCGTGGCAGCGATAGCCGTGCTCAGTATGACAGGCGCTTTTTACTTGGCTCGCAGCAGCGCCAGCTCGGAAGCCACATATTCAACACCCATCGGCGGCCATGAACTCGTCAGGCTGGCCGATGGTTCGCAGATCGAGCTCAACACCAACACGGTTTTGCGCCTGAGCATGGATGCCGGGCGAAGGGTCGCCAAGCTGGAGCGCGGCGAGGCCTACTTTCAGATCACCCACGATGCGGCCCATCCCTTTGTCGTGGAGACGGCAGACCATCGCGTGACCGATCTGGGAACGCAATTTTCCGTTCGCGACGAACCCGGCCGTATCGAAGTCATTCTGGTCGAAGGCCGTGCGCGCATCGATTCGGCCATTGCGCAGGATCAGAAGGAATCTGCGGTGCTTGTGCCGGGCGATCTCGCGGTTGCAACAGCGGACTCGATGTCGGTCAGGAAAGAACCGGCGGGCGCTATCGCAAGCGCGCTCGGCTGGCGTCACGACCTTCTGATTTTCCACGGCACGACGCTTGCCGACGCTGCTGCATCGCTCAATCGCTACAACCGTAACAAGCTCGTCATCGCCGACTCCGCTGCGGCGCGGTTGACCATCAACGGCACGTTCGGAACGCACGATGTCGAGTTCTTCGCGCGCATGGCGCAAAGCGTATTCGGCCTTCATGTCACTAACAACGGGACGACCACGACGATCTCCCGCTGATCGGGGAATGAAAGTTTGAAAATCACGGGCGCCGCTTCGGTGCCGAAAAAGGGGGGCAAATGTCTGGGATTGCACATCTGAAATCGCTTCTCTGGGGGAGCGCTTGCGTCGTTTTGTTCACGTCCGGCGCGCTCGCAGAGACTTTCAATATTCCGGCTGGCGATCTTTCGGCGGCGCTGGATGCCTATACGGTCCAGACGGGGATACCGTTGGTGGTTTCGGCAGAGGCCGTCAAAGGCTCGCGGACCCACGGCGTCCAGGGCGAACTCACAGCAAGCGTCGCCCTGTCCCGCATCCTGTCGGGCACGGGATTCATCGACCGCCGCGAAGCCAACGGCCTTGTCATCGTTCCTGAGCCTGCTTCGCGGCAGATTGATGACGTTGCCTCAACGCTACGGATCGCTGCTGCATCGGTGAGTGCTGCGTCCGCTAGCGTCGAAACGGTCGTCGTCACGTCGTCGAAAATCAAGGGCGATATCCAGACGGTCCCCATCGCGATCACCGCGTTGTCGCAGGAACAGCTCACCTCCCGCCAGATCGCGGGCGGGCCCGATCTTGTGAAGGAAGTGCCGAACCTCACATTCTCGAAAACGAATTTTACCGGCTACAACATCCAGATTCGCGGCATCGGCACGCAGGCGATTTCGGTGACGACCGATCCGGCGGTGGCGGTGGCGCTGAACGACATTCCGTTCATCCGCAATCATTTCTTCGAACAGGAATTCTACGACGTTGGTCAGGTTGAAGTTTTGCGCGGGCCGCAGGGCACACTGTATGGCCGCAACGCGACGGCTGGCGTCGTGAACGTGATTTCGGCGAAACCGACTGACCAATTCGAAGCGATGTTGTCCGCGGATTGGGGCAACTATCTCAACCGCCGCTATGAGGGCATGGTCAACATTCCCGTCGTCGATGACCGGGTCGATCTGCGCGTGGCCGGCGAATGGACAAAGCGCGACGGCTACACGACCAACCTTCTGACCGGCAGCCAAGTCGATGGCCGCGATCTATGGTCGAGCCGCGTCACACTCGGGGTCAAACCCTCGGAGAATTTTCAGGCCTATCTCGTGTGGGAACATTTCTCCGAAAGTGATGGCCGCATGCGTACGGCCAAGCAGCTTTGCAAGACCGATCCCGGCCCGACGGAAGTCGATGGCATTCCAAACATCGACAATCCGAGCGTGAACAATGCCTACGAATCGTCCCACTACCTCAGCCAGGGATGTCTGCCGAGTTCGCTCTATTCAGCGGATTCATTCGAGGTGCCAAACGGCCTGTCGCTTCCTTATTATAATGCTCTTTCAGCAAAGGGCGCGCTCGTTACGGCCCAGAGCGGCGGGGGATTCGACCCCTATGCCAGCACCACGCAGTCCCGCAATCTGCGTGTGATCGAGACGACGCTGGATCCCCAATACAAAGCAAAGAACGACACGCTCGAACTGAATGCGGACTACAATTTCTCTCCCACGATCACATTCAGTTCGCAGACCGGCTACAATCAGGATTTCCTGTGGTCCACCGAAGATTACAACCGCTTCAATACGGCAGTAGGCGCATTCAAATACGCCACACCGCATCCCGGAGGCGCAAGTGTCAACGGAAACATAAACGGCCTCCAGGTGGTGACGCCAGACCCCAATGGGCTTGGTCGCTGCCAGCATGACTATGGCGGTGAATGCGCGGTCATTGCCGCTGTATGCATCCTGCACGCCCAAAGCTGGAGTTTACATCAATACGGACGCACCGGACCCCGATGTTGGCAATCCGTACAGCTGCATTCCGGATGGCGTATTTTGCGATCCGCAACTGGGTTGCAGCGACCGCCTGGTTGCACAGGATCTCTCGGAAGAGCGCGCCTGGCAATTGAGTCAGGAATTCCGGCTCGCCACGCATTTCACCGGCCCGCTCAATTTCAGCGTCGGCGGCAATTATATGCACTATGAAACGCAAGAGAATTATTACGTCTTCATCAACACGCTGTCGATGGCGTCCTATACCTGGGACAATGGTACCAGCGGCGGCTCCATTCAGACTCAGCCTTGGGTTCCGGGCGTATCCGACAATTCAAACTGCATCGGCGGCGGGTTCTCGGTTCACAATCCGCACGCGCCCAATGATGTCGGCGACGACGAACCAGGCTGCATCTACATCGATCCAAACCCGATCGGCAAGCTGAACAATGAGGGACACAATTACTTCCTCAGCCAGAATCCCTATGTTTTGAATTCCTACGCCAGCTTCGGCGAAGCGTATTTCGATGTGACGAAGGATCTGAAGCTGACGGGGGGGCTCCGTTGGACCAAAGACGAAAAACATTTCATCGATATTCCCAGCGAATTGCTGGTTTCCGGCTACGGTTACCCGATTACGAACATCGTCAACCAGCAATGGAGCGAAATGACGGGGCGTGCCGCCGTCAACTGGTCGCCCAAGCTGGATTTTACGGACCAGACGCTGGTCTATGGTTCCTACGCTCATGGCTACAAGGCCGGCGGCGCAAATCCGCCGGGTGCGCTTCTTTTAACGTTCGGCTTCGGCAACAACAGCCGCTTGCATCCGCTGACGTTCAAACCGGAGTTCATCGATGCATTCGAGCTCGGCACCAAGAATACACTGCTGGACGGCGGGCTGACGCTGAACGGCGACGTCTTCTTCTACAATTACAAGGGCTATCAGATCTCGCGTATCGTGGACCGCACCGCGATCAACGACAATTTCGATGCGACGGTGAAAGGCGCCGAACTGGAGGCGATGTGGCAACCGCTGCCCGGCCTGAAATTCAATTTCGCGGGCGGATACGAAGATACGCGGATCGATAACGGCCAATCCTCCATCGATCTGATGGATCGCACCGCCGGCACGCCCGGATGGGTCGTTATCAAGCCGTTCGTCACGCAGGCGTCGAATTGCATCCTGCCCACTTATGTCGCAGCGGCGGAGATGCAACGGTCGAATGCCTTGACCGGCCACTATGGCGGCCTGGGTCTGGATTGCCAATTTGCCTATACAGGCGGTGACGATCCGGTCACAGGCACACCCTATAATCCTTCCACGGATTTGGTTCTTCCGGATGGAACCCACTATTACGGTTTTAATCCGGTCAGCCCCACGGCGGCCAACTATGATCCTTACACTGGAAAAGATGCCGGACCAGTTCCGAACAACGGCGAAGGCTTCGAAAAGGATCTGAGCGGCAATCAACTTCCCGATGCGCCGCATTTCACCACATCGTTTTCCGCGGAATACACATTGCCGGTCTCCGCGGACTGGGCGGCCACGCTGCACGGCGATTTCTACTGGCAATCGCAGAGCTTCGCCCGCGTCTTCAACGACCGGCCTTATGACAAGATACGCGGCTATTCCACCACGAACCTTGCGCTGATCCTGACCAGCGCCAGCGGATGGCAGGTGATGGGCTATCTGAAGAATGTGTTCAACGTCACCGCCATCACCGGCGATTTCCTGAACAGCGACGACAGCGGTTTGACCACGAATGTGTTTCTGACCGATCCGCGCCTTTATGGCGTGCGCATCACCAAGAACTTTTGAGTGAGGGGGGAAACACAATGAGCGAACTTGTAAACAATCGCGACAATCGCGCGACCATCCGCTGGAAATTGCTGACAGGCGTTTCTGCTCTTGCGCTGACCGTTTCAAGTATCGGCGTGGCGCGGGCCGATGACACGGACCAGCCGCAGCTCTGGATCGAGTTGGGCGGGCAATTGAGCCATCTGGACGTGGGCGAGGTTCAATTCGCGCCGCGCTTTATCCTTGCCACGCCGCGCCCCGCGCCGGAGACCATGTCGCCGTTGAGCATGGAACATCCGCCGCGTTTTGACTTCGGAGAAGAAGGCAAGATCAGCTTCGAACCCGGTGGTTCGAACTGGGTTCTGTCGGCGGCGATCCGCTATGGCCGCTCCGCCAGCCACCAGCATGTGCATCAGCAATCGCCCTACCCGACGCAGCCGCCGATTCTACCTACCCCCAATCAAGTTATACAATGGCAGAAAGCATTTCAGTTCATCGATACGCAAGCCAGTCATAGCGAGACCCATACGGTGCTGGATTTTCAGGCCGGCAAGGATGTCGGGCTCGGCATGTTCGGCGCCCACGGTTCGTCGGTTCTCGGCGTCGGCGTACGCTTTGCGCAATTCGGATCGAAATCCAATGTCGCGTTCAAATCCGACCCCGATGCACATCCGACATTCAGAACTTTTCCCAACGGACATAGGGTTCTCAATGGCGCTGTTTATGATTCCAATTCTGCTAATGCCACAGCCGGGCGGAGCTTTCATGGGGTTGGTCCATCGATCTCGTGGAATGCGTCGGCGCCATTCGCCGGCAATCCACAGGACGGCGAACTTGTGCTCGATTGGGGCCTGAATGCAGCACTTCTGTTTGGGCGTCAGCGCACGAAAGTGCATCATCAAACGACGTCGCTCTATCACCACGGCAAATACAACATCACTCATCCGCGCTACACGCATTACCGCTATACCCCGCCGGATCAGGTTCGTTCGCGCTCGGTACAGGTTCCCGATGTCGGTGGTTCCGTGGGCGTGTCCTGGCGCGTGGAGGGCTTCAAAATGAGCTTGGGCTATCGCGCGGATTTCTTCCTCGGCGCCGTCGATGGCGGCGTCGACACACGAAAATCCGAGAACCGCGATTTCTACGGGCCGTTCGCCAGCGTCAGTTTTGGCGTTGGCGACTCTTCCAATTGATGACGGGGGGAAAAATGTACGATTCGAACAAGACAATATCCAACATGGCGCGAAATCGCCTGATGGCGACCGTTTCCACGGTGGCGCTCATCGCATCGGCATGGGCATGCGGGCCGGCATTTGCCGCGGACACCGGCCAGGACGCAACACTTTGGGTTGAACTCGGCTGGCAAGCCGACAATGTGCATTTTTCCGACAGCAAACTCGATCTGCCGCTTGGCCCTTTGGTGCCGCAATCCGGTCTCACCGCTCCGCTGATGCAGAACCTCAACCCCGCCCGCAGCAACGGCATCGAAGATGCAATCACATACAAGCCCGAAGGCAGCGATTGGCAATTCTCCGCCTCGATACGTTTTGGCCGTTCCGGACGCAAAGGCAAGCTCAGCCAAGCGTTGGCGCCCGTCGCTACGGGAGCCTTCGAGACGTATAAACTGACCTACCCGCTCTATCCGGCATACAACACGACCAACGTACAAACCGTCCCCGCAACCAGGGATAAGCTCAACGGGGAAACGAGCAGCACCGAATCGCACATCATCCTCGATTTCCAGGCAGGCAAGGATGTGGGCGTCGGCATGTTCGGCCACGGCAGCACATCGGTTTTGAGCGCGGGCGTGCGCTTCGCGCAATTCAAAGCGTCGCGCAAGGTTTCCAATTTTCAGGAAACCCAGGGGGTTCATTTTCAAACATCCCACTTTATAACCCCGACCGCTTCTTCCGGCTTTGGAACAAGGCGCCAAGAATACTGGAATACGATATCGGCAAACAGCGGCACTTCACAAATGTTCACCGGGCTTGGGCCATCGCTCAAATGGGAAGCCTCCACCGAATTGTGGCACGACCCGCGCGGCGGCGAGTTTTCGCTCGACTGGGGCGTTAACGCCGCGCTGTTGTTCGGCAAACAGAAGAAAACGATACAGCATCAAACGAAGAGCGCCGAACATTGCTTTGGTGTCGGCTGTCCGACTGATTTGGATCATTATACGAGCGCGAGCCGGACGCGCGTGACCAAAACCGTCACCGTGCCCAATGTGGGAGGCTTTGTGGGCTTTTCGCTTGCCTATCCGAACGCGAAGGTCAGTTTCGGATACCGCGCCGATCTGTTTGTGAATGCCATCGATGTGGGCTTTGGCACGCGGAAATCGTCCGATATGCTTTTCCACGGCCCCTACGCCTCCATTTCCATCGGGATCGGGGATTAGCGTCTGAGGCATCGAAGATAGAGAGAAAGGCGGTGGAGCGATCCGCCGCCTTTTTGTTTTCCAATGGGAGATGCCTGCCATCCGAAGCTCGCCTACGCGAAACGCTTCGGCGGATAGGCTGCGCGATGCTTCACCAGTCCCCTTACGCTCTAACGAGCTTCGGGGGACACCCTGCGCTGCCGCGCAGCGTAGGGTGGCGGAGCCGGAGGGATTCGAACCCTCGATACGTCTTTACAACGTATAACGGTTTAGCAAACCGCCGCCTTCAGCCTCTCGGCCACAGCTCCATCGCGGGCCGTTCTGCCCTAGATCGTTCGGGCTCTCAAGTGCGTGCGCGGCAAGCCGCGCGATTTCGGATTTGCCGGTCGCTCGTGATCGCAAAGCAAAATCTCGATAGAAATCTTGCCGGTGGATGAAATAAGGGTTTTATAATATAATTACTTCCAATTAATAAATTTCAGCACTTAAATTACATAATTCTCCTACTATATCGCCTAAAATTATCCGGCCGTCCATCAGCCCCTTGCAACGGCCCTGCCAGGGGCGCAGCATCTCCTCCACTGCGGGGCAGCCCTTATGGGCGGCACGCTCCGCCGCAAAGGCCGCGCGAGGTGCGGGTGAGCGCCTCACGAAAGAGATAAAGCGGCGTGGGTGCCGAGACCGACGGCTGAGAGGCCCTATGTTGGTGGAGGCGACGCTATGCAAGTCAAACATATCCTGCGCGAAAAAGGCCGCGAAGTGGTCACGATCGCGGCCGACGCAACATTGTCGGAGGCCGCAAGCCTGCTTGCGCGCAAGCGCATCGGCGCTGCGGTGGTGCGCGACCGCGACGGCACCATTGCCGGCATCTTGTCGGAGCGCGACATCGTGCGCGCGGTGGCCGATGCCAGCGTCAACGCGCTGGCGCAGAGCGTGGCCACGCGCATGACGCGCGTTGTGACCACCTGCCGCGAGATCGACACCATCGAGGAACTGATGGAGCTGATGACGCGCCGCCGCTTCCGCCACGTTCCCGTGGTGGAAGATGAGCAGCTCGTCGGCATCATCTCCATCGGCGATGTGGTGAAAACGCGCATTGCCGAAACGGTGCGCGAGGCCGAAAGCCTTCGCGAATATATCGCCGCCGCCGGCTGACGAATCCACCGTTGCAATAATTGCGCATATTGCGGAGCCGCCGCGCCCGCCCCAAAGTCGCGCCCGCATTTGGGGGCGGCAATGGCGTCTTTCATCTTTCTGCATGGCTCGTTTCACGCGGCGTGGAATTGGCATCGCGTGATTCCGCTGCTGGCGCGCGAGGGTCACAGGAGCTTCGCGCTCGATCTGCCGGGTCACGGAAAAAATCGCATGGCGCCGCGCCGCGCGACGCTTTCGCGCAATGTGGCAATGCGTGTGCGATTGCATCGACGCGTTGCCGGAAGGCGAAGAGATCGTGCTCGTCGCCCACAGCCGCAACGGCATCGTGATGTCGCAAGCGGCCGAGGCGCGTGCGCCGCGCATCGCGGGGCTTGTGTATCTGGCGGCGTATCTCGTGCCCGATGGGCGCTCGATGATGGATTACGCGCTTATGGATCCGCAATCGCTGGTCGTGCGCAATATCGCCAAACCGTTGCCGCCCGCATTGCTGCGCCGACTGGTGCGAATTTTCAAATCCGGCTGTTGCCCGTGCATCTGGGTGGCATGCTTTTGCCTTACGCCATGCAAACGCACAGCCTGAAGAAAGAAGCCTACGCGCAAGCGCTTTATCACGATTGCGGCGATGAGATCGTGGAGCTTGCCAATGCGCTGCTGGAGGCCGAGCCCAATTGGGCGGGATTTCAGAATTTGCGCCTGAGTGAAGCGAATTATGACAGCGTGCCGAAAATCTATCTCGAATGCTTGCAGGATCGCGCCGTCACGCTCGAATTGCAGCGGCGCATGCAGGCCGACACGCCTTGCGACCGCGTGATGACGCTGGATTCCTCGCATTCGCCGTTCTTTTCGCAGCCGGAGAAATTGGCGGCGGCGCTGGCCGAATGTCTGAGCTTCTTTCGCGCGCGTTGATTATTTCAGCGCCTTCTTCGCGAACGCGCGGAAGGCTTTTGCGAAGCGTTCTGGGTTTTCCAGAAACGCGGAATGTCCGCCGCGAAACAAAGTGATCTTGCGGTTCGGGAATTTGCGCGCGGCCGCGCGGCAGAGCGCCCAGGGGATCACGCGGTCGCTGCGCGCCCACGCGATCCAGACGGGGCATTTCACCTGCGGCACAAGATGGCGGATGTCGGCGTCGGGTGCGGCAAAACTTTCCCACGCCTGACGCAACAGCGGTGCCATTTCATATCCCGCCGCGATAATGCGTTCGCGTTCCGCAGCGGCGGCTTTGCGCGGCAGAACCAATGCGCCGGTAATAGAAGCGAAAAGCGCGCGCGAACCATTTCTTCCCGTTCTCGCCGGCGCGGAAGAAGGCGACCATTCTGCCGATGAAGAATTTCGCGAAGCCCGAAAGTCTTGGTCAAGCCCGCCGCTGTCGCAAAGAACAAGTGCGGCGACGCGCTGCGGATTGTCCGCTGCTACGCGGATGGACGCGGCACCGCCGATGGAATTGCCGATCAGAATGACGCGATCGAGCTTCAGCGCATCGAGTGCTGCAATCAGGATGTCGCCATAGCGCGCGGCACTGGGCGGTTGTGTGTCGGATGGCGAAAGCCCCTGTCCAGGCCAGTCGAGTGCGATGATCTCGAAATCACTGCCGATGAGATTTGCCAGCGGCTCGAAATCGCGCGCGCCGTGGCCGATGGCGTGCAGGCACACGACCGGAAATCCGCGCCCGCGCCGCATCAGCGCGAGTTTCGCCGCCCGCCGCCTCGATCCATGTCACCGGCTCTTGTGCGCCGCAGGCCTCGCGCAATGTGCTTTTGTTGCTCATGTCATTGATGTACCGCATCCCGGCGTGGCGGGCTTGCCAAATGTGAAATCGCTGCGCCTGATGGCGTTTTCGGACATGAAGTTGTCCGCAACCAAAGAGCACCTATATATAGAGTGGCGCTTGCGCCTCCCCGATAGCCGCTTCGGCCCCATTCAAGCCGGGTGCGACCTATCCACAGGGGGGCAAAAAAATCAGCGATTCCCGGCCCTTTACCGTTTGACAGGCTGGTGACGCCCCCCTATATACCGCGCCCACGCCGCCCGCCGGGCCAGCCTTGCGGGCGGTGTTTCGTCTCTGGCAGAATGGTAATTCGCGCCAAAAGCGAGCTGTTTGACATTGTGATTCGAGGAAGGGGAACGTGGGTGGCGGTTCGATCGCTGGCTCATGGGTTAACGCCCATGGGTGAATGTATCGAGCATCCGAACGCTCGCGTTCTTCAAGCAATGAACATGTTATGTTTGCATGCCCGGAGCAATCCGGGTTTCCAAACTCCGTCATGTTTTGTTGCGAACAACGTGAGCGTTTCGCGACCAGCTCAGGATCATAACTTGAGAGTTTGATCCTGGCTCAGAACGAACGCTGGCGGCAGGCCTAACACATGCAAGTCGAGCGCCCAGCAATGGGAGCGGCGGACGGGTGAGTAACACGTGGGAACATGCCTTTCGGTACGGAACAACTCAGGGAAACTTGAGCTAATACCGTATACGCCCTTACGGGGAAAGATTTATCGCCGAAAGATTGGCCCGCGTCTGATTAGCTAGTTGGTGAGGTAACGGCTCACCAAGGCTTCGATCAGTAGCTGGTTTGAGAGAACGACCAGCCACACTGGGACTGAGACACGGCCCAGACTCCTACGGGAGGCAGCAGTGGGGAATCTTGGACAATGGGGGAAACCCTGATCCAGCCATGCCGCGTGAGTGATGAAGGCCTTAGGGTTGTAAAACTCTTTCGACGGGGACGATAATGACGGTACCCGTAGAAGAAGCTCCGGCTAACTTCGTGCCAGCAGCCGCGGTAATACGAAGGGGGCTAGCGTTGTTCGGAATTACTGGGCGTAAAGCGCGCGCAGGCGGCTTCTCAAGTCAGGGGTGAAAGCCCAGAGCTCAACTCTGGAATTGCCTTTGAAACTGTGAAGCTTGAGTACGGGAGAGGTGAGTGGAATTCCCAGTGTAGAGGTGAAATTCGTAGATATTGGGAAGAACACCGGTGGCGAAGGCGGCTCACTGGCCCGTTACTGACGCTCAGGCGCGACAGCGTGGGGATCAAACAGGATTAGATACCCTGGTAGTCCACGCCGTAAACGATGAACGCTAGCCGTTGGCAGGCTTGCCTGTCAGTGGCGCAGCTAACGCATTAAGCGTTCCGCCTGGGGAGTACGGCCGCAAGGTTGAAACTCAAAGGAATTGACGGGGGCCCGCACAAGCGGTGGAGCATGTGGTTTAATTCGACGCAACGCGCAGAACCTTACCAGGGTTTGACATCCTGTGCTCGCCGGAGAGATCCGGTTTTCCCGCAAGGGACGTAGAGACAGGTGCTGCATGGCTGTCGTCAGCTCGTGTCGTGAGATGTTGGGTTAAGTCCCGCAACGAGCGCAACCCTCGCCTTTAGTTGCCATCATTCAGTTGGGCACTCTAGAGGGACCGCCGGCGACAAGCCGGAGGAAGGTGGGGATGACGTCAAGTCCTCATGGCCCTTACACCCTGGGCTACACACGTGCTACAATGGCGGTGACAGTGGGCAGCCAACTCGCGAGAGTGAGCTAATCCCAAAAAACCGTCCCAGTTCAGATTGCACTCTGCAACTCGGGTGCATGAAGGTGGAATCGCTAGTAATCGCAGAACAGCAGGCTGCGGTGAATACGTTCCCGGGCCTTGTACACACCGCCCGTCACACCATGGGAGTTGGTTCTACCTGAAGACGGTGCGCTAACCGCAAGGAGGCAGCCGGCCACGGTAGGGTCAGCGACTGGGGTGAAGTCGTAACAAGGTAGCCGTAGGGGAACCTGCGGCTGGATCACCTCCTTTCTGGATGACATCTCGATCAACGGCCTCACGCCGTTTCTCTGATGTCTCACTTAGACAATCGGCGATTTCGCCGCCCCCTTCGTTTCCCTTCCTTTCCGTCGTAGCCCGCGCGGCCGATCCGCGCGCGCGATCGTCGCGTCTCCTATGGGCTCGTAGCTCAGGTGGTTAGAGCGCACGCCTGATAAGCGTGAGGTCGGACGTTCAACTCGTCCCGGGCCCACCACGCTTCGCTCGCGACAGCGAGCGAAGCGTGCCACGGCGTAGCCCGTAAGCGGCGAAGCCTGGGCTGGTTGACCGCGCAGCTTCGCCTGGCAAGCCGACGTCGTGACTATCGAATCTGAACGGGGCCGTAGCTCAGTTGGGAGAGCGCGAGCTTTGCAAGCTTGAGGTCGTCGGTTCGATCCCGATCGGCTCCACCAGGCTTCGCTTGCGTAGCGAGGGAAGCCTGCCACGGCGAAGCTCGCGAAGCGGACGAAGCCTGGCGCTGGTGCCGCGAGCTACGCATGGCAAGCCATCTGAGCAAGCCAGCGACACATCCGAAACGACGGAAACAACATCAGCTTCGAAGACAATCGCACGCATCGTTTGCGTTCGCATGTCTTCGCAAGATCTCTGACATTGTGAAGGCGGGGTTAGCCGGTTCGCACAACCGGTTGATCCGAAAGACACCAACTGATCGCAATTAAAATTGCCATCTCGGAAGGACAGTCATCTGGTGCTGCGCGAGTAATCCCGCACTGGTCTTTTTTCTGGGCATGGAACGAATGCTGAGCGATCAAGCGTTAAAGCAAGGGCATCTGGGGGATGCCTTGGCGCACACAGGCGATGAAGGACGTAGCACGCTGCGATAAGCTGCGGTTAGGGGCGAGCACCCTTTGACCCGCAGATTTCCGAATGGGGAAACCCAATCCGCAAGGATTATCTCTTCACCGAATACATAGGGAGGAGAAGCGAACGCGGGGAACTGAAACATCTCAGTACCCGTAGGAAAGGACATCAATTGAGACTCCGCTAGTAGTGGCGAGCGAACGCGGATTAGGCCAGTGGCCTTCGTTTAAGAACCGGAATGCTCTGGAAAGAGCAGCCATAGCGGGTGATAGCCCCGTACGGGTAGAAAGAACGAAGGTCCTCGAGTAGGGCGGGACACGAGAAATCCTGCCTGAACACGGGGGGACCACCCTCCAAGCCTAAGTACTCGTGTGTGACCGATAGCGAACTAGTACCGTGAGGGAAAGGTGAAAAGAACCCCGGCGAGGGGAGTGAAAGAGACCTGAAACCGGATGCCTACAAACAGAAGGAGCAGGCTCACCAAAGGTGAGTTGCTTCTCTTCCTTGCTTAAAACGCACGTGTCGAAACTTGCGATGAATGCGAAAGCATTCGCGCGAGCGATTTTGCACGTTGGTTTTGATGAGGAAGAAGCGGTTCGTTTTTGGCGAGGCACATTTTGGTGCTCGCTTTTGGCGAGCCTGTGACTTCGTACCTTTTGTATAATGGGTCAGCGAGTTCGTCTGTCTAGCAAGCTTAAGCCGCAAGGCGGAGGCGCAGCGAAAGCGAGTCTGAATAGGGCGACTGAGTTAGACGGATGAGACCCGAAAGCAAGTGATCTAGCCATGACCAGGCTGAAGGTGCGGTAACACGCACTGGAGGACCGAACCCACGCCTGTTGAAAAAGTCGGGGATGAGTTGTGGCTAGGGGTGAAAGGCCAATCAAACTTGCAGATAGCTGGTTCTCTGCGAAAGCTATTTAGGTAGCGCCTCATGTATCACCTTCGGGGGTAGAGCACTGGATGGGCTAGGGGGTTTCACCACCTACCAAACCTAACCAAACTCCGAATACCGAAGAGTGCTGAGCATGGGAGACACACGGCGGGTGCTAACGTCCGTCGTGAAGAGGGAAAAAACCCTGACCTACAGCTAAGGCCCCCAAATCGTGACTAAGTGTGAAAGGATGTGTCGTTCCCAAAACAACCAGGATGTTGGCTTAGAAGCAGCCATCATTTAAAGAAAGCGTAACAGCTCACTGGTCTAAATAAGGAACTTCGCGCCGAAAATGTAACGGGGCTCAAGTCACGTGCCGAAGCTTAGGATTCACCGCAAGGTGAATGGTAGCAGAGTGTTCTGTATGCCTGCGAAGAGGAAGCGTGAGCGACCTTGGAGGTATCGGAAGTAAGAATGCTGACATGAGTAGCGATAAAGAGGGTGAGAGACCCTCTCGCCGAAAGTCCAAGGGTTCCTGCGTCAAGTTAATCTGCGCAGGGTTAGCCGGCCCCTAAGGCAAGGCCGAAAGGCGTAGTCGATGGGAACCAGGTCAATATTCCTGGGCCTGTGGGAAGTGACGGATCTCGTAACTGGTTGTTCCCTTATTGGATTGGGAGGGCAAGCGAAGAGGTCCCAGGAAATAGCTCCCACGTTCAGTCCGTACCCGAAACCGACACAGGTGGACTGGCAGAGTATGCTAAGGCGCTTGAGAGAACGGTGTTGAAGGAACTAGGCAAATTGCCCTCGTAACTTCGGGAGAAGAGGGCCCGGCCGATACGCAAGTATTGACCGGGGGCACATAGCAGGGGGTAGCGACTGTTTACTAAAAACACAGGGCCATGCGAAATCCAAAGATGACGTATATGGTCTGACGCCTGCCCGGTGCCGGAAGGTTAAGAGGAGATGTGAAAGCGTCGAATCGAAGCCCCGGTAAACGGCGGCCGTAACTATAACGGTCCTAAGGTAGCGAAATTCCTTGTCGGGTAAGTTCCGACCTGCACGAAAGGCGTAACGACTTCCCCACTGTCTCCAACACCGGCTCAGCGAAATTGAATTCCCCGTGAAGATGCGGGGTTCCCGCGGTCAGACGGAAAGACCCCGTGCACCTTTACTGCAACTTTGCACTGGCATTAGGAATGTGATGTGTAGGATAGGTGGTAGGCTTTGAAGTTCGGGCGCTAGCTCGGATGGAGCCAACCTTGAAATACCACCCTTTGTGTTCCTGATGTCTAACTGCGTCCTCGAAACGAGGTCCAGGACCATGCATGGTGGGCAGTTTGACTGGGGCGGTCGCCTCCCAAAGAGTAACGGAGGCGCGCGATGGTAGGCTCAGACCGGTCGGAAATCGGTTGTTGAGTGCAATGGCATAAGCCTGCCTGACTGCAAGAGCGACGGCTCAAGCAGAGACGAAAGTCGGTCATAGTGATCCGGTGATCCCGCGTGGAAGGGTCATCGCTCAACGGATAAAAGGTACGCCGGGGATAACAGGCTGATCGCGCCCAAGAGTCCATATCGACGGCGCGGTTTGGCACCTCGATGTCGGCTCATCACATCCTGGGGCTGGAGCAGGTCCCAAGGGTATGGCTGTTCGCCATTTAAAGTGGTACGTGAGCTGGGTTTAGAACGTCGTGAGACAGTTCGGTCCCTATCTGCCGTGGGTGTACGAAACTTGAGAGGACTTGTTCCTAGTACGAGAGGACCGGAACGAACGTATCTCTGGTGGATCGGTTGTCACGCCAGTGGCACAGCCGAGTAGCTAAATACGGACGAAATAACCGCTGAAAGCATCTAAGCGGGAAATTCACCTCAAAACCAGGTTTCGCTTGAGAGCCGAGGAAGACTACCTCGTCGATAGGCCAGGTGTGTAAGCGCGGCAACGCGTTGAGCTTACTGGTCCTAATAGCTCGATTGGCTTGATCGCCAAGCACTTCGTTTCATGTCTGGAAACAAGACCAGACGCTTCATTCCTCCCGCCCCCTTGATGGGGGAGGGCGATCAAATCGCGTGCAGCGATTTGATCGGGAGGGGGTGGAGCAGTATGCAAAGTAGAATTCGGTCAGTACGTCGGTGTCTTTCATTCTTTGCAACGTCCTTTGCCGGACTGGTGGTCCTAGCGGAGGAATTCCACCCGATCCCATTCCGAACTCGGCCGTTAAAGCCTCCAGCGCCCATGGTACTGCGGCCCAAGCCGCGGGAGAGTCGGTCGCTGCCAGTCCTGCCAAGGACGTTGCAAATAACCCCGCCATCACAATTCAAACAGAAGCGCCGCGGTCTCACGATCGCGGCGCTTTTGTTTTTCCGGCTTGCCCGCCGAAGCCTTCGGCGAAGGCGGGGGCTTTTGGTTTCGCTTGAAATTGACCTGAGCTTGACCTTCGGGCTCTACGTCCAACTGGATGAAAGAAGGGGCTCAGGTCATCAATCATACCAACACCATAATTGTTGAGTTGGCTCATAATGCGTAAGCATGGATCGATGACTATCTACTTTCTTACCGCCTCTTCCAGCGCCATGCGGATGAAGCGCTGATAGGGCAGGCCAGCGCGTTTGGCCCGCTTGCGCACCGCGTCGAGCAACTGGCCGGGCAGGCGCAGATTTACGGATTTATCCTTCGGCTTCAGTTCGAAGCGCACGAATTCTCCGCCCGAAAGATCGTATTGGGTGAGATCGGCGGTATCGACGAAGCGTTCGGCTTCGCGGTCGCTCCTGAGTGCCGGCAGCTTCTTAAGCCTTGGTGCCTTTTTCATAATGCTCGATCTCCTTCCTGTGCATGTACCGCGCGCTGATGGGCCGGATCAGCATGTCGCGCCCAAGCCGCCGCAACGTGAAAACCACAAAGATCGCCCGGCCTGTCTCATCGCGGCCAATGGCCTTGAAGCGCCGTTCCCTTTGCGAATGTGCTTCATCGGGCAGGATCGCCAGACCCCGTTGAAACAGGTCTTCGATAGTCTCTGCTGGAACACCATGCTTGCCGCATTTCGCCCGGTTGCCGTCATCCCAGTCGAACCCAGAAAAGTTCATTCTCGCCCCCGTCTGGACTATATAGGCAAATGCCTATACAAATGCAAATCGTATCGCCCAAGAAAACGCGCATGACAACCCGCAACTATTCCGGTTTCAAATCGGCCTTGCCGCATCCGGGCGAACATCTGCGCGAGGATTATCTGCCCGAGTACGGGCTCTCGCCCGGCGCGCTTGCCAAGGCGATGGGGTTGAAGGATCGCACGCGCATCGAGCGCTCTGGTGCGGGAAACCCAGCCGGTGACGCCGGACACAGCACTCCGGCTCGCGAAGGTGTTCGCCACCTCGGCGGATTTCTGGATGAACCTTCAGGCGCAGCACGATCTTTCCACCGCGGCCATCGCCGCGCGTGACGAATTAAAGGCTCTGCGGCCGCTGAAACCGGTGGCGGCTTGAGTTACGCCTCGTATTTGAACGACAGGCTCACCCGCGCGCGATAGCTCGCGACCTTGCCGTTCTCCACCGTCATGTCGAGTTTCTTGATCTCGGCCACGCGCAGATCGCGCAGCGTCTTGCTTGCGGTTTCCACCGCGTGCTTGGCCGCGTCTTCCCACGATATCTTGCTGGTGCCGATGATTTCGGTGACGCGATACACTCCACCCGCTGCACTCTTCTTGGCCATGGTGTCCTCCTGTTTGGCGGGGCGCTTGCCGCCGCCGCCCGGCCCCACTTTACGCCCGCGCGCGCCATTTTGCGCTTTGTTTGAACTCGTTTTATCCTTTGATTTGCGAGTCGCCCGACAGGAGAACGGCCATGGCCAACCGCGAACAGAAAAGCAATCGCGAGAAGAAAAAGCCGAAGAAGGACAAGGACAAGGCGAAGGGCGCCCCGCCGCCGCCCTATGGCTCAAGCCCCAATCGCCAGCCCCTGCCCAAGGCGAAATAGCGCTCGTTCAGTGCGCCTTGCGCTCGATATGGCCTTTTGCCCAATGAACAAAAGGCAAGAGCGCAAGCGCCAGCAGGAACAGTCCGCCCATAATGTACCAGGCGTCGTTGAAAGCCTGGTTCAGCGCCGCCCGCGCGATCAGCGGCTCGGCGAAGGCGCGCATCGCTTCGCTCGCTTGCCCCATATCGTGGCCATGGAAAAATTGCACCGGCAGGCCCACGGTGCGCGCCGCATCCGCACTTCCCGCCTGTAGCGCCTTGCCGAGCGCTGTCGCGTGCAGCGGCGTGCGGCTTTCCACGATGGTGTCGATCAACGCGATGCCGATTGCCCCGCCCAGATTGCGCGTGAGATTGAACAGCCCGCTCACATCGGTGGTGTCGTCCTCGTTCCAGCCGTCGAGCGCCAGCTTCATCATCGGCAGAAGGCACAGCATCACGCTCGCCCCGCGCAGGATTTGCGGCCAGAACAACCCGTCGAAATCGGTGTTGACGCTTGCCCCGCCATTGATGATGAGCCCCGCCGCGAAAAGGCAAAACCCCGCCGCCATCACGATGCGCCCGTCGATGCGCGTTTCCAGCACGGCGGCGATCGGTGCCGCGATCAATTGCGCGATACCCGAAACGATCAGCACCTTGCCGATGTCGAAGGGCGAATGTCCGCGCACCACGCCCAGAAAAATCGAAAGCAGATAGCCCGAACCATAAAGCCCCGCGCCCAGAATGAAACTCAACACACAGGCAAGCGTGAAGGAGCGCTCGGTAAAGAGCCGCAAATTGATAAAGGAATTGCGGTGACGCAGGCTTCGCTGGATCGCCGCAGAGCCGCTGGCAATGCACACAGCACCCAATCCGTAAACCAGCAACCCGTCCCAATGATGTTCGGGGCCTTCCTTCAGCACCAGTTCCAGCGTGCCGAGAAATATCGAGGCAAGAATGATCGTGTCGTAATCGATTGCCGTGAGCAGCTTCCATTCCGCATGCCCGCGGTCGAGATAACGCGCCGTCATGATGCACACGATGATCCCCGGAATCACATTGATGAGGAAAATCCAGTGCCATGAATATGTTTCGGTCAGCCAGCCTCCGACCGTGGGGCCGATGGTGGGCGCCACCATCGCCACGGCACCCGCGATGGCCGTGGCGGCGGTGCGATGCTTCTCCGGCAATATCGAAAAGACGCTCGTGAACACGGCGGGGATCAGCATGCCGCCGGAAAATCCCTGAATAATTCGGAACACGATCAATCCCGCTTCGCCATTGCTGAGCGCGCAAGCCAGGCTCGAAAGCGTGAAGCACGCGGTTGCGCCCACAAACATGCGCCTGAGCGAAACCGCGCGCGTCAGCCATCCGGTCAGCGGAATGGCGATCACTTCGGCGGTGAGATAGGCGGTCTGGATCCAGCTCAATTGATCGAGCGGAATGTGAAGCGCGTGTTCCATCGCGGTGAGCGAGGAACCCACCACGGAAATATCCAGCACCGCCATGAACATGCCGATGCACATGAAAACGAAGCCGGTCCAGATGCGCGCGGCCTGGCTCATGCGGTGTGGCTCAAGCCTTTACGCGCGTGCGGTCCACGATCGCGGCCAAAATCGCGAGCACGCCATAGACCGCAAGCGCCTTCATCGCCATGGCGTGATCGCTTGCCGGCGGCGGCGAATAGAGGTTGACGAATTCCACCGCCGCCATCGCGGCCACGAAAAGCCAGAGCCACGCATTGCCGCCTTTGCGCGCGGGCACGTATCGCGCATAAAACCACGCGCCCACGAACAGGAACGCCAGTTCCAGCGAAGCACTGAGCCAGAAATAGCGCCACAATCCGAAGCCCACTTTCATGCTGTTGTCGTAGAGCGGCAGATCGGGCATGTGCACGATCAGATCCAGAATCCAGTGCGAGAACACCGCCGCCGCCACGATCAGGAATGTCAGCCCGCGCTCGCGTTTCACAAACAGCGCCACGATCGCGCCCAATATCGCCGAAAGCACCAGCGCCCCGATCAGCCCATGCGTATAGGGCATGTAATAGAGGTCGAGCGGGCTCGCCGGCGTAAACCCCGGCACGATGCGCACCTTCTCCACGCCGGTCAGCACGAAGATCGACCACCACACATCCAGCCATTGCACGGCGACAAACAGCACCCACAGCGGAATGGCCCGCATCGCCGCCTTTGCCCCAAAGGCCGGTCCGTAATGGCCGATGAACATGGCCGCTTTCTCCCCGTTCGATGGCTCCTTTATACAGGCCAAAACCCGCTTTGGCGCGGGCGGAAAAGGCCGGGAAAGCCCTGCTTTTCCGGGGGTGGACAGGGGCCAAGCGATGTCCTATATCCGCGCACCCTATGACGCGGGGTGGCCTGTCCGCCGAAGCTCGAAGAGCGTAGGCGGAAGCAGCCCGCAACGTGTAAAGTGCAATGTCTATGACGCGGGGTGGAGCAGCCCGGTAGCTCGTCAGGCTCATAACCTGAAGGTCACAGGTTCAAATCCTGTCCCCGCAACCACCATGAGCACACGGCTTAGCAACGCGAATGCGATGCTAAGCCGTTTGTGCGAATGGTGTCCCCGCGAAAGCGGGGACCCAGTTTCCAAAATTCAATCCTCTATCGCCCCATACACCATCGTGCGCATTTCGCGCCGCGCGGGATAGGTGGACGAAGGAATGAACTGTGTCAGGAATATTCCGATCAATTCTTCCACCGGATCGATCCAGAAAGCGGTGGAGGCCATTCCGCCCCAATAATATTCGCCCACGCTTCCCGCAAGCGTCGTCGCCGCGCGGTCGAGCACCACCGCGAAGCCAAGCCCAAACCCCACGCCCTCATTGCCCGCTTCACTGAATAGCGAGCGCGACAACTCCATCAGCAGCTTTCCACCCGGCAGATGATTCATCGTCATCAACTCGATGGTTTTGCGGCTGAGGAATCTGTGCCCGTTCAGCGCGCCGCCGCCCGCCAGCATCTTGCAGAATTGCAGATAATCCTGGGCAGTGCCGACAAGCCCGCCGCCGCCGGAAACCATCGCGGGCGCTGCGAGATAGGGGCTTTTTGCGGGGTCGTCCTGCAACACGACATTCTTTCCTGTCTTATCGAAACTGTAGCAGGCGGCGAAGCGTTCCATCTTTTCGCGCGGCACATGAAAGCCGGTATCGGCCATATTCAAGGGCTCGAAAATGCGCGTGCGCAGAAAATCTTCGAATTTCATGCCGGAGATTTTTTCCACCAGATAGCCTACCACATCGGTGGAGATCGAATAGTTCCATGCTTCGCCCGGCGAAAATTCCAGCGGCACATTGGCGAGTGCGGCGATCATCGCATCGAGCGGCAGCGGATTTTTGTCGAGCGTGCCGATCGAAAGTTTGCGATAGGCCGCATCCACATTGGTGCGCGCCTGAAAGCTGTAGGTCAGCCCCGATGTGTGCCGCAACAGATCGACGATCAACATCGGCCGCGACGGGCGCTTTGTCTGAAACGCGCCGGGCACACCGGCAACGAACACGCCAAGATTGCGCCACTCCGGAATATAATGCGCGACCGGCTCGTCCAGCGCCACGCGCCCTTCCTCCACCAGCATCATGAAGGCGACGCTGGTGACCGGCTTTGTCATGGAATAGAGGCGGAAGATCGTGTCCTCGCGCATCGCTTTGTTGCGCTCGCGATCCATCAGCCCGGTCAGCCCTGTGTGAACCACCTCGCCGCGCCGCGCCACCAGCGTGAGCGTGCCGGCAAGCTTGCCGGTCTCGACATATTTGGCCGCGAACATGCGATCCATCTGGGCCAGGCGGGCGGGCGAAAGGCCGGATTTGGACAAGGGCGTCTCCACAAAATGGCGTCCAAGTCTATTGCATACCGCGAATTAGAAAACCCCGGTTGCGGGGGCGGGCGGGGCCGCGCTAGTTTGCCTGCGAGCGAAATCCCTCACCGAAATCAGGCCCTTATCATGAGCAATCCCGCTTACAAGCCGAAGCCCGGCTGGCCCGCGATGAGCCTTGCCGAGGCGCACAGGCTTCTCACAGCACCCGGCGCGCGCTTCGAAATGGATGAAGCGATCATTCGTGGGCAGAAGACGCGCGTGTGGAAAAATGCGCCGCCAACCTTGCGCGAAGTGATGATGGTGAGCCGCATGTTCGGCGCGCGCGATTTCATCGTCTATGAAAACGACCGCGTGACGTTCGAGAGCTTCTATCGCGCCGTGATGAGCATGGCGGCGGAATTTCAAAAGCAGGGCGTGAAGAAAGGCGACCGTATCGCCATCATCATGCGCAATTTGCCGGAATGGCCGGTGGCGTTTTATGCGGCGGGCATTGTCGGCGCTATCGCCACGCCGCTGAATGCGTGGTGGACGGGGCCGGAGCTGGAATATGGCCTCGTCGATTCCGGTGCGAAGATCGCGGTCGCCGATGCCGAGCGGCTGGAGCGCATTGCCGAACATCTGGTGAATTGCCCGGATTTGAGCTGCGTTTATGTCAGCCGCTATGCGGATGAATTGCCCCATCCGATTGTCGCGCGTCTCGAAGATGTGCTGGGCGCGGTGAACGACTGGATCAAATTGCCCGATCTCGCGATGCCCGATGTGGCGCTCGCGGCCGATGACGAAGCAACGATCCTTTACACCTCCGGCACCACCGGCAAGCCCAAAGGCGCGCTCGGCACCCATCGCAACATGAATTCCAATATCTTCGCATCGGGCAGCGCGGCTGCGCGCAATTTCCTGCGCCGTGGCGAGGCGGTGCCGGTGCCCGATCCGCTGAACGATCCGCAGCGTTGCGCATTGCTCTCGGTTCCGTTCTTTCATGCCACGGGATGTTTCGCCGTGCTGAATCCCACGCTCATCACCGGCGGCAAGCTGGTGCTGATGCGCAAATGGGATCCCGAGCAGGCGATGCAATTGATCGAGCGCGAAAAGGTGAATGTGGCTGGCGGCGTTCCCACCATCGCCTGGCAATTGATCGAGCATCCGGCGCGCGAAAAATACGATCTTTCCTCGCTCGAAAGCGTGTCCTATGGCGGCGCACCTTCCGCGCCGGAACTTGTGCGCAAGATCGTGGAGACGTTCCCGAAATCGCTGCCCGGCAATGGCTGGGGCATGACGGAAACATCGGCCACCTGCACCACGCACAGTGCGGAGGATTACGAAAACCGCCCCGATTCCTGCGGGCCTGCCGTGCCGGTGTGCGATCTGAAAATCGTCGGCGCCGATGGGCAAACGCTCGCGACCGGCGAAGTGGGCGAATTGTGGGCGTGCGGGCCCAACATCGTCAAAGGCTATTGGAACAAGCCGGAAGCCACGCGCGAGACGTTCGTGGATGGCTGGGTGAAGACGGGCGATCTGGCGCGTCTCGACGAAGAAGGCTTCTGCTTCATCATCGACCGCGCGAAAGACATGCTCATTCGCGGTGGCGAAAACATCTACTGCATCGAAGTGGAAAATGTGCTTTACGAGCATCCCGCCGTGATGGATGCCGCACTCGTGGCCGTTCCGCATCATAGCCTCGGCGAGGAGCCGGGCGCCGTGGTGCATCTCAAGCCCGGCCATCACGCGACCGAAGACGAATTGCGCCAGTTCGTTGCGGGAAAATTGGCGGGGTTCAAGGTTCCGGTGAAAGTGGTGTTCTGGCCGGAAACCCTGCCGCGCAATGCGAACGGGAAGATTCTGAAAACGGAATTGAAGAAGATTTTTGCGACGGAGCCCAATGCGTAACCCTCATTGTCATCCCGGAAACGCGCGGTAGCGCGTTATCCGGGACCCATCGTGACAATCGCTCTATGGGTCCCGGCTCGCGCTCGCTTCGCTCGCTGGCCGGGATGACAGTTTTTATCGAGCAAAAATCCCCATCAATGCGGGCTTGGCATAAAGCATTGCCGCTTCATGCTGCTCGATCGGCAACACGAACGTCAGATCCGACGCCGCGTTCATCGTCGCGTTCAGCATTTGCGCGGCAATAAAGGGATCGACCGCGCGCACCGAATTTTGCGCGATGCCGTCGGAGATCATCGCGGCGAAACGATCCGACACGCGGTTAAAGCGGTCCACCATGCCCGAACGGATCGGTTCGGGAAGGGCGGAAAGTGCGGAAGACCGCAACAACGGCCCGCGCTCGGAAAGCTGGTAATCGACAAGTGCGGCCGACGCGCCGCAAATCTTCTGCCACATATCGCCATCGGCCTGCATCGCCAGGCGCTGCGCGCGGCGCATGATCTCGAAGCTGCGCTCGAAACAGGCCACCACCAGATCGTCCTTCGCATCATTGTGATGATAGAACGAGCCTTTGGTCACATTCAGTTGCGCCGAAATCTTTTCCACCGACGCGCCGCGATAGCCGCGCTGGTTGATGAGCTTGGTCGCCGCCAGCAGAAATGTGTCGCGCAGCGTGCCTTCGGGATCGGCGGGTGGCGGAATGGGCGCCAGCGCAATCGGGTCCCAGCGCGCGCCGGGCGCCGCAATTCCGTTCGCCAGAATGTCGAACATGCGCTCATGGATGCGCGGATAATCTTCCACGTCATAACGCGGCAGCCACGTCACCGACCAATATAATTGCTCCAGCAACATATGCGTGCGGGCGGTGCTTGTTTTGCGATCCAGCCATTCGTAGCCGGGTGCGACGAAAAACGAGCGTATCTTGCGGAACAGATTGCGATACGGCTCGGCCACCAGCGAGATATGCGGCTCGCGCAGCGTGCGCACATCGGAGAACATCGCAAGCGGCGCATCCTCGCCCTCGCGGATCGAGCGGTCCATTTCCAGGCATAGGCCGACGACCTTGTGCAGCCGCTCATGCGGCGTCTTTTCATCGACCGCGCGGCTGACCAGCACATCCAGCCGTTCGATGCCGCGCAAAAAACACGCGACGGCCAAATCCTCTTTCTTCTTGAAGTAATATGTGACTGACGTGGTGATGAGATCGACGCTCGCCGCCACATCGGCAAGCGTCATGCCTTTCACGCCGCGGCGGTTAATGATGCCCGCGGCGGCGGCGATGATCGCATCTTTCTTCTTGTTGTAGCGATCCGTCGATGCGGAATGTGTCTGTTCCCTGTCCATTTTCAATTCGCCATCAGTCGATCACCGGTGCTGCCTTGCCCGCTTCGCCCGCAAGCTGCCGCAGATTTTCCTCGTGGCTTTCGCGGGTGATCCGGTAGAAGCTCAGAAATATCATGGCTATGCCATAGAACAGAATAAGCGCGGGTAAATACACAAAAGCGAGATGGCGCACGATTTCCATGTCGATGTGTCCCGGCTGCGCATGCGCCGGAAAGCCGACCAGCGCCAGAAGCACGCCCGACACGAACACGCCCGCCGCCGAAGACGTCTTCTGCATGAAGGAACTGGCGGCGAAGAAGAGCCCCTCCGAGCGCCGCCCGGTTGAAAGCGCGTTGTCCTCCACCACATCGGTCAGCATCGAGGCCATCAGGATCGTGCTTGCGATCATCAGCGCCAGCGACACGGCGTAGAAGCCGAGCAGCAGCGGCAACAGCACCGGATCGCCATTGAGCGGGAAAAGATTGGCGAGCCGCAGCGCGAGCGGTATGGCGCTCAACCCCAGTCCCGAAACAAACAGCGCGACAGCCGATTGTTTCTTGCCGTAGCGTTGCGACAGCGGTAGCGCGATGGCGAATGCGAGTGCTGCCGACACAAATCCCAATATCGTGAAAAGCGAAATCTGCTTGGCCGTCAGCACCCAGAGATAGGTTTGGAAATAAACATTCAGCGCGAACACCACGCCTGTTGCGATATAGAAGAACACGCCGGAAATTGTCAGCCACAAAAACGAGCGGTTGGCGAGCGTGGCAAACATCTCGGCCATCATCTGGCCCACGCGCATCCGGCGCACCGGCGGCACATGGAATTGCGGGATGAGGCGGTGCGTGCCCAGCGCCGAAATCATGATCGCGGCGAACATGATGGCCGCCGCCACGATTCCGTAATTCACATACCCCGCCGGATTAAGCTGCCCCACCGGGTGCGTGGCATCCGGCGCGAGCAACACGCGAAACGCCAGCACGCTGATCGCAAGCCCGCCGAACCAGCCGAAGAAAAACCGCCACGCAAAGAAAACCGTGCGCTGGTCGTAATCGTCGCTCAGTTCGGCGACCAGCGCGGAACTGGGAATTTCGTAGAATGTGATGAAGGTGCGCACGATGATGGCGACCACGACAAGATACATAAAAAGCGCGCTCTCGCCCCAATGCGGCGGCTTCCACAGGAAGAGATAGGAAATCGCCACCGGCACCGCGGACGCATACATGAAGGGATGCCGCCGTCCCCATCGCGAGCGCAGATTGTCCGACACCGTGCCCACGATGGGATCGAGAAACGCATCCACCATCAGCACGATCATGATTGCCGTGCCCACAAGCTGCGAGGGCAGCCCGATCACCTGATTGTAGAAAAGCAGCAGCAGCGTGGAGAAGCCGTTGTCCTTCACGCCAAAGGCGATAGAGCCCATGCCGTAAAGCACTTTGGTCCGAAGGCTGGTCAGCCGCGTTTGCCCCATCGTTTCGCCCATAAATTCGAATGTGTGGTATGGGTAGGCATACGTCAATCCGCATGAAGTTTTGATGAAACGCGTGAAGCCGCGCGCGGCTTGGATAATATGGGCGCGCTTTGAGTCGAGGAAGTTTTATGGCGGGTACCAGCGTGGCCGATGCGGAGCGCCGCGGGCTTTGGCTCCTGGCGGGCGGGCTTGCCGCGGGCGGGCTCGCCGTCTGGTTCGCGGGCGCGAACGGCATATGGCTCGCGGTCGCCGGTGCCGCCGCCGTGCTGGCGCTGGCCGCGTTCGGCGTGCGCCGCCGCCGCATGGTGGCCGCCCACAGCCCGCCGGTGGATGGCGCGAACCTCATGCTGCTGCCCGGCCCCGCGCGCGAGATTTTCGAACGCCTGCCCGATCCGTTTCTGTTGCTGGAGGCATCGGGGCGCGTGATCTTTGCCAACAGCGCCATGAATTCCGTGCTCGGCATGGATGCGCAGAAAAAGCATGTGTCGGCCGTGTTGCGCACGCCCGTGGTGTTGCAGGCGGTGGAGCGCACGGCTGCGACCGGCGAGCCCGCATCGGTGGAATTTTCTTTCCATGTTCCGGTCGAGCGCAATTTCGAGGCCCATGTCATGCGCACCGAAACGCACCCGCATATCACCACGCTTCTGTTGCACGATCTCACCGCCATGAAACGCGCGGAGGAAGCGCGCGCCGATTTCGTCGCCAATGCGAGCCATGAATTGCGCACGCCGCTTGCCGCCGTTTCCGGCTTCATCGAAACGCTGAAGGGCCACGCACGCAACGATGAAAAGGCGCGCGAGAAATTCCTCGACATTATGGGCGTGGAGGCGGGGCGCATGCGCCGCCTGATCGACGATCTGCTCTCGCTCACGCGCATCGAACTGAACGAGCATGTGCCGCCATCGGGCGAGGTGGATCTTGCGGGCGTCGTGCGCGATGCGGCGGCGGCGCTGATGCCGCTTGCCGAAGCCGATGACGTGACCATCGCAATCGAAGACGCGCCCGACCTGCCCATGGTTGCGGGCGAGCGCGATGAACTGATCCAGCTTTTCCAGAACCTGCTCATCAACGCCATCAAATATGGCAGGCAGGGCGGCCATGTGTGGGTGACGCTGGCGCGCGCGCCCGCCTCGCCGCTCGGCCGGGGCGGCGTGCCCGCGCTGGTTTCGGCCACGGTGCGCGACGACGGCGAGGGCATCCCGCGCGAGGCGATCCCCCGCCTGACCGAGCGATTCTACCGGGTGGATGTGAAGCGCAGCCGCGAGCGCGGCGGCACCGGGCTGGGGCTGGCCATCGTCAAGCACATCGTCAACCGCCACCAGGGCCGCCTCACCATCGAGAGCCAGCCCGGCCAGGGCAGCACTTTCACGGTGCTTTTGCCCGCGGTTTCTGTGCGCAAAATGGAGGGGGGCGCTGCTGTCACCGAACTGTTATAAATCTGTCGCATAGCCTTGGCGGTTCGGGCCTAGGCAGGTTGGGCAGGGACAGAGAACAACATGACCGATCACATCGTGAAGGCATTCACCGAACAGCTCGAAGCGCTGACGACTTCCGTGGCCCAGATGGGCGGGCTGGCCGAGGCGCAACTGGCCGACGCCATCGAGGCCATCGCCAAGCGCGACACCGCACTCGCCGAAGCGGCCATCGCGGGCGACCCGCGCATCGACCAATTGCAGCAACAGATCGAGGCGCAATCGCTGAAGCTGCTGGCACTGCGACAACCCATGGCAGTCGATCTGCGCGAAACGCTCGCCGCCATCAAGATAGCCAGCGAACTCGAACGCATCGGCGATCTTGCCAAGAACATCGCCAAGCGCGCGCTGGTGCTGAATCGCGAACCGCCCATTCGCCTGACGCAATCCCTCGCGCGCATGGGCCGCGCCGCACTTTCGCAATTGAAGCTCGTGCTCGATGCCTACTCGGACCGCGATGCGGCGGGCGCGGAAGCCGTGTGGCGCAACGATGGCGAGATCGACGAGATCTACAACAGCCTGTTCCGCGAGCTTCTCACCTACATGATGGAAGACCCGCGCACCATCGGGCTGTGCACGCATCTTCTGTTCGTCGCCAAGAACATGGAGCGCACGGGCGATCACGCCACCAACATCGCCGAAACGGTTTACCTGATGGTCAAGGGCGTCCATCTGGCGATCGACCGGCCCAAGGCCGACACGACCAGTTCCACCACCGTGCCCTTCGAGCGCAAGGCCACATGACCTTGAAACCCACCATCCTCGTTGCCGAAGACGAGGCCGCTCTCGTCACGTTGCTCCGCTACAATCTCGAACGCGAAGGCTATCGCGTGCTGGAGGCGCGCGACGGCGAGGAGGCCCTCCTCGTCGCCAATGAGGAAAAAACCGATATCGTGCTGCTTGGACTGGATGCTGCCGCAGCTATCGGGCATCGAGGTTTGCCGGCGTCTGCGCGGGCGGCAGGAAACCCGCAACGTGCCGATCATCATGCTCACCGCGCGCGGCGAGGAGACGGACCGCATCCGCGGCCTCGATACCGGCGCGGACGATTACATCACCAAGCCCTTTTCGATGACCGAATTGCTGGCGCGTTTGCGCGCGGTGATGCGGCGCATCCGCCCCGGCCTTGCGGAAGATATTCTGCGCATCGGCGATATCGAGATGGACCGTGCCGCCCATCGTGTTCGCCGCGCGGGCAGGACGTTCACCTCGGCCCCACCGAATTCAAGCTGCTCGATCATCTGATCCAGCATCCCGGCCGCGTCTTCTCCCGCGAGCAATTGCTGGATGCGGTGTGGGGCTCGGATGTTTATGTCGAGGCGCGCACGGTGGATGTGCATGTGGGCCGTCTGCGCAAGGCGCTGAATGTCGAGGGTGTGCGCGATCCCATCCGCACGGTGCGCTCGGCGGGCTATGCGCTCGACGATGCGTTTGTGATGTAAAAACTGTCACGGCCCGCAAATGCGGGCCGCCCAGTTGACGTTTTTGAATCACCAAAAGTGAAACTGAATCCCCCTCCCCTTGCGGGAGGGGGCGAATGATTTGAGCGCGCGCAGCGACAGCGTGCGCGCCGAAAAGCATTCGGGGGAGGGGTGCATCGCGCACAACCCCTCCCCCGCGTCGCTTTGCTCCGCGCCCCCTCCCGCAAGGGGAGGGGGAAGCAGATCAACTCGCCATTCTTCCCTTATCGCGCCGAAGCTGCTGCGGCTGATAGGCCTTGCGCGCATGCGCCTCGCAATAGGGCGAGCCGGTCTTCGGCTTGCGTCCGCAGAAATGGAATTCATGTTCGCTCGGATCGCCGATGGGCCAGCGGCACATGCTGTTGGAGATCGTGAGCACGGTGACGAAATTGCCGTCATCCATCACCACGGGATCTTCCTCCACCACCGGCGGCTCCGGCACATGCGAGCGCATGGAAATTTTCGGCGCCATAGGAAGGCGCGGGCGCTCCACGCGGTTGGGGCTGGCCCGCCCCGCGAGGCCCAGGCGGTGCACCTTGCCGATCACGGCATTGCGGGTGACCCCGCCCAGCACGCGGGCGATCTGGCTGGCGGAAAGGCCCTCGGTCCAGAGGGATTTCAACTGCTCGACCCGTTCATCCGTCCAGCCCATGGGGGCCTCCCTTGCCTGTGGCACTAAATATCGTAGCAGGGGGGGCGGGGCGCACAAGACCTGCGCGGCGGTCCCAAGCCTCCTGTCCACAGAAAGCCGGAACACCACAACCCCAAAATAATTCTCGTTTCGTTCTTGAACCGTGACGCTCGATTCCCTATCTGGGCTATATCCGAACAATTGCGAATACCGGCCAAGTGGCCACTTTGCTTGACCCCTTTGCGCGCCGGGCAGATAAAGCCCATCCACATATAGAAGGAGTATTGCCGTGTTTCCCTCGGTTTTGCCGACCTACAATCGGGCGGACATCGCGTTCGTCCGGGGCGAAGGACCCTATATCTTCGCCGAGGACGGCAGCCGATATCTCGATTTCGGCGGCGGCATCGCGGTGACGGCGTTGGGCCATGCCCATCCGCATCTGGTGGAAGCGCTGCGCGATCAGGCGGGCAAGCTCTGGCACACCTCCAATCTCTATCGCATTCCCGATCAGGAACGGCTGGCGAAGCGGCTGGTCGATGCGACCTTCGCCGACACGGTGTTTTTCGCGAACTCCGGCGTGGAGGCCATCGAATGCGCCATCAAGATGACGCGGCGCTTTCATTATAAGCAGGGTCATGGCGAGCGCTTCCGCATCATCACCTTCGAAGGCGCGTTTCACGGGCGCACGCTGGCGGCGATTGCCGCGGGTGGTCAGGCGAAATATCTCGAAGGCTTCGGCCCGAAGGTCGATGGCTTCGATCAGGTCGCGTTCGGCGACATCAAGGCGGTGGAAGCAGCCCTCACGCCCGCAACCGCGGGCATTCTGATCGAGCCGGTGCAGGGCGAGGGTGGATTGCGCCCGGCGTCGCGCGAATTTTTGCGCGCGCTTCGCAAGCTCTGCGACGACAAAGGATTGCTGCTGATCTTCGACGAAGTGCAAACCGGCATCGGCCGCACCGGAAAATTCTTTGCCTATGAGCAAACCGGCGTGGCGCCCGACATCATGGCGGTCGCCAAAGGCATCGGCGGCGGGTTCCCGATGGGCGCGTGTCTGGCAACCGAACGCGCCGCTTCCGGCATGACGGCGGGTAGCCACGCCTCCACCTTCGGCGGCAATCCGCTGGCGATGGCGGTGGGCAATGCCGTGATGGATGTGATCATGGCGGACGGCTTCTTCGAGCATGTGCAGCGCATTTCCGGTTTCGCGCAGCAACAGCTTGCGGGGCTTGTGGCGCAGCACCCCGATGTGTTCGAGGAATTGCGCGGCGAAGGATTGATGCTCGGCCTGAAGATGAAAGTGCCGAACACCGAATTCGTGGCGGCGTTGCAGCGCCATCACATGCTGACGGTTCCGGCGGGCGATAACGTCGTGCGGCTTCTGCCGCCGCTTATCATCGAAGAAGAACATGTGCGCGAGGCCGCGAAGATTCTGGCCGAAGCGGCGGGCGAATTCGAGGCGCAAACAAAAACGGTGGCCGCATGAACGCGCCGGCAGGACGGGTCGGGGCCGTGAAACACTTCCTCGACATCAGCGATCTCGATTCCGCGACGCTTTCCGGCCTCATCGCCGAAGCAAAAGCGCGCAAGAAAATGCGTGAGGGCCTGCCGCGCGGCGCGGTCGATGCCGATGCGCCGCTTGGCGGCCGCGTGCTGGCACTCATCTTCGACAAGCATTCCACGCGCACACGCATTTCCTTCGATGTCGGCATGCGCCAATTGGGCGGGCAAGCACTGATGCTCACCGGCAGCGAAATGCAGCTCGCGCGCGAGGAAACCATCGCCGATACGGCGCGCGTTCTGTCGCGTTATGTCGATGCGGTGATGATCCGCCTCTTGGATCACGAGATGGTGGAGGATCTGGCGGTCAACGCCACGATCCCCGTCATCAACGGCCTCACGCGGCTGTCGCATCCCTGTCAGGTGATGGCCGATGTCATGACGTTCGAGGAACATCGCGGGCCGATAAAAGGCGCCACCATCGCGTGGAGCGGCGATTCAAATAATGTGCTCGCGTCGTGGGTTCATGCCGCCCCGCGCTTCGGATTCAAATTGCGCGTGGCCTCGCCGAAGGAATTGGCCGCGCGGCCTTCGCTTCGCGAATGGGCAAAAGCGGAAAAAGCCGATGTCACGTTCCTGGACGATGCCGAAACAGCGGTGAAGGGTGCCGATTGCGTTGTGTCCGATGCGTGGGTGTCGATGGGTGATGAAGACGCCACCCGCCGCCACAATCTTTTGAAAGCCTATCAGGTGAATGCACGGCTGATGTCGCTCGCGGACAAGCGCGCGATCTTCATGCATTGCCTTCCGGCCCATCGCGGCGAGGAAGTGACCGACGAGGTGATCGACGGCCCGCAAAGCGTGGTGTTCGACGAAGCCGAAAACCGCCTGCACGCGCAAAAAGCCATTCTGGCGTGGTGCCTTTCGTGAGTTCAGCGCAATTGAATTATGTTCCCGCCCCCGCGGCCGATTTCGTATTGGCCTTCGACCTGCCGCAAATGCGCGGGCGTCTGGTGCGTCTGGACAGCGTATCGGCGCGCGCATTGGCGGCGCACACATTGCCGGAAGCGGCATCGCGCATATTGGGTGAAACGCTGGTGCTGACCACGATCCTCGGCAACGCGCTGAAGCTCGACGGGCGATTGACCGTGCAAACCAAAAGCGATGGCCCGCTCAATCTCGTCACCGTGGATTATTACGGCGCGGAAGATGGCCGCGCTGCGGGCCTGCGCGGTTTCGCGCGTCTGAAAGAAGAAACGTCCGCGAAGAATTTTTTAGAACTCGTTGGCAGCGGCGTCCTCGCCATCACCATCGAGCCGCGGCGCGACGGGCAGAATTATCAGGGCATCGTTTCGCTCTCGCCCAAAGGCATCGCCGCTTCGGCGGAAGCCTATTTCGCGCAATCCGAGCAATTGCCGACCGCGATCCGCCTTGCCGCCGCACCCATCTATGTGCCCGGCCGCGCCGAGCCGCACTGGCGCGCGGGCGGCATCATGTTGCAAGCTACGCCCGATGCCGCGCGCATTGACGATGATTGGGAGCGTTTGTCGCTCCACCTCGCAACCGTCGAAGATCTGGAACTGCTGGACGAAACGCTCTCCGCCGAAACGCTGTTGTGGCGACTTTTCCACGAAGACGAAGTGCGCGTGCATCCCGCCGAGCCGATCACTTTCCGCTGCGATTGCGACGCGGGCCGCATCGCATCGGTGCTGCGTTCCTATTCCGCCGAAGAACGCGGCGGCCTTGCCGATGACGACGGCATCATCCGCGCCAAATGCGAATTCTGCGCCACGGTGCATGAAGTCGGCGCGGACGCGCTTTAAGCCAAATCCTCAAGGACACAATTTTGATATTGCGTGATGAAGCCTTCGCCGTAAGCGAGCGAGGGCGTCATGAATCCCTCCTTGTAATCGCCGGCCAGCACGCGCCGCACGATCTCAAGGCTCGTCATGGCCGTCAGCGTGTAACCTTCCGGCACGCGCAAGCGCGACACGCGCTTGTCGCCCTTCGCGTTCACCGCTTCGCCGATGAGAATGCCCTGGCCTGCCGCGCGCTCCGCATCGGTCGGTCCTTCGGGCTGCGTATCGGCCCAGAATTTCAGGATCGCCTGCATGAAACCGAGGCTCAGAAATTTGCGCGTGAGATTGCCGAGCTTCGCCATCTGCTCAAGCTGCGGCAGCGACTCGAAATAGACGGTGATGTTCGGAATGGATGTGGAAAAATACGCCGTGAACACATCGCCCCAGCCAACCGCAATCGCGGGCACCGGTCCCTTGCCGAAATCCACCAAGCGGCGCAGCGGCGGCCATTGGCTGATGACTTTGCCGTTCCGCCTGATCTTCACCGGATCGCCGACGCTCTCCATGCTCGATTTTGCCGTGCCACGGGACATTTTATCCATGCCGCCGATCGCGAGCGTGAGTTCGGTCGCATCCGGCAGCCGTTTTTTCATATGCGCGGCGAGGCAATCGCTCGGCACCACGTCAAAGCCCACGCCCGGCATGATCATGATGTTTTTGTTCTTCGCATCGCCGTCGCGCGCCGCACACGCCGCCAGC
This sequence comes from uncultured Alphaproteobacteria bacterium, assembly GCA_963735625.1. GTDB lineage: Bacteria > Pseudomonadota > Alphaproteobacteria > Micropepsales > Micropepsaceae > Rhizomicrobium. The sequence goes on along the minus strand of CAVTLJ010000004.1, from coordinate 238,513 downwards.
ACCGCGATCTCGCCTGTGATGTCGAGGTAATGCCGCCCGGTGCGCAAACACGCATCCACCATCTGTTTCGACGTGCGCGAAAAGGGACCGGCAATGTGCAACACGAGATCGACTTGCTTGAGCGCCGCATCAAGCGCCGCGGAATTTTCCAGTTCGAATGCGCGATATTCAAAACCGAGTGGCGTCGCAATTGCCTTCAGCTTGGCGTCGTTGCGCCCCGCAAGCAGCGGCTTCAGCCCCGCTTCTTTCGCGGCCTTCGCCACCAGCTTTCCCGTGTAGCCGGTTGCGCCATAGATCATGAAATTGCCGGTCATATCGTCCCCACCTGTCATAAAGGATTGATAGACATAGCACTTCGCGGATATCCGGCCAGCGTGCGTTTTGTCCGATTGCGCGGCAAGCCACCCATTGGTTGTGGATAGTTAACGCCGGTTTACGCTAGAATTTTCGCACAAACGGGGTTGGAATGGCATTTCTCAAACGAATTTTCGGCGGCGGGCCCAAACCGCTTTCCGCGGTGCGCGCGCTGGTGGAAGGCGGGCTCGTCGCGATTGCCGCCCAGCCGCGCAACAACACGCTTGATCTTCGCGACCGGCGCATCAAGCGGCTTTTTGTGTTCCTGATCGATCACGATTATCCCGGCGGCTCGGCTGCGATGCACAACGCGGTGTTCAAATATTATCGCTTGCCCTATCGAAGCTGTTTTATGGTCGGCGATCCGAAAAATGTGGCCGCGATCATGGAAGGCTTGCGCAGGGATCCGGTTTATTCCGGCGGCGGCGCGGGATCGGGCTTCAAGGACAAGATTGCGCCGAGCCTGGATGCGCTGGATGTTTCTGCCGAGACCATCGGCAGCGTCAATGTGGTGGCGCGCAAGAAAGACAAAATCATCGGCTACAACACCGATGGCGTTGGCTTCGTCGCGGGCCTGCAAAGCGAATATCCCAATTGCATCGCGGGGCAAAAGGTCGTGATTTTGGGCGCGGGCGGAACGGCGCTGCCGATTTCCTACGAGATCGCCAAATGCAAGCCGTCCGAAATCGTGATCGTCAATCGCACCGTGTCGAAGGGCGAAACGATTGCGAAATTGGTGGCGCCCTTCACCAAAGCCCGCGCGGTCGGCGAAGATGTTCTGGGTGACGAGATGGAAGGCGCGGGCCTTGTGGTCAACACATCCAACAAAGGCGCGCAACCCAATCAGGCGTTCAGCGCATTCGCGGCGATGACCGGCGATGTGGACGCCGACATGAAGCAATCGCTTGCCAATCTGGCAAGGTTGCCGAAAAAGGCCATCGTTGCCGACATCCTGCTGGAAGATCTGCCGCTGACGCTGAAGCTCGCGCGCGAAGCCGGTCACCGCACGCATAGTGGCCGCCACATGAATTTGTTTCAGGCCGTGCCCGCCTTCAAGATCATCACGGGGCTAAACAAGCCGGACAAAAAACTCCTCAAGATCATGCGAAAGGCGCTGGCATGAGAGCGGCGCACTCCATCGCCCGGCCCGCCAACGCGCCCGAATTGCCGCGCAACGAGATGGCGTTTCGCGCGCGCTACCAATCGCTGCTGCTGGCGCGGCGCATCACCACCGTGTTCCGGCCCGGCGCGCGTATCCATCCCGAATGGCGCGGCTATAAGGTGGGCGAGCGCATCATCGCGCGCATCATCGCGCAGCCCGGCTCCGATGAACTGGGCGTTGCGCCATTGTTCAATGCAGTGCGCATTCCCATCCGCATCGAAAGCCTGGACGTGAAAAGCCTGCAAAACCTTACCGATATGGATTTCGCGGGCTCCTCGCCGGATGTGTTTGATCGCGCGAGCCTGCTTTCCCATCTCGAAGCGATTTACGGCAAACGCCTTTGGGCCTGCGGCGGCAAGATCACCCGCATCGCTTTTGCCTACGAAGATTGAACCCATGCCTGTGCAAAGCCTGACCGCCGCGCCCATCGGGCATCGGCGATGGATCGTGGTCGCGCTGTTGTTCGCGGCGCTGGTGTTCAACTATTTCGACCGCCAGATGCTGGGCGTGTTGAAGCCCATGCTCGCGCGCGAGCTTCATTGGAGCGAGTTGCAATATGCCGATATCGTGTTCTGGTTTCAGGCGGCCTATGCGCTGGGCTATGTCGCCTTCGGCCCCGTGGTGGATCGCTTCGGCGCGAAGGCGGGTTTCGCGCTTGCGTTTCTCATCTGGTCGGTCGCGCAATTCGCCCACGGCTTTGCGCGCGGCATTTCGGATTTCATCGCCGCGCGCATGTTGCTGGGGCTGGGCGAGGGCGGGGCGTACCCATCGGGCCTCACCGCGATCGCTATTTGGTTTCCGAAAAAGGAGCGCGCCTTTGCCACCGGCCTCATCAATGCCGGCGTCAATATCGGCACCATCGTCACGCCGCTGGTGGTGCCGGCAATCGTGCTCGCCTTTGGCTGGCGCGCGGCTTTCATCTTCACGGGTGCGGCAAGCCTTTTATGGCTCATCGCATGGCTTGTGATCTACCGCACGCCGCGCAAGAGCAAAAATCTCACCGCCGCCGAGCTTGCATACATCGAAAGCGATGCGCCCGATACGATCACGAAAATTCCGTGGCGCGCGGTGCTGCGCAAGAAGGAAACATGGGCCTATGCCATCGGCAAATTCCTCATCGATCCGATCTGGTGGATGTTTCTGTTCTGGCTGCCGGATTTTTTTGCGAAGCGCTATGGCCTCGATCTGAAATCTTACGGCCCGCCGCTGGTCGCGGTCTATATTCTGTCGGATGCGGGCAATGTCGCGGGCGGATGGTTCTCGTCATTCCTGATGAAGCGCGGCGTGCGTGCAAACCGTGCGCGCAAGGGCACGATGCTTGTCTGCGCGCTGCTTGCCACGCCTGTCGCTTTCGCGATGTATGCGAGCAATTTGTGGCAGGCAGTTGCGATCATCGGCCTTGCGACGGCGGCGCATCAAGCCTTCTCGGTCAATCTCTTCACCATCCCGTCCGATCTTTTTCCGCGCGCGGCAGTGGGATCGGTGGTGGGCATCGGGGGCATGTGCGGCTCCATCGGCGGCATGGGCATCGCGCTCTTCACCGGCTTTGTGCTTGAAACCTTCCACACTTACACGCCGGTCTTCATCGTGGCGGCGTCGGCCTATCTGGTGGCGCTCGCGTTCATCCACATGCTCACCCCGCGCATGAAACCGGTCGCGTTCTAGGATTTCTTTGCGCGCCGGGGCCGTTTGGGAACTTTTTTGCCCTCTTTGCGCGCTTCCGACAGACCGATGGCGATAGCCTGTTTGCGGCTTGTGACTTTGCCGCCGCGTCCGCCCTTGCCGCTTCTGAGCGTGCCGCGGTTGCGCTTGCGCAAGGCGCGTTCGACATCTTTGCCGGCGCTGGGCGAATATTTGCGTGTCATGGTTCCTCCCGGATCGCCCATGAAATGGCGAACGCGCCGGAAAGTTCCGCTGCCGCGAATCTGGCGGAAAATGGAGCGGGCGAGGCGAATCGAACGCCCGACCCTAACCTTGGCAAGGTTATGCTCTACCCCTGAGCTACGCCCGCGCTCCAAGACGAAGGGCCGCCGTTATGGCGTGGGGTCAAATCTGGGTCAAGTGCGTTGATGGCCAATGGTTTCAGGCCTTTGGGCTGGCTATGGTCCGACTGGTCCCTTGGGTTCTCTCTCATGGAAAACGCCTTGCCGAGCCCGGAGTTGCGCGAAGCGGCGCTCGCCGCCCGGCTTGCGGCGCTGGGCATCGCCGCGCGCACCCACGCCCATGCCCCCGTCTTCACGGTGGCCGAGGCGCAGGCATTACGCGGCAGCCTGCCTGGCGGGCACACCAAAAACCTGTTCCTGAAGGACAAAAAAAGCGGCCTCTGGCTGGTCGTGGCGCGGGAGGAATTGCGAGTGGATTTGAACGCGCTGTCGAAGGCGCTGGGCGCACCCCGCTTTTCTTTCGGCTCGCCGGAATTGCTGATGGCCGCACTGGGCGTGCCGCCGGGTTCGGTTACGCCGTTCGCCATCATGAATGACAAAACGGGAGCGGTTCGCGTGGTGCTGGACGAGGCGATGCTGGCGCTCGACCCGCTCAATTTCCATCCCCTGCGCAACGACCGCACCACCGCGATTTCGCCGGGCGATCTCGTCAAATTCCTGCGCGGCATGGGCCATGAACCGGTAATCACGCGGCTTCCGGAAACCGCCTCTTAAGGCCAAGCGAGGCGGGGGCTTTTCTTTCCGGGCTCCAACCCCCATGTTTCGGCTTGCGAAATTGGAGAATGACATTTCATGGCTTTGATCGGTCCGGGCGGAAGGCCGGTGGGCACCGCCGCGAAAGCGGCCCCCACGGCGCACGGCGAATATATAAAGGACTCCTCGCTCGAAACCTTCGCGGCCGATGTGATCGAGGCATCGCGCGAGGTGCCGGTGATCGTCGATTTCTGGGCGCCGTGGTGCGGGCCGTGCAAAACGCTTGGGCCGATGCTGGAGAAGATCGTCAACGAGGCCAAGGGCGCGGTGCGCATGGTCAAGGTCAATGTCGATGAGAACCAGGAGATTGCCCGCCAGCTTCGCATTCAGTCGATCCCGACCGTTTATGCCTTCAAGAACGGTCAGCCCGTCGATGGCTTCATGGGCGCGATCCCCGAACCGCAGATCCGCGAATTCGTAAGCCATCTGATGGGCGATGCAGCGCCCGGCGCGCATGGCGGGCCGGGTCATGCGGCCGAGGTTCTGGCCGCGGCTGACGAAGCCTTCGCCGCGGGGGATCTGGCGATGGCGGCACAGGCTTACGCCCATGTGCTTCAGGATGAGCCCGGCAATCCCAAAGCGGTTGCGGGATTGGCGCGCTGTTATCTGAAAAGCGGCGATCTGGAACGCGCGCGCAGCACGCTCGGCCTTGTGCGCCCCGATGGCGCGAACGACGAAGCGATTCGCGCCGTCGATGCGGAATTGAAATTGCGCGAGGCCGCACCCAAAGCCGCCGATACAGCACCACTGCGCGCCAAGCTCGATGCGGACGCCAACGATCATCAGGCGCGTTACGATCTCGCCATGGCGCTGGATGCCGCGGGCAATCGCGAAGAGGCGCTGAACGAATTGCTGGAGATCGTGCGCCGCGACCGCAAATGGAACGAAGAGGCCGCGCGCAAGCAGCTTGTGACGCTGTTCGAGGCGATGGGCTTCACCGATCCGCGCACCATCAATGCGCGGCGTAAATTATCCGCCATCCTCTTCGCGTGATGTCATGAGCCACGGCCGATATCGCAGCCTTGAAGATTTGCCCGAGACGCTCGGCATTTTTCCGCTGACCGGCGTGCTGTTGCTGCCGCGCGGGCAATTGCCGCTGAATGTGTTCGAGCCGCGCTATCTTTCGCTGGTGGATGCGGCGATGTCGGGTTCGCGCCTGATCGGCATGATCCAGCCCGCCGAGCACGAAGACAAAGCGCTAACGCCAGCGCTCACAGCAGTCGGCTGCGCGGGGCGGATTACTTCCTATCGCGAGGCGGAGGATGGCCGCTACCTCATCACGCTCTCCGGCATTAGCCGTTTCCGCGTGGCGGAGGAATTGCAGAGAGGTGCTCCCTATCGCGAAGTGCGGCCCGATTATGCGCCCTTCATCGGCGATCTGGTTTCGGGAAGCGAAACCGATTTTCCGCGCGAGCGATTGCTGGATGCGCTGAAGGATTATCTTTCCACGCGCGACCTGAAAGCCGATTGGCGCTCGGTGATGAGCGCGCCCGCCGAAACGCTGGTCAATGCGCTTGCGATGCTCTGCCCGTTCGAACCCGCCGAGAAACAGGCATTGCTCGAAGCGCCGGGCTGGGCGGAGCGCGTCGATACGCTGGTGGCGCTGCTTGAAATGGCGGCGATTGCGCCGCCCGGCGGCGGCACGATCAATTGAGGCGCCACATGGAACCCGATCCCAAGCTGCTCGAAATTCTCGTCTGCCCGGTGACCAAGGGCAGGCTCGTTTACGATCGGGAAAATCAGGAACTCGTTAGCAAATCGGCGGGGCTCGCCTATCCTGTGCGCAAGGGCGTGCCGATCATGCTGCCGGGCGAGGCGCGCGAACTTTCCGACGCGGAACGGGAGCGGCGGTAAACCCGTCTTACACACAAGTACACAAAGCTTGCCCGTTGCGCTCGATTGTGTATAAATACACAATTCTGAGGCGGGGTGGCTATGGGCAACAGGGGGACGATGACGCCGAAAGACGTCGTCCGGCGCCTGTTGAAGGACGGCTGGATTTTGAAGCGCAAGGGACCGGGCGATCACCGGCAATTCGTCCATCCGGCCAAACCCGGAAGCCGTGTCACGGTGGACATGGGTGCCCGCGACATTCCGATGGGGACCCTGCGCTCGATATTCCGGCAGGCAGGCTGGTCCTGGTAGAATGGAGGCGAAGATGGCGCAATTCGTTTACGCATTGATCCATGAAGGCAAAGGACCGCGCGGCCGCACTTACGGAATTTCCTTCCCGGATTTTCCGGGCTGTGTATCGGCCGGGCGCACCATCGATGAGGCAATTGCGCGTGGACGCGAAACGCTGGCTTTTCACGTCGAAGGCATGATCGAAGATGGCGAGCAGGTGCCCGAACCCAGCTCGCTGGACGAATTGCGGGCCGACAAGGAGTTCAGCGCCGAATTGCGCGACGTCAAGAACGTCTGCATCGTGCAGGTGCCGTTCGAGATGCCGGGAAAGCCTGTGCGCGTGAACATTTCCATCGATGAACGTCTGCTCGATGCGATCGACCGTGCCGCCGGCGGTGCGGGCCAGACGCGCTCGGCCTTTCTGGCGGATGCGGCACGCTCGCGCATCAAAGGCGCTGCATGACGGAAAGCAACGTCTGGCCCACCGAACTGCGTCTCGACGCCGCCAAAGAAACGCTGCACGTTGCCTTCGAATCCGGCGAGCGTTTCGCGCTTAAGGCCGAATATCTCCGCGTGGAATCGCCCAGCGCCGAAGTGCAGGGCCACAATCCCGACCAGAAGAAAATCGTGCCCGGCAAGCGCCATGTGAAGATCGAAAAGCTGGAACCCGTTGGCAATTACGCCGTGCGCCTTCTCTTCGACGATGGCCACGACACCGGGCTTTATAGCTGGGATTATCTCTACGAGCTTGGCCGCCGCCAAGACGAGAAATGGGCAGCCTATCTGCGCGCGCTGCACATCGCCAAGCTCAAGCGCGAATAAAACGGCATGCTATAATGCGTCTTTCGGGAGGCTGACATGGCGGATGATATTGTTGGGCTGGGCGCGGTCAAAGGCTCCGTGCGCCTGCTTCTGAGGCTGGAAGGTCTGGCGCTTCTTATCGCGGCGGTCTGGTTCTACATCCGCCTCGATATGTCGTGGGAGATGTTCGCGATCCTGTTTCTGGTGCCCGATCTTTCGATGCTCGGCTATCTCGCCGATGAGCGCATCGGCGCGCATTTCCTATAACACCGCGCATTCCACCATCGGCCCGATTGCCGTCGCGGGGCTCGGCCTTCTCACCGGCTGGGATGGGCTTGCGGCGGTCGGCCTCATCTGGGCAGCGCATGTGGGTTTTGATCGCGCGCTCGGCTTCGGCCTCAAATATCCAACCGCCTTCGGCGACACGCATCTGGGCGCAATAGGCCGCGCGATGTTGGGCCGCGGCGCATGAAGAAGAAACGCCCGCCGCGGGAACCGAAAAAACCGCGCGAACCAAAAAAGCCGCCGACGATGACGCAGGTCATCACCTCGCGGCGCACGCAACGCATGGCCGTCATCAAGGGACAGGATAATTCGCGCTGGACGGATTTCTATCACATCGTGCTGACGGCACCGTGGTGGCTGTTCTTCCTCGGAACCGCGCTGTTCTTCCTCACGATCAATTCCGTCTTCGCGCTTTTCTATCTGGCCGATGCGCACGCGCTCGCCCATGTGCGGCCGGGCTCGTTCTGGGACGATTTCCTCTTCAGCGTGGAGACGCTGACCTCGGTGGACAATCCCGATGGCGTGCCGCAGGACGTCTATGCCAATGTCATCGTCGTGAGCGAGGCGTTTTTCGGCATTCTCAATCTGGCGCTCGTCACCGGCATCATGTTCGCGCGCTTCTCGCGGCCCTATTCGCGCGTGCTGTTCAGCAAGGTCGCCGTGATCGCGCCGTTCGACGGCACGCCGACGCTGATGTTCCGTGCGGCCAATCAGCGCGGTAATTCGATACTGGATGCGGGCGTCAGTGTCTCGCTCGCCCGGCAGATGACCACGAAGGAAGGCATTGTCATGCGCCGCTTCGAGGAATTGGCGCTGGTGCGCTCGCGCTCGCCGCTGTTCGCGCTGTCATGGACAATCATGCACCGGATCGACGAGACAAGCCCGCTTCACGGCGTGACGCTGGACGGGATGTATGAGCGCCAGGTCGAGCTGATCGTGCTGCTCTCCGGCACCGACGACACGCTGGCCGATGTGATCTATGCCCGCCACGCCTATGGGCCGGACGACATAAAGTGGGGCCACCGCTTCGTCGATGTGCTGTCGCTGACGCCGCAGGGCCGCCGCCTGGTGGATCTGAACCGTTTTCACGATACAGAGCCGCTTGAGCGCGGAACCTATAGCAGCTAATTTCGCCCCGCCATGGAACCTTTCAAGCAAATTTCGGGGGTCGCAGCACCCCTCCCCATGATCAATGTCGATACCGACATGATCATCCCGAAGCAATTTCTGAAAACCATCAAGCGAACCGGATTGGGCGCCGCATTGTTCCACGAAATGCGCACGCGTGCCGACGGCAGCGAGAACCCGGATTTCGTGCTGAACAAGCCCGCCTACGCCCACGCGCAAATTCTGGTGACGGGCGCCAATTTCGGCTGCGGTTCGAGCCGCGAGCATGCGCCGTGGGCGCTGCTCGATTTCGGCATCCGCTGCGTCATCGCGCCGAGCTTCGCGGATATTTTCTACGGCAATTGTTTCAAGAACGGCATCCTGCCGATTGCGCTGCCGCAAGCCGAGATCGACAAATTAATGGACGATGCGGAGCGCGGCTCGAACGCGATCATCTCGGTCGATCTGGAGAAACAGGAAATCCGTGGGCCGGATGGGGGAACAATCAAATTCGAGATCGATCCCTTCAAGAAGAAATGCCTCTTGAACGGCTGGGACGATATCGGGCTCACGCTGCGCAACGAGCAGAAGATTTCCGATTTCGAAGCGCTGCAGAAAACGCAAGCGCCTTGGCTGTAAACCTCATGCTTCGACGGGCTCAGCATGAGGGAGTGAATTTTCCCTCACCCTGAGTCTGTCGAAGGGTGAGGGCATTTGAAAGACACGATCTGAATATGACATACAAAATTCTTCTCACCCCCGGAGACGGCATCGGCCCCGAAGTGATGACCGAGACCGAGCGCGTGCTCGGCTGGTTTTCGCAAAATCGCAATCTGGCATTCGAAACCGATACCGCGTTGATCGGCGGCATCGCGCACGAAAAGCTCGGCACCTCCGCGCCCGACGAAACCATCGTCAAGGCGAAGAAAGCCGATGCCATTCTGTTCGGCGCGGTCGGTGGCCCGCAATGGGATAAATTACCCTTCGCGCAGAAACCCGAACGCGGGCTTTTGCGCCTGCGCAAGGACCTCGAACTCTTCGCCAATCTGCGTCCCGCGCTGTGCTTCGACGCGCTGAAGGATGCAAGTTCTCTGAAACCGGAAATCGTTTCCGGCCTCGACATTCTGATCGTGCGAGAACTCACGGGCGGCGTCTATTTCGGTGAGCCGAAGGAAACGACCACATTGCCGGACGGGCAAAAGCGCGCCGTCGATACGCAGGTCTATACCACACACGAAATCGAGCGCATCGCGCGTGTGGCTTTCGAGCTTGCGCGGCTGCGTGGGCGTCGCGTGGCCTCGGCCGAAAAATCCAACGTCATGGTCACGGGCGTGTTGTGGCGGGAAGTGGTGAGCAAGGTTCGCAAAGAAGAGTTCGCGGATGTCGAACTCTCCCACGTCCTTGCCGACAATTGCGCCATGCAGCTTGTCCGCAATCCCAAGCAATATGATGTGATTGTCACCGACAATCTGTTCGGCGATGTGCTGTCGGATGAAGCCGCACAACTCACCGGTTCCATCGGCATGCTGCCGTCGGCCTCGCTCGGCGCGAAGGACGCCAGCGGCAAACAGGCGGCACTCTACGAACCCATTCATGGCAGCGCGCCCGATATTGCAGGGCAGGGGCTTGCAAACCCCATCGCCTGTATTCTGTCGCTTGCGATGTGTTTGCGCTATTCATTCGGCCGTGTGGAAGACGCCAAGCTGCTCGAAAAAGCGGTGGAGCGCGTGCTCGCAGAAGGCTATCGCACCGGCGACATCATGCAGCCCGGCATGAACAAGGTCGGCACCGCCGCGATGACCGATGCGATTTTGAAAGCGCTCGGCGCGCTCAACTAAGGCTCGATAATCACTTTCCCGATGGCCTTGCGGTCCGCGAGCATCCGCATCGCGTCGATGGCTTGATCCAGGCCAAACCGCGCGCCGATATGGGGATGAAGCGTTCCCTCCGCCAGCAGCCTGTCGATGGCCTCGATATTCTCGCGGCCTTTTTCGGGATCGCGCCGGCCATATTCGCCCGCGCGCACGCCGACAACGGAGAAGCCTTTTATCAGGGGAATGTTGGCGTTGATCGACGGAATGCGCCCACTCGCAAATCCCACCACCAGCAAACGCCCGTTGAAATTGATGCAGCGCGTGGATTCGTCGAACGCATCGCCGCCAACGGGATCGTAAATCACATCCGCGCCGCCGCCCCGCCGTCAGCGCCTTGACGGATTCGCGAAAGCCTTCCGACGGCAACACATAATCCGCGCCATAGCGCAGCAGAAAATTCCGTTTGGTTTCGTTGGATGCGGTTGCGATCACGCGCGCGCCGAGCGCCTTGCCCAGATCGACGGCGGCCAGCCCCACTCCCCCCGCAGCTCCATGCACCAGCAGAAATTCGCTTTCCCGCAATTCCGCGCGCCGCACCAGCGACACGTAAGCGGTCAGATAAGCGAGCGTAAATCCCGCGGCAGTCGCGTAATCGACGCCTTTCGGAATGGGCCGCAACTGGGCTTCGGGCACTTGTGCTTCCTGCGCAAACGCGCCTGTGAATCCGCTGGCGATCACGGCGTCGCCGATCCTGAAGCGATCCACCAGCGATCCCACCTGCACCACATCGCCCGCGAATTCGCCGCCCAGCACAAAAGGCAATTCCGGTTTGTGCTGGTATTTGCCCTGCACCATCAAGAGATCGGGAAAATTCACCGCCGCCGCGCGCACGCGAACGCGCACGGAATCCACACCCAGCGGCGGCAACACGACATCCTCGATCCGAGGCGTGCCGATGTCTTCGGAAATGGCGCGGCAGAGAAGCGCCTTCATGCGAGCTTGCGATGCGGAAGCGAGCGCACGCCGCCCATGAAAAGCGCAGTTGCAAAACGCGCGGCTTCCTCGGTGTCATAGGGATCGCGCCGCAGCATCCGCTCGGCGATTTCAAACGCCACGCCCACGATCGCCGCCATCATGTAATCGGCATCGACGGGCGGAAACAAATCCTTGGCGATGGCGCTTTCCAAATCCTCGCGCAATTCCTCGAAGCCCGCGATGATCTCCGGCGTGTCCATGCGCACGCGCAACGTATCGGTGTTGCGGCGGATGGCGTGAAAATTCGATTCGTCGGCGGCCACGAATTCGAAAAACGTGTGAAACGTGCCGGAGATGAATTCGTCGATGCTCGCCGCCTTGGCGCGTTCCTCATGCAGGCGCGGTCGGATGCGCAGCGCGCTTTCATCCTGTATCGCCTGGAACACTTCCTCTTTCGATTTGAAATAATTGTAGAAGGTGCCGGAGGCCAACGGCGTTGCCCGGATGATGTCGCGCACGGTGGTCGCGCCATAGCCAAGCTCCGCGAATACGATCCGCGCCGCCTCCAGAATGATCTGGCGGTTCTGCACCTTTGTCTGTTCGCGCTTGCCGGCGGGCTTTGCCCCCGGCCGCGGCGCCAAATCGGTGTCCATGAAAGCTCCCAACGCGCACGAATATGGGAAGTATATGATCGTGACGCAACGTCAATTTTTGCTGCGATGCCGTTGACAGGCCGCCCGGCTTCCCCTTCAAACCGGCTCCCATGAGCGATCCCTCCAGCGACGCACCCCCGGAATGGCTGAAACATGCCTCCCGATTGATGGGCCAGACCCCTTTTCTCGCCAGCATCGACGGCGAGATTTTGGAGGTCGGCCACAAGCGGGCGCTTACCCGCGTGCCTTACGGGCCGAAGCTCATCGGCGATCCCGATACGGGCGTGGTGCATGGCGGCGTCATCACGGGGCTTCTCGATCACACCAGCGGCATGGCGGTCATGGGCGTGCTGCGCGAGCCCATGCCGATTGCCACGCTCGATTTGCGCATCGATTACATGAAGCCCGCAATTCCCGGCGAAGACATTATCGCCGAATGTCATTGCCTGAAGGTGGGTCATGATGTGGCCTTCGTGCGTGGTGCGGCCTATCAGAAGGATGCCAGGGATCCCGTCGCCATCTGCACCGGCACCTTCATGCTGATGCGGGGCCAGCCCGCGATGGGGAAGCAATAGATGGACCTCCTCACCCGCGCCGTTGCCGAGAATGCCGCGCCCGATCCGCAAGGCTTGCTCTCGCTCATTCCCTACGTGCAGCATCTGGGCATTCGCGCCGATGTCGTCAAGGACGTGCTGACGCTAACGATGCCGTTCACGCCGCATCTTGTCGGCAATGTCGTGCTGCCGGCGCTGCATGGCGGCGTCATCGGTTCGCTCTTGGAGACGGCGGCGATTGCGCAGGTGGTTTGGGAAATGCGCGGGCCCCGATTGCCCAAGCCCGTCGATATCACCATCGATTACCTGCGCAGCGGCCGCGCGGTGACGAGCCACGCACGCGCCCGTATCGCCAAGCATGGGCGGCGCGTGGTGAATGTTCATGCCGAGATGTGGCAGGAGAACGAGGCAAAGCCCATCGCGGCCCTGCGCGGGCATTTCCTGATCGGCTAATTCCAGTATGCGCTATGGCTGAGTGAAAACCGCCCCGCGCCCAACAGCGCCACCGCAACGGCCGCCATCAGATAAAGCATTTCCAGCTCCAGCGCGTAACCGCCGCTTGGCGCCAGCGCGAGGGCCGCGCCGAGTCCGGTCAGAGCGATGGCCACAATCATGTTGACCGCAATCAGCGCCGCACCCACGCGCGAGAACACGCCGAGCAGGATCAGAATCGGTCCCACAATCTCGCCGAGATAAACGCCATAGGCGAGCGCATCGGGAATGCCATGCGCCATGAGTTCGGATTTGATCGGCTCGATGCCGTCGAGCACTTTGTGCAGCCCGTGAAAAAGAATGAGCGCGCCAAGCGTCGCGCGCAAAACGAGTTTTCCGTAATCGTCCAGAAACGCCATGGCCCCACCCCGAGGTGGCGGCCATCCTATCCCAATGCGTTCACCGCCGGGAGATGCTCAGGAAAGCGGCATATCGGGCCCGTTGGCCATGTGCCTGATGACGGGCCGCGCCGCCTTGTGCCTTCTGATGCTTGCGCTTTTCCGCTTCAGGCTCAGCGGATGGCCGGCCGCGCGATAGGCCGCGAAGGAAGACGAAGCCATCGCCTGGGGCGCGGGCGGGGCTTCGGCCACGCCCTCCATCATCATCGGCTCTTCAGGCCTGGCTGCTTGTTGGATCGCCGCGGCGCGGCGCCGGGGAAAAAAATTTGCACGCAAACCCTCTAATATCATGACCGCGCCAAACGCTATTCCCAGACCGATCAGGATTTGCACCTCGATGTTCTGATGCGCGAACACCGACAATCCCAGATTCCAGACATCGCCCCAATTTGCTTGCACCGCACTTGCCTCAACGCCCCGCAAACAGTGTAGCAAAAAGCGTGCGCTTGCCGAGTCCGAGGCTACGCGCGCCATCGCGGCAAATTGCGCGATACTTAATGCCCAAAGCGACGGCAGATTGATCGTTGCTTGGGCAGTTACGCCATATCCGCGCCGATGGCTTCGGCAATATTCGCAAAGCCGTCGCGCGCGAGCAGCGCCAGAAGCTCGCGTTTGATGCGCGCGATGAGGCCGGGGCCGGAATATGTGAGCGCGGTGTAAAGTTGCACCAGCGAGGCGCCGCTGCGGATTTTCGCATACGCATCCGCGCCCGAACTCACCCCGCCCACGCCCACAAGCACCAGTTTTTTGCCGACCAGCTTGCGCATGCGCTTGAGCATCTGCGTGGAGCGCGCAAACAGCGGCGCGCCCGAAAGCCCGCCCGTTTCCTTCGCCAGCGCACTTTGCAAATGTTCGCGCGCAATCGTGGTGTTGGTGAGCACGATGCCTTCGATGCCGGATAAAAGAACGATCTCCGCAATCGCCTCGATCGCCGCGTCGTCCAGATCGGGCGCGATCTTGAGCAGGACCGGCGTTCGGGATTGCCCGCGCGCGCCCGTCACCGCATGCAGCAAACGCTGCAATTGGCCGTGATCCTGAAGCCCGCGCAGGCCCGGCGTGTTGGGCGAGGAAATATTCACCGTGACGTAATCGGCATAAGGCGAAAGCCGCGCGAAGGCGCGCGCGTAATCGGCGATGCGATCCGCGCTGTCCTTGTTCGCGCCGATATTGAGCCCGAGGATTCCGCGTCGCGCGCGCGCCGCCATGCGCTGCGCCATATCCTCCATGCCCGCATTGTTGAAGCCCATGCGATTGATGACGGCGCGATCTTCGGGAAGGCGAAACAATCGCGGGCGCGGATTGCCGCTTTGCGGGCGCGGCGTGACCGTGCCGCATTCCACAAAACCGAAGCCGAGTTTCAGCATCGCATCGGGCACGCGCGCGTCCTTGTCGAAGCCCGCGGCAAGCCCGATGGGGTTGGGGAAGGTGAGCCCCAGCGCGTGGGTGGCGAGGCGCGGATCGTCGGGCGGGGCGGGCGGCAAAAACGGCCCGGCCAGCCCGAGCAGCCGCACCGTCGCCCCATGGGCCGCTTCCGGCGGCAGCAACCTCAGGGCGGCCGCGCCCGCATCCAGCAGCATTGAAACGCTCCGAGCCAATTCCTTTCTCCAGCATATCCCGGCTTTTCCGGGCTTTCGGACTATTCGAACCTCGAAAAACAGGAGGGGGGTGGGGGGTGCCGGTTTATGCCTCGTCTTCATCCCTCATAATAACCTTGGGTTGAACAGCGGGGATAAGTTCAGCCGGGCCTTGCAGCACACGCCCCGCGAGAATAGGATTAAGTTCCCGAATCGGAAAAGATTCTTATCGTTGCTCACGCACAGCCAGATATGGGGCGCGATCGACGCGCTGGCCAACCGCCACAGCCTCTCGCCTTCGGGGCTGGCGAAGCTCGCGGGGCTCGACCCCACGACCTTCAACAAATCCAAGCGCGCGTCGGAGGGAAAGCTGCGCTGGCCCTCCACCGAAAGCATCGCCAAGGCGCTGGCCGCGACCGGCGCCACGCTCGACGAATTCGTGGCGCTGGTGGGTGCGCGCGGCAAGGGCCGCGTGCGGCTGGTGCCGCTGATCGGCATGGCGCAAGCGGGATCGCGCGGCTTCTTCGACGATGCCGGATTTCCGGCGGGCGCGGGGTGGGAGGAAATCGGCTTTCCCGATCTGACCGACGAGCACGCCTATGCGCTGGAGGTGAACGGGGATTCCATGCTGCCCGTCTATCGCGACGGGGACCGCATTGTGGTTTCGCCCGCGGCAAGCGTGCGGCGCGGCGACCGCGTGGTGGTGAAGACGCATGCGGGCGAGGTGATGGCCAAGCAATTGTCGCGCATGACGGCGCAACGCATCGAACTGAAATCGCTGAACCCGGAATATGAAGACCGCGTGTTCGCGATGAGCGAGATCGCGTTCATGCATAGGATCATCTGGGCGAGTCAGTAGAGGGACCCCCACCCGATCCGGCTCCACTCCGTTACGCCGGATCGACCTCCCCCTTGCAGGGGGAGGAATGGGTTGCGCTAATTTTCCTCCCCCTGAAAGGGGGAGGATGCGACCCCGCATTTGTTGCGAGGGAGCAGGTGGGGGTCAAAATTTACGCCGGGAATCCCTGATACACCTTCACCTTCGCGGTGAACGCGTCCTTGTTTCCCGTCTTGAGCAGCCCGAGCAATTCCTGCGCGCGTTGCTTCGACAGCATGTCGTAGGCGGTGTCCGGCGTGTCGTTCGCGGCGGCGTTTAGCTGCGCCACGATCTGGTCGTGATATTTGTCCGCATCCAGCCCCGCCATCGACAGCGCGTATTGATAATGCAGCACCAGATTATTGGGGTCCTGCGCGAGGCCCTTGTTGAAGGAGGCGATGCCCTTCTCCGCGCTGGCGCCATATTGCCAGCTTGCCAGCATCGAGCCCGCCGCGCGCACGACCTCCAGATTCCAGCCGCCGAGCGTGCCGAGCGCGCGCGCATTATCGGGCGCCAGCGCCAGTGCCGCGTCGATCTCCTTCTTGGCCTGCGTGCCATAGCCTTTGCTCAGCGCCGACATCGTGCCGATGATGTGGGAATCAAGGCCGAGCGCCACCGCAAGGAAGATGTGTCCTTCCACCAGCTTGGGATCGGCGGCGACGGCCTTGCGCGCAAAATCTTCGGCGCGCTGCACACATTCAAGGCATGGCGGAATATGTTCGGCCGCATCGCCGATGGCCGCGGCCGCGGCCAGCGCAAATCCGCGCGCGGAATTTTCGCCCGACGCATCCTTCATCGCATCGGCATATTTGCCCGCGCGATAAAGCTGATAGGCGGGCCAGCTTGTGTCGAAAGTCTGCGAAGTGTTGGGCTGCTCGGATGCCATCGCGGGCCCGGCCTGCGCGGGTGCCGCCGCCAGCACGCACACAATCGCCGCACTCACCACCAGAAATTTCATGGCATCTGCTCCTTGCCTTCAAGCGCGCGCCTTATAAGCGCGGCGGTTTCCTCGCATCCGAACAGGGCGGCGAAGGAGCCGAAACGCGGCCCCTGCGTCTGCCCGAACAACACTTCATATAATGCCTTGAACCAGTCGCGCAGAGGCTCGAAGGCGAATCTTTTGCCGATTTCATAAACCGCGTTCTGCACGGTTTCGCCATTGCGCTCGCCCGCCATGGCGTCCAGCGTTTCGGCGAGTGCTGAAAGCGCCTCGCGTTCCTTGCCGGTCGGTGCGCGATAGTTTTTGTGCGGCTTCACGAAATCCTCGTAATAGCGCTGCGCGTAACCCACCAGCCGGTCGAGGCCGGGATTGGCCTCAGGGCTCGCCTGCGGAGCATAGCTCTTGATGAAGCCCCACAGCACCTCACGATCATGTGCGTTGGACGCGCTCACCAGATTTAACAAAAGCGCGAAGCTCACCGGATAGCGCTCGTCGGGCGGATGGCCGCCATGAATATGCCACACTGGGTTTTCCAGCCGCTGCGGCGTCGGTGGTTTTGTCCGAATGATATTCGGCGAGCAGCGCTATGTAGTCATCCACTGCCTTGGGGATGACGTCGAAATAAAGCCGCTTGGCCGCGCGCGGCTTCTGGAACATGAAAAGCGCCAGGCTTTCTTCGGGGCCGTAAGCCAGCCATTCATCGACGGACAATCCATTGCCCTTGGATTTGGAAATCTTCTGGGAGTGTTCGTCGAGGAAGAGTTCGTAGTTGAAGCCGTCCGGCGGATCGCCGCCGATCACGCGAACGATTTTGGACGAAAGCTCGACACTCGCGATCAAATCCTTGCCCGACATTTCGTAATCCACGCCCAGCGCCAGCCAGCGCATCGCCCAATCGGCCTTCCATTGCAGCTTGCAATGGCCGCCGGTGACGAGCGTTTCGGCGCGCTTGCCGTTTTCCTCGTAAACGATGGTGCCCTTGCCCGCATTCCATTCCAGAATCGGCACCTGCAACACGTTTCCGGTTTCCGGCGACACGGGCAGAAACGGCGAATAGGTCGCGCGCCGCTCCGGCCCCAGCGTCGGCAGCACCACATCGCGCACTTTTTCGTAATGGGCGAGCACGGTGAGCAACGCCGCATCGAAGCGGCCGGATTTGTAGCAATCGGTGGCACTCATGAATTCATAGCGAAACCCAAACCGGTCGAGGAATGTTTTCAGCCGCGCATTGTTGTGCGCGCCGAAACTGTCATGCGTGCCGAACGGATCGGGGATCGCGGTCAGCGGTTTGCCGAGATATCGCGCGAGCATTTCCTGATTGGGCAGATTGTCGGGAACTTTGCGCAAGCCATCCATGTCGTCGGAAAATGCGATCAGCCGCGTGGGCACATCGCTCATCTGCTCGAAGGCGTGGCGCACCCAGCTTGTGCGCGCGACCTCCCCGAAGGTGCCGATATGCGGCAGGCCGGAAGGCCCATAGCCCGTCTCGAACAGCACATCCTTCAGCGGTTTGCCCGCCTTGGCACGGCGCTCGATGCGGGCGAGCAGCTTGCGGGCCTCCTCGAAAGGCCAGGCATGGGCGGCAAAAGCAGGGGCGTCGGAAGTACCGGAAACCATTGGAAATACTAAACCTTAAGCGTTTTGAAAGGGGGCGAAGCTAGGCTTTGCGAGGGGAGCCCGTCAATGACCGATGAGAGCATGCCGAGTGTGACGCCGGAAGACCGAACCGCCATCCGCGCCGAGGCCGGCGCCGACGTGATCGTGCAGGGCCGCGTCGATATCCTTTACCGGCTGGGGCGGCATTATCTGTTCCTGCCCTTCGCCGCGTTGTGCGTGGCCGCGACCATGCTGAACGGGCAAAAGCCCATCTGGCTGATCGCCTCGCCGCTGCTGTTGCAGATCGGGATCACGATCCTGGCCGAGCGGCTGGGCCGCGCCTATGAGCGGCGGCCCGCCGGCGACGATCCGCGCATCTGGGCGCGGCGCTACACATATCTTTCCGCCGTTTCGGGCGCGATCTGGGGCGTGGGCGCGCTTGTGTGGTTCGTGCCGGGATCGTTTCCGGCGGAGTCTTACCTCACGCTCGCCTTCCTCGGCATCACCGCCACCGAATTCATTGCGCGCGCCGCCCACAGGCCCGCCTATCTGGCGCATGCCTCGCTGTCGCTGCTGCCGCTCGCCCTCCGGCTGATGGCCGAAGGCGAAGCCTACGCCACCATGTCCAGCGTGCTGGTGCTGTTCTTCGGCGGCATTCTTTATTCCTATTGCGACCGCTTCGGCGATTTCCTCGACGAGAGCATTCTTCTGCGCTGGGAAAATGCCGATCTCGTGGTGCGCCTGTCGCGCGAGAAAAAAGACGCCGAAAAGGCGCGCGACATCGCCGAGGCTTCCACGCGCGCCAAATCCGCCTTCATCGCCAATATCAGCCATGAAATCCGCACGCCGCTGAATGCGCTGCTCGGCATGGCGCAATTGCTGGAGCGCAGCGAGCTTGATCGCACCCAGCGCGGCCATGTGAAAGTGGTGATCGAGGCGGGACGCGGGCTGAAAACGCTGCTCGACGACGTGATAGCACTTTCGCGCGACGGCGAAATGGTGGAGCCCAACGAAGCCGATTGCGATGCGGGCCAGGCCGCGCGCACGGTGGCCCGCCTGCTGCAACCGCGCGCCTGGGAAAAGCAGTTGCGCTTTACGGTTACCGCATCCGCCAATCTGCCGCGCGTCGCCGCCGATCCGCGCCGCGTGCGCCAGGTTCTGCTGAAGCTCGCCGACAATGCCGTGAAATTCACCGAGCATGGCGGCGTCGAAATCCGCGTCGAGCCTGCCATCCGCAATGACGGCACGCAGATGCTGCGCTTTTCTGTGATCGACACCGGGCTTGGGCTTACGCCGGAAACCTCCGCCAATCTGTTCGAGCCGTTCACACTGGGCGACAATTCCTATGCGCGCCGCCATGACGGCGCGGGGCTGGGCCTTGCCGTCGCCAAGCGCACGGTGGAAGCGCTGGGCGGGGAGATCGGTTTCGACAGCGTTGTGGGCGAGGGCGCAACCTTCTGGTTCACCGTTCCCGCCAAGCGCGCGATGAGTGCGGGAAAATCCGAGCAGCTTCCCATCGCCGCCGACGGCCAGCCGCCATCGGGCTTTTCCTTCCTGCTCGCACTTTCCGATCCCGATTTGCTGAACGGCATCTCCAATTATCTGGAGCCCTTCGGCAATCGCATTTCGATTGCGACAAGTACGGTGGACGCCATCTCGCTCGCGGGGCGGGAGAAATTCGACGCCATCATCGTGAGCGCTGCCGATGCCGACACGCTTGCCGCCTCGCCCGGCGTGCGCGCGCCGCTGCTTGCGATCATGTCGAGCGGAATGCGCGCACCGGCGGCAGCCGGCGAAGTGCTGCGCTGGCCCACATCGGCCGGCGCGCTTTACGAGAGCTTGCGCGATCTTCTGGGGCGGGCCATCGAAGTGTTCTCGCCCGCGCCCGATCTGGAGAACGACAGCGTGGCGGCCATCGATGCGCCCGCATTCGCGGCGCTGGAAAAATCGCTCGGCCTGAAGACCCTGATCGAGATTCTGCAATCCTATGTGAAGACGGCCGAGGATCTTTGCGGCAAGCTCGGCACGGCGAGCCAAAGCGAGCATTGGGACGACGCCACCCGCATCGCGCAGGATATCGCGGGTGCCGCGGGCGGGCTTGGCCTGGCCGCGCTGACGGCGGCGGCCCGCGGCTTCACCCAGAAGGCGCGCGAAAGCGACAATTCCCAGACGCTTCAGGGTGCCGCCAAGGCCGTGATCGCCGAGCATGAGCGCGTGCGACGGGCGCTGGCCAATCTTTATCCGGATATCGCGGCGTAGGCTCTTCCTCACCGCCAAAATTCTCCCCTCACCCTGAGCATGTTGAAGGGTGAGGGACGCAGCAGCTTTCATGCTTCGACAAGCTCAGCATGAGGGATTGAGCTAATGGTTATCCAGAGTTAGTCGAGGGATTAGCCTTCTTCTTCGCCGTTCTCGACAATGCCGGAAGCGCCGCGTAATCACCCCGAATGAGGGCTTCTTTCTTCTCGCGCCGCCAACCTTTCAGCTTGCGCTCACAGGCAATCGCGTCGGTGAGGCGCCCGAACTCCTCCGACCAGACAAGGGTTACAGGCCTGCGGCTCGACGTGTAGCCTTCGAAGGTGCCTTCATTGTGTTGGCCGATTCTCTGTTCGAGATCGCCTCGCGCCAAGCCAACATAATATGAACGGTCCGAACAACGGACGATGTATACATAGAAACTGCCAACGGATGGTAGCGGCATGGCTATTTCTCGGATGAATTTAGACAGTTGAGTAGAATCAGCGTTGGCCCTCATGCTTCGACAGGCTCAGCATGAGGGATTGGCTTAACCCCTCACCCTGAGCCTGTCGAAGGGTGGGGATATTGTCTGCACGAAGGAATACCTTGTCTAGTTGGTTGAGCCATCCTCCCGCACTCATCCCCGCACCCGGCGGAGCCGTGCTTTGCGATGGCGATTGCAGGCGCGTGGGTGCGGAAGACGCGCGCAGCATATTCCGCTCCGGCGATGTGATGGTGGCGCATGCGATGTTCGTGTCGGGGCGATTGAAAGCGCCGCCCGGCAAGCCGCTTTACGATGTGCTGGAATTATTCGCGTTCGTGCGTCCCGCGACCCCTTGCGTGCCCAGCGCACTGGGATTGGCGCGTGCGTTGGGTTTGAAGCAACCCTCCAATGCCGAAGACTCCGCACGCTCCCTGCACGAAACCGCCGCCGCGCTGATCGACGGATTGAAAGCGAAGAACGAAACCGAGCGTGCGAAATTGCGCGCGCTGGCGTTTTCGCTTTCGCGCGCGGGATGGCGCTGGGGGCCGATCATTCTCGACGCCATTGGCGAGCCGGAAACATCGCAAAGCCCGATTGCGGGATATGAAACATGGCGCGGCCTTCCGCAATGGGAAGACGAAGCGCTGCCCGCAAAACCGGGCTCGCTGCCCGTCGCGGCCGATGAAACGCGCGCGCGGCTGCGCGAGCTTGTGGGAAGCGACGGCGAAGCGCGCCCCGAACAGGCGGCGTATGCGGAAGCGGCGACGTTTGCCTTCAGCGCGCGCGAACGCGCGGGCGCGCCGAAGATCGCGTTGCTCGAAGCGGGCACCGGCGTCGGTAAAACGCTTGGATATCTGGCACCCGCAAGCCTGTGGGCGGAGAAGAACGGCGCAGGCCTCTGGATTTCCACCTACACCCGCAATCTGCAACGCCAGATCGTGCAGGAGATCGCGCGGCTCTATCCCGATCCCGCCGAGCGCGAGGAAAAGGCGGTGGTGCGCAAGGGGCGCGAGAATTATCTGTGTTTGCTCAATTTCGAGGAAGCCGCAAAACGCACGGCACTCGCGCCCGGCCAGCGCAGCGTTGCGCTCGGATTGGTCGCGCGATGGGTGGCGGCGACCGCCGACGGCGATATTTCCGGCGCGGGATTTCCGGCGTTTCTCGCGGCATCTTTTTCGCTGAACGAAATCACAGACCGGCGCGGGGAATGTATCTATGCCGCGTGCCCGCATTACCGCACATGCTTTGTCGAACGTGCCGTGCGCCGCGCGCGCCACGCACCGATTGTCGTCGCCAATCATGCGCTGGTGATCGCGCAGGCGTCGCAGGATTGGCTCGCGGTCGATGAGGCTACCGATACGCCGCCGGAGCGTCGCGTAAGATATGTGTTCGACGAAGGCCATCATCTCTTCGATGCGGCGGATTCGGGCTTCGCCGCGTTTCTTTCGGGCAGCGAAATGGCCGATCTGCGCCGCTGGATACGCGGTCCCGAAACCCGCGCGCGCAGCCGCATTCGTGGGCTGGACGAGCGGTTGAAGGATCTGATCGCCGATGACGACGAAGCGCAATCGGCACTGGACGAATCCATCGCGGCATCCGGCGCGCTGGCGGGCGAGGGCTGGATCGCGCGATTGGCAAGTCCGCGCGGTCCCGGCGAAGTTTTTTTAAGTGCGGCGTACCAGCATGTCCGCGCGCGCAGCGAAGATGCCGATGCGTTTTATTCCATCGAAGCCGATACCGAACCGCTGGGCGACGAACTGCTCGATGCCGCGCGAAAATTGGGCGCGGGTCTGAAGCGGCTGGCAGCACCCTTGTTGCGATTGGCCTATCGCTTGCGCAAGCAGCTCGATACGGAAGCAAGCGAGCTTGAAACCTATCAGCGCGCGCGCATCGAGGCGGCGGCGCGCGGTGTCGAGCGGCGGGCGAAGCTCATTCTGCCCGCATGGATCGCGATGCTCGATGCGCTCGAAATGGGTGAACGCCGCGAGGAATTCGTCGATTGGTTCGAGATCGAGCGCGAAGACGGGCGCGACGGCGATGTCGGCCTGTGGCGTCACTGGATCGATCCCACGATACCGCTTGCGGGCGAGGTTCTGGCGCCCGCGCATGGCGCGCTGATTACATCGGCCACCTTGCGCGATGCGGGCGCTGCGGAGGATTGGCAATCGGCCGAAATCCGCAGCGGCGCGCAGCATTTGCCCGAGCCGCCGCGGCGCGCAAGTTTCGGCTCGCCCTTCGATTACGCAAGCCAGTCGCGCATCTTCATTGTGAAAGACGTGAATCGCCGCGATGCCGATGCGCTGGCGGCGGCGTATCGCGAATTGTTTCTGGCAAGCGGCGGCGGCGCGCTTGGGCTATTCACCGCCGTGCGTGCCTTGCGCGCGGTCGAGCAACGCATTTCCACCCCACTCGCCGAAGCCGGGCTCACATTATATGCGCAGCATGTGGACCGGCTCGATACGGGCGCGCTGGTCGATCTTTTCCGCGCGGAGGAAAACGCCTGTCTCCTCGGCACCGATGCGCTGCGCGATGGCGTGGATGTGCCCGGCCGCTCGCTGCGCCTCGTCGTGTTCGACAAAGTGCCGTGGCCGAAGCCCACGATCCTGCACAAGGCCCGCCGCGTGCGCTTCGGAAAATCCTATGACGATCTGCTGACGCGGTTGCGGCTGAAACAGGCGTTCGGCCGCCTCATCCGCAGCCAGCACGACAAGGGATGCTTCGTGATCCTCGAACCCGCCACGCCGTCGCGGCTTTTGTCGGCCTTTCCGCCCGAGGCGCCCGTCAGCCGTTGCGGGCTTGCCGAGGCGGTTGCGGAAATTCGCGGGTTTCTCTAGGCTTTCGGGATGGCGAGCGAAATCATCTTTGAGGTTCAGGAAGACGATGCCGATGGCGGCTATGTCGCCTCGGCGCTCGGCTACGACATCTTCACGGAAGGCGAATCCCTCGATGAGCTGCGGAAGAATATTCGCGCGGCGGTTCAATGCCATTTCGGAGATGGCGTCCCCGGTCCCATTCCCGGCGTGATCCGGCTTCACTTTGTCCGGGACGAAGTGCTGGCAACGTGAAACTTCCTCGCGATGTCGATGCATCGCGCCTCGTCAAGGCGCTTGGCGTACTCGGTTACGAGCGTGTGCGGCAGGATGGCTCGCATATTCGGCTGACATCGCAAAGCAAGGGCATCCACCACATAACGGTTCCCAACCACAAGCCGATCAAGCTGGGTACATTGGCTGCGATCCTCCGGGCCATAGAAGCGCATCACGAATTGACGATGGAAGAGTTGCTCCGCCGCCTTGATCTTTGACGTCGATATCCGCCCGCGGTCGTCCTTGAAATGTTGGGGGCTTGCCGAAGCTGTTGCGGAAATTCGTGGGTTTCTCGCGTTGTGAGCGCTCAGAAACTCAATTCGCTGTGCGAACCGAGACGTACCAGTTCGAGCGTGCCGCCGTCCGGCTTGCGATAGATAAGCACGAGATCGGGCCGCACATGGCAATCGCGAAAATTTTTCCATTCGCCGGAGAGTGGATGGTCGCGATATTTCGCCGGAAGCGGCGCGTCCAAAATCAGAAGCGAGACGACGGCCCTGAATTCGCGTTCGAGCACCTTGGCATGGAGCCCCTTTGCTTCGCGTTTGTAATCTCGCTTGAATTGTGTCGTGCGCTTAATCGTCCGCATCGAGTTCGGTCATCAATGCGTCCAGATCGCCCACTGTTTTGAGATCTCCACGCCGTGCTGCCTTGAGCGCGCGAATGGTTTTTTTGTTCGGCACCAGCGGATCGAATGGCAAGGCTTTCTCGGCAACCGTGCGCACGAGCATCATGCGTACTGCGTCGGAAATCGTCAGCCCCACGGCTTCGAGCACCGCGCTGGCCTCGTCCTTGATATCCTGATCGATGCGCGCGCGAACAACGGCATTGGCGGTCATGAAATTCTCCTTGAGCTACAATGTAGCCCACAACGCCATGCGTTTCAAGCGCCAGGTCACCGACGAAATTCCCGTGAATACCCTGTCGAATACGAGTGACCGTGCCTATACCCGCCCCCTATAACCGCACCATGACCGAGACCGACGAAAACCTGTTCGGCGAAGGCGAAGCCGGCGAGCAATATGGCCGCTTCTCCACGGGCATTCTGCCGAGCCATGTGCTGCGCCGCCTGATCCGCGCGCGCCGCGAGATCGTGGCGGCGGAGGATATCGAGGATTCGCAGATCCAGCCCGCGAGCCTCGATCTCCGGCTCGGCGCCGTCGCCTGGCGGGTGCGGGCGAGCTTCCTGCCCGGCCCGAATGCGACGGTGGCGCAGAAGCTGCCCTCCGTCATCATGCACGAGATCGATCTGACGGTGGGCGCGGTGCTGGAAACGGGCTGCGTCTATATCGTGCCGCTGATCGAGCGGGCGGAATTTTCCCACCGCGTGTCGGGCGTGGCCAATCCCAAAAGTTCCACCGGCCGGATCGATGTGTTCACGCGGCTCATCACCGACAATGCGGTGGCCTTCGACCGCATCGAGCCGGGCTATCGCGGGGCCCTGTTCGCCGAAATCAGCCCCCGCACCTTTCCGGTTCTGGTGCGCAAGGGCTCGCGGCTCAATCAGTTGCGCGTGCGCCATGGCTCGCCGCAATTCACCGACACCCAGCTCCGCCGTCTCCATGCCGAAACCCCGCTGGTGAACGGCGAGGCCGATATCGACAATGGCCTTGCGCTGACCATCGATCTCAAGGGCTCGGCGGGGGAGCGAATCGGCTGGCGGGCCAAGCGCCATACCGGCGTGATCGATGTGGACCGGCGCGGGGTTCTGGCCCCCCTCGATTATTGGGACCCGATCGAGGCGCACCAATCGGGCAACATTATTCTGGACCCCGACGAGTTCTATATTCTGGCCAGCCGCGAGGCCGTGGCGATTCCCCCCGATTACGCCGCCGAGATGGTGCCCTTCAATCCGCTGGTGGGCGAATTCCGCGTTCACTATGCGGGGTTTTTCGATCCCGGTTTCGGCTTCGACCCCGGAAAACCGCCCACCGCGCGGGGCGTTCTGGAAGTTCGCTCCCGCGAAGTGCCCTTTATCCTTGAGCATGGCCAGATCATCGGCCGCCTCGTCTTCGAGCGGCTGACCGACCCGCCGCCCGAGGTTTACGGGCAGGGCATCGGCTCCAATTACCAGCGCCAGGGCCTGAAGCTTTCCAAGCATTTCCGGGAATCTTGACGTAGCTGCGCTGTAGAATTGTGACCTTCAATCCACACTTTCTTGCAAAAAGCCTGTCCGGCTTTTCATTTGTATTGCGCCAGCGCTCACTACTGTCATTGTTGTCAGTGCCGCGGGTCCGATCGGCTTGGGGGGCTAGGCCTCGCGGTTAAGGGTCCGCATAGTAAGGGGGCAGCGTGGGGCGGCTACGGCGCAATGTGCCGGCCGCCTCACGAATTTCTGGCCTATAGTTCCGGCCCATGGTCGCCATCATCGATACCGAACGCCTGCATCTGCGCCCGCTTTCGCGCGCCGATTCGCCCGCCATTTTCCGCATCATGAACGACCCGGAAACCATGCGCTTCTGGGATTGGCCCGCAATGACCGACCCCGAAACCGCGGCCGAGGCCGTCGCCGCCCAGATGGATGCGGCCGAAGCGGGCATGGCCATCTATTGGGCGGTGTGCGCGGGCGAGGCGCCCATCGGAAGCTGCGACCTCGCCGAGATCGACCGCCATCATCGCCGCGCCGAAGTGGGGTTCATTTTCGCGCGCGATGCCTGGGGCAATGGCTATGCGCAGGAGGCGATGAAGGCGGTCATGGCGCACGCCTTCGGGCCGCTGGGCCTTGAGCGGCTCGTCGCGCGCATCCATGCGAAAAACGAATCTTCGCGGCGGCTTCTGACGCGCCTGGGTTTTACCTATGAAGGCACGTTGCGCGGCCATGTGCGGCGCGACGGCGCGCGGCGGGATTGCCAGATCTATGGCTGCTTGCGCGCCTGACCGCGCACCAGATCGGCGATCAGGAACGGCGTGTAGTAGATGAGAATTGAAACCGCGCCCACAATCGCAAGCTCGCCCAGATACCACGGCCACGGCCCCAGATAATCGAACAGCGAATGGGTGAACGGCTTCTCGCGCAGATAACCGAAATTCGTGCCGAGCGTCATGTCGATGGAAAATGCGAACGCCATATAAAAGAGCGACCAGCCGATCACGCGCGGGATCGAGGAAAGATGCGGCCGCAAGCGATGCACGATCAACAGATAAATCACCGCCGCGATCACGGCATCATGCGACACGAAGAAGATGATGAATCGGATATCGGGAAAACCCGCCGCAAGCTCCGGCGTCAAGAGCGCCTGTAGCGTTCCGCCGAACGCCCAGAAATAGGCAAGCTCGTAAGATTTCTGCCGCGGCCAGATGAGTGTGATCGCAGCTGCAATCGCCGCCCAGTCGCACAGATGCATCGGCAAAACATTCTGCCACGACACCCAGCCTTCGGCATCCACCAGCCCAAGCCACAAAAGCCGGTTGGCGATCATGACGCCCGCAAGCGACCAGCGCACCCAGCGGTCGAGTGAAGGCAAGCCGAGCACAAGCATGGCGAGCAGCAGCGGCGCCACAAAGCCGAGCACGATCGCGCCTATATGCGCCGCACCAAAGGGAACGAAAGCCACGCTCATGGCGCCGTTATTTCACAGGCGCGTTGCCCTTGCTATCTCCCGGCCGCGCTGGCTGGCGCGTCGCTTCGCCAAATCGGCGATTGGCGGTCAGATCCGTCCCATGAGCAGCAATACAACCAGGATAATCAGCACGACGCCGATAACGCCAATGCCGCCATGGCCATAGCCATAGCCATAGCCGCCGAAACGGCCGCTGAAGCCGCCGAGCAGGAATATGACGAGCAGAATGACGAGGATAAGTCCGATTGACATGATTTTCTCCCGCTGTTGTGCCGAGCCTTTAGCCCGCTGATTACAATGCGTTTTCCGCGCTAATTCTTCTGAACGGAAATGCTGTGCTGGCCGACGCTGATCTCAAGGCCGGGCCTGTGCTGCTCGCGATAAAGCTCGTAACCCAGCACCGCCACGGCCACGACGAGCACGCAAACGATAAGCGTGATGCTGTTTCGGTTCATGGTCCGGGGCCTTTTTTGTTTCGCCTTAATGCAACGATCTTCGTCGCAAATCGTTACATCGTTGAATTCGGGCGCAATCCGCGACGAACCAAATTGCCGCAAATTGGGGAAAAGCCAGTTGATTTGCATCAAAAGCACCGGAGCTCACTAGAAACATACTCAACATATGGAAGCGCGAGCGTCGCCCGCGCCTATTTGCAAAGCGAGGACAGAACCATGAAACGCATATTGACCGCCGCGCTGGCGCTGACGCTGTTGAACGGCACCGCCGTCCTTGCGCAATCCGCGGGCCAGGACCACGGCAACCAAAGCGACACGCAGGGCAAGAAAGACAGCAAGGACCACAAAGCCGGCGACAAGGGCAATCCGCATGGCGCGCCGGCGAGCACGGCTGCTCCCGCGCAAGAGACGCCTGCCGCAACCGGCGGGCAAGACGGCCCGGCGCATCCGGGGCCCGGCACGCCGGTTCGCGACGTTGCTCCGGCTCATCCGGTGCCGGCTACACCGGTCAAGGAAACCACCCGCACGCGCACGCCGCCCGTCGCCAAGGATCGTAGGCCGTCGTCGGTGCCCATCTTCGCCGATCAAAAACACAATCCATTCTTTCAGGATAAACCCAATGTGCGTGCGGGCACGCCGCGCTGGTCGCGGGGCGACCGGTTGCCCGATCAATACAGGCAGCAGCAATACTACGTCACCGATTGGCAGCAGCGCGGTCTGCGCCAACCGCCGCGCGGCTATCGCTGGGTACGCGACGACAACAATGATTTCTTCCTTGCGCTGATTTCGACCGGCGTCATCATGACCATCGTTTCGCGCGATGACCGCGATAGAAGCTGGAACCAGCACTATTCGCGCACCTACACCTACAACGACGACGTCTATTACCAGCAATGCCGCAGCAAGCCCGATCCCGCCGGAATTCTCGCCGGCGCGATCATCGGCGGATTGCTCGGCAACGCCGCGGGACATGGCAACACCGGCGCGACGATGGCGGGCGTCATATTCGGCGGTGCGGCCGGCGCGGCCTTGACGAGCAACATGGATTGCGAGGATCGCAGCTACGCCTACCGCACCTATTATGACGGCTTCAATTCGGGGCGCACCGGCAGACGCTACGATTGGAACAATCCGCACAATGGTCATCGCGGCCAGTTCCGCGTGGGCTCGTATTACAACGACCCCTACGGCTTCCGCTGCGCCCGGTTTACGCAAACGACATACATCCAGGGCCGTTCCTATGACGCAAGCGGTGTCGCGTGCCGTCAGCCGGACGGATCGTGGGCGGTTGTGAAGTAGAGAGTTCAATACTTGATCGGCGCGGCCTTGGCATGAAAAAGGGCCGCGCGCGATTTGCAAAAAGGAATCGGATAATGATGCACGCACGTAAAATGTTTCTCGCGCTGGGCCTTGCGGCCGCGGCGGCACTTCCCCTGTCCATCGTCACCGTCGAGCGCGCCACAGCGGCAACGGCGGACGATCTGGACAGAGACTCCAATCAGGCGCTGCAATCGCTGTACAGAACCAACCCGCTGGCCGCATCCATTGGGCGCAAGGCCCGCGCCATTCTTGTTTTCCCCAACATCGTCAAGGCCGGTCTGGTGTTCGGCGGCGCCTATGGCGAAGGCGAGTTGAAATCCGGATCGAAGGTTGACGGCTACTACAATTCCGTCACCGGCTCGTGGGGATTTCAGGCGGGTGCGCAGTCCTATGGCTATGTCGTGTTCCTGATGAGCAAGAAAGCCGTGAACTACGTTCACGGCACGCATGGCTGGGAAATCGGCGTGGGCCCGACGGTGGTTGTCGTGGACGAGGGCGTCGCCAAGAATCTCTCCACCTCGACGCTGAAGGACGACGCCTATGCCTTCATCTTCGATCAGCAGGGATTGATGGCCGGCATCAGCCTCGAAGGAACGAAGATTTCCCGCATCAAGCGCTGAAGCAGAAACCGGAACGAGAACCATGCCCGTCGAAACAATACTGATTTGGCTCGCGGTTGGCGCGGTCGCCGGATTTCTGGCCGAAGTCGTCGTCAAGGGCGGCGGCTTCGGACTGCTCGGCGACATTGTCGTGGGCATCATCGGCGCGTTCATTGGCGGCTGGCTGTTGCCGCGGCTGGGAATCAATCTTGGCGTCGGCATCGTCAGCGTCATTGCGAGTGCCACGATCGGCGCCGTGGTCTTGCTGCTGGTCTTGCGGCTGGTGCGACGGGCTTGAACGGACGGAGCGTCTCTACCCACCTCGCAACAATGGAGAATAAAATGACAGACAAAAATCGGATCGCCGGCTCGGCGAAACAGGTCAAGGGTGCAGCCAAAGTGATCGTCGGCAAGGTCGTTGGCGATGCCAAGCTACAATCGGAAGGTCAGGCAGACAAGATCGAGGGCAAGATTCAGAACGCCGTCGGCGGTCTAAAAGACGCGATCAAAGGCAAGTAAGCGGGCGACCGCGCATTCCACGACACGAATGGAGAGGATTCGACGATGGGTTTGATATTGTTAATCGTGGTTCTTGTGCTGCTGTTCGGCGGTGGCGGGTATTACGGCTACAACCGTTACGGCGGCGCGGGTCTTGGCGGAGTACTCGGCACGTTGCTGGTCATTCTGCTGATACTTTGGCTGCTCGGCGCGCTGGGCGGCGTGCATATTTGAGTCCTGTCATCGCGAAAGCGCCGAGGTTGGACTTGAGCCAGCCGAAATGAATGAGGAGGAGAATCCGTGGGCCGGATGAATGGGTTGATGGTTATCGGAATAATTTTAATTTTTCTCGGAATCGCGGGGCTTGCGATTCCCGTGTTCACAACACAAAAAACCGAGGAAGTTGCTCATGTCGGCGATCTGAAACTTCAGAACACCCAGGACATTTCACACCGCATCCCGCCGCTTTTGAGCGGCGGTGTGCTATTGCTTGGCGTGGTTCTGGCCGGAGCAAGCCTTTACCGAACGCGCTAGAACTCGATATTTCCCGGATGGTGTGCCGCAACGCGCGGCATTCGGGAAATTCCACGCAAAGGCCATTAAAGTCTGCGCGGCCGATATTGGCGTGGGTTGAAGCGGGGGACATCTTATGAGCCGCCTTCGCGTTCACGCAGAACGCCATCTGGTCAACCGTATCGGGTGGCTGCGCGCCGCGGTGCTCGGCGCCAATGATGGCATCGTCTCGACGGCGAGCCTGATCGTCGGTGTCGCCGCGGCCGCCGCGACACGCAACGATGTGTTGATCGCCGGCGTCGCGGGGCTGGTGGCAGGCGCCATGTCGATGGCCGCCGGAGAATATGTGTCCGTCAGTTCGCAATCCGACACCGAACAGGCCGATCTCGCGCGCGAACGCGCGGAGTTAAGCGCCAATCCAAAATCCGAGCTTAACGAACTTGCCGGAATCTATGTCAAGCGCGGCGTCCACAAAGCGCTTGCGCTGGAGGTTGCCGGGCAGTTGATGGCAAAGGATGCGCTCGCCGCCCACGCGCGCGACGAGCTTGGGATTTCGGAAATCACCGCCGCGCGCCCCGTGCAGGCAGCACTCACATCGGCGGCGACATTTTCAACCGGTGCCGCCATGCCATTGCTGATGGTTGTCGTGTCGCCCGCGGACCTTGCTTGTTCCAATGGTGTCTGCGGCATCGCTGGCGTTTCTGGCTCTGCTGGGCGCGATCGGCGCACGGGCGGGCGGCGCAAATATTCTGCGCGCGACGCTGCGGGTGACATTCTGGGGTGCTTTGGCGATGGCGCTGACGGCCGGTATCGGAAAGCTCTTCGGCACGGTGGTCTGAAATCGGCGCACGCGAACGTGCCGCCGCCGGGCCTTCCTTCCCGCGCGCCGCCCATGCTATCTCTCGGCCGCGCGCGGGCGTAGCTCAATGGTAGAGCTGTAGCTTCCCAAGCTACTGACGAGGGTTCGATTCCCTTCGCCCGCTCCAGTTCTTCGAGAATTTTTGGATCGAACCCTCGTTGGTTTTCGATGGGCGCTCCGCTTGCGCTACGCGCCGGGTTCGCCGCTCGCGCCCTTTTTCGCTGTCGCGCGGGCGCTTCGCGGCCCCTTCGCCCGCTCCAGCCTTCGCTCGCGAAGCGAGAGAAGGCTGTCGCGCCGCAGCACGAAGTGCGAAGGCGGACTGGTCGCCGCGAGCTTCGGCTCGGCAAGCCCACCTTCGCCGCCCCTTAGCTAACCCCCTCTGCAAATTTCCCCGCATGCGCGATAGAATGCGCGTCCCGAAGACAGGGGGCAGCCATGAAACAATCCAATGTCATTGCCGCGCTTGGTTTTTTCACCGTGATGATCGCGTGCAGCCAGGCCTTCGCGCAGGATTGCACCACCGAATGCGACGAATATGACGAAGGCACATGCGTGGTCGAGCGCCAGCATTGCACCGAGACGCCGCCGCCGCCCGCCTATGGCGCCATCGCCTATGGCCGCAAGAGCAAGGCCTGGGGCGATTCCTTCGATTGGGACAGCCAGTCGAAGGCCGAAAGCGTAGCGTTATCGAATTGCAAGGCGCATGGCGGCGATTGCGAAGTGATGGTGTGGTTCCAGCACATGTGCGGCGCGGTGGTTTCGGGCAAGGGAACATCGGCCTATTGGGCCATCGGCGACGGCATCGGCGTTGCGCGCGCCAACGCGCTCGGCAAATGCACGAAGGATGGCGGCGGCAAGGCGTGTACGGTGCAAGTGTCGGAATGTTCGCGGTGATCTGATTCAGCGTTCGCCCATGCCGAGCGTGGCGGTGGTGCCGGAGCGGCCGGCCTCTTCCATCGCCGGTGCGGTGCCGAAAATCCGGTCGCCAAGCCCCATCGATACGCCCCACCAATAATTCTCGTTGCGGAAATGATGCCAGCGATGCTCGCGCACGCGGCGTTTGTAATAGGCGATGTCCGGGCACCACGGAATATGCGCGAGGTAATGCGACCATTCGTAATGCAGCCCGAGCAGCAAATACACCGCAATGCCGCTCAGCACCGGCCCGCCCACCGCGATCCCGCCCCAATATTGCGCCAGCATCGCGATCAGCGCGAACGCGGGAAAGGTCAGCGCGTGCACATGGCGCGGAATGAAAATCCAGTCGATGTTCCACGGCTCGGCATGATGGCGGCGATGCGTTGTCGGCAGATAGAAATCGATTTTGCGGCCGAAGATCGTCACCGGCTTGTAGTGCAAAATGAAAACATGGATCAGCCATTCATTGACCGGGAAATAGGTGACCGCGCCCGCCGCCACCACCGCGTCAATCCAGGTGAAATGGCCAAGCCACACCCGCGCGCCAAGTGCTAACAGCGTCGCCGCCGCGATAAGCTGCGTGCTCGGGTGCGTGGCGAACACCCGGATCGCGCTTGCCGCATCGCGCGGCAATTTCGCGGGCGGCAGCAGCGGATTGCGCGCCGCGGTTTCGCTCGCCGCGATCATGCTTGTGTCGGTTGCCTTTTCCACGCCGTCTCCGCCGCCGAGTGGTTTGCCCGAAGTATACCGCGCCCGCCAATCGGCGCTATAGTGCCCCACGGGAGAAAACCATGGCTGCAATCCACACGCGCGAGAGACTGAGTGTGCGGCCCTCCGGCGGACCGGCGGGGGCCTATGTCACCGGCATCGATCTGGCGCGCGCGCTGGATGCGGAGGAAGTGGCCGCGCTGCAAAAGGCGCTGGCCGATCATCTGGTGGTAGCACTTCCCGATCAGAAAATCTCGCTCGACAATCTGGAAGCGCTCACCGACGCGCTTGGCGGGCGCGATCTCACGCCCTTCGTCAAGCCGCTGGCGGATCGTCCCTATGTGATCCGCATTCTGAAAGAGCCCGAGGACAAGCTCAATTTCGCCAATGCCTGGCACACCGATCTTTCCTATCTGTCCGCGCCGCCCAATTACACGCTGCTTTATTGCCTCGCAATCGCCGCCCAGCGGCGGCGACACGATCTGGGCCAATCAATATCGCGCCTTCGAAACGCTGCCCGCCGACATGCGCGACACGCTGATGGGGCTGGACGCGGTTCATTCCGCGGGCATGGCCTATGGCGATGGCGGCTATTTCGACCATGTGAAGCACATGCTCTCCACCGTGATCGAGCCGTCGAAAGAAGCCCGCCGCGAACAGATCCATCCCGCGGTCGCGCGCCATCCCGACACCGCCAAGCCCGCGCTCTACATCAATCAGGTTTACACCACCGCGATTGCGGGCTGGGAGAAGGCGGAGTCCGACAGGCTGCTTTCCCATCTCGCCAAACATTCGGTGGATGAGAGCCTGACCTGGCGGCTCAACTGGGCCGAGGGAACGCTCGCCATCTGGGACAATCGCACCACCCAGCATTTCGCGGTGAACGACTATCAGGGCTTCCGCCGCGAGATGGTGCGGACCTCCGTGAAGGGTGCGCCGCCCCGGCCCGCCCGCGCGGGCTGACGCAGCCTCCCTGCCAGCCGGGCAGGGCTAAAACGGTGGGTTTTTGCCGGGCAAAAGCGGCAGGACCCGCGAAACTGTGGCCCAATGGGCACGCGCCCGGCAAACTCACGGGATCGTGAACATTTCGATGACAGGCCCACCGAGTTCGCATTATCATGCGGTCATCTGTCACGGGGATCGACCGGCCTGGTTGCCGAACATGGCGGCGGCGGCTTCCCCAAAATAGAGGGACTAAAACAATGGACGCGCCTATCCACGTTTCCGAGACCGAAAGCGTAATGCCCCGCGTGATTGCCATCGTTGCAGGCATGGCGATTCTGGGTGTGGTTGTCCTGGGCTTTGTGTTCGCTTCGGGCGCCTGGTCGCCCCCGGCCACCATGTCGGTCACGCATAGCCAGCCGGCTTCGTAACGCTCGAAGGGGCTTTACGCGCCGTCCTCGACCTCGGTGAGGGCTACTTCGTGGCCCCACAGGCGCTCGATATGCTGGACGACGGCTTCCTTCGTTGCCGCGTGAAGCGGAACGCCGCGATGCATGCGGTGTTCGAGGTGTAGCTTGCGATTGCCTTTCAGATCGGCGCCGATCACCTGAATATTGGCGTCACCCACATCATATTGGCGCGCCAGTGCCGCGCGCACCGCGCGATAACCGCCCTCATTGTGGATCGACGTGACGCGATACGCACCTTCATCGGCCTTGTCGAACAATGAGAAGAGGCGGAAATCGCGCATCAGCTTGGGCGAGAGAAACTGCTCGATGAAGCTTTCGTCGCGGTAATTCGCCCACGCATCCTTCAGCGCGGCCACCCAATCGCCGCTGCCCGCGATCTGCGGAAACCATTCGCGATCTTCGCCGGTCGGCTCCACGCAGATGCGCTTGATATCGCTCATCATGGCGAAGCCAAGCGCGTAAGGATTGATGCCGTAATAGCGCTTGTCGTCGAATTCCGGCTGAAACACCACGCTCGTATGGCTGTGCAGGAATTCGAACATCGAGCCTTCGTTGATAAGCCCGCGGTCGTAGAGCAAATTCATGATCGTGTGATGCACGAAGGTGGCGCAGCCCTCGTTCATCACCTTGGTCTGCTTTTGCGGATAGAAATATTGCGCGAGGTTGCGCACGATGCGCAGCGTCTCGCGCTGCCACGCTTTCAACGCCGGCGAATGTTTTTCAAGGAAATAGAGAAGATTTTCCTCCGGCAGTTTCATGTCGCCGTCGAAGGCTTCCTCGGGATCGATGACCGGCGGGGCGGATGGCGGCTCCACGCCCGCGGGCAGGGTGCGCCACAATTCATTGTACGCTTCTTCCTCATATTCGCTGCGGCGGCGGCGCTTTTCGGCCACGCGCTCGCGCGAAGGCTTTGGCGGGCGGCGATAGCGGAACACGCCCTGATCCATCAGCGCGTGAGCGGAATCGAGCACCGCTTCCACTTCACCGCGTCCGTGGCGTTCCTCGCAGGCGGCGATGTATTTCTTGGCGAAGGCGAGATAATCGAGAATCCCGCCCGCGTTGGTCCATTGCCGGAAGAGATAATTGTTCTTGAAAAAATGATTGTGGCCGAAGGCGGCATGCGCCATGACGAGCGTTTGCATCGTCATGGTGTTTTCTTCGAGCAGATATGAGATGCACGGGTTCGAATTGATGACGATCTCATAGGCCAGCGCCGAATAGCCCGCGCGATAGAGCGTGTCCTCGCGCGCAAACAGCTTGCCGAAGCTCCAATGGCTGTAAAGCAGCGGCATGCCAAGCGAGGAATAGGCATCCAGCATCTGTTCCGACGAGATTACTTCGACCTGGTTGGGATAGACGTCGAGCTTCAGGTCGGTGAGCGCGATCTCCTCGATCGCCTTGTAGGTGCGGTCGAGCGTCTCGAAATCCCATTCCGCTTCGGTGAAAAGCAAATTACCCACGCTTGCCTCCACCAACACGATTTGCACGCGGAGGCGCGGAGGCGCGGAGTTCTTTCCCACTTTGGAAATGTACGCCATTTGCAGGAATTTGTTCGGCGCGCTCTGCGCGCCAGGTTTTCTTCTCCGCGTCTCCGCGTCTCCGCGTGAACCGTCATCCCACATTCTCCGTCTTTTTGAATAACTCGTGGAAGACCGGGAAGATGTCCGCCGGTCTTCGAAATGCGCTTGGTCGCGAAATTGGCCAAAGCTCCGCGACCGTGCGATAGGCGCGCCAGAGTTCCGCGCCGGAATCTTCGCTCGCGAACACTTCCATCTCGCGCTCGTCGAGGATTTCGATATAGGCGTAATATTGGCAGAGCGGCATGATCTCGCCGTTCAGCATTTCCACGCAGCGCCGGGCATCGCCGCTTTGCGTATAGCCGTCGCTTGCTTGCGCCGCATAGATGTTCCAGTCGGCGGTCGCATAGCGCGCTTTCTGGATTTCCAGCATCTTGTCGAGCGCGGTCGAAACGATGGTGCCGCCCGATTGCCGCGAATAGAAGAATTCCTGCTCGTCCACTTCCTGCGCGTCGTGTGTGTGGCGTACGAACACCACATCCACTTTCTTGTAGCGCCGCTTCAAGAACAGATGCAGCAGCATGTAGAAGCGTTTGGCGAGGTCCTTCTCGCGCTCGCCCATCGAGCCCGACACATCCATCAGGCAAAACATAACCGCCTGGCTCGTGGGCACCGGCTGCTCGGTATAGGAATTAAAGCGCACATCGACGGGATCGATAAACCCGATCCATTTGCGCTTGGCTTCCACCTGCGCGATGCGTTCCTTGAGTGCCGCGATCTTTTCGCGCGCGCTTCGCCGCCCTCGCGCTCCAGCGCTTCAAGCTCGGCTTGCATCGCTTCAAGCGACGAAAGGCTCGGCCGTTTCAGCGCGAGCCGCCGCCCATAGGCATTGCGCATGGTGCGGATCAGATTGATCTGCGTCGGCGAGCCCGACGTGGTGATGCCGGCGCGCTTCCAAACCTTGCTCGGCGTTTCTTTCAGCGTGGTGCGCACCAGATTGGGCAGTTCGAGGTCCTCGAAAAAAATGTCCAGGATTTCGTCCTGCGTCATGGTGAATTCGAAATCGTCCTCGCCTTCGCCGGAATCGGATGCCTGCTTGCCGCGCTCGCCCGCTTCCCCGCTGCGCGGTTTCTTGATCTCGTCGCCGGGCGTGAATTCCTTGTTGCCGGGCAACACGAAATCATGCTCGCCGCCCTCGCGCGGATCGAGGCGAAAGCGCGGCTCCTTCGTGCCTTTCGTAGAGATGCGGACCTTGCGCTCCTTGCCGATATCGGCGACGGCTGCGTCCTTCAGCGATTTCTGCACCGCCTCGCGGATTTGCGCCCTTGCGCGACGCAAAAAGCGCTGACGATTGGCGAGGCTTTTGCCTTTCGGGTTCAGGCGGCGGTCGATGAAGTGGGTCATTGTGTTTACTCCCCTCCCCCTTGACGGGGGAGGGCGAGCATTCGCGCGCAACGCGCGCGGATGATCGGGAGGGGGTGGCAGCACCGGTCCCTCCCCCAATTCGTCAACGCGATGCGTTGGCGAATTGCCCCCTCCCGCAAGGGGAGGGGGGATATCGCGCTTAAGCGGAGAGACACAGCGCTACCCCGCCTTGTTCACGCGCATGTACCATTCCACGAGCCTGCGCACCTGACGCGGCGTGTAGCCGCGCGAAAGCATGCGCTTGATGAACTCGTTGTGCTTGGTCTGCGTGTCGGAATCCTTTTTCGATTCGAAGCTGATGACCGGGAGCAAATCCTCGACCTGCGTGAACATCCGCTTCTCGATCACGCTGCGGATTTTCTCATACGCCGTCCAGGCCGGATTCTTGCCGTCGTTCTGCGCGCGATAGCGCAGCGCGAATTTCACCACTTCGTTGCGGAAATCCTTCGGATTCGCAATCCCCGCGGGCTTTTCGATTTTCGACAATTCGTTGTCGAGTGCCGCGCGATCCAAAAGCTGGCCCGTATCGACATCCTTGAAATCCTGATCCTCGATCCACGCATCGGCATAGGCGATATAGCGGTCGAACAGGTTCTGGCCGTATTCGCCATAGCTTTCCAGATAGGCTTTCTGGATTTCCTTGCCGATGAATTCGGCATAGCGCGGCGCCAGATCGGCCTTGATGAATTCGAGATATTTCTTCTCCGTCTCGTCGGCGAATTGCTCGCGCTTGATCGATTGCTCCAGCACATACATCAGATGCACGGGATCGGCGGCCACTTCCGTCACGTCGTAATTGAACGTCTCCGACAGCGTTTTATAGGCAAAGCGCGTGGAGATTCCCGTCATGCCTTCGTCGATGCCCGCCGCGTCCTTATATTCCTGCAAGGTCTTGGCCTTGGGATCGGTGTCTTTCAGCTTTTCGCCGTCATAGACGCGCATCTTGGAGATGAGATTGGAATTCTCGTGCTCCTTCAGCCGCGTCATGACGCAGAATTTCGCCAGAATCTCCAGTGTCTCCGGCGCGCAAGGCGTGCCGTCGAGATTGCTCCCGCGCAGCAGCTTTCTGTAGATCGCGGTTTCTTCCGTCACGCGCAAGCTATAGGGCACGGTGATGACGCAAATGCGGTCGAGAAACGCTTCATTGTTGCGGTTGGCCTTGAACACGGTCCATTCCGCTTCGTTGGAATGCGCCAGGATCACGCCATTATAAGGAATGGGCCCCAGCGTTTCGGTGCCGATGTAATTTCCTTCCTGTGTGGCGGTCAGCAGCGGATGCAGAACCTTGATCGGCGCCTTGAACATTTCCACGAATTCGAGCAAGCCCTGATTGGAGCGGCAAAGCCCGCCCGAAAACGCATACGCATCGGGATCGTGCTGGCTGAAATGTTCGAGCTTGCGGATGTCCACCTTGCCGACCAGCGATGAAATATCCTGATTGTTCTCGTCGCCCGGCTCGGTTTTCGCGATCGCGAATTGGCGCAGCTTGGAGGGATAAATCCGCGCCACTTCGAATTTGGAAATGTCGCCGCCGAATTCGATCCAGCCGCTTGACCGCCCACGGGCTC
Source organism: uncultured Alphaproteobacteria bacterium (assembly GCA_963735625.1). GTDB lineage: Bacteria > Pseudomonadota > Alphaproteobacteria > Micropepsales > Micropepsaceae > Rhizomicrobium. Next base: position 198,951 of record CAVTLJ010000004.1, on the reverse strand, counting down.
ATCACACTGCCGAGGCGATGCTTTTCCACGCCGTAGCGTTCGGCGAGCAGGTTGGTCAGTTCCGGCGAGCGGAAAAGCCCGAGCGGGCTTTCGAACACCGGGCTGATGTCGTCTCCCGCCTTCAGCACGAAGATCGGATGTTTCTCCATCAAATCCTTTAGCCGCTCGGCGAGCGAGGATTTGCCGCCGCCAACGGGACCGAGCAGATAAAGAATCTGGCGCTTTTCTTCGAGGCCTTGCGCTGCGTGCGTGAAGTAACCCACGATCCGCTCGATCGTATCTTCCATGCCGTAGAAGCCTTCGAAGGCTTTGTAGAGCTTGATGGTGCGGTTGAAGAAGATGCGCCCGAGCCGGCTGTCCTGCGCGGTATCCACAAGTTCGGCTTCGCCGATCGCGGCCACCATGCGCTCCGACGGGCTCGCATAGAGCATCTTGTCGTCGCGCGCCGCGAGCAGCCAGTCTCGCAGGCTCATGGTTTCGAAGCGCTCGCGGGCATAGTCCCGCGAAAAGATATCGAAGACGTCAAGTGTGCTCATCACTCCAACTCCTTCTCGCGCCTCTCCACGAATTAAACATTGTGGGTCTTTTCAGACTGACAAGGCGCTGGTGTTTGAATCCACGAAAAAGTGTTTTACGTCCCCCCTGAAGCAAGCATTAACCATTGCTTCGCGTTGTATTCCCGGCGCCATTGGACGATGCAAAGCCATCCCCGCGCGGCGCCCGCGCCAGGTTTTTTTGCTCTGTACACAGCTTTCATCGACACCTTCGCCGGAACCTCGTTCCTCGCCGCAAACCGGCGGCTTCGAGTCCGGTCGATTTGCGTGCAAGTGTAAACCCGTTTGCCGAAAAGAAAAACAGCAAATTGGCATTGCGCGGCCTCACATTCGCCACGATGCGCCCGCCATTCGGCGTTCACAATTCTCTTGCCGGGCATCATTTGCGGTAGCAAACTTTCGCCCATGGACGAGATCGCCCTCTCTGTGCGGACGGCGCGGCCGGACGATGCGGCCGAGGTGGCGCGCGTCTATATCGAATCCTGGCACGATACATATCCCTCCGTTCTGCCGATGCAGATGTTGTGCGCAATGACGCCGAAGGGACAGACCGCGCGCTGGCACGCCGCCATCCGCGCGCGCCGCGAGACGGTGCTGGTTGCCGAAAATCCCAAACTCGGCATTCTCGGCATGACGAGCATCGGGTCGTGCCGCGATGGCGCGCTCGGCTTCGACGGCGAGGTCTATACATTATATGTGCATCCCGATTATTTCGGGCACGGCGTGGGGCGTGCGCTGCTGCATGCGGCGTTCGCCAATCTGCGCCAGCGCGGGTTTACGTCGTGCGTGATCTGGGCGCATGCAAAAAACCCCGCGCGATTTTTCTATGAAGCGATGGGCGGGCGGCTGATTGCGGAGCGCACGGCGAAGATGATGGGCGATGCGGTTCCCGAAACCGCGTTCGGCTGGCGGCGGTTGGCGCTTGCGGAGCGGGCTGCGTCTTAGAAATTTCTTGGATTGAAATATCCAATCATCGTCATGGCCGCCCTTGTGGCGGCCACCCATAACCTCCGTTTAGCAGGGTGTTCATGGGTGGCCGGGACAAGCCCGGCCATGACGAATTTTAATTCAGAGTGATTGGCTAGTCGGTCTTCAAATCCCTCGGCCGCACAAACGCGGCAAGCGTTGCGCCACCCGGCGCCAAATCCCGCCAATGGGCGATGTCGCAATCGAACACGCAAAGCGCACAGGTGGGATATTTGTCGCGCATGGCGTCGAGGCGGGCGCGGGCTTGCGGCGAATCCGGTTTTTGCGCCAGCGCCAGCGCCAATTCCTCAAGCCCCGGATTGTGGCCGACGACAAGCAGCGTGCCCGCCGCATCGGGCGCGCGGGTGCGGGCGAAATTGAGGATCGTTTTCCACGACGCCAGATAAAGCCCGTCGAGAAATTCCGGCTGCGGCGCGTCGGGCAATTCGGCGGCGAGCAAATGCCAGGTTTCCATCGTGCGCGTGGCCGAGGACACCAGCGCGCAATCGGGCAACCAGCCCTTCCCATGCACAAGCGCACCCATGCGCGCGGCATCGCCGCGCCCGCGCGGGTTGAGCGCGCGCGCCTGATCGCCCTCGTCGCAATCGCGCACGGCTTTGGCGTGTCGCAGAAGAAGCAGGCGCTTCATGGCAATGCTCCCGGCCCGGCTCCATGCCGGGCGCAGATTATGGCATCCGAAAGAATGGGGCTTTACGCCACCTGATACCGGGCGCGCACGCCGCGCTCGAGGGCCGCGGCCTCCAGCCGCTCCAGCCCCAGCGAGCGGCGCAGCACATCGATCACGCGGATCTCTTCCAGCATCACCTGGGAATCGGTCAGCACGATTTCCAGCGCCAGATAATAGGCCGTCTCGCGCAGATGCTCGGGCAGCGCCTCCTTGACCAGCCCCAGAACCGCGTCGAGCCCGTCATCCTCCTGAAGGATGGCCGCACATTCCTGCGACACGGCCACCAGCCGGTCCTCGCTGAAATCGCTGAACACGGGCAGCGTGCGGACCAGCTCGCCGATATGCCCAAGCTCGCGGTCGTCCATGGCGCCGTCGGCGGCGGCCGTCACGACCATCACATAGATAAGAGCGGCATGGTGGCTGATCGTATGCATCAAATGCATCCCTGGGGGCCGGGCGACCTTATGCGGCTTGACCCGGCCCGGCAAGGCGCGGCATTGCTGTGCGGGCAGGAGCAAGTGCATGGCAACGAACAAGAAACCGGGCAAAAAATGGCGCGCGCGCACCAAGGCGGTGCGGGCCGGACAGATGCGCAGCGAATTTCAGGAAACCTCCGAAGCGCTGTTCCTCACATCGGGCTACGCCTATGAAGAGGCGGGCGAGGCCGAAGCGCGCTTCAAGAGCGGCGAAGGCTTCGTCTATACGCGCTATTCCAATCCCACCGTGTCGATGTTCGAGGGGCGCATGGCGGCGCTCGAAGGCGCGCCTGCCGCGCGCGCGACCGCCAGCGGCATGGCCGCGGTGACGGCGACGTTCCTGAGCGCATTGCGCAGCGGCGATCATGTGATTGGCGCCAAGGCGATGTTCGGCGCCTGCCGCTATGTGATGGAGGAAATTCTTCCCCGCTTCGGCATTGCCTGCACGATTGTCGATGGCGGCGATGTCGATCAATGGGAAGCGGCGATCCGCCCGGAAACGAAAATGCTGTTTCTGGAAACGCCCGCGAACCCCACGCTTGCGATTGTCGATCTGAAGGCGGTGGCGAACATCGCGCATAAGGGCGGCGCGCGGCTGGTGGTCGATAATGCGTTCGCATCGCCCGCGCTTCAGCGCCCGATGGAATTCGGCGCGGACATCGTGGTTCATTCCTCGACCAAATATATCGACGGGCAGGGCAGGTGCCTCGGCGGGGTGATCCTCTGCAAGGAAGATTTCCTGAAAGACCATCTTCAGGTTTTCCTGCGCAACACCGGGCCGTCGATCAGCCCGTTCAATGCGTGGGTGCATCTGAAAAGTCTGGAGACGCTCGACATCCGCATGCGCGCCCATTGCGCGAATGCGGCCAAGGTCGCCGATTTCCTGAGCGAACAGAAGAAAATCACGCGCGTGCTTTATCCCTTCCGCCCCGATCATCCGCAGCACAATCTTGCCCGTGCGCAGATGGAAGGCGGCGGCGGTGTGGTGACGTTCGAGGTCGAAGGCGGCAAGGATGCTGCCTATCGCGTGTGCGACGCGCTGGGCCTGATCGACATTTCCAACAATCTGGGCGATGCCAAAAGCCTCATCACGCACCCGGCCACGACCACGCATCAGCGGCTCACGCCCGAAGCGCGCGCCGATCTGGGCGTGAGCGAAGGCATGTTGCGATTGTCGGTCGGCCTCGAAGATCCGGCCGATCTGTGCGAAGATTTGGAGCAAGCGCTTGCGGCCGCATAACCCACTTGTCATCCCCGGCTGAGCAGCCGAAGGCTGCGAAGGGAAGGGGACCCAGGCAGCTACACCGGCACACTGCGGAAAGATAAGTTCAAAGCTATTTCTCCTATGGCGAATGAATGTCACCACCTGGGTCCCCTTCCCTCGCATCGCGCGCCACACGCGCGATGCTCGCCGGGGATGACAATTCGCTTTGCTGCCAATATATCAAATCGCCGATTGAGAACGGGCGTTAACGGGCGCATCTTTGGATAAAACGGAGGCCCCCATGTCCGAACATCACGCAGGCGTTCGCTGGAAACGCACCAGCGCGGATTTCAGCTACGACACGTACAACCGCAATCACGACATGATCTTCAAGGGCGGTGCGGTGAAGCTCGCCGCATCCGCAGCACCTACGTTCAAAGGCGACGCGTCGATGGTCGATCCCGAGGAAGCCTATGTCGCGTCGCTGTCGAGCTGCCACATGCTCACCTTCCTCGCGATCTGCGCGCGCAAGCGGCTGATTGTGGATGCTTATGAAGACGACGCATTCGGCGGGCTGGAAAAAGGCGCGGACGGCAAGCTGTGGATCGCGCATGTAACCTTGCGTCCATCTGTCCGTTTTGCGCCGGAGACGAAGATGAACGGCGAAATTCTCGCCCATCTTCACCATGAGTCCCACGCGCTTTGCTTCATCGCGCTTTCGGTCAAGACCGATGTGCGCGTGGAACCGCGTCAATAGGCGTCAGGCGACAGCGTTAACCTCGAGGCGTCCGCGGTTCTTGCTTGCTGCGCTGCGTCCGGGCGATACTTGAATCATGGAACTGGGGTCCGAGCAGCCGTCAAACCTGCGTCATCTCGCCTATGAGCGGGTGACGCGCGGCATTCGCGTGAGCGTGAAGCCCGCCTTTCTCGACGATCAATCCGATCCCGAAGAGCGCCGTTTCGTCTGGTCCTATTCCGTCACCATCGAGAATGGCGGCATGGAAACCGTGCAGCTTCTCTCGCGCTATTGGCACATCACCGACGCGCAAGGCCGCATCCAAGAAGTGCGCGGGCCGGGCGTGGTGGGCGCGCAGCCGGTGCTCGCGCCGGGCCAGATGTTTCAGTACACATCGGGCTGCCCGCTGCCCACGGCATCGGGTGCCATGAGCGGGCGCTACCAGATGCGCTCCACGGGCGGGGAGGCCTTCGAGGTCGAAATCCCCGCTTTTCTCCTTGAAAGTCCGCACGAGCGCCGCCAAATCCATTAAGTGATTGGTTGATCGGACCCGCCCGTTTGGGCGTAAGATCGCTGTGCGCTATTCCTTCAAAGAGAAATTTCATGTCGCAAGCTCCCAAATCTTCCGTTTCGCCCGTGCCCGTCCGCCCCTCGCGCGAGGAAGCCGAACGCGCCATCCGCACGCTGCTGCTCTGGGCGGGCGACGATCCCGACCGCGAGGGCCTGCGCGAAACGCCGGAGCGCGTGGCCCGCGCCTTCGAGGATTGGTTCTCCGGCTACAAGGATGACCCGGAAGAATATATGCGCCGCACCTTCGAGGAGGTGGACGGCTATGACGAGATGATCGTGCTGAAGGACATCCGCTTCGAATCCCATTGCGAGCATCATCTGGCCCCCATCATCGGGCGCGTACATGTGGGCTATCTGCCGAACAAGAAGGTGGTGGGCATTTCCAAGCTCGCGCGCGTGGTCGATGCCTATGCGCGCCGCTTGCAGGTTCAGGAAGCGATGAACGCGCAGATCGCCCATTGCATCGAGAAGATTCTGGAGCCCAAGGGCGTGGCCGTGGTGATCGACGCCACGCATCAATGCATGACGACGCGCGGCGTCCACAAGCCGGGTGTCAGCATGGTGACATCGACCATGCTCGGCGAATTCCGCAAGAACCCGCTCACGCGCCGCGAATTTTTAAGCGTCATCGGCAATCCGGCATCGAGCCTCGACGGCTGACATGTCATCCGCTCTGGAATTGGTGAAGCGGCTGGTCGCATACGATACGACAAGCCGAAGCTCGAACCTTTCGCTGATCGAATTCGTGCAGGAATTGCTGAAAGGCGCGCGGCTGCGCCTGACGTATAATGCCGAAAAAACCAAGGCCAATCTGTTCGCGAGCTTCGGCCCCGATGCGCCGGGCGGCTATGTGCTGTCCGGCCATACCGATGTGGTGCCGGTGGATGGGCAGGAATGGTCGAGCGATCCTTTTCAGCCCGAAACGCGCGAGGGAAAATTGTTCGGCCGTGGCACCGCCGACATGAAAGGCTTCATCGGCACCGCATTGTCGCTGGTCGACGACATCAGAAACGCTTCGCTGAAACGCCCCATCCATTTCGCGCTGTCTTACGACGAAGAAGTCGGTTGCGCGGGCGTGCAAGGCTTGCTCGACGATCTGGCGGCGCCAACATCAAGCCCGCGCTGGCGATCATCGGGGAGCCGACCGAAATGCGCATCGTCGGCGCGCACAAATCGGGTGCTGTGGTGCACACCCATTGCCATGGCCGCGAGGGGCATTCGAGCGCGCCGGACAAGGGCGCCAACGCCGTGATGATGGCGGGCGAGTTTGTGGCCTATCTCGAAGAATTGGGCGGCGAATTGAAACAGGACCGCGATCCCCATTTCGATCCGCCTTACACCACCGTTCAGGCCAACATGATCTCCGGCGGCACGGCGGTGAATGTGCTGGCGCGCGATGCGCTTGTGACATGGGAATATCGCGCGCTGCCCGACCGCGATCCGAAATTGGTCGTGACATGCGCGCAGAGCCACGCACACGAAATCATTCTGCCGAAATATCAATCGCGCGTGCCCGAAGCGCGCATCGACACCGAAATCCACGCGTCCTATCCCGGCCTGATGCTGGATGCGGATTCGCCGGCCATCGCACTTGCCCGCGAAATCTCCGGCGCGAACGCGATTGAAACGGTTGCTTACGGAACCGAAGCAGGATTGTTCCAGCGCGCAGGGATTCCGGCCGTGGTTTGCGGCCCCGGCTCCATCGAACAGGCTCACAAAGCCGACGAGTTCGTGGCGCTGTCGGAGCTTGCCGCGTGCGAGAAATTTTTGCGGCGCGTGATTCAAAGAGCATCAACTTAAAAATCGTCATGGCCGCCCTTGTGGCGGCCACCCATAAACTCCGTTTAGATAGGTGTTCATGGGTCGCCGGGACAAGCCCGGCGATGACGGATTGGAATGGAGAACTATTTCCTCTTGAAAACCGGCGCCCGCTTCTCGCGGAAGGCGGCGAGCGCTTCGGCGTGATCGGCACTTTGCACCAGCACGGATAATTCCTCGCTCGTCAGTTTGGCCGCATCTTCCGGCGACAGATCGTCCGCTTTGCCCGCCATGCGCTTGGTCGCCTCGATGGAAAGCGGCGCGCGGCCGGCAATCCGCGCGGCCAATTCGGTCGCCTGTTCCAGCAGAACGTCGCTCTTATATACAGAAGTCACCAGCCCGAATTCTTCCGCCGCCTCCGCATCGAAGGGCAGGCCGGTCAGCAGCATGTGCTTGGCGCGCGCAACCCCGATCAATCGCGGCAGGCGATAGGCCGACGCCATCAATCCGATATTCACGCCCGCGCAAACAAACGTCGCATCGGCCGACGCAATGCGGATATCGGCGCAAAGTGCCAATTCCAGCCCGCCGCCCATGCACCAGCCATTGACCGCCGCGATCACCGGCACGCGCGTCGCTTCCACGCGGTCGAGAACTGCTGCGAACTCCGCCAATTGCTTTTGCCGCGCGGCAAGCCCCGCACTTTGCGCTGCTTCCTGTTCCTTCAGATCGTCGCCGCTGCAAAAGCTGCGGCCCCGGCCCGTAATCACGATGGCGCGGATCGCGGGATCGGCCTCGAGCGCATCGAGGCGTTCGTGAAATAATGCGCGCATCGCACTGCCGAGCGCGTTGGCGGGCGGATTGTCGATCTCCAGAAGCGCTGCATTCTCGCCGATGGACTGGACGTTAATGGCCCCGCTCATTTCGTCCATTCCGCAAGCCAGTCGGCGAGCGCCTGCGGCGTCATCGAGCGCGCATCGGCGAGTGCGGAAATATGGCCGCGATCGATCAGCTTGCCGTCGGGATCGGCGATGAGCACGGAGGGCACGCCCTCCAGCCTCTGCGTGATCCCGAAGCGGGCGGGGATTTGCAGATTGCGGTCGAACCGGCCCACATCCACCACGACCACTATGTAATGTGCATCAACGAAGGCGCGTATTTCGGGTAACTCCATCACCGCCGCGAGGATCCGGCAATCTCCGCACCAATTACCGCCGAGATCGATCAGCACGCGCTTGTGCTCGGCGCGCGCGCGGGCGAATGCCGCGTTCACATCGGCATTGGCGTCGGCGTTTTCGTCGTAGGGAAAGGGCAGAGGCGTTTGCAGCTCGTCGAGCGTCGAAATGCTGACGACCTTGGGCGCGGGCGCATGGGCCAGGGCCGGCCCCGCCGCAAGCGCTACAATCGCAAAACTCAAAAAAATCCGGCGCATTCGTATTAATCCATGGTGTTCGGCGCAAAACTATCCCGTCCGGGCCGCGCTGCAAAGCGATGAATTCCGCCGAAAAACCCGCCCATTGCACTGCCGTTTATCGACATTTTTCGATGGCGGGTGCGCGGAATGCCGCGCGCATGAGCCTTTGCATCACTTGCGTGTTTCAATTGCGGATGGGCTTGCGAGGGCGAAGTTCGCGCAAAGCACGCCTGCCTTCGCTCGCTGTCGCGAGCGAAGAGTGGCTTGCCGAGCCGAAGCGACGGAAGCTTGGTCCGCCTTCGCCCTGAAGGGCTTCGCCGGGCATGCTTCACTCGCTGTCGCGAGCGAAGAGTGGCTTGCCGAGCCGAAGCGACGGAAGCTTGGTCCGCCTTCGCCCTGAAGGGCTTCGGCGCGACAGCCTTCGCTCCTTCGTCGCGAAGGCTGGTGGGCGCGACAGGGATTGAACCTGTGACCCCTCCCGTGTGAAGGGAGTGCTCTCCCGCTGAGCTACGCGCCCGGCCCATAGGCCGAAGAACCGAGGGTTTAGGGTGCGTGGCCGAGGGCAGTCAAGCCAAACTCACCCTTCGACAGTCGGTAGCGACAGCAGGGTGAGGGAGTAGCCAATCCTTCATGCTGAGCCCGTCGAAGCATGAAGGCGGCTCGATCTAAAGCTTCAGAAGCCGCGCGACCAGCGCGGGCACGTCCGTAAAATCGCCGGTCACCGCATCGGCGCCGAGTTCGCCCGCCGGTATCGGCGTATAGCCGTAATCCACCACGATCACCTTCGCGCCCGCCGCGCGCGCGGTGGCGACGTCGGTGGCGCTATCGCCGATCATGATCGCGCCCGCGCCCGCGCCCCCCATTTCCTCCACCACATGATGGAACACGCGCGCATCGGGCTTGCTGTAGCCATAGCGCCCCGCGCCATGCACGGCGGCGAAGAAATGATCGAGCTTCAGCGCGGGCAGAAGCAAGTCGGTCAGCTCCTGCGGCTTGTTGGTGAGCACGGCCAGCCTTGCCTCGCCGGAGAGCCGCGCAAGTGTGGCCTCCACGCCGGGAAAGGGGCGGCTGGCATCGGCGATATGGGCCTTGTAATGGGCGATATAGGCATCGATCAGGCCGGGCAGGCGGGCGGGATCGGCGGGCCCGCCCGTCATGGCGAAGGCCTCCACCATCATGGCCCGCGCCCCATGGCCCACCAGATGGCGCAGATCGGCGTGGTCCACGGGGCGGCGCCCCTCTTCCCCGAGGATGAAATTGATCGCCTCCAGCAAATCCGGGGCGGTATCGACCAGCGTTCCGTCGAGGTCGAAGATCAGCGCGGGGCCAAGGGTCATGGAATTAACCGGAGAATGAGGCGGGTTGTGGCAATATAACGTCGCAAAACGTCATTTTACCGTTTCAGGCTAGTGTCGTAGTTCCGAAGTTCGCTACACGCTTGATATCAGGCTTTCAAGCGAACTTCGGAACTGAAACGACACTAGAATCAATAGATGTCTAGTGTCCTGCGATCCCGAAATTCGCCCGAAGCCGATATGGAGACGAAGCGAATTTCGGGATCGGGACACTAGAGGTTTATCGGGCCTCAAGCGGTTCCGGGCAAGGCCCGTGGGAGAGACCATATATATGGCGCGTGCGGCGATCATCCTGGCGGCGGGCATGGGCACGCGGATGAAATCCGCCACGCCCAAGGTCATGCACCGCGTCGCGGGCCTGCCGATGCTGGGCCATGTGATCGGGGCCGCGCGCGCGGCGGGCATCGGGCGCATCGTGGTGGTGACATCCGCCGATGGCGAAGCGGTGCGCGCGTTCGCGAAAGAGCAGGGTGCGGTTTTCGTCATTCAGGAAAAACAACTCGGCACCGGTCACGCTGCGGCGTGTGCGCGTGACGCGCTCGCGGATTTTTCCGGCGAGATCATCACCGCCTATGGCGACATGCCGCTGGTGACGGCGGCGATTTTCGAAGCCGCTTTCGCCGCGCGCGAAAAAACCGGCATGGCGATTGTCGCCTTCCGTTCGCAAAACAAAGCCTATGGCCGCGTGATCGCGCAGGGCGGCGTGCTCGACCGCATCGTGGAATACAAGGACGCGAACGAAACCGAGCGCAAGACCGATCTCTGCAATGCGGGCATCATGGCGGCGGATGCGAAGAGTTTCTTCCGCTGGACGGCGCGGCTGGAAAACAAAAACGCGCAACGCGAATATTATCTGACCGATGTGCCGTCGCTGGCGAAGGGCGAGGGTGTTGCGTGCGCCATCGTGGAAGCCGATGAGGCGGAGATGATGGGCGTCAATTCCCGCGCCGAACTCGCGGCCGCCGAAGCCGCCATGCAATCGCGTTTGCGCGCGGCAGCGCTCGATGCGGGCGTCGGCATGGCAGCGCCTGAGACGGTGTTTCTGAGCCACGACACCAAACTCGAAGCCGATGTTTCCGTCGGGCCTTATGTCGTCTTCGGCCCCGGCGTGCGCGTGGCCGCCGGTGCGGAGATCCGCGCCTTTAGCCATCTTGAAGGGGCCGAAATCGGCCGCGCCGCCATAATCGGGCCATATGCCCGCCTTCGTCCGGGCGCGAAGATCGGCGAAGGTGCGCATATCGGCAATTTCGTGGAAGTGAAAAACGCGGTGATCGAAGCGGGCGCGAAGGCAAATCATCTCACCTATCTCGGCGATGCGCGCGTTGGTGCGGGCGCGAATATCGGCGCGGGCACCATCACCTGCAACTATGACGGCTTCGACAAGCATCACACCGATATCGGCGTGGGCGCGTTCATCGGCTCGAATTCCGCGCTGGTCGCACCCGTGAAGATCGGCGACGGCGCGATCATCGGTGCGGGCAGCGTCATCACCCATGCGGTCGAGCCCGACGCGCTCGCCGTCACGCGCGCCGAGCAGAAGGAATTTCACGGTTGGGCGGAAAAATTCCGCGCCCGCAAGCGCGCCGCGAAGGAGAAGAAATAGATGTGCGGAATCGTCGGCATCGCTGGCAAGGAAGACGCGGCTCCCGTGATTTTGGAGGCGCTGCGCAGGCTCGAATATCGCGGCTATGATTCCGCAGGGATTGCCACGCTTGTGCACGGCCATATCGAGCGCCGCCGCGCGCCGGGCAAATTGAACAAGCTTGCCGATGCGCTCGCGAAGCCATCCGCTGTCGGGGCGCACCGGCATCGGCCACACGCGCTGGGCCACGCATGGCGCGCCCACGGAAGGAAACGCGCATCCCCATGCCTCGGCGCGCGTGGCGCTGGTGCATAACGGCATCATCGAGAATTTTCGCGAGCTGCGCGCGGAGCTGACCGCGAAGGGCCACAAATTCGAATCCGAAACCGATACGGAAGTGGCGGTGCATCTCGTCACCGATTATCTCGACCGCGGTTTTGCGCCCGCCGATGCGGCGATGGAGGCGGTGCGCCGCCTCACCGGCGCCTATGCGCTGGCGATGATTTTCGCGGGCGAGGAATCGCTGCTCGTCGGCGCGCGCAAGGGAAGCCCGCTTGCCGTGGGCTACAGCGCCGACGAAGCCTATCTCGGGTCCGATGCGTTTGCGCTCGCACCCTTCACCAACCGCCTCTCTTATCTCGAAGACGGCGATGTCGCGGTGCTGCGCGGCGCCGATGTCACGATTTACGATATCGAAGGGCGCATCGCCAATCGCGAGATCAAGATCGCCAATGCGTCCGCCGGATTGGTCGATAAGGGCGGCTACCGCCATTTCATGGCGAAGGAAATTCACGAACAGCCCGAAGTCATCGGCCACACGCTTGCGCATTACATCGATATCGCCGGGCCTTCGATTGCCGTGCGCGAGAAGGGCGCGGTGGAGGCGCTGCGCAAAAGCCACGCGCCTCACCATCTCTGCCTGCGGCACGGCCTATTATGCGGGCCTGATCGGCAAATACTGGTTCGAGAAAATCGCGCGCATCGCGGTGGAAGCCGATGTGGCGAGCGAATTGCGCTATCGCGATCCGGTGTATCCCAAGGGCGGCGTGGCCCTGTTCATCTCGCAATCGGGCGAAACCGCCGACACGCTGGCCGCACTTCGCGATGCGAAGGCGCAAGGACAAACCACCATCGCCATCGTCAACGTGCCGGAAAGTTCCATCGCGCGCGATGCCGATATCGTGCTGCCACACTTTCGCCGGTCCCGAAATCGGCGTGGCCTCGACCAAGGCCTTCACCTGTCAATTGAGCGTGCTCGCCGCTTTGGCAATCGCCGCCGCACGCGCGCGCGGCCACATCGATGAGGCGCGAGAGAAGCAGCTTGTCACCGCGCTGCTCGAAACGCCGCGTCACATGGTCGAATTTCCTCAAACAGGAATCGAAGATCGAGGCGCTGGCGGGCGAAGTCGCCAAGGCGCGTGACGTGCTTTATCTGGGGCGCGGCGTGAATTTTCCGCTCGCCATGGAAGGCGCGCTGAAGCTGAAGGAAATTTCCTACATCCACGCCGAAGGCTATGCGGCGGGCGAAATGAAGCACGGCCCCATCGCGCTGATCGACGAGAACGTGCCGGTGATCGTGATCGCGCCGCACGATTCGGTTTACGAAAAAACCGCCTCCAACATGCAGGAGGTCATGGCGCGCGGCGGCAAGGTCGTGCTGATCTCCGATGCGCGCGGCATATTGGCGGCGGGCGAGAAAGTGTGGGCGTCGATCGAGGTTCCCGAAACCGATTCCGATGATCGCCCCGCTCGTCTATTCCGTGCCGGTGCAATTGCTCGCCTATTACATGGCGCTGTCAAAAGGCACCGATGTGGACCAGCCGCGCAATCTGGCGAAGTCGGTCACCGTCGAATAAAAATTTGTCATCCCCGGCGAGCGCGAGCCCTTGCGAGCGCGAGGGAGCCCATAGCGACAGCGTATGGGCGACCCAGGCGTCGAGCACCGTGTGGTGTTGAACACCTGGGCTCCCTTCCCCTTCGCTCACTTCGTTCGCTCGGCCGGGAATGACACTGTGTTTTTGTCTGCTACACTACGCTCATGACCGACTCCGACCCCGCCCTCCTCAAACGCGCCGCCGCCGCCAAGGCGCTGGACTATGTGGCCGACGGCATGAAGCTCGGCCTCGGCACGGGCTCGACCGCCGAAGCCTTTATCGATCTGCTGGGCGCGCGCGTGCGCGGCGGCTTGCAGGTGATGTGCGCGGCCACCTCCGAACGCACGGCCGAAAAGGCCCGCGCGCTCGGCATAACATTGGATGAGCTGGACAAGCTCGCCCCGCTCGACCTCACCATCGACGGCGCGGATGAGGCCGACCGCGCGCTGAACCTCATCAAGGGCGGCGGCGGCGCGCTTCTGCGCGAGAAGATCGTCGCGGCGTCATCGAAGAAGATGATCGTGATTGCCGATGGCTCCAAGCTGGTCGAGCGGCTGGGAAAATATCCGCTGCCGGTGGAGGTGACGCAATTCGGCCACGTCACCACGCGCGCGCGCATCCGCGCCGCACTGGCGCAATTCGGTTATTCCGATCCTTCCATCGATCTGCGCATGAAGGATGTGAATCCCTTCCGCACAGACGGCGGAAATTTGATCTATGATTGCGCGCTCGGCTCCATCGGCGATGCGGCGGCGGTTGCGAACGCGCTGATCGCAATTCCCGGTGTTGTCGATCACGGATTGTTCGTCGGCCTTGCGACCATGCTCGTCATCGCGCGCGACGAGGGCGTGGAGGTGATATCTGACCCTCACCCTTCGACAGGCTCAGGGTGAGGGCCTTCATGTTGAAATACAAAAAGCCCTCATGCTGAGCTTGTCGAAGCACGATTTCGATCTTTTCGTCATCGGCGGCGGGTCCGGCGGCGTGCGCGCAAGCCGCATGGCGGCGATGAAGGGCGCGCGCGTGGCCATCGCGGAGGAATATGGCTTCGGCGGCACCTGTGTCATTCGCGGCTGCATTCCGAAAAAACTTTTCGTCTATGCCAGCCATTTCGGAAACGATTTCGAGGATGCCGCGGGCTTCGGCTGGACGGTGCCGACGCGCAAATTCGACTGGAACGTGCTCGTCGCCAACAAGAACAAGGAAATCGCGCGCCTCGAAGAACAATACCGCGCCAATGTCGATAAAGCGGGCGTCGAAATTTTCATGGAGCGCGCGGAATTCGAGGGTCCACACACCGTTCTGCTGAAGAAAAGCGGGCGCAAGATCACCGCCGAACGCTTCCTTATCGCCACGGGCGGCAGGCCCTCGCGCGAATTGAGCGCGGGCGTGAGCGCGCAACATTGCATCACGTCCAACGAAGCGTTTTATCTGGAGAAACTTCCCCGCCGCATCGTCATCGCGGGCGGCGGCTATATCGCGGTGGAATTCGCGCATATTTTTCATGGCCTCGGCGTGGATGTGACACTCGTCTATCGCGGCGACAAGGTGCTGCGCGGTTTCGACGAGGACATGCGCGATGCGCTGACCGAATCCACCAGGAAGCGCGGCATCCGCATCCTCTGCAACCGCAAATTCACGCGCGTCGATAGGCGCGGCGATGAAGTCTTCGCCATCACCGATCACCATGAAATGTTGGAGGCCGATCAGGTGATGCTCGCCATCGGCCGCCATCCCAACACCGAACATTTGGGCCTTGAAAAAGCGGGCGTGGCGCTTGGCGCGCGCGGCGAAGTGAAGGTCGATGAATTCTCGCAAACGAGTGCTGCGCACATCCATGCCATCGGCGACGTCACCGACCGGCTCGCGCTCACGCCCGTGGCGATCTATGAGGCGATGTGTTTCGTGCGCACCGTCTATGAAGGCAAGCCCACGCTGGTCGATCACGCGCTCGTTCCCACCGCCGTTTTCAGCCAGCCGGAAATCGGAACGGTGGGCTTGAGCGAGGAAGCCGCACTCGCGTGCGGCCACGCCATCGATGTTTACAAATCCTTTTTCCGCCCGCTGAAGCACACGCTGTCGGGGCGCGAGGAGCGCGCGCTGTTCAAGCTGATCGTCGATGCAAAAACCGAGCGCGTGCTCGGCTGCCACATTTTCGGCTTCGACGCGGCGGAGATCACGCAGATGGTGGCGGTCGCGCTGAAGATGGGCGCCAAGAAATCCGATTTCGACGCGACAATAGCGCTCCACCCCTCCGCCGCCGAGGAACTGGTGACGATGCGGGAGAAAAGTTATTCGAAGGGTTAGTTTCCTCCCCCGTTTACGGGGGAGGTGCTGAGCGAGCACTCGGCGAGCGAAGCGGAGGGGGCGACCTCTGGCCTTCGTGCTTCGCGAACGTAATTTCAAATGCGTCCGCCCCCTCCGGCTCGCTACGCTCGCCACCTCCCCCGTAAACGGGGGAGGAAACCGTTTTCCCAAGTTCGAATACTGGGCTCCGCCCAAAACTCCAGCAGAACCAAGGGCCTTTTCGTTCACCTTTGCCCTTCGCCGCACTGGCAAAGCGGCGTCCGCTCTTCTATATCCGGGGCCTGAAGAGGAGTGAGCCTTGGCCTGGAACCCGCAAAGCTGGCGCGCAAAGCCCATCCGTCAGGTGCCGGAATACCCGGACCCGGCGGCTTTGGCTGCCGTGGAAAAGCGGCTGGCGAGCCATCCCCCGCTCGTCTTCGCGGGCGAGGCGCGGAACCTCACCGCCGCACTCGGCGATGTGGCGGAAGGCAAGGCTTTCCTGTTGCAGGGCGGCGACTGCGCGGAGAGCTTCACCGAATTCACCGCCAACAATATCCGCGACACGTTCTGCGTTTTCCTGAGCATGGCGACGGTGCTGACATTCGCCGCCGATGTGCCGGTGGTGAAGGTCGGCCGCATCGCGGGGCAATTCGCAAAGCCGCGCTCCGAAGATAATGAAACGCGCGGCGGCGTCACGCTGCCCTCCTATCGCGGCGACATCATCAATGGCGAGGATTTCACGCCCGCCTCGCGCATTCCCGATCCGCAACGCATGCTTGACGCCTATTTTCAGGCGGCGGCGACGGCCAATCTGGTGCGCGCGTTCGCGACCGGCGGTTATGCGGATTTGAAACGCGCGCGCGCATGGTATCTCGATCATCATCATCCCGATCTGGAAGCGCGCTACCGCGAGGTGGTGGACAAGATCGACGAGGGCGTGGAATTCCTGCGCACCTTTTCGCTCGCCGATGCGGTGAAGCAGCGCACATCGCGCGTCGATTTCTATTTCAGCCATGAGGCGCTGCTGCTTGCCTTACGAAGAAGCGCTCACGCGCAAGGATTCGATCACCGGCGACTGGTACGCCACTTCCGGCCACATGATCTGGATCGGCGACCGCACGCGCCAGCTCGATGGCGCGCATGTGGAATTCTGCCGCGGCGTGAAGAATCCCATTGGGCTCAAATGCGGGCCGAGCATGAGCGAAGACGAATTGCTCAAATTGATCGCGGCCCTGAACCCGGAGAACAATCCCGGCCGCCTCACGCTCATCTGCCGCTTCGGCTCCGACAAGATCGCGGAGAAACTGCCGCGCCTGATCGCGGCGGTGAAGCGCGAGGGCGCCAATGTCGTGTGGTCGTCCGATCCCATGCACGGCAACACGATCAAATCGGCGGTCGGCAAGAAAACGCGCCCCTTCGACCGCGTGGTCAACGAAGTGACCGCCTTCTTCCGCATCCACCGCGCCGAAGGCACGCATGCCGGCGGCGTGCATCTGGAGATGACGGGGCAGGATGTGACCGAATGTGTCGGCGGCGCGCAGGCGATCACCGACGAGAACCTTTCCGACCGCTATCACACGCTCTGCGATCCGAGGCTCAATGCGAGCCAGGCGCTGGAGCTTGCTTTCCTGGTGGCGGAGGGTTTGCGCGCCGAGCGCATGAAGGATCTGGCGGCGTCGGCGTAGGCGTCCAAGGGGAGGGGAACATGGGCGCCGCGCGGCTCCTGGCAAAGGCATGGGTAGCGTTCTGCCTTTTTGCAGGCGCGCATGCGTTGACCCGCGCGCTCGCGCACACCTCGCTCATCGCCGCCGCACCGATGATCGCGATTGCCGTGTTTTTGTTCTGCGCCATGGGGCTTTTGTTCATCGGCGGATTCGGCGCGTCCTCCGCGCCCGGCGGCCCGCCGCTGATCCAGCGCTTCAAGCCCGATCACATCGTTCCCGGCTTCAACGAGCTTGTGTTCGTCATCTTCGCGCTGTGCAGCTTCGCGGTGCAGACGGCTTACGTTCCCGAACACGCATCGGGCGGATTGCTGAGCGCGTTGCAAGCCGCGATCCGCTTTGCCGTGCCGGGCCAGAATGCGCTGGAGAATTCGCTGTCGCGCTGCGGGCTCGACGGCAGCCGCGCCTTCGCCGCGTCTTTCGCGTGGGTGCTCGCGTTCATCTTTCTCGGCTCGGCGATCTCGCGCATACGCCTCGCCGCGGGCATCGTGCGGCTGGAGCGCAAGCGCAGGCCCGAGGCGCTGGGCGCGACTGCGCTCGCCTTCGTGCTCGGCGTGCTCGCCGTGGTCGGCATTCAGTTCATCTTTATCGGCACGGCGTTCGTGTTCATGCCGTGTTCGATCATGGGCGGCATCACGGGCGACGTGCTGATTGGGCTCGCACCCCTGATGCTCGCCTATCTGATCGATGCCGCCCTGACGAACCTTTTGGCGCTGGGCCCGGAAGCGTAAAGAGGGTTCACGCGGAGGCGCGGAGAAGAAAATCGGCGCGCTTCGCGCGCCAAAACATTCTTCGACACCTCCGCAGTTTCGACGACGGAAAAGAACTCCGCGTCTCCGCGCCTCCGCGTGCAATTCTTGTTTCTTACACCGCCTTATCCGGCCCCACGCGCACCAGCATCTTGCCGATATTCTCGCCCTTGAAGAGGCCGATAAAGGCTTCCGGCGCGCGCTCGATTCCCTCCTTGATCGTCTCCTGCCATTTCATCTTGCCTTCTTTCGTCCACGCGCCCATGTCGCGGATGAATTCCGGCGTGAGCGTGAAGAAATCGGACACGATGAAGCCCTTGATCGTCAGCCGCTGCGGAATGACGTTGACGATATTGGCCGGGCCCGGCGGCGGCGATGTGGCGTTGTACTGATCGATCATGCCGCACACCGCGATGCGCCCGTTCATGCGCATGTTGGCGAGTGCGGCATTCAGATGCGCGCCGCCGACATTCTCGAAATAGACGTCGATGCCGTCCGGCAGCGCCTTGTGAAGGGCGGCGGTAAGATCGCCCGCGGTCTTGTAATTGATCGCTTCATCGACGCGGGCCACTTTCTTCAGCCAGTCGCATTTCTCGTCGGAGCCCGCCGAGCCGACCACGTAGCATCCCTTGTTCTTGGCAATCTGGCAGACGATCGCACCCACAGCGCCGCTCGCGGCGGACACAAACACACGCTCGCCGTCCTTCAGCGCGCCCACTTTCAACAGCCCCGCATAGGCCGTCAGCCCCGGCATGCCGAAGGCGCCGAGATAGGCCTGGATTGGCGCCACGCCCGCATCGATCTTCTGAAGATCGCCGCCTTCGGTCGCAAACCATTCCCGCCAGCCGGAAAAATTGCTGACGTAATCGCCCGGCGCAAAGCGCGGATTGTTGTTGGAGGTCACCACCTGGCCGACCGCACCGCCCGAAAGCGTCTCCCCGATCTGGAAGGGCGGCACATAGCTTTTGCGGTCCACCATGCGCCCGCGCATATAGGGATCGACCGACATGAAAATATTCCGCACCAGCACCTGCCCATGGGCGGGGGTGGGGATGGGGGTCTCGGCAAGCTCGAAATCCTCCAGCACGGGCATGCCCGCGGGGCGTCGTTTCAGGCGGATTTCCTTGTTTTTTCCGGTGGTCATGGGGTCTCCTTAAGGATCGAATGGCTGTAGTTTCAGGGCGCTAACCCTAGCAGGGGGGCGGGGTGTAACAAGCCGAAACATTTTATGAGTCGCCCCTGCCGCCCGCCCTGTGCCTGATAGGGCCGGTCGTGAGCAGGGATTCCTTTTGAGCATTCAGCACCGATTTGGCGTTCTCAAGGCGGGTGTCGTCGGCGTCGGCGCGTTCGGCCGCCACCATGCCGCCAAATATGCACGCATGCCGAATGTGCAACTGGCGGCGATTGCCGATCTGGATGCCGAAACTCGCAAGACGGTTGCCGCCGCCCATGGAACGCACGCGCATGGCGATTGGCGCGAATTGCTCGGCAAGGTCGATATCGTCAGCGTCTGCTCGCCCGCCGTGACCCATGCCGAAATCGTGCGCGCGTTTCTCAACGAAGGCACCCATGTGCTGGTGGAAAAACCCATCGCCACGGATTTGAACGAAGCCGACAAGCTGATCGCGCTGGCCGAGCGCAAGAATTGCGTGCTCACGGTCGGCCATCAGGAGCGTTTTGTGTTCGCGCGCAGCGGGCTTCTGAATTACGGCGATGTGCCGCTGGAAATCGAATGCTGGCGCGCGGGGCCGTGGACGGGCCGTGGCGCGGATGTTTCCGCCGTGCTCGATCTGATGATCCACGATCTCGATCTTGTGCATCGCATGGTTCCGGGCGGCGTCGCCGATGTGCGCGCGCGCGGCCGCGCCACGCATGGCCGCCTTGCCGATGAAGTCTCCGCGCATGTGAATTTCGACAATGGCTCGCAGGCGCGCCTCGTCGCCAGCCGCATCTCCGACAAGCGCCGCCGCGGCATGCGCGCGGTCTATGCCGATGGCGTGATCGAAATCGATTTCCTCACCCGTCTGGTCCACAACACCACGGGCCGCTCGCTCAACGATCTGGAGCTGGACGACCCACTTGGCGAATCCATCCGCGCCTTCGTGCAGGCAGCCGCGCATGGGCTCGCCCGCGCTGGTGCGGCCGGAGGAAGCCCGCCGCGCGCTCGAAACCGCACTTCTGATCGACGAAGCGGCGGCGCCTGCGCCGCGCCCCGCAAACCGCCTACGCGCTGACCGCGTAAGCCCTTTTGCAGCACCAATTGATGGCTAAACAGCGGCGATGGCTGATCGTCTTCGCATTGCACTTGCGCAACTGAACCCGCTGATGGGCGACATGGCGGGCAATCTCGCCATGGCGAAGCGCGCGCGCGCGCAAGCGGCGAAGGCCAAAGCCGACATCATCCTTTTTTCCGAGCTTTTCATCTGCGGCTATCCGCCGGAAGACCTTGTGCTCAAACCCGCGTTTCAGGCCGCCGCGCGCGCGGCAATCGAATCCTTCGCCGCAGAAACGAATGACGGCGGACCCGCCGTGCTGATCGGCACGCCATGGGTGGAAGAGGGCAAGCTTTATAATGCCTGCGTGCTGCTCGATGGCGGGCGCGTGGCCGCGCGCACGCTGAAGAACAATCTGCCCAATTACGGTGTGTTCGATGAAAAGCGCGTGTTCGCGGCGGGGCCGATGCCCGGCCCGCTCTCCGTGCGCGGCGTGCGGATCGGAATTCCAATCTGCGAGGATATCTGGACGCCGGATGTGGTGGAGTGCCTTGCCGAAACCGGCAGCGAAATTCTGCTGGTGCCCAACGGCTCGCCTTACGACGCGGGCAAGGAAGAACTGCGCGGCGAACTCGTTGCGGCGCGCGTGAAGGAAAGCGGGCTGCCGCTTGCCTATCTCAATCAGGTGGGCGGGCAGGACGAGATCGTGTTCGACGGCGCATCGCTGGTGATGAACGCCGATGGCGCGCTGGCGCACGCGCTGCCCGCGTGGGAAGAAAAAATCGTCCTCACCGATTGGTCGCGCGTTGCTTCGGGCTGGATTTGCGCGAAGGGCGAAATCGCGGGCGAAGAAGAACGCACGCAATCCATCTATCACGCCATGATGATGGGCTTGCGCGACTACGTGAACAAGAACCGTTTCCCGGCCGTCGTGATCGGACTTTCGGGCGGCATCGATTCCGCGCTCACCGCCGCGGTTTCTGTCGATGCGCTGGGTGCTGCGCGCGTGCGCTGCGTGATGATGCCGTCGCGCTATACTTCGGCCGAAAGCCTCGAAGACGCCGCCGAATGCGCCAAATTGCTCGGCGTGCAATACGACATCGTGCCCATCGAGGATGCGGTCGCCGCCTTCGGCAAAACGCTGGAAGCGATGTTCGCGGGGCGCGCGCCCGACACGACCGAGGAAAACATCCAGTCGCGCATTCGCGGGCTGATCCTGATGGCGATCTCCAACAAATTCGGGCCGATGGTGCTGGCGACCGGCAACAAATCGGAAATGAGCGTGGGTTACGCCACGCTCTATGGCGACATGAACGGCGGCTACAATGTGCTGAAGGATGTTTACAAGCTCGATGTCTTCCGCCTTGCGCGCTGGCGCAATCAGGCCCATCCGAAACATGCGCTTGGCCCCAAAACCCGCGTGATGCCGGAAAATGTCATCGCGCGCCCGCCGACCGCCGAGCTTCGCGCCAACCAGAAGGATCAGGATTCGCTGCCGCCTTACGACATTCTCGATCCCATTCTGGAATGTCTGGTCGAAAAGGAAATGTCGTTCGATGAAATCGTGGCGCAAGGCTTCGATCCGGCAACCGTCAAGCGCATCGAACATCTGCTTTATGTCGCCGAATACAAGCGCCGCCAGGCCCCGCCCGGCGTGAAGATAAGCCCGCGCAATTTCGGCCGCGACCGGCGCTATCCCATCACGAACAAATTTCGGGACGCGAAATGAGCGTGCTCGTCCGCTTCGCGCCGTCGCCCACGGGCTTGCTGCATGTCGGCAATGCCCGCACGGCGATGCTGAATTATCTCTTCGCGAAGAAACACGCCGGCAAATTCATGCTGCGCATCGACGATACAGACAAATCGCGCTCCAAGCCCGAATTCGAAGCCGCGATCCGCGAGGACTTGCGCTGGCTCGGTGCGCATTACGACATCACGGACAATCAGCTTTCCCGCATGGCGCGTTACACCGCCGCCTTCGAAAAACTTCAGGCCAGCGGCCATATGTATCCCTGCTACGAAAGCGAGCAGGAGCTTGAGCGCAAGCGCGCGCTGCAACTGGCCCGCCGCCGCCCGCCGATCTATGACCGCGCGGCACTGAAGCTCACGTCCGAAGAACGCGCGGGCCTCGAAGCGCGCGGGTTGAAGCCGCATTGGCGCTTCAAACTTTCGCCAGACCAAAACGCGCTGGCGCGATCTCATTCGCGGCGAAGTGGAAATCGACACCGCCTCCATCTCCGATCCCGTTCTGGTGCGCGAGGATGGCGCGTTTCTCTACACGCTGCCTTCCGTGGTGGACGACATCGATTTCGAAGTCACCCATGTCATTCGCGGCGAGGATCACGTCACCAACACCGCCGTGCAGATCGAAATCTTCGCGCACTCGGCGGCGCGGTTCCCGAATTTGCGCATCATTCGCTGCTGGTCGGCGCGGGCGGGGAGGCGCTTTCCAAGCGCATCGGTTCGCTGTCGCTGCGTTCGCTGCGCGACGACGGCATCGAGCCGCTGGCGCTCGCGTCCTATCTTGCAAAAACCGGAACCTCCGATTCCGTCGAGTTGAAACCATCGCTCGAAATCCTCGCCGCCGAATTCGACTTCTCGAAAATCGGCCGCGCGCCCGCCCATTTCGATCCGGCGGAACTGGCGAACCTCAATGCGAAGCTGCTGCACACATTGTCTTACGAAGCGGTCGCCGCGCGGCTCGCAGCACTCGGCGTGGGCGGCGGTGCCGCGTTCTGGGATGCGGTGAAGCCGAACCTCACCCGCCTTTCCGATGCGGCCGCGTTGTGGACTCTGGTGACCGGCCCCATCGCGCCCGTGATCGAGGATGCGGAGTTCGCCGCCGCCGCCGCCGCCGCCCTGCCGCCCGAACCCTTCGACGAAACGACCTGGGGCCTCTGGACCGCCGCCGTCTCCGCCGCCACGGGCGCGCAAGGGCCGCGCGCTTTACCATCCGCTCCGGCTGGCGCTCACCGCATCGGAGCATGGACCCGAGCTAAAAAAGCTGCTACCTCTCATCGGGCGGGCCAAGGCGCTCGCGCGGCTCAAAGGGGAAACGGCGTGACGCATCAACGCCAAATTCGGATTACGATTTGCGGCTAGCGCCGCGACACCCCCCTATTGCCCACCCACATCTTCGAAATTTCCATGCGCCACCGGCGCCCAAATCATGATTGAGTGCGTGCCATGACCTTGCGCCTTTACAACACGCTTTCGCGGACGAAAGAGGACTTCGTTCCCCTCGATCCGAACAATGTCCGCATGTATGTGTGCGGGCCGACGGTTTACGACTTCGCTCATATCGGCAATGCGCGGCCGGTGATCGTGTTCGACGTGCTGTTCCGGCTGCTGCGCCATTTGTATGGCGAGGCGCATGTGAAATATGTGCGCAACATCACCGACATCGACGACAAGATCAACGCGCGCGCGGCGAGCGAACGACAAATCCATACGCGACGTGACGGAGACAACCGCGAAGCAATATCATGATGATGTTGCGGCGTTGGGCTGCCTTGCCGCCGACGCATGAACCGCGCGCGACCGACCATATCCCTGAAATGATCGCGATGATCGCCGATCTGATCGCCGCCGGTTTCGCCTATGTGGCGGAAGGTCATGTGCTGTTCGATGTGGCGAAGAAAAAAGATTACGGCAAGCTCGCGCGCCGCTCGCTGGACGAGATGATCGCGGGTGCGCGCGTCGATGTGGCGCCCTATAAAAACAATCCGATGGATTTCGTGTTGTGGAAACCGTCGGATGCGGCCACGCCGGGTTGGGAGTCACCCTGGGGCCGCGGCCGTCCCGGCTGGCATATCGAATGTTCGGCGATGAGCGAGGCGCTGCTCGGCGAAACCTTCGACATCCATGGCGGCGGCATCGATCTTGTCTTTCCGCATCACGAAAACGAAATCGCGCAGAGCGAGGGCGCGCATCGCGGCCATCCGCTCGCGCGCATACTGGATGCACAACGGATTCCTGAATGTCGAAGGCGAGAAAATGTCCAAAAGTCTGGGCAATTTCGTGACGATTCAGGAGTTGCTGACAACTGAAAATTTGGCGGGCGAAGTTGGTCGGGAGCAGTGCTTACGTTTGGCGATGCTGACGACGCACTATCGGCAGCCTATAGATTGGACGGTAGAGGGCTGAAAGAAGCTGAGACAAAGCTGTTTCAAGATGGCTTGGTTCCCCTTCCGAGCACTGAGCCGCAATTTCCGCGAAGGCAGCTATCATCTGATGACTTGAATGCGCTCAGAGGACGATATGGATTGCGACCGTTTGATCTTCAGACTTGATGATCTCGCAGCACGTCAACATTGCATGGCGTCTCTCGGTATCAATCTCAACGCGAGCCAATGATCTTGCGCAATATGGACTAGCTTGCAATTGACAGCTGATGAGATTTCGCCAACACGTGCTGATCGAGAAATGCACTGCTAGCACGCCAACGGCTGCGATTGGTGGAACTAATCGTCGAGGAATATCGTTCGAGAGCAATCGACGCCCGCAATGCCGCGCGCAAAGCAAAGAACTTCGCCGAATCCGATCGCATCCGCGATGAATTGCTCGCGCAGGGGATTGTGCTGAAAGATGGCCCCGATGGCACGACATGGGAGGTGAAGCGATGAAGGCCCCTCATCCGTCCGCCTTCGCTTTCGCTCCGGCGGCCACCTTCTCCCACAAGGGGAAAAGGAAGAATTCCCCTCTCCCCTTGTGGGAGAGGGCGGTTTGTCTGCGCCCCGCGCGGACAAACCGGGTGAGGGGTATGTGATGACCAAGGAACGCCTCTTCATCTTCGACACCACGTTGCGCGACGGCGCGCAGACGCAAGGCGTCGATTTTTCGGTGGAAGACAAGCGCCAGATCGCGCTGGCGCTCGACGAACTGGGCGTGGATTACATCGAAGGCGGCTGGCCGGGCGCGAACCCGACCGACACGGCGTTTTTCTCCGAGCGCCCGCCGCTGAAACGCGCGCGCTTCACCGCGTTCGGCATGACGAAGCGCGCGGGCCGCAGCGCCGCCAACGATCCCGGCCTCTCCGCCGTGCTCGATGCGCGCGCGGATGCGGCGTGTCTCGTCGGCAAGACATGGGATTTCCATGTCGATGTGGCGCTGGAAATTCCCCGCAGCGAAAATATCGACGGGATCGCGCAATCCATCGAAGCGGTGAAAAAGAAAGGCCGCGAACCGCTGTTCGATGCCGAGCATTTCTTCGACGGATATAAGGCCAATCCCGAATATGCGCTCGATTGCATCCGCGCCGCGCACGATGCGGGTGCTGCGTGGCTTGTGCTCTGCGATACCAATGGCGGCACGATGCCGGAAGAAGCCTATCGCATCGTTTCCGAAGTGAAAGCGAAGCTGCCGAAAGCAGCCCTTGGCATTCACGCCCACAACGATACCGAACAGGCGGTGGCGATAACGCTTGCCGCCATTCGCGGCGGCGCGCGGCAATTGCAGGGCACGCTTAATGGTCTTGGCGAGCGTTGCGGCAACGCCAATCTCTGCTCGCTGATCCCCACGCTGATGCTGAAAGAGCCTTACGCTTCGCAATTCGAAACCGGCATCACACGCGAACAGCTTGCGCGCATGACGCATGTTTCGCGCCTGCTGGATGAAATCCTGAACCGCGCGCCCGCGCGCCATGCGGCCTATGTCGGGCCCTCGGCGTTCGCGCACAAGGGCGGGCTTCATTCGTCGGCCGTGCAGAAAGACCCGCGCACCTATGAGCATGTGCCGCCGGAAACGATCGGCAATGCGCGCAAGATTCTCGTCTCCGATCAGGCGGGCCGCTCCAATCTGCTCGCGCGGCTCACCGAAGTCGGCATCGATGTCGATGCGCGCGACGAGCGCATCATGCGCCTGCTGGAAGATGTGAAGCAGCGCGAATTCCTCGGCTACGCCTATGACGGCGCGGAAGCGAGCTTCGAACTTGCTCGCGCGCCGCGCGCTGGGCCAGGTGCCCGATTATTTCGATGTCGAAAGTTTCAAGGTGACGGTGGAGAAGCGCCATGATGCGCGCGGCGATCTCGTCACGATGTCGGAAGCGACCGTGAAACTGAAGGTCGATGGCGCGATGCTTGTGAACATCGGCACCGGCAACGGCCCCATCGACGCGCTGGATGACGCGCTGCGCAAGGACCTCGGGCAAATTTTCGCGCTATCTGCAAGATCTGCGGTTGGTCGATTATAAAGTGCGCATCCTCGGCAGCGGCACCGATGCCGTCACGCGCGTGATGGTGGAAAGCGCGGACGGCAAAGGCGCGCGCTGGTCCACCGTCGGCGTCTCGCCCAACATCGTGGATGCGTCGTTCGAGGCGCTGGCGGATTCCATCACCTACATGCTTTTCCGCGACGGCGCGTGACCATGCATGAGCGCGACGATAGCGCGGGCATTGCGTTCGCCGCCTTTGCCTATATTGC
Source organism: uncultured Alphaproteobacteria bacterium (assembly GCA_963735625.1). Taxonomy (GTDB): domain Bacteria; phylum Pseudomonadota; class Alphaproteobacteria; order Micropepsales; family Micropepsaceae; genus Rhizomicrobium. The sequence continues at coordinate 172,385 of CAVTLJ010000004.1, read as the reverse complement.
GTGGGGCATCATGCCGCTTTACTGGCGGCTGCTTAATGCCGTGCCGCCGTTCGAGCTTACGGTGCATCGCGTGCTGTGGTGCGCGCTGACGGTGGCGTTCGTCACGCTGGCGCGCAAGCGTTTCTCGCGCATTCTCAGCATCGTGCAAACGCCGCGCTATATCGGCGCGCTGGCGCTGACCAGCCTGCTCATCACCTGCAACTGGACGATCTATATTTATTGCGTGGCGACCAACCAGCTCGTGGAAGCAAGCCTCGGCTATTACATCAATCCGCTGATTTCGATTGCGCTGGGCGTGGTGCTGCTGGGCGAGCGCCTTTCGCGCGTGCGCCTGATCGCGATGGTGCTGGCCGCCGCCGCGGTCACGGTGCAGGCGTTCGAACTCGGCCATATTCCGTGGATCGCGCCCGCGCTGGCGTTGTCGTTCGCCTTCTATGGTTATTTCCGCAAGTTGACGCCGGTCGATGCGCTGGATGGGCTGACGGTCGAAACATGGATATTGTTTCCGATCGCGTTGTCTCTGATATCGTTCTGGAAAATCTCCGGCACTGGCGCGTTTCCATCGCCGCACTTTTCAATAAACGCGCTGCTCATTCTTGGCGGCCCGCTGACGGCACTGCCGCTTGCGTGCTTCTCCGCGGGCGCGCGGCGCATAAGGCTTTCGACGCTTGGCTTCCTGCAATATCTCTCGCCGTCGATCACGCTTTTGCTGGCGGTGTTTCTGTTCGGCGAGAAATTCACCCGTCTCGACACGATCACCTTCGCCTGCGTGTGGGCCGCACTTGCCCTTATCGCGGCGGAAGGTTGGCTGTTCGCGCCGAAACCGCAACGGGCGAGTTGATCGCTGCCATCGCTTCTTCCGGCGTCGCAACGAATCTGCAAAGCGCCGTCGAATCCGCGCGCGCAAATCCCATTTCGATCGCATGGGCGAGCAGCGCACGCAACAAATCGAAATAGCCATTCGTGTTCAGCACGACAATCGGCTTGGCAAGCGCGCCCAATTGCGCCGATGTCAGCACCTCGAAAAATTCATCCAGCGTGCCCAACCCGCCGGGCAACACGATGAAAGCGTCGGCCAGCGCGATCATCCGCGTCTTGCGTTGCTGCAGATCGGGCGTGATCTCCAATTCCTCGCCTTTCTTCAGCGGCGGCTCCAGATGGCGCAGAAACGCGGGCAGCACGCCATGCACCGCCGCGCCGCGCGCATAGGCCTCGCGCGCCACTTCGCCCATCAGCCCGATATCGCCGCCGCCGAACACCAGCGCCCGCCCGCTTTCGCCGATCAGCGCGCCCAGCCTCCGCGCGGCTTGCGCGTAAGCCGGGTCCGCGCCCATCGACGAGCCGCAAAACACGCAGACGCCGCGCCGCTTTTCCTTATTCATATGGGGGCTTTGAGCCATGAATATCTCTGCATGGGGCGCATGCGCCCCTTTGGGGATTGCGGGCACGGCGCATTCTCCCGTAAACCGAACCGGAGGGCGCTTTGCCGGAGGTTAGCCTTGTCGCGCACGATCGTCATCCTGATTGCCATTGCCGCGTTTGCGCTGCTTGCGGGGTTTCTCGCATTCGGCGGCGGGAATATGGGGAATTGATTTCATGGCACGGCCCTTGACCGAGGAAGGAAGTGGGGTTCCCTCGCTGCGTCCGTTGTGGATGCTGCTGCCCTATCTGTGGCCGAAGGGGCGGCCCGATTTGCGCGCGCGCGTGGCGGTGTCGCTGGTGTGCCTGGTTGCCGCGATCCTGGCGACGGCGGCGTTCCCGCTTTTCATGGGCTGGATCACCAACAATCTGGCGCACAAGCCCGCCATCGACATCGCGCTGATGAGCGCACTGGCGCTGATCGGCGGCTATGTTCTGGCGCGCATCTTGATGCAGGCATTCGCACAATTGCGCGACGGGATTTTTGCCAAGGTGCAATATCATGCGCTGCGCGAGGTTGGCGTTTCCACCTTCGCCCATGTGCATACGCTTTCGCTGCGTTTCCATCTGGAGCGCAAGACGGGCGGTCTTTCCCGCGTGATCGAGCGCGGCACCAAAGGCATCGATACGCTGCTGTCTTTCGCCATCTTCAACATTTTCCCCACTTTGTTCCAGCTTGCGCTGTTCGCCGCGATCATGATCGTGAAGCTGGATTTGGCAATCGCGCTCGCCACGCTTGCGATGGTCGCGGCCTATGTATGGTTCACCTTTGCCGTCACGCGTTGGCGCATCCAGTTTCGCCGCGACATGAACCAGTCCGATCAGGACGCCAACACCAAGGCGGTGGATAGTCTTCTGAATTACGAGACGGTGAAATATTTCAACAATGAGGGCCATGAAACCCGCCGCTTCGACAAATCGATGGAGAAATATTCCCGCGCCTCCATTCAGGCGCAGACTTCGCTCTCGGTGCTGAACACGGGCCAAGCCGCGATCATGGCGGTCGGCATGGGTGCGGTGATGGTGATGACGGCCATCGGAATCAAGAACGGCCGCTTCAACATCGGCGATTTCGTGATGGCGAACGCGATTTTGATGCAGCTTTATCAGCCGCTCAATCTGCTCGGCACCGTCTATCGCGAAATCACGCAGGCGCTGGTGGATATGGATTCGATGTTCCGCCTGCTGCACCAGCCGCAGGAAGTGACCGACAAGCCGGATGCAAAGCCGCTTGCGGTTTCGGGCGGCGAAATTGAATTCAAGGATGTCGTGTTCGCTTACGATCCCGAGCGCATCGTGCTCAAGGGCATCAGCTTCAAGGTTCCTGCGGGCAAAACCATCGCGGTTGTCGGGCCGTCCGGTGCCGGCAAATCGACCATCAGCCGCATTCTCTATCGCTTCTACGATATCAAATCGGGTGCTGTGAAAATCGACGGTCAGGATGTCCGCGATGTAACGCAAGCGAGTTTGCGCGCCGCCATCGGCATCGTGCCGCAGGATACGGTGCTGTTCAACGATACGATCCGCTACAACATCGCTTACGGACGCATCGGCGCGAACGAGCACGAGATCAAGGAAGCCGCGCGCATGGCGCAGATCGATCCCTTCATTCGCGAACTTCCGCTGGGTTATGAATCCATGGTCGGCGAGCGGGGACTGAAACTTTCCGGCGGCGAAAAGCAGCGCGTGGCGATTGCGCGCACGATCCTGAAAAACCCGCCGATATTGCTTTTGGACGAAGCCACCTCCGCGCTCGACACCCACACCGAACGCGAAATCCAGAGCGCGTTGAAAGAGGTTTCCAAGAACCGCACCACGCTCGTCATCGCACACCGGCTTTCCACCGTTGTGGACGCCGATGAAATCCTTGTGCTCGATCACGGCGAGATCGTGGAGCGCGGCCGCCACGCCGAGCTTGTGGCGCGCAATGGCCATTACGCTTCGATGTGGAACAAGCAGAAGCAAGCGGCCGAAGCGCGCGAGCGCCTCAAGGCGGTGGAAAACGATCCCGATGTCGCGCCGGATGTGGCGCGCGCGGTGCCGGTGGATTAGGGCTGTGCCCCCATGCTTCGACAGGCTCAGCATGAGGGATTAGCTAACCCCTCACCCTGAGCTTGTCGAAGGGTGAAGGGAAATTATTCCGCCGGTTGCGTTTGCGCGCCGCGCCATCCGAGCATCCGGCCGATCAGGCGGATCGGCGCGCGGAACGCAATGCCCATCGCCCACCAGAAACCCTGATGCGTCTCGCGCACGCGATAGGGAAGTGCGAGCATCGCGGGCACCAGCCCCATCGTGATCGCTTTGGAGAACGCAAGTCCGAACACGATTGCCGTTGAAAGCTGCACCCACATCAATCCGTTCGGCCCGCCGATGGTCACTTCGCGCGTCGCGAAATTGATTTCGATGGCGAACATCATCGGCAGCAATCCGCCGATGGCCGTGACGGTGGTGAGAAACACCGGGCGCAGGCGTTGCGCGCTGGAGCGGATGATCGCTTCGATCGGCTCCATGCCGGAATCGCGCAAGCGGTGGAACGTGTCGATCAAAACAATGTTGTGATTCACCACAATGCCCGCGAGCGCGAGCATTCCCGTTCCCGTCATGATGATGGAGAACGCCTGTCCCGTCACCACCATGCCGAACAGCGCGCCGATCATCGCCAATATCACCGCCACCAGCACAAGGAACGCGTGATAGAACGAGTTGAACATCGCCAGCAGCACAATCGCGATCAGGAATAGCGCCAGAAACGCCGCCTCGATCAGGAACATGCCGGATTCGTTTTGTTCTTCCGCGCCGCCCTTGAACGCCACGCGCACATCGCGGGGGAATACCTGTGTGTCGATCCAGCTTTGAATCTTCGCGATTTCCGCATTCGCGTTGACGCCGAGCTTCACATTGGCGCGGACGTGATAGACGCGGTGGCCGTCAACCCGCTCGATGGAATTGACCTGCTGCTCCGGCTTCATCGTCACGAAATTGCTGATCGGCACCATGCTTCCGTCGGCGGCGGCCACGCGCAAACCGTCCAGCGCATGAATGCCGCGGAACTGGCTTGGATAGCGCACGCGGATATCGACTTCGTCCTGCGAATCGTCGGGGCGATATTTGCCGACGAGAATGCCGTTCGTCACAAGCTGCACCGCCGTGCCGATGCTCTGCGCATTGGCGCCGAAGCGGCTCGCCATTTCGCGGTTGATATCGAGATCCCATTCGATGCCGGGAAGCGGGCGCGTGTCTTCCACGTCGCGCAAATCGCCCATGCCGTCCATATGCGCGCGGATAGCGCCGGTCACCTGCGCAAGCTCGGCATAATCGTCCGAGCTGACATCGATCATGATGTCCTTGCCCTGGCTCGGGCCCCCGCTCGGCTCGCGCACCTCGATATGCACGCCGGGAATGCTCGCGGTTTTCTTGCGGATTTCTTCTTCGATTTCCTTGCCCGGCCGGCGCTCGCGATAATCCTTCATCTCGATGCCGAGATGGCCGATGGTATCCACCGGCTCGCCGCCCTGGCTGTTGAGCGAATTTTCCTGTCCGCCAGAATTGGCATAGACCGCGCGAATGCCCTTCACGGTTTGCGCGATGCGCGACACATTCATCACGATGTCGCGCTTTTCTTCCGCCGAAAGATTGCCGCGCGCGGAGATATAGACGCGCGCATAGCCGGGGTCTTCGTCCACGAAGAATTCCGTGCCGTGATTGAACAGCGTGAACAGCGTGATGACGACAAACACGGTCGCCGCAGCACCCGCGATCACCTTGCCGGGATGCTGCGTGAGTTTTTCCGCGAGCCGCGCATACCAGCCCGTGATGCCGGGAATGTCGTGCCAGTCGCCGGTTTCCGAAGCCTCGATGGCTTTTTCGTGTTGCTCGTCATGCTCCGGCGGCTTGCCGAACATGCCGCCCAGCACCGGCAGAAAGATCAGCGCCACAACCACCGACGCCGAGAGAATAATAATCAGCGTGATCGGAAAGAAGCTCATGAACTTGCCGGGAATGCCCGGCCACAAAAGCATCGGCAAAAACGCGCCGATCATGGTGGCGGTCGCACTCACCACCGGCCAGAACATGCGAACGGCCGCTTGCGCGAAGGCGACCTTGGGTGTGGCGCCTTCGGTCATTTTACGGTCGGCATATTCCACCACGATGATCGCGCCATCGACGAGAATGCCAACCGCCAGCAACATGCCGAACATGATCATCTCGTTCAGCGACATGCCGAGCCCGTTCAGCACCATGAACGCCATGAGGAACGAGGTGGGGATCGCCACGCCGACCAGAAGCCCCGCGCGCAATCCGAGTGCCGCCACGATAATAATCATGACCAGCATGATGGCGAGGATGATGGAATCCGAAAGCGATCCCAGCATGTCGCGAATGTCGGTGGATTCGTCGAACAGATACGTCACATGCACGCCATCGGGCCACAGCGCCTGGGCTTTCGCCACCACGTCGCGCACGGCCTGATTGTTGGCGATGATGTTGGCGCCGATGCGCTTGGAAACGTCGAGCGAAATCGTCGGCTGCCCGTTGACGCGCGCGAACGATGTGGGGTCGTAGAAGGTGCGATGCACCTGCGCCACATCGCCGAGCCTGATCGTCGCGTTGGGCGTGGAGCGTATCGGCAGGCTGAGCAAATCGGCCGCATTCTCGATCACGCCCGGCACCTTCACCGCGAAGCTGCCATGGCCCGTGTCGATCAATCCCGCCGCGATCAGCCGGTTGTTGCTGGAAACGGCGTTGAACATTTCCTGCTGCGTGATGCCGTAGCTTTCCAGCTTCGACGGATCGATCACGATCTCCAGCATCTCCTTGCGCTCGCCGTCGATATCGACGTCAAGCACGCTGGGGATCAGCTTGATCTGGTCTTTCAAATCGCGCGCGAGTTTCAGCAGCGTGCGGTCCGGCACGTTGCCGGACAGCGCCACCGAAATCACCGGCTGAAGGGCGGTGTTGATTTCCTGCACCGTCGGCGGATCTGCTTCGGCGGGAAGCAGCGAACGGGCTTGATCCACCTGCGCGCGCACATCCTCCAGCGCCTTCTGTTTCTGGAAGTTCACATCGAATTCCAGAATAATCACCGCCACGCCGCTATAGGCGCGCGCGGTCATCGTCTTCACGCCTTCGACCGACCGCAACGCGGTTTCCAGCGGCTTGACCAGCAGCCGCTCGCTATCCTCCGGGCTGATGCCGGGATAGGTGGTCTGCACAATCAGAACCGGAATCGGAATGTCGGGCTGCGCTTCCTTCGGAATCGTGATGTAACCGATCAGGCCGCCGACAATGACGACCACCATCATCGCGATCACCACGCGCGTATTGCGCACGGCCCATTGGACGATGCCGGTCATGCGCCTTTCTCCGGAACGGGTTCCACGCGCTCGCCGTCGCTGACGAATTCCTGGCCCACGGTGATGACGGTGACGGGATCGGGAAGCCCCGAAATCCACATGCCGTCCGGCCCGTCGGAAATGATCTGCACGGGCACGAATTTTACGAGCCCGTGCACAACCGTGCGCACGCCCACCGTGCCGCTGTCGTCCAGCACCAGAATGCCGGGCGAAATTTCATCGGCCTTCACATGGGCGACCGGAATGCGAATGTCGGCGCTCACCCCGTCGCGCAGCTTCGCATCGGGATTGGGCAATTCCACTTCCACGCGAAAGGTGCGCGTGGTCGCATCGGCGCGGTCGGCGACGAAGCGGATCGTGCCCTGCACTGTTTCGCCGGTCACAAGCGTGGCGCTCGCGGGCCCGCCCGTCTCGATCTTGCCCACATCCTGCTCGGACACTTCGCCCACCGCGAGGAACGGTTCGGGCGCGATCACGGTGGCGCATTTGTCGCCCACGCGCATGTAATCGCCGACATCGACATAGCGGCTATCGACGAAGCCGTCGAAGGGCGCCTTGATCTCAGTGTTGGCAAGCTGGATTTCCATCGTGCGTTCGGAGGCGCGCGCGGCTTCCAGTGCGGCGGCGGACACGGCCACTTGCGTCTTGGAGCGGAAGCCGTCGGCGGCAAGCTCGACATCGACATCGTGCTGTTTGGTCGTTTGCGCCACGCTGGCGCGCGCCTGATCCACCTTGGCGCCGCGATCGTTCACCTTGATCTCGCAGAGCGTCTGGCCTTGCTTGACCGTATCGCCCTTCTCGAAATGCAGCGCCTGCACCACGCCTTCCACCTCGGCGCGGACATCGACGGTGTGCAGCGCTTGCGTGCGGCCCTGCACGACGATGGTGGCGGCGCGCTCGCTGGATTTCAGTGTCAGCACGCGCACGCGCGGGATTGCGGATTCGGTTTTGGCTTGCGCGTCATCGTCCGATGGCTTGCCGCCGGTGCCGGTGATGACGCCCGAAACGATCCACACAACGGCCACCACGAGAATCGCCGTCGCCGCGCGATAGCTCGGCTTCATCGTGCGCCAGAATTGGGGCTGGTTCACTTGCCACCAGTACCGCAGATATTGAAGCATGTTACGCAGCATCGTTTGGTTCCGTTACTCGGCGGCTTCCGCCGCGCGGTTTTCCATTTCCGCGCGATGGGCATTCAGGAAATTCAGCACCGCGACATAGACCGCGCGCCCCAGCCCCGCGACGAAGCGTTCGCCCGGCGTCTGCGGTTCGGCATTCTTGCTCATGAGCTGTTTCAGCTTGCCTTCGCTCTGGCCGATATAATCATCGACGATCTGCGAAATGTGCTCTTTCGGCAGCAAATGGGAGAAAAGCATCGCGAACATGAAGGGCGAGCGGTGGCGGTCTTCGGTGAGCGGCTTGAGCAGCGCGCCGATGAACGTCTCGCGGCCCGCCGCCGTGATCGAATAGACCTTGCGGTCGGGGCGCTTTTCCTGGGCTTCGGCGCGCACCGACACCAGCCCCTCTTCGGTCAGCCGGTTGAGCGCGGGGTAGATCGAGCCGAAGCTCGCCTCGACGAAATGCTGATAGCCGCCGTCCTCGAACAGCTTCCTGATCTCGTAGCCGGTGGCGTTCCCACGGGTGAGAATGCCAAGGCAGATCGTGCGGACGTCCATTGGCCCGGTGCCCCATCTATATTGGTTCGATATAGATCGAGGCTATATATGCCGGGACCGGGGGAATCAAGCCGCGAGCCATGCAAGGCAGGGCTGCGCGGGTGGTTGGGGCTGCAACTAGTGGCAGTTTCCCCGATGCTTCGACGGGCGCACCCTTCGACAAGCTCACCCTTCGACAGGCTCAGGGTGAGGGGCTTGGCCAATCCCTCATGCTGAGCCCGTCGAAGCATGGGGGAAGCACAGATTTCGGCCTAAACCACCTCTATCCGGTCCACTTCCACGCCCTTGTTGCCCTGGCGCGTGGAGTAGCGGATGCGCTGCTCCGGCGACAACGCCATGATCCCGGAGCGGCGCAGCGCGCTTGCGTGCAGGTAGATATCCGTGCCGCCGCTGTCGGGCACGACAAAGCCGAAGCCCTTCTGTTCGTTGAAGAATTTGACGTGACCGTCGGACATCGGCCCCGAAGGCCCGGAATCCCGGTTGCCGCCGCCGAAGCGGTCGCCACCGCCAAAACGGTCGCCGCCCCCGAAACGGTCGCCCCCGCCGAAGCGGTCGTCGCCATAGCGGTCATTGCCGCCGAAACGGTCGTTGCCGCCGAAGCGATCGCCACCGCCGCCGCCGAAACGGTCGCCGCCGCCGCCATACCGCCCGCCGCCGCCGGGGCGCGGCCTGCGTGCCGGCATCGGATCGGCCGTGGAGGCATCGACGCTGTGCACCGTCACCACCTGTAACCCGCGCGGGGAATCCTGGAGGTCGCACACCACTGTCGCGCCCTGGGGCAGGTTCGGCGCCGATAGGCTTGCCAGTGCCGAGGCATGGCAAAACGCGTCGCTGCCGTTTTCCAGGGTGATGAAGCCGTAGCCCTTGGTGGAGTTGAACCATTTCACTGTGCCCTTCGCCGAAGCCATGGCGAGGGGCTGATCGCCGCTATTCTCGATATTTGACATGAGTGTGCCGATGATGCCCGCCGGGTGCCAATCTCAAGCGCATCCGCTCCCCCTTCCGGCTTTGGGCACGGCGCGACAATGTGCATCATGCCTAGAAGTTCCCCTTCTTCGCAACGGGGAAGCGGGCGGCGGCATGCGGAATCCCGCCGGAGCGTGGCTTTTCCGGGGCCGGATTTGATGATTTTCGTCAAGGACGCGCATCCCTAAGCGGCCCAGGATCGTTTCATAGCGGTGCATACCAAGGAGATTGATATGAAGCGACTTCTGATATCGGCATTTGCAATCGCGGCACTCTCGACCGCACCCGCACTGGCGCAATCGAGCGATCATCACAATCCGAGGGACAAGACTACGCATACACAGGGCCATGGCACCGACAATTCCGGCAGCCATGGCGATCATGGCGGCACGTCGGGCGGTCCGTCCGGCGGCGCTTCGTCGGATCACACAACCACGACCAGAGGCCATCAGGATCATGGCGGCACGTCGGGCGGTCCTTCCGGCGGCGGTTCCACAGTAACGTCCGATCATACAACCGGTTTCGGCAGCCATGGGGATCATGGCGGCACGACCGGCGGCGCCACGGGCGGCCATGAAGATCACGGCATGACCGGCGGCGTTCAATCCGATCATCAGGGCAATCCTTCGGGCGGCGATCACGGCGCACATCCCGGCGTCATGCAATCCATCACCGGGCAATTCACCGGCGGCACGCATCAGCCGCAGCGTGGCGTCGCACCGCGCACGCATCGCCCGTCGAACTGGAATCAGCGGCCACGCCAATTCGACAGCCACACCTATCAGCGCAACATGAATGCGTCGCGGCGCTTCCACTGGCGTTCCTATCAGCGCCCGCATGGCTGGTACGATCATCGCTGGGTCTTTGGCGAGATTATGCCGTCCTTCTTCTGGGCGCAGAATTACTGGATCAGCGATTGGTGGATGTTCGACCTCATGCCGCCGCCCTATGGTTATGAATGGGTTCGCTATGGCGACGACGCGTTGTTGATAAACACCGACACCGGCGAAGTTCTCCAGGTGGAGTATAATTTGTTCGACTGAAATCGAGGCTGGCCGTGAAGAAACGGTCCAGTATCGGTTAAGAGTTGCGAAAGGCTCCGGAGCTTAAACTCCGGAGCCTTTCGATATTTGCATCCGCTTTGTTTGAAAGCGATAGTCCATGTCTCAAGCGATGAAGTCCGGCACGGATGAAGGCGACGATCCCGGCGCCACCCGCCTGATGTCGCTGGTCAAGGCGGTCGAGCAATTGTCCGCCGCCGACACCATGCACGGCATCATCGAGATCGTGCGCAACACCGCGCGCGCCATTTCCGGCGCGGATGGCGTGACCTTCGTGCTGCGCGACGGCGATCAATGCCACTATGTCGAAGAGGATTCGATCGGGCCCTTGTGGAAGGGCAGGCGCTTTCCGCTCGCCACCTGTATCTCCGGCTGGTGCATGCTCAATGACCAGGCCGCGGTCATTCCCGACATCTATCTCGACGCGCGCATCCCGCACGACGCCTATCGCCCCACATTCGTAAAAAGCCTTGTGATGGTGCCGGTGCGCGCCAAAGCGCCGATCGCCGCCATCGGCTCCTACTGGAGCCGCGTGCGCGAATTCGACGCGAGCGAAGTGGCGCTGCTGGAGGCGCTGGCGCGCTCGACGGCTGCGGCGATCATCGCCGTGCGCGCGCGCGACACGTTGCGCGAAAGCGAGGCGCGCCTGCTGCTTGCGCTTGCGGCGGGAAGCCTCGGCGCCTGGGAACTCGATCTCGCCGACGGCACGCTCACCACATCGCCCGTCGCCAAGGCCAATTTCGGCCGCGCGCCGGAGGATGGTTTCACCTATCAGGACATGGTCGAGGCCGTGCATCCCGAGGACCGCCGCCGCCATCACGAAGCCATCGCGCGCACCACGAACACGCAAACCGATCTCGACATCGAATACCGCATCGTCTGGCCGGACGGCAGCGAGCGCTGGATCGAAATGCGCGGCCGCGCGGTGCTCGACGTCAATTCCAAACCCACGCGGCTGACCGGCGTTTCGCTCGACATCACCGGGCGCAGGCAGGCCAAGGAGCGGCAGGAGCGCCTGCAATCCGAACTCGCCCATGTCGGCCGCCTCAACGAAATGGGCCAGATGGTTTCGGCCTTCGCCCACGAATTGAATCAGCCGCTCGCCGCCGCCAACAATTATCTGCGCGCGGCCATGCGCTATCACGACAGCGATGCGGCCTCGCCCAAGGTCGGCGAACTCATCACCAAGGCCGATGCGCAGATCACCCGCGTCGCCGACATCATCAAGCGCATACGCGGTTTCGCCGCCAAGACCGAATCGACCGAGACCACCGAGGAAATCGCCTTGCTGATTTCCGAAGCCGCCGAGCTTGCGCTGCTCGATCCGCGCCATCGCGGCGTCGAATTGCGCCTCGCGGTCGAGGAACTTTTGCCCGCGGTGCGCGTCGATAAGGTTCAGGTCGTGCAAGTGCTGCTCAATCTTTTCCGCAACGCCTTCGAGGCGATGGAGGGCCAACCCCTGCGCCGCGTTACGGTGAGTACGCGCCGCGCCGGCGACATGGTGGAAATCTCCGTCGCCGATACGGGGCCGGGTCTGGCACCCGAAGTCGCGGCCAAATTGTTCCAGCCCTTCGTCACCACCAAGGAAAGCGGCATGGGCGTGGGGCTTTCGATCTGCCGCACGCTGGTGGAATCGCATGGCGGAAAGCTGTGGGCGGAAGAGGGCACCGGCCACGGCGCGGATTTCCGCTTCACCGTTCCGGTTGCGAAATAACCCAACCCTCCCCGCGGGCCGAGATTTTCGTTCGACATTGACGCTCGCGCGGCCATAATGCCGTCATGAACGAGAATCTCACCACGCTCGAGCGCGCCTTCCAGCTTGCCAAATCCGGCGATTGCGCCTCGATTGCCGACATCCGCCTGCGCCTGAAATCCGAGGGCTATAGCGATTGGCAGTCGCACACCAAGGGCCCCTCGATCCGCAACCAGCTCAATGCGCTCTGTGCCGAAGCGGTGAAGGCCAAGACGCAAGCCTGAGTTCCCGTCATGCTTCGTCCCTCGACAAGCTCGGGATGAAGGGCTCAGCATGAGGGTTTTGCTTTACCCCTCACCCTGAGCCCGTCGAAGGGTGAGCCTGCTTGTCCGCCGTAGCCTTGGCGAAGGCGGATCGAAGGGCGAGTGACGCGATTTTATCCGAACCAAAAATGCTCTATTCTCGCGCGTCCGAAAACCCGGAGACTTGTCATGACGCACAAGGGAAGCTGTTTTTGCGGCGCGGTGACGCTGGAGGCCGAGGGCGCGCCCGAAGTGATGGGCTATTGCCATTGCCGTTCGTGCCGCTCGTGGTCGGGCGGGCCGGTGAATGCCTTCAGCCTGTGGAAGCCCGATGCCGTGCGCGTCACGCAGGGCGCGGAGAATGTCGCGACCTTTGCCAAGACGCCCGGCAGCCAGCGCAAATATTGCACCAAATGCGGCGGCCATCTGATGACCGAGCATCCCGGCCTCGGCATGACCGATGTGTTCGCGGCCACGATCCCCACGCTCGCGTTCGCGCCCGCGGTGCATGTCAATTATTCCGAGACCGTGCTGCGCATGAAAGACGGTCTGCCGAAACTGAAAGACTTCCCGAAGGAATTCGGCGGCTCCGGCGAGGCGATGGCGGAGTAGGGAGGCGGGCGCGTTGTCCTCATGCTTCGTCGGGCTCAGCATGAGGGATTGGCTCATCCCCTCACCCTGAGCCTGTCGAAGGGTGAGGAATGCGAATCCATCTGAACGAATAATGCTCCATTGATAATTCAAAATATTTGCGCCAGCGCGTCAGCGAAGGAAACGAAAATTGTGCCTGTTGTGATATAGACCAGACCTACCGCGCCCCATTCAATCCCGCTCGTAGCGAATCGTCGGAAAAGCGTTTCTAACGCCTCGATTTGTTGACGACGTTCAAGCAATTCATGCTGGATGATATTTTCCACTTTGCTTTCCAAACTTACGATCTGCTGCTGAATGTCAGAGAACCGCTTATCCGTCTGCCGCTGCTGTTGTTCCAACCTCGCAACACGGCCTTCAATGTCATTTCCATAAGAATCCGTTGTAAGAATACCCCCTGTCGCTGTCGCAGAAACAGGACGCAGGGTCACATTTATGTCTCCCGAAATTTTTCTGCCCGGACGGAATAGCATCAAGAAATCGCGACACCAGCGTGCGGCTCTGTCGAGGAGTGAACCTTCTGGAGCGAGCTTGCCCGCTTCGTTCAACGCCCACGCGGCTGGGAATAGGCCGATGATCTGACATGCCGTCCCTGCCCACACAAATGGCGTGCCTTGGGCTATTTGTGCGTCATGCATTGTTCCGGCGATTACATGGGCAAGCAGTACGACGGTCAGAATGCCAAACAGGCACGACCAAAACGGCAATCCGACACGCACCCAACTCGCGAGCATCCGAAGCCGGTTGGTGATGATGATATTGAGAGATTGCACAAATTCTCCAGCACGAATGAGATGGTTTGGAGTATGCCTGTCGGCCATATGTTCGGCTATAGCAGCAGCGCTCGGAATTTGAACATCAATAGGTGTTAGAAGGCACAGCTTGGTAAGCAATCGCCTTAAGAAAAGCTATACGCTTTTTGTACATCGCTTCTAGAATTGTGATGTCCGCATTTGAGTTGTTTCGTTTCGCAATCCATGCCCGCTCGTCCATTCTCAATTTGTACGGCGATGACGCATTAGAGATAGCTACCACATAGACTGCTGCCAGTTCTTGATCCGACTTTGCGAGATCGGGGGTCGTGCATATCAGTTTAAGCACCTTGCTATGTACTTTCGCGCAATCGAAGCTCGGGCGTATCAATTCAGGTGCTTGCGCAACAACTTTCCTATTGGTCAGTTGGCCTTCAGAATTGTCGGCGACTGGATATTGGTCAGTTAGAACAATTACGAGCGTTCCTATTACTATCGCTGCAGCTATCCCGAAAATCACGGTCCATATTCTTCTCTGGCTTGTGCCCCAGAGGGCGGCGCGGAAACGGGCATATTGCTCACTTCGCTCTCGGCGTATGCGCTCCCGCTCTTGTTGCTCGATTTCCCTCCGTTCTTCCTCGCGACGCAATTTCTCTTCTTGTTCCGATTGTTCCATACGTGCGCGATCAATGATGTTCTGAACGATTTCTGCAAGATAGCTTTTTTCATTAAGGACCATGTAGGCGGCCCCTAGTTCATTCACGCAACTCGACCCGTATGGTCGCAATCGTTCCGCTGCCGCTGCGATGTCCTTGTCGTATCGCAACAGCGCGTTCCATTTTGTTTGATCGAAACCGGATGCCTGATGACCATCGGAGGAAGGTGCAGCCGCGTTCTGGGGCGCATGTGCTCTGGTACCGGACGATTCGGCGCGTAGTTCGTATGTTACCGACAAAGTTCCGGCTGGTTTTACAATCAGCATGTAGATGAATATCAAGATTCCAATCAGCAGAAAGCAAAGCAAGACGGCGACGATAAAGCAGCCACATCCATACGAGCCCGGTGCCCAACTTTGGGATGTTGGAAAATATCCTTGAGCAGCAAGCCTCACAGCATCTGCCCGAAATTGCGCTACTGCGCTAGATTGACTGCCTCGATACGTCCTTACGATGATGGGCTTTTTGCTATCCATTTGCTCGGAATAATCCATTGAATATTGAGGAGAACTAAAATTCGCATTTATGTGCATTGCTGCACAAAACCGACGGGGATGGCTAGGGTAAGTTGCTTGTGGGCGAGTGAGCGACCGTTTTGAATTTTAGGAATAAAATCAAGAAAACTGAAAAAATCCTATTTCGCTACTTGAAATCCTATTTCCCGCCCCCATCTCTCTCAGGCGAAAACGAGGAAAAGCGCGATGAGGCTGTAGCGCCGCCGCGGGAACAGACAGGACAGGGTGCGCGCCCGCGCGCGCTCGCGTGGATTGGAGAGCGATTGCTTTGGGCCCGTTGGGGGGAAAGCCGTCTCCGGCCCACAAGTCCGGGGCGAGTGCGAAGGTGCATGTGTGTTGCCCCGTGAAACGGGCTTCGCCGTGCCGCCGTAGCGTCGATGGGCGGGTTTCGGACGCGAGGCCCGCCCATTTTTATGGGGGCGTTGGAAAATGGGTCCCCGCCTTCGGCTACCACAATCGTTTGTTCGCAAACGCCTTGCCGGAGCCGGATTTCAGATAGTGCTCGAATTCGCGGGCTTTGCGCTGGTTGTCGAACGCGAAATAGGCGGTCAGCGTCCACGGTCTGTATTTGGAGGTATGAATGGATGCGCCTTCATTGTGCGATTTGAAACGCTTCTTGAGATCGCTCGTAAATCCGATGTAGCGCTGGTCGGGATGCGCAACGCTTCGGAGCAGATAAACGTAATGCATGGATTTCCCCCGGGTGCCGGTCCCCCTTCGCCCTGCGGGCTTCGGAGGACAGCCTTCGCTGCTTCGCAGCCCGACGAGTGGCGCGTAGGCGTAAGCCAGCCGTAGCTGCGAAGCAGCGAAGGCTGGTTGGGGGACTAGGATTCGAACCTAGACAGGCAGAGTCAGAGTCTGCAGTCCTACCATTAGACGATCCCCCAATGGTGGCGGCCCGTTTATCGCAACTGGCACCCCCCTACAAGGCTGGCGCGCGGTGGCCTTCCTTGTTCCTATACTGGCGTCGAATCAATAAACCGGCGGCCGCGCGCAAATGCAGACAAATACGCCCAAGAAAAAGCGCGCGCGAAGGCGGGGTCGCGGCAAATCCTCCCCCGGCCGGGGTCCAGTATTCGCCGCGATTGATCTCGGCACCAACAATTGCCGCCTCTTGATCGCGCAGGGTTCGCAGGGCGGGGCCTTGCGCGTGATCTCGTCCTTTTCGCGCGTGGTGCGCCTGGGCGAAGGGCTCGCCGAAACCGGCGCGCTGTCGCCCGACGCCATCGAGCGCACCGTGGCGGCGCTGAAAATCTGCGCCGAACATTTGCGCCGCCAGCGCGTGGATCACATCCGCGCCATCGCCACGCAAGCCTGCCGCAGCGCCGCCAACGCAAACGTGCTGGTGGAGCGCGCGCGCGAAGAAGCCGGCATCGAACTCGACATCGTGACGGCGGAAGAAGAAGCCCGGCTTGCCGCACTTGGCTGCGCGCCGCTGATCGGGCGGCGCTACGAAGGCGCGCTGGTGTTCGACATCGGCGGCGGCTCGACCGAACTGATCTGGACGCGGCGGGCGGGCGATGCCGTCGAAACGCTCTTTTCCACCTCGCTCCAAACCGGCGTGGTGACGTTGGCCGAAACGCTGGGGCCGGGCCGTCCGTACAAGGATTATTTCAACGCCGTCATGCCGCTCTTTGCCGAGGCGCGCGCCCGCCTTGCGCGCGCGGGCGATTTCGCAGTGAGCGCCAACCACCTTCTCGGCACTTCCGGCACGGTGACGACGCTGGCCGGAATCGCGCTCAGCCTGCCGCGCTACGAGCGCGCCCGCGTCGATGCAAGCTGGCATGCCTCGGCCGACATGCTGGCGATCGTGGACCGGCTGGCCGCGATGGACCGCACCGCACTCGCCGCCACGGGTTGCGTGGGCGAGGAGCGGGCCGATCTGATGCTGCCCGGCTGCGCCATCTTCTCCGCCATCCATGCAAACTGGCCCTGTGCGGAATTGCGCGTTGCGGATCGCGGCCTGCGCGACGGCATGCTACGGGAGTTGATGGCACAGGCAGCAAAGCCGCAATGAGCGATCGCAACGCTTCGGGGCGCGGGCGCAAACCCGTGCGCGTGAAAAGCACGAAGGGCAGAAGCGTGTCGTCCACGCGCTGGCTGGAGCGGCAGTTGAACGACCCTTACGTTCACGCCGCCAAGGCGAAGGGCTATCGCAGTCGTGCCGCCTTCAAGCTCGCCGAGCTGGACGACAAATTCCACTTCCTGAAGAAAGGCGCGCGGGTACTGGATCTCGGTGCGGCACCCGGCGGCTGGAGCCAGGTCGCCGCCGCGCGGGGTGCCAAGATCGTCGCCACCGACATTCTGGAAATGGAGGCGCTTTCCGGCGTGGAGTTCGTGTGCGCCGATTTCCTCGATGCCGAAACGCCCGCGCTGCTCAAGGCTGCTCTCGGCGGGAAGGCCGATGTCGTGCTGTCGGACATGGCTGCCCCCACCACCGGCCACCGCGCCACCGATCACATCCGCACCGTGGCGCTGCTCGAAGCAGCCCTCGACATGGCGGGCGATGTGCTCAAGCCCGGCGGCGTTTTCGTCGGCAAGGTGTTTCAGGGCGGCGCCACCGGCGAATTGCTCGCCCGCATCAAGAAACAATATGCGAGCGTCAAACACGTCAAGCCGCCCGCATCGCGCGCGCAATCCGTCGAGCTTTATCTGGTGGCGCAGGGCTTCAAGGGCGCGGAATGATTTACTCGGCGGCCTTTGTCTTGGCCGCTTCGTCCGCAAGCTTCGCCAGTCTGCCCGCAACCTCCGCCGTCTCGGCCAAATGCGGCGTAATCAGGGCTTCGTTCTTGCGCCATTTTTCGGGATCTGGTGGCGTCAGTGTATAGCGCGATTGTTTGAGCGGTTTGGACGCAATCGTCTGTATTCCGTCCGAATAGGGAACGCCCGCAAATGCGCAGAGCCGCGCGAGTTCCCTTGCCGGATCGGCGATGACATCTTCATAGCGCACCGCGCACCAATCGCTTTGCGGCAATAGGGAAAGATCGCCCAGGATCGTTGCGTTCGTATCGCGCCATTGGCGCATCGCGATTTCGCCGAGATCGCGCCCCGCCAATTCCCGCCAGCCGGGAATAAGCAGCAGCGACCATGGCGGACCGTTCCAGCCCGGCAGATCGCGATAGGTAATGAAGCGCCCTGAGCGCCACGCTTCAATGATCGCGCTCATATTCGCGCGCGGTTCGCGATGCAGGAAGATGAATTTGGCGTCAGGGAAGATCGCCTTGAAGAACGGAATGCGCAGCGCGTTCTTCGGCGTCTTCTCCAGAAACCGCAACGATTTCGGCGCGTCTTCCATGCCGGTGAACAATTGACCCTGCGCGTTGCGCAAACTCACCAGATAATTGCCGAGCAATTCCTGCGAGATGTCCCCCGCCGCATCCTCCGCCGTCAGCCGGTTGGACGAAAAATCCCGCGCGCGCATTTTCAGCGCCTCGATGCGCTCGACATGCAGATGGCCTTCGCCGCCCAGCGTCCAGAACGCTTCATTCGCCGCCATGGATTCGAACAGCAGCGTGCTGCCCGAGCGCGGTGCGGCCACAATGAACACGGGCTTTTCGAAACGCGGGGCTGCGCGCGCGGGCCCGCTCGCGCGGAACTGCGCGGTCGGCTTGACCATTGTGCCGAAGGTGGCGGCCAGAACTGTCGGCAAGTGTTCGACCATTGCTCGCGAGCTTGAGATTCTGTCGAAACCGATGGCACCGCATTCTTCGCCCAGTTCGCGAGTGCGGCCAATCCCTGAAGCCCCTTCGGCGTCGGTCCATATAGATGCCACACCACACGCCACTCTTTGCGGATGCTGTCCGTCAGCGCGCGGGCATGCGCGATCTCCGCGGGATTGTTGCCGGGAAACGCCGCCACATCGGCCATCAACTGCGACAGCTCGAGATCGAGTTCGGCCGGTTGCATTACCGGATCGCCCGCATAGGTTTCAAAGATCAGCTTGGGCTGCGCGTTCGGCTGGAACGGAATAAAGCGTGGCGGCGGCTCCTCGCCCAAAGGCTTCGCCAGTTCCCAGAAATCGGTCGAGCCGAATGTGTCGAAGGTCAGATGCACGCGCCGCACGGGTGTTTCGTTCACCACCTGATGCATGCGCCAATTGTCGAAGGTCCACGCTTCGCCCGCCGCCATGTGCACGCTCTCGCTCTCGCAGTGAAAGCGGATCGCCGGATCGGTGACGATGGGGATGTGCACGCGGCTATGCGTGCGCCAATAATATTGCACGTCGAAATGTTCCGGCACGCCGAAGCCCGGCTCCAGCCGCATGAAGCGGGCGCGGCCGAGCAACGTGCGGAACTCGCCCAGAATTTGCCGGATATAGGGCGCGGCTTTCAGATGCTCCGTCGGCATCATCGGCGCTTCGAAGCCGTTGTCGTCCACATCGGCATTGAAGGCGATCAGCGGCAGCGCCGAATTGCCCGTGAAATCCTGCGGGTGGTGGCGCCAGGCCTCTTCGGGAATGGCGAAAAGCTCCGCCTTCAGCCGCTCCACGTCGAAGCGGAAGGGGAATTTGTAGAAACGGTGCGGCAGATGCATGGCGCGCCCGATTCTAGAGGAAAATCCGCCCGCTGGAAGGCCCGCCGCCGGATAGCGTAAAGGCCGGAAAGGCGGGGATTTGGCCGGTCTTGCGCTTGCGGGGGGAGGCTGGTATTCCCTCCGGGCTCCAAACGGAGCGACAAGCCCATGACCATCCGCGAAGCGCTTACCTTCGATGATGTGCTCCTGGTGCCTGCGGCATCCGAAGTTCTGCCCGGCCAGGTCGATACAAGAACCCGCCTCACCAAAACCGTCGAGCTTGGCATTCCGCTGATCTCCGCGGCGATGGACACCGTGACCGAAGCGGGCCTCGCCATCGCTATGGCGCAAGCGGGCGGCATGGGCGTCATCCACCGCAATCTCGCAATCGCCGAACAGGCCGAGCATGTGCGCCGGGTGAAGAAATTCGAAAGCGGCATGGTGGTGAACCCGGTGACGATCGCGCCGGACGCAACGCTCGCCGACGCGCTGGCGCTGATGGAGCGTTACCGCATTTCCGGCATTCCGGTGGTGGAAGGCGCGCGCGGGGGAAGTGCGGGCAAGCTCGTCGGCATTCTCACCAATCGCGATGTGCGTTTTGCCACCGATACGCGCCAGCCCGTGCAGGAATTGATGACCAAGAAGCTCATCACCGTGCGCGAGGGCGTGAACGCGGACGAAGCCAAGCGCCTGCTGCACCAGCACCGCATCGAAAAGATTCTGGTGGTCGATGATTCCTATCGCTGCGTTGGTCTCATCACCGTGAAAGATATCGAAAAGGCGCAGAAATATCCCAACGCCTGCAAGGACGATCTGGGCCGCTTGCGTGTGGCCGCTGCCGTCAATACAGGCGAGGACGGCGTCGCGCGCGCCATGGCGCTGATCGAGGCGGAATGCGATGTGGTCGTGGTCGATACCGCGCATGGCCATTCGCGCGGCGTGCTGGATACGGTTTCGCGCATCAAGAAGGAAAGCAATTACACGCAGGTGCTGGCCGGAAATGTCGCCACCGCCGAAGGCGCGCAGGCGCTGATCGATGCGGGCGCGGACGCGATCAAGGTCGGCATCGGGCCGGGCTCGATCTGCACCACGCGCATTGTGGCCGGCGTCGGCGTGCCGCAGCTCACCGCGATCATGGATGCGGTGTCGGCGGCGAAGAAAAACGGCATTCCCATCGTCGCCGATGGCGGCATCAAATATTCCGGCGATCTGGCGAAAGCGATTGCGGCGGGCGCGGACGTGGCGATGGTGGGCTCGCTGCTCGCTGGCACCGAGGAAAGCCCCGGCGAAGTGTTTCTCTATCAGGGCCGTTCCTACAAAGGCTATCGCGGCATGGGATCGCTCGGCGCGATGGCGCGCGGTTCGGCGGATCGTTACTTTCAAGCGGAAGTGAAAGATGCCTTGAAGCTGGTGCCCGAAGGCGTCGAGGGGCAGGTGCCGTACAAAGGCCCGGTGGGCACGGTGGTGCATCAGATCATCGGCGGCCTTCGCGCGGCGATGGGTTACACGGGCTGCAAAACGATCCCCGATTTCCACGAACGCGCGAAATTCGTGCGCATCACGGGCTCCGGCCTGCGCGAAAGCCATGTGCATGACGTGATCGTGACGCGCGAAAGCCCGAACTATCCGGGTGCTCAGTAGCGTTGCGTCCGGAAGCTCGCATTCAGGCCGTCATCGATATCCTCGATGGCCTCTCACGCACCGATCAGCCGGTGGACCGCTATCTGCGCGATTGGGCGAAGGCGCATCGCTTTGCGGGATCGAAGGATCGCGCTTCCATCGGCGAACGCATCTTCACGATCATGCGCCATCGTGCGTCTTTCGCGTGGCGGATGCAGAGTGACGCGCCGTGCGCGCTGGCGATTGCATCGCTCTTGCATGAAAATTTCGATGAAGCCGCGCTCGAAAAAATCTTCAGTGGGGAGAAATACGCGCCGCCCAAACTCAGCGAGGAAGAACGCACCTTCATTCTGTTGCCGCGAACGGACGCGCCGCCGGTTCATGTGCAGGGCGAATTTCCCGAATTCCTGCAACGTGAATTGACCGAAAGATTTAGGGAAAACCTTCTGCCCGAAATGGCCGCACTTTGCGAACGCGCGCCGGTCGATCTGCGCGTGAATACGCTGAAGGCAAATCGCGAAGAAATTCTCCAGCAATTGCGCGGCGATGGTTACGACGCAAATCCCACGCCCTATTCGCCGCTCGGTATCCGCATTCCTCCCGGCGAAGGGCTGGCAAAGCTGAGTAAAAGTGCAACCTTCGAAAACGGTCTCTTCGAATTTCAGGACGAAGCGGCCCAGATCGCCTCGCTCCTCTGCGGCGCAAAGCCCGGATCGCGCGTGCTCGATCTGGCGGCGGGCGCGGGCGGCAAATCGCTGGCGCTCGCGGCGGCGATGAACAACGAAGGCGAAGTCGTCGCCCGTGACATCCGCGCCGATGCGCTCGCGCGCCTTGCCGAACGCGCGGCGCGGGCGGGTGCCTCCATCATCCGCACGCAATCGGACGCGCGATCCTTCGACATCGTGCTGGTCGATGCGCCATGCAGCGGATCGGGCACATGGCGCAGGCAGCCGGAGCTGAAATGGCGGCTCACGCCCGCCCGCCTCGCCCAGTTCGCCAAAACGCAGGACGAGATGCTGGCCGAGGCGGCGCGCCTTGTGCGGCCCGGCGGGCGGCTCGTCTATGCCACCTGCTCATTGCTGGCTTGCGAGAATGAACAGCGCATTGCCGCGTTTTTAGCGGGCCATCCGGGTTTTGCGCCCGTCTCCGCCGCGGTCCTCTGGCGCGACATTACGAACCAGAATTCGCCGCCCGGCATGGGTGAATTTTTCCGCGCTTCTCCCTATCTTACGGGGACCGACGGCTTCTTTGCGGCTGTGCTCGAGAACGGTGGATGATGATGACGAAATTTGTGCGCGTATTTCTGGCTGCGGCCGCTTTTGGATGTTTCGCCGCACCGGCGTTTGCCCACCCCGATCCTTCGCCGCTCGCGCGCTCGCGCGCGGCCGAGGACAAGGGCGATATCGCGCAAGCGCTGCTCCTGATCCAGTCGGCGATCGTCGCCGATCCGGCGGACCCTCAGAATTACATCGCGCTCGCCGATCTCTACACCCGCACGGGGCATCCCAACGCCGCGATCAAATATTACGACGACGCGCTTTTCATCGATCCGGTGGACAAGCAGGCGCTGAAGGGCATGGCGCTGGCCGATCTGGCGCTGGGCGATCAGGCGGGCGCCGCCAAGAATCTCGATCTGCTCGAACGCACCTGCGGGCCGCGCTGCGCCGAAACGCTGGCCGTCCACCAGGCCATGGCGAAGGCAAAAGCGATGCAGGCCGATGCGTCGAGCGCGCCGCTGGACAAGCATTAGGCGCGGCTCTATAGGCGGCCATGGCTGCTCCCGTTCTCGTCATCGATTTCGGATCGCAGGTGACACAGCTCATCGCGCGGCGCGTGCGCGAGGGCGGGGTCTATTGCGAGATCGTGCCTTATAACAAGGCCGAGGACGCGCTTGCGGCCGCAACGCCCAAGGCCGTGATTCTCTCCGGCGGTCCGGCGAGCGTCACCGAATCCCATACTCCGCGCGCGCCGCAAGCCGTGTTCGAGCTTGGCGTGCCCGTGATGGGCATCTGCTACGGCCAGCAGACGATGGTCACGCAATTGGGCGGGCGCGTCGAAGGCGCGTCGGGCCGCGAATTCGGCCGCGCCACGCTGGAAGTCACCGGCCAGAGCCCGCTGTTCGAGAATGTCTGGGCGCTCGGCGCGCGCGACGATGTGTGGATGAGCCATGGCGACCGCGTGGTGGCGCTGCCGCCGGGCTTTCATGTCGTGGCGAAAAGCGAATCCGCGCCCTTCGCGATCATCGCCGACGAGAAACGCAAATTCTACGGCACGATGTTTCATCCCGAAG
Organism: uncultured Alphaproteobacteria bacterium; assembly: GCA_963735625.1. Lineage (GTDB taxonomy): Bacteria > Pseudomonadota > Alphaproteobacteria > Micropepsales > Micropepsaceae > Rhizomicrobium. The sequence continues at coordinate 148,858 of CAVTLJ010000004.1, read as the reverse complement.
TGGTGCATACACCGCGAGGGAGCGCCCTGCTCACCAATTTCGTGCAGAACATCGCCGGCATAAAACCCGACTGGAACATGAAAGCCTTCCGCGCCGAAGCGATTGCGCGAATCAGGAAGCAGGTCGGCAAAGCCCGCGTGATCTGCGGATTGTCGGGCGGCGTGGATTCGTCGGTCGCCGCGGTTCTGATCCACGAAGCCATCGGCGATCAACTCACCTGCATCTTCGTCGATACGGGATTGATGCGCGCGGGCGAGGCCGACGAAGTCGTTTCGCTGTTCCGCAACCATTACAACATCCCGCTCGTGCATGCCGAAGCGGAGGAGTTGTTTCTTTCGCGCCTTGCTGGCGTCAGCGATCCCGAAAAAAAGCGCAAGATCATCGGTGCCGCCTTCATCGATATTTTCGAGCGCGAAGCGGCCAAGGTGGGCGGCGCGGAATTCCTCGCGCAAGGCACGCTCTATCCCGATGTGATCGAAAGCGTGTCTGCCATCGGCGGGCCGTCCGTCACCATCAAATCGCATCACAATGTCGGCGGGCTGCCCGAACGCATGAACATGAAGCTGGTCGAGCCGTTGCGCGAACTCTTCAAGGATGAAGTGCGCGCGCTCGGCCGCGAGCTTGGCCTGCCGCCCGCGTTTGTGGGCCGCCATCCGTTTCCGGGTCCGGGCCTTGCCATTCGCGTGCCCGGCGAAATCACGCGCGAGAAGCTCGATATCCTGCGTGAGGCCGACACCATCTATCTCGACGAAATCCGCAAAGCGGGCCTTTATGACGAGATCTGGCAGGCTTTCGCCGTGCTGCTGCCGGTCAAAACCGTGGGCGTGATGGGCGATGCGCGCACCTATGACCATGTCTGCGCGCTGCGCGCGGTCACCTCAACCGATGGGATGACGGCGGATTCCTACGCGTTTTCACATGCTTTTCTGTCTCGCGTGGCGACCCGAATCGTCAACGAAGTCAACGGCATAAACCGCGTCGTCTATGACGTGACGAGCAAGCCGCCCGGCACGATTGAATGGGAGTGAGAAGCATTCGCTGAGGGAACCTATTTCCCTTCCGGCCCGTTCCTGATTACGCTTTGCCCACCTTTGAGGGGCTGGCGCCATCAAGGGGTCGGCAATGCTGCAAAATCGTTCTTCGCTCAATCATCAGACAAGGCACATTGAACGTCATCCGCGCGGATGGCTCGCGTTTTGCGGCAGGCGCAGGCGAGCCGCAGGTCACCGTCAAGTTCCATGACCGCCGCGCCGAATGGGCGCTCGCGCTCAATCCCGATCTGAAGCTCGGCGAGCTTTACATGGATGGCCGCCTGACGGTGGATCAGGGCGACATCTACGATTTCCTGCATCTGGCGATGGTCAACACCGCCTATCACAACACTTCGGGCCTGATGACGCTCGCGCGCACTTTCCGCCGCGTGATACGGCGCATCTCGCAATATAATCCCGCGAGCCGCGCCAAAGCGCATGTCGCGCATCATTACGATCTTTCCGGCCAAGCTCTATGAGATGTTCCTTGACCGCGACCGGCAATATTCCTGCGCCTATTTTTCCGCGCCCGGCGAAACGCTGGAAGACGCGCAAGTGGGAAAGAAGCGCCACATCGCGGCGAAGCTCTGGCTCAACAAGCCGGGATTGAACGTGCTCGATATCGGCTGCGGCTGGGGCGGGCTGGCGCTCGATCTGGCGCGCGACGGCAACGCGAACGTTCTGGGCATCACGCTTTCCGAAGAACAGATCGCGGTTGCGCGGGCGCGCAGCGAAACGGCGCAGCTTTCATCGCGCTGCAAATTCGATCTTGTCGATTACCGCGCGCTCAAAGGCACATTCGACCGCATCGTCTCGGTCGGCATGTTCGAGCATGTGGGCGTGGCCTATTATCCGGCGTTTTTCGGCAAGGTGCACGATCTGCTCGCCGATGACGGCGTGGCGGTGCTGCACACCATCGGCCGCACCGATGGGCCCGGCGCCACCAATCCGTGGATCGCCAAATACATCTTCCCCGGCGGCTACACGCCGTCCTTGAGCGAAATGCTTCCCGCGATCGAGCGCGCGGGGCTGATGGTCACCGATGTGGAAATCCTGCGGCTTCACTATGCCGAAACGCTGAAGGAATGGCGCCAGCGTTTCCGCGCGCGCTGGGCCGATGCTGCCGCACTCTATGACGAACGCTTCTGCCGCATGTGGGATTTTTATCTGGCGGGTTCGGAAGCCACGTTCCGTGCGGACGGGCTTGTGGTGTTCCAGATACAGATGGCGAAAAAACTGGACGCGCTTCCCATCACGCGCGATTACATGGTGGACAATGAGCGCACCATGCGCTTTGCGGGCACCGAGCAAATGCCGCGGCCAAGGCGGGTGGCGTAATCTTCTGTCGCCCGAAAAAATCTGTTGATGGTGCGCTAGACTCGAACCTGTTGATTGATTCGCCCCGAGGCGAATCCGCGCTTGCGGCGCGCTGCGTGCGCCGCTTGATTCGCTCCCCCGCGAGGGCGCGCCCTACAAGAGCAAAAAATGGAACAGGAAGTCTATCGTCACGTACCCTATGACATCGAGGTCGAGCAGGCCCTCCTCGGCGCAATCCTGGTGGACAATCACGCCATCGAGCGCGTGTCGCAGCAATTGCGCCCGGAGCATTTCTACGATCCGCTGCATCAGCGCCTCTATGAGGTGATGCTCACGCTGTTCGAAAAGGGCGGCATGGTGATCACGCCGCTGACGCTGCACGCCGCGATGAAGGCCGATCCGGGGCTCATTGAAGTGGGCGGGCATGCGTATCTGGCGGGGCTCGCGCAAGCCACGCCCGCGATGCCGAATGTGCGCGATTACGCGCGCATCCTGCATGATCTCGGCGTGCGGCGCGGCCTCATCCATATCGGCGAGGATATCGTCAACACGGCTTACGAAGCGCCGCACGAAAAGCCGCCACAGGCCCAGATCGAGGAAGCCGAAAAAGCGCTTTATCGCATCAGTGAAAGCTCGCGCTATGGCGAAGGCCCCATCGATTTCGCCGAAAGCCTTCGCCGTGCGGTGGAAAGTGCCGAGCGCGCGCAGGCCCGCGGCGGGCGTATTTCCGGCGTCGCCACCGGCTTCACCGATGTGGATTCGCTGCTCGGCGGCTTGCAGCCCTCCGATCTTCTGATCCTTGCCGGCCGCCCCGGCATGGGCAAAACCTCGCTCGCCACCAACATGGCGTTTCATGCCGCGCGCGCCTGGGCGCAGGATATCGAGGATGGCGCGCAAGTGCCGCGCGGTGCCAGCGTGTTGTTCTTCAGCCTAGAAATGGCGGCGCAGCAATTGTCGGCACGTATTCTTTCCGAGCAGACCGAAATCGAGATGTGGAAAATCCGCAACGGCAAATTCTCCGAAAGCGAGTGGGAGAAATTCGTGCTCTCGATGCAGGATTTGTCCACCCTGCCGCTGTTCATCGACGATACGGGCGGCATTTCCATCGCCCAGATCGCCGCGCGCGCCCGCAGGCTCAAGCGCGAGAAGCAGATCGGCCTCATCGTCATCGATTATCTACAATTGATCGAGCCCTCGCGCCGCGCCGAGAACCGCGTGCAGGAAATCACCGAAGTGACGAAGGGCTTGAAGGCGCTGGCCAAGGAATTGAACGTGCCGGTGCTGGCGCTGTCGCAGCTTTCGCGCGGCGTCGATGCGCGCGACGACAAGCGGCCCGTTCTCTCGGACTTGCGCGAATCCGGCTCCATCGAGCAAGACGCCGACGTGGTGATGTTTGTCTATCGCGAGGAATATTATCTGAAATCGCGCGAGCCGGAGCCCGGCAGCGCCGAGCACGGCAAATGGCTGGAAAAGATCGAGCGCTGCCACCGCCGCGCCGAGGTGCTGGTCGAAAAACACCGCCACGGCGCCACCAACAAGATCGAACTCTTCTTCGACGATAGGTTTACCCGGTTTAGCAATTTGGCCGCGGACAGCTGACGGGCCGGCTTGCCTTCCGCGTATATTATGATAATATACAGCTCATGACCGAACCCGACTTTGATCTTGTCGAAGGTTTCGAGTGGGACAAAGGCAACGCCCGCAAGAATGCCGACAAGCACGATGTCAGCCAGGCCGAAGCCGAGCAGGTGTTTTTCAACGATCCGTTGCTCATCATGGATGATGTGAAACATAGCCAAAGCGAAATACGCGTTCATGCGATGGGGAAAACGGATGTGGGCCGCCTGCTGCATGTCACTTTCATGTTGCGGCATGCCGGAACCAGAATTCGCGTAATCTCGGCGCGCGACATGAGCCGGAAGGAGCGTGCGTATTATGCGAAGCAAACTTAGACCTGTGCCGCACTTCGCCAACGAAGCGCAAGAACGCAAGTTCTGGGAAACCCACGACTCCGCCGATTATGTCGATTGGAGCAAGGCCCGGCGCGCGCGGTTTCCCAATTTGAAGCCCTCGACCACGGCGATTTCGCTGCGCTTGCCGATCAGTCTTCTCGACCAGATCAAAGTCGCCGCCAACAAGCGCGATATGCCATACCAATCGCTCATCAAGGCATGGCTGGCCGAGAAAGTTACCCGATAAACGCGCGGTGCAATCGGCCTTTGACGCCGCCGCCCCCGCCCTTCATTGTTCGGCCGCCATGAGCCATCCCGAATTTCGAAACAGCGCGGCTGACGGTGCGGTTGGGCGCGATCGGCGCCAATTGGCGCGAATGCGTCCGCCGCGCGGGCGGGGCACAAGTCGCGGGCGTGGTGAAGGCCGACGGCTATGGCCTCGGCATGGCCCCAATCGCGCGCGCGCTGGCCGGGCAGGGTTGCGACACCTTCTTTGTCGCCCGGCTTTCGGAAGGCGTGGCGCTGCGCGGTGTCGTCCCCCACGCCCGGATATTTGTGCTGGATGGCGCGCAAGCCGCGGCCATTCCCGCCCTGATCGCCCATCGCCTGACGCCGGTACTGAATTCGCTGGCGGAAATCACCGCCTGGTCCGCCGTTGCGGGCAAGGGTGCGCTCAATGCGGCCATCCATATCGACACGGGCATGAACCGGCTGGGCCTGCCGCCGGAAGAACTGGCGATCCTCTCGGCCGAGGCACAGGCCCGCCTGAAGAACATCCGCGTCGAATTGCTGATGAGCCATCTGGCCTCAGCCGACGATCCGGCCTCGCCCATGAACGCGGCTCAGCTCGCCCGCTTCCGCGCCGCACTCGCCAGGCTGCCGCCCGCGCCTGCGAGCCTGGCCTCGTCGGGCGGGGTGCTGCTGGGCAAGGATTACATGTTCGACATGGTGCGCCCCGGCCTTGGCCTCTATGGCGGAAACCCGCAAAACGAGCGGCCCAATCCGTTTGCCGTCGCGGTGTGTCTGACGGGCCGCATCCTCCAGCTCCGCCGCGTTGACAAGGGGGATACCGTTGGTTACGGAGCCTCATTCCGGGCGGAGCGTCCAACCACGCTCGCGACGGTTGCTTTGGGATACGCAGACGGTCTCATGCGCGCCCTCGGCAATCGGGGGGCAGGCGCCATAAACGGCGTGCGCGCGCCCATCGCGGGCCGCATTTCCATGGACCTCGTCACGCTTGATGCTACAGATGTGCGGGGAGCGGCGGTGGGCGCGGACGTGGAATTTCTCGGAGACACGATTTCCCTGGAAGAACTGGCCGATGCCGCCGGCACCGCGCCTTACGAGATACTGACCTCGCTGGGTTCCCGCGTGCCGCGCCATTACGAGGACATCGCATGAATTTCTTCGCCGCCATCGGCCGCATGACGCTCGCCTTCTTCGAGACCACGGGCGCGCTTTCGCTGTTCGTCTCCTCGGCGGTGACGAGCCTTATCCGCCCGCCGCTCTATTGGCGGCTGCTCGGCCAGCAGATGCTGCGCATCGGCTATTTCTCGCTGCCGGTGGTGGGGCTGACGGCGTTCTTCACCGGCGGCGTGCTGGCGCTTCAGATCTATATCGGCGCGAGCCGCTATGGGGCGGAGGCCTTCGTGCCGGTGGTGGTGCTGGTGGGCATCACGCGCGAGCTTGGCCCGGTGATTTCGGGCCTGATGGTGGCGGGGCGCGTGGCCGCGGCAATCGCCGCCGAAATCGGCACCATGCGCGTGACCGAACAGATCGACGCGCTGACCACGCTCTCCACCAACCCGATCAAATATCTCGTCGTGCCGCGGCTGGCGGCGGCGATCATCACCATGCCGATCCTGGTTGGCATCGCCGATTGCATCGGCGTGTTCGGCGGCTATGTCGCCTCGACCGAGAGCCTGGGCTTCAACGGCTCGATCTATCTCTCCAACACGATGGATGCGCTTGCCTACAAGGACGTGTCCTCCGGCCTCATCAAGGCGGCGGTGTTCGGCTTCATCATCGCGCTGATGGGTTGCTACAACGGCTTCAATTCCAAGGGCGGCGCGCAGGGCGTGGGCGAGGCGACGACGAGTGCGGTGGTTTCCTCCTCCATCCTCATTCTCGCCGCCAATTACATTCTCACCAATTTGCTGTTCGCGGATTGATCGCCATGGCGCGCACCGGCACCACCGCGAAGGTCGAACTGAAAGGCGTCAAGAAACGCTTCGGGCCGAAGATCGTGCTGGACGGTCTGGATTTGACGCTCAATTCGGGCCAGTCGCTGGTGGTCATCGGCGGGTCGGGTACCGGCAAATCGGTGATGATAAAATCCGTACTCGGAATCCTGCGCCCTGAAGCGGGCCAGATTTTCGTGGACGGGCAGGAAGTCACGCGCCTGCGCGGCCGCGCGCGCGAGGCATACCTGAAAAAATTCGGCATGCTGTTTCAGGGTGCGGCACTGTTCGACTCTTTGCCCGTTTGGGAGAACGTCGCATTCGGCCTCATTCAGGGCCGCGGCATGAAGCGCAAACAGGCCCGCGATGTGGCCATTGAGAAGCTTGCCAAGGTTGGATTGGGCTCCGAGGTCGCGTTGCTTTCGCCATCGGAGCTTTCCGGCGGCATGCAAAAACGCGTGGGCCTTGCGCGCGCCATCGCCGCCGATCCCGATATTATTTTCTTCGACGAGCCGACGACCGGGCTCGATCCCATCATGGCGGATGTCATCAACGATCTGATCGTGGATACGGTGAAGGACATGGGCGTCACCACGCTCTCGATCACGCACGACATGCAGAGCGCGCGCAAAATCGCCGACCGCATCGCCATGATCTACAAGGGCAAGATCATCTGGGATGGGCCGACATCCGAGATCGACAACAGCGGCAATCCGTTTGTCGACCAATTTATCCATGGCCGCGCCGATGGTCCGATCAAGATGGAAGTCAGGAAGTAATTCACCCTCCCCTTGAGGGAGGGTCGAAATTTGCACTTCGCAAATTTCGGGGAGGGGTGAAATCCACAGGCGTTCGAACATGACCCCTCCCCGAAAAATTCTTCGCTGCGCTCGAATTTTTCGACCCTCCCTCAAGGGGAGGGTGGTTTAATGGCCAAATCCTCTCCCTCCTTCGCCTGTCAGAGTTGCGGAGCGGTTTCCGCGAAATGGGCCGGGCGGTGCGAATCCTGCGGCGCATGGAATTCGATTGTTGAAGAAGGTGCCGCCATCCCCATCGGCGGTGGCGCCGCAAAGCGCGTGAAGGGCAGGCCCTTCGCACTCGAAGATCTGAAAACCGCCGAAGACATGCCGCCGCGCCGCGCGACGGGCATCGCCGAATTCGACCGTGTTGCGGGCGGCGGATTGGTGCCGGGTTCGGCGCTGCTGGTCGGCGGCGATCCGGGCGTCGGAAAATCCACACTCATCCTTCAGGCGCTCGCCGCTTATGCCCAAGCGGGCGGACGCGCGATCTACATTTCCGGCGAGGAAGCGATGGCGCAAGTGCGCCTGCGCGCCCAACGCATGGGGCTTGCGGATGCGCCCGTGGCACTCGGCTCGGCCACGCGCGTCGAGGACATTCTCTCCACGCTCGAATCCGCGCCCGCGCCCGGCATCATCGCCATCGACTCGATTCAAACGATCTGGACATCGGCGCTGGAAGCTGCCCCCGGCACTATCGCGCAGGTTCGCACCGCTTCGTTCGATCTGGTGCGTTACGCCAAAGCGAGCGGCGCTGCGCTGCTGCTCGTCGGCCATGTCACCAAGGACGGCCAGATCGCGGGGCCGAAAGCGGTCGAGCATCTCGTCGATGCGGTTCTCTATTTCGAGGGCGAGCGCGGCCATCATTTCCGCGTGCTGCGCGCCACGAAAAACCGCTTCGGCCCGACCGACGAAATCGGCGTCTTCGAAATGACGGGCGCGGGGCTTGCCGAAGTTGCCAATCCGTCGGCGCTGTTTCTCGGCGACCGCAATGTGGCAGCCCCCGGCACGGCGGTGTTTGCGGGCATCGAGGGCACGCGCCCGCTGCTGGTGGAAATACAGGCGCTGGTCGCCGCCCCTTCCTTCGGCACGCCGCGCCGCGCCGTGGTGGGCTGGGATTCGGGCAGGCTTGCCATGATCCTTGCCGTGCTCGATGCGCGCGGCGGGCTTGGTATCAGCGGCCATGATGTCTATCTGAACGTGGCAGGCGGCTTGAAGATCGCCGAACCGGCGGCCGATCTGGCGACCGCCGCCGCACTGATTTCGTCGTTCACGGGCAGGCCACTGCCGAAGGATTGCATCTTTTTCGGCGAAATCAGCCTTTCCGGCGATGTGCGCCCGGCACCGCAAGGCGAATTGCGGCTCAAGGAGGCCGCCAAACTGGGCTTTACGGCGGCCGCGATCCCCGCAGGCACAAAAATTCCGGGCGAAGGGCTTTTGCTCCGCCCGATCAAGGACTTGACAGACCTGATAGAATTCTGTGGCGGTGAGACAAGCGCCAGGCCCCGCCCCGGCGTGGTAAAGTAGGAATCACATGAGCGCCTTTCATTTTTCCTATGTCGATCTTGTGGTCGTCCTGATCGTGCTGATCTCGGCGGTCTATGCCGTATGGCGCGGGTTCGTGTCCGAAACGCTTTCCATCTTCGCCTGGGCGGCGGCGGCGTTCGCGGCACTCTATGGCGGGCCTCTGGTCGCGCCATCCGCGCGCGGGCTGATCTCGCCGGAATGGCTGGGAACGGTTGCGGCGTATGGCCTTGTCTTCCTCGTGGTGCTGATCCCGCTGTCCTTCATCAGCTACCGCTTCGCCGAGAGCGTGCATCATTCTCCGGTGGGCGCGCTCGATCGCTCACTGGGCGCGATCTTCGGCGTGGTGCGCGGGCTCGCAATCGTCGGCATCGCCTATATTGTGTTTTCCGCTTTCGTGCCGGTTCCCAAACAGCCCGAATGGATGACGCGCGCGGGCACATTGCCGGTGATTCAAAGTTCGGCCGAAGTGATCCTCACGCTTATTCCCGATCAGGGAATTACGATCGCGGGAAACAAAATCGCCCCGCCCACAGCACATGCCGCCAAATCGCCCAAGAAAACCTATGGCGCGGGCGACCGGCGCGCGCTAGACAGGCTCATCGAGGCGACGGGTAGCGGTGGCAAGCCATGACCGGCCTTAATGACGAGAAAGATTTGCCCTTCGACGACGCGTTCCACGAGGAATGCGGCGTCTTCGGCGTGTTCGGACAACCCGGATGCGGGCGCGCTGACGGTGCTTGGCCTGCATGCGCTTCAGCATCGCGGGCAGGAGGCGGCGGGCGTCGTCACCTATGACGGCACGCAATTCATTTCCGAGCGCCACACCGGCAAGGTCGGCGACGTTTTCGGCGGGCGCAACACCAGCCGGGTGGAAAACCTCAAAGGCGCCTTCGCCATCGGCCACAATCGCTATTCCACCGCCGGCGGTTCGGGCGCGCGCAATGTGCAGCCGATGTTCGCCGATCTGTCGGGCGGCGGCATTGCCATCGCGCATAACGGCAATCTGACCAATGCGCTTTCGCTGCGCAACGAGCTTGTCCATCAGGGCGCGATCTTCCAATCGACCTCCGATACCGAAGTCATCATCCATCTGGTGGCGCGCAGCGCCTATCATCCCGTCGTGGACAAGCTGATCGACGCGCTGAAGCAGGTGGAGGGCGCCTATTCGCTGGTGGCGCTGACGCCCAAGAAACTGATCGGCGTGCGCGATCCCTGGGGCGTGCGCCCGCTGGTTCTGGGCGATCTGGACGGCGCGCCTATTCTGGCGTCCGAAACCTGCGCGCTCGACATCATCGGCGCCCAGTTCGTGCGCGATGTGGAACCGGGCGAAGTGGTGGTGATCGACAAGGACGGCCTCAAATCCTACCGCCCGTTCAATGCCCAGCCGCAGCGCTTCTGCATCTTCGAATACATCTATTTCTCCCGGCCGGATTCCATTGTCGAAGGCAGCAATGTCTATGAAATCCGCAAGCGCATCGGCGAGGAGCTGGCGCGCGAGGCCCCGGTTAAAGCGGATCTGGTCGTGCCGATCCCCGATTCCGGCGTGCCCGGCGCCATTGGCTATGCGGCGGAGTCCGGCATCCCCTTCGAGTTCGGCATCATCCGCAACCATTATGTCGGGCGCACCTTCATCGAGCCGACCGACGGCATCCGCAATTTCAGCGTCAAGAAGAAGCACAATCCCAACCGCGCGATCCTTGCCGGCAAGCGCGTGGTGCTGATCGACGATTCCATCGTGCGCGGCACCACGTCGAAGAAAATCGTTCAGATGGTGCGCGATGCGGGTGCGGCCGAAGTTCATTTCCGCGTGGCGAGCCCGCCCACCACCCATTCCTGCTTCTACGGTGTGGATACGCCCGACACCAACGATCTCATCGCCCATCGCATGGATGTGTCGGAGATGTGCCGCTTCATCGGCGCCGACAGCCTGCATTTCGTTTCGATGAACGGGCTCTATCGCGCGGTCGGCGAAAAAGGGCGCAACGCAAAGGTGCCCCAATATTGCGACGCCTGTTTCTCCGGCGAATATCCCATCGCCGTCAGCGATAGCGACGCCACCGCGCGCAAAGACGGACAGCTTTCGCTGCTGGCCGAAGTTGCATGACAAAGCCGCTTGAAAATCGGATCGCGCTCGTCACCGGCGCGTCGCGGGGAATTGGGCGCGCCGCCGCCGTGGCGCTGGCGAAAGCGGGCGCGCATGTCATTCTCGTCGCGCGCACCGTCGGCGGGCTCGAAGAAGCCGATGACGAAATCCAACGCGCCGGCGGCAGCGCCACGCTGGTGCCGCTCAATCTTCGCGAATTCGATGCACTGGACCGGCTCGGCGCTTCGATCTTCGAGCGCTGGGGCAGGCTCGACGCCTTTCTCGGCAATGCAGGCGTGCTGGGCGTTCTCACCCCGCTTTCCCATCTCGATCCCAAAGTGTGGGCGGAAGCGATGGATGTGAACGTCACGGCCAATTGGCGGCTGATCCGTTCGCTCGATCCGCTGTTGCGCAAATCCGATGCGGGCCGCGCGCTGTTCGTCACCACGGGGGCGGCGCGCACGCACACGCCCTATTGGGGCGTCTATGCGATCACCAAAGCCGCCCTTGAATCGCTCGCGCTTACCTATGCCGAGGAATGTGCCACCACGAATGTGAAAGTGAATCTCTTCAGCCCCGGCCCGTTGCGCACGGCGATGCGGCGGAAGGCGATGCCCGGCGAAGACCCGCAAACCTTGCGCCCGCCCGAAGCGGTGACGCCGCAGATTGTGGATTTGCTCTCGCCATCTTGCATGAAGAATGGCGAATTGATCGTGGCGCCGCGCGCCTGATTACTCCTTCGCGAACGGATTCTTCGACGTGCGCAGATTGAAGCGGATCGGCGTGCCGCGAAGCGCAAAACTTTCGCGCAGCGCATTTTGCAGATAGCGCAAATAGGATTCCGGCAGCGCCTTCAACTGGTTTCCGAACAGCGCAAAATTCGGCGGGCGCGCCTTCACCTGCGTCATGTAGCGGATGCGCACGCGCCGTCCGCTGATCGCGGGCGGGGGATGGCGCTCCAGCGCGTCTTCCAGAAAGCGGTTCAGCGCCGCGGTCGCCACGCGCGTGTTCCATGCTTGGTCTGCTTCCAATATTGCGGCGCGCAATCGCTCGATCCCCTCGCCCGTCAGCGCCGAAAGTGCGACCAGCGGCGTGCCCGCGATCTGCGGCAGCAAACGATCCACCTGTTCGCGCAGCGACGACAGCGCGCTTTGCGGATTGGACACCTGATCCCATTTGTTGATGGCGAAGACGACCGCGCGGCCTTCGCGCGCCACGAGATCGGCAATCGTCAGATCCTGCTTCTCGAAAGGCTGCAACGCGTCGATCAGCACGATCACACATTCGGCGAAGCGGATGGCGTCGAGCGTGCTTGCCACCGACAATTCTTCAAGCTCGTGGCCCGCAACGCGCGCCTGCCTGCGAAGCCCTGCGGTGTCGTGCAGCAGCACATCGCGGCCTTCGATTTGCCAGGGTGCGGTGATGGCGTCGCGCGTGATGCCCGCTTCCGGCCCCGTCAGCGCGCGTTCCTCGCCGAGCAGCCGGTTGAACAGGCTCGATTTGCCGGTGTTCGGGCGGCCCACAATGGCGAGCTTCAGCGGCTTGTTCGCGCCATCTTCCACCGCAACGTCTTCATCGGCGTAAGGCGCAATCGCGTCGAGCAATTCCTCCATGCCGAGCGCATGTTCGGCCGAAAGCGCAATCGGCTCGCCGAAACCGAGCGAATAGGCTTCGCCCAGCGAATCCCGTACCGTGCGGCTCTCGCATTTGTTCGCGGCCAGGATTACTTTTTTGCCGGAGCGGCGCAGCGCATCGGCGATGATCTCGTCGCCCGGTGTTACGCCGTCGCGCGCGTCGATGAGAAACAGGCACAGGCTCGCATCGCGGATCGCTTCCATCGTCTGCGCGGTCATGCGCGCGGAGAGCGAACCTGCCGCGGCACTCTCAAATCCCGCCGTGTCGATCAGGCGAAAGGAAAGCGGCCCCAATTGCGCATCGACCTCTTTGCGGTCGCGCGTGACGCCGGGCGTGTCATGCACAATCGCAAGGCGCCTGCCCGCGAGCCGGTTAAAGAGTGTCGATTTGCCCACATTGGGGCGGCCGACGATGGCGAGCGTGAGCGGCATGATTTATTCTCCGCCCCTCAGCGCAGCGCCACAAGCTCGGCATCGCTGGTCAAGAGATACATCGTGCCGTTGGCGACGACGGGCGCGATGGTGGCGCCGTCGGGAATTTCCATGCGGCCCATCACCCGGCCCGTATAGGGCGACACCGACATCGCATAACCGTCCGACGACAGAAGAATGAGCCGGTCGGAGAGCAGCACCGGGCCGGACCACACGATAGGCCGGTCCTTGTCGGCGTCAGTCCAGCGGTCGAGCTGGGTCAGCCATTTCACGCGGCCATCCTTGCGGGCAAGGCACAGAAGCTGCGAATCCACCGTCAGCACATAGAGAAAATCGCCCGCAGCCCATGGCGTCTGAATGCCGCCGATGTCGCGCGACCAGGCGCGCTCCCCGGTGTTGAGATTGATCGCCACCATGATGCCCGAATGCGAGATGGCGAACACCATGTCGCGGTCCACCACGGGGCGGCCCGCGATGTCGTCGAGTTCGGAGAGCGCCGTGGTGGTGCCCGAGCGCGTCAGCATGTCGTTCCAGGCGGGCCTGCCATCATCCACGCGCAGCGCGAACAATTCGCCGGAGCTATAGGGCACGATCACATATTGATCGGCGACCGCCGCACTGGTGCTTTCGAGAATCCCCGCACTTTCCGTAATGCCCTGATGGTCCCAAAGCTGGTGGCCGTCGCGCTCGTCGAGCGCGTAGAAATGATTGTCCTGCGAGGACACGAACACGCGTCCCGTATTGGCGACGGGCGCGTTGACGATGGGAACGCCCAGATCCTTTTTCCAGAACAGCCGCCCGTTCGTGGCGGAGAGCGCGAACACCGTGCCGAAGCCGGTGGAAACGAAGATGCGCCCGTTCTCATAAGCCACGCCGCCGCCGAAACCCTTGGACGGATCGACGGATTTGTCCTCGCCCACCAGGCCAAAGGTGAGCGTGTTGGTGAGGCTTGCATCGCCGCCCTTGGGCGCAAGCTCGCGGTTCCACAAAGGATGGCCCGAACTCGCGGCGAAGGCGAAGACATGGGCCTCGGAATCCAGCACGAAGACGCGCCCGCCCGCCACGATGGGTGGTGCGGTCAATCGCGAATCCTTGTCCGATCCCTTGCCGGTATCTTCTTCCCATTGCTGGCGCAGCGAGCCCGCGGATTTCAAATGATACATCGCATTGGTCGCATAGCCGCCCGGCTCCGGCCATTCGGTGTTGAGGTAAGGCGCGGGCAGAACCACCGGCGTTTTCGCAAGATCGGGATCGGGTTCCAGCGAGGCATCCAGCGTCATCACCGAAATGCGCTCGCCCTTGAGATCGGATTTGGAGGCGCCGGAAAACCAGTCCGACATGCCAAGCGCATTGCTCGCCTGATCCAGCGTGTCGCACGCGGCCAGCGCAAGCGGCAGCGCCAGAAACAATACCAATCGCAGACGGGACATCGACACGCGCGCGGGACCTTTAATGATGCGTCAGGGTAGGAGGCGGCGCGTCATGCGGCAGCGTGCCGTAATCATTGTCGCCGCCGCCCTTGAGGAATGTTTCCATCGCCTCGCTGCGCTGGCGCAATCCCAGCGGCGCATCCTTGTCGTTGGCGAGGCTGGTATAGGCGGCGAGCGCTTCCTTGGACGCGCCCATGTGATAATCGGAATAGGCCAGAATTTCGCGCGCCATTGCTCGCCACGGGCTCGTCGGATCGGTGAGCGGGGCGAGCAGGGTTTCAAGCTCCAGTCTTGGCGCGGTATCCACAATCGCCCAGCCGGTGCGGATGCGCGCGACCGCCGCCAATATCTCGTCGCTGCCGCCTTCGATCTTCTTGTAGAGGGCGACGGCCTGCGCCTTCTGGCCCGCCGCGAGCAGCGCATCGGCCTGCTGCAATTGAGCGATCTGCGCATAACCGGCGGGCGCGTTATGGGCGAGCTGGGAGAACGCCGCCACGGCGTCGGCGGGCCGGTTCGATTCCAGGAACGATTGTGCTGCCTGATATTCGTCCGATGCGTGCGCGCGCTGGCGCGCATCGTAGTAGCGCCACAATTGATAACCCGCCACGCCAATGACCAGCAGCGCCATCGCCGCGATCACATAGTCGCCATACTTCTTCCAGAGCTGTTCGTAGCGCTCGCGCCGGACGTCCTCCTCGACTTCGCGGAAGATGTCGGTCACGGGAAAACCTCATTGGATGGCGATGGGGGCCTTCGCCCAAGGTCTTGAGCGCGCGGGATGATTAGCCGCTGCCGGGCGAAAGGGCAACCGAGGGGCCCATGAAAGCCGCGCAATGGTTGCCGGAAATGGTTGATGTCAGGCCGTCTTCTTCATGGAATAGACGTTCTCCGCACCGGGGAAGCGCCGGGCGCGAACGTCCGCCGCATAGGCCTTCACGGCCTCCTCGATCTCGGGCCCTAACTGGGCATATTGGCGGACGAATTTGGGCGGCGAAGGGTTAAGGCCCAGCATGTCCTCCATGACGAGGATCTGGCCGTCGCATTGGGCCGAGGCCCCGATGCCGATGGTGGGGATGGCGATCTCCTGCGTGATCCGGGCGGCGAGCGGCTCGGCCATGCCCTCCAGCACCACGGCGAAGGCGCCCGCCTCGGCCACGGCCCTGGCATCGGCGATGATGGCGGGCCATTCGGCCTCCGTGCGGCCTTGCGTCTTGAAGCCGCCGAAAATCTGGATGCGCTGGGGGGTGAGGCCCACATGGCTCATCACCGGAATGCCGCGGGAGGTCAGATATTTGATGGTTTCGGCCAGCATCGCGCCGCCTTCCATCTTCACCGCCGTGCAGCCGGTTTCCTGAATGATGCGCGCGGCATTGCGGAATGCGATCTGCGGGGATTCTTCGTAAGAGCCGAACGGCATATCGACCACGACGAGCGCGTGCTTGCTGCCGCGCATCACCGCCTTGCCATGGGTAATCATCATGTCGAGCGTGACGCCCAGCGTATTCTCCATGCCGTGCATCACCATGCCGAGGCTGTCGCCCACCAGCATCAGATCGACATGTTGGTCGAGCAGCCGCGCGGTGTGCGCGTGATAGCAGGTCAGGCACACGACCGGCTTGGCGTTCTTGTGCGCCTTGATCTCGGGCACGGTCACGCGCGTGGTTTGCGAAATGGCCGACATGGATACGCTCCAGCTAGGGGCGGGGCCTGCCCGCCGAAGCCCAAAGGGCTAAGGCGGGTCTTATAGCCCATATTGCAGATGCGAATAAGGGCTGCCCCCCTTGAATTCATACGCCATTAGCGTATTACGGGGCAATGAAAATCGTTCGCACCCAAGCCTTTCTCAAATGTCTGAAAAAGCTGGGCGCGACGAAAGCCGATCTTGCTGCTCTGGAGGATGAAATCGCGGCGAGCCCGGCGAAGGGCGATGTCGTTCCCGGCCTTGGCGGCGTGCGCAAGATCAGGTTCGCCATGAAGGGACGGGGCAAAAGCGGCGGCGGACGGGCGCTCTATTACGTGCTGTGGGTGCAAGACACAGCCTATCTGCTGCTCGCCTACAGCAAGAATGTGCAAGAGGACCTTTCGGAATCGCAACGCATCGCGATCCGGTCATTGGTGAAGGAGTTGGACGATGGCGAAAAATAAAACCGCGTTCGGAGAAGATCTGATTGCTTCGCTGAAAGAGGCGGTCGCGCACAAGAGGGGCAAGATCGCGCTGCCCACGCGCGTCATCGAACCGATGCCGGCGGCGCGCGTGAAGCATATCCGCAAATCCGTCGCAAAAAGTCCGCGCGAATTTGCCCGCCGTTTCGGCGTTCCCGCGCGCACCGTGGAGGGATGGGAACAGGGCAAGAAGGTGGATTTCGCCGCCCGCATCCTGCTCACCGTGATCGAACGCGAACCCGAAGCGGTCGAGCGCGCGCTCGCGGATGCGGCGCGCTGAAAACAAAACGGCCGGGAGCGATCCCGGCCGTTTGGCATTCGTAACGTAAAAACGATCAGGCCTCGGGCGCCGCTTCGCCGTCTTCTTCGGCCGCGGGGCCCGCACCTTCCTCGAACAATTCTTCCGCCGCGATCTTGGCTTCGGCGGATGCCTCTTCCTCGACCGTGCGTTCGGCGAGCACGTCTTCGCCGCGCGCCTGACGCTCGGCTTCGTCCTCGGTGCGCGCCACATTGATCGTCACGCTCACGCGCACTTCGGGATGCAGCACGACCGCCAGCGGAACCAGGCCGATGGATTTGATCGCCTTGTCGAGCGGCACCTGCGTGCGGCTGACCGTAAAGCCCGCCTCGGTGATGATCTCCGCGATGTCGCGCGGGGATACCGAACCATAAAGCTGGCCGCGGTCACCCGCCTGGCGCAGCAGCACGAAGGTCTTGCCTTCGAGCTTCTTGGCGACGGCGCTGGCCTCGGATTTGCGCTCCAGATTGCGCGTTTCGAGCTGCGCCTTTTGCGTGTCGAAATATTCGCGGTTGGCTTTGGTCGCGCGCAGGGCCTTTTTCTTCGGCAGAAGATAGTTCCGCGCAAAGCCGTCCTTCACGCGCACCACATCGCCCATCTGGCCGAGTTTCTCGACGCGTTCCAGCAAAATCACTTGCATGATCGCCTCCTCACTTCACAACGTAAGGAAGCAGCGCCATGAAGCGCGCGCGCTTGATGGCCTGCGCCAGCAAACGCTGCTTGCCCGACGACACCGCGGTGATGCGGCTGGGTACGATCTTGCCGCGCTCGGAAATGAAGCGCTGCAACAGCTTCACGTCCTTGTAATCGATCTTCGGCGCGTTGGCGCCGGAGAACGGGCACGTCTTCTTGCGGCGGAAAAAGGGGCGGCGCTGGCCGCCTGCGGCTCCGGCGTGGCTCATATCGCGGCCTCCTCGACTTCAGCTTCGTCGGGTTTCTTGTCCTCGCGCTCGCGGCGCTTGGAGGAATTGGACTGCTCGAACGCGTCCACCTTCACGCTGATGAAGCGCAGCACGTCTTCGTTGATCTTGATCTGGCGCTCAAGCTCGTGAATGGCCTTGGACGGCGCATTGATGTTGAGCAGCACGTAATGGCCCTTGCGGTTCTTCTTGATGCGGTAGGCGAGGCTGCGCAGGCCCCAATATTCCTGCTTCTCGACCTTGCCGCCTTCGGATTCGATGATGGTCTTGAGGTGGGTCGCTAGCGCGTCCACCTGCTGGGCGCTGATGTCCTGGCGCGCGATCAGGAGATGCTCGTAAAGAGCCATGCTTATAAGTCCCTGTTTTGGCTGCGGAACGTCAGAGGGCGGGATGCCCGCTGCCGCCGTGGATCGCTGGGGACGCCGGAAAATAGTCCGGCTCTAGAGCATCTGACTTTTAATCAGAGGGTCGACCCCTGCGACCGCAGCCGCTGGAAGGGGCGGCTTATAGGGGAAGGGAGCGGGCGGGGCAAGCTGCAGACTATCGTGAGTAGCGAACAAGATTCGACTTCTACTGTGCAGCACTCGGATCAAGGCCATGAGTCGTGGCACATCTTGTAGATGACAGCTTCCTTGGCATCGCCGGGACTTGCCAACACCTATGAGCGTCGGCGAAAACAACGGTGCTGTTCTTTGCTGCAAGCGCAACCGATGAAGGGTGTGTAACCGCTATACGCACCATAAGAGTTTTTCCCGTTCACCATCGCACAATAAAACTGAAGTGCTCTCGGCCGAATGCTCAGAGATTCGGCAACCATCTGAATCTTTGCCGAAGGCTGGATCCTTGAAATCATGGCGTAACAGCATCGGTGATCACTCCCTTTTCGCTGCGTTCAGATCACGAGCGACTGCAACCGAGATGCAGGAGAATATCGCCAAAGCCAATGCTATAAAAAATCCGCCAATTCTAATCGTATCGCTCATAGCAATCCACGATCCAACAGTTCCTATGGCGCGCAAGTCGCACAACCCTTTGTGTTCGGATATGACGAAACCGTGACGCGCTAATGCTTCTTCCGTTTCGAAAAAGCATGCCATCGTCATTGCGCCAGGGATGCCTGCGTACCTCGTCCGTGATTACAATATCCGCATTCGCTTTGAACGCGGGCGCGTTTGTGGGTCCAGTTCTCATAACCAAAATTCTGACTTTACCCCCAATTTCGTCACGCGCCATTCAATTCGAGCAACTCCGGCACAATCGTTCGCAATTTTTTGAGCAGGCCGTCGAAGGTTTTGGCTTCGGTCACAAGGCCAGGCACATCATCGCTCGTGGCGACCCACACGCCTGCCTCCCGCCGCGAGTCGTCCGCAATCTGCGTATTGATGATCGCGTTCTCGCGTGCCATGAATCGGAATACTGTACTCGAAACACGCCGAGAGCCTCAAGATCAACAGACGAAGGGCGCTGTCGCCAACGGCAGCGCCCTCGATTGTCACGGCTTCGGAACATGTCTCGAAGCCGACCGGCCCGGCGGGCGGGCCCGTCTTTGCGCCCGAAGCCTTGATGGCTGGGCAAGACGAACTATCCGCCCGCGACGCGCGCGCGTCAAACTTTTTCGCCCGGAAAACACATCACAAAATCTGCCGATGCGCGCGGCCCCTTGCACTAATCCGCTGTCATCGCTAAACGCCCCGGCCAATGACACGCGCATTCATTTTTCCGGGGCAGGGCAGCCAGACCATCGGCATGGGCAAGGCGCTCGGCCGTCGCGTTCGCGCCCGCGCGCGAGGTTTTTCAGGAAGTCGATGAGGCGCTGTCGCGGAAGCTGTCGAAGCTGATGTGGGAAGGCCCGGAAAGCGATCTCACGCTCACCGAGAATGCGCAACCCGCGATCATGGCGGCGAGCATGGCGATCATCCGCGTGTTGCAGAAAGATGCGGGGCTCGATCTTTCCAGACATGCGAGATTGGTGGCCGGTCATTCGCTCGGCGAATACACCGCGTTGTGCGCCGCTGGCGCGTTCACGCTTTCCGATGCCGCGCGGCTTTTGAAAACGCGCGGCCGCGCGATGCAGGAAGCCGTACCCGTCGGCATCGGCGCCATGAGCGCGCTGCTCGGCGCGGAAATCGAAATGGCCGAAGAAGCCGCGAAGGAAGCGGTCGAGCAAGCGCCGCCAACCGAAAAAAATCCCGTGTGCGTCGTCGCCAATGACAACGCGCCCGGTCAGGTGGTGATTTCGGGAACCAAAGCCGCCGTCGAGCGCGCGGGCGAAATCGCCAAAGCCAAGGGCGCCAAGCGCGCCATGGCGCTGGCCGTCAGCGCGCCGTTTCATTGCCCGCTGATGCAGCCCGCTGCCGATGCGATGCGCGAGGCGCTCGCCGCCATCACGATCCGCCCGCCTGCCACGCCGCTTATCGCCAATGTCACCGCCGCCGAAGTCAGCGAGCCCGAAATGATCCGCCGTTTGCTGGTCGAACAGGTCACGGGCCGCGTGCGCTGGCGGCAAAGCGTGCTGGCGTTCCGCGCGCTTGGTGTTAGCGTGAGCGTCGAAGCAGGCGGCAACAAGGTCCTCACCGGCATGGTCAAGCGCATCGACAAGGAATTGCAGACGATCACGCTCGACAGCGCCGCCGATATCGAAGCGTTTGCGAAGAGTTTGTGATCGAATTCCCTCCCTTGAAAAGGGAGGGTCGGATCGCGTAGCGATCCGGGGAGGGATCATGCTACGGAATTCGACATTGACCCCCACCCGATCCGGCTTCGCTTCGTTAGGCCGGATCGACCTCCCCCTTTCAGGGGGAGGAAAGTAAGGTGCCTTTCATGTTCGACCTCACAGGAAAGACTGCCTTGGTCACCGGCGCATCCGGCGGCATCGGCGGCGCCATCGCCAAATCGCTGCACGCGCAAGGTGCGAATGTCGTGCTCTCCGGCACGCGCGCCGAGGCGCTCGAAGCGGTGAAAGCGGAATTGGGTTCGCGCGCTTATATCGCGCTGTGCAATCTTTCCGATCCGGCTTCGGTGGAAGCGCTGCCCAAGGCGGCGGAAGCGGCGGCCGGCGCGCCGATCGACATCCTCATCAACAATGCGGGCATCACGCGCGACAATCTTTTCCTGCGCATGAAAGACGAAGAATGGGATCAGGTGATCGCCGTCGATCTTACCGCCGCGTTCAAGCTTTCCCGCGCGGTGTTGCGCGGCATGATGAAAAAGCGCTGGGGCCGGATCATTTCCATCACATCGGTGGTCGGCACGACGGGCAATCCCGGCCAGGGAAATTACGCCGCCGCCAAGGCGGGGCTCGTGGGCATGACCAAATCGCTCGCCGCCGAAATCGCCAGCCGCAACGTCACGGTCAATTGCGTTGCACCCGGTTTTGTCGTAACGCCCATGACGGATGCGCTCACCGAGGAGCAGAAGACCGCCCTTCTGGCGCGCATCCCTTCCGGGCGTTTCGGCACGCCCGCCGATATCGCCGCGGCCTGTGTGTATCTGGCCAGCGAAGAAGCGGGTTATGTGACCGGTCAGACCCTTCACGCCAATGGCGGGATGGCGATGATTTGACTGGAAGTTCAACGGGATATGCCGCATGTTGGCGGCTGGAAGAGCTTTGTGTTACGAAGCGGCGACCGTGGCAAACGGACCGGGCCGGACATCAACGAGAGGTTTCGATAAAGCAATGAGCGATACTGCCGAGCGCGTGAAGAAGATCGTGGTCGAGCATCTGAATGTGGACGCCGACAAGGTCACCGAAGGCGCCTCCTTCATCGAAGATCTGGGCGCGGACAGCCTCGACACCGTCGAGCTGGTCATGGCGTTCGAAGAAGAATTCGGCATCGAAATCCCCGATGACGCCGCGGAGTCGATCGTGACGGTGGGAGACGCCGTCAAATATATCGACAAGTCGCAGGCCTGAGTGTCGCTGGCGGGCACGCCCGGCATGCGCAGGGTTGTCGTCACGGGCTTGGGCCTTGTCACGCCGCTGGCTTGCGGCGTGGAGGAGAGTTGGTCGCGCCTGCTCGCCGGTAAATCGGGCGCGCGGCCGATCACCAAATTCAAGGTCGATGATCTGCCCGCGCGTATCGCCTGCGATGTGAAGCTGGGCGACGGCAGCGACGGCACCTTCAATCCCGATCAATGGGTCGATCCGAAAGAACAGCGCCGCGTCGATGATTTCATCATCTTCGCGCTGGCCGCCGCCCAACAGGCCGTCACCGATTCCGGTTTCGTGCCGAAGGACGAGGAAGAACGCTGCCGCACCGGCGTTCTGATCGGTTCGGGCATCGGCGGGCTTCAGGGCATCGAGGAAGCCTCGATCCTTGTGCACGAAAAAGGCCCGCGCAAATTATCGCCCTTCTTCATTCCGGGCCGTCTCATCAATCTCGCGTCGGGCTATGCCTCCATCCGCTTCGGCTACAAGGGCCCGAACCACGCGGTGGTCACGGCTTGCGCCACCGGCGCACACGCCATCGGCGATGCGGCGCGGCTGATCGCGCTGGACGATGCCGATGTGATGCTGGCGGGTGGCACGGAAGCGGCGATCTGCCGCCTCGGCATGGCGGGATTCGCCGCCTGCCGCGCGCTATCGACCGGCTTCAACGACACGCCCGAACGTGCCTCGCGCCCCTACGACAAAGACCGCGACGGATTCGTGATGGGCGAGGGCGCGGGCATGGTCATCCTCGAAGAGTATGAACACGCAAAGGCGCGCGGCGCTAAAATCTATGCCGAAGTGACGGGCTATGGATTGTCGGGCGACGCGCATCACATCACCGCCCCCGCCGAGGACGGCGACGGCGGTTTCCGCGCGATGAAGATGGCGCTGAAGCGCTCCGGCCTTTCGGTGTCCGACATCGATTACATCAACGCACACGGCACCTCGACCATGGCCGACGGTATCGAGCTTGGCGCGGTCGAACGTTTCATGGGTAATGCGGCGGCGAAGGTTTCGATGTCGTCCACCAAATCCGCCATCGGCCATTTGCTGGGGGCGGCCGGTGCCGTGGAAGCGATCTTCTGCATCCTTGCGATGCGCGACCAGATCGTGCCGCCGACGATCAACCTCGATAACCCGGACGTCGAAACGCAGATCGATCTCGTGCCCCATACCGCCCGGAAGCGCGAGGTCAAGGCGGTGATGTCCAATTCCTTCGGCTTCGGCGGCACCAATGCTTCGCTGATCCTGACCGCGGTGAATTAAACCTCGGTGTCATCCCCGGCGAGGAGCGCGATAGCGCGACGAGGGAAGGGGACCCAGGTGGTGAAATACACTCGCATGCAAATATCTTACAAACAAAATTCGTCATGGCCGCCCTCGTGGCGGCCATCCATAATCACCGTCTGGCAAGGCGTTAATGGGTGGCCGGGACAAGCCCGGCCATGACGAATTTGGAGAGTTCTGACACGAATGATAAGCTTTATCGGGGAAAGCGAAATGGCAGACACGATGCGTAAATCGGTCAAATTCATGCGCGAAGGCAAATTCGCCGCCGAGGTTTCCGTCGAGCTGATCGAGGACGACGGCGATTGGTCGCCTTATCTTTCGGCCGACGATGCCCGCAAGCTCGACAATGTAAGACGAATGTTGCGTGACGGCGATCTCGCCAATGCCGCGCGCGTGGCCCATGTCTTCGAGCTGACGCCGGTTGCGGTCTAGGTGCGGCTCACGGCATGAGGTTTTTTCTTTTTCTTGTTCTCCTCGGCGCGATTGCGGCTGGCGCGTTCCAATGGGAACGCACGAATTTCGCGGCACAAGGTCCTGCACAAAAAGAATGCGTCGTGCTGATCGAGCCCGGCGAGCATCTCTCCGCGATTTCGCAAGAGCTGTCCGATGCGGGATTGGTGCGCAATCCGGTTCATCTTCCGTTTCGGCGTGCGGCTGCGCGGGCAAAGTGCGGAGCTGAAAGCGGGCGAATACGCGATCCCCGCCCATGCCAGCATGGCCGATATCATGGCGATATTGGTGTCGGGCAAATCCATCCAGCACAAGCTCACCGCCGCCGAGGGCCTGACCAGCCAGATGATCCATGACATCGTGAAAGCCGATCCCGTTCTCACCGGCGATGCGGGCGCGGTTCCGGCCGAAGGAACCCTGCTGCCGGAAACCTATCTTTTCACACGCGGTGTCAGCCGCGCCGAAATGATCGCGCGGATGGAAAAAGCGCAAAAGGAACTTCTCACAAAGCTGTGGCCCGTGCGCGCCGCCGATCTGCCCTTCACCACCGAGCAGGAGGCCATCGTGCTTGCCTCCATCGTGGAGAAGGAAACCGCACTGCCGGACGAGCGCCGCCACATCGCCGCCGTGTTCGAAAATCGCCTGCGCCTCGGCATGAAGCTGCAATCCGATCCCACGATCATCTATGGGCTGACGCGCGGCTATCCGCTCGGCCGCGGCATCCGCGAGAGCGAGCTTTCGGGTGCGACGCCCTACAACACCTATGTCATCGCCGGCCTGCCGCCGACGCCCATCTGCAATCCCGGCAAGGATGCCATCGCCGCCGTGCTGAACCCGGCCGATCCTCGAAAGACCTTTATTTCGTGGCCGACGGCACGGGCGGGCATGTATTTTCCGCCACCATCGCCGAGCACGACAAGAATGTCGCCAAATGGCGCAAGATCGAGCATGAAACGCAGCCCCCATCTTCACCTCCCCCCACGCGGGGAGGTCGGCGAGCGCATGCGAGCCGGGTGGGGGGTAGACACAGATAAAATCCCCCCACCCGATCCGCCTCACTTTGCTCGGCGGATCGACCTCCCCGCGTTGGGGGAGGTAAAGAGATCCTTTCTCGTCCACGGCCACAGCGCTAAGTTTGTGCACACACGGAGCCCAGTAATGGCCATTGTCAGCATGACCGGCTTTGCCGAAGCGCATGGCGCGCATGAATTGCTGCGCTGGCGCTGGGAGGTGAAAAGCGTCAACGGGCGCGGGCTGGAATTGCGCCTGCGCGCGCCGCCGGGCTTCGACGCCATCGAGGCCGCCGCCCGCATGCTGGCGAATGAGCGCTTCAAGCGCGGCAATATTCAGGCGACGCTGAATTTCGAGCCGCAGGAAAATGCGCGGGGCTTGCGCGTCGATGCGTCCGCCCTTGCCGCCGCGGTGAAGATCGCCCGCGAAGTGGCGCAGGAGACGGGGCTTGCGCCCGCGCGCGTCGATGGCCTCCTCGCGCTTAAGGGCGTGATCGTGCAGGACGACGTGATAATGAGCGACGGCTCGCGGGCGGGGCGCGATGCAGCCGTGCTGGAAACGCTTGCCACCGCCTTCGATGCGCTGCGCCGCGTGCGCCGCAACGAGGGCGTCAAATTGTCGGGCATTTTGACGGCGCAGATCGGCGAGGTCGAGAAACTCACGCGCGAAGCGGGCGCGCTCGCAGCCACCCAGCCGGGCGCGTTGCGCGACAAGTTCGAAGCGCAGTTGAAGGAATTGCTCGGCTCGATTTCCATTCCCGAAGAAAGGCTGGCGCAGGAAGTGGCCCTGCTGGCGACGCGCGGCGATGTGCGCGAGGAGCTGGACCGGCTCGGCGCGCATGTCGGCGAGGCGCGCACGCTGCTTGCGTCGGGTGAGGCTGTGGGGCGCAAGCTCGATTTCCTGGCGCAGGAATTCAATCGCGAAGCCAATACGCTGTGCTCGAAATCCTCCGACATCGCGCTCACGCGCACGGGCCTGGCACTCAAGGCCGCTATCGATCAGTTCCGCGAGCAGGCCCAAAATGTCGAATAGTGACGTCGAATGAGCGAGATCAAGCGACGCGGGCTGATGCTGGTTTTGTCCTCGCCGTCGGGCGCGGGCAAGACCACGCTATCGCGCGCGCTGCTGGATGGCGATACCAACATCCTGCTTTCGATTTCGGCCACGACGCGCGCCAAACGGCCCAACGAAACCGAGGCCCGCGATTATTTTTTCGTGACAGATCAAAAATTCGACGAGATGGCGAAGAAGGGCGAATTCCTCGAACACGCCAATGTCTTCGATCACCGCTACGGCACGCCGAAAAAGATTGTGCTGGATTCGCTCGCCGCCGGGCGCGATGTGCTGTTCGATATCGACTGGCAAGGCACGCAACAACTCAAGGAAAAAGCGGGCGACGATCTCGTCAGTGTGTTCGTGCTGCCGCCGAGCCACGACGAACTCGAACGCCGCCTGAAAACCCGCGCGCAGGATTCCGACGATGTGGTGGCCAAACGCATGGCGAAAGCCGAAAGCGAAATCAGCCATTGGGCGGAATATGATTATGTGATCGTCAATCGCGATCTGGACCGCGCGCTTGCCGAGATCAAATCCATCCTCGCCGCCGAGCGTCTGCGCCGGTCGCGGCAGATCGGTCTGTCGGAGTTTGTGCGGAATATAACGTCGTAACTTTCAACTCCCCCTCCCCTTGCGGGAGGGGGCGAATGTTTTGAGCAGAGCGAAGCGATTGCGAAAAACATTCGGGGGAGGGGACTGCGCGCACAAACCCCTCCCCCGCGTCGCTTACGCTCCGCGCCCCCTCCCGCAAGGGGAGGGGGAAAATCAATTACGGCTGCAACACCACCCGCCCAACGATCTTCCCGTTACGCAGATCGTCCAGCGTTTGCGTTGCCTGCGACAGCGGCCGCATCTGCACGGGAATCGGATCGACCTTGCCGGCGCGCACGATTTCCATCATCTCGCGCGCTTCCGGCAGCGAGCCCACGAAGGAGCCGATGATCGACATAGGCTTCAGCGGGAACATCGGGATCGGCATCGCCATCGCGCCGCCGAAGAGGCCGACCACAATGATGCGCCCGCCCTTGCGGATGATGGAATTGGCGAATGCGAACGTCGCTTCCGAGCCCACGAAATCCACCACCGCATAGGCGCCACCGGTTTCCGCCATGAGTTTTTTCGCAATGCCGGGCTCGCCCGTGTTGTAGGTCGCGACCGCGCCCGCTTTCTTCGCGGCTTCCAGACGTCCTTCGTCGATATCCGCCGCGATGGGGCCGCGTCCGAAAAGGCTGCGCGCGAATTGCACGCCCATCATGCCCACACCGCCGCAGCCGAGCACCACAACCGGATCGTCCGCGCTCACATGGCCCACCTTCTTCATCGCGCCGAACGCGGTGAGGCCGGAGCACATATAGGCCGCGGCCAGTGCGGGGTTCGCTTTGCCGTAATCGAGCAGATATTTCGCATGCGGCACGATCACATGGGTGGCATAGCCGCCGGGAATATTGGCCGAGCAGCCGATATTGCGCGCGCGCGCGCAGAGATTTTCTTCGTCGCGCTTGCACGCCGGGCATTGGCCGCAGCCGATCCACGGGAACACCGCGCGCCGCTCGCCCAGCTTCACGCCGCTGGCTTCGGGGCCGATGGCCACCACTTCGCCTTCGATTTCGTGGCCCATCGTGTGCGGGAATTTGATGTTGGCGAGCGGCAGCTTGTTGCCGCCGCCGAGCGAAAAATACCCATCATGGATATGCACATCGCTGTGGCACACCCCGACATTGCTTACCTTGATGAGCACTTCGGTGCCGGTGGGCACGGGCGTCGGCGCTTCGATGTCCTTCAGCGGCGCGCCGAATTCGGTGATGACCTGACTGTGCATGTGGGGCTCCTGTTGCTCTCTGCGCTTACTCTTGCATGGCCCGCCAGCCGCGCGCCAGTGCGGCGAAATCTTGCACCGAAAGCTGTTCGGCGCGTGCCGTTGGGTCAAGTCCGGCGGCGAGCACCAGCGCTTCCGCCTTGGGCGTAAGCGTCTTGAGGCTCTGGCGCAGCATCTTGCGGCGATTGCCGAAGGCCGATGCGGTGACGGCTTCCAGATCGCCGAGCGCGCACGCCGCAACCGGCGCGCATGGCTCGATGCGCACGATGGAGGAGGTGACTTTCGGCGGCGGCGTAAACGCGCGAGGGGAAACATCGAACATGATCTTCGCGCGCGCGCGCCATTGGGTGAGGATGGATAGTCGTCCGTAAGCCTTGCTGCGAGGTGCCGCCACCAGCCGCTCGGCCACTTCGCGCTGGAACATCAGCGTCAGGCTCCGCCAGAAAAGCGGGCCCGTGAGCCATTTCACCAGCAGCGCGCTTGCGATGTTGTAGGGCAGATTGGCTGCGATGCGCGCGGGGCCTTTCAGCAATTGCGTCTCATCGATTTTGAGCGCATCCCCGGAAATGATTTCCAGTTTGCCGGGATATGCGTCCGCGATTTCTTTCAATGCGGGAAGGCAGCGTTCGTCGCGCTCCACCGCGATGACATGCTGTGCACCTTCCGCAAGAAGCGCGCGCGTCAGCCCGCCGGGACCGGGTCCGACTTCGTAGATGGTGCAATCATCCAGCGGCCCGGCCGCGCGCGCGATCTTGCGCGTGAGATTGAGATCGAGCAGAAAATTCTGGCCGAGCGATTTCTTCGCGGCGAGGCCGTGTGCCGCGATCACGTCTCTCAATGGCGGCAATGAATCTGTCGTCACCGATGACCCCCACCCGGTTCGCTTGCGCGAACCGACCTCCCCCTTTCAGGGGGAGGAAAGGTAACGCAAATCTGTTCCTCCCCCTGAAAGGGGGAGGTTAGGAGGGGGTCAATTCCTCGCATCGGCCATTTTCGCGGCAAGTTCTATCGCCGCGATCATGCTGCGCGGATCGGCTTTGCCTCGTCCCGCGATGTCGAGCGCCGTTCCGTGATCGGGCGAGGTGCGGATGATGGGCAGACCAAGCGTCACATTCACACCTTCCCAGAAGGAAAGCGTCTTGAGCGGGATCAGCGCCTGGTCGTGATACATGCAAAGGGCGGCGTCATATTGCGCGCGCGCTTCGGCGTGAAACATCGTGTCGGCGGGAAGCGGGCCGGTCACGATGTGACCCTTCCTGCGCAGCGCGTTCACGGCGGGCGCGATGATTTCCACATCTTCGCGGCCGATTGTGCCGCTTTCGCCGGCATGCGGATTGAGCCCCGCTATTGCCAATCGCGGTTGCGCAATGCCGAAATCGCGGGCGAGCGCGGCCAAAATGATTTCGCCGGTTTCGATAATCGCATCGGCGGAGATGCGTGCGGGCACTTCAGATAATGGAATGTGGATCATCAGCGGCACCACGCGCAAATCCCGCCCCGCCAGCATCATCACCGCGCGTTTGGATTTCGTCAGATGCGCCAGATATTCGGTGTGACCGGAATAGCCAAAGCCCGCTTGCGTCAGCGTGGCCTTGTGGATCGGCGCGGTGACGACCGCAGCCGCTTCGCCGCGCATCGCCATCTGAACTGCCTTGTCGATGCACGCGATCACGGCCCCGGCGTTGGCGGGATCGGGCGTGCCCGGTTTGCGCGTGGCGTGTTCCGCGACGGGAATGATGGCGGCGGAATCGATGCGCCCGCAGGCGCGGAAAATTTGCGCGTCGCCCACCAACAGCAATCGGTGCCCGCCCGCGCGGCCCTTCAGCGCGTCATAGGCGGCGAGCGCCACTTCGGGGCCAATGCCCGCGGGCTCGCCCATAGTGATGAGGATGGGAGCGTTGGCTTCCCGCGTCTCAGCGCGTCTCGACATCGGCTTCACGCCGCAGATCGCGCAAATAGCGCCGCGCCAGCACCGACATCTGCTCTTCGAAAAGCTGGTTCTCCACGTCGTCTTTCGTGGGCACATGGAAGGCGGTGATTTGCGGCAGCGGCGCGTCGCAGCGCACGATGATTTCGATACCGGCGGGCGACTGGAACGGCTCGGCCACATCGCCGGGCTGGGTCTTTGCCAGCGCTTCCTGAAATTGCGGCGACAAATCCGACACTTTCATGCTGCCGAGATTCATATAGACGCTGCCATTGATCTTCTTGGTCAACTCGTCGAGATGCTCGCAGCCGTCGATATGCTGGCGGATGACACCGGCGGCCTGCATCGCGCGGTCGAGCAATTCCTTGTCCGGCTTTTCGCCGATGGGAAGCAGCACGCGCGCCAGCGGCAGCGTGCCGCTCGGATCGAGCGAGGCGACAGGTTCGGGAATCTTCGTACCCGCCGCTTCCTGCCGCCCGCGCAAAAACAGAATGTAATAGCCGCCCGCGCCGCGAATGGGATCGCTCACGGTTCCCGGCTTCATGGCGCGCAACGCATCGTTCAGCGGCTTGGGCAATTGCCCGTCGGCCATCCAGCCGAGATCGCCGCCCTGCGCGGCCGTCGGGTTCTGACTGAACTGGCGCGCGACCGCCTGAAACGGCGCGCCTTCCTGAATTTGCTCGCGCAGTTCCTGCATGTCCTTGAGGATTTTGGAATCCTGTTCGGGATTATCGACCGACTGGAAGATTTCGGCGACCTGATAATGCGGCCGGTCGGCGGTGGCGGCTTCGTGCTTCAGTTCGGCGTCCACATCGGCGGGCGTGATGTTGATGCGGTCGCCATACATGCCTTGCACGGTTTTGGACCATGCGATCTGGGTTGCGATCTGGCTGCGCAGCGTTGCGATGTTCACCCCGCTCTGCGCGAGCATGCCCTTGAGCTGGTCCAGCGTCATGCTGTTGTCGGAGGTGATGTTGTCGATCGCCTTGTCCACTTCCGAGCCCGACACGGTGATGTTGTTCTTCTGCGCTTCCAGCAATTCCAGCCGCTCGGTCTCAAGCTGCTTGAGGACCTGATCGTGGATGCGGTCGATGTTTTCCTTCGTCGGCTTGGCGCCGGTGGTGGCCAGGAACAGCGCCACGCGCTGGCGCAGATCGTATTGCGAGATCACCGTGTCGTTGACGACCGCGGCCACGCCGTCATTCTGCGAGATCACATCGGCGGTCGCATCGGTGGCAAGCGGCTCCTCGGTGGAGGCCACAGTGCGCGTGCCGTCACTGGGTGCTGCGGCGGGTGCGGGTGCTGCCGCCGCCCCGGTTGGCGGCCCGCCCGGAACGGCGGGCTCGGCCAGGATCGGGGGTGCCGCAAGCGCCAGCACGAATACGCCGGAGAGGGCAGCCATGCGGGTGAGCTTGATCAAGGGACCGGGCTTTATTCCGAAGGGGTTGCGGGCGGGGCAGAATAAGCAATTCCGGCGCGGGTTCAAGGCGTTGAGAAGACGTGCCGCGCGAAGAGATCGGAATTATCGGTCTTCTCCTGCCCCGTTTTCAGGTTAAATCGCAGTAAAACTGCCGTGGCGGGCAGAACGTCGCG
The DNA here is from genome assembly GCA_963735625.1 of uncultured Alphaproteobacteria bacterium. Taxonomy (GTDB): domain Bacteria; phylum Pseudomonadota; class Alphaproteobacteria; order Micropepsales; family Micropepsaceae; genus Rhizomicrobium. The sequence continues at coordinate 118,020 of CAVTLJ010000004.1, read as the reverse complement.
GTCGCGGGTGTATTTACGCTGATACGAAATAGAGATGCCCAGGCACTCGTCGTCATAGCCGATGCCCAGCTCGTCATCGAGCATCTGCGAGGCTTCCAGGTCGCGCCGCGCGCCGGCGAAGGCCAGCCAATGATCCAGAAAGCCTATCGTCATCTGGCCGTTAATTTCCTCGCGCGACTGGATGCCGAGTGCGGCCACGGCCTGCGGCAGGCGCACATAGCTCAATTCCACCGAGGACCGGCCGAGATGGCCGTCGAGATAGACCTCGTTGCGGTTGACGCTGCCGTCGGTCTCATCGACGTCGATGCGGTGGGTAAGGCTGAAATAGGGCGGGAACTTGATCGTGTAGCGCCCGATGAGATCGGATGTCTTGCCCGCGATGCCGGAATCCGATGCGAAAATCGGATCGGGCTTCAGGCGGAATGCCTGGCCGAGCAGCACCTCAACCGAGCCTGACGGGAAATAGGCTTCCGTGCGCACGCCCACATTGGCGCGCGGCCCGCTTTCCCAAAGATCGTAGCCGGGCATGCGCTGGAAGCTGAAGAGATCGGTCTCGTCCAGTTCCACATCGGTGGAATCTTCGTTGGGGATGCCGGCGGGATTGCCGCCATAGGGCGCGATGATGACTTGCGCGATCGGCTCGATAATTACCGCGGTGCTGCTGCCCGCGACAAACGGCCAGCGCCAATCGGCGGCAAGCGTGGGAAGCCCGCGCTCGATGAATTGCGAATTGCTCTGGCCGGGAAGGTTCAGCGGATTGGCGTTGCTGACGTGATAGACGTCGCCGCGCAGATCGGCCTCGAAGGTCAGAAGTTGCCCCGCTTCGGTGACGTAAGGTAGCCGCCATTTCGCGTCCGCCGTGAGCCGCTGGCTGTCAGTGCCCACATCCTGCGAGATCGCGGCCGAGTTCACGTCGAAGCGGAAATGCCCGCCCAGCACCGAGTTTTCGGGAATATAGGTGTATTCGATCAGCGGCAGCACCAGCGGAATGGTGTTGCGCACGTCGGTCGCGCGCAATCCTTGAAAGAAATAGCCGGTGATGGCGAAGCGGCTGCGCCCGTCAAGCCCTTCGATGAAGATATCGCTGTCGAGCCGGTCGTCGTTGGAGATGTCGTAGCGCTTCAGATACGTGTCGTTTGAGGTGAGCTGCACATCGTAGCCCGTGGTCCAATTGTCGCTCAGCGGCACGCGCCCGGAACCGAACAGCGAGGAATAATATTGGTGCTGATCCTCGGTGATGCCGCCTTTGGGATTGTAGGCGCCGCTCGCCTGAAGCCACATGCCGCCGTGATTCCAGCGCTGGCGGTATTCGCCTTGCAGCACCTCGCCCGCCTCGCTGGTGATGAGGGGCGCAATCGTCATATCCTGCGAATCGGTGAAAGAGATATAGAGCGGCAGGACCACGAACGTGCCCATGGTGCTGGACGATCCCAGATCGGGCATCAGAAGGCCCGACTGGCGCTTCACCGTGGGATCGGCGGTGCTGAAATACGGCGCATAGAACACCGGCACGCCGAACATTTTCACAATCGCGTTGGTGAAGTAGATGCGGTGCTTGTTCTGGTCGTGGACGATGCGGCTTGCCTGCACCTGCCACAGCGGCGTGCGCTGGCCGGGCTGGTTGCAGATTTTGCACGGCGTGTAGGCGGCATCGGTTGCGATGGTCTCATAGCCGCCCTTGCGCACGGCGCGCGTGGCCACAAGCCGTCCGTTCTTGCCGATCAGCGCGGAGAAACTTTCCAGCACGCCGTCGCGCAAGCCGCTGGTGAGTACCGCGCTCTTGGCGAACGCCACATCGCCGGTCGGCGCCAGCACGCTCAGATGGCCCGAGGCGCGCACCGTATCGGTCTTCTGGTCGTAGCTCACCACATCGGCGTTGAGGATGTAATTGTTGTAGTCCACCTCGACATGGCCCTGCGCGCTCACCACCGATTTGTCCATGTCATAGACGACGGAATCGGCGCGCAGCAGCACATCGCCATGCGCGCCGGTCACTTCCTGCGCGCCGAGCGCGGGCGATGCCACGAGCAGGAGAAGCGCGGCCCACGCATATCTCATGCGTCCCATCAGCCGTCCTCCTGATGGAAGACGAGCGTCATGCCGAGCAGGATGGCGACGGTTGCGGGTGCGGCCGCGGCCAGCGCCACGGGCAGGATTCCGGATTCGCCGAGCGCGCGCGTCAAGCTGTCGAAGAAATAGATGCCGAAGCCCGCCATCGTGCTGTAGAGCACCACGCGCCCCATGCCGCCCAGCCGCGCAAGCCGCAGCGAAAAGCTCGCCGCCATGAACACCATCGCCGCGAACATCGCGGGCAGAAGCAGCAATTGGTCGAAATAAAGAATGTAGCGCGTGGCCGAGAAGCCCGCATCCTCCGCAAGCTGGATGAAATGCGGCAGGTCCCAGAACGAAAGGGTTTCCGGCGGCGCGAAGCTTTCCTGAATCTGCGAAGGCGTCAGCGTGGTGGCGAGGCTGAAGATGCCGTGATGGACCGGCGCGCCGTCGGTCGTGCTGACCCACGCATTCGCCAGCGTCCACGCGCCGGGCTTGAGCTTGGCCGTATGCGCCTCGATGCGGCCGAGGAAGCTGTCATTGGCGCCGTAGAGAAACACGATCACGTCTTCGAGTTCGGTGCCCTGATGGGCCACGCGCATGGCATGGATCACCGATTGGTGCTCGCTGTCGCCCTGGCGCAGCCACAGCCCATTCTTCGAAACGTCGAGTTGCGATTCCTGACCGCGAATGTAGCGCGCCTCCAGCGAGGAATATTGCTCCAGCATCCGCGCGGTGAGCGGGGTGAGCGCCACCACCGCGAACACGCCCAGCACCACGGCCACGCTCAAGGCGGGCGAGAGCAGGTTCCACGCCGAAACCCCCGCCGCGCGCACCGCCACAAGCTCCTGGCTGCGCGACAGGCGCACAAATCCGAACACCCCGCCCAGCAGCACCGCGAAAGGCAGCATCTTCAATCCCAGATCGGGCATTTGCAGCAGCACCATCCCGATTACCACCGAGGCCGGCACATGCTTGCCCGCGGTGTGGTTGGTGAGATCGACAATGTCGATGGAGAAGATGAGAAACAGGAACGCCGAAAACACGATTCCGACGCCGATCATGAATTGCGTGGCAAGATAGCGGTAGAGCGTCCACGACCAGCTCATGACGCGGGCTCCGGCTCGGGCCGGGTGAAGCGCCGCAAGAAGCTCGACGTGTCGAAGGCCATGACTTCGGCCGCGGCGACGGCCGCACCCAGAAGCGGAATGAGATAGAGCAGGAATGTGAGCGAGGGATCGCGCGCCACCATGCCTTGCGCGCCATAGCCCAGAATGCGCAACACGCCCGCCGCGACGGATGCGCCCGCGAGCCTGAGCGCATAGGCCCCGCGCCCGCGCCGCCCGCGCGTCACGGCGGCAAGCGCGATGAACGCGAACGCCAGCGGATAAAGCGGTGCGGCCAGCCTGTTATGGCCCTCCGCCAGAAAGATGTTGCGCACGCGCGGGGCGGGCGGCGTCTTGAAAACCGGCCAGAACAATTCGGGCAGGAAGCGCTCGCTCGTTTCGCGCTCGGGCTCCTGCGCCTGGCCGGAAAACTGGTCGAGGTCGAAGACGTAGCGCTTGAAGCGCAGCACCGAAAGCTGCGCGCCCGCCTGTCCGCTCTGCTCGATGGTGCCGTCTTTCATGATGAGGCGCGCGCCGCCCGGCGTCTGCGCCAGCATTCCGCTTTCGGCGAGATAGGTGATGGGATGTTTCTGCACGCGCCCGTCATGCACAAGGATGCCGCGAATATGCCCGTCCGACGAAAGCTCGCGGATGAAAACGGTGAGGCCCGTGGCCGGCGTGTTGAACGAGCCTTCGCTCAGCATGGCGGCGCCGATGTCGGCGCGAATGTCGAGCACCTTGTCTTTCATCAGCCGCTGGGTTTCGGGGCTGAGGTAAAGCGTGCAGAAATAGGTGAGCACGATCACCACGCCCGCCAGCGCCAGCACGGGTGCCGCCAATTGCCAGCGGCTATAGCCGGATGCCGACATCACCACCAATTCGCTGTCGGCATTGAGCTTGTGCAGGCCGAACAGCGTGCCCGCGAAAAAGGCGATCGGCAGAATGATAATCATCAGCGAGGGGATCATCAGCAGCGTGAGGTACACGAACACCGGCGCGGACTGGCCCCGGTTGATGACCAGGTCCAGAAGCCTGAGCGACTGCGACAGCCAGATCACCGACGTCAGGATAAAGACGAACAGGACCACCGGGCCTACAAGCTGGCGCAGCACATAAAGAGACAGGCGGGGCATCCGGGCTTTCGCTGCTTCAGGGATTCGCCCTAAACTAACATTTCCGCGGCGGCCTTCGGCAATCCCGATATCGCGGCATCGCCCTGATTTTGCGCATTAAATTCGGGTGAAAAGATTAAAATCAACGGGAGATATCCATGCAGCTTTCCTTTGGCCCGCTTTCAACGTCCGGTTCGGGCGCCATCGCCGTGGGTGCGCTGGGGGGCGGCGGGCTCTCCGCATCCGCCGCGGCACTCGACAAGGCCACGGGCGGCGCGATCAAGCGGGCCCTCGAGATCAGCCGCTTTTCCGGCAAGCCGGGGCAGGTGCTGGAGGTCTTGGCGCCGCAGGGCGGGCGGGCCTCGCGGCTTTTGCTGGTCGGCATGGGCAAGCCTGGCGATTTCGACGGCCCGGCGGCCGAGCGGCTGGCGGCGGGCATCGTCGGGCGGTTGTTTTCGAGCGGCGAGAAGGAGGTCACTTTCGCCATCGACCTGCCCAAGGGATCGAAGCTGAAAGCCGCGTCGCTCGCAGCCCATCTGGCGATGGGCGCGCGGTTGCGCAGCTACACCTTCAATCATTACCGCACGAAGAATCTGGACGAGCACGAACCCACGCTGAAGAAGATCGTCGTCGGCACGACCGATGCGGCTGGCGCGCGGCGCTCGTGGAAAAATCTGGAAGCGATTGCGAACGGCATGTTCCTCGCCCGCGATCTCGTCAACGAGCCGCCGAACATTCTGTTCCCGCAGGAATTTGCGCGCCGCGCCAGGGCGCTCGCCAAACTCGGCGTGAAGGTGGAAATCCTCGGTGTCGCGCAAATGAAAAAGCTCGGCATGGGCGCGTTGCTCGGCGTCGGCCAGGGCAGCGAGCGCGAAAGTCAGCTTGTCGTGATGCAATGGAACGGCGCGCGCAACAAGAAGGAAGCCCCCGTCGCGTTTGTCGGCAAGGGCGTGTGTTTCGATTCCGGCGGGCTGTCGCTGAAACCGGCCGCCAGCATGATGGGCATGAAGGGTGACATGGGCGGTGCCGCCGCCGTCACCGGCACGATGCAGGCGCTTGCCGCGCGAAAAGCGCGCGTCAACGCGGTGGGTGTGATCGGGCTGGTCGAAAACATGCCCGACGGCAAAGCGCAGCGCCCCGACGATGTGGTGAAATCCATGTCGGGGCAGACCATCGAAGTGCTGAACACCGATGCGGAGGGCCGCCTCGTTCTGGCCGATGCGCTCTGGTACACGCAAAACCGCTTCAAGCCGAAATTCATGATCGATCTGGCAACGCTGACGGGCGCGATTTTGGTGGCGCTCGGCGGCGAACATGCCGGCATGTTCTCCAATGACGACAAACTCTCCGAGCGTCTTACGCAAGCGGGCCGCGAGGAAGGCGAGTCCGTGTGGCGTCTGCCGCTCGGCGATGCCTATGACAAGATGCTGAAATCGAAAATCGCCGACATGAAGAACATCGGCGGCCCGAGTGCGGGCTCGATCACGGCGGCGCAATTCCTCCAGCGTTTTGTGAACAAGACGCCGTGGGCGCATCTCGATATCGCGGGCGTCGCCTGGCAGGACGCGGACAAGAAACCGCTGATCCCAAGCTGGGGCACGGGCTGGGGCGTGCGCATCCTCAACCGGCTTTGCGCGGATCATTACGAGAAGTGAGAACGCGCTCTCTCTTTTCTACCTCCCCCTTTGTGGGGAGGTCGATCCGGCGAAGCGTAGCGAAGACGGATCGGGTGGGGGGCGATATCGACAGCGGCCCCCCACCCGGCTCACTTCGTTCGCCGACCTCCCCACAATGGGGGAGGTAAAGATGACCGAGATTCTTTTCTATCATCTCGAACGCAAATCTCTCGACGCCGTGCTGCCTGGCCTCATCGAGAAGTCGCTGGAGCGCGGCTGGCGGGCGATGATCCGCACCGAATCCGCCGAGCGCGCCGAGGCGATCGACAATCTTCTGTGGACTTACGACGATCAAACTTTCGTGCCGCATGCGCAGAAGGGCGACGGCGAGCCGCAGCGATCAGCCCGTGCTCATCGGCGTGGAGCCGGACAATGCCAATGACGCCAACATCCTGTTCCTGGTGGGCGGCGCGCCGCCGCCCGCATGGGAAGCGCCGCAAACAAAAGCGCTCACCCGCATCGTCTTGCTGTTCGACGGGCGCGATCCGGCCGCACTCGAGGCCGCGCGCGCAAGCTGGAAAGAGGCCAAAGCCGCGGGCCATGAAATTACATACTGGAAAGAAAGCCCGGCCGGAAAATGGGAAAAGCAGGGTTGACATCGCGCGCCTGACGCGGCCCTTTCGATATCGCGGCTCTTAGAGATTCTGCCCATGCCCTTCGGCATTGGCCTTGTCGTTCTCATCATGCAATTCGCGTTTGCGGCGCATGTCTTCCGCACGGGCCGTTCGCTGCTGTGGCTGCTGCCGATCATCTTTTTGCCGGTGTTCGGCTGCATCGCCTACGCGATCTTCGCGCTTCTGCCCGACACGATGGGGAGCGCGGGCGCGCGCCGCTTCGCCGACGATGTGGCGAACATGGCCGATCCCGGCCGCGCCTATCGCGAGAAAAAGCGCGAAGTGGAGATGGTCGGCTCGGTGCAATCGAAGAAGGCGCTGGCCGAGGAGTGCATCAAGCGCGGCCGCTTTCAGGATGCCATCGATCTTTACGAAAGTGCCATGGGCGGGCCGCTGGGCGAGGAGGATACGTCGCTGCTCCACGGCCTTGCGCGCGCGAAAGTTTTGGCGGGCGATGGCGCCGGCGCGCAAGCCACGTTCGAGAAGCTGAAAGAAGCCGATCCCGCAGCCTTCAATGCCGACAATGAACTGGATTACGCCCGCGCGCTGGCGCTGCAAGGCAAAAACGAAGACGCGCTGCGCCAATACGAAAAAATACTGCCGCGCTTTCCCGGCGAGGAAGCGCGTTGCCGATATGCGCTGCTGTTGCAAAAACTGGGGCAGGGCGAACGCGCGCGGCGCGTGTTCCGCGAGATCGTGGAGTCGGTGAAGGGCGCGCCGTCCTATTACCGCAGCCGCCAGCGCGAATGGCTGCGCATCGCGCGGCAGAATTTGGGATGAACCCTCTCCCACAAGGGGAGAGGGATTTCATTCGGCGTTTAATGCGGTCTCATATTCCTCGGTGTGTTTCACCCAGCGCGCTTCGGCATCGGCGAGCTTGCGCGCGGCATCGGCGCGCTTCTTGGAAACCGATGCGCCCTTCGCCGGATCGCGCGCGAACAGCAACGGATCGGAAAGTGCCGCGTCGAGCTTGGTAAGTTCGGCGGTGAACGCCGCGATCTGATGCTCCGCCGTTTCGATTTTGTCCTTGATCGGCTTTAGCTGGCGGCGGCGGTCGGCGGAATCGCGGCGCGAATCTTTTTTCGCCGGTCTTGGGTTCGGGCGCTTCGCGCCGCGTCGGCGTGTTTCCGCCCGACAACAGGAACCGCCGGTAATCGTCCAGATCGCCGTCGAACGGTTCGACATGACCATTCGCCACCAGCAGCAATCGCTCGGCGGTGGTTTCGATCAGGCGGCGGTCATGGCTGACCAGCACCACAGCACCTTCGAAATCGTTGAGCGCGGTCAGCAATTCCTCGCGCGCGTCGATATCCAGATGATTGGTCGGCTCGTCAAGGATAAGCAAATTGGGTTTATCCAACGTCGCAAGCGCCAGCATCAGCCGCGCGCGCTCGCCGCCCGACAGGTTCGAAACCAGCGTCGTTGCTTTATCGGCCGAGAATCCAAACCCGCCAAGCTGCGTGCGCAATTCCTGTTCGGTGCGCTTGGGACGCAGGCGGATCAGCGTTTGCAGCGGCGTGATCGCGCCGTCGAGTTCCTCCAATTGATGCTGCGCGAAATAGCCGGGGCTCAGTCTGCGCGCGCGCATCATGTCGCCGCCCATCGCTTCCAGCTTGCCCGCCAGCAATTTCGCCAGCGTCGACTTTCCGTTGCCGTTCTTGCCCAGAAGCGCGATGCGGTCATCGGGATCGAAGCGCAGCGAAATCTCGCTCAACACCGCGCGGCCGTCATATCCCACGCTTGCATGTTCCAGCGTCAAAAGCGGCGGGCTCACGCTTTCCGGCTTTGGCAGGCGGATCGGCGCCACATGCTCGTCCACCGGCACTTCGACCTTCGCCAATCGCTCCAGCATCTTGATGCGGCTTTGCGCCTGCCGCGCTTTCGAGGCTTTGTATCTGAAGCGATCGACAAACGCCTGCATATGCTTGCGCGCGGCATCCTGCTTTTTCGCGAACGCCATGTCGTTGGCGCGGCGCATCGCGCGCGTTTCCACAAACGTATCGTAATTGCCGGAATAAAGCGTGAGCTTGCCGTGCTCCAGATGCAGGATGAATTCCGCAACCGTGTTCAGCAAATCGCGGTCATGGCTGATGATGAGCACGCTGCCGCGATAACGCCTGAGATAATCCTCAAGCCACATCACGCCTTCGAGATCGAGATAGTTCGTCGGCTCGTCGAGCAGCAACAGATCGGGAGCGGAAAACAGGATCGCGGCCAGCGCCACGCGCATGCGCCATCCGCCGGAAAATTCCGCGCAAGGCCGCAATTGTTCGTCCGCCGAAAATCCGAGCCCCGCCAGAATCCCCGCCGCGCGCGCGGGTGCGGCATAGGCGTCGATGGCTTCCAGCCGCGCATGAATATCGCCGAGCCGGTGCGCATCGGTTTCGATTTCGCTTTCGGCCAGAAGCGATGATGCGCTCCGCATCCGCCGCCAGCACGGTGTCGATCAGGCTCACCGGCCCCGCCGGCACCTCCTGCGCCACGGCACCAATGCGCCAGCTTGCGGGCAGCGAAATCTCGCCGCCGTCGGTCTGCAAAAATCCCTGGATCAGGCGGAACAGCGTCGTCTTGCCCGAGCCATTGCGCCCCACCACGCCCACGCGGCGGCCCGCGGGCAGGTTGGCGCAAGCCCCTTTCAGGATTTCGCGCCCCGCGATCCGGTATGTCACGTTTTCGATAGCCAACATGGCGGGGCTTCTAGCATGCCTTGCGGCGAAGCGAAGCGGCTTCTATAACCCCCGCGATTTTGCAAACGGAGTTTTCCATGGCGCTGGAGCGCACGCTTTCGATCATCAAGCCCGACGCCACGCGGCGCAATCTGACGGGGCAAATCGTCGCCAAGTTCGAGGCGGCGGGTTTGCGCGTTGTGGCGCAGCGCCGCATGAAGCTGTCGCCGGCGCAGGCCGAGGCGTTTTACGCCGTGCACAGCGCGCGCCCGTTTTTCCGCAGCCTTGTCGATTTCATGACCTCCGGCCCGGTCGTCGTGCAGGTGCTGGAAGGCGAGGGCGCGATTGCGAAAAACCGCGAAGTGATGGGCGCCACCGATCCGGCCAAGGCCGCACCCGGCACCATCCGCAAGGATTTCGCCGAGAGCATCGAGGCCAATTCGGTGCATGGCTCCGACGCGCCGGAAACGGCCGCGAACGAAATCCATTTCTTCTTTAGCGATCTGGACATCGTGGGATGATGCTTCGACAAGCTCAGCATGAGGGACTGAGCCACCCCTCACCCTGAGCCTGTCGAAGCATGAGGAAAACAATTCATGAATGAGAAAACCGTCGTCATCACGGGCGCCACGTCGGGCATCGGTGAAGTGGCGGCGGATCATCTGGCGCAATTGGGCGCGCGGATCGTGTTCGTGGCGCGCGACCGCGAGCGCGGCGAGGCCATGCGCAAGCATCTGCGCGCGGTGGCGGGCCACACCGATCATGTCGTGCATTACGCCGATCTGACGCGGCTTTCGGAAATGAAGCGCGTGGCGCATGAAATCGCCGATAGCGAGCCGGAGATCGACGTTCTGGCGAACAATGCGGGCGCGTTGTTCAATTCGCGCACCGTCACCGAAGACGGGCTGGAGAAAACCTTCGCGCTCAATCACATGTCCTATTTCGTGTTGACGAATATTCTTTTGCCGCGCCTGAAGGCCACGCCCGGCGCGCGGATTGTTTCCACCGCATCGGGCGCGCATCGCGGCGCGAAGCTCGATTTCGACGATCTGCAATCGGTGAAAAATTATAGCGGGCTGTCGGTCTATGGTCGTTCCAAGCTGATGAACATTCTGTTCACGCGCGAATTGGCGCGGCGGCTTGCGGGCACCGGCGTCACGGCCAATTGCCTGCATCCGGGTTTCGTGGCGACGCGGTTCGGCGATGAGAGCGGCGGCATCGTTTCGCTCGCCGCCAGAGCCGCCAAGAATTTCGCGCTGACGCCGGAGCAGGGTGCCGAAACGATCATCTATCTTGCGTCATCCGACGATGTCGAAGGCAAGACCGGCGGTTATTATTACAAATGCAAGCCCGACACGCCGACGCGCGAAGCGCAGAACGATGACGATGCGAAACGGCTGTGGGAGATTTCCGTCAAAATTTCCGGTGTCGGAATCTAATACTCCCTGTCATCCCCGGCGAGCGCACTTTTTTCTCCCCCAGTTTACGGGGGGAGTACCGCCGAAGGCGGGGAGGGGGGCGAACGCGGAGCCCGCCCCCTCCGCTTCGCTCGCAAAGCTCGCTCAGCACCTCCCCCGTAAACGGGGGAGGAAAGGGGCCGCGTTCTTAACCGAACACCGCTGTCCCGTTTTCCAGTTTCACTTTACCCAAAGCCAGCATCTTCAGCGCTTCGGGATAGAGCCTGTGTTCTTCAACCAAAATCCGCGCGGCCAATGTATCCGCGTCATCGCCCGGCAATACCGGCACGCTCGCCTGCGCGATGATCGGGCCGGAATCGAGTTCCGGCACCACGAAATGCACCGTGCAGCCCGCTTCGCGCACGCCCGCGTCGAGCGCCTGCTGATGCACGTTCAATCCCTTGAATGCGGGCAGAAGCGAGGGGTGGATGTTGATGAGGCGGCCTTCCCAGCGCCGCGCGAACCAGTCGGACAGAATGCGCATGAAGCCCGCGAGACAAACGAACTGGATATTTTCTTTGTTTAGTTCCGCATCCATGGCCGCATCGAATTCTTCGCGGGAGGAAAAATTCTTGTGCGGGATCACTTTGGTCGGGATGTTCGCCGCGCGCGCGTGATCGAGCCCACCCGCATCCGCGACATTGGAAATCACCAGCGAAATCTCGGCGGGGAATTTCGGATCGGCGCACGCCTCGATCAGCGCTTTGAGATTGCTGCCGCGCCCGGAAATCAGAACGGCGGTTCTCACACGCGCCATCAGAGCGCCAACGCCCCGGTATAAACAACTTTGCTCTCGCCTTCGCCCGCGACCACCGTGCCGATGCGCGTGGCGCGCTCGCCGCAATCGCCGAAGGCATCGATCACATGGCCCGCCGATTCCGCGGCCACAATCGCGATCAATCCCAATCCGCAATTGAAGGTGCGCAGCATTTCGGCTTCGTCGATGCCGGCCGATTTCGACAGCCAGCCGAACACCGGCAAGGGCGTCCACGACGACAAATCCACTTCCGCATCCAGCCCCTTCGGCAATGCGCGCGGCAGATTTTCCGTGATGCCGCCGCCGGTGATATGCGCGAAACCTTTCACGCCGCCGCTGCGGATCGCTTCCAGCGCGCTTTTCACATAGAGCTTGGTCGGCGCGAGCAGTGCTTCGCCCAGTTTCATCTTGGGCCCGAAAGGCGCGCGCGCCTTGAAAGACAATCCCGCATCCGCCGCCACGCGGCGCACCAGCGAGAAGCCGTTGGAATGCACGCCGGAGGATTCGATCGCCGATCACCACATCGCCGGGGATCATCTCCACGGTCTTGGGCAAAATGTTCCCGCGCTCAACCGCGCCCACCGTGAATCCGGCCAGATCGAAATCGCCCTTGGCATAAAGGCCGGGCATTTCCGCCGTCTCGCCGCCGATCAGCGCGCAGCCGCTCTCCTTGCAGGCGCGCGCGATGCCCTCGATCACGACCGCCGCGTCATCGACGTTCAATTTTCCGGTCGCGTAATAATCGAGAAAGAACAGCGGCTCCGCCCCCTGCACCACGATGTCGTTGACGCACATCGCCACAAGGTCCTGCCCGATGCCGGAAAAAATTCCCGTCTCGATGGCGATCTTGAGCTTGGTGCCCACCCCGTCGGTGGAGGCGACCAGCACGGGGTCGCGAAACCCCGCCGCCTTCAGGTCGAACAGCCCGCCGAATCCGCCGAGGTCGGCATCCGCCCCGGACCGCCGCGTGGCGCGGGCGGCGGGCGCGATCCGCTCCACCAGCGCCTCGCCCGCGTCGATATCGACGCCTGCGTCTTTATAAGTGAGAGAATTGCGGGTCATGTGTCCCTTCGTTTAAGCGGGCGGGGGCGGGGCCGCAAGCCTCGCTTTCGCCACCGTGCCACCGGCCATTATAGTCCCCCGGCTCAAAGGGTTTCCCCATGCCGCTTTCGCGCCTGATCCTTGTTATTGCTGCCCTTTGCCTTGTGCCGCTGGCCGCGGCGCGGGCCGATTCGGACCCCTATACGGTGGCAAACGTCCATGTGGACGCCAGCGCGGCCTCCTCCACCGAGGCCCAGACCATCGCCATCAACAAGGGCCGCCAGCAGGCCTGGGTCACGCTGATCCATCGCCTCACCCGCTCGCAGGACTGGGCCAAGGTGCCCGCGCTCGACGATGTGGGCATCCAGCGGCTGATCCGCACTTACGACATCACAAACGAGCGCCGCTCGACCACGCGCTATGTGGCCGAGGTGACCTATGTGTTCAACACCGATGCGGTGCGCCGGTTCTTCCGCGGTGCCAACGTCGCCTATACCGATGCGCAGGCGCGGCCCATTCTGGTGATCCCGATGGGTCAGGCCTATGCGCCGCGCTCGCCATGGGCGGCGGCGTGGAACGACCAGCGCTTTGCGGCTGCGGCGGTGCCGATGATCTCGCCGTCGAGCGATGCGATGGATGGCGTCACGCTGAGCGCGCTCCAATATGGCAGCGCCACCTGGAACGATGTGGGCCCGATTGCCGCGCGCATGCAGGCCGGACAAGTGGTGCTGGCGCAGGCATTGCCCGCCAAAGACCACATCACCGTGAAGCTGCGCATTCTGGGCCCGAACGTGTCGCAGGCTTTGCCGGATATCACCGTGCCCCTCGCGCCCGGCACGCCCGCCGCCAAGGCGTTCGGCGATGCGGCCGATGCGGCGGCGGACGCCATCTCCAATGCGTGGAAGTCGCGCTCGGCGGTGGATTTCAGCGCGCGCCAGAAGCTGACGGCGAATGTGAAGATCGCATCCGTCACCGATTGGGGTCTTGTGCAGCAGAAGCTCGCCGCCATTTCCACCGTGCTCGATGTCGATGTGGTGGCGATGAATATCGGCGAGGCGCAGATCGTCATCACCTATGCGGGCAGTGCCGATCAATTGCACGATTTCCTGACGCAGGGCGGGCTCGATCTTTCCAATCAGGGCGGCACATGGTGGCTTTCCGTGGCCGCGCCGGATTCGGGCGCGGGCGCGCAATGAAGGGGCCACTGCGCCAGATTCCCAATCTGTTGACCGCGCTCAGGCTTGCGGCGGCGCCTGCTTTGGCGGTGTTGCTGATGTGGGGCGACAATCGCGCCGCACTTGGCATTTTCGCATTCGCGGGCCTCAGCGATGCGGCGGACGGTTTCCTTGCCAAGCGCTTCGGCATGACCACGCGCTTCGGGCGCTATCTCGATCCGGCGGCGGATAAATTGCTGATGCTGGCGGCGTTTCTCACCTTGTCGGTGCTCGGTGTCGCGCCATGGTGGCTGAGCGTGCTGGTGATTGCGCGCGATTTGGCCATCGTCATCGCCATCGCATTCGCCCATGTGCTGATGCTGCCGTTGCGCGTGAAGCCGCTGCCCATCGGCAAGCTCAACACGGTCGTGCAAGTGTCTTATGTCGGGCTGATGCTGCTGTTTCTCGTGTTGCACATCGATGCGCCGCAATTCTCGGCATACGCGGCGCTTGCGACGGGCGTGGTCACGTTGATGTCGTGGTTCGCCTATGGCGGGCTGTGGTTCGGCGCATTTTTCGCGCGCAAGCGCGTGGCATGAGCATGGCGGCGCAGCTTGTGCTTCCGCTGGAATCGAAGGCGGCGCTTGGCCGTGGCGATTTCATCGCGGCACCCGGCAATGAAGCAGCGCTTGCCTTCATCGATTCATGGCCCGATTGGCCGGTGACGGCGGCGGTGCTGCACGGCCCGCCCGGATCGGGAAAGACGCATCTTGTATCGGTGTGGCGCGAGCGGGCGGGTGCGCAAATCATTTCGGCAAATGCGCTCGAACAGATCGACCGCGCCAAACCGCTTGTCATCGAGGATGTGGATTCGAGTGCCGCGAACAACACGCGCGATTCGATTCTCTTCGCGCTGATCGAGGGCGCATCGCGCGAGCGCCCCGTGCTTCTCACCGGCCATGAGCCGCCCGCCGCATGGGTGGTGACGCTGCCCGATCTTGCCTCGCGCTTTGCCGCGATTCTTTCCTTCGCGCTGTGGGCGCCCGACGAAAGCCTGCTCGCAGCCCTCGCGCAGAAACTCTTCGCCGACCGTCAATTGATCGTGCCGGAACAGGTCATCAGCCGCATGATCCTGTCGCTGGAGCGCACGCCCGCCGCGATCCGCGCTTTCGTGGCCGCGGCCGACGCCAAGGCTTTGGCCGAGGGGCGGCCCGTCAATCTGGCGCTGGTGCGGGAACTGATCGAAACGCCCCTGCCATGACAGATTCATCTATTTCCTTTAGGTTCGGCCCATGAGCAAAACCAGGGCCGCACCGGAGAATCTCGCGCTGGACGAGGGCGATACGCTGCCTTTCGAGCCGGAAGCCGCACCTTTGCCGCCGCCCGCCATCGATCCGGCCTCGCCCGACCGCTTTGTGAACCGGGAACTTTCGTGGCTCGCCTTCAACCGCCGCGTGCTGGAGGAGGCGGAGAACACCCGCCATCCGCTGCTGGAGCGGCTTGCGGTTTCTCTCGATCTCCGCCTCCAACCTCGACGAATTCTACATGGTGCGCGTGGCCGGCCTCAAAGGCATGGTCGCCGCCGGCGTTTCGACGCAAAGCGATGACGGGCTGACACCGGCCCAACAGATCACGCGCGTGGATACCGACGCGGGCGCGCTCATCGCCGACCAGCAGCGCATCTGGGCAAGCCTGCGTGCGGATTTGAAGGACGCGGGCGTCGCGGTGCTGGATCATCGCGATCTCTCCGATGACGATCACAAATTGCTCGACGCCGAATTTCGCGAGCAGATTTTTCCGGTGCTGACGCCGCTGGCGCTCGACCCCGCGCATCCGTTTCCGTTCATTCCCAATCTGGGTTTTACGCTGGCCCTGCAACTGACTCGCAAGAAAGACAACAAGGCCGTCACGGCGCTGTTGCCGGTGCCTGCGCAATTGCAACGCTTTATCCGCCTGCCCGATGACGGCAAGGTCGCGCGCTTTTTATCGCTGGAAAAAGTCATCGAGCTTTTTCTGCAACGTCTCTTCCCCGGTCATATCGTGCGCGGCTCCGGCCTTTTCCGCGTGCTGCGCGACAGCGACGTGGAAGTGGAGGAAGAAGCCGAAGACCTCGTTCGCCTGTTCGAAACGCTGCTCAAGCGCCGCCGCCGCGGATCGGTGATCCACATGCAATGCTCGGCCTCGATGCCCGCCGATTTGCGCGGCTACATCGCCGATCAATTGACGCTGAAGCCTTCGGAGCTTGTGCTGGTCGATCTTCTGGGATTGACCGACACACGGCAGCTCATCATCGAGGAACGGCCCGATCTGCAATTCGTGCCCTATATCGCGCGCTTTCCCGAACGCATCCGCGATCATGGCGGGGATTGCTTCGCCGCGATTCGCGCCAAAGACATCGTGGTGCATCATCCCTTCGAAAGTTTCGATGTGGTGGTGCAGTTCCTCCGGCAAGCGGCGGCCGATCCCGATGTGGTTGCGATCAAGCAGACGCTTTATCGAACGTCCAAAGATTCCCCCATCGTCAAGGCGCTGATCGAGGCTGCGGAAGCAGGCAAATCCGTGACCGCGCTGGTGGAATTGAAAGCGCGTTTCGATGAAGAAGCAAACATCCGCTGGGCGCGCGATCTGGAACGCGCTGGCGTGCAGGTCGTTTACGGATTCATCGAGCTTAAGACCCATGCGAAAGTGAGCCTCGTCGTGCGGCGCGAAAGCGGCCATCTGCGCACTTACGTTCATTTCGGCACGGGCAATTATCATCCCGTCACGGCGAAGGTTTATACCGATCTCTCGCTGTTCAGCGCCGATCCCGCGCTGGGCCGCGATGCCGCACAGCTTTTCAATTACATCACCGGCTATGCCGAGCCCGCGGCGCTGGAAAAAATCGCGATCTCCCCGCTCAATCTGCGCGCCAAATTGATGTCGTGCATCGATGAGGAAATCGCCCATGCCCGCGCCGGAAAACCCGCCGCGATCTGGGCCAAGCTGAATGCGCTGGTGGACTCCTCCATCATCGACGCGCTTTATCGCGCGTCCCAGGCGGGCGTGCGCATCGAGCTTGTGGTGCGCGGCATTTGCTGTCTGCGCCCCGGCGTGCCGGGCCTCTCCGACAATATCCGCGTGAAAAGCATTGTCGGGCGCTTCCTCGAACATGGCCGCATCATCTGCTTCGGCAACGGCCATGAATTGCCTTCGCCGAAAGCGAAAATCTTCATCTCCTCCGCCGACTGGATGCCGCGCAATCTCGACCGCCGCGTCGAAGCGCTGGTGCCGGTGGAAAATCCCACCGTCCATCAGCAGATTCTCGATCAGATCATGGTGGCGCTGCTCAAGGATCAGGCGCAGAGCTGGAGCATGAATGCGGACGGCACATATCTGCGCGATCCCGCCTATCGCGACGAGGACGCCTTCTCCGCCCACACCTATTTCATGACCAATCCGTCGCTTTCGGGCCGCGGCCGCGCGCTGAAAGTGGAATCCTCGCGGCCTGTGTCCATCGCCGCGAGGCGCGATTGAGCGTGTCGGACATCCGTGCGCCGCTGCCCTCGCGCGCAACGCGCGGGAAGAACGGCCCCATCGCCATTGTCGATATCGGGTCCAATTCGGTGCGCCTCGTGATCTATGAGCAAATCGCGCGCGCGCCCTCCATCGTGCACAACGAGAAAGCCATCTGCGCCATCGGCCGCAACATGGTCACGACGGGCCGCCTGCATGAAGAAGGCATAGCACTTGCGTATGAAGCGCTCGGCCGCTTCCGCATGCTGGCCGATGCGCTGCATGCCGAAACGCGCGAGGCCGTCGCCACGGCGGCGGCGCGCGACGCGGCCAACGGCACCGAATTCATCCGCCGCGCCGAAGCCAAATGGGGCGGGCCGATCCGCGTGCTTTCGGGCGAGGAAGAAGCGCGCATCGCCGCCGAAGGCGTGCTCGCGGGCATTCCCGATGCCGATGGGCTCGCGGCGGATCTCGGCGGCGGCAGCCTCGACATGGTGACGGTGAAGAACGGCAAAACCGGTGCGGCACTCACGCTGCCTTTCGGCCCGCTGCGCCTGATGGATATTTCACACGGCGATCCCGATGGCGCGCGCAAGCTGGTGGATGAGGGGCTTTCCGCGCTCGCCAATTTCGACAAGCTCGCGGGCCGTTCGCTTTATGCCGTGGGCGGCGTGTGGCGCAGTTTCGCGCGCGTGGATATGGAGGAGACGAATTATCCTCTCCACGTTCTGCACAATTACCGCATCCCCGCGTCGCGCGCGCTGCGCCTGTGCAAGGCGCTGTCGCGGCTGTCGCGCAAATCGCTCGACAAGATGGGCATTGTTTCGCGACGGCGCGCCGAGGCGCTTCCCTATGGCGCGGTGGTGCTGGAGCGGCTGCTCGATACGACCGGCATCAAGGATGTCGTGATCTCCGCCTATGGTTTGCGCGAAGGCATTTTGCACACGCGCCTTTCGGAGGACGAACGCGCCAAGGATCCGATGATCGAATTTGCGACCGACTCCAATCATCGCCAGAGCCGCACGCCCGCGCATGCCGAGGAAATGTTTGCGTGGACGGGCGCGCTGTTCGCGGACGAAGATTCCGAATTGCGCCGCATCCGCCATGCGGTGTGCCTGTTCTCCGACATCGGTTGGCGCCGCCACCCGGATGACCGCGCGCTCGGCGCGTTCAATCAGGTGCTGACCGCGCCGTTCGCGGGCGCCACCCATCGCGCGCGCGCGGCTGTAGCCACTGCCATCTTCCACCGCTACAATGGCGATGAGGATTTCCCCCGCGAAATCGCCGCCCACGATCTTCTGAGCGAGGACGACGATATCGCCGCCCGCCGCATGGGGCTGGCAGCACGGCTGTGCTTTGCGCTGTCGGCCACCGCGCAGGGCGAGTTGCCGCACTATCGCCTGCGCATGACGCCCACCCGCGTGCTGCTCGATGTCTCCCGAAAGCGCGAAAACATCGCGGGCGAGCCGGTCCAGAAGCGGCTAGGCGCGCTCGCCGCCTCGCTCGGCCGCAAGGGCGAGATTCTAATTGGATAGTTTCTCCCCCCGTTTACGGGGGGAGTACCGCCGAAGGCGGTGAGGGGGGCGAACACCGAATTCGCCCCCTCCGCCTCGCTACGCTCGGCACCTCCCCCGTGAACAGGGGGGAAAATCGGTGACGAACCTTGCATCGCAGATGCGTCGGGGCTTTAACCGCTCCTGTGCTAGCCTTCGGGGCGGCAAAGGGAGAGTTCGATGGGTGCGCTGAGCATCTGGCATATTCTGATTCTGGCGGTGATCGTGCTGTTGCTGTTCGGCGGGCGCGGCAAGATTTCCGATCTCATGGGCGACATCGCCAAGGGCATCCGCAGCTTCCGCAAGGGGCTCAACGATCCCGACGACGAACCGCGCGCCATCCCGCCCGAACGTCGCGAAGAGACGAACAAAGATCACACGGCCGGATAAATGCGGTGCGCCCCGAATTTCCTCCCCCTGAAAGGGGGAGGTCGATCCGGCGAAGCGAAGCGCAGACGGATCGGGTGGGGGTCAATTCCACAAGCATCGTGGCCTGATCCCTCCCTGAAACGTCCTTCGCTTTGCTTCGGACGTTTCGTCCCTCCCTTTTCAAGGGAGGGAAAGTGATGCTCGACTTTAGCTGGAGTCACATTCTCATCCTCCTCATCGTGGCCCTTGTGGTGGTGGGCCCGAAGGATTTGCCGCGGCTGATGCGCATTCTCGGCCGCTGGGTGGGCCGCGCGCGCGCGATGGCTGACCAGTTCCGCAAGAGCTTCGACGAGATGGCGCGCGCAAGCGAGCTTGACGAATTGCGCGCCGAGATCGACGCGCTGCGCAACGCGCGCATTTCGGAGAATTCCATCCTGCCGCCGCACGCGGCCGCGCCCGCCGAAGCGGAAGCTGAAGCCGAACCCGCCGCCGAACCGCCGCCATGAACGAGCGCGCGCCCGACGACGAAGCCGAAATCGAAGCGAGCAAAGCCCCGCTGCTCGATCATCTGATCGAATTGAGGAAGCGCCTGATCTGGTCGATCGTGGCGTTCCTCATCTGCTTCATCATCTGCTTCATCTTCGCGAAGGAAATTTACGGCTTCCTCACAGCACCTCTGTCGGCCGCACTCGCGGGCCAGCCTAACGATCATCTGATCTACACGCAGCTCTACGAAACATTTTTCACTTATGTGAAAGTGGGAATGTTCGCGGGCCTCTGCCTTTCATTCCCGATCATCGCCGCGCAATTGTGGATGTTCATCGCGCCCGGCCTTTACAAGCAGGAGCGCCGCGCCTTCCTGCCGTTCCTGTTTGCATCGCCCGTTTTCTTCATCATCGGCGTGGCATTCGTGCTCTACATCATGCTGCCTTTCGCGATCCGCTTTTTCCTGAGCTACGAAGTGCCCGGCGGCCACGGCATGCTCGGCATCCAGCTTCAGGCCAAGGTCAGCGAATATCTCGATTTCGTCATGACGCTGATCTTCGCCTTCGGCCTTTGCTTCCAGATGCCGGTGCTGCTGTCGCTGCTGGGGCGCGTGGGGATCATTTCGGCGGCGCAGCTTCGCAGTGTGCGGCGCTACGCCATCGTCGGCATTTTCGCGGTTGCCGCCGTGATGACGCCGCCCGATGTGTTCTCGATGCTCAGCCTCGCCCTTCCGCTGGTGGTGCTTTACGAGGTTTCGATCCTCTCCGTGGCGCTGATCGAGCGCAGACGGGCGAAGGAACTGGCGGCGAATAACGAAATGACAACAACGTAGTTTCCCCCTCCCCTTGCGGGAGGGGGCGAATGTTTTGAGCGCGTAGCAACGCGAGCGCGAAAAACATTCGGGGGAGGGGTCCAGCGCGAATACCCCTCCCCCGCGTCGCTTTCGCTCCGCGCCCCCTCCCGCAAGGGGAGGGGGCAGACTTCCGATTTCCGAGACTTATCCCCGCTCCCCCAAACGGCCTTACAATGCGCCTCGCGTGCCGCCGGAATCGGCCGGGCGGGGATAGGGGGAGGGGGGACCCCCCTCCTGTTTTTTCAGGATCAACCGGAAAGGGAAAATCGCGCCAAATCAGTCTCTTGCAAAAAATCGGATGGTGCGGCGGGCCCCAACTTTACGCCCAACCCACCCCATGCCATTACCGGGAGTTCCAGAGGAATCGGCCATGCACGACATCAAGGCAATCCGGGAAAATCCCGACATTTTCATCGCGGGGCTGAAGCGGCGCGGGATGGCGGATGCGGATAGCCTGGCCGCCGCGCTCATCGCGCGCGACAGGGATTTGCGCGCGCTGCAAACGCGGCTTCAGGAGGCGCAGGCCCGCCGCAACGATGCGTCCAAGCAGATCGGCCAGGCCAAGGCGCAAAAGGACGAGGCGAAGGCGCAAGCGCTGATGGCGGAAGTCGCCGGGATCAAGGACGAGATTCAGAAAGGCGAGGAACAGGAACGCGCCGACAAGAAATCGCTGGAAGATATTCTCGCCACGCTGCCGAACCTTCCCGCCGCCGATGTGCCCGATGGCGCGGACGAAAACGCCAATGTCGAAGCGCGCGCGCGCGCGTTCGGCGCGCGGCCGGGCGTGAACAATCCGAAAGAGCATTTCGATCTCGGCGAAGCCCTCGGCATGATGGATTTCGAGCGCGCCGCGAAAGTTTCCGGCTCGCGGTTCGTGTTTCTGAAATCCGGCCTCGCGCGCCTCGAACGCGCCATCGGCAATTTCATGCTCGATCTGCATACCGAGACACTTCGGCTACACCGAAGTCCAGCCGCCGTTATTGGTGCGCGATCAAGCGATGTTCGGGACTGGTCAACTGCCGAAGTTCGAAGAAGATCTGTTTTATGTGACTCACACGATGGACAGTATTGATCGATTCAATCTGCTTATTGAAGCTATGTCCAGGAGTTAGTCCCAGATGATGTTAGACGAGAGTCATCTCGGCAGGAAATTGGAGCTAGTTAATTGATAAAGCTGATCGAACCCGTCTGTTTGCAATGGAAGCAGTGGGGGCACCGTTGCAGCAAGATCTCTGGCTCATCCCCACCGCCGAAGTGCCGCTGACGAATTATGTCCGCGAGGAAATTCTGGATGAAGCGGCGTTGCCGCTGCGCATGACCGCGTGGACGCCGTGCTTCCGCGCCGAAGCGGGCGCTGCGGGCAAGGACACGCGCGGCATGATCCGCATGCATCAATTCTCCAAGGTCGAACTGGTCTCGATCACCACGCCGGAACAATCCGACGCCGAACACGAGCGCATGACCGATTGCGCGCAGGAGGTGCTGAAACGCCTCGGCCTGCATCATCGCGTGATGACGCTTTGCACCGGCGACATGGGCTTTGCCGCGAAGAAAACCTACGACATCGAAGTCTGGCTGCCGGGGCAGAATCGCTTCCGCGAAATCTCGTCCTGTTCCAATTGCGGGGATTTTCAGGCCCGCCGCATGAACGCGCGCTACCGGCCGAAGGATGCCAAAGCCACGCGCTTCGTCCACACGCTCAACGGTTCCGGCCTCGCGGTCGGCCGCACGCTGGTCGCGATCATGGAAAATTATCAGCAGCCCGACGGCTCCATCGCCGTGCCCGAAGCGTTGCGGCCGTATATGGGCGGGGTGGAGAAGATCGAGAGATGAACGCGCAGAACATGACGCAACATTTTCCTCCCCCTGAAAGGGGGAGGACGATCCGGTGTAATGAAATGAAACCGGATCGGGTGGGGGTCCGCGGCATGATCCCTCCCCGAACCGCTTTGCGGTTCGACCCTCCCTTTTCAAGGGAGGGAAAATAGTTGCGCATTCTCGTCACCAATGATGACGGCATCCACGCGCCGGGGCTCGGCATCGCCGAATCTATCGCCCGCTCGCTGACCGACGATGTGTGGGTGGTGGCGCCCGAAACCGAACAATCCGGCGCGTCCCATTCGCTTACGCTCACGCTGCCGCTTCGCATGCGCCAGGTTTCGGAAAAGCGTTTCGCCGTCGCCGGCACGCCGACCGATTGCGTGATGATGGCGCTGGCCGAAATCATGAAGGACGGCACCACCCGCGCTTCTGCTCTCCGGCGTCAATCGCGGCGCGAATATCGCCGACGACGTCACCTATTCCGGCACCATCGCGGGCGCGATGGAAGGAACGGCACTTGGCATTCCCTCGATTGCGCTCAGCCAGTCCTACGGTTTCGACGAAGGCTATAAACTGCGCTGGCAATGCGCCGAAACCCATGGGCCCGCGATCGTGAAGAAACTTCTCGAAGCGGGATGGCCGCCCGACATGCTGATGAATGTGAACTTTCCCGATTGCGAGCCGGATGAAGTCACCGGCATCGAAGTCACCGAACAGGGCAAGCGCGACATGCAAACCGCTGTGCTCGACCGGCGCGTGGATATGCGCGGCAATCCCTATTACTGGATCGGCTTCAAGCGCGTGCGTTCCAAGCCGAAGCGCGGCACCGATCTCGCCGCGATTTATGAGGGGCGCATCTCCGTCACGCCGCTGCATCTCAATCTCACCGAATTTTCGCTGCGTGAGAAAATGAAGAAATCTTTTCGCATGAGCGACGCCCGCGCGATGGCGCTGGTGACGGCGCTGCGCAAACAGGGGATCGCCGATGCCCGCGTGCTGGATGCGGTCGCAAAAACTCCGCGCGAAATTTTCGTCGATGCGCCGTTCGAAACGAGCGCCTATGACAATACCGCGCTGCCCATCGCCTGCGGGCAAACGATCAGCCAGCCCTATATCGTGGCGTATGCGACCGAGGCCCTCGATGTCCGGGCGAATCACCGCGTGCTGGAGATCGGAACCGGGTCGGGCTATCAGGCGGCGGTCCTCTCGCCCCTTTGCCGGATGGTTTACACGATGGAGCGCCACAAGCCCCTGCTGAAACTGGCCGAGGCCCGCTTCAAAACGCTCAAATTACACAATGTTGTGGTGCGCCATGGCGACGGCCTCAAGGGCTGGCCGGAAACAGCGCCGTTCGACCGTATTCTGCTGTCGGCGGCGGTGGCCGAAGTGCCCCAAATCCTTATCGAACAGTTAAAACCGGGCGGCATTCTTATCGCTCCATTAGGCAAAGAAGGCCCGTTGGAAAGCTTTTCTCAATATTTAACCAAGATCATGAAAACGGAGAACGGGCTCACGCGGCAGACGCTGTTGCCCGTCAAGTTCGTGCCGATGCTGCCGGGGTTGCCGGATGATGTACGCAAGGAAATGCAGAAATGAGCGCCGCGCCGGATTGGCGCGCGGCGGTGCTTGCGTGCGGGCTCGCGCTTTCGGGATGCGCCACGCCCGATACCGATCTGGGCTGGCCGGCAATCACCTATAACAGCGTCACCGTGCAGCGCGGCGATACGCTGTCTGAAATCGCCGAGCGCAACAATGTCAGCGAAAACACGCTGATTGCGCTGAACGCCATCGACAATCCCAACCATATCTATCCGGGCGAGGTGTTGCGCGTGCCCGATGTTTCGCGCGAACCAGACCGCGTGGCGGTTGTCGACAGCAAGCCCGTTTCCGCGCCGTCCTATTCCGTCACGCCATTGCCCGCGCCGCGCGACACGCCGCGCAACGCCTACGCCGCGCCCGGGCGAAACATATTCGTCCGTGCGCTCCGGGGAGTTCGTCTGGCCGGTCGAGGGACAGATCATCTCCGACCTTCGGAACATCGGGCACCGGCGAGCGCAATGACGGCATCAATATCTCCGCCACGCTCGGCGAGCCGATCCATGCGGCGGCCGCGGGCATCGTCACCTATGCGGGCAATGAGCTGAAGGGCTACGGCAATCTGGTGCTGATCCGTCACGACGATGGCTACGTCACCGCCTATGCGCACGCCGAAAGCATTACGGTTGCGCGCGGCGACCGCGTGGTGAAGGGTCAGGTGATCGGTTATGCGGGCGCCACCGGCGACGTGCGCACGCCGCAAGCTCCATTTCGAAATCCGTAAAGGTATCGAGCCGGTCGATCCCAAGCCGCTGTTGATGGCGGCGAGTTACTGATCGAGCTTGATCCCCAACTCCCCCGCCAAGATCCTGAATGAATTGCCACGCGACGCGGCCCGAGCGGCTGCCGCGTCCCGCCGCCCACGCAAGCGCGCGCGCGTGCAATTCTTTTTGCGGCGTCGCGATGCCGTAATGCTTCGCATAGGCTTCGATCATCGAAAGATATTCGTCCTGCCCGCAATTGTGGAAGCCGAGCCACAATCCGAAGCGGTCGGACAATGAAACCTTCTCCTCCACCGCTTCCGACGGATTGATCGCGGTGGAGCGTTCATTGTCCATCATGTCGCGCGGCATCAGATGGCGGCGGTTGGATGTGGCGTAGAAGAGCACATTCGCAGGTCTGCCCTCGATCCCGCCTTCGAGTGCGGCCTTGAGCGATTTGTAGCTGGTGTCGTCCTTGTCGAAGGACAGATCGTCGCAATAGAGAAGAAACCGGCGAGGCGATGCGCGCAGCAGCCGCAGCAGAACGGGCAGGCTCGCGATCTCCTCGCGGTGGATTTCGACCAGCACCAATCGCGCCGCGCGGGTCTTGTTCACCTCGGCATGCACCGCCTTTACCAGCGACGACTTGCCCATGCCGCGCGCGCCCCACAGAAGCGCATTGTTGGCGGGAAGCCCTTCGGCGAAGCGGCGCGTGTTCTCGAGCAGCGTATCGCGGGCGTGTTCCATGCCCTTCAAAAGCCCGATGGGCAGATGCGCCACATGGGCAACCGGCACCAGCCCGCCATGCAGCGGCTCCCAGACGAAGGCCTCGCCCGCATCGGGTGCCGCCCCCGCGACGGCAGGAGGCGCCAGCCGCTCCAGCGCCGCGGCAATCCGCGCCTGCATATCGGAATCATCCCGCGCCGTCATGGGCTTAGCCTGCGTTCATGCCCAGTTGCAAAGGAGGCCCGCGCCGCTATAGTCCGGCGCGCCCAAGAGAACCGTTCCATGCAAGATTCCTTTCTGACCTCCATCGTACCGCTCGTCGCCGTTTTTGCGATCATGTATTTCCTTCTCATACGCCCGCAACAGCAGCGGATGAAGCAGCACAAGGAGATGGTGGAAAATCTGCGCCGCGGCGACACGGTAGTCACGGGCGGTGGAGTCGTTGGGCGCGTGACCAAGGCGCCGCAGAAAGAGGATGCCGAGATCACGGTGGAGATCGCCGATGACGTTCAGGTCAAGGTGCTGAGGGCCACGCTGAGCGAAGTGCGCACCAAGACGCAGCCCGTCGATTCCAAGCCATAATTCATGCTCCAGATTCCCACATGGTCGAAAGTGCTGACGGGGCTGATCCTGTTCTTCGGCATTTTGATCGCGCTGCCCAATGCGCTGCCGTCCAACATTGTCGCGCGCATGCCGGGCTGGCTGCCGACCAATTCGGTGAGCCTGGGCCTCGATCTGCAGGGCGGTTCCTATCTGCTGCTCGAAGTCGAGCTCGACCAGGTGCAGAAGGACAAGCTCGAATCCCTCGTCAGCGACATCCGCTCGGGCTTGCGCAAGGCGCGCATCGGCTACACCGATTTGCAGGTGAATGGCGATGCGGTTTCCGTGCGCGTGCTCGATCCCGCGCGCTATGAAGACGCCAAGACGATTTTGAAGGGGCTGAACCCCGCCGTCGGCGGCACGGTGCTGTCGGTGGGCGCGCGCGATTACGATCTCGCCGAGCCGGGCAACAGCCTTCTGGTCATGAAGATGACCGATGCCTACAAGACGGAAACCCAGAGCGAGATCGTCAACCAATCCATCGAAGTGGTGCGCCGGCGCATCGACGAAATGGGCACGCGCGAGCCCACCATCGAGCGGCAGGGCGATGATCGCATTCTGGTGCAGGTGCCCGGCCTTCAGGATCCCGAGCGGCTGAAAGACATCCTCGGCAAGACCGCCAAGATGACCTTCCAGCTTGTGGACGAAAGCGCCTCCATCGAGCAGGCGCTGAAGGGCATCGTGCCCATCGGCTCGGAGCTTCTTTATGAGGAGCCGCGCCAGAAGGGCGCTCCGCCCACGCCTATCGTCATCGAAAAGCGGGTGATGGTGGCGGGCGACCGGCTGACCGATGCGCGCGCCAATTTCAGCCAGCAGAGCGGCGAGCCTATCGTCACCTTCCGCTTCGACAGCGTGGGCGCGCGCGAATTCGGCGACGTGACGAAGGAAAATGTGAAGCGCCGCTTCGCCATCGTGCTGGATAACAAGGTGATTTCCGCGCCTGTGATTCAGGAGCCGATCCTGGGTGGTTCGGGCGAAATCTCGGGCACCTTCACGGTGCAGAGCGCCAATGATCTGTCGGTTCTGCTGCGCGCGGGCGCGCTGCCCGCGCCGCTGAAGATTTTGGAAGAGCGCACGGTGGGCGCCGAGCTTGGCGCCGATTCGATCAAGGCGGGCAAATATTCGGCCATTGGCGGGCTTATTCTGGTCGTGCTGTTCATGATCGCGCGCTATGGCCTGTTCGGCGTCTTCGCCGATGTGGCGCTGACCCTGAACGTGATTCTGCTGCTCGCCGCACTCACCCTCTTCGGCGCGACGCTGACGCTGCCGGGCATCGCGGGCATCGTGCTCACCATGGGCATGGCGGTCGACGCCAACGTGCTGATCTATGAGCGAATACGCGAGGAACAGCGCAACGGCCGATCCATGCTCGCCTCTATCGACACCGGCTTTCGCCGCGCCATGGCCACCATTATCGACGCCAATATGACTCATCTGATCGCCTCGCTGATTCTGTTCCAGCTTGGTTCGGGGCCGGTTCGCGGCTTCGCCGTCACGCTGGGCGTGGGCATCATCACCTCCTTCTTCACGGCGGTGATGGTGACGCGGCTGATCGTGGTGACCTGGCTCAGGATGGCGCGGCCAAAAAGACTTGCCATTTGAGGGTCAAAAAAGGCTGGACCCGGAAGGGAATCGGGTAAAATGTGGCCCGACGCCAAGCCCATCGGGGGAATAAAATGAGCGCAATCCTTTCCAGTCTTCGCAACACCGTCATCGCGGGCTTCGTGCTCGCGGCTGTCGTGTTTCTCATCTATCTGCAAGTGCAGGGTTTTGATAGCTACAACTTCTGGCGCTTTTTCGTGCGCTGGCTGCATGTGATCTGCGGCGTGATGTGGATCGGGCTTCTGTGGTATTTCAATTTCGTGCAGACGCCGACCATGCCGAAAATTCCCGACGATCTGAAGAAAGGCGTTTCGGGCTACATCGCGCCGGAAGCCCTGTTCTGGTTCCGCTGGGGTGCTATGGGCACGATCTTCTTCGGCCTGATCCTTGCCTATCTCAACGGTTATCTGGTGCAGGCGCTGACCATCGACGCATCCGAGAACTTCACCACGCCAATGCCTATCGTGCTCGGCATCGGCATGTGGATGGGCATCGTCATGTGGTTCAATGTCTGGTTCATCATCTGGCCGAACCAGCAGAAGGTGCTGAACATCGGGAACAAATATCCCGATCTGTCGAAAGAGGCCAAGGCCGCGGCCGCGAAAGCCGCTGGCCAGTTCAGCCGCGTCAACACGCTGCTTTCGATCCCCATGCTGTTCTGCATGGTCTCGGCGCAGAATCTTTTTTGATCGCTTCGCGCGATTGAGCGTAAAAGAGCCGTCCGGGAAACCGGGCGGCTTTTTGCTGGGCGCAAAATGGGCATCGAAACCGCATTTGCAGCTTGCGAAGAAACGGTCAAGCGCTTCGATCCCGACCGCTATTGGGCCACGCTGTTCGCGCCCGCTGAAAAGCGGCCGCTGTTGTTTGTGCTCTACGCCTTCAATCACGAAATCGCCCGCGTGGCCGAGGCGGTGCGCGAGCCGATGCTGGGCGCGATCCGCCTGCAATGGTGGCGCGAGGCGGTGGAAGGCGCGCGCGATGGCAACCCTCGCGCCCATGATGTCGTGCGGGCGCTCGCCGAGCTTTTTGCCCGTGTGAATCTTCCCATGGAATCGTTCGAAGCGATGATCGATGCGCGCGCGCTGGATGCGGGCGCGGAAGTTTTCGCGAATTTGGCGGCGCTGGAAGCCTATTGTGATGCGACTTCCGCCAATCTGATGCGATTGGCGGGTTTGATTCTGGGCGAAGATTTGGGCGAAGCGGCGCGGAACGCCGGAATCGCTTTCGCGCTTACGGGCCTTTTGCGGGCCATTCCGTTTCATGCCTCGCGCGGGAAAATTTATTTGCCGGTGGATTTTCTCGTCGCGGAAAATCTTTCCATCGACGAAATCATCGCGGGGCAGGGCAGGGAGGCATTGAAGCGGGTTATGAGAAAGATCGCTGCGCGTGCCAGTGAGAAATTGGCGGCAGCGCGGCGGATTTCAATCCCTGCTTCCTCAATTTCTGCCTTGCTTCCCGCCGCGACGGCTCCGGCCTATCTCAAGCTCGTGACGAAACCCGATTTTGACCCCTTCCGCGATCGCGCGGAATTGCCGCTCTGGCGAAGACAGCTTGGCGATGTTGAATGCAAACATTCGCGGCCGAATCTAATCATTCCGCCGCCGCGCGCTCACCATTCAACCAGTTCTCCAGATCCGCAATCGCGCGATGCGCCATCGCTTTCTTGCGATCCTTGCCTTTGGTGCGCGCGCCAAGATCGGGAAACAACCCGAAATTCACATTCATCGGCTGGAAGGTTTTTGAATCCGCGCCGCCCGTGATGTGGCCGAGCAAAGCGCCAAGTGCTGTGGTGGGCGGTGGCGCTGTGATCGCATTCATCCGCCGCGAAACGCCCCGCCAGCAAACCGATGGCCGCACTTTCCACATAGCCTTCGACGCCGGTGATCTGGCCCGCAAAGCGCAATCTTGGCCGCGCTTTCAGCCGCAATGCGCCGTCGAGCAAACGCGGGCGAATTGATAAAGGTGTTGCGATGCAGCCCGCCGAGCCGCGCAAAGCTCGCATCCTGCAAACCCGGAATCGTGCGGAAAATGCGCGTCTGTTCGCCATGTTTCAGCTTGGTCTGAAAGCCCACCATGTTCCACAAATTGCCGAGCGCATTGTCCTGCCGCAATTGCACGACCGCGTATGGCCGCCGCCCCACGCGCGGATCACAAAGCCCCACGGGCTTCATCGGCCCGAAGGCCAGCGTCTCCGCGCCGCGCTCCGCCATCACTTCGATGGGCAAACAGCCTTCGAAATAGGGCGTGGAAGTTTCCCATTCCTTGAATTCGGTCTTCTCGCCCGCCAACAGCGCGGCGATGAAGGCGCGATATTCGTCTTCGCTCAACGGGCAATTCACATAATCCGCACCATCGCCCTTGTCGTAACGCGATTGCATCCAGGCGATGGAAAAATCGATGCTCTCTTTATGCACGATGGGCGCGATGGCGTCGAAGAAGGAAAGCGAATCCTCGCCCGACAGCGCGCGAATGTAATCGGCCAAGGCGGGCGAGGTCAGCGGGCCGGTGGCGACAATCACCGATTGCCAATCTTCCGGCGGTGCGCCGATTTCCTCGCGGCGGATTTCAATGTTCGGATGATTTTCGATTGCGGATGTGATTGCGGCGGAAAATCCATGCCGGTCCACCGCAAGCGCGCCGCCCGCGGGCAATTTGTGCGCGTCGGCGGCGCGCAGGATCAGCGAACCGGCGCGGCGCATTTCCTCATGCAGCAAGCCGACGGCATTATTCTCCCAATCGTCGGAGCGCAGCGAATTGGAGCAGACAAGTTCCGCCAAGCCATCGGTCTGGTGCGCATCTGTGCCCCGAACCGGGCGCATTTCATGCAACACCACGCGCGCGCCCGCCGCTGCGGCTTGCCACGCCGCTTCGCTGCCGGCCAACCCGCCGCCGATGATGTGAATGGGCGTTTCGATTTTTGCCAATTCGTTGATTTCCCTGAACAAAGGTCTTTCGGTTGTTCCTGAAACTTTAGAGGGGGGTATCCCCCCTCCCTCCCGTTTCGGGAGGGGAAACCGCAGCGCTTCGCAACCGAAAGATAGGCGCGCCGTGGCGCGATGCAACCACTCCAAGTTCATTTGGTTTCGATTGTATCGTAAACCTCACACGTCATGGCCGCCCTCGTGGCGGCCACCCATATCCTCCGTCTCGCAGGGTGTTCATGGGTGGCCGGGACAAGCCCGGCCAAGACGAAAATGGATAAATTCAATCCGAAATGTCTTCAGCCGAACATCGGTGCGGTGCGGTCGAACCACGGCCGCGCTTCTTCCAGTTGCGCCGCGAGCCGATACAAAGTCGCCTCGTCGCCATAGCGCCCGGTGAACATCATGCCGATAGGCAATTTGTCTTTCGACATGCCGAGCGGCAGCGACAACGAAGGTTGGCCCGTCATGTTGAACGGCGGCGTATAGCCGAAGATGCGCGATTGGCGCTTGTTGAATTCCTGCGGGTTCACATTCACCGGATCCAGATGGCCGATCGGCGGCGGCGGCGCAATCGTGACCGGCGACAGCAGCACGTCGAATTCGCGCCACAGGCCCACGATCTCGCGGCAGATATGGCGCAGCGTCTGCATGCCCCAACCCACTTGCGCGCCTTTCAGCGATTGGCTCGCCTGATAGGCGTTCCACGCCAGCGGCTCCATATCTTCCTCGCGGGGATCGCGGCCGAGAATGCGCTTCCAATCCTCGATGGACGCCACGAACATCGCGCCCGAAACAAAACTCTGCGCCTTGTAAAGCTTGCGCCATTCAATGGGCAGTTCCTTTTTCTCGATCAGCGTGTGGCCCATCTCTTCGAGCAGCTTGAGCGTGGAATCGAACACCGCCTGAACATCCGCCGTCGGCAGCGTCTTGCTCGGCGTGTCGGTGCAATAGGCGATTTTCAATTTGCCGGGCGCGGTTTTGATTTCGTCCATATAGTCGCGCGTTTTCTGCGGCGGCGCGTAAGGCGAATCCTCTTCGGGATATCCCGTCCAGTCGAGCATCGCCGCAGAATCGCGCACGCTGCGCGTCAGCACATGATCGACGACAAAACCGTGCGCCCGGCCGCGATCGTCCGGCGCGCCGGGATTGCGATATTGCGTCGGCTTCATGCCCACAAGGCCGCATTGCGCCGAGGGGATTCGGATCGAGCCGAGCCCGTCAGAGCCGTGCGCCATCGGCACCATGCCGCTTGCGACCGCCGATGCGGCGCCGCCCGACGAGCCGCCCGAGGAATGATCGGGGTTCCACGGGTTGCGGCAGATGCCGAGATGGCGGCCTTCGGTCGTTCCGGGAATTCCGAATTCCGGCGTGTTGGTTTTGCCAAGCAGCACCACGCCGCTCGCGCGATAGCGCCGCGTGAGTTCGCTATCGTGTTTGGAAACATAATCCTTGAGATAGGCCGAGCCGTTCGTCATCGGCCAGCCTTCGACCGCCACGCCGATGTCCTTGATGAGAAACGGCACGCCTTTGAACGGCCCATCGGCGAGCTTGCCTTTCGCCGCGGCGCGCGCTTCGTCATAGGCTTTATAAACGACAGCATTCAGCTTGGGATTGTGCCGCTCGATGCGCGCGATGGCTTCTTCCACCAGTTCGGTGGGCGAAACTTCGCCGCGCCGTACCAGATGGGCAAGGCCGAGCGCGTCGTAATCGTTGAATTCTGCGAAGGCCATCGGCGCGTTCCTTTTGGAATTATGTGTAGTTTCACGAATGAAATGAAAATCCACCCTCCCTCAAGGGGAGGATGAATCTGTGTGTTCGTCACAATGCTATCTCCGGGCGGCGATTGGCCCAGGGGGCGGCTTCCTCAATTTCGGCGGCGAGTTTCAGCAGCGTCATCTCATCGCCCGAACGCGCGACGAATTGCACGCCAATGGGCAATCCCTCCGCGCTCATCCCCAGCGGCAAATTGATCGCGGGCTGGCCCGTGGCGTTTTGCAGCGATGTGAAGGGAACGTGATGCAATACCGGATTGAAGGCGCGCTCCACATCGGCGTCGTTGCGGTCGATGATGCCGTGCGCAAACGGTAATTGCGCCATCGTCGGCGTCATCCACACATCGTAAGTCTCGTGAAATTTGGCGACGACGCGCGCGGCGCGATGCAGCATCTGTACCGCCCAGATATGATAATAACCCGCCACCGCCTTGCCGCGCTCGTAAAGGCTGAAGGTGATCGGTTCAAGATAATCGAGCGAGGGCACGCGGTTCATCGAGCGCGACAGCGTTTCGATGGCATAGGCGCCGTTGGTTCCCCACAGCAACATGAACGCGAATCGGACGGTGACGAAATCGGCCTCCGGCGTCGCTTCCTCGACAATGTGGCCGAGGTCTTCCAGAATTTTCGCGGCATTCTTGATCGCGGCCAGCACCTGCGGATCGAAGGCCGATCCGTCCGGCGATTTCAGCGCGATGGCGATTCTCAATCGCTTCGGTTTCGTCTTGATGCCTTCGAGATAGGAACCTTCCGGCGTAATCGCGAAATAAGGATCGCCGTAATCATGCGCGCATGTCATGTCGAGCACGGCGGCGGTATCGCGCACGCTGCGGCTGACCATGTTGTCCACGCTGAGGCCGCTGAGCGAATCCGCGGCATCGGGGCCTTGCGTGACGCGCCCGCGCGAAACCTTCAAGCCCACAAGCCCGCAGCACGACGCGGGAATTCGGATCGAGCCGCCGCCATCGGTTGCGTGCGCCACCGGAACGATGCCCGCGATCACCGCCGCCGCCGATCCGCCCGACGATCCGCCGGTGGTCATGCCGTGCTTCCACGGATTTTGCGCGGCACCCCACAATATGGATTCGGTGGTCGGGATCAATCCGAATTCCGGCACATTCGTTTTGCCAAGCGGAATGAGCCCTGCTTCCTTGTAGCGCGCGACGAGCGTGCAATCTTTTTCGGCCGGAACATCCAGCGTGAAGCGCGAGCCGGAGCGCGTGACCATGCCTTCGCAATCCGCGCGCATGTCTTTCAGCAGCATCGGCACGCCGGCAAGCGGGCCTTTCGGCCCCGCCTTCGCCGCGTCGCGCGCGCGCTCATAGGCCTTGAAGACGATGCAGTTGAGCTTCGGATTCAGTTCCTCGGCGCGCGCGATGGCTTCATCCACCGCTTCGAGCGGCGTGATGTCCTTCTTGCGGATAAGCTCGGCGAGCCCGACCGCGTCGGTGCGGCCATATTCGGCAAAGCGCATCAGTTCACCCTGACCTTGGCGTATTGCGAAGCCCAGGGTGCGGCGTTTTCGAGTTGGGCGGCGAGTTTCAGCAAGCCCGTTTCATCGCCGAAGCGGCCGACGAATTGCACGCCGATGGGGAGATTGTCGGCGTTCCACGACAGCGGCACATTGATCGCGGGCTGGCCGGTGACGTTCTGAATCGGCGTGAACGGCACATATTCGTTCAGCGACGCGAACACTTTCAGCGCATCGGTTTCGTCCATGTCGATGGTGCCGAGTTTCACCGGCGGTGTCGCGAGCGTGGGCGTCAGCCACATGTCGTAAGTATCGTGGAAGCGCGCGGCATTGCGCGTGGTCTGCGCCATCATCGCCTTGGCGCGCAGATATTCGCTGGCCGTGACCTTCTTGCCCATTTCGTAGATGCCCCAGGTGAGGCCTTCGAACAATTGGCGGCTCGGCGTCTGGCCCGTGAGCATTCCGATCATGTCGATGGGTGCTGCCAGATTGGACGACCACACCGCGATGAAAGGCTGAAAGAGCGAGGACATATCCACCGATGGCGAATTTTCCTCCACGATATGGCCGAGGCTTTCGCAGAGCTTGGCCGCCTTTTCCACCGCCGCCGCGCAATCGGGATGAACCTTTTTGCCGTCCAGCGTTTTTGTCGTGAATGCGATGCGAAGCTGCTTCGGGGCGGTTTTGATTTCTTCGAGCCAGGATGCGGGTGCCGGCGGCGCCCAATAGGGATCGCCCTGCACATTGCCCGCGGTTGCGTCGAGCGCCGCCGCGCTGTCGCGCACCGTGCGGCTCACAACATGATCGATGGAAAGCCCGTCCACGGAATCGCCGAAATCGGGGCCATAGCTCACGCGCCCGCGCGTCGGTTTCAATCCGAGCAAGCCGCAGCACGAAGATGGAATCCGGATCGAGCCGCCGCCATCATTGGCATGCGCCATCGGCACCACGGATGCGGCGACCAGCGCCGACGATCCGCCCGATGATCCGCCCGTGGAATGATCGAGGTTCCAGGGATTGTGTGCAGCACCATAGAGCCGCGACTCCGTCGTCGGCACCAGACCGAATTCCGGCACATTGGTTTTGCCGAGGATCGCCAGGCCCGCCGCGCGATAGCGCGCCGTCAGATTGGAATCCTGCCCCCATGGAATCGGCGGCATGAAAGCGGTGCCCTGCCGCGTCGGCATGTCGGTTGCGAAGGCCAGAATGTCCTTCAGGAAAAACGGCACGCCGGTGAAGGGTCCTTTCGGCAATCCCTTCGCAACGCTCGCGCGCGCGGCGTCATAGGCTTTGTAGGCAATCGCGTTCAGCTTGGGGTTGACGGCCTCGGCGCGCGCGATGGCCTCCTCGACCAATTCGCTTGGCGTCACGTCGCGGTTGGCGACCAATTCGGCCAGCCCCACTGCGTCGTATTTTGCATAATCCTGAACGGCCATTTCCCACCTGATGTTCTTTTCGGCCGCGAATTTAGCGACGGGGTGACACCCTGTCACTCATGGTTTTCGTATTAGCCGGAGGCGAGCGGGGCGGGCCCGAGAATTTCGGCCTTCTCCACCACTGGCGCACCCTTGCCCCAGGCGGAAAGGCGGAATTTGGCGCGGCGCAGCACCGGCGCGCCCTCCGGCCCGTAATCGGTCTGTACGGGTTTGACCGTGACAAGTTCGCATTCGGCGGTGGCGGCGCTCAACCGCAGGATGGCATAGCCGTTGGAATTGCTGTCTGCGTAAGCCAGATGCGGATTGATGCGGGTGGCGGCTGC
Organism: uncultured Alphaproteobacteria bacterium; assembly: GCA_963735625.1. Classification (GTDB taxonomy): domain Bacteria; phylum Pseudomonadota; class Alphaproteobacteria; order Micropepsales; family Micropepsaceae; genus Rhizomicrobium. The sequence goes on along the minus strand of CAVTLJ010000004.1, from coordinate 82,663 downwards.
GTGCGCCAGCATGTCGGAGCCGGTGTAGGAGCGTAGCAGCGCGCTCATTGTGCCTTCCATCAGCAGCGAATTCAGATTTTCGATTTGGCTGCCGTTCGATTCATAGCTGATGAGGCGATGAAACGCGGGCGTATCGCGCGAGCCATATTCGAATTCGGCGAACATCGGCATCGAGGAAATTCCCGTCACCAGAAATTCCGCGGCCACGGGCTTGGGCGGTTTCGCGTCCGGGTCTTCGCAGAGCAGCGCCATGGCGTGCATGTGATGATCGCCGGTGCAGGAAATGAGATTTCCGATGCCCTCGCGCGAAACAAAGTGCATCAGTTCCGAAAGCTCTCCCGGATAGCCGCCCCAACCATCGTCGGCGACGACGACATCGGGATAATCGGCAAAGGGAATGGCGGAAAGATCGATGCGCAGCGTCATGGCGGGCACGGAATTGGCCCAGATTTTCCACGTCGCATCGGATGTCTTCAGCGTTTCCTTGAACCACGCTTTCTGCTTTGGCCCCATCATCGTGCCGGGCGGCAGATGACGGCGCGGATTTTTCATCGAGCCGTTGGCGAGGAAGAGCAGATCCTCGCCCGATTTGCTCCCCGCATCCAGCGTGCGCACGATATCGACCGGCGGCAGCGCCACGCCCGCCGCTTTCTGGATTTCCTCGATAAACACCTGTTGGCTGCGATAGGAGCGCAGATCGGTGATGACGAGATCGAGATGCTTGCCCCAGCTGATCTTGCGATAAAGCGAGATCGTGTCGATCGCCTTGATATTATCCGGGTTCTTGTCGATCCAGTCCGGCCCCGGCCCTTCGAACGGCGTATCGCTCACTTGGGCGAATGCGAAATCATGGGCGGGCGAAGGCTGCGGCGCGTCGGACAAAATCGCGGGAACATATTCGAAGAAGGATTGCGCGGCGGCGACTTTGCGCGTCATCGCGGGGCGGCCATCGCTGTAATAGGTTTCGGCCGACTGCCAGCAATTGTTGGTGAATTCGTGATCGTCCCACGTATGGATGAACGGGAACCGCGCGCGCGCCGCCTGCAAATCGGGATCGCTCAAATAGAGTTTGTAGAGAAGGCGATAATCGGCAAGCGACACCGCGTTTTTGGCGCCACCCTTGCCGTGGCCCCACGGATGGTTTTTCCACGCAGCGCTGCCATCGGGGAAGTGCGGAATGGCGCGCGGCTTGCCGTTGCGATCCTTCAGCCACACCGGATTGGCCGGATCGATATCCGGCCTGTCGCCGCGCACTTCATAGATGAAATCGCCCAGATGCAGCACGAAATCGATTTCCTGCTTTGCCTCATCCTCGCGCACGAGGCGGCGAAACGCGCCGTAAAATCCTTCCTCGAAATTCTGGCAGCAGAGGAATGCGAAATTCACCGCGCGCGGATCGCCTGCCGCAGGCGCCGTCAGCGTGCGGCCGATGGGCGAAACGCTTTTTCCGTCCGGCGTGAGGAAGCGGTAGTAATAGACCGTGTACGGATCAAGCCCGTGAACGATCAATCTTATCGTGTGATCGCTCGCATCGCCCGCCGCGACCGGCTTTTCGACAATCACCTTGGCGAAATCCGCCGTCTTCGACATTTGGGCTACGAGCGAAACCGGCCCGCCATCGGCCGTTTCCGCGCGCGTCCACAGGATCACCATATCGGCCTGCGGATCGCCGGATGCTATTCCTTGCGGAAAAATCGCCGCGCCGCTTTTTGCCGCCGCCGCGCGCGCGAATGGCGCAAAGCCCGCGCCCGCGACCGCGACGAAACAGCCCGCACCAGCCGCAAAGCGCGCCAGAAAGGCGCGCCTGTTCATGTCCATTGTCATTTTCGCTCACCCTGGCGATATCGTTTTGCCGATCATGTCCGGTATTGCCGCCAAAGCCAATGCGATTGCGGGCGCACCCGCAGCCAGCCTAGGATGCAGTGCAAAACGGGGAGCGGCATGCGGAAAATTCCGGTTTGGAAGACGATTACGGATGGATATTCCTTCACCTTCGGCCATCTGGGTACGATCATTGGGCTGATCTGGCTGCCGATGGTGATCGTGGCGGTGGTGGGCTATTTCGTGATGTCGCAATATTACGCGACGCTGCCCTCCGCGATGGAAGCGGGCGATCCGGCAACCATGGGCCGCTCGGGGCTGATCGTTCTTCTGTGGAGTGTTGTGTCGCTGCTGCTGTCGTCGATGATGTATGCGGCGGTGACGCGACAGGCGCTCGGCCTGCGCCATGGGCCCGCGCTTATCAATTTCCAGTTCGGCATGAGCGAATTGCGCGTGTTCGGCGCCATCGTCGCGCTGGTCGCGATCCTGATGGTGTTCGTGCTCTGCTATCTCCTGGCAATCGGATCGGCGGTGGGCTTTGCGCGCGCGGCATCCGCTTCCGCGCAGAACATGGTTGGTCTTGTTATCGGCATATTCGCGATCGTGTTTCTGGCGGCACTTTTCTACGCCATGTTGCGGCTGAGTTTTCTCTTGATCCCGGCGACGGTGGCCGAGGAAAAAATCGGCCTTGCGCAAAGCTGGCAGATGACGGGCGGAAATTTCTGGCGCATTTTTCTCATCGGTCTTGCCACGCTGGGGCCGCTGCTGGTGCTGGCGACGGTGGCGGAATTCGCGATTCTGGGGCCGGATTTTTTCGCGCCCCATGCAGCCCCCGGCGACGCCGACGCCCAGATGCGCGCGCTGATGGAGCAGATGCGCGCGGCTTTGCCTCACATGCCGCTGCTCTACGGCTTTTCGTTTCTGATCGCGCCGGTTTTTATGGGGCTTGGCCTTTCGCCGTCCGCTTTCGCCTATCTGGCGCTGAAGAACGGCGGAGCCACAAATTGAGCGCCTGATTGTTGCGCTGCAACAAGCGCCTTAACCCAAACGGAACTGCAACCGTAACGCCGGCAAAATTTCATGGTATATCTTTATTATCCCTGATTTTCAGCGCGAGGGGCGTAGATGGAAAAGATCCCGGTTGGGAAAAGCATTGGCGGCGCATACGGATTTCTCTTCGGCCGCTGTCTGACAATTCTTTGCCTGAGCTGGCTTCCGGCATTGATCTATGCGGGCGTGCGGCTTGCGTTTGTGCGCCATGCCGCACCCGGCATGATGGACGCGATGAATGGCGGCCATCAGGCGGCGCAAGCCCATCTGCTGTATCTGGCGTTTTTCCTGTTCGCGCTTTTGATGGTTGCGGTGATCGCGCTGCCGCTCAACCGCGAGGCGCTGGGATTGGGGGGCGAGCGCGTTCTGGCGCGGCTGGTGATCGGCGGACGCGAGCTGCGCCTGTTCGCGGCCTATATCCGCTTCGAGATTTTGTTCATCGCGCTGATCGCGGCGATGGTGCTCGGCGTGATCGGCGTGCATCTGGCGATGAAAGCGGCGGAGGCCCAATGGCCCGTGCTTGCGCAATATGGCGTGCCGCATGGCGTGCATCTGGCGGTGGTGTTGCTGGCTGTTCTTCTGGCGCTGTTCGTGGTGCTGCGGCTTTCTTTCCTGATCGGGCCGATCGCGGCGGCGGAAGACAGGGCGCTGCTCGCGCGCGCCTGGTCGCTGAGTGCGGGGAATTTCTGGCGGATGCTCGCGATATTCGTGGCGATTATTGCCCCGCTTGTGATCGTGCTCGTCTGCGCGAATTATGCGGTGGTGGGCTCCTCGCTGCACATGGTTTTCGCGGATGGGCCGCGCCCCGATTTTCATCTGATGTTCGACACGATGATGCCGCATGCCCCGGCACTGGTGGCCATCGGCGTGACGGGCCTTGTGATCGCGTGCGCGCTGTTCGCGGGCGCAAGTGCGGTTGCCTATCGCACGCTGGTGCCGCCACCGGAGCCGGAAGAACCGGCTTACGAAGAACCGGCGCAGGCGCACGCCTATGCCGAACCGCAAGCGCATGCGGAGCCGGTGGTCGAATATGCGCCCGAACCGGCGCCCGAGATGCAGGCGCCCGTGCCGCATGTGGCCGAAGTGGTGGTCATGCCGGAAGCGCTCGCCGCGCATCCCGCCGAAGAAGCGCCGCCGGAACAATCTTACGCGGCCGAAGAAGTGCAGCCGCTCACGCTGCAAGACGAATTGCCCGCGCAGGGCGAAGAGGCGCAAATGCCTCCGCCCGATGCGCCGGACGCGCATCCGCAATAACAAGCAAGCATCAGCCCGGTTGCCACGGCTCGCGGGCCGCATGATGAATGTGGAGTATGTCGATGCGCTCTTCCGCGATCCGGTAAAAAATCTTGTAGGGATAGCGGATGAGCGGCACCACACGCAGGCTCGGCTGTCCCGTCAGCATGCGCGCGTTCAGCGGGTATTCCTCGATGTGTGAAATCGCGTCTCGAATTCGCCGTTCGATTCGGGCGACGAGTGCGGGATAATTTTCGGCGATGTAGGCAAGAATTTCATCAAGGTCCGCAAGGGCAGCGGCCGTGAATGCGGCTTTCATCGGCGGCGATACTTCGCGAAAACGGCTTCGACTTCGGCCTCTGTCGCGAATTTCCCGTCGGCGGCGTCGCGCAAGCCGCGCGCAATTCCGGCAAGTTCGGCCTCGGTCGGCGAATAATCGCCCGCGCCGAGTTCTGCCTCGATCTCAAGCGCCAATTGCTTGAGTTCGGCTTGGGCATCCTGCGGCCAGGATTTGGCGCGTTCGAGAACATCGTTCGGGTTGCTCATGGAAGCCTTATATCAAAAAGAACGATTTTTCGCCATTCACTCCGCCGCCTTTAGTTTTCGCGCGGGCTTTTCCGGCGCGCGGCCCTTGAGCAGCGGTTTGAGATATTGCCCGGTATAGCAGCGCGCAACCTTCGCCACGTCTTCCGGCGTGCCCGCCGCCACGATCTCGCCGCCGCCATCGCCGCCCTCGGGGCCGAGGTCCAAAATCCAGTCCGCCGTCTTGATGACTTCCAGATTGTGCTCGATCACCACGACCGTGTTGCCGTTATCGACCAGCTCATGCAGCACATCGAGCAGCTTTTTCACATCGTGGAAGTGCAGGCCGGTGGTCGGCTCGTCCAATATATAAAGCGTGCGGCCCGTGGCGCGGCGCGACAATTCCTTGGACAATTTCACGCGCTGCGCCTCGCCGCCCGAAAGCGTAGTCGCCTGCTGGCCCACGGAAATATAGCCCAGCCCCACGCGCTTCAGCGTATCCAGCTTCTCGCGGATCGCGGGCACCGCCTTGAACAATTCCGCGCCCGCTTCCACCGTCATGTCCAGCACATCGGCGATGGAATGATCGCGGTATTTCACTTCCAGCGTTTCGCGATTGTAGCGCTTGCCGTTGCAGACATCGCACTGCACATAAACGTCCGGCAAAAAATGCATCTCGATCTGGATGACGCCGTCGCCCTGACACGCCTCGCAGCGCCCGCCCTTCACGTTGAACGAGAATCGCCCCGGCTGATAACCGCGCGCTTTCGATTCCGGAAGCTCGGTGAACCAGTCGCGGATCGGCGTGAATGCGCCGGTATAGGTGGCGGGATTGGAGCGCGGCGTGCGGCCGATTGGGCTTTGATCGATGTCGATCACCTTGTCCAGAAATTCCAGCCCTTCGATCTTGTCGTGGGCTGCGGGATGTTCGCGGCTCTGGTTCAATTTACGCGCCGCGGCCTTATATAATGTCTCGATCACCAGCGTGGATTTGCCGCCGCCGGAAACGCCGGTGATGCAGGTAAAGGTGCCGAGCGGAATTTGCGCCGACACGTTCTTCAGATTGTTGCCGCGCGCGCCAACCACCTTCACCCAGCGATTGTGCAAGGCGGCGCGGCGCTTGGCGGGTATCGCGATCTGCTCCAGCCCCACCAGATATTTTCCCGTGAGGCTTTTGGGATTGCGCATGATGTCGGCGGGCGTGCCTTCGGCGACGATGTGCCCGCCATGGATGCCCGCGCCCGGCCCCATGTCGATCACATGGTCGGCGGTGCGGATGGCTTCCTCGTCATGCTCCACCACGACCACGGTGTTGCCCATGTCGCGCAGGCCCTTGAGCGATTCCAGCAATTTGGCGTTGTCGCGCTGGTGCAATCCGATGCTCGGTTCATCGAGCACATACAACACGCCCGTGAGCCCCGAACCGATCTGCGAGGCCAGCCGAATGCGCTGACTTTCGCCGCCGGACAGCGTGCCGGAATTGCGGGAAAGCGTGAGATAATCCAGCCCCACATTGTTGAGGAATTTCAGCCGCGCGCGAATTTCCTTCAAAATGCGCGCGGCGATTTCGCGCTGCTGCTTGTTCAGGTCTTTGTCCACATCGCGGAACCACGCATCGGCGAGCCTGATCGACTGCTCGCAAACCTCGCCGATATGCTTGCCGCCGATCTTCACCGACAGCGCCTCGGGCTTCAGCCGATAGCCTTTGCAAACCTCGCAAGGCGAGGTGTCCTGAAAACGCTCAAGCTCCTCGCGCACCCACGACGAGTCCGTTTCCTTGAAACGGCGCTCCATATTCGGGATCACGCCTTCGAAAGTCTTTTTCGTTTCGTAGCGGCGCAAACCGTCGTCATAAATGAATTTGATTTCGTCCTCGCCGGAGCCGTGAAGGATGATGTCCTTCACCTTTTTCGGCACATCTTCCCACGCATCGTTGAGCGAGAATTTGTAATGGCGGCCCAGCGCCTCCAGCGTTTGCAGATAATAGGGCGACGACGATTTCGACCACGGCGCAATCGCGCCCTTGCGCAGCGTGACGCTTTCATCCGGCACAATCAGCGCCGCATCGAAATAAAGCTGGGTGCCGAGCCCGTCGCAGGCGGGGCATGCGCCATGCGGATTGTTGAAGGAAAACAGCCGCGGCTCGATTTCGGGAATCGTGAAGCCCGAAACCGGACAGGCGAATTTGGACGACATCATCATCCGCTTGGGCTCGCCTTTTTCCTTTAGGTCCGCGAATTCGGCGATCACCAGACCTTCCGCCAAATTCAGCGCGGTCTCGATGGAATCCGGCAGCCGGTTGCCGATGTCCTTCTTGACCACGATACGGTCCACAACCACTTCGATGTCGTGCTTGACCTTCTTGTCGAGCGCGGGCGTCTCGGCGATCTCGTAGAACTTCCCGTCGATCTTGACGCGCTGGAAGCCCTTCTTCTGAAGCTCCTGCAATTCCTTGCGATATTCGCCCTTGCGCCCGCGCACGATGGGCGCGAGCAAAAACAATCGCGTGCCTTCATCGAGCGCCAGCACGCGGTCGGCCATCTGGCTGACGGTCTGACTTTCGATGGGCAGCCGGTCGCGGGTGAATAGGGCACGCCGACGCGCGCGAACAGAAGGCGCAAATAATCGTAAATCTCGGTGACGGTGCCGACGGTCGAACGCGGATTTTTCGACGTGGTTTTCTGCTCGATGGAAATCGCGGGCGACAATCCCTCGATGTGATCGACATCCGGCTTCTGCATCAGCTCCAGAAATTGCCGCGCATAGGCCGACAGGCTCTCCACATAGCGCCGCTGTCCCTCGGCATAGATCGTGTCGAAAGCGAGCGAGGATTTGCCCGAGCCCGAAAGCCCCGTCATCACGGTCAGGCTGTCGCGCGGAATCTCCACGTCGATGTTTTTGAGGTTGTGCTCGCGGGCGCCGCGAATGGAGATGTTCTTCAGCATGGACAAGCTCTACGGTGCGAAACATGCGGCCGGGCAAGGCGCCAGATGTGGGCATCAGATTCGGCTTGGAACATAACATGAACAATGCTATACACAACTCCGAAAGTCCCGGCGCATGGTGCGGGCCGGGCGGCGGGGCTAGGGTCCGCGGCAGCGAAAGAGGGAGATAGGCATGGCGGGCAGCGTCAACAAGGTCATTCTGGTGGGAAATCTGGGAAAGGACCCGGAAGTCCGCCGCCTGCAAAGCGGCGATCCCGTAGTCAATCTTTCGCTGGCGACCTCGGAAAGCTGGCGCGACAAGGCCAGCGGCGAGCGGAAAGAGAAGACCGAGTGGCACCGCGTGGTCATTTTCAACAAGAACCTGGCCGAGGTCGCGGAGAAATATCTGCGCAAGGGCTCCAAGGTCTATATCGAAGGCCAGCTTCAGACGCGCAAATGGACGGACAAGGACGGCGCGGAGAAATACTCGACCGAAGTGGTGCTCCAGAATTTCCGTGGCGAGCTGACGATGCTCGATTCCAAGGGCGAGGGCGGCGGCGCGCGGGTGAGCGGCGGGGCGAGCGAATCGCCGGCCAGCTTCGACCGCAGCGAAATGGACGACGAGATTCCGTTCTGATTTCCGCCTGGAAAATTTTGCCGTTTGCGCTGTTGCTGGCGTCTTGCGCGTCGTTCGAAACGGCGGGCGAGGGCGCGCGGGATTTCGTTTCGCCCGCGATTGCCGCCGCCTATCTGCCGCTTGAAGCATCCGCTTATCTGGTGCTGGAAAAGCGGGGTGCTGCGGTCGTCATCGCGCCGGGAATCGCGGTCACGAATGCGCACAATGCCAATCTCATCGCGCCCGATGCGGTGATCGGCGCGTCGAAGGATTACGATTTGTTGTTCTTCCGCGCGCCCGGCCGCAGCACCCCGCCTTTTGCCGCGCCGCAAATCGGTGAGGCGGTGCTGGCTTATGGGCAGGGCGCTGAAAACGATCTGCGCGTGGCCCATGGCGCGGTATTGGGGCTTTCCGTGCCGATCCCGGCCAATTGCGCGGATTGCGGGCCGCAAACCGCGTTCGCGTTCAAGGCCGATGCTGGTCATGGCTTCAGCGGCGGGCCCGTGGTGGATGCCAAAACCGGCGCGCTGTTGGGAATCGTGTTCGGCTTTCGCAAAAGCGACGAAACGCTAAAGGAGCGCGTAATCTACGCTTACGACATGGCGCGTGTGATGGCGGAGTTGGGGAAGGTGAAAAATCCCAAAAAATAAGGCACAGATTTCCCCCCTCCCCTTGCGGGAGGGGGCGAGCGTTGCGAGCGAGTCGTTCGCCGAATTTCAATAGCAATTGCCGAAGCGAGCAACGCTCGGGGGAGGGGTCGTTCGCGCATTCCCCTCCCCCGAATATTTTTTCGCGTTCGCTTTCGCTCCGCTCAAAAACATTCGCCCCCTCCCGCAAGGGGAGGGGGGATTCGGGTGCGATTGGAAAGAATTCGGCCTACGAATGTCCCGCCGAATTGATGAGCGGCGAAACCACCACTTCGATATCCGTGCCGCGCCACAGGCTTCGCGGCTCCAGCGTCACGATGCAGGCGCGCCCCAGATGCCGGTTCACATATTGCAGCACCACTTTGTCCGACGTCATCAGCGCGGAGAGCGGCTCCCAGCCTTCGGCGGGCAGCGCCACATCGTAATATTGGTGGACCGTATCCATTCCGCTGGACGAGGAAATATCGAGCGTGCCGAACCATGTGTCGCTCGACCCCACCACATTGGTGTCGCTGGAATCCATGCTCGATCCCGGCGGCATGGGGAATTGCACCGGCTGATAGGGCGGGGGCTCGGTGGCGGCGGGCGGCGGGGTTGTGGCGTCGGGGGCCGCATCGGCCGCAAGGCCCGCGCCGGGCGCGAGCGCCAGCCCCAGAATTGCGATGAATATCTTCCAGCGACGCATTCGATTTCGGCGGCGATCACAAACGCCGCCCCCCTGATTCGCATTCCGAATCACGATGAATCTTTATCCACCGGGATGCAATTCTTTCGTGGTGGGTAGGGGGCTTTTCACACGCATGTTTTGCTGGCCCTGCGCCATCGCGAAATGCTAGGTGTGTGACGGATTTTCACAGGCCCTTTGAGGGGTCCGCCAGCAGCAGGGCCAGGAGCAGAATTTGAGCGATTCCGAAGGCCCCGTAGCGCCGCCGCCGGGTAATGTGAGCCCCATCGCCATCGAGGACGAGCTGAAACGCTCCTATCTCGATTACGCGATGAGCGTGATCGTGTCAGCGCGCGCTGCCCGATGTGCGCGACGGGCTGAAGCCCGTGCACCGGCGCATCCTCTATCTCGATGCACGAAAACGGCCGCGACTGGAACAAGCCCTATCGCAAATCCGCGCTGATCGTCGGCGACGTGATGGGCAAATATCACCCGCATGGCGACCAGTCGATCTATGACGCGCTGGTGCGCATGGCGCAGGATTTCTCCATGCGCGTGCCGCTGATCGACGGGCAGGGCAATTTCGGCTCGCGTCGACGGCGATCCGCCGGCGGCCATGCGCTACACCGAGGTGCGCCGCGCCAAGATCGCGCACGCGCTGACCGAAGACATCGACAAGGACACGGTCGATTTCCAGGACAATTACGACGGCTCGGAACGCGAGCCGGTGGTGCTTCCGGCGCGCTTTCCCAATCTGCTCGTCAATGGCGCGAGCGGCATCGCGGTCGGCATGGCGACGAACATTCCGCCGCACAATCTGGGCGAAGTGATCGATGCCTGCCTCGCCTATATCGAAGATCCTTCGATCAGCCTGGACGCGCTGACGGAGATCGTGCCGGGCCCGGATTTCCCGACCGGCGCGCTTCTGATCGGCAAGCAGGCGGCGCGCGCGCGCGCTGGCGCGCGGCCGCGGCTCGCATCCTGATGCGCGCGCGCTGCCATGTCGAGGAAATCCGCAAGGACCGCGAAGCCATCATCGTCACCGAGCTTCCCTATCAGGTGAACAAGGCGCGGCATGCAGGAGAAGCATCGCCGAACTGGTGCGCGACAAGCGCATCGAAGGCATCGCCGACATCCGCGACGAGAGCGACCGCCACGGCATGCGCGTGGTGATCGAGCTGCAAGCGCGATGCGTCGTGCGATGTGGTGCTGAACCAGCTCTACCGCTTCTCCGAACTGCAGACGAGCTTCGGCGTGAACATGCTGGCGCTGAACGTCGGCCGCCCGATGCTGATGAATCTGAAGGACATGATCGGCGCCTTCGTCGCCTTCCGCGAGGAAGTCGTCACCCGGCGCACGCGGTTCGAACTCGCCAAGGCGCGCGACCGCGGCCACATCCTGGTCGGCCTCGCCGTCGCGGTCGCCAATATCGACGACGTGATCGCGCTGATCCGCGCCGCGCCCGATGCCGCCACGGCGCGCGAACAATTGATGGCGCGCGACTGGCCGGCGAAGGATGTGGGCCCGCTGGTGTCGCTGATCGCCGATCCGCGCCATCTGGTGCTGGAAGACGGCACGATCCGCCTGACCGAGGAACAGGCCAAGGCCATCCTCGATATTCGCCTGCAGCGCCTGACCGCGCTCGGCTCGCGACGAAATCGCGCGACGAAGTGAAGAAGCTCGGCGAGGCGATCAAGGATTATCTCGACATTCTGCGCTCGCCGCGCGCGCGTGCTGGCGATTGTCAAGACCGAACTTGGCGAAGTGCGCGACCGAATTCGCGACGCCGCGCCTGACCGAACTCGTCGACGCCGAAGTCGAGATCGAGGACGAAGCGCTGATCGAGCGCGAGGATGTGGCGGTCACCGTCACCCACGCCGGCTACATCAAGCGCACGCCGCTCGCCGAATATCGCGTGCAGGGCCGCGGCGGCAAGGGCCGCTCCGGCATGGCGACGCGCGAGGAGGATTTCGTCACCAACATCTTCGTCGCCTCCACCCATGCGCCGCTGGTGTTCTTCTCCTCCACCGGCATGGCCTACAAGCTGAAAGTGTGGCGGCTGCCCGAAGCGCGCATCCAGGGCCGCGGCAAGGCGATGGTGAACCTTCTGCCGCTTTCGGAAGGCGAGCGCATCACCACCATCCTGCCGCTGCCCGAAGACGAGACGCAGTGGGAAAAGCTGCAACGTCGTCTTCGCCACCAAATCGGGCGACGTGCGGCGCAACGAGCTTTCCGATTTCGCCAGCATCAACCGCAACGGCAAGATCGCGATGAAGCTCGAAGCGGGCGACGGCATTGTCGGCGTGCAGGTCTGCACCGATCAGGACGACGTGCTGCTGACCACGCGCGGCGGCAAGTGTATCCGCTTCTCCGTGACCGATGTGCGCGTGTTCAAGGGCCGCGAATCCACCGGCGTGCGCGGCATCAAGCTGGCAGCGGGCGACGAAGTGGTGAGCCTGTCGCTGCTGCATCATTCCGACGCGACCACCGCCGAAGCGCGCGCCTATCTGAAACAGGCGAGTGCCGCGCGCCGCGCGCATCGGGCGAGGAAGCGCCCGGCGAAGATGTCGTGGAAGAGGTCGAGGAAAGCGTCGAAGAGGCGACACTCACGCCCGAACGCTATGCCGAGCTCGGCGCGCGCGAGCAATTCGTGCTCGCCGCGTCGCGAAAACGGTTTCGGCAAGCGCACAAGCTCCTATGAATACCGCGTCACGGGCCGCGGCGGTTCGGGCATCGTGGCGCTGGGCATGGGCAAGAAGAACACCGCCATCATCGCGGCGTTCCCGGTGGAGGAGAGCGACGATCTGATGCTGATCACCAATCAGGGCCAGACGATCCGCGTTGCGCGTTGCGGGCGTCAGCGTGCAAGGCCGCGCCGCGCAGGGCGTCGTGCTGTTCCGCCTCGATGAAGGCGAACGCGTCGTATCGGTCGAACGCATCGAGGAATCCGGCGACCCTTCGTCAAGCTCAGGGTGAGGGACGAATAACCCCCTCATGCTGAGCCTGTCGAAGCATGGGGGTAGAGGTGAGGACATGACGCAAAAACATATCGGGCTTTATCCGGGCACCTTCGATCCGGTGACGCTGGGCCATCTGGATATCGTCAAGCGCGCGGTGAAGCTGGTCGATCATCTGGTGATCGGGGTTGCGACCAATCCTTCCAAGGAGCCGATGTTCACGCTGCCCGAACGCATGGAAATGGTGCGCCACGAAATTGGGCCGCTGCTTCAGGCGGGACGCGCGACCATCGAGGTGCAGACCTTCGATTGCCTGCTGGTGCAATTTGCCGAGAAGATCGGCGCCAACGTGATCGTGCGCGGGCTTCGCGCGGTCTCCGACTTCGAATATGAATTCCAGATGGTTGGCATGAACCAGCGCCTCAATCCCGAAATCGAGACGGTGTTTCTGATGGCCGATCCGCGCCATCAGGCCATCGCCTCGCGGCTGGTCAAGGAAATCGCGATGCTGGGCGGCGATGTCGCCCCGTTTCTCACGCCCTATGTCGCCGATCTTCTGGTGAAGCGTTGCAACGAAAAAAGGAAAGCATGATGGCCGAGCGTATCGTGATGGAATTGAAAACCGGGCCCGTGACGATCGCGCTGAAGCCCGATCTGGCGCCCGGCCATGTCGCGCGCATCAAGGAGCTGGCGTCGAAAGGTTTTTACGACGGCATCGTGTTTCATCGCGTGATCCCCGGCTTCATGGCGCAGACGGGCGATCCCACCGGCACGGGCTCGGGCGGTTCGGATCTGCCGAATCTGCAAGCCGAGTTTTCGCCCGCCAACCATGTGCGCGGCACCTGCTCGATGGCGCGCTCCTCCAGCCCCAACAGCGCCAACAGCCAGTTCTTCATCTGCTTCGGCGATGCGCCGTGGCTCGAACAAGCAATATACGGTCTGGGGTCAGGTGGTCGAAGGCATGGAGCATGTCGATGCCATCAAGAAGGGCGGCGAACACAACAACGGCGCGATCTCCGGCGAGCCCGACAAGATTATCAAGATGAGCGTGGATGCGGACGGGTGATAAAATTTCCCCCTCCCCTTGCGGGAGGGGGCGCGGAGCAAAGCGACGCGGGGGAGGGGTTCGTGCGCGATGCACCCCTCCCCCGAATGTTTTTCGCGCTCACGCTATCGCTTCGCACTCAAAACATTCGTCCCCTCCCGCAAGGGGAGGGGGATGCTAATTGTTTTGTGATTTCAGTTTACTCAATTCCCCCAGCACCAAATTCACATCATACGCATACATGATCCGTTTGCCGTTCACATCGTCATAGGCAAATGTGATGCCGACGAGTGCGCCGGTTTTTTCATCCACCACCGGCCCGCCGGAAAAGCCGGGGCCCGCGGGCGCGTCATAGGTGAAAACTTTTTGCGGCGCGCAATCGGGGCAATCGGGCTGCGGCGGGAGTTCTACCACCGTGCTCACCACGCTTCCTTCGGCGGTGCGCAATTCGTCGTCGATGCCCTGGCCGTAGGCGCGCACGCGCTCGCCTGCTTCGGGGGTCGAGCTTCGCGGCCGTTCGCCGCCATCGGCGCGGAAGAAAATCAGATCGTAGCCCGGCACGCGGGCGATGTAGCGCGCGGGATCGATCAAATTATAATTGTGTGCGTTGGTGACGGCGATGCCGCCCCCGATCATCGTGGCCGCACCCACGATATGACCGAAGGGCGAGGCGTCATGCGCCAACGGAATATAGGCGCGCGCGATATCGGGCCACTGAAAATCCGCGACCGGTTCGCCGGAGCTTTCCGCGCAGCCGCACAGCGCCAGCGCAATCGCCACCGCCATTCCCGCGCGCGGCTTGCCCAATCGCTACTGCCCCAGATTGCGCTGGCCGGTGACGGGATGGCCCACGATCAGCGTCGCCAGATGCGTGGCGATAATCATCAGCGCGATGATGCAGAATATAAAGAGGTAGCGATAATCGATGAGCCGTACCTTCAAGGGCTCGGCCGGCTGGCTGGAGCGCCAGCGTGCGAACGCGGCAAGCCCGAGCACAATGACAAGTGCGGCCAGCGTCAGAAACAGATCCATGTAGTCCCCCCAAATCCCGTCAAAGCGCGGGTGCGGCTTCTTTCGCGAGCAAGCCTTCCATCATCCGGCAGAACAGCCGCTCGTCGCCCTTGAAGAAGGCGGCATCGAGATCGCTCGAAAGCGCGATATCGCGGCAATGCTTGCGCCACGCCCAATCGTCGGCCAGCCGCACGCCGGCGGCGATGTAATCTTCCACCGTCGAGGTCGCGAGTTCCCCCGGCAGCCCCATGCGCGCGAAGAAGGCGACATCGGCGTGCGCATGGGCTTCCGCGCCATCCAGACATATGCCCGGAAGGCCAAGCCGCACCGCATCGATGATGCTGTTCATGTTGCCATAGGGAAACGGGCAGACGAAGAAATCGCAGCTTCCCAGCATCTCCATATAGGCGGGATAAACCGCTTCGTGATGCACCGTCGCGCCGGGCACCGCTTCATGCACGGCGCGCGTCAGTTCCACATGGGCGACGCCGACGGCGGCCAGCGGAAAGAAATGGAATTCCAGTTCGGATTTCGAATTCTTCGCTATGTCCGCGAGTGCCGCGAAGAAGCGCGGATTGAGTTTCATCACCGATGCCGGAATCGCCACGCGCACTTTGGAATCGGGTTTGTCTTCGCCCGCCTTGCGCGCGCGGGTCTGCGCGATTTCAGCCTCGGCGTCGCGGCGCGGCTCGTAGGGCATGGCGCGCGGCTCGACGCCGAGCAAAGTCTCGGAATAGACATCGCGCGCGCCCACGAAATCCTCCGGCAGGATCATATAGTCGATCACCGGGCTCATCGTCGTGGCGGTGTGGCCGAAGGATACGCATTGCACGGGTGCCAGGCGCAGCGACGCCAGCGCAATGGAATGCGCCGACATGCCCACGCCCAGAAAATATACAATGTCGGGATCGTGCGCGAGAATCTCCTCGGCCGTTTTCTTCACCGTGGGCAGATAATCCTCGCCGGGATAGAAGATCATCTCGTCGAAGCATGATGTCATGTCGGGGCCGACCTGGTTCCGGTAGCACACGCCCACGACATGAAAACGTTCCTTCAGCGCGCGCACCGAGCGCGAATGGGTGCGATAGACCGAATGCCCGTCGGGGAAATGCTCGGTGACGACAACGATGGTGGGCTTGCGCGCGGTATCGGCTTTCCGGCCGCTCGCCATTTCCGGGCAATTGGCTTCGAGGCATGTCATGCGCATCTGCGCCATGATGTCGGCCTTGATCGCATGCTTGTGCTGCGTGATGGCGTAGCTGCAATGCATGTAGGGCTCGACCATCTTGCGCAGCGACAGATTGCCGAGCTTGACGCCGCCGAGCTTGCCCGGAAGCCATTCCAGCAACCGCTCGCGAAACTGAAACGCCTTTTCGCTGAAGCAATAGCGCGTGCCCAGATAATGCAGGAACGCCGCCGCCGCCACGCTGCGATTGGCGTTCATGCACTCCTCGAACTCGATGTTCTGCGAGGAGCCCGGCGAGAAGATCGCAAAATAGCGGATCAGCTTTTCGCCGTTCAGCGTCCAGGCGCCGCTGCCCGCATCCTTCGCCAGCAGCGGCAGCAGATGCTCGCTGGAGCGAAAGCCGCTCGTCTCGAACAGCAGGACGATCCAGCGATGGAAGATCAGCAGAAGCTCGATGCCGAGCGGGGTAATGTCGAAGGAGAGATCGCACATCAGCGCGCCGAACGCCGCGCAAAAGCGGGTGGCGAATTGCTCGATGCGCTCGGCCTCGCTCGCCTTGCCGCGCGGGGGCTGCCACTGGATATCGCGCATCTGGCCATATTGCTTGTCTATGCTGTCCAGAATGGAGATCGCCACATCGGCGGCCGCAAGCCCCGCGCGCGCCAGCACGAGCCGCTCGAAATCTTCCAGAGAGGGCGGGGGCATTGCCATAAAGTCGGTCCCGGCGGGCGTGATGCCGCCGCCGCCATATATTCGGTCTGCCGCGGTTTTCCTAGTTCAATTGCCGTTAACCGGCCGGACCTGCCGCGAATTGCTCGAAAGCGGGCGAGGTCCGCATCAGGCCGAGGCCCACAAGCTGGGCGCTGCTCTCGAAGCGGAGCGATCTTGCATCGCGGAAACTCACCGAACCGCTCCTTTCCAGCAGGTCGAGATAGGCGCGGTATTCGCGCGCGCCGTCGAAATGCTCGCCGCGCGCCACCTCGCTGACGGCGCGGTCGTGGAAATCGTGCAGGAACTTGAAGTGCAGCAGCGCGCCGCCGATATCCGACATCGAAACGGGGCTGAGCGCGTGGGTGGAGAGCGTATAGCGCAAGCCCGCCCGCCATTTCACCAGCGGCACCTTGCTGACGGTGGGTGGATGATGGCCGTGACTTTCAGCGTGGCGAAAGACGCGCTCGCGCACGCCGCCGTAATATTGAACGTGCGGGAAGTCGGCCACCCGGATGGAGCGATAGGGGCCGGGATCGAACCAGCCGCAGGTTTGAACAAGCGGGTCGCCCGCGCGATGCACCGTCTCGCCCAGCGGCTTGTCCGAATACATGTCGAGCAGCAAGCACAGCATGGCGTCCGCGCCCGTGCTTTCAAGAAAGCGGCAGAATTGCGGAAGTAAAACGCGCTCGTAATGAGGATAGATGAGCAATTCGTCGGCATCGACGGTGAGCGCCCAATGACCATCCGCGAAAGCGTCAAGAACGGCGTTGGTCCAGGAAAGCCCGTAGAAGCTGGCGGCGTAGCTTTCCTCAGTCGCGAAGACATGCACGTCGGGCTGCGCCAGCAGATAATCGCGCGTGCCGTCGGTCGAGCCATTGTCGATGACGAGAAAGCGGCCCACGCCGAGCGCGCGATGATGATCGAGTGCCGAGGCCAGCCGCAGCGCCTCGTTGCGCACAACGAGGCAGGCCCGGATCTCGCCCGGTGCTGCCGGAACGGGCCGCTGGTCGAGGCGCATCAGGGTCTCAGCCACCTTCGAACTCCACGAGGAAAATCATGCTCTAACCGCTTGCGCTTTGCGCCCGAGACTGTGCGCCGGCCAGCACGAGTTCGGCCTCTTTCTTGAGATGGAACTGCGCCATGTCCCAGGCATGTCGCGGCGTGGGCGCGAGTTGGCACAGCGGCGAGGGCCGCGACCAGGTTTCGTAATAGGCGATGTTCTTGCCGTAATTGTTGTTCAGCAGGATATGGGGAATTCCCGCCAGCGTGCACAGAATGTGACCGTGCAGGCGGTCGGTAATGACGATCCTGCCGCCGGAAAGCAGGCGTATGGCGCGCTCCACCCAGAATTTCGACTTGGTATCGAAATCCAAAGCGTAATAGGCCGCCGCGTCTTCCTTGGATTGGAACTGGCAGCGCAGCCAGTCCGACACCAGCAGTTTCTGGCCCGATACTTCGGCCGCCAACGTCATGGTGATGCCGTCCGGGAAGGTCCCAAGATTGGCGTTCAGCGTCTTCAAGCCGGGCAGCCTGGTGATTTCGGCGATGGGAATGCTGTAGCCCGTCTCGATATCGGTGCGGCTCAACCACACCACGTCGAAAACCGGATACTCGAAGCGGCGCAAATCTTCCAGCATGTTCGCGCAATCCGGCGTCAACACGATATCCGCGCCGGGCGCGAAATGCTTTTGCAGGATGTGAAAGCTGAGAGCGTTGCGCGCGGCGATCGTTACCTTGCCATGGGTGGCGAAGATCTTTGCCGAACGTCGCATCGCCTCGTCGCTGAAGAACATCACCGTCTGCGGCATCACCACGACACGATTGCCGGGAAAATCCTGGAGCACGCGATGGCGGAACTCGTGATGGGCATAAAGATCGCCGAAATTGCCGCCGCCCTGCATGAGGATCGTGCCGTCGCCCAGCGCCTCGGTCATCGCGGCGCGGTTATAGCTTTGCATCGAACATTGATAGGAGAGTTCGACGCCAAGCTGTTTCAGAAGCGCCTTGGTGCCCAGCCAGATCGCATGATCTCCGGCGTTCTGATAATCCGGATAATCGATCAGCGCCACGGGGCGCGCTGGATCGATCAGCGGCTTGAATGTGTCGATCAGACGTTGCGCCAACGAACTGGGGGACTGCTGCGGTCGCATATGCTCACTTTACGCCAGATACATCGGTAAGGGTCCGACGCGCCAGCGTACAAAGCGAATGCGATTCGCTGCAATATATATGTCGAAATTTATCGCGCGCCCGATCAGCTGCGCCGCGCCGCCAGCTCCGACAGGATCATCCAATTGTTGATCGACACCATGTGCAGATAGGCCGGATGCAGGAATTTCTGCTTGCGGTATTGCAGGATGCGCTTGTCGGCCAGCGCGTCGAATTTCGCCTCGTCGATCATGCGAAATTCGTTCAGGCGGTGCTTGACACCCTTGGGCAGCGAGAATTCGGCGTTCTTCTCCACCAGCACGCCGTCCTTCTCCAGAAATTCGCCGAAGGTGCGGGTGAGTTCCATCATGGTGCGGAATTCCTCGCAGAAGGCGAGCGCGCGGCGCGTGATGTCGGAGATGTCGTCGCCCGCGAAGAAGGGCTCGCCGCCCGCGCCGGTGGCATTGGCGCTTTCGTCGATGCACAGCGACAGGCGCTTTTCCGCCGTGTTGTCCTGAAGGATGAAGGGATAGCGGCGGATATAGGCCGGAATATAAGTGCCTTCCTTCCAGCGGCCTTGCGCGTCCACGAACAGATTCTGCTTGGCCACGATGCCGAGCACGGCGACGGCGCCCGCGGGCGCTGCGCTGGTGAAGACGATGGGATAATGACGCACCAGCAGCGGAAACTCGCCGATATGGACGGGCACCGAATTGATGTGCGCGGCGAAGGAATAATCCTTGGGCGCGGTGTAAGAGGTCTTGCCGTGGCGCGCGCGCGTCAGCGGCACGGGCTTGCTGTAGAGAATCGGCATTGGCGCCGGAGCGCGCGTCTGTTGGCCCGTCATTGCCATGTCGTTTCCCTTGTCAGGCTGCGCGATTTATTTGCCCGATTATTTGCCCGATTATTTGCCCGATTATTTGCCCGATTATTTGCCCGATTATTTGAACGACTCGACGACCTTATCCACGCCCTTGATCGGAATCCCCAGATTCACCGCTTTGCCGTCGGCGGCATAAAGCGTGATCTTCGCCTGATCGGCGGCTTCGGCGTCGGCGATGGCACTGTCGTCCATCACCAGCGAGGCTTCGCAGCCGCTGGCGCCGCACGCGCTGTAATCCAGATGGCGCACCGCGCTCTTGCCCAGTTGCAGATCCACCCCGCGCGCAACCAGAACGCCGGTCGGCGTCTGGAAGGTGGAGGTGATGCCGCCCTTGCCGTTGAGGCCCATCAGCCAGCCCAGAATCAACTGGTGCTTCTTGGTGTCGATGACCTCCAGCACGCCGACGCAGGATTTCTTGTCGGCGGCGGCGCCGGCGCGGCAGCGCAACTGCCAATTGCCGTAGGTGGCCGCCGTGGCCCATTGCTGCTGTGCCGCGCCGGGCATCACTTCATGGGGCCCCGCGGCATTGGCTTCGTCCGCGCTGTGACGGGCATGGCGCTCGCCCGCATAGAAGGCAATCACCGCCACGGCCACGAGCACGGCGAACCCGCCCAGCCATGCGTAGATGCTGTTGAACTTCACCCGTTTTCTCCTTCGCCGCGCGATCTTGAGGGCGCTCTTTGTAGTCATCGCCTCCGGTTTTGCAAATAGCGCGCGCGCCCCGAATCGTGCCGCCGCCAGACCGGACGCGCGAGGCGATTTTCCGGCGCGATTTGTGAGCACGTGCAATAAATCGTCTGCAGCTTTTGTTACTGCATTTGGCAATTCATCGTTGCGGCGGCGAATTTACGTTTCGTTTACCATGTCGCGCCGCGCACTCTAATGTGTTGATTTATTGCGTATTTTTAACGACTTCGCACAAATTTGACGATGCCGCTATGGGAGAATTGCCACACTCTCTTAACCATTCGATGAATTTTCGAATTTATCGATGGATTGCCGTCTGGAAGCGTTAACTTCCATTGCAGCCCAGCAACGTTGGCAGTACTACTTGGGATAGATACGGAGATTTGTGCAGACCCTTCCGCACAGGTCG
This sequence comes from uncultured Alphaproteobacteria bacterium, assembly GCA_963735625.1. Classification (GTDB taxonomy): domain Bacteria; phylum Pseudomonadota; class Alphaproteobacteria; order Micropepsales; family Micropepsaceae; genus Rhizomicrobium. The sequence continues at coordinate 62,149 of CAVTLJ010000004.1, read as the reverse complement.
TATTTTCAGGGGATTCCATCTAATGAAGCGGTCCAGCTTTCGTCGTCGCACGACGTCTGTTTCCACGCCTGTTGCCAACGCACCGGCTCTCCGTCAGCTCCAGCAGGGGCACGAGACGCGATTGAACCGGATGGGACGCAAGGCGTTCCTCACCGGCCTGATGACAGGAGCTTCATGGTCGAGCTCTCTGGTTCCGCTGCCCGCTTCTGGAGATGTGAGCTACTCCGCCGGCGCCCCCCTGCGCCGCGTGTCGCTCCTCGCCAGCGGCGTGTTCGCCACGACCCTGATGGCCGGCATTTCGATGATGCCCGGCGAAGCGATGGCGACGTGTGCTGTTTCCGGCAGCACGACCATTGCTTGCGGCACGACGAGCACTACGGCCAGCACGACAACGGGTACGAACCCCGCTAGCGTTTTGACGCGAGGCTACAGCTACGGTGCTGGCAGCATTGTGCTGAACGTCACAGGCGCCATCACGACCAACGGTCTCGCCGTCACGGCTACGGGCGCTGCCGCGCACGATCACTGTCAGCAACACTGGCTCGATCGCCAACAGTACGACGGCACAATGCCGCCCTCGCGATCACGGGCAATGGCGGCGCGATTACCTATTCCGGCAACGGTACCATCACGAACACGGACGCAGCAGGTAACGCCTTCGGTCTCGCTGCCACCAATACTGGCACGGGCACGACGATGTTGATCGACTGAGCGGCGGTACTTCTGCCACGTCGAATGACGCGCTCCGCGTGGGTCAACGTCGATGGCCTGGCCACGGTGAATGCGGACTGGCAACATCGCGGTCGCCGGCGGATCGGCAGAGGCGTCCATGTCCAAGCCTACCGGCATAGGCGGCGTCTATATTTCCATCGTCAACGGCATCCTCGGCGGCCGAGGACGGTATCGTCGCCAGCAACGTGGGCGTCGGCGCGGCAACATCTCGGTTATCTCGAGCGGGAACTATGACGGCCTTTGCGCTATGGTATTTTCGCGGGCGGCTACCGGTGCCGGCACCGAGCGCCAACATGATCAATCAGTGCGAACAATGTGTCGGCCGGAAGTTACGGCATCGAGTGTCGGCGCAATCGTCGCGTCTCGGCATTGCCCACTGGTGCGCGACGAGCGTGACCGCGACCGGAAACGTCAGCGCCACGACCAATAACGCGATCTTTCGTGAACAGCGGCGGGCGCCATCACCGTGGGCACGGGCGACGGAACGGTTTCGTCTGGCGGCACGGCCATATCGGCGACGACGACTGCGGGCCACAGCGTGACCGTCACCACCGGCAACGGATCGATTTCCAGCACCACCGGCGAAGGCATTCATGCAATCGGCGGCAACGTCACCGTCACGGTCGGTTCGGGCGGTTCGTCCGGCACCATCGGCGTGGACGCGCATGACCTCGACGGCGGCCTCGTCCTCGTGAATGGCGACAACGGCAACATCACCGGCGCCAGCACCTTTGGCGTTGAGCTGTCTTCGGCTGTCACCAACACCGCTCTGACGCTCGCCGTCACCGGCAACGCCACGATCAGCGGCGCCACGGTCGGCGTCAGCGCCATCGAAAGCGGCGCTGGCACGGTGAATTTGAATGTCGGGGACAATTCGGTCGTCGGCCATAGCGGCCGCGGCATCGATGCGGCCACCGGCGGCGGCGGCGATATCGTCATCACCACGGGCAACGGAACGATCACCGGCAACAGTGGCGAGGGCGTTAACGCGCAAAGCGGCAATGTCACCATACATGTCGGCGCGGGCGGCGCCATCGGCACCGGTGGCGTAACGGGCCAGGATTTGGACGGCGGTTTTGTGACCATCGATACCAATGGCGGCGCGAACGGCAATATCACCGGCACGTCGTTCTCCGGCATCTATGCCTATTCGACTGCGGGTAACGGCACCATTGATGTTGCGCTGGGCGGCAATGCGACCGTCAGCGGCGCCACATTTGGCATCCGTACCGAAACCGCCGGTAACGGAACCATCACGGTGAACGTGGCCGACAACGTCGTCACCGGCGGCACAAACGAGGGCATCTACGCGTTGTCCGGTATCGGCAGCAATGTCACCGTGACGACCGGCGCGGGGCTCGTTTCGAGCACCGGCGCGCGGGCATCTATCGCGAACCGGCGGCGACGTCACCGTGCATGTCGGCTCCGGCGGCTCCAGCGGCACCATCGGCGTTGACGCCGCATGACCTTGATGGCGGCACGGTTCTGGTGGACGGCGTCAATGGCCCTATCACCGGCAGCAGCGCCCAGGGCGTTTTTGCGACGTCGCAGGGCGGCAACGTCACCGTGAATCTGACCGGCACCGGCGACATTACCGGCCACAGCGGCGTCGGCATCTTATGCCGGATCAGCGGCACGTCCGGCAATGTCACCGTGGACGCGCTCACCATCTTCTCCGGGCGATGGCGTACATGCGGCCATCACCAATACGGCAGCCGGGCTCGGTGCTTGTGAACGCACGGGGATACGTCTTCGACGTCCGATGGCGTCAATGCCTCGACGGCGAGCACCAATGCGCTCAGCACCGTAACGGTGAACGTCACCGGCGATATCACCGCCGGCAACGGGACCTCAGATGACGGCGTGCGGGCGGCTGGCCATAACGGCAACGTCACCGTGGACCAGTCCGCGGGCAATATCTCCACCACCGGCACCGGCATCGGCGCCTCGGTCAGTTCGTCGTTTGCCACGAACTCGTCGGGCAGCGTCATTGTCACGGCCGGCAACATTTCGGCGTACACCGGCGTTGCGGCTTCGGTGTCGAGCGGCCTCTTCGGCTCCAATTCCGGCAACGTCATCGTGAACACGATGCGGGCACCACCATCAGCGCGACGCGCGATGGCATCACGGCTTCGACCGGCGGTCTGGGATCCGGCTACGTCCTGGTGACGATGAACAGCAGCGTCATCAATGCGACCCGCGACGGCATCGCCGCTTCGGCGGGGCTGCTCAGCTCCGGCGATGTCGAAGTTGATGTAACGGGTAACTCCACCATCACGGCCGGCCGCAACGGCGTGACGGCCAGCACACTGCTCGGCGGCGGCAATGTCACCGTGAATCTCCGATGCGGGCACTTCGATCGTCGGCGGAAATGCCAGCGGCCAGGTTGGTATCGGCGCGACCACGTCCGTGGGCGATGTGTCGGTTGATGCTCTGGGCATTGTCTCCGGCGGTACGGGTATTTCCGCCACTTCGATACTGGGCGGCAATGTCGGTGTGACCACCGGCACCGGCCTTGTGACCGGCAATGCGCTGCAAGGCATTCTGGCGACATCCACCACCGGCGCGGTCGATGTGACCGTCGGCACCGGCGGCATTCAGGCGCAGACCAACGGCGTCGAAGCGACCATCACCTTTGCCAGCGGCAACGATCTGAACGTCACCCAAAATGGCGCGATCGTGTCGAAGCGGCCAACGGCATCGTTGCCAGCGTCAATAGTGGCAAGAGCACGGGCAACGTCACGGTTACGGCACCGCCAATGTCACGGCGCTGACGGCGATGGCATCGACGCGACGATACGGTCTCGGCGCGGTGACCGTCAGTTACGGCACCGTCGAACGTGACATGAAAACCGCCCGATCGGCATCAACGCCAATATCGACAACAGCGCGAACGACAGCGCCGTGCAGGTTTTCGTCGGCAACGCGACGTCCCGCACGACGACCATCACGTCGACGGAAGAAGGCGTCCACGCCGAAACCACCGGCAATGGCAGCGTGACGACCACGCTTGGCAGCCACGTCACCATCGATCCGGACAATTACGGCGTTTACAACTACGCGCCCGGCAACGTGTCCACCGTCAATCTGGGTAGCCACGACAGCATCACGGTCGATGACAATGTCGTGCCGGGCAGCGACAACACCAATATCGGCGTCTATGCGGCAAGCGACGTGACGACCGGGTCGGCGGTTTCCGTCAATGGCGGCACCAACGACACCATCGTGGTCGAAGACACCAACGATCACGATGTCGATAATGGCATCGGCATCGAGGCGCTCGATAGCGCCATCGGCAATGCCAGCGTCAGCGTCAATATGGGCAACAGCCTTTCCATCACGATCACCGGCGACAACAGCGTCGGCATTCTGGCATCCACGGTGGACCCGACGACCCTTCCTGCCCTCACCGGCGGCTCGGGCAATGTGTCGGTCACGACCGGATCGGGCTCGATCACCGTCAATGCCGGCAACGGCACGGATGTGTACAACTCGTTACCGCTCAGCGCGGGCATTGCGGCCGTCAGCAATGGCGGCAATGTGGATGTCAATGCCGGCGGCGGCTTGTTCGGCAGCCTCAACATCACGGTCCACAGCGGCAATTTCAGCAACATCGGCACGGTCGGCATCGTCGGCGTCACCGATGGCAGCGGCAATGTGACGATCGCTCACGGCACCGCTCTGGGCGGCGGCACGATCACGTCGGACAATGGCGACGGCGTCACCGCGCGCGCGGTTGACGGCAACATCGACGTCACCGAACTGGGCAAGATCTACGCCGGTGGCGGCGTCAATGGCGGCGACGGCATCAATGCCGAAATCGCCGGCAATGGCAGCATTCTGGTGAATTTGGGTCTGGGCAGCATCAATGTGAGCGGCGCTGCCGACCATGACGGCATTCACGCCGACATCGTCAATGGCGGCAATGGCAGCATCACGATCGGCTCGACCGGCGCACCCTTCTTCGGGATTGAAGGCAGCATCAATGCCAATGGCGACGGCATCTTTGCGACCACGGACGGCCACGGCAACATCGATGTCACGACCGGCTTGCTCAACTCGATCAACAGCACGGACGGCAACGGCGTCGAAGTCAGCAACACCAGCGGCGGCACGGGCAACATCACCGTCGATCTGAACGGCGTAAGGTTCGCCGGCTACGACGTAACCGCCGCCTACAACGGCGTCGAAGCCACCACCAATGGCAATGGCAGCATCCTGGTGGAAACCGGCATCGCAAACAGCATCAGCGCCGGTGGTATCGGCATCTGGGCGAACAACACCGATGGGGCGAATACGTCCGGCACCGTCACTGTCGATGTCGGGGCTTTGAGCGTCATTCATTCCACCGATGACGGCGTCCTCGCCGAAACCCTTGGCAATGGCACGGTATCGGTCACGACCGGGAGCAATTCCGCCGTCACGTCCGTTTCGGACAACGGCATCGAGGCCCTGGGCGTCAACGGGCTGGTCTATGTCGATACCAATGGCACCGTCAGCGGCGGGATCGATGGCGTGCGCGCCGTCGCGTCCACCACCGGCAACGTCTCCGTCACGATCAACGACGGCGCCACGGGCGCCACGAGCGACCCGAACGGTTTCGGCGTCTATGCCCAGACCTTTGGTGGCACGGAGCATGTCGATACGTACGGCAATGTGTCGGGCGGCACCGGCATCGAAGCCCACAACACCAGCGCCGACGTGAACGTCACCGTTCACACCGGCACGGTGTCGGGCAACGGCACGTCGGGCGAAGGCGTCTATGGCCAGACCACGGCGGGCGGCAACGTCAATATCACGACGCTCGCCGGCACCACGGTCAATTCGCTCACCGATGACGGCATCGAAGGCGTCACCAGCGCCGGCGGCAACATCACCATCGACTCGGCGAGCAACGTCACGGCGGGCAACAATGGCGGCGACGACGCCATCACTGGCGTTATCGGCGGCGGCAACGGCAGCATTCACATCACCAGCGAAGCCAACACGACGCTCGCCTCCACGGGCAACGGCATCGAGGCGCAGATCCTCGGCAATTATACCGGCAACATCCTGATCGATTCACTCGGCTCGATCGCCAATGAAGCCGGCGATCTGGGCGCCAATGGCGGCACGTTGCAGAACAACGAAGCCGGCATCTGGACCCGCAATACCGGCAACGGCACGATCACGATCAATGGCGGAACGTCCACCACCATCACGGCCGGCAACGGCACTTATGATTACGGCATCTATGCCAGGACGGCGAGCGGCAATATCGACGTCAATGCCGGCAACATGACCCAGATCACGGGCGGCGACGATGGCGTCCATGCGCAAGTCGATGGCGGCACGGGCCACATCAATGTGACGACGAAGGCCGTGACCTCCAAGGTCGGCAACGGCATCGACGCGGCGACCACCGGCACGGGCAATGTGACCGTGCATACGCTGGGCCTCACCGATGCGGTCGCCCCGGCAATCCTGACATCGGCCACCTCGGGCATAACCACCATCACCAACAGCGCCAATGTCACATCGACCGGCAATTCGGCGATCATTGCGTCGAGCGGCAACGGCACGATTGCCATAAACGTGAACACCAGCGGCGCCGTCATCAAGGGCCTTGGCGGCAACAGCACCGCGGTGATCAAAGTCACCGGCGCCACGACGGGCGGCGTGAGCATCACCACGGCAACCGGTGCGGCTATTCAATCGGATGCCGGTTCGTCGAGCGATCTGGCGATCGCCACGGGCGGCACGACCGGAAACATGACGATTACCAACAATGGCGACATCACCGGCCGCGTCGATGTGCAAGGTGCTGCCAGCCTGAACTTCAGCAACACGGCCAACACCTGGTACACCAGCGGCGTCAGCAATTTCACCAGCGGCGCCGATACGCTCTCCACGACTTCGACGGGCGAGATCGACGCCACCGACGCCACGATCAACTTCCTCGGCGGCAACGATCAGTTCAACAATGCCGGCTTGACCGTGGCCGAGGGCACCAATGTGTTCGATTTCGGCGATGGCGCCGACAGCGCGACGAACACGGGCACGATCGAGGTTTACGGCACGACGACCTTCGCCAATCTGGAGAATTTCTACCAGACCGACGGCGTGATCGACATGGACGCAGTGAACAGCGGCACGGGCGATATCACAAATATCTCCGGCAACTTCACGAGTTCGGGCGACAGCGCGCTCCTCGTCGATACGAACCTCGGCGGCGATCATCAGCTCGATTGCACGACCGCGACGGTTTCGGACTGCATGAACATCGGCGCATCGAGCACCGACAACGGGGACGGGTACGGCACGGCGGTCTTTGTCAACGATACCAATGCGGGCGGGCCGGGCGCGCTCAATTTGGGCGGCATCGTCGTTGTTGACGATGCAACGACCTACGACACCGCCAACGACTTCTATCTGGACGGCCCCAACGTAACCGGGTCGGGCACGCCGGACGCCTACATCCACAAGGGCCTCTTCGATTATCATCTGGTTCTGGACACGACTGGCGCGAATCCGGATTGGGCGCTGGTCGGAATTCCCGGCCAGGGCGCCATGGAGATGACGAAGTTCGAATCGCTGCTCCAGAACGTCTGGTACGAAACGGCCGAAGGCTGGGTCGAACGGACCGCGGAACTGCGTGACGATCAGGACAACCATGATGGCAGGCCGAAGTCGGCGTCGCTCGACAGTTCGATCGGCTGGTCGGTGTGGGGCAAGGCGTTCTATGCCAACACCAAGCGCGACACGACGGAAAGCGTGATGGCGCTCGGCAACACGTTCACCTTCGACACCAGGGATCGTCAGCAGCTTAGTGGCTTCCAGGCTGGTATCGATTACTCCAAGCGCGGCGACGACAATTCGTCCTTGCTGGTGGGCGTGTTCGGCGGCCTCGCCACTTCGGATACGAAGTTCGAGGCAAGCGACGATCGTGCGCGCATCCAGTCGGGAATGGTCGGGGGCTATTTGAGCTATCTGTCCGGGCCGTGGTTCGCCGATGTGATGGTCAAGGACGATATCGACCGCCTGAAGGTCAGTCTGGTTAGCGCGCCGATCAAGTTCACCAAGAACTCCAACAGCATCGGCGGCACGGCCACCCTCGGCTATCACTGGTACGATGCCCCGGACAAGCTTGTGCTCGAGCCGTTGGTCAACGTCGCTTATCTCAACACGAATCTGGACGATCTGGCGGTTCCCGGAGCGGAGTTCAACTTCGCCGACGGCACCAGCTTCAGGGGCCGTGCGGCGTTGCGCGCGAGCCGCGACTTCGAAGCCGACGACTTGGGCGGTACCATCCAGCCGTTCTTGATGGCCGGCGTCCTGGAGGAGTTCGACGCGAAGAACTCGATGACGATCACGAGCTCTTCCGATACGCTCACGCTGAAGGACGATCCGACCCGCACGATGGGCAACGTCCAGGCCGGCGTGAACTTCTTCTCCGACAACGGCTTGACGGCCTTTGCCAGAGGCGAGTTCCTGTTCGGCAAGAAAGAGACGAGCGAAGCGGTCAAGATCGGACTGCGGTATTCGTTCGGCGAGCAAGTGGCTGAGCCGCCGCCGCCTGCGCCGCCACCGCCGCCCCCTCCTCCGCCGCCTCCTCCGCCTCCGCCACCCCCGGTGAAGACCTTCATCGTCTTCTTCGACTTCAATAAGTCGAACCTGACGGAAGAAGCTCAAGCCGTGGTCACGGAAGCCGTGAAGGCCGCCAAGGAAGGCAACGTCGTCAAGCTCCAGGTGACCGGTCATACCGATACGGTCGGGTCGGCCTCCTACAATCAGGGCCTCTCGGAGCGCAGAGCCGATGCCGTGAAGGACGAAATGGTCCGCCAGGGCATGGACGGCAGCACGATTGGCGTCGAAGGCAAGGGCTTCAGCGATCCGCTGGTGCCCACCGGCCCCGGCGTCCGCGAGCCGCAGAACAGGCGCGCGGTAATCGATCTGGGTGACTAAGCCCGGAACGGCTCATTGTTAAAGGAAGCAGGCGCCGAAAGGCGCCTGTTCTCTTTTGGGCCGCGCGAATGCCTGACGCAATCTGCAACATTATGTTTGTCGCGCGCGCGGCGAACGCGTTCTAAATGGCGCCTCTCCCGGAGGCATCCTTGAGCGCGCCGATCCCCTTTATCGATCTTCAGGCCCAGCGCCGCCGCCTTGGCGAACCGCTCACGCGCGCCATCGCGAATGCGGTGGAAGGCGGCCAATGGATTCTGGGGCCGCAAGTTCAGGCGCTGGAAGAACAGCTCGCGGAATTTGCCGGCGTGCGCCATGCAATCGCTTGCGCCAATGGCACCGACGCGCTGATGCTGGTGTTGCGCGCGTGGAATATCGGCCCCGGCGATGCGGTGTTCGTGCCGGCCTTCACCTTCGCCGCGTCGGGCGAGGTGGTGGCGCTGGTGGGGGCGGAGCCGGTTTTCGTCGATGTGCTGGAAGACAGTTTCAACATGGATCCGGCGAGCCTCGAAGCCGCCGTCGCGATGGTGCGGCGCGAGGGCAGGCTGAAGCCGCGCGCGATCATGCCCGTCGATCTCTTCGGCCAGCCCGCCGATTACCGCAAGCTCGCACCCATCGCCGCGCGCGAGAAATTGCTCATGCTGTGCGATGCCGCGCAAGGCTTCGGCGGATTGCTCGATGGCCGCCGCGCGGGCGGCATCGGCGATGGGGCGGGCACGAGTTTCTTTCCCGCAAAGCCGCTCGGTTGCTATGGCGATGGCGGGGCGAGCTTCACCAATGATGACGGGCTCGACGAGCTTCTGCGCTCCATCCGCATGCATGGTCAGGGTACGGACAAATACGAGAATGTCCGCATCGGCGTGAACTCGCGCCTCGATACGATCCAGGCCGCGATCCTGATCGAGAAGCTGAAAATCTTTCCCGAAGAGATCGAGATGCGCGAGGCCGTGGCGCGGCGCTACAATGCGGCGCTCGGCGCGTCCAACAGCATCCGCATCCCCCATGTCATCGAGGGCGCGCAATCCACCTGGGCGCAATATACGATTTCTGTGCCGGACCGCGACAAGCTCGCCGCCGATCTGAAGGCCAAGGGCATTCCCACGGCGGTCTATTATCCCATTCCGCTGTCGCGCCAGAAGGGCTATGCGCATTATCCTTCCGCGCCCATACCGGCGAGCGAGCGCTTGAGCAAAACCGTCATCAGCCTGCCGATGCATCCCTATCTGGATGAACCCACGCAAGCCCGCATCATCGAGGCCGTGCTGGAAAGCGTGCGTTAAGGCGTGCGCGCTTTTACATCGCCAATGGCGTTTGCCAATTGCACGAAGCGGCGGTCGAAGCTCACGAACGCTTCACAATCTTTCGCCTTCGCCAGATGTAGTGCATCGGCGAAATCCATGCCCTTCAACACCCAGTCGAGCGCCTTTGCGGCAAGGTCCGGCTCCTCCAGCGTGACGCGCGGCAATCCCGCAAACGCGATGAACGCCGTGGCGACCGCGCTCGCGGCATAACCATAAACGCTGCGCAGCACCCACTCCGCCTCCAGAAGAACGGTTGTGGCGATAAAGATATCGTTGCTGTCGATGAGCGTGCGGGCCCGGGCCGACTGTCTGGGATCGTCTCCCGTGAGATAGCGGATGAGAAGGTTAGTATCGATTGCGAGCATGGCGCCGCTTGGCCTCCGCCGCGATCCCGGCGTTCATTTCTTCGAGGGTTTTGGGCTTGCCGCTGAAGGCGAGGGATTTGTAAACATCCTTCGCCCTGGTCCGCGCGAAATGCGGCGCGGGTGTGAGCAGCACGCCTTCGGGCCTGTCCTCGACCAGGAGTTCGGTGCCCTCCCGCCAGCGCCGGTGCTCGCGGATGGCCTTGGGCAGGATCACCTGGCCCTTGGTGGATACCCGCGTCGTCAGTTTTTCCTTTGCCATGGCGCACTCTTCTGCGGTAAGACTGAGGTAAGATAATCGTTTCCGCCGCGAAACGCAAGGCCGCTCGCATGGATGTTGCGCAGTTCGATTTCGATCTGCCCGAGGCGCTGATCGCGCTCAGGCCCGCAAGCCCGCGGGATAGCGCGCGCATGCTGGTGGTGCATGAGGACGGGCGGCTGAGCCACGCCCATGTGCGCGATCTGCCGGAGTTATCTCAATCGCGGCGATGCGCTGGTGGTGAACGACACAAAGGTCATTCCCGCGCGGCTTTCCGGCCGCCGCGCGCCGAAGCCGGGCGTCGATGGCGACGGCCCGAAGATCGAAGTCACGCTGCACAAGCGTGTGGGCGCCGGATCGCTTTCTCGCCTTCGCAAAGCCCGCGCGCAAATTGTCGGTGGGCGATGCATCTGCGATTGGGAACGCTCGACGCGAATGTGGTTGCGCGCAACGAAGGCGGCGAAATCGAATTGCAATTCGAGTTTGCAAGGTGCCGCCCTCGATGCCGCCATCGCGCGCGAAGGCGTGGTGCCGCTGCCGCCCTACATCGCGGGAAAGCGCGCGGCCGATGCGCGCGACATTGCCGATTATCAAACCATCTTCGCGCAATATGAAGGCTCGGTCGCGGCGCCCACCGCGGGATTGCATTTCACGCCGGAACTTTTTTCCCGGTTGGAGGAAAAAGGAATCGCGCGCGAAAGCGTCACGCTGCATGTCGGCGCTGGAACGTTCCTGCCTGTGACGGCGGAAGATACGGCGCAGCACAAAATGCATTCCGAATGGGCGACACTTTCGCGCGAAACCGCCGCGCGCCTGAATGCCGCCCGCGCCAGGGGCGGGCGCATCGCCGCGGTCGGCACCACCAGCTTGCGCACGCTGGAAACCGCCTCGCGCGACGGCCGCCTCGCGGAATTCTCCGGCGAGACGGATATTTTCATCACGCCGGGCTATCGCTTCAAAGCCGTGGACATCCTGCTCACCAATTTCCACCTGCCGCGCTCCACGCTGTTCATGCTCGTCTGCGCGTTTGCGGGTGTGGAAACGATGAAGCGTGCCTACGCCGAGGCCATAGCCAAAGAATATCGCTTCTATTCCTATGGCGATGCCTGTCTGCTATTGCGTGGGCCATGAGCCAATTGCGCTTCGAGATTTCGGCAAAAGACGGCGCCGCGCGCACCGGAACGATCCGCACCCCGCGCGGCGATATCGCGCACGCCCGCCTTCATGCCCGTGGGCACGGCGGCAACGGTGAAGGCGATGTTGCCCGAAAGCGTGCGCGAGACGGGTGCCGATATTCTTCTGGGCAACACCTATCACCTGATGTTGCGCCCCGGTGCGGAGCGCATTGCGCGGCTTGGCGGCTTGCACACATTCATGGGATGGGACCGGCCGATCCTCACCGATTCCGGCGGGTTTCAGGTGATGTCGCTTGCCAAGCTGCGCAAGATTTCCGAAGAGGGCGTGCGCTTCCAATCGCATATTGACGGCGCGGACGAATTTCTCTCGCCCGAACGCGCGATGGAGATTCAGCGCCTGCTCGGCTCCGATATCCAGATGGTGCTGGACGAATGCCCGGCCTATCCGGCAAGCGAATCCGATATCGAGAAATCGCTGGCGCTGTCCATGCGTTGGGCGAAACGCTCCAAAGCCGGGTTCGGCGAACAGCCGGGCCACGCCTGTTTCGGCATCGTGCAGGGCGGTGTATTTCCGCATCTGCGCGCGCGTTCCGCGCAGGAACTCATCGAAATCGGATTCGACGGTTACGCCGTTGGCGGGCTCGCGGTGGGCGAGGGGCAAGCGGCGATGTTCGAAACGCTCGATGCAACGGTTCCGCATCTGCCAACGGACCGGCCGCGCTATCTGATGGGCGTCGGCAAACCGTCCGATATTGTCGGCGCGGTGTTGCGCGGCATCGATATGTTCGATTGCGTGCTGCCGACGCGTTCGGGCCGCAACGGTCAGGCGTTCACGCGGCGACGGCACGCTCAATCTTCGCAATGCTCGCCACGCCGAGGATTCCGCACCGCTCGATCCCGCATGCCGCTGCCCGGCCTGCAAGCAATTCTCTCGCGCCTATCTGCATCATGTCGTCAAGGCGAACGAGATCATCGCCTCGATGCTGCTGACCTGGCACAATCTCACTTATTATCAGGATCTGATGGCCGATCTGCGCGCGTGCATCCGCGAAGGACGGCTCGAATCCTTCGCCGCACAATTTTCCAACACCGATTCCTGACGCGGTGCGGCGCAGCGAGCAGAATATCCGAGTAATCTGCTGATTTCATTGAATATATATAATCCGTACACGGCCATTTCTCGCACCCGCCGTTTCGCGCCCGCAATAATCCTTTTGCGCCACCTGTCCATCTTCGCCGCGCTATCGTCGCAATAGATGTAGTTCGAAACTCGGAACCCTCGAAAGGCAGGAAGCTGACGGGGGATGGGCGACGCACCGGATACCAGACGTGAAAGATCATGCCCGCGCCGTGAGGGCGGGGCCGTGAGCGCGCCCGAATTGCGCGCCTGGTTTCTCCGCGAAGTGTTGCCGCTGGAGGCAGCCTTGACGCGATTTCTGCGCCGCAATTGGCGCAACGAAAGCGAAGTGGACGACCTTCTTCAGGAGGTTTATGTGCGCGTGTTCGAAGGCGCGCAGAAACAAATTCCCGATTCCGCAAAGCCTTTCGTGTTCACCACCGCGCACAATCTGCTGGTTGATCGCGTGCGGCACAGCAAGATCGTGCCCATCGAGGCGGTGGCCGAGCTCGACACGCTGAATGTGGAGGCCGACGAGCCCGCGCCCGACCGCAGCGTGATCGCGCGCGATGAATTGCGCCGGCTTCAACTGGCGCTCGACCGCCTGCCGCCGCGCGCGCGCCAGGCCATCATGTTGAAACAGGTCGAAGGCCTGCCGCGCCGCGAAGTGGCCGCGCGCATGAACATTACCGAACGCACCGTGCAATGGCATTTGAGCGAGGGCCTGCAGGCGCTCGCCACGATTCTTTATGGCGATGCCGATTTGAGGGATCGCCCATGAGCGAGCCCGTGAAACATCTGCCGCCGCTGCCCGACGCCAAATCCGTCCGCGCGCGCGCCGCGCAATGGATTCTGGACCAGCGCATGGCGGAGAATTGGAGTGCGGAGGATCAAGCGCGTCTCGACGAATGGCTCGCGCAATCGCCCGCTCACACAATTGCCTATTGGCGGCTTGACGAAACCTGGGAGCGCACCAACCGGCTTGCGGCGTTGAAGCGCCCTTTGTCCGGCACGGCTGATCTGGCCGCGCGCGCGCCTTTGTTCGCAAAAATCGCCGCGGCGGTAGCGATTGTCGCGTTGATTGGCGGCGTTGCGGCGACATGTCGCGCTCAAACCCGGCGTGAAAACTTATTCCACGGCCGTGGGCGGGCACGAGATCATATCCTTCGCCGACGGCACGCGCATCGAACTCAACACCGATACCGTTTTGCGCACGCAAATGACGACGCAAAGCCGCATGGTGTGGCTCGACAAGGGCGAAGCGTATTTTCAGGTCAAGCACGACGCGGCCCATCCCTTCACCGTGATGATCGGCGGGCGGCGGGTGACCGATCTCGGCACCAAATTCGTCGTGCGCCGGCGCGCGAGCGCATTGCAGGTCGCCGTCGTGCAGGGCCGCGTGCGCTTCGATGCGCCGAACGCGTTCGCCACGACGCAAACCGCGATGCTGACGCCGGGCGATGTGGCAACCGCCACCGCGCGATCGATGTCGGTGGTTCGCAGCAATGCCAAAGCGATCGGCCAGGACCTCGGCTGGCGTCATGGGATGCTCACCTTCCATCAGGCCACGCTCGCCGCCGCCGCCGCCGAATTCAACCGCTACAATTCCAAGAAAATCGTCATCGCCGATCCGGTGGCCGCACGGTTCACCATCGGCGCAACGTTTCCGACCAATGGTGTGGAGGCATTCACGCGTCTTGCGAAAGAGGTGTTCGCGCTGCGCGTGGAAGACAAGGGCAGTGAATTCGTGATCTCGCGCTGAGCGCGCCAATTCAATGAGCGGATTTTCCGCTCAAAAGGGGGAAAGATGAAAACGACTCTGAAATCCGCAATTCTGGGCGGGGTGAGCGCGCTTGCGATTGCGGCGGGCGCACAGGCGAACGAATTCAATATCCCGAGCGGCGATCTCACCACCGCGCTCGACGCCTATATGAAGCAATCCGGCATCGCGCTGATGTATTCGTCAAGCGCTGTGCGCGGCGTGCACAGCGCGGGCGCGCGCGGCGAAGCGACGGCCACTGTCGCGCTGTCGCGCATTCTGGCGGGCACGGGTTTTGGCATGCGCCGCGACGATTCTGGCGCGGTCGCCATCGTGCCGGCCGCGGCCACGCGCAGCGACGCGCCCACCTTGCAGCTTGCGCAGGCCGAACCGGCCAGAGCGTCATCGAGCGTGGAAACGGTTGTGGTGACTTCCTCGAAGATCAAGGGCGATATCCAGACCGTTCCGATTGCGATTACGGCACTTTCGCAGGAACAGCTGACGTCGCGGCAGATCGCGGGCGGCCCCGATCTGGTGAAGGAAGTTCCGAACCTCACCTTCTCGAAGACCAATTTCACCGGATATTCCATTGAAATTCGTGGTATCGGCACGCAAGCCGTCTCGGTCACAACCGATCCTGCCGTGGCCGTCGCCTTCAACGACATTCCGTTCATCCGCAATCATTTCTTCGAACAGGAATTCTACGACGTAGGGCAGGTCGAAGTTTTGCGCGGGCCGCAAGGCACGCTCTATGGACGCAACGCGACGGCGGGTGTGGTCAATCTCGTATCCGCCAAGCCAACCGATCAGCTACGAAGCGATGGCTTCCGTCGATGTCGGCAATTACAACAACCGTCGCCTCGAAGCGATGCTCAACGTCCCGATCGTGGGCGACAAGCTCGATCTGCGCGTGGCCGGCGAATGGACCAAGCGCGACGGCTACACCTTCGATACGACAACCGACAAATCGATCGACGGCCGCGATCTGTGGTCGGGCCGCGTGTCGGTTCTCTTTCATCCCATCGACAGATCTGACGGCAACCGCCGTCTGGGAACATTTCAGCGAAGACGACGACCGGCTCAGAAGCGCCAAGACACTCTGCAAGACCGATCCGGGTCCGTCATCTGTCGATGGACCGGACGGGCTGGTGACGAATATCGATGTCGGCGGCGATGCCTGGCTGAGTCAGGGCTGCAAGCCGGGATCGCTCTACGCACCATCGGCCTATGGCATACCCAATCCCGGCGCGATTCCGTTTGTCGGCCGCAGACGGAATATTATTTCGGCGCTTATGCATGCCCGGCTTCAATCCCTATGGAACGCGTGACCAGTCGCACAATTTGCGCGTCATCGGTTCGCCGCTTGAAGCCGAACTACCGGGCGAAGAACGACACGTTCGAATTCAACGCCGACTATGCCATCACGCCGTCGCTGACGCTGACATCGCAGACCGGCTACAACAAGGATTTCCTCTATTCGACGGAGGACTACAACCGCTTCAACACGGTTCCCGGCGCGTTTCATTGCCGATCACGACCGCTAAGTCTCGGCAGCTATTCCGTCGGACACGGATGGCCAGTTTTGCGATCCGCAACTGGGCTGTTCCGACCGGTTCGTCGCCGAGGACGTGTCGCAGGAACATGCCGAGCAATTCTATCAGGAAGTGCGGCTGGCTTCGAATTTCGACGGACCGCTGAATTTCAGCGTCGGCGCGCTCTTATATGCGCTATCAGACCGTCGAGGATTATTATGTATTCGCCAACCTCATCACGCTGCTGCAGGAGTATTTCAACGGCACGTACCGATCTATATCAGACAGACGTATTACCCGCATCCGTCCTGCGCATGTCGCCGTTCGATCCGGCCGAGGCTCAATACCTGCGATCCAGCGCCTGCCGATCCCAATGATCCGTCACTTGCGTTTTTTGGTGCCGGCTGCGGCTATGTCGATCCCAATCCGCTCAGCCAGATCGACGGTCAGGGCCACAATTATTTCCGCAGCCAGAATCCGTATCAGCCTGAATTCCTGGGCGGGCTTCGGCGAAGTCTATTATCAGGTCGCGCCGGATGTGAAACTGACCGGCGGCTTGCGCTGGACGGACGACAAGAAGAGCTTCACCGAGATTCCAAGCTGGGCGCTTGTTGTCGACAAGGGCTTTGTCACGACCGGCGTTCTCAATCAGCAATGGAAGGAATGGACCGGGCCGCTTCAACGCGACCTGGACGCCCAAGCTCGATTTCACCGATCAGTCGATGTTCTACGGCTCCTATTCGCGCGGCTACAAGGGCGGCGGCGCCAATCCGCCGGGCGTCATTCCCGATGCATCCCGGCATTTTGCTTCGAATTCGCCCAGCAATGAGACTCATCCGCTCACCTTCGCGCCGGAATTCGTGAATGCCTATGAACTCGGCACGAAGAACACGCTGCTGGACGGCGCGATGACGCTGAATGGCGATGTGTTCTATTACGATTACAAAAACTATCAGATTTCCCAGATCGTCGATCGCACGGCGGTCAATCTGAACTTCAACGCGACGGTCAAGGGCGCCGAAATGGAGGCGACATGGGAACCCATTGCCGGATTGCGCTTCAACTTTGCCGGCGGTTATGAAGATACGCGTGTCGGCAACGGCCAGAAGGCCGATCGACCTCATGGACCGCACGGCCGGCAATCCCGACTGGATGGTGGTCAAGCCCTTCGTCACGCAGACATCGAACTGCATTCTTCCCACCGCCGTCGTCAATCAGCTGCTCTCGAAGTTCCGGGCGGCAAATGGCGGCGACAACTCGCACGTCGGCTGGCGGTGATCCGTGCGGATCCCGAGCAGTTTCAGTTCCGACAACGATGCCTATACATTGATATTCGCATGTTTTGAGGCCTATAGCGCGGGGGCTTGATCCCGGCACGTTTACCGTTGGGCCCACCGGCTTCGATCCCTACCGATCCCGCGATCCAGCAGGAGACGAACAATGGCGAGGGCTTCGACAAGAACCTCGGCGGCAATCAGCTTCCCAACGCGCCGCATTTCACCGTGTCGCTGGGCGGGCAATATACCATGCCGCTCAGCGAGGATTGGGCGGGCACGCTGCGCGGCGATTTCTACTGGCAGTCGCAATCCTATGCGCGCATCTTCAACGACAATCCCTATGACAAGCTGCGCGGCTATTCGACCACCAATCTGGCCGTGGTCTTCGACAATTCGGATGGCTGGGAAGTCATGGGCTATGTGAAGAACGTGTTCAACGCGACGGCCATCACGGGCGCGTTCCTGAATTCGGACGATTCCGCGCTCACCACCAACGTCTTCACCACCGATCCGCGGCTGGAGGGTGTGCGCATCACCAAGAACTTCTGATCGCAGATTCGCTTGCGACTTGGGCGGCGGGGGAAACTCCGCCGCCCTTTTTGTTTTTGTTGCACCTCGATCTCCCCCCTCCCTTTGCGGGAGGGGGCGAACGTTTTGAGTGTGAGCGTAGCGAACGTGAAAAACATTCGGGGGAGGGGTTTGCTGCAACGTACCCCTCCCCCGCGTCGCTACGCTCCGCGCCCCCTCCCACAAGGGGAGGGGGAAATAAATTTCCGCGCACCCCTTGAAATGCCATTCCTCTGTTCCTACTTCGTTCTTGAAGTTTTGCGAGGACGAGAGCGTGACATTCCGAATCTGACGCGGGCCCATACAGGGCAGGGGTGCGAGCTCGCGCGCATCCGTGTGGGATTGAGTGATGTGCTTGCGCTTCCATGGCCGCAAGCCTCCTCGAACCCGCGACGCCCGGGGCGGATGCAAAGGTGCTCGTGATAGGTCCGTGTGGCTTTTCCTTGCCTGCCGTAGCTTCGAGGAGGCGGGTTTTTGCGCGAAGCCCGCCTCTTTTTTTACGCGCGCGATGCGGCTTTGCGACCGCGCGATCGCGCGTTGACCGGGGCCGCCCCCGCACCTATGTTCCGCCCGCCTCTGGCGAGCCCGTAGCTCAGGGGTAGAGCATCTGACTTTTAATCAGAGGGTCGATGGTTCGATCCCATCCGGGCTCACCAATTTTTTCGAAAACGCCGGGGCGCGTCAGTTCAGCGTCTTGGCGTGCTGCACAGCGCGCCGCGGTGGCGCCACGAAGGCTTCGGCGTCCGGCAAGATCGGGCGCGGTCACGATTTCGGGCTGCGCCTGCGTGAAGCCGTCATAGCCTTCCACCAGCCGCCGCAGCAGCGACCATCACCGCCGTCTCATCGCGCACATGACGGCAAGCCGCATCGATTCCGCTGATGAGGCGATCATCTTCGAGACATTGAAGTAGCGGAAGAAGCGTGTGTTCCGCGCCATGCCAATGTCTTGCGCATTAATCCCGCTTCTCACCATGTACGGTGTCGGAAAAGAAGGCCAACTTTGGCCCTGGGGGCGAAACGACAGGCTGGAAGGTAGTCAAAGCCATTATGCGTAAGGCCGGAATAGCTGAGGGGCTGCGCAAGCCAAAAGCGTTGCGTCATGCGTTTGTGGTCGAGGTGGGACAAAAGAGCATTCCGTTGAATATCGTGCAGCAGTGGCTCGGACACGCTCGCATTGAGACGACAGCGATTTATGCGAGCGCGATTGGCGACGAAGAGCGCAATCTTGCGCAAAGGACTTGGAGTTCGTTGGAGCTCGCAATTCTCGATGGAACAGATTGGCATGCCTGAGGAAAACGAGGTGCCGATAGTGAGTTGGGCTGGCCGAGCGATTTGCGCAGAGTAGGAGGGGGATAACCGTACCCCCCCTCTGCCCCAACAATTTCTAAGGGTTCGTGCCCTCTGTATGAGGATCAACGGAAACGAATGTGACGGTGAAGCTCATTTGATCGGAAAAGTTTGCAATTTGGGTTCGACCATTGATAGGCAGCGCGACGTTTCTGTCGCCGTGGCAGGTAACTTCGATATGGTTGCTACCGTCGGGCACGTCCGGAAATTGATTCGAGATCGGACCATTGGCGGCAATCGATTGTTGGCTACCGTTAATTCTCACCGAGCAATTTCCATTTGGACTATGAAAAGCCATTTGTCCGGTAATTTCGGCTTTCCAGTGCTTGTCCGGGTCGCCTCGCTTTGGAAGATCGAAATCAAGCGACCATAGCGGGCTTGCTACAGCGCTTGCGCCAGTACCGTTGCCGTCACCCGAGTACGCGGTACCACTGGTGTTGATATCCATCGACACGCCATTTTCCGAACCAAGCACCTTGCAATCTGTGCCCAATGTTATTTTGGCGCTCGTACGCCCGTTGTTTGGGTATGCTCCTGAAGCAATTGCCCCATCCGGACTGCCTTCGTAGTTAGAGTACAATCCCACTGGAACAGTGTATGTCTTATTGCCAGTTAGGCTGATCCTGTGACCAAATGGTGCATCAGAAATAACTTCGCCATCTGGATTCGCTTGGATTTGCCCGCACGACAAATTGAGGGTTGGTTCTGCTTTGGCCTGAAGCGATAGCAGTGCACACCCAATCGTCATTGATGCAAACACGACTGACTTAAATAAATTCACGGTGGCTCTCCTTCCAATAGATTTGAGGGTATTACGCGGTGTTGAGAGGAGCCCGAGCGATGCCCGGACTTGACGCACGATGGCATCGTTACAATTGCGCCGATCGTGAATCTGCCTGCCGAGTAAGCAGCCAAGCAATCGCGCGCGATTACTAGACCAACTCTTCACTCCACGTCCATGCTCAATATACAGAGTTCATTCTTCGTGACAATCGTAGGTAGATATAATTTTGACGAATGTACACCAAACACAACGCAAATTACGGAGAACGAATATTTGGACACATATGAGGGAATCGTTTTTCCTTTCTTGGAATGCCGAGAGTGAGCCATTGATGTAATCGAGTTATCTTATTGGGTGAAATTGGTGTCTTAGGATCAACGAAACAATGGGTTAGGGAACCTCATCAAGATTCAGCAAAGTGCCTAGCAGGCTGTTGAAGGAGTTGCTGGCGGGTGGGTTGTTGAGCCGAGCTGGCCGCCGCCAAGAAGCACGTGGATGCAAAAGACGCACTACATGAAGCACTATCTTTTATCGATCGTCTGGAAGAGCAGGGTTCGGTGAAGTAGCGGGGAGCGCTGGATAACGCAGCCGGTATGCTCTCGAAGTAGGGCAATAATCGAGAATTTGTGATGATGCCGGGTGAATGGCGTCCACGTCCCGAATGCGATGTGGCGGTTGATCAACTCCCGAAGGAAATGTTATCGCCACGCAAACGGTGCGGCCCAGCTCTTTTCGATGCAAGAGAGGGATGTCAGCCGGGCTGAAGCTCGAACCCCAAACTCCGGGCGACGCGACGAACGCGATCATCCAGACTGAGCAGGGCAAGTTCGGGTAAGACCGCGCGAGCATGGAGCGCGGATGCGACATGCAATGCATCCAGCGTGCGGATCGGTTCATCGGGGAAAGGCTGACGCGCACGTTCGACAATCTGTGGCGCAATCCGCAACATGTTCCAATTCACGACCGCCGCCGCGAGATGGGCCTTGCGATCGGCAACGGCCGCTTCCGTGATCGCGCCCAAGGCCAGAGCGCGATGCAAGACGCGATCACATTCCACAGGCGTCAGGTCGGAGCTGACGATGATATCGGCATTCGTCAAAATTTTGCGCACCTGTTGACCCGCATCCTCGCCCATGAGCCAAGCCAGCACTGCGCTCGATTCTGCGTAGAGATTCATGAAGCTCGGCCCATCGAAGATGGCTTAAATTCAGTGATCTTCGCGCGTAGCATCCAGAAGGTCAGCTACGCTGCGCCCATGCAATGCCGGCGGCAACGCCGGGTAGGCGCGTTTGCGGTCTTGAGCCAGAGTCAATTCGCCTTTGCGGGCAAGGCCGGCGAGACCCGCTGTCTCCCGCCGCGATAGGTTCGGCGGCATCAATTCGGCAATGACCTCGCCACGATCCGTCACTGCCAGGACTTCGCCAGCGCGGACACGCCGCACATAGGCGCTCAGATGGTTCTTGAGTTCTCTGAGGCCAACGGTTTTCATAAACCCAATGTAGCCTCAAGTGGCCACATTTGCAAGAGGCGGCCAGGTTCGCGTGACGCCCCGGCTGCCCCCAATCTGCCTTATGCGAAGCTCTCAACGTCCAGAAATGAGAACTCCGGAGCCCCGGTCTTCCTCCAGAAAAATAACACCAGCCTCGCGCATTATGAGCTCGACTTTTCGCAATGTGCCCGCAAGAACATCGCGGCCTGTCTCGTAGCGCGAGAGCGTATTGGGATTGACGCCGGCTCGCCGGGCCAAATCGCTCAAGGTCCAATTCAGGCCTGCGCGGGCCATTCTAAGTTGCTCGGGGCTGATCATTTGGGGGCCTCGCGGGAAGGGGAATGGGCACAGATGATCCCCAATCGTTCCCATAAGGCAGTTTCAAAGTGGTTAATAGCTCCGGAAAATCACTCTATATTCGACATAAGACAGCGAAAATTTACCAACACCATCATCTTATGTGGATGGAATCCCGATATAGAGAAAAATTATCGTCCTATGTGGAATGATCCACATCAGGAGGTAGAGATGATGCACAGCAAAGACATTTTGCGCAGCGAGACAGCCCATTACCACGCGCTCGCCGCACAGCTCAAAACCAGCTACGCCGATATCGACGACGAGACGCTCGCGGACACGCTTGAGGGCTTAAGCGACCTGCCGCAGATGATCGAAGAAATCGTCCGTTCCAGCCTCGATGATGATGCCCTTGTCACCGGCCTGAAGGCACGTATCGGCGATATGAACGCGCGGCTGGACAGGATCCAGGAACGCATGAAGCGCAAGCGCGAATTAGCCTGCTGGGCGATGGGAACCGCGGGCATTCACAATCTGGCGGTGGAGGATTTCTCGGTGGCGTTGCGACACGGACTGCCGCGCCTTGAGGTCACCGATCCGGCGAAGTTGCCGGAAAATTATTTGGTACCGCAGCCCCCGCGCGTGGACAAACTTGCGCTGATGGCCGATCTGAAACGGGGCGAAGTCGTGGTGGGAGCCAATTTGCTCGATGGCCTGCCCCACATTGCAGTGAGGACGAAATGAGCGGCTTTTCCAACCGCCAGCTGAAGGCGCTCACGGGCAAGCTTGACAGCGCCCATATCCACACCCGCGAGGTCGAAGGCCGCACGCTTCATTATATTGAGGGCTGGTATGCGATTGCGGAAGCCAATCGCATCTTCGGTTTGGCGGGCTGGGATCGCGAGACCGTTCATTTTGAGCGCGCATTTGAGCGGGTGCGCGCCGACCAGACAAGTTGCGGCTATCTCGCGCGCGTGCGGGTGCGGGTCCGAACGCAAGGCGGCGAGGTGGTCCGCGAGGGAACAGGCTGGGGCCAGGCTATGGCCCGTCTTGCCGGTGACGCCCACGAACGAGCGCTCAAGGTGGCCGAAACCGATGCAACAAAACGGGCGCTGGCGACCTTCGGCAACCGGTTCGGACTGTATCTTTATGACAAGGCGCGAAACGGCACCACGGCCGCTACACCGTCGAACCGCAGCAAGGTGAATACCTTCCGTCTGTTCGATCCGCAGGGCGGGTTGTGTGCGGACCATCTCTCGCCGGAAGGGTTCTGCAGCGGGCTCAGGCAACTGACCGAAGCGGCCAAACCCGATCAGGTTCTGGAGCTGAAACGGGCCAATGAGGCGATGCTAACCTTGCTGCGAAAAGAATTCCCGCAGCTGAAGTCCGGTCGCGGCGAGCATTATGCGGACATTCTGTGCAATCTGATGATTCGCAAGATGTCCGATAGCAAACGGGACGGCGAAATTCGTCAAGAATCGGAAACAAGGAATTCTGACGCAAAGCCTGGTCCTCAACAGGCAAGCCGGCCCCAAGAAGTTTTGCAAACGAACGCGGCACAGCAATCCACTCTAACCGGGGAGAACCAAACCTCTCCAACGCTCAATGGCGAAGTGGCTCCAATCAACGGCATCAATGGCCATGTGACCACCAGCGTGATTTCACGGTATGAACCAGCCGGACCCGATACCGGTCATGCCAATGACCGCAACGCGACCTGGCAAACGCATCTGAAGCAGGCCAAAAAAGCGCAAGAGGCAAACGGGAGTGAAGACGCTTCCGATCCCGTGCCTCTGGCGCCGTCAAAAATTGCACCCGGCCCGCGGATCGACAAGAGCCGGTTGTCGTTGGGAAGTGAACGCAGGCTTCGCGATAAAAATCACCTGCGCCGTGTAGCACAGTTACCCTGTATCGTCTGTGGCCGGCAGCCCTGCCATGCCCATCATGTAAAGTTTTCCCAGCGAAGAGGAATGAGCATGAAGGTCAGCGACGAATTTGTCGTGCCCCTATGCGCGCTGCATCACGGCGACCTTCACCGGGCGACAAAGGAGCGGGATTGGTGGGAGCGTCAAAACATTGCGCCCCTTCCCATCGCAGCCCGGCTATGGGCCGAGCGAAGGGCAGATGAATAGGGTCCGGACCTGGATCTCCTCGAACGGCCCAAAGGCTTGCGGCCACGCGGAAGAAGCTCATGCATTCATCATTCATACGAAACAAGATGTTTGGCCAAGTGGTCCCGCCCATCATGGTTCAAAATTGACCGAATAATTGGCTTAGCCGTCTGCAAGGAGCGACAGGCATTTCCGGACAAGGACCCGATTTTTAGGCAATATCTCAAAAGCGCAATTGTCAGGAGCGAGGCATCAACATTCCGGGAAGGTGTTAATTTTTCTTGCAAGGGCAGGCGGACTATTATTTGGTGTTGGGTAATGCATTATATTTGACTTCAATTCCATGAGAAAAATAGGACACGCCGCATTGTCTTCCGGTCAGAAACGCTGCAATCCTTACGATCTCCATGTGGGAAGGCGATTGCGGGAATTGCGCACGTTACGCGGGGTTTCGCAGATGGAGCTCGGCCAAAAATTAGGCGTGAGCTTTCAGCAATTGCAAAAATATGAGGGCGGTTTTAATCGATTGAGCGCGGGACGCTTGTTTGAGATTGCCCAGCTCTTGAAGGTGCGGATCGATTATTTTTTTAAAGGCTTGCCAGAGACAATCTCCGGCAACGACGCACAGGCGCCGGCAGGAATGAGCGATCCGGTGGTCGATGACGATGTTGCGGCGTTTGTCTCGTTATTTGCCGGCATCAAGGATCGCCGAATTCGTAAGCGTATTATGCAGCTTCTGGCTGCCGTCGCAGCGAGCGGTAACCAATCTCCTGACATAAGCGATGTTTCCCGGTAGCGATCGACCGTTGCGGCCGGTCAAGAGGCTCCGCGGGCACTTGGAGGGGGTAGCGGCGGAAGATAACATCGGGAGGGCAGAGATTCGTCCGTTTGAAGATTTCTTGCGGGGGACAGTTGGAGACTATTGTGGCTCGCAACACTCTAAAATCCGACAAGCCGCACGCAGAGCCCGATGATGCTGCCCTGATCCGGCGCCTGGTAAGCGCACTTCGTTCTGCTCGCGTTATCGTTGAGCGCGAGGCCAATTCCGAAGTCAGCGATGGCGGCGATGTGGGGTGACCGACCTTGAAGCAGATTGATCTTGTCCTGGAAGAAGTCAGGGCTCGCAATATTACTTAAGGTCTGCCGAGCGGCCTTTGGAATGGATCCTGGATTTTCGTCTCGGTCTTGCTCTGGACAAGATCCATCAGCGCATGGATGTGCTCCCCCAATTCGCGCAGCATTCCATGTTCTCCAAAGTCTTCTAGGAGCCGCAAAAGCAAATTCATCATGTATTCCGACATCGCTTTGTCGAAGATATTCATATTGCCGGATTGCGAAGGATCGTCGGTTGGATGGCCGCGCACAGGATTATCCCCCCAATCCCGGTGAGAGCCGGTTGTAATGGGCTTGCGAGAGCGAAAATCCGGGAAAAGGTTTGGGCCAGACAACCGGGAAGGCCTCACTGTCGAGGACCTCACCTTCGGCTAGCGTGTGCGTTTGGTAGGGCTGTTCAGGGGCGCCTGGACGCAAATAATAGCGCATGTCTTCTCCGGTATAGCGCAAGGAAATCGCGCGCCTGGGGTGATTGCAGCCGTTTCCCCCGGCACCGTGAACGGTGCGGAAATGGTGAACGACGATATCGCCAGGCTGAACGTCGAAGCGGATCAGATCGTAGCGTTCGGGATGGGCCTCTATATCTTCGAGACTTTCGCCTTCGCCACCGGGGAGGCTGACATGGGCGAGAAAGACGTTTGGCAGGAATTCGCGGTCCCACAGATGTGAGCCGCGTACATAGGAAAGCGCGCCGGAGCGTTCATCGGCATGATCGGCACAAACCCACATGACGCAACCCTGCCAGCCTCGCATACGAAAATAGGTATAGTCCTGATGAAACGCGGTGCGGTCGGCCGTTCCTGGTCCCTTCACGAATATCTGGTCGTCGCTGTAATTGATCTTGTTGGCGCGTAGAAGCTGGGCCGCGATATGGGGAAGGCAGGAATCAAGGGCCAAGAGCCGCACCGTCCGATTGCGCCGCCAGGTGGTGGTGTCGAGCGTAAAATGTCCATTGCCTTCAACGTGGGAATCGATGAGAGCACGAGCACCGGACGAACGCACGAGATCGACAATAGCCGAGATATCGTGCTGGTGAGCGCTCGACGATTCCGAATCCTCGCTGCTATTGCCAAAGATACGCCGGCGTAAGCCCGTCACATCGTAACCTGTGGCACTTTCGCCAATCCGCCCCGTCAGTTCGTCAAGCGCATTACCAAGTGCTGCAACCGCCAGAGGGTTCAGCACACCCCTGAGGCAGACGACGCCATCGCGCTCGAAGCTCTCAATGTCGGTTGGGCTGAGATGATGGATCTCGTTCATGGCCTGGCCTTATTGGATATTGGGCGAATGGGCTTGCAAGACGGATTGAGGCAAGGGCATGGATTGCTCGATGCCGCGCAAGCGCATAATGGGCGAATGGAAGTCGTAAGCCTTGCGCATGGCTTCGATACCCTCCTCGGTGCAGTGGATTTCGACGGCGACCTGGATTTCACCATCGAGCTCCTGGGGAACGCCCAGAGGAAGGATTTTCCAGCCGCATTTAAGATAGTGGGAGATGTAATGGGGCGCGGTGAGCACGCTTAGCCGTTCGATGCCGGCGTGAACGCAAAACTCCATGAGCCCGATCATGACGGCCTGGCGCGCCCAATGGCAGCCGTCGGGGGGCAGGCGTTCCAGATCCACGCAGGTGCGGTTGAGTTCATAGATATTGGCAGCGCGGAGCACGCCTTTTACGTCGCAAAGATGGGGAAAAACTTCGGAAAAAAGATGCGGTTTGATGGTCGGCAGAAGTCTATGGCAGCCGACGACCGCGCCTTTTTCAATCAACAGCAGATAGATCGCATCGTCGGTGTCGAATTGGTCTTTTTCGATGCCGTCCGGTTTTCGCAGCGCTTCCCAGCCAAGACGTTCTACAAAGATGCGATGGCGCAACAAGAACATCTCCTTGAGTTCATCGCGATAAAGGCTCGCGTTCTCGCGGGTGACCGCTTCGAGCATGGCCGCTCTCTCCAGTTCGGCGGCCACAAGCATTAACGATCAAATGATGGCTTTCATCCCCCCGTTCGGGGGGGCAAATAGTGAATTGGAGATTTACGGGAAACGGATCAGGGCGTGATCACGCCTGCGTGGATGGCAACAGCGACGGCTTGGGCGCGATGAGTGGCGTCGAGCTTGCGCATGGCAGCGTGCACATATTCTTTGACGGTGCCTTCGCTGATACCAAGGATTTGAGAGGTTTCCCAATCGGTCTTACCGGCGGCCACCCAGCAAAGACAATCGCGTTCGCGCGGGGTGAGGCGGGGGACTTCCATCAATTCGTGCTTACGCAGAAGTTTCTCGACGCGTGCAAAGAAATAGATCGCCGCCAGATGAAGGCTCATTTCGTCGCGCTTGCTGAGCGCGCAGGCTTCGCCTCCCATTGTCACCGCAGCCTTGCCGCCGCTCAGTGAATGAATGGCAATGCCCATGCCGTCGAAGAGTTGAAAGTCGCGGGCAGAATCCATAACCAAAGCGCCTTTTTCGGAAGCACGTTTGCGCAGATCGGTCCAGCGGAAGGGGGTGTTCTGTACGAGGAGCTGGTAGATGACCGGATCGACGCTGACGAAATTCTCTTCGGCCCAAAGTTTGGCCCAGCCTTCGGGCCAGGTGCTGGCCCAGATGCGGTCGGGCTTGAAGGATTTGGGTGAACCGGGTTCGCCCACGGCAAAGGCTGTGAGCCCGAACTTGCCGATCAATTCCTGAAACGCCGTAACAAGCTCCGGAACGGTTTGGTACTGCTCCAGTCGTTCGATGAAGTCGAACGCGGCAAGATATTCGGCCATGTTCGCTCCGGAGAGCTCAAAAGCTCAGTTTGGACCCCTGTTTTATTTTGAGCCCCCTCACCCTTGGGGGCAAGCCCGGAATTTCCGCCACGGCGTCTTCATCGTTTGGCCTGTCTGTTTAAACCGCAGGGGCCAGATTTGAGGCAGAAATCGGAGGATTCGATCAGAAAATCACAAATCGAGTCCGAATTCCAATACAGCCGAATTTTAACAGATTTTGACATTTCTTGTCATAATTCCTATCCTATTTAGGAGAGGTCTGAAAAGATGAATGTGTCGCTGACGCCCAAGTTGGAAGAATTCATCAGGCGGCGGATTGCGTCTGGCCTTTACAACAACGCGAGTGAGGTCGTCCGCGAGGCTCTGCGTCTATTGGTTGAGCGATCCCGGGGAGGAACCACGGTGGCAGATGCTCCGCTCAAGGCAGATGTGAAGAGGCGACTGGCCGAACTGGAAAAACCGCTACGCCAGAGGGGCATCAGCGGTCTGTCTTTGTTTGGCTCTGTAATCCATGGAGACGCGCGCCCTGACAGCGACATTGACGTGCTGATCGACATTGCACCTCAAAGCCACTTCAGCCTCGTCGATCTGGTATCGGTCAAATATCTGCTCGAAGAGGAGTTGGGGCATCGGGTAGATGTGATCACACGCGAAGGGCTCGATCCTTCTCTCAAAAAGACGGTTTTTTGCGAGGCAGAAGCTGTTTTCTGATGGCAAAGGACATACAAATCGTCATCGCGCATATGCTGGGCGCAATCAAAAATATTGATGCCGATATCAAGGAGCACGATTTTGACAGCTTTCGCGCCGACCGGCGCACGCGCCAGGCCATGAGGGCAAATATCAACCAATCCTTGAGCAAGATACTGATGAGACTGCGCTGTGGGAAATCTGGGCTGAAGGTTTCGCAACAGCGATGGGACTGCGCCCTGACAGCTGAGACCTTTACGACACCTCAAATAATAAAGCGCTACAATCCGCGTTCGGTTGCTTGGCAAGCCTGGCCAGCAAAGCTGTCAGTGGCGAACGTATATCGACAGAGATCGACAATGCCGTCAGTAGCAACGCCCATCGATTAATCTCCAATTGCCTCGAAATCTTGAACGCCGGACGGCTCGCCAGCCAAGCCGCCCCCAGCACTGGCAAAGCTCCATTTCGAGTTGGCCGCAACGATCCTTGCCCCTGCGGTTCGGGCAAGAAGTTCAAAAAATGCTGCATGAGCTGATTGACCTCACTCCCTTTAGACCACCAGGCTCAGGTCCAGTCTCTGCCTTTAGGAATCCGGAATTCCTCGCATTTTTTGCTTGGACGACGCGATCCTTGAGTGATATAAGTGACCAATTAACTGGTCAGGAACAGCTATGGGCAATGTTAACCTTGCTGAGGCGAAGGCGCATTTGAGCGAACTGGTGGATCGTGCTGCCGCTGGTGACACCGTGTGCATCATCCGTCGTGGCAAGCCTGTAGCCCAGATCACGGCAGTCGATATGCCCCGCAAGTCGATCAACCTTAAGATCTTGCGCGCGTTAACAGATGCGATGCCGCCGCAGGACGAATCCGCCAGCACCCTCGTGCGGAAAATGCGGGACGAGGGCCGCTATTGACGCAGTATCTCGATACGTCGTTGCTGGTTGCCGCCCTGACCAACGAAGTGGAGACCGAGCGCATGCAAGCGTGGCTCGCCCATCAAGTGGCGGGCAGCCTACTCATCAGCGAATGGGTTGCGACAGAATTTGCCGCAGCATTGTCCATCAAGCTGCGAACCAGCCAGATCAAGGAAGCACATCGAGCTGACGCGCTCGCAATGTTCACACAACTCCGTGCCGACAGCTTTATCCTGCTTGCGATATCGGCGGTGGAGTTTCGCACGGCGGCGCATTTCGCGGACCAATATGGATTGGGACTGCGCGCCGGCGATGCGTTGCACCTCGCCATTTGCGCCAATCACGGCGCCACCCTTTGCACATTAGACCGTCGGCTTAGCGAGGCGGGTCCGGCTTTGGGCGTCAAAACGCTTCTGCTCTAGTTTTCTGAAAACATGGAAGTTCGAAGGTTTTTGTTTTGACGGCGGGAAAGTGGTTGAGCCTTTTGGCGTTTTGCGCGGGGTATAGAGCGGAGCGGCAAAAGCACAAATCGGCAGGACCGAAGCCCCCGACAGCGCATGGCCGAGGACGACGACGCCCGCGAAGATTGAAGGGCGTCGTGGGGCGCACCGGCAAGATTTGCAACGCTCTTTGCCACATACAATTTCTAAAGTAGGATTGTGCCCATTACTTACCGATTACTTTATGACATGGTGACGAGGGGGCATGCAGCTCATTCCGGTCATTCTCGCAGGCGGGTCCGGTACCAGACTCTGGCCGCGCTCCAGAGCATCGCTGCCCAAGCAGTTCCTGGATATTGGGATGCCCCAATCCTTGCTGGCCGAGACAGTTAGCCGGTTCGCTGACAACAGGCTCTTTGGACCACCGATCATTGTGGGAGCTGCAGAGCACGGCCTTATGATCGCGCGTGCATTGAGCGACCTGCAATCTCATACCATCATCACCGAACCGGTAAAACGCAACACCGCGCCTGCGATTGGAGCAGCGGCCTGCGTCGTGGCCAATATGTCGAGCGCCGACACCGTTCTTTGCATTATGCCGGCCGACCATATTGTGCGCGATGTAGCGGCGCTAAAGGCGGCCCTTGTTCGGGCTGCTGGAGCGGCAATGCAAGGATCTGTCGTCACAATAGGGATAACGCCGGACGGACCCGCGACGGGCTATGGCTATATCGAAACAGGCCAAGCGATCGAAGGGTTACCGGGTACATATAGAGTCGAACGGTTCGTGGAAAAACCTGATCGGCAAACGGCCGAAAGATTTGTTTCCAGCGGTGGCTTTCTCTGGAATGCCGGTATGTTTGTGGTGCGCGCAAATATTCTTCTTTTGGAAATGACGAGGCTTTGCCCCGACGTGCTCGACGCAAGCCAGGCCGCGGTCGCCGATGCCAAATGGGGGAAAACCATTGCGCTCGATAACGAGGCGTTTGCAGCGAGCCCGTCGATTTCCTTTGATTATGCGGTGATGGAAAGGACCAACCGCGCGGCCGTTGTACCCGCTGACATCGGCTGGAGTGACGTGGGGAGCTGGTCTGCTTTATGGGAAATCGAACCGAAGGATGATGACGGCAATGCGTTGAAGGGGGACGTCCTTGCCTCCGATTGCCGCGATTGTCATATCGAGAGCGAGGGCGGTCTCCTTGTCGGGCTCGGACTGGAGCGCATGGTGGTGGTGCAAAGCCGTGACGCCACGCTTGTGGCCCCGCTTTCGCATGCTCAGCAATTGGGTCCCATTGTCGAAAGCTTGAAGGCGCAGGGCCGCACTGAAGTTGCCACGCACCGGAAGGTCTACCGGCCCTGGGGCTGGTATGATTGCCTGTGGGACGCACCGGGCTATCAGGTCAAGCATTTGATGATCGCTCCAGGTGCGGCAATCTCATTGCAATTGCATCATCGCCGTTCGGAGCATTGGGTGGTGTTGCGTGGAGTGGCGCGGGTCACGCGCGATGGCGACGTATTCGATCTTGAGCCCGGACAATCGACCTATATTCCGGTAACGGCAAAACACCGCCTTGAAAACCAAGGTGAGGAAGAGCTGCATGTCATTGAAGTCCAGCTCGGAGATTATCTGGGCGAGGATGATATTGTGCGTTTCGAAGACAGGTACCAACGGGTATAGCGCGGCCAATTTTTGCGAACACCAAGACCCGCAAAATTGGTATCGACATGATGCTGATCGACGATAAACGAACGCACTATTGGTTAAAGACGAGTCATCAAACCACCGCGCAATACGATCCTGGATATTTCGAACGATACCGCACTACGCATCAGTACGCTCCTCATCACAACACACGCTCGCGCCGCGTGACTGTGCCCAATGTCGGCGGGTTCGCTGGTCTTTCGTATAATTACGCCAATGCCAAGCTCAGCTTCGGCTACAAGGCCGACTTCTTCTTCGGCGCCATTGATGGCGGCATCGATGTGCGGAAGTCGGAAAACCGCGCCTTCTACGGCCCCTACGCCAGCATCAGTATCGGATTGGGAGACTAGGCAAGGTGACCACATGTTGCGAGCCAACCGCCCCCCGGCTCGCTCGTAATATTCTGGCGGTGGCACAGGTCACCGCCCGCATTCTTAGATAGGGGTTCTCAAGCCTGCCGGAGAGGTCGCTCCTTAGAGGCCGATGAACATGCATACGCAAATGGTTGCGAGGGACGGCCGAATTGATGTCACGGTCAGAACCGGAACAATTCATAGGAATAGGTCCGTCAGTGGGGGACAACGGGTAGATTTTCAAACTGTTGGTATTTTTGTTGGAACGCGGGCAAAATCACATTCCAAAACATATGTAATATCAATATCTTAAACGACAAGACTTGGCCCTCTTCTGCTCCCAACTCCACTGTCAGCCGCAATTTGAATATGGCTGTGCGCACTGGCCCGACCATCAAGCGAGACAAGAGAATTGGTGTGGAATAAGAACTGTTCAGGCCAAAGTAATGGGGCATAACAGAGCAGATCATGATGTTGATTTGTCCAACTGAAGTGTCGGCAAGTCAATATTTGATGCTTTTCAATCGATGAAAAGCCTGAAAAGCTGATCGCGATTTTTGAAACGGAGCTTCGCATGAAGGAAACTCCCGAACCCACGCCGCAGGAAATTCTCGCCGCCGTCGAAGCGCTGCTCGCGATTGTTCCCAAGCGCGATATCGACACGCGCGCGCGATCCCGCTGGATCGAAAGCGACGGGCGCAAGATCGCGCCGGAGTCATTATATTGATGGAGCAGGCGCTAGTTTACCGCCCGGCGCGGCAATGATTGAGGCTCCGAACGCGCCATGAATATCCTCGGCATTTCGTACAATTATCATGACGCGGCTGCGTGCCTTGTGCGCGATGGAATACCCATCGCCGCCGCGGAGGAGGAGCGATTTACGCGGTGCAAGCACGATGCGGGCTTTCCCGAGCAGGCGATCAAATATTGCCTTTCCGAAGGCAAAATCGGCTGTGCGGATCTGGACTGTGTCGTCTTCTATGAAAAGCCCGCGCGAAAGCTCGAGCGCGCACTTCAGATCGGCAAGGCGTTTATGCCGGAATCGGCTGCGAGCGTTGCCGAGCAATTCTCGCAAATCGCGGGCGAAGGGCTTCAGGTTACGCGGCAGCTTCGCGAGCGCATCGGTTACGATGGAAAACTCTTCTTTTGCGAACATCATGTGTCGCACGCCGCATCCGCGTTCTTCGCCTCGCCATTCGACGACGCGGCGGTGCTGACGGTGGATGGTGTGGGCGAATGGGCAACGTGTTCGCAATTTTCCGGCGAGGGAACGCGCCTCAAAAAGATTCGCGAGATTTACTATCCCGATTCCCTCGGCCTACTTTACAGCACGCTGACGGCGTTTCTGGGATTTCGCGTCAATGATGACGAATATAAAGTCATGGGGCTCGCATCTTACGGCAGGCCAACATTCCGGCCGCAGATGGAAAAGCTCATCACGTTGTTCGACGATGGCAGTTTCGCGCTGAACCTCGACCATTTCTCGTTCATGTCGAATTCGCATGCGATGCACGCAGCGGCGATGACGGAATTGCTCGGTCCGCCGCGCGCGCCCGGCGAACCGCTCGATCAACGCCATAGCGATATCGCGGCCTCGCTGCAGGCCATCACGCAAGATGCAATGATCGGTCTTGCGCGATCCAGCCGCGAGCTGACGGGCAAGCGCAATCTTTGCCTCTCCGGTGGTGTCGCCTATAATTGCGTTGCGAATTCGCAGATTGTCGATCGCAGCGGATTCGATCAGGTCTTCATCCAGCCTGCGGCCGGCGACAACGGCGCGGCGTTGGGCGCCGCACTTTGGGCCTGTCACGAAATCTATGACCAGCCGCGCGTGCATCATCGCCATGACACGCTGCTAGGCCCCGCATTTTCGAATGACGAAATTTTGCAAACGTTGAACGAATGCGGCGTGACATTCGAGCAATTGCCGGAAGACGAACTTTTCCAGCGGACCGCGCGGCTGGTTTATGACAACCTCATCGTGGGGTGGTTTCAGAGGCGCATGGAATTCGGCCCGCGCGCGCTGGGCAATCGCAGCATCATCGCCAATCCATGCTCGGCAGACATGAAGGACATTCTCAACAACCGCGTGAAATTCCGCGAAGATTTCCGCCCGTTTGCGCCCGCCGTTCTTGCAGAATCCGCGCAAACCTATTTCGAGATGAACTGCGAAAGCCCGTTTATGTTGCTCACGCCGCGCGTGCGCCCGAAAATGGCCGCGAAAATTCCATCCGTCACGCATGTGGACGGCACGGCGCGCGTGCAAACCGTATCGAAGGATCAAAATCCGCGCTTCTATCGCTTGATCGAATGTTTCGCGGAACTTTCCGGCGTGCCCATGATCATCAACACCTCGTTCAACATTCGCGGCGAGCCCATTGTGTGCTCGCCAGAGGATGCCGTGATGTGCTTTCTGGGAACGGATATAGATTTTCTGGTTATCGGCAATTTTCTCGTCTCGAAGGTGTGACATGAAAGATGAATTCGCCGCGCGCTTGAAGGAAAGCGCGGAATTGCTGGAGCGGACGGAAGCTGCACCGGGCTGGCTTGCAAAGGCGGTGCGCGCGGGCCTCGTGCATGCCAATATATTCGCGCCGCGAAAATCGGCCGACGATCCGCCGCCGGATTTCTATTACCCGCACTGAGCTGAAAACGATGCGCGCGATCATGGGACGAAGCTATTGGGGGCCGCGCGAGCGCATCGCTCATCTGCGCCGCATCGCCTTCATCGGCGATTCCTATGTGTTCGGGCAGGGCGTGGGCCCGGACGAAACGCTACCCGCGGCGGCGGAGCGGCACATGAACGAAGCAGCACCCGGCGTGCTGATCGAGGCCGTGAATCTCGGCATATGCGGATACAATTTGTGGAACGCGTGGCTTTCGTTCAAGCGGTCGCCGCAAGTTTACGACGCGGCGGTGCTTTCTTTGTGCAGCAACGATGCGTGGCTGTTCGGGCGCACCTATCGCACCGATTATGCCGGGGCGACGGGTCCTTATTGGGAGTGCGACCATCCGTTCCGTGCGGTCGTGGAGTCCTGTTTCGACGACATCGCGGAATATTCTCGCGCGAACGGGCTTGCCGTCGCGATCTGCTATTACAACATGCGCCCGCCGGTTTCACCGTCGGCGAAAGACTGGTCGAAAGCGATTGCCGAAATCATCGCGGATTTGTGCGCCGCGCGCGGGCTTTTTTTCGTCGACATCACAGCACATGTGGAGGAACGCCACATTCCGTTTTCCGAACTCGTCGTCGGCGAGACGGATTTTCATCCCTCCAAGCTTGCGCATGATGCGGCGGCGCGGCATCTGGCGCTTTTGTTGCGCGGCAAGGGATGGCTCGGCGGCGCGGATATTTCAGGCCTCACCGCAATGCCCGGAAATATATTGGCCGCGGCCGGCGATCTTGAAATCAAGGATCGCTATCCGCCCGACATGGCGCGGCTTTGGGCAGCGTCGGCACTGGAATCCAAGCGCCGTGTCGCTCAGAGAGCGGCGCCGGAGAATGAAGTGTTTCGCCGCAATGCCGATCGCGCCGCGGCGCAATTGGCCGGCGAACATGCCGAGTGGCAAACGAGCGTGCGCGCGTCGGCATTCCTGCGGCAGGCGATGACGATCGAAGACGGGATCGGCATGTTCTTCAATTATGCGGACGAGGAAATGTTGCGGCTGGAGGAATTGTGCCATGTCGTCGGCAAAGCGGACTGGATGAACTTGACCGCGAAATTGCCGCCGCCCGCCCGCCAACGCGCCACCACGAACGCGACGGGCGAGATCGAGAATGCGCGGCGCATCGTGGGCGGCATCGAAATCGACATGGACGGATTTCTCGCGGGCAAGACGGCCGCCACGCCGGACATCGCCGCCATCGGGGAGCTTGGCGAGCGGGCCCGGCGCAAGGCGCGAGAGTTTTTGAGCTTCCTCGATAAAATCGAACCGCATATCGCCATGGCCGAAAGTGCCACGCCCGGGGATTCCGCTTACACATTGCCCGATCTGCTGCGCGATGCCATCGCGGGCGCTTCGCTCAATCTCGATCTTCTGCGCAAAAAACTTTTGGGGTTCGCGGCACCGGATGCGCTCGGCATCGGCGCGTTGACGACCATCGACGTGACGCTCGCGACCAACCGCGTCGAGGAGCGCCATTCCTGTTTGTTGCTGGTGTGGGCGGCGAGCGATGCGCCCCTGCGCCTGCCGCTGATGAACCAGCGCCAGTTTATCGCGGACGGCGCGCGCGCGCCGATACGCATGCGGTTTCCGCTGATGTATCGCGGCCGGGTGATTTTTCAGCTTTCGATTCCGGCGTCCGTGGCCGGCAAGGTGGAAGCCGATATTCACAGCGTACAAATCTACAATGCGGCGGGCTCGCGCAAATCGCTTGTCCGCGAGGAATTGATGAAAGACAAAATCGGACGATTGGTGACGCCGGATTTCTGCCTCGTATAAACGCGCGCGAACCTACGGCGTACATTCCTCAGCAGCATATTGCTTGCGCAGAATGTCGGATTGATTTTGGATCGCCAGCCGCACGCTGCGCATCCGGTGACGCTCCACTGTCGCGGCGACGGGCGATGTTGAAATTGTTTTCGGCGATCCGGGCCAATCGGGCAGATCGACCCGTTTGCCGGGGGCGGGCGACAGGATCAGCGACTGCGCAGTCGTGACCGGCTCATCGCGCGTGACGTAATCGGTGACCCACTGGTCCGCGCCCGCGATGTCATCTTGCGTGACGATTCCGGTGGCGTGAACGGTCTCGGCGTTGAACACGGTCGTGCGCACCTTGGCCGTAATGCCCGCTTCGATCGCCATTCCGCCGCCCAAAGAGTGCCCGACGATTTCCATCTGCAACCCGTTGGCGTCGGCATAGCGCTTGACCATTTCGCCCAGGATTCCGGCATGGGCGTAATAGGCGGTCCATTGGTGCTCTTCGTTGGGGCGATTCGCTTGCGTCCAGTCCGCGGCATCATTGGTGCCGCGGAACACAA
Source organism: uncultured Alphaproteobacteria bacterium (assembly GCA_963735625.1). Classification (GTDB taxonomy): domain Bacteria; phylum Pseudomonadota; class Alphaproteobacteria; order Micropepsales; family Micropepsaceae; genus Rhizomicrobium. The sequence continues at coordinate 25,182 of CAVTLJ010000004.1, read as the reverse complement.
GGAAAATCGTGCCCTTCGCATCGTCCTTGTAAATCGCCGCGCGATAGCCGGAATTGTCCGGCGCAATCAGCGCCTTGATTCCGCTGTCCTGGGTGTGTGGAAGGATGTCGCGCAATGCATCGATATTGTTGCTGAGAAGCGTGTAACCCGGCGGCGCTTTCCACGACGGCATCAGCCATCCCTGCGTCGTCTGATCGAAAAACGAATAAACATCCTGCGCGAGGCTCGCGCGGCTCGCGGCCTCATCGATGCTGTCGATCTTGTCTTTCAGATCCAGACATTCGGAACTGAGCGCCGCAACCGGCGCGCAAACGCCGCCGGAATTTTTATAGCCGCTGTCGCAGTGACAGGTGGTCGTTCTCACATTGCCGCTGAGATCGACATTGACGACATGCGCGTTGGCCGGGCAGGTCGCCTGCGCCATGGCGGCGTGGGGGGCGCCCGCGACAAGCGCCAAAATTCCCAGAGCAGCAAACCAGCGCAAAGATATTCTCACGGCCCACGCGCCCGATTATTGAAGTTTCACCACGTCGATAATCTGCTGCGCCTTCACCTTGGCGGTATCGGCCTTGCTTTTGGCGTCGCTCTCCGCCTGCTTCGACTTGGCGAGGTCCACCTGAAGCTGGCGCACCTTGTCCTGATCCTGCGCATTCTGAATTTGCTGCCGGATCGCGGTGGATTTGGCGGCGGCTTCCGCGGCGGCCTTCTCGGCACCGGCCTGTGCGGCCATGTCCTGCTGATAATCCTGATTTTGATTCAGCGTCGCCTGCTGGGCGGGCGTGAGGCCGGGCACCGGCTGATACGCGGGCGCTGCGGTGGGCGTGGAAACCTGCGGCATTGGCTGGGTCGGCTGGCTGAGCCCGCCGGTATCGACGCCCTGTTCCGTGCCGCCGGTCCGGGCGGACTTTGCTGGATGGCGCGCAGTTGGTCGATGGCTTTGGTGTCGCCGCCATCTGCGGGTGTGCCTTGTTGCGCGGGGCCGACATCCTGCGGCGGCGGATTTACGAACGGCGTCAGCGGAACGCCTGTTGCGGGCGGGCTGGCGCTTGCGGGCGGACTCGACGTATCGCTGCTGGTGGCAGGTGCGGGCGGTGGCGGACTGTTGGGCGCGTCATTCGTGATGTCGCTGCCGTCGATGGGCGCGGGTGGCGCCTGGCTGTTGTCGGGCGGCGCGTTCGATGAATTATCGCTGCCGCCGGTCGGCGCGGGTGGCGGTGGGCTGTTGTCGGGTGGTGCGTTCGATGAAGTCGCTTCCGCCGGTCGGTGCAGGTGGCGGCGCACTATTGTCGGCAGGCGCACTCGTCGTGTCGCTTCCGGCCGTGGGTGCCGCGGGCGCCTGACTGTTATCGGCGGGCGCGGCGGCACCACCACTATCATCGCTACGCGGACCGTTCGTGTAGATACCAGGCAAGCCCGGAATTCCGTAACCGGGGCCACTCGACGTATCGCCGCCATCGGCAGGAGGTGCTGGCGGATTTTGATTGTCGGCGGGAGGTGGCGACGCACCTCCATTGTCGGCAGGCGGCGCGTGGCCCCGCCGCTGTTGTCGGGCGGAGGCGCCGCATTGCCGCCATTGTCGGGAGGAGGCGCCGCATTGCCGCCATCGCTGGGTCCGCCGGTATAGATTCCCGGCAAGCCGGGAATGCCGTAACCGGGGCCGGTCGTGTCATAGGCAAGCCGTGTGTAAGGACGGTCATGCCGCGTGGCCGGGGGAATGAATTTTCCGCTTTCGCGCGCTGCTTGCGCGCTTGGCGAGGGCGCGTTGATCGAGGCGCGGGCGGGTGCGGCGCCTTGAGCAACGACAAAGGAAACCGTGAAGCCGAAAACCATCACGCTGGCGGCCGTGCCGCGCAAAGCCTCGCGGCTTGCGCGCGTATGCGAGGCGGCATCCTTGCGCGGCAAGCGCGGCGGATCGTCATCGGCGCAGGCTGGATCGTCGAACACAATTCCCATGTCCGGCAGGCGGTCGCAGCGCACGACCTCGCAATGAACGTTTTGCTTTTTTTGCAGGGCCGCGAAAAGTTTGCGCTGATCCTTGTTGCTCAGGCGCAGCGAGCCGGCGGTGGAGCGCAATTGCCCGCTCGCCGACAGATCGCCGCCGGAAATGAGAAAATGAAACCGGCCGGTGGCTTCGGCGCATGCCGCATCGCCGGAGATGGCTTCGATGACGATGATTCCGTGCGGGCCGAATTGGGCGGCGGGCAATTTCGTGCCCTTTCCGCTTTTCGCAAGCTGGCGGATCGCATAACCGCCGGTGGGCGTATCGCCAAAACGCAAAAGCGGATCGCGGCGGGGATTTCCATTGGCGGCGGCGAGCGCGTCGCTCGACCGTGCGGCGACGGCGAAGGGTCCGCAAACCATGCGCCCGCGCGCATCGATCAAGCTAAGACGACCGCAGCGATTGCGATCGGCCCCCACCTCGACAACCAAACGATCCATGCACCCAGCCCGGCTGAATCTGTTGCCAGAATACACTGAATCCGGGGGGCCGGATAGGATGGCCAATCCGGGCGCGCGGGTTTGCGCGGCGAATTCGCAGCCGGACAAAACCGGCCAAGACATTGGGAAACTTTATTCGTACCGGTTGCCGTTCCGCGGCGCGCGCATCAATCCGGGAGTTGGCCTTCAGCCAAAGCGGGCTCGCGATAGGCGGCCACAACCTCGCCGATGGCGGCGGCAATTTCGGCATAATTCGCCACGATCCGCGCCGCATCGATGCGGTTCTTGTGGTAGAGGCCCGTCTCGGGAAACTCATATTCCTCGCGCATCAGGCGCGAGATTTTCGCGCGAACATCGGCGTTCAGCGCGCCCGCCTTGTTGAACAGATGCTCATAGCAGAGCATCAGCGTGTCGGGATAGGATTTGAGATTGCGGTAGAAATAGCTCTCCGACAGGCAGAGCAATTGCGCGCGCCTTCGCACTTTCTCGACGTCGAGCGTAAACGGTTCTACCGCGTCGCCGGGCTCCAGATTGTGCCACTTTCCGATCTTGTCCGAAATGCGGTCGCTCAAGACCTGCGCGACAATATCGCGCCGCCAGACAAAGACGAATTTGGTCTTCCGCCACTTCAATTGCGTGAGGAAGAACGGCTCCTGGTGCATGAAGGTCCAGGGCATGCGGATCTCGCCCCAGGAATTGAACTTCACGTCGATCAGCAGGTGCCTGTCTGCCGCTTTCTTGTGCAGGACCGACAGAAAATCCTTGCAGAGCTTTTCCGCGTCCGGCCCCGACATCACATCGGTGAATTGCAGCTTGCGCTCCCGGCAGAAGCCGAAAAACGAATCCGGATCGCCGATCAGGGACGTGTCGAAAATCTCGCCCAGATCGGCGAACCGGCCGCCGCCGGATATCAGGCTGCGCAAGGCCGTGGTGCCGCTGCGCTGGCCCGCCGTGATGCAGAGAATTTCCTGGCTCATGCCTTCGCGCGCTTCTCAGGCTGGGTTATCCCGCCTCTTTCAAGCCTAATGGAGACCCGGCCGTTCACCAAACGGGCATGAAGCAGCCGATTTACACCCATCGCTGGCTTGACCACAGCGCCCAGTGAAGCAAGCTAGGCCCGCGCTTTTGCCGCAAGACAGGGCGCCCGTCAAACAGGGTTACGCCGCCCCGCGCATCCGAGATGCGAAAAGACAACAAGATCATTCATGGCATGTGGTTCGGGACGCAGCTTTCGCGTCTGGAATTGCTCACGCTTCACTCCTTTACGCGCTTCGGCCATGAATTCCATCTCTGGGCCTATGACGATCTTTCGCATTATGATTTTCCAAGGGGCGTTCAATTGCGCGATGCCACGAAGATCATTCCGCGCAAGGGCGTCTTCGCCAAATCGCAGCAGGATTCCGAAACCGGCGTCGGCCGCGGCAGCTTCGGCGCGCCGTTTTCCGATCTTTTCCGCTACAAGCTCCTCAACAAGCATGGCGGCATCTGGGTGGACATGGATGTCACCTGCCTGAAGCCGTTCGACTTTCCGGGCGATTACGCGTTCCGGCCCCATCGCGTCGGCGTCGTCGGCAGCATCCTGAAATGCCCGCCCGGCAGCGCGCTGATGCGCCGCGTCTATGACGAGACAAAGCGGCTGGTGACGCCGGAGAGCGATTATCTTCTGCCCAACCGCATCCTCACCAAGCATGTCGAGGCGCTGGGGCTTCAGAAATACATCATCGAGCACATTTCCAATCCCGATCACTGGATGGAATTCATCCGGCCGATGATCGAGGGCCCGGTAGAATTGCCGGACGAATGGTACGCCATTCACTGGATCAACGAGATGTGGCGGACGCTGCAAATCGATGATGGAAATTATCGCGGTAAGCAATTGCTCGACTACATCCCCGACAAGGATGCACCGCGCCCCGGCAGCATGTTGTGGGAAATGTATCGCGCCCACGGGCTCGGCGATCCGCGCAATGGCCCGACGGGCTTGCGCATCGCGCCGGTGAAATTCGGGACCAATTCGCCGCCGCGTGCGATCCGCTATCACCAGCCGCGAACGGCCACGCATCTCAATATGCTTCTGCCCAGCGTTGTGCGCGGCGGGGCCGAACGCGCCGTTCTGGAAACAATGGGCGCGCTGCAACGCATGCCCGGCCTCAGCCAGACGCTTTTCGTCCTGCACCGTTCGCGCCGCCAATATCCCGTCGAGCAGGCCGACAATCTCAAAATCTTGTTCGCCGACGATCCGGCGGATGTCGCCGCCACCATGCGCGCCTTTGCGATAGAGATGTGGGAAACGTCCACGCCGTTTGTTTATACACATCTCATTCCGGTTTCTCATTTGCGCCATCTGTGGGATTTGGGAATTCGCACCGTTCCCGTCATCCAGAACATGAGCCAGGGCTGGAACGATCCGGCTACTTCTTTCGACGAACCGCATATTCCGTATGTCGTGGGCGTTTCGGATGCGGTGAGCGCGGAATTGCGCGCCACCGGCCTCAAGAAGCCGGTCATCACGTTGCGCCACGAATTGCAGCGCAGCTACGCACCCGCCGATCTCGCCCGCCAGCGGCGCGATATCAGATGGCGCTACGATCTTGCCGACAATGTTCTTCTCATCGGGATGGTCGGGCAATTCAAGTCGCAAAAGGCCTACACGCGCGCGGTGCGCGCGCTGCACGAAGTGCGCAAGCACGTACCGGCCCGACTGATGATCGTGGGCGGATGGGATCACGAATATGGCGCGGGACGCGCGGCCTATGAGGCGACTTGCAAGCGCGCTGTCGAACTCGGCGTAATCGCCGACATGATCATGCCCGGCGATGCGCATCCGGTGGAGCCCTATCTCGCCGCGTTCGATGTTTTCCTGAACACAAGCATCTATGAAGGCTTGAGTGTGGCGCTGCTGGAAGCGATCCAGACCGGCTGCCCCATCGTGACGGCGGATGCAGGCGGCAATCGCGAAGTCCTGCCCGACGACGCGGTTCTCGTCACCGATGGTTCGGATATCGGCGCTTACGCGGACGGCATTCTGAAATTCGTCAATCGCACCGAACGCACGCTGCCGCAAAAGCCGCCGGACCCCACGCTTGTTCCGCGATTGTGGTATCTGATCGAAAGGCACGGCGTCGCGAATAGCGCGGCGCATGCGGGCGCAAAATCGGGCACGCTGTTCCTGACGGAAAATCTGCAAATCGGCGGGCCGCAAACTTCGCTGGTCAATCTTCTGTCGCAATATCCCGCGGACAAAAAAACCGCGCTCTGCGTTTTGCATGGCGCGCTGCTTGCCTCGCACAAGCGCAAGCTCGACGACGCGAAAATTCCGATTCTATCGACGGAAGGCATGGCCGGTCTTCTCGACAGGATCGAATTCGTGCTCGATTGGGCCGATGCGCTCAATGTCGCGAATATCTGCTTCTGGAACGTCAATCCCGAAACCAAATTGATGCTGGCAAAAATCTGGTCGCTGCGCGATTTGCGGCTGATCGATGTGAGCCCCGGCCCCATGCTGCTCGACGAACTCGACGCAAGCGGCGAATTTCAGCGCCGGATTTCGTTCGGCGCGGCGCAATATTTCGACCGTCTAGATGGCTTCGTGACGAAATATGCCGATGGCGCGCCGCCCAAATCGCTGTGCGCCAATCGCTCCAAAATCCAAATCATTCCCAATGGCGTGCGCAAGCCGCCGCATTTTGTTCCGCTGCCGCCTGTGGAGCATATGCTGCCGCGCGATCTCGACCCGGCGCTTGCGCTTGCCGCCTGTTGCCGGATCGTGCCCGACAAGCGCATCGAATTTTTGATCGACATGATGAAAATTCTGGAAGCGAATGCGCCCGGCGCTTCGCTGACCATCGTGGGCGGCACGGATTTCCAAAGCACGGACTATTTCCACGAAATCTGCCGTTATCGCGACGAGGCCGGGGTGAAAAATGTTTTCTTCACCGGCTGGCAGGAGGACGTCATGCCGTTCCTCGCGCAATGCCCGATTTTCGTGATGGTGTCGGACCGGCAGGGCTGCCCGAATGTTTCGCTGGAAGCGATGGCGCTGGGAATTCCGATTGTCGCCAACCGCTCCGGCGGCACGGCCGAACAGATCGAAGACGGCGTGAACGGCTATCTGATCGACACTCCGGACGAAATGGCCGCGCGCGTGCTGGAATTACAGACCAACAAGCGGCTGTTGCGGAAGATGGGCCGTGCCGCGCGCGCCAAAACGCTCAAGCGCTTTTCCCTCGACGCGATGGTTGCGCGTTACGTGCGTTTGCTGGACGGCTAACGCGAGCGGTGCGGTTCTTCCAGAAACCAGCGATAGGTGGACGCAATTCCGTCGCGCAATGTAATGCGGGGCGTCCAGCCCAAAGCCGTTAGCCCGCTCACGTCGAGAAGTTTTTGGGGCGTGCCGTCGGGCTTCGTGGGATCGAATACAAGCTGTCCCTTGAAGCCCGTGATATCGGCGATCAGCCCGGCAAGCTCGCGGATGGAAATGTCTTCGCCGCAGCCGACATTGATGTGGCTCTCGCCGGAATAATGCTTCATCAGGTGCACAAGAGCATCAGCGCAATCATCGACATGTTCGCCATCGAACCCAATGTAATCGGACTGCGCGCGACGGTTGCGCCCAGGCCGGTTTCGTTTTCGCCCGTGCCGGACTATTCAATTGTGGGGCTGGTTTGCGCGTTCGACGAATTCGTGCACGGAATGGGATAGACCCTGGCCAGCACATATCGTCGGGCACGTCCTGGTGCCATCACTGCTGGTCCGGCGAACGAACGCATCTCGTTAACCCGTTGCTAATTTCACGGCGAAACTATTTACGTCTCTCGAATTATAACCAAAACGTGCCACATTGAAACAGATTGCGCGCGCAACTACCCATTTCGGATTACGAATTCCTCCTTACGTACTTCATCTCACTAATCTTCGACGTCAATAGTTGCGATCTTCATATTTGATGGATGTGGAGATGCGCTCGTGTTTTTGTCCTCTGGACGCGCTGATCGTGATGTTCCGGTTTGGCTAACTTTTTTTGCTGACCGGACCACACAAATAATATACGCCTTCGCCCGTCGCAAAGGCGTTGCGGCTTGTGGTCTGTTGGCTCTTATCGTGCTTGCATCAATCCCGCTGCAGGGGTTTTCCCCGCTCTTTTCAGACAACGAACCGTCCGCGGCAATTGACGTTGCAACTATTCGCGAGGGCCGCGGGCTAACGGGTATACCTTTATCCTCGTTCATGCCTGCAAGGATTGCCACTGCCCCATTGCCTCCAGGATTTGTTAGCTTCTGCATGCGCCATCCGGATCAGTGCACAAAGGAGCAAGGCACTGCGACCATTATTCCGCTCACAGTGACTCATTGGAAACGGCTCGAGAAAGTGAACAGAGATATCAATTGGAAAATTACGGCGAAATCCGATGTCGAACATTATGATAGACAGGAATATTGGACGATCCCCGAAGATGGCTATGGCGATTGCGAGGACTATGCCTTGGCCAAATTGAAGCTGTTGCTGGATTCAGGGTTTCCGCGCGGCGCGCTCAGAACTCGCGATCGTATTGACGCCAACCGGCGGGCGCCACACGGTCCTTACCGTTACCACCGATCACGGGGATTATGTGCTGGACAATCTGCATAACGACGTCATGACGTGGACCAATTTGCATTATCGATGGTTGCTGAGGCAGAGCGCGCTTGATCCGACTGAGTGGACGATGCTGGAGCGAGGCGCGATTGATCCAGTCTCTCCCAGCGGGGCAATTCCAGTCCCGTGAGAGAAGCGCGCGTCATAAAATGAATCAGTTTTGGCAGACTGCGTGAATGTGCGGAACTCTTGGAAGCGCCACCATCACGAGAGAATCGAGTCTCGGATTGCCGATTTGCCGGGGGCCAAGAAGCGCCACGGCCGGGAGGTGGTCAAGACGGGCGGCGATGGTTTTGGCGACGAGGCGAGGGATCATCCATGCAATAATTCCATGCTGTGGAAGATTTACAAGGATAAAATCCATGAGGGAGAATCGGTACTCGCAGCGGATGCGAGGGGGCGGTTCGGCTGATCCAACCTCTCGCAGTGGGGGCAATTCGAGCTCCGTGAGGAAATCGCATGATTTGCGTCGATGGGGCGGCTCTGAGCTGTCTTTGCTATGAGGCCAATACTCGGAGCGCCCGGCGCCATACCCGTCAGCACAATGCCCAATCTTGAGTGAGAAACCACTGATAGGTTGTGGCGATACCCCCACGAAGGCCGATTTTTGCTGACCAGCCTAAGGCGTTTAGTCTTTTCACATCGAGAAGTTTCTGGGGCGTTCCGTCGGGCTTGGAGCGGTCATAAATTGTTGTTCCCTTGAACCCGACAATTTCGGCAACGAGCGCCGCAAGATCGCGGATCGCAATGTCCTCACCGGTGCCGACATTGATATGCTGCTCGCCAGAGTAATGCGTCATGAGATAAACGAGGGCATCAGCGCAGTCATCCACGTGAAGAAACTCGCGCCGCGGCGAGCCAGATCCCCAGATTTCGAAACTCGAATGACCGGAAATCCTCGCGCGATGGGCCTTTCTGATAAGCGCCGGCAGAACATGGCATGTTGCCAGATCGAAATTGTCTCCCGGACCGTAAAGGTTCGTCGGCATTGCCGAAATAAAGTCGAGATCGAATTGACGGCGATAGGCTTGGGCGAGCTTGAGCCCCGCGATCTTCGCGATGGCATACCATTCATTGGTCGGCTCGAGCGGTCCAGTCAACAGTGCCTCTTCCGGGATTGGTTGCGCTGTTAGCTTTGGATAGATGCAGCTTGATCCCAGAAAGAGAAGTTTCTTGACACTGAAACGCTGGGCAGCCTCGATCACATTGGTTTCGATGGCGAGGTTGTCATAAAGAAAATCGGCGGGATAATTGTTGTTCGCCAGTATGCCGCCCACCGTTGCCGCGGCGAGAAAGATCATATCGGGCCGTGTTGCAAAAACCCATTCCTCGACATCTTGCTGTCGGCGCAGATCGAGGCTGGCGCGATCGACGGTGAGGATTTCGCAAGGCTCGCGTTGCAGCCGCCGGACGAGTGCGGCTCCAACCATACCGTTATGTCCTGCGACCCACACCCGCTTACCGGAAAGCGAAGTGATCGTGGAAGCGGGTTGTGGGGCAGGGATCATCGCTGCGGTTCAATCGTGGCGATGCTTGCGGTCTTCGAGCGCGACTTGTTTCAAATCGGCAGCCACCATCTCCGATACCAATTCGGCGAAACCGGTTTCATGATGCCAGCCCAATCTCTGATGTGCTTTGCCTGCATCGCCCAAAAGTATATCGACTTCCGTCGGCCGGAAATAACGAGGATCGATTTTAACCAGCACCTTGCCGGAATTGCCGTCTCGACCAAACTCGTCGATGCCGCTGCCAGACCAAATGATCTTGCGGCCGATTTCGGCAAACGCGAGTTCGACAAACTCTCGCACGGAATGGGCCTCTCCGGTTGCGAGCACAAAATCGTCGGGTTCCGGCTGTTGCAGCATCAGCCACATGCCCTTCGCATAGTCGCGGGCATGACCCCAATCGCGTTCTGCATTGATATTGCCAAGGTACAAACAATCCAGAAGTCCAAGCTCGATCGCGGCGACCGCGCGGGTGATCTTGCGCGTAACGAAGGTTTCCCCGCGCAAGGGGCTTTCGTGATTGAACAAAATGCCGTTGGAGGCGTGGATGCCGTAAGCCTCGCGGTAATTCACCGTCAACCAATAGGCGTAGAGTTTTGCCGCGCCATAGGGCGAGCGCGGATAGAAGGGTGTGGTCTCGCGTTGGGGGACCTCGTGAACTTTGCCAAAGAGTTCGGACGTAGATGCTTGATAAAAGCGCGTCGTTTGCGTCAGCCCCAGCAGCCGAATGGCTTCAAGCAGGCGCAACGTTCCCAATCCGTCCGCGTTGGCGGTGTATTCCGCCGTTTCGAAACTCACGCGAACATGGGATTGCGCGGCGAGATTATATATCTCCCCCGGTTGGACTTCCTGCACGATACGGATGAGATTTGTCGCATCGGTCATGTCGCCGTGATGCAGGATGAGTTTGCGATTGGGCTGTTGGGGGTCTTCGTAGAACCGATCGATGCGGGCGGTGTTGAACGACGAGGATCGGCGCAAAATGCCGTGCACTTCATAACCCTTGCCGAGCAGGAGTTCCGTCAGATAGGCCCCGTCCTGGCCGGTAACCCCAGTGATCAGGGCCTTTTTCGGATGAGAATCTGTTGCCATTTCGGGCTATTCCTGATGGTCGAACCGTGCGGTCCCCATCCCCGGAGGGCGGGTGCATTTGGCCATTAGCAGAATTGGCGCCGTCGCACCAACAAGCCGCAGCCGTTCATGCGCTTGCGGCCGGTTCGGCTTGGTGTTGAGAATCCTGCTCCCCGATGGCTCGCGGCGATGCCGTCCTGTCGATCATATGGTCGGGCGAGCGCAACTGAAGCGCCGAAGTCCTGGGGCCGAAAGAGGAGGGTTGTGCCTGGCGTGGGGCGCGCAGGAGGATTTGAACCCGTCCCTGGACCATAATCGCTGCGTAACAACCGATACATAGGAGCAAAACGAAATTGCCCAGATCAATGTTCACGATCGCCGCCGCGCCCGGCGCTGCAAGCAGGCCCAGATAGATCATCAAGGCATAGCGAACACGCATGCGATCAAGAAGCATGTGGTGGAAATGGTTGCGGTCCCCGGCAAAGGGCGATTTCCTGGCAAGCGCGCGTGTCGCCATCAAGCGGAGGCAATCCAGCACAGGAAGCCAGAACCAGAAGACCGGCACTTCGGCCGGCATGGTTCCGTTGGAGTGGCGATACGCGACGATAGCGCCCAAGGCCACAAACAGCGCGGCCGCATAAGCGCCCGAACTTCCCGCAAAGAGCCTCTCCCGCATATTATAAATCAAGGTCACGGCCGCCGAACAAAGGAGCGCGATGAATGGCAGCCCCAAATCAATTCCAAGATAGTAGGCGATAAAACCGCTCCAGATTATGATCGAACCGAACAATTGGCCATTCATACCATCGGCCATGTTCACCGCATTGACGAAGCCGACAATCATGAGCGCGACAATCGGAGCTGCGAGCGCACCAAGCGGCAGAGCGATATGATAATCGAAATGCCGGAACCGCAGGGTATGAAGTACGAATTGCGGGCCTAACGCGAACACCGCAAAGACAAGAGCAGCAAGTGCGACAACGCGCCAAACCGCCGACAGACCCGCTCGATCATCGATAAGACCGATGAGTAGCATGGCTGCGGCAGCTCCCACCGCCAACAGCATAAAAAGATCACGAACATCATGCGCCAAATAGAAGGCGCCGACCGCAAGACTGGGAACCAGCAACGCCAGCCCCCCAATCAATGGGGTGTCGGTTGCATGAAGCTTGCGAATTCCGTCCGGCTTGTCCATCAGCCGCATCGCGTGCCCAACGCGCTGCGCGTTGTAACAGATCACCATACTCAGCGCCGCGGAGACCGCACAGAATTTCGCAACCGTCCCCAGATCCCCTCCAACCAACGCACACCCCCTCGGGCCACCTTCGCCGGTCAATAACCGGCACGCCTTCACGTAAAGAATACGCGATTACTATGACACAGCAGTTGCACTTGGCGAGTACACAGGAAAACGATTGCTGCCTCTTTTTCGATCAAATGTTCGCTTCCGCCCTATGCAAAATTCGAAGAATTGAACTCGGCGAATGGCTTCGGCTGCTCCTCTTTGCTCTGGAAGTGACGGTTCGTTTATTGTCATAATATGGTTATCTTGTTCCGAGATATTTTCTCTGTGAAATCATTGTCTTGTCAAAGGCCCTCGAAATGATACTGTTTGAGAGGCTGGCATTGTTGCACAAGATATGTTTGGCGAAGTGGGTCGTCGTACCAGATGTTGGGGCGCATTACGGCGCAAGAAATCGCGCCATTGGGGCGCTGTCCACGGGTCTGAACCCGCGTTGCCGATCGGAATGTGCTCGGAGGGGCAGGGCGTTGCTTAGACATTGAATGGTCGGATATTTTTCGTGTCATCTGTGTTGTGTGCCGTCTCCCTCGCTTGCTGATTGCAAGCTTGTTTGGTGGAGCGCGTAGGGGACTATGGACATGGAATTGGGGTATTCCGCGGCGAGCGCCCACGATCCTCGCCCCGGTGCGGGTTTCGATAGCGGCGATTGCCGTCGCTGGTACGCGGTCCATTGCCAGGCGCACCGCGAGCATATGGCCGCGGTCCATCTCGCAAACCAGGATTTTACAGCCTTCCTGCCCTGCCGCGAAGTAACCCGGCGCCACGCGCGGAAGATCGAGACGGTGCGCCGTCCGTTTTTCCCTGGTTATTTGTTCGTGCAGTTTGACCCGACACGCGATCGCTGGCGCTCGATCGACGGTACATTCGGTGTTGTGCGCATTCTGAAGCGCAACGAACAGCCAGCCCCCGTGCCGCGCGGCATCGTCGAGGCGCTGAGGGAAAATTGCAACGAGGCTGGTCTGCTGGGCGTGCAGGTCGATCTAACGCCTGGCCAATCGGTGCGCGTGGTGAGAGGGCCTTTCTTAGATTTTGTCGGCGAGCTCGATCAACTGAACGATGCGGGCCGGGTTCGCGTCTTGCTCGATATCATGGGAGGGCGCACACCGGTGTTTCTTCCCCGTAACTATCTGGTGCCGGCCGACAGTTGCCTTTGAATGCGGCCGTAAAATTCCTGAGTTCAACCACGGGCGAGTCGATTTCACCCGATGGGCGGTAGCGTGGTCGAACGGTTGAACGGCGCGCGTCTTTTTTCAAAAATCGGAAACGGACTTCTTTCGACATGCATTTGCAGAAGCGGGTTTTGGTGACGGGCGGGCGCCGGATTTCATCGGCTCGCATCTCTGCGAGGCCTTGCTGGCACGCGGCCACGAAGTCCTCTGCGTCGACAATTTCTACACCAGCTCGCGCGACAACGTCGAACACCTCCTGGATCACAAGCGCTTTCGAACTGATGCGCCACGACGTGACGTTTCCGCTCTATGTCGAAGTCGACGAAATCTACAATCTGGCCTGTCCCGCCTCGCCGATCCATTATCAACGCGATCCCGTGCAGACGACGAAAACCTCCGTACATGGCGCGATCAACATGCTGGGGCTGGCCAAGCGCGTGAAAGCGAAGATCCTGCAGGCCTCGACCAGCGAGGTGTACGGCGATCCGGAAGTCCATCCGCAGACGGAGGATTACTGGGGGCACGTCAATCCGATCGGGCCGCGCGCCTGCTATGACGAGGGTAAGCGCTGCGCGGAGACGCTGTTCTTCGACTACCATCGGCAGCACAGCTTGCGCATCAAGGTTGCGCGCATCTTCAACACCTATGGCCCGCGTATGCATCCCAACGACGGCCGCGTGGTGTCGAACTTCATCATGCAGGCGCTGCAAAACATGCCGATCACCATTTACGGCGACGGCACGCAAACGCGTTCCTTCTGCTATGTCGACGATCTGGTCGATGGCCTGATCCGGCTGATGGAATCGCCGGACGAATTAACCGGCCCCGTCAATCTCGGCAATCCGAAGGAGTTCACGATCGGCGAGCTTGCCCATACGGTCGTTGCGATGACCCAGTCAAATTCACAAATCCACTACTTGCCGCTTCCCATGGACGATCCCAAACAGCGCAAGCCCGACATTACCATGGCTGGCGAACATTTGGGGTGGGCACCCAATGTTGAGCTCGAGCAAGGCCTGGAGAGGACGATTGCGTATTTCGTCCCAGTGGCCCATGCGTCCTGACGGACGGGAGTTCCTCCAAGGGAGCAAGTGGGTCGTGGTGTGACTGGCTGGAAAGTACCAGGGCAGGGGTATGCGGTCAGTCGATGATAGTCTCGCTTATCGCGGGTGGATGTCAGTCTCCGGCATCGTTTCCCGCGCTGATCGGCCCGGGCAACGTCGAAATTCCCCTCTCTGACATGTGTCGCTGCGCAATGGCGTTGTCAGTGATCCGTCAGCAGGCCTTCAATATGTCTCAAGCCGCCCACGAAACATGAGCAATGTCCTCGTCACCGGCGGCGCCGGCTATATCGGCTCCCACGCCTGCAAGGCGCTGGCGAAGGCAGGCTACACGCCAATCACCTACGACAATCTGATCTACGGCCACGAATGGGCGGTCAAATGGGGACCGCTTGAAAGAGGCGATATCCTCGATGGCGCGCGTCTCGACCAGGTCATCGCAACGTACAAACCGGCTGCCGTCATCCACTTCGCCGCCTTCGCCTATGTCGGCGAATCCGTCGAGGACCCGGCCAAATATTACCGCAACAACGTGGTCGGCACCCTCAGCCTGCTGGACGCCGTGCGCCGAGCCGGCGTGGACAAAATCGTCTTCTCCAGCACCTGCGCCACCTACGGCATTCCCGACAAGGTTCCGATCACGGAAGACGCGCCGCAGAATCCGATCAATCCCTACGGCCGCTCCAAGCTGATGGTCGAACGCATCCTCGCGGACTATGGCGACGCCTACGGTCTGAAGAGCGTCGCCTTGCGCTACTTCAACGCCGCCGGCGCCGACCCCGAGGGCGAACTCGGCGAAGATCACGACCCCGAAACCCACCTCATCCCGCTGGTGCTCGAAGCTGCTTCCGGCAAGCGCCCGCACATCACCATCTTACGGCGACGACTATGACACGCCCGATGGCACCTGCATCCGCGACTACATCCATGTCAGCGACCTCGCCGACGCGCACGTTCTCGCCATGAAAGCTCTCGAACATGGCAACCCACGCCGCGCCTACAATCTCGGAACCGGGAAAGGCACCTCGGTCAACGAAGTGATCCAAGCCGCCTGCGCCGTCACCGGTCGCAACATCCGCGTCGAACGCGGCCCCCGCCGCCCCGGCGATCCGGCTACTCTAACCGCCGACCCCACCCATGCCCGCACCGAACTCGCCTGGACGCCATGTCACACCGCCATCGCCGACATTATCAAAAACGCTTGGAGATGGTCGATGCGAAATTCGCGGCCATCCGAGCTACCCACGGCATCCGCTTTCTAAACCGTTGTGTGCGGCATCAACGGCATCTTACTCGTTGGAGGTGAAGTGAATTGCAAGGCGAGTTCATTTATCGTCGGCGGCGTTCATAGGGCTGTAGGGGCTATTGCGCGATTTGACGGGAAACAACGTCATAGTGAACCAAGCGTTAGTTCCGACGGGGCTCGAAGAGCGCTTACCAACCTAACTGCCATCTTCCATTGAAACGGATACTCATCACAGGAACGGCCGGCTTCATAGGCTTTCATCTCGCGAAGTCGCTGCTCGCCGAAGGCGTCCGTGTGCATGGCTACGATGGGATAACCGACTATTACGATGTGAACCTGAAGCGTCGCAGGCATCAAATGCTGCACCAGACCGAAGCGTTTTCATCTACTGAGGCGATGCTTGAGGATGCCCAGACGCTTTGTCGGATCGCTAGTACCTTCGAACCGGATGTGATCATTCATCTTGCGGCACAGGCTGGCGTTCGTTATTCGCTCGAAAACCCCCGGGCGTACATAGATAGCAATGTCGTCGGGACTTTGAATGTGATGGAAGTCGCACGCACGCATAAGGTTCAGCATCTTCTCATGGCGTCGACTTCAAGTGTCTATGGTGCCAATGAAGAGATGCCGTTTGCGGAAGTGGAGAAGGCCGACACCCAACTCACCATCTACGCGGCGACGAAGAAGGCCAATGAGAGTATGGGGCACGCTTATGCGCATCTGTGGAGCCTGCCGACGACCATGTTTCGCTTCTTCACGGTCTATGGCCCGTGGGGGCGGCCAGATCTGGCGCTGTTCAATTCGTGGACGCGATTCTCGATGACCGTCCGATCGACATCTACAACCACGGCGACATGTATCGCGACTTCACCTACGTCGATGATCTGGTGCGCGCCATACGTCTTCTGATTGACGCAGTGCCGGTTAGCCCCGCCTTGAAGTCTGAGATCGAACCAGGTGACAGCCTGAGGCCGGTCGCGCCGTTCCGGATCGTCAATATCGGCAATTCGGAAAAGGTGCGGCTGCTCGATTTCATCGACGCCATTGAGGAGTGCCTGGGGAAGAAGGCCATCCGCAACTACATGCCGATGCAGACGGGCGACGTCCCTGCGACGTGGGCCGACGTCTCGTTGTTGTGGCGCCTGACCGGCTACACGCCGCAAACCGACGTCCGCGAAGGAGTCGCCAGCTTCATCGAATGGTTCACGGAGTACTATAGGAAATGACTGTGCTGGCAGGATTGCCTCTCCTCGACGAAATCAAGGTCGGCGTGATCGGGCTGGGCTACGTCGGCCTGCCGCTGGCCGTCGAATTTGGTAAGCAGCGCTCAGTGGCAGCCTTCGACATCAACGCGGCGCGCGTTGCCGCGCTGTACGTCGGCCAAGATGCCACGCTCGAGGTGGAGCCGGAGGAACTGCGCTCCGCTAAGCATCTGACGATCACAACGAATATTGCGGATCTGGCCAGCTGCAATTTCTACATTGTCACCGTGCCGACACCAGTCGATGCGCACAAGCGACCCGATCTCTCGGCGTTGCTCGGCGCATCGCAATCTGTCGGAAGTATCCTCAAGAAGGGCGATATCGTCGTCTACAAATCCACCGTCTATCCCGGCGCCACCGAAGAGGATTGCGTTCCGGTCCTGGAGAGGATATCGGGGTTACGCTTCAATATTGATTTCTTCGCTGGCTACTCGCCCGAACGCGTCAATCCCGGTGACAGGCAACACCGGTTGCCGTCAATCCGCAAGGTGACTTCCGGCTCTACGCCGGCGGTTGCGGATCTTGTCGATGCGCTCTATGCGCAAATCATCACGGCTGGTACCTACAAGGCCCAAAGTATCCGCGTCGCCGAAGCTGCCAAGGTGATTGAGAACACCCAGCGCGACTTGAACATCGCGCTCGTCAACGAACTTGCCATCATCTTCAACAAGATGGGCATCGATACGGACGCTGTGTTGAAGGCGGCGGGCACAAAGTGGAACTTCCTGCCGTTCCGACCTGGTCTGGTGGGCGGCCACTGCATTGGCGTCGATCCCTACTACCTGACCCACAAAGCCGAAGCGATCGGCCACCGGCCCGAGATCATCCTCGCAGGCCGACGCCTCAATGATGGTATGGGCGCATATGTCGCCGAACGTCTTGTCAAGGCGATGCTGAAGAAGCGAATTCAGATCGATGGGGCACGCGTGCTGATCATGGGACTAGCCTTCAAGGAAAACTGCCCCGATTTACGCAACACACGCGTGATCGATGTGGTGCGTGAGCTAAGCGAATATGGGGTGAGTGTGGATGTGCACGATCCCTGGGTCGATCCGTACGCAGCACAAAGGGAATACGGCCTCGAGCTGGTGCCTGAGATTGCGCCGGTCGGTTATGATGGTATCATCGTTGCGGTCGCGCACCGCCATTTCGCAGAAATGGGCGCGCGCCGCATTCGCGAGGCAGGCGCCTCGTCCCACATCCTCTTCGACCTCAAGGGGCTTTTTGCTCAGCACGAGGCGGACGTTCGTCTGTAAACGATCTTGTCTTTGTGAAGCACTACTACGATAAATTCGTGGCCCCGTGGCTCGGGGCGCTGGGCCTCGCAAGTCGCGGAGGTATTTCTCAGAAGATCGCCTCCGAAGTCGCCAGAGGAGCGGGTGTCAGATTTGTCGGCATGGCGGTCACCTTCGTTGTCGGCGTGCAACTGGCTCGCTATCTCGGAACGTCGGGCTACGGCATCTACGGCACCGCCATGGCGATTGCGATGGTCTTGGCGGTCCCGGTGCAGCTGGGATTGCCGCAGTTGGTGACGCGGGAAACCTCGGCATTTCTGGCCGTTGGCGGACACGGTCGGGTCAAGGGTGCGTTGGTCGGCTTTACGTCCGCGGTTCTTCTCGGCGCCGTTGCCATCGCTATTCTCGGGTGTGTGGCCCTTTACATTTGGACGTCCGCGCACGGTTCCAGCATGAGCGCCGTTTATTATATTGCATTGGCGACAATTCCGCTTGTCGCGCTTACGAATTTGGGCGTTTCGGTCTTGCGCGGACTTCACCGGATTTCCAGCGGTCAGATGTACGAACGCGGTCCTGCGACCAGCGGTCTTCGCATCGTTGCTGCTTCTGTGGCGGGCGGGCGGTTGGGAAAGCAACGCCGTATCCGCGATGCTCCTGCAATTCGCCGCTGGTGTCGTTGCGCTGACCTTCTGCGTTTGGGAAATTCTCCGCTTTCTGCCAGCGGAATTGCGCAACGCCACGCCCACCATGCACAGCCGTGAATGGATGGGTAGCGCCGTGCCTATGGCGGTTACGGAAGTGTTGCGGATTGTCGAGGGCCAGTACGCAATTATCCTGATCGGCCTTGCATTGAGCGTAAGCGACGCGGGAATTTACCGGGTTGCGGTCGCGGTCGTCGGCTTCGTCGGGCTGCCTTCAACGCTGATCAATCTTGTCGTCATGCCCTTCGCGGCGAAATTTAAGGCCGAGGGGGACCAAAGGCGGTTGCAGCGGCTCGCGACGTTGTCATCCCTGGCGATGTCCGCGGCGGTATGGATCCTGACGATCGGCATTTTTCTCGTTGGCAAGCCCTTCATCGCGCTGGTCTTCGGAAAGGCGTTCGCCCCGGGATGGGCGCCGCTGGTGCTCATGTCTTTGGCTTACTGCATAAATGCCGCTTTCGGATCGTCGTCGACGGTCCTGAATATGTGCGGCTGCGAACAGGAGCTGATGGTCCTCTCTGTATGCAGTCTCGCGCTCGGGATGGCGCTGACCTGGTTTCTGCTTCGACATCTTGGAGTCGACGCCGCTCCGGTCGCGATGATCTTATCCGAATCCATCAAGGGAGTCGTCGGTGCGATCATCGCGCGGCGCCAATTGGGCGTGAACACGTCCTTCTTATCGTTGCAAATCCTCGGACCGGCCGAGTTTCGATAGCCAGCACCATGAGCGCGCCCCGAGCACATCTTCGCGCCGTTCTGCCAAGCAGCGTCCGCGGTGTCGTGCGGCGCATGTACACCTATGGCCGCAGGATCGCATCTTGGTTCGAATTGATGAGCTCGATCCACGGCAGGGACGCATCGGACAGAGCGGTGCTGCGCAAATCGATACTCGCTGCCCCCGATGCGATTTTCCGCCAGCCGGACAGGTGGATCGATCCCTATCTCGTCGAGGCCGCGCGGGTGCGGGTGAGGGGGAACGGATGGTTTCTCATCCGTCCGTTGTCGGACGATCTTGCCCATGTCCTGCCGAGCCACAACGCCTCCCTTTTCCGCGCCATCAATTCTTTGGTCAGTCAAGGCGATGTCGTCGTCGATGCGGGGGCGAATATCGGGGCAATTTCAGTTTATTTGGCGAAGGTGGTTGGGCCAGAGGGAAGGCTGCTTGCCATCGAAATGATCCCCGAGACTGCGGACAGGCTGAGGCAAAATCTTGCTCTCAACGGAATCGAGCACGCTTCGGTCATAAATGCGGCACTGAGCGACAATGAAGGCGAAACGGTAACTGCATATCTGTCGAACGGTTTTTTTGGACAAGCGTCTATCTCCAGGGCAAACGTGGGATTGGGTCGCGAGGTTCGCGTGCGGACGACAACGCTGAACGCCGTGCTGCGGGACCAGCAGCGGATTTCCCTTCTGAAGATGGACCTGGAAGGGGCCGAGGCGGCGGCTCTGCGAGGTGCTCTGGATTGCCTCGAACGGGTCGAAGCGGTCATCTTCGAAGTTTGGAATAGCGAAAAGAGCGAGGCCGCAGATATCCTGCGCGATGCCGGCTTCATGCTGTATTCCGTCGATGTCCGCAATTTACTGGCCGTCCGGGACAACGAGCGCAGGAAGCGGGCATTGTCCGCGCGGGCCGTCAGGCCATTAACTCATGTCGGTTAGGAAGACACTCAAGCGCTTGGTGTTTGCCTTCGCGGGATCGCCCAGCCTGATTCGATGTAAGCTATCCGAAATCTCCGCGGCGAACGCACTGACCATCCTGAATCTGCATGGGATAAACGACGACAAGAAATCGCTTTATTGTTCGCTAACGCCCAAGCTGTTCGAAGAATGGCTCGGCTGGCTCAGGTCCGTCTTTCACATCGTCACGTTCGGCGAACTGGAGACTTTGCCCGAGACGCAGAAGCCGTTGCTGATCCTTTCGTTCGACAACGGCTATAAGGATTTTATCGATACCGTCGCGCCGATCCTGGCAAAGCATGGCCTGCGCGCCAATCAGAATGTAATCCCCGGCTGTGTGAAGAGCGGCCGGCCTCCGATGAACGTGATCTTGCAGGATTTCATCTCGACCGCACCCGCGGCACTTCTGCGCGAGCTGTCGATACCAGGGATCGACGTTCCGATTGATCCGGAGAAGCGCTCTGCCTTCTGCGCGCGCGCGTCCGCGGCGCTGAAGAACCGGCCTATCGCCGAGCAGAAGGAAATCCTTGCGCGCCTTTTGCCTGTGATCGAATGCTTCGATGGCCTTCGCCCAACGGCCATGATGACATCCGAAGATGTTGCCGAAATCGCGCGCGTTCATGAAGTGGGGGTCCATTCCTACGAGCACGCATCCATGGCCTACGAGACTGACGAATATCTCCGCCAGGACGTGATCAGATGCCGCGATTGGTTCGCAAAGCATCTAAATCGGGCGCCACAAATCTATGCATTTCCGAACGGCAGCATGCGCGAGGGTCAGGCGGATCTGGTCGGTGCGGAAGGCTACGCGACGGTGCTGGCCGTCGGGGAGAAATTTTCGCGACCACAGGCGGCGGTACACACGCGGTTCACGTTCTACGCGGATGCTCTTGCGGAAGCGCGCTACCGTTCCGTGGGCAATCGCACGGCCGTCGCAGATTAAAGTGAAGGGTCATTCATAGTGGAAAATTTGGAGCAATATAGCCGGGCCGATATCGTTGCGCACTACGTGAATGCCGAGGGTTTGCAACGCTGTGAAGGTTATATTTTCGACCGCTATTTGCATCCAAACCTGGACATACTGGACCTGGGTGTCGGTGGCGGAAGAACAACTCCTCATCTCACCAAATTTGCCAAGAGATATGTCGGGGCGGACTACTCGCTGCCGATGGTAGAAGCCTGCAAGCGCAAATGGCCCGAGCTAGATTTTCGGCATTGCGATGCAGGCGATTTATCGCAATTCAAAGATAACGAATTTGATGCGGTCGTGTTTTCCTTTAATGGAATCGACTACATCGACACAGACGCAGCTCGTAAAAGCTGTCTTCACGAGATCTCTAGAGTGCTGAAATCCGGGGGCCTGTTCATCTTTTCGTCTCACAATGCGCGGCAATTGGCGATTTGGCCGCAATTGCATGATGCGAAACCGTATCAGATCGCATGGCGGGTTGCACGGTGTACCGTTAAGTCGGCGTCTATTGCAACTAGGCGCATTACGAGCGGAACGTTTTTTCGCGGCCGCGGATACATCGTGGACCCGACGCATGGGGGATTGCGGACCTTCGTATCTACGCCTTCTGTTATGACCGGAGAACTGGTTCGATCCGGCTTTACTCTAATAGAGACGGTGAACGGGCATTACCCCACGGTACGGTCCAGTCTTTGCGCGCCATGGCATTACTATGTCTGCAGAAAAAGCAGTTAATACCGAAGAAACATCACGTTTGCTTCGCGGTTATCGCAGCATTTTCCTTTCCAGCGAATGGGTGCATCAGAAATATTACGGATGGTCCGTCTGCAGCGAACAAGACGGATTGCGCGTGCTGCGCAAACGGCGCGGTCCGACCGAACGCCGTCTTCTGCTGCTTACGAAAGAAGGCCAATCTCTGGTCGGTGACACGGTCGCTCAATCCACGGGAAACTGGTCGGACATTATCGTCCACGACTTTGACGATTGTATTGCTACTACGCGGCCAACCGGCTGTGGAAGGTTACGCGTCGCCGAAAGCGGTGAGCGTCTGCTCAATATCGCGACCTATGTACTGGATTTGAGCAAAGACAAGGATCAGCTTCTTTCTTCGATGACCGGGAATTACCGCCGGATGATTCGTGCGGCCGAGGAAGCGGGAACCGTCGTTGAGGCACACGTATCGCCTGATGAGGTTCTGTTGGACGGCTTTATCGCCGCCTACAACGGCTTCGCCAAGGAACGGGGCATTCAGGAAATACGGTCGAGCTTTATACGCCAAATGTACAAACGCGGCGACGGCGTACTTTTTCTTCTTAGACAAGGATCGAGTATATCGAATTATGTTCATCTGTATAAGACGGAAGACAGCGGCTATTATATGTACGGCGTCAATCTGGACAAGCGCAACCGCGGTGCAGGCCAATATATCCAATGGTACATTACCGATTATTTGAAAAGGCTCGGGCTGCGTTGGTACGATTTGGGTGGCGTAACGGATGAGAGCCGGACGAGCGGAATCCATGATTTCAAGAGACGTTTCGGCGGAGTGTACATTTCTCTCGGCACGGAATATCGATGTACGGGTGCCTTGTACCGGCTTGTCGAAAGCACTGCATCGCTGATCCGCTGATGACTATGGAATTATCAGTCGCGGGCCGGCGCGGTGCCTGGGTGCGGAATAAACCAACGGCAGTGATTTGAAGCGCCGTCGAATCTGCATCGTCTTGCCGTCTCTCTTGCCATGGGGTGGGGTAGAGCGCGTCCAAGCCGCGCTGACATCGCAGTATCTCGCGGCCGGGTTCGATGTGGACGTGCTTTTTTGCGAGGAGCCCGCGGACGTGACCGACGCCCTTCCGCAGGGCGCGCGCGTAATCAAGTTTTCCGCCCCGCGAATGCGTCAGTTCATAGTGCCGTTCACCAGATACCTGGCGGCAACCAAACCCGACGTGGTCCACGCCGCGATGTGGCCGCTGACGGTCTGTGCCAGCGTGGCGCATCGTATGGTGGGTGCTTCGGCGCTCCTGACCCTCTCGGACCACAACACTCTTTCTTTGCAATACAAGGGTTGGGGGGGCATCCATAGACTTATGCTGCGCACGAGTATTAGGGCGACCTATCCTTGGGCGGCCGCCCGCGTAGCGGTATCGAGCGGTGTGGCGGACGATCTGTCCGCTTTGTCCGGGATCAATCGAGACAAATTCACCGTCATTCACAACCCAATGTCCATCCCGGACACGATCGAAATTTCGCTTCAAGCCGCAGAGGCTGCGTGGGACGGATGGAACGGTCCCCGCATCATCACGGCGGGCCAATTCAAGCGACAGAAGAACCACCAGTTGCTCTTGGTCGCCTTCAAACGGCTCCTGGCGAACCTTGACGCGCGCTTGATGCTTCTCGGCACGGGCGAACTGGAAGACGAGGTCAAGGGGGTGGCACGCGCGCTGGGCGTTTCAGGCAAGGTCATCTTTGCAGGTCAGGTGGAAAATCCGCTCGCTTACTACAAAACCGCGGATATGTTTGTCCTATCGTCGGACTATGAAGGCTTCGGCAATGTCATCGTCGAAGCGTTGGCCTGCGGAACTCCGGTTGTTTCGACGGATTGCCGGTCGGGGCCGGCGGATATCTTAGAACGCGGCCGTTATGGTACGCTCGTGCCAACAGGCGATGCCGATGCGATGGCCGGCGCTATGTTGCAAACACTGCAAGCGCCGCCCGACCCGGAAAGCCTGAAGAGGCGCGCGCAGGAGTTCAGCGCCTTAAACGTTTCACGCCAATATCTGAAACTATTCTTTCCGACTTACGACCCGCTGACCCAGATATCCGCGCACTGTCCGCCTCTAAACTTGCCAATTTTCGGGAAAAAGTTGCGCACCGCCAGTTGGTTTGCGCTGCGGCCGGGCCTTTGGGAGCACGCAGTGGCGCTGGTCGTCCGTAGGCTCCGTCCCGACCGTGACGGCCAGGAATTCGAAAATGCGGCTCAGCGGTGGGCTTCCGCGCGTGCCGTGGACGTGAAAGCGGCGTTGCGGAGCCTGGGCTTTCGGCACGGGGGCGCGCTCCCAAAACTAGATGACGCACTGCTTGTCGAAGCGCATACCCGTGCCAACGCAGTACCATCGAAAATGGGAGGCGCGGGCGACCTTGATCTGCTCTACGCCGCCGTTCGTCTCTCGGGAGCCGAACGCGTGGTCGAAACGGGCGTTGCCTATGGTTGGTCGAGCTTGGCTATTCTGGCGGCAATGGAAGGACGCCCGAACGCAAAACTGGTCAGTGTCGACATGCCGTATTCCCAAACAAAACAATGAGCGCTTCGTCGGCGCCGTCGTGCCCGAGCGCTACCGCCACTCGTGGCATCTGTTGCGCAGGCCTGACCGCGGCGGGCTTGAGCAGGCGCTGGCCGAATTCTCCGATGAAATC
The DNA here is from genome assembly GCA_963735625.1 of uncultured Alphaproteobacteria bacterium. GTDB lineage: Bacteria > Pseudomonadota > Alphaproteobacteria > Micropepsales > Micropepsaceae > Rhizomicrobium. The sequence goes on along the minus strand of CAVTLJ010000004.1, from coordinate 492 downwards.
GATCTGTGCCATTACGACTCGGACAAGTCTTATCAAGGGCGACTTTATGCCTACCCAAAATTGTGGAATGCCCTGCGCCGCGGCGGCGTTTTCATCTCGGACGACATTCAAGACAATCTTGCCTTCGCCGAATTCGTCGAGGCGCGCGAACTGAGTTTCGCCGTGACACGCTCCGGAAGCAAGTATGTCGGCATCGCCGTACGTCCGTAGCCTCTGGCGGCCATGTCCATTCTATATATTACCTACGACGGACTGCTCGAGCCTCTGGGCCAATCGCAGGTGCTGGCCTATCTGGAGCGAATGTCCGATCGTCTCCTGATACACATCATGTCGTTCGAAAAGAAGAAGATTGGGAAGAATTGGCAAGGCGCACGTTATTAAAACGGCGGATAGACAAAGCGCGGATTGTCTGGCACCCGCTTCGATACCACAAACGGCCGAGCGTACCGGCGACTGCTTACGACATTGCCAAAGGCACGGCTTTTGGAGCGT
>CAVTLJ010000003.1:0-681527 GCA_963735625.1 uncultured Alphaproteobacteria bacterium | reverse complement strand
GGTTCGATATCGACGTCGGATTGCGCCAAATGGCCCTATCTCCTGCGCGCCTATTACGCGTGGAAGAACGAACTGCCCTTCAGCTTTGTGAACGCCATCACCGGCAAGGGCGATGATCTGCGCTATACCAAGACGGCCAATCGCGCCGCTTCGCATTTCGACATCGTCGATCACGGCAAAGGGATCGACGGACCGGCCGCCATCAGGCGATGATCGCGGCGTCTATTCCGGCACCTACCGCACCGATGCGCGGGAGAGCCATGGCGTGCTGTCGAATTTCTATTCTCCGGCGCTTGCGCCCGTCCATCCGGCCCGGCACCGTCATCTACGACATCAACGGCCATGTCGGCATCGTCTGGAAAGTCGATAGGACGGGCGCATCTATTACATGGATGCGCACCCGGATTTTTCCGTCACGCGCAGCGTCTATGGCGCGCAATTCGGCCAGAGCCCGGTGTGGCTGGGCGGCGGCTTCAAGAACTGGCGGCCCCTCACGCTGGCCGGCGCGCATAGCGATGCGCAAGGCAATCTGATCGGCGGCCACATGGCCTATACCGAGAACGGCGAGATTCCCGATTTCTCGCTCGTCCAGTATGCGGGCACGGGCAACAATTCCCCCGACAATGCGACGGATGCGAAGTTCGAATATAATGGCGATCAACTCGGCTTCTACGAATATGTGCGCGCGGCGGTTTCGGGCGGAAAAATCGATTACAACCCCGTCTTCGAACTAAAGGCGACGATGAAGACATTGTGCAACGATCTTGGCGACCGGGCGCAATATGTCGATCAGGCCATCGCGGAGGATTACCAGGACAAGCCCCATCCCGCGCATCTGCCCGACAATATCTACGGCTCCAGCAATCCGGATTGGGAAAGCTACGCCACGCCCTCGCGCGACGCGCGCATGCGGGCGGCGTTCGCCGCGTTCTACAAGGACATGAAAAACATGATCCAGCTTTGGATCAATCGCGATCCACGGATCGTCTATGACGGCCAATTTCTGAAGCAGGACCTGCTTGCGGCTTACGACCGGGATTCGCAGGCCTGCAACATCACCTATCTGAGTTCCGACAAGCACCCGGTGCCGCTGACCTTTGACGACATCGTGCATCGGCTTTTTGCCATGTCGTTCGATCCTTACGATTGCATCGAACTGCGCTGGGGCGACAACCGCGGCTCCTGCACCGACGGGCCCGAAAAATTGCTTTGGTACCGGGACGAGCAGCGCCTGCGCAACGAGACCGACGCCACCGACAGCGTGACCATGAACTTCACCACCGCCGATTTGGAGAACCGCAAGGCGGGCTCCGGCGTGGACGATACCCCGCCCGTGGATGTGCGGGCGCTGATCGAGAACATGGGCGAGCAGGTGAGCTTCCAGCCCATGGCGCCGGTGGGGCGTTAACCCCAGCACAGGGTTAAAGCGGCCATTGGCGGAGCCGCGTCCTCTGGCCTATGATGCGGGCATAAGGGGAAAGCTGGTGGGACAGCGGAAATCCAAGCCTGTGCCGGGCCTTAGCGGGCGAACCTTCAGCGGTTTGTGCGCCGGCCTTTTGCTGATGTGTACGGTGCCTGCCGCCGCCCAGGTCATGGAAATCCAGCCGGACGGAACCGCGATCACCTATGACGGGCCCGACCGTCTCCACGCCCGAAGGCATCAAGCCCATCGCCGCACCCGCGCGCGGGAGCAATGCGCTCGACCGCGATCAGAGCCGCCGCCGCTCGCCGCGACCTGAGCCCCCGCCTTGTCGAGGCCGTGGCCTGGGAAGAATTGCGGCTGAACCAGAAAGCCGTCTCGCCCAAGGGCGCGCGCGGGCTGATGCAGCTCATGCCCGCGACCGCCGCGAGCCTCGGCGTCGATGCGGACGATCTTGCGGCCAATGCGGATGGCGGGGCGGCGTATCTGGCGGCAATGCTTCAGCGCTTCAACGGCGATCTGGTCAATTCGCTCGCCGCTTATAACGCGGGCCCCGAAGCGGTGGCGCGCTATGGCGGGGTGCCGCCCTATCCCGAAACGCAAAAATTCGTCGATGCCATTCTCGGCCGTCTGGCCGATATGGAGGTGCAACCATGAAACGCATTCTTCTTCCCGCGCTCCTGTTCGCAACGCCCGCATGGGCGCAAGTGACGAACGATCCCGAAGGCTCATCGCCAATTCTCGCAGCGCTGCAATGGGTGCAGGGCACGCTGCTCGGCAATCTCGCCACCACGGCGGCGGTGATCGCGGTGGCGGTGGTCGGCTTCATGATGCTCACCGGCCGCATCGAATGGCGGCGCGGGCTGACGGTGGTGATCGGCTGCTTCATCATCTTCGGCGCGGTGGCGATTGTGGCCGGCATCCGCACGCTTGGCGGGAGGCTTGCACTGAGATCATGGCGCGGCTCGCATCCGATCCGATCTTCAGCGCGCTCACCCGGCCGCAAATGGTGGGCGGGGTCACCTATGGCTACGCGGTTTTCAATCTCATCCTGACGCTGGAAATTTTTCTCATCACGCGGTCGTTCTGGGCGTTTGCGTTCGCGGGCGTGGTGCATGTGATCGGCTATCTCGGCTGCCTGCGCGAGCCGCGCTTCTTCGATCTCTGGATCGCGCGCATCCGCCATTGCCCGCGCGTGAAGAATTTCTGGTTCTGGCAGGCGAATTCCTACAGCCCATGACCTCTTTCATGAAAACCCGCGTCGAAAGGATGCTGGCGCCGCGCGAAGCGCCCATCGGCCAGCGATTGCCTTACGCGGGCCATATCGACAATTCGACCTTGCGGCTGCGCAACGGCAATCTGATGCAGGTGTTGCATCTGCGCGGCTTTCCGTTCGAGACCGCATCCGACGATGAATTGAATTACCGCAAAACCGTGCGCGAAACGCTTGCTGCGTGGGGCGGCGAGTTCGCGGCTGGCGATTTATCATCATGTCGTGCGCAGGCGCGTGACGCGCGGAGAGCACGCAAGCGCCGAAAAATCCGTTTCTGCCGCCAGCTCGATGCCGCGTGGAAGGCAGCGCCTCGCGCAGCGCAATCTCTATGTGAACGAGATTTTTCTCACCCTGGTGCGCCGCCCCTTGCAGGGAAGCATGGGCTTTGTCGAGCGCATGCTGAAACGCCCCGGCGAAGACACGCTCTCCAACGAGCGCGAATTGCGCCAGCTTCATGCCACGCGCGAAACGTTCCTGTCGGCACTTGCGCCTTATGGCGCGCGCACCTTGCAGCTTTACGATGGGCCGCGCGGACTGTGCTCCGAGCCCGCCGAATTTCTTTCGCTGCTGGTCAATAGCGAAGCCCGCCCGATGCTCGCGCCCTCCGGCGATCTGGGCAACGCGCTCGCCACGCGCCGCCTCAATTTCGGTTTCGATGCGATGGAGTTTGCAGCTTCCGGCAGTCATCCCCCCGTCTTCGGCGCGATGGTGTCGCTGAAGGATTATCCGCTGCGATCCGCGCCCGGCATGCTCGATGGCGTGTTGCGGCTTCCCTTCGAAATGACGCTGACCGAAAGTTTCGCCTTTGTGGACAATCAATCTGCGCTCAACCGCATGGGCCTTGCGCTGCGCCGCTTGCGCGCGGCCGATGACGATGCGCTGTCGCTGCGCGGCGAACTTGCCGCCGCGAAGGATGATGTCGGCGCTGGCCGCTCGGCCTATGGCGAGCATCATCTTTCCATTCTGGTGAAGGCCGAAACGCTGGAAGATGTCGATTCCGCCGTCGCCGATGTGCAATCCGCACTCGCCGAAACCGGCGCCATCGCCGTGCGCGAGGATGTGAATCTGGAGCCTTCCTTCTGGGCGCAATTCCCCGGCAATTTCACCTACGCCGCGCGCAAGGCGCTGATCTCCACCGCCAATTTCGCGAGCCTTGCGAGCTTCCACAATCATCCGCTCGGCCAATCGGCGGAAACCCATTGGGGCGGGCCCATCACCGTTCTCGAAACCACATCCTTCGGCCCCTATCATTTCAATTTCCATTCGGGCGATCTCGGCAATTTCACCGTCATCGGGCCGAGCGGTTCTGGGCAAGACCGCGCTGCTCGCGTTCCTTCTCGCGCAAGCCGAAAAAATCCAGCCGCGCATCGCCTATTTCGACAAGGATCGCGGTGCCGAAGGTTTCATCCGCGCCATCGGCGGGCGCTATGACGTGATTTCGCCGGGTGCCGCCACCGGGCTCAATCCGCTGGCGCTGCCCGACACCGGCGAGAACCGCGTGTTCCTGATCGACTGGCTGGCGCAGCTTCTTTCCGCGCATGGCGCATCGCTCGATGCCGAGGATCGCGCCATCATCGCCGATGCCATCGACGCCAATTTCGCGCAAAGCGAAGATCATCGCCGCTTGCGTTATTTGCGCGAATTGTTCCGTGGCGGACGCCGCCCCAGCGCGGGCGATCTTGCCGCGCGTCTTGGCGCATGGTGCGACGGCGGCGAGCATGGCTGGCTGTTTGATAATGACGAAGACCGCCTCGATGTCGAAAACCGCATCCTCGGTTTCGACATGACGCGGCTGCTCGATCAGCCGATCACGCGCACGCCCGCCATGATGTATCTCTTCCACCGCATCGAGCAGCGCCTCGACGGCGGCCCCGCGATTATTGTTGTCGATGAAGGCTGGAAGGCGCTGGACGACGACGTGTTCGTCAAGCGCATCAAGGATTGGGAAAAAACCATCCGCAAGCGCAACGGCCTTGTCGGCTTCTGCACGCAGAATGCAGGCGACGCGCTGGAAAGCCGCATTTCGCGCGCCATCATCGAACAATCGGCGACGCAGATTTTCTTCCCCAATCCCAAGGCGCGCGCCGCCGATTACATCGAAGGCTTTGGGCTGACGCCGCATGAATTCGATCTGGTGCGCAGCCTGCCCGATACCTCGCATTGCTTCCTCATCAAGCAATCCGATCACAGCGTGGTCGCGCGCCTCGATCTCGGCGGCATGAAGGGCGAGTTGCGCGTTCTGGCGGGCACCGAGCGCAGCGTGCGCCGCCTCGATGCGTTGCGCGCGCGGCTGGGCGATGATCCCGGCTCGTGGCTGGAACCCTTCATGGCGGATGCGCCATGAGCGGGATGTGCGCCATCTCCACCGATATGGGCGCGATCCGCGATGTGCTTGCGTCGGTCGAATGCAACACGCGCGATTTTGCGCGGCTTGGTTATGAATCGCTCACCGGCGCAGGTTCGCCGTTCCAGAACATGCTCACGACGCTGCTCATTATATATGTGGCGGTGATAGGCTATCGCCTGCTGTTCGCATCGAATGGCGCGCGGCTTTCCGATGGCGCGGGCATCGCGCTCAAGATCGGCGCGATATTGGTGCTGGTCACGAACTGGAATGTGTTCCAGACCTTGGTGTTCGACATCGCTTCGCGCGCGCCCACCGAAATCGCAAACCTCATCTCCGCGCCGTTCCAGAGCGGGCTTGCCGCGCATCCGGTGAAGGGCTTGCAGATCGCTTATGATGAATTGTCGCTTGCCGCACAGGCTTTCGGCAAATCCTCCGCGCCCACCGCGCAAACCTATGCGAGCCAAAGCACCGCCGCCGCCGATGCGCTGGCCTTTGCATCGGGCGTGCTGTTCATGGCGAGCGCGGGGTTGATCGCGGTCGCCACCATTGCCATCGGTGTGCTGACGGCCATCGGGCCTTTGTTCATCGCGCTGTTCTTGTTCCTCGAAACGCGCGGACTTTTCGTCGGCTGGGTGCGGGCGCTCGCCGCCGCCGCGTTTTCGTTGTTCAGCGCGTGGACATTGATCGTGCTGATGCTGGGCGCGCTGGAGCCCTGGTTGGTCGAATTGTCGGACGAGCGATTGTCCGCCCATCTCGACGTGCAAACAGCGATCACCACATCGGCCATCGTCTTCGTGTTCGCCGCCGCCGAAGCGGGGCTGGTGTTCGCGGGGCTCGTCGTGGCGCGCGGCTTTAATCTCGGTTTCGCGCGGGCGTTTATTCCCGCGCCGGCGGGGCAGGCGCAAATTTCCTCGCAACCGACGTCCTTCGAACTCGCGTCGCGGCCCGCGCGCCTCGCCGAGCAATTGCAGCAGCTCGATTCATCCGCCGCATGGGCGAACCGTCCCGCAGCTACCGCGCGCGCGATGCGAGCTCCCGTCGCGCGAAGCGAACTTCCCATCGGCATGGCCTATCGCCGCGCGGTGATGACGGACGATGCGCGGAGGCGTCTGCCATGAAAATCCGCGCGGTACTTTTCGCTCTTGGCATTGCTGCGTTCGCCTCCCAAGGCATCGCCGCTGTCATGCCGCATGCCGGCCCTGGCGATCCGCGCAATCGCGTCGTGATGTATGATCCGGCGCAGGTTGTGGAATTGCAGGGCGTGCTTGGCTATCAGATGCTGATCGAATTCGCACCCGACGAGAAAATCGAAAATGTCGCCATCGGGGATTCGCTTGGCTGGCAAGTCACGCCCAATCGCGCGGCGAATTTGCTGTTCGTCAAGCCGATGTCGAAAGTTCCCGTGACGAACATGACGGTCGTCACCGATCAGCGCCAATATGTTTTCGAATTGAATGTGGTGCCGCGCGCGCGCGAATCCGCGATCATCTACACGCTGCGCTTCGAATATCCCCCGCTGCCGGACAAGCCGGCCGATGCGCCGCCGCCGCCACCGCCGCAAATTGCCAACAGCGCCTATAGCTATGACGGCTCGCAGAAAATCTTGCCTACGCGCATTTTCGATGATGGCCACGCCACCTACTTCCAGTTTCACGGCGGCCAGGATTATCCTGCCATCTTCGCGGTGGACGCGGACAAGGGCGAGGCGGTGGTCAATTCCTCGATGCGTGACGGTTACGTGGTGGTGGATCGCATCGCGCGCGGCTTCGTTCTGCGGCAGGGAAGCGAAGTCACGCACATCTATAATGACGGCTTCAAGGAAGCGACACCCGGCCCCGAAGCACCGCAACCGCACAAGAAGGAATGCACGAACATATTATGCCTGTGAAACGCGATGACAGCTCCGCAAAAAGCCCGGTGTTCGACCGGGCCGTTCGCGCGCGCGTCACGCAAGCATCGTCGCGCTGGAGTTTGATCCTTGGATTGGCGGGCGCGGCACTTCTGGGCCTCATCACATTTGCGTCGCTCAGCAGTGGGCGCGAAGCGCCGCCGAAGCCGCGGATTGTCGCCGCCGTTGCGCCGCCCGCGAAAATCGCCGCACCTCCGCCCGCGCAAGTTGAAACGCCGGTGGCGCAATTGCCGGCGCCCACCGACACCACGCCGCAAGGCTGGCGTTCGCCCGCGATGATTGTTGATTTGAGCGAGCCCAAGCCCGCAACCGCGATTGCACAAACCGCAATCGGCACACCCGATGATGACAAACTTTCACCGGACGAGCGCTTCTCATTGCGTGTTGGTTCCGATCAGGTCGATACCGCGCATGCTACGCGGCTCAAGGATGTTTCGCGCGTGGCGCCGCAGGGAACGGTGATCCCCGCCGTGCTGGAAACGGCAATCGATTCCGATCTGCCCGGTTTTGCGCGCGCGGTGGTGAGCCAGGACGTGCGCGGTTTCGACGGCACGAAAGTGCTGATCCCGCGCGGCTCCAAGCTGATCGGGCAATACAAAAGCGGCGTGGCGCAAGGCCAGACGCGCGCGTTCGTCGTGTGGTCGCGCATTCTCACGCCCGATGGCGTGTCCATCGATGTCGGCTCGCCGAGTACGGATCGCCTCGGCCGTGGCGGGCTCGACGGCGAAACCGACACCCATTTCTTCGAGCGTTTCGGATCGGCGGTTTTGTTATCGGTGATGTCGGCGGGGCTGAACGCGCTCTCGTCCGATCACACCAACACGGCCATCATTATCGGCTCGTCGCAACAGGCAAGCCAGGTGGCCGGCATCGCGCTGCAGAAACAGATCGACATTCCGCCGACGATCAAGGTGCCGCAGGGAACGCCGCTGCAAGTGTTTGTCACGCGCGATCTCGATTTTTCCACGCTGGAACCGGCGCAATGACGGCAGGCGTCTATCTCGATTCCTATCTCTCGGTGCTGGCGCCGTGGCTGACGCGCGAGGATGTGAGCGATGTGATAGTCAATCGACCCGGCGAAGTGTGGATCGAAACCACTGACGGCGAAATGATTCGCGTCGCCGCCCCGCAGGTGAGCGAAACCGCGCTGTCGCGCCTTGCGCGCCAGATCGCGGCGGCAACCCATCAGGGCGTCAATCGCGAACAGCCGCTGCTTTCGGCCACGCTACCCAATGGCGCGCGGGTGCAGATCATTGCGCCGCCCGCGACGCGCGACGGACTGGTGCTGGCGGTACGCAAGCACACGATCAAGGATTTGTCGGTCGATGATCTTGCGAATTCGGGATTGTTTGTCGCGTCGGAAAAATCGGGCAAAACGGGATCGGGCGATGCGGAGCTTGCATCGCTGCTGAAATCGGGCGACACGCCGGCATTCCTGAAAGAGGCGGTGAAGCGGCGCAAGACCATCGTCGTCAGCGGCGGCACATCCACCGGCAAGACGACGTTGCTCAACGCGCTGGTGCGCGAAATTCCGCGCGCGGAACGATTGATCGTGATCGAGGATGCGCCGGAAATCCGCCTCGATCATCCCAATGCTGTCGGCCTGATCGCGGTGCGCGGCGAGCAGGGCGAGGCGCGCGTCGATGCCGACGATCTGTTGCGCGCGAGCCTTCGCATGCGGCCGGATCGCATCCTGCTCGGTGAATTGCGCGGCAAGGAGGCATTTGCATTCTTGCGCGCGGTAAACAGCGGTCATCCCGGCTCGATCACGACAGTGCATGCCGACAGTCCCGAAGGCGCCATCGATCAGATCGCGCTTCTGGCGATGACATCGGGGCTCGATCTCGGCTGGTCGAAGATTCAGACCTATGTGCGCCGCGTGATCGATGTGATCGTGCAACTGGATCGCAGCGGCGGAAAGCGCCGCGTCGCCGATGTGCAGTTTCTTTCCACCGAAGGATAATTACGCGCCCGGAATGCCGAGCGATTTCGCGGCATCGTGCAGGGCGGCCAGTTCCTTTGCATTGCCGGTGAACGCGCTCTGCGCATCCTTGTAAGCCGCCGCCGCCTTGTCGCTTTCACCCAGCACCATGCGCGCGCGCATCAGGCGCATCCAGCCATCGGCGTCATGTGGATTTTGCTTCAGATCGGCCGCGAGTTTATCGACCATGCCGTGGATCATCGCGAGACGGTCGCTCGAACTCATCTGGCTTGCGGCGGCGACATCGGAATCGCTGGGGCCGGGTGGAGCAGGTGTTGCGGCCGGCGCCGGCGGCAAATCTTTCGAAATATCGATCCCGCGCTCGCGCGCCACGCGCACCACGAAATCGCGCACTTCGCCCGCCCATGGCGCATTGGGCGGCGCGGATTTCAGAAGCGCAATCCAGTCCGCCATCGCGCCCTTGTGATCGCCCTGCTGATCCTTGTAGAGCGCGAGGAAATAGCGCGCGCGCGGATCGCCGGGCGCGGCCGCGAGCGCATCCTGAAACGCCTTCAGCGCGTCCGGCGTCACCGTGCCGTTCGCGGCACTCGTCAGCGCTTCGCCCTCGGAAGAAAGATAATCGCCGTTGCCGGGCGCAAGTGCCGCCGCGCGCGCATAGGCTTTCGCCGCGTCGGCGGCGCGGTTGGTGTGCATGTAAGACCAGCCGAGCATGCGCCAGCCTTCGGAATCGTTCGGCGATTGGCGCAATTTGGCTTCGAGCTGGCCTATCATCGCGGTCACATCGCCCATCGGGTGCGAAGGCGTCGAAACGTCCTGTTGTTGCGGCGGCGGCGGCGCGGCGGAATCGTCGGTGAGTTCGGGTTGCCCCATCGTTGCGTAAAGCCCGGTCGCGGCGAGCGCCACCAGCGTCACCAGCGCAATCGCAACCCAGGGCAGAGATGCTGCGGGAAGCGGGCGAGGTGCTGCTTCGCTGGCGCGGCCTTCGGAAAGAATGCGCCGCTTGATTTCGGTGCGCAGACCCTCTGCCTCGCTTTCGCCGATAGCGCCGGAAGCAAGCTGCGCGTCGATCTCGGCAAGCTGGGATTGCAGCACGCCCACATTGCTGCCGCGCGCGCGGGACAGATCGTGGCGGCGCACCAGCGGAACGGTGAGCCCGCTCGCCGCCACCGCGATCATCAGTGTAAGGACGATCCAGAGTATCATTGCTCCGCCTTCAGCAATTCTTTCAGCCGCTTTTCCTCGTCGGCGGTGAGAGGCATATCGGGATGTTCGCGTCCGCGCAAATATAGCACGATGCCCGCCCCGCCGATCGCCAGCACCAGCAGCGGCCCCAGCCACAGAAGCAGCGTTTCGGCGCGGAAGGGCGGCTTCAGCAGCACGAATGTGCCATAGCGCTTGACGATGAAGGCGATGGCTTGTTGATCGCTGTCGCCCGCCTTCAGACGCTCGCGCAACAGCACGCGCAGATCATGGGCGAGCGGCGCATCGGAATCGTCGATGGTTTCGTTCTGGCAGACGACGCAGCGCAATTCCTGGCTGATCGCGCGCGCGCGCGCTTCGAGCGCGGGATCGGAAAGCTGTTCACCCGGCAGCACGGCATAAGCGGGCGCCACCATCAGCAGCAAGAGCGCGAGAACAAGCCGCTTCACGATTGCCCCTTCAGCCGGTCCATGATCGGCTTGATCGTGTTCGTCCAATCTTCCGGCGCGATGGGGCCGATGAATTTGTAGCGCACCACGCCATGCCCATCGACCACGAAGGTTTCGGGAACGCCGGTGACGCCGAGATCGATGCCCGTGCGCCCGGATTTGTCGTTGCCGGTGAGTTGATAGGGATCGCCGTTTTGCGCGAGGTATTGCGCGCCGTCTGCCGCATTGTCTTTCCAATCCAATCCTTGAATCGGCACGCCTTCGGCCTTCAATTGCAGCAAGGTTGGATGTTCGAGGCGGCACGACACGCACCACGACGCATACACATTGAGCAGCATCGGTTGCCCTCGGAAATCCGCCGTCTTCATGCCCACATCGCCAGCGCGCACGGCGGGCAGGTCGAATCCCGGAAGCGGCTTGCCGATCAGCATGGACGGCAATTTGCTGGGATCGTGATGAAGCCCGATGATGAACGCGGCGATCACAACGCCGAACAACGCCACGGGCAATATATAAAGAAGCCGCTTCACGCGAGCGCCGCCGCCGGCAGTGCGCGCTGCGCCGCCCCGATGCGCAAGGCGGCGATCACTCAGCGATACCGCACCTCCCAGCGCCATGAACAATGCGCCCGCCCAGATCCAATCGACGAACGGATGATCCCACAGCCGCACAACCAGTCCGTTCGCATCGGAATCGCCGATGGCGATATAGACATTGCCGAGAAAGCCCGTGCCGATACCCGCTTCGGTCGTTTGCGTGCGGCTGGACGGATAAAAGCGCCGCTCGGAAATCAGCATGCGTTCGCCATTGCGCGAGACAACGCGAAAGCGCGCCTGATCGGCCTGATAATTCGGGCCTTCGACGGTCTCCACCGTTTGCAGCGTGATCTCTTGGCCCGCGAGTTCCACCGTCTGTCCCGGTTTCATGTCGAGCACCTTGCTTGTCTGCCACGATGTCACCGCCGTGATACCGATGACCGTGATGCCAAGTCCCGCATGCGCCAGCGTAAGCCCCCATGTTGCAAGCGGCGTGTTGCGGAAGAGGCGCGCGAAACTGCCATTGCTCATTTGCAATCGTCGCGCGGGAACGGCAATCGCGCCCGCGATGAGGAAGATACCGAGCGCCAATCCGCCCGCCGTCGCTACACGCGGCAATCCGAAACCAAGCACGCAGAAGACTAGCACCGCGCCGCCAATCAGGATCGGCCATTGCAGGCGTTTATAGACTTCCGCGAATGTATTGCGCTTCCAGTTCAGCATCGGCCCAAAACTGACGAGCAAAAGCAGCGGCACGAAAATCGGAACGAAAGTGCGGTGGTAATAGGGCGGTCCGACGGAAATGGTCGCGCCGTTGAACATCTCGACAAACACCGGATAGAAGGTGCCGAGAAACACCGCCGCCGTCGCCGCCAGCAGGAAAAGATTGTTGAGCGTGATGCCACCTTCGCGCGAGAGCGGCGCAAACAGCGCGCCCGTCCGCATCGCGGGCGCGCGCCATGCGAAGAGGGCAAGCGCAATTCCGGTGAACACCGCGATGATGGCAAGAATGTAAACCCCGCGCGATGCATCCAGCGCGAAGGCATGCACGCTCGTCAGCACGCCGGAGCGCACAAGGAACGTTCCGATCAAACTCATCGAGAATGTGAGGATGGAGAGCAGGATCGTCCAGCTCACCAGCGCGCCGCGCCGTTCAAGCACCAGCGAAGAATGCAGCAACGCGGTGCCCATCAGCCATGGCATGAGCGAGGCGTTCTCCACGGGGTCCCAGAACCACCATCCGCCCCAGCCGAGTTCGTAATAGGCCCACAGGCTGCCGAGCGCGATGCCGGTGGTCAGGCAAATCCACGCCGCCAATACCCATGGCCGCACCCATCTTGCCCATCCCGCATCGACGCGGCCTTCGATGAGTGCTGCAATCGCAAACGCAAACGCGACGGAAAACCCGACATAGCCCAGATACAAAAGCGGCGGATGGAAAACGAGGCCGGGGTCCTGCAACAGCGGATTGAGTTCGGTGCCGTCCAGCGGCGCGGGCGAAAGACGCAAAAAGGGATTCGACGTGAAAATCGAAAAGCCGAGAAACGCGGCCCCGATCATGCCCTGCACGGCCAGCACCCGCGCCTGCAAAGTCTCGCGCAGATTTCCGCCGAAGATCGCGACCGTTCCGCCATAGACCGCCAATATCAAAACCCACAACACCATCGAGCCTTCATGGCTGCCCCATGTTCCGGCAAGGCGGTAAATCCAGGGCTGCTGGCTGTTGGAATGTTCCGCGACCAGCGCCACCGAAAAATCATTGGCGAGGTAGGCCGCGGCAAGGCTCGCGAACGCGATCATCACGAACGTCATCTGCAGCAGCGCCGCGGCGCGCCCCAGCGCCATCAGCGCAAGATCGCCGCGCGCCGCCCCCACCAGCGGGGCCACCGACTGCACCAGCGCGAGCAGAAGTGCGAGAATCAGCGCCAGTTGGCCTATTTCCGCGAACATGAAATTCCTTTTGCCCCCATGGCGTTAACCGCGACTTTAGCGCGTGGGGACGGGATGCGGAATAGTGAAAAACCGTCGCGATCACGGCTATAATGCGAGACGTGGGGGAAAAATGGCGCAGTCCTATCGCGTTGCCATTCTGGGCTCGGGGCCGGCGGGGCTGAGCGCGGCCGCGCATGCCGCGGCCAAGGGGCTCACCCATATCCTGCTCGAAAAGACCGACCACCTGTCGGACACGATCTTCCGCTACCAGCGCGGCAAGCACATCATGGCCACGCCCAGCCAGCTTGTGCTGCGCGCCGATTGCAGCTTCGAGGCGGGAAAGCGCGAATTCATTCTGGAAAACTGGAACGAGGAGGCCAAGAAACTTGGCGCCAATGTGCGCTATGGCGCGGAGGTGAAATCGGTTTCGGGTGCGGCGGGCGCGTTTGCCTTGGCGCTTGCCAATGGCGAAACCATCGAGGCCGAAACGGTGATCCTCGCCATCGGCACGCAGGGCAATCCCAATCTCTTGCGCTGCGAGGGCGCGAATTTGCCGCATGTGCAATATCAGCTCGACGATCCCGGCGAATATGTCGATGAGCACATATTCGTCCTCGGCGGCGGCGATGCGGGAATCGAGAACGCGCTCGGGCTAGCGGCCGATCCCGCGCAAGGCAATATCGTCACGCTCGTCAACCGTTCGGCCGATTTCGCCCGCGCCAAGGAGGCCAATGTCGCGCTTCTGATGGAGGCGCGCGATGCGGGGCGCATTTCCATCCTCACCGGAACATCGCCGACGAAGATCGAGAAGGGCTTCATCACGGTGGAAACGCCGGATGGCAGCGCGCGGCTGCCGTGCGATCGCGTGATCGCGCGCATGGGCTCGCAGCCGCCGCGCAAATTCGTGGAGTCGATGGGGCTGAAATTCACCAGCGACTCACCCGCCGCGTTTCCGCAATTGTCGGGGAGCTTCGAAGGCACTGTGCCGGGGATTTACGTCATCGGCGCGCTGGCGGGCTATCCGCTCATCAAGCACTGCATGAATCAGGGCTATGACGTCATCGAATATATTTCCGGCAATATGCGGCTCAAGCCCGCCGACGAGCCGATCCTCGAACAGGCGCTAAAGGGCCTGCCGGGGCGGCGCAGCGTGGCCGAATGGCTCGAATTCCTGCGCGACAATGTCGAAATCCTGCATTCGCTTTCCGCGCTGCAAATGCGCGAATTCCTGCTCGATTGCGACGTGCGCGCCTATGGCGATAACGAAATCATCTTCGAGCGCAATGTGATCGGGTCTTCGCTGTTCGGCATCGCGTCGGGTTCGGTCAAGGTGGAGGTCAATCCGAAAGATCCGTCCGTCACGGTCACGATCCCGAAGGGTTCCATCTTCGGCGAAGTGGGATTGATTTCGGGGCGCAGGCGCGGGGCCACGATCCGCGCGGGCCGCGATTGCATCGTGGTCGAAGTGCCGCGCACCGCCGCGCTGAAATTGATGGCGTCGGTCAAGGAAGCGCGCGACACGGTGAACCGCATCACAACCGAGCGCCAATTGTTGCAGATATTCGGCTCTGGCCTTTCCGCCGCCGACATCGCCGATGTTCTGGCCAGCGCGCAATTGATGGAGGTGAAGGCGGGCGAGCCCGTGGTGAAAGAGGGCGAGGATTCCTACGACATCTACGTCGTGCGCTCCGGCTCGATGACGGTGGAAAAGGAGATCGGCGGCAAGGCGGTATTCCTGAATTACATTCCGGCCGGTTCCTATTTCGGCGAAATGGCGCTGATCGACGGCGGCACGGCGCACGGCCACCGTGCGCGCGGCGATCAAATCCGATGTCATCAAGCTCAATGGCGATGTCTTCCGCGTGCTCCTGACGAAAAAGCCCGCGCTGCGCGCCAAGCTCGAAAGCGACATGAAGGTCCGCCGCGAACTCAACGCCTTCATCGAGGATCAGAAGAAGAATTTCGGCGGCGTGGTCGATATGTATAGCTCGGTCGCGAACTTCCTCGTCAGCCAGGGCATCGGCGAGGCGACCGACGTGCTCCTGATCGACGAAGAACTCTGCATCGGCTGCGACAATTGCGAGCGCGCCTGTGCGGACATTCACGATGGTCTTTCGCGGCTCGATCGCGAAGCGGGGCAGACCTACGCGCATCTGCATGTGCCGACTTCGTGCCGCCATTGCGAGCATCCCTATTGCATGACCGATTGCCCGCCCGACGCCATCCATCGCGGGCCGGACGGCGAAGTGTTCATCGACGAAACCTGCATCGGCTGCGGCAATTGCCAGCGCTATTGCCCCTATGGCGTGATCCGCATGGATTCGGTGCCGCCGGAAAAGCCGAGCATCCTGTTGTGGCTGCTGTTCGGCACGGGGCCGGGGCCGGGCGAGCCCGACCAGCATTGGAAGAAAGGAACACAAGAAGAAAAACGCCGCGTCGCCCAAGGTCGCGATCAAATGCGACATGTGCGTCGGCAAGGTCGGGGGTCCGGCTTGCGTGCGCGCATGCCCCACGGGTGCGGCCATCCGCGTGTCGCCGGAAGATTTCCTGTCGGTGGCGCTGCTCGAACGGGGGCGCCGCTAGTGGCGGAGGATGCACGCGGAAAACGGTCGAGTGCGGCCAAGCATGAAGGCTTTTTGCGGCATGCCGATTTCCGCTGGCTGAAGATCGGCGTGGCGCTGTCGCTCGCCTCGGTCATCGCGTTTGTTTCGCTATACATGTTCACCGATTTCCGCCTCGCCCATGCAGGCGGTACATGGCTTGGCTATACGCTCGGCACCATCGGCGCGCTCTTGATCGTGTGGCTCACGCTTCTGGGCCTGCGCAAGCGTGCGATCACCGAAGGCTATTGGTCGCTGAAGGCGTGGACTTCGGCGCATGTCTATCTCGGCCTGTCGCTGATCGTGATCGTCACGCTGCACACGGGGTTTCAATTCGGCTGGAACATCCACACGCTGGCTTACGCGCTGATGATCGTGGTGATCCTGTCGGGCATTTTCGGCATCATCATGTATGCGCGGCTGCCGAGCCGGCTCAGCGAAAATCGTGGCGACAATACGCAACAGCAGATGCTGGAGATGATCCGCTCGCTCGACAGCCGCTTGCATGAAGCAGCCCAGCCGCTCGACCAGAAACAGGCCGCGGCCGTGCGCCTGTCGCTGGAAAAGACGCATATCGCGGGCGGCTTCTGGCGCAGGCTGACGAATTCCTACGGCAACGACGCCACGAACAAGGCGATCAGGCGGCTCGCGCGCTTGCGCCGTGCGGACAAGAATAATGAAGCGCTCGGCCCCATCGCCGAATTGCTCGGCCGCAAGGCCGCGATCCTGTCGCGCGCGCGCCGCCAGATTCAATTGAAGGCGCTTTTGGAGGTCTGGCTCTACATCCATGTCCCGCTCACTTTCGCGCTGCTCGCGGCGCTGACGGCCCATATCGTCAGCGTCTTCTTCTATTGGTGAGGCGCACGATGAGCTTTACCGTCAACCTCATCACCCAGCGCGCCGGCGGCGGCAACATCATCCGCGAAAAGAAGATCGCGGGGGCGCAGGCCGTGATCGGCCGTGGTGCCGATTGCGACATCCAGCTCCCCGATCTTGCCGTCTCCTTGCGCCATGCGACGATGCGCCAAACCGTGCGCGGCGAAATCGAGGTCGAAGCAATCGGCAGAATGTCGTTCGAAGCCGATGGCGCGTTCACCAATCATGCGCGGTTGCGGCTTTCGGACAAGCCGAAACTCGGTTTCGGAAATCATGAGCTTGTGCTGTCGCGCGGGAGCACGCCGGACGACGCGGTCGTCACCATTTCGCGCCGCGCCGACACGCAGGCGCAAATCGCCGAGGCGGACGAGCGCAAGGTCTTCGCGCTTTCGACTTCGATGTTCAGCAGGCGGAGGGCGGCCTGGGCGCTGATGATCGCGCTGCTGGGCCTGTGTCTGGCGCTACCCATTGCCTATTTCTATCTCCATCGCGGCGAACCGCTCGCCGCCACGACCAGCGTTTTCCGCGCCGATGCGCAATGGGAAAGCGGTTCGCTGTCGCCGGGCCATCGCTTCCTCGAAAACAATTGTCAGGCGTGCCATCAAAAGGCGTTTGTGTCGGTGCGCGATGAAACCTGTGTTGCCTGCCACAAACCGGGCCTCGACAAACTCGCATCGTTGCAACTGGCCGCGCAAATGAGAGAAGCGGGAAGTCAAGTTCACCGCCGATACCGCGCCCGATCATGCGCCCGCCGCCCGGATGCTGAAGGCTGCAGCCCACGACAGACAGTTTGGGCCATGAGATTCACGCCGCCATCGAGCGCACCTTCAATCATCCCGAAGGGCGCTGCACCTCCTGCCATACCGAGCATGTCGGTCCCAAAGCGAAGGACGCGTCGAAGCCGCAAGTCACCGCCTCCGAAGTGATCGAAAGCGATTGCGCCGATTGCCATCGCGATCTCAAATCGCGCCTGCCCGATACGGCGCTGCTGAATGTGGCCGATTGGGGCGATCATCCCGATTTCCGCCCGCTGGTGACGGTGAACGCCAAAGGCCCGGTGATGCAGCGCATTCCGCTCTCCGGCGCACCCGCTGGAGAACAACGGCCTCATCTTCCCGCACGCCACGCATCTTTCCAAAACCGGCGGCGTGGCGCGCATGGCCATCGCGCTTGGAAAGGCGAGGGGCTATGGCGCCCCGCTCGATTGCGCCGATTGCCATCGCGCGGATGGCGGCGGCTTCAGGCCGACGGAGATGGTGCGCGATTGCTCGGCCTGCCATAGCCTCGCTTTTGCGCATGAAGGCGGCAAGGTGATGCTGTTGCCGCATGGCCATCCCGACAAGGTCGTGGCGGTGCTGACGTCGTTTTACGAATCCGGCGCATCGGCCGACATGAGCGATCTCTTCCGCCGCCGCCCCGGTTATGAGAATGCGCCGCCGATGCCGCCCTCAGCCGATGCGGTGGCGCGCGGCGTGCGCGCGGTGTTCTCGAAGGGCGGGGCGTGTTACGGCTGCCACACGATCATTCCGCCTTCGAATCCGAAATCGCTGAATTTCGAAATCGCGCCGGTCCATCTGGAAAACCGTTTCCTGCCGCGCGGCGGTTTCGATCACAGCGTGCCCGCCCATCGCATGGATACGAACGGCAATCCGACCTGCGATTCCTGCCATGCCGCGAAACGCTCGACGCGCTCCGCCGATCTGCTGCTGCCGCCGATTGCCAAATGCGCAGCCTGCCACGGCCAGACGAAACTGGTCACCGCGCAAGCGGCCTCGAGCGATTGCACCGAATGCCACGGCTATCACAATCCGGGCACGCCCGCGGTTTACGCGGCGTGGGACGCCAAGCCCTAAGGCCTGGTCACCTGGCCTTCCACGGGCTGGGGCAGGTCGATCTGCTGCGGATCGGCGAGGAACTCCGAATCGAAATCCCCGGTATCGAGGATGTCGCCGGAACCCGCCGCAGCCGAGCCCGTGTCGGCAAAGCCCTGTTCGTCCGGGCCGGGATTGCGCATTGAGCAGCGCCTCAAGGCGCGCAAAGGCGTCGTCCGAAAGCTCGAAGGGGCCGAACAGCGGCTGGCCGGGGAAGAACACCACCGCCACGCCGCCATGCTCGATGGAGGTGGTGCCGTTGTCACCGGTCACATCGATGGCGCCCGGCTTGTCGAAGGTGCCGGAGTTGCGGCCCGGCCCGTTCAGCAGAATCAGCACCGCATCGTCGGGATTGCCGGTGAACGCGGGAACGCCGGGCTCGCCGCTGAGCACGTTCAGCACATCGGGTCCCACCACGCCTTCCACGATCGTGCCGCGCACGCCGATGGTGGCGACGGGCGTGCGGATGGCGCTCTTGCCCGCCGCGGGACCGGTGAGTCTGCCCGACATGAAGCGGAACGCGCCGCGCGCCACGGAGGCGGCGATGTCGGTCGTGCCGCGGTCGGGATCATAGACGAAGCGGTCGATGGTCATGCGCGCATCGGCGCCGATGGTGAAGACCGAATGGTCCAGCATCAGCATCTGAAGCGCGCTCTCCTTGCCGCTGACGATCAGATCGCCCAGATGCACGGGATCGCGCACCTTGGCGGGGCGGAGCGCGCTGTCGGCATCGGTCTTCATCTCGACCTGGTTGCGGATGGCGGCGTTGACGCCCACCTGCTCGGAGGCCGACGCGGGCAGCGCCAGCAGGCTCGCGAGCGCAAGGCAGGAAACGGACAGCACATGTTTCATCTGGATTTCTCCGCTCAGCGATTATCGCCGAAATGCCACACCAGCCGCAGTTCCGCGCCGGTGTCGTTCAGATCGGCCATTGGCGCGCGCGAACTGCGCGAACGATAGGATACGGCCCCTTCGATATCGATGTCCTCCAGAACATCGCCCGTCGCGCCCGCTTCGGTGAACGCGCTCAACGGCGCGCCGAGTGCCGCGCGGATATAGCCGTCGGTGTCGCGCCGCTTGAGGGGCGGGAAGAAGAAGAAGGCGTCCGCCTTGCGGTATTCCATCAGGCGCAGATCGCCCGAGACATCGAAATAGACGCCCGATCCAAGCAGTGCGTGATAGCTCGCTTCCATGAACGGCGCGCGATAGGCGAAGGGCTCGTAGCTGGCGGTCTTTATTTCGTAGCCCAGCGTTCCGGTGATCGTCGATGCGCCATCCAGCTTGTAGGAGACGCTGCCGCTGACATTGTAGCGCCAGCCATCATGCGTGCCGCTGATGGCGCTGACGCTCGACAGATAATCGACAAACGGCTCCTTATAATCCTGCCGCACGGCCAACCCGCTGAGCGACCAGCTCAGGGACGTGTTGGGATGGGAGATATATTCCGCCCGCCCGCCATATTCGGTGAGATAGGGATCGCGCAGCAGCAGGTAATGATTGAACACAGCACCCGCCTGCCATGAGCTTTTCAGCAGCGTCCGCGTCACCCCGAGTTCGGCCTGTATGTACTGCATCTCATTGTTGAAGCCTTCGATGCGGTTGCGGCTGTACCCGCCCACATCGGCGTAAAGCGACAGATCGTCCTGCAACTTCAGCGTGCCCGCGACCTTGCCCGAAAACACCATCCCGGTGCCTTCTCCGCTCGGCGTGCCATAGGGCGGATTGTCGAGCAGGGTGAACATCTCGCCGATGGCGTCGCTGTTGTAGTCGATGCCCGCGGCCAGCTCGCCGGCTGAAGCTCGTATTGCTGGCGCCATTGGCGACGAGGCGCTTGTACTTCCTCAGTTCCGCCTGTTGAAGCGAGGTGAGCTGTGAGGCGTCCACCATCGCAAGTTGTGTGCGGGCTTCCTGCAGATCGTCGAGCCGGTAGAGCACCACGGCGTAGAGCAGCCGGACCGCATGGGCATTGGGCCGCATCATCAGGATGCGCTCCAGAGCGGCCGCGGCGGGCAGCAAATGGCCCTGATTGGCCTGCGCCTTGGCATAGGCAAGGTTGAGGTCGATATCGTCGGGCGCGGCCAGAACCTGCTCGAAAGTCGGGCCTTCATCGGCCGCGCGCGCGGGCACCATCAAGGCGGTGCCGGCCAGCAAGCGCGGCCGCCATTGCCAGAATTGGCGCTTTACCTGGTCTCATAAGCACTTCCCCCGCGTTGGGCGCGTTACCGAACAATATGTTACGATACTTTGCCGTTGGGGCAGGAGCAATCTCCGGGTGTCGATTCACCTTCGATTTGCTTAAACTGTCACCTCACACGGTTGGGTGAGGCCGGGAAATTGGCGGCAGGGGGCAAGGCGGATCAAGCGCCGCGGCGGGCTAAAAAGTCCGCCAGCGGCTTTCATGACCGCCATTTTGCCCGGCCTGATCCTGACGCTTTTGTTGCTGATTGTTCATTCGCTGCGCCCGGCAATGATCACGCAATTGGGCGATCTGGTCTTCGATTCCTATCAGCGCGCCCATCCGCGCCCTTATCAAGATGTGCCCGTGCGCGTCGTCGATATCGACGACGAAACGCTCGCGCGCCTTGGCCAATGGCCGTGGCCGCGCACCGACATGGCGCGATTGATTCGCACGCTCTCCAAAGCGGGTGCGGCGGCCGTCGCGATGGATATCGTGTTCTCCGAACCCGACCGCACATCGCCCGCGCGCGCCGCCGCCATCCTGCGCCAGAACCCCAAAGCGAAAGGCGATTACGCCGACATTGCGGCCCTTGAGGATCACGATGTAATTCTGGGTCAGGCGATGGCGGAGACGCCATCGGTCACCGGCTATTTCCTGCAACACGAGCCCAACAAAGTGCGACCGCCGCAAAAGGCGGGCTTCGCGATATCGGGCGATTCGCCAATTCGCGCCGTGCCCGGTTTTCAGGGCGCGATCATTCCGCTCTCCGTCATCAACAATGGTGCCGCCGGGACCGGCTTCGTCAGCCTTGTCGGCAATGCGGATTCCGACGGCATCGTGCGCACTGCACCGCTTCTCGCCCATATCGGCAACGAGATGTTGCCCTCGCTTGCGATCGACGCGCTGCGCGTGGCGCAAGGTGCCGGCGCCATCGTCGTCAAAAGCACCACCGGCAGCGGCGAGATCGGCGGCAATCAGCCCGGCGTCGTCGCGATCAAGATCGGCAATTTCGAAATCCCCACCACGCCGCGCGGCGAGATGTGGATGTATTACACAGCACCGCAAGCACAGCGCACCGTGCCTGCGTGGAAAATCCTCACCGGCGCGTTGAGCGATGCGCAGTTGAAGCAATTGTTCGAAGGCCGCATCGTCTTTATCGGCACGGGGGCGGCGGGCTTGCGCGATCTTGTCTCCACGCCCGTCAGCCCGCGCGAGCTTGGCGTCGTGGTTCATGCCGAAGTGGTGGAGCAGGCGATCCTCGGCCAGTTCCTCACGCGGCCCGATTGGGCGGTGGGGCTGGAACGCGCGATCCTGATTTTTCTCTGCCTCGGCGTGACGCTGCTTCTGCCGGGGCTGGGCGCGCTGCGCGGCGGCATCGTGGCAGTGGGCGCGTTTCTGGCCGCGGTCGGCGGATCGTGGGCGGCGTTCCGCTACGGCTCCATGCTGCTCGATCCCACATACCCCGCGGGCGGCGTGGTGCTCGTCTATATCGTGGGCTCGTCGTTTTCGTTTTATCGCGAGGAGCGCGCGCGCGCCTATATCCGCCGTGCCTTCGACCGCTATCTCTCGCCGGAGCTTGTGGCGCGCATCTCGCGCGATCCGGGGCAACTGGAACTGGGCGGCGAGGAGCGCGACATGACCGTGATGTTCTGCGACATCCGCAGCTTCTCGCACATCTCGGAGAAATTCACCGCACCGCAGATCATCCAGTTCCTGATCGAATTCCTGACCCCGATGACCGACGTGCTGCTCGCCCGCAAGGCGACCATCGACAAATATATCGGCGATGCGATCCTGGCTTTCTGGAACGCGCCGCTGGACGATCCCGACCATCACATCAACGCCGCCAAGGGCGCGCTCGCCATGATCGACAAGCTCAAGGCGCTCAATGCCGAGCGCATGGGCGGCCCCGGCTGGCCCGGCGAGGTCAAGATCGGCATCGGGCTCAACAGCGGGCCCTGCTGCGTGGGCAATATCGGTTCCAGCCAGCGGCTTAACTACTCTCTCATCGGCGATACGGTAAATCTGGCCTCGCGCATCGAGGGGCTGACCAAGGTCTATGGCGTGGCCATCGCGATGGGGCAGGGGCTGGCCGAAAAATTGACGGACTATCCTTTGATCGAACTGGATCTTGTGCGCGTGATGGGGCGCGATACGGCGGAGCGGCTGTTCGGAATGGTGGGCGACACGGACATCAAATCGACCAGCGATTTCCGCGATCTCGCCGCTGCCCAAAGCGCGATGCTGGCGGCCTTTCGCGCGCAGGATTGGGACGGGGCGGACGCCGCACTCGCAAGGCTCTCGCCCATAGCGGCCCGTTTCGGCTATGAAAAGCTCGTCAGTCTCTATGCCGCGCGTATTGCGGCCTATCGTAAAGCGCCGCCCGGCGAGGGCTGGGACGGCGTCTTTCAGGCCACGGAGAAATAGCGGCCATGCTCACCATCGCGCAGATCACCGATCTGCACATCACCACCGACAAGGACCCGGTGAACAAGGCCCGCAACGAAGAACGCCTTCGCGCGGTGCTGAAGACCATTCACGCGCTTCAGCCCCGGCCTGTCGCCATCATCGCGTCGGGCGATCTGGTCGATCGCGGCGAGCCGGAGGAATATCTGGAGCTTCGCCGCGTTCTGCAGGATGTGACGATCCCGCTTTACCTCGGCGTCGGCAATCACGATTTGCGCGCGCCCTTCCGCACAGCCTTTCCCGAAACGCCCGTCGATAAAAACGGCTTTGTACAATACGCCGCCGATCTGGGCGGCGTGCGCCTTGTGATGTGCGACACGCTGGACGAGGGCAAGAATGACGGCGCGTTTTGCAGGAAGCGCGCGCAATGGTTGAAGCAAACGCTGCGCGAGGACCGGCGCACGCCCACCATCGTGGCGCTGCATCACCCGCCGATCATCAGCGGCATCCAGTGGATGGACCCGGAGCCCAATGCGCCGTGGATTCAGCGCCTCGCGAAGGTTCTGAAAAACCGCAGCCAGGTGAAGACCGTGATCTGCGGCCATGTCCACCGGCCGTTTCACGGCATGCTGGCGGGCCAGCAAATATCGGCATCGCCCGCGACGTCCATTCAACTGACGCTGAATCTGACGCCGGTGAACATGCGCGTGCCCGATCATCGCGAGATACTGGTCGATGAGCCGCCCGGCTATTCGCTTTATATGTGGGACAAGGGCGAATTCATCAGTCACGTCTGCGTGGCGGGCGATTTCGCGCCGGCCGTGACCTATGATTTCCCGTTCATCAAGGATTAGCGCTTCGGCGCCGGCGCGAACGCATCGAAATCCGGCGTGTCGCCGACGCGGTATTGATCGCCGAATTTGTCGATGAAGAATGCCTCCATCTCCTTGCGCGTGAAGGGCCGCGAGCCGAGCCGCCCGAACACGGCGATCTGGTTGCCGGTTTCATCCACCGCGCGGTCGCGATCCAAACCTTTCGACAATGCGAGCGCGGGCGAGGGCGTATGCGCCCAGGCGATAAGCTCCGGCTTCGGCGCGGGCGAGAAGCCGTAATAATTGGGCTGGCTGTCGGGGCTGGTAAGCTGGATCACTTTCAACCCGTTCTTTCCATCCGCGACATAGGCGAACAGCGACGCATTGGTCGAACCGATAATCACATCCTCGCAATCGTTCATCTGCCCGTCGAAGGTTACGCGCTGATAGATTTTCGGATGCCGCGGCTGTTTCACATCCACGATCACAAGTCCGTCCGCTTTCGCCGCGACATAGGCATAGGTGCGCGCGACATAGACGCGGCGCGCATCGGCCAGCGCAATCGTCGCATCTGGCACTAATTTGGGATGCGCCAGATCGGTGACGTCCAGCACCTCAAGCCCGCGCGCATCGGTGACCCACAGATAGCGGAATTGCAGCGCCGAAGCCCGCACGTCCGGCAGCTTCACCACCGCTTCGACCTTCGGTTTCAATGGATCGTCCAGATTCACCACCACCAGCCCCGCATCCGCCGCGATATAGGCATAATATCCGCCAAGCGTGATGTGCCGCGCGCCATTGAGAATACCATCCGGATTCCATGTCAGCGCGCGTTCCAGATTGTTGTTGCGTGGGTCGCGGTCGGTCAGCGTGTTGATATCGACAAGGATCAACCCTTCTTCCGCGTCGGTGATGAAGGCGTAATTGTAGATCGGATGGAACGCCTGCTCCTGATTGGCTTTGCGCATCTCCGCTGTGTTGCGCTCCGGCGCGATGGATTGATCGGTTGGCAGCACCATGCAGGTCGCATTCTTCGAGGGCACATGCATTTCCTGCCCGAGCGGGGAGAACGGCGCGGTGATGAGCTTTTCCGAAACATCCTTGTTGGCGATGCTCGCCGCATCATAGACGCGGAACCCGCCCGATCCCTCGGCGGCATAAAGATATTCGCCGCGCAATTGCAGGCAATACACAGCGCCACCGGCCGCATGCACCACATTGCCGATTTGCTCGGTCGGGTGCGTTTCGCCGCTGCCATCCGCATCGAAGCTGTCGCCGCGTGTCCAGTCGATCAGTTCGCGGTGATTGCGCTCGACATGCATTTTATAATAATCGGGATAAGCGTATTTTTGCAGGTAGGAACCGAACACCGCCTGCGGCTCGCTCCATTCGGTCACGCGCACGGCCTCCACATCCTCGCCTTCGCCGACCCACGCATTCAGCCCCACGAAATTCACGAAATCGGTGCCGAGCAAAAGCAACTGCGCCATGATCGCGTTGTTGTCGTCGGCCTTCGAGATATGGCAATCGTCGCAAGTCTTGGTCTCGGTCGCGCGCACCGTATGGGGGAAATGCGGCGAGAACGCCTGACTTGAAAATCCGATGGCCGAAATCGGCGGTTGCTGAACATAAATGCGTTCGCGATTGATATTCGTGGACGATAAAACCAGCGCCGAAGACGAGCGCACCGGCACGATTTCGTTGCCCTTCGTCGTCATGTGGCGGCCAAGCTGGAACATGTCGTCGCGCGCCACTTGCGGATTATACGTCGCGTAATTGCGCGTGGTGCCGCCTTCATATTTGTGGCTCTCCGCCATCCAGTTCGCCTCGATGGGCAGATGGCAGCCGCCGCAGCTTGGCGTCCACGATGTGTGACAGGTGAAACACGGCATCTCGCTGTCCTTGTGCGCGAGGTCCTCCTTCTTCACGCCCGGTCCCCAGCGCAACTGCTCGCCGCGCACCACCGTTCGCGACATCAATTTCGCGCGCGCCGATTTTGCGTTGTAATCGGGGCTCGCGGGATCGACGGTGTCTTTGGTCAGAACAATCCGCCATTCGAGTTTCGGATCGGCGATGGAGCGCTGGATCAGCACGCGGCGTCCGCCTTGCTGCTCCCATTCGAAGCGGCGCTTGCCGTCCGGGTTGCGCAACAGCGTCAGATCGGTGCCGCCGGGCGGTGCTGCGGGCCCCGATGTTCGCAAATTGGGATACGCGTCGATGCCGCCGTGACAATCCTTGCAGCCGATTTCCACTGCGTTCGCCACTTCGCCATAGATCAATCCGCTGCCGTGGCTATCCTGCGCGAAATGGCAATCGGCGCATTGCATGCCTTTCTCGGCATGAATGTCCATGAGTTGCACGGTCCTTGCCGGGATTGATGCCGGGCGGAACCCATTTTCCCTCGCCCTTGCGCCGCCATTTTTCGGGATCGTCCGGCGGAATGATGTCGCCCTTCGCATCGAGCAGATTGCCGTCGCGGTCGCGCTTATAGACGCCGCGGAAATTCCAGCCATGACCGTGATAATCGGCGAATTGGGTTTCCTTCAGCTTCGGATTGAGATCGACGACCTTGCGCAGGAAATCGAGATCGGCCCAATTGCCGCGCGGCGCGGCACCTTCGGGATCGCGGTCCAGAACTTTGCGCACTTCCTCGGCGGTCGGATATTTCTGCTGCTCCGGCCACATGAACGGCGCTTCGGATTCATAATCCCACATCGTGTAGCCGAGATAGGAATTCAAAAACATGTTCGGCTGGTGCATGTGGCAAGCCATGCACTGGGACGTGGGAATATCGCGCGTGAATTGATGCTTGATCGGATGGCCGGGTTCGTCTCTCGCAATCGTAGGATCGGCGCTCGCGCTTGTCCCATCACGCCCATATTGCGAATAGGAAAGGCTGTCGCGCGGCTCGCGATCGTTCGCATAGATCACATGGCACGCCGCACAACCCGATTGGCGGTAATCGCCGGGCTGATCGTTGGTGCCCATGAACCACATGAAGGGATCGTTCAGCCGCGTCTTGTGAATATTCAAAACCGGAATCGCCACGCGCAATCCCGTTCCCATTCCGCGTTTGGATTGGCGGATGTCGGGCTTGCCGGGTTCTTCCAGCGTTTGCGGATTGCCGCTTTCGTCGGGCAATCCGATATCGGGAAATTGCGTGCCGATGCTGATGCCGCCGCGCTCGAACACGCGGAAAATGTCGGCGGGCGGCACGACCTCCCATGTCGGCAGCGGATAAAGTGCTGCCAGCGCGCCGCGCGCCTTTTGCGCATCCGTCAGCGTGCCGGGTGGCGCGCCAGGCGAGACGATTTTCGCGGGTAGCCCATCGCGCGTGTAGGCTTCGCCGAGAATATAATTCTTGTCGGGCAGCACGCCGTTATTATAAGCCGCACCGCCGAAGAACATCGCGCCCGTCGCCATCAGCGAGCGTTCGGCCGCCTGAATGATCGGCAAATGACACGCGCCGCAGGATTCGCGCACCACGCGATAATCGGACGGATTGACGAAGCGGATGAATTCCGGCGCTTCGCGATTGAGCAGCGTGTAGCTTTCCTTCGGATTGGCGGCGCTCGGAAATTTCCAGTCCTGCGGATAGCGCGGCAACACATGGGCGGAATCGCGAAGTGCCGCATATTGCGGATCGGATTTCGCTAAGCCCGGTGGCGCAATGATGCTTGCATCGCCGCCATGACATGCCGTGCAGCCCAGCACCACGGCCGGCGTCTGATGCATGGTTTCGGAATCGGTTTCGGTGTGGCAGCTTTTGCAGCCCACACTTTCCTTATCCGCTTGCGCCTGCGTTTCGCCCTGCATGGCGGCCGGCGCTTGCACATAATTGCGCGCGACGGGCGCATCATCATCGCCTTCGCCGGACGCTGGCCCCACAAGCCCCAACAATGCGAGCGCCGCCGCCCACATCATCGCTCTTGTTGCGCCGCGCCCGATCATCACCGCCTCAATAGGTCAGAATCGCGTTCAGCAGGAAGGAATAATAGCGGCTGTCATGCCCGCTATTCGTGAGCAGATCGTTGAAGCCCGCGCCCGGCTGAAGCACCGCCGCACTGGCGCGGAACACGATGTTCTGTGTCATCAGCGGGCGATACGTCGCGGCCACCGAAACATCCCAACCAATGTCGGTCGGGATCGTGCCTTCGTTGCGTAGCACCTGAATTGCCGCGGTGTTCGCGAACCACAGATGATTGACGTTCGCCGAAAGCTTCAATTGCGGCAGCACGTCGAAATCGCCGCCCGCGCCGATCAGCACCGTGCCCGGATTGTTGAAATTGGATTGGCCTTCGTCTTTCGAGGAGCGCAGATCATTCAAAACGCCATTGCGCCCGCTGAGGAAAACCTGACGACCGCCGCCCGCGAACGGCACCGCCTGACGGATCCAGTAGCTCGTGTCCGCGCCCGCGAACAGTGGATTTTCGTAGATGGAATCGAATCCGGTTTCCACATTGTCGTGCGGATTGGAATCGCCCGACGCATAAAGTGCGGAAAGCCTGAAGCGCATCCAGTCGATATCGTAAGACGGTTCCGCGGCGATGAACCAGCTTCGGATTTGCGCAGGGCGGCTCGTGAAAATCGAATTGCGGTCCTGCCCGAACGCGCCATAGGCCGACACGGTCAGATTGATGCGATCGATATGCCCGTCGCCATTATAACCGAGATACACCACATCGTAATCGCGCGGGCGGTCGTCGCCGATCAGCGCGGGGCGTACGGGAAATCCGTTCTTGTCGTAATGAATCTGGTTGGCCTCGCGATCGGCGTTGTACGCGACCAGTACCTGCGAGGTGAATCCGGGCGTGGGAAAATCCTGCCGGTAGAGATTGGCGATCATCACATAATCGTTGCGAATTTTCTGGCCGATATCGTTGAGGCCGGAATTGGTGTCTTTCTCCAGTAACGCGAACGCGGCCAGATTATATTGCCAGCGATTGTCGTCGCGGTCGCCGAAGAGGCGCATGCCGAGTTGATTGTCCTGAAACAGAAACCCGCGAAAGTCGGACGAAAACGCCTGAATGCCGACGCGCACGGAATCGAAATCGTAGCGCGCCGAAACATTGCGGATGTGATAATCGACAAACGCCTCCTGCACGCCCACAAACTGATCGGCGCGATGCGGCTCCTTGCTCGGCTGGATAAACAATATGCGTCGCTCCTCGACGCTGGCGTAATTCCAGTTGAAGCCGAGCGTCAGGCGGAATTCCCAATCCGGCGGCTTGAAGGTGGTCGCGCCCTCGATGAGCGACGCGCCGACGAGAAACGTCTGCGAAAGATTCACGCTGTTGTCGCGCCCGAACACATCCAGTTCGCCGGGGCGCTGCGTGGTCTGCACGCCGACCGGCAGCGGAAAAGAACGCGGCTCCACCACGCTGTCGGAAATCGCGTTGAAATTCAGGAACCAGTCCGTGCCGAAAATCGGCCGGTCGCCCTTCAGCGTGTTCTGGTTGTAGGGATTAAACCAGTTGCTCTGCACGACACCCAGCGTCTCGATCAACCGCCAGCGGTCGGGCACCGGAATCTGGTCGGTGGGAAAGGCTTCCGGCGGCGGCGCGCTCACCGCACCGGGATTTTCCTGCCCGGGCCCACTTTGCGGAAATGTTTGCGGCGAGCCCGGAATCTTTCGCCCGTCGAGTTCGGGATGATCGGGATTGGAATCCTGCGCGAACGCGGGCGCGGCGATGACGCCGGCGAGCAACAGCGCGAGGATTGCCCGCTTCATTATTTTCCCTCGCACACATTTTGTTGCGTCGTGTCGAGGAAGGGCGCGGTCGGGCAATTCACATATCGCAATCGCACCTGCGCGCCGTTTACGGTGATGACGATATTGTCGGCGCGGATGTTTGTGGCCGCTTCGCCGATTGTGCCAATCGATTGCCCCGCATTATAAAGACCGAGAAACGAGATCATGTCGTCCTGATCGATGCCGTCGCCCGATGTGCCGATGCCGCCCACCAGCACGCCGTTTTTATAAATCGGCACCGCGCCGGAAAAGATTTGTATTCCGTTCTGCAAGCGGTTCTGCCCCGCCGTCGCATCGGGAATGAATGTGCAGCGCCCGCGCGTATCGGGCGGCGTGCTCGTAGAAACGTATGTCACATGCTGCACGATATTGGTGAGCACCAGCGCGGATTGAAGCCCGGTGGAGAACGGGCTCCATTGCGTGATCGGCCGCGACATCGGGCCGTTGGGATTGCCGTCCTCGCCATCGGGAAAGAAGGGCCGCGACAGATTGGCGATGGAGCGTGCGCCGAACGCAACCGCACCGGTAAACGCGGTGGGATCGGGAATGAAATCGCGCACTTTCTGAACAAAGCCGTTCACATCCACGCTCGGATCGCCGAGCAGATCGCTCGCCGCATGGCTGCCCGAAAAGAATGTCACCGTGCGTGCCTTTTGCAGCGACACATCGATGCCAAATACCGGCGCATCCGGTGCGCGCACGATGCCGAGCGCCACGCCCCGTGTATCGACGACGGAAACCGTCACCTGCGCGCGGCTGTCGAGTGGCTTGCGGATCTGCCCGCGCGCATGGCTCATCACCATGAAAGCCTGTTCGAGGATGGTCTGCACTTCGCTCGCCGTAAGCGGGGAGGGCACATCGCCCGCATCGGTGCCCGCGCGCGGGGTATAGCGGTCATTGCCCGAACCATCGCTGAGGATATAGGCGTCGGGATTGTTGAACTCCGCGGTCGTGGCCTTGCGGATGCCCGATGCTTCGGTGCCGTACACCGCACCCGCGAGCACCGCACTTCCTGCGTAATAGCCGGTCACGGCGGTCAGCCCCGAAGGCAGCGTGCCGTAAGCGGGCGCGGATGCGGGATTGGTTTTCAGCGTGGCTGTGGTGGCGTCGCTGTAGCGCAGCGTGGTGCCGTCAATCGCGATCTGATCGGCGGTGATGGCGGCGGGCGCGCTGAAATTGTTCGTCGCGGCGAGCGCGATGTTTTCCTCGGCATCATTGTCGATGTCGAGCACATTGGGATCATAACCGTAATCGCCGTCGGCCATCACGCCGACGCCGCCCACCAGCACGCCGTTCTTATATAACGGGAAGCCGCCCGGATCGGCGGCAAGGCCAAGCGGCGAACGCTTCGGCCCGATGAATTGCGCGGGCCCCGCGCCGGTATAGCGCGACGACAAATCCGAACACGGCAATTGGCTGAACTGCACGCCGAACAGCGGTCCGCCTTCGAGGCCGAGTGTGGCGGGCGAGGGCGGGAAATGCTGCTGCACGATCATGCTGGCGGTGCGCGTGGAGAATGCGTTGCCGCCGGAGGAGAGATACGCGCCGGTGATCGCTTTCGCGATGGCTGCCAGCGTCGCAGGCACGACCACGCCCTGCAAATCCACATTGCCGTTCGGGTTCGCGCGTATGGTGGCCGTGCTCGGCGCACCGGGCATGGTGTAAACCGCCAGCACATTGCCCACGCGATCCACAACCGCGATCACCGCGGGCAGCGAACGCGCGCTCGCCTCCGCCGAGGCTTGCGCGATGATCTGCTCCACATCGCTTGTGCCGAGATTTTCCGATGCGGGCGCGGTATAGACGCTCGTGCCCGGATTATCGGCTTTCTGGCCGCTCGAACCGCCGCCGCCACCGCCGCACGACGCCAGCACCAGCGCATAGGCGGCAAGCAAACTCGTCATCGCGCGAAGTCGCATCATTAGCGCAGCCTCCTCACGGCAGAGGCGACGCGCGCAAGCGTGTCGCGGAATTCGCTCACGCGATAGGAATTGGGATCGTGGACATCCCTATATAATGTGTCGATATCGGGCCTTATCGCTTCGGCCGCACTCTTGTCGATCTGTTTGGCGGTCACGAGCGCGTTCAGCAACGTGTCGATCCCCATGACGGCCTGTGCGGCCCCCGCATAATCGGTGTAGCGCGCTGTGGGCGCGCCGCTCAAAAGAGAATTGAGAATCGCGAACGTGTCGTCGCGCGAGAAGGAATGCGCGGCGAAGGCGGACGACAAGGCTTGCGCCGTGTCGGCCAGCGTGGCTGCGGTGGCCGCCGCATTGGCGCGGGATTGCGCCAGCGCGATATGGAAGGCTTGGCTGTCACTACGGAAGCGGTCCGCCAATTGCGGTGCCGCCACATCCACCGCAGCGCCGAGCACTATCATGTTCTCATCATCGAACACCGGCGTTCCAGCGGGAATATGCCGGTCGGGATTGGAAACGGCGGTCAGTTGCGGATCGCGCGTACTGGTGAGCGGGCGGTGGCAACTCTGGCAATCGTAGAAATAGAAATCGGGGAACATGCCGTCGCCGCCGCGCGAGCCGAAAGTTGTCAGCACGCGGTTCAACGCCATCGCCTGACCCACCGCCCACAATTTCACGCCGCCGGGGATTTGCTTGCGCGCGGCATAATCGGCGTCGAAATCGTAATGGCTCTGCAACGCGCCGAACAAATCCAGTTCAAACGACACGCGCGGATGCCCCGCCGCCATGATCCTGTGCGTCAGAACATAGCCGGGCCTGTCCGCGCCGAAATGACAATCGAGGCAAACGCCCGCGCGAGTCTTTGCATCGTCGAGCGCCACCATTCCGTTGGCCACATTCGCGGCATGGGTCGCGCCCACCGCGTAATGACTCGCGAGCCATTTGCTCGATCCGCCATGACAGGCTTCGCACGTCACGCCGTCAGAAATTTGAAACTGCGGTCCGCGCTCCGCTGCATTGTCGGAATGACAGCCCAGACAGGTCTGCGAAGTCTCCGCCGCGCCCAGCCCAAGCCGCGCCGCAATCGCTTCGCCGCGCGGTTGCGTCAACACCTGCCACGCCCGGCTATGCGCGCCCGCGGGCGAGGTTTCGTCCTGCCATGTGATGAGTTCGTTCTGGCGCACAATCTTGCCGGTCGGTGCGAGCCGCCCATGGCATGTCGAGCCGCCGCAGGATGCCACGCCCTCGTGAATCCCCGCCGCCAGCGCGGGCAGGCAGACAGCCATCAGCCCGGCTAGAATCACCGGCCAGAACCGGCCCAAGGCCTGCCGGATTGACGTGCCCGCCACGAATTTCCCCCATACCCACCGGCCATCGGGCCAGCGGCCTCAGTTTCCAACACTCCCCGCCCGAATTCAAATGAACGGGCCTCGCAATTGGGCGTTGGCTTGCTTAATAAGTGAGTTCTCCGTCACTTTTACCAAGGCCGCTTTGCCCATGCGTCTTTCGAGATTTTTTCTGCCCGTGCTCAAGGAAAACCCGGCCGAGGCACAGATTGTGTCGCACCGGCTGATGCTGCGCGCGGGCATGATTCGCCAGGAGGCCGCGGGGATCTATGCCTGGTTGCCGCTGGGCTTCCGCGTTTTGCAGAAGATCGAGCAGATCGTGCGCGAGGAGATGAACCGCGCGGGCGCCATCGAAATCCTGATGCCGACGCTGCAACCGGCCGATCTGTGGAAGGAAACCGGCCGCTACGACGCCTATGGGCCGGAGATGCTGCGCATCAAGGATCGTCACGAGCGCGAGCTCGTCTATGGCCCGACCAACGAAGACATGGTGACGGAAATCTTCCGCGCCTATGTGAAATCGTACAAGGCGCTGCCGCTGAACCTCTATCACACGCAATGGAAATTCCGCGACGAAGTGCGCCCGCGTTTCGGCGTGATGCGCGGGCCGCGAATTCCTGATGAAGGACGCGTATTCCTTCGACATCGACAAGGAAGCCGCGCGGCGCTCCTACAACAAAATGTACGTCGCATATCTGCGCACGTTTGCGCGCATGGGGCTGAAATCCATTCCGATGCGCGCGGAGACCGGGCCCATCGGCGGCGATCTCAGCCACGAATTCATCGTGCTTGCCGATACCGGCGAAAGCGAAGTGTTCTGCAACAGCGATCTTGTCGATATGCCGGTGCCGGACGAGAAGGTCGATTTCGATTCCGATCTCGGCGAAATCGTGCGCGCGCGTTCCGATCTTTATGCCGCGACTTCCGATGTTCACGATCAGGCGCGTTTCGAGCGCGAGGTGCCGGAGGAGAAGCGCCTTTCCGCGCGCGGCATCGAAGTGGGACAAATCTTCTACTTCGGCACCAAATATTCCGTGCCGATGAAGGCGATGGTCACAGGTCCCGACGGCAAGGACGTCCCGATCCATGGCGGTTCCTATGGCGTGGGCGTGTCGCGGCTTGTCGGCGCCATCATCGAGGCGAGCCATGACGATGCGGGGATCAAATGGCCGGAGGCTGTAGCACCGTTCGATGTCGCGCTGATTAATTTGAAGACAGGCGACGCGAAGGTCGATGCAGCGTGCGAAGACCTTTACGCGAAATTGACCGCCGCGGGTAAAGATGTGCTCTACGACGACACGGCCGACCGCCCCGGCGCGAAATTCGCCACCATGGATCTAATCGGGATTCCCTATCAATTGGTCATCGGTCCGCGCGGGCTGGAAAAGGGCCTCGCCGAAGTGAAAAACCGCATGACGGGCGCGAAGGAAGAGATGAGCCTGGAAGCGGCGGTGAACAGGTTAAATGCAAAGCCATCTTGACAATCTGTATCCCATAGACTACATATGTTCAGGCTTATAAAAACCGACACTTTCGAGGCTTGGCTCGGGCATTTGCCGGATAAGGCGCGCAGCCGGGTTCAGGCGCGGCTTGATCGGTTAGGGCTCGGCAATCCCGGCGACGTGAAACCGGTTGGCAAGGGTGTCTCGGAAATGCGGATCGATTATGGACCGGGCTATCGTGTTTATTTTTTCCGCCGCGGTCTTGAAGTGATTGTGCTTCTGGCCGGTGGGGACAAACGGAGTCAAAATCGCGACATCGCGCTTGCTCTTGAGTTGAAGGAAATAGTGAAGGACATGCCATGGCCAGAGTGAGTAAAGTCAAACTGAGTCCCTATGATACCGCCGACTATCTCAAGACCGAGAAGGATGTAGCCAATTATCTGGAAGCGGTATTCGAAGATGGCGATCCTGAATTGATGACCCATGCGCTCGGCGTTGTCGCGCGTGCGCGCGGCATGGCTAAAATTGCCAAGAAAGCGGGTCTGGGACGTGAGAGCCTCTATAAGGCGCTGTCCCGCGACGGCAACCCGCAATTTCTGACGGTGGTGAAAGTCATGCGCGCGCTGGGTTTGAAACTGAAAATCGCCGCTTGATGGCCGCCCAAACCCGCCCCTTTGCCGCCTTCGAATGGATGATCGCGCTGCGCTATCTGCGCGCGCGGCGGCAGGAAGGTTTCGTCTCCGTCATTTCCGGGTTCTCGCTGATCGGCATCGCGCTCGGCGTCGCCACGCTCATCATCGTCATGAGCGTGATGAACGGCTTCCGCCACGAATTGCTCTCGCGCATTCTGGGGCTGAACGGCCACGCGGTCGTGCAGAGCTATGAAGGCAATCTCACCGGCTTCGACGCGGCGGCCGCGCGCGTGCGCGCGGTGCCCGGCGTG
Organism: uncultured Alphaproteobacteria bacterium; assembly: GCA_963735625.1. Lineage (GTDB taxonomy): Bacteria > Pseudomonadota > Alphaproteobacteria > Micropepsales > Micropepsaceae > Rhizomicrobium. Next base: position 646,373 of record CAVTLJ010000003.1, on the reverse strand, counting down.
ACGCGCGCAGCGCCCATCATCGACGGGCAGGTGATGGCGACATCGCGGCGATATTTCCGCGGGCGTCATCGTGCGCGGCATGCGCAAGGCCGATCTGCAAATCGCTCACCACGGTTTCGAGATTCGCTCTCCGACGGCGCGCTTGCGCGCTATGACGGCGGCGACAGCGTCATCGTCGGCGCGCGGCTGGCCGACAAGCTCGGCCTTCGCCCCGGCATGACGATCACGCTGATCGCGCCGAAGGGAAACATCACGCCGTTCGGCACCACGCCGCGCGTGAAGACCTACACCATCGCGGGCACCTTCCGCATCGGCATGAGCGAATACGACCAGACCTTCATCTTCATGCCGCTCGACGAGGCGCAGCTCTATTTCAACATGGACAATGCGGTGAGCGGGCTTGAGGTGATGGTCGCCGATCCCGATCAGATCAATGCGATGATCCCGGCCGATCGCGCACGCGGCGGGCCCGCTTTCGCGCGTGCTGACATGGCAGGACATGAACTCAAGCCTGTTCGGCGCGCTGGAAGTCGAGCGCAATGTGATGTTCCTGATCCTCACGCTCATCATATCTGGTGGCAGCGCTCAACATCGTTTCCGGCCTCATCATGCTGGTGAAGGACAAGGGCGGCGACATCGCGATCCTGCGCACGATGGGCGCCACGCGCGGCGCGGTGATGCGCGTGTTCTTCATCGCGGGCGCCAGCATCGGCGTGACGGGCACGCTCCTCGGCCTCGTCATCGGCGTGGTGTTCTGCGCCAACATCGAAGAAATCCGCCAATTCCTTTCTTCGCTCACCGGCACCACGCTGTTCAATCCCGAAATCTATTTCCTGAGCCGCATGCCGGCGGAAATGAATCCGCGCGAAGTGATCGCGGTCGTCGCGATGGCACTGGGCTTATCGTTCCTCGCAACACTTTATCCGTCATGGCGCGCGGCGCGTCTCGATCCGGTGGAGGCGCTGCGTTATGAGTGACGCGCTCGCACGCCGCCCTTCGCCTTGATTCCGTCGCGCGTGTTTATGTGCAGGGCGACACGAAGCTCGAACGTGTTCGAGAATGTCAGCCTCGCGCTCAAGCCGGGCGAGATCGTGGCGCTGGTGGGGCCATCGGGTGCGGGCAAATCCTCGCTGCTGCACATGGCGGGCCTGCTCGAAGCGCCGAGCGGCGGCGAAGTGTTCGTGGGCGCCGCTGCCGCATCCAAACTTCCCGATGGCGAACGCACCCGCATCCGTCGCGACACGATGGGCTTTGTCTATCAGGCCCATCATCTGCTGCCGGAATTTTCCGCGCTCGAAAACGTCATGCTGCCGCAATTGATCGCGGGCAAGCGGCGCGAAGCGGCGAAGGCCGAAGCCACGCGCCTCTTGATGCAGCTCGGACTGGGCGAGCGGCTGAAGCATCGCCCGGCGCAGCTTTCCGGCGGCGAGCAGCAGCGCGTCGCCATCGCGCGCGCGCTGGCCAATCATCCGCATGTTCTGCTCGCCGACGAGCCGACCGGCAATCTCGATCCGCACACCGCGTCGGATGTGTTCGACGCGCTGATGAAGCTGGTGCGCTCCGAAGGGCTCGCCGCGCTCGTCGCCACCCACAATCTGCAACTCGCCGCCAAGATGGACCGCGCGCTGGTCCTGCACGACGGCCGCCTGATCGACGGCGGCAAATTGGGGGCCTAGCCCGGCCGCCCACAATGGGATAGGGCACCGGCCCCAGAATTTGATCCCTTTTTGTTCTTGACAGAACAAATTAAGAACATATATTTGCCATCCCTGAAGACGGAGGCGGATATGACGGCGTGGTTCAAGGATGCGGCGGCGGGCGTTGGCTTGCTGGCCTTTATCGCGGGTTCGTTCGTGCTGGCGCGAGATGGCGCAGGCGGTGATCGCCGCGATCTGATCTGTGGATGAGCGCGCGCGGCCCTCGCGGGCGCGCGCGCCATCCGCCGATACTGACGCGAAATCCGAATTGAACGATCCATGGCCGAACCCGCCTCCTTTGTGCATCTGAGGGTCAAGAGCGCCTATTCGCTGCTCGAAGGCGCGGTGCGCCCAGAGGAACTCGCCAAACTCGCGCGCGAGGGCGCCATGCCCGCCGTCGCCGTCACCGACGTCAACAATCTTTTCGGCGTGTTCGAGATCAGCGAGACGCTGGCCGAAGGCGGGCGTGCAGCCGATTGTGGGATGCCTGCTGTCGGTGGAGCTTGACGACGCGGCGCCCACGCCCGGCATGGTGCGCCAGCAGAAGCCGCCCGCGATTGCGCTGCTGGTGCAGAACGATGCGGGCTATCGCAATCTCTCCAAATTGCTGAGTGCCGCCTATCTCGGCGCCGAGCCCGGCGACTGGCCGCATGTGAAGGCCGATCTGCTCGCCGCCCATAGCGAAGGCCTGATCGCGCTCACCGGCGGTCCGGGCGGGCCGCTGAACCGGCTGATCGTCGAAGGCCAGCCCGAAGCGGCGGAAGAGGCGCTCGCACAAACTCTCCGCGCATTTTCGGCGACCGTCTTTATATCGAATTGCAGCGCCACGGTTTGCCGGAAGAACGCGCGGCGGAAGATGCGCTGATCGATCTGGCCTATGCGAAAAACATTCCGCTCGTCGCCACCAATGATGTGCATTTCGGCGCGGCCGACATGTATGAGGCGCACGATGCGCTGCTCTGCATCGCCGATGGCACATTCGTCTCGCAGCAGGACCGCCGCAGGCTGACGCGCGAGCATCGCTTCAAGAGTGCCGCCGAAATGGCCGCGCAATTCGCCGATCTGCCCGAGGCAATCGAAAACACGATCGAGATCGCGCGGCGCTGCGCCTTCCGCCCCAAGAAGCGCGATCCCATCCTGCCGCAATTCGTGCCCGAATCCGGCCTTTCGCCGGAAGACGAATTGCGCGCGCAGGCCGCAAGCGGGCTTGACGCGGCGGCTCAAGGAACACGGCACCTTACGCCGATGAGAAGGTCTATCGCGACCGGCTGGAATTCGAGCTCGGCGTCATCATCGCGCATGGATTTTCCGGGCTACTTCCTGATCGTTTCCGACTTTATGAAATGGACGCGCCAGCACGGCATTCCCGTCGGCGTGCGCGGCTCGGGCGCGACATCGCTCGTCGCCTGGGCGCTCGACATCACCAATCTCGATCCCATCCGTTTCGGATTGCTGTTCGAGCGATTCCTCAATCCCGAACGCATCTCGATGCCGGATTTCGACATCGATTTCTGTCAGGAGCGGCGCGACGAAGTCGTGCGCTATGTGCAGCACAAATATGGCGCGGACCGCGTGGCGCACATCATCGCGCTCGGTTCGCTTCAGGCGCGCGCCGCCGTGCGCGATGCGGGCCGCGTGCTGCAAATGCCGCTGGGGCTTGTGGACCGCATCGCCAAGCTCGATCCCCAATCCGCCGGGCAAATCCATTTCGCTGGAAGAAGCCATCGAAAGCGAACCGCGCCTGCAAAACATCGCCGAGCAGGAACCGCTGGCCGAACAATTGTTCGCCATCGTGCGACAAGATCGAAGGGCTTTACCGCCACGCCTCCACGCATCCCGCGGGCGTCGTGATCGGCGACCGGCCGCTGGACGAGATCGTGCCGCTCTATCGCGATCCGCGCTCCGAAATGCCGGTGACGCAATTCGATTACGAGGACGCGGAAAAAGCCGGGCCTGGTGAAATTCGATTTTCTCGGCCTGAAAACGCTCACCGTCATCGCCAAGGCCGAGGAGCTTCTGAAGAAACGCGGCATCGTTCTTGCACACGCAAAGCATCGATTTCGACGACGTGCCGACCTTCGAGATGCTCGCGCGCGGCGAAAGCGTGGGCGTGTTCCAGATGGAAGGCGCGGGCATGCGCGATCTGTTGCGCAAGATGAAGCCCGACCACATCAACGATCTTGTCGCGCTGGTGGCGCTCTATCGCCCCGGCCCGATGGATTCGATTCCCGAAATACATCGCCTGCAAGCGCGGCCGCGAAGCGCCGGAATATCTGCATCCCGCGCTCGAGCCGATCCTGAAGGAAACCTTCGGCGTGATGACGTATCAGGAAGACGTCATGCGCATCGCCCGCGAACTTGGCGGCTACACGATGGGGCAGGCCGATCTCTTGCGCCGCGCCATGGGCAAGAAAATCCCGTCCGAAATGGCCAAGCACCGCGAGATTTTCATAAAGGGCGCGGGCGAGAAGGGCATTCTGCCGTCCGTCGCCGAACAGATTTTCGAGCAGGCGGCGAAATTCGCGGGCTACGGTTTCAACAAGGGCCATGCCGCGGCCTATGCGCAGGTCGCCTATCCAGACCGCCTATCTGAAAGCGAATTATCCGGTCGAATTCCTCGCCGCGTCGATGACGCTCGATATCGGCAACACCGACCGGCTGAACATTTTCCGGCAGGAGGCCCAGCGCCTCGGCATCAAGGTTCTGCCGCCGGACATCAACCGCTCCGAAGCGGCGTTCGCCTGCGATAGCGAAGCGAATGTAATTTATTACGCGCTCGCCGCCGTGAAAGGCGTGGGCAAGCAGGCGATGGAACATGTGGTGGCCTCGCGCGCGGCCGATGGGCCGTTCCGCTCCATCGGCGATTTCGCGCGGCGGCTCGATCCCAAGCTCGTCAACAAGCGCGCCTATGAAAGCCTGGTGCGTGCCGGCGCGTTCGATGCGCTGATTCGCCAATCGCCGCCAATTGGTGGATTCCGCCGATGCCGTCCTGAACGATGCGGCGCGCACCGCGCGCGAACGCGAAACCGGCCAATCCACGCTCTTCGGCGAAGCCGCATCCGATGCGAACGATCTGAGGCTCGCGCCAGTCGATGACTGGCTGGCGCATGAGCGCCTGAGCGAGGAATTCGCGGCAATCGGCTTTTATCTCTCCGGCCATCCGCTCGACAATTATCGCACCGCGCTCAACCGGCTTCAGGCGCTCACCTACGCGCAGGTGCTGGAAGACCGGCGCACGTCGTTTCAGGCCGTGCTCGCCGGAACCATCATCCGCAAATCGGAGCGGCGCGGGCGCAACGACCAGAATTATGCCTTCGTCTCCTTTTCCGATCCCACCGGCATGTTCGAGGCGATGTTCTTTCCCGAAGTGCTCACTGCTTCGCGCCCGCTTCTGGAAGCCGGAAAATCGGTGTTGCTGAAAGTGAACGCCACCTGGGAAGGCGATGAATTAAAGCTGCGCGCGCTGTCGCTCACCGATCTGGAAAAGGCCGCGGCGCAAGCGGGCGAGGGGCTTCGCATCTATCTGGAAGATACCCGCCCGCTCAACGCCATCGCCGCCGAACTGCGCCAGCCCGGCAAGGGATTGATCGCGCTCGTCGTGCCCGGCAGCGGCGGGCAGGAAGTGGAAATCAAATTGCCGCAGCGCCAGATGGTGACCGCCGCACTCAAGGGCGCGATCAAATCGCTGCCCGGCGTGGCGATGGTGGAGTCGGTATAAAATCAAACCCGGAAAATATGGCCGATGCGCAAAACAAGCTGCGTCTCGTGGCTTGTGTAATGGGCGTGGTCGTCCAGCGTCGCCGAATCCCCTGCCGCGATCAGCAATTCGGTGCCCGGCTGGAATTCCCAGCGATAGCGCAGCGAGAATCCGAAATCCTGGCTGATATTGTCATATTCGGCCTGGGTCTGAAGCTGCATGTCGGGCGTGAAATTCACCGCCACATTCATCGAAGCGATATGGATGGTGACGTGCCCGGTCGGCAGCCGGATATTGTCCATGATGTGCTCGGCCTGAATGTCGAATGTTTCGTTCGGCTTCAGATCGAGCGAAAAATCGGTTTGCAGCAGCGTGCCGTCGTAAAAACCGCAGCATTGCACGTCCATGATCGCTTTGACGGAGCGCGCATCCGCCGTCTCCACGCGCAGATGCGTCACATTCCATTGATAGCTGCCGGCCGGCACCGTGACATTGTTCGGCAGATCGAAGGCCTGCGAAACGCGCTCGTGATCGATCCAGTCCTCCGCCATTCCAAAATCGCCGCTGTTGCAGATAGGCGCCCACCCACGCATCGTTGATCGCGGTCTGGAGATGATTGTCGAGCCCGGTGAACCAGTCCCACCACATTCCGGTTTCAACCCAGCGCACATCGGAATCCTGATAACGCTCGCGGCGCACGACTTGCCCGGTATATTCGCGAATGCCCGGCCGGCTGACGAAGCCGAGCGCCGGATCGAAATTCGCGCCCACATCCTTGTAGCGGAAATATCCGTTCCACGGCTCATTGGGAAAATTCACTTCGAAGCCGTAAGCATCGTCGTCGCCAACCGCGCTCGAAGAACTGCGCTCATAATAGATGTCGCCCTGAATCGTTTTGCCGCCGAATACATCGGAATTGCGATATTGAAAATCGCCGCCGCCGACATTGTTGTGCGTGAGGCCGCTTGGATCGCCTTGCGTGAAGATAAGGCCCAGCTTGGATTCGCCCATCACCGGCATGGTCGCGCGCGCGACGGAAAGCGTCTGCGGCGGCGTGCCATCGGGTGCGCGGCCGGTGCGCACGCTGAGCGCGCCGATATTGAACTCGCCCAACTGGCCGGAAACCTTGCCGCCGATCTGCAAATTCACCGGCGAAAGATTCACAAGCCCGATATTGCGCGAAAAGAAGGGCTGGCCGTTCGGATCGGCATTGGGATCGAGGTTCAACCCGCCAAATTCGAAGGCGGCGGCATCCTGCAGGAAAAAATCGCGCGTTTCGGGATAGAAGAGCGCAAACCGCGTGATGTTCACCTTGCGCGCGTCGAGCGGCGTGTCCGAAAAATCGGTGTTGAAGGTCACGAGCCCCGTCATTCCGGGCGTGATCTTGTAATAGATATTGCCGCTGGGCTTGAGCGAGAAATCGGCGTCGCCCGGCTTGTCCCACACGCGATCGAATTTCGCCACCGCATAAAGCTGCGCGTCCAGCCCCACGCCTTCGTTGACATCACTGATGCCGGTCAGTGTTCCCGAATGTGAAATGTCCTGCGATCCAATCGCGATGTTGATCGCGGACCAGCGAATGCGCTCGTTCTTGCGCCGCACCAGCCGGAAGAAATCGAATCCCCAATCGTGCCTCGCCGGATCATAGGAAATGCTGCGGAAGGGAATGGCCACTTCCACCACCCAGCCATCGGCCACGATATGAGCCTTGGCGCTCCACAGCGTATTCCAATTGTAAAGAACATCGGTGTTGTTCTGCACCAGCCCCTCGCGCCGCGCGCCCAGCGGATTGACTTCGAAGAGATAGCCATTGCGCCGCGTCATATTGGGATCGAGATAGATGCGGATGATATCGTCCTTGTCGATGGCGCCGTCGCGCGCCTTGATCTTGGCGATGATGTTTTTCGGCTCATCGTCATGCGCATAGATCGCGAAATAAAGATTGTCGCGGTCATAGGCCATCTTCACGACGGTGCGTTCGCTGGCCGGCGCGCCTTCATGCGGTTCAAGCTGATAGAATTCGTCGATGGTGGTGGCTTTTTTCCACACCGGATCGGAAAAATCGCCGTCGATCACCGGGGCTTCTGACGCGTCAATGCGCGTGGCCGCGGCACTCGGCTGATAGGTTTTGAAGTCGCGCGGAGGTTGCGCCAAAGCGGGCGCGGCGCACATAAGCGCGCAGGTCAACGCAAGCAAAGGCGATGATTTGAACACGCGGCGCTCCCGAGCCGTACGCGCACAAGGTTCGGCAAGGTGTAGCGAATCCGCAAGGCGCGCGGCGCTCACGTTTGTGTATTCGCCCGCGCGCCGATCATGGGTTAAAATTAATGAAGCGCATTTTCACAGCCGATTGATTGCATTTCCCAGCCGCGAAAGTCCGGTTGTCAGGAGCGTTGCGTCCTGTGCAAAGCAGATGCGCACGAACGATTTCAACTCGCTATCGCCCGCAGCACCGAAGGCCGAACCGGGTGCCACGCCGACTCGCGCCTGTTTCACCAGATCGCTCGCGAAGGCGAGGCTGTCCGTCATGCCCTCGATTTGCAGGAAGCCGTAGAACGCGCCCTCCGGCGAAATCCAGCGGATGCGGTTTTGCGAATCGATAAATTTCTGCGTCACCGCGCGCCCGTTTCGGCAACGCTCCAGCATCACGCCGCGAAATGCGTCGCCTTGGGGAGAAAGTGCTGCCAGCGCGCCCCATTGCGCAAAGGTTGTGGCGCCGGTGTTGTTCGCCGCCGCGATGGTCCACATCTGCTGATCGAGCGAAGTGGGATGCACCAGCCAGCCGATGCGCCAGCCCGTCATCGCCCATGGCTTGGAAAAGGAATTGATGACGAACACCGCGTCGTCGGGCTCGGCGATTTGCAAAAACGACGGCGCATGCGCGCTGCCGTCATAGACAAGCGTGCCATAGACTTCGTCGCTGATGATGGCGATGCCGCGGACCCGCGCGAAATCCAGCACCGCGCGCTGTTCCTCGCGCGCTCATCACCCAGCCGGTGGGATTGCCGGGCGAGGCGATGAAGATCGCCTTGGTGCGCGCATCGCATTGCGCGAAAAGCTTTTCGAGATCGAGCGTCCACCGCGCCACGCGCGTCCAATCGGCTTCGAGCGACGCAAAGCGCACGCTCGCGCCGGCGATCTGCGCGGCCTGAAAGATGTTGGGCCACACCGGCGATACCGCCACGATATTGTCGCCCGTCTCCACCACCGCTTGCAGCGCGCTCATAACCGCCAGCATCGCGGCGCCCGGAACGGTGATGCGCTCCAATGCGACATCGGTGCCCAGTGTGCGCCGGTGGAAATCCTGCAATCGCCTTGCGCAAGCCGGAGCGTTCCGCGCGCGTTGGTGTAAAAGGTGCGGCCCTCGTCCAGCGCCTTCTTGGCCGCGTCGCGGATGAAATCGGGCGTCACCAGATCGCTTTCGCCGAACCACAGCGCGATCACGTCGGGCTCGCCCAGCGCCAGAAGCGCCACCCGGCCCAGATGCCGTTGGGCAGCAGGCGGGAAATGGCCGGGCGGATCGGGCTTTTCGGGGCTCATGATCTTTATCGAAACCAGTGGCTTGCGCCGGTCAACCCGTCTGCCTATAACCCCTGCCATTCCACACGCGCAGGGTGGGTTTCGAGGCGTGTTGCCCCGTCCCCGTCCGGTGCCCGAAAGGGTCACATCCCTCGCGTTAGGCCAGAACCGGAAAAGGAGAATGTGTTCCAATGGCTTTGCCTGATTTTTCCATGCGTCAGCTCCTCGAAGCAGGAGCTCATTTCGGCCATCGCCAGCAGCGCTGGAACCCGAAAATGGCGCCGTACATCTACGGCTCCCGCAACGACATCCACATCATCGACCTGACCCAGACCGTGCCGCTGCTGCATCAGGCGCTCGTCGCCCTGCGCGACGTGGCGGCCGGCGGCGGGCGCATCCTGTTCGTCGGCACCAAGCGCCAGGCGTCGGAGCCGGTCGCGGCCGCGGCCAAGCGCTGCGCCCAGTATTATGTGAACCACCGCTGGCTCGGCGGCACGCTGACCAACTGGCAGACGATCTCCAATTCGATCAAGCGCCTGCGCACGCTGGAAGAGACGCTGAATTCGTCGCAGTCCGTCGGGCTTCACGAAGAAGGAATTGCTCGGCCTGCTTGCGCGAGCAGCGACAAGCTGGAGCGTTCGCTGGGCGGCATCAAGGAAATGGGCGGTCTGCCGAACATGCTCTTCGTGATCGACACGAACAAGGAAGCAGATCGCGGTCGCCGAAGCGCGCAAGCTCGGTATTCCGGTCACCGCCATTCTGGATTCCAATTCGGATCCCGACGGCATCGCCTATCCCATTCCGGGCAATGACGATGCGGCGCGTGCGCTCGCGCTTTACTGCGATCTGGCCGCGCGCGCGATCATCGACGGGCTGTCGGAAAGCCAGCGCGCCGCCGGCGTCGATACCGGCGAGGCCGAGGCGCTTCCCGATCTGCGCGCCCGCCGAAGCCATCGAAGCTGCCGCTCCCGCCAGCCTGAACGGAGAATACAATGTCGAACATCAGCGCGAGCATGGTGAAGGACCTGCGCGACAAGACCGGCGCAGGCATGATGGATTGCAAGGCGGCGCTTGGCGGAAACCAATGGCGACATGGAAGCGGCGATCGACTGGCTGCGCAAGAAGGGCCTGTCGAAGGCCGCGAAGAAGGCGGGCCGCATCGCCGCCGAAGGCTTGATCGGCATTGCCGCCATGCCGGGCGCGGGCGCGCTGGTCGAAGTCAATTCCGAAACCGATTTCGTCGCGCGCAACGACCAGTTCAAGGAATTCGTGACGAATGCGGCGCAGCTTGCGCTCGAAGCCGAAGGCGATGTCGAAAAGCTGCTCGCCAAGAAGATGGGCGATGCGAGCGTCGATGCGCGTGCTGAAGGAACTCGTCGCCAAGATCGGCGAGAACATGAGCGTGCGCCGCGCGGTGGCGCTTGCGGTGTCGCCGGGCGTGGTCGCGAGCTATGTGCACAACGCGGCGGGCGCCGAACTCGGCAAGATCGGCGTGCTGGTCGCGCTGAAATCCACCGCCGATGTGGCGAAGCTCACGGCACTCGGCAAGCAGATTGCCATGCACATCGCGGCGACCTCGCCGCTGGCGCTGACGCCGGAGCATCTTGCCCCGGACGTCGTGGCGCGCGAACGCGCCATCTATGCCGATCAGGCGCGCGCAGTCGGGCAAGCCGGAGAACATCATCGAGAAGATGGTCGATGGCCGCATGCGCAAATTCTACGAGGAATCGGTGCTGCTTTCGCAGGTCTTCGTGATCGATGGTGAAACGCCGGTCGGCAAGGTGATCGAGAAGGCGTCGAAGGATTTGGGCGCGCCCGTCACCATCGAAGGCTTCGTCCGCTATCAGGTGGGCGAAGGCATCGAAAAGGAAACCGGCGATTTCGCCGACGAAGTAAAGGCGATGGCGGGCCAGTGATCGGCCGAACCGGAGGGTGGCATGGGTCAAGCGCCGAAATACCGCCGGGTTCTCCTGAAAGTTTCCGGCGAGGCCCTGATGGGCGCGCAATCCTATGGCATCGATCTTCCTACCGTTGAGCGCATCGCAACCGATGTGAAGGAAGCCGTCGTCGCGGGCACGCAGATCTGCCTCGTCATCGGCGGCGGCAATATCTTTCGCGGGCTTGCGGGTGCGGCCAACGGCATCGACCGCGCCACCGCCGATTACATGGGCATGCTCGCCACCGTCATGAACGCGCTTGCGATGCAGGCGACGCTCGAGCGGATGGAGCTTCCCACCCGCGTGCAATCGGCCATCCCCATGACCACCGTGTGCGAGCCCTATATTCGCCGCCGCGCCATCCGCCACATGGAAAAGGGCCGCGTGGTGATTTTCGCGGCCGGCACCGGCAATCCCTTCTTCACCACCGACACGGCGGCGGCACTTGCGCGCGGCGGAGATGAACTGCGACGCGATGCTGAAAGGCACCCAGGTCGATGGCGTCTATAGCGCCGACCCGAAAAAGGTGCCCGGCGCCGACGCGCTATGATTCTCTCAGCTATCACGAGGTCTTGGCGCGCGATCTTCAGGTGATGGATGCGTCCGCCATCTCGCTTTCGCGAGAAAATCGCATTCCGATCATCGTGTTCTCGATCCATGATCGCGGATCGCTCGGCGCGGTGCTGCGCGGGCAGGGGCGCTCGCACCATCATCGAGGAACGGGCCTGACATAGCCGGGAGGAAGCAATGGCCGAAACCTACAGCAAGGACGAGATGAACCGCCGGATGAACGGGGCGGTCGCCACCCTCAAGACGGAATTTGCGGGCCTGCGCACGGGCCGCGCCAGCCCCGGCCTGCTCGATCCGGTGATGGTCGATGCCTATGGCAGCCCCATGCCGATCACCCAGGTGGGCACGGTTTGCGCGCCGGAATCGCGGCTGCTCACGGTTCAGGTGTGGGACAAGAGCCTGGTCAAATCCGTGGACAAGGCCATCCGCGATGCGGGCCTGGGCCTCAACCCCCAGCCGGATGGCCAGTTGATCCGCATCCCCATCCCCGAACTCAACGAAGAACGCCGCAAGGAACTGGCCAAACTCGCCTCCAAATATGCCGAGCACGCCCGCGTGGCCGTGCGCAATGTGCGCCGCGACGGCATGGAAGTCCTCAAAAAGCTCGAAAAGGACCACAAGATCGGCCAGGACGAGCACCATAAATTAGGAGACGAACTGCAAAAATTGACCGATGCGCATATCAAGGACATTGATGGCGCGCTCCATGCCAAAGAGCAGGAGATCATGCAGGTCTGAGTGGAGAAGGCGTTGACGGCCACCGAGCCAGCGAAGGCATCCCTGCCGCGCCATGTCGCCATCATCATGGATGGAAACGGCCGCTGGGCGCGCGCGCGCCATCTGCCGCGAGCGGCAGGGCACGTCGCGGGCGTGAGTGCCGTGCGCGCGACCGTGCGTGCGGCATCCGACATCGGGCTCGAATATCTGACGCTCTACGCATTTTCCTCGGAGAACTGGAAACGCCCGCCCACCGAGGTCAGCCATCTGATGGGGCTGTTCCGCTCCTATTTCCACGACGACATCGACGAGCTTGCCGCCCGCAATGTCCGTATACGGATCATCGGCAGCCGTGCGCGGGTGGAACGCGATATCCTCGCCATGATCGAGGACGGCGAACGGCGCACGGCGTCAAACACGGGCTTGTCCCTCACCTTCGCTTTCGATTACGGCTCGCAGGAAGAGATTGCGGCGGCCGCCCGCGAGATGGCGCTGGCTGTCGCACGCGGCGAACTCGACCCCGCCGCCATCACGCCGGATTATTTCTCGAAGCATCTGCTGACGGCGGGTATCCCCGATCCCGATCTCATCATCCGCACATCGGGCGAGCGCAGGCTTTCCAATTTCCTGCTCTGGCAATCGGCTTACGCGGAGCTTGTCTTCATCGACACGCTGTGGCCGGATTTTTCGCGCAAGCAATTCCTCGATGCGCTTAATGCCTTTGCGCAGCGCGAACGGCGCTTCGGCGCGGTCGCCCCGGAAGCGGTCGCTTGAGCCAAGCCCGCAAATCATCCGCGCCGCCGCGGTTTGCCGTCACGCTCGATTGGGTGACGCGGCCGGTTTTCGGCGTGCTGCTGGCGGCATCGGCCGTCGGCGCGACGGCCCTGGGCGGTGTGTGGTTCGCGCTTTTCATCGCCGCCGCCGTCGCCGCCGCCGCGCGCGAATGGCACCGCATGTTTGCCGCAGCCTTTGTGCCTTACATGATTATCACCATCATCGTTGTCGTCGCATCGCTTGCAGCAATATCCCGCGCCATCGCGGTGCCGGACACGTTTCCCTGGGTCGTGCTGATGGCCGGAACGATTGCGACTTTTGCGCTCGCCACCGCGCGCAAAGCCGAACCCGCATGGCAGGCCTTCGGCGTTCTTTATCTCGGAATTTCGGCCGTCGCGATGGTGACGTTGCGAATGAATGCGCCGCATGCCTTCTGGCTGGTGGTGACATTGTTCGCAACGGTCTGGGCGACCGATACGGGCGCGCTTTTCACCGGCAATCTTCTGGGCGGGCCGAAGCTTGTGCCCGTGCTGTCGCCGAACAAGACATGGGCGGGATTTTTTGGCGGCATTGTGTGCGCCGCCGTCACCGGCGCGCTGATCGTGGCGGCGATCCGGGGCGATGTCATGCGCGGAGCATTGTTCGGCATCGGCGTGGCGCTGGCCTCGCATCTGGGCGATCTTTTCGAATCCTGGGTGAAGCGGCGCGTCGGGCGCAAAAATTCCGGCAGCCTCATTCCCGGTCATGGCGGGGTTCTCGACCGCATCGATTCCATCATTCTGGCTGCACCCCTCTGCGCGCTTGCGGTGTTTGCATTCGGGCTCGATCCGTTGCTTGGAGTAAATCCATGAGTGTTGCGCCGCAAAGCGCGCTCCGGCGGCTGACGGTTCTTGGCAGTACCGGATCGGTGGGGCTTTCCACGCTCGATGTCGTGGCCCATGCGCGGAAAATTTATGGCGCGCACGCTTTTCCCATCGAAGCATTGACCGCGCAAAGCAATGTCGAGGCGTTGGCCCAGCAGGCCAAACAATTTCATCCGCGCCTCGCCGTGATCGGTGATGAAACGCGCTATGCGCAACTGAAGGAATTGCTCGCGGGCACGAACATTGAAATCGCCGCGGGGCGCGAAGCGATCCTCGCCGCCGCCGCGCGACCATCCGATATCGTGATGGTGTCGATTGTGGGAGCCGCCGGCCTTGCCCCCGCGCTTGAAGCGGTAAAGCGCGGCGTCACTATCGCGCTCGCCAACAAGGAGTGCATCGTGGCGGCCGGCGACATTTTTCGCCGCGCGCAGGAAGCATCCGGCGCCATCGTCATCCCGGTGGATTCCGAACACAACGCCGCTTTCCAAATTCTCGACCGCAACAACGGCGCGTCCATCGAAAAACTCACCATCACCGCATCGGGCGGGCCGTTCCGCGAATGGCCGTCGGAGCGCATGGCGTCCGCCACGCCGGAACAGGCTATCGCGCATCCCAATTGGTCGATGGGTGCGAAGATTTCCGTCGATAGCGCCACGCTGATGAACAAGGGCCTCGAACTGATCGAGGCGCATTATCTTTTTGCAATTCCCGCGGAGCGGCTTGCCGTCATCGTGCATCCGCAATCGGTGGTGCATTGCCTTGTGACATATGAAGACGGTTCCACGCTCGCCCATCTTTCCGCGCCCGATATGCGCACGCCCATCGCGCATGCGCTGGCGTGGCCCGCGCGCATGACATCGCCTTCACATCGGCTTGATCTTGCGGCTTTGCGGCAACTGACCTTCGAAAATCCAGATTCCGCGCGCTTTCCCTGCCTTGGATTGGCGCAAGTTTGCTTGCGCGCGGGGGGGGCCGCGCCTACCATCCTGAACGCCGCAAACGAGGTTGCGGTCGAGGCGTTTCTCGGCCGCAGGATCGGGTTTCTCGACATACCGCGCGTGGTCGAAGAAACGCTCGCGGCGGAGGAAACGCAGGCCGCCATGACCGATCTGGAATCCGTTTTGGAAGTGGATGCGCGCGCGCGCGGTCTCGCATTCGGTTTCTGCCGCAACGTGGCCGCCTGAACGACGAACAAAAAAATAGCCGGGAGTAGGGAATTTTGGAAACGCTTCGCGATCTCTTCGAATGGATACCGCTGGGCCTGCCCGCGTTCGCATTCGTCATCACGCTGGTGGTGTTCTTTCACGAGCTGGGACATTTCACCGTCGCGCGCGCCTTCGGCGTGGGCGTGGAGACGTTCTCCATCGGCTTCGGCCCTGCCATCGTGTCGTGGAAGGACAAGAAGGGCACGCAGTGGAAGATTTCGTGGATACCGCTCGGCGGCTACGTGAAATTTCTGGGCGACGCGGACGCCACAAGCAGGCCCGATGAAGAACTGGTGCGCAACCTGCCGCCGGAAGAACGCAGCCACGCATTCCTGACCAAGCCGCTTTATCAGCGCGCCGCGGTGGTAGTCGCCGGACCGGCCGCGAATTTCGTTCTCGCGATTCTGATATTCGCGGCGACCTTCGCCACCTTCGGCCGCGAGATCGTCGTTCCGCGCGTGGATTCGGTGCGGGCGGGAAGTGCGGCCGCCACCGCCGGCATCAAGCCGGGCGACATCATCAAGAGCGCCGACGGCAGCACCATTAACGAATTCTCCGACCTGCAAAGCATCGTCACGATGAGCGCGGGCCGCGATCTGGCGATCGTCGTGGAGCGTCACGGAACATTACTTACGCTTCATGCTGTGCCGCAATTGCGCGAAGTGAAGACCGGCTTTGGCGACGTTCAACGCGTGGGTGTGCTGGGTGTCGTCAACAATCTCGGCCGGGATGAGGTGCGGCTTGTGCGCTATGGCCTTCCGGGCGCGCTCGGCGAAGCAACCATACGAACCTGGGATATCGTTGACAGCACGATGACCTACCTGTGGCGTATGGTCGTAGGCCAGCAGGACGCGAGCCAGTTAAGCGGGCCTCTGGGCATCGCCAAGGTCTCGCGTCAGGTGGCTTCCATAGGAATTATTGAGCTAATCAATCTGGCAGCTCTCATTTCTGTAAGCATTGGTCTTGTCAACCTTTTTCCCGTTCCGATCCTCGACGGAGGCCACCTTCTGTACTATGGATGCGAGGCGGTAATGGGCCGGCCGCTTGGCGCGCGGGCTCAGGACGTAGGTTTTCGGTTGGGGCTGGCGGTCATGCTTGGGTTAATGGTTTTGGCGACCTGGAATGACCTCCTTCGGCTGAACCTTTTCTGAACCAAGTGTGCAGTGCGTTGAAGGGGTTCTGAACCCTTGCTGCGCAAGCCCCTAAAGACGAGCGCAGAAGAGCGGATGAGCCTGATCGCCCACCTATTCGCACGGCATTGCCGCGTGGCTCTCGTAGCTGCGTGCGTGCTTGCGGCGGGCGCGCCTTTGCCCGCATTGGCGCAGGCAGCCGATTTCCAGCCGCAAGCACCGGCGCCAACGCAACAGCAAGCGCCCGCGCCGGACGGCGCCGCGGCCGCGCCGCAAGAACCCGCACACCCGCGCCGATGGTGACGCGCGTCGTCGTACGCGGAACGCAGCGCATCGAGCCGGCGACGGTTCTGTCCTACATGGCGATCCGCGAAGGCCAGCCCTATGACGAGCAGATCGTGGACCTTTCGCTGAAGACGCTGTTCGCCACCGGCCTCTTCGCCGATGTGAAGATGGGATGGGACGGCTCCACGCTCACCGTCAACGTCGTGGAAAATCCGATCATCAACCAGATCGTGTTCGAGGGTAACAGCAAGGTCTCCGAAAAAGACCTCGTCAAGGAAGTGCAGCTCAAGCCGCGCGAGGTGTTCACGCGCGCCAAGGTGCAGGCCGACGTGCAGCGCATCATCGAGCTATACCGGCGCAACGGCAAATTCGCCGCCACCGTCGATCCGCAGATCATCCAGCGCCCGCAGAACCGCGTCGATCTCATCTTCTCGATCAACGAAGGGCCCACCACCGGCGTGGCGCGCATCTCCTTCATCGGCAATCACGTCTTCGACGACGACACGCTGCGCGAGCAGATCGCCACCGAAGAAAGCGACTGGTGGAAATTCCTGTCGTCCAACGACAATTACGATCCCGACCGGCTGACCTTCGACCGCGAGCAGATTCGCCGCTTCTATCTCAAGCGCGGCTACGCCGATTTCCGCGTCGTCTCGGCGGTGGCCGAACTCACGCCGGACCGGCGCAATTTCTACATCACCTTCACCGTCGATGAAGGCGACATCTACAAATTCGGCAAGGTGAAGATCGAATCCAAGATCAAGGAACTCGATACCGCCACGTTGCGCTCCGATGGTGCCGATCCGCGACGGGCAAACCTACGACGCCGAACTGATCGACAATTCCATCGACGCGCTCACCAATGCGGCCGGCACCAAGGGCTATGCCTTCGCCGAGGTGCATCCGCGCATCGCGCGCGACCGCGACACGCGCACCATCGACGTCATCTTCAATGTCGATCAGGGCCCGCGCGTTTATGTCGAGAAGATCAACATCATCGGCAACACGCGCACGCTGGACAAAGTCATCCGCCGCGAGTTCCGGCTGGTGGAAGGCGATGCCTTCAATCGCGTGCTGGTGGACCGCTCGCAGAACCCGCATCAAGGCGCTGGGCTTCTTCAAGGATGTCGAGATCAAGACCGCGCCGGGCAGCCAGCCCGACCGCACGGTGCTGAACGTCGCGGTGACCGAGCAATCGACCGGCCAGCTATCGCTGGGCGCGGGCTATTCCTCGACCAGTTCCTTCGTCGGCCAGTTCAGCTACAGCGAAAGCAATCTCTTCGGCCGCGGCCAGGCGCTGCGCTTGAGCGCCTCGGTCTCCAGCATCAGCAAGGAATTCCAGTTCAGCTTCACCGAACCCTACTTCCTCGACCGTCCGCTCGCCGCCGGCATCGACCTCTACAAGGTGCTCACCAATTTCGATCAGGCGTCCTATCAGGGCAACACGACGGCGGCGGGCCTGCGCTTCGGATTTCCCACCTCGGAATTCGGCAATGTGGGCCTGCGCTACACCTTCCGCATCGACGACATCACCCCTTACGCGGGCGCGCCGTATCAGATCCAGCTTGCGGCCGGGCAGTCCACCACGTCGTCCTTCGGCTACACCTATGGCTACAACACGCTGGACGACCCCATCAGGCCGACCCACGGCATGACGTTCAGCTTCAGCCAGGATCTGGCCGGGCTTCGGCGGCACGCTCAAATATCTGCGCACGGAGACCGCCTTCAGCGTCCACCACCCCATCATCTGGGACGATCTGGTGGGCACCTTCTCCCTGACGGCCGGCTATATTAACGGTTATGACGGCCAGCACGTCCGGCTGAACGAGCGCTTCTTCAAGGGCGGCGACACCTTCCGGGGCTTCAACATCGCCGGTATCGGCCCCCGCGACATCCATGCCGCGGGCCAGAGCGCCATCGGCGGCAACGCCTATGCCATCGGGACGGCCGAACTGAGGATGCCTGATTTTCTGCCCGCGGATTATGGTATTACCATGTCGTTGTTCTCGGATTTCGGAACCTTGGGCCATATTGATAGCGGGGCTTCTTGTCTCGCGCCGAAGAACACGAATTTGAGTTGTGTTAAGGACAATATGGCGCTACGGGCCTCGGCCGGTATCGCCATAGGCTGGAAGTCACCATTCGGGCCGGTAGAGATCGACCTGGGTGTGCCTTTTGTGAAAGAACCCTATGATAAGTCGCAAATCATCCGTTTCAGCGCTGGGACAGGACTCTAACACCATGAGCAACAACTCGCTTTACTGCCCGTCTGGTTCAAATGGCCGCCGGGCTGGCCGTCGCCGTCACGCTTTCGCTTGTCGGGCCCTCGGTTTCGCTGGCGCAGGCCGGCGGCCCGCAGGCCGCATCGCAAGCAGCACCAAATCCGAAAATCCTGGTCATCGACCGCGCAGCCATTCTGCGCGCCTCGAAGGTCGGGCAGGACATCGTGCGGCAGGTCAACGCCTACACGGTAAGCGCCGAGCATGATTTCAAAGGCCAGAGCGACGATCTGCGCCGTCAGGGCCAGGCTCTGCAGCAACAGGTCGCCATCCTTTCGCCCGACGTGAAGGCGCAGAAGATCCAGGCCTTCGAAGCCAAGCAGCAGGCTTTCCAGAAGCAGGTCGAGGACCGGCAGGGCAAGATCCAGGGCGGCGTGCTCAAGGCGCGCCAGCAGGTCGAAGCCGCACTCGGCCCGATCCTTCAGGGCATCATGGCCGAACGCGGCGCCAATCTTCTGCTTGATCGCAACGCGGTCGTGCTGGGCACGGTGGATGTGGACATCACCCGCACCGCCATCCAGCGGCTGGACCAGAAGATGCCGACCGTGAAGGTCACGCTGACCGATCCGCCGCCGGGCTACATGCAGGCGCTCGCGGCGCAACAGCAGCAAGGACAATAGGGCGAACCGGCACGCGGGCTCGCGCGCCGGACGCACTCTCAATGGCCGATCCACGCTTCTACGACAATCGCGGGCCCTTCACGCTTGCGGAGATTTGCGCGCGCGCAGGCGTCGAAGTGCCCGTGGGCGCGGATGCAAACGCGAAGATCGCGGACCTCGCGACGCTCGAAGGCGCGGGCCTGCAGCATCTGGCGTTCTGCGTCGGCAAGCGCGAGGCAAAGACGCTTGCCGCATCGCGCGCCGGTTTCTGTTTCACCGGGCCGGAGATTTCCGCAAGCGACGTTCCCAATGGCATGATTGCGATTCTCTGCGCTTCGGCTGCTATCGCGTTCGCGGCGGCGGCTGCGATGTTCTATTCCGAGCATCGCCTTGCGGTGTGGGCGCAGCAAACCGCCGTCGATCCATCGGCGCGCATCGGCGAAGGCGTGTTGCTCGCGCCGGGCGTCGTCATCGGGCCGGGCGCGGAGATCGGCGAGCCGCACGCGCATCGGCCCCAACACCGTCATCGGGCGCGGCGTCGCCATCGGGCGCGATTGCGAGATCGGCAGCAACGTGACCATCACCCATTCCTATATCGGCGACGAGGTTCTGGTGGCGCCCGGCACGCAAATCGGCCAGCCCGGCTTCGGCTTCAATCCGGGCGCGTCGGGCCACACCATGATCCCGCAGCTTGGCCGCGTCATCGTTCAGGATCGCGTCGATATCGGCGCGTGCACGGCCATCGATCGAGGCGCGCTCGGCGACACGATCATCGGCGAAGGCACCAAGATTGATAATCTCGTCCAGATTGGCCACAACGTCCGAATTGGACGGCATTGCCTGATCGCGGGCCAGGTCGGGCTTTCCGGGAGCGTGGAATTGGGCGATTTTGTCTTCATGGGCGGACAGGTTGGCGTCGCCGATCATGCCCGCGTGGGAGACGGCGCGAAATTTGCGGGCCGCGCGGGCCTGTTGCCGGGCGACTATCCCGGCGGGCAGGATTACGGCGGCTATCCGGTGCGCTCGATGCGCGATTGGGCGCGCGAAACCGCGGCGCTGGCTATTCTGGCGAAACGGCGCAAGAAGTAAGACCATGAACGAGATAGCGGCCGAAAGAGATTTGGTTCTGGATGTGGAGCAGATCAAGAAGCTGCTGCCGCATCGCGCGCCGTTTTTGTTCGTCGAGCGGCTGACCGACATCCGCCCCGGCGAAAGTGCGACCGGCCACAAGACGGTGTCGATCAACGAGCCGTATTTCCAGGGCCATTTTCCCGAATTTCCCGTGATGCCCGGCGTGCTGATCGTGGAAGCGATGGCGCAGACGGCGGGCGCGCTGGTGGTCTATTCCGACAATCCGGAGCGGACGCAATCCGCCGCAGGTCTATTTCATGACCATCGACAAGGCGCGCTTCCGCCATCCGGTGCGGCCGGGGCACATGCTGCGCATTCCGGTCAAAGCGATTCGCCGCCGCGGCCCGGTGTGGCGCTTCGCGGGCGAAGCCTTTGTCGGCGACAAATTGTGCGCAGAAGCCGAATTCAGCGCCATGCTGCGCGGAGAGGGCGATGGCGATTCATCCGACGGCAATCGTTGAAGACGGCGCCGAAATCGGCGCGGGCGCGGAGATCGGGCCATTCTCGTATGTCCAACGTGGCGCGGCACTCGGCGAGGGCGTGCGGCTGATTTCGCATGTCGTGATCCATGGCGGTGCCGAGATCGGTGCGCGCACCATCGTGCATCCGCAGGCCGTTCTCGGCGGGGATTCGCAGATCCGCAATGTCGATGCGTCCGGCACGCGGCTGATCGTGGGCTGCGATTGCGTGCTGCGCGAAGGCGTCACGCTCAATCGCGGCAGCAAGAAGGGCGGCGGTGTCACGAGCGTCGGCGAGCGCTGCTATTTCATGGCGTATTCGCATGTCGGCCATGACAGCCATATCGGCAATGACGTCACTTTCGCCAACAGCGTGGCGATTGCGGGCCATGTCGATGTGGGCGAGGGCGTGATCGCGGGCGGGCTTGTCCTGCGTGCAGCAATTCGGCCGCATCGGTCGGTTTTCCTTCATCGGCGGCATGACCGGCATGAACGAAGATGTGATCCCCTACGGCATGGCGTTCGGCGCGCATGCGCAAGTCGGCGGGCCTCAATCTCATCGGCCTGAAGCGCCGCGGCGTTCCGCGCGCCAACATCCATGCCATGCGCGCGGCCTATCGCGCGATTTTCCAGAGCGACGAAGGCTCCATCGCCGACCGCGCCAAGCGCGCGCGCGATGCCTGGCCCGATATGGCCGAAGTGCAGGAGAGTGGTGGCCTTCATTCTGGCGGATGCCAAGCGCCCGGTTTGCACGGCGCGCGCGCGCGGCGCATTGGCGGAAGACGAATGACGGGCGCATTGGGCATCATCGCGGGCGGCGGGGAGTTGCCGCTGGCCGTTGCGGCGAGCGCGAAGCAAGCCGGACGCGCGGTTTTCATTCTGGCGCTGCGCGGCAGCGCGGGCCCGGAAATCGAAAGCTTCCCGCACGAATGGGTGTCGATCGGCGAGCCCGGAAAAGCGCTGCGCACGCTGAAGGAAAAAGGCTGCACCGATATTCTGCTGGTGGGGCAGGTCGCCCGCCCGCGTTTTTCCGACATCAAGCTCGATGCCAAGGGCGTGCTGGTGGCGCCGCGCATCATCGCCGCCGCGCGCAAGGGCGACGACGCACTGTTGCGCAGCCTTGTCGATCTGTTCGAGCGCGAAGGTTTTCATGTCATCGGGGTTGCCGAAGCGGCGCCGTCGCTTCTTTCGCCGGAAGGCGTGCTCGGCAAACATGCTCCGTCCGCGGAGCATATGGACGACATCGCGCTTGCCGTCAAAACCGTGCGTGCGCTGGGCGCGCTCGACATCGGTCAGGCGGTCGCGGTCTGCGACGGCCTCGTGCTGGCGGTTGAAGCCGCCGAAGGCACCGACGCGATGATCGCGCGCGTCGCCACGCTGCCGCAAAATCTGCGCGGCAGCCCCGGCAAGCCGCGAAGGCGTGCTCGTGAAGGCGCCAAAAGCCACGCAGGACGGCAAGACCGATCTGCCCGTGCTCGGCGTGCGCACGGTGAAGAACATCGCGGCCGCGGGCCTTGCCGGTATCGCCGTCGAGGCGGGTGCCGCACTTATCATCGACCGTGCCGGCGTTATCGCCGCCGCCGACGAAGCCGGAATGTTCGTTTATGGTTTCGCGCGGCAAGCCTATCCCGGATAGATCATGTCCAATCTTCCCGCACGCCCGCTCACCATCATGCTTGTGTGCGGCGAACCGTCCGGCGATCAGCTCGGCGGCGAGCTGATGGCGGGATTGCGCGCGCTTGCCGGAGACGGCGTGCGCATTGTCGGCGTCGGCGGGCCCGCGATGGCCGCGCAAGGATTACAGACGCTGTTTCCGCTCGACGACACAGCCGTGATGGGCCTGCGCGAAGTCGTTCCCAAACTTCCCGCCATTTTTCGCCGCGTGCGCGCAGGCGTCCGACTTCGCGCTCGAGACGCGGCCCGATGCGGTGGTGCTGATCGACAGTCCCGATTTCACCCATCAGATCGCCCGCCGCCTGAAGCGCAAGAACGGCTCGATCCGCACGATGAATTATGTCGCGCCGCAGGTATGGGCCACGCGCCATATCGCGCGCGCGCGATGGCGAATTATTTCGATCTCGTGCTGGCGCTGTTGCCGTTCGAGACGCCGTTCTTCGAGACGCATGGGCTGCGCTCGGTGTTTGTCGGCCATCCGGTGATCGAGCGCGCCGCGCGCATGAAGAATGGTGCGGCGCTTGCGCGCGCGGCTTGGCATCGCGGCGGATGCGCCCCTGCTCGTGGTCTTGCCAGGAAGCCGCACGAATGAAATCCGCCTGTTGCTGCCGCCGTTCCGCGAAGCCGTTGCACTGTTGAAGGACAAGATTCCGGATCTCGTTTGCGTATTGCCGACCGTGCATCACGTCGCCGCGCGCGTTCGCGAACGCACGAAGGACTGGCCGACGCCGCTGCACATCCTCGAAGGCGATGACGACAACTTTGCCGCCTTCGATGCCGCCGATGCGGCGCTGGCCGCATCCGGCACCGTGACGACGGAGCTTGCGCTGTCGGCACGCCGATGGTGGTGGCCTACAAAGCGGGCTGGCTCACCTATCAATTTGATGCGCCCGCTCGTCGATGTGAAATTCGCCACACTGGTGAACATCATTCTGGATCGCGAAGCGGTTCCCGAATTCATTCAGGACAAATGCAAGCCCGCAGCGCTTGCCGATGCGCTCTACAAACTGCTTCGTGATCCCGTGCGCGCGCGCGCAACAGATGAAAGATCTCGCGCAAGCCGTGCATGAACTCGGCATGGGCGAGGAAGCGCCATCGCTGCGCGCCGCCCGCGCGCTTCTGGATTTCGCGCGCGGGGGCTTGCGGAATTAGCGCTTGGCGAGCGGCACGTAATCGCGCTGTTTCGGCGCCGGTATAAAGCTGGCGCGGACGGCCGATCTTCTGATGCGGGTCTTCCAGCATTTCCTTCCACTGCGCGATCCAGCCGACGGTGCGCGCCAGCGCGAACAGCACCGTGAACATGCGAGGTCGGGAAAGCCCAGCGCCTTCAGCGTGATGCCCGAATAGAAATCGATGTTCGGATAGAGCTTCTTCTCGATGAAATATTCGTCGTGCAGCGCGATCTTTTCCAGTTCCATCGCCACCTTCAGCAGCGGATCGTTATGCACGCCGAGCTTCGTCGAGCACCGCATGGCATTGCACCTGCATCGCCTTGGCGCGCGGATCGTAGTTCTTGTAGACGCGATGGCCGAAGCCCATCAGGCGGAAGGAGTCGTTCTTGTCCTTGGCGCGCTTGACGAATTCCGGAATGCGATCGACGGTGCCGATCTCCTCCAGCATCTTCAGCGCCGCTTCGTTGGCGCCGCCATGCGCGGGCCCCCACAGGCACGCGATGCCCGGCCGCGATGCACGCAAACGGATTGGCGCCAGACGAACCGGCAAGCCGCACGGTCGAGGTCGAAGCGTTCTGCTCGTGATCGGCATGCAGGATGAAGATCGTGTCCAGCGCCTTCGCCAGCACCGGATTGACCTTGTAATCCTCGGCCGGCACCGCGAACGACATGCGCAGGAAATTCTCCGTATAGCCCAGCGTATTGAGCGGATACACGAAGGGCTGGCCGATCGTGATATTTGAACGCCATCGCCGCGATGGTCGGCATCTTCGCGATCAGGCGGTGGCTGGCGATCTCGCGCTGCGCGCGGATCGTTGATGTCGGTGGAGTCGTGATAAAACGCCGAAAGCGCGCCGACCACGCCGCACATCACCGCCATCGGATGCGCGTCGCGCCGAAAGCCGCGGAAGAACGTCGCCAACTGTTCATGCACCATCGTGTGATGCGTGATGGATGTGTCGAATGTCTGCATCTGCATCTTGTTCGGCAATTCGCCGTGCAGCAGCAGGTAGCAGACTTCCAGGAAATTCGAATGCGCGGCCAGCTGGTCGATCGAATAGCCGCGATAGAGCAGGATGCCCTTGTCGCCGTCGATGAAGGTGATGTCGCTTTCGCAGCTCGCCGTCGAGGTGAAGCCCGGATCGTAGGTGAAGACATCCGTGTCGCCGTAGAGCTTGCGGATGTCGATGACGTCGGGCCCTTCGCTGCCGGCATAGACGGGGAATTCGTACGATTTGTTGTGATAGGTCAGGGTTGCTGTGCCGGCAGGGATCGCTTTGCTGTCTCTCATTTGGCACTCCGTTGTCCAAGCCGGTCCGGCCCGGTCATATTGCACTGCAGCAATCATACAATGTTTCGGGTCAATTCCGTCACTCTTTTCGTGGCGTTGCCCGTTTTTGCGGCAGCCCGAATCAGGCGGCGTAAGCCTTTAATCGGCTTAGGGATTCTTCCCGGCCCAGAACCGCCAGCATCTCGAAGATGGGGGGAGATGTGGTTTTTCCGGTCAATGCGGCGCGCATCGGCTGGGCGACCTGGCCGAGCTTGAGATTGTGTGCATCTGCGAAGGCGCGGGCCTTTTCCTCCAGCGCCGGGCCGGTCCAATCGGACTTTTCGAGTTCGCGCCACCATGCGGCCCAGCGTGGCGCGGGCCTCCGGCGACAGGATCTTCTCGGCCTGTGCATCCGGCGCGCGCGGGCCATCGGTGAAGAGGAACTCTGCGGCGGCGGCGAGTTCCACCAGCGTCTTGGCGCGCTCCTTCAATCCCGGCATCGCGGCGGTGAGCGCGGCGCATCGCTTTTTCGTCCAGCTCGTGCGCGGGATCGATGCGCGCAAGCAACTCGGCGACCTCGCGCGCGAGCACCGCATCATCGCTCTGGCGAATGTAATGGCCGTTGATGTTGTCGAGCTTCTTGAAGTCGAAGCGCGCGGCACTGCGCCCGATATTGTTCAGATTGAACCATTCGATGGCCTGCGCGGTCGGAATGATCTCGTCGTCGCCATGGCTCCAGCCGAGCCGCAGCAGATAATTGCGCATCGCTTCGGGCAGATAGCCCATGTCGCGATAGGCCTCGACCGCGAGCGCGCCATGGCGCTTGGAAAGTTTGGCGCCGTCGGGCCCGTGGATCAGCGGCACATGGCCGTAAACGGGCACGGGCCAGCCCATCGCGTGGATGATCTGCAATTGCCGCGCGGCATTGTTCAGATGATCGTCGCCGCGGATGACATGGCGTCACGCCCATGTCGAAATCGTCGACCACCACGGCCAGCATATAGGTCGGCGTGCCGTCGGAGCGCAGCAGCACCATGTCGTCGAGCTGGTCGTTGGCGAAGCGCACATCGCCCTGCACGACATCGTGCACAATGGTCTCGCCCGTTTGCGGCGCCTTCAGCCGCACGACGAAAGGCTTGTTGTGTTCGGCCGCGCCGGGCGCGCGATCGCGCCAGCGCCCGTCATAGCGCATGGGCTTGCCGTCGGCGCTTCTGCGTCGCGCGCATCTCGTCGAGTTCTTCGCTGTGTGGCGTAGCAGCGATAGGCCTTGCCCTCGGCCAGCAATTTCTCCGCGATCTCGCGATGGCGCGCGGCGCGCGCGAATTGATAGACCGGCTCGCCGTCCCAGTTCAGGCCCAGCCATTCAAGCCCGTTCAGGATCGCGGCAATCGCCTCGGGCGTGGAGCGCGCGCGGTCGGTATCCTCGATGCGCAGCAGGAATGTGCCGCCCGTGTGCCGCGCATAAAGCCAGTTGAAAAGGGCCGTGCGCGCGCCGCCGATATGCAGATATCCGGTGGGCGAGGGCGCGAATCGCAGGACGGGCTTTTTGTTTTCGGTCATAGTGCTGGCCGACTTCGATGTTCGCGTGGCTTCTAGCAAACAGGACGCGATGGGGGTAGCTCCGTTTCCGGGCATTCGGCGATTTGCCGGGCTTTATTCGCGCGCGCCGTCTTGCGCGCGTGGATTGGCGGGGCCTGCCGCGTGCTTTGGCCGGTGCCGCGGCGGCCGAGCAGGACCGCTGGGCGCTGTGGCTGCCGGTGGGGCTTGGCGCGGGCATCGGGATCTATTTCGCGCTGCCGTTCGAGCCTTCGCTGTGGGCGGCACTTGGCGGATTGGCCATCGGAATTCTGGCCGCGGTTCGCCGCGCCAAACGTCAACACAATGCTTGCGCGCGAGCCTGGCGTTGCTCGCCGCATTGCTGATCGGTTTCGGCGTCGCGAAGCTGCGCACCGAAGCGGTCGCGGCACCCGTGCTGATGCACAAGACCGGGCCCGCCGGAATCGACGGCCGCGTCGAATTCGCCCAAAGCCACGGCAAGGGGACGCGCGCGATCCTCACGCTCGCCCATGTCGATCATCTGTCCACGGAGCAAATGCCGCAACGCGCGCGCATTTCGGTGCGCAGCGGCGGCGAGGCGCTGGTGCCCGGCGCAATGGGTGCATCTGAAGGCCGTGCTGATGCCGCCGCCCGAGCCGGCCGCGCCCGGCGATTACGATTTCGGACGCGCCGCTTATTACCTGCGATTGGGCGCGGTTGGATATGCCTATGGCAAGCCGAGCGCGATTGCGCCGCTGCGCGCCTCCACATTCGGCGAACGCATCGGCACGGCGGTCGAGCATGCTGCGCTGGAAAATGTCGGCGCGTATCCAAGCCGTCCTGCCCGGCAGCACCGGCGGCGATCGCGTCCGCGCTCATCACCGGCGACCGCGGCGGCATCGCGGACGACGACGAACAGGCGCTGCGCGATTCCGGCCTTGCCCATGTGCTGGCGATTGCCGGGCTGCACATGGCGCTGGTGGGACTTGGGATTGTTCTGGGCGGTGCGCGCGTTGCTGGCGCTGTTTCCCGCTATCGCGCTCAACTATCCGATCAAGAAATGGGCGGCGGTGGCCGCGCTCTGCAGCGCCGGCTTCTATCTTGTCATCAGCGGCGCGAGTGCCGCCTCGACGCGCGCCTTCATCATGCTGGCGATGATGCTGATCGCCATCTCTGTTCGACCGGCCGGCGCTTTCGATGCGCGCGCTGGCGTTCGCGGCGACGATCATTCTGCTGCATGCAACCCGAAAGCCTGCTCGAGCCGGGATTTCAGATGTCGTTCGCCGCCGTCGTAAGCCTGATCGCGGTGGCCGAATGGGAACGCGCGCGCCCGCGCGATTACGGCCGCGCGACTTTTTCCCAATGCGCGGCGCTATCTGCGCGGCATCGCCATGACGAGTTTCATCGGCAGCATCGCCACCATGCCCTATGCCGCCTATCATTTCGACCGCGCCACGCATTACGCGGTGCTCGGCAATCTGCGGCGCCATGCCGGTGATGGGCTTCGTCACCATGCCGGCGGCGGCGGCATCGGTGATGCTGATGCCGTTCGGGCTGGATCGCCTGCCGCTGCATGTGATGGGTTTGGGCATCGATGCAATGCTGGCGGTCGGCCGCTGGGTTTCCGGTCTGCCGGGTGCGGTTTCCATCGTTCCCGCCTGGCCGATAAGCGCGCTGGTGCTGATTTCGCTCGGCGGATTGTGGCTTGTGATCTGGCGGAGGCGCTGGCGCTGGCTGGGCTTTGCGCCGATTGCGCTGGGCATCGTTCTGATTTTCTCCGCGCAGCCGCCCGATCTTCTGTCGCCCGCGACGGCGAGACCGTGGCGGTGCGATTGGGCGACGGAGCTCGCTTTCGTGCGCCCGCCTGCGGACGATTATTCGGCCGCAGAGCTGGCTGAAGCGCGACGGCGACGAGCGCGACGCCGGACGACGCCGTCGCGACGCCGGATGACGGCGTGCGCTGCGATTATTTCGGCTGCCGCATCGTGGATGAGAACGGAATGACGATTTCCGCCGTGTCGCGGATCGGCGCGCTGGCGCGAGGATTGCCGCGACCTCCGACATCGTGGTGAGCGCGGTTCCGACGCGCCGTGCCTGCAAAGGCCCGAAACTCGTCATCGACCGTTTCGATGTCGCGAAGAACGGCGCCTATGCCGTCTGGCTCGGAAAAACCGTCCGCGTTGAAACCGCGCAAGGCGCGCGCGGGATACGGCCCTGGAGCATGCGCCCGAAACGGCGCAACATTCAGTAGCGGCGGATAAGCCCCACCAGCTTGCCCTGAATCTTCACGCGGTCCGCGCCATAGAGCCGGGTTTCATAGGCCGGGTTGGCCGCTTCCAGCGCGATGGAATCCCCGCGCCGGCGCAAGCCGCTTCAGCGTGGCTTCTTCATTATCGACCAGCGCCACCACGATCTCGCCGGTATTGGCGGCGGCGGTTTCCTCGATGATGACCGTGTCGCCATCGAGAATGCCCGCATTGATCATGGAATCGCCGGTCACTTCGAGGGCGTAATGATCGCCGCGCGCCAGCATTCCGCCCGGCACGGGAATCTCGCTCACCTTGTGCTGGATGGCCTCGATGGGCGTGCCCGCCGCGATCCGCCCCAGCACGGGAACGGGCACGGCATTCTCGCCGTCATTGCTGGCCCGGCGCGGCGCGCCCGCGCTGCGCGTATCGGCGGCGCGTCCCGCTCGTGCGGACGGGCGCATGGGCCTGGCGCTGCGCCTGGCTGCGGCTGGTCGCGGGGCGGATGGAATCCGACATATTCTCCGGCAGCTTGATGATCTCCAGCGCGCGCGCCCGCTTTTCCATGCGGCGCAGATAGCCGCGCTCCTCCAGCGCCGTAATCAGCCGGTGAATGCCCGATTTGGACTTGAGGTCCAGCGCATCCTTCATTTCGTCGAAGGAGGGCGGAATGCCGGATTCGCGCACCCGTTCATGGATGAACATCAGAAGTTCGTATTGCTTGCGCGTCAGCATCTGTCTCTCCCCATGCCCGGGCCGGCGCCTGCCGAACAAATCCGAAACATGGAGAATTGTTCTACTTTAGTTCTCCGGCCTCGTCAACGCGCAAAATCTGGGGGCAACGGGCAGCCGGTATTCGAACCTCGGAAAACGGGAGGGGGGCCCCCCCTCGCACTTGCCGAGCCTCACAGGCCGCCAGAGCCGCTACGGCCTAGATGCTATCGAGCGGCAGGATTTCAACCGCTTTCGCCGGCCGGGGCGGCTGGCGCGCCGCGGCGCGCGCACGATCAGCGCATCGGCGCGCGCCAACGCGCTCAGCATGGAAGAATCCTGAACGGCGAACGGTTCGGCCTCCCATTCGCCTTTTACGAGTGTCAGCCGCGCGCGGAGATAATCCTGACGGCCATCATTGGCGGGCAGGGCGGCGGCCAGCCGCGCGGAGAGAAGCGGGATGGCTGTTTCGGTTCCGAGCATCGCGGCGATGGCCGGGCGCAGGAACAGCAGCGCGCAGACGAGCGTGGAAACCGGATTGCCCGGCAGGCCGAGCAGCGGCAACGCGCCCACGCGCCCGAAGATCAGCGGCTTGCCGGGCCGCATCGCGATCTTCCAGAAATCGAGCGGAAGCCTTTCGGCCCGAGCGCGCGCTGGACGAGATCGTGTTCGCCGACGGTCGCGCCGCCGAGCGTGACGAGCAGATCGGCGCCCGTTGCTTTTTGCGTGAGCGCGGCGATCGCGTCCGCCGTATCGGGCACGATGCCGAGGTCGAGCGGGCTCGCCGCCCCATTTTTCGATCAGGGCGGAAAGTCCGTACACGGATGATGCGACGATGCCGCCATCCTTGCGCGGCTTCGCCGGGGCGCGAAAGCTCGTCGCCTGTCGCGGCGAACGCGATCGACGGGACGCCGCCGCACGGACACGCTCGCGACATCGCCCGCCGCGATCAGCGAGACATCGCGCGCGGTCAGCCTGCGCCCCGCCGCCGCCAGCACATCGCCGCGCTTGAAATCGAGCCCGCGCGCGCGGATGTGGCGGCCGGGCTTGGGCATTTCCTTGATGGTGACGGCTATCGCCGCTGGCTTCGGTATCTTCCTGAATGACGATCCCGTCGGCGCCCTCCGGCACCACGCCGCCGGTGAAGATGCGCACCGCTTCGCCCGCGCCGATCTTGCCGCCGAACGGATGGCCCGCGGGTGCCGAGCCGATCACGCGCAATCGCGCCGGCACTTTATCTATGTCGGCGATGCGCACGGCATAGCCGTCCATCGCGGAGACGGGGAAGGGCGGCTGGTCGAATTTCGCGATGGCGTCGGCGGCGAGAACGCGGGCCGCGCTTCGCCGATTGCGATGGTTCTCCGCTTCGACCGGCGTGAAGGCCGCGATGATGCGGGCCGTTGCTTCCTCGACCGAAATCATTTGGAACATGTCTTCCACGCGCACGCGCGCGGCGCGCGCGAGTTTCTTCGCCGCGTCGTCGGTCAGCGCGCGCAATCGCCCGGTGAGAAACGCATAGACCTGCGAGGCCGGCACGCCCGCATCCTTCGCCCATTCGCTGGCGCGCAGGCGATGGCTGACCATGAAGGCGCGGAAGGCTTCGCGCGCGGCGTTGGCGTCGGGGCGCGGGGCGGAGACTTCGCTCATCAGCGGCGTGGGCGCTGCGCGCGGACGCGCGGCGGTTTTGCGCGGTTGCGCCTCGCGCACCATCTTCGGCTCGTGCGGCGCGATGTAGGCACCGCTCTTGCCGCCGGATTTCGTCAGCAGCCGCACGCTTTCGATCACGGCCGATTTGTCGATGGCCTTCACCATGTCATAGATGGTGAGTGCCGCGATGCTCGCCGCCGTCAGCGCTTCCATCTCCACGCCGGTTTGTCCGCTGGTTTTGGCGGACGCGATGATGCGCAGCGCGTGGCGCTCCGCCAGCGGCACGAATTCGATGCCCGCTTTGGAGAGCGCGATCGGATGACAGAGCGGAATGAGTTCGCTCGTTTTCTTCGCCGCCATGATGCCGGCGATGCGCGCCGCCGCCAGCACATCGCCCTTCGGGCCGTTGCCGGAGATCGCCGCTTCGAAGGCTTCCTCCGACAGCACGATGATCGCCTCGGCGGTCGCCTCGCGCGCGGTGATGTCTTTTTCGGAAACATCCACCATGCGCGCCGCGCCGGTTTCGTCGAGATGGGTGAGCTTGCTCATGCGCGGGATATTAGCGCCAAACAGCGCGCGCGTCGCCGCCGCCACATCTTCCTGCCGCATCAGGCTTTCGCCGATGAGGAAGGTGGTGACGCCCGCATCGGCCAGCCGCTTGAGGTCGTCGCGCGTGCTGATCCCGCTTTCGGCCACCACCAGCACATTCTCGGGAATGCGCGGGGCGAGCCGCAGCGTCGTGGCGAAATCGGTGACGAAGGTGCGCAGGTCGCGATTGTTGATGCCGATGAAATCCGCGCCCAGCGAGAGCGCGCGGTCAAGTTCGGCTTCGTCATGCACTTCGACCAGCGTGTCCATGTTCCAGCGCCGCGCTTCATCGAGCAATGCGCGCGCTTGCGCGTCGCTCACGCACGCCATGATGATGAGGATGCAATCGCCGCCCCAGGCGCGCGCCTCGGCCACCTGATAGGGCTCGAACATGAAATCCTTGCGCAGCGCGGGAAGCGCGGTCGCCGCGCGCGCGGTGGTGAGGAATTCGGGCGCGCCCTGAAAGCTGGGCGTGTCGGTGAGCACCGAGAGGCAGGCCGCACCGCCTTGCTCATAGGCGCGCGCCAGCGACGGCGGATCGAAATCGGCGCGGATGAGGCCCTTGGACGGGCTCGCCTTCTTGATCTCCGCGATCAATCCGTAAGCGCCCGCGTCGCGCTTCTTTATCAAGGCCGAGCGA
Source organism: uncultured Alphaproteobacteria bacterium (assembly GCA_963735625.1). Lineage (GTDB taxonomy): Bacteria > Pseudomonadota > Alphaproteobacteria > Micropepsales > Micropepsaceae > Rhizomicrobium. The sequence continues at coordinate 614,028 of CAVTLJ010000003.1, read as the reverse complement.
AAGCCGCGCACTTGCGGGGCAGCCTTGGCGCGCGCCTCGATTTCGGATTGCGGCACGCGCGCTATGGCGCTCGCGATTTCCTCGCGCTTGTATTTGGCGATGTCGTCGAGAATGGTCATCGCGAAATCCGCGCGAGCAATTCCTTCGCCTTGCCGGAATCGATTGCGGCGGCGGCAAGCGCAACACCGGACTTCAAATCTTTCGCCTTGTCGGCAACCATCAAGGCCGCCGCCGCATTGAGCAAAACGATATCGCGGAACGCGCCTTTCTCGCCTTCGAGCAGGCGCACGATCGCAGCGGCATTCTCCGCCGCATCGCCGCCCTTGATCGCGGAAAGCGGCGCGCGCGTGAGCCCCGCATCTTCGGGCGTGAATTCGCGTGCGGAAATCTTTCCGTTCTCCAGAATGGCAGCATGCGTGACGCCCGCAAGGGCAAGTTCGTCCAGCCCGTCCGTGCCATGCACGATGAACGCCTTCTCGGTGCCGAGCTTGCCCAGAACATGCGCCATCGGCGCGATAAATTCTTTTGAAAACACGCCGATCAATTGCCGCTTCACGCCGGCCGGATTGGAGATGGGTCCGAGCATATTGAAGATCGTGCGGAAGCCCAATTCCTTGCGCACCGGCGCCACATGCTTCATCGCGGGGTGAAAGAGCGGGCCCAACAGGAATGCAAAACCGTCTCTGTGCAGCGCTTCGGATGCGGCATCGGGCTCCAGATCGATCGGCACGCCGAGGACTTCGAGAACATCGGCCGCACCCGTGCGCGACGTGGCGCTGCGATTGCCGTGCTTGGCCACCGGCACGCCGCACGCCGCCACCACGAAAGCGACCGCGGTGGAGACATTCAACGTGCCGTGCCCGTCGCCGCCCGTGCCGCAGACATCGATGGCGCCGGGCGGTGCATCGACCTTGCGCATCGCGGCGCGCATGGCGCGCGCGGCGCCGGTGATTTCGGCGACCGTCGGCTTGCGCACGGCCAAGCGCGGTGAGGAACGCTGCGATCTGCACCTGCGGCACCGCACCCGCCATGATCTCGCCGAACGCGCGCGCGGCTTCGTCTTCGTTCAGCGTCTCGCCGTCCGGCAGGCGCTTCAGCATGGAAGCGAAGTCGCTCATCCGGGCGCCGTGCGCGATATTCAGGAAATTTTGCAACAGCGCGTGGCCCTGTTCCGATGCGATGCTTTCGGGATGGAATTGCACGCCATGCACGGGGAATTTTCTGTGCATCACGCCCATGATGACGCCGTCTTCGCTGGTCGCGGTCACTTCCAGATCGGCGGGCATGCTTTCGGGCGCGATGGTCAGCGAGTGATAGCGCGTCGCCTGAAAATCATTGTTCAATCCGCGAAACACGCTTTTGCCGGTGTGATGCACGGTCGAAAGTTTGCCGTGCATCGGCTCCGGCGCGCGCACCACGCGCCCGCCATAGACCTGTCCGATGGCCTGATGGCCGAGGCACACGCCCAATATCGGCACGCTGCCATTCGCCGCCGCGATGAGATCGAGACATATCCCCGCCTCATTCGGCGTGCATGGTCCGGGCGACAACACGATGCCGTTTGGCTTCAGCGCGAGCGCTTCGGCCACGCCGATTTCGTCGTTGCGCACGACGCGCGTCTCCGCCCCCAATTCCCCCAGAAAGTGGAAGAGGTTGTATGTGAAGCTGTCGTAATTATCGATCAACAGAAGCAAGACACACCTATCCGACTGACGTTGCGGCGAAACCCGGAACGGCGGCAATCATGTGTCGCCGCCGGAACGTTTCCTATTACCAAACCGCGCGCGAGGCAATTTTTCCTTGCATCGCGGGCTCAAGAGGTTAAAGCGGGGCATCATGGATACCGGCCATCTCTTGCTGACGAGCCTCAAGCCCGTGCTGCCCTGGCTTCCGCCCTGGGCGCGCGCGGTGACGGCGATTGCGGCCATGGTGATCGGCGCCTATGCCGCCCAGTTCGCGCTGATGGCGGTGCTGTCGCGATTTTTTGCGCCCGGCCACTCGCTTCTGCAGCGGGTGTTCCATCGCACGAAGGGCGTGGTGCGGTTCGGCTTTATCATCATCGCGGCGTCCATCCTGATCCCGGCCTTTCCGCTGAAGCACAGCGAGCTTGATCTGGTGCGCCAATTCCTGCTCGCGGCGTTCATTCTGCTGATCGGATGGATCGTGGTGGTGGCCACCAGCATCGTGGCCGAGCGCTATCTGCTCAGGTTCACCCGCCGCGCCAAGGATTCGTTGCAAACGCGCGCGGCGCAGACGCAAGTGCGCATCCTCACCCGCGCAATCCATACGCTGACCATTCTGCTTGCGGTGGGCGCGGCACTGATGACGTTTCAGTCGGTGCGCGAATTCGGCATCTCCATCTTCGCCTCGGCGGGTCTTGCCGGTATCGTTCTGGGGCTCGCCGCGCGGCCGATGCTGGAAAATCTCATCGCCGGAATCCAGATCGCCGTGACGCAACGCATCCGCATCGACGATGTGGTGGTGGTCGAAGGCGAATGGGGGCAGGTGGAGGAATTGAATTCCACCTATATCACCATCCGGCTGTGGGATCGCCGCCGCCTGATCCTGCCGCTCAATTATTTCCTCGAAAAACCGTTCGAGAACTGGACGCATAACGGCACCTCGATCATCGGCACGGTGATGCTGTATCTGGATTTCTCGGCACCCGTCGAGAAAATCCGCGCGCGGCTGAACGCGATCCTGGCGAAATCCGAATTGTGGGACCGCGATGTGGCGAATCTGGAAGTCACCGAAGCGCGCGCCGACACCATCGAGGTGCGCGTGACCGTGAGCGCTGCCAATTCCTCCACCGTGTGGGATTTGCGCTGCGAGGTGCGCGAGAAGCTGCTCGATTATATCAAGGCGGAAATTCCCCACGCGCTTCCGCGCCGCCGCAACATGAACGTGCTGGTGACGCCGCAAACCGAGGACGAGGACGAAGAGGCCGCCCCGTCCATCCAGCCGAATTGAGAATTGCCCGATCAATCCACCCTCCCTCAGGGGGAGGGCGGGAAGAACTACTGCCCCTTCCGCGCGTTCGACGCCTGCTTCACCGCATCTTCCGCCGCCATCATCAGCGCCTTGGCCTTGTTGACCGTCTCTTCGTATTCGGCTTGCGGGTTTGAATCCGCCACCACGCCGCCGCCCGCCTGCACATACATCACGCCGTCCTTCACCACCGCCGTGCGCAGCACGATGCAGGTGTCCATCGCGCCATTGGCCGCGAAATAGCCGACCGCGCCCGCATAAGCGCCGCCGCGTTTTTCCTTCTCGAATTCGTCGATGATTTCCATGGCGCGGATTTTCGGCGCGCCGGAAAGCGTGCCCGCCGGCAATCCCGCCGCCAGCGCGTCGATGGCGTCGAGGCCGGGGCGGATTTTGCCTTCCACATTCGATACCAGATGCATCACATGGCTGTAGCGTTCGATGAAAAACGAATCCGTCACATGCACGCTGCCGATTTCGGCGACGCGGCCGACATCGTTGCGCCCCAGATCGAGCAGCATGAGATGTTCGGCGCGTTCCTTCGTGTCGGCCATGAGTTCATCGGCGAGTGCCGCATCTTCTTCGGCCGTCGCCCCGCGTTTGCGCGTTCCGGCAATCGGGCGGATCGTCACCACGCCGTCGCGCAGCCGCACGAGAATTTCCGGGCGACGAACCCACAATCGAAAAACCCGGAAAGGCGAGGTGATAGAGAAAGGGCGACGGGTTCAGACGGCGCAAGCTGCGATAAAGCGAAAAGGCGGGCAGCGCGAAGGGCCTGCGAAAGCGCTGGCTCGGCACGACCTGAAAAATATCGCCCGCGCGGATATATTCCTTCGCGCGCGCCACGATATCGAGATATTCGGCGTGGCTCATGTTCGATTGCGTGGGCACATTCAGCGGCAAATCGTCCGGCACGGGCGCCGGCGCAGGTGCGGGCCGCTCCAGATCGGCAATCGCATCCATCACGCGCTCGGACGCACGCGCATAGGCAGCGCGCGCATCGACGCCATCTTCCGGCCACACCGGCGAGACGATGGTGATTTCGTCGCGCACATTGTCGAAGATCGCGGTGATGGTCGGACGTATCAAAATCGCGTCGGGCAAATCCAGCGGATCGGGCGGCGGCGGGCCGAGCTTCTCGATCAGCCGCACCATGTCGTAGCCCAGATAGCCGAACAGCCCCGCCGCCATCGGCGGCAGCGAAGCGGGCAATTCCATCTTCGTCGCGTTCACCAGCGCGCGCAGCGAATCCAGCGGCTTGTCGGCCAGCGCATCGGGCACAAACACATTCGCATCGGCGCGCGCATTGCGATTGATCTCGGCCTTGCCATTGCGGCAGCGCCAGATGAGATCGGGCTTGATGCAGATGATGGAATAGCGCCCGCGCGTCTCGCCGCCTTGCACGCTTTCCAGAAGAAATGCGTTGTCGCGGCCTTCGCCCAGTTTCAGAAACGCCGAGACGGGCGTTTCCAGATCGGCGATCAGGCGCGCGTAAACCGCTTGCGGGCGGTGCGCATCATAGGCGCGCGCGAACGCGGCGAATTCGGGCTCGATGACCATCGGCTCGCTCACGATCCGCCGCCGCCGGAGACGCGCTCGACTATCTGCTGGTTGATTTGCACGCCTTCCTTGGCGCGCGCGGCCATGGAGAAGGAGCTCGGAATGTCGTTGCCGAGCTGGTCGCTGAGGCCCGCGATGAAGCGCTTGTAGCGCGGATCGCTGACGGGCATCGAAGGCGGATGCGCGATGCCGGTGACGCGCGCGATGATGTAGCTGCCGCCTTTCGCCGATGCGCCGTAAACCGCACTGCCGGGCGGCGCGTCGAAAATCTTCTGGATCAAATCGGCGGTGAAGGGATCGACGGCCGTTCCGCGCGTGAGGATGCCGCTTGCCTGCTGCGTCGCGCCGATTTCGGTTGCGACCTTGACGAGCGTTTGCTGCTTGCTCGCTTCGATCCGCCAGCGCCTTGGCCCTGGCGGCGAGCGCCTTGGCGCGCTGCTCGTCCATATAGGCCGCACTCGCTTCGGCGCGCACCTGATCCAGCGGCTTGATCTTGGGCGGCGTCACGCCATCCACGCGCACGACATACATGTTGCCGTCCTTGGTCTGGAACGGATCGCCTTCGTCGCCGACATCGGCCTTGAATATCTGCGCCAGAAGCTCCGGCTCGTCGGGCAGGGCGGCCTTGGTGCCGTCGGGCGCGAACCCGCGCACGTCAACCGCGGCCACGCTGACGGCATGCGCGCCAACCTTCTTCGCCGCTTCGGAAAGATTGGCGCCGCCGGCCTGCGCATCCTCAAACGCGTTGCTCACATCGGTGAGCTTGGCCGCGGCCAGCTCGCCCATCACATCCTTGCGCAGATCGGCCTTCACATCGTCGAAGCTCTTGCTCACGCCCGGCGTGATCGCGGTCACATGCAGCAGCACGAAACCGAAAATGCCTTTCACCGGCTGCGAAACGCCATTGACCGGCAGGCCGAACGCGGCGGGCCCGCGATCCTTGCCGAGATCGTCCTCGACCACCGCGCCGAGCGCGATATCGGCCGGTTTCAGCTTGCGATCCTTGGCGATGTCGGCGAAGGACGCGCCCGCGTCGATCCTGGCGCGCGCGGCCTTGGCGGAGGCTTCATCGGGGAAGCTGATCTGTTCGACGTTGCGCTTTTCCGGGATCACATAGGTCGCCTTGCGCGCTTCATATTCCTGCTTGAGCTGATCGTCGGTGACGCTGACCTCGTTCATCACATCGGCGGGCGTCATGGCCACATAGGTGACCGCGCGATATTCGGGCGTGCTGAATTTGTCCGCATGCGCCTTCAGATAGGCGGCAAGCTGGGCGTCGGTCGGCGGCGGAACGGTCACGCTCGCCACCGGCATCTCCACATATTGCACCGCGCGTTCTTCGTTCAAATAATCGAACAGCGCCTGCGCATAGCCCGTGGGCATTTCCATGCCGTTCTTGGTGGCGTCCAGAAGCTGAGCGCGCGCGGTATCGTCGCGCACCGCGGCAATGAAGCTTTGCTCGGTGAAGCCCGATTGCTGGATGGCGTGCACGAAGGTGTCGTGGTCGAAGGTGCCGAGCGGCCCGGCAAACGCGCGGATGGATTTGACCTGGCGCGCGACGTAATCGTCGCTGGCCGTCAGCTTCAGCCGCCCCACCACATTGTCCACCGCCTGGCGGCTGATGAGTTGCTGCAAGATCTGATCGGGCAATCCTTGCGCGCGCGCCTCTTCGGGCGTGATCTGCTTGCCGGTTTCCTCGCCCGCGTTGCGGATATAGTTCTGGTATTCGCGCTGATAGGTTTCTTCCGGAATCTTCGTGTCGCCCACGGCCGCCACCGTGGTGTCCGCACTGCCGTGGAAAATGTCGGCGATGCCCCACACGCCGAAGCTCAGCGCCAGCAGCCCCAGAAAGACCGAGGAGACGGACGACTTCGCATATTTTCGCATTTCCTGAAGCATGGCGTGATCCTGTGGCGGCGAAAGGCGGCGGATGATAGGGAGGGGTGCTTAGAACGGCAAGGCAACGATTCCCACCCCTGGAGAGGGACATGCGGCCGCTGATCGCAGGCAATTGGAAGATGAACGGGCTGGCAAGCTCGCTGGCCGAGATCGAGGCGGTGGCGCGCATGGTCGCGGCCACGCCGCCTAAGGCCGATATTCTCATCTGCCCGCCGGCGACCCTGATCGCGCGCGCGGCGGAGGCGGCGGCAGGCCGTATCGCCATTGGCGGGCAGGATTGCCATGCGCAGATATCCGGCGCCTTCACCGGCGATGTCAGCGCCGAAATGCTGAAGGATGCGGGCGCATCCGCGGTCATCTTGGGCCATTCGGAGCGGCGCCATTTTCACCATGAATCCGATGCCGAGGTGGCCGCGAAGGTAAAGGCCGCGTGGCGCGCGGGGCTTTTGGCCATCGTCTGCGTCGGCGAGACGGAGGCTCAGCGCGACGAGGGCGAGGCGTTGAATATCGTGAGCCGCCAGATCGCGGCCGGCCTGCCCGTGGGCGCTACCCCCGCCAACACGGCCATCGCCTATGAACCCGTCTGGGCCATCGGCACCGGGCGCACGCCCACGCTTGCCGAAATCGCCCAGATGCACGCCCATATCCGCAAATCCTTAAGCGGCGGGGCGGTGCGTATTCTTTATGGGGGCTCGGTGAAACCATCCAACGCGGCCGACATTCTGGCGCTGGCCGAAGTCGGCGGCGCGCTGGTGGGCGGGGCGAGCCTCAACGCGCGCGATTTCCAGGCGATATTTTCGGCTGTTCGCTGATGTTGATGGTGCTTGAGGTAACTCGGGCCTAGCTGTTTTTCAGCCGGAACTGCGGCATAAGCTGAGTCAAATTCATATTCGCCCAGCATTTCTGCGATAGGTGGCTGCCCTTCGGCGGAAATGCACCGTGCACGACCTTGATTCCCTTGGTTTGCAGGAACTCGGCAACCGGCACGAAGTCGCGATCCGCCGAAACGAGAACGGCTACGTCGTAAGCATTGGCCCAGGCCAAACTTATCATGTCGGCCACGATGCGCGTATCGACGCCTTTTTCTTCGGTTCCGCGCATGTCATGGCCGCAGGCCGGGCACGTCTTCACCTCGTTCTGGCAAGCCGGGCATTTGGAATAGCCTTTTTTCTTTTGGCGCTCGACAAGCACGACATGCGTACCCGGCATTTTGTCGAGACGGTTGGCCATCCAGTTGCGGAATTTGCCGTCTTGCGGTTTGGCCGGATCGTAAGATCCGTAAACGTGCATCCCTTCGAATATCGCGGGCGTCGACCGGTCAACGAGTTTGCCTGCTTCGGCCGCGAGCAGCGGACCGACCGGCAACCAATCGACCCGGAATGTGTCGTCCACGCCGCGGAGCGACAACGCGAAGTTCCAAAAATCGACGAAGATGCGAACACGCAATCTGGACGATGGAGGCGTTACGGGATTGCTCATGGGCCTGAAAATGATACGGGGACGCACAGAGGCGTCCCCGGGGTCTCTAAACTCGGTTCCCCGTATCCGACAAAGCGGGCGGTTTCCCGAGGGGTCGTTATGTCCCCATATTGCATCGGGACCCCTAACAGTCAATGACTCGCAACGTCTCTACGCGGATATGCCAGTGCCGCGACCCATCGGAAAATGAGGATTTATCCTTCAAAATCAATGTGACGTTTATCCCTTTCCTCCGCCGCCTGCTTGGTCTAGAACCCGCCCCGAAACGGCCCCGGAGCCCCAATGGAATCGATTCTGATCGTCGTTCAGCTCATCGTCTCGGTCGCGCTTGTGATCGTGGTGATGCTCCAGCGTTCCGAAGGCGGCGCGCTGGGCATGGGCGGCGGCGGCTCCGGCCTTGGCGGGCTGTTCTCGCCGCGCGGTGCGGCCGACACGCTGACGCGCGCAACCGCGGTGCTGGCGGTTGTCTTTTTCCTCTCCAGCCTGGCGCTGACGCTGGTGGCGCTGCATGGCCGTCCCGAATCCTCATCCATCCTTGATTCGGGCACGACGGCGCCCGCATCGACCCCGAAACCGGCGAACGCGCCCGCAAATCCGCTGACGCCGAAGGTTCCCACGCCCCCCTGACGCGAATTTTTCGCAGGGACTGACGCATTTTTTTCATAACGGAGGAAAAGCGTGACGATTGCGCTTGAGCATGCGTGTGCGTTGGGACATGGTGGCCTCCCATGGCGCGGTTGATCTTCATCACTGGCGGCGTGGTCTCTTCCTTGGGAAAAGGTCTTGCGTCCGCATCTCTCGGTGCGCTTTTGCAGGCGCGCGGCTATCGCGTGCGTTTGCGCAAGCTCGATCCCTATCTGAACGTCGATCCGGGCACGATGAGCCCGTTCCAGCATGGCGAGGTCTACGTCACCGACGACGGCGCGGAGACCGATCTCGATCTCGGCCATTACGAGCGCTTCACCGGCGTCGCCGCGCGCAAATCCGACAATGTCACGTCGGGGCGCATCTACAGCCAGGTGATCGAGCGCGAGCGGCGCGGCGAATATCTCGGCCGCACCGTGCAGGTGATCCCGCACGTCACCGACATGATAAAAGAATTCGTCATGGCGGGGACCGACGACATCGATTTCCTGCTCTGCGAAATCGGCGGCACGGTGGGCGACATCGAGGGCCTGCCGTTCTTCGAGGCCATCCGCCAATTGGGCAATGAACTGGGCCATGGGCAAGCCGCTTTCGTGCATCTGACGCTGGTGCCTTACATCGAGGCGGCGGGCGAACTGAAAACCAAGCCGACGCAACATTCGGTGAAGGAATTGCGCGCCATCGGCATCCAGCCCGATATTCTTTTGTGCCGCTCCGAAAAGCCGATACCGGACGACGACCGCCGCAAGATCGGCCAGTTCTGCAATGTGCCGTCCGAGCGCGTGATCCCGGCACTCGATTTGCCCACGATCTATGAAGCGCCGATTGCCTATCACCGCGAGGGATTTGATACGCAGGTGCTGAAGGTGTTCGGCATTGCCGATGCGCCGCAGCCGGATCTTGTCGCGCTGGGAATGGGTGGTGGATCGGGTGAAGAACCCGGAAGGCGAGGTGCGCATCGCCGTCGTCGGCAAATATATTCAGGTGAAGGATTCCTACAAATCGCTCTCCGAGGCGCTGACGCATGGCGGGCTCGCCGAATAATGTGCGCGTGAAGATGGACTGGATCGACAGCGAAATCTTCGAGCGCGACGATGCGGCGGCGTTCCTCGAAGATGTCGATGGCATTCTGGTGCCCGGCGGTTTCGGCGAGCGCGGCACCGAAGGCAAAATCGCGGCGGTGAAATTCGCGCGCGAGCGCAAGGTGCCGTTCTTCGGCATCTGCTATGGGCTGCACATGGCGGTGATCGAATCGGCGCGCGATCTGGCGGGGCTTGAAGGCGCGGGCTCGACGGAAATTTCAAAGCCGCGCCATCCCGTGATCGCGCTGATGACGGAATGGACCAAGGGCAACGACGTCGAGATGCGCAACGAGGGCGGCGACCTCGGCGGCACGATGCGGCTTGGCGCATACCCCGCAGCCCTCACGCCCGGCAGCCACGTCGCGCAGATCTACGGCGAGAACGCGATCAGCGAGCGCCATCGCCACCGCTATGAAGTGAATGTGGGATACACGCGCCAGCTTGCCGAACATGGGCTGGTGGTTTCCGGCTGGTCGCCCGATGGCAAGCTGCCGGAGATCATGGAAATCCCCGATCACCCCTGGTTCATCGGCGTGCAGTTCCACCCCGAACTGAAATCCAAACCCTTTGCGCCACACCCGCTGTTCGCATCGTTCATCGAAGCGGCGGTCAATCAGAGCAGGTTGGTATAATTTGGTGTCATCCCCGGCGAGCGCGGGCATCTTTGCTCGCGCGAGGGAAGGGGACCCAGGTATTTCAAGCTGCACGAATTTTGAAGAACAGGGTTCGGCGCATTTCTTTCGGCACGCTTTCGGCGTCACGAGCTGGGTCCCCTTTCCCTCGCTTCGCTGCGCTCGCTCGGCCGGGGATGACAAGCGAGTTGATGGGCGGCGATAAGACTCCTTGCAATTACTACTTTTAAGGAGTAGCCTACTCCCGAATAGGTAGGAATTTCTGCGATGAACGAACATCTCCCCGGAACCAAAATCGCCGAGCGCATGTTCGCGCGGGCTGAAGGTGCGACGATGGCGGAGATCATCGCCGCCACCGGCGGTCCGCAATACAATGTGCTCAAGCGGCTGGAGGCGAAGGGCCATGCCGTGCGCAAAATCCGCGAGGGCCGGGAGACGCGGTACTTTGTGAAGCCGCCCGCCAATCCGGTCTATGAGCTTTGCGTCAACGACAAGGGGCAGGTGACCTTGCCGAAAGGACTGCGGGAAGAAATGCAGGTTTATGTGGGTCAGAAGCTGGAGGCCGAGATGGAAAACGGAAACGTCGTCATCAAGAAAAAGGCGAAAAGCATCCGGGACATGATCGGCATTCTCGGACCGCCGCCCAATGGCAAGCATCTCACCTTGAAGGAAATAGACGAGGCCATCGCGCAAGGCGCGGTCGAGCGCTATCTGCGGGCCATCGGCAAAAAGAAATGATCGGGCTCGATACCAATATTCTGTTGCGCCTCGTCGATCGGGAAGATGCCGTGCAAACGCGCCGTGTGCGGGATTTTCTTGCCAACAATTGTACGGAAGAAAATCCGGGGTTCGTCAATCGCGCCGTATTGTGTGAAGTGGCGTGGGTGCTTACGCAGCGCTACAAGCTCGGGCGTGCCGCCGTCGCCGATTTTTTCTCCGAACTGGCGGACATGAGCGATATTGTTCTCGAAGATACCGATCTGATCCGTCGCGTATTGCTGCGATATGTTCAAACCAATATCGGCTTCGCCGATCTGTTGATTGCGGAAACCAATCTTGCCGCGGGCTGCAAAGCCACGGCAACCTTTGACAAGCGCGCCGCCAAACTCGCCGGATTTACGGCGGTGCCGTAAGCCGCACGCGCTTAACGTTTCATTAACCACGCATCGCTTGTTAGTGATTCGTCAAGATTACCGCGCGTATAATCCGTCCCATGCGCTTCATGTTTATCAAGCTCGTGAGTTTCGCAGCCGCCATGACCGTGGTCGTTCTGGCGGGCGGCGCCCATGCGGCGTCCGGCGATCAGCAGCTTGCCCGTCTTGAATCGCTACAGCCCGCGATCCCGCAATATGTGCTGGGCGCGGGCGATCATGTGCGCGTCACCGTCTATGGCGAGGACGATCTCTCCGGCGAATATGCGGTGGACGGCAATGGCGATATCGCGCTGCCGCTCATTGGCGATGTAAAGGCGGCGGGTCTTTCGGCGCCCGCGCTGCAAATGGCGATCGAGAACGCCTATGGCAGCGGCTATCTCAACAGCCCGCGCGTGGCGGTCGAGGTCGTTACGTACCGGCCCTTCACCATCATCGGCCAGGTCACGCGGCCCGGTCAGTATGCCTATGTCAACGGCATGACCGTGGTGAACGCGGTGGCGATGGCGGGCGGTTACACGCCGCAAGCCTCTGAAAGCTTCGTCTATATCCGCCACGAAGGCGACACCAAGGACGTTCGCGTCGCCGCCGACCAGGCGGAATTCGTGCGCCCCGGCGATGTGGTGCGCGTCGAGTCCACCATCTTCTGGGACGCGGTCTCGGTTGCCTCGCCGATCAGCGCACTTCTGGGCGCGCTGCGTTACGGTATCCCGTAAATCACGGCGCCTTGCAGGTTCCCCACGTATAGACAAGCAATGCCGGATTGGCCGCGAGGCTCGCCGCTGTCGTGTAGCCGTGGCTCGCGCATCCGCCCGGTCCCGCCACGGGCACATACGCGCCCATCTGCGACTGAACGGTGGATAGCGCTTGCTCCAGCGTGGCGATGCTCAGCTTCTGCGCCGCCACTTGCGATATGAGCGTGGCGATCTGGGCGTTCTTCTGGGCGTCGGCCGTTTCCAGTTTCTGCACGCGGTCGCCGAGCACCTTGAGCTGATCGACCTCGACATGGGCGGTGCCCACGGCGGGCATTGTCGCATCGTGCAGCGGCGGGCTGGCCGCACTCAATCCCACGCCCAGGAACAACATGGCGGCGACAGTCGCCGCGCGTTTACTGTTGCGCATGACGATTCCCCCTGTATATGGCCCCAGTCTATCATTGAAACGGGCGTTGGCCGTATTATGCCTTGTGCGCCACCATCAGAAGGCCCCATGACCCAGCCCAATGCGATTGTAAAAGCCGGTAATGTCGAGATCGGCAACAACCAGAAATTGTCGATCATCGCGGGGCCGTGCCAGCTCGAGAGCCGGGCGCATGCGCTGGAGATGGCCTCGGCGCTGAAGGAAATCGCGGGCCGCGCGGGCGTGGGCCTCGTCTACAAGACCAGCTTCGACAAGGCCAACCGCACCAGCGCCAATACGGAGCGCGGGATCGGGCTGGAGCTGTCGCTGCCGATCTTCGCCGAAATCCGCGAGAGCGTGGGCCTGCCGGTGCTGACCGATGTGCATGAGCGCGATCAGTGCGCAGCCCTCGCGCAGGCCGTCGATATTCTGCAAATCCCCGCGTTCCTGTCGCGGCAGACCGATCTGCTGGTGGCTGCCGCGCGCACCGGCAAGATCGTGAACGTGAAGAAGGGCCAATTCCTCGCGCCGTGGGACATGAAAAATGTCATCGCGAAAATCACGGGTGCCGGAAATCCCAACGTGCTGGTGACGGAGCGCGGCGCCAGCTTCGGCTACAACACGCTGGTGTCGGATATGCGCGCGTTGCCGCTGATGGCCGCGTTCGGCGCACCTGTGGTGTTCGACGCCACGCATTCGGTGCAACAGCCGGGCGGGCAGGGCGACAAATCCGGCGGCGACCGTCGCATGGTGCCGTATCTGGCGCGCGCAGCCGTCGCCACGGGCTGCGCCGCCGTGTTCATGGAAGTGCATCAGGACCCGGACAGCGCGCCGTCCGACGGCCCCAACATGCTCAAGCTCAAAGACCTGCCCGCGTTGCTCGCCGATCTCGTGGCGATAGATGCAATCGCGAAGAAGTCGCTCAATAAAGTCATCTAGAATTGCATTAAACCAAATTCCGTCATCGCCGGGCTTGTCCCGGCGACCCATGAACACCCTTCCACACGGAGGTTATGGGTGGCCGCCACAAGGGCGGCCATGACGCAGGTTGGTTAGTCTCGATGCATACCGCTTCACGCCATCATGAAGGTCTGCACGATGCCCACGATGGCCAGCACGATCAGCAGGATCGCGGCAATCGCCTGAATGCCGAAGCCGAGGCTGCGCTTGTCGGCGGCCGCACTGTAGCCGATCAGATAGACGACGCGGCCGATCACCCACAGAAGCCCGAGCGCGGGCGGAAACCAGCCGCCGAAATAAAGTGCCGCCAGCCAAAGCGCCGGAAGGAAGCTCGCCATGAATTCCAGCGTATTGGCCTGGATGCGCACGGCGCGCTCGAAATCCGGGTGCCCCGTCATGGCGGGCGCGCTGATCTTGTATTTGCCGCGCGCCGAACCCACGCGGATGCCCATATACACATAAAGAATGACCGCCAGCATGGTGACGGCGGCGGTGGCTAACATGTCCGGCGCTGCGAGATTGTTCATCTGTTTCTCCCTGAAATGGCTTCGGGCTTCGGCCCGTTCCCGAGGCACTCTATACGGATTCGGGTGCTTGAAGGCGGGGCCCCCATCGCCTAGAACCGCGCTTCCTGAAAGAGGGTCGCCCCATGACGGCAATCGTCGATATCACCGCGCGCGAGATTCTCGACAGCCGCGGCAACCCGACCGTGGAAGTCGATGTGCGGCTGGAGGATGGCTCGTTCGGCCGGGCGGCGGTGCCATCCGGCGCTTCGACCGGCGCGCATGAGGCGGTCGAGCTGCGCGATGGCGGAAAGCGCTATGGCGGCAAGGGCGTGGAAAAGGCGGTTGCCGCCGTCAACACCGAGATATTCGACGTGCTGGCGGGCCTCGAAGCCGAGGAACAGAGCCATATCGACGGGTTGATGTGCACCCTCGACGGCACGCCCAACAAGGCGCGGCTCGGGGCGAACGCCATTCTTGGCGTGTCGCTGGCGGTGGCGAAGGCGGCGGCCGAGGCTTCGAACCTGCCGCTCTACCGCTATGTGGGCGGCGCGAGCGCGCGCGTGTTGCCGGTGCCGCTGATGAACATCGTCAATGGCGGGGTCCATGCCGACAATCCCATCGACTTTCAGGAATTCATGATTATGCCGGTGGGTGCGGCCAGCTTCCGCGAGGGCCTGCGCATGGGCGCGGAAGTGTTCCACACGCTCAAGAAGGCGCTGCACGATGCCGGGCACAACACCAATGTCGGCGACGAGGGCGGCTTTGCGCCGAACCTGAAAAGTGCGGACGAAGCGCTCGGCTTCATCATGAAGGCAATAGAGAAAGCCGGTTACAAGCCCGGCGAGGATGTGATGCTGGCGCTCGATCCGGCTTCAACCGAATTCTTCAAAGACGGCAAATACGTGCTTGAAGGAGAAGGCAAAACGCTGTCTCCGGCGCAGATGGCGAAAGTCTATGAGGATCTCTGCGCGCGCTATCCCATTTGCTCGATCGAAGACGGCATGGCCGAGGACGATTGGGAAGGCTGGAAGGCGCTGACCGACGCCGTCGGCAAGCGCGTTCAGTTGGTGGGCGACGATCTTTTCGTCACCAACACAAAGCGCCTGCGCGAAGGCATCGCCAAGGGCGTCGCCAACGCCATCCTGATAAAGGTCAACCAGATCGGAACTTTGAGCGAGACTCTTGAGGCAGTGGATACGGCGCATCGCGCGGCCTATCGATGCGTGATGTCTCACCGCTCCGGCGAAACCGAGGATTCCACCATCGCCGATCTCGCGGTGGCAACGAATTGCGGGCAGATCAAGGCGGGCTCGCTCTCGCGCTCCGACCGCCTCGCCAAATACAACCAGCTCCTGCGCATCGAGGAGCAACTCGGCGACCAGGCGGTCTATGCCGGGCGCAGCGTTTTGCGCGCCTGAAAATCTGCTATAGTCGTTGCCCGAATGTTCCGGTGACGCCATGACCAAAGACCAGATCAAGGAAATTCTCGAACGCGTTCTCACCTGGCCTGCCGAACGGCAGGAGAAGGCAGCCGACGTGCTGTTGGGGATGGAGGAAAGCGACAAGCCCTTCGTCCTGTCGGCTGAGCAGCGCGCCAGCATTGATCGAGGTCTTGAACAAGCTCGGCGTGGCGAATTCGTGCCAGACGAAGAGGTAAAAGCGTTTTTTGATCGCCACCGCTAATGCGCGTTCGTTTTACGCCGGAAGCGTTTGCGCAGATCGTCGAAATCTGCGCCTACATTTCGCAAGAAAACCCTTCTGCCGCGCGCAAGGTGCGTCAGCGCATCGACTATGTTGCCGCCCTGCTTGCGGATCATCCGGAGATGGGGAAGGTCATTTCCGATGACGGTGTGCGGATGCTTGTTATAAGACCCTATCCGTATCTCTTATTCTACCGACTGACCGATGACGAGGTTATGATCGTGAGCGTCTATCATGGTGCTCGCCGCCGTCCCGCTTTTCACGAACCGGCCATCGAATTCAGGGTTTGAAATGAAGATTCCCCTTGACCGCCCGAATCAGTGTGTGATTCGTTGGCCGTCATGCGAATCAGACGCAGCGTGACACGCTTCTTTGCCACTCTTGTGTTCCCGGCGCTTTGCGCCGCGGTCGTGAGCTATTTCGGCTATTACACGATCTGGGGCACGCGCGGGCTTATGGCGCTGTCGGACACCAACGCGCAACTTTCCATCCAGCAGGAGCGGCTTGCCTCCCTGAAAGACGCGCATGCCGGTCTGGCGCACCGCATCAAGCTGCTGGAACCCGGCTCCGTCGATCCCGACATGGTGGAAGAGGTCGCCCACGACCAGATGCTGGATAGCGCGCCCGATTCCGTGGCCGTTCCCCGCGCCGGGCACTGACAGCCCGTCATCGCTTGCCAAAACCGGGTACGCTTGCCAAAACCGCTGGCAAAGGAGCGTTTCGGCATGACCGGCGCCACGGGTGATACGCCTCGCGAATTCTACCGCCAGATGCTGCTGATCCGCCGCTTCGAGGAGAAGGCGGGCCAGCTTTACGGCATGGGCCTGATCGGCGGCTTCTGCCATCTCTATATCGGTCAGGAAGCGGTGGTCGACGGGCATGCTGGCCGCGCGCAAGCCCGAGCGATCAGGTCATCACCGCCTATCGCGATCACGGCCACATGCTCGCCTGCGGCATGGACCCGAAAGGCGTGATGGCGGAACTCACGGGCCGCGCCGCGGGCTATTCCAAAGGCAAGGGCGGCTCGATGCACATGTTCAGCCGCGAGAAGAATTTCTTCGGCGGCCACGGCATCGTGGGCGCGCCCGCGCCGCTCGGCACCGGGCTCGCCTTCGCCAACAAATATCGCAAGAACGATTGCGTGACGCTCACCTTCTTCGGCGATGGCGCGGCCAATCAGGGCCAGGTCTATGAGAGCTTCAACATGGCCGAGCTTTGGAAGCTGCCGGTCGTCTATGTGATCGAGAACAATCAATACGCCATGGGCACGAGCGTGGAGCGCTCCAGCGCCGAGACGCATTTCTACAAGCGCGGCGCCGAGCTTCAACATTCCCGGCGAGCAGGTGGACGGCATGGATGTCGAAGCCGTGTTCGAAGCGGCGAAGAAAGCGATTGCGTTCTGCCGCGTGCCGGGCAACGGGCCCACGATCCTCGAAATGAAAACCTATCGCTATCGCGGCCATTCCATGAGCGATCCCGCGAAATACCGCTCGCGCGAGGAAGTGCAGGAAGTGCGCGAGAAGCGCGATCCGATCGAGCATCTGGGCGAGAAGCTGATCGCGCGCAAGCTCGCCACCGAAGACGATCTCAAAGCGATAGATAAAGAGATCCGCGCCATCGTGAACGCGGCGGCATCCTTCGCCACCGAAAGCCCGGAGCCCGCGCCGGAGGAACTTTACACGGATGTGCTGGCCTGATGAGCACGCAGATCCTCATGCCCGCGCTGTCTCCCACGATGGAAGAAGGGAAAATTGCGCGCTGGCTGGTGAAGGAAGGCGACGAGGTTCACTCCGGCGACATCCTCGCCGAAATCGAAACCGACAAGGCGGTGATGGAATTCGAAGCGGTGGACGAAGGCCGCATCGGCAAACTACTCGTGCCGGAAGGTGCGGAAGGCATCAAGGTCAATCAGCCGATTGCGGAGCTGGTGCAGGATGGTGAAGCAACTTCCCCCTCCCCATCGCGGGAGGGGGCGCACGCGCAGCGTGCGGGGGAGGGGGCAACGCAATTACCCCCCTCCCGTCCGGCTGCGCCGGACGCCCTCCCCCGCAAGGGGGGAGGGGAAAGTGTTGCGGTGAATGTAGAACCCGAACTCCCCGCCAACACCGAATTCATCACCATGACCGTGCGCGAAGCGCTGCGCGATGCGATGGCCGAGGAAATGCGCCGCGACGCAAACGTGTTCCTGATGGGCGAGGAGGTCGCGCAATATCAGGGCGCGTACAAAATCAGCCAGGGCTTGCTGGAGGAATTCGGCCCCGCGCGCGTCATCGACACGCCGATCACCGAACATGGCATTGCGGGGCTTGGCGTGGGCGCTGCGTTCGCGGGCTTGCGCCCCATTGTCGAATTCATGACGTGGAATTTCGCGATGCAGGCGATCGATCACCTCATCAATTCGGCGGCGAAGACGCGCTACATGAGCGGCGGGCAGATGGAATGCGCCATCGTGTTTCGCGGGCCGAACGGTCCGGCAAGCCGCGTGGCAGCACAGCACAGCCAGGATTATTCGAGCTGGTATGCGCATGTGCCGGGGCTGAAAGTGGTCGCGCCCTATTTCGCCGCCGACGCGAAGGGATTGCTGAAAGCGGCGATCCGCGATCCCAATCCGGTGATCTTTCTGGAAAACGAAATTGTTTATGGCCGCTCGTTTCCCGTGCCGAAAATCGACGATCACATCGTTCCCATCGGCAAGGCGCGCGTGGTGAAACAGGGCAAGGATGTGACGCTGGTTGCGCATTCCATTTGCGTCGGCCTGATTTTGGAGGCGTCTGAAAAATTGGCGGCCGAAGGCATCGACGCGGAGCTGATCGATCTGCGCACGCTGCGCCCGCTCGACACCGAAACATTGATCGCGTCGGTCAAGAAAACCAACCGCATCGTCACCGTGGAGCAGGGCTGGCCGGTCTGTTCCATCGGTTCGGAGATTTGTTCGGTCGTGGCAACCGAAGCGTTCGACTGGCTCGACGCGCCGCCGACGAAAATCACCGGCAAGGACGTGCCGATGCCCTATGCCGCCAATCTGGAAAAACTCGCGCTGCCGACCGTGGACGACATCATCGCGGCCGCCAAAGCGGTTTGTTACCGGACATGAAAAAGAAAATGACATGGAGGCGCGGCGCCTGCCATTGCGGCGCGGTGACGTTCGAGGTGCTGGCACCGGGCGAAATCGAAATCCAATCCTGCAATTGCTCGATGTGCGAGAGGCTCGGCTTCCTGCATTACATCGTGCCGAAATCCCGCTTCCGGCTGCTCACGCGGCGAAGACAAGCTCACGCTCTATGAATTCAACACAAAAACGGCGAAACATTTGTTCTGTTCTGTCTGCGGCGTGAAATCTTTTTATGTGCCGCGTTCGCACCCGGACGGCTATAGCGTCAATTTCCGTTGCCTGAACCCGGATGATTTCACTTCCGTGCTGACCGGCGAATTCGACGGCAAGCATTGGGAAAAGCATGTGGGCGAACTTTCGCCGCTGGAGAGCGAATAGTGCCGACGCAAATCCTCATGCCCGCGCTGTCGCCAACCATGGAGGAAGGCAAGCTCGCCAAATGGCTGGTGAAGGAGGGCGACGAGGTTCACTCCGGCGACATCATTGCCGAAATCGAAACCGACAAGGCGATGATGGAATTCGAAGCGGTCGATGAAGGCCGCATCGGAAAAATTCTCGTCCCCGAAGGCACCGAAGGCGTGAAGGTCAACCAGCCGATCGCGGAACTGATTTCCGAAGATGGCGATGCGCCCGTCGATATTTCGTCCGCGATGAAGACGATCAAGGATGCGGTTTCGGTTGAAGCGAAAACTCAAAATCCCCCCTCCCCATCGCGGGAGGGGGCGAGCGCGAAGCGCTCGGGGGAGGGGGCAACACAATCACCCCCCTCCCATTCGTCGCAGGCTGTGCCTGCAACGAATGCCCTCCCCCGCAAGGGGGGAAGGGAAGTTGCTGCGGCGGATCGTATCTTTGCGTCCCCACTCGCAAAAAGAATCGCCGCACTTCGCAACATCGATCTTTCCGCCCTGCACGGCTCCGGCCCGCGCGGACGGATCGTGAAAGCGGATGTCGAGGGCGCAAAGCCGGGTGCCGCAAAACCAATTCCAACGCCGCAAACCGGAACGCCCTTTACGGGCATCGCGCCGCTTCCCGACGCGCGCCTGTTCTTCAAGCCGGACGATTACGACGAAATCCCGCATGACATGATGCGCCGCGCGATTGCAAAGCGCCTCACATCGGCAAAGGTGCTGATCCCGCATTTCTATCTCACCATCGATTGCCGCATCGACGAATTGCTCGCTTCGCGCGCGCGGCTGAATGAAAAAAGTGCCGGCGCCTACAAGCTCTCGGTCAATGATTTCATCGTGAAGGCCGCCGCACTCGCGCTGATGCGCGTACCCGAAGTGAACGCAAGCTGGACCGATACCGCGATCCTGCGCCATCACCATGCCGATGTCGGCGTGGCGGTCGCGCTCGATTTCGGGCTCATCACGCCGATCATCTTTCACGCGGAGGAAAAGGGCCTCGTTGCCATTTCGCATGAAGTAAAAGAACTGGCGGAACGCGCGCGCGCGAAAAAACTCAAGCCCGCCGAATTCGAAGGCGGCGGTTTTGCGATTTCCAATCTCGGCATGTTCGGCATCCGCGAATTCACCGCGGTGATAAATCCGCCACACGCCGCGATCCTGTCCGTCGGCGCGGGCGAAGAACGTGCCGTGGTGCGCAACGGCAAAATCGAAATCGCCACGATCATGACCGTGACCATGGCCTGCGATCACCGCGTGATCGACGGCGCGACCGGCGCGCGCTTCTTGCAGGTGTTCAAAACGTTCATCGAAGAACCGGCGGCGATGCTGCTATGAGCGACTACGATGTCATCGTCATCGGTTCGGGGCCTGCGGGCTATGTCTGCGCCATTCGCGCGTCGCAGCTTGGATTGAAGACGGCGATTGTCGAGCGCGCCGAACTTGGCGGCATCTGCCTGAACTGGGGCTGCATCCCGACCAAGGCGCTGCTGCGGAGCAGCGAAATCTGGCATCTAATGCATCGCCTGGGCGAATTCGGTTTCGCCGCGGACAATCTCACATTCGATCTGGCGAAGATTGTCGAGCGCTCGCGCAAAGTATCCAAGCAACTTTCCAATGGCGTCGCGTTCCTGATGAAGAAACACAAGATCGCGGTGATCGCGGGCGATGCGAAGCTCACGGGTGCGGGAAAAGTCACCGTCACGAAAGATGGCAAGGCAACCGAATACACGGCGAAGAACATCGTGCTTGCCACCGGCGCGCGCGCACGTTCGCTGCCGGGGCTTGAGCCGGACGGCAAACTCATCTGGACCTACGCGCACGCAATGCTTCCGCCCGCAATGCCGAAATCGTTGCTGGTTGTGGGCTCCGGCGCTATCGGCATCGAATTCGCGAGTTTCTATCGCACGCTCGGCGCGGAGGTGACGGTGGTGGAAGTGCTCGACCGCGTGTTGCCGGTGGAAGATGCGGAGATTTCGGCGCTCGCCGCGAAAGCGTTCGTCAAGCAGGGCATGAAGATCAAAACGTCCACGACGGTCGAGAAGTTGGAAAAGGGCGCAGACAGCGTTACCGCCACGCTGAAATCCAAAGACGGCAAAACGGAATCGCTGACGGTGGATCGCGTGATCCTCGCGGTCGGCATCGTCGGCAATATCGAAAATATCGGTCTGGAAAGCGCGGGCGTGAAAACCGCGAAAACCCATGTCGTCATCAATCAATGGGGCGAGACGGGCGTGCCCGGCATCTGGGCGATTGGCGATCTCGTCGGTCCGCCCTGGCTGGCGCACAAGGGCATGCATGAAGGCGTGATCGTGGCCGAGCGCATCGCGGGTGTGAAAGGCGTGCATCCGCTCGATATTTCGAAAGTGCCCGCCTGCACCTATTCCTCGCCGCAGATCGCGAGCGTGGGAATGACGGAAGATGCGGCGAAGGCGAGCGGACGGAAGATAAAGATCGGCCGCTTTCCCTTCATCGGCAATGGCAAGGCGATAGCGATGGGCGACGCGCAGGGGCTTATCAAGACTGTATTCGATTCCGAAACCGGCGAATTGCTCGGCGCGCATATGATCGGCGAGGGCGTCACCGAACTGATCCAGGGCTACACGATTGCGCGCACGCTGGAAGCGACGGAAGCCGAACTCGCCGCCACGATCTTCCCGCATCCCACGCTGTCGGAAATGCTGCACGAAGCGGTGCTCGATGCGGATGGCCGCGCGCTACATATTTAGGGAAACAACCGCTCCATATCGCCCGCGAGTGCCGCGATGTTGTCGGTCGAGAGCGTCACCAATCGCGCGTGCCCTTCCGCGTCGAAGAAAAACACCGCGCTCGAATGCGACACTTCATAAGGCGGGCCCGGATCGACGGTGTAGGCCACGCGATAGCGCCGCGCCAACCGCGCGATGGCGTCGGGCGTGCCGCGCAAGCCCTCGATCTCCGGCGCAAACGCGGCCATGTAGGGCTTGAGATGCGCAAGCGTGTCGCGGTTGGGATCGACGGTGACGAACAGCACGCTCACGCGCCGCGCGCGCGGGCCAAGCCGCGAAAGCGCCTCGGCGATGTTCGCAAGCGTCGCCGGGCAGACATCGGGGCAATTGGTGTAGCCGAAATAGAGCAGCACCTCTTTGCCGCGATAATCGCGCGCGCTGACCGTCGCGCCGTCGCTCGCGCGTGTCATGGAAAATCCGAGGGGCGGCATCACGCCGGTGATATTCGTTCCGTACCAGGATGATTTCGCGCCGCAACCGGCAAGCAGCACTACGCCGATAATCGCGGCGGCGCGCGATGCGATCCTGATGAAACGAATCTTTTTCACGTTTTTGCTCTCGCGCCTCACCCTTCGACAGGCTCAGGGTGAGGGGTTAGGCCACTCCCTCATGCTGAGCCAGTCGAAGCATGAGGGCACGTTTCAATAACATGCCCGCACCTGTGACCAATCGCCTCGCAAAGCCGCACGCCCGTCCGTTTATAAATCGCGGCCATGAACGGCAATCGCACAATCCGCTCGCCGGGACTGGTACGCCTATGGCGCGCTGCTGGGCGTGGGTGCTGCGTTCTATGTCATCTGCCGCGAATTCCCCGCCGAATTGCCGCTGTTTCTGCCGTGGGAATTTTCGTGGGTGACGTTTCTGGCGACGGCGCTGTCGCTCGGCTGGTTTGTGCGCGGCTTGCGCGTGGTGCGCAAGGATGCGCGCCCGCGCAATTGGCGCATCGGCGCTTTCGTGCTTGGGCTCGTGCTGATCTATGCCGTGCTGCAAACCCATATCGATTATTACGCGCAACACGCGTTCTTCGTGCATCGCGCGCAGCAATTGGTGCTGCATCACATCGGCCCGTTTTTGATCGCGCTGGGCGCGGCGGGCCCCGTGGTACGCGCGGGCATGCCGGATTTCGTGCGCCGCATTGCAGACTGGCGCCCGCTGCAACGCATTGTCGATTTCATGCAGCATCCGGCTATCGCGCCGGTGTTGTTTGTCGGGCTGCTCTATTTCTGGCTGACGCCCGCGATCCACACACCCGCGATGCTCGACCGCGATATCTACGACATCATGAACTGGTCGATGGCGATCAACGGAATCCTGTTCTGGTCGCTGATCCTCGACCCGCGCCCCACGCCGCCCGCGCGCATCTCAGCACTTTTGCGCATGGCGCTGATCCTGGTGATCGAATTGCCGCAAATGCTGCTGGGCGCGATTTTGTCGCTCTCCACGACCGACTATTATCCGGTCTATAAAATCTGCGGCCGCGTCTTGCCGATTACCGCGTTGAGCGATCAACATTATGGCGGATTAATAATCTGGCTGCCCGGCACGATGATGAGTTTGGCGGCAATGATTGTGGTATTGATCAATCTGCGTCTGAACGAAGAAAGGGCGGAGCATGCGTTACAAAGCGGCAATCCTTAGTCTGGCGATGGCGGCGGCGACGCCCGCTTTCGCCGGCGATTTGACGGTGAAGGATGCGTGGTTCCGCGCACTGCCTACGGGATTGCCCGCTGGCGGCTATTTCACCATCAAGAATTCCGGCGACAAGGACGCGGTGCTCACATCCGCGGAATCGGATTCCTGCGGCATGACCATGCTGCACCAGACAATGAACATGGGCGGCATGACGCGGATGGACATGGTGCAAAGCGTGACGATACCCGCGCATGGCACGCTCTCATTCTCGCCGGGCGGTTATCACATCATGTGCATGCAGCCGTCGCCGGAAATGAGCCCCGGATCGAGCGTGACCGTGACGCTGCATTTCGCGGACGGCAGCAAGATGGATGTGAAATTCGATGTGAAGAACGCGACCGGTCAATAGCCGATCGCTTCGCCGTCCTTGCGCATTTCGCTGGCGCCCCAATAGACGCCGGTTTTGGGGTCGCGCATGATCGCCTGATAGCCGCCGAAGCTGCCGGTGCCGGGCACCGACTTTATAGCCGCGCTTTTCCAGTTCGGCTTTCACGCGCCGCATCGAAGCCGGTTTCCATTTCCACCGTGCCGATGCCGGTTGAGGGTTCGCCGGTCGGCTTCGCTGCCGCCATAATGACGCCAGCGCGCCGCATCGCCCGCTTCCTGCACGTTCATGCCGAAATCGATGATGTCGGTCAGCACCTGCACATGGCCTTGCGGCTGCATGTCGCCGCCCATCAGGCCGAACGACATGAAGGGCTTGCCGTCCTTCATCACGAAGCCGGGAATGATGGTGTGGAACGGCCGCTTGCCGGGCGCATAGACATTGGCCGCGTTCGGATCGAGCGAGAAGAGTTCGCCGCGATCCTGGAACATGAAGCCGAGACGATCGGCCACAAGCCCCGATCCCATGCCGCGATAATTGGACTGGATCAGCGAGACCATCATGCCGTCCTTGTCGGCGGTGGTGAGATAGATCGTGTCGCCGTCGAGCAGCTGCGGATCGCCGGGGCCGATATTCGGATTGGCGTGCGTCGAGATCGATCAGCTTGCGGCGCTGCGTCGGCGTAGGCGTCCGAAATCAGCCCCTTCATCGGCACATGCACGAAGGCCGGATCGGCGTAATATTTCGCGAGGTCTTCGTAGGCCAGCCGCTTGGCCTCGAGCATCGCGGTGCAGCGCGTCGGCGCGAACCCGCGCCCATCTTCTTCAGATCGTAGCCCTTCGAGGATCTGCAGCATCTGCAGCACCGCCACGCCCTGGCCGTTGGGCGGCAATTCGTAGACATCGTAGCCGCGATAATTCACCGATACGCGGCTCACCCATTCGCCGTGATGCGCGGCGAAATCCGCGTAGCGCAGATCGCCGCCGATGCGCTTGAAATAGGCGTCGATCGTGTGCGCGATCTCGCCCTTGTAGAAGGCATCGCGCCCGCCCGCGGCGATCAGCGAAAGCGTGTGCGCGAGATCGGGGTTCTTGAAAATCTCGCCTTCCGCCGGCGTGTGCCCGTCGATCAGATAGGTGTGCGCGCGCGTTGTCGAGCTCCTCGATCATCGCCTTGTTCTTCTCGAACGCGGCCATGTTGCCTTTCCAGTAACTCGCGATGAGCTGCGTCACCGGAAAGCCGTTCGTCGCATAGGAAATCGCGGGCGCGAGATCCTCGGTCATCGGCAACTTGCCGAAGCGGTCGTGCAGCGCGAACCAGGCATCCACCGTGCCGGGCACCGTGATCGGCAGCGAACCCACGGGCGGAATGTGCGGCGCATAAGGCTTGCCCGCTTTTTTATAGACCGCTTCGATTTCCGCTTTCAGTTTGGCGAGATCGCGGCCCTTGCGCCGAACGCCCGGAGCCGTTGTAGCCGTAGAGCGTGTTGGTCTTCGGATCCCAGACGATGGCGAAACAGATCGCCGCCGATGCCGTTCAGCACCGGCTGCATCAATCCGATCGCCGCGTTGGCGGCAATCGCGGCATCGACCGCGCTGCCGCCTTTCTTCAGAATGTCGATGGCGATCTGCGAAGCGAGCGGCTGCTCGGTCGCGGCCATGCCGTGCTGCGCCGAGAACCGGCGAGCGCGTCGCCCATGCAGCGCCGGAATAGCGGTCGCCGCGGCTCATCTGGCCGAAAGCGGTCGTCGTCAGAAATCCCATCGCCATGACGATTGCCGCTCCCGCCGCCGGTTTCATTTATTGGCCACCTCAGCATAGCTGATGTGACACGAGCCGCCATTTTTCTCGAAATAGCGCTGGTGATAATCCTCCGCCGGCCAGAAGGCTTGCGCCGGTTCGATCACGGTCGCGATCGGGCGGCGGAAATTCGGCCGCGCCGCTTCCAGCCGCTCGCGCGCCACGCGCTCCTGCTCCGGCGAATGGGTGAAGATCGCCGAGCGGTATTGCGTGCCGACATCCGGCCCCTGCCGGTTCATTTGCGTCGGATCGTGCATCTTGAAGAACAGATCGACCAGCGTGGCGTAAGCAACCTTCGCCGGATCGAACGTCACTTCCACGACTTCGGCGTGATTGGTGGCGCCGCCGCAAACCTGCCGGTAGGTGGGATTGTCCACGCGCCCGCCCGAATAGCCGGACACCGCGTCGATCACGCCGGGAACCTCGCGGAAGAAATGCTCCACGCCCCAGAAACACCCCGCGCCGAATGTGGCCTTTTCCATGATCGTCTCCGTTTCTCGGCTTGAGTATAGGCGGAGCGCTGCGCCGCCCTTCAGCTTCTATTCGCGCGAGGCTGCCGCGGCGTTACAGCGTTTGACGGCGCGTTTGCCAGCGCTTAAAGCGAGCCCATGAAGATCGTGATTATTGGCGCGGGTGTTGCGGGGCTTTCCATCGGCTGGAGGCTGGCGCAGGCGGGCGCGGATGTGACCGTGCTGGACCGGGCGGGTGCGGCGCGCGGCGCCACATGGGCGGCGGCGGGCATGATCGCGGCGGCGGCGGAAAGCGCGGAAGCGAACGGCGATGTCGCCGCGCTCTGCAAAGAGTTCGGCCGCGATGTGGCCCGGCTTCGCCGCCGAGATCGAGGAACAATCCGGCCGCGCGATTTATTATCGCAAGGATGGCGTGCTGATCGCGGCGTGCACGCAATCCGAAGCCGACGCGTTGAAAGCGCGCGGGCCATTCATCGGCGCGGATGAAGCGCGCGCCAAGGCGCCGCTGTTGCGCGCGGATATTTTCGGCGCATTGTGGGATGCGGACGAAGCGCAGGTCGATAATCGCGCGCTCGGAACCGCACTCGCGATTGCGTTCGAGACGGCGGGCGGAAAATTGTCGGTCAACGAAACGGCCGTGCGTGTCGAGATGGAGGGCGGCCGCGCCATCGCCGTGCGCACGCCGTTTCATGTTTATCATTGCGATGCGGTTTTGCTCGCCGCGGGCGCGTGGATTTCGCGGATCGAAGGCTTGCCGCCCGGTGCCGTGCCGGAAATTTCGCCTGTGAAGGGCGAGATGATCGCGCTCGCGCCGCCGCAGGGTGCGGAATTGCCGTCGTCGCTGCTGTGGGGCAACGAAATTTACATGGCTCCGCGTCACGGGCGGCTGCTTGTTGGTGCGACGGCCGAAGATGTCGGCTTCGACACCACGATCACCGAAGAAGCGCGCCAATTTCTTTTCGGTCACGCGGTCGGCCTTTGCCCGGCGCTGAAGGATTGGCGGATCGACGAGCAATGGGCGGGATTGCGCCCGCGCGCGGCCGATGGATTGCCGGTGCTGGGTGCAACGGGCGTGGAGAACGTGTTCATCGCGTCGGGCCAGTTCCGCAACGGAATATTGTTCGCGCCCGTGATTGGCGATGCGATGAGCAAACTTTTGCTCGGCCAGGCGTCGCCGGAAATTTCCGCGTTCGCGCCGCAGCGCTTGAGCAAGTGAGCGCGTTCGAACTTCATCCGCGGCTGGCGGCGGATACGATTTTCGTTACCGATTGGGCGCTGTCGCGCGTGTTGCTGATGAACGATGCGCGGTATGCGTGGCTCGTGCTGGTGCCGCGCCGCGCGAATCTCACCGAGCTACACGATCTGGACGCAGCGGATCGCGCCGCGCTGATGGAAGAAATCGCGCGCGCAAGCCATGCGCTCAAATCGCTCACGCACGCCGCCAAAATAAATACCGGCGCGCTCGGCAATCTTGTGCCGCAGCTTCACATCCATGTGGTCGCGCGCAATCCCGGCGATGCGGCGTGGCCGGGTCCGGTGTGGGGGCAGGGTGCTGCCATCCCTTACGAACCCGCCGCAAGCCACGCCATGCTTGCCGATCTCAAGCGGGTTCTTTGATGCGCGCCGCACTTGCTGCTGTGTGGGCCGTTATCCTCACGGGCGGCATCATCCAGACCGCCAATGCGTTGCAGACCGATCTGCTTGGCGTGCGCGCCGGGATCGAGATGTTTCCGGCGTGGAGCATCGGCGTGCTGATGGCAGGTTACTATGTCGGCTATTCGGCGGGCCCGCTCATCAGCCCCGCGATCATCCGCCGCTTCGGCCATGTGAATGTGTCGATTGCCGCACTCGTGCTTTCGGCAATCGCGATCACGTTGCACGGATTGATCGTGTCGCCCTGGGCGTGGACGGCTTTGCGCGCGCTATCGGGGCTTTCGCTGTCCGTCACCTTCGTCGCCATCGAAAGCTGGATCAACGACCGCGCGCAGAACCGTGTGCGCGGGCGCGTGTTCGGCGTTTATCTCGTTTCGCAGATGGTTGGCATGACGCTGGCGCAGGCGCTGTTGCAGCTTGGCGATCCGAAGACGTTGGTGTTATTTCTGTTGTCGTCGGTGATTTTCGTGATTGGCGCGACACCGCTCATCGTCGCGCGCGACGCAGCGCCCGCGAAAACCCCGCCCATTCCGTTCGGGCTTGTGCATCTGTTCAGGGTTTCGCCGCTCGGCGCGATTGCGTGCATCTTGTCCGGCGTGTCATGGGCGGTGATGTTCACCTTTGGCCCGGTCTATGTGCAGCGCGAGGGGCTTGGCATTGCGGGTGTGGGATTGTTCATGGGGCTTGGATTGGCGGCGGGATCGCTGGCGCAATTCCCGCTCGGCTGGTTGTCCGACGCCATCGGGCGCAAGACGACCATCGCCTTCATGTGCGCGGGCGGCGCGATTGCGGCGTTGCTCGGCATTGCGGCGGATGGAAACAGCACGCTGATCTACGCCGTGTCGGTGCTTGCGGGCGCGCTGATCTATCCGCTTTATGGGCTGGCCGTGGCGCAAGTGAACGATGCCGTCGCGCCCGCCCAGCGCGTAGCCGCCACCGCCGGTCTGGTGCTGCTGTTCGGCATCGGCTCGATCTTCGGGCCGCTGGTGGTGGGTTGGGCGGTTGGCGCGTTTGGGCCATCCGCCTTTTTCGGCGTGCTGGCCGCGATCATGGCCGCGAGCTTGGCGGCGGCGCTCGCAACGCGGTAAAGTTCCTTCGAAGAGGCGACCATGAGCGAATCCGAAAAGAAACCGATAGCCGTGCCCGTACCGGCGGCGACAATCCTGATCGTGCGCGATGCGGCCGCGAGCCTCGAAGTGTTCATGGTCAAGCGCCACCACCAGATCGATTTCGTGGCGGGCGCGCTGGTGTTCCCCGGCGGCAAGGTTTCGAAGGGCGATTTCGACGCCGCACTGCTCGACCTCACCGATGGCGTGGCGAACTGGACGACCGAAATGCGCGCGATGGGTGCCGCCGCGATCCGCGAAGCCTTCGAAGAGTCGGGCATTCTGTTCGCGCGCGAAGCGGGCAGCGACGGGCTGGTGTCGGCCGAGCGCCTCGCGGAGCTTTCGCATTATCGCGAGCGCCTCGAAAAAAACGAACTCGCGCTGCACGAAATGCTGAAGGCGGAAAATTTGCGGCTCGCCTGCGACCGGCTGGTGCGTTTCGCGCACTGGATCACGCCGGAGATGATGCCCAAGCGTTTCGACACGCAGTTTTTTCTCGCAAGCGCGCCCGAAGGCCATGCCGGACGCCATGACGGCCGCGAATCCGTGGACTCCATCTGGATCGCGCCGGAGGAAGCCATCGCCGACCGCAAGAAATGGAACGTGATCTTTCCGACCAAGCTGAATTTGATGAAGCTCGCCCATTCCGCGACCGTGACCGAAGCCTTCGAGGCCGCGCATGCCTCCGAACCGCTGCCGGTGACGCCATGGACCGAGCAAACGCCCGATGGCCCCATCCTGCGTATCCGCGACGATGCGGGTTACGACCAGACCTGGGCGCCGATGCGCGAGGCGATGTAGTTGTTTTGTTTCGTCATGGCCGCCCTTGTGGCGGCCATCCATGAACACCTTGCTCGACGGAGTTTATGGGTGGCCGGAACAGGCCCGGCCATGACGGTTTTGGGAATGGATAAATTCCGTTTCGAAAAACTCTAATCCATAAACTGTTCCGCCAATATGCGCTCATCGAGGCTATGGCCCGCGTCAAACAGCATGGTCATGGTGATGGAGCGATCCTCGGCCACATCCACCGCCACCACATCGCGCACTTCCAGATCGTCGGCGACCGCACTCACTGGCCGCTTGTGGGATTCCAAAATCTCGAAGCGCACGCGCGAACGATGTGGCAGCAGCGCGCCGCGCCAGCGCCTCGGGCGGAACGCACTGATCGGCGTCAGCGCAAGCAGCGCCGCGTCGATCGGCAGGATCGGGCCATGCGCGGAAAGATTATACGCCGTGCTTCCGGCGGGTGTTGCAATCAGCAGCCCATCGCAGATGAGTTCGGAGATGCGAACCTTGTCATCCACCACGATGCGGATTTTCGCCGCCTGCCGCGTCTGGCGCAGCAGCGAGACTTCGTTGAAGGCCAGCGCATCCATGGGCCGCGAATGGGTGTGCGCGCGCATGCGCAGCGGATGCACATGCCCCGCTTCCGCCGCTTCGAGGCGTGCGTCCAGCCCCGTCTCACGGAATTCGTTCATCAGAAATCCGACCGAGCCAAGATTCATGCCGTAGATCGGCTTTCCCTTGCCGGTGAAATTGTGCAGCGTTTGCAGCATGAATCCGTCGCCGCCCAGCGCCACCACGACATCGGCGTCGTCGGCGCCGGCATCCTTGTAAAGCGCGCGCATGGCGACCAGCGCCTCTTGCGCGTCGGGAGAATCGGACGCGGTGAAATGAATTTTTTGCGCCATCTCAGCCGCCCGTCATCGACATGTGGCGGGCGAGCGCGGGCGCTGCATGGCGGCGGTCGATCACGAAATCATGCCCCTTCGGTTTGCGCGCAATGGCCGCGTCAATCGCTGCGTTCAATAATCCATCATCGGCCGAGGCGCGCAAGGGTGCGCGCAGATCGGCGTTGTCGTTCTGGCCGAGGCACATGAACAATTCGCCCGTGCAGGTCAGCCGCACACGGTTGCAGCTCTCGCAGAAATTGTGCGTCAGCGGCGTGATGAAGCCGAGCAGCCCGCCCGTCTCGCGCACGCGCACATACCGCGCGGGCCCGCCCGTGCGATGGGCGACATCTTCCAGCGTGTAGCGTTCTTCCAGCTTCGCGCGCACGACAGACAGCGGCAGATATTGCGCCACGCGGTCGCCGTCGATTTCGCCGAGCGGCATGGTTTCGATCAGCGTCAAATCCATACCGCGCCCATGCGCCCATTCGAGCATGCCCGCGATTTCGTCCTCGTTTATGTCCTTCAGCGCGACCATGTTGATCTTCACGCTCAGGCCCGCATCCCGCGCCGCGTCGATGCCCGCCAGCACCTTCGGCAATTCGCCCCAGCGTGTGATGTCCTTGAATTTCGCCGCGTCGCGCGTGTCGAGCGAGACATTGATGCGCTTGACGCCCGCGGCATGCAGATCGCGCGCAAAACGGGAGAGCTGGCTGCCATTGGTTGTAAGCGTCAATTCCTTCAGCCCGCTGCCGATGCGCGCTTCCGAGCTGCTCGAACAGGCTCATCACATTGCGCCGGACCAGCGGCTCGCCGCCGGTGATGCGGATGCGCTCCACGCCCTTGGCGATGAAGGCGGCGGACAGCCGCTCGATCTCCTCCAGCGTCAGCACCTCCGCCTTGGGCAAAAAGGTCATATGCTCCGACATGCAATAGACGCAGCGGAAATCGCAGCGATCCGTGACGGATACGCGCAAATAGGAGATGTACCGGCCGAACGGATCGATCATGCGGGCACCTTAAAGCATGTTGCAGGGGGATGAAATCACGTCTCCAGATTCCCCCTCCCCTTGTGGGAGGGGGCGTGGACCCCGGACTTGTTCCGGGGGACGCGGGGGAGGGGTATGTTGCAGCAAACCCCTCCCCCGAATGTTTTTCGCGTTCGCTTCGCTACGCGCTCAAAACATTCGCCCCCTCCCGCAAGGGGAGGGGGATTCATGCTTGAATTTTTGGGATCGAATTCGCTTCTACGCCTGCGCCCTGATCCGGGCCATCGCCTCGGCCTTCGAGAAGCTGTTGAAGGCGCTATCGACATCGGCCCGCTCGTCGGCGGTGAGCGTGGGGGAAAGCCCGCGGCTCTTGCGGGAGAGTTCGAAGACGGTGGAGAACACGCAGCGGTCGATGCCCACCGCGCGGCAGGCCAGCGCCACCGGGCGCGGTCCCTGTTCGTAGAGCGCGCGGCGCAAATGCGGCAATTCGAGATCGAGCAGCCTCGCGAACGCGGTATCGAAGAGTTCGAACTCGCCCTGTTGCAGCACGCGCATCAGAAAGCCCGCGCGCAACTGACCGGCGGTCGCAAGTTTCTCGACCAGCCTGGCAGCGCTGCCATCTTGCGGATGGGCGGCGGGCCGGGCCAGTCTGGCCGCGTCGTTCAGATCGTGTGCGGCCTGCACCTGCATGGCGCTCCCCATTGGCTGGCGTGATCCTAGGCAAATGGCGTTAACAGCGTGTTAAGGTAAAATCTCCGCAAGGATTGGCGAATCCATGAATTTCGAACCGCCCTTTATTCTCGCCATCGATCAGGGAACCACATCGTCGCGCGCGATCCTGTTCGACAGTGCGGCCAAACCCGTCGCGAGCCATTCCATCGAACTGAAGCAATTCTTCCCGGCGAATGGCTGGGTGGAGCACGACGCCGAAGAAATCTGGCAGGCGACACTTTCCTGCTGCCGTGTCGCGGCGAAGGGCGTGGCGGCAAGCGACATCGCGGCCATCGGCATCACCAACCAGCGCGAAACCACCGTGTTGTGGGATCGAAAGACGGGTGCAGCGCTGCATCACGCGATTGTCTGGCAGGATCGGCGCACGGCGGATCGCTGCCGCGCGTTGAGGGACGAGGGCAAGGAGCAAACCGTCACCGCGACGACCGGGCTGCTGCTCGATCCCTATTTCTCCGCCACGAAATGCGAATGGCTACTCGATCATATTCCCGGCGCGCGCGCGCGTGCCGAGCGCGGCGAGCTTGCGCTCGGCACGATCGACTCATGGCTGATCTACAAACTCACCGGCGGCAAACTTCACGCGACCGATGTGACCAATGCCTCGCGCACGATGCTGCTCGATCTCAAATCGCTCGCATGGGACGACGCCATGCTGCGCCTGTTCAATGTGCCGCGCGCGGCGTTGCCCGATGTGCGCGACAGCGCGGGCGATTTCGGCGTCACCGAGGAAGGATTGCTCGGCCATTCCATTCCCATTCGCGGGGTTGCCGGCGATCAGCAGGCGGCCGCGTTTGGGCAAGCGTGCTTCAAGCCCGGCGATGTGAAATCGACTTACGGCACGGGCTGTTTCGCGCTGGTCAACACGGGCGCGAAGGTTCCCGCATCGCGCAACCGCCTGATCGCGACCGCCGCCTATCGCGCGAAGGGGCAGACCGCCTACGCCATCGAAGGCAGCATCTTCATCGCGGGCGCGGTGGTGCAATGGCTGCGCGATGCGCTGGGCGTCATCCGCAACGCGGCAGAGATCGAGGCGCTGGCCCGCACCGCCAAATCGGCGGAAGGGCTTTATTTCGTGCCTGCCTTCACCGGACTTGGCGCGCCCTATTGGGACCCGGACGCGCGCGGCGCTATTCTGGGCCTCACCCGCGACATGGGCGTGGCGGAAATCGCGCGCGCCGCCCTCGATGCCGTCTGCTACCAGACCCGCGATCTTCTGGAGGCCATGGCGCGCGACATGGAAGCGGCGGGGCTCGGAAAACCCTCCGCCCTCAAGGTCGATGGCGGGATGGTGAAGAATGACTGGTTCTGCCAGCGGCTCGCCGACCTGACCGGACTTGCCGGTGGACCGCCCGCAAGTGACCGAAACCACCGCCCTTGGCGCGGCGTATCTCGCGGGGCTTTCCGCCGGATTGTTCCGCGATTTCGACGATATCGCGCGCGGCTGGGCGCTGGACCGCCGTTTCGAGCCCGCGCTCAACGCCGCCATGCGCGACAATCTTTATGACGGCTGGACGAAAGCGGTGGCCCGCGTGCGTTGACAGGGCTCGGCGCGCGGGGACACTCTTGACCACCCCTATTCGCTCAAGGAGCAGACCATGTTGGATGTAGCCGAACAGATGCGCGTGACACCTTCCGGGATCGACAATGTTCCCTCGCTGAAAGGCAAGGTGAGTGCGGAGGAATGGAAGCTGCGCGTCGATCTGGCGGCGTGTCTACCGGCTTGTCGCGCTCTATGGCTGGGACGACATGATCTTCACCCATATCTCCGCGCGCGTGCCGGGGCCGGAGCATCACTTCCTGATCAATCCCTACGGGCTGCTGTTCGAGGAGATCACCGCGTCGAGCCTGGTGAAGATCGATGTCGAAGGCAACAAGGTTCAGGAATCGCCGTTCCCCGTGAACCCGGCCGGCTTCACCATCCACTCCGCGCTGCACATGAACCGCGATGACGCCCATTGCATCATCCATCTGCACACGACCGACGGCGTCGCGGTATCGGCGCAGGAGAACGGGCTTCTGCCGCTCGACCAGCACGCCATGATGATCTGCGGCGACACGGCCTATCACGATTACGAAGGTGTGGCGCTCGATCTCGATGAGCGCGACCGGCTGGTGCACGACATCGGCAACAAGCATGTGATGATCCTGCGCAATCACGGCACGCTGGCGCTCGGCTAGACCTGCGCCGATGCTTTCATGCGCATGTACTATCTGGAGCGCGCCTGCTCGATGCAGGTTCGCGCGCTTGCGGGCGGGGTGAAACCCAACATGCCCAATCAGGGCGTGCCGGAGAAAGCCGCGATGCAGGGCTATGTCGCGTTCGACGGCATGATCGGCCCGCTCGCCTGGCCGGCGCTGCTGCGCAAGCTGGACCGGATGGATCCGAGTTACAGGAATTAGCTCGACCCTTTCTCCCTCCGTTTACGGGGGGAGTGCCGCGAAGCGGCGTGGGGGGCGTGCAGTGCGCCCCCTCTGTCTCACTCGCTTCGCTCATTCGACACCTCCCCCGTGAACGGGGGAGGAAAATGATGGAGCAGCAAAATGAAATTCGGTATCGGTCAATCGGTTCGCCGCGTCGAAGATATCCGCTTCATCACCGGGTCACGGTCAGTACACGGACGATCTGCGCTTCGACCGTGAAGGCTTCGTCGCGTTTCTGCGCAGCCCGCACGGCCATGCGAAGATCGCATCCATCGACATTTCCGACGCCAAGAAAGCGCCGGGCGTGATCGGCGTGCTGACATGGAAGGATGTGGAAGCGGCGGGCGCGGCACCCATGCCGTGCCTGGCGCCGATTCCGAGCCGCGACGGCACGCCCGCGAAAATGACCGCCAAAGCCGCTGCTCGCGAAAGACAAGGTGACGTTCGCGGGCGAGGCCATTGCGATGGTCATCGCCGAAACCTATGCGCAGGCCATGGACGCCGCCGAACTGGTCGCGGTGGAATACGAGCCGCTCGATGCGGCGGGCACGCTCGACAGCGCCGATGCAGGTCCGCAGATCTGGGACACCGCGCCGAACAATCTCTGCTTCGACTGGGTCAGCGGCGACGAAGCGGGCGTGGCCGAAGCGTTCGCGAAGGCCGCGCACACAGCATCCGTCGAAGTCGTGCAGAACCGCATCGTCGTGAACTCGATGGAAACGCGCAACGCCATCGGCCTCTACGACAAGGCGAAGGATCATTACACGCTCTATTCCGGCAATCAGGGCTCGGCGGATTGCGCGACCGCGTGGCGCGGCATGTGCTGAACATTCCCACCGAAAAACTCCACGTCATCACCACCGATGTCGGCGGCGGTTTCGGCATGAAGGGCTTCATGTATCCCGAACAGCCGCTGGTGCTGATCGCGGCGAAAAAGTTGGGGCGTCCCGTGCGCTGGTCGTCCGACCGCACCGAAGCGTTTCTGTCCGACGATCACGGCCGCGACATGCACACGAGCGCCGAACTCGCGCTCGACAAGGACGGCAAAATTCTCGCCATGCGCATCACCGGCACGGCGAACATGGGCGGATATCTGTCGCAATTTTGCCCGTTCATCGCCACGCTCGCGGGCGGGCGCATTTTCGGCGGGCTTTATCGCGTGCCGAAATTGTTTGCCAACATCAAAGGCTATTTCACCAACACCGCCCCGCTCGACGCCTATCGCGGCGCGGGGCGGCCGGAAGCGGCCTATCTGATGGAACGGCTGATGGATGCGGCCGCGGCGAAAACCGGCATCGATCGCGTGGAATTGCGCCGCCGCAATCTGCCGACGCCCGCCGAACTTCCTTACAAAAACTGGACCGGCGTGAATTTCGATTCCGGCGACTATCCGCGCATGCTGGACATGGCTTTGCAGCGCGCCGACGTTTCGGGCTTCGCCGCGCGGCGCAAGGAATCCGAAGCGCGCGGCAAAAAGCGCGGCCTCGGCATCGCCTATTATGTCGAAATCACCTTCGCGGTCGGCAGCGAACCGGCGGCGGTGAAATTCACCGAGAATGGCGGCGTGGAGCTTTATGTCGGCACGCAATCGAACGGACAGGGCCACGAAACCGCGTTCGCGCAACTCGTTGCCGAAAAGCTCGGCGTGCCGTTCGAATCCATCACGGTGAAGCAGGGCGACACCGAATGGGTGAATGGCGGCGGCACCGGCGGCTCGCGCTCGCTGAACATGGCGGGCGGCGCGTTGCTCGCGACCTCCGATGAAGTCATCAAGAAGGGCAAGGTCGCGGCGGGGCAGGTGTTGCAGGCCGGCGGCGGCGAAGTCGGCTTCGATGTCGTGGAAGGCGTCGGCCGTTTCCGCGTGGCGAAAACCGAGCGCAGCATCACGACCGGCGAACTCGCGGTCACGCTGAAGCGCGAAAAAATTCCCGGCTTCGAAAATGGCCTCGACAGCGACGCGACTTTCAATGGCGAGGCATCTACTTTCCCGAACGGCTGCCACATCTGCGAAGTGGAAGTCGATCCTGACACCGGCAAGGTGGAAATCGCGCGCTATTCGGTGCTCGACGATTTCGGCCGCGTCATCAATCCGATGCTGGTCGCGGGGCAAGTGCATGGCGGCGTGGTGCAGGGGCTCGGTCAGGCGCTGCTGGAGAATTGCGTCTATGACGCGGAGAGCGGTCAAATCCTCACCGCATCCTTCACCGATTACGCGATGCCGCGCGCCGACGACATGCCGGATATCAATTTCGCCTATGAAGAAATCCCGTGCAAAACGCATGCGATGGGCGCGAAAGGCTGCGGCGAAGCGGGAACCGTGGGCGCGATGCCCGCCTTCATCAGCGCGGTCAGCGATGCGGCGGGCGTCGCCCATATCGACATGCCCGCGACGCCGGAAAAAGTGTGGCGCGCGATGCGGGCGAAAGCGGCGTGAGAAACGCGGCCCTCATGCTTCGACGGGCTCAGCATGAGGGATTAGCTCAACCCCTCACCCTGAGCCTGTCGAAGGGTGAGCCTGTCGAAGGGCGAGGGGGCCATCGTTCGCATTGACTTATCGGCCTTCATCATCCGAAAGTCGGCCAATGTCCGCACCCGAAACAAGGCTTGACGATCCGCGCCCGGCGCGCCGCAAGCCGGAAAGCCTGTCCAAGCTGAAGAAAGCCGCCCGCAAGCTGTTTGTGGAGCGCGGCTACCATGCTACCCGCCCGCAGGATATTGCGCGCGAGGCGGGGCTGGGGCACGGCACCTTCTATCTGCATTTCCCCGACAAGCGGGCCTGTTTCCTCGCCTTCGTGGAGGATGCGCGTCAGGAACTCGACGGTTATGTGCGCGCGCGCGTCACCGAAAACGACACGCTGGAAACCCTCATCGCCAACACGCTGAACGCGATCTTCGATTACGCCGAAAGCCATCCCGGCGTGCTGAACGCGGCGATGACCGACGAAGCGGTGATCGACGCGGAGGGCGCGCAAGCCGTGCCGCTGTTGCTGCGCTGGGGAATCGACTGGGCTGAGAATCTGCGCACCATCGTCGCCCATGGCCACGCCACGGCGCAGTACGA
The DNA here is from genome assembly GCA_963735625.1 of uncultured Alphaproteobacteria bacterium. Classification (GTDB taxonomy): domain Bacteria; phylum Pseudomonadota; class Alphaproteobacteria; order Micropepsales; family Micropepsaceae; genus Rhizomicrobium. Next base: position 576,104 of record CAVTLJ010000003.1, on the reverse strand, counting down.
TCCCGACATCATCGGTCAGGCCATTGTGGGCGCGATCCATCAGACCGCGGCCGCGGGCTTTCATGCGGGCCGCAGCCGTGCCGAAGTCACGACAAATCTCACCCGTTTTCTGGTGCGGGCGCTGAAGCCCGATTGACACCGGGCCATATCTGACAAATTATCAGTTTGGGAAGCCGCTCGTCGAGGAGGGCAATCAGTGACCAGACTTACCTATACGGCGGCGGAAATCCTCGCCGAGCATTCTTACGCCAAACCCCATGAGGAAGCGGGCTATCGCCTGCATGGCGGTTTCGACGCGAAGGGCACCTACATTTCTCCGCGCACGCTCAATCGCGCGCCCGCGATCGAAGCATGGGCCGAGCAGGTCAAGTCGCGCGGCCACGATCTGGTGGATTCCTCGCAAGCCTTGATGGTGCGCGGTTCCTATCCGACCGTCGCGCAGCAGAAATTTCTGCTCGATCTCGGGCTTGGGCAAACGCTGTGGGATTCGCTGACCATCACCGGCATGATCGAAGCGCGCGGGCTGCGCCTTACGCAAGCAACCGCGCCGGATTTTCAGCAGATCGTGGTGGAAGATATTTCTGAGATGGCGGTGGGTCATCTGAACAAGGGCCTGCTCATGGCGCATGGCCTGGACGAAGGCGGCAACGCCGCGAAGGGCGAGGGCGGTCACGATTCCATGTGGTTCGCGGTGCGCGACATGCTGTTCGGAAAGAACGCGTACCCCGTTCCGGTAATTCCCGAAAGCATCCAGCGGCCGGAGCTTGGCCGGTTGATGCCGCAAATTCCCAAAGACTACGAAGACTGGATTTTGTTGCTGATGAACGTGCTGATGATCGAAGTGCGGGCGGAGAATTTCTTCTCCTTCTGCACCACTGTCATGCGCGATCCGGCGAATTTCCGCGACCGGCGCGAGGCGGCAATGCACGCGGCCGATCTCGTTGACCGCATTCGTCAGGACGAAGCACCCCATGTCGGCTATCTCACCGATTTCGTGTCGGAGCTTCGCAGCGTGACATTCAAGACGGTCGATGGCGGGCAAATCTCCGGTGCGGCGGTCATCGATCCGGTGTGGCGCGGCATGGTGAACTGGCACGCCGTCACCAACATGGATTTCGACCGCAAGCTCACCCATGACGAAATCGCGGGCGCACTTTCCAAGAAACCAAACGGCGCGGAATTGATCCGCCGTTTCGACGCACTCGAGCAAAAGCAGGCAGCATGATGAAGGATTTCAGGGGCAAAACCGCGTTCGTCACCGGCGGCGCGAGCGGCATTGGTCTATCGATGGCGCGCGCGTTCGGCCGCGCCGGTGCGCAAGTGGTGCTGGCGGATATCGACAAGGCCGCCGCACAGGAAGCCGCCGCGCGTTTGATCTCCGAGCAGATCAAGGCGGTCGCCGTGCGCTGCGATGTGAGCGAACGCGAGGCCGTGCGCGAAGCCGCGCTCGAAGCCATTGCCGCGTTCGGCAAAATTCATATCGTCTGCAACAATGCGGGCGTGGCGGTTGGCGGGCCCATCGGCCATGTCACGCCGAAGGATTGGGACTGGATCATCGACGTCAATCTCAAAGGCGTCATCTATGGCGTGGAGACGTTCGTGCCGCTCATTCGCAGCCACGGCGAAGGCGGACACATCGTCAACACCGCATCCATGGCCGGCATGATTTCGCCGCCCAATATGGAGCCTTACAGCGCCACGAAATTCGCCGTCGTCGCCATGAGCGAAGGCTGGTTCATGCAATTGGCGCCCGACAATATCGGCGTGTCGGTACTCTGCCCCGGCTTTGTGCGCACGCGCATCCATGAAAGCGGCCGCGTGCGGCAGGACAAATATGGCGGCAACGCGGACGTCGATTCCGGCATCGGCGAACAGCAGCAACAGGCCGCACAAATGGTGCTGTCGGGCATCGATCCGGATATCGTCGGCGCGCGCGTGGCCGAGGCCATTCAGGCGAACGAGCTTTACATCTTCACCCATCCGCCGATGCGCGATTTCGTGAACATGCGGTTTGCGCAGATCATGGCCGCGTTCGATGCCGCCGACAAAAGCGCGGCGCTCGCGGGCGTGAAGAGTGCGCCCGTCACGATGATGAAGCCGTAATGACCGCACCCTTCGACAAGCTCAGGGTGAGGGGAGTAAGCCAATCCCTCATGCTGAGCCTGTCGAAGCATGAGGGCGATGTGAACCAGAGGTGCGCTCCATGAAATTCGGAATCTTCTACGAGCATCAGCTTCCGCGCCCGTGGAACGACGGCGATGAGCTGAAACTATTTCAGGACGCGCTCGATCAGGTTGAACTCGCCGACCGCCTCGGCATCGATCATGCGTGGGAAGTGGAGCATCACTTCCTCGAAGAATATTCGCATTCCTCAGCACCTGAGGTTTTTCTCGCGGCGTGTTCGCAGCGCACGAAGAACATCCGGCTTGGCCACGGCATCGTGCTCATGCCGCCGGGCTACAATCATCCCGCGCGCGTGGCCGAGCGCATCGCCACACTCGATCTGGTGTCGAACGGGCGCGTGGAATTCGGCACGGGCGAATCTTCGGCGGCGCTGGAACTCGGCGGTTATCGCGTCAACGTCGCCGAAAAGCGCGCGATGTGGCGCGAGACGACCGAGCAATGCCTGAACATGCTGGCGATGGATCCCTATCCCGGCTTCAAGGGCCAATATTTCGAAATGCCCTGCCGCAATATCGTGCCCAAGCCCGTGCAGCGCCCGCATCCCCCCGTTTGGGTTGCATGTTCCAACCGCGAAACGATCAAGCTGGCCGCGCGCCTTGGCATCGGCGCGCTGACATTCGCCTTCGTCGATCCGGCGGAAGCCAAGCAATGGGTCGATGATTATTATCGCATCCTGAAAGAGGAATGTGTGCCCATCGGCCACGCGGTGAACGCGAATATCTGCATGGTCACGGGATTTTCGGTGCACGCGCAAGCCGAAGAAGCGCGCAAGCGCGGGCTCGACGGTTTCAAATTCTTCGGCTACGCGCTCGGCCATCACTATATTTTCGGCGAACATAAACCGGGCCGCACCGACATCTGGAAGAATTTCGAAAGCGTGAAGGATGTCATGCCCGCCAATGCGGGCGCTGGCGGCATCGGCACGCCGGACGATCTGCGCGCCCATCTGCGCAAATTTGCGGGCGCAGGCGTGGATCAGGTCGCGTTCATCCAGCAGGGCGGGCGCAACAAGCACGAACATATCTGCGAGGCGCTGGAATTGTTCGGCCGCGATGTCATGCCCGAATTCCACGAGCATGAAGCCGCGCGCCAGAAGCGCAAGGCGGAGGAACTTGCACCCTTCATCGAACAGGCCTTCGCGCGCAAAGAGCGCATGAAAGAACTCGCCGACGACGAAATTCCGCTGGTCGCTGCCCTTGGCCGTCAGGTCACGCAGGAGCAGATGAAGGACCCCAGGCTGCGCGAAGCCGCCGAGCGCTTTTCGCGCAGCGGCTCGGTGCCGCTTGAAGACCCCGCGAAGAAGAAATCACCCGCGCATTAGCAGCCACAGGTTGCGGCAAATACTATTGCGCAACTCAACTATATTCATCTTCTATTAACTGTAGTTTCGGGGCGGCATCCGAATACCGGAATGCGCGTATTGGACGGCGCGTCCGCCAAAGGCATTGAATTGGGGCGTTCGGTGCGACATCAGCGGGCTAGGAGCCATCGGCGGGGCACGCGCGAGCTGTTCCTCGAACGCAGCATTTGCGCGCTGAAAAATGCGCGACCCGAATTTTCCGCTGAGCGCACGGTCACGCGCGGGCAGGGCGCGGTTCTGCTCGCCATTCCGCTCGTCGTCGCGATTTTGTTTTTCGTTGCGCCGGTCATTGTCGGCGCGTGCCTGACCTTGCTTTGCGTGTCCGGTTATCTCGCAAACGGAATCTTCCGCGCGCTGCTGGTGTGGGTTGGCGCGGGCGAGCAGCCGGTCGCACAAGCACCCGCGCAGACCGATCTTCCGCTCTATACGATTTTGGTGCCGCTTTATCGCGAGGCGAATATGCTGCCGTCGCTCGTCGAGGCGATGCGCGCGCTCGACTATCCGAAAAACAAACTCGACATCCTGCTGGTTCTCGAAGAAGACGACGGCGAAACCATCGCGGCGGCGCTCGCGCTCGACCTGGACGATTGTTTTGAAATCGTCTGCGTGCCGCAAGCCGAACCCCGCACCAAGCCGAAGGCGTGCAATTACGCGCTCAATTTCTGCGCGCGGCGAATTCATCGTGATCTTCGATGCGGAGGATCGCCCGGAGCCCGATCAATTGAAGAAAGCGGTTGCCGCCTTTCGCGCCAGCCCGCCGCAAATCGCCTGCCTTCAGGCGCGGCTCAATTTCTACAACGCATCCGAAAATTTTTTGACCGCGATGTTCGCGCTGGATTACGCTTTATGGTTCGATTTTCTGCTGCCCGGTCTCGACCGCCTCGGCGTTCCCATGCCGCTCGGCGGAACCTCCAATCATTTTCGCGCGGGCGCATTGCGCGCCATCCATGGCTGGGATCCTTACAACGTCACCGAAGACGCCGATCTCGGCGTTCGCCTTTCGCAAATGGGCTATCGCGTCGCAACGCTGGATTCCACGACGTTCGAGGAAGCCACCAACGATCTCGGCAATTGGATGCGTCAGCGTTCGCGCTGGCTCAAAGGCTATATGCAGACATGGCTCGTGCACATGCGTTCGCCCCGCGGCCTTTGGCGGAATGCCGGCGCGCGCGGATTTTTCTGTTTCCAGTTGTTTATCGGCGGCACGATCCTCACCGCACTTTTAAGCCCGATCCTCTGGGCGCTGTCGCTGCTGCCGCTCATTCCCGGAGCGCCCGCTTTGCCCGATCCGTTCGGCGCGCATCTGCCGGTGCTGGGGCTTCTGATCGGCAACGGCCTGTTCACCTATCTCGCGATGCTCGGCCCCTATCGCCGCGGCTGGCTGGCGCTGACGCCGTTCGGGCTCGCCGCACCCTTCTACTGGCTGCTCATTTCGCTCGCGGGTTATCGCGGCGCCTTTCAACTCATCACCAGACCCTGGCATTGGGAAAAAACGCGCCACGGCACATCGAAGATGCGCGCATGACCGCCGCGCTTCTGCTTGCCATCGGCGTGAGCATGGTCGCTGCGAGTGCGGTGTCGTTCACAAGGCGCGACGATGCGCGCGGCATCATCCGCCTCGGCGCGTCGCTGGCCGCAACCGTGCTCATCGATCCCGCGGGCGGATTGATCCTGGCTGCACTCCTCACCGGATTGTTCGGCCTGCGCCGCAAGGGCATGGCGCAATCGGCGGGCTTTTATGCGCTGATCCTGTTCATGCCCGCGGTCACGGCACTCGCACTTTTCTATCTCGCGCGCTTTCAGCATTTCGACGTGCCGCATTTGCTGACGGGCAGGCCTGCGTGGGGATTTTTGTGAACCGCATCCTTGCGCTTGTTCTTCTGCTCATTCCGCATGCCGCTTTCGCCGGAGCGTGGACCATGCCGCGCGGCCAGACGCAGATCATCGCGGGCACAACATGGAGTACTGCGACCGCCAGTTTCAATTCATCGGGCGCGCCGAGCCAGCCCGCGCAATTCCAGAAACTGCTCACCAGCGCCGACATCGAATATGGCTGGAACAAATGGCTGACAATCATCGCCATTCCCGAATTCGCCTACGCGCGCAACGCCCGCCCCGGCGGGATCGTCGAGACCAATCGCGATTGGGCGGGTGCTGGCGGGGTGCGCGTGCGGCTGGAACATGCAATTGGCGTGCTGTCGGCGGAGTTCACGGCGAAAAGTGCCGGCGCATATGAAATGTCGGTGTCGCATGATGGCGCCGCCGGCCGCCAGATCGAGGCGCGCCTTCTCTACGGCACGAATTTCATGCTGTTCCACCGGCGCGGCTATATCGACATCGAAAGCGGCTATCGCTGGATCGCGGGCCCGCGCGCCGACGAAATCCCGCTCGATCTCACGCTCGGCTATCAGCTCAACTGGCGCACCAAGCTGATGCTGCAAAGTTTCAACATCGTGGCGTCCGGCAATGCGCGCCCGCCTTACGAATATTACCGGCTGCACAAGATCGAATTCTCCACCGTCACCCGCCTCAGCCACCGGCTTTCCATCCAGAGCGGGGCGTTCATCTCGCCCGCGGGGCTCAATTCGCTGGAGGAGCAGGGGGTATCCATGGCCATCTGGCTGCATTTTTAGGACGGATTGCGGTAACGGTGAACCGCTACCACTTCGTCATGGCCGGCCTTGTGCCGGCCACCCATGAACACCCTGCCGGACGGAGGCTATGGGTCGCCGGGACAAGCCCGGCGATGACGAAAGCTTTGAATTGGGAGGCGATTTCCAAGCCTCGGCCGCTGCGGCACCAGGCCGCCTTGTAATTAAGACTGAGTTGCATTATTGAATGAGCGCATGGGCGAGATTGGCCCCCAAAGTGGTTTGCTGCGGAAGGATTCGATGAAGCGCATTGCCCTGATTGGTGCTGCCTTGGCACTCGCCTTTGCCGCGCCCGCTTGCGGGGCGGACACGAGCGCCATTGCGCTGCGCCTGAAGGATCACAAATTCACGCCATCCGAAATCCATGTGAAGGCGAACCAGCCCAATGTGATTTCGCTCACCAATGACGACGACACGGCGGAGGAATTCGATTCCACGTCGCTGAAGGTCGAGAAAGTTGTGGTGGGCCACGGCACGGGCGAGGTGCGGCTGCGTCCGCTGGCGCCGGGGCGTTATCCCTTCATGGGCGAATATCATTCCGATACCGCCCAAGGCATCGTGATCGCGGAGTAGAACATGCTTGCGACATTGCTCATCGTGTTCCGCGAGGTTATCGAGGCGGGGCTGATCGTCGGCATCGTAATGGCCGCGACGAGGGGCGTGCCGCGCCGCGGATTGTTTGTGAGTTATGGCGTTGCGGCGGGCATTGTCGGTGCGTGTCTCGTCGCCGCGTTCGCGGGCGAATTGTCCTCGCTGTTCGCGGGATCGGGGCAGGAATTCTTCGACGCAACGATCCTGTTGCTCGCCGTCGTCATGCTCACCTGGCACAATGTGTGGATGGCAGGCCATGGCCGCGCCATGGCGCGCGAAATGAAAATGGTCGGTGCATCCGTCAGCACGGGCGAACGGCCGATGACGGCACTGGCCATCGTCGTCGGCGTCGCGGTGCTGCGCGAAGGATCGGAAGTGGTTCTGTTCCTCTATGGCATCGCCAGCAGCGGCGGCACTTCGCAAATCTCGATGCTGATCGGCGGCGCGCTGGGGCTGGGCGCGGGTGCGGCCATGTCCGCGCTCATGTATTACGGGCTGCTCTCCATTCCGCCGGGCAAACTTTTCCGCGTCACGGCGTGGCTCATCACGCTGCTTGGCGGCGGGCATGGCATCGCAAGCGATCCTCTTCATCCAGCAGGGCGGCTATCTCGAATTTCTGACGTCCACAGTGTGGAACACCTCCTGGCTTCTGCCGGAAAACGGCATTGCGGGCCGCCTGCTCCACACGCTCATCGGCTATAGCGACGCGCCGAACGGCGCCCAGCTTGTGTTTTATTTCGGCACAATCCTCGCCGTCACCGCGCTTACCCGCTGGGAACGCGCGCGCCATCCGCGCGGCGATGTGGTGGCCAATCCGGCTTAACAAAACCTTTCCATCAATGCGCGCCAAATCGGCGGGACCGATTAAACCTGTTTTCGAAAGCCCTCCTTAAACAATTGCACCGTTAATATCGTCCCTGGAAGAAACCGGGACCGTATCGATGGGGCGCATTCTTGGCGAAGTGACCGCGCGCGTTCGCGGCCGTCCCTGGGGCCGCGACGCCACCAGGCTTGCCATCATCGAAGCGGCGCGGCGCATCGCGGCGAGCGATGGCGCATCCGCCGTTTCGCTCAGCCGCACCGCCGACGAAGCCGGTTTCGCGCGGCCCACCGTCTATGGCCATTTCCGCAACAAGGAAGAATTGCTGGCCAGCATCGTGGCCGACGATCTCACTGCGCTGGGCAAGCTGATGCACAAAACCCCGGAAGATACCGCGCCCGAAACGGCGAACACCGAGATCGCGCAAGCAGCCGCACCGGAAGAAGCGCAAGCCGAAACGCACGAAGAAACGCACGTCGAAACAAGGGAAGAACCACAAGAAGAGGCGCAGCTAGAAGCGCCCGCAGAAATACAAGAAGCAACACAAGAAGCGCCGCAAGAAGCGCTGCAAGAAGAAATCCCGGCGCCGGAACCCGAGATATTCGGGCAAGCTCACGCGCCGGAATCCACCATCGTGGAAGCCTCGCCGGAGCCGGAAGCCACGCCTCCCGCCGACGACAATCAACGCGCCGAGCGCCGTTCGGCTTTCCCCCGGCCGCGCGTCGATGCGTGGCTGGAGCGCCGCTTGCGCGTGTTCGAGCACACGCTGAACGATCTTTCCACGCGCATGGAAAAGGCCGAGCATTCCGCCGAGCGCGCCGAAGGCCTCGTCGCCGAAGGCATGCGCGACATCCAGCAGCATCTGGACGCCGCCGATGGGCGCGCCAAGGACAGCGCCGATGCGCTGACGCGCCGCGTGGAAGTGGCCGATCAGCGCAATCTTGCCTCCATCGCCACGTTGCGCGCCGAAATGCTGCGCGCCGTCGATCCCGACGCGCCCAAGGCCGAAGCACTGGTGCACGAAGACAAGCTCACCTTTATCCCCGCGCCCGCGCCGGAAGAGCGCGAGCCGAAATCGGAGCCGTCGGATTCCTTCCTCAATGCGGCGCGGCGCGCGGCGAGCGCGGCAGCCGAAATGGCCGAAACCGAGCGCAATGTCTCAACGCCGCTGATGGGCGCCATCGGCTGGCCAGCCAATGACGACAAGCGCAAGCTCTACACGCGCTACCTGATTTCCTGTGCGGGCGTTCTGGCCGTGGTGCTGGTGGGCGCTGGCATGTTCCTGCGCCAGGGTGCGGGCGATGTGAAAACGATGTCGCCGCTGCCGCAGATGGCCTCGGCGCGCGCCGATACAATGCCGTCATCGAAGATGAAGGTCGCGGCACCGCTCGATCGCGTGACCGCACTTGCAAATTCCGGCGATGCACAGGCGGCTCTGATCGTCGGGCTCAAATACATGCAGGCCAGCGGCAGCGATGCCAGTGCGGCGCAATGGCTCGCGCGCGCCGCCAACGCGCATGAGCCCGTCGCGCAATACACGCTCGGCACGATGTATGAGCGCGGGATCGGCGTCGGCAAGGATGCCGCACAGGCCGTGCATTGGTATCAAACCGCCGCGGCCGACGGAAACCGCAAGGCGATGTATCGCCTCGGCGTCGCCTATGCCGAAGGTGCCGGCGTCGCGCAGGATTATATGCAGGCCGCAAGCTGGTTCCTGAAATCGGCCAATGCGGGGCTTGCCGATGCGCAGTTCAATCTCGCAGTACTTTACGAGCGCGGACAGGGCGTGCCGCAAAGCCTGCTCGATGCGTATAAATGGTATGCGATTGCGGCGAGCCAGGGCGACAAGGAATCCGCCGACCGCGTGGAGGCGCTGAGCGCGCAACTCACATCCGACGATCTGCAAGCCGCCGAAAACGCGGTGCGCAATTTCGCGCCGGTGAATTTCGACCGCCAGGCCAATCTCGCGCCGACGATTGCGGATGTCGCGGGGCCGTAATCAAGTTTATTTTGAACTGGATTTATACGTCGTCGTCATGGCTGCCCTCGTGGCGGCCACCCATAAACTCCGTCTTGCAGAGTGTTCATAGGTGGCTGGGACAAGCCCGGCCATGACGATAAAAATGTTCAATCGACATCAAATTGCCCCATAATTATTGTAGGACTCCCGGCCTTGACAGGCGGTATTTTTAGTCCTACATAAAATTATGCCGGAATTGGAATGGGACGAAGACAAGCGCCGTGGGAATATCCAAAAGCACGGGCTGGATTTCGACGACGCAAAGAACCTCGATTGGGACGGCGCGACCTATATCGAGGATCAACGCTTTTCTTATCCCGAACCGGGTTTTGGGCATTCGCCTTGTGGAAAGGCCGCCTTCACATGGTGGCCTTCTGCAAACGCGGAACCAGAGTGCGAATTGTCAGCTTTCGCAAAGCAAATCGGAAGAAGGCCAGACGCTATGGCAAGTAAATCCAAAAAGCGCATCGTCGTTGACGATGATATTCCGGAGATGCGTGCGGCGGATTTTGCCCGCGCCAAATCGCTTCGCGCGGACATGCCGGATGTCGTAGAGGCCATGAAGCGCGGTCGCGGCCGGCCGAAACTTGCACATCCGAAAGAGCGCGTTTCTCTGCGGCTGGATGCGAAAATCGTTGCGGCCTACAAGGCTACGGGTGAGGGATGGCAGTCGCGGATCAATGCCATATTGGCGCGCGCGCTCCCGCGACAGAAAACCAAACGCCGGGGCTCGAAAGCGGCTTGAGCCGGCTTGCCATGCGTAGCTCGCGGAATGCAAGAAAAGTGGCTTGCCAAGGCGAAGCCGCGCGAACCGATTACCAGCCCGGCTTCACGCTGACGCGCTTCGCCGTGGCAGTCTCCGCCGCTGCGCGGCGAAGACTGGTGCCGGCTGCAGGGATCGAACCCGCGACCCCGTGATTACAAATCACGTGCTCTACCAACTGAGCTAAGCCGGCTTCGGCTTGGAAATACGCTGCACGATGCGGTCTTGCAACCACCTCACCCTTCGACAGGCTCAGGGTGAGGGATTTGGCTAAACCCTCATGCTGAGCCCCTCATCCCGAGCTTGCCGAGGGACGAAGCATGAGGGCTAAAGCATCCGCCCCGTCGTGATCCGGTCGGGTGCCGTGGCCCCGCCCGACACAACCATGCTCATGGCCTGTTCCATGGTCATGTCGGTGGCGACCAGCCGCTCGACCGGGGCGATCTCCAGATAGCCCGATGTCGGGTTGGGCGAGGTGGGCACGAACACCGCGGCCAGTTCCTGCCCCGTGGAGGTGTCGGTGAAGGTGCGCATGACAAGCCCCACCGCCTTCAGGCCCGGATGGGGAAATTCGATCAGCACCACGCGCGCGGTGCCGTCCGGCTTTTGCTGCACCACGGTCACCAGCTTCTTGGCGGCGGAATAGATGGATTGCACCAGCGGAATGCGCCCGATGAGAAGCTCGGCATAGCGGATGAGCTGCTGGCCGATCACGCGGCTGGCGATTGCGCCGATGGAATAAAGTGCCAGCAGCGCCACCACCACGGCGGCCACCCAGCGCACGCCATCGTCGGCGAGGATCGGGGTCATGGCGGGATAGCGGTCGTCGATGAAATCGATCAGGCCCAGCGCCAGCGGATGGCCCGCCGTGGACAAGTATCTCCAGAAAGAAATCGAACACGAAGAGCACGACCACCAAAGGCGTGATCGTCAGCAAGCCCGCCAGCAGATTGCTCTGAAACCCGGCCCAGAAAGACCTCTTGTGCGTCATAACGGCCCTCCGGGCGGCACGCCGACCGCCAACAGGGTATAGACGGATTCGCGTAACCCGATAATCTCCCTCACGGTTTCAAAAACGGCGGAACATGACACGCGTTCTCATCACCAGCGCATTGCCCTATATCAACGGCGTCAAGCATCTGGGCAATCTGGCGGGCTCGATGCTGCCGGCCGACGTCTATGCGCGGTTTCAGCGGGCGCGGGGCCATGAGACGCTCTATATCTGCGCCACCGACGAGCACGGCACGCCGGCGGAGCTTGCAGCACTCGAAGCCGGGCAGGAGGTTTCGGCCTTTTGCGCCGAGCAGCACGAAATCCAGAAAAAGCTGGGCGAAGGCTTCGGCTTTTCGTGGGATTATTTCGGCCGGTCCTCCTCGCCGCAGAACGCGGAACTGACGCAAGGTTTTGCGCGCGCGCTGTGGAAGAACGGTCATCTCGAATTGCGCACGACGAAGCAAGTCTATTCCAATGCCGAAAAGCGCTTTCTGCCCGACCGCTATGTGATCGGCACCTGTCCCTATTGCGGCTACGAGAAAGCGCGCGGCGATCAATGCGAGAATTGCACGCGCGTGCTCGATCCCACTGATCTTATCGATCCGCGTTCGGCGATTTCCAATTCCACCGATATCGAGATCCGCGATTCCGCGCATCTGTTTCTGAAGCAATCCCAATTCGTGGAGCAATTGCGCACATGGATCGACGGCCATTCGGCGGATTGGTCGCCGCTCGTGCTTTCGATCGCGCGCAAATGGCTGGATGAAGGATTGCTCGATCGCGGCATCACGCGCGATCTTTCCTGGGGCGTGCCGGTGCCCGACGATATCGGCGAAGGCAAGCTGAAAGGCAAAGTATTTTACGTCTGGTTCGACGCGCCCATCGAATATATCGGCGCCACGAAAGAATGGGCGGACAAGAACGGCAAGGGCGATCTCTGGCGCGAATGGTGGCAGGGCGACGCGCGCTACATCGAATTCATGGGCAAGGATAATGTGCCGTTCCACACGGTCGGTTTCCCAGTCACCATCATGGGCTCGGGTGAAAAGTGGAAGCTGGTCGATCAGATAAAAGGCTTTAACTGGCTGAATTATTACGGCGGAAAATTCTCCACCAGCGGCAAGCGCGGCATCTTCATGGATGCGGCGCTGGAGATTCTGCCCGCCGATTACTGGCGCTATTATCTGATGGCGAACGCGCCGGAGAGCGCGGATTCCAATTTCACCTGGGAACATTTCGCGGGCGTCGTGAACAAGGACCTCGCCGATGTGCTGGGCAATTTCGTCAACCGCGTGACGAAATTCTGTGTCGCGCGCTTCGACGGTGCCGTGCCGGGCGAGGGCGAATATGGCGATGAGGAAAACGCGCTCATCAGCGAACTCGAACTGCGCGTGAACCAATATGCACGGCTAATGGAGGCGATGGAGTTTCGCAAAGGCCTCGCCGAATTGCGCGCCATCTGGGTCGCGGGCAATGAGTACCTCACGCGCGCCGCACCATGGACGCACATCAAGACGGATCGCCCGCGCGCCGCCGCCGCCGTGCGCATGGGCCTCAATCTGGTGCATATGTTCGGCCATGTTTCATGGCCGGTGATCCCGAATGCGGCGCGTGCCATCCACCACGCGATACAGCCATCGCCCGAAATCATTCCGTGGCTCGACGAGCCGATGGCCGAAACGCTCGATCAGCTTGAAACGGGGCAGAAGATCAATGCGCCGGATGTGTTGTTCGCGAAAATCACCGACGAACAGATCGCGGAATGGAAGGCAAGGTTTGGGGGGGAGGAAGCGAACTGATTTGTCCCGTGAATTCCCCCTCCCCTTGCGGGAGGGGGCGCGGAGCGAAGCGACGCGGGGGAGGGGTGTGTTGCGGCAAACCCCTTCCCCGAATGTTTTTCACGCTCGCTTTGCTACGCGCTCAAAACATTCGCCCCCTCCCGCAAGGGGAGGGAGGAAATAGAGGTCACATCCTCACCCAACCATCGGGCCCCAGCGCTTCGAGCGGGCGGAAGCGCGCTTTATATTCCATCTTGGCGCTGCCTTCGATCCAATAGCCGAGATAGACGTAGGATAATCCCCGCGCACGCGCCGCAGCGATATGATCCAGAATCATCTGCGTGCCGAGGCTGCGTCCGTCCTCGCCGGGATGATAGAAGCTATAGACCATCGACAAACCGTCGCGCAGCACATCGGTCAGCGCGCAGCCCATCAGTGCGCCCGCCGAACCGTCCTCATTTTCTTTGCGGTATTCCACGATGTGCGTGTTGACCGGTGTTTCCTCCACCATCGCCACGTAATCGAACAATCCCATGTCCGACATGCCGCCGCCCGAATGGCGCGAATCGAGATACGCGCGCAACAGCGCGAATTGCTCGCGCGTCGCTTCGGGCACGACTTCGCGGCGCAAGAGATCGACATTGCGCTTGAGGATTCGCTTCTGGCCGCGCGACACGGCGAATTCGCTCACCACGATCCGCACCGACACGCACGCATTGCAGCCCTCGCAGGCCGGGCGATAGGCGATCATCTGGCTGCGGCGGAAGCCGGAATGGGTCAGCGCCTCGTTCAGCGGCTGGGCGAGCGATCCGGTGAGCCGCGCAAAAACCTTGCGCTCGGTGTGACCCGGCAAATAGGGACAAGGCCCCCCCGGTGTCAGGAAAAATTGCGGCAGCCGCGTCGTGCGCTGGTCGGTCAACTCATGCCATCCGATACTCAGACGCCGAAGTATGACAACACAATCGCGTTTTGCGCCAGTGCGCGGGGCGGTCAAAGTTTATCGCCGGGCGAAACGGGCAGGGCTTTCCCCCGCAGCCCGGCTCGCCTAGTTTCCGTGCCGGCGCCTTATGCGCGCGTCGAACGAGGGCCCGATGAGTTTTGATACAAAGGCTTTCCGCCTTGCCCTGGGCAGTTTTCCCACCGGGGTGGCGGTCGTCACCGCGCGGTTGCCGGGCAAGCATCCCATGGGGATCACGGTCAATTCGTTCACCTCGGTGTCGCTCGCCCCGCCTTTGGTGCTGTGGTGCCTGGAGAAAAAGTCCGACCGATTCGCAACCTTCACCAAGGCGGAAGGCTACGTCATCAGCGTGCTCGGCACGGCGCATGAGGAGGTTTCCGCGCGGCTTGCCAGGCAAGGCTCGCACAGCCTCGAAGGCGTGGAGCTTCTGCAAACGGATTTAGGCCCGCCCGCGCTTGCCGATGCGCTCGCCATTTTCGAATGCGCGCGCCATGCGGTGCATGACGGCGGCGATCACGCTATTCTTGTGGGCCGCGTGCTGCGCTTCGAGCGCCGCGAGGCGGGCGCGCCGCTTGTGTTCTTTCAGGGCCGCTATGGCGGGCTTGCGTCGGCGTGATGCTTCGACAGGCTCATGCTTCGACAAGCTCATGCTTCGACAGGCTCAGCATGAGGGTTTTGCTTTACCCCTCACCCTGAGCTTGTCGAAGGGTGAGGCATGAGGATAAAAAAACGCCGCCGGATTTCTCCGGCGGCGTTTCAGGTTCGCGGGGATTCTACGCGATGACCTTGCGCACAATTACCAGCGAAGCTGGCCGAACAGGCCCACTTCGTCGTAATGGCCGCTCAGGGCTGCGGTGTTTCCACCGATCGTGCCGTTGCTGTCGCCGATGGAGCCGTCCTTGCCCGCGTCGTGCTTATAGACGAGAGACAAATTGACGATCTTCACGGGCGTCCATTCGATGCCGACATTGTAGTAGGTGTTCTTGAACTTCGGCTGGCCCTTGAACGCGCCATCCGTCGGCTTCACGTCGTCGTAACGGCCGAACACCGCCCATTCCGGATCGAACTGGTAGGCGGCAAAGCCCGACCAGCCGTCGCCGGTGTCCGAAAGCGTGGAGGTGCTGGTGACGTTGTCGAAGTTCTTCTCCGAGAAGTACTCGACGCCGACATGGAAGCCGTTATCGACATAGCCCAGGATCGCATCGAAGCGGCTATAGGTGTGATGCGTGCCGGAGGCCGGCGCATCCTTGCCGAGCTTGCCTTCATAGCCGCCGATGGCCGCGACGAAGCCGTCATACTTCACGTCCACGCGGCCTTCGACGTCCATGCCGTGCGAGCGGTTGGTGCCAAGGCCGGTGCCGGGCTTCTTGTAGCCCGCGCCGTTCACCAGCGCGCCGGAATATTCGATGGTCGCATCGCCCGCCGCGAACTTGCCCTGGAGATTGACGCCCCAATCGGCGGAGTTGCCGTATTTGATGCGATCGACCAGCGTGTTTTCGATATAGCGATAGCCATAGACGTCTTCGGCGAAGGGAATCCACGGCATGTCGAACGAGCCGATGCGAACCATCGCCGCGTCGTCGAACTTGCCTTGCAGATAGGCCTTCTTGATATAGATCTGCGTTGCGGCAGCGCCCTTCTTGCTGGCGGTGCAGGAAGAATCCGTGCACTGCGACGTGTCATAGAGGAAGTCGGTGGTGATGTCGGCCGACCACACGTCGTCGAATTTGTGATCGATGCTGACGTAAAAGCGCTTGATGTCGAAATGCGTTCCGTCCTGCACGTTCTTGACGGGGCTGGCGCCATCGTTGCGGTTCTCGACGCTGGTCAGGTCGAAATACATGCGCCCCGAGATGGTGGTGTTGTGCCACCAGGCGCTCTTGTCGGCCGCCGCACTCTCATACAGCTGATTCTGGATGGCCTCGACCTGTGCTTCGGTCTGCTGAATCTGCTGGCTGTCGCTGCCGCCCGCGGCCTGTTCGGCCTTGAGTTGCTGGATTTCGGCGTTCTGGTCCTGGATCATCTGCTCCAGTTGATCCAGCCGCGCGTCGGTATTGCTCGCAGACGCGAGCGCCGGGCTTGCCAGCAATGCGCAAGCCGCCGTACCCAATAAGATCCCACGGATATTCATTTTTGCCCCGCTCATTCACGCAAAAACCGCAATGGATGCGGCGTCCAGCCCCTTGATTTCTGGAAGGCCGTTGAGGGTCGTATCGGGCGGCGATTGCAAGGCGGTGACGCTTGGGTGACGGATTTGCGACAGGCCCCCGGTTGCTTCCGGGGTGAGGGAAATTCCTCACAGAATACCTCTTGAACGATATATTAACGCACCTTATGTTCTCCTCTGTTAAGGGATTGTGCGATGCAAACCGGGTTGGACCGCGACCTTTTGATAGTGCTGCACGACGTGGCCCGGCTGCTCCGGACCCGCTTCGACCAGCGCGCCCGGGCCCATGGCATGACGCGAGCCCAATGGGTGATTCTGGCCCGCCTGAACCGCCAGCCCGGCATGTCGCAGAACGAAATGGCGGCCATTTGCGAGGTCGAGCCGATCACGGTGGCCCGCCTTGTGGACCGCCTGGAGGCCAGCGGGCTCGTCGAGCGCAGGCCCGACCCCACCGACCGCCGGGTGAACCGGCTGCACCTTCTGGATGCGGCCCAGCCCATCCTTGAGGAAATCAGCCACTACCGCGATGTCATGCTGGCCGAGATCACGGCCGGGCTGCCGGTTGCCCAGCAGGAGGCGCTGGTCGATTCTTTGCTGCACATAAAGAACAAATTGACGGCCGATGGGGCAGGCTCCCCACGGCTCGATCTGGCCGGAGAGTAACGATGTCTGCCATGCAAACCGATACAGGTCCTTCGCCCTACACGGCGGTCCATGCGGGCGCGCTCGGTCAGGCCAAGGACTTCGTCGGACGGCTCTCCGCCGACCGGAGCCTGTTGCGCCGCGTGCTGATGATCGGCGGCATCGCAATCGTGGCCGTGGTGGCCACCACGTTCTGGCTGATGGGCGGACGTTATATCTCCACCGACGATTCCTATGTGCAGGCCGCAAAGCTGATGGTCTCCACCGATGTCTCCGGCCTTGTGAAGGATGTCGATGTCAAGGAAGGCGATCATGTGAAGAAGGGGCAGGTGCTGTTTCGCCTCGACCCCGAACCGTTCCGCATCGCGGTGCTGAACGCGCAGGCCCAGCTTGCCCAGACGAAACTGAACATCGATTCGATGAAGCAGGATTACGGCCGCATGCTGAGCGACATCGACGCGCAGGCAGCACAAGTCTCGCTCGATCAGCGCAATTTCGACCGCTACGCTTCGCTCCTGAAGGCCAACGCGATTGCGCCCGCGACCTACGATCAGTCGCGCCTCACGCTGCAAGCCGCGCGCGACCAGTTCACGGCGTTGCGCCAGACCGCCGCCACCCAGCTCGCCAAGCTCGGCGGAAACATAAATATTCCCGACGAGCAGCAGCCGCAATATATGCAGGCGCTCTCGCAACTGAAGGAAGCCCAGCGCCAGCTCGACCACACAATCGTGCGCGCGCCGTTCGGCGGCATCGTCGCCGAAGTGGATTCGCTTCAGCCCGGCACGCTGGTGATTTCGGCGATGTCGGCGTTCTCCTCCACCAGCGCGGTCGGCCTTGTCGGCACCGAGGATGTGTGGGTCGAGGCGCACATGAAGGAAACCGATCTCACCTACATGCACAATGGCGATCCGGCGAGCATCACGATCGACTCCTATCCCGGCCATACATGGCACGGCCATATCCAGGCGGTGAGTGCCGCCACGGGCTCGGCCTTCGCCGTGCTGCCGAGCGAGAACGCGAGCGGCAATTGGGTGAAAGTCACCCAGCGCGTGCCGGTGAAAATCGCCATCGACCGCAAGCCCGGCGATCCCGAATTGCGCGCCGGCATGAGCGCCAATGTCGATGTCGATACGGGCCACCGGCGCTGGTGGCGCATCTTGTTCGGCGACTGAATGTGCGCCGGTGATCTCACCCTTCGACAGTCGGTAGCGACAGCGTACCGACCGGGGTGAGGGGTTAAGTCAGTCCCTCATGCTGAGCCCGTCGAAGCATGAGGAGAACGCGATCAGAGGCAATCCATGACCCGCGCGCTCGGCCTTTCCTACGAAGCCTACGAGAGCAAATTCGAACTCACCGTCGTGATGCTGTGCTCGATGGCGGGCACGCTGATGCAGGCGCTGGATTCCACCATCGCCAATGTGGCGCTGCCTTACATGCAGGGCAGTCTTCAGGCCTCGCGCGACCAGATCACCTGGGTGCTGACCTCTTACATCGTCGCATCCGCCATCATGACCGCGCCGGTGGGCTGGCTCGCCTCGCGCTTCGGGCGCAAGAATCTCGCCATCGTCACGCTGGCCGGTTTCACCATCACCTCCATGATGTGCGGCGCGGCGCAATCGCTCGACCAGATCATTCTGTTCCGCCTGTTGCAGGGCGCGTTTGGTGCTGCCCTTTCGCCGCTGTCGCAATCGATCATGCTCGATCTTTATCCGCCCGAGAAACGCGGCTCGGTGATGGCGATCTGGGGCATGGGCGTGATGGTGGGCCCGATCCTCGGCCCCACGCTCGGCGGCTATCTGACCGATGTGTATAGCTGGCGCTGGGTGTTCTACGTCAACGTGCCGTTTGGCGTTGCCGCCGTCACGGGCATCTGGCTGTTCCTGCGCGACACGCACCGCGATTCCACGCTGCGCTTCGACTGGATCGGCTTCGCCGCGCTCGGCATGGGGCTCGGCGCGCTGCAATTGATGCTCGATCGCGGCTCGTCCAAGGACTGGTTCGGCTCCACCGAAATCGTCGTCGAGGCTGTGCTGGCCGTGCTCGGCATCTATCTTTTCGCGGTGCACATGTTCACGGCCGAAAAACCGTTCATCCCGCGCGAGGTTTTCCGCGACCGCAATTTCGTCTCCGCCATCGCGCTGATGTTCATGATCGGCATGGTGATGCTGGCAAGCTCGGCGCTGCTGCCGCCGTTCCTGCAAAATCTCGGCGGCTATTCGGTCACCGACACCGGGCTCTCTAATGGCCCCGCGTGGCGTGGGCACCATGTTCGCCATGCTGTTCGCGGGGCGAATGGCGATGCGCTACGACGCGCGTTACATCATGGGGTTCGGCCTTGCGCTGCTGCTGTGGTCGATGTGGGAGATGTCCACCTGGACGCCCTCCATCACGCCATGGTCGCTGGTGGAGGTCACCTTTATCCAGGGAATCGGCATGGGCTTCACCTTCGTGCCGATGAATCTGGTGGCGTTCGCAACCCTTTCGCCGCTCTTCCGCACCGACGCCTCGGCGCTGCTCAACCTGATCCGCAATGTCGGCTCGGCCATCGGCATTTCCATCACCACCACGGTGCTCGCCGCCAGCATGCAGAGCGCGCATGCCCAGCTTTCGGAGAGCGTCAACATGTTCAACCGCAACCTCACCGTGAACGGGCCCAGCCTGATGTGGAATCCCATGCTCCCCTTCGGCGCCGCACAGATCGACCGGGTGGTCAATTTCAATGCGGCGGTCATCGCCTATGCCAACGACTTCCTTTTCATGTTTGCGGTGAGCGTGCCCGCGCTGATAGTGATATTCCTTATGAAAAGGCCGCCGATGGTGCCGCAAGGCGCCGCGCCCAAGCTCGAAGTGATGGAATAGAGCGGCCCGGAGCATCGATGACCGCGCGCCCCTATCATCACGGCGATCTGAAGAACGCGCTTCTCGAAGCCGCGCGCGGTATTCTGGAAGAAGAAGGTCTTGCCGCGCTTTCGCTGCGAGCCGTGGCCCGCAAGGCGGGCGTGAGCCATGCCGCTCCCTATCGCCATTTTCCCAATCACGAAGCGCTGCTTGCCGAACTCGTGGGCGAGGGCTTCGCCGAATTGCGCAAGGATATCGCCGCGGCCGGGGCGCGCGGCGGCGACGATGCCGACCGCGCCACCGGCATGGGCGCTGCCTATATGCGCTTTGTCGTGCGGCGTCCGGCGCTGGCGCGGCTGATGTTCGGCTCGCAGCTTGCCAACCGCGAGGATTTTCCCGCGCTGGAGGAAGCCGCCAATGGGATCTCGCTCGAAATCGGCAATGCGCTCGGCGATCCCGCGCTCGGCATCGCGGTGTGGGCCTGCGCGCACGGACTTGCCATGCTGGTGCTGGAAAATGTCGTCGATCTGGGCCAGCGGCGCGCGGGGCTGAACGTGTTGCCCTCACGCGCCGAGATTTTCTGCGCAGCCTTTTCGCCGTGCGGAACTCTTAATATCCGTGCTGCGAGGAGCGGATCTGCATATCGCTGATCGCTTTTTCCTGGTCGTGGCGCACGCGATCCCACCAGCGTTGCGTGTGGCATTGGGTGGCATGGGTCATGACCATGCCTTCATGCACCATGGCGCGGCAGATGAGCGGTTCGTTTTGCGTCCCCGAAGCATCCGTCGATGCGGTTTGGGTGTCGGCGGCAAAGGCCGAAGCGGAAATCAGCAATGCCGCGCCGGAAAGCATGGCGAGATGTGCGATGCGCATGAAAGGCCCCTGTGAACGTTGCATGCCAAGAATGCGACCGGGTTTGAAAACTGGCAAGCGGCGCGCGCGCAACAATCCATCAAACGCAATCACATCCGCTTGAGCGGCTAAAGCATGATTAGGTCATTCGTGACCGCGTTTCCCCCATGCTTCGACAGGCTCAGCATGAGGGATTAATTCAACCCCTCACCCTGAGCCTGTCGAAGGGTGAGGAACATGATTCAAAGTCAAACGATCACGTCCTAGCTGGTATGCGCGAGTAGCCGGGCCGCGTCGCGCGCGAAATAGGTGAGGATTCCGCTCGCACCCGCGCGCTTGAACGCCATCAGGCTTTCCAGCATCACGCGCTCGCGCTCCAGCCAGCCGCGCTCGGCGGCGGCCACCAGCATCGAATATTCGCCCGACACCTGATAGGCGAAAGTCGGCACGCCGAACGCCTGCTTCACGCGCCAGACAAGATCGAGATACGGCATTCCCGGCTTCACCATCACCATGTCGGCGCCTTCGGCGATATCGAGT
This sequence comes from uncultured Alphaproteobacteria bacterium, assembly GCA_963735625.1. Classification (GTDB taxonomy): domain Bacteria; phylum Pseudomonadota; class Alphaproteobacteria; order Micropepsales; family Micropepsaceae; genus Rhizomicrobium. The sequence continues at coordinate 554,947 of CAVTLJ010000003.1, read as the reverse complement.
GCCACTTCGCGCAGCGCCTCGTCGCCATTCGCCGGATCCATCTGATAGGTGCGCTTGTCGCCGGTGAGTGCTTTCGCCGAACCCACCGCCTCGCGGAACGGGCCGTAAAACGCGCTCGCATATTTGGCCGCATACGCCATGATGAGCGTGTTCTTGTGGCCCGCTTTTTCGAGTGCCGAGCGGATCGCGCCGACGCGGCCGTCCATCATGTCGGAAGGTGCGACGATATCGCAGCCCGCGTCCGCCTGAACCAGCGCCTGCTTGACGAGGATTTCCACCGTCTCGTCATTGGCGACGTAATCGTCCGGTCAGCACGCCGTCATGGCCATGATCCGTGTACGGATCGAGCGCCACGTCGCACAACACGCCGATCCCCGGCACCGCCTTCTTGATCGCGCGCACCGCGCGGCAGACGAGATTGTCTTTGTTCAGCGCCTCGCGCCCGTCCGCCGTCTTCAGCGAAACATCCGTGTACGGAAAAAGCGCGATCACGGGAATGCGCAAGCCGGCGGCTTCTTCCGCCGCCGCCACGGCATCTTCCACCGTCAACCGCTCCACGCCGGGCATGGAGGCGACCGGCCCCCGCTTTTCCGCCACGAATACCGGCCAGATGAAATCGGCGGGCGACAGCGCATGCTCCGCCACCAGCGCCCTCGACCAGTCATGGGCGCGCAGGCGGCGCATGCGTGTGGCGGGGAAGGAGGGGGTCATTGGTCCAGTAGCTCTTGCATCAGTGCGCTGTTACGCGAGGAGAATGGATTTACCACGCGTACCGCACCATAAACCGCGCCATCCTGCAAATCCTCGCTCAAAAGATAATCGCAACCGTGAGCGGCGCAAACGGCCAGAAGGCGCGCATCCCAAACTTCGAGTTTATACCGGCCCAGCAGCGCAATCGTGTCCTCGACCACATCGGCATGGGGAACCATTAACTGGAACCATGTCGTATAACCGCGAACGATTTTAACCGCTTCCGTCAGTGAGATTTTGGTTTTGCGCATCGTTGCGTTCAGGAGTTCGATCAGGCTTTGCTCCGTCAAACCCGCCTGAACGCGGGTCGCGGCACTTACAAGCTGGTGGGCAGCGATGTGGCGCCCGCCAGCATTCTTGTCGGCAGCGTAGAAAAGGATATTCGTGTCCAGCGAAATCACGTTCTAGCGCTCGTGCATCTCGTCGCGGGTAAAACCTTTGCCCCCGAGATCGAAGCCCTTTTCGAGCATGGCCAGAAAATCGGTCAGCGCCTTATCCCGCGCTTTCCCGGAGAGCTTATCTCGTCCGGCAGGCACCAGCCGCGCCACGGGCTTGCCGTTGCGGGTAATGGTCACGGTCTTGCCGCTTTCGGCTTCCTTCAGAATCTTGGAGAAGCTACGGTTGGCTTCTCTTGCGCCCACGCTGGACATTGACGGCTCCGGTGCTGAGAATGTCACTACAGTAGTGACATTTGGCCGGATTGGCAAGCGGAACAAAGGCATGGATTTCGAACTCTCCGAGGACGAACGCGCCATCGAAGACGCCGCAAGGCGCTTCTCCGCCGCGCGTCTGGCGCCCAACGCCGCCAAATGGGACGAAGAGGAAATCTTCCCAATCGATGTGATGCGCGAAGCCGCCGCACTCGGCTTTGCGGGCATATATGTAAAGAGCGATGTCGGCGGTTCGGAGATGCGGCGTCTGGACGCCGCGATCATCTTCGAGGAATTGTCGGCGGGCTGCACCTCCACCGCCGCGTTTATCTCGATCCACAATATGGCGTCATGGATGATCGATCGCTTCGGCACGGACGAACAGCGCAAAAGATTTCTGCCCAAGCTCGTCACCATGGAAAAGATCGCGAGCTATTGCCTGACCGAACCGGGCGCGGGCTCGGACGCCGCGAATTTGAAAACGCGCGCGGTGAAAGACGGCGATCATTATGTGCTGAACGGTTCGAAGGCGTTCATCTCCGGCGCGGGCGTGTCGGACATTTATGTCTGCATGGTGCGCACGGGCGTTGACGGGCCGAAGGGCATTTCCTGTCTGGTGATCGAGAAAGGAACGCCGGGCCTTTCCTTCGGCAAGAAGGAACGCAAGATGGGCTGGAATTCGCAGCCCACCGCGCAAGTGATTTTCGAGGATTGCCGCGTGCCGGTGGCCAACCGCATCGGTGCGGAAGGCGAGGGCTTCCGCATCGCGATGATGGGGCTGGATGGCGGGCGCATCAATATCGGCGCCTGTTCGCTCGGCACGGCGCGCGCGGCACTCGACGAAGCCAAAGCCTATGTCAGCGAGCGCAAGCAATTCGGCAAGGCCATCGCCGAATTCCAGGCCACGCAATTCAAGCTCGCCGACATGGCGACGGACCTCGAAGCGGCACGTTTGATGATCCGCAATGCCGCGGCAGCACTCGACCGGCGCGATCCGCGCGCCACCATGCTCTGCGCCATGGCCAAGCGCCACGCCAGCGATGCCTGTTTCAAAATCGCCAACGACGCGCTGCAACTCCATGGTGGCTACGGCTACCTCAAGGATTTTCCGGCCGAGCGCCATGTGCGCGATCTGCGCGTGCACCAAATTCTCGAAGGCACCAACGAAATCATGCGCGTGATCGTCGCGCGGGAGATGTTCAAGCAATGAGTGACGTTCTTTTCGAACAGCGTGGCGCGCTGGGCCTCATCACGCTCAACCGGCCGCAGGCGCTGAATGCGCTGACGCAAGCGATGTGCGTGGAGATGAAGGCGCAGCTCGGCGCATGGGCAGGACGACGCGCCATCAAGCACGTCGTGATAAAGGGCAATGGCGAGCGCGCCTTTTGCGCGGGCGGCGATATCCGCGCGCTGTATGAATCGGGCAAGGCGCAGCACGCCGTATGCGCTCGATTTCTACCGCGACGAATACCGCCTCGACGCCACGGTGAAGCATTATCCGCAAGCCCTACATTGCGCTGCTGCACGGCATCGTCATGGGCGGCGGCGTCGGCGTGTCGATTCACGGCGCCCAGCGCGTGGCCGACGAAAGCCTCGTCTTCGCCATGCCGGAAACGGGCATCGGACTTTTTCCCGATGTGGGCGGCAAGTTATTTCCTGTCGCGCCTGCCCGGCGAGCATGGGCATGTATCTCGCACTCACCGGCGCGCGGCTGAACGTCATGGATGCGCTCTATACCGGCATCGCGACGCATTTCGTGCCCATGGAGCGCTGGGAAGATTTGCTGAGCAAGATTGGCGGACGGCACGGCCGTTCGTGTGGGCCATGGCGTATCTGAGCGAGACCATGACGCAATCCCCCGTCGCCGAACATCGCGCGGCGATCGACAAATGTTTTTCGGCCGCCTCGGTGGAGGAAATTCTTTTGCGTCTCGACGCCGAAGGAACCGATTGGGCGAACGAAACGGCGAACATCATCCGAGCAAAATCGCCGACCAGTTTGAAAATCGCCTTCCGCCAAATCCGCGAAGGTGCGGAGATGAAATTCGACGATTGCATGGCGATGGAATTCCGCATGGTCAATCGCATCATCGCGGGCCACGATTTCTACGAAGGCGTGCGCGCGGCGATCATCGACAAGGACAATGCGCCCAAATGGCAACCGCCGGAACTGGCGGGTGTTAGCGATGCGGATGTCGATGCCTATTTCGCGCCGCTCGAAAAGGAGCTTGATTTATGACCAATATCGGCTTCATCGGCGTCGGCAATATGGGCGGGCCGATGGTGCGCAATCTGGTCAAGGCGGGTTTCACCGTTCGCGCGTTCGATCTCAGCGCCACGGCATTGAAAGCCGCCGCCGATGCGGGCGCGTCTGCGGCGAAAACCGCCAATGATGCGGCGAGCGATGCCGATTGCGTCATCTCCATGCTGCCGGCGGGAAGCCATGTGCGCGGCGTGTATCTGGAAAACGGCGTGCTGGCGTCGGCGAAAAAAGGCGCGCTGCTGATCGATTGCTCGACCATCGACATCGATTCCGCGCGTGCGGTTCACACGTGCCGCCGAAAAATCCGGGTTCGATTTTCTCGATGCGCCGGTCTCCGGCGGCGTCGGCGGCGCGGAAGCCGGATCGCTCACCTTCATGTGCGGCGGCAGCGACATCGGCATTCGCGCGCGCGGAGCCCATCCTTCAGAAAATGGGCAAGCGCGTGGTGCTGGCGGGCGGCGCGCGGCGCGGGGCAGGCCGCGAAAATCTGCAACAACATGCTGCTCGCCATTTCCATGATCGGCACCTGCGAGGCATTCGTGCTGGCGCGAAAAGCTCGGCCTCGATCCGCAAAAGCTGTTCGACATCGCGTCCACATCATCGGGGCAATGCTGGTCGCTCACCACCTATTGCCCGGTTCCTGGCCCGGTGCCGACCGCGCCGTCGAACCGCGATTATGCGGGCGGTTTCGCCACCGCGCTGATGCTGAAGGATCTGAAACTCGCGCAATCCGCGGCGCAATCGTCGGGCGCCACCACGCCGCTTGGTGCCGAAGCGGCACAACTTTATTCGCTCTTCGCCGCGAAAGGCCATTCCGGCCTCGATTTCTCCGGCATCATTCGCATGCTGCGCGGAGAGCTTTGAATAATTTTTACCTGCTTTTAAGACATACGCCTTTACGTTTGTCCCCAATATAACAGGTGGGCCCGGAGCAAAATTCGGGGAAAACGATGACGGCATTGGCCAAATCGCAGGACTGCCGCGGCGCTGGAAGGCGCACAGTCCGTGCGCAAGCACTATCTCGAAGCCCTCAATCTTGTGGAGCGGCTGCATCGCCAGTTGCTCGACGTGATCAAGGACGAACTCGACCGCCGCGACGAGCGCGAGATCAACAGCGTGCAGGCGCTTTTGCTCTTTAACGTCGGCGATCAGGAATTGACGGCGGGCGAGCTTCGCACGCGCGGTCATTATCTGGGGTCGAACGTCTCGTACAATCTGAAGAAGCTGGTCGAGGGCGGCTATATCCATCACGAGCGTTCCGAGGCGGATCGCCGCTCGGTGCTGGTGCGGCTGACCCGCAAGGGCGAGGCCGTGCGCGAGATGCTGCGCGAATTGTTCGACCGCCATCTGATTTCGCTGGAGGCGGTGGGCAATGTTCAGATCGCCGATCTGGACCAGCTCAACACGACGCTGCGCCGGCTGGAACGCTTCTGGATCGATCAGGTCCGCTTCAGGCTTTGAGCGCAGAGCGGGAATAGGATCCCGCCCCGTTCGCGCCGAGCTGCTTGCGAAACGGTATTCGCCGGGCCGATACTGATGCGCGCGCCGGTGTCATCCATGACTGCATCACTAGCCGGAAAAGAAGGTTTCGCGATCGCGATCATCGACGCGCTGTCGTCGCATATCTGCGTGATCGACGAGGCGAGCACCATCGTCGCCGTCAACCGCGCGTGGCGGAAATTCACATCCGACAATCCGCCACTGTCCGCGCATTCCGAAATCGGCGAAAACTATCTGAAGGTCTGCCGCGGCGCCGTGGGACTGGCAAGCGAAGGCGCTGAAGAATTCGCGCTCGGCATCGAAGCGGTTCTCGGCGGCAAGAGCGATATCTTCGAACTGGAATATGCCTGCCACGCGCCGGATGAAAACAGATGGTTTCTCGGCACCGTCACACCGCTTGTGCAAGGCCCGCGAGGTGCGGTGATTTCCCACGCGACGATCACCGAGCGCAAATTGCTGGAATTCGATCTCTTGCGGCTTGCCACGACCGATCCGCTCACCGGATTGTCCAACCGGCGCTATTTCTTCGATGTCGCCAATCTGGAGGTCGAGCGCGTGCGGCGCTTCGGCGGCGCGGCGTCGCTGGTGATGGTCGATCTGGACCGCTTCAAGGCCGTGAACGACATCCATGGGCATCACGCGGGCGATGAAGCGCTTCGTTTCGCCTCGCAGGTTTTGCGCGGGCCCTTGCGCCAGGTCGATACGCTGTCGCGCATCGGCGGCGAGGAATTCGTCATGCTGCTTCCGCATACGGATGAAGTTCGTGCCGCCGCCCTGGCCGATAAGCTGCGCGGCGCGTTGAGCCTGACCCCGGTCAGCGCCGGCCGGCACCGCTTCACGATTACGGCCAGTTTCGGCGTGGCGGAAATCCGCAGCACCGACAGCGGGATCGACGAAGCCCTCGCGCGCGCCGACGCGGCCCTCTATGCCGCCAAGCGGGCCGGGCGCAATCGCGTGATGCGGTTTGCACTTGTTCCGCGCGAGGCGCAGAGCGCCTGATTTCGGGGCCTGCACGAACTCGTGGCACGGTGCGGCATGCGCAGGCACATCCTTTCCCATCTGAAGCATCATGTGCGCTTCTATATCTCCGCGCTGATCGGCGCCGCCCTTTACATCTTCACGCCGATGCTGGCCCCGCCCATTCGCCTGATCGCGGCGGGCGATACATTCTTTATCGTCTATCTCGCGACGATGGCGCTGCTGGTGGCTGCAGATCACGCCCGCGGAACTTCGCAAGAAAGCGGCCGATGAGGACGAGGGCATTTTCCTCGTCGTGCTGATCGCGCTCACCATTATCGGGTTTTGCTGCGCGGGCATCGTGTCGGTGCTGAATGCGCGCCATGGCCCGCCTTCCGCGCTGCCGCTGGTGCTGGCGATCATGGGCGCGCCGCTCGGCTGGCTCACGCTGCACACCATCGCGGCGTTTCACTACGCCCGGCTCTACTATGCAGCCGGGTGCGGATCCGGCCCTGCAATTCCCCGAATTGCGAGCAGCCCGGCGTCTGGGATTTTCTCTATTATTCCTTCGTGGTCGGCATGACGGCCCAGGTGTCCGACGTTCAGGTTCTCTCCACGAAGATGCGCCGGGCGACGCTGGGCCATGCGCTGGTGTCGTTTTTCTTCAACACGGCCATCATCGCCATGGCGGTCAACGCCATCGTGGCCATTGCGGCGTGAAAATTGCCCTGGCGCACCGGCCGCATAGCCAATATGTGACAATTTGCTTGGGCTACCCCGGGGTGTGTACGCTATCTTTCCGTCCGCCGGGGGGCGGGCAAGAGGCTGGAAATCATGGCGTTTGCGTATCTTTCCAGGTTCCGCGAGGCGCTTTCGGGCCTGCGGCGCGAGGGCCGCTACCGCGTCTTCGCCGATATCGTGCGCCAGAGCGGGGCCTACCCCAAGGCCGATTGTCCTACATGGACGCCAACCGCCGCCCCATCACGGTGTGGTGCTCCAACGATTATCTCTGCATGGGCCAGCACCCCAAGGTGCTCGCCGCCATGCACGAAGCCATCGACCGCGCGGGCGCGGGCTCCGGCGGCACGCGCAACATCTCCGGCACCACGCATTACCATGTCGAGCTTGAAGCCGAGCTGGCCGATCTGCACGGCAAGGAAGCCGCGCTGCTGTTCACCTCCGGCTTTGTGTCGAACGACGCGACGCTGGCGACGCTGGCGAAGCTGCTGCCCGGCCTGATCGTGTTCTCCGACGAGCTGAACCACGCCTCCATGATCGAAGGCATCCGCCACGGCGGCATGGAGAAGCGCATCTTCCGCCACAACGATCATGGCCGATCTCGAAGCGCAGTTGCGCGATGCGCCGCCGCGACGTGCCCAAGCTGATCGCGTTTGAATCGGTCTATTCGATGGACGGCGATTTCGGGCCGGTGGCGGCGATCTGCGATCTGGCCGAAAAATACGGCGCGATGACCTATCTCGACGAAGTCCACGGCGTCGGGCTTTACGGCCCGCGCGGCGCTGGCGTTGCCGCGCGCGACAGCGCCATGCACCGCATCGATATCGTCGAGGGCACGCTCGCCAAGGCGTTCGGCGTGATGGGCGGCTATATCGCGGCGTCGGCCGAACTGATCGATTGCATCCGCTCCTTTGCGCCCGGTTTCATTTTCACCACCTCGCTTGCGCCCGCGCTCGCGGCCGGCGTGCTGGCCAGCGTGCGCCATCTGAAAACCAGCGAGGCCGAGCGCGAGGCGCTGCACGAGCGCGCCGCCCGCCTGAAGCATCTGCTCGCCGAAGCGGGCCTGCCCGTGATGCCGTCGCCGAGCCACATCGTGCCGCTGTTCGTGGGCGATGCGGCGCTGTGCAAATCCGTATCGGATGCGCTTTTGCGCGATCATGCGATCTATGTGCAGCCGATCAATTTCCCCACCGTGCCGCGCGGCACCGAACGCCTGCGCTTCACGCCGTCGCCGCATCACACCGACGAGATGATGTTCGCACTTGTGCGCGCGCTCGATGCGGTGTGGACGGCGCATCGCCTTCAGCGCGCGGCCTGATGGTCGGCCGATAACGACAAGGTCTTCGTCGCGTTCGCCGAGAAGGGCGGCGTGGTGAAGGTGACGGCAACCCACATGGCCAGCGGAACCGAGATCAGCATGAGCGGGCCCGCGTCGCAGCGCATGGCGCTGTCGGATGCCGCGATGAAGCAGCTTGCTATATGTCCTGAACAAACAACGCGGCGAGGCTTCCGCCCCGCCGCGTCGAAACGCATAAGCGATATAGTTAACCGCGCCTGCGGCCCTTGGTGGCCGGCGCGCTGCGCCCAATCCGATTTTCTTGGCGAATTCGGAGCGTTGCTGCCGCGTAGTTCGGCGCCACCATCGGATAATCGGCGGGCAAGTCCCCACTTCGCCCTATATTCGTCGGGCGTCATGTTATACCGCGATCGCAGATAGCGCTTGAGCATCTTCAGTTTTTTACCGTCTTCGAGACACACGATGTATTCCGGCGTCACGGATTTCTTAACGTTGACGGCCGGCTTCTGCGCGGAACCGACATCGGCGGGCGCGCTCCCGGCCAAGTCCACCAAGCATTGCATGAACGCTTTTGATCATTCCGGGAACTTCGGAAACGGGAATTGGATTGTTGGATGACATAGGCAGCGACAATGTCGCTGGCGAGACGGAGCAAGTCGTCTGCGCGCGCTGTGTGGGTGTCGTTCATTGTGTCCTCTGTTATCTCAAGACCAATTGCTGAGAGTCTGTTCGACGTTGGTATTGCGCATGGCTGTTGCAAAAGCAAGTCAATCCAATGACGTAGCCGCGCGCGCGCCATGACTTGCGGGCAAGGTAGAGCTTCTGGTATCTTCTTTTGGACTTGAGCGAATACTTCAAACACTTTGTGTGCTTTGCAGCGTCTTCCGGCATGTATAAGTTGTGCCTGGTATCGAAACGCTCTTTATTAGTTTTTGCACGTCAAACGCGCATACCACTCCAAATTCGTATAAGTGTGACGGCGCTGCAACGCCGGCAAACCATTTCGAGGTAGGCTCTGTCCACAATCGGGGGCGGCATGCGCAATCGTGGTCTGGCGCAAGATTTGGTAAAGGGGTAGGGGTAAAACGCGATAGGTACGGGCGCGACCCTGCCTGTCCGGGCAATCGGTGAGGCGTGTCATGGCGGCGATTTCGAGCGCGGAGACCCCGCGCAATGCGGATTTCTTCACGAGGGGGCTTTCGGCCTCCGATCCCGAGGTGGCGGGCGCCATCGCGGCCGAACTGAAGCGCCAGCAGGACAATATCGAGCTGATAGCCTCCGAAAACATCGTGTCCCGGGCGGTGCTGGAAGCCCAGGGTTCGGTGCTGACCAACAAATATGCCGAAGGATATCCGGGCCGGCGTTACTATGGCGGCTGCGAATATGTCGATGTCGCCGAAGAACTCGCCATTGAAAGGGCAAAGCGTCTATTCAACTGCGACTTTGCGAATGTTCAGCCCCATTCCGGCGCACAGGCGAACCAGGCGGTGTTTTTCGCCCTGATGCAGCCGGGCGATATATTCATGGGGCTGGATCTGGCCGCGGGCGGGCATTTGACCCATGGCTCGCCGGTCAACCAGTCCGGCAAATGGTTCACCCCGGTCTCCTATACGCGTGCGCCGCCAGGACCACCGCATCGACATGGACGAGGTGGAGGCTACCGCCAAAAAGCACCGCCCCAAGCTCATCATCGCGGGCGGCTCGGCTTATGCGCGGGTGATCGACTTCAAACGTTTCCGCGAGATCGCCGACGAAGTGGGCGCGTACTTCATGGTGGATATGGCCCATTTTGCGGGGCTCGTGGCGGGGGGCGTGCATCCCAACCCGCTCGACCACGCCCATGTCGTGACCACGACCACGCACAAGACGCTGCGCGGCCCGCGCGGCGGCATGATCCTGTCGCGCGATGTGGACCTCGGCAAAGAAGATCAACTCCGCCGTCTTCCCCGGATTGCAGGGCGGCCCGCTGATGCATGTGATCGCGGCGAAGGCGGTGGCGTTTGGGGAGGCGCTGCGCCCCGAATTCAAGCTCTATGCGAAAAACGTGATCGAGAACGCGAAGGCGCTGGCCGAAACGCTGCACGCCGAGGGCCTGGATATTGTCTCCGGCGGCACGGATACGCATCTGATGCTTGTCGATCTGCGCCCGAAGAAAGCCACCGGCCGCGCCGCCGAAAAGGCGCTCGACCGCGCCGCATATCACGACCAACAAGAACGCCATCCCCTTCGACACCGAAAAGCCCGCGATCACGTCGGGCATTCGTCTGGGTTCGCCCGCGGGCACCACGCGCGGCTTTGGCCCCGGCGAATTCCGCGAGATCGGCAAGCTGATCGTTGAGGTCGTCGATGCCGTGGCGAAAAATGAAGCGGGCGATGCGGAAATCGAATCCGCGCGTCGCCGCGCGCGTCGGCGAACTCTGCCGCCGCTTTCCGATCTACCAATAGGATACATCCATGCGCTGCCCATTCTGCGGACATGACGACAGCCAGGTGAAGGATAGCCGTCCTTCCGAGGACAATTCGGCCATCCGCCGCCGACGGCATTGCCCGGCCTGCGGCGGGCGCTTCACGACGTTCGAGCGCGTGCAGTTGCGCGAACTGATCGTGGTGAAGAAAAACCAGCGCCGCGAGCCCTTCGAGCGCGACAAGCTCGAACGCTCGCTGACGCACGCGCTTGCGCAAGCGCCCGGTGGAAGCCGAGCGCGTGGACCGCATGATAACCGGCATCGTGCGGCGGCTGGAAAGCATGGGCGAAAACGAAATCCCCTCGACCGTGATCGGCGAACTGGTGATGCAGGCGCTCGTCAAGCCTCGACAAGGTCGCTTATGTCCGCTTCGCCTCGGTCTACAAAAACTTCCGCGAGACGAAGGATTTCGAGAATTTGATTGGAGAGATGGAAGGGGAGAGGGATTGAGAAGCGATGTTTTGCGGCGTGGGTTTTGAAATTTACTTTTATTTACAATAGGTTACTAATTGAAAAGATGATATTTGGTATTGACAATGCTATAAGAGCGCCTACATTTACGTTGCTCGTTGGCGCTAACCGTTATGGGTTGGCATACCGTTTTCGGTTCCAGCGAGCGACTAGGGCAGCCCCGGAAACGGGGCTGTTCGTATTTCTGGCCTTTCATTGAGATTTTGAATGTCCACTTGGGCACTTTACCTGGACGAGTCAGGCGACGCCAACAAACACGAGTTGCCGCTTTCAAAAGAGGGTGGCTCAACGCCTATCTTTACGTTGGCAGGAGTAGCGCTTCCACTTTCGCAATGGCGAAACTACCACAGCGATTATAGCAATCTTAAATTGGCGTTTTTTAAGAATGAAATTGATAAGTCATCAAAAACACAGCATCAGTGGGAATTCAAAGGTAACAGGGCCATTGCGCCAAGGAATGCGAAGTCAGATAGGCTGACGGCTTTCTCTCACAAGGTGCTTGATCTCGCAGAAAATTACGCGGGACGATTGTTCTCCGTATCGTTCGCAAAAAATGCTACGACGCCTACCAGCGCGATCTCGATGTATACAAGGCGTTGCAGATTCGCAGAAACTTTCGACATTTTTCTCCGAGAGAAATCAGAGGATGCGCGTGGGATAATCATCCTCGATTCAAGAATGGCTCACCTGCAAAGAGGTTCTGGCTTGGATTATCAAGTCGCAAGTTATGCCTCCTTACGTATTTTTTGGGAATGAGCCGTGACGGCAATTCAAGCGTCTTCAAGAAGCTCCGCTTTTTGCAGACCCGACAATTACATCTGGAGTTCAAATCGCGGATATTGTCGCCGCTCTCATGTATGCCAACACATACCGGATGCAGTTGTCTCCTGACGGCGCAGATTACGGATGGGCTACAGAAACTATGCTCATGTTGAACGATATTGGACGCATCTACTGAAACTACGATTTCGCAGTGTGAATCGTTATGAAGGTTGGGAAAAATCCGGGTTCCGTATATTCGATCATCGACAAGATAAAGAATACGACAATGATACCGAAGTGAAGATCGGCGGAGTAGTGGAATTAAATTCCATCAGTCGCAATATTCAAACGCAGAAACGCCAGCAACATGTCCGACACCACCCACATGCACCACGCTCTCCGGCTCGCGAGCCGCGCGCTGGGTCGCGTTGCGCCCAATCCGGCGGTGGGGTGCGTGATTGTTGAAGGACGGCCACATCGTCGGGCGCGGGTGGACGCAACCCGGCGGACGCCCGCACGCCGAAACCGAAGCGCTCAAACAGGCCGGCGAAGCCGCGCGCGGGAGCACGGCCTATGTCACGCTCGAACCTTGCGCCCATCACGGACAAACCCCGCCTTGCGCCAATGCGCTGATCGCGGCGGGCGTTGCGCGCGTGGTGATCGCGGTGCAAGACCCCGATCCGCGCGTGTCCGGGCGCGGCATCGCAAATGCTGCGCGATGCGGGCATCGACGTGACGGAAAATGTTTTGCGCAAAGAGGCGGAAGAACTGAACAAGGGCTTCTTCCTGCGCGTCACGCAGAACCGCCCGCTCGTCACGCTCGAAGATCGCGCAAAGCCGCGATGGCTTCACCGCCACCGCCTCGGGCGAAAGCAAATGGATCACCGGCGAGGAGGCGCGCGGCTTCGGCCATCTGCTGCGCGCCAAGCACGACGCCATCCTGATCGGCATCGAAACCGCGCTCGCCGACGATCCCGAACTCACCTGCCGCATTCGCGGGCCTCGAAGACCGCTCGCCCATCCGCGTGGTGCTCGACACGCGCCTGCGCCTTTCGCCCAAGTCGAAGCTCGCGCAAACCGCGCGGCAAATCCCCACCCTCGTTTTCACCACGTCCGAAGGCGGCGAGCGCGCTCGAAGCGGCAGGCGTGGAAATCATCCGCGTAGCGCCCGACGCGCAAAGCCGCCCCGACATATCCGCATGTCTGAATGCGCTTGCCGCGCGCGGGATCACGCGGCTGCTGGTCGAAGGCGGCGCCACCGTCCACGCCGCGTTTCTGGATCGCGGGCTTGCCGACCGGCTCGAAATCTTCACCGCGCCCGCTAGCACTGGGGGCGGCGGGACGCGGCGGCATCGCGGCGCTGGCCGCACTCACGCGGAAAGAATCCCCACGATTTGAACGGATTACGTCACGGCATCTCGGCCCCGACCTGCTGGAAATCCTTCGCGGCGAAAGCCTAAAAGGAAACCATGTTCACCGGAATCGTCACCGATGTCGGCCAGGTCCGGCACATCGAAAAGCGCGGCGACACCCATGTCGTGATCGGCACGCATTATGATGTGTCGCTCATCGAGATCGGCGCGTCGATTGCGTGTTCCGGCGCGTGCCTGACGGTGGTCGACAAGGGCAGCGCGACAGACCGCTGGTTCGCGGTGACGGCATCGGGCGAAACGCTTTCCAAAACGACGCATCGGAAACTGGAAGATCGGCGATCCGGTCAATCTCGAACGCCCCATGCGCGTGGGCGACGAATTGGGCGGCCACATCGTCACCGGCCATATCGACGGCACGGCGGAAATCGTCAGCGTCACGCCCGAAGGCGAATCCACGCGGATTGTTTTTCAGGCGCCCGCCGATCTCGCGCGCTTCATCGCGCCGAAAGGTTCGGTGGCGCTCGACGGCGTGTCGCTGACCGTCAACGAAGTCGATGGCGCGCCGCTTTGGCGTCAACATCATTCCGCATACGTTGAAGGTCACGACCTTCGCCCGCGCAAAGCCGGGCGTGAAAGTGAATCTCGAAGTCGATCTGATGGCGCGCTATGTCGCCCGTCTGGTGAAAGCGTGACCATGTTCCGCGATTACATTTCCAACATCGAAGAATTGATCGAGGACGCGCGCAACGGGCGCATGTTCATCCTCGTCGATGCCGAGGATCGCGAGAACGAGGGCGATCTCGTGATCCCCGCGCAGATGTGCACGCCGCAGGCCGTGAACTTCATGGCGAAATACGGGCGCGGGCTGATCTGTCTTGCGCTGACGCAGGAACGCGTCGCAGCGAATTGCGCATCCCGATGATGACGCAGTTCAACGGCACGCCGCAATCAAACCGCGTTCACGGTTTCGATCGAAGCGCGCGAGGGAATCTCCACCGGCATTTCGGCGCATGACCGCGCGCACACGATTTCCGTCGCCATCGATTCCACCAAAGGCCCCGGCGATATCGTGATGCCGGGCCATGTGTTTCCGCTGGTCGCGCGCCATGGCGGCGCGCTGGTGCGCGCGGGCCACACCGAAGCCGCCGTCGATATCGCGCGGCTCGCGGGGCTCAATCCCGCCGGCGTGATCTGCGAGATCATGAACGACGACGGCACGATGGCGCGGCTGCCCGATCTCGTGCAATTCGCGCAATTGCATGGGCTGAAAATCGGCACCATCGCCGATCTCATCGCCTATCGCCGCCGCTACGATCATTTCGTGCAGCGCGCGGTCGATACGAAATTCCTCAGCCATCATGGCGGCGAATGGCAGATGCGCGTGTATGTCAACACGCTCGAATATGCCGAGCATATCGCGCTCGTCAAGGGCGATATTTCGGGCGACGGAGCCGCTGCTTGTGCGCATGCACGCGCTTAATATCTTCAGCGATCTGCTCGGCTATAAAAATTATGAAGAAGGACGTGCTGGGAGAATCCATGCGCATCATCGCGCAAGAGGGCCGCGGCGTCGTGGTGATCTTGCGCCAGACGCGGCCGACTTTCGTGTCCGATGTTCTGCTCGGCGCGCACGCCGGAAGATCTCGACCGCCGCCGCGTGAAGGAATATGGCGTGGGCGCGCAAATCCTGCTCGATCTCGGCGTGAAGGACATGATCCTGCTCACCGACACGCCGGAGAAAAAAGTGGTGGCGCTCGACGGCTACGGCCTCAACATCGTGGGCACACATCCCATTCGCGCCGCGCGCAAGGACAAGAAATGATGCCCAACATCCTCATCGTCGAGGCGCGGTTTTACGCCCATATTTCCGATGCGCTGCTCGATGGCGCGATGGCCGCACTCGAAAAAGCGGGCGCGCGTTTCGAGCGCATCACGGTGCCGGGCGCGCTGGAAATTCCGTCCGCCATTTTGTTCGCCGCGAAAGCGGATAAATCCTATGACGGTTTTGTCGCGCTCGGCTGCGTCATTCGCGGCGAGACGTATCATTTCGAAATCGTGGCGGGCGAATCCGCGCGCGGGCTGATGGACCTCGGCCTCCATCACGGGCTTTGCGTCGGCAACGGAATTCTCACCGTCGAGAATGAAGAACAGGCGCTGGCTCGCGCCGCCCGCGACCGGCTCGACAAGGGCGGCGATGCGGCGCGCGCCGCGCTTGCGCTGGTCGCTCTGCGCGCGAAACTGGGCGCTGCGCGGTGAGCACCGATCACAGCGCGCGTCGCGCGGCACGGCTGGCGGCCGTGCAGGCGATCTATCAGATGGAACTGACCGGCATCGACGCGGGCGATGTAACGGCGGAATTCGTCGAGCATCGCTTCGGGCGCGAGGCGGAAATCGCGGGCGAGCCCGACGCGGAATTTTTCGCGCGAAATCGTGCGCGGCGTGCCGCATCATCAGGTGGAAATCGACCGCGCGATCGCGCGGATCGCTGGCCGAAAACTGGAAAATGCAGCGCATCGATTCCATCCTGCGCGCCATTCTGCGCGCGGCGTGTTTCGAGCTGATCGCGCGCCGCGACGTGCCGGCGCAAGGTGGTGATCGACCAATATGTCGAAATCGCGCATGCGTTTTTCGCGGGCGACGAACCGGCCTTCGTGAACGCGATTCTGGACAAACTCGCGCGCCGCAAGCGCGCCGTGGAATTCGGGGAAACGCCGCCCGATGACGAACTCCAGTTCTGAAAACAATGACGTTCTCCCCCCGTTCACGGGGGGAGTGCTCGCGCAGCGGCGAGGTGGGGTGACTGTCGCGTTCGATCCCTCCGTCTCACTACGCTCGACACCTCCCCCGTAAGCTGAGGGGAGCGCGAAATTGGTGCGTCCGAATCATGAGCAAACGTCCCGGTGAATTCGAATTGATCGCGCGACTGTTCGCGCCGCTGGCGAGCGCGCCGGGCGCGTTTGGACTGACCGACGATGTGGCGACATTCACCCCGCCACACGGCAACGAACTCGTTCTGAAAACCGACGCGATTGTGGAGAGTGTGCATTTCCGGCCGACCGATCCGGCCGCATGCGTCGCGAAGAAAGCGCTGCGGGTGAATCTGTCCGATTTCGCGGCGAAGGGTGCAAATCCCGTTGGCTATCTGCTGACGCTCAATCTGCCGAACAGCACAAGCATGGAATGGCTGGAATCCTTCGCGCGCGGATTGGCGGAGGATCAAAAGCAATTCGGCATTTCGCTCCATGGCGGCGACACCACGGCCACGCCGGGTCCGCTTTCGATTTCGGTCGCGCTGTTCGGATTTGCGCCGTCGATCACGCGGCGCAATGGCGCCAAGCCCGGCGATCTGGTTTTCGTGTCGGGCACCATCGGCGATGCGGGCGGCGGGCCTCGCGGTGCTGAAAGGCGAGGGGCATAATATAAGTGCCGCCACGCGCGAAACCCTCATCGCGCGCTATCACATTCCCGAACCGCGTCTGGCGCTCGGTCAAGCGTTGCGCGGTATCGCCAGCGCGAGCCTCGATGTTTCCGATGGGCTGATCGCCGATCTCGGCCACATCGCGGATGTTTCCAAAGTTCGCATCGTTGTCGAGCGCGTGCCGCTGTCGCCCGCCTTGCGCGCGCTATGGGGCGAGGAAGCCGCGCGCGCCGCCACCGCGGGCGACGATTACGAAATCGCCTTCACCGCGCCGCCGGATAAGCGCGAGGCCGTGCTGGAAGCGGCCAAACTCGCCGCCACGCCGATCACCGAAATCGGCCGCGTCGAGGCGGGCGCGGGCGTGACGCTTTTCGACGCAGAGGGCCGGGAAATCGCTGTGGAACGCGCCGGTTACACCCATTTCTGAGCGATGGGCGGCCTCACGCCGCCCCCCGGATTTTTGCCCTCTCAAGCGTTGCGCGCGCCAGCCGCTTTTGGCATGTTCGCGCACCTTTGGCGGGGCCGGATTCGGGCCGCGCCCTGGGCATGGATTTTGGGGGAAGCGGCGCTCTGCTGCCGGCCAACTCGAGCCACCTCTATAATTCACGAAGGAAAACACCATGAGCTTGGAGCTTGATCTCGTTTTGGCGAGCGGCGTGCTGGCGCTGATCTATGGCGCGGTGACGATCCGCTCGCTTCTCGCGCTGAGCGCGGGCAATGCGCGCATGCAGGAAATCGCCGCCGCCATTCAGGAAGGTGCGGCGCGCCTATCTCAACCGGCAATACACCACCATCGCCATCGCGGGCGTCGTGATCTTCGTATTGGCGTTTGCGATTTTCGGCTGGCAGGTGGCGGTTGGCTATCTGATCGGCGCGGGCCTTTCGGGCCTTGCCGGTTACATCGGCATGAACGTTTCGGTGCGCGCCAATGTGCGCACGGCGGAAGCCTCGCGCCACGGTTTGGCGCAAGGGCTTTCGGTCGCGTTCCGCGCGGGCGCGGTCACGGGCCTGCTGGTGGTCGGTCTCGGACTTGCTCGGCGTCGCCGGCTATTACGCATTCCTGCGCTTCGGCCTCGGCCTCGATATCGCCGATGAAATGCAGGGCCGCATCATCACCAATGCGCTCGTGGCGCTCGGCTTCGGCGCATCGCTGATCTCGATCTTCGCGCGTCTGGGCGGCGGCATCTTCACCAAGGGTGCCGATGTCGGCGGCGACATGGTGGGCAAGGTCGAAGCGGGCATTCCCGAAGATGATCCGCGCAACCCCGCCACCATCGCCGACAATGTCGGCGACAATGTCGGCGACTGCGCCGGCATGGCGGCGGATCTGTTCGAAACCTATGCGGTGACGACGGTCGCCACGATGGTGCTTGCCTCGATCTATTTCACCGGCGAGATGAAATCGGCGCTGATGCTCTATCCGCTCACCATCGCGGCAATGTGCATCGTCACCTCGATCATCGGCACGTTCTTCGTGCGCCTCGGCGGCGAGCAAGAACATCATGGGCGCGCTTTACAAGGGCGTGATCGCGACCGGCGTGCTGTCGCTGATCGGGCTTTATCCGCTCACCGATCACATCGTGGGAATGGCGACACAAATGAGTGTTGCCGGCAAGACGTTCACCGGCATGAACCTTTATGCGTGCGGCGTTGCGGGCCTTGCCATCACCGGGCCTGATCGTCTGGATCACCGAATACTACACGGGCACCAATTTCCGCCCGGTGCGGGTGATCGCCGAAGCCTCGCGTCACCGGCCACGGCACCAATGTGATCCAGGGTCTTGCGATCTCGATGGAATCGACCGCACTTCCCGCGCTCGTCATCTGTGTCGGCATCGTCGTTCACCAATTGGCTGGCCGGTTTGTTCGGCATCGCCATCGCGGTCTCGACCATGCTGGCGCTGGCGGGCATGATCGTGGCGCTCGATGCGTTCGGCCCGGTGACCGACAATGCGGGCGGCATCGCCGAAATGGCGGGCCTCGAAGGCGATGTGCGCAAGACCACCGATGCGCTCGACGCGGTGGGCAACACCACAAAGGCCGTCACCAAAGGCTATGCCATCGGTTCGGCCGGTCTCGGCGCGCTGGTGCTGTTTGCGGCGTACACGTAGGATCTCAAATATTTCCTCGACCATTCGGACGTTTACACCTACTTCGCGGGCGTGAGCGCGATCGACTTCTCGCTCGCCAATCCGTGGGTGGTGGTCGGCCTCTTCATCGGCGGCTTGCTGCCGTACCTGTTCGGCGGCTGGGCGATGACGGCGGTGGGCCGTGCCGCGGGCGCGGTGGTCGAAGAAGTGCGCAGGCAGTTCAAGGAAATGCCCGGCATCATGAAGGGCACGCAGAAGCCCGATTACGCGCGCGCCGTCGATATGCTGACGAAGGCGGCGATCCGCGAGATGATCGTGCCGTCGATGTTGCCGGTGCTGTCGCCGATCGTGCTGTTCCTGGCTGTCGTCTGTCATCGCCGGCAAGGCCGAAGCCTTCGCCGCGTGGGCGCGATGCTGCTGGGCGTGATCGTGACGGGCCTGTTCGTCGCGATCTCGATGACGTCGGGCGGCGGCGCGTGGGACAACGCCAAGAAGTACATCGAAGACGGCCATTATGGCGGCAAGGGTTCGGACGCGCACAAGGCGGCCGTGACCGGCGACACGGTTGGCGATCCCTACAAGGACACCGCCGGTCCCGCCGTCAATCCGATGATCAAGATCACCAACATCGTGGCGCTGCTGCTGCTGGCGACGCTGGCGCACGGATTGTAATTCGAAACGTAACGCGCGTTCCCCCTCGCGACGCGTGCGAGGAGGGCGCGCGAGCACTTCCCCGCACTTTGCGTTGCGCTCGCGGCAGTATCATCGCCGCCGCCCCGTTGATGGTCAACCGTCCGCTATCCGCCGCCGCCGCCGCCGGGGCTCTGTTGTCCGCCGCCACCGATGGGCACGCCGGGCGTGGCGTTGAAGAGCTGCTCCAGGATCGTCATCTCCTTGCCGAGCGCGGGCGTCTCGCGCGTCTCGAAGGAAACGATGTGGCCGTCCTTCAGCGCGTAATGCTGCAAGCCCGTTACCTTGCCGTCCTTGTCGAAATGGATCGCCAGGATTTTGCGCGTCTCCACCGTCGGGTTGAAAAAAGCGACCTGCTTTTCGACGCTCGAGATGTAATACCAGGACGTGCCGTTGAACGTGGCCTGGGTCGAGGGATCGCCGAGCCGCTGCTGCACGGTGGTCTTGGTATCGACGCCCACCTTGATCGAGGCCTCTCCGGCCGGATCGGGCAAATAGCCGCGCTGGTTAATGACGGGCGTGCAGCCCGCGACAAGCAAGGCCGAAAGCGCAAGAGCGGGAATTCGCATGGATATCCTCAAACCAAAGCCCCCCGGCAAATGTGCTAGCCTTCGCCGCCGGCCGTTGCAAGAGTGGCGGGGCCGGGGGAGCAGATTATGCTGAACGCGCTCAGGAAATCGGCCGCGCGCCGCAAACATGCCGAAGCGCTGTGCGCAGCCCTGATCGCCCAGGCGCGGCGGGCGGAATTCTTCGGTTCCTTGCGCGTGGCCGACACGATTGATGGACGTTTCGATTCCGTAACCTTGCACGCATGGCTGGTTTTGACGCGGCTTCAGGCGCAAGGCGCGCGCGATCTGTCGCAAGAGCTGACCGACCAGCTTTTCATCGGCTTCGACGAGGCGCTGCGCGATCTGGGCGTGGGCGACATGGGGCTCGGCCCCCGCATGAAGAAATTCGCCAACGCCTTTTATGGGCGGATGAAGGTTTACGCCGCCGCCGCCAACGAAGCCGAACTGGCCGATGCGATCCTGCGCAATGTCTATCGCGGCGATGCGGAATTTGCGGGCGAGGCGCAAAAGCTCGCCGATTATGTCTATCGCGCGCGCGGCCGCATCGCGGCGGAGGACCTCACCACCGGCGTTCCCGATTTCGGTGCGCCATGAAAGAGCTTGCGCCCATCGAAAAGATTTACGATCTCGCCTCGCTCTCCGAAGCGGGCGACGAGGTTGAGATCAAGCCGAAGGCCGACGATCTTGCGCGTCTCGCCGAATGGGCCGGTGTCGATCGCGTGGACCGTTTCGAGGGCGGCATAACCTTGCGCAAACTTTCGCCCACGCGCTTTGCCTATGACGCGGTGCTGAGCGCGGATGTCGTGCAGCCTTGCGTCGTCACGCTCGATCCGGTGCGCACCCATATCGCGCGCAGCTTCGGCCGCACGCTGCATTACACCCCGCGCAAGCCCGAAAAGGCGGAAGGCCTGCTCACGCTGGCCGCGGGCGACGACGATGCGCCCGACGAGATCACCTCCACCCGTTTCGATCTGGCGGGGCCGCTCTTGGAGGAATTTTCGCTGGCCATCGACCCATACCCCCGCGTGCCCGGCGTGGCGTTCGAGCCGCCTGAGAGTGCGGCCCCGCCCGAAAGCCCCTTCGCCGTCCTCAAGCGCCTGAAGGAAAAGGGCGGGTGAAATCGCGGCCTCATGCTTCGACAAGCTCAGCATGAGGGATTGGCACACCCCCTCACCCTGAGCCCGTCGAAGGGCGAGGGGACAAGCAAAAGCTCAAAAAACGGGCGGCAAAACAGGGCAATACCGCTTGAACCCGCCTGCCGTTTCGGGTTATCTCCGCGCCTCATTTTGGCTTCGGCCCTGAAGGAGTTCCCGCCATGGCGGTCCCCAAACGAAAAACCTCGCCGTCCAGGCGGAATATGCGCCGGGCCCATCATCGCCTTGCGCCGACCTCCCATGTCGAGTGCCAGAACTGCGGCGAGCAGAAGCGCCCTCATCACGTCTGCGGTTCCTGCGGCCACTATGACGGCCGCGAAGTGGCGAAGACGGAAGGCTGATCCGGCTCCGGCCGGCAGCGAGGCGAAGGTGAGCCGAACCCTCCACGTTTCGATCGATGCCATGGGCGGCGATGCCGGCCCGTCCATTGTCGTGGCGGCTCTGGCGCGTTCGGCGATCCGCCATCCCAATGTGAATTTCCTGGTGCATGGCGACGAGGCGGTGCTGAAGCCGCTGCTGGCGCGGCGCGGCAAGCTCGCCTCGCGCGTCGAGATCCGCCACACGCCGGAAAGCGTGCGCATGGAAGAAAAGCCCAGCCATGGCGCTGCGCCGCGGGCGCAACACATCCATGTGGCGCGCCATCGAATCGGTGGAGAAGGGCGAGGCGCAGGTCGCGATCTCGGCCGGCAACACCGGCGCGCTGATGGCGATGAGCATGTTCCAGCTCGGCACCATCGAGGGCATCGACCGCCCGGCGATTGCAGCCCTCTGGCCCACCAAGCGCGGGCAAAGCGTCGTGCTCGATGTCGGCGCGAACGGTGGAGAGCGACGCGCAGCAGCTTGTCGATTTCGCGGTGATGGGCGAAGCATTCGCGCGCGCGATCCTCGGCCTTGAGCGGCCGACCGTCGGCATCCTCAATGTCGGCGAGGAAGACGCCAAGGGCCATGACGCGGTGAAGAGTGCGGCGCAAATCCTGCGCCGCGTGAATCTGCCCATCGAATTCTGCGGCTTTGTCGAAGGCGACGACATCGCCGAAGGCACGGTGGATGTCATCGTCACCGATGGTTTCACCGGCAACATCGCGCTGAAAACCGCCGAAGGCACGGCCAAGCTCGTCGGCCATTTCCTGCGCACGCGCTCTGCGGCGCTCATTGTTTGGCCGCATCGGCGCTGTGTTCGCATCGGGCGCGCTCAATATATTGCGCCGCAAGCTCGATCCGCGCGCCTCCAACGGCGGCATTTTCCTCGGCCTCAACGGCGTCGTGGTGAAAAGCCATGGCGGCGCCGATACGCTGGGCTTCGCCAGCGCGCTCGACATGGCCATCGACATGGCCAACGCCGAAGTCATTCCCAAGATCATCGCCGACCACGCCGCAGCAAGCCCCGCGCTTGCGCCCGCCGCCTCGGGAGGGGCGGTTTGATGGGCGCCATGCGCGCGGTGGCGATCGGTTGCGGCTCTTATCTTCCTGACATTGTTGTCACCAACGCCGATCTCGCGAAGACGGTCGACACCACCGATGCGTGGATTCGTCGAGCGCACCGGAATCCGCGAGCGCCGCTTCGCGCGCGAAGGCGAACTCACTTCCGATCTCGCGCTGAAGGCCGCGCAAGCCGCACTGGCCGACGCGAAGATCGAGCGCCGATGAAATCGATCTCGTCATCGTCGCCACCACGACGCCCGACGAAACCTTTCCCGCCGTCGCCACGCGCGTGCAGGCGCGCCTCGGCATGACACGCGGTGCCGCCTTCGATGTGCAGGCGGTGTGCTACCGGCTTCATCTACGGCCTCGCAATCGCCGACAATTTCATCAAGGCGGGGCAGGCGAGAACCGTGCTGCTCATCGGTGCCGAAACCATGTCGCGCCTGATGGACTGGAACGACCGCGCGACCTGCGTGCTGTTCGGCGACGGCGCGGGCGCAATCGTGCTGCAGGCGCGCGAGGGCAAAGGCACAATCGACCGAGCGCGGCGTCCTCAACACCAAGCTCTATTCCGATGGCCGGCTTGCACGATCTTCTCTATGTCGATGGCGGGCCGTCCTCCACCCGCACCACGGGCTATCTGCGGATGCAGGGCCGCGAGGTCTTCCGCCACGCCGTCACCAACATCGCCGCCTCCATCGAGGCCTCGACCGCGGAGGCCGGGCTCGCAATCGCCGATATCGACTGGTTCGTGCCCCATCAGGCCAACCAGCGCATCCTCGACGGCACGGCCAAGCGGCTCGGCATCCCGCCCGCCAGGGTCGTCTCCACGGTCGCCACCCATGGCAACACCTCGGCGGCCTCGGTGCCGCTGGCGCTGGACGCCGCCGTCAAGGACGGGCGCATCAAGCGCGGCCAGACCGTCCTCCTCGAAGCCATGGGCGGCGGCTTTACCTGGGGGGCAGCGCTCTTGCGCTGGTAAGGGAACATCCCGCCCTATCCCTTTGACGTTGACGGCAAATCGCCCTCCGCTTAACTTTCGATTCCGGGGCAGGGAGTCGCAAGCATGGCCAACAGCACCCTCACACGAGCCGACCTTACCGAAGCGGTGTTTCAAGCCGTGGGCCTTTCGCGCAATGAATCCGCGCAGATGGTCGAGGATATGCTTGACGAAATCTGTCAGGCACTGGCCCGCAATGAAACGGTCAAGCTTTCGTCATTCGGCACGTTCGCGGTGCGGCAGAAATCGCAGCGCATGGGCCGCAATCCGAAAACCGGCGACGAGGTTCCCATCGCGCCGCGCCGGGTTCTGGTGTTCCGGCCGAGCCATGTCCTGAAGGCCGTCATCAACGGGCAGACGCCGGTGTTCGAGGCCGACGAATGACGGCGGTTTTCGCCACCGCCATCCCGGCCGCGAAATCGCCCGATGCGTTTCGCACCATCTGCGAAGTGGCTTGCGAGCTGGACGTGCCGCAGCATGTGCTGCGCTTCTGGGAAAGCCGCTTCGGTCAGGTGCGCCCGGTCAAGCGCGCGGGCGGGCGGCGCTATTATCGCCCCGAAGATGTCGATCTGCTGCGCGGCATCCGCGTGCTGCTTTATTCCGACGGCGTGACGATCAAGGGCGTGCAGAAATTGCTGCGCGAGCAGGGCATCCGCTATGTCGCCGAAATCGGGCGCGGCGAGGCGAGCCTTTACGGTTCGGTCGAACGGTTTGCGGCGCGCTACGCAACCGATGATGTGATCGACAATACCGCGAATGACCGCGCCGATTCCGCGCTGGCCACGCTCACCCGCGTCCATGCCGATGCCGAAGAAACGCTCAA
The DNA here is from genome assembly GCA_963735625.1 of uncultured Alphaproteobacteria bacterium. GTDB lineage: Bacteria > Pseudomonadota > Alphaproteobacteria > Micropepsales > Micropepsaceae > Rhizomicrobium. Next base: position 530,556 of record CAVTLJ010000003.1, on the reverse strand, counting down.
CGCCGAACGCCGCGCCCATCTCCAATCCCTGCTCGACGAATTGCAGGAACTCAAGACGCGGCTGATTGCGGCGCGCGGATAAAACCGAAATCTCAACACCGATTTCCCCCTCCCCTTGCGGGAGGGGGCGAATGATTTGAGCGCGGAGCGCGAAAAACATTCGGGGGAGGGGTTGTTCGTGCGCTTACCCCTCCCCCAATCAATCGCTCGCGTTGCTCGCAATTGATTGCCCCCTCCCGCAAGGGGAGGGGGAATTTGTGTTTCAATTTTTGAAATTCGTTTCGTCTTGCTGTTGCTTATCCATCACCCTTTCCCACTTATCCCCGCTGGAAAACCGGAATTCTCCAGTCCAATCCTGCAAAACGAAAAAACTTATCCCACGCATCTGGTGCGGCCTTACATTTGTCCCGTGCGAACTCGTGATGGGAGCGTTGTCGACCGTCTTCAGCGTGGGTTCGCATCGGTGCTTGCGATGTGCGGAGGTAACGAATCCGCGCACCGCAAGGGTTGCGCCGTTGCCGCTGCCGCGGGGAGGAACTGACGCAGGATCCCGCGGTCAGTGTGGAGCCGTCCACGGTGGATGGTGTGAACTCCGATCAGAGCAACGGAAGCGCACCAAGCAGCCGGGTGCGGGGCGCCTGAGTATGGCGCTTCTTAGAACACGCGCGTGTGGAATGATTTGCCGGAAACGGCGTCCCGCACCGTCCCATCATGCCCGCGGAAAAAATTCCGGCGGCTGCCTATGCGCGCGTATGCCACTCGCGGCGCGAGAATTTCCACGCTAGATTTTCGCGTGACCGGGAGTTCCTTATGAAGCGCATCATTCTGACTGCTGTGGTAGCGGCCGCCATGCTTGCGCCCCAATGCGCGGGGGCGGCGACGATAAGCGCCGATCTGGGCCTCGATTACGCCCACGCCAATGACGGGGTGAACGCCTATGGCGGCTGGGGCGATGCGCTGTTCGCGTTCCGCCACCTCGCCGTGCAATTGGGCGCGGGCGATCAGGCGGCAAGCGGCGGTGGTGCTGGCAATGCGTGGGCGGCGAGTTCGGATTTTTTCTGGCGCGACCGCAAGGGCAGCTTCGGCCTCAGCGTTGGGCATGGCGCGCTCGGCACCGGCTTCGGCGGCAAAGGTGTCACGAGCTACGGCCTCTTCGGCGAATGGTATGCGGCGCATAATTTCACGCTGCGTCTTCGCGGCGGCGCCTATTCCGGCGCGGGCACTGGCGAATATGGCGCCATCGCGGGCGAATATTATCTGACGCCCAATTACGGGTTGAAGCTCGGCTACGACTACACAAGCGTGAGCTATGGCAGCCTGTCGAGCGCCGATGTGGGGATCGATTTCAAGTTCTACCACCGCACGCCGCTGACGCTGTGGACCGGCTTCACCTATACCAGCGTCAGCGGCGCCGGCAGCATCCGTTCTGTCGGCATCGCACTCAAATATCGCTTCGGCATGCGCGGCACGCTCGTCAAGCTGGACCGTACCGGCCCGATCTTCTGGGATGGCCTTCTGTCGCTATGAGGCGCGTTGCGGGGCAGCGCCTCGCCCCCTATAGTCCGCGACCCTCGGCGGAGAAACCCGCCAATTGGTTACGGAGCGTGGCGCAGCCTGGTTAGCGCACCAGTCTGGGGGACTGGGGGTCGTGGGTTCAAATCCCGCCGCTCCGACCAGCCTTCGCTCGCGAAGCGAGAGAAGGCTGTCGCGCCGGAGCCCTTTAGGGCGAAGGCGGACCGGTAGCCGCGCGCTTCGGCTCGGCAAGCCCATCCGCCCGGATTATTCCGCCACGCCGAGTTTGCGCGCGATAAAGGGCGTGAGCGGCGGGGCCAGGATCAGGGTCAGCAGGATCACCCACATCCCGATCTCGACCAGCCCGTTCACCGGCGTCGTCATGCGCCCGACCGCGGTGACGAGCAGCACGGCGGGAATGGCGCCCGTCTCGCGCACGAAGGAGATGAACAGCAACTCCTTCACGCTCAATCCGCGCGAAGAATTCGGAAAAAAGCTGTAAACGCCGAGCATGATGAACACCATCGCCGGGCGCAGCACGAACATGAAGATCAGCGCGGCGGCGATGCCGAGCGGCGCATAGGCTATAAGCGCGTGCACATCTACCAGCGCGCCGACCAGCAAAAAGATCAGCGGCTTCGCCACGCCGTCGATCATCTGATAGAAGAAACGCTCGATCTCCACCATGTGCTCCTCGGCATGGAAGAGAAGGCCCGCGAGAAATGCCGCGAGAAATCCGCTGCCGCCGAACGCCGCCGCGCCCACGAAGGTGACGATGGGCATCGCCAGAAAATAAACCTGATCGGCGCCGTAGCGCGCATGATGATCGCGCTTGATATGCGCCAGCACTCGCAACAGCACGAAACCCAGAAGCCCGAACAGCACGCCATATCCGATCTGTTGGGCGAGGAAGCGATAGGTTTCCGGCGTGTCGAGTGCTGCGTAGGCTGCCGTCACCGTGAGCCCCACCAGCGAGAGCTTGAGAAATGCGGAGGTGAGCAGCGTTCCCACCACATCGTTGAGCGCGCTTTCGGCGACGACAATGTCCTTCGGCGCGCGCCGCTTGAAACGCACGCCCTGAAGCACGGGAATGATCGCGGCCGGATCGGTGGATGCCAGAATCGCGCCGAGCAAGATGACCACCGTGGGAGCTATGGAAATCCCCAGCACGCCGCCAAGCCCGCCGACCGTTTGCGACAGCGCATATCCCGTGATGAGCACGCCGGGAAAAGCGAGTAGCGCGATTTTGAGGAACAGGCGCATGAAATCGCGCAGCGGCATTTCCAGCCCGCCGCTGAAGAGAATGATCGCCGCACTTCCCGTCACCAGCGATGCAAGTGCGGTATGATTGGCGACGATGGGTGCGAAAAGCTTGTGGCCCGCGATGCCGAGCGCAATCGCCACGACGAAAGAGGGAAGTGGGGTTCCCCGCGTCGCATAGAAACTCACGAAGCTGCAAAGCGCGAACAGCGCCAGCGCCGCAAGCGCGGGCACGGTCGCGGAGTCTTCCACATTGGCGAGCCATCGTAGGATTTCGTCTCCGGCGAAATTGGATATGCCGGCAAGAGCCGCGACCGCGAGTACGAGCCAGATATAGGGCAGGAGCGGCGACGCGGATTTTGCGGCATGGTCGTGCTGCGCGTGCGGCATAGGATTGACCGGTCTATTGTGTGGCGGAGGGTTGAAGCCAGAAGAGCGCAAACCAGCCCCTCGGATCGCGCCAGGATTGCTTCACGCCAAGTCCCGCCGCGCGCGCGAGGCTTGCGAAACTCTCCAGCGTGTATTTGTGGGAATTTTCGGTGTGGATCGCTTCGCCTTCGGCGAAATCGAATGTTTCGCCGAGGATGCGCGCGCGTTGCGCCATGCGCGATACGAGATACATCTCGATGCGCGCGGCTTGCGGATTGTAGCAGGCATAATGGGCGAACGCGTCGATATCGAAATCCGCGCCGAGCTCGCGATTGGCCCGCACCAGCAGATTCCTGTTGAACGAAGCCGTCACGCCCGCGCTGTCATTATAGGCCGCGTGCAGCACCGCGGGATCCTTCACCAGATCGACGCCGATCAGAAGCCCGCCGCCGAACAGCGGCTTTGCCATCGCGCGCATCAGGCGGATAGCTTCGCAAGGCTCGAAATTGCCGATGGTCGAGCCGGGAAAGAACCCGGCGCGATGCGCGCCGAATTCGTGGCGCGGGATGATGAGGGCTTCGGTGAAATCGGCGACGATGGGGCGCAGCCGCAGCGCAGGGTATCGCTTCGCCAGATCGCGGCCCACGCTTTGCAGATATTCGCCGGAAATATCGATGGGCGTGTAGGCGAAGGGCGCGTCCAGCGCATCGAGCAGGATGCGCACCTTGCGCAATTCGCCCGCGCCGAATTCGACCAGCTCCACATCGCGGCCCATGAGTGCTGCGATCTCGGCGGCATGTTGTTCGAGAAGTGCCAGCTCGGTGCGCGTCTGATAATATTCCGGCAGGCGGCAGATTTCCTCGAACAGGCGCGAGCCTTCGCTGATCGTAGAAATATTTGCAGGGCGCGCGCTTGGGCGTCTGGCGCAAGCCGTCCATCAGATCGCGCGCGAAAGCCGATTGCGGCCGCTCGGCACGGCGAAGTGCGATGGCCGCGTTCATGACGCATCCTCCGCAAGCCTGATGCCGGAGAATTGCCAGCGCGCCGATGGCGGAAAGAAATTGCGATAGCTCGCGCGGATATGGCCAAGCGGCGTGGCGCAGGAGCCGCCGCGCAGCACCATCTGGCCCACCATGAATTTGCCGTTGTATTCGCCGAGCGCGCCTTCGAAGCGGCTTGTAGCCGGGATAGGGATCGTAGGACGAGCGCGTCCATTCCCACACATCGCCGAACATCTGTTGCAAGCCATCGCGGTTGTCGGCGGCAGCGGGATTGAGATGATCCATGTCAAGAAAACGCGCGCGCGGATCGGCCCCGCGCGCCAGCGCCTCCCATTCGAATTCGGTGGGAAGCCGCTTGCCCGCCCACGCGGCGTAAGCGGCGGCCTCATAGAAACTCACATGCGTGACCGGCTCATTGTCATCAAGTGGCTCTGCGCCATGCAGCGTGAAAACATTGCCGTCATCCAGCCAATAGAGCGGCGCGCGCCAGCCCTCGCGCTCTTTCAGCGCCCAGCCGTCGGAAAGCCAGAATTCCGGCCGCTCATAACCGCCATCCGCGATGAACGCGCGATATTCGCCATTCGTCACCGCGCGCGAGGCAAGCCGGAACGGTTGCAGCAAAACCTCGTGACGCGGGCTTTCATTGTCGAAGGCAAAGCCGTCGCCATCATGACCGATGGCGACAATGCCGCCCGGATGCGCGATCCATTTGAGCGCGGGCGCGCTCCGCACCTTGCGCGACCGCGCGGGCGCATAAGCGGGCAACAGCGGATTGGAGAAAAACGCATGCTTGATATCGGTCAGGATCAATTCCTGATGCTGCTCCTCATGATGGAGGCCGAGCGTGATCAGCGGCGCAAGCGCGTGATCGTCCGCGAGCAAATCGGCCATCGCGACATCGACATGATGGCGATAGGCCATGATCTCCGCAGCCGAGGGGCGCGTCAGCAGCCCGCGCTGCGGCGCGCGGATGGCGCGGGCCGAAGCCCTCATAATAGGAATTGAAGAGATAGGCGTAGCGCGCGTCGAACGGCTTTATAATCGGGCAGCGCCGCCTTCAGGATCACGGTTTCGAAGAACCATGTCGTATGCGCCAGATGCCATTTCGTCGGGCTGGCGTCGGGCATGGACTGCACGCCCTGATCCTCCGCCGACAGCGCGCCCGCGAGCGCTTCGCACAGGCCCCGCGTCGCGGCGTAGCGTTGCGCCAGCGAAGGCCGGTGCGTGTCGCCGGGAACATGGATTGTCATGGAGAACCTGGGGGCTGGCGGTCGAGCCTGAGTCTGCCGCAGCAAGCCCCCGCTTGCAAGGTTGACGCATGACGGATGTACAACGCTGCCATGTCATTTGCGGGATTGTTCAAAATCGCGAAGCCGGCAGCTTGGATTCGAATATCTCCATGTCGGGACCGCCTTGCCCCACGCGAACCTTGCGCAAGCCGCGTTGCAGCGCCCAGATCGCGGCTTGCGTGCGGTTGCCCGCATGCGTTTTGCGCAGGATGCTCTTGAGGTGAACCTTCACGGTGGCTTCGGTGATGCCGAGCCGGTTGGCGATGCGCTTGTTGGAATCGCCGTCGATAAGGCACAGAAGAATGTCGAGTTCGCGCTGCGAGAGGTCCGCGGGCGGCGGCGCGAAATCGGTGGCCGAATTCTGTCCGCAGATGAGCGCCGCGAGAGACGAGGGGAATACCTTCTCGCCGAGCGCCAGCAGCCGCAGGGATTCGATCAGCGTTTCGGCCGAAATGTCCTTCAGCAGAAATCCATCCGCGCCGCCCGCGAAACAGGCCGCAAGCTGCGTGGAATCCAGTGTGTCGCTCAGGATTGCGATGCGGCATTCGGGTTGCAATTCGCGAAGCCGCGCGATCGCCTGCGCGGGCTGGCCGTTCAGCGACGGCAATTCCACCAGCACCATGTCGAAACGCGCATTGTGATTGCACAGCGCCTCGATGTCCGGCGCTTCCCGCACGGCGCGCGCTACGCGCTCCAGCAGACTGATGACGCCCGCGCGAAATAACCCGTTCGCGCCGACGACGGCGATCTCCATATTCTCCAGCATTGGCACCTACCGACCCGTTGATTATCAGACGTGATTGCATGTATCGCGCCTGACAGTGGTGCCTGCCTTTTTTGCAGCGAGTGTGGGGTCGAAACCGGTTCGACCTTGCGCACGAAAATATCGCGCGTTTGGGTGCGCTGCATTAATCTGCATCAATCTTCCCGCTTTGGGACATCATTAGTTTGAGGATAAACAAGGGCTTATTTCATGTTTGTGCGTTGCCGCGTAATTCTATTGCGCGCAGATGAAATTGTTCCGGGGCAGGGGATTTGCCGCGCGGCCGATTCCCATGACAATAAATCAGCCGATTCCGCGCGAGGATTTTCGATGGACGACGCAACCCGAGACGCCCATGTCGAGCGCGTGCAGCGCGACGGCTTCACCATCGTGGAAAACGCGATTGAACCCGCGCTGATCGACGCGCTGGCGGCGGGTCTGGATCGTCTCGAACGCGAACTCGATGCCAAGCCTGCGATGAACGGGTTCGAAGGCCACAACACGGTGCGGATTTACAATCTGTTGGCGTATGGCGCGCCGTTTACCGATGTGCCGGTGCATCAATCGGTGTTGCCTGTGGTGGAGGGCGTGCTCGATCGCGGCTGCCTGATTTCGTCGCTGTCTTCCATCGCCATCGATCCCGGCGAAGCGGCGCAGCCCATTCATGCCGACGACATGCTGATCCCGCTCGACAAGCCGCATCGCGCCATCGTCTGCAATTCGATGTGGGCGCTGACGGATTTTACCGAAGCGAATGGCGCCACGCGGCTGGTGCCGCGCTCGCACAAGAAATCCAATCCCGTCTATGGCGGCGAATACGAAACCATTCCCGGTGCGATGCCGAAAGGCAGTGTGCTTATCTGGGACGGCGCGCTGTGGCATGGCGGCGGCGCGAACAAGACGGACAAGCGCCGCACCGGCATCGCAATGAATTACTGCGCCGGATTCGTCCGCCAGCAGGAGAACCAGCAGCTCGGCCTTGCGCCGTCGCTGGTGAAAACATTCTCGCCGCGTTTGCAGGAATTGGTCGGTTACGGCGTCTATCAGGGCCTGATCGGCCACATCAACAAGAACTCGCCGCAGAACATGCTGGCGGGCGGTGACGCGTTCAAACCGATTTGGGACCAGACTTGACCTTCGGCTCGCGGTGCATCCACGGAAACATCAGCCCGATGGGAATGATCCAGAGCGTTCCGGCCAGCGCATAATATAAAAGTGCCACGGCCCAATAGGCGTGCGGCAACACATGGGCGCCGATGCCCATCGCGACCAGCGAATAGACCGCGATCCAGACCAGCATCACAATTGCGCCGATCAGCTTTTTCAGGCGAGGGCTCATGGCCGTTTCATCGGCCATTTGCGGCATATGCGCCACTGTTTTCTTGTCGCGCCACGCGCTAGAAGCTGCCCATGACCCCGGCCCCGAAACCTTCCCGCGCTGTCGGCATCTGGCTCCTCGTCGTGGCCGCGATGATCGCGGCGATGGTGCTGGTGGGCGGGCTGACGCGGCTGACGGGTTCCGGCCTTTCCATCACCGAGTGGCATCCCGTGACGGGCGTGATCCCGCCGCTCGGCCACGCGCAGTGGGCGGCCGAATTCGCGAAATACCAGCACATCCCGCAATACCGCCTCGAAAACCGCGGCATGAGTCTCGGCGAATTTCAATCGATCTATTGGTGGGAATGGACGCACCGCTTGCTCGGCCGGTTGATCGGGTTTGTGTTTTTGCTGCCGTTTCTGTTTTTCGCCTGGCGCGGCGACATTCCGCGCTCGCGCTACAAGCAGATGATCGTGCTGTTCGTGCTCGGTGGATTGCAGGGCTTCATCGGCTGGTGGATGGTGCAAAGCGGGCTGGAAACGCGCGTCGCCGTGTCGCAATACCGTCTCGCCATTCACCTCGGCTTTGCGATCATCCTGCTCGGCGCGATTTTATATGTGGCTTTGGAATTTCTGCGTGGCGCTCCCTCTCCCCCTCCGGGGGAGAGGGCAGGGGTGAGGGGGAAGGCCGCGCTCGCCTTCGTCGCCCTCGTCTATATCCAGATGCTTCTCGGCGCGCTGGTGGCCGGGCTGCACGCGGGCCTGATCTACAACACATGGCCCTCGATGAACGGGAATTTTCTGCCAGAAGATCCGTTTTTCAATTCGCCATGGTGGATCAATTTTTTCGAGAACCCCGGCCTTGTGCAATTCGACCACCGCATCGGTGCCTATCTCGTCGCGGCGGGAGCAATTGCGCTGTGGTTCACATCGAAGCGGGCGCGCAAAACCGCAAGCATCGTGCTTGGACTTGTTGGGCTACAGATTGCGCTTGGAATTTTCACATTGTTGAATCAGGTGCCGATTCCGCTCGCGGCCTTGCACCAGATCACTGCGGTGGCGCTTTATTGCGCCGCCGTCTGGCACACTTACAAATCTTCGCGCGCCATCGCCTGATCGAGATCGGCGATGATGTCCTCGGAATCTTCGATGCCGATGGAAAGCCGCACGACATCGGAGCCCGCGCCCGCAGCCGCGCGCTGCTCTTCGCTCAACTGGCGATGCGTCGTTGAAGCGGGATGAATGATAAGGCTGCGCGTATCGCCCACATTCGCCAGATGGCTGATGAGCCGCACGCGATTGACCAGCGCCATGCCCGCATCGAAGCCGCCCTTCACGCCGAAGGTGAAGACGCTGCCGGCACCCTTGGGGCAATAGGTGCGATGCAGATTGTAGCAGGGATTGTCTTCGAGGCCGGCGTAATTCACCCACGCCACTTTCGGATTGCCCGCGAGCCAGCGCGCCACCGCGAGCGCATTGTCGCAATGTTTTTGCATGCGTAGCGGCAGGGTTTCGGTGCCGGTCAAAACCAGAAACGCATTCATCGGCGACAACGCGGGGCCGAGATCGCGCAGGCCCAGCACGCGGCAGGCGATGGCATAGGCCATATCGCCGAACGTCTCCCACAATTTCATGCCGTGATAGGACGGACACGGCTCCGACAGCGTGGGATATTTTCCGTTGCCCCAGTCGAACTTGCCGCCATCCACGATCAGCCCGCACATCGAATTGCCGTGGCCGCCGAGGAATTTCGTGCCCGAATGCACAACGATATCCGCGCCCCATTCGATCGGCCGGATCAAATATGGCGAGGCTAGCGTGTTATCGACGATCAAGGGCACGCCCGCAGCATGCGCGATGCCGGCAATCGCTTCGATATCGGTGATGATGCCGCCGGGATTGGCGATGCTTTCGATGAACACGGCTTTGGTCTTCTCGGTGATCGCGCGCTTGAAACTCTCCGGCTCGCGCGCATCGGCCCAATCGACATGCCAGTCGAATTTCGCGAAGCCTTGCGAAAACTGATTGATCGAGCCGCCATAGAGTTGCCGCGCCGACGCGATGCGGTCGCCCGGTCCCATCAGCGTGTGCAGCGCGATCAATTGCGCGGCATGGCCAGACGCCACCGCCAGCCCCGCACGTCCGCCTTCGAGTGCTGCAATCCGCTCCTCCAGCACCGCATTGGTGGGATTCATGATGCGCGAATAGATGTTGCCGAAGACCTGAAGATTGAACAGCGACGCCGCATGATCGGCGTCTTCAAACACAAACGCAGTCGTCTGATAGATGGGCGTGGCGCGCGCGCCGGTGGCCGGATCGGGCTGCGCGCCCGCATGAACGGCCAGTGTGTTGAAGCCGTAATCGCCCATATTTGTCTCCTAGTGTCCCGATTCCGAAATTCGCTTCATCTCTATATCGGTTTTGGACGAATTTCGGAATCGCAGGACACTAGAAATCTATTGATTCTAGTGTCGTTTCGGTTCCGAAGTTCGCTCTGAGCCTGATACCGGACACATAGCGAACTTCGGAACCACGACACTAGCGCCCCGCCAAATCGGCGAACGAGATCATCACGCTGTTGCGGAAGGCCTGACGCTCCTGCAACCGCGCATACCATGCGGACACATGGGGCACATGCGGCCGCTCGATATCGAGTTCGAAATAGCGATAGAGCATCGCACCCGCCGGGATATCGCCCATGGTGAATTTGTCGCCCGCGATATAGGCCTTGCCGTCCAGATGCTTGTCGAGGAACAGCATCGTCTGTCCGCAGCGCGACACCAGATTGCGGATCAATTGCGGATTGCGGCGGAACTCCGGCGTGCGCCACACATTCATGAACACGCCCATCAGCGCGGGCTGGAGTGCAGAGGAATTCCACTCCATCCATTGATCGGCGTGCGCGCGTTCGGCGGGATCTTCGGGCCACAGCGAACCCGCGCCATATTTCGCCGCCACATAGCGCACGATGGCTTGCGATTCCCAAACCACCACGCCCTCGTCATTGATAACGGGCACCAGCGCATTGGGATTCATCGCCAGAAACTCCGGCGTGTTCAGCCCACCGAACGGGCCGCCCGCGTCGATGCGCTCATGCGCCACGCCCGTTTCCGCGATGGCCCACATCGCCTTTTGCACATTGATGGAATTTTTCCGGCCCCAAAGTCGCAACATATTCAGCCTCGCTTCAAGGAACCGCCTTTGCCGAACAGAAGCGGTTTGCGATTGTCGATCACGCGGCGGTTCACGCCCATCCAGCCGATCTCGCCGGACAGCCTGCCATATTCGATCTTGGGGCAGCGGTCCATCACAACGTTCAGCCCGGCGGCGCGGGCCATTTCGGCGGCCTCTTCATTGACGACGCCAAGCTGCATCCACACGGTCTTGAGGCCGAGGCGATCTTTCTCCGCCAGCGCCTCGCGCACGATTTCCGGCGCGGCGTCGGACCCGCGGAAAATATCCACCATATCCACGGGTGCCGGCACATCATGCAGGGTTGCGTAAACCTCGCGCCCCAAAATCTTCTTGCCCGCCATGCCGGGATTGACGGGATGGATGATGAAGCCCTTGTCCAGCAGATATTTCATCGCGAAATAGGACGGGCGGATTTCGTTGCCGCTCGCCCCCACCATCGCGATCACCTTGGTGGAGCGCAGGATGGCCTTGATATAATCGTCGGTGTATTTCTGCATGTCATTCCGGCCATTGCGGCGCGCGCTTTTCGACGAAGGCCGTGATGCCTTCATTGGCTTCGGCGTTCAGCATGTTCAGCGTCATCACTTCGCTGGCGTAATTGTAAGCGTCGGAGAGGCCCATTTCGAGCTGGCGGTAGAACGCCTCCTTGCCGATCTTCACGGTCGCCTTGGGCTTCGACGCAATCAGTTCGGCGAGCTTCAGCGTTTCATCCGCGAGCGCATCATGCGCCACCACGCGATTGACCAGCCCGATGCGGCGGGCTTCGTCGGCGGAAATCATCTCGCCGGTGAGCAACATTTCCATCGCGTGCTTGCGCGAGACATTGCGCGACAGCGCCACCATGGGCGTCGAGCAGAACAATCCGATATTCACGCCGGGCGTCGCAAAGCGCGCCTCGCGCGAGGCCACCGCCAGATCGCAGCTCGCCACCAATTGGCAGCCCGCCGCCGTCGCGATGCCCTGCACCTGCGCGATCACGGGCAAAGGATGGCGCACGATGGTCTGCATGAGTTTCGAGCATTGCGCGAATAGTGCCGCGAACGCCGCCTTGCCGCCATCAGTCGCCTTGCGATGCGCGGTCATTTCTTTCAGATCGTGGCCGGACGAAAATGCCGGGCCTTCCGCCGCCAGCACAATCGCGCGCGCGGATTTGGCGCTGTCGAGCGCCTCCTGCAACGCGCCCATCAATCCATCGGAAAGCGCGTTGCGGGCGGAAGCGCGGTTGAGCGTGAGCCGCAGCACAGAGCCGATATGCTCGGCGCGGACGAGGGGTTCGGTGATCGGTGCGTTCATGGGGCCAATGTAGGGGGTTCGCCCGCTTTCGTCATGCCGGGCATAGGTATCATGATACCGCAGCGACAAAATCCCTTGAAATAAGGTCCCCGCGCTTGACCCGGCCGCCATTCGCCCCTATACGCCGCGGCCGGAACAAAGGAAGACCGCCATGAAAACCTACTCGGCCAAGGCATCCGAGATCGAGAAGAAGTGGGTGCTGATCGACGCCGAAGGGCTTGTCGTCGGCCGCCTCGCCACGATCATCGCCATGCGCCTGCGCGGCAAGCACAAGCCGACCTTCACGCCGCATATGGATTGCGGCGACAATGTCATCGTCGTGAACGCGGACAAGGTTCTGCTCACGGGCGACAAGCTGAAGAAGAAAGTCTATTACCGCCACACCGGCTATATCGGCGGCATCAAGGAACGCACCGCGGGCGAGATCATGCGCGGCAAATTCCCCGGCCGCGTGGTCGAGAAGGCGGTTGAGCGCATGCTCCCCAAGGGGCCGCTCGGCAAGAAGCAGCTTTCCAATCTGCGCGTTTATGCGGGCGGCGAGCATCCCCACGAAGCCCAGCAGCCCGAGAAGATCGACATCGCGGCGCTGAGCCCGAAGAACACCAATTTTCGTAAAATGAAGGCGGCCTGATTATGGCGGAAGATGTCAAAAGCTTCAGCGAGATGAAAACCACGCTGATCAAGGCCAAGCCCGCCGATGCAAAGGAAGCAGGCGAGCAACCCAAAAGCAATCGCGACTCCAAGGGTCGCGCCTACGCCACCGGCCGCCGCAAAAACGCGGTCGCGCGCGTCTGGATCAAGCCGGGCATGGGCCGCATCACGGTCAACGGCAAGGAAGAAAAAGTCTATTTCGCGCGGCCCGTGCTGCGCATGATCCTGCGTCAGCCGCTGATCGCGGCCAATCGCGACGGCCAGTTCGATGTGGTCGTCACGGTCACGGGCGGCGGATTGTCGGGGCAGGCGGGTGCGGTGCGTCACGGCATTTCGCGCGCGCTGGTGGCTTACGAGCCGAGCTTGCGTCCCGTCCTGAAGCCGGGCGGATTCCTCACGCGCGATCCGCGCGCGGTGGAGCGCAAGAAATACGGCCACCCGAAAGCGCGCCGCAGCTTCCAGTTCTCGAAGCGCTAAACGATCTTCACGCCGGACGGCCTGGCCGAATCCGCGCCGCGCAGGACGCAAGCGTCTTTCGCAGATCGGACAATTGCGGCGGCTTGCCCAGCGTGTAATCGGGGTCGTGGTCGGTTCCCCACTTGCCCTGGCGCTGGCCCCACCCCGTCAGCAGAACGATCGGGGTTGTGGGCGACAACGCCTTTATCGCCTGCGCGACCTGACGACCGTCCACGTTGGGCATTCCAAGATCGGTGAACACGACGTCAAACGGCGCGCCGCGCGTATGCGCGTTTTTGAACGCGGCAATTCCAGCTTCGCCGCCATCGGCCAGCGTCACGGCGTGATTGTCCAGTTCCAGAACGACCCGCATCGAATCCAGAACGAGCGGATCATCGTCCACAAGCAGAATGCGCATGGGCGTGGATGGCGCGGGCTCGGGCGGCGGGGCCGCTTCGGCGGCGCTCGCGGGAGCTTCTGCAAATGTAATGCGAAAGACGGTGCCCTTGCCCGGCGCGCTGTCGATCTCGATGTCCGCGCCATGGCGCTGAAAAGTGCCGTGGACCATGGCAAGACCAAGTCCGGTGCCGCGCTCGCCCTTGGTCGTGAAGAAGGGTTCGAGACAGCGCCGCTTCGTCTCTTCGTCCATTCCAATTCCGGTGTCCGCGACCTCAAGCAGGACGCCGCGCGTTCCGGCGTTCTCGCGCAATGCGGTTCGCACCGTCACGACGCCGCCATCCGGCATCGCATCGACGGCATTGAAGATCAGATTGGTCAGCGCTTCGCGGATTTCATTGTCGATGCCCATTGCGCGCGGCAAATCCGGTTGCAGTTCGGCATGGACCTCGACCGCGACCCCGCGTTGCCGCGGCATGTCGCTCCAGCGCGCGCGTGTGAAATCGATCGCCTGCATCGCCAGTTCGTTGAGATCGACGGGCGCGAGTGCTGCTTCGGAATTCGGCGAGCGATAGAATTCGCGCAAGCGCGCAATGGTCGCCGCGATGTCGTTGACAGCCCGCTTCGTCAGTTCGAGATAATCGCGCACGCGCGCGCTCAGATTGGGCTCGCTCGCAAGCAGGGTTTCGGTATAGAGGCCCACCGGCGAAACCGCATTGTTGATGTCGTGGGCAATGCCGCTTGCCATCTGGCCGATTACGCGCAAACGCTCCTGCTGCATGGCGCTTTGCTGGCTCAGCCGCAAATCGTCATAGGCTTGCCGGAGCGAATTGTGCAATTCGACCTGATGCACGGCCAGCGCGATATGCGCGCTCAATTGCGTCATGAACTCGCAATCGCTGCTCGTGAAACTTCCGGCATCGCGGCGCGCGATGATGAGCAGGCCGAAAACCGTTTGCTCGACGATCAGGGGCGAAATGACGAGCGCGCGCAGGCCCGCGCCCGCCAGCCGCCGGCGGAATTGAAGCGCGCTTTCGTGAATGTCGTCTTCGTAAACCAGATGGCCCTGAACGCAGCGCCGCAGGCCGTTTTGATCGACGGGCACAATGGCATTCTCCGTCATCGCCAGCGCGTTCGCCAGCGGGCGGCTCCTGATACCGATATTGCCCACCGTCAGAATGTTTTCGGCGGAATCATAGCGGCAGAAGCAGGCAAAATCGGCGGGAAGCTGCTCTTCGAGGCTGCGGACGACAATTTGAAAAATGCTTTGCAGATCCATGCGGCTCGCGATGGCGCGTGTGATCTGATTGTGCAGGCTCAGGCGGGCGAGCTGCATCTGAAGCGTGTCTTGTGCCTGTCTGCGCAGCGCGATTTCGCTCCGCAGATCCTTGTCTCTGTCCGCAAGCCATGACGAGCTGCGCACAACAATGATTTCCAGCAGCGTGATTGTCGCAACCGCAAGGATCGCGAATCCGAAAGGCGCATCGAAGATCGCGTTCTGGTTGGCCTGCGTCATGATCCACGCGAGCACCAGCGGAATGACGATAACGGCCGGCAATAAGCGCCGCGCGGCGAACCCGCCGCTGTCCTGCGCGGTGATCCGCGCCGTCCACCCGTCATAAGGCCTTGCCAGCAACGCCGAACAAAAGAGCAGCACGAACGCAAGTGCCGTGGGCAGCGACATCGCCGAAAACGGCATGACTTTGTAAAGTGCTTCAACCTGGTAGGAGTAGCCGACCAGATCAAGGCCGCTGAGAATCAATCCGATGGCCGACAAAATGGCGAATGCGCGTCCGGCGGGCGCCGATCTGCCGAGAAGCAATGCCCCCGCGATCAACACGAAACTCATCACCGTCGCGGGCGCCATGCGGCCCATGGCGTGGCCGAGAATGTAGCCGCTGGCGGGATCGGCGTGCGTGAAGCTGAGTTGTGAGTTTACGGCGTAAAAGCCGATCGCATAGGCGCAGATCAGCAAAACGATCGCCGCGGTGATTTTTTGCACGGCAAGCAACCGGCCGCGCCATTGCGTCAGCAACACGAGCGAGACGCCGCTTAGGATAAAGCACGCAGCCGTCGGAACCGACATGCGCGCAAATCCGGGTATGATGCTCGTCAGCGCCGGAATATCGAATATCCAGCCCACAAGAACGATGGCGCTCAGCGCAACGACAAGCCCCGCACCAAACCGCGAAACGGCCTGCATTCTGGCGAAGGTCGCTTCATCCGCAATCGGGCGCGTATCCACCGCCTCACGCGTCATCGGCCGGGACATCATCAATGATTCAGGGGAAGTCTATCCAAAATTGAACCAATATACACGCAATATAACCGGCTAAGTGTTGCCGATCTTGCCGTTCCGGATGATAAAGCGGACGACTTTTTTGGTACAGATCAACGAATACGTAGTCATCAACGGCAAGAAGCTGCCTTTCCTGTCGCCTGATATTGGCTGGTTGAATGTAAGGCCGCGAAATACACGTCGGCCTTCTCATGAAAATTGGCGGTTATTGCAGCGAGCCGGGTCAGAAGATCGCCTGGGCATAGCGCCAGAGCGACGGGTCGATGGCGCTGATCGCCAATGCCGCAAGGCACGCCAGAAGCAGCGCGATAACAATCGTGGACAAGGGTTTCATCGGGCAGACCGGCGTTTTGCACTGAAAGACGCCGCCACGCCGCGCCACCCCCACCGGAGATTCCGCGAGGCCGCTATTTTCGATTCTAGTTCGCGAGCGCCTTGGTGAAGCCTTCGGTCCAGCGGGATTTCTCGGGCTCGGCCGCATAGGGATTCAGCGCGGCGACACGCACCGAATCAAAACCGGCCATTTCGTCCGACGGGAGTTTGTTGGCCGCATTCCAGCCCTCGGCATAGATGCGGCTCAAACGGAACGCGCTCGTCATGGCCAAGCCTCGCAAATGCCGGCGCCGGTCATTCATCGCCATGTTCTAAATGGGGTCTTTTCGCCAAATTACAACCCGCCGAAAGCCGGAACGGCTCAAATGTCGAAAACGGATCGAAAGTCGCGCGAGCCCGTTTACCCATTGAGTGAGCGCATAGGCGCTACCCCTATCCGGCGCTATTTCCACTCGGAACCTCGCGCGGGCATCCCCAAGGAAAAATACAATGTTGAGCAAAACAGGTTTGCTGCTTGCCGCGGCTTTTGTCGTGACGAGCGCGGGCGTGGCGAACGCCAGCTCCTACGATCATCATGGCCGTCATCGCACCAACAGCTTTCTCACCATCTCGATCGGCGACGTCGCGTTCGGTTATAGCGACGGCTATTGGGACAACAATCACCGCTGGCATCATTGGCGCAACCGCAGGGATCAGCAGAATTATCGTTCCCACGGCGGCAACTATCACAACTGGAATCACAATCGCGACGGCGATCATGGCTGGTCGCGCCACTAAGCGCGCGTAGCAGCAGATATATCCGGCTGGCTTCGGAGCCCGGCGCGCGCGCAGCTCGCCGGGTTTCCGCGCTTGCCCCGCGCGCGGCTGCCATTTGTTAGGGGCTCATCCTTTTGTGAAACGATCGCGGCACTCGCGCGTTAACACTACGACGCGCAATCCGCGCGGTGGAGGGAGTTCACCGTCTGGAAAGGAACATGACCATGAAATCTCGACTCACGGCGGCATTGTTCGCAAGCATGATCGGCGGCGCATTGTTGGCGATTCCGGCTCCGGCTTCGGCCCGCAGCAGCTTTGCGATCAGGTTCGACAACGGCAATGTGGCGTTGGCCTATCGCGATGGCTGGTGGGATCGCCATCATCATTTCCACCATTGGCGGCGCAACGAGCGGCGCTGGTACAGCGTGCATTACCGCCGCAGCTATCATGATTGGGATCATGACCGCGATCGCGATTATGGCCGGCACAACCAGGACAGAGATTACCGTCCGCACTGAGCGGATGGTTCGGGCGAAAGGCGCTCGCGCGGCGGGCGCCTTTTGTTTTACGCCGCCGCGGCTTTCGGATCGGGACCGAATTCGTTCTGGCCCGTGGTGCCGGGCTGCGCATACCAGTAGATAAGCAGGGCCGCGGCCGCCAATGCGAGAATGGGAAGAAGCGTGGCGGTGAAGAACATCATCGTATAAGCGCCCGTCAGCATCGCGAATGATGTGAGCAGCCCCAGCAGCACGATCGGCACGGCGGCGAGCAGCACCCACCATCCGGTTCTGTCGGTGTCGTGCAACCGGCGCACGGAAATGCCGATCGTCGGCAGGAACAATCCCAGCGACATCAGCCCCGTCAGCACATGGGTGTGGAACACGCTCTGCGCCACGCCAAGCACCACATAGATCACCACGTAAGCCAGCATGTAGTACCAGAACTCCTGCCGGCGCACGCGGCCCTGAAAATCCAGATAATGCTCGGTGATGGTGCGGCGGAAGGTTTCGACGACGGCGTTCGGATCCATGGCTCGCTCCCGTTGGATGTGTGTTGTTATCGCCAATGGCCGCGCACATCGTCCGGCCAATGGCATTGGCTCCGCATTGCCGCTCGAGGCACGCGGGCGAGGTGAGCTAAAAACGATTGTTACAATCTGTCAATGTCGGCGAAGGACCGGCGGTTTCCGGCCCTTCGCGCGGTCATATTCAGCCTGCCGCCTTCGGATCGGGCCCGAAGCGGTTTTCTCCCGCCGTTCCCGACTGGCAGAAAAAGACGAGCAGCACGATGAAGCCCACGATCGGCACGAAGGCGATCAATATCCACCATGCGCTGCGGTTGGTGTCGTGCAGGCGGCGGAATTCCACCGCGAGTGAGGGAAGGATAATGGCGAGCAGATAAAGGCAATAGAGCGGCCCAACGCCATATTGGTCCGTAAGGCCCAGGACGTGGTCGATAACGCTGAGGATGACCGCGAAGATCAAGTTGAACAGCGTGAAATACCAGAATTCGCTCCGGCGGGCACGGCCGCTGAAGCCGACATAATTCTTCAGGACGCTCAGATACCAATGCATAGCAGCCCCCGTGGTTGCGTTGGCCGCTGGAAAACGGCCGGGTTGATGATACAAGCCGAGGAACAACGCTGGCGGCGGCAAGCATAGCATCGAAGGGGCGGCGGAAATCGGCCCCAGGGTCGTTCGTACACAGATATTATGGGCCAGAAATGACGGCAAAAGTGTTCATAGACGGGGCGGCGGGCACCACGGGGCTCGAAATCCGCGAGCGGCTGGCGGGCAGGAGCGATATTTCGCTGGTGCAACTCGGCGATGCCGCGCGGAAAGATGCCGCCGCGCGCGCCGAGGCGCTGA
Source organism: uncultured Alphaproteobacteria bacterium (assembly GCA_963735625.1). GTDB lineage: Bacteria > Pseudomonadota > Alphaproteobacteria > Micropepsales > Micropepsaceae > Rhizomicrobium. The sequence continues at coordinate 511,798 of CAVTLJ010000003.1, read as the reverse complement.
ACGCGAGCGATCTGGTGATTCTCTGCCTGCCGGATGATGCGGCGCGGGAAGCTGTCGGCCTGATCCAGAACAATTCCGTGCGCGTGATCGACGCTTCCAGCGCCCATCGCGTTTCGCAGGGGTGGGTTTACGGCTTTGCCGAAATGGAACCCGATAGCCGCGCGAAGATTGCGGCCGCCGCGCGCGTCACCAATCCGGGCTGCTATCCGACGGGATTTCTGGCGCTGGTGCGTCCGCTGACGCGCGCCGGAATTATTCCGTCCGATTTTCCGCTGACGGTGAATGCGATCTCCGGCTATTCCGGCGGCGGCAAGGCGATGATCGAGGAATTCGAGAACAAATCTTCGCCCACTTATGTTGAAACCGTCGCGCGCACCTACGCGCTCGGCCTCGCGCACAAGCATGTGCCGGAAATGCAGGTGCATGCGAAGCTCGCGCACCCGCCCGTATTTTCGCCGAATGTGGGACGCTTCTATCGCGGCATGCTGGTCGATGTGCCGCTGCAATTGTGGGCGCTGCCGCAGAAGACGACGCAGGCGCAAATTCATGCGGTGCTCGCGGAAGCTTATGACGGCGATGCGCTGGTGGAAGTGGCCGGGCTCGAAGAAGCAGCCTCGCTCAAGACGCTGGATGCAGAATCGCTGAAGAACACCAACAAGCTCAAGCTCTATGTTTTCGCCAACGAAAAGACCGAGCAGGCGCGCCTTGTCGCGGTGCTCGACAATCTCGGCAAGGGCGCGGGCGGGGCGGCGGTGCAAAACCTCAACATCATGCTCGGACTTCCCGAAACCGAAGGCCTGCTCTGAATGTACCGGCCTACCGCTTTCGTGGTGAACGATGTGGCCGTGTTGCATGCAACCATTCGCGCGCGCGTGTTCGCCACGATTGCGTTGGCGCATGAGGGCGTGCATTTCGCCTATGCACCGGTTGTTCTCGATGCGGCGGGAAAATTCGGCGCGCTTCGCTTTCATCTGGCGCGCAACAATCCGGTCGCGGTGCTCGCCAATGGCAAGCTACTTTCGTTTTCGTTCGTCTCTGCGGACGCTTATGTTTCGCCGGACTGGTATGAGAGCGAAGCGATGGTTCCAACCTGGAACTACATCGCCGTCGAGGCCTCCGGCGTCGCGCGCAAATTGAACCGCGAGGAATTGCGGACATTACTGATCGATCTCTCGGCGCAGGAAGAAGAAAAACTTTCGCCCAAGAAACCGTGGACGCTCGACAAACTTCCCGAAGCCCGCATCGAGGCGCTGCTGAACGGTATCGAAGGGTTCGCCGTTCCGCTCGGCGCGCTGCACGGCAAATTCAAGCTCTCGCAGGACAAGAAGCCTGCCGACATTGCGGGCGTGATCTCGGCCCTCGAAGCGCGCGGTGATCCGGCGAGCTTGGCGGTTGCAAAAGCGATGCGGAAAATAAAATAATTGCGATCAGGCCGCGGCCAGCACGGCTTTCTTCAAGGTCTGCGGCAATTCGATGGGGCGAAAGAAATTCTTCGGGTAGAGATAATCCTCACCCGATTCATCGAACACCCGCACCATGCCGTGTTTCTCCGTCGCGGCATCGCGAATGGCGACATAGATTTTCCGCGTCTCGAGCGAGGCCGGGTAGCCTTCGTTATCGACGCACACGACGAGATATTTGGAAGGTGTTTTTTTCATCGTACTCAGATCAGCTCTTTGATCTTGAATTCCTTGCGGCCAATGCTCGCCGCTTCGTACCAGTGTATCTCGGCAAGCTGGAAAGTTCCATCATCCAGTTGCACGCGCGCGATTCCCTTGCGCTTGCGCCAACGGCCGGGTCCATAGAGCTTGCGCAACCGGGCAATTTCGCGGATTCCGGAGGCGGTGGCGATGGTTTCGATTTGGGAAATTTCTCCCAGAATTTCGAAGCCCATCGGTTACTGCGCCTTGATCTTCACATAAGACCCCGGCGCGTTGCCGAGCGGCTTGAGCTTGCCGTTGCCGGGTTTGCGCGCGGGCACTTTGGGGCCGGAGCGTTTGGAGAGCCACGCGTCCCAATCCGGCCACCAGGAGCCGAGATGTTCCACAGCGCCCGCCTGCCAATCCTCGATCGTCGCGGGCAGTTTCTCGTTGGTCCAGTATTGATATTTCTTCGCCGACGGCGGATTGATGACGCCCGCGATATGCCCCGATCCCGCCATGATGAAATGCACATCCGCGCCCTTGAACAGCTTGGCGGTCTTATAGACCGAGCGAAACGGCGCGATGTGATCCTCGCGCGCCGATTGCAGATAGATCGGCAAACTCACTTTCGAAAGATCGAGCTTTTTGCCGCCCAGCACCATCTTTCCCGTCGATAGCGCGTTGTTGCGATAGAATTCGCGAAGGTAAAAAAGATGCGTGGCTTCGGGCATGCGCGTAGTGTCGGAATTCCAATAGAGCAGGTCGAAAGGCACCGGCTCCTTGCCCATCAGATAATTGTTGATGACGAAGGACCAGATTAGATCGTTGGCGCGTAACATATTAAACGTCGTGGCCATCTTCTTGCCTTCGAGCATGCCGCCGGCCGCTTCCATCTGCTGTTGGAGCGCGTCGAGTTGTGCGTCATCCACGAAAATCTGCAAATCGCCGGATTCGGAAAAATCCGCTTGCGCCGCGAAGAACGTCGCGGTGTTCATGCGGTCCTCGCCCTTGGCCGCCAGATACGCCAGCGATGCGGCGAGCAGCGTGCCGCCGATGCAATAGCCCACGACATTGGGTTTTTTGGTATTGGTTGCCTGTTCCACCGCCTCGATGGCCGCGAACATGCCGTCTTTCATGTAGTCTTCGAAGGTTTTTTTCGCGAGCCGCTTGTCCGGATTCGCCCACGAACAGACGAACACGGTGTAGCCCTCGGCCACCAGCCAGCGGATGAAGGAATTCTCCGGCTTCAGATCGAGGATATAGAATTTGTTGATCCATGGCGGAAAAATCACCAGCGGCTTTTCATAAACTTCCGCGGTCGTGGGATCATATTGCAGAAGCTCGATCAGTTCGTTGCGGAATATCACCTTGCCCGGTGTCAGCGCGATGTTCTCGCCGAGCTTGAAGCTGTCGGCCGATTGCGTGATGGAAAGATCGCCGCCGCCGCGCTCGATATCGTGCAGCAAATTCTCAAGCCCGTGGACGAGGTTCTCGCCATTGCTGTGCATCGTCGCGCGCAGCACTTCGGGATTGGTCAGTATGAAATTGGTGGGCGCGATGGCATCGGCGAATTGTTTTGTATAAAAATCGATGCGCCTGCGCTCGCGCGGATCGAGTACCTCCACATTGCCCACGGTTTTCTGGAGCCAGTTGGCGGTGAGCAGGTAGGATTCCTTGATGAAATTGAAGACCTGATTTTCCTGCCATTCCTTGTCGCGGAAGCGCTTGTCGCCGGGCTTCGGCGCCACCATCGGCTCGACCTTTTCGCCCATCATGCGCCGCGCGGTGCGGTCCCACAGATCGAAATATTCGTGCCAAAGCTCGCTTTGCGCCTCGAAGAATGCGGATGGATTCGCCGCCATCCCGCGCGCGAGTTCCATGAACGCGCCCGACAGATTGAGCGGATCGAGCGGCTCGTGGCCGAGCCTTTCGGATTGCCTTTTAAGAAATTCGCTGATGAGGCGCTGCGATTGCGTGCCTACACGCACCATGTTGCGCGCAAATTCACCCGCATCGCCGAGACGATACGAATCTGTCTCGGCAATGGCTTCGGCCTCCTCCTCGGCTGTAGCGGATTTGGACGGCTTTCCGGACTGCGGCGCTTTTGTCCGCTTTTCCTGCATTTTGTCGCACCTGGTGCTTGGCCAAACTAGATAGCCCGCGCCCCATCCCGCCCGCAAGGCGCGAACATGACGAAACCATCTACATATTTGCTGGGAGAATTCATCTTTATGCCATTGCTTTCGCTTGGAAGGCGGCAGTTGGACGGGTATATGATTTTGCTGACCGGCGTGCGCGGAATCGCCGGATTCGGAGATTTGGAATGAGATTCGGGTTGGCTGGCGCGTCGAAGGGTTTGGTGCGGGTTGCGGCGATCGCGATGCTCGGCGCCGCGTTGAGCGCGTGCTCGACTGTACCCGGCTGGGTCGATCCCACGACATGGATCGGCGGCGACGATTCCTCTGTCGCGTCCGACGATGACGGCCTTCCCGCCGATCAGCAGGCCGATCAAAGACCCGATCAGCAGATAGACGATCAGGGCAGCAGCAGCGGTCAGCCCGGCCTTGCCTACATCCCGGATCGTCCCGCGCCATCTTCCACGCCGCAGGAGCGCCGGCAGGTCGCCGATTCGCTTGCGGCGGATCGCAGCCGCCAGCGCTATTCGGGCGAGCAATTGCGTGGCGACAGCCAATCCACCGCCGCGCCGCCGCAACAGGACGCGCCACAACCGCAGCAACCGGCGCAGGTGGCGGCGGTCGCAACCGCGCCCACGTCGCAATATGCCCCGAGCGCGCCCGCCACCGTCTATTCCGGTAGCGGCGGCGATCCGGCCGTTCCCGCCACCTCAACCGGTGTGGTGAGCAGTGGTCCGCCGACGACCGACCAGCAACTGGGCTTCCAGCCGTCCAAGGCGCCGCCGCTCGATCCCGCCGTGTCGCAATTCGTCCCGCCCTCGATCATGGCGCGCTATCAGCAGACCGCCACCGTCGATCCCGGCACCGCGATTGCCGCGCCTGTGGCTCCGGCCGTGCCGGATCAGGGCGGCACGGGCGGCCCCGAAGCCATGAGCGGCGCGGTCGTGGCCAATCTCGACGCGATCCAGCCTCCGCCCGACGCGCAGGGCAGCGCCTACGCCAATCCGGCGGGCTTGCCGCCTTCGGAAGTTGTGTTCTTCCCGCACGATACGACCGTGCTCAGTTCGGAAGCCCGCAAGCTCGTGCGCGCCGCCGCCGAAACCTATCGCAGCCGGGGCGGCAACGGCTATGTCCGCGTGGTCGGCCATTCCTCCAGCCGGACGGCGAACATGCCGCTCGCGCGCCATCTGGCCTATAATTTCGAGCGCTCCCAGGCCCGGGCGACCGCCGTGGCCAAGGAACTGATCCGGGACGGGGTTCCCGCCGAGAAGGTTCTCGTGGAGGCCGTGGGCGATTCCCAGCCGGTCTATTTCGAATCCATGCCGCAGGGCGAGGAAGGCAATCGCCGCGCCGAGATATTCATTCAGGGCTGATATTCACGCGGGGTTAGTTGACGCGCCCCTAAATTTGCCTTGATGTTGGCGAGAATGCGTGAGCGTTACGCGCACGCAAAAAATTGGTTTCATGGTCATGCAAAACGAATTTCACCGCATCCGGCGGTTGCCGCCTTATGTGTTCGAGGAAGTCAACCGCCTCAAGGCCGAGGCGCGTGGCCGCGGCGAGGACATTATCGATTTCGGCATGGGCAATCCCGACATGCCCACGCCCCGGCACATCGTCGAGAAGCTGGTGGAGACGGCGCGCGATCCCCGCTCGAACCGCTATTCGGCTTCGCGCGGCATCAAGGGCCTGCGCCGGGCGATGGCCGCCTATTATCAGCGCCGTTTCGGCGTGACGCTCGATCCCGATGGCGAAGTCATCGCCACGCTCGGCTCGAAGGAAGGCTTCGCCAATCTGGCGCAAGCCATCACCGCACCCGGCGATGTGGTGCTGGTGCCGAACCCTGCTTATCCCATTCACGCCTTCGGATTCATTCTGGCGGGTGCCGCTATCCGCCATGTGCCCGCGACCTCGCCGGAAGAATATCTGCGCAGCCTCGACCGCGCGGTGCGCCATTCGGTGCCGTCGCCGACCGCGCTGGTGGTGAATTATCCGTCGAACCCGACCGCGCAAGTTGTCGGCCTCGATTTTTATCGCGAGGTCGTGGCGTTCGCGAAGAAGCATGAGATTTGGGTATTGTCGGATCTCGCCTACGCCGACATCTATTTCGACGACAATGACAAGCCGCCGTCGATCTTTCAGGTTGATGGCGCCAAGGACATTGCCGTCGAATTTCAGAGCTTGAGCAAAACCTATGCGATGCCCGGCTGGCGCATGGGTTTCGCGGCGGGAAATCGCAAGCTGATCGGCGCGCTCGCCCGCATCAAATCCTATCTCGATTACGGCGCCTACACGCCCATCCAAGTCGCCGCCACCGCAGCGCTCAACGGCCCGCAGGATTGCGTCGATGAAATGCGCGCGATCTACAAATCGCGCCGCGACGTGCTGGTGGAAAGCATGGGCCGCGCGGGCTGGAAAATTCCGGCACCCACCGCATCCATGTTCGCATGGGCGCCGATTCCGGAGGAATATCGCGCCGCAGGCTCGCTCGAATTCTCCAAGAAATTGCTGGAGCACGCCAAGGTCGCGGTGGCGCCCGGCCTGGGCTTCGGCGAATATGGCGAAGGCTATGTGCGCATCGCGCTGGTGGAGAACGAGCATCGCATCCGTCAGGCCGCGCGCAATGTGAAGAAATTTCTTTCGATGCGCGCCAACGAACCGGCCGAGCTGGAAACCGCGAAATGAAGCCGTTGCGGATTGCCATCGCCGGGCTCGGCACGGTGGGCGGCGGCGTTGCCGATGTGCTGCTGACGCGTGGGCCCGAGCTTGCCGAACGCGCGGGCCGTCCGCTGGAACTCGTCGGCGTGTCGGCGCGCGACCGCAAAAAGAAACGCGCCGCCGACATTTCGCATCTTGAATGGGCCGCCGATCCCGCGAGCCTCGCCAGAAGCGACGCCGATGTGATCGTGGAACTCATCGGCGGCGAGGAGGGTGTCGCGCGCACGCTGGTCGAGGCATCGCTCTCTGCCAAAAAGCATGTGGTCACTGCCAACAAGGCACTGCTCGCGGCGCATGGCGCGAAGCTGGCTGCACTTGCGGAAGCCAACAACGTCTCGCTCAAATTTGAGGCGGCGGCGGCGGGCGGAATTCCCATCGTCAAGGCGCTGCGCGAAAGCCTGATCGCCTACGGTATCGATGCGGTGCGCGGCATCCTCAACGGCACCTGCAATTACATCCTCACGCAGATGGAAGCGACCGGGCGCACATTCGAAGACGTACTCGCGGAAGCGCAGAAGCTCGGTTTCGCCGAAGCCGATCCCACGCTCGACATTGGCGGCGGCGACACGGCGCATAAGCTCGCGTTGCTGTCCGCGCTCGCATTTGGTATCGCGCCCAATCTCGACAATATGAAGATCGGCGGTATCGCGCACATCACGCCGGAAGATATCGGGTTTGCGGCCGAGTTCGGCCATCGCATCAAGCTGCTTGGAATCGCGCGACGGGTTCCAGGCGGAATCGATCAGCGCGTCACCGCCGCCATGGTGCGAAAGGGAACACCGCTCGCCGATGTCGAAGGCCCGTTCAACGCGGTGGTGGCCGATGCGGGTGCTGCCGGCCCGTTCTTCTTCGAAGGGCGCGGCGCCGGCGAAGGACCCACGGCATCCGCCGTCGTCGCCGATCTTGTGGATATCGCACGCGGCGCGTTCGCGCCCGCGTTCGGTCGCGCGGCGAACATGCTCACGCAATCGCCGCCGCCGCCCGACAGCCGCAAATCGGCTTTCTATCTGCGCTTCCGTGTGCTGGATGTGCCGGGCGTGCTGGCCGAGATCGCGGGCCACCTCGCCAAATCCGATGTTTCCATCGAAAGCATGATCCAGCGCGGCCGCTCGCCCAGCGAGCCGGTAGCCATTGTCATGATTACACACGAATGTTCGGAAAGTGCCGTTTCGCGCGCCTTGAAGGTCATCGCGGCCTCGGACAAGGTGCTGGGCGCCCCGTGCATGATTCCCATGGAAGCGGGCTAAAGACCTGCTCTGAGTTCAGGAGAGAACATGTCCCAGCCGCTGGATCGCGCTTTCGCACTGGAAGCGGTTCGCGTCACCGAAGCCGCCGCGATTGCCGCCGCCTTGCAGATCGGCCGCGGTGACGAGCGCGCAGCCGACCACGCAGCGGTGGAAGCGATGCGCATGGCGTTCAACATCATGCCCATCGACGGCACGGTGGTGATCGGCGAGGGCGAGCGCGACGAAGCGCCCATGCTCTATATCGGCGAGAAGGTGGGCTATGGCGGGGTGATGGTCGATATCGCGCTCGATCCGCTGGAAGGAACCACGCTCACCGCCAAAGCGCTGCCCAATGCGCTGGCCGTGATGGCGATGGCCGAGCCTGGCACGCTGCTCAATGCGCCCGACACTTACATGGACAAGATCGCCATCGGGCCCGGCTATGCCGAAGGCGCGATCGATCTCGATGCGTCCCCGGCGGATAACATTATCGCGCTGGCCAAGGCCAAAGGCGTCAAGCCGCATGAGATCACCGCACTGGTGCTGGATCGCCCGCGCCACGCCGCCATCATCGAGGGCGTGCGCAAAGTGGGCGCGTCGGTGCAACTCATCACCGATGGCGATGTGGCGGGCGTGATCGCCACCACCGATCCCGAAACCGGCATTGATATTTATATCGGGCAGGGCGGCGCGCCCGAAGGCGTGCTGGCCGCGGCGGCGTTGCGTTGTGTGGGCGGGCAAATTCAGACGCGGCTTGTTTTCAAGAAAGACGATGAGCGCCAGCGCGCTGCCAAGCTCGGCATCACCGACTTCAACAAGAAATATTCGCTGATGGATCTGGCGTCGGGCGATGTGATCTTTTCCGCCACCGGCGTGACGGACGGCTCGATGCTCGCGGGTGTGCACCGGCGCGGCGATTATTGCATCACCGAAAGCGTGGTGATGCGCTCCGCCACCGGCACGGTGCGCTGGATCAAGGGCCGGCATCGCCGCAAGGATGTCCGGTAGAATGTTGTGTACCCTCACCCTTCGACAGGCTCAGGGTGAGGGATGAGCCAAACCCTCATGCTGAGCCTGTCGAAGCATGAGGGCGCCAACGTGACGCGATCCACTATTGCATCGGCGACTGATTCAGCGGCAGTCTTTGGTGTCGCGCGCTCATTCTCGGGCCGGAAATGGACCTTGCGCGATGCAGGCGAGGACGCGGCGCGCGCGCTGATGCAGGCGGGCGATGTATCCCACACGCTCGCGCGCATATTGGCCGCGCGCGGAATTTCTACCGATGAACTTTCCGATGTTCTCAATCCGACATTGAAGCGTCTGCTCCCCGAACCGCTGACGTTGAAAGACATGGACAAGGCGGTCGCGCGCGTGCGCGTCGCCATCGACCGCAACGAAAAGATCGCCGTGTTCGGCGATTACGATGTCGATGGTTCATCCTCCGCCGCGTTGATGCACGAATTCCTCGCCGCGCTCGGTCGCCCGCCACGCATCTACATCCCCGACCGCATGACGGAAGGCTACGGTCCGAATGCGCCCGCATTGCTGTTGTTGAAAGAGGAAGGTGCGAGCCTCGTTATCACCGTCGATTGCGGCGCGGGTGCGGTGGCCGCACTCACCGCCGCGCGCGATGCGGGGCTGGATGTTGTCGTGCTCGACCATCACGCGGTCGAAACCCCGCCGCCGGCCTTCGCACACGTCAATCCCAATCAGCCGGGCGATACATCCGGCCTCACCTATCTTTGCGCGGCGGGCGTGACGTTTCTGTTCCTCGTCGCGCTCAATCGCGATTTGCGCGAAAGCGGATGGTATGCGGCCAACAACATCGCCGAACCCGATCTGCGCGCGCATCTCGATCTGGTGGGGCTGGCGACGGTTTGCGATGTCGTGCCGCTCATTGGCGTCAATCGCGCGTTCGTGCGCGCGGGGCTCGCGCGCCTCGCCCAACTCGAACGCCCCGGCATTGCCGCACTCGCCACCATCGCCGAAGCGAACGCGCCGTTCACGCCCTATCATCTGGGTTTCGTGTTCGGCCCGCGCATCAATGCAGGCGGGCGCGTGGGGCGATGCAGCCTTGGCGTCGAGCTTCTCACCGCGACCGCCGACACGGCCGCGTTTCCGCTCGGCGAAATGCTCGATCGCCACAATCGCGAGCGTCAGGCCATCGAAGCGGTGATCCTCGAGGAAGCCATGGCGATGGCGGCGACGCAGGACAATCAGCCCTTCGTGCTCGCCGCGAATGCGGATTGGCACGCGGGCGTCGTCGGCATCGTGGCAGGCCGCCTGAAGGATCGCTTCAACAAACCCGCTTTTGTCGTCGGGTTTGAAGGCGCTGTGGGGCGCGGTTCGGCGCGCTCGGTGCATGGCGTCGATCTCGGCGCAATCATCCGCGCCGCGCGCGATGCGGGCCATCTCGAAACAGGCGGTGGGCACGCGATGGCGGCCGGATTTTCCATCACGCAATCCAAACTGGATTCCTTCCGCGAATTCCTCGCCACGCGCATGGAAGACAAGACCGATGCGATTTATGCCGCGCGCGATCTGATGCTCGATGCGGCGATCTCGCCGTCCGGCGCCACGCCCGCGCTCGTTTCCGAAATCGCGCGCGCGGGCCCCTTCGGCTCCGGCAATGCCGAGCCGCTGGTGGTCGCACCCGATGTGCGCGTGGCGTTCGCCGATATTGTCGGCAAGGATCATGTCCGCCTGCGGCTCGTGGGCGGCGATGGCGGGCGCCTCGACGCCATCGCGTTCCGCACGGCCACGACGCCGCTGGGCGAGGGGCTGCTCGCCTCGCGCGGCAAGCGCATCCACGCGGCCGGACGGCTGCGCGCCGACGAATGGCAGGGCCGCGCCCGCGTCCAGCTTCATCTGGAAGATGCAGCCGCCGCAGGGGCTTGAACGCGGCTTGCCAAGCCCGCCCTGGGCCTTTATAGCCCGGCCCTCACGCGCCCTTCGTCTATCGGTTAGGACTCAAGATTTTCATTCTTGCAAGAGGGGTTCGACTCCCCTAGGGCGCGCCAGATTTTCTCGAGAGTTAGCAGATGAGTCCCGATGCCGCATCGCTGGTGGAGGCGTGCTGTGTGCGCTATCTTACCACCAATGATTGAGCGCTCGGGTACAGCATGGACAAGAGCATTAAAGGTGCATCTGCCAAAGCCGAAGCGGGCAGTTTCGAGGAACTTGGCCTTAACGGCGCTGAAGCGAAGGCTGAAGCGGGGAATTTTGGGGAATCTCGCCTCCCAATGGTTGGACAGAATGGCCAGCAAAGCATGTCGGAGTCACACAGTGTCGTCACACCAATTAACGACCTAGCTGCTAAGGTATCGGCGGGTGAGCTTGGCGTCGACGCTGCTACGCCCGCGGCAGCGCCAGGCAATGTTGCTCTTGCAGCTTCAGGAATTTCCGCGAGCACTCACATCAGCGAAGCGACGCTTTCGTTACAAAGCAACCCCGTTTCAGTATCCATCCAAGTTCCGATAAGTTCAGTGGCAAGTGTGGACGCGACCCTCATCAAGGGACGGCCACGATTGATTGACGAAGCGCTGGTGGCTCTAGATGCACTCGAAAATTCGATGCGTCACCTTCGAGCCTTTCTCGAAGATGTCGATAGAGAGTATGTGTACGGAAAGATTGGTCATAATTCGCGTCCACCCATAACTGTTGCCGATATTGACACAAGCTTTGTTGCTTTTGCAGCGCTTCGGGAGGAATTGTCCACGCGCGACCCCAAGCCCGGGGTACTTGATTTAATATTGCTTGCCCTTGAGCAAACAAAAAAAGTTCTCGCGCCTTTCTTAAAATGGCTAAATGAGAGTCCGTTCGGCGTAAGCGCACAAAACGCTGCTGGAGCGGTTATTGGTACGGCTGTGGGTCTTGCTGCCGTCAGTGTCGCTATTCAAGCGATGGGCATAAGCGTCCAGATGGATGACCTAATTAAGCTACTAATTGAACTTGCGAAGTAACCCTTCCCTGTGCGCCTGCCGCCGTGCCAAACTGCACCCACCTAGCCGGGAGTGCTTCATGTCCAAGCGTTATTTTGTTCTCAGCGGTCTTGCGGTTATCGCCATCGCCACGGTGCCCGTGACGGCAATTGCCGGCCATGGCAAGGCGGGGCTCTGGAGCGTCACCACCAATATGAGCGGCGGGCCGCAGATGCAGATGCCGCAGCTTACGCCCGAACAGATGCAGCAGATGCAGGCCATGGGCGTTCACATGCCGCAAACGGGCCCGCATGGCGGCATGACCACGCAATATTGCATGACGCAGGACGAAGTGAATACCGATGGCCCGCCGCCCCAGGTGATGAAGCACTGCAAGATGGAGAACATGAAGATCACCGGACACAGCATGGCCGCCGACATGGTCTGCACCGGCGAAATGCAGGGTCGCGGCCACATGAGCGTCACCTATGACGGCGCCGAACATTATTTCGGCAAGATGGCGTTCGCGGGTTCCGCCGGCGGGCAGACGCAGAACGTGACCGACACATTCGACGGTCATTGGATTTCCGCCGATTGCGGATCGGTCAAGCCGGCCCGGCCCTGACATGGATTTCGGCGCGGCGGCGGGTGCTTCGGCCTTGGCGCCCATGCTGCGCGCGGCGCGCCGCATCGTGGTGTTCACGGGTGCGGGCATTTCCACCGAATCCGGCATTCCCGATTTCCGTTCGCCAGGCGGCATCTGGTCGCAAATGGCGCCCATCGATTTTCAGGATTTCGTCGCCTCGGCCGAGATGCGCCGCGAGGCGTGGCGGCGTCGCTTCGCCATGGAGGAAATGTTCGGCGGCGCAAAACCCAATGAAGGCCACGCCGCAATCGCCGAACTGGTAAAGCGCGGCAAGGTCGTGCGCGTCATCACGCAGAACATCGACAATCTGCATCAGGATTCCGGCGTGCCCGAGGAGCAGGTGATCGAGATTCACGGCAACACGCGCTATGCCAAATGCCTCAAATGCGGCGCGCGCGCCGAGCTTGCCCCCATCCGCGCCCATTTCGAGGCGCATGGCGATCCCCCCGCTTGCGCATCTTGCGGCGGCATCGTGAAGACGGCCACGATCTCCTTCGGCCAGAACATGCCGGAAGCCGAAATGGCGCGCGCCGAAGAAGCCACGCTCGCCTGCGACCTTTTCGTCGTTCTGGGCTCTTCGCTGGTGGTCTATCCGGCGGCGGGCTTTCCCATTATGGCCAAGCGCAACGGGGCAAGGCTCGCCATCATCAACAGAGACCCTACGGAGCAGGATGGTATTGCCGATCTTGTGCTCCATACCGGCATCGGCCCCACCATGCGGGCCGCCGTTAATGCAATATAGAGCGGGTGGACGCCAAGGTCGCGATGGCTAAACTGCCCCCGGAATCGCCCTTTCAGGAGTTGCCCTTGCGCCGCCTCGACGAAGAAGAAAAAGACACGCCGGAAATCCCGGAGCCGCAATCGCTGCCGGTCCAGAAGGCGCTGTTCAAATCGCGCACGGTCCTGATCTTCGGCGAGATCGAAATGAAGCTGGCCGAGCGCGTCACCGCGCAATTGCTGGCGCTGGCGGCGGAGAACGACGACGACATCCGCGTGATCCTCAATTCGCCGGGTGGGCATGTGGAATCGGGCGACACCATCCACGACGTGATCCGCTTCGTCGGGCCGAAGGTGAAGATGATCGGCACCGGCTGGGTTGCGAGCGCGGGCGCGCATATCTTTCTCGGCGCGAAAAAGCAGAACCGCTATTGCCTGCCATACACCCGCTTCCTGCTGCACCAGCCACTTGGCGGCGTGCGCGGGCAGGCGTCGGATATCTCCATCGAGGCCGAGGAGATCATCAAGATGCGCGAACGCATCAATCGCGAGATCGCCGCCGAAACCGGCCAGACCTACGAAAAGGTTCTCGCCGATACGGAGCGCAATTTCTGGATGGATGCGGAAGCGGCCAAGGCCTATGGGCTGGTCGGCAAGGTCGTCAATCACGCGAGCGAGGTTTAAGCGGCCCGTTCCCGCCCGTGTTGGCCGAGCCTATCGAGCGCTGCCGCGACCGCATCGGTATCGCAGGAAAAATGCTGATAGCGGCCCCCGGCTGTCCCCACGATGCCCGTATAGGAATGGCCAGCCGATTTCGCCAGCATCAGATAGGCGGCCATGATCCGGTCGGCCGGCAATATCTCGACGATATGCGCGCCGGGCGGCGCGAAAATCATGTTGGTCAGCCCCGCGCCATGCGCCCCGCAAATCACATCGGCCTGCGCAAATAATTCCGCCTGTTCGCCGGGCGTCATCGTACCCGGCAGAACGATTTCAAATCCGTTACGTTGCAGGACATCGGCAAGCGCGTCTTCATTCCGCAAGCGCCGTTTCTTCGTGTCGCCGCGCGAAATATAGAGGCGCCGCGTCCCGCTATGGCCCGGATTGACGCCATAGGCCGAAAAGACGCTCTGGCGCAGGAACTGGAGCACCGTGGGGCTCATGAACGTGCGTTGAACGTGTCCCCTAATCTCCGGCGCGTATTGATAATCATCGATCTGATAAAGACGCGGCACGGCCCAGCGTTCGGTTTGCGGGATGCGCTCGAAGCGGAGATTGGCATGCCGCAACGCCAGCGATCCGAAGATGGCCTCCTGCAATGGCGACAAATCCGCATTTACCAGCGCGGTAACGGGTTCGCGTCCCCGCTCGAAGCGTTCGAGGAAATAATGAAGCCGGGGCAGGTAATCGATCAGGAAATGAAAATAGTGCCGGTGGCTTTGATGCGGCCCCATCAGATTGAAGTAGTTTGCGTCCGCCTTGCCCACCCGCATCGTCGGTTCGCCGCGTAGTTCGTGATATGTGGCCGCCTCCCGCCCGTCGCGTTCTTTGAGCAATCGCCGTCCCGTTTCGTCGATCACCGAGCCGGTATTGCCGAGCACGCTGACATTGGCCAGCATCGCTAATGCGATTGAGCGTGTCACGGTGGCCGGCACGCCGTCCCGCGTCCGCCGCGCGGCCTCGGCCTCCGTTGGCGAGAGCGCCAGTGTTTGCACCTCCCGCACCGCTTCCATATCGCCCGCGCCTGTGAAATGCGTCAGCTTGCCGTACATCGGCATCTGCGCATGCAGCCCTGAAAAACAAGCCGTCGCCGCGCGGCCCGCGGCCCAGCGCAAATAGCGTGAGTTGAAGCGCTTGACCGACATTTGCGGCATTGAAGAATTGCCTCTAAAGCGTAATTCGGACCCACGGGACCGGAGGGGCTTTGTTCAAAGGATGGAGCACATGAATGATGGTCCGATTGCCAAATATACAGGAAGCCAAGTTTTCATCTGTTCAATACCAGACGGTATAGAATCCTGACCACAAGTAATCGTTAAGAAGATGAAATACGCAATATCAAAAATTGTATAAGGAAGCGGACATGAATGAGCAATCTTGGTGGCGGGGCGCCACGATCTACCAGGCCTATGTCCGCAGTTTCTGCGACAGCAATGGCGACGGGCAGGGCGATTTGCCGGGCCTGACAGCCAAGCTCGATTATCTGTCGAAGCTCGGCGTGGATGCGGTGTGGCTGTCGCCGATTCATCCCTCGCCCAATCGCGACTGGGGCTATGACGTTTCGGATTACGACGGCGTGCATCCCGATTACGGCACGCTCGCTGATTTCGACAAGCTGATCGAAACCGCCCATGGCATGGGCCTCAAGGTGATGACCGACGAAGTGCTGGCGCATACGTCGGACGAGCATCCCTGGTTCACCGAAAGCGTGAAGGGTCACGCCAAGACCGATTGGTATGTCTGGGCGCCGCCGAAGGAAGACGGCACCGCGCCCAACAACTGGCTTTCGGCCTTTGGCGGTCCGGCATGGTCGTATCAGCCCACGCGGCGCAAGCATTACCACCATAAATTCCTGCGCCAGCAGCCCAAGCTCAATTGGCGCAACGAGGAGGCGCGCAAGGCGGCCCTCGATGTTCTGGATACGTGGCTGTTGCGAGGTGTGGACGGTTTCCGGCTTGATGTCGCCAATGCCTATCTGCATGACGCAGCACTTACCGATAATCCAGCCGTGCCCGAAGCCCTGCGAACGCAGCGCAATTGGGCGCATGCGCCGAATTTGCAATCGCATCTCAACGACAGCAATCTGGCCGACAACATCACAGCACTTGACGAAATCCGCCGCCTGGTGGAGCGCCACGAAGGCCGCTTCGTCATGGGCGAGTTTTCGGAGGAACCCGAACGCAGCGGCTGCTACGCAAGCCCCGACAAGGGCCTTCATTCGGGCTACAGCTTCCCGCTGCTGGAAGCGAAGAAGCTCGGCCCCGAATTCATTCGCGAGCATTACGCCGTGCTGGCGCGCCATCCGCAGCATTGGCCGTCGATTGCGTTTGCCAACCACGATGTCATGCGCACGCGCACCCGCTTTGGCGGGCCGAACGCTTCGATGATGGTGGCCAAGATGATGATGGCGGTGCTGCTGACGCTGAAAGGCAACCCGCTGATCTATCAGGGCGAGGAGCTTGGATTGCCGCAGGCCGATATAGCGCGGCATGACATCAAGGATCCCGTCGGCGATCTCTATTATCCCTACACAGGCGGGCGCGACGGCTGCCGCACGCCGATGCCGTGGGATGCGGCGATGGACAATCTCGGCTTCAGCACGGGCAAGCCGTGGCTTCCGATCCCCGACGCGCACAAGGAATTGTCGGCCTCGCTTCAGATGAAGGATCAGGCTTCGATGCTGAATTTCACGCGCGGCTTTCTGATCGCGCGCAAGAAATTCCCCTCGCTGCGTCATGGCGAGATTGAGTTCCTCGATGCGCCCGCGCCGATCCTCTGCTTCATCCGCACGCTTGGAGCCGAGCGAATCATCGCCGCCTTCAACATGAGCAATCAGGAAGCCGAATTTAGCGCTGCCGAAGTGCAGGGCGCCCAGCCGATCGGGCTTGGCTTCGGCTCGGGCACGCGCGATGGCGTGAACCTGAAACTGGGGCCGTATGGCGCGCGGTTTGGAAGGTTGTCTTAAAAAAACTTCGTCATGGCCGGGCTTGTCCCGGCCACCCATATTCTCCGTCTAGAAAGGCGTTTATGGGTGGCCGCCACGAGGGCGGCCATGACGATTATTTTTTGTCAGCGTTTTGATCCATCGCGGCCAGCAGCGCATCGATCGGCAGCAGCACGCACATATGACGGTTGCGATGTTCGGCCACGCCGTCGAACGCCGCATAGGCATCGAAAGGCGGGGAGGGCGGCGCAGCACCCGCCAGCAGCGCGGCCACATCCTTGCGCAGAGCTTCGACATCTTCGCGCGAAAGCCCCTTCCCATCGCGTCCGAGGATCGCGGCGGAAGCCTGTGAAAGCACACAGGCTTTTGTCTCGTGGGCGAGTGCGGATATGCGCCCGTCCGTGACCGCGACCTCGAAGATCACCTTGTCGCCGCACGCCGGATTGTGCGCCGTGCCGGTGGCATGCGGTCCGGCCAAATGCCCCGCGCCATGCGCATCGGCGGCGAGCCGAAGTATCTCCTTGCGGTAAAGCGGATCGCTCACAACCGGCTCCGGTAGGAGGCCAGCGCCTCCGGCGTGTCGATATCGGTCAGCGGCGCGTCGTCCGCGGCCTCGACCTCGCACACCAGCTCGCCATAAGTCCCGATCAAGTTGCGTGCGCCTACATCTCCCTCGATCGCCAGCATTTCGGGAAAGAACCGCCGCGCCCACAGCACCGGATTGCCGCGCTTGCCGTGCCGCGTGGCGACGCAGATCGCGCGATTCTCGCCCGGATCGAAGCTCGCGATCAGCCTGTCGATCAGCGCGGTGGAAACGCCGGGCATGTCGCCCAGCAACACGATTGCGCCGTCGCAATCGTCGGGCAGCGCGTTCAAGCCGCGCTTGAGGGACGAACTCAAACCATTTGCAAAGTCTGGATTATTCACGAACCGGATATCGAGCCCGGCAAGCGCCGCCTTCGCCTCGTTTTCCGCATGGCCGGTCACGACGATCACCGGCTCGGCGTGAGAAGCACGCGCGGCCTCCACGGTATGGCGCAGCATCGGCTTGCCGTTCACATCCATCAAAAGTTTGTTCGCCCCCATGCGCGACGACATCCCCGCCGCCAGCACGATGGCTCCGATCCTGGCCGCGTGCGGGCGCCTCGATTGCCTCGTCGCGCGGCTGCGGGCGGGTGGGAATTTCCATCAGCAAACCGCCCACGCCCATCGACGCGATCTCCGCCCGGCCGACGGGCAATCCCGCCGCAAGCCGCCACAGCACGAAATCGAATCCGTTGAGCTTGGGCGAACGCGCGCAGCCGGGCAGCCCGATCACGTCCGCGCCGCCGAGCTTTCCGATCAGCAAAAGATTGCCGGGATCGACCGGCATCCCGAAATGCGAAACCGTTCCGCCCGCGCGTTCGATAGCCACCGGAATCACGTCGCGCCGGTCGGTGATGGCGCTCGCGCCGAACACCAAAATCAGATCGGTGGGTTCGGCTTCCCGCAACGCGTCCGCGAGCGCGCCCGCCTCATGCGCCACGCGTTCCTCGAACACGATCTTGGAGCCAATCGCTTCGACGCGCGCATCGAGCGCGGTTCGGTTCTTGTCCAGAATCGAATCCTTCGAGCCGGGCAGGGCGGTCGAGATCAGCGCCACGCGCTTGTGCGCGAACGCGGCCGCGCGCACCGCCGGTTCGGCCAGCAATTTTTCGGCCTGCTCGACCGCCTCGCGCGGTGCTGCGAACGGAATAATCTTGATCGTTGCGAGCATCTGGCGCGGCGTCACGCGCGCGTAAGGCGCAATCGTCGCGACCGTGATGGATTCGTGGATGGCGTTCAGCGCGTCGATGCGCGCGCCATCCACCACGGCCAATCCGTTTTCCAGCGCATAAAGATTGGCGCGGCCGGTGAACGCCGCACCCACGCGCACGCCGGCACTCGCGCATTTCGCAGCGATCCGTGCCGCGGCTTCGTCTTCGGGAATGTCGCTTGGCTCAAGCCGCGCGATCACCACTTCGCCGCGCCCGGCCTCGTGCAGCGCGGAGACATCCTCCGCGCTCAACACGCGCCCCTTTTTGAGCAGCCTTTCGCCCGCGCGCACGGAATGGGCGAGGATGCCGCCGATGGCTTTACCGATGGGAACCGGACCGAATTGCATGAAGCAAGATTACGCGGGTGCCGCCTCGCGCGGCAAACGAAGGATCGCCCGCAAGCCGCCCTCGGCGCGGTTTTCGAGCGCGATGGAGCCGCCATGGCCCTCCGCTACCGCCTTTGCGAGCGTGAGCCCAAGCCCGGAGCCGCCCGTTTCGCCGCTGCGCGAGGCTTCCAGCCGCATGAACGGCTCAAACACCGATGCAAGCTTGGATTCCGGAATGCCGGGGCCTTCGTCCTCCACAATCACCGAATAGGAATCGGCGTCCCCCTCCAGCCGCACATGGGCGCTTCTGCCATAGGCCACCGCGTTCTCGATCAAATTGCGCAGTGCGCGGCGCAATTCATTCGGCCGTCCGAGGAAGGGCGCTGCCGCATGGCTTTCCCATGTCACGGGCTTGCCCATCTCCTCGAGATCGCTGCACAGGCTTTCGATGGTCGCGGCGAGGTCGATTTTTCGTTTCGTCTCCCAGCCCGCGCCGCGCGCCGCCGTCAGAACCGCTTCGGTGAGGTCCTGCAATTCCTCCAGATTCTTTTGCAAGCTATTGCGCACATCTTCATCGGCCACGAACTCGGCGGAAATACGCATCGCCGTGATCGGCGTGCGCAGATCGTGGCCGACGGCGGAGAGCAATTGCCGCTGGCGTTCCAGCGTGCGCGTCACCTGATCGGTCATGGCGTTGAAGGCGTGCGCTGCGCGACGCACATCCTCCGGACCCACTTCCGGCACGCGCACGGCGGCGCCGCCGCGTGCGGCTTCCGACGCGGAGGCCGCCAATTGCGACAAAGGCCGCGACACCCGCCGCGCTATGAACGCCGCCGCCGCCGATCCCGTGACGATCGCCACCAATGCCGCCATCAGCAATTGCGCGGGCCACACCGGCGGCGGCGCACGCACGAAGGTCATCTCCACCTGCGTGCCGCGCACCACGGGCAGCGTCATGTCCACCAGCGTGCCGCGACGGTGATGCCTGCGCGTATCGGGCTGAAGTTCCGGCGCTTGCGGATCGCGAATAACCACGATCACCGGTTCGCTTTGATGCTTTGCGGGGAGCATGGCGTGAGCACGCGCGGCGAGTTGCGCTTCGTCGCTATCCATCGGCGCGGGCTGCAATTTTTTTTCATGATTCAATTTGAAATGCCACGGCCCACCGGAAAGTGCGGCCGCCGCCTGATCGCGGCTCCTGGCGGGAATGGCGCTCAACAGTGTCGCCACCGACACGGCGCGATCCACCAGCCGCTCATTGATGGCGGTTTCCGTCGCGCGCTCGCGCGTGGCTTCGAACCACACCGCCACGCCGATATTCGACACCAGCACGGCCGCCACCGTGACGCCGACCAACTGCCCGCCCAGCGTGCGCGGCCAGAGTTTCATGAGCGCTCCGGCTCCACGGCGAACATGTAGCCGCCGCCCCACACGGTTTTGATGTAGCGCGGATTCTTGGGATCGGGCTCGATCTTCTTGCGCAACCGGCTCACATGATTGTCGATGGAGCGATCGAAGAGTTCCGCGTCGCGGCCCTTGGTGAGATCGAGAAGCTGGTTGCGCGACAGCGCGATCTTGGGCCGCTCCAGAAGCGCGCTCAAAAGCCGGAACTCGCCGCTCGAAAGCGGCGTCGCCATGCCGTCCGGCCCGATCAGTTCGCGCTGGCCGGTATCGAGCGTCCATTCGCCGAAGGTCACGCGCTCGGCTTCCGGCGGTTTCTGGCGCGGCGGCAATGCTTGTGTGCGCCTGAGCACAGCGGCGATTCGCGCGATCAACTCGCGCGGAGAGAACGGTTTGGGAATGTAATCGTCCGCGCCCATCTCAAGCCCGATGATGCGGTCCACCTCCTCGCCGCGCGCGGTGAGCAGGATCACGGGTATCTGCGAGCTTTCGCGGATGTAACGGCAAAGGCTCAAGCCATCCTCGCCCGGCATCATGATGTCGAGCACGACAAGATCGATGGCCGCACCGCGCATGAGTTTGCGCGCGGCTGCGGCGTCCGCGGCGGTCGTCGCGCGATAGCCATGCTCGCGCAGATACCGCGCGAGCGGCTCGCGGATATCGCGGGCGTCCTCGACGATCAGCACATGGGGCGATGGTTCGGCCGGGCTCATGACGCTCAAAATGAGGGCTCGCCCCCGCAATCGCAAATCCAATTGTCTCAAAGTATCGCAAAGCGGGCCGCGCGGCCCAGATTGCGACCAGTTTTTACAAGTGCCGACAAAGTTTCGCGGCAGGCCGGGACTAAACAGGCAAGGCACGGAGGGCCTCAAGGAGACTGGAAATGAAGCATCCCGTTCGACTTTTACTGCTGACCGGCGCCGCACTCGCGTGTGGAGCCGGCCTTGCCTTTGCCCAGATGGAGCAGCCCCCCGCCCCCGACATGTTCGGCGGGCCGATGGGCGGCCATGGCCACATGGGCGACAAATTCCTCGCCGATTTCGACGCCAATCACGACGGCAAGGTCACCAAGGCCGAATTCGAGGCCGGTCTTGCGAAGAAATACGCCGCGATGGCCGGCAAATCGGGCGGGGTGACGCTGGATGCGTTCCTCGGCGCGCATCTGAAGGAATTGCGCCAGCATACCGACGAGATGTTCCGCCGCGCCGACTGGAACAATGACGGCAAGCTCAGCCGCGACGAATTCTCGGTCGGGCCGAAAGCGATGTTCATGCACGCCGACAAGGATGGCCTCGGCGCCATTTCCTGCGCGCCGCACGATCATGGCGGACCGGGCGGCAAGGTGATGAAGGCCGTCTTCATGCACCGCCATTCCGGCATGGCCTCACATTGGCGCGGCATGGGCGAGCGCTGCGAGGAAGCCGATCTGGATCACGACGGCAAGGTCACCCGCGCCGAGATGGACAAGACCATCCAGATCAAGTTCACCCAGGCGGCCAAGGGCGGCAGCTTCGTCACGCCGGACGCGTTCTATCAGCTTGAATTGTCGCGGTTGCACGACATGGCTCAGAAGCGTTTCGACCGCGCCGACACCGATCACAACGGCAAATTGAGCCAGGCCGAATTCGATGCACCGGCGGCGAAGATATTCGATCATCTCGACCGCAACCATGACGGCGTCATCACGGCGGAGGAGTTGAAGCCGCAGCACGGCGAGCATGGCGGCTGGCGTCATGGCGATCATGACAGGGGCGATCATGACCGGGGAGAACACGACAAGGACAACGGGTCTGGGCCGCAATAGGCTTCTATGCTGACGCGCGGGTGGTGGGCCGTTCCCGCTCGCTTCCCGCGCGCAGCACTTGCGTCATTTCCGCGAGAATGGAAATCGCGATCTCCGCGGGCGAACGCCCGCCAAGCGGAAGCCCGATGGGGCCGTGAATTTTCGACAATTCTTCATCCGTGAATCCGTGCGCCTTGAGACGTGCAAGTCGCGCGGCATGGGTTTTCTTCGATCCCAATGCGCCAATATAAAAACAGGGCGAGCGCAACGCGGCTGTCAGCGCGGGATCGTCGAGTTTCGGATCGTGGGCGAGCGCCACGAGCGCGCTGCGAGCACCGAGCGGTGATTTCTCCAGCGCTTCATCGGGCCAATCATGTGAAAGAATGACGCCGGGAAAGCGCTCGGCGCTGGCGAACGCCGTGCGCGGATCGATGATCCGCACGCCATAACCCGCGAGCGATGCCATCCGCGCCAAAGGCTGGGCGATATGCACAGCACCGATAATCGCCAAATCGAGCGGCGGATTATAGACGGCAAGAAACCAGCCGCGCCCGTCGATCTCCACCGGCCCGCTTTGATCGATGCGCGCGGCATTGGCGGCAGCAATTCCCAGCGGCGATGTGTCGGCGGACGGATCGATCAGTTTTTCTTCGCCGGTTTGAAGATCGCTCGCGCGCACGATGGCGCAGCCCGCGCGGCGTGCGTCGTTCAGCGCGACAAGAATTTCTTTCTTCATATCTCACCCTTCGACAAGCTCAGGGTGAGGGAAAACAAGAATCCCCTCATGCTGAGCCTGTCGAAGCATGAGCGTTTCATTGCACCGGTTCGACGAACACTTCGACATGCCCGCCGCAAGCAAGCCCCACCGACCATGCCAACTCATCACTCACGCCGAATTCGAGCGTGCGCACTTTGCCGTCGGCCATTGCGCTCAATGCGCCCTCGATCACAGCACCCTCGATGCAACCGCCGGATACCGAGCCCGCGAACGCGCCATCCTCGCGCACGGCGATCTGGCTTCCGGCAGGGCGAGGTGCGGAGCCCCATGTCTTCACCACCGTGCCCAACGCAACCTTGTGACCGGCCGCGAGCCACAAAGCGGCGGTTTCCAGCACATCGGGATCGGCATTCTGGTCCATTTGCGCCGCAGCGTATGCCAGGATTTAAGCCCGCGAAAGGCGGGACATTACGTCCGTGAAATGCTAGGGTGCTTGCGCAAATTCGGAGATTTCCATGACACGCAACGCAAAGGGATTTCTGGTCGCGGCGTTTTTTCTGGTCGCGGCGGCGGTACCGGCTTGGGCTGGCGATCTGCCACCGGGCGGGATGACCGCGCAGGATGTGGCCACCTGGCTTTTGAGCAAGGGCTATTCCGCGCAGGTCAAGCCGGATCCGACCACGCCGGGCGACCAGATCGTCGCCAGCAGCGTCGATGGCATCAATTTCGACGTCTATATGTATTTCTGCACCAATGGCCGCTGCAAATCGGTGCAATACGCGGCGGGCTGGAATCCGCGCTCGGACTTCACCGCCGACAAGGTCAATCAATGGGATCGCGGCTATCGCTATATTCGCGGCTACATCGCCGATGATGGCGGGCTGTGGGCCGAATACGATCTCGACGTTTATCCCGGCGGAACCTACGAAGCGCTCAATGCGAGCCTCGACCGCTGGCGTTCGGCGATTGCCGAGTTCAAGACGTTCTTCGGCGGCTGACCGGCGCGTTCACGGTTTCAATGCGGCGGCAATAGCGCGTTTCGCCATCACGGTGACGAGGTGGGCGCGGTATTCCGCCGAGGCGTGGATGTCGGAATTCATGCCGTCGGCGTCCACCGCGATCTTCGCCACCGCATCGGGTGAGAAATTCTTTGCGAGTGCCGCTTCCATGTCGGGCACGCGGAACACGCACGGGGCCGCCCCCGTCACCGCCACGCGCACGCCGGATTTCGTTTTCGCGACAAACACGCCCGCCATCGCATAGCGCGAAGCGGGATTGGGGAATTTGGCGTAGCCCGCGCGTTCGGGAACCGGAAACGAAACTTCGGTGATGATTTCGCCGTCTTCCAGCGCGGTCGAAAACATGCCGGTGAAAAAATCGTCGGCCACGATGGTGCGTTTGGTCGTCTTGATACTCGCGCCAAGGCCGAGCGCCGCGGCCGGATAATCCGCCGCCGGATCGTTGTTGGCGAGGCTTCCGCCCAGCGTCCCCATATAGCGCACGGCCGGGTCGCCGATTTCCTCGGCGGTGAATGCCAGCGCGGGGATTGCGCGCTTCACGTCCGCCGAATTGGCGACATCGAAATGCTTGGTGTTCGCACCGATGATAACCGCATCGCTTCCGGCGCGGATGAACGACAATTCCTTCAATCCCGAAATGTCGATCAGCGCCGATGGCTGGGCGAGGCGCATCTTCATCGTGGGGATCAGCGTTTGGCCGCCCGCCAGAAACTTCGCATCCGCCGTGAAAAGTTTCTGCGCTTCGGCCAGCGTTTTGGGGCGGTGATATTCGAATTGATAGGGGATCATACCGCACCCATTTTTTTCGCAGCATCTTCGATGGAAGAGACGATGTTGTGATAGCCGGTGCAGCGGCAGATATTGCCTTCAAGCTCCTCGCGGATGGTCTTGCGGTCGGTGGCGCGTCCGCGCGCGATCATGTCCACCGCCGTCATAATCATGCCCGGCGTGCAGAAGCCGCATTGCAGGCCGTGGTTTTCGCGAAACGCCTCCTGCACGGGATGCAGCTTGCCGTCTTTCGCCAAGCCTTCGATGGTGGTGACAGCAGCACCTTCCGCCTGACCCACAAACATCGTGCAGCTTTTCACCGCGCGCCCGTTCACATGCACCACGCAGGCGCCGCACTGGCTGGTGTCGCAGCCGATATGCGTGCCGGTGAGTTGCAGCTGCTCGCGCAGGAAATAGACGAGCAGCGTGCGCTCCTCCACATCGGCGGAAACAGGCTTTCCGTTCACCGTGAGCGATACGGCGGTCATCATTACCTCATGGGATATCTGTCGGGCGGAGTCTTGGCCGTGCTGCCGCCCGCGTCAAGCTAAAGCGCGACACCGAATAGTATCAGCAATATGACGATCACCGCGATCAGCCCCACCACCCAGATTTCGGGCGCCAAGCCCTCGCGGCGCGCGTCTTCCTCGGCCGCGGTCTGTTCGGCTTCGACACCGATTGTCCCGCGCTCCTGCGGCAGGATCGCGCCCTTCGCCGTTCCCACCAGATTGACGAAGCGGGCAAAGAAATCGTCGGCGATCTGTTTGGCAGCACCATCGATCAGCCGCTGGCCGATCTGGGCGAGCTTGCCGCCGATGCTGGCCTTGGCCTTGTAGGCGAGTGCTGTGCCGCCATCCTCAGGCGAAAGCACGATCTCCGCTTCGCCCTTGGCGAAGCCTGCCACGCCACCCGCGCCTTCGCCGCGCAGCACGCAGCGATGCGGCGGGTCCATCTCGTCCAGCGCCACCTTGCCTTTGAATGTCGCCTTCACCGGCCCGATCTTCAGCGTCACCGCCGCCTCGAAATGGGTGGGATCAGTCTTGTCCATGCGCTCGCAGCCCTGAATGCAGGCCTTCAGTACCTGCGGATCGTTGAGTGCGGCCCACACCTCGGCGGGCGATGCAGGGATCACGTATCGGCCGGCAAATTCCATGGACAGATGTGCTCCTTTGGCAACAGGCGGAACGAAAGGCCAAACAATGACTTAGTATCCACGCGCGTCAATTGATGCAATTCTGGGCTGTATTTGGTTGCGGTTTTCCTTCCCCGTGAGTGACAGTTGTGTTAACCTTATATTTATTATTTAGAGTTCGTTCATTGAGGCAACGGGGATGGAAACGAGTTTAGCGGTTGCGTCCGGTATGGGCGATGCCGCGTTCGAGATCGCAGGCCAGATCAAATGGTTCGATCTCACCAAAGGGTACGGCTTCATCAAACCACTGAACGGTTCGGAAGGCGATGTTTTGCTGCACCAGACCTGCGTGCGGCAATCCGGGTTCAAGGCCGCCTATGAGGGGGCCAGTGTGGTTTGCGAGGCGGTCCATGGCCCCAAGGGGCTTCAGGCCCGCCGGTTGCTGTCGCTGGACAATTCCACGGCGGCCGTTCAACCGCCGCCCCAGCGCACCTCCCACTATGCCGTCGAGCCGAAAGGGCCAGCTTTCGAGGCCACGGTAAAATGGTTCAATCGGGGCAAGGGCTATGGCTTTGTCTCGCGCGGGCCCGATACGCCCGACATCTTCGTCCATATGGAGACGCTCCGGCGCGCGGGCATC
Source organism: uncultured Alphaproteobacteria bacterium (assembly GCA_963735625.1). GTDB lineage: Bacteria > Pseudomonadota > Alphaproteobacteria > Micropepsales > Micropepsaceae > Rhizomicrobium. The sequence goes on along the minus strand of CAVTLJ010000003.1, from coordinate 485,546 downwards.
CGCGAGCTCAGGCAGGGCCAGCTTGTCCGCGTGCGGGTGGGCGATGGGCCAAAAGGCGAGCTTGCAGCCGAGATCGCGATACTGGAATCTTGACCGTGATTTGACGGTCGAAGGCATCCCATGCGCAGCCTTGTTCTGGCGTTTGCCGCCGCGCTGATTTGCGCGAGCGCGATTGCCGCGCCGCTGCCGCGCTCCACGCTTGTCATCGCCACGACGCATGGGCGCGCGGTCATCACCGTGGAGATCGCCGCCGATCAGGCCTCGCAGGAACGCGGGCTTATGTATCGAAGCCAGATGCCGCCCAATGAAGGCATGTTGTTCGATTTCCACACGCCAACCTATGTGACCTTCTGGATGAAGAACACGAAGCTGCCGCTCGACATGATCTTCATCCGGCAGAACGGCACGGTGGCCGATATCGCGGCCAACGCCACGCCCTATTCGGAGAAGATCATCCCGTCGGCCGAGGCGGTGCGCGCGGTGCTGGAACTCAATGGCGGCAGGGCGGCCGCGCTGGGCATCGAGCCCGGCGCGCAGGTGCGCGGCGCTATTTTCACCGGCCCATGAACCGTATAAGGGAGGCGGCAACGGAGCGTGGCGCAGCCTGGTAGCGCATCTGCTTTGGGAGCAGAGGGTCGTGTGTTCGAATCACACCGCTCCGACCAGCCTTCGCTCGCGAAGCGAAAGAAGGCTGGTCGCGCCGAAGCCCGAAGGGCGAAGGCGGACTGGTGGCCGCGAGCTTCGGCTCGGCAAGCCAGACTTCGCCGCGTTATGTAGATTATCGAGGAGATCATTCATGCGCGCGCGCATCTATCAGCCGGCACGGACGGCCATGCAGTCGGGCCACGCCCGCACGAAAAACTGGGTTCTGGAATTTGAGCCCGAATCCCCGCGCGCGCCCGATCCGCTGATGGGCTGGACGAGTTCGTCGGACATGCGCGCCCAGGTCGAACTCGAATTCGACACGGCGGAAGAGGCGATTGCCTACGCCGAGAAACACGCCATCGCCTATCAGGTCTTCGAGCCGCATCCGCCCAGACCGCGCGCGAAATCATATGCAGAAAATTTCCGGTTCGACCGTAAGGTGCCGTGGTCGCACTGACGCGGCCCCGTAGCTCAATGGATAGAGCACCAGCCTTCTAAGCTGCGATATCTAGGTTCGATTCCTAGCGGGGCCGCCACTATGCCGGGGCGCAAGCGCGTTATCGAATCCGCTTACTCGTTATAACCGGGCGGCGGCGGAGGCGGCGGGCCGTTGTCGTCGCCACGATCATCATCGTAGTTCTGATCGTCGCCGTGGTCGCCGCGGTCATCGTGGTCGTAATCCTGATTGCCGCCGCGATCGCCACGGTCGGAATCTTCGTGATCGCGGTGATGCTCATACCATCCCGGCACATCATTGCCGCGCGAGGCCATGCATTGCGCATAGGCCATGTCGTATTCGCGCTGCACGCCATACTGGTCGTAGCCGCGCCCCGAATTCGATCCGATCACCGCGCCAGCCGTTCCGCCCACCACGGCACCGCGCGTATCGCCGACGGCGCCGCCCACGGCAGCCCCGATAATCGTGCCGATCAGGCCGCGGCGCACCGCATCGTCATTGGCCTTGTTCACGCGGCCCGCGACCTTGTTGGACGCATAGTCCTGACAGAAATCATCGTCCTGATCGAAGGCCTGCATCGATTTGCCGTCGCCCGGCCGCACGGGGATCATCGGTCCCCTGGGTGGCGTCACGCAGGCGGTCAAAAGTGACAGCGTTGAAATCGCCAGAATGGGCGTCAGAAATTTCGTCATTTTGAATCCTCGGTTGCTCACACCATGCCCACAGACAACGTCCGAAGGGGCTCAGATGATCCGCCACGGGCCAACATTTGTCTGCCGATCCTGAACCGGCGATGAACAGCGGCCTGTCGGTAGAATTACGGAAAAGCGAGGCGGGCGGCGCTTATACAAATCCTCTGGGATTGCAAGGTTGACGCGGCCGTAATGCGCGTTAAAAGCCCCACCCGGTTGGGCACCTCTCGGGAGAGCCATGAAGATCGTCGGCGGCAAATGGTCGAACTGGTCGGGCGGCGTCACCGCCAAGCCGCGCGAGATCGTGGCGCCGAAGGATGAGGTCGCGCTCGCAGCCAGCATCCGCAACGGCCAAGGCGCGGTGCGCGCGCCGGGCACGGGCCATTCCTTCACGCCGCTCTGCGAAACGGGCGGCACGCTGATCGACCTCGCCGCGTTCTGCGGCCTCCGGCATGTGGACGCGGAAAGCGGGATCGCGACGTTCGGCGCGGCAACGCCGCTCTGGGCAATCGGTCCCGCGCTTTACCAGCACGGCTTCGGCCTTGCGAATATGGGCGATATCGACCGGCAAACTTTGGGCGGCGTCGTCGGCACCGGCACGCATGGCACCGGCCGCACGCTCACCAGCCTTTCCGCGCAAGTAGCGGCCTTCCGCATGATCGCCGCCAATGGCGATGTGCTGAATTGCTCGGCGAGCGAAAACACCGAAATCTTCGAAGCCGGGCGCGTGTCGATGGGCACGCTCGGCCTGATGACCGAAATATCGATGTTCGTGCGGCCCGCCTACAAATTGGTGGAAAAGAATTTTCTCCTGCCCCCGGACGAATTGTTTTCCAAACTGGATTCGCTGGTGGCGGACAATCGCCATTTCGAATTTTTCTGGTTTCCCTACGCTGATGTCTGCGTCTGCAAATCGCTGAACGAAAGCGACGAGCCCGCGCCCGATCCGCGCTCGGCCGAAGAGATGCGCGACAAGGGCGAGCAGGGCGGGGCGGATGCCAAGGCCTTCGCCTCGATCAACGAAGTGCTGCGCTTCACCCCGCCTTTGCTGAAAAGCGCTCATCGGCTCTTCTCGCGGTTGATGCCGGGGCCGGGGCGCGTGCGCTGGAGCCACGAAATCTTCCCAAGCCCGCGCACCATCCGCTTCAACGAAATGGAATATGGGTTGCCTTACGAAAAAGGTGCGGATGCGTTGCGCGAGATCGTGGCGATGATCCGCAAGCGCCGCATCAACACCGGCTTTCCCATCGAATTCCGCTCGGTAAAGGCCGACGATATCTGGCTTTCGCCCTTTCACAAGCGCGACAGCGCCACCATCGCCGTGCATCAATATTACAAGGTCGATACGGCGAAATTGTTCGACGCCTGCGAAACGATCTTCCGCAAATATGACGGCCGCCCGCATTGGGGCAAACGCCACACCCGGACCGCCCATGAATTCGCCGCAATTTACCCCGAGTTTGGGCGCTTCCGGGATTTGCGCCGCAAGCTCGATCCCGATGCGAAGTTTCTGAACGCGCATCTGCGCGCGATCTTCGACTGAGGCTGGGAGGCGCTCATGCGCCGTGCCGCGATGACGGGATTGTTCATGCTGGCGGGTTCGGCCGGCGGAGCGCTGGCGGTTTCCGCGCATTATTTTCTGGCCTGCGTGATGGGCGCGCTTGCGGGATTGACCGCGTCGCTGATCGTGCACGCCTATCCGCGCGAGCGCGATTATCCGAGCCAGAATTTCTGGAACGATTAGTAATCCAGCTTCCGGAAAAAACAATTCGGCTCGCCGGTGTGACAGGCGGGGCCGGTCTGATCGACTTTCAACAGCAGCGTATCGCCGTCGCAATCGACAAACGCTTCGACAAGGCGCTGCATGTTGCCCGACGTTTCGCCCTTGCGCCAAAGTGCTTTGCGCGAGCGCGACCAATAGGTGACATCGCCGGTCTGTAGCGTTTTCTGCAACGCATCGCGATTCATCCAGGCGTGCATCAGCACCGCGCCGCTCGCCGCATCCTGCGCGATCACGGGCACAAGCCCGTCTGCGTTGAAAACCACCGCGGCGAGAAAATCTTTCTCGGAAATCGTCTGCTCAGCCATCGCCATTCATCCGCGCGAAACCCTGGGCGAGGTCTTGGATCAGATCGTCGCCATCTTCAAGCCCCGCATGGATGCGCAGCACGGGTCCGGCCGCGGGAAAGGCGCGCGCCGTGCGATGGATTTTTGCCGGCACGATCAGGCTTTCATACGCGCCCCAGGAATAGCCGATGCCGAAAAGTCTCAGCGCGTCGATGAAGGCTGCGAGCTTCTCATGCGGAACGGGCTTCTAATTCCACGGCGAACAATCCGCTCGCGCCCTTGAAGTCGCGCTTCCAGAGCGCGTGGCCGGGATCGCCTTCGAGTGCCGGATGAATGACGCGCGCGACTTCGCCCCGCGCCTTCAGCCAGCGCGCCAGTTTCAACCCATTCTCCTGATGACGCGCCAGCCGCACGGAAAGCGTGCGAAGCCCGCGCAAGCCCAGAAAGCAATCGTCGCCGCTGGCGTAAAGGCCGAGATTGCCATGCGTCTCCGCAAGCCGCGCCTTGTGGCTTTCGTTGGCCGTGACATAACCCAGCATCACATCGGCATGGCCGCCGATATATTTCGTCGCCGCCTGTATCGACAGATCGACGCCATGGCCGAGCGCATCGAAGAACAGCGGCGTCGCCCAGGTATTGTCCATCAACACCGAGGCACCGCGCGCATGCGCCGCCGCCGCAATCGCGGGAATATCCTGCACCTCGAACGTCAGCGAGCCGGGGCTTTCGCAGAACACGGCTTTGGTATTCGGGCGAAACAGCTGCTGCGATATCGCCGCCGATCAGCGGATCGTAATAGCTCGTCTCGATTCCGAAGCGCTTGAGTGTCGTGTCGCAGAAATGGCGCGTCGGCGCAATAGGACGTGTCGGCCACCAGAATATGATCGCCCGCGCCGCACACGCTCATGATGGCAAGCGCAATCGCGTTCAGCCCCGACGGCACCGTCACGGTTCGCGCGCCACCTTCGAGTGCGGTGATCGCGTCCTCGAAGCTGCGCGAAGTCGGCGTGCCGCGCCGCCCATAGGTGTAGGGCTGCTTGTTCGCCTCAAGCGCCGCGAGATTGGGATAAAGAATGGTCGAGGCGCGATAGACGGGCGTGTTCACCACGCCGAAATGTTCCGCGCTCATGCGGCCGGCGTGCGTGGCGATGGTTTCGGGCTTGTCGTTGTCTCGCTCATTCGGTCGGTGTGACGTAGGGCACAGTTTCGGGCTTCATGCGGCGATCCTCATGGCTCTTCATGATCGCTCTTGAGCGGCCCGTTGAATGCCCAGATGATCGGCGCGGGCGCCATCGCGACCGCCGCGATGAACAGGAAGAAATCGGTCTTGTTCATCGTGGCCTGTAGAATTTGCCGAGATAACCTGCGAGAAAATTGCCGGGAAAACTGGTGGCGAGGAACACGGCCATCATCAGAGCCGCGACTTGCGCAGGTGCTGCCTTGGAATAAAGCGACAACCCGACCGGCGAGAAATAGAGTTCGCCCATCGTGAACACGGCGAAATAGACAATCGCCCAGATCCAGTGAACCTGGCCCGCGCCCGCCAGATATTGCGCGCCCGCCAGAATGAGATAGGAAATCGACAGCAGCACAAATCCCATCGCCATCTTGACGACGGGGAGGGCTCGCGGCCGCGCGCTTCCTGCCGCTGTCCAGAAGGCAATCACCAGCGGCGTGAACAGCAGGATGAAAAGCGCGTTGACCGACTGGATCGACGCCGACCGAAAGCGTGAAGCTGGTCGAAGCCGAGCGATACCGTCGCGGTAAAGATGTGTGCTCGTCCACACCTCGACCGTATTGCCCGATTGCTCATAGGCCGCCCAGAACAGGCAGCCTGGAATGAAAAACAGCCAGAGAATGGCGATCGCCTTCCAATCCTGCGCGCGTGAAAGGCGCACGCGGGGCGGCCGCGGTCGGCGTCTTCGGCACGTCGTGCGGCAGAATGCGCAGCGCGAAGAGATAGATCAGCGTGCCGATCAGCATGCCCACGCCCGCCGCCCCAAAGCCATAGCTCCACATCTGCTGGTCGCCGAACGCGCCGCAGATGTTTTGCCCGATGAATGCGCCCAGATTGATGCCGACATAGAAAATCGAATAGGCGCGGTCGATGCGATGATCGCCGGGTTTGTAAAGCCCGCCCACCTGCGTGGAGATGTTCGGCTTGAACGCGCCATTGCCGAGGATCAAAAACAGCAGCGCGAAATAGAAATAATTCTCGAACGCCATCAGGAAATGGCCGACCGCCATCAGCAATCCGCCGACCACCACCGTGTAGCGCCGCCCGAACCAGCGGTCGGCCAGATAGCCGCCGATCAGCGGCGTGAAATAGACAAGGCTCGTATAGCCGCCATAGATCGCCGACTGAAGCTGCTGCGGCGTTGCGAATTTTCCGTACACCATGCCCAGCGCATGCTTCATCGCCTCGAACCCGATGACATGCTCGGCATGTCCCGGCATCAGCAGATATTGCAGGCAATAGATGGGAAGCAGCACGCGCATTCCGTAATAGGAAAAGCGCTCCCACATTTCGGTGCCGAAGAGATAGGTCAGCCCTTGCGGATGCCCGAACAGACGGGCCTCTTTCCCGGCGGCTTGCGCTGCGATTGCCATCCCCCCGTCTCCCGAGTTCTTTTATATCGCGCGGAGTTTGCCCGTTTGCGTCGCCGAAGGAAATGGCCTCCACGCGCCACAATCTTTCGAAAACCCGCCGCTCAGGGCAATTCGATATAGCGCTCCTCGCGGGTGTAGGGCACGAAGCCCATGCGCTGATAGAGCGGCAGCGCGCGGGCATGATCGAGCGTGCAGGTGTTGACGCGCAGCTTCCTGATCGGCTTCGACCAGGCATTCATCACCGCCTGATAGAGAAAATAAAAGCCGAGCCTGCGCCCGATATAGTCCGGCATCAGCCCGAAATAGGCGAGCTGTGCGGAATTGGCGTCGCGATAATCCATTTCGGCCATGCCCGCCGGGCAGCCATCGGCATAGAGCACGTAAATCTCCATGCCGGGATTTTTCAGAAGCTCTGCAATCTCCGCATCGCTGCGCTTCTTGCGATCGACCCAATAATAATCGCGCCCGATCGCGTCATAGAGATAGCGATAAAAATGCACGGGCGGATTTTCCGCCTTCAGAATGGCGATCTTGGATTTGGGTTGCGGCGGCGGCAGAACCGGCGGGCGCGCCTTCATTTCCAGAAACGTGACGACCGTCGCGATCCGCTTGGCTTCGCTGACGGGCTTGACGCTCATTCGGTCTCCACGGGCGCGCTTGGGTGTGCGCCCCATTCCGCCCAGGAACCATCGTACACCGCCGCCACGTTTCCACCCACAACATTCAGCGCCAGAAGCGCGATAGAGGCCGTAACCCCGGAGCCGCAGGTTGTGATCGTGGGTCTGTGCGGGTCGATATCGTGGCGGGCGAAGACTTCGCACAATTCGAGCACGGTCTTGAGCGTGCCGTCCCCGGCCACCAATTCCGTGTACGGAAGATTGCGGCTGCCCGGCATGTGGCCGGAGCGCACGCCCGCGCGCGGTTCCGCCTCGCGGCCGAAAAAGCGGTCGGCGCTGCGGGCATCGACGATCTGTTCGTCGCGCGATTTCACCGCATGCTGCATCTGCTCGAAATCGCGCACCAGTGCGTAATTGGCGCGCGGCGTGAAATGGCGGTGATGGTTGTAAGGCATGGGCGCCATGTCTTCCACCGCGCGGCCCTCGCGCTTCCATTTGGGAAAACCGCCATCGAGCACGACGACATCTTCATGTCCCATCGCGCGCAGCATCCACCAGGCGCGCGCCGCCGAATAAATTCCCGCGCCGTCATAGACGACGATCAGGTTGCCGTCGCCCAATCCGAGCCTGCGCATGCGGCTTGCGAATTTCGTGGCCGGTGCGAGCATATGGGGCAGAGGATTTTTCTCATCGGACAATTCGTCGATATCGAAAAATACCGCGCCGGGAATATGCGCGGAGAGATACTCCGCCTTCGCGTCGCGGCCTGCCTGCGGCAGATACCACGAAGCATCGGCAATGCGGATATCGGGCGCGGCGAAATGTTCGGCCAGCCATTCGGTGGAGACGAGCGGAGAAGTCGGTTTCATTTTTCGTATGGCACTTCGATTGCGTTGCGAGGATGGGAAAGCCAGTCCGGCGTGGGCAGGCCTTTGGATCTCAGGAATTCGGGGTTGAACAATTTGCTCTGATAGCGCGTGCCGTAATCGCAAAGCACCGTGACGATCGTATGACCGGGGCCCATATCTTTCGCCATGCGGATCGCGCCCGCCACATTGATGCCGGTCGAGCCGCCGACACACAGCCCCTCATGCTCCAAAAGATCGAACACGATGGGCAGCATCTCCGCATCGGGGATCGCATAGGCGTCGTCCAGCGGCGCGCCTTCCAGATTCGCCGTCACGCGATTCTGCCCGATGCCTTCGGTGATCGATGAGCCTTCGGATTTCAATTCGCCGGTCTTGATCCATGAATAGATCGCAGCGCCCATCGGGTCGGCGGCGGCGATGCGGATATTCTTGTCGCGGTCCTTCAGCGCGAACGCCACGCCCGCAAGCGTGCCGCCTGTGCCGACCGCGCAGGTAAAGCCATCAACCTTGCCGTCCGTCTGCTGCCAGATTTCCGGGCCCGTGGTTTCGATATGCGCGTTGCGGTTGGCGACATTGTCGAACTGGTTTGCCCAGATCGCACCCGCCTTTTCGGTTTTCGACAATTGCGCCGCGAGCCGCCCCGAAAGTTTCACGTAATTGTTGGGGTCGCGATAGGGAACCGCGGGCACCTCGATCAGCTCCGCGCCGAGCAGGCGCAGCGCATCTTTCTTTTCCTGGCTCTGTGTGTCGGGGATCACGATCACGGTGCTGAAGCCGAGCGCATTTGCGACCACCGCAAGCCCGATGCCGGTGTTGCCCGCGGTGCCTTCCACGATCACGCCGCCGGGCTTAAGCGTGCCGCGCGCCATCGCGTCCTTGATGATGTAGAGTGCCGCGCGATCCTTCACCGACTGGCCGGGGTTCATGAACTCCGCCTTGCCGAGGATTTCGCAGCCGGTCAGTTCGGAGGCGCGCCTCAGGCGGATAAGCGGCGTGTTGCCGATGGCGGCGAGGGCGTCTTGCTTGATTTCCATGGGCCGGAAGCGATGGCGGGTTCGGTTCGAACCTAGTGATCCGGGGCTGACCCTTCAAGCGCGCAAACCATGCACGGCCGGAGAAAGTAGATGGCTCCCCGGGCCGGGATCGAACCAGCGACCAACGCATTAACAGTGCGTCGCTCTACCACTGAGCTACCGAGGAACAATGATCGGCGCGTATCTAGCGCGTCCGGCCGGTCGTGACTATATCAAATTTCGACGCCCCGCAATTTGCCAGACGAAAGCCGGAGATGCCCGACCACAGCGGAGCCAAAACAGCGCGCCCAAAAGGTCACCGACCGGGGTTGCGCTTCGGCAACCGCCGCCTCGCACTTCCGGCCTCGCGCATCTTCCGTATCCTTCTGGGCATCGGGCTGTGCATTGGCGGGCTTTTGGCATTCCTGCCGGTGCTTGGCATCTGGATGCTGCCTTTGGGCATTCTGGTGCTGTCGGTGGACCTGCCGCCGGTGCGCCGGTTGCGCCGCCGATTCGATGTCTATTGGGGCCGCTCGGAAATGCGCGGCCACACCGATGGCTGGATCGCCTGGATGATGAAAAAGATCAGGCGCAAATAGCGTTTCAGACAAATCCAAGAGTAGAAAAGAAAAAGGGCCGGATGTTGGTCCGGCCCCAAGGCGTTGGGTAATGGTGGGGTGTCTTCAAGGGAAGACATTGCCAAACTGGCACACCAAGGTTAACGGACTCTTAACAGCCCGGCGCCGGTTCCGGCCGGTTGAAGGCGGAAAAACAGGCAATTATTGGAAGGCCGAGACGTCAAAATAAGACAGAACGTCCGCCATCGCGGCCGGAAACAGCGCCGCGGCCATGAGTCCGAGAATCAGTCCGACAAGACCGCCGGCCAGAAATTTCGCCATGAGAACCTCCCATGTGCTCGTGAGAATCCCTCCGGACGCATCATTGGCCGAGAATGGTGTTTGAATTTGGGCCGGTTGTGGCGTTCCGGGGCCGAGACACACGTTTTAGAAGAAATAGGCGAGTTGCGCGCTCACGGTTGCGTCGCTGCCAAGATATCCGCCCTCAAGAGAAATGGACTGATAACGTCCCGTCACGCGCAAGCTCATGTCGCGGGAAAAGCGCCAATCGATTCCACCACCCACGCGCGCGGCCGCACCGCGTGCCGATATCGTTTCGTAGCCGTCGGATACGGCCAAACCAACGGACGCAACGCCCACAGTCCCGAACAGTGAAACCTGGCTGCGGCGGCCGAGCAGAAGAAAGCCATATCCGTCGAACGTGAATTCGGCGAGAGCCGCCGCAACGCTATAGCCATAGTCATCCGTGATAGTCATGGCTCCCACGGTAAGCCCGGTTTCGATTGCGTAATGGCGGTCGATCTGCCAGCCGACATTGATGTCGCCACCGTTAAGTCCGTCCGTGAAGTGATCGGCACCGCCGGAGATGTACCATTCATCCTTGGCCGCCGCCGCCTCTGCGGACGTAGCCGAAATGAAGAACAGCGCCGCCATGAAGACTGCGCGCGCCTTTGCCATGTCTGCCCCCCAATTATCGCCCCAGCCCCTATATTCAACTTTTGATAGTAAAATTCAAGTAACTATCTAACTAGTTGTATATCGGGGTGCTATGGTGGGATTGGCGGCGTCCTCAAAATTCGAATTTGAACGGGAAATCGGCGAAGACCGGCGTAAGCCAGCCGAAGTTCGCGCTTCGCGAGCGAAGGCTGGCTTGCCAGGGCGTAGTTGCGCAGGGTCCAAGAGCCCGGCTTTGCTCGCTGAAGCGAGCTTCGCCGTGGCAGGCTCCGTTGCTGCGCAACGAAGCCTGGAGGCCACGCCCGGAATTGAACCGGGGTTCGCGGATTTGCAGTCCGCTGCGTCACCACTCCGCCACGTGGCCATCGGGCAGGCGGGGCGTATAACAGACGCCGGGGCTTGGCGGCAATGCGAGGCTTTTCGCGCGTTGTCAGCCCAAAGCCTCGCCGCTATAAGCCGGACGCATCCGGTTTTTCCGCAGCGAGTCATCCATGCCCGATTACGCCGCCCTGCGCCGCAACATGATCGAATCGCAGATCCGCGCGAACGACGTGACCGACGTGCGAATTCAGGCCGCGATGGACGAAATCCCGCGCGAGCGTTTCGTGCCCGCGGCCAAGCGCGCCGTCGCCTATGCCGATGTGCCGGTGGAGGTTGTGGCGGGGCGCTTTCTGATGGACCCGCGCAGCTTTGCCAAACTCGTGCAGCTTGCGGCGATCAAGCCAAGCGACACCATCCTCGATGTCGGCTGCGCCACCGGCTATTCGACCGCAATTCTCGCGCGTCTCGGCAAAAGCGTGATGGCGCTGGAGCAGGACGCCGATCTCGTTCGTATCGCGCCGGATATGTTGCAGGCGGTGAAGGCGACCAATGCGAGCGTGGTGCAGGGGAGCCTCGCCGATGGCTACCGCCTCAAGGCGCCTTACGATGTGATCTTTATCAACGGCGCAATCGAGGGCGAGCCGGAAAAACTTCTCTCCCAACTTGCCGAAGGCGGCCGCCTCGTCGCAATCATGCGCAAGGGCGAGCTTGGACGCGCGCAACTTTTCGTCCGCCGCGACGGACATATCGGCCGCCGCACCGATTTCGATGCTTCGGTTCCGCTGCTGGCCGGTTTTCGCATACCTGCCGGGTTCGTCTTCTGACGCTTTACCACTAGCGAATCGCCCCATGATGTCTGTTGGGAAGACAACGGGGTAGGTCCAAAAAAATGACAAGGATTTCCAAGGCTGCGCTGGCCTGCGCGGTGAGCGTGCTGGCGTTGGCGAGTGCGGCAAACGCCGACACCTTCAGCCTCGACGATGCTTTGGGGCTGGCTTACGAAAGCAATCCACAACTTGATGCGCAGCGCGCGGCCTTGCGCGCCACCGACGAGGGCGTGGCCGAGGCCAATGGCGGCTGGCGGCCCAGCATCAATGCGGGTGGCACCTACGGCACCCAACGCTTCGAGGTGAGCGGCGTCACCGGCAGCATCACCGACCATCCCTTGCAAGGCCAGATCGTCGTCAATCAGCCGATCTTCCGCGGCGGACGCACCTATGCCGAAGTTTCGCGCGCCAAGGCGCTGGACCGCGCGGGCCGCGCGCAATTGACGGGCGTGGAGCAGACCGTGCTGCTCGCTGCTGTCACTGCCTACATGGATGTCGTGCGCGATACGGCCATCGCCGATCTCAACCAGCACAATGTCGATGTGCTGCAAAAGCAGTACGACGCCACGTCGAAACAGTTCCAGGTGGGCGAACTCACGCGCACCGATGTGGCGCAATCGCAGGCCCGCCTCTCCAATGCGCAATCGGGGCTTGTCACCGCGCGGGGCCAGCTTGCCATTAGCCGGGCGAATTTCGTGCAGGTGATCGGCCGCGCGCCGGAAACGCTGGAGGAATCCTCCGCGCTGCCCGCACTTCCCGGTTCGGAGGACGATGCGCTCGCGCTTGCGCTCAAGCAGAGCCCGGTCCTGATCGCCGCACAGGAAACCGAACGCGCCGCCGATTACGCGGTGGACGATTCCGTGGGCGCGATGCTGCCGCAGCTTTCGCTGCAGGGACAATATCAATATTCGCAGGATTCCTTCACCACCGGATTCAGCCTTGGCGGCGGCGCCAGCACCATCCGCACCACCGCGCTGATGGCGCAGCTTACCGTGCCGATCTATCAGGGCGGCGCGGACGAGGCGGGCGTGCGTCAGGCCAAGCAATTGCACAGCCAGACCCAGCTCAACGCCGTGAATGCCGAGCGCCAAACGCGCGAAGGCGTGAGCGCCGCGTGGGAGGCCTATCAATCCGCCGAAAGTGCTATCGCCTCCAACGAGGCGGCGGTGAAGGCCAACCAGCTTGCCTTCGAGGGCGTGAACAAGGAGCAGCAGGTCGGCGCGCGCACGATCCTGGACGTGCTCAATGCCGAGCAGGAATTGCTGAATTCGCAAGTGGCGGTTGTGGGCTCGGAGCGTAACGCGGAGGTTGCCGCCTATCAGCTTCTCGCCGCCACCGGCCAGCTTACGGCGAAGACGCTGGCCCTCAAGGTGAAGCTCTACGATCCGCAGGAATATTACGACGATAATGCCGCACGCTGGATCGGGCTGGGCGATTGAGGCTGACCGAATGGTGGAATGTTAACTTCGCCTTTTCTTCTTTCGGTAAGTGTCTTAGGGTCAAAGACGTGACCGCAAGCCCGCGCGGCCGGAGTGGAAAATGGCGTCAAATCCGCAGCATGAACCGACGATGGAGGAAATTCTCGCCTCCATCCGCAAAATCATTTCGGAGGACTTTGCCGAGCCCTCGCATCAGGCCGCACCCGCGCCTGTTGCTCTCAGGCCGGCCCCGGAGCCGGACGGCGATGTGCTGGAACTGACCCAGGCCATCGAGGAAGAACCGGAGCCCGCGCCGCTGCCGTCCGAGTCCGAACCCGTCCAGGAAGTTTTGTACCAGTCCAATGAGGAGGCCGCCGTGAGTAGTTCCGCGCCTGCCGAAGCGCCCGCGAGCGAGGGCATTTTTTCCGACAAGACCCGCAAGGCGCTGGATGACACCTTCGCCAGTATCCAGCCGGTGGAAGACGAGCCCCGCGCGGCGGCGGCTCCTGCCGCATCCGTGGCTTCGCTCGGCGGCGCCAGCGTCGAAGACGTGCTGGATCGCGCGATCCGCGAGACCTTCGATCCCGTCCTCGCCAAATGGCTGGGCGACAATGCGGGCACCATCGTGGACCGCATGAAGCCGATGATCCGCGAATGGATGGACGAGCATTTCCCCCCGCTGCTCGAAGAGGCCGTACGCGCCGAAGTCGCCCGCGTCGTAAGGGCGCGCAAGCGCTGATTGCTGCAAGCGCGCCCATTTCCCACCCTCCCCCTTGAGGGAGGGTTGAAATTTGCGTCGGCAAATTTCGGGGAGGGGTAAGGTTTCATCCGCCAGTGACTTGACCCCTCCCCGAAAATTCTTCGCTCCGCTCTAATTTTTCGACCCTCCCTCAAGGGGAGGGTAGGGTTTGTGTTAAAGGATTCGCATGCTCGACAAGACTTTCAATCCCGGCGAGGTCGAAGGGCGCATCTACGCCCAATGGGAGGAGTCCGGCGCGTTCCGCGCTGGGCGCCGCCCGGATGCCGAGCCGTTCTGCATCGTCATTCCGCCGCCGAATGTCACCGGACGGCTGCATATCGGCCACGCGCTGAACAACACGTTGCAGGATGTGCTCGCGCGTTTCGAGCGCATGCGCGGCAAGGATGTGCTCTGGCAGCCGGGCACCGATCACGCGGGCATTTCCACGCAGCTTGTCGTCGAGCGCGCGCTGGCCGAGCGCCAGCAGAAGCGCACCGATATGGGCCGCGAGAAATTCCTCGAAGCGGTGTGGGAATGGAAAGAGGAATATGGCAGCGCGATCACGCAGCAATTGCGCCGCCTCGGCGCTTCGGCCGACTGGTCGCGCGAACGCTTCACCATGGACGAGGGGCTATCGCGCGCGGTTTTGAAAGTGTTTGTCGAACTGCATCGCGAAGGGCTGATCTACAAAGACAAACGTCTGGTCAATTGGGATCCGCGCTTGCAGACCGCCGTGTCCGATCTCGAAGTGGAGAGCATCGAGGTCAAGGGCCATCTCTGGCACATCAAATATCCGATTGAAGGCCAGATGGGACAATTCATTACCGTCGCAACGACGCGCCCCGAAACCATGCTCGGCGACACCGCGATTGCCGTTCATCCTGATGATGCGCGCTATAAATCGCTGATCGGCAAAAACGCAATCATTCCGCTTGCCAACCGCGCACATCCCGATCATTGCCGACGAATATACCGATCCTGAAAAGGGCAGTGGTGCGGTGAAGATCACGCCCGGCCACGATTTCAACGATTTCGAGGTCGGCAAGCGTCACAATCTGCCGCTCATCAATATCCTCGACCGTCGATGGCAAGACTGAACGACAACGTGCCGCAAGCCTATCGCGGGCTTGACCGCTTCGACGCGCGGGAAAAAATCCTCGCCGATCTGGAAGCGCTGGAACTGATCGACAAGACCGAACCCATCACCCATGCCGTGCCGCATGACGAAAAGACCAAAACCGTCGTGCTGGAGCCCTATCTGACCGAGCAATGGTATCTGAATGTCGCGCCGCTCGCGGAGAAGGCGCTGAAAGCGGTCGAGGACGGCAAGACAAAATTCGTCCCCGAACAATGGGCGAATGTCTATTTCAACTGGCTGCGGAATATCCATCCCTGGTGCATCTCGCGACAGCTCTGGTGGGGCCATCAGATTCCGGCGTGGTACGATGCCGACGGGAAAATCTATGTCGCCGAATCCGAAGACGAAGCGGTGAAGCTCGCGGGCGGCAAAAAGCTCACGCGCGATCCCGATGTTCTCGACACATGGTTCTCATCCGCGCTGTGGCCGTTCTCGACGCTCGGCTGGCCGGATGAAACCGTCGAATTGAAACGCTTCTATCCCACATCCGTTCTCGTCACCGGCTTCGACATCATCTTCTTCTGGGTCGCCCGCATGATGATGATGGGCCTACACTTCATGAAAGACGTGCCCTTCCACACCGTGTTCATCCACACGCGCGTGCTGGACGAGAAGGGCCAGAAAATGTCGAAGACGAAGGGCAATGTCGTCGATCCGCTGACATTGATCGACGAATTCGGCGCCGACGCGCTGCGCTTCACGCTGGCGCTCGCGGCCGGGCAGGGCCGCGACATGCGCATCGGGCCTTCGCGCGTGGAAGTGAACCGCAATTTCGCGACCAAGCTGTGGAACGCCTCGCGCTTCTGCGAGATGAACGAGTGCATCACGCGCGCCGACTTCGATCCGGCGAACGTTTCGCTCACCGTCAACAAATGGATCGTTGGCGAATTGCGCGCCACGGCGGCCGCAGATCACTGCCAACATCGAGGCCCTGCGCTTCAACGATGCGGCAGCGACCGCCTATCATTTCGTCTGGGATGTGTTCTGCGACTGGTATCTGGAATTCGCCAAGCCGATCTTCAATGGCGATAACGCCGAAGCGAAATCCGAAACCCGCGCCACCGCCGCCTTCGTGCGCGACGAAATCCTGAAGCTGCTGCATCCCTTCATGCCGTTCATCACGGAAGAATTGTGGGCGCGCACCGCCGAGCATGCGCCGCCGCGGACCTCGCTGCTGATCGAAGGGCCGTGGCCCGATCTCGCATCGCTGCCGGAACACGAATCCGCCCATGACGAAATGCAATGGGTGATCGATCTCGTTTCCGGCGTGCGTTCCGTCCGCGCGGAGATGAACGTGCCGCCGTCCGCCAAGATCGCGCTGGTGCTGAAAGATGCGAGCGCGGAAACCGCCGCACGCCTCAAGCGCAATCTCGATGTCATTATGACATTGGCGCGGCTCGCCTCCGCCCACACCGCCGATGCGATCCCGCAAGGTTCGGCCCAATTCGTTCTGAACGAAGCGGTCGCCGCGCTTGCCGCTGGGCGATGTGATCGATTTCGCCAAGGAACGCGCCCGCCTCGAAAAGGAACTGAAAAAGGCCGAAGACGAAATCGCCCGCTTCGATGCGAAGCTCTCGAACGAGCAATTCGTCTCCCGCGCGCCGGAAGATGTCCTCACCGAGCAGCGCGAAAAGCGCGCCGAGGCCGCGGCGCTGGCGGTGCGGCTTGGCGAGGCAATCAGACGGTTAGGATAATAACTTTCTTCCCCCCTTGTGGGGGAAGGTGGCCCGGCGAAGCGTAGCAAAGCCGGGACGGAAGGGCGGAACTTGGCAAATCTCCGCGCCCGCGAACTTCGCTGGAACATGACCGAAGGCGAACGCAAGCTATGGCGTCTGCTTCGACGCAAACAACTCGCGGGCTTCCGCTTCCGCCGGCAGGCAAGCATCGGTCCTTACATTGCCGATTTCTTCTGTCCGCAAGCGAAGCTCATTGTAGAACTGGATGGCGAACCCCACACGGACGAAGCGCAAATGCGCCGTGATGCAGCACGCACGCGCTGGCTCGAAGCGCATGGCTGCCGCGTGATCCGCTTCTGGAATGTCGATGTCTTCAAGCACTCCGAAGAAGTAATCGATGTCATCTGCCGCGTGCTGGCAGAACACCCCCCTTCTGGCCCTTCGGGCCATCTTCCCCCACAAGGGGGGGAAGACGAGTACGGAGTAGCGTTACGCTCTGCTTTCCCTCCGCCGCGATCTTGCCTATAGGTTTTCGCTTCCTATCTCTTGCCTCTGGCATGGCTTCCCGCCCCGCAGAGGAAAGGAGCGGAGGGAGGGGGTACCCCCCCTCGCATTTTTGAGGTTCAAATACCCGGCCTCAATGAAATCAAGCTCTTAGCCCACAAGGCAGCCAGCCATGACCAAGTTCGACAAGTCCAAGCTCCCCTCCCGCCACGTCACGGAAGGGCCGGATCGCGCGCCGCACCGCTCCTATTTTTACGCGATGGGCCTCACGCGAGGCGGAGATCCACCAGCCCATCGTGGGCGTGGCGTCGTGCTGGAACGAGGCCGCCCCCTGCAACATCGCGCTGATGCGTCAGGCGCAAAGTGCGAAGCGCGGCGTGACGGAAGGCGGCGGCACGCCCCGCGAATTCTGCACCATCACCGTCACCGACGGCATCGCGATGGGCCATGAGGGCATGAAATCCTCGCTCGTTTCGCGCGAGGTGATCGCCGACAGCGTGGAACTCACCATGCGCGGCCATTGCTATGACGCGCTCGTCGGCATCGCGGGCTGCGACAAGTCGCTGCCCGGCATGATGATGTCGATGCTGCGGCTGAATGTGCCGAGCGTGTTTCTTTATGGCGGCTCGATCATGCCGGGCCGCTTCAAGGGCCGCGACGTGACCGTGGTGGATGTGTTCGAGGGTGTCGGCCAATTCGCGGCGGGTAAAATGCCCGCCTGCGATCTGCACCGAGCTTGAGCGCCACGCGTGTCCCGGCGCTGGCGCCTGTGGCGGGCAATTCACGGCGAACACGATGGCTTGCGTGGCCGAAGCGATCGGGCTGGCGCTGCCATATTCCTCCGGTCCTCCTGCCGAAGTTCTTTCGCGCGACGATTTCGCGCTGAAAGCAGGGCAGGCGGTGATGGAATTGCTGGCGAAGAATTTGCGCCCGCGCATGATCGCCACGCGCAAGGCTTTCGAGAACGCGGCAATGGTTGTGGCGGCCACCGGCGGCTCGACGAATGCCGCGCTGCATCTGCCCGCGATGGCGAGTGAAGCGGGGATCAAATTCGATCTGTTCGATGTCGCGGAGATTTTCAAGCGCACGCCTTATCTCGCCTCGCTCAAGCCGGGCGGCGAATATGTGGCAAAGGATATGTGGGAGGCGGGCGGCGTGCCCATGCTGATGCGTGCGCTGCTCGACGGCGGCTTCCTCCATGGCGATTGCATGACGGTGACCGGCAAGACGGTCGCCGAAAATCTGCGCGACGTGAAATTCAATCCCAACCAGAAGGTGATGCGCGATACGAAGAATCCGCTCGCGCCCACCGGCGGCGTGGTGGGCTTGCGCGGCAATCTCGCGCCTGAAGGCGCCATCGTGAAAGTGGCGGGGCTGAAGCATCTGAAGCATCGCGGCCCCGCGCGCGTGTTTGATTGCGAGGAGGATTGCTTCGCTTTTGTGCAGGCGCATAAATATTCCGAGGGCGATGTGCTGGTGATCCGCTATGAGGGACCGAAGGGCGGTCCTGGCATGCGCGAAATGCTTTCGACGACCGCCGCACTTTATGGCCAAGGCGTGGAGAATATCGCGTTGCTCACCGATGGCCGTTTCTCCGGCGGCACGCGCGGGCTTTGCATCGGCCACACCGGCCCCGAAGCCGCCGACGGCGGCCCCATCGGATTGCTGCGCGACGGCGACATCATCGTGATTGACGCGGAGAAGGGCACGCTTGATGTCGAGTTGAGTGATGCCGAACTCGCCGAACGCAAAAAAGCGTGGAAGCCGAAGCCAGCAGCATTCGGAAGCGGCGCACTATGGCGCTACGCGAAGAACGTCGGGCCTGCGCGCTACGGCGCGCTGACCGCGCCGGGTGCGGCGGATGAAGTGAGGTGCTACGCGGATATTTGAATGAGCGGGCCTGCCAGCCGTAGCTGCGCAGCAGCGAAGGCTGGCGGATGGGGTGGGATTCGAACCCACGAGACCCTTGCGGGCCTGCCGGTTTTCAAGACCGGTGCCTTCAACCGCTCGGCCACCCATCCGGCTTCGCTCGTAAGCCGAAACACCTCCAAAGCGCAATGGCCGCGGTTGAGCGCCGCCGCCCCATCGATTACCCTTTGCGCTTTCCGGGGTTGATTTGATCGGGCCGATGCTTCGCACGCTGCGAAATGCCTTGTTCGCCGCAACGGCCGCGTCTCTAACGGCGGCCTGCGCGACCACGCCTGCCGCCATATCGCCGGGCGTGCAGATTCCACCGAATGCGGGCGTCTATAAGGTGGGCGAGCCCTATCAGGTCGGCGACACCTGGTATTATCCCCGCGAACAGCCCGATTACGACGAAACCGGAATCGCGTCTTGGTACGGCCCCACATTCTACGGCAAGCACACGGCGGACGGCGAAATCTTCGAAGCCGATTCGCTGACGGCCGCGCATCGCACGCTGCCGATGCCAGTGAATGTGCGCATCACCGATCTGGACAATGGCCGCTCGCTCGTGGTGCGCGTCAATGATCGTGGGCCCTTCGCCAGGGGCCGCATCATCGATGTGTCGGAGCGCGCGGCTAAATTGCTCGGTTTCTACGGTCAGGGCACCGCGCGGGTGCGAGTAACATATGTGGGCCGTGCCGATCTGCCGGACGGCCTGCAGCAACCCGACGAAACGCCGCCCGAGATTGCTTCGGCCTTGCCGGCGCATCCCACGGCCACGATCCAGACCGCCTCGCTCGATCCTGTTCCGGGTGTTGCCACCGCGCCCGTGGCCGATCCGCTGCCGGCCGCGCAAGCGCCGCCGCAAGCCGCGCCAACCGATAGCGACGACGCGGTAACCGGCCGCGTGACGATGGTGCAGGTTCTGGGAACGACGCATCTTTATATCCAGGCGGGCGCTTTCGGCTCCATCGCCAATGCCGAGCGGCTGCGCGAGCGGCTCTCGGGCGCCGGCCAACTGAACATTTCTTCAATCGACAGGAATGGGCAGCGTCTCTATAGGGTGCGCATGGGTCCGTTCGACGATCTGAAGCTTGCCGATGCCGCGCTGGCGCGCGTGTCGGCTGCGGGCGGCACGGATGCCCAGATCGTCGTTGACAAATAATAAGCGCGCGTTCTTGCGCGGGGAGTATCTCATGCGGCGCATCGTCATCACCGGAATTGTTTTTGCTCTCGCACTTATGGGATTTGTCGCACCCGCTTCGGCCTTCGTCGACAGTAGTGCCGAACATGCGATCCTGATGGACGGCGATACCGGCCAGGTGTTGTGGAAGAAGAATGCCGACGTTCCCATGCCGCCTGCCTCGATGAGTAAACTGATGACCGTCGAGCTTCTCTTCCGCGAGTTGAAAGACGGCCGCGTCAAGCTCACCGACACATTCCCCGTGTCGGAAGAGGCATGGAGAACCGGCGGGTCGAGCGGATTCACGCGCGTGGGCGACAAGCTGACGGTCGAGGACCTCATCCAGCGTATCATTGTCGTTTCTGGAAACGACGCCTGCGTTGTGGTGGCCGAAGGGCTCGGCGGCACGACTGCGAATTTCGTGAAGATGATGAATGCGCGCGCCAAAGAACTCGGCCTTACGCAATCGCATTTCGTCAATCCGAACGGCCTTCCCGATCCGCCGGGCCAGCTGATGTCCGCATATGATCTGGCGAAACTCGCGCGGCATCTCATCAAGGATTATCCGCAATATTATCACTACTTCTCCGTGCGCAGCTACACAACCTACGATCAGGGAAAGGCGATCACGCAGCCCAATCGCAATACGGTGCTGGAGAAACTCGACGGAGCCGATGGACTCAAGACCGGGTTCACCGATGCGGCCGGTTACAGCATCACGGCATCGGCGGTTCGCAATGGACAACGCCTGATTCTGGTATTGGGCGGACTTCGCTATCCCGATCTCGACAAGGATTCGCCCGTGAAACGCGACTGGATCGCCGAACAGCGCCGTGGCGACGAAGCCGCGCGCGTGTTGGGCGTCGCATTCCGCGAATTTAGGCAATACAAATTGTTCAAGCCCGGCGATGCCGTGGGCACCGCGCCCGTTTGGCAGGGCGCGAGCGACAATGTTGCGCTCACGGTGGCGCAGCCGCTCGTCGTGACCATGCAGGTGGATTCGCGCGCGCGGATGAAGCTGGTGCTGCATTATGACGGCCCCGTGCAAGCGCCCATCGCCAAGGGGCAGCAGATCGGCACGCTGAAAATCACCGCGCCCGATTTTCCGGGCATGGATGTGCCGCTGTATGCGGCGCAAGCTGTTCCGTCCGCCGGGCTGTTCGCGCGCGTCATGGATGGTTTGCACGCGCTGGTGATGGGAACGCAATGAGCGATGTCCGCTTCATCACGCTCGAAGGCGGCGAGGGAGCGGGCAAATCCACGCAAGCAAAGCGTCTTGCGGCGGCGCTTGAGAAACACGGCATCGCTTGCACAACGACGCGCGAACCGGGCGGCGCGCCCGGCGCGGAGCAAATCCGCAAATTGCTGGTGGAAGGCGAGCCGGGCCGCTGGGAACCGATGACCGAAACGTTGTTGCTGTTCGCTGCGCGCGCCGATCACATCGCGCGCATGATCAAACCGGCGCTTGAAGCCGGGCGCTGGGTGATCTCCGACCGCTTCACGGATTCGACTTATGCCTATCAGGGTGCGGGCCGCGGGCTCGATCGCGAAACCATTCGCCGCATCGAGGCCGTCTCTATCGGCGATTTCAAGCCCGATCTCACCTTGGTGCTCGATCTTCCGGTTTCGGTGGGCCTTGAGCGGGCGCATGCGCGGGGCCCGCAAGAATCCCGCTTCGAGAAGTTTGACGCCGGATTCCACGAACGCCTGCGTCAAGGGTTTCTCGACATTGCCAATCGCAACGCGCATCGCTGCGCGGTGATCGACGCAAGCGGCAACGCGGATGACGTGGCGGAGAAAATCTGGGCCGCTGTGTCGTCGCGATTCGAGTTGGGTTGAAGGATGGCCAAGCGAACCCGCAGCGAAGACATTGAGGAAACAGACCGCATCGAGGGCCACAAGCATCCGCGCGAGAATTTCCAGCTGGTCGGGCAGGGCGATGCGCTCGCCCGCGCCGCGCGCGCGATACGCAGTGGAAAGCCGCCACAGGCATGGCTGATTGCTGGCCCGCCCGGCATCGGCAAGGCGACGCTCGCCTATCGCATCGCGCGCACCATGCTGAAATATGGCGCGAACGCCGATGGCGCGGAGGATTTGTCCATCGCGGCGAACGATCCGGTTTCGCTTCAGGTGGCGGCCGCATCGCATCCCGGCTTGCTGGTGCTGAAGCGCGCGGCCAATCCCGAGACGGGCCGCATGATGAGCGTGCTCTCGGTCGATGAAGTGCGCCGCCTCGGCAATTTCTTTCATCTTACATCCGGCGCGGGCGGTTGGCGCGTGGCGATTGTCGATACGGCCGACGACATGAACGATGCCGCGGCCAACGCGCTGCTGAAGGCGCTGGAGGAGCCGCCGCCGCGCGCGATGTTGCTGCTGCTTTCCAACCGTCCGGGTCGTTTGCTGCCCACCATCCGCTCGCGCTGCCAACGCCTCGATCTGAGGCCATTGCCGCTCGATATTCTGCAAGCTGAATTGCGCGAATTGCTTCCCGACATGGAAGAAGACGAACGCGCGCAACTCGCCAAACTTTCCGGCGGCTCCATCGGCGCGGCCCTCACGCTGGCCGATGGCGAAGGGCTCGCGCTGGCCGAGGAAGCCGAGCGGCTGATCGAGAACGCTGCGAACCCGGATTTCACCGCGCTATATTCGCTGGCGGAGAAGATCGCGCGCCAAACCGACGGGCTGGAGAATTTCGGCGTGTTTCTTGTCGAGGCGCTTGCCGCGCGTATCCGCGCGCGGGCGGGCGGCAATGCCAATCTGAAACGTTGGGTGGAAGTTTGGGAAAAGCTCAATGCGAGCTTCGCGCGCGGCTCCGCGTTACATCTGGAGCCGCGCCAGACGATCCTGTCCGCAGCGCATATGATTTCCCAAACCACACGACGCAACGCGCTCTGACCATGCTCGTCGATTCTCATTGCCATCTCGACTTTCCCGAATTCGCGCCGGAGCTTGACGCGGTCGTTGCGCGCGCGGGCGAGGCGGGCGTGAAATCTCTCGTCAGTATCGGAACGACGCTGGAAAAGTTTCCCAATGTTTTGAAGGTTGCCGAGCGGTTCGAGAATGTCTGGTGTTCGGTCGGGATTCATCCGCATGAAGCGAAGGTGGAAACACTGGAAAGCGCCGCACCGCTGCTCGAACGCGCCGCGAATACCAAGGTCGTCGGCATCGGCGAGACGGGGCTCGACTATTATTATGAGCATAGCCCGCGCGATCTCCAGACCGGCAATTTCCGCGCCCATATCGACGCCGCGCGCAAGACCGGATTACCGCTGATCGTGCACACGCGCGATGCGGAGGACGACACCATCGCCATCCTGCGCGAGGAGATGGGCAAGGGCGCGTTCACGGGCCTCATCCATTGCTTCACCGGCACGCAGGCGCTTGCCGATGCCGCGCTGGAACTTGGCATGTTCATATCTGTGTCGGGAATCGCCACTTTCAAGAGGTCCGACGAATTGCGCAGCGTTCTGCGCAGCGTGCCGCTGGAAAGATTGCTGGTGGAAACCGATGCGCCGTATCTCGCGCCCATGCCGCATCGGGGAAAGCGCAACGAGCCGGCGTTTGTGGTGAACACGGCGAATGTGCTGGCGGAATTGAAAGGCGTTGCGGCGGAGGAACTCGCGCGCGCCACAACCGACAATTTCTTCCGGCTTTTCACACGCGCGAAACGCCCGCAATGAATCTGGAAATCACCATTCTGGGCTGCGGCTCTTCCGGCGGTGTGCCGCGCGGGAACATCGCGGGCGGCGATTGGGGCGCATGCGATCCGGCAAACCCGAAGAACCGCCGCAGCCGATGCTCCATTCTGGTGCGGCGCGGAGAAACCGCGTTGCTCGTCGATACCTCGCCCGATCTGCGCGAGCAATTGCTGGCGGCGCAATGCGCGCGGCTCGATGCGGTGCTCGTCACGCACAATCACGCCGATCAGACGCATGGCATCGACGATTTGCGCCCGCTGGTTTACGCGGCGCGCAAGCGGCTCGATCTGTGGTCCGACCGGCGCGGGCTCGACGGGCTCATCCGCCGCTTCGGCTATATTTTCGAGACGCCGGAAGGCAGCGAATATCCGCCGATCCTGTCAGCCCGCGAAATTGCCGAACCATTCGGCGAATTTGCGATTGCCGGGGCAGGGGGCGAAATTCCCGTTCTCGCCTTTCCGCAAACCCATGGCCGCGTGCGTTCACTCGGTTTCCGCTTCGGGCGGATCGCCTATTCGAGCGATGTGAGCGATCTTTCCGATGAAGCGTTCGCGGCACTCGAAGGCATTGATCTGTGGATCCTCGATGCGCTGCGCTATCAGCCGCACCCCACGCACATCAATGTGGAGACCGCGCTCAAATGGATCGCGCGGGTGAAGCCCGCGCGCGCGGTGCTGACCAATCTGCACATCGATCTCGACTACGAAACGCTGAAGCGCGAACTGCCGGCGGGGGTCGTGCCTGCGTATGATGGGATGGTGATAGAGGCGTGATGCCGCCATTTTCACCTCCCCCTTGAGGGGAGGTCGGCGAACGAAGTGAGCCGGGTGGGGGGAATGTGTCGATATTTCTGACCCCCACCCGAATTGCCTTCGCTCCGCTTCGCTGCACTTCGGCAATTCGACCTCCCCTCAAGGGGGAGGTGGATTCCTTCTTCGCCTTCAGCGCCTCTCTCGCCTTTGCCACCATATGAATCCGGATGATGAGGTGGTGCGTTTGTGCGATCAGCGCGCGCACGGCCTGGCGCCGCGCGCGGCCCTTCGCCCCGAAGCGGCCATGACGGAGCCGATTTGTGTTGCCGATTGGTGCGCCTGCCATGAATTGAACCTCAGGAATTGGCAGGGGGGTCCCCCCGGTCGATCCGCCCGTCGATCGGCCCGTCGTTCCGCTCTGGCGGAACAACCCGCAGCGGAACGGGCGGCGGCGGCGCATCCATCGTCTCGACGATCCGGCTGACGGAAATGTTGTGCCGGAATTCGCGGTCGAGCTTGGCGAGCGAGGCCACCAGCTTGGCGCTTGTGCGCGCGATCTGCATGGCGTGGGTCGATCTCGCCCGCGCGGTGATGGCCGTATTCGTCCTGCTCGCGGGGCACGGACGCGGCCTGATCGAGACATTCGCCCAGCGCCTCGGTGAGGCGCGCGAGCTGGCGGTCGAGATGAAGGGCGAGCTGGCCCAGATTGTTGTCCGTTTTCCGCCCGGCGGCGTGGCTTTCTCTCATGGCGCGGATTCTACGCGCGGTTTGGGGGGCGGGGATAAGTGGACACCGCGGGGATAAGCGTGCGCCAAGCGATTGATATGAAAGCAAAGCGCGCGGGGATAATTTTTCCCTCCAATGCCGGGTCGTTTGTGCTTCAAGGCTCGCGGCGGTAGATTGGCGGAAACATGGAATGGAGCGCGGGAATGCGGTTCACACGGATAAGCCTGATCCTCGGCATCGCATCGGCATTCGCGATCGCGCCGCTCGCCGCCGATGCGCGCGTCAATTTTTCGGGACAAGGCTATTACGTCACCGACAACGACTCGATGGATATTCCCAGACCCGCCGATGGCGAGTACCAGTCCGGCCCCTTTGCAACCCAGGCCGATTGCAATGCGAACCTGCCGCAGGACGAGAATGCGTGGTGCAATTATTATTTCACCGGCGATCCCGATCCCGACCAGATTCCGCCCTGGCCCGGACCGGGTTACTACATCC
Source organism: uncultured Alphaproteobacteria bacterium (assembly GCA_963735625.1). Lineage (GTDB taxonomy): Bacteria > Pseudomonadota > Alphaproteobacteria > Micropepsales > Micropepsaceae > Rhizomicrobium. The sequence goes on along the minus strand of CAVTLJ010000003.1, from coordinate 459,659 downwards.
GGTATTACAACAACGAGATCGATGGGCTGGGACGTTACGACGATCAGGGCGCCTGCGAACAGGCGATGTCGGCTTTGGGCACGTTGCCGCCCGAAGTGAGCAAGGAAATGTCCTGCGATTACGTGGACAGCGATCCGGGCAAGCTTTGATCCATTGGAAGTGGGCGGGGATAGCGAGAATGTTTCTCCCCCCGTTTACGGGGGGAGTGTCCGCCGGAGCTTTTGCTTCGGCGGACGAGGGGGGCGAACGCCGGTGCGCGCCCCCTCTGTCTCACTCGCTTCGCTCGTTCGACACCTCCCCCGTAAACGGGGGAGGAAAGTATGGCGCGGATTATATGCGCGGCTGGAGGGGCGGGGATGAGATTGGGTAAGTGGTTGAGGAGGAAGGGAGACAAGCGGGGATAAGTTAGCCGATTTTTAAGGCTAAGCAGTTGAAATAGAAAATGATGGGCATGTTTTGATATGAAAGTATCCGGAATGTTAGCCACAGCAAAAACCAATCAATGGTTACCAGTGGAACGGCTTCTATTCGTCGTCTGTTTGGCAACAGCAGTTCGCGCGCTCCTAGTAATTGGCGTCTTAGAATTTTCTGAACAATCAAATTGGTTCGAGATAAGGAAAGAAGAACAGGAGTTCACCCGGTCACTGCCTACGAAGGATGAGATCCACCGCATCGCAAAGCAATTACCCACATCAGCCGTACGATTTTCATCTCAATATCCAATTATAAATATTTTGGGCGGACCTCCTGTCGGATATCGCAAATACGTGGGTTACTATGATCCGATCTGCCAGCAAAAAGCAGAGGCCAAGTCGAAGGTCGAAAATTCCAACGAAAATATCTTTTTGCTTCCTATAAAACGGCCCGCCGAGGAATGCGTATTGTGGAGCTACGGCGACCATTATTTAGGGAGTGTCTCGAAAGTATATTGGCATTTGGATAAACTCGCGGATAGCATTTCTCTCTCACGCTCGCGTTTCTTTCGCTTGCGAGCTTCATCAACCTTCTTCTCATTCGAGCGCTTTGGTTACCGCTCGTGCGGTGGAATTCGAGGCTGAGCGGGAGGGAAGCGGGCGTGGATAACCATGACTAACGAATACACGTCGCCTACCGATGAGTACCTCTTCGCTGCGATAGGCCGGTCTAACAATCTCATGGGCTCATCTAGAGTTTGGTCTGGATTGTATCATCGAGGTTATTCATCATGCGCTAAGAGGAAAAGAGATTGAACCCGAAATGCCTCGTGCATTGCGGCGGAAAATTGGTTATCTGCGGAAAATTATTAAGCAAATGCCACTACCAGCGGACGCTGCTAATGGATACGAGAGACTATTCGCTGAAATCGAGGCGGCTTCCCAGACCCGTCATGATCTTATTCACGGCGTTGTGGTCGAACACGTCGAGTATAGCGGTGAGATCAAGATGGTGCGCCTCGGGCGCGACAAAGATAATTTGATGAAACGGGATTTTATAATGACCACAACAGAAATTCTTGAAGCGGCGCTCGCGGCGCAGCGTTTGGGCGGGAAGACGCTTTATTGGGCTACGGAGCTTCAGAAGCTTGTGGCCAAATGATTTCCCATAATATATCTTATACGAAATAACCCGGCGATAACGGGCCGGGAAAATGGCCAAAACCCTTGCCCCGCGCGGCCTCGCCCTTTCCAATGCTCCCCATGAGTGACTCAGACAAAGCGCGCGGCCCCATGGCCGAATTGCTGGGCGTGATGGCCGCACTTCGCGATCCGAAATCCGGCTGCCCGTGGGATATCGAGCAGGATTTCGCCTCCATCGCGCCTTACACGATCGAGGAAGCCTATGAGGTCGCGGGCGCCATCGAGGATGCCGACTGGCCCGCGCTGAAGGAAGAACTGGGCGATCTGCTGCTTCAGGTCGTGTTCCATGCGCGCATGGCCGAGGAGCGCGGGCTTTTCGATTTCGCCGATGTGGCGCGCGGGATTGCGGCCAAGATGGTCAGCCGCCATCCCCATGTGTTTGCGGGCCTCGCGGGCATCGACAGTGCGGCCGCGCAGACCACCGCCTGGGAGGAACACAAGGCCCGCGAGCGCGCGGCGAAACCCGGCGGCCTGCTGGACGATGTTCCCCGCGCCCTGCCCGCGCTGCTGCGTGCGCTGAAACTTCAGAAGCGTGCCGCAAGCGTCGGTTTCGATTGGGATAGCGCGCCCAAGGTGGTCGAGAAAATCGCCGAGGAAGCAGCCGAGATCGCCGAGGCGCAAGCAGCGGGCGCGAGTGCTGCGAAGCTGGAGGAAGAAGTCGGCGATCTGCTGTTCGCCGCGGCCAATCTGGCACGCCACCTGAAGGTCGATCCTGAAAGCGCGTTGCGCGCCGCGAACGAAAAGTTCGCGCGACGCTTCAGATATATCGAGCAAACCCTTGCCGCGCGTGGATCTTCGCCCGCCAAAGCTTCGCTCGACGAGATGGAGGCGATCTGGCAGGCGGCGAAGAAGGCGGAATCCTGAATTGCCCTCATGCTTCGACAGTCGGTAGCGCCAGCGTGCCGACCAGCATGAGGGATTAGCTCAAACCCTCACCCTGAGCCTGTCGAAGGGTGACGGGAACACAATCGTGAAGGCGCATGGTGCGGCCTCACAGCGTTGTCATTACCGCCTCAAAGCCTTGCGGCCTAGCCTTCACGCAACGGACAAGCGAAGGGGCTTCGCACATGACGATCATCCATCGGACATTCCTTCTTCTGGGCGCGGCAGCACTTGCGGCCTGCGCGCGGCAATTGCCCGCCGACACGGCCGCCTATGTGAAGGGCGTGCAAGAGAGCGCCTCCTATCACACCGGCTTCACGCAAGGCTGCGAAACGGCCGATCTGGATCACGACACCCAGAAACAGCGCCGCAACGCGGATTCCTTTCAGAACGATCCCGAATATCGCCTCGGCTGGGTGGCGGGCACCGAGAACTGCCACGACACCGTGTTTACGCCGTCCACCGGCAATCCCAACCACACGCACCCGCCATTCTGAGCGGCAAAGGGGTGTCATCATGACGATCATCCGAACCCTGGCATTCGCGGCGGCGGGCGCAGCACTTGCGGCTTGCGCGCGCGATCTGCCGAAGGACAGCACGGCCTACGTCAAGGCGGTGCAATCGAGCCCGGCCTATCATGACGGCTATGTCGATGGCTGCGAGACGGCGGACCTCTCCCACGACCGCCAGAAATTCCGCCGCGACGAGGCCCGCTTCCAGAACGATCCCGATTACCGGCTCGGCTGGACGGCGGGCTCGGAGAATTGCCACGACACGGTGTTCACGCCCTCCACCGGGCGGCCGACCAATTCGGCGATTCCGAATGTGTATTGAGGCGCTCACATGCGCACAGGCTTGTGCGTAACATCAGGACATGCGCGCAACGCCCTGTTTTTCCGTGACTTTGCCTTTGAAGCGGGTGCGGAACCTGTCGATGGATTGTGGATCGACGGCGACGGTTAGCGCCAAGCCCGTGGCGCGGTCGGCGCGCTTCAGCACGCGGCCGTGTTCGTAAGCCCAGGCGAGGCCCGCGCCATCGGAAGGATCGAGGTTGAGGTTCAGGATCGCCTCGCCCGCGCCCAGCACATCCTCGAAGCGGGAGAGAAGATCGGGCAGCCCCTCGCCCGTCAGCGCCGAGATTGCAACCGGGCCGATCGGTGAATTTCGCGCCAGAAGACTTTTCTGAACAGTGCTCTCCAACAGGTCGATCTTGTTGAGAATTTCGACAATCGGCCGCTCGCCTTCCGGGTCGATGCCAAGTTCGGCCAGCACCTTCAGCACATCGGCTTTCTGATCGTCGGATTCCTCGTGGGCGGCGTCGCGAACGTGCGCGATGATGTCGGCCTCCAGCACCTCCTCCAGCGTGGCGCGGAAGGCGGCGACGAGTTCCACCGGCAGATCGGAAATGAACCCCACCGTGTCCGAGAGAATGGACTTGCGCCCGCCCGGCAGCTTCAGCGCGCGCATCGTGGGATCGAGCGTCGCGAACAGCAAATCCTTCGCCAGCACGCCCGAATTCGTGAGCGTGTTGAAGAGGGTCGATTTGCCCGCGTTCGTATAGCCGACCAGCGCGATCACGGGATAAGGCACGCGCTTCCTCGCCGCGCGATGCAGCCCGCGCGTGCGCTTGACCTCTTCCAGCTCGCGCTTGATTTTCGAGATGCGCTCGCCGATCAGGCGGCGGTCGGTTTCGATCTGGGTTTCGCCGGGGCCCCCGAGAAAGCCGAAGCCGCCGCGCTGGCGCTCCAAGTGAGTCCATGATTTGACGAGGCGGCTTTTCTGATAGGTGAGATGCGCGAGTTCCACCTGCAAGCGCCCTTCGCGGGTCTGCGCGCGTTCTCCGAAGATTTCCAGGATCAGCGCGGTGCGATCCAGCACCTTCGTATTCCACGCCTTCTCCAGATTGCGCTGCTGCACGGGCGAAAGCTGCGCGTTGACTATGATTACTTCGGGGATCACTTCGGGTTCGAGGGCGCGCAACTCCGCCGCGATCTCCTCCACCTTGCCGCTGCCGATGAGCGTGGCCGGCACCGCGCGCGCCAGCGGCGCAATGTGGGCCGCGATAACATGAAGCCCGATTGCGGCGGTCAGCCCCACCGCTTCCTCGAGACGCGCATCCGCATCGCGGCCGTGTTCGGGGCCGTGCTTTTTCGGAGCGATATGGATGACAAAAGCCGTGCGCGGACGCTCCCGCCCACGATCTTCTTTCTTGCCCCGCCCTTCGTATGTCAGGCGGTTTCCATCTCCGCCACCTGACCGTTGTCCTGCAACTGGATCGGGCCCAGCGGCATCACGGTCGAAATGGCGTGCTTGTAAACGAGCTGTGCTTGCCCGTCCCGGCGCAGGAGAACGCAGAAATTGTCGAACCAGGTAATGTTTCCCTGAAGCTTCACGCCATTGACGAGAAAGATCGTCACCGACGCTTTGCTCTTGCGTACCGCATTGAGGAACGTGTCTTGGAGGTTTTGTTGTTTTTCGCTCATGGGTAGATCCCATTGTCTTATGCTGTGCCCCGCACCCCGCGAAGCACTGCCATCAGTGTAAGATCATTTGTTGCAGGAGCGAAAGGGGCTAGTGTCGTTTCGGTTCCGAAGTTCGCTCTGAGCCTGATATCGGGCACCTAGCGAATTTCGGAACCACGACACTAGGTGCGTTTTGCCGGTGCGGCGCGCGCATCCGAAAGGATTTGATACAATTCCTGCAAGCGCTTGGTGACGGGGCCGGGCTTGCCGTCGCCTATTTTATGGCCGTCGATCTCCAGGATCGGCACCGCGCCGATGGTGGCCGCGCTCAGGAAGGCTTCGCTCGCGGCTTTGGCTTCGTCCGGCGTGAAAGCGCGTTCGATTACAGGGATTTGGGCGGTGGCCGCGGCCTCCAGCATGATGCGCCGCGTGACGCCCGGAAGGATGGCGTTGGAGAGTTCGCGCGTCACGATGCGGCCCTTGCTGTCCACAATCCAGGCAGTCGTCGATGCGCCTTCGGTCACAAGCCCGTCGGCGCCGATCAGCCAGGCCTCGAAGGCCCCTGCCCCGCGCGCGGCGGTCTTTGCCAGAATATTGGGCAAGAGCGCGGTCGATTTGATGTCGCGCCGCGCCCAGCGTTCGTCGGGGCGCGTGACGACGCGGATGCCTTTCGCGCGCAGTTTTTCGTTCGAGCCGGGTGCCGTGGAGCGCGCGGTGAGGATCAGCGTGGGGCGCGGCTGCACATTGGGCACGGGATGATCGCGGCGCGCGCTCCCTCGCGTGACCTGCATATATATGAGCCCGTCGCGGATGCGGTTGCGGCGCACGAGTTCGCCCATCACCAGCTTCAGCGGCCCGCGCGCCATCGGCATCGCCATGCCGATCTCGCGCACGCGAGCGCTCCAGCCGGTCGAGATGTTCTTCCTCGTCATGCACGCGGCCCGCGCGCACGCCGAACACTTCATAGATCGCATCGGCGAATTGCAGCCCGCGATCCTCGATGTGAACGCCCGCGTGCGCGTGCGGCAGATAGCGCCCGTTCACATACGCAATGCGGCCGACAGGTGCGCGGGTCGGCCAAGAGTGGAAGGTGCTCATACTTTTCCTCCCCCGTTTACGGGGGAGGTGCTGAGCGAAGCGATGCGGAGGGGGCGAACGCAATCTACACGCCCCCCTCGTCCGCCTACGCTTAAGCTACGGCGGACACTCCCCCCGTGAACGGGGGGAGAAAAGAATGTGCTACGCATTGAACGTCTGTTCCCGTCCATTCGGCCCCACGCCAAGCGATTTCAATTTCCGATGCAGCGCCGAGCGCTCCATGCCGATGAAGGCGGCGGTGCGCGAGATGTTGCCGCCGAAGCGATTGATCTGTGCCAGCAGATATTCCCGCTCGAAAATCTCGCGCGCCTCGCGCAAGGGGAGCGAAATCACCAGATCGCCCTTGCCGCCATTGTTCCACGGCGCGCTGGAGCCGAGATCGGACGGCAGAAGATCGGCGGAAATCACCTGCGCCGGATCGTCGGTGGTGAGGATCAAAAGCCGCTCCACGATATTGCGCAATTGCCGCGCATTGCCGGGCCATTCGTGAGCCTGCAACACGGCCATCGCATCCTCGCCGATTTCGCGTACCGGCAACCCGGAAGCCGCCGACAGTTTTTTCATGAAATAGGAAACCAGCAGCGGAATGTCGTCGCGCCGCTCGGAGAGCGAGGGCACGCGCACCGGCACAACATTCAAACGATGATAAAGATCCTCGCGGAAGCGCCCCGCCGCGATTTCCGCGCGCAGATCGGCGGTGGTGGAGGATATCACGCGCACATCGACGGCCACGCGCGTCGTGCCGCCGAGCCGCAGGAATGTTTGATCGACCAGCACGCGCAGGATTTTGCCTTGCGTTTCGAGCGGCATGTCGGCCACTTCGTCGAGATAAAGCGTGCCGTTATGCGCGACCTCGAAAAGGCCGATCTTGCGCGGGCCTTCGCTGGTTTCCTCGCCGAACAATTCGGCCTCGATGCGGTCGGGCTCCATCGTCGCGCAATTCACCGCCACGAATGCGTTGCCCGCGCGGCGCGAATGGGAATGGATCAGGCGCGCGACGACTTCCTTGCCGCCGCCCGAAGGCCCAGAGATCAGTACGCGGCTGCCGGTGGGCGCGATCTTGTCCACCGACTGGCGCAATTGCGCGATGGCGGAGGAATGGCCGACCAGTTCCATATCGTCGCCGGATTTGAGGCGCAGTTCCTGCACCTCGCGCTTCAGGCGTGCGGCTTCCAGCGCGCGCGCGACGACATGAATAAGCCTGTCGGCCTTGAACGGTTTCTCGATGAAATCGTAAGCGCCTTTCTTGATCGAGGCGACGGCGGTTTCGATGGAGCCGTGACCGGAGATCACCACCACCGGCAGATCGGGATGCTCGCGCTTCAACAGATCGAGAACCTGAATACCGTCGAGCCGGCTTCCCTGAAGCCAGATGTCGAGCACCAGCAATTGCGGGCGGCGAGTGCGCAACGCCGCGAGCGCGCCGTCGCTGTCGGCGGCGACGCGGGTTTCATAACCCTCGTCGCGCAAAATGCCCGCGATCAAATCGCGAATGTCCTCTTCGTCATCGACGATGAGGATTTCAGGCGAGATTTGCGATCCGTTTTTGCTCATCTTCGGTTTCCGTCGTTTCGCTGCAGATGTACGGATGGGAAACGTCAAGCGAATTTCGGCGCCGTGCTCGCCTTCGCCGCGGTCGCAGAGTGCGATGTCGCCGCCATGGTCTTCGAGAATTTTGCGCACGATGGCGAGGCCGAGCCCGGTGCCTTTCGCGCGCGTGGTGACGTAAGGCTCGGTCAGACGATGGCGCTGTTCCTGCGGCAGGCCGACGCCGTTATCCGCCACGCTGACCACGAGTTTGTCTTCGGTGAGTTCCATTTTCGATGTGATGTGGCCGGGCGCATCGTCGCCCGCCGCCTCGCGCGTGGCGATGGCTTCGACCGCGTTCTTCAGCACATTGGTGAAGGCCTGGCTGACAAGGCGGCCGTCGCATTCGAGATAGATGATTTTCTTCGGCGCGTTGGTTTCGAACACGATCTGCGGATTGGCGACGCGTTGCAGGAAAATCGCCTGCTGCAAAAGCTCCTGCATGTTCTCGCGGCGCATGACGGGCGCGGGCATGCGCGCGAAGGAGGAAAATTCATCCACCATGCGGCCGATATCGCCGACCTGGCGGATGATCGTGTCGGTGCATTGATCGAACACTTCGGGATCGGTGGTGACTTCCTTGCCGTATTTGCGCTTGAGGCGTTCGGCCGATAACTGGATCGGCGTGAGCGGATTTTTGATTTCGTGCGCGATGCGGCGCGCCACATCCGCCCAGGCCGCGGTGCGCTGCGCCGAAACAAGATCGGTGATGTCGTCGAAGGTGACGACGAAGCCGGACGCGCCCGTTTCGCTCGCCACCTGCACCGAGAGCGAACGCGCCGTGCCGCCGCGATTGACGCTCGCCTCGCCGCTCGCATGGCCAACCGGCTCCTCGATGGCGCGGCGGATGAGCGCGCCGAGTTCGGGCACGGCTTCGGCATAGTGCCGCGTTTCGAGATTTTCCGGCTCGACATTCAAAAGCCGCGCGGCGGCGCGATTGACGATGGTGATGTGGCCGTCGCCATCAAGGCCGATCACGCCCGCGCTGACGCCGGCAAGCACGGCCTCGGTGAAGCGGCGGCGCGCATCGATCTGGTGGCTCGCTTCTACAATCTCGGTGCGCTGCGCATCGAGCTGCGAAGTCATGCGGTTGAAAGCAAGGCCGAGCGAAGCAATCTCGTCGTCGTCGCGATCGACATCGACCTGCGCCTTTAGATCGCCTTCGGACACGCGCTCGGCAGCGCCGATCAATCGCGAGATCGGCTTGACGATTCGATTGGCCGCCCACAATCCCATCCAGATCGCGGCCAGCAAAATGAGCGCGGTGACCACGATGTAAAGCACCGCGAAGATAAGCTGCACTTCGGCGCGGTTTTGATCGAGGCGATGATATTCGGTAGCCGCATCGACGGTGCGCTGGTAATAGCCCAGCACTTTCGGATCGACGCTGCGCACGACCAACAGATACGCGTCGTTCAACGCCTGCATGCGGATCAGCGCGCGCACCACGCCGACGTCGGAATTGGCATCGATGACGATGGTGCCTTTGGCGGCCTGCTGGATATCGGCGACGGTGGGCAATTTCAGATCGGGCAGAAAGCGCTGCTTGGTCGAGCCCAACACGCGCGCATGGGAATCCAGAATGTAGGAGGCTTGCAAGCCCCGCTCCTTGGTGAGTTCGGCAAGGCGCGTGAACAGCACTTCGGCGCGCGCATGATTTTGATCGTCGAACAATTGCGGATCGTGCTCGATGGAATTGGCGATTTCGTAGGCGTCGGCCACGATCAGCCGCTCATGGCCCTGAACGTATCGCTCGGCGACGTTGACCGAATTCTCCAGCGCCGCTTTCACGCGCGCGGAGAACCACGCCTCGATGCCGAGGTTCAGCGTCACCGCGGCGAACAGCGCCACGAAAATCGCCGGCACCACCGCGATGGCCGCGAACATCGCCACCAGCCGCACATGCAGCCGCGCGCCCGCAAGGCCCGAGCGCCTGTCCGCCCAAAGCCGCGTCAGCCGCCAGGCGATCAGCGCGCCAAGCGCCAGCACCAATGTGAGATTGACGAGCAGCAGCCCCACGATGCTGTCGGGCGTCAGCGCGTAGGGGATGATGCCGGTCACGACCGCGTAGGTCAGCACGCCGGAGAGCAGCGCCAGGAACGCCACCCCGATCGCCACCAGCGAAGGCCGCGATACCGCCCGTATCAGGCCGAACAACCCGCCCCCACGGAGTTTCGGCAATGCACTCGCGTCAGCCATCCGGGCCGTTTTCCTCGCCGGTGTCGGTCGTAAGCGTCTGGATGCGGGGGTAGTGTAGCGAAGATGGCTCATGTTGCAAGAATGCCGCGCTGCAAAAACGCAACAGGGTTAGCAATGCGCGGTATCCGGGGGTGGACATAAAGCCTAGCGTCCCGGCGCGGGAGGCGGATTGTCTGTCTCCCGGCAATAAAGGCGCGGCCGAACTTCGGCGCGGCCACAAAAAGGAATCAACGGATGAGCAAAATTTTGAAAGTGGGAATCGCTTCCCTCGCCCTGGCATTGGTATCGACCGCGGCCAGCGCGGAATCATTCACATTCAGCGGCAGCGGCAAGAGCGGCGATCAGGTGATGGTGATGGCCGACGGACATGTCAGCGGCGGCGGATACGCCACCAACACCAGCGAGGCCGTCATGGCTTCGGGCAAGAAACTCGCGAGCAAGGGCGCCTGCGAACAGTGGACGACCGATCCCGGCAGCATCTTCTCGTCGCAGGGCGTGTGCACGGCGGAAGATTTCGACCGGCACCTATTCGGTGGAATTCTCCTGCCAGGCCGATGCGAAGAACACGATGGCCGATTGCTGGGGACGGTTTACCGGCGACACCGGCGCATATGCCAAGAAGATGGGCATGGGTTCGTGGCACAGCGTTTCGGGCATGGACCACAAATCCTTCACGTTCGAAGGCACGGGTCAGTGGAATTGAAGATTTAATTGTTGCAGACAGGTTTCGCTCCCGGATTAAATGTCCGGGGGCGGAAGCTGCAAACGGGGAACAACTAATGAGATCGTCTTTGCGTCACGGCATCGTGTTCATCGCCCTGTTCGTCATGGCGATGTGGCGCGCGGATTTCGCCCGCGCGGACGACAATCCCGATGACGACTGGAAAGGCCCCGGCTGGTACCAGGTATTCTACAGCACCGATGTCTATCTGATTTATAGCGGCCCCTACACCAGCCAGGACGCATGCATTGCGTACGTAAAAAGTCTTAGCGACGATTATATGAGCGAGATGACACAGAAATACGGCACCTATGGCGACGAGGACAATGGCTGGCTGTTCGAGTGCATGCCGCTGAACACGAAAGATGACTGGCACGAACTGGATCAGTGAGTGAAGCGCGGCTTGATCGCGTTCGAGCGGTTGCCGGGGTAAATTTCCCCCCTCCCCTTGTGGGAGGGGGCGAATGTATTGAGCGGAGCGAAGCGACTGCGAAAAACATTCGGGGGAGGGGTTTGTTTCGCGCGTACCCCTCCCCCAATCAATTGCTCGCAAGCTCGCAATTGCTTGCCCCCTCCCACAAGGGGAGGGGGATTCCGTGTTTCGATTTTTACCCCGACCCCAATCCCCTAATCACTTCCAGCCCCAAATCCTTGATCTTCTTGCGCAGCGTATTGCGATTGAGGCCGAGGAGATGCGCGGCTTTGATTTGATTTCCCCGCGTCGCGGCGAGGCAAATCGACAATAAAGGTCGCTCCACTTCCTGCACGATGCGGTCATACAAGCCCGGCGGCGGCAGGCGCTCGCCCTGCGCCGCGAAATAGCGCGTAAGATAACGCTCCACCGACGCACTGAGCGATGCGTTCTCGCCTTCGGCGGGTTCGCTGAGGCGCGCGGGTTCTTTCAGTTCGGCGCCCACGGTTGCCGCCGTGATCGTGTCGCCGGAATGCAGCACCGCCAAACGCCGGATGAGATTTTCCAGCTCGCGCACATTGCCCGGCCAGCGATAGTGCTTGAGCATATCGAGCGCCTCGGTTTCCAGCCGCTTGGTGGGCAGGCCCTCCTCCTCCGCCTTGCGCAGGAAATGACGCACCAGATCGGGAATGTCTTCCACGCGCTCGCGCAAGGGCGGCAGGCGCAGCGGCACGACATTGAGGCGATAATACAAATCCTCGCGGAACAGGCCTTGCTGAATCAGTTGGCGCAGATCGCGATTGGTCGCGGCGATAATGCGCACATCGGTTTTGATCGCCACGCGCCCGCCGACGGTGGTGTATTCGCCCTGCTGCAACACGCGCAGCAGCCGCGTCTGCGCTTCGAGCGGCATGTCGCCGATTTCGTCGAGGAACAGCGTGCCGCCCTCGGCCTGTTCGAAACGGCCGACGCCGCGATTGGTGGCGCCGGTAAACGCGCCGCGCTCATGGCCGAACAATTCGGCCTCGACCAGTTCCTTCGGAATCGCCGCCATGTTGACGGCGACAAACGCGCCGGATTTGCGCTTGCCATAATCGTGCAACGCGCGCGCGACAAGCTCCTTGCCCGTGCCGCTTTCGCCCATAATCATGACGGTGAGATCGGTCTGCGTCAGCCGCGCGATGACGCGATAGATTTCCTGCATCGCGGGCGAGCGGCCGATCAGCGGCAAACGATCCTCGCTGCCGTCGCCGGCGGGGCGCGCGTCGCGCTTGATCGCGGGATTGTCGAGCGCGCGCTGCACAACGCTCGTCAGTTCTTTCAGGTCGAACGGTTTTGGCAGATATTCGAACGCGCCGCGCTCCGCCGCCGTGATCGCGGTGAGGATCGTGTTCTGCGCGCTCATCACGATAACCGGCAGATCGGGGCGGATGCGCTTGATGCGCGGGATCAGATCGAAACCGTTTTCATCCGGCAGCACGACATCGGTGATGACGAGATTGCCATCACCCGCCGCGATCCAGCGCCACAATCCCGCGGCGGTGCCGGTCGTGCGCACATCATAGCCCGCGCGCCCCAGCGCCTGATTGAGCACCGTGCGGATGGCCGCATCGTCGTCGGCGACAAGGATCAATCCGGCAGGCATGTCAGTTCTCCTCGTCCGCCTTGGGCAACAGCACGCGGAAAATCGTCCGCCCCGGAATGGAATCGCATTCGATGACGCCGCCATGATCGCCGATGATTTTTGCCACCAGCGCCAGACCGAGCCCGCTGCCTTGCGGCTTCGTCGTGACGAACGGATCGAAGATGTAAGGCATCAGATCGGGCGGCACGCCCGCGCCATTGTCGCGCACCGTCACTTCCAGCGGCAGGGAGATGCGCCCGCCCGCCGTGGTGGCGCTCACGCGCACGCCGGGACGATAGCCGGTGGTCAGCGTGATCTCGCCGCCCTGCTCCGGCACGCGCGTCGGCCGCGTTGCGCACCAGATTGAGGAACACCTGAATCAATTGATCGGCGTCGCCCAGCACCGCGGGCAGCGAGGGATCGAAACTTTCGATGAAGGTGATGTCTTTGGCAAAACTCGTCTTGGCGACTTTCACCACGCGGTCGAGAACTTGATGGATGTTAAACGGCGCGCGGGGAAATGCGCGCGTGTCGCCGAAGGCTTCCATGCGATCGATGATGCCGCGGATGCGGTCAGCCTCGTCGCAGATGAGTTGCGTGAGGTAACGCTCGCTCGCGGGCACCGCTTCTTCGAGCAATTGCGCGGCACCGCGAATTCCCGCCAGCGGATTTTTGATTTCATGCGCCAGCACCGCCGCCATGCCATGCAGCGAGCGCACGGCGCCACGATGCAGAAGCTGGCGGTCGATGCGTTGTGCGAGACTGCGCTCCTGAAGCGTGACGAGCACAGCGCCGTCCGGCTCGGCAACCGGCGTCACGATCACGTCCGCGATGCGCTCGCCATGCTTGGGCGTGGAGAGGTCCATGTCGCGCTCGCCGACGCTCGCGTTGCGCTCGCGCGCCTGATCCATCAACTGGATGATCGGGCTCGAAAACGGCACGATGTCGGATAGTCCGTGGCGAATGAGCAGCCCCGCCCCCATGCCGAAGAACTGCTCGGCGGCCGGGTTCACGAACAGGATCTGCTGGCCCGGCCCCACCAGAAGCACGGGGATCGGCAGCCCGGCCGCGATCTGAAACGCGGCGCGCTCCTGTTCTCCATATTTGGCGGCCGATTGTGCTTCCATGTATGCACACTTCTTAGGCAAATCCATTTATGACTATAAACTAGGCATAAGCCAGCGCAAGCGCCAAATGAGCGCGCCGAAAACCCAACATTTTCCCGGCCTTCCTGCTAATTATGTTGCGGGGAAGGAGAATCCATGGCGCGTATCGCAGCCCTCATTGTCGGCGCGGGAAGCGGGGTGCGGCTGGGTGCGGCCCGGCCCAAGCAATATCTGCCGCTTGGCGGAGCAGCGGTGCTGCGCCGTTCGATCGAGGCGTTCGAGGGCCACGCGCTTTTCCTGATGGCGGTGATCGGCGCGGGACACGAGGCGGAATACGAAGCGGCCGCGCGCGGGCTTTATCTTCTGCCGCCGGTGCGCGGAGGTGCCGACGCGGCAGGAATTGGTGCGCGCGGGATTGGAAGCGCTGGCCGAACACAATCCCGATTTCGTTTTGATTCACGATGCGGCGCGTCCGCTGGTGTCCCCTGCGCTAATCGCGCGCGTGATCGCGGCGCTGGAATCCGGCGCGCCCGCCGCGATTCCGGTTTTGGCGGTGGCCGATACGTTGCGCAAACAAAATTCGGATGGAAGTTGGGAAACGGTTTCGCGCGAGCATATGTTCCGCGCGCAGACGCCGCAGGGATTTGTTTATTCGTCCATCCTGAAGGCGCATCGCGAACATACGGATGAAAGCCTGACCGACGACATGGCGCTGGCGGAAATTGCCGGGCTCGAAATCGTCGTCGTCGCGGGCGAAGAGAGCAATCTGAAAATCACCACGCAGGATGATATGGCGCAGGCGGCACGTCTGCTCGGCGGCGCCAGCGAAACGCGCACGGCCATGGGCTTCGACGCGCACAAATTCACGAAGGGCGATCACATCTTTCTGTGCGGCGTGAAAATCGCGCATGATCGCGGGCTTGAAGGCCATTCCGATGCCGATGCGGGGCTGCATGCGCTGACCGATGCGCTGCTCGGCGCGATTTCGGCGGGCGATATCGGCCAGCATTTTCCGGCAAGCGATGCGAAATGGAAAGATGCGCCCTCATCTGTTTTCCTCGAACACGCCGCATGTTTGGTGCGCGAGGATGGCGGCGCGATCATCCATTGCGACATCACGCTTATCTGCGAAGCGCCGAAAATTTCGCCACACCGCGATGCCATGCGCGCACGCATCGCGGAAATTCTGAAAATCGATCCCGCGCGCGTCAGCGTAAAAGCAACCACAACCGAAGGCATGGGCTTCACCGGACGCGCCGAAGGCATCGCCGCCGAAGCCCTTGCCACAATCGAACGGCCACGCACATGACCCTCCCAACGCAATTGGCAACGCTTTTCGGCATCGGCCGCGCGCCGACCGCGCCCGGAACGGTGGCGAGCCTCGCCGCCCTGCCCTTCGCTTTCGCGATCAAATGGTGGGGCAATGACTGGATTCTGCTGGCGCTCATCGTGATCGTCAGCGCGATCGGCGTGTGGGCGTGCGATATCTACGCGCGCGAGGCGGGCATCACCGATCCGTCGGAATGCGTGATCGACGAACTGGCGGGGCAATGGCTTGCGTGCTTGATCGCGCCGCTGTCGCTGACGGGTTTCGGGCTCGCATTCCTGCTGTTCCGCGCTTTCGACATCGCAAAGCCCTGGCCGATCGAGCGGTTCGAGCGCGCGCCGGGCGGGCAAGGCATCATGCTGGACGATCTGGTGGCGGGATTGTTCGCGGGTGCGATTGTTGGCGTCGTGCGGCTGATCGGATTAATCTGAGTTGCCCTCATGCTTCGACAAGCTCAGCATGAGGGATTGGCTTACCCCTCACCCTGAGCTTGTCGAAGGGTGAGGATCATTGGATGAAATGCTGACCTTATGTTTTCCTCCGCTCTCTTGCGCCTTGCCGAAGTCGTGCTCGCCGATGCGCGCGCACAGCGCTTGCGCATCGCCACGGCGGAAAGCTGCACCGGCGGATTGATCGGCGGATTGCTCACCGAGATTCCCGGCTCGTCGGATGTGTTCGACCGCGGTTTCATCACCTATTCCAACCGCGCCAAGCAGGACATGCTGGACGTGCCCGGCGATCTGATCGCCGATCAGGGGGCGGTGTCGGAAGCCGTGTCGCGCATGATGGCCGAAGGCGCCGTCGCCAATTCCAACGCGCACATGGCCGTGGCGGTGACGGGCATCGCGGGCCCCGGCGGCGGAACGGCGCTGAAGCCTGTTGGTCTCGTACACATGGCCGCGTGCCGCGAGAACCGCTCCATCATCCATGAAGCGCATCGGTTTGGCGATATTGGCCGCAGCGAAGTGCGGATAAAGTCGGTCGAAGCGGCGTTGCAGTTGCTGCATCGATTGATGTGAACATCACCCCCTCCCCTTGCGGGAGGGGGCGAATGTTTTGAGCGGAGCAAAAGCGAACGCGAAAAACATTCGGGGGAGGGGTTTGCTGCAACAACCCCTCCCCCGCGTCGCTAGCGCTCCGCGCCCCCTCCCGCAAGGGGAGGGGGAATTAGTTACGATAATTTCTTCGCCCTCTCCTCAAACGCATGGCTCATGCGTTTCTGCGCCAGCGCAAACGCGCCACCGGCGACCGCGTTCAGCAATCTGTTTTTGAATTCGAAAACAATCTCAAAATCCACGCGTGCGCCCTGCCCCTCCGGCGTAAAGCGCCAATGGTTTTCCAGTTGCCGGAACGGGCCATCGGTTTGCGTCACGTCGATGGTGCGGGCGGCGGGATCGAGGACCACGCGGCTCGTGTAGCGTTCGCGCAACGCGCGGAAGCCGACGATCATTTCGGCGGTGAGGATTTCGCGCTCCCCCTCCTTCGCCCGCGACAGCACGCGCAACCCCGTCACCCAGGGCAGGAATTCGGGATAGCGCTCCACATCGGCCACGATCCGAAACATCAGATCGGCCGTATAGGGGACGATGCGGCTTTCCCGGTGCTGCGCCATGTCTGCCTTTCGGGGATTTGGTTAAATGCTTTTCATGTCGTAAGATAGAACGCAATTTCGGGGGATCGTCACATGAATAGATATGTCTCCACAGCGCTTCTTGCGGGTGGCGTGCTTTGGGCCGTGCCCGCGTTCGCCGAGGTGAGCAATACCAGCGAGATGTGGTTTTCCTGGGATGCCAACCGCGTTATCGCGCTGGCGACCGAGGTGGGCGACACGGGATCGCTCGTCGCCGGCGACGATGGCGATCCGTCCTCCGTCGGCATCGTGACATCGAGCGGCCTCAAATACGTCATCTCGCCCACGGCCTGCGTGCAGGGAACCTGCTACGGCTTCCAGCTCATCGCCGAATTCGACGGCAGCGTCACGGCCGAGCAGATGAACGAATTCAATCTCGATCGCAGCTTCACCAAATCCTATGTGGACGAAGGCAACGCCTATCTCACGCGCTACGAGGTTTGCGATTACGGAATCCCAAAGGGCAATTTCGCCGCCGACATGACCAATTTCGAAGCGGTCGCTGCGACCTTCGAGACTTATCTGAGCACCGGCAAGATCGACGATACCACGGACAATAAGTAACGCAGCCTATAACGATTTTGGATTGAGTCTATCTAACCACTACGTCATGGCCGCCCTTGTGGCGGCCACCCATGAACACCTTGCCAGACGGAGGTTATGGGTCGCCGGGACAAGCCCGGCGATGACGAAATTTGTTTATTCCAATGCAAAACCGCTCTACCGCGCCGCCTTCAGCGCCGCGAAATCGCGTGTCGGCGTGATAGGACGAGCGCGTCAGCGGCGACGCCGACACCATGAGAAACCCTTTCGCCCGCGCGATGGCTTCGAGGCCCGCGAATTCCTCCGGCGACCAGAAACGCGCGATGGCTGCGTGCTTGCGCGTGGGTTGCAGATATTGGCCGATGGTGAGGAAATCAACATTCGCCGCGCGCAGATCGTCCATCACCTGCATGATCTCTTCGCGGGATTCGCCCAAGCCGACCATCAGGCCGGATTTGGTGAAGCCGGTGGGAACGAGTTCCTTCGCGCGTTCCAGCAAGCGCAAGCTCGCATAATAGCGCGCGCCCGGCCGCACGGTCAGATACAAGCCGCGGCACGGTTTCCAGATTGTGGTTGAAGACATCGGGCCGCGCTTCCATCACCACATCGAGCGCGCCCGGTTTGCGCAGAAAATCGGGCGTTAGAACTTCCACGCTTGTGCCCGGCGAAAATTCGCGGATGGCGCGGATGGTTTGCGCGAAATGTTCCGCGCCGCCGTCCGCCAGATCGTCGCGATCCACGGATGTGATGACGACATGCTTCAATCCGAGCTTCGCGACCGCCTTGCCGACATTCGCCGGTTCGTGCGTGTCGAGTGCGCCGGGCATTCCCGTCTTCACATTGCAGAAGGCGCACGCCCGCGTGCAGGTGTCGCCCATTATCATCATGGTGGCGTGGCGGTGGTTCCAGCATTCCCCGATATTCGGGCAGCCGGCTTCCTCGCACACGGTGTGCAGCCCATGCTCGCGCACGATGGCGCGGGTGGCCGCGTACTCCGCCCCGCCCGGCGCCTTCACCCGGATCCACTCCGGTTTGCGCAGAATCGGGGATTCCGGCCGGTGGGCCTTTTCCGGGTGGCGGGCGGCGGCGCGCCTGTCCCGCTCTTGCTGGTCGAAAACCACGCTCATGCCCCCTACATATAGGGAGAATCAGGGAAAATCACGCCCTCGCCTTGCTTGGTTGCCCCCAACCTGTAACAGGGAGTAACTTTTCGTGAGGACAGGCTTGAGCGCGCCCGTGCCTTTCCGGTACAAGCCCGCCGCTTCACAGGAGCAAAACTTGTGACAGTTGCCACCGTCGCCGCCGCCTCAGGCGAAGATATCGTGCCGTTCGACGTAACCCGCGCCCACAAGCCGGTGTTCGATGCGCTGGTCGATGCGCGCAACAAATTCGGCGGCAAGCGCGCGGCCATCGTGGATGGCGACGAGCGCGTGCTCAATTATGACGAGATCATCCGCGCCTCGCTGGCGCTGGGCCATGCGCTGAAAAAGGGCACGGCCCCCGGCGAGAATGTCGGCGTGATGCTGCCGTCCGGCGCGGGCGCGGTGATCGCGTTCTTCGCGGTGTCGGCGTTCGGCCGCGTGCCCGCGATGCTGAATTTCACCTCGGGCGTGGCGGGCATGCGCTCCGCGCTGCGCACGGCACAGATCAAGCGCGTGGTGACGGCGCATCGCTTCATCGAACTCGGCAAGCTCGAAAACCTGATCGACGGCATCAAGAATCAGGTCGAGATCATCTATCTCGAAGACGTGCGCGAGAAGCTGACGCTGCTCGACAAGCTGGTGGCGGGGATCGGACAATTCGCGCCGTGGCTGGTATCGGCAAAGCCGCTGCACGAAGCGCCCGCGGTTATTTTGTTTACATCGGGCACCGAAGGTGATCCCAAGGGCGTGGCCCTTTCGCATCTGAACCTGCTGTCGAATGTGGAACAGGTGCGCGCGCATATCGCGCTCTACCCCACCGACATTATTTTCAACCCGCTGCCGACGTTTCACTGCTTTGGGCTGACGATGGGCGCGCTGATGCCGCTGTTTGTGGGCATCAAGACGGTGTTTCATCCGACACCTTTGCAGCCGCATGAAATCGTGCGCCGCGTGAAGGCGACGGGGGCGACGATGCTGCTCTCCACCGACACGTTCATCTCGCAATATGCGCGCGCGGGCGATCAGGGCGATCTCAATTCGCTGCGCCTTGCGGTGTGCGGCGCGGAGCGGCTGCGCGACGAAACCCGCGCGCTGCTGCGCAAGAAATACGCGATCGAATTGCTCGAAGGCTATGGCGTGACCGAGGCCGCACCCGTGATCGCGGCGAACCAGCCCGGCGCCAACCGCTCCGGCACGGTCGGCCATCTGATGGCGGGCATGACGCACAAGCTCGAACCCGTCGAAGGAATCCCGAATGCAGGGCGGCTGATCGTGAAGGGCCCGAATGTGATGCTCGGCTACATCAAGGCCGACAATCCCGGCGTGATCGTGGCGCCCGAAGGCGGCTGGCACGATACGGGCGACATCGTCTCCATCGACGACGAAGGCTTCATATCCATCAAGGGCCGCGTGAAGCGCTTCGCCAAGATCGCGGGCGAAACGGTTTCGCTGGCGGTGGTGGAAAGCTGCGCGTCGGCGCTGTGGCCCGAACACAATCATGCGGCCATCGCGATCCCGGACGGGCGCAAGGGCGAGCAGATCGTGCTCCTCACCACCAACACCGAAGCCAGCCGCTTCGATCTCGTCGGCTGGGCGCATAATCACGGCGTATCGGAACTGGCGGTGCCGCGGCGCATCATGCACGCCGCCGAAGTTCCCGTGCTCGGCACCGGCAAGACCGATTACGGCAAGGTCGCGAAGATCGTGAGTCGAGAATATCGAAAACGCGGCGTGATTTTTTCAATAAAAAAAGATTTGCACGCGGAGCCGCGGAGTCGCGGAGTTCTTTCTTACCGTCGAAATGTTAGTTGTTGTTGAAGATTATTTTGGCGCGCTTTGCGCGCCCGGTTTTTTCTCCGCGCCTCCGCGCCTCCGCGTGAGAAAATTGGATCGCCCGCATAAAGCCGATGAGGTCAAAACTCCGCTTCCAGTTCTTCCACCGCGTCGGGTTCTTCCTTCGCCGCCTTCACCCATTCGATCATGTCGGGCAGCGCCATGATCGTGCGGCAATAATCGGCGCATCTTTTGTCGAGCTTCACATCGTAGGTGAGGAATCGCGTGCACACCGGCGCATACATCGCATCGGCGAGCGTGGGCTTACCTCCAAAGAGGTAGGGGCCATCATATTGCTTCAGGCATTCCTGCCAGATCGCGACGATGCGCTCGATATCGGCGGCAGCGCCCTGCCACACTTTGAAGCCGGGAAAATGCGCCTTCAGATTCATCGGCAGCGCCTGGCGCAGATTGGAAAAGCCGGAGTGCATTTCGCCCGACACCGCGCGGCAATGGGTGCGCGCCGCCAGATCGCCGGGCAGAAGCCCTGCATCGGGACGCTGCTCATTCAGATATTCCGCAATCGCCAGCGTGTCCCAGACCTTGATGCCCTTGTCTATTAAGCATGGCACCAGAAAGGACGGCGACAGCAGCAAAAGCTCCGCTTTGATCGAGGGATCGTCGCTGGAAAGCCGCACCTCGTCGAATTCCAGCCCCGCCAGCCGGCACAAAAGCCAGCCCCTCAGCGACCATGAGGAGTAGTTCTTGCTGCTGATCGTCAGGATGGGTCTGGCCATTGGGCTGCTCCGGCGCGGCAAATAATTATTTCGCGTGGCGGATGAAAATGCACTAGCCTTTTTCGAGGCGACGGGACTCAAGGCGCGTTTGAGGCGCAAACCGGGGGAAGAAGAGAGCGAATGCTCTACGCACTGTATCAGGCCCAGTCGGACCTGCTTGCGCCCCTTCGCGCTTGGGCCGACCTGACAAATACGGCGTTGCGCGGCATTTGCTCGGAGAATGTTTTCTTTCGCGGCGCCTTTGCGGGCGCGGAATTGCTGTCTCGCGCGGGGCTTATTCACGAGCGCCCGCCCTTTGGCATCGAAAGCGTGCGCGTCGGGAACGACGAAATACCCGTGACCGAAGAAGCGGCATTTGCAACACCTTTCGGCACGCTGCTGCACTTTAAGAAGGCAAATGTTAGCGGCTTGCCGCGCGTGTTGCTGGTGGCGCCGATGGCGGGACATTTCGCCACGCTGCTGCGCCACACGGTCAAAACGCTGCTTCCCGACCACGATGTCTATGTCACGGACTGGGCGAATGCGCGCGATGTGCCGCGCGCGGCGGGGCGATTCGGGCTCGACGAATACATCGATCACGTCATCGCCTTTATCGAGTTTCTGGGTCCGGGCACGCATGTGATCGGCGTGTGCCAGCCATGTGCGGCGTTGCTTGCGGCGGTCGCGGCGATGGCGCAAGCGAACAATCCCGCGCAGCCCGCGAGCATGACGCTGATGGCAGGGCCGATCGACACGCGCATCAATCCCACGCCGGTCAACGATCTGGCGATGGAACATCCGCTGGAATGGTTCGAGCGCAATCTCATCAGCGCGGTGCCGATGCGCTATCCCGGCGCCAACCGGCGCGTCTATCCCGGCTTCATGCAATTGTCGGCGTTCATGTCGATGAACCTCGCCCGCCACATGCGCGCGCATCAGGATTTGTTTCAGCACATCGTGCAGGGCGACGACGCCAAGGCCGAAGCCACGCGCACGTTCTACGACGAATATTTCGCGGTGCTCGATCTGCCCGCGGAGTTTTATCTGGAAACCGTGGAGCGCATTTTCCAGCAGCACCATCTGCCGCGCGGGCTTTTGAAATGGCACGGCAATGCCATCGATCCCGGCGCGATCCGCAAGACCGCGCTGCTAACGGTCGAAGGCGAGAAGGACGATATTTGCTCGGTCGGCCAGACTGTGGCGGCGCATGATCTCTGCACCAGCCTCAAGCCCTTCCGCCGCCGCCATCACATGCAGCCGGGCGTGGGGCATTACGGTGTGTTCTCCGGCTCGCGCTGGCAGCGGGAAATCTATCCCGTCGTGCGCGCGGTGATCGCGCAGAATTCCTGATTTTTCGCCATACCATTGACATTTTCCCAACCTATAAAAATTATAGGTCATGGCAGACGGTGACTCGCGGCCCGGCGCGCTATCCAGAGCGGAGGCCCGCCGTATCATTCGCGAAATCGCGGCGGATGCCGACCGGATCATCCTGCATCCGCACGCGCGCACGCGGCTGATCCAGCGGATGATTTCGGTCGGCCAAGTCCGCACCGTCGTGCGCACCGGCATGATCGTCGAAGGCCCCTATCTCGACGACAAGGATTGCTGGCGCGTGGAAATGCAGGGCCGGGCCGCCGGTGACATGCTTTCGGTGGCCGTTGCGATCCTTTGGCCGCAACGGCTGCTCGTCATCACGGTTTATTTGGCGAACGAACGGAAA
Source organism: uncultured Alphaproteobacteria bacterium (assembly GCA_963735625.1). Classification (GTDB taxonomy): domain Bacteria; phylum Pseudomonadota; class Alphaproteobacteria; order Micropepsales; family Micropepsaceae; genus Rhizomicrobium. The sequence continues at coordinate 437,038 of CAVTLJ010000003.1, read as the reverse complement.
GGACGGCGCTAATGTATCATTATCGCGAATGCGGCCTGAAACAGGTGTGGCTGCGCAATGGCTATCGGCAGATCGAAACGCCCTATGGCGAGGCCATCGAAATCGAGAATGTCGAGGAACTGCATCGCACGATTGCGCGCCTACTGCTGCTGTCGCGCCCTCGCCTTTCCGGTTCGGAGTTCCGGTTCCTGCGTCGCGAGTTGAATCTCTCGCAGGCCGCGCTGGCGGAGATGCTCGGCAATTCGGGGCAGAGCATTGCACTTTGGGAAAAAAACCGGGGCGCGCCCAAATGGGCCGACCGGCTGATCCGGGCGCTTTATCGCGAGCATGTCGAGGGCAACGCCCATCTTGCGGATATTTTTGCCCGTGCCGAAGCCAAGGCGGTGCGGCGCGAGTTCGGCCAAGGTGGTCCGCCTGAACTTCGAAAAGCCACGCGGCGGCCATTGGAAAGCCGCTCCGCCCAAAGCCAAGGCAGCATAAAAACGTCGTGTTCCCAGTCGGTTATGAATTATTTTTGATTTCCCTACAGGGCACTCTTGCATATTGTGAAGTTCATGCTAGATAGAACTTCGTAATAGCAAGGAGGCGGAGACAGAGCGCGTGACTGAGGAATCTCAATTCACACGCAAATTCCGTAAGGAGCTCATGGCCGGGCTGTCATCGCTCGTCCTCTTGGCCGTGCTCGCCCGCGCCGGGCGGGAAATGTACGGCTACGAGATCGCAAAAGCCGTCAAAGCCGAAGGTGAAGGCGGGTTGATCTTCAAGCAGGGGGCGATCTACCCCGTGCTGAGGTCGCTCAACGCCCTTGGCCTTCTGGACAGCCGGGTCGAGGCGTCGGCCTTCGGGCCGCCCCGGCGCTACTACAGCATCACCGACGAAGGCAGACGGGCTCTCGGCGAATGGCAGGGCGCGTGGAAGGACATGCGCGAATTCGTCGATGACGCGCTGAAGGCCGGAGGGAACGGGCATGCCCACCACCAGCCAGCAGCCTGAGACAGTCGCCGCCTATCTGGCCGCGCTGCGCGGCGCGCTGAAAGGCGCTTCGCCCGGTCTTATCAGCGATGCGCTCGCCGACGCCGAAGACCATCTGCAAAACGAACTCGCCACCAATTCCGGACGCACCGAACGGGAGGTCCTCGCTTCCGTGATCGAGACTTATGGAACGCCCGAGGAAATCGCAGAGGAGTATCGATCCATGGAAGCAACACTTTCGGGGCCATTCCCCAAGCAGGAAGCCGCTCCCACCGAACCGCACGGTTTCTTCGGCGTCATCCGCGATCCGCGCGCTTACGGCGCGTTGCTGTATATGCTTTTGTCGCTCGTCACCGGCATTTTCTATTTCACCTGGGCGGTGACGGGCATGTCGCTGACGGCGGGCCTTATCATCCTCATCATCGGGATTCCGTTTGCGTTGCTGTTCATCGGTTCGGTGCGCGTGATCTCCCATGTCGAGGGACGCATCATCGAGGGATTGCTCGGCGTGCGCATGCCGCGACGCCTGCCCGCCGCAAGCACGCGATCAGACACTTGGCGGACGCATCCGCGATGCGCTGGCCGATATCCGCACCTGGTCGTCGCTGTTTTACATGCTGCTGATGCTGCCGCTGGGCGTGCTTTATTTCGTCATCGCGGTGGTGGGGATTTCGGTGTCGCTGGCGCTGACCTTCGGCTCGCTGTGGGGCCTCATCAGCGGGCACTCCACCTTCACCATCGATGCGGCCCCGGTGCTGACCCATGTGATGCACACCGCCCCCGGCCTCCTGCTCGCCGCCCTTGTGGGAATCCTGTTGATATTTGTGCTGCTCCATGTGGCCAAAGGCATAGGCTGGCTGCATGGCCGCATCGCCGAAGCGCTTCTCGTGCGGCTGTAACCCCTTTAGCTGTCGCACAATGCGCCGTGGCTAGCTCCACGGCGCATTTTTTGTGGACGATTCGTTCCTTTGCGCAAGATCTGGAGCCGGGTTCCCATTTATCGACATTTTATCGTTAACCACGCGGTAACCGTTGACGGTGCCATGATAATTTAGGCTATATGGCTGCGCCGCCGCTTCGGCTGGCACAGCAATGGGAGTCGAAGTGGCGCGGCGCGACGCTGAGTTGATTCAGGCGGTACGGCAGCATTGGCAACGCGCCATGGGCGCGGCCGGGGCCGTGCTTTCCACCACCGATGGCCGCTGGGCCATGGTTTCCACCATGGCAACCGTAATGATTGCCGGCTCCATCGCCTGGCTTGCGGCGGGAACGGTGCCGCACTCTTCCGGTCAGACAACGCTGGCCGAGCGCAATCGCTCCCTGATGCCCTACGATCTTTTCCTGCGGCTGGCTTCGCAGGGCGGATCGGACCACGCCAGTTATGCGGCGTTCGGGCCTTCGGCCATCGTCACCAGCCCCAACGCACCCGACAGCGATTCCGATTTCTCGATGGATGGCGCGCTCGCCGCCCAACAGGCCGAAGACGACGACACCCCGACCGACACGCGCACGGTGACGCTGGATTCCGGCGACACGCTGGTGGGCGCGATGATGGAAGCGGGCGTCACGGCCGCCGACGCCAACGCCGCCGTAACCGCGATGACCAAAGTGTTCAGCCCGCGCAGCATCCGCGCCGGGCAATCCTTCGATCTCTCGTTCGAGCCCGCGCCGCAAACGCCGATGGCGCACATCACCTACACCCCGCCGCAATCGGCGGCGCCCGACGCCAATACCGGCGACGATGACTCACAAACCGCCGACGACGCGCCCGGCAAATTGCTGGAGCTGAGCTTCTCGCCGAGCGTGGATCAGGACATCACCATCTCGCGCGATGCCGACGGCAATTTCAACGCCCAGCAGGTGCAGAAGAAACTCGTGGCGCATTATCACCGCGCCGGCGCCACCATCGATTCAAGCCTCTATCTCGCGGCCATGCAGGCGGGCATTCCCGCCGATGTCGTGGTCGAGATGATCCATATGTTCTCGTATGAGGTGGACTTCCAGCGCGACATCCAGCCGGGCGACAAGTTCGAGGTCTATTACGACTATTACTACACGCCCAACGGTCAGGCCGCGAAGGAAGGCAACATCGCGTATGCCTCCATGAAATTGTCGGACCGCACGGTGACGCTCTATCGCTACGATCCCAGGGACGGCGGACCGGCGGAATATTTCGACTCGCGCGGCCAGAGCACGCGCTCCATGCTGATGAAAACGCCCGTCGATGGCGCGCGGATTTCATCCGGCTTCGGGATGCGGTTTCATCCGGTGCTCGGCTACACGCGCATGCACAAGGGCATCGATTTCGCCGTGCCGGTGGGAACGCCGGTGATGGCGGCGGGCGGCGGCACGGTGAAATTCGCCGGGCGCGCCAATGGCTATGGCAATTTCATGCTCATCAATCACGGCAACGGATATTCGACCGCCTATGGGCATCTGTCGCGCTTCGCGCCGGGCATTCATGACGGAAGCCGCGTGCGGCAGGGACAGGTCGTGGCCTATAGCGGCAATACGGGCCTCACCACCGGGCCGCATCTGCACTACGAAATCCGCATCAACAATGTTCAGGTCAATCCGCTCAAGGTGAAGGTCGCGGGCGGGCGCAGGCTTGCCGGCAAGGAATTGCGCGATTTCCTCGCCGACCGCCTGAACATCGATTCCCGCATGGCCTCGCTGCCGCTGGAAACCAAGGTCGCCGACAGCAATAGCGACCTGCGCGCGGGCAAGGATTGATCCTCTCTTCCGTCATCGCCGGCCTTGTGCCGGCGACCCATATCCTCCGTTCAGCAAGGTGTTCGCGGGTGGCCGGGACAGGCCCGGCCATGACGATTTGGTTTGTTTCAAAGATTGCGATTCACGAACAAGGTGTTTTCGCCCTTGCGGCCGGATAAAAGCTCGGCGCGCGCGAACCCCGCATCTTCCAGCAATTTGCTCAGTTGCGCATTGCCGCCCGCCGCTTCGGCCTCTTCGGTGGTTTCGATCCAGACCGTGCGCGTTTTCTTCAGCACATCGCCGAGCCCGGACAGCACGCCCATCTCATGGCCATCTACATCGATCTTGATGTGATCGGGCTGGCGCACGCCGAATTGCGCCATCGCGTCGGCCCCGCGAATGACCGGCACCGTCACGGCGGCGGCGGGCTCGAATGCGCCGCGCACATTCTGCGGCGCGCCAAGCGCATGAAGGCCCGCGCCCGCTTCCATATCGATCAGATAGATGGTGAGAAGCCCGGTCGTGTCGGACAATCCCATCGCCAGCGGCACGATGGCTCCGCCCATTCCATTGAGGATCACCGCATCGGTGAGAATGGCGTAATTGCTTGCCACCGGCTCGAACGCGGTGACGCTCACGCCCTCGCGCAGCGCCGCATAGATCGAGAACACGCCGATGTTCGCGCCGACATCCCACAGATGCTCGCCCGGCTTCACATGCTCGTTCAGCCAGTCGATCGTGTCGGGCTCGCGCGCCGTCATCCGCGTGGCCTGGCGCGCGGCGGTGGCGGACGGGCAGCGATAAATCACGGTGCCGCGCTGCGTCTGGACGCGCACGATTGGGGCCAGCGACATCGAGGCCTGCGCCGCTGTGCGCGCGCCATAGGCGCGGCCGAGCGGCAGCGTCAAAAGCCTTGCGGCACCCGCGATGCCGTCGCCGATCAGTCTGGCGGCGGAAACCCCGCGACCCCTTTTGTTTGCCACACAAATCTCCTGCTAGGCCGTATCCTAATGTAGAGCGGCTTTGATCTGCCGAAATCAAGCACGCAATTTCCCCCTCCCCTTGCGGGAGGGGGCGCGGAGCGTCAGCGACGCGGGGGAGGGGTTGGTTGCGCATACCCCTCCCCCGAATATTTTTCGCGCTCGCATTGCTGCGCGCTCAAAACATTCGCCCCCTCCCACAAGGGGAGGGGGACCCATTTCAACAAGTTCAATGAATCGCGTGGCTAGGCGGCTCGGGCGCGAGCACGTCCTCGCCCACATCGAAGCTCTGGCCGTTGATGGTGAGGCCGTGCTTGCCGGCGCTGACCTTCACCTTGGAACCGTCGCCGATCTCGCCCTGCAACAGGAGTTGCGCGAGCGGGTCCTGCAAGCGGCGCTGGATCACGCGCTTCGAGCGGCCGCGCGCCATAGACCGGATCGTAACCGGCGGCCGCCAGCCATTCGCGCGCTTTTGCATCGAGCGCGATCTCGATCTTGCGATCCGACAGCAGCTTCTGAAGGCGCGTCACCTGAATATCGACGATCTTGTCCATGTTCTCGCGGGTCAGGCGATGGAACAGGATGATCTCGTCGAGCCGGTTGAGGAATTCGGGCCGGAAATGCTGGCGCACCACATCCATCACCTGCGCGCGCACGGCGGGCCTTCCTCGCCGGTCATGAATTCGGTGCCGAGATTGGAGGTGAGGATGATGACCGTGTTGCGGAAATCGACCGTGCGGCCCTGGCCATCGGTCAGGCGGCCGTCATCCAGCACCTGCAACAGCACATTGAAGACGTCGTGATGCGCTTTCTCGACTTCATCGAACAGGATCACCTGATAGGGACGCCGCCGCACCGCTTCGGTGAGCACGCCGCCTTCCTCATAGCCGACATAGCCGGGCGGCGCGCCGATCAAACGCGCGACCGAATGCTTCTCCATGAATTCGCTCATGTCGATGCGCACCATGGCGGTGTCGTCATCGAACAGGAATGACGGCCAGCGCCTTGGTGAGTTCGGTCTTGCCGACGCCGGTGGGGCCGAGGAAGAGGAACGATCCGATGGGCCGATTGGGATCCTGTAGCCCTGCGCGCGCGCGGCGCACGGCGTTTGAGATCGCGCGCACGGCCTCATGCTGGCCGATGACGCGGTTCTCAAGTGCCGATTCCATTTTCAGCAGCTTGTCGCGCTCGCCTTCCAGCATTTTATCGACGGGAATGCCGGTCCAGCGCGACACCACCTGCGCGATGTTTTCGGCGGTGACGGCTTCGTTGACCAGCGCGGCACTTTGCTGTTCCTCGATCAATTTGAGCTTGCGCTCCAGATCGGGAATGACGCTGTAAGTGAGTTCGCCCGCGCGCGTGTAATCGCCCTTGCGCTGGGCGACTTCCACATCCTGACGCGCGGCATCGAGCTTTTCCTTCAAGCCCTGCACATCCTGAAGCGATTTCTTTTCTTCCTTCCATTTCGCGGTCTGGGCGGCGGATTTTTCCTCAAGCCCGGCAAGCTCGCCTTCGAGCGTTTCCAGGCGATCTTTCGACGCCTTGTCGGATTCCTTTTTCAGCGCCTCGCGCTCGATCTTGAGCTGCATGATGCGGCGATCGAGCTCGTCCAGTTCTTCGGGCTTGGAATCCACCTGCATGCGCAGGCGCGACGCCGCTTCGTCCATCAGATCGATGGCTTTGTCGGGCAGGAAACGGTCGGTGATGTAGCGGTTGGAAAGCTGCGCCGCGGCGACGATCGCGGAATCGGTGATCCGCACGCCGTGATGGACTTCGTATTTCTCCTTCAGCCCGCGCAAAATGGAGATCGTGTCTTCGACCGTCGGCTCATTCACGAACACGGGCTGGAAGCGCCGCGCGAGAGCCGCGTCCTTCTCCACATGCTTGCGATATTCATCGAGCGTGGTGGCGCCGATGCAATGAAGCTCGCCGCGCGCCAGCGCAGGCTTCAGCAGATTGGAGGCATCCATCGCCCCTTCCGCGCCGCCCGCGCCGACAAGGGTGTGCATCTCGTCGATGAAGAGGATGATCTTGCCCTCGGCGGCGGTGACTTCGTTCAGCACGGCTTTCAGCCGCTCCTCGAACTCGCCGCGGAATTTCGCGCCCGCGATCAGCGAGCCCATGTCGAGCGCCATCAGCTTCTTGTCGCGCAAGGCTTTCGGGCACATCGCCATTGACGATGCGCAGCGCCAAGCCCTCCGCAATCGCGGTCTTGCCCACGCCGGGCTCGCCGATCAGCACGGGATTGTTTTTCGTGCGCCGCGCCAGCACCTGAATGGTGCGGCGGATTTCTTCCTCGCGGCCGATGACCGGATCGAGCCTGCCGGAACGGGCAAGCTCGGTGAGGTCGCGGGCGTATTTCTTCAGCGCGTCATACTGGTTTTCGGCGGTCGCCGAATCCGCCGTGCGGCCCTGACGCAGATCCTTGATCGCGGCGTTCAGGCTTTGCGGGGTGACGCCCGCATCCTTCAGCAGCGCGCGCCGTATCGCCGGCCGTCGCCAGCGCCAGCAAAAGATATTCGGCGGTGACGAAGGAATTGCCCGCCTTCTTCGCGGCCTGTTCGGCGCCGTCGAGCAGCCGCGCGGTTTCGGGTGCCAGATAAATCTGCCCCTCGCCGGAACCTTCGACGCGCGGGATTTTGGCGAGCGCCATTTCGGTCTGCTGGAGCGCCTGTTCGGGACGCCCGCCCGCGGCGCGGATCAGCCGCGCGGCCAGGCCCTCCTCGTCGTCGAGGAGCACCTTGAGCAGATGTTCCGGTTTTAAGGTCTGGTGGTTGGAGCGCAGCGCAAGGCCCTGCGCGGATTGAATAAAGCCACGCGCCCGCTCGGTGAATTTCTCAATGTCCATATCGGCCTCTCACGCCCCCATACAGGCAGGCGGCTGGATTGGGACGACCCCTTGATGGGCATCATCCCGGCCTAATGTGGGAAACGCATTGCTTTAGAACAAGTCCCGCTATTCGATTCCGTCGTCGTCGCCATCATCATCGCCGCCATTGTCGGTCAGCGAGAAGGCGGCGTTGCTGGCGGGCTGCTGGTTGTAATTCACCTCGCCATTGCCGTTGCCCTGCGGGGGGCGGCCATTGGTGTTGCCATTGGCCGGATTGTAATTGGGCTGGGCGCCTTGCGGGTTCTGCTGGGCGTATTGCTGCTGCTGAAGCTGGTTGGCGGCGAGGATGCGGTAATAATGCTCGGCATGCTGCAAATAATTCTCCGCCATCACGCGGTCGCCCGCGGAATTGGCGTCGCGCGCCATCTGGAGATATTTCTCATAGACGTTGGCGGCGGAACCGCGAATCTTGATCTCCGGCCCGCTGGAATCGAAGGTGCGGTTGGGATTGTTGTTCTGCGGCCTGCGGCCGCGTCCTCGTGAGCGTTTCACTTGAGCCCCTTTTGGTGGCGACGAGCCTGCGGCAGCGCGGTATCGCGAGAATGTCCACGCCCGAAGGCGCGTCTGTAGCGGTGCCGCATGAAGAGCAGAGCTCGTCTTTCGCTTTGCGCAGGAACCGGCGCATATCGCACCCGGCCACCCCCGATGGCCTTACCCGGATGGCTTATCCGCCGTCCGGCAGGGGGTCCTGCATCCCCTCGCGGGCAGGAAACTAGCGGCTTGGCCTGCGGTTTCCAACAGTTTTTTGCGGTGCGGCCGGCCCCATGCGGGCTGTGACGCAGCGAGGGATGCCCGAAAGGTCGGGGGCGAGGCTCAGGATTTCAAGGCCCTCGGCCTTCAGGATGGCTTCGATGGAAGGGCCCTGCCCTGCGCCGATTTCGAAGACGGCACAACCCTTTGCGGCCAGAAGGTGAGGCAGAAGGCGAGCAATCGCGCGGTAGGCGCCAAGCCCATCCGGCCCGCCCGAAAGAGCATCTTTGGGTTCGAAACCGAGTTCGGGCTCAAGCGCGGCAAAATCGGCATCGGCGAGGTAAGGCGGGTTCGAGACGACGATGTCGAAGCCGGTTTCGGTGATGTCCTCCCAATTTGCCAGCCGCAATTCGGCGCGCGATTCGAGGTGGGCAGCGTTTCGCCGCGCCCAGCCGAGCGCGGATTCGGACGCATCGACGCCCAGCCCTTTGGCGTTCGGATAGAGATGCAGCAGCGTCAGCAGGATGCAGCCGGTGCCGGTGCCCAGATCGAGGATGCTGAGGTGTGCGGCGCGATCGGGAAATGTTTTGAGGATTTGCTCGATCAGCGTCTCGGTTTCCGGGCGCGGCACCAGCGCGCCGGGACCGACTTCGAATTCCAAATCCCAGAAACCTTTCTTGCCGGTGATATAGGCGACGGGTTCGCGCGCGATGCGGCGGTGAATCAATAACTCAAACTCAGCAAGAACTTTCCCCCTCCCCTTGCGGGAGGGGGCGTGAGAACGCGCAGCGTTCGAGCGGGGGAGGGGTTCGTGCAAATCCCCCTCCCCCGCGTCCCCCGGAACAAGTCCGGGGTCCGCGCCCCCTCCCGCGTTGGGGAGGGGGAAGTCCATTGTTGCAAGTTCATTCGGTTCCACACCCAACACATGCGCCATCAGCACACGCGCATTGAGGCGCGCGGAATCGATTCCGGCGGCGCGCAGTTTTTCCGTGGCGCGCGCCAAAGCCTCGCCGATATTCATTCCGATTCCAGCGCGGCCAGGCGGCTGGCCTGATCCTCGGCCACCAGCGCGTCGATCACATCGTTCAGTTCGTCGCCCGACACGATTTTGTCGAGCTTGTAGAGCGTCAGATTGATGCGGTGATCGGTGACGCGGCCTTGCGGAAAATTGTAGGTGCGGATGCGCTCGCTGCGGTCGCCGGAGCCGACAAGCCCCTTGCGCTCGGCGGCGCGCGCGTTGATCGATGCGGTCGCGTTCGGCCTCGAACAGTTTGGCGCGCATGATCTTCATCGCCTTGGCCTTGTTCTTGTGCTGCGATTTTTCTTCCTGCATCGCCACGACAATGCCGGTGGGGATATGCGTGAGGCGCACGGCGGATTCGGTTTTGTTGACATGCTGGCCGCCCGCGCCGGACTGGCGCGATAGACATCGACGCGCAAATCTTTCTCATCGAGTTCGGCGTCCACATCTTCGGGCTCCGGCATCACGGCCACCGTGGCCGCCGATGTGTGGATGCGCCCGCCCGCTTCGGTCACGGGCACGCGCTGCACGCGATGCACACCGCTCTCGAATTTCAGCTTTGCGTAGGCGCCCTGCCCCGCCACTTCCATCACCGCTTCCTTGATGCCGCCGAGATCGCTTTCGGTGAGCGACAGATGTCGGTCTTCCAGCCCTGCAGCTGGGCGTAACGCTTGTACATGCCGAGCAGATCGGCGGCGAACAAGCGCGGCTTCGTCGCCGCCGGTGCCCGCACGGATTTCCACGATGGCGGAAGATGAATCCGCCGCGTCCTTCGGCAGCAATTGCATTTGCAGATCGTGTTCGAGCGTGGCGAAGCGCTCTTTCAGCGTGTGATGCTCGTCGGCGGCCAGCGCGCGCATTTCGGCATCGGCGCTTGCGTCGTTCGATAGCGCCTCGGTTTCGGCGAGTTGTTTGGATACGTCGCGATAGGCCTCCACCGCCGCGATGACGGGTGCCAGTTCGGCGTGCTCCTTGGAGAGTTTCACGTAAGCCGCGCCGCCCGCGCCTGAAGCCAGTTGGGCCTCGATGGCATGGAAGCGGTCGAGCAGGCGTTCGAGTTTGGCGGAGGGAATCATGACACAGATTTACCTCCCCCTTGTGGGGAGGTCGATGCAGCGAACGAAGTGAGCGGCATCGGGTGGGGGGCCGTGCATGGGGCAAGTTCGGCCCCCCACCCGCTCGCGCGATGCGCTCGCGACCTCCCCACAAAGGGGGAGGTAAAAGAAGTGCGTTTGCATCCCTACAACGCCGGTTCGAGGATTTTGCCGGCTTCGATCTCGGCGGCTTTTTTCTCGCAAAGCTCGACCACATGGTCGATGAGCTTGGTGTTTTCGAGTTTGTAGGCCGGTTTGCCGTTCAGATAGATCATGCCGGCCGCGCCGCCCGCGCCACCGCCGGTGAAGCCGAGATCGGTTTCGCGCGCCTCGCCCGGCCCGTTCACCACGCAGCCGATGATGGACAGCGTCATGGGCGTGGAGATGTGCTTGAGGCGCTCTTCGAGCAGCGACACGGTTTCGATCACGTTGAAGCCCTGCCGCGCGCAGGACGGGCACGACACGATGTTTACCCCGCGATGGCGCAAGCCCGAGCGATTTGAGAATATCGAAGCCCGCGCGGATTTCCTCCACCGGATCGGCGGAGAGCGAAACGCGGATCGTGTCGCCGATGCCCGCCCACAACAGCGCGCCGATGCCGATTGCCGATTTGGCCGTGCCGCTCATCAAGCCGCCCGCTTCGGTGATGCCCAGATGCAGCGGATAATCGCAAGCCTCCGCAAGCCCATGATAGGCCGCGACCGCGAGGAAAACGTCAGATGCTTTCACGCTGATCTTGAATTCGCGGAAGTCGTTGTCTTCGAGGATGCGCGCGTGATTGAGCGCGCTTTCCACCATCGCTTCGGGGCAAGGCTCGCCATAGCGTTCGAGCAATTCGCGCTCCAGCGATCCGGCGTTGACGCCGATGCGCATGGAAACGCCGTGATCCTTCGCGGCCTGCACCACTTCGCTGCACGCGCGCGGCACTGCCGATATTGCCGGGATTGATGCGCAGGCAGGCAGCGCCCGCCTCCGCCGCCTCGATGGCGCGCTTGTAGTGAAAGTGGATGTCGGCGACGATCGGCACCTTCGACGCCTTCACGATCGCTTTCAGCGCCGCGGTTGCGTCTTCATCCGGGCACGACACGCGCACGATATCCGCGCCCGCTTCTTCCAGCGCGCGAATCTGCGCGATGGTGGCGCGCGCATCGCCCGTCACCGTGTTGGTCATGCTCTGCACGGTGATGGGCGCGTCGCCGCCGACTTCGCACCGAGCCGACGCGGATCTTCCGCGACTTGCGCCGCGCGATATCGCGATAGGGACGGATACTCATTGGGAGTTGGTCTTGCCCACGGAATCGACTAGGGCTTGCGGATCGAGCGACAGCGCCTCGGTCATCTGCGACGATTTTCCGGCCGTGCCGATCATCTGCCCGTCGAGTTCGATCTCGACCGCGCCGCCATTGGGCGTGGTCAGCGTCAGCCCGACAATATCCGGCAGGCGGTAGATATCGCCCGGTTGCAGGGTGCGGTTGATATAGGTCATGCCGTCCTTGCCCTGCACCAACACGCGCGTCACCGCCGTCACATGCAGGATCACGCGCGGATTGGAATTGCCCTGCCCGAATACCTGGCCGCCTTGCGTCCTGGTCGAGGCCGTCTGCGACGCGGTTTGTCCATTTGTCGTGTCGGTATCGGCCTGTTGCTCAGGCGGCGTTGCCGTTTGCGTGGTGGAAGCCGTTTTGGCGGGAGCCGGTGTGGTAGGCGCTGGCGCCGTCACGGGCGCCGGAGCGGGTTTGGCGTCGGCGGTCGCCGGGCCGTTCTCCAACACGGGCGGCGTGATGGGTGCCGACTGGCCGGTGACTTTCGTGCCCTCGGCCGCCGCGGCTTGCGCGGGCGGCGGAGGTGCCGGCGGCGGCTTCTGGAAATGCACGACCTGTTTGGGCGCCATGGCGGCGGGCACCGGCGCTACCGGCTGGCGCAACATCCGGTCGGCGGAGGCGGCCAGATACCACACGCCATAGATCACCAGGCCCACCATGATGACCGCGATAATCACCCAGCCATGGGGAAGCTGGCGTTCTTCTTCATGGGCGGGAAGGCCGCTGACGGGTGTCGGGCCGCTTTCCCGGCCCGCGATCTCCGCCTTGAAGCGCTCGACGCATTGCACCGCGTCCAGCCCCAGATAATCGGCGTAAGTGCGCACGAAACCCACCGCATAGGTGCGGCCGGGCAGCGCGTCCAGCCGGTCTTCCTCCAGCGCCTCCAGATGATCCTTGCGGATTTTCAGGGCCTTGGAGACGGTCGCCAGATCGTCGCCACGGCGCTGGCGCGCGGCGCGCAGATCCTGACCCACCGTTTCCAGCGGCGCATCGGCATCGCCGGAAATCTCGCGCAAATGGATGCGGCGGCGGTTCAATCCGCCTTCCTCGTCAAGCGTCAGATGGGTGACTTTTGTCATGGTTCTACAGATACCGCGTGCGGACTTGCCGATCCAGCAAAAGCCCGCGCCCGAATGTTACGTTTTCGACGAAGCAATAGCCAGCGCTCGGTTGCGTTCGCAATCGCGCGGAACAGAAAATTGCGTGCTTTGTTCAGCTCCCGGGGGTCGTGTGCAGGTCTGAATCCATGCTCTTGATCTGGGCGCGGGAAATATCGTCCTGCGTCTGACGCTGCATATCGTCCCATTCCTTGCGGGTGTGACACTCGCGCGACCCCGGCAGGTGCGAGCCGGTGACGGGCTCGCCCGTCCGGCAGATGATCTCGTTGGGGTCTTCCTGCGTGGTTTGCTGGGTTGTCTGGGCCAGCGCCGGGCCCGCGAGCAGGAATGCGGCGGCAATAAACGCAAAACGGGACAAGACAGGTCTCCCCGAAAGATCGCGGGCGAAGTCTGGACCCGGACAACCACCCCCGCAAGCGCCCTATTTCAGGACGATCCCCCGCTCGGCGGCAAAAGCCGCAAGGCGGGTGCGCAGCGAATGGTCGGTGCGCCCGCAGAGCCCACCCACGAATTGGGAGACTTCGCGGCTGTCCATGCTGCGCACCATCATCTTCACCGCCCCGATATTGGCGGGCTGCATGGAAAGCGTGCGCAGGCCCACGCCGATCAGCGCCATGGCTTCGAGCGGGCGGCCCGCCATCTCCCCGCAAAGCGAAACATCGCCGCCCGCCTCGCCGGCACTTTTCACGATCTGGCGGATGAGCGTGAGCGATGCAGGGTTCAGCGCATCGTAGCGCTTGGCGACGCGGGGATTGGTGCGGTCCACCGCGAACATGAATTGCAGAAGATCGTTGGAGCCGACCGAGACGAAATCGGCGCTGCGCAAAATCTGCGGCAGCATGAACATCAGCGCGGGCACTTCCAGCATCGAGCCCACCAATGTCTGGCGCGGCTGCGGGGAGCCGAGCAGGCGCGCGCGTTCCAGCTCGCGGTCGATCAGCGCGCGGGCGGCGTTGAACTCCGCCACGTCGCTCACCATCGGCAGCAGGATGCGCAGCACCTTTCCGGCGGATGCGATCAGCAGCGCGCGCACCTGATAGCGCAGCAAGGCGGGCCTATCGAGCGCGATGCGGATGGCGCGCCAGCCGAGCGCGGGATTTTCCTCCCGCTCCTGACGGCCGTAAGGCAGCACCTTGTCGCCGCCCAGATCGAGCGTGCGGAACACCACGGGCTTGTCGCCCGCCGCCTCGATGATCTGCTTGTAGAAATCCGACCTGATCGGAAAGCCGCGGCATCGTCTCGCCGATCATGAATTGCAATTCGGTGCGGAACAGGCCCACGCCGTCGGCGCCGGTTTCGGTTAAGATGCGGCATGTCGATCAGCAAGCCCGCATTCATCATCAGCCTGATCTGCACGCCGTCCTTGGTGACGGCGGGAAGATCGCGCACCGCGGCGATTTCGGCGACGCGCTGGGCGCGCACCGTCTGGCGCGTGCGGAACGCGGCCACGATTTCCGGCGGCGGGCGCAGATGGATTTCGCCCGTTTCGCCATCGACCACGATGAGATCGCCGACGCGCGCCATGTCGGCGATGCCTTCGATGTTGCCGACCAGCGGCACGCCCATCGCGCGCGCGACGATGGCCACATGCGAAGTGGACGCCGCATCCTCCAGCACCAGCGCCATCAGCCTGTCGCGGCCGTAATCGAGCAGTTCTGCGGGGCCCATCGAGCGGGCGACGAGAATGGTTTCGGGCGGCAATTCGTCGGCAGCCGCCCTCGCCCTGCAAATGGCGTTGCAGGCGGCGGGCGAGATCTTCGAGATCGTGCAACCGTTCGCGCAGGAACGGATCGCCGACGCGGGAGACGCGCAAGCGCAGTTCATCCTGCACGCGCTCGACCGCGGCTTCGGCGGTAAGCCCCGTATGCACCGCATCGCGCAGCCGCTGCTGCCAGCCCTGATCCTGCGCGAAGAGGCGGATACGCCTCGATCACCTCGCGGCTTTCGCCGGTGAGATCGAGTTCGCTGGAATCCAGCATCGCATCGACGGAGATGCGAAGGCTGTTCGAGCGCTTCGTCCAGCCGCGCAAGTTCGGCCTGCGGATCGTCGGCGATGAGCCGGTCCACGCGCACGCGCGGCTCATGCAGCACGACATGACCGACCGCGATGCCATCCGACAATCCGTCGCCGCGATAGGTGCGCGGACGGTCGGAGCGAAGTTCCGGCTCGTCCAGTTCGGCAATGTCGAACAGCGCGCCATGCGCCACCACTTCGGCCAGCACCATGGCGACGGTTTGCAGCGCCTCGACTTCTTCCTCGTCATAGGCGCGCGCCGCACGGTTCTGCACGGTCAGGACGCCGATAGACCTGCCCGCCGCGCACGATGGGCACGCCGAGGAACGAGCGGATACGGGTCTTCGCCGGTTTCCGGACGATAGGCGAAGCGCGGATGCGTGGGCGCGTCGGTGAGGTTCACCGGCTCGGCGGTTTCGGCGACGAGGCCGACAAGCCCCTCGCCCGCCTTCATGCGCGTGCGGTGAACGGCGGAAGGATTGAGGCCTTCGGTGGCGAAAAGTTCCAGCGCGTTGCCCGCGCGGCGCAGATAGATCGAGCAGACTTCCGCCACCATGTTGGAGGCGATGACCATCACGAGCTTGTCCAGCCGCGTCTGGGCGCTGACCTGCTCGGCCATGATCTCGCGCAGACGGCGCAGCAGGATGCGGGGACCGCCCGCGCCTACGGTGGGCATGTTCGACTCCCCCCTCCCCTTGCGGGAGGGGGCGCGGCGCGAAGCGACGCGGGGGAGGGGTATGTTGCGGCAAACCCCTCCCCCGGCCTGCTTGCGCTGCGCGCAATCCGTCCGCCCCCTCCCGCAAAGGGAGGGAGGAATGCAGAAATCGCGACTTGCGTTTCGTTATGTCGCAGAATCCAGCTCATAGGCCGAATGTAGAGCACGCACGGCCAATTCGACATACTCCTCGGCGATCAGCACGCTGACCTTGATCTCCGAGGTGGAGATCACCTGGATGTTGATCCCCTTCTCCGACAGCGTGCGGAACATGGTTTGCGCCACGCCGGGATGGGCGCGCATGCCGATGCCGATGATGGAGACCTTCGCCACATTGGCGTCGGAGGTGATGTCCTTGTAGCCGATGGTGGGCGCGGCCTTCTCGATGGCGGCAAGCGCGCGGGCAAGCTCGCTGCGGGAGCATGTGAAGGTCAGGTCCGTCTTCTTGCCGTCGGCCGAGACGTTCTGGACGATCATGTCCACATTCACGCCCGCATCCGCCAGCGGCCCGAAGATCGACGCCGCGATCCCCGGCTGGTCGTTGATGCGATGCAGCGTGATCTTGGCCTCGTCGCGCGAATAGGCGATGCCGGTGACCGGTTTCTTTTCCACGATATCTTCCTCGTCGCACAGAAGCGTGCCGCCGCCATCCGCATCAAATGTGGATAGCACCCGGACGGGCACGCGATGAAGCATGGCAATTTCGACGGAGCGCGTCTGCAGGACCTTGGCCCCCAGCGACGCCATCTCCAGCATTTCCTCGAAGGCGATTTTTTCCAGCCGCCGCGCCTTGGGCACGATGCGGGGGTCGGTGGTGTAAACACCGTCCACATCCGTGTAGATGTCGCAGCGGTCGGCCTTGACCGCCGCCGCCACCGCCACCGCGCTGGTATCCGAGCCGCCGCGGCCCAGCGTGGTGATGCGGTTGTCCGGCGCCACGCCCTGGAACCCTGCGATCACCGCCACCTGCCCGCCCGCCATGCGCTCATTCAGCAGCGTGGGCTCGATCGATTCGATTCGCGCCGAGCCGTGCATCGACGGACGTGCGGATCGGGATTTGCCAGCCGAGCCAGGAGCGCGCGTCCACGTCGATGTCGCTGCAGCGCCACCGCCATCAGGCCCGCCGTGACCTGCTCGCCGGCGGCCACCACCACGTCATATTCGCGCGCGTCATGGAGCGGCGAAATCTCGCGGGTCCAGCCCACCAGCTTGTTGGTCTCCCCCGCCATGGCCGAGACCGTCGACGGCGACCTGATTGCCCCGGTCCACCTCGCGCTTCACCAGCGAGGCGACGTGGCGGATGCGCTCGATGTCGGCCACCGAGGTGCCGCCGAATTTCATCACGATTTTAGCCATGCGCCGCCATCCGATTTGCGGGATACATAGACGGCATGTTCGCAAGGCTCAATGCGGCGTTTGTTTTTCCTCCCCCTGAAAGGGGGAGGTCGCGAGCTTTTGCGAGCGGGTGGGGGTCGATTTCGCGAGCGAAACATGACCCCTCCCGGATCGTCCAATCGCTTCTTGCGAAGCTCAGGACGATCCGCCCTCCCCTTGCAGGGGAGGGAAAGTAAAGTGCTAACGTCTATGACATGACCGACGCCTCGATAGACCCCAAAGAGATCGCCAAGTTCTCCGCCATGGCCGATGCCTGGTGGGACCCCACAGGCAAATTCGCGCCGCTGCACAAGTTCAATCCGGTGCGGCTCGGCTTCATCCGCGGCAAGGTGGCCGACCATTTCGGGCGGGATGCGAAGTCGCTGAAGCCATTTACCGGGCCTCAAGCTGCTCGATATCGGCTGCGGCGGCGGGCTGCTTTCGGAGCCCATGGCGCGGCTGGGATTTACGGTCACGGGCGTGGATGCGTCCGACAAGAACGTGAAAACCGCCGAAGCGCACGCGCTCGGCCAGAACCTTTCCCTTTCCTATCGCGCGACGACCGCCGAGCAATTGGAGATCGAGGGTGCCAAATTCGACGTGATCCTCAACATGGAAGTGGTCGAGCATGTGGCCGATCTTGGCGAGTTCCTGCGCGCGTGTGCCGCGCTGCTCTCGCCGGGCGGGATCATGTTCGTGGCGACGATCAACAAGACGCTCAAATCGCTGGCGCTGGCCAAGATCGGCGCGGAATACATTCTGGGATGGGTGCCGCGCGGCACCCATGACTGGAACCGTTTCGTAGAGCCCGCACTGCTGCGCGCGATACTGGAAGACAATCACCTCACGGTGCTGAACACGCAGGGCGTGTTCTTCGATCCGCTGGCTTGGGATTGGAAACTGTCGCGCGATATCGACGTGAATTACATGATGGTGGCGGGGAAGTAATCGCTATCGCTTTTCCTCCCCCGTTTACGGGGGAGGTGTCGCGAAGCGACGGAGGGGGCGACTCGGTGCACGCCCCCCTCGTCCGCCTACGCTAAAGCTCCGGCGGACACTCCCCCCGTAAACAGGGGGAGAAATATCAGTTCATATCGCTGCTATCCGGCAGCGGCGTGATCTGCACGCCCTCGTCGGTCAGCGCCTCGGCTTCCTTGAGCGAGGCTTCGCCGTAGATGTCGCGCTCCTCGGCCTCGCCGTAATGGATCTTGCGGGCTTCGTCGGGGAATTCCTTGCCGACATATTCGACATTCTCTTCCACATGCTTCTTCAGGCCCATGGCGAATTTCTTGGCCTGACGCAGCATGTCGGGTGCTGCCGATTTGCGCTCGCCCACGGTGGCGGGCACCGACGGCGACATGATCGCCTTGTCGATATCGCGGTCGTTGCAGACCGGGCAGATGAGCTTGCCTTCCGCCTTCTGCTCGTCGAACGCGGATATCCGGCTGAACCAGCTCTCGAAGACATGGCTCTGGGAACATCTGAGACGGTAAACGATCACGCGAACGCCCTTTCGAATTCACAAGAGGATGCGGGTAAATGCCGGGTTCCGCAAGCTATCCTCATGCTTCGACAGTCGGTAGCGCCAGCGTGCCGACCAGCATGAGGGATTGAGCCACCCCTCACCCTGAGCTTGTCGAAGGGTGAAGCTCAACAAAATCCCGATCATGCTGGAGGCTCGGCACCCGCGCGCGCGCATCGGCCACCTGCGCCATGTCGATATCGGCGATGATGATTCCGGGATCGACACCGCCCTCGGCCAATATCTCGCCCCATGGCGCCACGATCAGCGAGTGGCCGTATGTGCGCCGTCCATTGGCATGCAGCCCGCCTTGCGCGGGCGCGATCACGAACGCGCCGTTCTCGATGGCGCGCGCGCGCAGCAGCACATGCCAATGCGCCTTGCCGGTGGTTTCGGTGAAGGCCGAAGGCACGGTGAGGATTTGCGCGCCCGCTTTGGCGAGCTTGCGATAGAGGCGCGGGAAACGCAGATCGTAGCAGATGGTGAGGCCCGCCTTGCCCCATGGCAGATCGGCGAGCACCGCGCGGTCGCCGCCCGCGACCGTGTTGGACTCGCGATATTTCTCGCCGGACGGCAGATCGACATCGAACAAATGAATCTTGTCGTAGCGCGCCGTGATCGCGCCCTTGGGATCGATCAGGAAAGAACGGTTCGCGGTTTTCGTGTCGCTCACCTTGATCGCAAGCGAGCCGATCAGCAGCCACACGCCCAGTTCCTCCGCCAGCGCACGGAAGGCGGGAAGTGCGGGATCGGAACTTTCCGAAAAACTGCGCTCCAGTTTCGCCCCGCCATCGGGCGCCATGAGCGTGGTGTTTTCCGGCGTGGCGATGAATTGCGCGCCTTTGGCTTTCGCCTCGCGGATCAGCGCCGATGCGGTGGCGATGTTCTCGTTCACATCGTCGGATGAGCGAAGCTGCACGCAGGCCGCGCGGAATGTGGTCATCGTCAACCGGCCAGCAGTGGATCGAGATCGCCCGCGCGCTCCAGCGCATAAAGCTCGTCGCAGCCGCCGACATGCACATCGCCCACGAAAATCTGCGGCACGGTGCGAGCACCGCCGGATTTGGCCTGCATTTCGTCGCGCGCGCCCGCATCCATGAAGATGTCCACTTCCTCGACGGCCACGCCTTTTTTCTTCAAAAGCGCCTTGGCCCGCACGCAATAGGGGCAGATCGGCGTGGTGTACATGATGACTTTGCGCATCGTCGGACTCGAGGACCTGCGGACCCATTTTATATAGTCGCGAATGACGGGCGCACAACGCGCGCCAACGTCACAACCAGAACGCGGGCCGCACCGGCCTTTTTCAGGGCGCGCGCGCAGGAATTTACCGTGGCGCCGGTGGTGTAAACATCGTCCACCAGCAGGACCGCCTTGCCCGCGACGGCCGCCGGATCGGCCACCTTGAAAGCGCCCTGCACGTTCTTCTTCCGCGCGCCGGCAGAGGGCATCGCGCCCTGGCTGGGCGTGGGCCGCGTGCGGATGAGCGCCAGCGGGTCGTAAGGCTTGGCCGAAAGCCGGGCGAGTTTCTGCGCCAGCAGGGCCGACTGGTTGAACCGCCGCGCCCACAGCCGCCAGCGATGCAGCGGCACGGGGATGATGAGATCGGCCTCGGCCACAAGTTCGCGCCCGCCACGCTCCAGCCAGCGGGCCAAAGGCGGCACAAGGTCGTGACGGTCGGCGCGCTTCAGCGCCAGCACCAGCGCCTTGCTTGCGTCGTCATAGTGCATCACCGAACAGGCGCGATCGAAGTCCGGCGGCTCGGTGTGGCAGGGCGCGCAGAGCGTCTCCCCGCCCGGATCGATTTCGAACGGCAGCCCGCAAGCGGCGCATTGCGGGCCGTCGAGAAAGTTGATCTTGCTCCAGCACGCGGCACACAGCCCATGCGCCTCGCCCGTCGCCGCCCGGCAGGAAATGCACAAAGGCGGATAGATGGCGTCAAGCAGCGTTCGCCCCGTTTTTGCCAGCAAGCTCGCCATCGCCGCGTTCCCCTCATGCTTCGACAGGCTCAGCATGAGGGATTAGCTTACCCCTCACCCTGAGCTTGTCGAAGGGTGAGGGAGCATTAGCCGTGAACAGCCCACCGCAAATCTTCGACCGGCATGCCTATGCGCTGCATCGCGCGAGGGCGCGCGAGAGCTTTCTGCTGCGCGATGCGGCCGAAGGGCTCGCCGCGCGGCTTATCGCCGTGACGAAGCGGTTCGAGAACGCGCTCGATCTTTCCTCGCGCACCGAGAGCTTCGAAGTGCTCAAGCCCTTCGCCGCGAACTGGACGCGGACATTTTTGTCGGGCGATGGCGTGGTCGCAGAAGAAGACGCCCTGCCCTTCGCGCCGGAAAGTTTCGATCTGGTGACGAGCGTGTTGTCGCTGCATGCGGTCAACGATCTGCCGGGCGCGCTTCTGCAAATCCGCCGCGCGCTGAAACCGGACGGATTGTTTCTGGCCGCACTGTTCGGCGGCGATACGCTCATCGAATTGCGGCGCGCTTTCGCGGCGGGCGAAAGCGATGTGACGGGCGGAATATCTCCGCGGGTTGCGCCCTTCGCCGATGTTCGCGCACTTGGCGGGCTGTTGCAGCGCGCGGGCTTTGCGCTGCCGGTTGCGGATTCGGAGCGCACATCGGTGCGCTATGCCAAATTCGAAACACTGGTTTCCGATCTGCGTGCGCTTGGCGAAACCAATGCGCTTTCCGAGCGCAGCCGCGCGCCGCTGTCGCGCGCGGTGCTGGCGGCCGCACTGGCGCATTACCGCGATGCGGACGGCAAATATCCGGCAACCTTCGACATTGTTTATCTCACCGGCTGGTCGCCGCATGAAAGCCAGCAGAAACCGCTTCAGCCCGGCAGCGCGAAAGCGCGATTGGCCGATGCGTTGGGCGTGGCGGAAAGACCGGCGGGGGAGAAAGTACGGAAATAAATCAGAACAGCGATGCGATCTTGTCGAACAGCATGCTCTTGACGTTCTGTCCCAGCGTATCCACCGCCGTGATAATGACGACCGAGAGAAACGCCGCGATCATCGCGTATTCGATGGCCGTCGCGCCGCTTTCGTCGCGAAAGAATTCAGCTAAAGCAAATCGCGGAGCATCGGGATCAGCGGAATATCCGCCGGCGGCATCGGAAAGGATGTCAAATCGCGTGCGCGCACCCATTTGATCGCCTGTCCCTCGCGCGGCTGCACGATCCCTTCCCATCGCCTGCAAATGTAAAGCGGCATGAGCAGGTGAAAGTCCGGGTATGCGTGGGAAGCGAATGTGAAGGGCGCCAGGCACGGCTCCCGGATCGTGATCGACAGCTCCTCGTGAAGCTCCCGTATCACGGTATCCTCGGGGCGCTCGCCCGCTTCCACCTTGCCGCCAGGAAATTCCCATAACCCCGCCATGCTTTTTCCCGCCGGACGCTGCGCAATCAGCACGCGGCCATCGGGATCGATCAGCGCACACGCCGCAACGAGAACGAGTTTCGTCTGCGTCATATGCCCCCCTAGTGTGTCGCGGGCCGTATTAATGTGCCGCTAAGAATTGGCGAACAATTCCTGTCAAATACTTGTCCGATTTCGAAACACTCATGCTTCGACAGGCTCAGCATGAGGGGACCGAATAACCCCTCACCCTGAGCTTGTCGAAGGGTGAGGACAAGTCAGCTGCGGTACGACCCGTTGATGTCGATATAGCCATGGGTGAGGTCGCACGTCCAAACCCGCGCTTTGCCCTTGGCAATGCCCACATCGATGGCGATTTCCACCTCGCGGCCGGAGGCGGCTTTCGTCGCGGCCGCTTCATTATAATTCGGTGCGCGCGCGCCCTTGTCGGCAACCACCTGTTCACCAAATGCGATCTTAAGCCGGTCGCGGTCGGCGGCCTCGCCCGCCTTGCCCACGGCCATGACGATGCGGCCCCAATTGGCGTCGCCGCCCGCAATCGCGGTTTTGACCAGCGGCGAATTGGCGACCGAGAGCGCGATGCGCCGCGCGGCATCATCGGACTCCGCACCCGTCACATCGATGCGGATGAGTTTCTGCGCGCCCTCGCCGTCGCGCACCACTTGCAGCGCCAGATCGAGCAGCAGCGCATCGAGCTTGCGGATGAAATCGGCGAGGCGCTTGTCGTTTGCCTTGCTGATCGCGGGATGATGCGCGCCCTTGCCCGTGGCGAACATCAGCAGCGTGTCGCTGGTGGAGGTGTCGCTGTCCACGGTGATGGAATTGAACGAGCCCTTCACGCCGCGCGACAACAATTCCTGCAACACAGGCGCGGGCAAATTCGCGTCGGTGAAAACGAAGGCCAGCATCGTCGCCATGTCGGGCGCGATCATGCCGGAGCCTTTGCAGATTCCGTTGATCGTGACCTTGTGGCCGTCGATCTCCGCGGTGGCGGTTGCGAGTTTGGGATATGTGTCGGTGGTCATGATGGCTTCCGCCGCCGCGCGCCATCCGCCCGCAGCACCCTGTTGCGCAAGCGTGCCGAGGATCGCGGTGATTTTTTTCGCGGGAAGCGGCTCGCCGATCACGCCGGTCGATGCCAAGAAACACATCATGCGCGCGGCAGCCGATGGCCGCCGCCGCCGATTGCGCGATTTCGAGCGTGCCCGCCTGGCCTTCCTTGCCGGTGAAGGCGTTCGCATTGCCGCTGTTCACGACAAGCCCGCGCGCGCCTGCGTTCTTCAGGAGCGATTTGCACCACACGACCGGCGCGGATGCCGTCTTGGATTTGGTGAAAACGCCCGCCACGTTCGTGCCCGGCGCGAAACACGGCCAGCAGAACATCCGTGCGGTCCTTGTACTTCACGCCCGCCTCGCCCGTGGAAAGGCGAACCCCCGCCAGCGGCGGCAGATTGGCGAAACGCTTCGGCGCCAGCGGCGATATAGCCAAAGAACCCGTGTGCGCCGCTTTGACGCTCCGGGCGGCCTTTCCGGCCGCTCCCTGACCCTTGGCCATGGCGCTGATCCTCTCCCGGCGGTGAGATCGGCGTTAATGCCGCCCCCAGTCCTTTTGGGACGCGCGCAATAGGCTGGAATCCCTTGAATTGACAAGGGGGGAGGCGGTTCTTATCTCTGCCCCGCGCGCCGGGGACGGAACCCGGCCCTATCCGTTCGCCGGGGCCCTTGCCCAGCGAGGCAAACCGGCCGCCCGGCCCAGAGGAATTCATGCTGACTGGCTTCGCGCAACGATTCTTTGGCTCCTCGAACGAGCGCAAGCTCAAGCCCATGTTCAAGCGGATCGAGGCCGTCAACGCGCTCGAGCCGGAGATGAAGGCCAAATCCGACGCCGAATTGCGCGCCATGACCGGCGCCTTCCGCGAGCGGCTGAAAAAGGGCGAGGAACTGGACGAATTGCTGCCGGAGGCTTTCGCGGTGGTGCGCGAGGCTGCCATCCGCACGCTGGGCCAGCGGCATTTCGATGTGCAGCTTGTGGGCGGCATCGTGCTGCACGAAGGCAAGATCGCCGAAATGAAAACCGGCGAAGGCAAAACGCTCGTCGCCACCCTGCCCGTTTATCTGAACGCGCTCACCGGGCGCGGCGTGCATGTCGTGACCGTGAACGATTACCTCGCCAGCCGCGACGCCGACTGGATGGGGCAGATTTATAAATTCCTCGGCCTCACTGTCGGCTGCATCGTGCATGGCTTGACGGATGAAGAACGCCGCACGGCTTATGCCTGCGACGTCACCTACGGCACCAACAACGAATTCGGCTTCGATTATCTGCGCGACAATATGAAATATTCCATGGCGACGATGGTGCAGCGCACGCACGCCTACGCCATCGTCGATGAAGTGGATTCGATCCTCGTCGATGAAGCGCGCACGCCGCTGATTATTTCCGGCCCTACCGACGATCAGACCGAAGTCTATCGCACCGTCGATGCGCTGATGCCGCTCCTGGACGATGCCGATTTCGAACTGGACGAAAAGCAGCGCACCGTTACGCTGACCGATGTGGGCAACGAGCACATGGTCACGCTGCTGCGCGAGGTGGCGCTGCTCGAAACCGGCGATCTCTACGACATCGAAAACATCAACATGGTCCATCACGTCAATCAGGCGCTGAAGGCCCACAAGCTGTTTTTGAAAGACCGCGATTACATCGTGAAGGACGGCAAGGTCGTCATCATCGATGAATTCACCGGCCGCATGATGGAGGGACGGCGCTATTCCGAAGGCCTGCATCAGGCGCTGGAGGCCAAGGAAGATGCGGCCATCCAGCCGGAAAACGTGACGCTCGCCTCCATCACCTTCCAGAATTATTTCCGGCTTTACGAAAAGCTCGCGGGCATGACGGGCACCGCACTGACCGAAGCCGCCGAATTCATGGACATCTATCAGCTCGACGTGATGGAGGTTCCCACCAATCTTCCCATCTGCCGCGTCGATGCCGACGACGAAGTCTATCGCACGGTGGACGAGAAGAACGACGCCATCATCGCGCTGATAGAGGATTGCCAGAGCCGCGGCCAGCCTATTCTGGTCGGCACCGTCTCCATCGAGAAATCGGAGCACCTCGCCGATCTGCTGAAGAAGCGCAAGATCAAGCACAATGTTCTGAACGCGCGTTACCACGAAACCGAAGCCGCGATTGTGGCGCAAGCCGGTGTTTCCGGCACGGTGACGATCGCCACCAACATGGCGGGCCGCGGCACCGACATTCAGCTCGGCGGCAATGCCGAGATGCGCATCAAGACCGAGCTTGGCGGCATCATCGACGAGGCCGAACGCACAAAGCGCATCGCCGATATCCGCGCCGAGGTAGCTGCGGACAAAGACCGCGCGCTCAAGGCGGGCGGGCTTTATGTGGTGGGCACCGAGCGCCACGAAAGCCGGCGCATCGACAATCAGTTGCGCGGCCGTTCGGGACGCCAGGGCGATCCCGGCGCGTCGAAATTCTTCCTGAGCCTGCAAGACGATCTCATGCGCATCTTCGGTTCGGAGCGCATGGATACGCTGCTCCAGCGCCTCGGCCTGGAAAAGGGCGAAGCCATCGCGCATCCCTGGGTGAACAAGGCGCTCGAAAAAGCGCAACAGAAGGTCGAAGCGCGCAATTTCGAAATCCGCAAGAACATCCTGAAATACGACAATGTGCTGAATGACCAGCGCCGCGTGGTGTTCGAGCAGCGCAAGGAGATCATGGCGACGGAGGATGTCAGCGACCAGATCGCCGATTTCCGCCAGCAAGTCGTCGATGAACTCGTCTTCAAGCACATCCCCGAAAAGGCCTATGCCGAGCAATGGGACGCGGCGGGGCTGGAATCCGAGATCAACAAGATATTCGGCATCGACCAGCCGGTGCATGACTGGACCAAGGAAGAAGGCATCGCCGACGAGGAAGTGCGCGAGCGCATTTTGAAAGCGGTGGAATCGCGCGCCGCGGAACGCGCCGCCAATGTCGGCGCCGACATCATGCGCTATGTCGAAAAGACGATCCTGTTGCAAACGCTGGATCACGACTGGCGCGAGCATATCGTGAACCTCGATCATCTTCGGCAATATGTGGGCTTGCGCGGCTATGGCCAGCGCGATCCGCTGAACGAATACAAGAGCGAGGCGTTCGAACTGTTCGAGGCGCTGCTCGCCAAGATGCGCGTGGATGTCGTGCGCCAGTTGATGCATCTGCAAATCAATGTCGAGCAGCCACCGCCGCCGCCGCAGGAGCCGCAGCGCATCACCGCCTCGCACATCAACGCCACGACCGGCGAGGACGAGATGGCCCCGCCCGGACAGGCGACGCTGCGCGCAAGCCGGATTTCCAATGCGCCGGTGAACCCCAACGATCCCGCAACCTGGGGAAAAGTGCAGCGCAACGCGCTGTGCCCGTGTGGATCGGGCAGGAAATTCAAGCATTGCCACGGGGCGCTGGTCTGATTTGTTTTGGTCGCGCGGCCGGACGGAAAAGTGGTGCCCACTTTTCCTGGCCGACGCTCCGGCCCTATTCGGCGGCGTGAAGCGGCTGCACGCGGCGCGCGATTTCGCCGCCATGCTCGTGTTCCACCACCGCGATGTCGTATTGGCCCTGAAGATCGAGCCAGAATTGCGCGCCATTGCCGAAATAGCGCCCAAGCCGCACCGCCGTATCCGCCGTGATCGCGCGCTTTGCATTGAGAATGTCGGTGATGCGGCCCGACGGCACGCCAAGATCGAGCGCCAGCCTGTTCGCGCTCAGGCTCCGCGCGCCAAGCTCGCGCCGCAGAAGCCGTCCGGGATGTGCAATCGGTGTCATGCGCTTTCAACCCTTGTGATAATCCACGATCTCCACGTCATGCGCGTCGCCATCGCGGAACACAAAACATATCCGCCATGCTCCGTTGACGCTCATGGCCCATTGCCCGCGGCGGTCGCCCTTCAGCTTGTGCAGGCTCACGCTTTTCAGCGGACTTAAATCCTGAAGCCTCTTGGCGACATTCAACGCCAGCAGCAAATCCACCGCCGCTTCGTGGTCCAGCCCCCGGAAGGGTCCGGCGCGGCCGGTCTCCCAGAATTTGCGCGTCGCCGAATTGGCCCAGGAGCGGATCACATGTTTCTCATACTACGCTTGACGGTGAAGCGCAAGATCAAATTGCTGCGGCGCGGCAACCGCTTATGCAGTGGCTTCCGTTAATCCCCGCGCTGCGTCATAGTGGACGCCGGGCCGCCGCCGGCGGCATTAGGTGTCGATTTCAAACCGTGAGGAAACAATGCGAATTGGATCACGCTTGCGCGCGTCCGCCATCGGGGCGATGGGAGCCGCGCTGTTTTTGCCGATGATGGCGCACGCCGAATCCATTCAGGACAAGACCGAGCGCAAGGAAGCCGAAATTCCCACCTGCTCGCGCAATCTGGGCACCATCGCGATCAACGAGCCGGACAATAATTGGTGGAGCGCGCTGGACCTTCCCTCGCCCGAGGCGCTGCTCAAAGTGTTCGTGCGCAAATCGGGCTGCTTCACGCTGCTCGACCGCGGCAAGGGCTTTCAGATGATCCAGCAGGAGCGCGCGCTCGCCTCCGGCGGCGAATTGCAGCAAGGCTCCAACATGGGCGCGGGCCAGCTCAAGGCGGCCGATTATATTCTGGTGCCGGATATCGCGTCGAAGAACGCCGATTCCAGCGGCACCAATATCGGCGGCATTCTGGGCGGCTTTGTCGGGCATGGCGTGGGCCGGTGATCGCGGGCCTCAGCATCCATAGCTCCACGGCCGATGTGGTGCTGACAATCGATAACGTGCGCACCGGCGAGGAAGGCCCCATCGAACAGGGCCACGGTTCCAAGACCGATATCGGCTTTGGCGCGGGCGGCGGCTGGGGCGATTGGGGCGGCTATGGCGGCGCCGGGCTTTCGAGCTATCAGCACACCGACATCGGACAGGTCGTGACGCTCGCCTACATCGACGCCTACACCAAGATGGTCAATGAAATGGGCGGCCTTTCGCCGGACGCGGGCGCGGAAGCCCCCGCGCAGGCGGTGACCATGACCAAGCCCGGCCACATGTATGAGCACGCCGACCCCAAGAGCAAAGTCGTGCGCCCGCTGGATGTGGGCATGATGCTCTATCCCACCGGCGACAAGGACGGCGTTTGGTGGGAAGTGAAGGACGAGCTCGGCAATACGGGCTGGGTGTCTTCGATGCTGTTCCAACTGGCGAGATAAATTCGCAAACATGAACGTGTGCGCGAGAGGAGGCTTCGGCCTCCTCTTTCGTTTTGGGACGGAGTACAAATTTCAGCCTCACCCTTCGACAGTCGGTAGCGACAGCGTGCCGACCAGGGTGAGGGGTATCCCTCATGCTGAGCCCGTCGAAGCATGAGAAAACGCAAAGAGGACATCATGCCCGCTCCCAGGCCGTTCAAGATCGAAGTGCCGCAGGAAACCCTCGACGCGATCCGCGCCAAGGTGCGCGCCTATGAATGGCATGAGATGCCGCGTGGGCCGGGGCTTGAAGGAAGCTGGGCCTATGGCGCAAATCTCGATTTCATGCGTTCGCTCTGCAATTACTGGGTGAACGAATATGATTGGCGCACATGGGAAGGCGAACTCAATCGCTATCCGCAATTCACCGCGCAAGTCGATGGCATCGATATTCATTATTATCGCGTCGAGGGATCAAACCCGCGCCCGCTGATCCTGAGCCATGGCTGGCCGGGATCGGTGTTCGAATTTCTGCACATCATCCAGAAACTCGCGCATCCCGAACATTTCGGCGGGCTCGCGAAAGACGGTTTCACGGTGATCGTGCCGTCGCTGCCCGGCTACGGATTTTCCGGCAAGCCGCAGAAGCCGATTTCGCCGCGCACCGTCGCGCGCATGTTCGACACGCTGATGTGCGATGTTCTGCAACTGCCCGGCTATATCGCGCAAGGTGGGGATTGGGGCTCGGCCATTTCCGGCTGGATGGGCTATGAGGGCAAGGGCTGCCGGGCGGCGCATCTCAACATGTTCGGCTGGCGCGCGCCGGGCGTGGAGCCGGAAACGGACGAAGAAAAACAATACGCCAAGCGCGCCGCCATGCTGTTCGACATGGAAGGCGCCTATTTCCGCGAGCAATCGACCAAGCCGCAGACGCTGTCCTACGCGATGATGGATTCGCCGGTGGGCGCGTGCGCGTGGATCGTGGAGAAATTTCACGGCTGGTCGGATCGCGCGCGCGGCTTCGAGAATGTCTATACCAGGGATCAATTGCTGACGAATGTGATGATCTATCTCGTCACGCGCACCTTCAACACGGCGACATGGCTCTATCGCGGATTGTTCGAGGATTTTTCCGGCGAGCCCGTGCCGCAGGGCGCGCGCATCGAAAAGCCGGTGTCGGTGGCGAATTTTCCGGTGGAATTGATTCCGTTTCCGCCGCGCAGTTTGGTCGAGCGGCATTACAACGTCGCGCGCTGGACCGATTTCAAGGAAGGCGGCCATTTCGCGGCGCTGGAACGCCCCGACGAATTGGTGGCGGATATCAGGGCGTTTGCAAGGGTGTTGGATTAGCGAGCGGCACTTCCCTCTCCCCTTGCGGGAGAGGAAGAAAAATCATTGGGTTAGGCGAGCGTAGCGAGACTCAACCCATTGATTTTTCAGGTGAGGGGTACAATTTCCCCCTCACCAGCAAAATCTAAGCACTTAGCTCCGCTATCGCTTCGCTAAGCGCAAGATTTTGCGTCCTCTCCCACAAGGGGAGAGGGAATCTAAGCCACCAAATTCCTTCCCATCTCCAGATATTTCTCCCGCCGCGCCTGGCGAACTTCATCGCGCGTCAGATGATTGAGTTCCGATAGCGCGCGCGACACGGTTTCGCCCACCGCCTGTATTGCTTCTTCGGGATTTCTATGCGCCCCGCCCGGGGGCTCGGGCACGATGCCGTCGATCACTTTCAGCGCCAGCAAATCCTGCGCGGTGATTTTCATGGCGGATGCCGCGTCCTGCGCCTTGTCGGGATTGCGCCACAGGATCGAGGCGCAACCCTCCGGCGAAATCACCGCATAGATCGAATGTTCCAGCATATAGACGCGGTTCGCCACCGCGATGCCGAGCGCGCCGCCCGACATGCCCTCGCCGATGATCGTGGCGATGAACGGCACGCCGAGATTGAGCGAGGCTTGCGTGGAGCGCGCAATCGCCTCGGCCTGGCCGCGCTCTTCGGCACCCACGCCGGGATAGGCGCCCTGCGTATCGGCGAAGGAAATCACCGGAATGTCGAAGCGGTCGGCGAGTTCGAAAATCCGTTGCGCCTTGCGATAGCCTTCCGGCATCGCCATGCCGAAATTGTGTTTCAGCCGCGTCTTGGTGTCGTCGCCCTTTTCATGGCCGAGCACGGCGACCGAGCGCCCGCGAAAGCGACCGAGCCCCGCCACGATCGCGCGGTCCTCGCCGTAAAGCCGGTCGCCCGCCAGCGGCGTGAAATCATCGATCAGGCCGTCGATATAATCGGAGAAATGCGGACGTGCGGGATGGCGCGCCACCATCGCCTTCTGCCACGGCGTGAGCTTGGCGTAAGTCTCGTTGATGAGGCCGTTCGCCTTGGCCTGAAGCCGGGCGACATCGTCCTCGATCTCCATGGTGGGATCGGCCGCGGCAAGCGCGCGCAACTCCACGATCTTGCCTTCGAGTTCGGCGATGGGGCGTTCGAAATCCAGATAGGCGTGCATGGTTTACCGTGCGGAAAGCCGGAATGAAGGTGGCAATCGCCTCCGCTTCTGTCAATAAATAGGCGGGCGGGGCGCAAACCGCGACCCCCGCGCGTCTTTATTCCAGAACGGCAAGGATGGGCGACATGATAAGGCTGGGATTGGTTCTTCTGGGTCTTTTTCATCTGGGCAACGGGCTTTTCATGATTGTAGCACCCGATAGCTGGTATGCGGCTGTTCCGGGCGTGATTCAGACCGGGCCGATGAATCACCATTTCATCGTCGATATCGGGCTGGCCTTCGCCGCGAGTGGCGTGGGCATGATCGCGGGCTGGCGCATGGATCCCACGGCCGCGACATTCGCGCTGGCGGGTGCAACCTTTCCGGCGCTGCATGCGCTGTTCCATGTGTGGGAATGGATCGCGGACGGAATTCCGGCCGATCCGCACATTCTGGCGTCGGACGCCGTCGCGGTGATGGGCGTGAGCTTTCTCGGCTTTGCGCTTGCCTGGATGCGGGCGCGGCAAGAAGGAGTTGTGTGATGTTCAAATGGTACTTCCATCGCGAGTCGCGCAAGCTCGAAGACAAATACGGCTATGACGCAACCTATATGCACGAGCTTGCCGATCTATCCGAGAGCGCGTTCATCCGCTTTGCGACGATTCAAACCGCGGGTGGAACATTTCGCGGCGGGGCCGCGCCCAATGCGTGGTTCGCCGCCGGCATCGCGGGCGCGCTGGTGGAGGATTGCGGGCCCTGCGTGCAGATCGCATCCGACATCGCGATGGAGCAAGGCATGAAGGGCGAGATCATCGGCGCGCTGCTATCGGGCGCTCCGACCGATGCGGACGCGCAACTGGGTTTCGATTACGGGCGCGCGCTGCTGCTGGCGGCGGACAATCTCGACGACCTGCGCGAGAAGATCGAAGCCAAATGGGGCAAGCGCGCGCTGATGGCGCTGACGCTGCGCGCGATGACGGCGCGGAATTTCCCGGTGATAAAGCGCGCGATGGGTCATGCGAAAATGTGCCAGAAGGTGCGCATCGGCAATGCCGATATTGCGGTCAATCAGGCGCTGAAATCTTTTGACCCCCATGCTTCGACAGGCTCAGCATGAGGGATTAGCTAACCCCTCACCCTGAGCTTGTCGAAGGGTCAGCCCCGCTCTTTAATCATCGCGATCTGCTTGACGATCACATGCGCCTGACGGATCGACGCCGCATCGATCAGCACACCCTTGAGCGCCACCGCGCCGAAGCCCGTGGCATGGGCTTCCTTGAGTGCGGCGAGAATCGCTTCGGCGCGTTCCACTTCTTTCGCGGGCGGGGTGTAAATTTCGTTGGCGAGTGCGACCTGGCTCGGATGGATCGCCCATTTGCCTTCGCAGCCGAGAATCGCGGTGCGATTGGCCTGCACGCGGAAACCGTCAGCGTCGGAATAATCGCCGAACGGCCCGTCGATCGGCACAAGCCCGTGGGCGCGTGCTGCCTGAACCAGCCGGAACATCGGATAATGCCAGAGATCGTTCCAATGCCGCGCGCGTTCGCCCGGCCCATCGGTGAGCATCACGTAATCCGCATTGCCGCCGCCGATGTTCGTGGTGCGCATGCCTTGCGACGCCGCGTAATCGGCGGCACCAAAATGCAAACTCTCCAGACGCTTCGACGATCCGGCAATCGCATCGATATTGGTAAGGCCGGAAACCGTTTCGATGATGACTTCAAGCCCTATATTCTTCTTGCGGCCGATATGCGAAGACGCCTGCGTAATCAGCATGTCGATGGCATAAACATCCGAGCCGTTGCCGACTTTCGGAATCATGATCGCGTCGAGGCGCTCGCCGCCCTTCTCCACCAGCGCCAGCACATCGCGATAGCACATATTGGTGTCGAGCCCGTTGATGCGCACGGTGACGGTCTTGTTCTTCCAGTCGATATCGTTCAGCGCCTGCACGATATTGTCGCGCGCGGTTTCCTTGTCGGAGGGCGCCACGGCGTCCTCAAGATCGAGGCACACGACATCGGCCGCACTCGCCGCAGCCTTTTCGAACAAAGCGGGGCGCGAGCCCGGCACAAACAATTTGGACCTGTAAAGGCGCGTCGGCGCGCGGCGTTCGATCTGGGTGAAACTCACGTTTTATCTCCTCAAAGATCGGCGAAAGTGGCGCGTGCGCGCGCGCCCGTCAACCGGGGCGCTTTGCCGCTTTGCGGCCCTTGGAGAGCGGATGGGCGCTGGCGACGACCGCCTGCAACCGCTCGCCCGCGACATGGGTGTAAATCTGCGTGGTGGCGATGTCGGCATGGCCGAGCATGGTCTGAACGCTGCGAAGGTCCGCCCCGCCTTCGACAAGATGCGTGGCAAAGGCATGGCGCAGAACATGCGGCGAGAGCTTGGCGGGATCGATGTTCGCCTTCAGCGCGAGCGCCTTCAGCATCTGGTGGCAGCGCCGCCGCGTGATATGCGCCTCCGCGCCGCGCGACGGGAACAGGAATTTCTCGGCGCGGGCGCGGGCCGCACCCTTGGGCAGGAATTCCTCGCGCACATCGAGATAATGTTTGATCGCGGTCTTGGCCGATTTGTTGAGCGGCGCGATGCGTTCCTTGTTGCCCTTGCCGCGCACATAGAGAAATCCGTTCTTCGTTTTCGCCGCCGCCAGCGGCAGGCCGACAAGCTCCGACACGCGCAAGCCCGCCGCATAAAGAATTTCAAGCATGGCGGTGAGGCGCAGGGCTTCGCTGGTGTCTTCTTCGGCAGCGGCTTCGATCAGCTTTATGACATCCTCCGGCGAAAGGATTTTCGGCAGCGGACGCTTCCTGCGCGGCGCATCGATGGCGCTGGTGGGATCGTCCTTGCGGATGCCTTCGGAATAAAGAAACACGAAGAATTGCCGGAACGCCGACAGGCGCCGCGCCTGCGAGGACCGCGCGATATCGAGATTGGCGAAATAATGCTTGATGTCATCGCGCGTGGCGGCACGGAACGACGAATTGCGCTTGGCGAGCACAGCACCCAAATCCATCAGATCGTGGCGATAGGCATCGAGCGTATTGGCGCTCGCGCCGCGCTCCGCACTCATCATGTCGAGGAACGATTCCAGCAAACTCGCGTCGCGACTCATGGCTCCGGCCTGGAAA
The DNA here is from genome assembly GCA_963735625.1 of uncultured Alphaproteobacteria bacterium. GTDB lineage: Bacteria > Pseudomonadota > Alphaproteobacteria > Micropepsales > Micropepsaceae > Rhizomicrobium. The sequence continues at coordinate 403,398 of CAVTLJ010000003.1, read as the reverse complement.
GCAGCGCGTCGATGGCGAAGCCGCGCGCGGTATCGGCCATGCCCTCCTCCACAAGCGCGGTGACGAGACGCAGCGTCACATCGGGCGCCAGATCGGCGGGCCCCTTCTCGCCCACGATATTGAGAACGCTCACCAGCGCCTCGCCGCGATGGCCGCGCGCATCGAGCGCATTTTCAAGCCGCTGCATGTCGGCGGGTGCGGGCCTGCGCCCGGCCCACAGCATGTATTGGACCGCCGCTTCGGCGGCGCGCGCGGGCTGCGGCATGGCCTCGCCATTCGTCGCATAGACGCCCAGCACAAGCGCGTCCGATGCCTGTTCGGCGGTGACGGCGGGTGCGCCGGGCGCGGGCATTTGGGTTGCAAGATAGTTGAGTGCCGCCTGCGCCTGCGCTTGCCGCGCGGAATTGCTCGCAACCAGATTCATTTCGGCGTGCAGCCGCGCGATCAGGCCGGCATCCATTTTGGGATCGAGAATATCGCACCAGTTCTGCGCCGCATCGGCGTCGCCTGCCGCAAGCAGCGCGCGCGCGATCAACGCCGCCATGGAGCGCATCGCCGGGATCGGCTTGATCGAGGCCGCGGGCGCATGCTGAAGCGTGGCGGCGATGGCGAAGAGATCGTTCTTCTGGCCAAGCTGCAAGGCTTGCAACACAAGCTGAACCTTGCGCGAGGGATCGCTGTCGTGCAGCGCCGCCTGGCGCAACAACGCCTGGCTTTTCAGGAACGGCAGATCGGTCGCGATATCGAGCGCGCGCGAAAGCTGATCGGGCGAAAACGCCGCCGCATCGGCGAGCGCGGTCAATTCATCGCCGCCGAGTGCGCCGGTGAAGATCGCGTGTTCGGCCGCCGCAAGCCGGTCATTCGGCGAATTGCCCGCATCGCGCGCGGCAATCAGCGTGGCCGCACCACCTAGCGCGCTCGCAACCGGCGGCAGCACAGGCAAGGCCGCCTGACGCAGCAGAAAAAGATCGAGCGATGTGGGGCTCGCGATATCGCCGGGCAGTTTGGATTTCTTCGCCACCACATCGTCGAGCAGCGTGTCGAACGCGGGATCGCTCAAACCCTGCGCCGCCATTACCGAGCGCGTGAGATCGAGCAGCCCGCCATTGCCGCTCACCGCATAGCAATAGGCGCGCAATTCGATCCAGAAGGGCGCCGCATCGGTCAGCCGCGTGGCGGTGGCGTCGCCGCACGCATCGGCCGCGCGATTGGCATAAAGAATGGCGTCGGCCTGAACGCGGGCGAATTCCGCATCGTCGGCGACCTTCGCGGAAGCCGCGATTGCGCCCGCCTCATCGATGAAGCCGCCGTCGAGAAGTTTTTGCAGGCGTATGGTGAGGAAGGAATGTTCGGCCGTGCCAGTGGGCGAATCCGCTTTCGTCACCAGCAGCCGCCGCGCCAGCGCCCGGAACGGCGGCACGCGCGTCGTGACCGGCAGGCGCGAGACAAGCCCGTCGGCGGCGGCCCGATCCATGCTCGACCACAGCGTGCTTTCGAAGCCGCCATTGGTTTCGTCGAGCAGGCCAACGGCAGCACCTTCCGACGCGCCGAGCGGCATGACCGTCACCGCACTCGCGCCCGGATGGCCGAGCACGGGTGGCGCGGCCGGCAGCGTCGTGGCGTTGTCGCCCGTATCGGGTTGCGCCGGGGTGTCGTCCGTCGGCTGGCCGAGCGCGCGCGGCGCGCCGGTCGCGGGCGCCTGTGCGAAGGCGCATGCCGGAAGCCCGATCAGGAACGCGGCGAGCGCAAATGCGCGAGCCGCATCAGCGCGGAAGATTGTCATCCGGCACCACCTGCTCAAAGGTATGGTGCGGCGGTTTCAGGGTGCCGGCGTAGAACGCCAGCGCGCCCACGCCCAGAACCAACAGAACCAGAACCGCCAAAGCCAAACGCGCTGCCCAACTCATCTCTGCCACCTGTTGCCTTTCCTCCCCTTAGGGTCCGTACTCAATTATCCCATGGCCGCGACGCGAGGCATTTTGGCTCGCTGGCCAGGAGCGAGGAGCGACATGGACTAGAAGTCCATGAGCGACGAGCAACGCCGCCAGCGGCCCAAAGGCCCGCGTCCCTTCGGGCTGCGGGAAAAATCGCCCGCTGGTGCGTCGAAAAGCTTGGCCGTATTGCCGATACGACCTGCACTTTTCTCCTGCCATCCGGCCATTTTTCCACGCAGCGCGGCTCATGCGATAATTGAGTACGGACCCTGGCCCCACTTTGTGGCGGAAATGCAGGGCCGCCCGCAAGTCCCGCTGGCGCGGCTTGGTGCGGCCGTGTAAGCGAAGGGCATGGCATTGAAACGAACTGTCGCGTTGGTGGGCATGATGGGTGCGGGCAAAAGCTCGGTCGGGCGGCGGCTGGCGGCCAAGCTGGGCGTGGCCTTTCACGACGCGGACGCGGAAATCGAGGACGCGGCGGGCTGCTCCATCAGCGAAATCTTCGACCGCTTCGGCGAGGCGGCCTTTCGCGACGGCGAGCGCAAGATCGTGGCGCGGCTGCTGTCGGCGCCGCCCCATGTGCTGGCGACGGGCGGCGGGGCCTTCATCGATCCCGATACGCGCGCGAAAATCCGCGACACGGCCATTTCGGTGTGGATCAAGGTGCCGGTGGATGTGTTGCTGTCGCGCGTCGGGCGTCGCGACACCCGACCGCTCTTGCGCGAGGGCAACCCGCGCGAAATTCTGGCGAAGCTGCTTGAAGAACGCGAGCCGGTTTATGCCGAGGCCGATCTGATCGTGGAAAGCGAGAACGGGCCGCATGGCACGATGGTCGATAAAATTCTCGATGCGCTGAGCGAGCGCGATCTGGTGACGCCATGAGCGAGATTGCCGTAGAGCTGGGCGCGCGGCGCTATGCCATTCATGTGGGCGGCGGATTGCTCGCGAAGACGGGCGCGTTGCTTGTGCCGCTCGCGCGCGGGCCGGTGCCGGTGGTGACGGATCGCAATGTCGCCAGGCTGCATCTTGAGCCGGTTCTGCAATCGCTGCGCGCAAGCGGGCTGGACGCCAGGCCGATCATTCTCGAACCCGGCGAGCAGACGAAAAGTTTTGCCGGACTGGAAAGGCTTTCGAGCGCGCTGCTGCAATCCGGCGTTGATCGCGGCGGGCTGGTCGTGGCGCTCGGCGGTGGGGTGATCGGCGATCTGGTGGGATTTGCCGCGGGCGTTCTCAAGCGCGGCGTCGATTTCGCGCAAATCCCCACGACGCTGTTGGCGCAGGTGGATTCTTCTGTTGGCGGCAAGACCGCGATCAACACCGTGGAAGGCAAAAATCTTATCGGCATGTTCCATCAGCCGAAGATCGTGATTGCGGATATCACCGCACTCTCCACCCTGCCGAAGTCGCGAATTGCTCGCGGGCTATGCGGAGGTCGCCAAATATGGCGCGCTCGGCGATGCGGATTTCTTCGCATGGCTTGAGGCCAATGCGGCAACCGCGCTCAAGGGCGACGCGAAGGCGCTTGAACATGCGGTTTCCCATTCCTGCAAGATGAAAGCGGCGATTGTCGCGCGCGACGAGCGCGAGGCGGGCGAACGCGCGCTGCTCAATCTCGGCCATACGTTCGGGCACGCGCTGGAAGCGGCCACCGGATATTCCGACCGGCTCTTGCACGGCGAAGGTGTCGCCATCGGCATGGCGCTGGCGTTCCGGCTTTCGGAGCGGCTCGGCCTTTCGCCCGCCGCCGACACCGCGCAGATCGAGAAGCATCTGAAAGCGGTGGGCCTGCCCACGGCAATCGCAGACATTCGCGGCCCCCGGCCCGACGCCGAAACCCTCATCGGCCACATGATGCACGACAAGAAGGCGGCGGACGGCAAGCTCGTCTTCGTGCTGCTTCGCGGGCTTGGCCACGCCTTTGTCTCGCGCGATGTGCCGATGGATGCGGTGAAGGCGGTTTTGGCGAACTGACTTTCTCCCCCCGTTTACGGGGGGAGTGCTGCCAAGGGCAGCGAGGGGGGCGTACACCGAATCCGCCCCCTCCGCTTCGCTCGCGAAGTGCTCGCTCAGCACCTCCCCCGTAAACAGGGGAGGAAACTTGATTTCCTAGCGTGAAAATTCGCTATCCTCACTTTCTTGCCAGAGGTCTTTGCCATGGACACCACGCTTCTTCTCACCCTCGTCGCGATTGCGCTCTTGATCGCGATATCGGGCTTCTTCTCCGGCTCGGAGACAGCGCTGACCGCGGTTTCGCGCGGCAAGATGCACCAGCTTGAAAAAGAAGGTTCGAGTGCGGCGCGCCATGTCAATGAACTGGTCGGTGACCGCGAGAATGTGATCGGCTCGATCCTGCTCGGCAACACATTCATCAACATTCTGGTGTCGTCGCTGGCGACATCGGTTTTATCCGCGCGCTATGGCGAGCGGGCTGTGCCGATTGCCGCGGTTGCGGTGACGCTGCTCATTCTGGTGTTCGCCGAAGTGCTGCCCAAGACGCTGGCGATCGCGCGCACTGACCGTTTCGCGCTCGCCGTGGCGTGGCTGTTGCGATTTTTCGTGACCGTGCTCTCGCCTATCGTGCGCACGGTGCAGATTCTGGTGTGGCGGCTTTTGGGTCTCTTCGGCGTGAAGCAGGAAGATGCGGCGCCGCTCGTCGAGGCGCATGAGGAAATTCGCGGCACCGTCGATCTGCATCACATCGAGGGCGGCATGCGGCGCGAGGACCGCGACATGATCGGCGGCGTGCTCGATCTGCGCGAACTCAAGATCGGCGACGTCGCGATCCATCGCAAGAACATGTCCGCCATCGACGCCGACCAAGGCGCGCAGGAATTGTTCGAGGCGCTGCTCGAAGCCAATCACACGCGCGTGCCGGTGTGGCGCGGGACGCCGGACAATATCGTGGGCGTGCTGAACACCAAGGCCGTGATGCGCGAATTCGTGCGGCGGCGCGGGCAGATCGAGGGCTTCGACATTCTCTCGCTGATGGATGCGGCATGGTTCGTGCCCGACACCACGACGCTGGAAGAACAGCTTCATGCCTTCCGACAGCGGCGCACGCATTTTGCGCTTGTGGTCGATGAATATGGCGCGCTGCAGGGCATCGTCACGCTGGAGGACATCATCGACGAAGTGTTCGGCGATGTTTCGGAACGCGAGCGCAATGCGCGGCCCGGCATTCGCCCGCAGCCCGACGGCAGCTACAATATCGACGGCAGCGTGCCGATCCGCGACATCAACCGCGCGCTCGACTGGAACCTGCCCGACGACGAAGCGACCACGATTGCGGGGCTTGTGATCCACGAAGCGCGCACCATTCCCGAGCCCGGCCAGCGCTTTGCCTTTCACGGCTACAAATTCGAAATCCTGCGGCGCGCGCGCAACCAGATCACCGCCGTGCGCGTGACGCCGCCGGTGAAGACGGCTGCTGGTTTGGAATAACATCTTTACCCGTCATCGCCGGGCTTGTCCCGGCGACCCAGGAACACACTGCTAGACGGCGGATATGGGTGGCCGCCACAAGGGCGGCCATGACGATTTTTTTAATGCACTTCTTCTGGAGTCAATGTAACCAGCGCAAGCGCATGCACGCGCGAATTCATTTCGTCCGCGAGTGCTGCATAGACACGCCGCTGCCGCTCCACGCGCGAAAGGCCCACGAACGCATCTGAAACAATGCGCACGCGGAAATGCGTTTCGCCGTCTGGCCGCGCGCCGGAATGTCCCGCATGCTTGGCGCTTTCGTCTTCCACGACAAGTTCTACCGGGGCGAATGCGGCAGTGAGTTTTTCCTCGATTGTCCGGGCGATGGTCATAGCGTTAACTCGAACCTCATTCGGCTTCTGTCAAGTGCATCGTTTTCTTGTTTTTTCACGGTTACATCCCATAATCCACACATGGTTCAGGCAACGCCGCGCGCCCGTTTCAAAAAAGACATCCGCATCAAGCCGGGCGTCGTGAAAGAGCCCGCATTGCGCGCCTGCGCCAGGGCCGATTGCCCCAATCCAGGCAGCCATCGCGTGCCCAAATCCCGCGACAATCTGGACGAGCACCTGTTTTTCTGCCTCGAACATGCGCGTGCGCACAATGAGGCGTGGGATTATTTCCTCGGCATGAACGAAGCCGAGATCGCGGCCTTTCAGATAGAGGCCGTAATCGGCCATCGCCCGACATGGCCGCTTGGGCGGCGCAGCGCGCGTATGCGCGACGGGCATAACGGCCCCGATATGGACGACCGCTATGGTGTGTTTTCCGAAACGTGCGAAAAACCGCGTCCGCCGGAGCGCCGCCTCGCCCGCCCGCAATTAATTGCGCTGGAAACCCTCAATCTTGACGCTAGTGCCACCTTGCAGGAAATAAAGGCGCGGTATAAGGAATTGGTAAAGCGGTTCCATCCCGATGCCAATGGCGGCGATCGGGGCGCTGAGGAGCGTCTGAAGCAGGTTATCAAGGCCTATGGCGTTTTGCGCGCGGCCGGCCTGACCTAAAGGCGCCGCGCCCTGCTCTTCCCGGTGCGAGGGCTGAACGCCCACGACACATTTACTCCGGAATAATGTGATGACGACTGAGTCCAGAGGCCTCGATTCCGCGTCCGTGCCCGACACGACGGTGGATGTGAAATCCGTGTTCGGCATCGACACCAAGATGAAGGTGCCGGCGTTTTCGAAGGGCAACGAATATGTGCCGGATTTCGACGCGGCCTATCGCTTCGACCGCGAAACGACGCTGGCGATTCTGGCGGGCTTCGCCTTCAACCGGCGCGTGATGATCCAGGGCTATCACGGCACGGGAAAATCAACGCATATCGAACAGGTGGCCGCGCGGCTCAACTGGCCGTGCATCCGCGTGAACCTCGACAGCCATATCAGCCGCATCGATTTGATCGGCAAGGATGCGATTGTGCTGAAGGATGGCTTGCAGGTGACGGAATTCCGCGAGGGATTGCTGCCATGGTGCTTGCAGAATCCCGTGGCGCTGACGTTCGACGAATATGATGCGGGCCGCCCGGACGTGATGTTCGTCATCCAGCGCGTTCTGGAAGTGCAAGGCAAGCTGACATTGCTTGATCAGAACCGCGTGATCCGCCCGCATCCGGCGTTCCGCCTGTTCGCCACGACCAACACCATCGGGCTTGGCGATACGACGGGGCTTTATCACGGCACGCAGCAGATCAATCAGGGCCAGATGGACCGCTGGAACATTGTGGCCACGCTGAATTATCTGCCGCACGACGCCGAGGTGAATATCGTGCTGGCCAAGACGCCAAATTATGCGGCCACCGCCGAAGGCAAGAAGACGATCTCCGCGATGGTGCGCGTGGCCGACATGACGCGCAACGCGTTTATCAACGGCGATCTATCGACCGTGATGAGCCCACGCACGGTGATTACATGGGCGGAGAATGCGGAGATCTTCAACGATATCGGTTTCGCATTCCGGCTGACGTTCCTGAACAAATGCGACGAGTTGGAACGCGCCAGCGTCGCCGAATTCTATCAGCGCGCCTTCGGCGACGAATTGCCGGAGAGCGCGGCGAAAGTTCTCGTCGCATGAAGCCGGAAAATCCGGCCGAACCCTTCAAGCGCGCTGTCGCCACCGCCGTGCGCAGCCTCGCGGGCGAGCCGGAGCTGGAAGTGAATTTCAGCCCGGAGCAGCCGTCGCTGAAGGGCCTGAAGGCGAAGCTGCCTTTGCCCTCGCGCAATTTGCCGCCCAATGAAATCGCCATCGTGCGCGGTCAAGGCGATGCCTATGCGCTGCGCTGCGCCTATCACGAAGATGCAGTGCACAATCAATTCCGCCCGCAATCGGTGGATGCTGCCGCACTTTTCGAAGCCGCCGAACAGGCGCGCGTGGAATCCATTGGCGCAACGGCGCTGAAAGGTGTCGCCAGCAATCTGATGGCCAATCTTGAAGCGCGCAGCAATGCGCGCGGGTTTGCCAAGGTGAAGGACCGCGCCGAAGCGCCGCTCGCCGAAGCGCTGGGGCTTATCATCCGCGAGAAGCTGACGGGCGAAGCGTTGCCGGACTCCGTTCGCAACATTGCCGATCTGTGGCGGCCATGGATCGAGGAACGCGCGGGCAAAGACCTCGAAAAACTCGAAGGCGCGATGCGCGATCAGGCGGCGTTCGCCAAAGTCACGCGCACGATATTGCACGATCTGGAACTGGGCGACGATCTCTCCGAACAATCCGAAAGCGAGGGCGCCGAAGAAAACACCGAACCCGAACAGGGCGAGGAAGGTGCGGAAGGCGACGACGCGCAGGCCCAGGAATTTTCCGACGCGCAGATGAGCGAGGCCGATGGCGAGGAAGGCGAGGAAACTTCCGCCGAGATGCAGGCCGAACAGACCGCCGAAATGAGCGAGACGATGGAGGCCGAGGACGGCGCAAAGCCGTGGCGGCCCGAGCAGCCTTTCTCGCATCAGGACGAGTGGGGCTATCGCGTCTTCACCGCGCAATTCGACGAGATGGTGAACGCGACCGATCTGTGCGATGCGGATGAATTGAGCCGCCTGCGCAATTTCCTCGACCAGCAATTGCAGGCGATGCAGAGCATCGTTTCGCGGCTCGCCAACAAATTGCAGCGGCTCTTGATGGCGCAGCAGAACCGTTCCTGGGAATTCGATCTCGAAGAAGGCATGCTCGATGCCGCGCGCCTGCCGCGCATCATCATCGATCCCATGCATCCCTTGTCCTTCAAGCAGGAAAAGGACATGACCTTCCGCGACACGATTGTCACATTGCTGCTCGACAATTCCGGCTCGATGCGCGGCCGCCCGATCATGGTGGCGGCGATGTGCGCCGATATTCTGGCGCGCACTTTGGAGCGTTGCGCGGTGAAGGTGGAAATTCTCGGTTTCACAACGCGCGCCTGGAAAGGCGGCCAATCCCGCGAGAAATGGATCGCGGACGGCAAGCCGCCGCATCCGGGGCGACTGAACGATCTGCGGCATATCGTTTATAAAGCCGCGGACGAACCGTGGCGGCGCGCGCGGAAAAATCTCGGCCTGATGATGCGCGAAGGATTGCTCAAGGAAAATATCGACGGCGAAGCGCTGATGTGGGCGCATAATCGGCTGATTGCGCGCTCCGAGCAGCGCAAGATTTTGATGGTGATTTCCGACGGCGCGCCGGTGGACGATTCCACATTGTCGGTGAATGCGGGCAATTATCTGGAGCGGCATCTGCGCCATGTGATCGACGACATCGAGGAAAAATCCTCCGTCGAACTCACCGCCATCGGCATCGGCCATGATGTGACGCGCTATTACCGCAAGGCGGTGACGATTGTGGATGCCGAACAACTTGGCGGCGCGATGACGACGCAATTGATTTCGCTCTTCGCGGAAGAAAAAGATCACGGCCGCCCCGGACGGCCGGAGCGCTCCTCGCGCGTGCGCCATTCGCGCCATCCGATCGCGGCATGAGGCGCGCCGCACTTTTTGCGGGCTGCGGCGCGGTTGCGCTGCTGTTCGCACTGAGCGCGTGTGCCACCGAAGCGCCGCGTTCGCCCGATCTGCCCGATGCGGTGGCGCTTTCGTACAAACCCATTCCGCTTTCGGCGCTCGATCCGAAAGAGCATCGCGTCGGACAACTCTTCTATCGCGGCGGGCTTGAGATTTCTTCGCCCGATCCGCGCTTTGGCGGCTGGTCGGGGCTGATCGTGAGTGCCGATGGCGCAACGATGCTGTCGCAATCCGATGAGGCACATTGGCTGCGCGCGCATCTGATCTACGATTCAAAGGGCGATCTGATTGGTGTGGATCACGCGCAACTGGCCGACATGCAGAATCTCGACAGCAAAGCGATGGTTGAAAAGGAAGGCGATGCCGAAGGTCTGGACTTCGCTATCGCCGCTCGATACCGACGGCCCGGTGGTTGTGAGTTTCGAGCGCGATCATCGCATCTGGGAATATGATCTTTCGCATTCGCTGGATGTGAAGCCGGAAGTCGTGCCGACGCCGGACGCGATCAAATCGCTTGAATCGAATTCGGGGCTTGAAGGTCTGACGCTCTTTGCGCCGCATGAATTGCTGGCCGTCGCCGAAACGCCGCAGGACAGCAACGGCGATCATCCGGTGTGGTTGATCCCCCTCACCCTTCGACCCACCTTCGCTGAAGCTATGGCCGGCAAGCAAGCTCAGGGTGAGGGAACTGACCAATCCCTCATGCTGAGCCCGTCGAAGCATGAGGGCGATGCGTTAAGCGTTCGCCATCACGATCCTTACGAGATTTCCGATGCGGCGATGGGACCGGACGGAAATCTTTATCTGCTGGAACGGCATTATTTCGGGCCGATACGCGGCGTGGTGATTGCCGTGCGCGAGATCGATCGTGCGGATGTCAAGCCCGGCGCGCGGCTCGACGGCCATGAGATCGCCGAGTTCACGATGCGCGAGAACATCGATAATATGGAAGGGCTATCGCTGCGCCGCGACGCGGACGGCAAGACGCTGCTCACGATGATTTCGGACGACAATTATAATCACGTCATCCAGCGCACGGTGCTGCTGATGTTTGAGGTTCAATAAACCCATTCATTCTTCGTCATGGCCGCCCTCGTGGCGGCCACCCATATCCTCCGTTTAGCAGAGTGTTCATGGGTGGCCGGGACAAGCCCGGCCATGACGGAAAATAGGATTGGAGAATTTCAATACCCGCCGAAACCCGATGTCGGCGTGACGATGCCGCGGATCGCCCAATACGGCCCGACCAGAACAATCGCCGCTGCTGTCATTACGCCAAGATAGGAGAGCATGGGCGTCGTCCAGTCCGTCGCCGTGCCGATATCGGCCGCGGGAAATCCGATCAGGCAGAGGATCACCCCGCCCCAGAATGAGGCAAACAGCGGCGCCTGCCACCATTTGGGCCCGCGCGTGCGGTCGAACACGGCGACCGCAAAAATCTGGCCCAGAAACAGCGCGCCGCCAAACGCCAGCGCCTCGCGCATCTGCGGCAACGGACGGCTGACCAGCAAGCCGAGATCGCTGCGCGCCGCCCAGATCGCGGCAAGGCCGAACGCCCATGCGCCCACGACCTGCGCCAGCGCATAGCCCGCGCCATAGCGCCGGTTGGTGACGTGAATGGCGAGGAAGGTGAGCGGCACCAGCAGATCGCCCAGCGTCAGCCAAGCGGGCACGCCGAGCCAATCCGCCCGCATGTTGCCATAGATGAAGGAAGCCGACAAAATCGTCATCAGAAGCGCGATCGGCAAAATCAATTGCAGGGGCGCCAGCAACGCGCCCGCATAGCGCCGCGCGGTGGCGGCATTGCTCGAAGGGGCCGCCACATGGGCGCGCCCGATCATCGCGCCCGGCGCGCGCGCATCCGCGTTTCCGACTGAATACCCAGCAGCGCCGATTTGCGAATTGGCCCGAACGCCTGCTTCAAAACCCGACACCACACCCTACCCCCATGCCGCCTTTTGGCTGGCACGTTTTGAGACATTACAGGATAGAGGGTGCAGATGTCATGCCCGTAACAGCCCGGAAACAGGGCTAAGGGCCTGTAAACCTTAAGCGGCGGCGGCCGCGGCCTTTTTGGCGATCTGGCGCTTCAGCCGCAGGGCCTTGATCGACAGGACCTCGTCATGGGCCTTGAGCAGGAAGGCGTCCAGCCCGCCAATCCGGTCCACCGAACGCAGCGCGTTCATGGAGATCTTGAGGCGCACATTCTGGCCCAGCGTGTCGCTGGCCAGCGAAACGGTCTGGAGATTGGGGCGGAAAACCCGCTTGGTCTTGTTGTTGGCGTGGCTGACATTGTTGCCAACCAGAAGCCCCTTGCCCGTCAATTCGCAGCGCCGCGCCATGGATTCCGTCCCGAAAAAGAGGCGCCCTGATAAGCGGATGGGTCTTTTCCGTCAAGTGCTGCGGAAAGCGGCGATCAGCGCCCGGGCCGCCGCATCCGGCAGGGCCTTGCCCGCCACGACCTTCGCCTCGACGCGGGCCGCTTCGGCGGCCGTCTCGGGATCGGCCATGATTTCGTCGGCCAGCGCCGCCTGAACCTCGCTCCAGAACCAGCGCCGCGCCTGATCGGCGCGCAAATGTTTCAAGTGTCCGCCGTCAACAAGGGCGCGGTGGAGCGCCTGCATCGCCTCCCACGCCGCGCCGATGCCTTCGCCCTTGAGCGCCGAGACCTTCATCACCGAAGGTGGCAGCGATTTGTATTTCGGGCGCATCAGATGAAGGGCCGCGTGATAATCGGCCGCCGCGCGCGTGGCGGCGGTGACAAGATCGCCATCCGCTTTTGTGACGATGACGAAATCGGCCAGTTCCATCACGCCGCGCTTGATACCTTGCAGATCGTCGCCGCCGCCCGGCGAAACGAGCAGCACGAAGAGATCGGCCATATCGGCAATCGCGGTTTCGGATTGGCCGACGCCCACCGTCTCCACGATCACCACATCGAATCCGGCGGCTTCGGATAGCAGCATCACTTCGCGCGTGCGCCGCGCGACACCGCCGAGCGTGGCACCCGCGGGCGATGGCCGGATGAAGGCGTTCGGATCGCGGCTAAGTTTTTCCATCCGCGTCTTGTCGCCGAGGATCGAGCCGCCGGATCGCCGCGACGAGGGATCGACCGCCAGCACGGCGACCTTCAGCCCCTGCCCCGTCAGGTGTTGGCCGAAGGCTTCGATGAAGGTGGATTTGCCTGCTCCCGGCGCGCCGGAAATTCCGATCCGCATGGCGCGGCCCGCATGGGGCAGGAGTTCGGTTAACAGGCGCTCGGCCTCGGCGCGGTCGGCGGACCCGCGTGGATTCCGCCAGCGTTATGGCGCGCGCCAGCGCCCGGCGGTCGCCCGCCCGCACGGCCTCGGCCAGCGCATTGCCGGATTTTGTCGCGGTCATAATTGGACCATTTTGGGCGGCATTCTATAATCCCGGCGGGACGGTCTGGAGGACGGCTATGTCGGAAAGAGGCGTGCGTCAATTGCTTGGAGCGATGCTGGTGTCGGGCGCGCTGATCTGGCCCGCGCTGGCCGGCGAGCCCGCGACGCGGCTTGCCTCGATCGAACCGGAGAAACCCGGCACGCTCGACGTCGCCTACAGCCTCGCCTTCTGGGGCATTCCCTTCGGCCATACCAACTATGACGGCAAATTCGCCGATGCGTCCTATGACGTGAAATCGCATTTCAAGACCAGCGGCATCATCTCCGTGTTCTGGCAGGCCGAGATCGATGCATCCGCCAACGGCCATTACCAGGCCCACGCGCTTGAGCCGCAGGTCTATGATTCCTTCTCGCGCCGCAGCGAGGAAAAGAAAGAGCGCGTGAAGGTGACATATGGCGATGGCGCGCCGCAGGTGCTGGCCGATCCGCCCTATTCGCTGAGCAAATATCCGGTGAGCGATGCGCAGATGGAAGAAGCGCTCGATCCGATGAGTGCGGCGACCTCGATCCTTGCCGGTGTGACGGCGGACGCGGCGAACCCTTGCGGCAAGGTCGCACCCGTGTTCGACGGGCGGCGGCGCTACAACATCGAATTCACTTACGTGAAGGATCAGCCGGTGAAGCTGGACGGCGGGCTTTACAACGGCACCGCGCATCTCTGCACCATCAAGTATCACCAGATCGCGGGCTACAAACCCAAGATGATAAAGGAAGGCGAAGGCTGGCCGCCGATCTACGGATTGTTCGCGGACGTGCCGAGCGCCAACGCGCCGAGCGGGCATTATGTCGTGGCGCTGAAGCTCTGGGCGAGCACGGGATGGGGCACGGTGTCGGTGGAGCTGACGCAATTGAGCGTCAACGGCACGCCGGTTGGTGCGCCGAGTAAGGGGTAACGCGATTTCCCGCCCTCCCCTTGAGGGAGGGCCGAAAAAATTCTTGAGCGAAAGCGAAAAGAATTTTTCGGGGACGGGTTAGACCACCAGCACCGAAGCGTGACCCCTCCCCGAAATTTGCTCACGCAAATTTCGACCCTCCCTCAAGGGGAGGGTTGAAGATCACGCAGCAACTTTGTGCCTTGCGCGAATGAGCGTCAGCACATGCCGCGCCGCATCGGGGATGTTGGTGCCGGGGCCGAAGATCGCCGCCACGCCCGCCTTCTGCAAAAATGGATAATCCTGCTGCGGGATCACGCCGCCGCAAACCACGAGAATGTCCTCGGCCTTTTCCTTTTTCAGCGCCGCGATCAATTGCGGCACCAATGTTTTATGGCCCGCGGCCTGGCTTGAAATGCCGATGACATGCACATCGGCCTCGATGGCATCCTTCGCCACTTCTTCCGGCGTCTGGAACAGCGGGCCGATATCGACATCGAAACCGAGATCGGCAAACGCGGTGGCGATGACCTTGGCGCCGCGGTCATGGCCGTCCTGCCCCATCTTGGCGACAAGAATGCGAGGCCTGCGGCCTTCGTCCTTCGCGAATTTTTCCACTTCGGCGCGGATGGATGCGAAATCGGCATCGCCTTCATACGCCCCGCCATAGACGCCTGCGATGGAGCGGATTTCGGCGCGGTGGCGGCCGAACACGCGTTCCATCGCATCGGAGATTTCGCCGACTGTCGCGCGCGCGCGCGCTGCATTCACGGCGAGTTCCAAAAGATTGCCGTTTCCTTTTGCACCTTCGATCAGTGCGGCAAGTGTAGCTTCGGTCTTCTTCGCATCGCGCGTGGCTTTGACATGCTTCAGCCGCGCGATCTGGCTTTCGCGCACCGCCGCGTTGTCGATATCGCGCACATCGACGGGGGCATCCTGCGTGGGCGCAAATTTGTTGACGCCGACGATGATATCCTCGCCGCGATCCACCCGCGCCTGACGCCGCGCGGCTGCTTCCTCGATGCGCAGTTTCGGAATGCCCGCTTCGACGGCCTTCGTCATGCCGCCCATCGCTTCGACTTCATCGATGATCGCGCGCGCGGCGGTGGCCAGCGAATGCGTGAGCGCTTCGACATAATAAGAACCGCCCAGCGGATCGATCACTTTGGTGATCTGCGCTTCGTGCTGGAGAATAAGTTGCGTGTTGCGCGCGATGCGGGCGGAGAATTCGGTGGGAAGCGCAATCGCTTCGTCGAAGGAATTGGTGTGCAGCGATTGCGTGCCGCCGAGTACGCTCGCCAGCGCCTCGATGGTGGTGCGCACGATGTTGTTGTAGGGGTCCTGTTCGGTGAGCGAGACGCCGCTCGTCTGGCAATGGGTGCGCAGCATCTGGCTTTCGGGATTTGCAGCACCAAACCCCGCCATGATCTGCGCCCACAACAATCGCGCCGCACGCAGCTTTGCCACTTCCATAAAGAAATTCATGCCGATGCCGAAGAAGAAGGAAAGCCGCGGCGCGAATTCATCGACCGCCAGCCCCTTCGCAAGGGCCGCGCGCACATATTCGATGCCGTCGGCGAGCGTAAAGGCCAGTTCCTGCACGGCGGTGGCACCCGCTTCGTGCATGTGATAGCCGCTGATCGAAATCGAATTGAATTTCGGCATTTTCTTCGCCGTGTATTCGATGATGTCGGCGACGATGCGCATGCTCGGCCCGGGCGGATAGATGTAGGTGTTCCGCACCATGAATTCTTTGAGGATGTCGTTTTGAATCGTGCCGGAAAGTTTTTCGGCCGGCACGCCCTCTTCTTCCGCCGCCACGATGAAATTCGCCATGGTGGGAATGACCGCACCGTTCATCGTCATTGAGACGGACATTTTATCCAGCGGAATTCCGGCGAAGAGGATTTTCATGTCCTCCACGGAATCGATGGCGACGCCCGCCTTGCCGACATCGCCCGCCACGCGCGGATGATCGCTGTCGTAGCCGCGATGCGTCGCCAGATCGAAAGCGACCGACAATCCCATCTGACCGGCGGCCAAATTCTTGCGATAGAAGGCGTTGGATTCTTCGGCCGTCGAAAATCCCGCATATTGGCGGATGGTCCAGGGACGCCCCGCATACATCGTGGCGCGCACGCCGCGCATGAAGGGTGCGGCGCCGGGCAGCGTGTTGGCGGCCTCGAAGCCCTCCAGATCGGCTGCGGTGTAGAGCGGCTTCACATCGAAGCCCTCCGGCGTGTGCCAGACGAGGCTGTCGGGCGATTTACCCTTCAACTCCTTCGCCGCCAGCGCCGCCCAGGCTTTGGGGTCCTTGCCGCTCATCAATCCCTCCGAAATCGCCCCCTTTTGCCCGCACCGCGCCTGCGAAACAAGCGTCAAAAGACGGTCACATTTCTCCGTCCACGGAGGATATGCCGGGGCGGGCCCGCGCCGGACTCCATTGCTCGATCCACCCACAAGATATGGCGGTCACATATCCTTGACAAACGAGTAATAGTATGAGAACACATCATGATATTGATTCGGTTAGTGATTCGGGCCGTATTCGTTCGCGGGCTGTTCGGTTAAATTAACCCGGCATCCACAGGCGAAAACGCCGCTTACCCAAACGTTTGAACCTCCATGGCGGCATATTGGATCCTCGGGTAACGAAACCCTTGATCGCGCCGCCGCACGGCCTTAAGTGAGCCCAACGGAGCCCGCCCATGACCTTTGTCGTCACCGAAGCCTGCATCAAGTGCAAATACATGGATTGCGTGGAGGTCTGCCCCGTCGATTGCTTCTACGAGGGCGACAACATGCTGGTGATCGACCCGGAGGTCTGCATCGATTGCGGGGTGTGCGAGCCGGAATGCCCGCCGGAAGCCATCAAGCCCGATACCGAGCCGGGGCTGGAGCGCTGGCTGGCGGTAAATGCCGAATATGCCAAGAAATGGCCGAACATCACCCAGCACGGCACGGCTCCCGCAGATGCGAAGGAGTGGGACGGCGTAGAGAACAAATTCGACAAGTACTTCTCCGATAAACCCGGCGAAGGTTCGTAGAATTTGCGGCACCTTTCGATTCGTTGCCGGATAAGGGACTGAAATGCCCTGACAATTTCTCACAAAATTTTAAATAAACGCCGAAATTTCAAATGCTTGGCATATTTGATCTTCCCAAACACCACATCCTGTGATATAAGCGTCTCAGTCGGTAAAGGCAGGACAGAAGCTATAACAAGCATCCCATCCCTGCTTCCGCGTGATCCGGATACCTGGTCCTGGTGCCCCCCGAACGTTGGGGACCTCGTTTTCGGACGGATTGTTGCGCGCCGAGTGACCAAAATCGGGGTTTCGATATTGCACCGCAGCGCTTTGGCGGTGCGCCGGCGCGAAGCAGGCGTACCGGGCGACGGGGCGAAGGACAGGAACTGAAATGACGATGACCACGACGACGACCGCAGTCAAAAAGAAGATCCCGGCCAATACGAACCGGAAGCTCGAATTCAAGGCGAACGACCATGTGGTGTACCCCACCCATGGCGTGGGCCGCATCACGCGCGTGGAAGAACAGGAAGTGGCCGGCGCGAAGCTGGAGCTTTTCGTCATCACCTTCGACAAGGACAAGATGACGTTGCGCGTGCCGACCGCGAAGGCCAAGGCCGTGGGAATGCGCAAGCTGTCTTCGCCCGATGTCGTGGCGACCGCGCTCAACACGCTGAAGGGCCGCGCGCGCGTCAAACGCACCATGTGGTCGCGCCGCGCCCAGGAATACGAAGCCAAGATCAATTCGGGCGATCTCGTCTCGATTGCGGAGGTCGTGCGCGATCTGCATCGCGCGAGCGGCCAGCCGGAACAATCCTATTCCGAGCGCCAGCTTTATGAAGCAGCCCTCGCCCGCATGGCGCGCGAAGTCGCCGCCGTCGAAAAGACGGACGAGCCCACCGCGGTCAAGCGCGTGGAAGGCATGCTGGTGAAGAAGGCGGCGTAAGGCTTTCCGACATTCGAATGCGAAAGGCCCGGAGCGATCCGGGCCTTTCGTTTTTCCCTCCCCTGCAAGGGGAGGGCGGATCGTCCCGAGCTTCGCAAGAAGCGATTGGACGATCCGGGAGGGGTCATGTCTCGCTCGCGAAATTGACCCCCACCCGCTCGCAAACGCTCGCGACCTCCCCCTTTCAGGGGGAGGAAAACTATTTCACCACCTCCACATCCCCCGGCGCCGCAATCTCGATTTCGGGACCGTGATATTCATCGATCCAGCCGCGCACGCGGATTGTTTTACCTGCGTAGTTGCTCGGGTCGATGCCGGATGCGGCAAACAATTTCATGGCGTCGGGCGGAATGGTGGCGGTGAAATCGGTTTTCCAGTCCGCGCCGAAATCGAGATAGGCACGCGCACCCTTCACATTGGCGCTCACCACCTTGCCTTCGACAATCTGGAACGTGCCGGTGTCGCGCCATCTGATCGTTTCCGGCGTGCGCACGGCATTGGCGGGATCGGCCCAGATACCGGCGCGAGCCGCGCGGGCCTGCTGCTCGGCGGCATAGAGCGCGTCGGCGCAATCGGGCTCGTCCGGCGTGAAATAGGCACGCGCCAATCCCTGCCGGAGCATGGCGATCTGAAGCCAGTCGCCGCCGGGCAGGAATATCTGCGCGCCGACGACGCCATAGCGGTCCAGTTCCGCCATCGAGGCTGCGGCCACGATCCGCTTGCCCCCCGCCAGCGTCGAGAGCGCCGCATCGGCCTTTGTGGCAAGCAGGACCTCTGCAAGATGCAGCTTGTGGCCGTCCGCCAGCACCAAAGTGCCGCCTTCCTGCACCCGTGCGACGGCAACGTTGGAAAGAACGATATTCGAGGCGCAGGCGGGCAAGGATGCGGCCGACGCGGGCGCGATCCAGCCCACGGCCATCAATCCGCAAACGGCGGCCGCCCAGCGCATCCAAGTCCCCTTCCCCAGATTCCTTGGCAGTTTAGCCTCCGGCGCATGCGTGCATTGCAAGAAATACAGGGCCTTCACGGGCCATTGAATGGCCGCATTCGGGATCGAAGAATTATGATAGGAATCGTCCTCAGGGATGGAGGCGAATATGGAGCGCCGTTACTACCTTCTGAAGACCATTGCGATTGTTGTGGCCGTGGTGACCGCGGGCTTCACCGGCGGCATCGGCACGACGCGCGTGGCGCACGCCATCAATCACGCCCGCTACAGCGCGCCCGCCGAAGTCGAGGCCGCGGCCTGGCGCACCACGGCCTATGTGGCGCGCGGCGTGGCGCATCTGGTGGGCTTCTGCGCTACTTTGCGGCCTTGAGGCTGACGCCGGCCGGCGGCGGCATGTAATCCGGCACGAAGAAATCCGGCATCAGATCCTTCGTGGGATCGACGCGATACCGATCGAAATCGGTGACGCCGTTCTGCGAAAGGAACGTGTCGTCGATCAGGAAATTGCCGGTGAAATCCTTCGCCTTCTTGTTGAAGATCATATAGGCGGCGTCCGAAAGAATATCGGTCGTGCGGCAATGCTTCATGCCTTCGTCGCCCGCCAGCGCATTGCGGATGGCGGCGGTGGCGACGCCCGTGCGCGGCCAGAGCGCATTGAACGCGATCCCCTCGTCCGCGAATTCCGCCGCCATGCCGAGCACGCACATGCTCATGCCGTATTTCGCCATCGTGTAGGCGGTGTGGCCCTTGAACCAGCGCGGGTTCATGTCGAGCGGCGGCGACAGCATCAGCACATGCGGATTGGCCGCGCGGCGCAGATGCGGAATGCAGGCGCGGCTGACGACATAGGTGCCGCGCGCATTGATCTGGTGCATCAGATCGTAGCGCTTCATGTCGGTGGCGAGCGTGCCGGAAAGCTGGATGGCGCTGGCATTATTCACGCAGATGTCGATGCCGCCGAATTTTGCGACGGTTTCTTCCACGGCAGCGGCGACATGATCCTCGAAGCGTATGTCGCACATGATCGGCAGTGCGCGGCCGCCCGCCTTCTCGATCTCCTCGGCGGCGGTGTAGATCGTGCCGGGCAATTTGGGATGCGGCTCGGCGGTTTTCGCCGCAATCGCCACATTGGCGCCGTCCTTCGCCGCACGCAGCGCGATCGCAAGGCCGATGCCGCGCGACGCGCCGGTGATGAACAATGTTTTTCCCTTCAAGCTCACCTTATTCTCCTTCAAACTGTTTTATACCAATCCACACCATCCGCATCTGTCGTGCGCGCAATGCGCCCGCGCGCGATAAGACAATTCAGATGTGCAAGGCTCTCGCCCGTCGCCATGCCGAAATTTCCGCTGGTGATCTTGGCGCGGAACAACGCGGGGAAAACATCCACCGCGCGCTTCGGCTCCGCGCACAACACCAGCAGCTTTTCCATATTCGCTTCGTGATCGTCTATCAGTTCCTGCAGGCGCAACCGCACGCCGCGAAACGGCTCGTTGTGCGATGGCAGCACCAGAATATCGGCGGGCAACAGATCGCGCAGATGCGCGCAGGAATTCGAGCCAGTCCTGAAGCGGATTGGCGTCGGGCTCCGTCGGGAACAGGCTCACATTCGATGAAATGCGCGGCAGGATCTGATCGCCGGAAATGATGATGTTGGCATCCTTGCACCACAGACACGCATGTTCCGGCGCGTGGCCGCGCCCCACCACCACCGTCCACACGCGTTTGCCGATTTTGATTTCCTCGCCATCGACAATGCGCCGGTACGAACTCGGCAGCTTGTGAACGCCAAGGCCAAATCCGCCGAAGCGGGTCTTGTAGGTGTCGAGCGCCTCTTCGGAAAAACCGGCGGCTTTATAAAAGCGGATGCCCTCCGGCGGCGCTTCCTGCCCCGTATCGGCCACCAGCGTCCGGCACAACAGATAATCGGTGCGCGACATCCAGAGCTTCACATCGAATTTGCGCACCAGCCAGCCCGCAAGCCCCACATGATCGGGATGCAGATGCGTGACGATCACGCGGGCAAGCGCGCGCCCGCCCATCACGCCCGCGAACAATGTTTTCCACGCATCCTTGGTGGTCTGGTCGCGGATGCCGGTATCCACGATGGTCCAGCCCTCGCCGTCCTCCAAAAGCCACACATTGATGTGATTGAGCTGCATGGGCAGGCGCATGCGCACCCAATGCACGCCGGGCGCGATTTCAATGGTGGCGCCCAATTCCGGCCTTGTATCGTAGGGATAGTCGAGGTTGCGCCCGGGCCGGAGGGGCGCCTTGGTTTCGCTCAAGGGTTTTGTCCAATATCTGTCGGGAACGACTATGGAAACCGCGACACGAAGCCGTCAAGGCCGGTATATTGCGGACACATTTGTACGCTAGGCCATGTTTCAGGGAGTTTGCCATGCAGCACCGCGCGATTATCCCGTTTCTGGCCCTGATGGCGCTGGCGTTTCCGGCCGCCGCCGACGACGCGAGCATGGATGCCAGCCAGGCGCCCAGCGGCACATACCGGCTCGAAACCGCCCACAGCCAGGTGCTGTTCTCCATCCGCCATATCGGGCTGACCGCTTATTACGGCCGCTTCGACAAGATGTCCGGCACGATGAATTTCAATTCCGGCAGGCCGGAGCATAGCGCTGTTTCCATCACCATCGACACCGGCAGCGTGGATACGCCGAGCGCGCGGCTGAACGATACGCTCAAAGGTACGGACGTGTTCGATACCGCGCATTATCCGCACGCGATTTTCAAGGCGACGGCAATGACGCGCGCCGATGCCACGCACGGCACCGATCACCGGCGATCTCACCATCCGCAACGTCACCAAGCCCGTGACGCTGGACGTGATCTTCACGGGAACCGAGCTGAACCCGCTCGACGATTCCCGCGTGCTCGGCTTCGAGGCCACCGCCACCATCAAGCGCAGCGATTTCGGCATGACCGGCATGGTTTGGGAGCCGCTGGTCGGCGACGACATAAAAATCACCATCGAAGCGATGTTCCAACGGGAGAGCGAATAAATGACAATGAAGAACACGAGAACGCGCTATGGCAGCGTTGCCATGTCGCTGCATTGGCTGATCGCGCGGGCGTCATCGCCAATATCGCGCTGGGGCTATATTTCGCCGATTTGCCGCGCAGCGATCCGAACCTCTTCGGGCTGTTGCAGCTTCACAAATCCATCGGGCTGACGGTGCTGGTGTTGAGCATTGCGCGGCTTGGCTGGCGGCTGGTCAATCACGTTCCGCCGCTGCCCGCCGATCTGAACCCGCTGTTCAAATTGGGCGCGCATCTGACGCACATCGTGCTTTATCTGCTGATCGTCGGCATTCCGCTGACCGGCTGGCTGATCGTGTCGGCATCGCCGATGGGCTTGCCGACGATGTATTTCGGCTGGTTCGCATGGCCCGATCTTCCCGGCTTCGCGGATATGACGCGCGCGACCAAGCATGTCTGGCAGCATAATTTCGGTGCTGCGCATGTGTTCCTCGCGTGGTCGGCGATTGTGCTGGTCCCCATCCATATCGGCGGCGCGCTTTATCACCAGTTCATCCGCCGCGACGAGGTATTGCTGCGCATGATCCCTTTCACGCACATAAAGGGATGATCGTGAAGCGTCTGGCGTTTGCGCTTTGCGGATTGATGTTTGCGGCGCCCGCATACGCCGCGCATTGGAACGTGGACTACGCAAAAAGCGCGCTCGGCTTCAGCGTGGTCTGGGACAAGGAGCCGTTTTCCGGCGCGTTCCAATCGTGGAAGGCGGACATCGATTTCGATCCGGCGGATCTGGCGCACGCGCGCGCCGATGTGAGCATCGATCCGGGAAGCGAGAAATCCGACGAGCCCGATTTCGACGATGGGCTGAAAGGCGCGCTCGGCTTTCAGGTGAAAGATTTCGCGACCGCGCGCTTCACCGCCGCCCATTTCACGCACAAATCGGGCGATGCCTATGTCGGCCGACGGCACGCTGACGATCCGGGGCGTTGCGCGGCCCATCACCCTGCCCTTCACGCTTTCGATCAACGGCGCTTCCGCCCATATGGTCGGCAAGGCCGTGATTTTGCGTACCGATTTCGGCGTGGGCAGCGGGATATGGGAAAAGCCCCAGCCGGTGGCGCATGAGGTGACGGTGACCATCGACCTGACAGCGCATAAAGCGCCTTAACGCCCCCATGCTTCGACAAGCTCAGCATGAGGGGTTATCTAGTCCCTCACCCTGAGCCCGTCGAAGGGTGAGGGAACTGGTTTAGACAATGACGACAAAAACACTTGCGCGCATCCGCCCCGCTGACGCCGCTTCCATCGAAGAAGCAGGCGCGATGCTGCGCGCGGGACGCCTCGTCGCGTTTCCCACCGAGACGGTTTATGGCCTCGGCGCCGACGCGGCAAACGACAAGGCCGTGGCGGCGATCTTCGCCGCAAAGGGCCGCCCGCAATTCAATCCGCTGATCGTGCATGTGCGCGATCTCACCGAAGCCGAAACACTGGCGGATTTTTCGCCCGCCGCGCGCGAATTGGCGAAGGCGTTCTGGCCCGGCGGATTGACGCTGGTGCTGCCTCGAAAGAAAAGCGCGCGCCTCTCGCTGCTGGTGAGCGCGGGATTGGACACGATTGCCTTGCGCGTGCCCGCCAACAAAACCGCGCAAGCATTGCTTGCAGCCGCGCGATGCCCAATCGCCGCACCAAGCGCCAATCGCTCCGGCGAAGTCAGCCCGACGCGGGCGGAGCATGTCGGGGATTTGGCCGATCTGGTTCTCGACGGCGGGCCAACGACACTCGGAATCGAATCCACGATCATCGGATTCGAGAACGGCAAGCCGGTTCTGCTGCGCCCCGGCGCGATTGCGCGAGAAAATATTGAAGCAGTGATCGGTCCATTGGCAAAACGAGCGGGCGATGCGATCAATGCCCCCGGACAACTCAAAAGTCATTATGCGCCGAAAACACCGATGCGGTTGAATGCGAAGGATGTGAACGCCAATGAAGCGCTGCTCGCCTTCGGTGCGCCGCTTTCGGGCGCGCGCGTTACGCGAAATCTGAGTGCCGCGGGCGATGTGAACGAAGCCGCCGCAAATCTGTTCGCCATGATGCGCGAGCTGGATGCAGCGGGCGCGGATCGCATTGCGGTCATGGCCGTGCCCGAACATGGCCTCGGCGAAGCGATCAACGACCGTTTGCGGCGGGCTGCTTCATGACCTATGCGAACGTCGATCGCGCGATTGAAGGAGGCTGCCGGTCCGAAGGCTGGAGCGAAGATGCGGGCGAGATCGCGCCGCATCTCACCGAATGGCGCGGCAAATATCAGGGCCACTCGACGCTTCTGCTGAAGCCGCAAACCACGGCGCAGGTGTCCGCGATCCTCGCGATCTGCAACCAGACCGGCAGCGCAATCGTGCCGCAAGGCGGCAACACCGGGCTTGGTCGGCGGACAAATTCCGCTGGACGGCGAAATCCTGCTCAGCCTCGAACGCATGAACCGCATTCGCGATGTCGATGCGGACGGAATGACGATCATTGCCGAAGCCGGTGTGGTGCTGGCCAATGTGCAGGCGGCGGCCGATGCAGCGGGCAAATATCTTTCCGCTCAGCCTGGCGGCGGAAGGTTCCGCCACCATCGGCGGCAATCTTTCCACCAATGCGGGCGGGGTGAATGTGCTGCGCTACGGCATGGCGCGCGATCTGGTGCTTGGGCTCGAGGTCGTGCTGGCCGATGGGCGCGTGCTCGATCTGTTGCGCACGCTGCGCAAGGACAATACCGGCTACGACCTCAAACAGCTTTTCATCGGCGCGGAAGGAACGCTCGGCATCATCACCGCTGCCGCGCTGAAATTGTTTCCCAAGCCCAAATCGCGGGTGACCGCGCTGATCGCGCTGCCCTCGCCCGAAGCGGCGATTGCGCTGCTCGGGCGATTGCAGGACGAAACCGGCGGGCTTGTTTCCGCCTTCGAACTGATGCCGCGCATCGGGCTCGAATTTGTCTTGAAACACATTCCGCAAACGAGCGATCCGCTCACCAAGCCTTCGCCATGGTATGTGCTGATGGAGGCAACAAGCGCCGCGTCTTCGCTTAAAGAGACTGTCGAGAATGCAGTCGCGCAAGCGATGCAGGAAAATCTCGCAACCGATGCCGTGTTCGCCGCGAGCGAGGCACAGGCCGCAAATTTGTGGCGCTTGCGCGAAAGCCTTTCCGAAGCGCAGAAACATGAAGGCGCGTCAATCAAGCACGATGTTTCAGTGCCGGTGCGCGCCATTCCCGAATTGCTGGAAAGAGGTATCCGCCGCCGTTGCGGCGCATCGTGCCCGGCGCGCGGCGCCGTGGCATTCGGGCATCTGGGCGACGGCAACATTCATTTCAATTTCAGCGTACCGCCCGGCGGCGACAACGAAGCGTTTCTTGCGCGAGTGGAACGATGTTTCGCGCGCCGTGCACGATATCGTGCATGCGCTTGGCGGCTCGATCAGCGCCGAACACGGGATTGGCGTGATGAAGCGCGATGAAATCGCGCGCTACAAATCGCCGCTGGAAATCGAATTGATGCGCACGCTCAAGCGCACGCTCGATCCGAACAACATTCTCAATCCGGGGAAGGTTGTAAAAATTTAGTCGAGCTTGTCATTTCCTCTCCCACGAGGGAGAGGGATTCATTTCGTTAAGCCGCTTCGCGCAGGCTTGCATCGTTTGAAGTTTGTTTTGCGGCGGGAAGACCGATCAAGCTCCTCGCGGCGGGCCCGGCGTTCGACACAGCACTCAGCACGGCGGTGATGACGGTGGCGGCGTAAGGCATCGACTGGATCGTCAGCATCACCATCCACAGCATCGCGGCGGGATCATCGAAGCCGCGGTCGAACGCCATCGCGATAAGCGCAAGACAGCACAGCGACAGCAGCGTCACTTCCTGCCAGGTCTGGCGCAACACCTGACTGAGCATGGCGGGGTCTTCGCATTTGGGCGTGCGCAGGAACGGCTTGCCCCGAAGTGAACGCGCCCGTCAGCACCGCCTTGCCGACCGTGTGCGTCAGCGAAAGGCCCGGCGATGGACGCGATCACCGCGCCGAACAGTCCGGAACGCACTTTCTGCGGATAGAGCAGCAGCGTCTTGGCGGTCTTGGCGGCGAACAGCGCCAGAGCCGCACCCGACAGCGCCACCATCGGCACGTCGAAATAGCGCGGCGCCACCGTCATCAGCAATGTCCAGATCAGCGCGAACAGCGTCACGATCAGGCCGAGGCCGTCGGAAATCCACGGCAGCCAGCCGGACAGGAAGTGATAACGCTGCGCCCAGGTACAGTTTGGTGCGGCCGAAGAACATCGCGCCGGCGTGGCGCTTCATGATCTGCATCGCGCCATAGACCCAGCGATAACGCTGGCTCATGAAGGCCTGCAACGTATCGGGCATCAGCCCCTTGCCCATGCTTTGCGGAATGTATGCGGCGCTGTAACCGGCTTCGAACAGTTTCAATCCGAGTTCGGTGTCCTCGGTGATGCACCATTCGCTCCAGCCACCCACCTCCTCGAGCGCATCCTTGCGCACGATGGTCATCGTGCCGTGCTGGATGATGGCGTTGTGCTCGTTGCGCTCCACCATGCCGATATGGAAGAAGCCGCGATATTCCTCGTAAGCACATCGCTTTGAAGATGTCTGGCGTGGCCGTCGCGATAATCCTGCGGGCCTTGCACCAGCGCCACCTCGGGCGTCGCGAAAAACGGCAGCGCGCGGCGCAGCCAGAACGGCTCGACCTGATAATCGCTGTCGATGACGGCGATGTAGGTGGCGGCGGGATCGGTCAGCTCCAGCGCCTTGTTCAGCGCGCCGGCCTTGAAGCCCGTCATACTGTCGAAATGAAAGAAGCGGAAGCGCGGGCCGAGCGCGGCGCAATGCGCCTCCACCGGCCGCCACACGGCGGCGATCTTCGGTGTTGTTGTCGAGCACGATGACTTCGAAATTGTCGTAGTCGAGGCGCGACAAGCGCGTTCAGCGTCTCGATCACCATCGCGGGCGGTTCGTTGTAGCAAGGCACATGGATCGAGACGCGCGGGGATTTGCTCGGGGATCGTCGCGCGCAGGATGCGCCGCTCCACGCGCCACAGGCTCGCCGCAAGCTCGATGCCTTCGGTCAGGATCACGGTGGAGGCCAGCAACACCAGCGGCACCATCGCCAAGATCATCGCGATATCGGCGGGCTCGATATATTCGAGCGTGCTCGCGTCGATCAGCATCAGCAGGCCGGTCGTCACCAGCGCCACCAAGCCGCCCATCACGAGATAGCCCGGCTGGCGCACGCGCGGCATGCGCCCGAGGATCAGCAAGCCCAGGATCAAGGTGAGAAAGGCCGCACCGCAGCGCATAGGTGCGCCATTCGGGGAATGTGCGCAGCATGCCGGTAAAGGCGAAATTTCGGCGTGCCGAGCGCGTCGAACAATCCCCAATAGGCGCCGACAGCACCTTCATTGCCGCCCTTCCAGGGCTGGTCGTAGGCCTCGATCAGATAATAGTCGTAGCCCTTCTCCATCGCGAGCTGCACGAAATTGCGCACGAAATAGGCCTCGTTGGCGAGCGAGGCTTCGGCGTTGACGCGCGTGCGGCCCTTCCGACGGCCAGCCCGCTTCGCCGATGACGATGGGCTTGTCGGGAAATTCATCCTGAACGTGGCCATAGGCGTGCTGCAAGAAAGCGCCAGCGAATCCTTGCACCGACATGCCTTCCCAATAGGGCAGCAGATGGATCGAGATGAAATCGACATATTGCGCCGAGTCTCCGGCGTCAGCAGCCAGGTCGACCACGGCTCGGCGGTGGTAACCTTGATGCGGTTCGGCAACGCCGCGCGCACGCGCTTGATGTAGTCGTTGAGCTGATCGGGCGTCACGTCGCCGAGCAGGATCGCCTCGTTGCCGACGAACACGCGATCGATGACGCGCCGGTTCGCGAGCGCCACGTCGGATGGCGGTGTCGATCTCCTTTTCGTTCTGCTCGAGATCGGGCCCGATCCAGATGCCGAGCGAAACGGTCAGCCCGTAGCGGCGCGCGATCTCCGGCACGCGGTCGAGCCCGCCCGACACCGTATAGGTGCGCACGCGCCCGGTGAGTTGCGAAAGCTGCGCCATGTCGCGGTCGATGCTGCTCGGGCGTGACGTGGTCGTGCTGTTTTTCGGTGAAGAGGTGGCTTGGGCTGTAGGAGATGCCGCGCACCTGCCCGTCCCAGTCGGGCGCGATCACCGTGTAGTCGCGGCTCGCCCAGAACAGCGCGCTCGCGCCGACCACCAGCAGAAGCGCAATCGCGATCCGGATCTGTGCCGCCGGGAACGGTGCGGAACCATTTGAACATCGCGACCCGAACTCCCGGTCAACGCTAAGCAAAACTGTGCGTGATGGCCCATCCTATCAGGTCCGGGCCGGCCGCGCTTCGGTTTCCGGCGTCTCTATTGGCCGCCCTGGTCGTCGTCGCTCGGCTTGTCCGGTGGGGCGGCCGTCACGCTGACAAGCTGAAGGTCGAAAACCAGCGTCTGATTGGGCGGGATGGCGCCATCGCCCGCGCCGCGCGCGCCATAGGCGAGATTGGACGGGATCACCAGTTCCCAATGATCGCCCTCGCGCATCAGTTCGAGCGCCTCGGTCCAGCCGGGGATGAGCTGGTTGACGGTGAAGGTGGCGGGCAAGCCCGGCTCGGTGGAATCGAAGACCGTGCCGTTGATGAGGCTACCTGAATAATAGACCTGCACCTTGTCGTAGGCTGTGGGGCGCTTGCCGTAGCCGCTCTTGATGATGCGGTATTCCAGCCCGCTCGGCTCCACCAGAACGCCCGGCTTCTGGGCGTTGGCGGCAAGATAGGCCGCGTTGGCCTCCGGGCTCAGCGCCGAACTGGCCGCATAGGCCGGGAGCGCGATCAGGGCGGCCAGAACGGCCACCACGGCACCGAAACGAATCATGGGGTCAACATCCTCTTTGTCTGGCGCGCGGCCTAAAGCGGCCTCGTGGCAAATATGGGGCGGCAAGCGTCCCTATTGCCATAGCACAAGAGGGATATCGCGTAACGGGTTGATTTCAAGCACTATTGCCTTAACCAGATCACGATGGAGCGATGAGCGAGGAATTTCCGCAGGTCGGCGTGGGCGCGGTCATCTGGCGTGGCGCGGGCGCCATGCTGCTGATCCGCCGCGGCAAGCAGCCCCGGCTGGGCGAATGGAGCCTGCCCGGCGGTGCGGTCGAGCGCGGCGAGACGCTGATCCAGGCGCTCGCCCGCGAGGTGGACGAAGAGACGGGCCTCGCCATCGATATCGCAGGCTTGATCGATGTGGTGGACGCCATCGCTCGCGAGCCGGGCGGCGCTGTGACGTCGCATTATGTGCTGGTGGATTTTAGCGCCCATTGGCAGAGCGGCGAAGCGGTGCCCGCGTCCGACGTTCTGGATTGCAAATGGGTGACCGCCGAGGAAGCCCTGCACATGGTGAATTGGGAAGAAACCCGCCGCATCATCCGCGCGAGTGCGAAGCATGTATGGGGGATGGAGATTTGAAGAGTGACCCCCACCCGATCCGGCTTCCCCCGGAACAAGTCCGGGGTGCGCGGGATCGACCTCCCCCTTGCTGGGGGAGGAATATATAGCACCATCTTTTCCTCCCCCTGAAAGGGGGAGCAGGTG
This sequence comes from uncultured Alphaproteobacteria bacterium, assembly GCA_963735625.1. Taxonomy (GTDB): domain Bacteria; phylum Pseudomonadota; class Alphaproteobacteria; order Micropepsales; family Micropepsaceae; genus Rhizomicrobium. The sequence continues at coordinate 374,142 of CAVTLJ010000003.1, read as the reverse complement.
GGGGTCAAACCCCGCGCAGCAAGCGCCCCAGCCACGAGCGCTTCGGCCGTTCCGGCTTCACGCCCACGCGCAAGTTCATCGGCGCGCGCTCGATTGGAGGCCGTGCGTTTCACCGCATCGCCCACGGAAATGCGCGGCGGTGCGACTTCCGCCATCACGAAAGTGGTGTGCGGCATCGGCGTCATGCCGCTGACGCCGATCATGTCGGGCGCGGAGCCGATGCCCTGATTTATGAATTTCTTCGCCCATACTTCGTCGGGCGCGATCACGCTCATGCGCGGCGATTGAATGGCCACGCCTTGCACATCGCTGACCTGCTGGTTCTTCACGGTGCGGGCAACATCGCCAAGGCGGTCAGCACCTTGCGCAAACGCGCTTTGGCCATTCGACAATTTTTCCATCTCAGCCTCCACCCTTTCCATGCCATTGAAAGCCGTTTTCGCGGCTGATGATAGCGACGTCTATCGCGCCGCCCACAGTTTCTTTCTGCGCCATGATGCGCTTCTTGAAGACGTTCAGCCCCACAAGCTCGCGCGCCGTATCGGCAAGCTCGGTGCGGCCCGCGATCTCCAGCACGCGCAGCACCGGATTGATGAAGGCCTGCTGCTGATATTGCGCAATCGCCTGATAGAAGGCTTCGAAATAGCGCGGCACGAAATCCTTCTGGAATTTCTCGCGCACGCCCTCGCGCGTCGCCGGATCGGTATTGGGAAACGCGCCCACCAATTGATCCACCAGCCCGTGCATCAGCACGCGGAAGCCGCCATAGAGCCTGCGCTCCAGATTATAATCGATGCCGCGAATGAAAGCATTGGTCACTTCGCTGTCGGCGAACACGCGGATGCGCGATTTGTGCTCGGTGTCGATGGCGTCGTTGCTGGCCTCGGCGCGCTTGACGATGCCGCAGACGATGGCCGAAACAAACCATGTGGTGAGCGCGGGGTAGCGCTCCTCGCTGCCGAAGCCGCCGAACACCAGACCGGTCACGTCTTCGAGGAACAAATCCTTCACCACGCAGAAAACCGCGATGTCCACCAGCCGCTGCTGTGCCTGCTTGCCCAAACCGAAGGGCGCAAAACCATAAGCGACTAGCTCCTCGATCATCGGGCCGTGTTCGGAGAGTACGCGGCGGCCGAACTCCGCCGGGAAGCACGGCAGATCGGGGCGCGGCGTTCCATCGGGCTTGAACTGGTAATCGCGCCAGATCGTATCGATGGCGTGTTCGAGGATGGCGGTGTCGTCGCCTTCGCGCCCACCGCTGTCGCGCAGATATTGCGCGAAATTGAAAACATAGCGGAACACCGAGGCGAGCAACCGCTTGTAGTCATCTTTCTGCCGGTTCTTCGGGAAGAAATCTTCCATGTGGTCGAGTGCCGCGGTGAAGTTCGCCGCGTAATCGCGCACATGGGCAAACGCGCCCGCCTTCTGCGTCTTCTGATAATGCTCGATCAGGTGGTCCCACGGATGGCCGAGCATGTCGGCCACGCCGAAAAACATCAGGCCGATGGGCTTGCCTTCGATCAAATTGAAAAGCTTGCGCTGCTCGTTGCGCACGACCACCGTGCCGCCGTCGATCAGCGTCACCGCGGAATCCGCGGCCAGCGCGATGGCGCGCTGGTTCATCACCGCGATTTCAGATGTCATCAGCCCCACCTTTATGGGCCAAGCATGTCACAGGGCCGCCGGTTTTGGGAGGGTGCGCACGCTCACATGGTTAGCGGCGATTGCCCGGAAAACGGGCACGGTCTAGCGTGCGCTCGCAAACATTCAGGAGATTGTCACATGTACAAAGCCTTCGACCTCACGGGAAAAGTGGCGCTCGTCACGGGCGGCAATGGCGGCATCGGGCTTGGCATGGCCGAAGCGCTGGCGCAGGCGGGTGCCGATCTCGTCATATGGGGCACCAACGAGACGAAAAACGCCGACGCGAGAAAGCGCCTCGCCGCTCATGGCAAGCGCGTCGCCACGCGGAAAGTGGATGTGTCGCAGGAAAACGAAGTCGTCGAAGGCATGAAGGAAGCCGTCGCGGAAATGGGCCGCGTGGATTTGGTGTTCGCCAATGCGGGCATCGGCGTGCGCGCGTCATCTTTCATTGAAATTACGGCGGAGGCGTTTCGCAAAGTGCATGCGGTGAATGAAGACGGCGTGTTCTATACCCTGCGCGAAGCGGCCAAGCACATGATCGAACGCGCAAAGAAGGGCGATGCGGGTGGATCGCTCGTCGGCGTGGCGTCGCTCGCGGGCATCGAAGGCGCGGGCCGCAACCAGCATTACGGCGCCACCAAGGGTGCCGTGATTTCCATGATGCGCGGCATCGCGGTGGAACTTGCGCGTCATGGCGTGCGCGCCAACACCATCGCGCCGGGCTGGATCGCCACCGACATGACGGCGGGCTGGCAGGACAATCCCACCTTCACCGAGAAAGTGATTTCCCGCGTGCCGATGCGCCGCTGGGGCGAACCGGCCGATTTCGGCGGCATCGCGGTTTATCTCGCGAGCAACGCCAGCGCCTATCACACGGGCGATCTGTTCGTGGTGGATGGAGGTTATGCGGTGTTTTGAATTTCTTTTCCTCCCCTGTTTACGGGGGAGGTGTCGAGCGTAGCGAGACGGAGGGGGCGAACGCGCACGACGCCCCCCTCGCCGCTTTGCGGCACTCCCCCCGTAAACGGGGGGAGAAAACAGTGCGATAGTTTGACCAAGCTCTCGTCACGTCATCTTGCGCTTGGGCCGCGCAGGGGGAATGCTATGACAAAGTGTCAGGAGCGCCGCCCATGAGTATCCACACGCCGATCTGCGACATGCTCGGCATCAAATACCCCATCATGCTCGCGGGCATGGGCGGTGTTTCCTACGCCGAATTGTGCGCGGCGGTTTCGAACGCGGGCGGCTTCGGCACGCTCGGCATGGCGGGCCGTCCGCATGCGCAGATCAAGGAAGAAATCAAAAAGGTCCGCGACCTGACCGACAAGCCGTTCGGCGTGGATTTGCTCGCCGCCGTTCCGGAATCGCTGGAAAAGACCGCCGACATCATCATCGAAGGTGGTGCTGCCGCGTTCATCTCCGGCCTCGGCGTTCCGCCGCCGCATCTGGTGAAAAAATTCCACGGCGCGGGCCTGAAGGTGATGAACGTCAACGGCACGGTGAAGCACGCGCGCTCCGCCGAAGCGGGCGGGCTCGACGCGGTGGTGGCGCAAGGCACCGAAGCGGGCGGGCATACGGGCCGCGTGGCAGGGCTGGCGCTGATCCCGCAGATCGTCGATGCGGTGAAGATTCCCGTGATCGCCGCGGGCTCGATTGTCGATGGACGCGGGCTGGCCGCAGCCCTCGCGCTCGGCGCGCAGGGCGTGTGGATGGGCACGCGCTTTATCGCATCAACCGAGGCGCATGCGGGCGCGCTCTACAAGCAAGTCATCGTGGATGCGAATGACGAAGACACCATCGTCACGCGCGCCTATTCCGGCAAGCCGATGCGCGTGTTCAAGAACGAATGGGTTGCCGATTGGGAGCGCCGCCCGCAGGACATCCAGAAATTTCCCATGCAGGCAATGATGTCGCATCAGGCGGGTGTGATGGGCGGCATCGGCGGGCAGACCGAAGGGCTCGACCGCGACAAATCCGCGTTCGCGATGGGCCAAGGTGCGGGCGGCATCCACGATGTGAAATCGGCGGGCGAGATCGTGCGCGAGATCGCGGCCGAAGCCGAAGACGTGATCGCGAAGATGGCGAAAGCGGTGCGCGCCTAATAGGACACGCCGAATATCTTCAGCGCCACATGGATCAGCACCGCGAAGCCGAACGCGGTGATCGCAAGGCCCGAAAAATGATTGATCACGCGCATCACTTGTGAATCGATGCGCGCGTGGAATAGTCCCACGATTGCCGTCACGATGAACCACCACAATGTCGAGCCGCCAACCACGCCGCCCACGACGATTGCCGCTTCCGCAAAGCTCGCATTGCCGCCCGCGAAAACGCCCAACCCCGCGAACAACGCCGTAAAGCCGAACAGCGTGGCGGGATTGGTGATGGTCAGCGCGAAGGTGGACGCCATCGAACGCGCAAGCGACGATCCCGCACCTTCGTTGACTTCCATTTTTTCTTTTTCGCGCGTCGGCGACGGCTCCGTCATGTAAATCCGCCAGCCGAACAGCAGCAGCAGCGCGCCACCCACAAGCTGTAACGCGAGCGAAAATCCTTCGATCAATTGCGCGACGGCGGTAAGCCCGAATGCGGTGACGATGGCGAACACGCCATCGCCGAGCGCCGCACCAAGCCCCGACATAAAGCCGTTGACCGGGCCGTGCGCCAGCGTGCGCCGGATGCAGATGAGATTTACCGGGCCGATGGGGGCCGCAACGATCAGCCCAATCCCCACGCCCGACGCAATGAGAAGGAAATAATCCATGCCCGCTCAGCTCGCGGCCGTCATGAGATTTCCACCACAAGCCGCCCGCGGATTTTTCCCGCGAGAATATCCTCGGCCGCCTTGCGCACGCCGGAGAGTTTGATCGTATGCGTCATGGATGCGAGCTTCTTCATGTCGAGATCGGTTGCCAGACGTTGCCACGCTTGCACGCGCCTCGGCATGGGCATCTGGACGGAATCGATTCCCAGAAGCGAGACGCCGCGCAGAATGAACGGGACCACGCTGGTTGGCAAATCGAGGCCGCCGGCCAGCCCGCAGGCCGCGACCGCGCCGCCATATTTTGTCGAGGCGATGACATTGGCCAGCGTTTTGGAGCCCACCGAATCCACAGCACCCGCCCAGCGCTCCTTGGCGATCATGCGGGGCTCGCCCGAAAGCTCCGCACGCGGAATGATTTCGCAAGCGCCCAGCGATTTCAGATAGGGCTCCTCTTCCGGGCGGCCGGTTGACGCGATGACCGAATAGCCCAGCTTGGCCAATAGGGCGACCGCCACCGATCCCACGCCACCCGCGGCACCCGTAACGACGACGGGGCCCTTGTCCGGCGTGACATGGGCGTCTTCCAGCGCCAGCACGCAGAGCATCGCGGTATAGCCCGCCGTGCCGATTGCCATCGCATCTGTCGGCGAAAACGCGGGCGGCAAATGCACCAGCCAGTCGCCTTTCACACGCGCATATTCCGCATAGCCGCCATAATGCGTTTCGCTGAGGCCATAGCCGTTCAGCAGCACATGATCACCCGGCTTGAATTTCGGATGCGCGGAGGTTTCCACAATTCCCGCCAGATCGATGCCGGGGATCATCGGGAATTTGCGCACGACCGGCGAGCGGCCGGTGAGCGCAAGCCCGTCTTTGTAATTCACCGTGGAATGCGAAACCGCCACGACGACATCGCCCTCCATCAGATCGGAAAGCGAAAGCGTTGCGTCCTCCACGGACTGAACATCGCCCTCCTTGCGGATGAGAATGGCGGCGAAGCGGTCTTTCATGATGGCACTTCCAGGGTGCGAGTGCTGCCAAGGCAGGGCAGCCGAAAATCACGATTCAGTCAATACGGCGGGGTAGATTGACAACGGCGTTTGTCAAGTCTTGGCAAGCTCGCGCGGCGCGCACAATCTATGATTCAGAACTGCGTGCGAAGATTCGCGAGCGAGGCAGCGATGAGCGAGTTCGAGTTGGCGTTGCGTGGCTACAGCCTGACGACGGCGGAGATTCTCTACCGCATGCCGGATCACCCCGATGTGCTGCAAACCTTTATCTGGCAGCAATTCGACCTGATGCCGCGCTTTCCCGTGCTCAACAAATTCCTGCATTTCTGGACGCACAATATCGATGGACGGCTTCATTCTGTGCGCGTGGCCGCGCGCGGGCTGATTGCGCCGTCGGAGCTGAAGATGGTGGGAAGCGAATTTACGTTGCACTGAACATCCCCCTCCCCTTGCGGGAGGGGGAATATCTAAAGCGTCTCCACAAATCTCACGGGTTGCCCCTGCGCTGCTTGCACCAGCGCGTGTTCCCGCATCACCGTCTTGCCGCGGATGATGGTCGCGACGGGCCAGCCGGTCGTCGTCATGCCGTCAAACGGCGTCCAGCCGCATTTGGATGCGATCCAGCTATTTTCGATTTTGCGCTTCTTCTTCAAATCGACAATCGTGAAATCGGCATCAAATCCGCGCGCGATGCGGCCCTTGCCGGCGATGCCGAAAATGCGCGCGGCACCCGCGCTCGTTAAATCCACAAAGCGTTCGAGCGTCATATGCCCTTGATTGACATGATCGAGAAGAATTGTGGGAAGCGTTTGCACACCGGGCATTCCCGATGGCGTGTTGGGATAGGTTTTGTCCTTTTCCTCGCGCGTGTGCGGCGCGTGATCGGAACCAATAACGTCAATCAACCCTTCGCGCACCGCCGCCCACAGCGCATCGCGGTGGCGCGCTTCGCGGATCGGCGGGTTCATCTGCGCATAGGTTCCAAGCCGTTCGTAACATTCCGGTGCGGCGAGCGTTAAATGTTGCGGCGTGGTTTCCACCGTCGCGAAATCGCGCGCCTCGGCCAGCAGCGGCAATTCTTCCGCCGTCGTCACATGCAGCACATGCAGACGGCGTCCGGCCTGTTTCGCCAAGGCGCAACACGCGCTCGGTGGAAAGCCGCGCCGTCTCCACATCGCGCCAGAACGGATGCGTGCGCGGATCGCCTTCTTTCGCCAGCGATTTGCGCTCTTTCAGCCGCGCTTCGTCTTCGGAATGAACGGCCATGCGCCGCCTGCCCGCTTTCAGCGCGGCGAAAATGTCGTTCTCGTGATCGAGTAGCAGCGTCCCGGTGGACGATCCCAGAAACGCCTTCACGCCGCAGACGCCGGGAAGGTTTTCAAGCTCGCCCAGCGCGCCGAGATTGCCGGGCGCCGCACCCACATAAAACGCATAATCGCAATGCATGCGGTTCTTCGCGCGCGCGAGTTTGTCTTCGATGGCGGCGCGCGTCGTGGTCGGCGGAAAGGTGTTGGGCATTTCGAACACGGCGGTGACGCCGCCCAGAACCGCCGCGCGGCTGCCGCTTTCCAGATCCTCCTTGTGCTCGTTGCCGGGCTCGCGGAAATGGACCTGGCTGTCGATCACGCCGGGCAGAACATGAAGCCCCCTGGCTTCGAAAATCTCGGCGGCCTTCGCGCCCAGCGATCCGATGGCCGCGATCCGCCCACCGCGCACGCCGACATCGGCCTCGGCGATGCCCGAAGGCGTCGCCACCATGCCGCCACGGATCAGCAGATCGAAGGAGTCGCTCATGTCACCCGTATTAAGCACCGGCAGCGATTGACGCAACGCCCGCCTTCGCCCACAAGCTTTGGGAAATGATCCTGTTCGACACGCAGAATTTCCTGCCCGATGTGGGGGGCACCCAATTATACGTGACGGGGCTGGCCGATGCGCTGGCCGCCCGCGGGCACCCGATTGCCGTCTATTGCGATGCGACGAGCGCGGAGGCCGCTAGGCGCGTGGACGCCGCGCGGAATTATCCGATTGTGCGCTTTGGCGGCCCGCGCCCCTGGCTGCGCCGGCGCAAGGCGCGCGCGGTGATGGCGCGCGTGGCAAAGGGCGATGTGATCGCCATCGTCACCGATACGTGGAAGAGCCTCTCGCCGCTCCCCGCCCGCGCGCTTGGCGATGTGCGCGTGCTGTGTTTGGGGCACGGCAATGAATTCCTGCAAAGGCCGCAGAGCGCGAAAGAGCGGCGCATGATCGCCTCGCTCGCCAAGGCCAACATCCTTGCCGCCAATTCGCGCTTTACCGCCGCGATTGCCGAACCTTTCGCCAAAGGCAAAACAAGCGTGCTGTTGCCCGGCGTGATTCCTCCCGCCGGTGCTGCGCGCGAATTTGCCCCGCGCGCGCCGTCGAAAAATCCGCGCCTCCTCACCATCGCGCGCCTCGAACCGCGCAAGGGCATCGACATGGTGTTGCGCGCCCTGCCCGCCTTGCGCGCGGTCTATCCGGGGCTCGTTTATGACATCGTGGGCAAGGGAGCGGATCGCGCGCGCCTTGAGCGGCTGGTGCGGGAACTGGGCGTGGCGGCGAGCGTCTGCTTTCACGCCTTCGTTTCCGAAAACGAGAAGGCCAATTTCCTCCGCAATGCTGATATCTTCTTGCTGCCCAATCGTCGCGAGGGACGTTCGGTGGAGGGTTTCGGCATCGTGTTTCAGGAGGCGGCCGCGTTCGGCGTGCCCTCGATTGCGGGCGCGGATGGCGGCACGGGCGATGCCGTGATCGCGGGCGAAACCGGATTGATCGTCGATGGCGAAGACGAGCGCGCGATCCGTGACGCGACCTTGCTGTTGCTCGCCGACAATGATCGGCGCAACCGGCTGGCGTCTGCGGCACATGCGCGCTTCTGGTCCGATTTCGCATGGGATGCGGCGGTCGCGCGTTTCGAAAAGGCGTTGTTGCGATGAACGCCCTGCTCGAAGACCGCGCGGTGGTGGCCCTTTCGGGGCCGGATGCGCGCCCGCTGCTGCAAGGCCTCATCACGAATGACATCACGCAATTATCGCCGTCGCGCGCGCTTTATGCGGCGCTGCTGACGCCGCAGGGAAAAATCCTGTTCGATTTTTTGATTTCCGAAGGCGACGGCGCGGTGCTACTCGATTGCGCGGCGGTTTCGGCGGAGGCGCTGACGAAGCGGCTGACGATGTATCGCTTGCGGGCGAAAGTGGAGATCGCGATGCGCCCGCAATTGGCCGTGGTGTGGGGCGAAGGGCTAATGGATCCGCGTCTCGCAGCACTTGGAAAACGCAGCATCGTGGCGCGCGCGGAAACGGGCGCGCTGCCGTCCCATGCCTATCTCGAACATCGCCTCGGCCTCGGCGTGCCGGAAGGCGCTGATTTCGGATCGGACAAGATGTTTGCGCTCGATGCCGGGCTCGACGAATTGCACGGCGTCTCCTTCGACAAGGGCTGCTACGTCGGCCAGGAATTGACCGCGCGGATGAAGCATCGCGGCACCGCGCGCAAACGGCTGTTGCTGATCGAAAGTCCGGCGGCGCTGCCCGCTTCCGGAACGGAAGTGACCGCAGGCGGCAAAAATATTGGCGAGATCACAAGCGTCTATGGCGCGCGCGGCCTTGCGCTGATCCGGCTGGACCGTCTTGAAGAAGCGGCGGGTGCTGCCATCGAAGCGGGCGGTACCACCGTGAATCTTGTCAGGCAATCCTGGCTTGGGGAAAAACATGAGTGACGGAATAATCCGCTGCGCCTGGCCCGGCGAGGACCCGCTTTATGTTTCCTATCACGACAATGAATGGGGCGTGCCGGAATACGATCCGCGCGCGCTTTACGAAAAGCTGGTTCTCGACGGTTTTCAGGCTGGGCTTTCCTGGATCACGATCCTGCGCAAGCGCGAAAATTTCCGCAAAGCCTTTCACAATTTCGATCCCGAAAAAATCGCGCGTTACGGCAAACGCGATTTCGACCGCCTGATGAAGAACGAAGGCATCATCCGGTCGAACGCCAAGATCAAGGCGGCGATCAAGGGCGCGCAGCTATGGCTCGACATCGAGGAAAAAGAACCGGGCGGATTTCGCGAACTGATCTGGAAGCATGTGGACGGCAAACCGCGCATCAACAATTACAAATCCATCAAGCAAGTTCCCGCCCAAACCAAAATGAGCGAAGGGCTGGCGAAGGAATTAAAACAGCGCGGCTTCAATTTCTGCGGGCCGGTGATTATCTATGCTTTCGCGCAAGCCATCGGCATGGTCAATGACCACATCGTGACATGCCATCGGCATAAGGAATGCGCGAAGCTGGCTTAGGCCGTCCAGCCGGTGGGAAGCCCGTCGATGCTGCGGACATTCTTTTCTTCGCGATAGGATTTGAGGCCGTCTTCGCCCTTGCTTTCGGCCCAGCGCAAAAGATTGGGCCGGTCTTCGCGGTAGTCGAAAAACGGCACGGCATAACCGCACGACGTTTGCACCGTCTCGATATCGAGTTGCACGATCTGGCGCGCGCCGGTCATCTCGACAAAGAGCGGCGCCAGATCGCGATAGGCGTCCGTGCCGCGGCGCAGGATCGCGGCACGTCCATAAAGCCTCAGGATCATCGGCGCGCCCTCGAAGGCGCAAAACATCATCGTCAGGCGATGATCGCTGCATGCTTCGACATGGGCCGAGGTTTCGTTGCCGCTGCCGGTGAGATCAAGATAGGCCACGCGATTGGGCGAAAGCACGCGCAACGCATCCATGCCCTTGGGCGAAAGATTGATCCGGCCCGCGGGGGCGGCGCTGGCGACGAAAAAAATTTTCTGCCGTTCAATGAAGGTGCGGTGGTTATCTTCCAGTGCGGTGAATTGCTTTGCCATGGCGCCCTCGTTTTTTGAAATTGCCTAACCGCGTCCGCGATAGGGCGACACGCCGGGATCGGGAAGCCAGATGCCGCCGGGCAATTTTCCCGTCTGCCAAAACACATCGATGGGAATTCCGCCGCGCGGATACCAGAAGCCCGCGATGCGCAGATATTTGGGCTTGATGGCGCTTACGATGCGCTTGCCGATCATCAGCGTGCAATCTTCGTGGAACGCGGCCGTGTTGCGGAAGCTCGACAGGAACAGTTTCAGCGATTTGGATTCGAGCAGCGATTTCGCCGGGCAATAATCGATGACGAAATGGGCGAAATCGGGCTGGCCCGTCACCGGGCAGAGCGTGGTGAATTCGGGTGCCGTAAAGCGCACGGTGTAGTCGCTGTCGCTTTGCGGATTGGCGATGGCTTCGAGCTTTGCCGCGTCCGGCGATTTGGGAAGCGGCGTGGGCGTTCCCAATTGCGTGAGTTTGCGAGGCATCAGACCCCCACCTGCTCGCCCTTACGGGCTCGCATCCTCCCCCTTTCAGGGGGAGGAAATATAACACGCAAATCAGTTCCTCCCCCTGCAAGGGGGAGGTCGATCCGGCGGAGCGTAGCGGAGACGGATCGGGTGGGGGTCACTTGCCTTCCTCATACACACATGACTGCCCATAAGACGGGCGGCGTATGCGCACGCGCGCGGTTTCCGGCAGCGCCTTCTTCGCGCGCACGAAAATAAAGCGCGCCAGATTCTCCAGCGTCGGCTCGCCCAGCCCGTCGATCTCATTCAGCAGGCGGTGGTCGAGTTCGGCGCGGATCGCTTCCAGCGCCGATTTCACCTCGCCCAGATCGCGCAGCCAGCCGGTCTTTGCGTTCGGCTCGCCCTTCAGCGTTACCTCGACGTAAAAGGAATGGCCGTGGAGGCGGCGGTTATGCTCCGCCCCTTCGCCCAGATAATGGGCGGCGTCAAAGCCGAATTCCTGCGTCAATTCGATCATAACGCGGCGTTTGACAGGGCTTTTGCCCCGCCGTCAAGCGAAAGACTTGCGCACCGTCTCGCGCATGGGCGCCAGTGCCTCGCTCCAGCGGATGAGTTCGTTCAGAACGGCTTGCGCGCCTTGCGTATTCAGCTCGCTGGCCTCGAACTTTCCGTCCTTCAATTGCTGGAACACGTTGGGAAGTGCCACGCCCTCCGGGATCGGCATCATCTTGAGCGTGGTGAGTTGCAGCTTGGCCGCTTGTGCGGCGCGCAATCCGCCCGATACGCCGCCATAGCTCACGAGCCCCACGGGCTTATAATTCCATTCCCAGAAGAGATAATCGACCGCGTTGGTCAGCGAAGGCGGCGGCGAATAATTATATTCCGGCGTCACGAACACGATGGCATCGGCCGCGTTTACGCTCGCGCTCCACTTCTTCGTGTGCTCCTGCGTGTATTGGCGGCGCATGGGATGATGCGGTTCGTCCAGCACGGGCAGATTGAATTCCGCCAGATCGATCAGTTCGGCATCGAACTTGCCGTGTTCCCTGGCGAATTCGTGGAACCATTGGCCGATGGCGGGGCCGACGCGGGTGGGGCGCGTGCTGGCGATGATGGTGTGGAGCTTGAACATGGAAACCCTCCGGTTGTGTTACGTGGTCACAAATCGTAACCTGAGCTAAACTAGTGACCGGCTGAAAAGGCTGCAAGAAGGCACAAAGATGACACGCAGGAACAATCATGTAACCGGAGATTGCCGCGCGGTGAGCGCGGTTCTGGCGCGCATCGGCGACAAATGGTCGGTTTTGATCGTGTCCCGGCTGGGCGCGGGCCCGCGGCGTTTCAATGAATTGAAGCGCGATATCGGCGGCATCTCGCAGCGGATGCTGACGCTCACTTTGCGCGGGCTGGAGCGCGACGGGCTCGTCACCCGCACGATTTTCCCCAGCGTGCCGCCGCGCGTGGATTACGCGCTGACGCCGCTGGGCTTATCGCTTCTGGAGCCCGTGAGCGCGCTCGGCGACTGGGCGCTCAGGAACCGGGCCAAGATTTCGGCGGCACAGGAGAAGTTCGACACGGCAAACGATACGGTGAAACCGTCCGGCGAGTATCTGCCCCCAGCCATGGCCTAGATCCAGTTTTCAACCCGCACGCCCGGCATGCGCTCGAACTCGCGCATATTGTTGGTGACGACGATCAGGTTCTCCGCACGCGCATGGGCGCCGATCAGCATATCGTGCGGACCTGCGATTTTGCCCACGCGAACAAGCGCCGCGCGTATTTCGCCGTAATGTGCGGCAGCCTTCTCCGAAAACGGCAACACCTCAAGCCGCGCCACGAACTGCTCGATTGTTTGAAGATTGTCGCTTCGCCGTGCCGATTTCTCCGCGCCGAAGTAAAGCTCCGCAAGCGTAATGCTCGATATGCAAAGCTGGCTCGTGAGGCCGATGAACTTTTCCTGCAATGCGCCGGTATGATGGTTCATCACATAAATGCAAATATTCGTATCAAGCATATAACGAAGCATCAGAACGATTCACGCTCTTCCGGCACCAATTGCTCGCGATCAACCGAAAAGTCGTCGGAAAGACGCATGCCTTGGCGGAAAAAATGCTCCCAGCTTTTTCCCACTGGCGCGATAACCCGCGTGTTGCCGATCTTGATGATCTCGACCTGATGGACGTCATCGGGAAAGGCAACCGCCTTCGGCAGGCGGACGGCCTGGCTCTTGTTGCTTTTGAAAACGGTCGAACGGGTTACCATCCGCGGCTCCACGTATATCCAACAGGGATATACCTAGCCGTTTCCGCCTTGAATTTCAACCGGCCCGGCCCGCGACACCGCAACAGATGTCACATTGTTGCGCCGCCCACGCCCCCATGCTAATTGCCACGCGCGCTGGTTTTAGGATTCGGCCACGCGGGTAAATTATTAGCCTAATCAACAGGTTACAAACAAGCCGGGGAGCCGGCAAGCTGGGGTGCGAGTGGCAACCGAAGAAGCTCAGATCAGCGGCATCGCCGGGCGCTATGCGACCGCGATTTTCGAGCTTGCGGTCGAGGAAAAATCGGTCGAGGCGCTGGAGCGCGATTTCGCGTCGCTAACCGCCATGATCGCCGATAGCCCGGAGCTTGCGCGCCTCGTGAAGGCTCCCGTTTTCAGCCGTGAGGAACAGGCCAAGGGCATGAACGCCATCCTGCATCGCATGGAGGCAGCACCCACTCACCCGCCGCTTTGTTTTGCTGCTGGCGTCGAAGCGCAGATTGTTCGCGCTCACCGATGCGATCCGCGGGTTTGGATCGCTGGTCGCGAAAATGCGCGGCGAAGTGACAGCGCAGGTGACAAGCGCGCGCGTTCTCTCCGATGCGGAAGTCACCGAACTCAAAGCCATTCTGAAATCAAAACTCGGCCGCGATGCGCGGCTGGATGCCAAAATCGATCCAACGCTGCTCGGCGGCCTCGTCGTGAAGGTTGGATCGCGCATGATCGATTCGTCGTTGCGCACCAAGCTCAATGGCTTGCGTGCGGCCATGAGAGGACATTGAAATGAAGATTCAGCCCGCCGAAATTTCCGCGATCCTGAAACGCGAAATTCAAAACTTCGGCGCCGAAGCGGAAGTGAGCGAAGTCGGACAGGTGCTGTCGGTCGGTGACGGCATCGCGCGCGTCTATGGCCTCGACAATGTGCAGGCCGGCGAGATGGTGGAGTTTCCCGGCGGCATCAAGGGCATGGCGCTGAATCTGGAAACCGACAATGTCGGCGTCGTGATCTTCGGCAGCGACAGCACCATCGGCGAAGGCGATACCGTCAAGCGCACCGGCGCAATCGTGGACGTGGCCGTGGGCAAGGGATTGCTCGGCCGCGTGGTCGATGGTCTCGGCAATCCCATCGACGGCAAAGGCGATCTGACCAATGTGGCCGAGCGCCGCCGCGTGGACGTGAAAGCGCCGGGCATCATCCCGCGCAAATCGGTGAACGAGCCGATGCAGACGGGCTTGAAGGCGATTGACTCGCTGATCCCCGTGGGCCGTGGCCAGCGCGAACTCATCATCGGCGACCGCCAGACCGGCAAAACCGCCATCGCCATCGACACCATCATCAACCAGAAAAAAATCAACGCCAGCGGCGACGAGAAGCAAAAACTCTATTGCATCTATGTCGCCATCGGGCAGAAGCGCTCGACCGTGGCGCAGATCGTCAAGACGCTCGAAGACGCGGGCGCGATGGAATACACCATCGTCGTCGCGGCGACCGCGAGCGAGCCCGCGCCGCTGCAGTTCCTGGCACCTTTTTCCGGCTGCGCGATGGGCGAATATTTCCGCGACAATGGCATGCATGCGCTGATTATCTACGATGATCTTTCCAAGCAGGCCGTTGCCTATCGCCAGATGTCGCTGCTGCTGCGCCGCCCGCCGGGCCGCGAAGCCTATCCGGGCGACGTGTTCTATCTGCATTCGCGCTTGCTGGAACGCGCGGCGAAACTGAACGCCGACAATGGCGGCGGTTCGCTCACCGCGCTTCCCGTCATCGAAACACAGGCCAATGACGTGTCGGCCTATATTCCGACTAATGTGATTTCGATTACGGACGGACAAATTTTCCTTGAAACCGATCTGTTCTTTCAGGGCATTCGCCCGGCGGTGAATGTCGGCATTTCCGTGTCGCGCGTGGGTTCATCGGCGCAGATCAAGGCGATGAAGCAGGTCGCCGGTTCGATCAAGCTGGAACTCGCGCAATACCGCGAAATGGCGGCGTTCGCGCAATTCGGCTCCGATCTCGATGCGGCGACGCAACGCCTGCTCAATCGCGGCGCGCGCCTGACCGAACTTCTGAAGCAGCCGCAATTCAAGCCGATGCCGGTGGAAGAAGAAGTCGTCGCGATTTACGCAGGGATGAAGGGCTATCTCGACAAACTGGCCGTGAACCAGGTCGGCCGATACGAGGACGAATTCCTGCGGCTTCTGCGCGGCAAGCATCAGGACCTGCTCGACGCCATCCGCACCGGCAAGGCGCTGACGCCGGAAATCGAAGCCAGATTGAAAGACATTCTCGACGCGTTCACCAAGAGCTTTGCCTGATGCCAAGCCTGAAGTCCTTCCGCAACCGGATCGCGAGCGTGAAGGCCACGCGCAAGATCACCAAGGCCATGCAGATGGTGGCGGCTTCCAAGCTGCGCCGGGCGCAAGAGGCCGCGGAAGCAGCACGCCCCTACGCCGAGAAAATGGGCACGGTGATTGCGAGCCTCGCGGGCGGGCTGAAGGACAATCCGGGCGGACCGAAACTCTTGATCGGAACGGGCTCGGAGCAGAACCATCTTGTGATCGTGGCGACGGCGGATCGCGGCCTCTGCGGCGGCTTCAACACCAATATCGTGCGCCTTGCGCGCCTCACGATTGAAGCGCTGCTGCGCGACGGCAAGGATGTGAAAATTCTCTGCGTCGGGCGCAAAGGCCGCGACCAGCTCAAGCGCACATACGCGAACCGCATCATCGACACGGTGGATTTCGTCGGCGTCAAGCGCATCGGCTTTGTGGATGCCGCGAAAATCGGCGCGCGCGTGCTGGAAATGTTCGAGGCTGGCGAATTCGATGTCGCCACCATCATCTATTCGCAATTCAAATCCGTCATCAGCCAGGTGCCGCTGGCCAAGCGGCTGATCCCCGCGCCGGTTGAAGCGCCAAGTGCGGGGATCGCCGGTTTCTACGATTACGAGCCGGACGAAGCCGAAATTCTCGCAGCCCTTCTGCCACGCAATGTGAGCGTGCAGATTTTCCGTGCGCTGCTCGAAAACGCGGCCGGCGAAATGGGCGCCAAAATGAGCGCCATGGATTCGGCCACGCGCAATGCGGGCGATGTGATCGACAAGCTGACGCTACAATACAACCGCACGCGCCAGGCCATGATTACCAAGGAACTGATCGAGATTATTTCCGGCGCCGAGGCGCTGTGAAATCGTTAAGGACGTGGGTTTAACATTGGAGGCAGATAGGGTATCCTAGGGTTATGACAGAAGAGACGGAAAATCTGGTGTTGGAACTGCTTCGCAAGGTCCGTACCTCGCAGGAACGGACGGAGTTGGACCTTTCTGACCTCAAGGCCAGAATGTCTGCGGTGGAGCATCTGCTGGGACAGCATCAGATGCAATTTGCGGCGTTGAACACGCGCATAGACCGTGTGGACGAACGGCTTGGCCGCATCGAACGCCGTCTCGATCTCGTTGATGCCTGATTCCTTTCTGTCTTCCGCGGAATGCAATCTCACCCGCGCATAGCGGGAAACGTGGAAGGTGAAGCTATGAACGCCATGACGGAAAACAAACAAGGCCGCGTCACGCAAGTGATGGGCGCGGTGGTGGACGTGCAGTTCGACGGCCATTTGCCGGAAATCATGAACGCGCTGGAAACCGACAACCGCGGGCAAAGGCTCGTGCTGGAAGTAGCCCAACATCTGGGCGAAAGCACTGTGCGTACGGTTGCGATGGATTCCACCGAAGGTCTGGTGCGCGGCCAGAAGGTGACGGACATGGGCACGCCGATTACCGTTCCGGTGGGCGACGGCACGCTCGGCCGCATCATGAACGTCATCGGCGAGCCGGTGGATGAAGCAGGCAAGATCAATTTCACGCAGCGCCGCCCCATCCATGCCGAAGCGCCCGCCTTCGTCGATCAATCGACGGAGTCGCAGGTGCTCGTCACGGGCATCAAGGTGGTCGATCTGCTCGCACCTTACGCGCGCGGCGGAAAGATCGGATTGTTCGGTGGTGCGGGCGTGGGCAAGACCGTGCTCATTCAGGAACTCATCAACAACGTCGCGAAAAAGCACGGCGGCTATTCGGTGTTCGCCGGCGTGGGCGAGCGCACGCGCGAGGGTAACGATCTCTATCACGAGATGATCGAATCCGGCGTGAACAAGGACCCGAAGAAGGGCTCCACCGAGGGCTCGAAATGCGCGCTGGTTTATGGCCAGATGAACGAACCGCCGGGCGCGCGCGCGCGCGTCGGCCTGTCGGGCCTGACGGTCGCGGAATATTTCCGCGATCAGGGACAGGATGTGCTGTTCTTTGTCGATAACATCTTCCGCTTCACGCAGGCCGGTTCCGAAGTGTCGGCGCTGCTCGGACGTATTCCTTCGGCCGTGGGTTATCAGCCGACGCTGGCGACCGACATGGGCGCGCTTCAGGAACGCATTACCACGACGAACAAAGGCTCGATCACCTCGGTGCAGGCGATTTACGTGCCCGCCGACGACCTCACCGATCCGGCACCTGCCACATCGTTCGCGCATCTTGATGCGACGACCGTGCTCAACCGCGCGATTTCGGAAAAGGGAATTTATCCCGCCGTCGATCCGCTCGACTCCACCTCGCGCATTCTCGATCCGCGCGTTGTCGGTCAGGAGCACTACGACACCGCGCGTCAGGTGCAGCAGATCTTGCAGAAATATAAATCGTTGCAGGACATCATCGCCATTCTGGGCATGGACGAATTGTCGGAAGAGGACAAAGTCACCGTCGCGCGCGCGCGCAAGATCGAGCGGTTCCTGTCGCAGCCGTTCCATGTGGCCGAAGTTTTCACCGGCTTTCCCGGAATCTTCGTCGATCTCGCCGATACGGTGAAAAGCTTCGCCGCCGTCGTGCGCGGCGAATACGATCATCTGCCGGAAGCGGCGTTCTACATGGTCGGCACCATCGAGGACGCGGTGAAGAAGGCGCAGAAGATGGCGGCGGAAGCGGCGTAATGGCGGAGAAGATTTCCTTCGATCTCGTCTCGCCGGAGCGGCTTCTGCTTTCGGGCGAAGCGGAGATGATTACGCTGCCGGGTACCGAAGGCGAATTCGGCGTGCTGATTGGCCACGCGCCGGTGATCTCCACGCTCAAGCCGGGGATCATCGATGTGAAGGACGGCCCGCGCTTCTTCGTCATGGGCGGGTTTGCCGAAGTGAATGCGACCAAACTCACCGTGCTGGCCGAGGAGGCGATCGCACTTTCCGAGGTGGATGCCGAATCGGTTGACCGCCGCATCCGCAATACCGAAGAGGACATCCTGACCGCCAGGACCGAGGCCGGGCGCGCCAAGGCCGTGGAAACATTGGATTCTCTCAAGATTTTGCGGGCCGCCCTCGAAGGCCCCGCCGCCAACCGTCAGGTGCATTGAGGGTTCGCAGCCGCAACCGCCTTTGCTATAAGACGTTCAATAATCGAGAAGATGGACGGGGCCATAGATGGCGGAAGGTGCAGTTTATGGCAGCGGCTGGACGCTGGACGATGTCCAGTGGCAGACCTTCGACCCGTCCAGGGTCGAGCCCAAGCTGCTGGCCTCCGTGAAGGCCGCGTCGCTGGTCGAATACAATGCGCAGGATTACGTCGCCTATCTGAAGCGCGTGTTTCAGGACGCCGATCCGCAGACGCTGGCCGATATCGAGCGCTGGGGCGAAGAGGAAACTCAGCACGGTCTTGCGTTGGGGCGCTGGGCGGAACTGGCCGATCCGACATTCGATTTTCAGGCGGCGTTCGCCCGCTTCCGCGCCGGTTACAAGCCGCCGCATTTTGCCGGCAACGATCAGATTTCGGTGCGCGGCAGCAAGCGCGGCGAAATGATTGCGCGCTGCGTGGTGGAATCCGGCACGTCGTCGTTTTATTCCGCCATCCGTGAAGGCACCGACGAGCCGGTGCTGAAGGAAATCGCGGGGCGCATCGCGGCGGACGAATTCCGCCATTACAAACTCTTCTTCGAAACGCTCAACCGTCAGGACGAGCCCGACCTGCCCTTCTGGCGCAAGCTGATCGTGGCGGTGACGCGCGTGCAGGAATCCGACGACGACGAACTGGCTTACGCTTATTACTGCGCGAATGTTCCCGCCGCGCAGGAATCAACGACGCCCTATAATCGCGAGCATTGCACGCGCGCCTATCACGCCAAGGCGATCACGCTTTATCGCCGTCATCATATCCGCAAGCTGGTACAGATGATCGCCAAGGCCTGTGGCTTCGATCCGCAGGGACGCCTCGCCGAAGTCGCGGGCGCGCTGTTGTGGCGGATGCTGAGAATGCGCGCCGGCATCAGCGCGGCGATGGCGAGCGCGTAAACAATCCGATTTTCGAATCTCAATCCGTCATCGCCGGGCTTGTCCCGGCGACCCATAATCTCTGTATAGAAAGGTGTTCATGGGTGGCCGGCACAAGGCCGGCCATGACGTATTATTAAAGGTGGGATGCAGAAATTATTGTTTCACCCGCGTATATTCGATCACCCAGCGGTCGGCCCAGGTCTTGCCGCCGTCGTCCGATCCCTGCCAATGCCATGACAGGCTATCCGCCGTGATGTTTTCAAACACCATGCGCCGGTAAGGCGTGTCGCCGCTCGCGCGCACATTCTCCAGCACAAACGTGCCGTCGGGATGCGGCCCACCGGTGAGATCGAAATAGCCGCCGTGATTATCGACCCAGTTCTGCCGCCACGCGCCGTTCGAATAGGTCGAGATGCTGTGGCCTTGCAGCGGCATCGAGGACCGGCCGTCGAAATGCTCCTGAACGACGCAGCCGCCATAATCCTTGGTAATGTGATTGGTGCCCTCGCCGCCATTCCATTTGAGTTGCCAGTCGCCAACCCAGAAATCCATCTGGCGAAATTCCGGCGCGGTACAAGGCGCTGGAGGCGCGGGCGGCGCTACTACCGGAGCAGGCGTTACGGCGGATGCCCAGACGGCAGCGGCAAGCGTGAGAAATTGCATGGCCTTGATCCCGATCTGCGATTGATGGCCACCCTACCGGAGCTTTCCCGGCGGCGCCATCAAAGCGCTGTGATGCGAGATCACTATACCGCGCGTTTCACCATCATTTGCTTAATTTCGCCGATGGCTTTGGCGGGATTGAGGCCTTTCGGGCAGGTATTCGCGCAATTCATGATTGTATGGCAACGATAGAGCCGGAACGGATCTTCCAGATTATCAAGCCTTTCGCCCGTGGCTTCGTCGCGGCTGTCGGCCAGCCAGCGATAGGATTGCAACAGCGCAGCCGGGCCGAGATAGCGCTCCGAATTCCACCAATAGCTGGGGCAAGACGTCGAGCAGCAGGCGCAAAGGATGCACTCGTAAAGCCCGTCGAGTTTCGCGCGCTGCTCCGGCGATTGCTTCCATTCCTTTTCGGGTGTCGGCGTCTTGGTCTGCAAATAAGGCTGGATAGAGGCATATTGCGCGTAGAAATTCGTCATGTCGGGCACAAGGTCCTTCACCACCGGCATATGCGGCAGCGGATAGACGTTCACAGAGCCCGAAATGTCGGAAATGGATTTGGTGCAGGCCAGCGTATTGCCGCCGCCAATATTCATGGCGCAGGAGCCGCACACGCCCTCGCGGCAGGAGCGGCGGAATGTCAGCGTCGGGTCGATCTCGTTCTTGATCTTGATGAGCGCATCCAGAACCATCGGCCCGCAATTTTCCAGATCGACGCGATAGATATCGATGCGGGGATTGCCGCCGGTGTCGGGATCGTAGCGATAGACCTTGAAGTCTTTCGTGCGCTTGGGCTTCTTGCCGTTCTTCGTGGTCGGGCCGGGCCAGACCTTGCCCTTCTTCGGCTGGCTGCCTTTGGGCAATATGAGCTGAACCATCGAACTCCCCTGTCGCGACCAAATCTGCTTACCAAAGCAGCGCCCCACTGGCAACGCGTTCAGCGCTCCAGCAGCGGATCGAGCGCGGGATGCAGCAATTCGACGCCCCGATAGATAAGGTGGTGGGAGTCGCGATAAATGGGCTCGCCGTCCAGCATCACGCGGCAGCGCCAGCCCGCGCAGAGGATTTTGTGCGGATAGATGATGGTAACGCCATAGCGCCGCTGCATCTCCGCGAAAATGTCGAACACCGGCTTTTGGCGCGCGAGATATGTGGCAAGCGTGGGCCTGATATCGACGGCGCTGCCGGAAAGCGCGATGCGGGCCAGCGTCTCCGGCACCGGCCAGCCCATTTCCGGTGTCGAGGCGACGATATCCACATGCTTGCCGGCTTTCGTCAGCATGGCGATGAGGCGGTCGAGCCCGCGCGCAAACACAACGCGGTTCTGGGCGAGCGAAACATTGCCGCTGCTTTGTGCATCGCTCAAGAACACGTCGCCGCTTTCGTCATTGCCGAAGGGCGTGCCGACCACGCTTTTGGCCCAGTCGGCCATCAGGATCACGTCGCGGATATTTGGATCGGCCACGATCTTTTTGGCGATGGCCGCATTGAATTCGCGGCATCCCGGCGAGCGGTTCGACGCCACGCTCAAACCGGGCGGACAGGAAAAATGCTCGGCGTGATAGCCCGCGATGTGGCGCGCAATCGCGGCTTCTGCCAGAACCGGGCGGATCATGCCGGCGTGTAAATCACCCCACAGCGCGAAACTGGCGTGCGCCGCGCGCGGATCGCCGAAGCGGCATTCGGTGGAATCCTTGTCGAAGCGGATGGGCTTGTCGAGGCAGCCATCGGCTTTCGGATAATCCCTGTCGCGCTCAACTGCGAGCATGGCGCGGATATGCGCAGGGTAACGTTGCGGCAATCCCTTTGTGAAGTCGAACAATGCGCCCGCGCCGATGCCGATAAGGCTTGTGACAAGCCCGAGAACGAATATGCGCCGCCGCGTGAAATTCTTGCGGTCGCGGAACGGCAATTCGACAAAGCGCCATGACGCGGTGGCTGCGGCGAAAGAAAGCGCAATCGCGATGATTGTTTCCGTGGTGTCGAGATCGCGGAACAGCGCGTATTTCGCGAAGACCAAAATCACCCAATGCCACAGATAAAGCGAATAGGAGATCAGCCCGATGGCGCGCAGCGGCGGGCTCGCGAGTACGGCGGATGTCACCGATGGCCCCTCGCCCGCGAAAATCAGCAACGCAGCACCCAGGCATGGCGCAATCGCGGCCTCGCCGGGGAATTTGGTTTCGGAGGAATAGGCAAGCACGCTCCAGACAATCAGCGCCACGCCCGCAGCGCACAAAATCTCTCGCAACCATCGCGCGCCCGGCGCGGAAACACCGCCGATGGCGATCATGCCGCCCAGCATCAATTCCCACGCACGGAACGGCAGAAGATAGAAGGCGGCAGGTGGGTGCCGCGCGCACGCCCCAGATACTCAAGCCAAGCGAGATCACCAGAATAGCCGCGATCACCAGCCGTTGAATTTTCTCCCCACCTTTCGCCGCCAGATAAAGGATCGCCGGAAACAGCAGATAATATTGCTCTTCCACCGCCAGCGACCAGGTGTGCAGCAGCGGTTTTCGTTGCGCGGCAATGTCCCAATATCCGGCCGTGTTGTTGAACAAAAAATTCGAACCGAACACGATGGTTGCTTCAAGGCTTTCGCCGAAGCGCTGCAAATCGCCGGGGAACAGCAGGATCGCGCCCGCAATCGCGGATGCCGCAAGCACCAGAAACAGCGCCGGAAAAATGCGCCGCACGCGGCGTTCGTAGAACTGCCCCACCGAAAATTTCTTCCGCGCCATCTCGTTGTGGATGAGCGAGGTAATCAGAAACCCCGAAATGACGAAGAATACATCGACGCCGACGAACCCTCCGGTAAACGGCGCAACGTGATAATGAAACAGAATCACCGGCACCACGGCGAGCGCGCGCAACCCGTCGATATCGGGGCGGTAATGCGATGGCTTGCTCACGCGCCGCGAGACGAGACGCGACATCCAACCGCTCATGCCGCGCTGATCCGCTCGAACACCCAGGCGATTTCGACGGGCTGGTTCGTCACCGTGCCGGTGAGCACAAGCTGGTCGGTGCGCCGCGCGGCCTCGCCCCCCAGATAGATGCTTTCCTCGATGGCGACTTCGCCGTTGCAACGGAAGCGCCAGCCATCGCCGCCGGGAAGTTTCAGCAGCACGGCCCCGCTTTGCGACGGCGACACGCGCACATCGGGATGAATGTGAAAGCGCGCGGCATAAGGCACGCCATGGCGCACGCGGCGCTTCGGCGTGAGCGTGTCCGCACCCGTGAGTGTCATGCCGTCGGGCGACAGCGTCATGCGCCGCTCATGGGCGATGCCGAACTGGTCGAGATAGCCGTCATGGCCCGCCTCCACGCACCAGCCTTGCGCGGTTTCGCGGCGCTGCGTGGCGACATGGCCCGGCCCGCCGAGCAGCCGCGCGCCGATCAGATTGCGCGAAAATCCCGGCGACAGGATCGCGGACATTGAGGTGTCGGCGAGCGTGATGGTGGAATGCGCCGCCGTGGTGCGCAGCGCGCCGTT
Source organism: uncultured Alphaproteobacteria bacterium (assembly GCA_963735625.1). Classification (GTDB taxonomy): domain Bacteria; phylum Pseudomonadota; class Alphaproteobacteria; order Micropepsales; family Micropepsaceae; genus Rhizomicrobium. The sequence goes on along the minus strand of CAVTLJ010000003.1, from coordinate 350,679 downwards.
CCATTTGTCCTGCCCCGGCCCGCAATTCACGACGATACGCTGATTGCTCACGCTGAATTCGAAGGACAGACATCCCGCATGGGCATTGTTGCAGAACACGCCTTTGGGCGGCGTGCCGCAATCCATCACGGCGAAGGAGCGGCTCGCCGCCATGCGCTGATAGCCCGAATGGGGCGCGTGCAGGAAAGGCTGGCCGCGAACCTCGTCGCGCGCGAGCAGCCCCGCGATCATTTTCGGATTGCTTTCGCTGCCGCCGTTGAACAGCGCGAGCGCGCCATCGCCATGGCGGAAGAAGCGCAGCATCGGCGCGATGCGGTCATGCGCGCTGCGCAAGCTCGCCGGAACCTTGTGATCGAGCGCCATCAACGCATCCATCACCATCACCAGATGGCGATAGGCATGAACTAGTGCCTCAGGCGAGCGGCTCACATGGCCGCCATCGGGCAATATCTGGCGTGCGATCTCGGCCTCCAGGCGCGCAAGGCCGGTGGCGAGCCGCCTCGGCTGATCGTCCAGACACGCCCCGGATAGCGCGTGGGCCGCCGCGGCTTCGAAGCGCGGCAAGCCGTCCGGCGCTTCGCCCGCGGTGCGCGCCAGAAACCGCGATTGCTCGCGCAGCGATACGAAGAGTTTGGACCGCCACATCATGTCGGAATTGGAGAGCACGAAGCGGCTATGGGCGAAGATATGGATCAGGCGGCGCGCCGTGACCGAAGGCAGCCACGCGGGTTCGGAATAGAGCTGCTCGCGCTTGATCCATTGCGAAATGAGATTGGTGGCAAGCGCGCGGGCCGCCTCACCCCCCGCTGTCGAGAGCGAGGCAAGCCAGCCAAATCCGTGCAGCCCTTCGGCCCATGTGCGGCTGGGCGGCGGCGCGTCGAAGATCGATGTGTCTTTGACTTCAACGGTTTCTCCGGCAAAGCGGAAGCGGCCCTTTAAGAGTGCATCGGCGTCTTCCAGCCTGTGCGGAAGCGCGTCATAGGGATGAAAGGCGACGTGATCCGGCAACCGGCCTTTCAACAAGCGGCGGTAGAACCAGTTGCGGCGGCGCAAGCGGCGCCACGGCCCAAGCAGCCGCCGCCAGAATGCGCCGAGGATTTCGGGTAGCAGGTTCAGGGGCGGGCCGTGCCGCTTTGGCGCGCTTTCGGCCACGGGGTTAGCCGCGCAACGCGGCGATGTTTGCGGCGTAAGAGTCCGCACCGCCCTTGAACACGGCGGTGCCCGCGACCAGCACATTGGCGCCCGCCGCAATCGCCTGCTTCGCCGTTTCCGGCGTGATGCCGCCATCGACTTCGAGCGCGATCTCGCGCCCGGTTTTGGCAATACGCGAAGCGGCTTGCTCGATCTTCTTCAACTGGCTTGCGATGAAGCTCTGCCCGCCGAAACCGGGATTGACGGTCATGATGAGGATCAGATCGACCAGATCCATCACATTGTCGATCGCGTCGATGGGCGTGGCGGGATTGAGCACCACGCCTGCTTTCTTGCCGAGCTTGCGAATCACCTGAAGCGTGCGGTGGACATGCGGTCCCGCTTCGGGATGCACCGTGATCCCGTCCGCGCCCGCTTCCGCAAACGCCTCCAAATAGGGATCGACCGGCGAAATCATCAAATGAACATCGAAGGGCTTTTTGGCGTGGCGGCGGAGCGCCTTTATCACCTGCGGCCCAATCGTAATGTTCGGCACGAAATGGCCGTCCATCACGTCGATATGGATGAGATCGGCGCCCGCCTTCTCCACCGCTTCGATCTCGGCTCCAAGGCGCGCGAAATCGGCGCTTAGAATCGAAGGTGCGATGCGGATCGGGCCAGCCATCAGGCCGCATTAAGTGCCGGATTCTACGGGGCCTCGCAAGACGGAGATGCGCCGTTCCGGCGACAACACACAGAGTGCGAAAACCGGCAACCAGATTAGCCGCGATTGATAGCGGTTGTGCGGGTTCGACATCACCCCGCAAATCACGGCATTGCCGAGCAACGCGACCAATATAAAGCCGAGAAACAGCGCGGGCTTTCGCGCGCGTGCCCGAATCGCAAGCCACAGCCCCACCGGCAGCCCCAGAAGGCCGAGCCACGCCACCGGCAGATGCACAAGATTGATGAGCTTGAAGTCGATCTCATCCTCCTGCTGGCGGCTGTGCATATAGTCGTCGATCTGGTCGGGAACGAAGAGATCGAGATCGGGATAGAGAATCCAGGCCTGCGGCTCGATCTGGTCGCCCGTGGCGAAGGACACGAATTGCTTGCTCGCGTCGGCGAGTGCTGCGTTGCAGGTTCGCGCCGGGAAAACGCGCCAGGCTGTCGCGCACCACATAGGCCGAATCGGCCGCCGTGCCCTCGAAACGATGCAAGGTGGTGTTGAACGCGCTGTTGCCCCAGAGCCATTCGTCGGCCGTCTTGGGTAATTGGTCGCGATAGGGACAGAGTTGCAGCTCCGCCTCCGGGCAGATGGCGTCGAGATCGCGCATGGCGATGCCGTCCTGCACCAGCCTTGCGAATTCGAAATTCGGCCCCGCCCTGCTGACAAACACATCGCCGGTGAAACTGAAATTCGCCGCCAGCACCATCAGAAGCCCCGCCGCGAACGCGGCTGCCGGAAGCGCAACATTGGCGCGCGGCCAATCCCATCCGACGCGAGAACGCCCGATACGACGATCACGCAAAGCGCCAACCCCGCGCTTAAACCAAGATGAGAGGGATGCGCGCCCGTGGCGATTGCCGCCACCGCCAGCAGCGCCCCGATTCGCATGCGCCCCAACTCCCGCGCATGGAAAGCGAGAAGATAGGCTGAGAGAACCACAATCGCCGTCATGCAGTCCGGCTCGATCTGGCCGACATACCAGGGAAGCCCGGTCGCCACCGTGAGCAGCGCGCCTATGCCAAGCATCCCGCGCAAGGACATCGACGGGCGCAGCACCCGCACCGTTTCCACCATCACGAACGCGCTCATCGCCGCCTGAATGATGACGATCCACCACAGGCTCGCGCCCGCGCCGCCGAACAGCAGGAACAGCGAATAGACCGGCGAGCGCTCCACGATGAATTCGCGGCCGAGCCCTTCATGGAGATACGCGCCGGTATCGTAGAAGGTGAGCGGAAAGCGATTCCAGATCGCGACCGTCAAGAGCATGGGCGCAAGCGCCGCGATGGCGAGCGCCTCGGCCACGGGCTCGGCAAGCGCCATCGCCCACAGGCGCAACAAATTTCCGTCGCCCGCGCGGGCGGTGATCGCCGCAGTACCTTCGGACATGAATTTCCGGCCGCTCCCTTCCGCGCGTTTTAGCACCGCGCCCGGCCCGCTTCCACGGGGCGCGCGCGGCTCGCGGCAAAACGCCGTAAGCAGGTCAGCCATTCATGTTGACTTGGGGGTCTTGAACCCTACACTCCGGCCCGTTCGCGAACCATTTTTCCGGGGAATTCATGGCGGAACAGGCCAAGAGTGCCGCGCATACGCGCCCGCTTTCGCCGCACCTTCAGATCTATCGCTGGCCGGTGACGATGATGACCTCCATCGTCCATCGCGCGACGGGCCTGGCGCTGGCGGCGGGCACGCTGCTGCTGGCGTGGTGGCTGATCGCGCTGGCGACGGGGCCGGATGCCTATGCCACATTCCAGATGGTCGCGGGCGGCCCAATCGGGCAAGTGGTGCTGTTCGGATTTCTCTGGTCGCTGTCGTTTCACCTCTTCAACGGCATCCGCCATCTGGCGTGGGATGTGGGCTATGGCTTCGCCGTTCCCACCGCGGCGCGAACCGGCGTTCTGGTGATCGTGCTGTCGGTGCTGGTGGCGATTGCGCTGTTCGCCATCGGCCATGGGGCGCTGTCATGAGCCACCGCACGCCGCTTGCGCAGGTGGAAGGTTTGGGCGCGTCCCATTCCGGCACGGCCCATTTCTGGCAGCAGCGCGTGAGTGCTGTTGCACTCATTCCGCTGTCGATCTGGTTCGCGGTGTCGGCGCTGGGCCTCGTCGGCGCGGATTACGTCAGCGCACTCGATTTCCTGCGCGCGCCGCTCAACGCCGTGCTGATGATCCTATTCATCGTCGCCGCGCTCTACCACATGACGCTGGGCGTGCAGGTGGTGATCGAGGATTATGTGACGAGCGAGGGCCAGAAGATCGCGTTCCTCATCCTCAACCGTTTCTTCGCGTGGGGCGTGGGTGCCGCCTGCCTCTTCGCGATGTTCCGAATTGCGATTTAACCCTCATGCTTCGACAGGCTCAGCATGAGGGAATAATCCTAACCCTCACCCTGAGCTTGTCGAAGGGTGGGACGCTTATACGGATGTTCAAGCCATGACCGCTTATCCCATCATCGATCATACTTTCGACGTCGTCGTTGTCGGCGCGGGCGGCTCGGGTCTGCGCGCGACGCTCGAATGCGCGGCAAACGGCCTCAAGACCGCGTGCATCACCAAAGTTTTTCCCACGCGCTCCCACACCGTGGCCGCGCAAGGTGGGGTGGCGGCCGCACTCGGCAATATGGGCGAAGATGACTGGCGCTGGCACATGTACGACACCGTGAAGGGGTCGGACTGGCTCGGCGATCAGGACGCCATCGAATATCTCTGCAAGAACGCGCCGGAAGCGGTGTACGAGCTTGAGCATTTCGGCGTGCCCTTCTCGCGCACCGAGGAAGGCAAGATTTATCAGCGCGCGTTCGGCGGCATGACCAGCGCATTACGGCAAGGGCATCGCGCAACGCACCGCCGCCGCCGCCGACCGCACCGGCCACGCGATGCTGCACACGCTGTACGGCCAATGCGTGAAGCATGATGTGAATTTCTTCATCGAATATTTCGCGCTCGACCTGATCGTGGAAAACGGCGAAGTGCGCGGCGTGATGGCGTGGAATCTGGACGACGGCACGATCCATCGCTTCCGCGCGCACAAGGTGGTGCTGGCGACGGGCGGCTATGGCCGCATCTATTTCTCCTGCACCGGCGCGCACACGCAGACCGGCGACGGCAACGCAATGGTGCTGCGCGCGGGGCTTCCGTTGCAGGATATGGAATTTGTGCAGTTCCATCCCACCGGCATCTATGGCGTCGGCGTGCTGATTACCGAAGGCGTGCGCGGCGAAGGCGGATACCTCACCAATTCGCAAGGCGAGCGCTTCATGGAGCGCTATGCGCCGAACGCGAAGGACCTCGCGTCACGCGATGTGGTGAGCCGCGCCATGACGGTGGAAATCCGCGAGGGCCGCGGCGTGGGTCCGCTCAAGGATCACATCTTCCTGCATTTATCGCATCTCGATCCGAAGATCATTCACGAGCGCCTTCCCGGCATCGCAGAAAGCGCGCGCATCTTCGCCGGCGTCGATGTGACCAAGGAGCCGATCCCGGTTCTGCCGACCGTGCATTACAACATGGGCGGCATCCCGACGAATTATCACGGCGAGGCGCTGACGCTGAAGGACGGCAATCCCGATACCATCGTGCGCGGGCTGATGGCGGTGGGCGAAGCAGCGTGCGTTTCCGTGCATGGCGCAAACCGGCTCGGCTCCAATTCGCTGATCGATCTTGTCGTGTTCGGCAAGGCGGTGGGAATGCAATGCGCCAAGACCGTCATGCCGAACGAAAAGCATCGCGATCTGGCGAAGGATGCAGGCGATTCAGCGCTTGCCCGCCTCGACAAATACCGCAACGCGCGCGGCAAAACCTCCACCGCCGCAATGCGCTTTGCCATGCAGAAGGCTATGCAGGAAGACGCCGCCGTCTTCCGCACAGGCGAGACGCTGGAAAAGGGCCGCAAGCGCATCGACGAGATTTATAAAGGCTTGAGCGATGTTTCGGTGTCCGATCGCTCGATGATCTGGAATTCCGATCTGGTCGAAACGCTGGAATATGAAAATCTCATTCAGCAAGCCATCGTCACCATCGAGGGTGCGGTGACGCGCACCGAAAGCCGTGGCGCGCATGCGCGCGAGGATTATCCCAATCGCGACGATGCGAACTGGATGAAGCACACGCTGTCATGGATCGATCCGAAAACCGGCTGGGCGAAACTCGATTACCGCCCCGTGCATTCCTACACGCTGACCAACGATGTCGAATACATCCCGCCCAAGGCGCGGACGTATTGATATTCGCGCAGCTCGTGCGTGTGGCCCGGCTGATCGGCGCCTCGGAACAAATCTCCAGCCTCATGCGTTGTAAAGGACAGCATGGCCGCATTGCGGCCGTGGGTGAAACCTTTGATGGCAGCGGGCGAGACAACACGAGGAGAAGATCATGTTGACGAGAACCGGAACTATTTTTGCGGCGGCGGCCATCGCGCTCGGCGCATCGGCCACGGCCGCGTCGGCGCGCGACTATCGCGGCTACCGCGACGATTGCCATGACAGCAACGCCACCGCGGGCACCATTCTCGGTGCGGTCGCGGGCGGCATTATCGGCAATCAGTTTGGCAGCGGTGGCGGACGCGCGGCGGCTACCGTTGGCGGCGTCGTGCTTGGCGGCATGGCAGGCAACGCGATTGCCAGCGACATGGATTGCAACGACCGACCATACGCCTTCCGCGCTTACAACAGCGGATTCCATGGACGGGTCGGGCGCATCTATTACTGGCGTCATGATGAGGACCACGGCTATTTCCGGCCGGTGCGCGAGTACTGGCGCGACGGCCGCGTCTGCCGCGACTTCCATGAGACGACGTTTCATCATGGCCAGGCCTATACGCGTTACGGCACGGCGTGCCGCGAACGCGATGGCGACGATTGGCACATGATGTGAGCCATCAACTCACGCGTAACACTCGCCCTCTCCCGAAAGGGAGAGGGCATTCTTTTAGCGCCCTTTCCACTCCGGCTTGCGCTTCATCATGAAGGCCATCGGGCCTTCGATGAAATCCTCGCTCTTGAACATCGCGCTCACGGCGGGATAGGTGAACTGGTTCTTCAATCCCGCTTCGACGGATGGCTCCGCAAGCCCGCGATAGACCGCTTGCTTGGAAGCGCGGATCGACATCGGTGATAATTCCAGAATCTGCGCGGCCCATTTCTTCGCCGCCGCCATCAATTCGGACGCGGGCACGACTTCGTTGACGAAGCCGAGCGATTGGCCTTCCGCGGCACTCACGCGCCGCCCCGTCAGGATCATGCCGAGCGCTTTCTTGGAGCCGATCTCGCGCGGCAGCCGATGAAGCCCGCCCGCAAGGGCCGCCAGCCCCACGCGCGGCTCCGGCAGGGCGAAACTGGCCGTGTCGGCGGCAATGATGAGGTCGCAGGCCAGCGCGATCTCGAAGCCGCCCCCCATGGCCAGCCCGTTCACGGCGGCGATTACCGGCTTGTCCATCCCGAAGCGGCTGGTGAGCCCCGCAAAGCCCGTGGGCGGGGACGACATTTTGCCCCCCGATGCCTGGTATTTCAGGTCGTTGCCCGCGCTGAAGGCCCTCTCGCCCACCCCCGTCACAATGGCCACCCATTGCTCGGCATCGGCCGCGAATTCGTCGAAAACGCCAGCCAGCTCGAAATTGGCGGGGGGATGAAGCGCGTTCATCACCTCCGGCCGGGAGATGGTGACGATGGTCAGATGGCCCTCTTTTTCGACTTTGCAGAATTCGGTCATGGCGCTTTCCCTGGGTTTGGCGCGGCAGATTGGCGGCGGCGAGGCCGCGCGGCAAGGCTTGGGTAACCATTTAACCCTAGGCTGCGACAGAACCTGGAACCCACGCCATGGCCGATTTCTGGAAAGTCCAAGTCGCGGGGCAGAGCTACGGCCCCTACCCGCTCGACCATATGCAGGCCTTCATCGCCGAAGGCCGCATCGTGGCGAAGTCGCAGATCGCTTATGGCGAGGAAGCCGGATTTCACGCCGCCGCCGACGATCTGATGCTGGCGCAGTTCCTCAAGCCCGAACCTGTCGTCGAGCCGGAAGCCGAAATCGAAGCCGAGCCGGAACCTGCCCCCGAGCCCGTTCGCAGGATCGAAGCGCCCGCGGCGAAATTCGGGCGCACGGACGACGCGGACGACAGCGAGCCCGCGCACATCCTCATCATGGCCGACATGAAATCGCGCTCGATCAACGGGCTCGAGGAGGCGATCTATTCGCTCGGCTCCGCGTTTCCGGTGTTGCCGCAAATCTGGCTGCTCACGACAAATGAATCGGTGAACGGCATCCGCAATCTTCTGATACAGAAGCTCGGCAAGATCGACGCACTCTTCATCGTCGATGCGACGCACGACAAGGCCGCGTGGTTCAATTTCGGGCCCGAGCCGGAAGCCCGCATCCGGCGCATCTGGGGCAAGCCCGATACGCAGCGCAAGGCGGGTTGATCACCCCATTTCGTTCAGCCGGTCGCGGAAGCGCTTGTAATTCGCCACATACACTTCGGCCGAATATTTGAGTAGCGACAATTGCGCCTCGCTCAATTGCTTGACCACGCGCCCCGGCGCGCCCAGCACCAGCGAATTGTCGGGAATGTCCTTGCCCTCGCCGATCAGCGTGTTCGCGCCGATCAGGCAATTCTTGCCGATGGTGGTGCGGTTGAGGATCGTCGAGCCCATGCCGACAAGCGAATTGTCGCCGATGGTGCAGGAATGAAGGATCACCTTGTGGCCGACCGTGACATTTGCCCCGATGGTGGTGGGCTGGCTCGGATCGGTGTGGATGACCGAATTGTCCTGCACATTGGAATTCTCGCCCACGACGATCCAGTCATTGTCGCCGCGCAGCACCGCGCCGAACCACACGCTCGCATTCCTCATCAGCCGCACGCGGCCGATCAGCGTGGCGTTGGGCGCAACCCAATAATCGCCGCTTTCGGGAAATTCGGGACTCACATCGTCGAGTGCGTAAATCGGCATGGCTGACCTTCTTTGTCGGCTCATTTTAGGCATTCGCCGGAAACTGTCACGGAACTTACAAGACGGACTCGCAAAAAGGGACTACGCTTTTCACAGGCTCCACTGAGTCGGGAGTTTCTGGAGCATGATTACATCATGCTCCAGGGTATTTGGTTGTCGCGCAATCTGACGGCGAACCGCTTCCCACTTCGCCGGATTGCGCTCCGAAGGGCGGATCAGGTGCACGATTGCACTTTGCTGAATGCCAATCCACCGGGCCAGATCGGCCGCACACATCCGCACACACACATCAACGCGTCCCCGTATTTGACCAGGGAGTATCCATGGCCAAGCGTTCCGCGCGTCGCAAATCCCGCGACCTCCACGAAAGTGAAAATGTTCACCCCCTATTCCCGTCCAGCGGCTGGAGCCCGCATGAATCGGATTCGCGTGACTTCAAATATGTAAAAAACATCCGGGCGATGAGCCCGCTCCAGCAGAAGCTGATCGACGCCATCGAGGAGCGCGCGGTTGTCGTAGCCCTTGGGCCCGCGGGCACCGGCAAAACCTATCTCGCCATCGCCAAGGCGGTTGAAGCGCTGGAGCAGAACCGCGTGGGCCGCATCGTGCTGTCGCGGCCGGCGGTGGAGGCGGGCGAAAGCCTCGGCTTTTTGCCCGGCGATTTGCAGGACAAGCTCGCACCTTACCTGCGACCGCTCTACGACGCGCTGACCGAGCGGCTCGGCACCAAGCGGCTGAAGGCGCTGCTGGCCGAAGGCGTGATCGAGATTGCGCCCGTGGCCTATATGCGCGGGCGCACGCTCAACAATGCGTTCGTGGTGATCGACGAGGCGCAGAACTGCACCTATGGCCAGCTCAAAATGCTGCTGACGCGGCTTGGCTGGCGCTCGACCATGGTGCTGACGGGCGATCCCGATCAGACCGATCTGTTGAGCGGGCTTTCGGGGCTGGGCGATATTGCATGCAGGCTGGAGCGCGTGGCGGAGATTTCCGTCGTGCGGCTCACCGATGCGGATATCGTGCGTCATCCGCTGGTGGCGAGCATGTTGACGGTGCTTTAGCTGCCTCATGCTTCGACGGGCTCAGCATGAGGGATTGGTTCACCCCCTCACCCTGGTCGGCACGCTGTCGCTACCGACTGTCGAAGGGTGAGAGAGCCAGTTTCAAATCGCCAAACTGAACTGAAGCACCAGCAGGCCGAGCGCAAAACTCCAATAGCCGCAAATCGCAGCGGCGAGCCAGAATGCGATGGCCGAGCAATCCTTGGTCTTCCATGCGCGCGCGGCGTTGTCGAACAGCACGCTGGGGCCCGCCACCGTCATCACGGTGAGGTACAAAATTCGCCCGCGCGTGGAATCCGGCTTCTTCGCCAGCAGGCGATAGGTATTGGCGATAATCCCCGACGCGGTGAACCCCGCCGCCGTCGCAAATAACGCCACCAGTAGATCGTGAAGCATGGCCAGCCCCGAAATGGTCGGTTAGCCGGTTGCAGCCTCCATGCCGCCCAAAGAAACAAATGTGTTTCAGATTGGCGCGCCTTGGCCTTCGCGGACCAGGGTTAATCGCGCAAAGCGTCCGGTTTGGGGGCAGGTGCGCGGCTTTGGCGTAACGCTCACAGGAAATTCGACCCCGCCCCGCCACATGCGGCTATCCGGCGCGTGGCAGGCCCGTGCAAGATGGGGACGATGGGAGCGAATCGTGGCTGCATCGATCCAAATGAGCGGCACCGAAACCGATGACGTCCGCCAGCGTTCGGGATGGCTTATTCCGATCGCCGTCTTTGTCGTGACCGCGGGGCTGTCCGCGCTCTTTCTGCTTTATTACCTGGCACCCGCGCCGACCTCGTTCATCGAGGATCATCCGGTGCCGACCTCGATCACCGATCCGATCGCGTTCAGGGTGGGCAATCTCGCGCTAACGATCCCGGCCAATTACGTGATGTATCAAAGCGCGCGCAATGGCGGCGAGCAGGCGAAGATCGAGATCTACGCCACCTATCCCGATTTCCACGGCTATACGGAAGCCGACCAGCAGACCTTCGCGGGCAATGGCTCGGATTCGCCGGTCGTCTATATGCTGATCCGGCGCGACGATCTGAACATTTCCGAGGACCAGAAATTCCAGCGGATTTATCTGAACTACGTCGTCAACACCGAGGGCACGCAAGGGCCCTTCGGGCTGACGCAATATGCCTTCCGCGACAATTCCGGCTATCGCGGCGAGGACCTTTTCATCGGTCAGGGCGACAAGGGGCCGATGGTGCTGCGCTGCGTGCGCTTTTCCATGCAGGTGCAAAGCCCAAGCTGCCTGCGCGACATGCATCTGGCCAAGGGCGTGTCGCTCACCTATCGCTTCAAGCGCGCCAATCTCAGCCATTGGCGCGAGATCGCGGCGGGCGTGGACACGCTGACCCATTCCTTCATGACGCGGGCGAAATAATCAGCGCAGTTTATAGCGTGCTTCCAACGTGCTTCGGCGCGGGATGAGTGCTTCGAGCGCCGTGGCGAAGGCGGGCTGAAACAGCAACGCGCCCGCGCAGCCGAAGATCAATACGATCACAAGAACGGCGGATAATGCGGCATCGCTCCATTGCAGGATCGTGATGAAAGCCGCCGCCGCGAAAAACAGGATCGTTGCCGGAGCTTTGCGCAGCAATGCGACGCTTGCCGCGCTCGCTGCATCCTCGCTCAGATGGCGGCCCGCCTCGACCGCTAGCAGCACCATCGGCACGGCGCAGATGCCGAGCGTTTGCAGGAGCGACAAAAGCGGATGGGCAGCGCGGATTTTCTCCAATCCCCACAACCCGATCAGGCTTAAAACCGCGAGCACGATCAGAATTGCAATCGCCTGCCGCCATTCGCGCGTCAATACGAAGGTGACGATGAAAGCGGCCAGCAGAAGTGCGGCAAAGATCGCACCTTGCCGCGCGTCCGGCGTCGGATGCGCGCCGAAATAGCCGAGGACCGCAAACACGATGGCGATGCCGCCGACGCTCATTCCCCAGCGCGGTTCGGTGATCGCGGTGAGCGGATCGAGCATGCGCTCGCGCCATTCGCGCAGGCGATTGAAGCGCGTCACGAAATCCTCGCCGAAGGGAATGAATGTGGCGGCCAGCGGCACGATCAATATCGCCGTTGTGCCCGCGCCGAGCGTGGCGGCGACCACAGCGAGAGACGGTTGGAATACGATCCAAAATACGCCGAGCGCCGCCGCACTGGCCGCAATCGCAAGCGCAGCACTCAATGCCAATCCCGCGAACGCATCTTCGCAAGCCGTGCGCCGCTCGATACCCGATGCGATGGAACCGGCGATTTCGCTCGCCATGAAAACCGCGCACGCAAAGCCGGGCAGATAGCAGAGCGCGATGGTCAAGGGTGGCGCCACACCCGCCGCATGCGCGATCAGCAATCCCGGAATGGGTGCAAACGCGGCGATAATCGCCAGCCCCGCATGCCGCAAAAGAATGAAGGAAAATATCGCCGCCACGACGAACGCGCTCACGCTCGCGCGCACCGGCAGCGCATGGGGATACAACACGCACGCGCACGAAGCCGCGACGATCACAAGCCCCAGAACGCTCCATCGCGCCCGGAAAAACAGTTTCAGCACGGTTGCACCGAAGGCCCGGTGCTAGCCGGCGCGCGAGGCCGGCGGCTCGGGCAGATCCATTTCCAAAATCGCCATCTGGAACGCGTAGGACGTCTCGCCGTCTTCCTCGTCCTTGAAGATTACGCCGATGAATTCGCCCGCCACTTGCACCTCCACCGAATCCGCCTGTTTGGGGCGTTCGTGGATGGTGATGGTGTCGAGGCGGAAGAGACTGCGGAGATATTTCTCCAGTCGCCAGATTTCGCTGCGGGTCAAGACTTCTCTCCAGACGGGGCCGATTGAAGTGACATGCGCGGCCCCGAATGGTCAAGCCTCGAAGAAATGCTTGACCGCGCCCCGCTTAAGCCCGCGCAATAGCGCGATGAATTCGCTTGGCCCACAGGGGTATTATGCGGCGAGCGCGGGTGCGGCCCGCCCCTTCCCGCGCTTTTCGGGTGCTGCGGCAGCCGATGTCTGCGTCATCGGCGGCGGCTATACCGGCCTGTCCGCGGCGCTCCATCTGGCCCAGGCGGGCGCGCGCGTGGTGCTGCTGGAAGCGGAAAGCATGGGCTTCGCCGCATCGGGGCGAAACGGTGGTCAAATTCATACGGGCCTTCGCAAGGAGCAGGCGGAGCTGGAACGCTGGCTGGGTGCTGGCCATGCGCGCGATCTGTGGAACCTGACCGAGGAATCCAAGGCGCTGGTGCGCGATCTGGTGGCGACACACGCCATCGATTGCGCGCTGAAGGACGGGCTTGCGATTGCCGCCCACGATGCGGCCGCGTTGCGCGCGCTGGCCGAAGACACAGCGTATCTCGCGAAACACTACAATTACAATTCGCGCATGATGGATGCGGCGGAGACAGCAGAGAAACTCGGAACCAACATCTATCCCGGTGCGCGGCTCGACATGGGCGGCGGTCATCTGCATCCGCTTGCGTTCGCGCGCGGGCTGGCCGTGGCGGCGGATGCGGCGGGTGCTGTGCTATGGGAACATTCGCCCGCACGAAGCGTCGAACCCGACGGCAACCGCATCAATATCGCCTGCAATGGCGGCTGCGTGACGGCCGACCGCGTGGTGCTGGCGTGCGATGCCTTCAGCGGCGCGCTCGCGGCAAAGCTCGATCCCTATATCGCCCATGTGGAGAGTTTCATTGTGGCGACGACGCCCTTACCGCCGCATCTGGCCGCGCAAATCGTGCCGCATGATCTGGCCGTGGCCGACACGCGCCATGTGCTCGATTATTATCGCAAGAGCGCGGATGGCCGGTTGCTGTTCGCGGGCCGCGAAAGTTATTTGTTCAAGCCGCGCGATATTGCTTCGCTTGTCCGCCCGCGCATGTTGCGCGTGTTTCCGGCGCTGAAGGACATCCACATCGAATATGCCTGGAGTGGTGCGGTCGGCATCACGGCCACGCGCATGCCGCATTTCGGAACTTTGTCGGATCGCATCTTCTTCGCGCATGGCTATTCCGGGCAAGGTGTCGCGCTCGCCACCCTCGGCGGAAAATTGCTGGCGGAAGCCGCGTTAGGAAAACGCGAACGCTTCGATGTTTTCGCGCGCGTGCCTGCAAAGAAATTCCCCGGCGGGAAATTGTTGAAGAAGCCCATGGTCGCGGCGGCGCTTTACGCTTACAAAATTATGGATTCTTTATAACAACAAACAATCGTCATGGCCGGGCGAAGTCCCGGCCACCCATGACCACCCTGCTACACGGAGGGTATGGGTGGCCGCCACAAGGGCGGCCATGACGGGAAGAGAAGTTCAATCCGGCTGGTTGTCGTCGATGATCTGGTCCATCGCTTGCGAGGGCCGGTCGCAACCCGCACAGCCAATGACCTTGGCGGGAACGCCCGCGACCGTGCAATGCGCAGGCACCGCATGCAGCACCACGCTGCCCGCGCCCACGCGCGAATACTCGCCAACCTCGATATTGCCGAGCACCTTTGCGCCCACAGACAGCAGCACGCCACGGCGGATTTTCGGATGACGGTCACCCTTTTCCTTGCCGGTGCCGCCCAGCGTCACGCCATGCAGCATCGACACATCGTCTTCCACCACGGCGGTTTCGCCGATGACGATTCCGTTGGCGTGATCCATGAAAATGCCGCGCCCGATTTTCGCGGCGGGATGAATGTCCACCGAGAAAACTTCCGCAACCCGGCTTTGCAGGAAATAGGCGAGCGGCTTGCGGCCCTGCCCCCACAGCCAATGGGCGATGCGATAGCATTGCAGCGCATGGAAGCCCTTGAAGAACAAAAACGCCTGCGCATAGGAATGGCACGCCGGATCGCGCTCGAAGATCGCCGAAAGATCGGCGCGCACGGAATTGCCAATCTCGGGATCGGCCTTCAACGCCTCATCGAAAATCTCGCGCGCCAGCATGGGGCTCAAATCCTCCCCGCCGACTTTCTTGGCGAGGTGATAGGAGAGCGCATCCTCCAGCTTCTGGTGCTTCAGGATCGTGGCATGCGCCAGCGAAGCCAGCGACGGCTCGCTCGCGGCCAGTTCCTCGGCCTGCGCGCGCAGCGCTTGCCAGATGGGATCGCAGAGGTCGAGTTTCCCGGCCGGGACAATCATGGCGTTCTCCTAGAGGGCATCATTCTATCCAAAGCCTGCAAATTCCCAAACGGGGCACAAGCCGCTACATAGGGCTGAAAGCCACGCCCGCAACCACATAGCCCCTATTCGTGAAGGCGAAATGACCGAATTCAACCTTCCCGCACCCAAAACCCTGGATTTGCTGTTGTCGCGCCGCTCCGGCTCGGCCAAGGCCATGATGGGACCGGGGCCATCCGAGGCCGAGCTTCGCACCATATTGGCGGCGGGCGCGCGGGTGCCCGATCACGGCAAGCTGGCGCCCTGGCGGTTCATCATCTTCGAGGGCGATGCCCGCGCACGCATGGGCGAGCTTCTGGTGAGCACGCTGCTGGCGAACGAGCCCGATGCCAATGAAGTGCGGCAGGAGATCGAACGCGGCCGCTTTCTGCGCGCGCCTGTGGTGGTGGGCGTGGTGAGCCGCGCGAAAGAAGGCATTCCGATTCCCGTCTGGGAACAGGTCTTGTCGGCGGGTGCGGTTTGCCAGACCATGCTGATCGCCACGCACGCGATGGGCTATGTGGCGAACTGGATCACCGAATGGTGCGCTTATGACGCGCGCGTGAAACAGGGTTTGGGTTTGGCGGCAGAGGAACACATCGCGGGCTTTCTTTATTTCGGAACATCCGCCGCGCCGCTCGAAGAACGCGTGCGCCCCGATCTCCACAGTCTGACAACGCGCTTCTGAGGATCAAGGTATCCCGATCAGCTTGTGTGTTTGCAGCGACAACCGCCAATGCGGATGTTTGAGGCAATATTCCGTTGCCGCTCGGGTATTCGCTTCGCGCTCCGGGCAATCCATCGGCTGCAAAAAGAAATGCTCGAAGGATAAATCAGCATAACGTTCCGGCGGCGCACCCTCCTGCGGATAGATCAGCTTCAACTCGCTACCGCGCTTGAGCACAAGTTCCGCATTCGCTTTCGGGCTGACACAAATCCAGTCGAGTCCCGGCGGCGGTTCCAGCGTACCGTTGGTTTCAACACCAATCTCAAAGCCCAAACGATGCAACGCATCGATCAGCGGCGCATCGATCTGCAACAACGGTTCGCCGCCGGTGCAGACGACATAGCGTTTGCCGCGCGCCTCTTTCGGCCATTTTGATTCAACCGCGTGAGCCAAATCTTCCGCCGTTTTGAACACGCCGCCACCCGGCCCATCGGTGCCGACGAAATCGGTATCGCAGAATTGGCATGTCGCCTTTGCGCGGTCGCGCTCAAGCCCGGTCCACAGATTGCATCCGGCGAAACGCAGGAACACGGCCGCGCGGCCCGTGCGCACGCCCTCGCCTTGCAGCGTGTAGTAGATTTCTTTGACGGAATAGCTCATCGCGCGGCGTATTTCTCAAAGCCCTTCGCGCGCAGATCGCAGGCCGGGCATTTGCCGCAGCCATAGCCCCAATCGTGGCGATGGGCGCGGTCGCCTTCATAACAGGTCACGGTTTCTTCGTTAATCAGTTCGATCAGCGCCGCGCCGCCCAGTTCTTCCGCCATCCGCCATGTAGCGGCTTTATCGATCCGCATCAGCGGCGTGTGGATTTCGAATTTCGCATCCATGCCGAGATTGATCGCGGCGTTCACGGCCTTGATCGTGACGTCGCGACAATCGGGATAGCCGGAAAAATCCGTTTCGCACATGCCGCCGACGAGATTGGCAATGTCGCGGCGATACGCCAGCGCCGCAGCGGCAGTGAGGAATAAAATGTTGCGGCCGGGAACGAATGTCGTGGGCAATCCGTTCGTGCCCATTTCGATTTTCATGTCGTCGGTGAGGGCCGTGCCGCCCAGCGCCTTGAGCACATAAAGCGGCAGAACGTGATCCTCGCCGAGCCTGGCGCCCCATGCCGGATATTTCTCGCGCAACGCGGCGAGGATTTTCGGCCGTGCGGAGAGTTCGCTCGCATGGCGCTGGCCGTAATCGAAGCCGATGGTTTCGGCGTGCCGAAAACGATCAAGCGCCCATGCCAGGCAGGTCGTGGAATCCTGCCCGCCGGAAAACAGCACCAAAGCGTGAGACATTTTCATGCGAAGAGGTGTAGACCATTTTCAAGCAAGGTGAAATCTGCGTTTCCTCACCCTTCGACAGGCTCAGGGTGAGGGGATTGTCTCGTCCCTCATGCTGAGCCTGTCGAAGCATGAGGACGTTCAAGCCGCGGCGTGTTTGGCGATCATGCGGGCGGGCGGCAAGGTCAGCGTTACCGTCGTGCCGACGCCGGTTGCACTTTCGACCGATAACCGTCCGCCGTGCAATTCCACCAGCGATTTGGCGATGGACAAGCCCAAGCCCGTGCCTTCGAAGCGCCGCGAGAGCGAACGGTCGAGTTGGTGAAACGGTTGAAGCGCCGCCTCGATCTGGCCCGCCTCCATGCCGATGCCTTCGTCGGCCACCGCGACGGTCAGCCCACCGTCCGGCAGCACCGATGCGCACAGCGAAATCGCCCCGCCTTCGGGCGTGAATTTGAACGTGTTCGACAAAAGATTGACCAGCACCTGTTTCAGCCGCGCGGCGTCGGCTTCCACAAGGCCGGGCGGAATATCGAGCGTGACTTCGCGCGCGCCCGGCAACACGCTCGCAGCGTTGAGCGCATCACCCACAAGCTCGCGCAATTCCACCGCGCGCAGATCGAGCGTAATCGCGCCCGCCTGCAACCGCGTGACGTCGAGAATGTTGTTGATGACGGCGAGCAGCCGCGTGCCGCTGTCGTAAATATTCTCCGCATAATCGCGATAGGCGGGTTGGCCGATGGGGCCGAGCATTTCTCCCTTCAGCATTTCGGAAAATCCCAGCACCGAATTGAGCGGCGTTTTCAATTCGTGACTCATCGCGGCGAGAAACGCAGTCTTGGTGCGGCTCGCCTCCTCGGCTTCGCAAAGCGCGCGGCGCAAATCCTCATCGGCCTGCATGCGCGCGGTAACATCCTCCACCGTGCCTTCGTAGAACACGAGCCTGTCCGCCCAATTGCGAACCGCGCGCGCGTTTTCGGAAATCCAGATGATCTCGCCGTCGCGGCGGCGGATCTGCGAGACGAAATCGGTGACGGCATCATTGTGCTGCATCAGCGATTGAAATTGCCCGCGCCGCCTTGGATCGACATAAAGCTGGCCCGCGATATTCGTCAGCCCCGCGATCAGCGCTTCGGGATTGTCATAGCCATAGATGCGCGCCAGCGCCGGATTGGCGTCGAGATAGCGCCCCTCGGCGGTGGTGCGAAAAATGCCCTCGATGGCGTGGTCGAAAAAGGCGCGGTGGGTGCGCTCGGCCGCCGTCATGCGCCGCTCGCCGGGCTTCACCAGCCGCCGCAGGATGACGATTGCCGCCCCCAGCCCGGCCACGATCAGAAGCCCCGCCGTGACATCTATGCGCTCCGAGGAGGCCGCAGCCGCCCCGAAGACCACGCCCACGGCCAGCGCCAGCCAGCTCGACAGGACGGGCCGGAAGCCCGGATGGGCGGCCATTTGGTCGGGCTGGGCGGTCATATCCGGGCCCATTCTCCACTTCCGGTTGCGCGGGGCCCCGATAAATAGCTGGAATCCCTAAACATCGGGTTTCATTGGAAAGGTTTTGTGTGCACCCGCGTCCTTGGAGCCGCTTGCCTTTGAGAGGCCGCTGCGACAGCCTCCCTCAGGAAAATCAACAGGATGGCTGTCCGTGACAGCAATGGCGCTGAGCGGGACGGGGCTGTTCACCCCGACCGCCTCGATTTCCAATGACGAACTCGTTGTGGCCTTCAACGAATATGTGCGGCGGCACAACCTTGCCCATGCCGAGGCGATCAAATCCGGCGCGATGGAGCCGCTTTCGCCCTCCTCCACCGATTTCATCGTCAAGGCATCGGGCATCAAGGCCCGCTATGTGATGGACAAGGCGGGCATTCTCGATCCCGACATCATGTGCCCGCGGATTGCCGAGCGTTCGAACGACCAGATTTCCATTCTCGCCGAAATGGCGGTGACCGCGGCGCGCGACGCGCTGAAGGCGGCGGATCGCAGCCCGAGTGAAATCGACGGCGTTCTGGTGGCCTGTTCCGACATGCAGCGCGCCTATCCCGCCATGGCCATCGAGGTGCAAGACGCACTCGGCATCGAGGGCTTTGCCTTCGACATGAATGTGGCGTGTTCCTCGGCCACGTTCGGCTTGCAGGCCGCGGCCGACATGGTGGCGGCGGGCCATGCGCGCGCGATATTGGTGTGCAATCCGGAAATCTGTTCGGGGCATCTGAATTTCCGCGACCGCGACAGCCATTTTATCTTCGGCGATGTGGCGACCGCGTTTGTGGTGGAGCGTGTCGATACCTCGCAAGGTTCCAATGCGTGGGAGATCGTTTCCACCAAGCTCGTGACGAAATTCTCCAACAATATCCGCAACAATTTCGGCTTCCTCAATCGCGCAGCACCCGAAGGCATCGGCACGGCCGACAAGCTGTTCATTCAGGAAGGCCGCAAGGTCTTCAAGGAAGTCGTGCCGATGGTGGCCGAGCTGATCGTGGCGCATCTGAACGACAATGGGGTTGCGCCCGCATCCATCAAACGCATGTGGCTGCATCAGGCCAACATCAACATGAACGATCTGATCGCGCGGCGCGTGCTCGGCCGCGATCCCGCGCCCGGCGAAGCGCCCAACATTCTGGACGAATACGCCAACACGAGTTCGGCGGGCTCGGTCATCGCATTTCACAAGTTCAGTTCGGATTTATCGTCGGGCGATGTGGGGCTTCTGTGCTCTTTTGGCGCAGGCTATTCGGCGGGCAGCGTGATCCTGCGCAAACTCTGAGCATCAAATGCTTACGCGCGCGGGGCTGGAAGCGCGCGCGCGCCGCTGCTAGTCTTTCGCATCGCGCGCCCGTATCGGGCGATCATCGGGGCCGTACACGGATGAATTGATTTTTCCCGCCGCCAATATTCCGCCGCCCAATCAAGATCCGCAAAATGAGCTTTCTACACAATTTAGACCCTCTCTATGTGCTGTCCGGCGTGCTGGTCGGCGGGCTTGTCGGCATGACGGGCGTTGGCGGCGGCTCGCTGATGACGCCGATCCTGATTCTGCTGTTCGGAATTCATCCGGCGACGGCGGTGGGCACCGATCTCATCTATGCCTCGATCACCAAGACCGGCGGCACTTTCGTGCACGGCTATCATCGCACCATCGACTGGCGCGTTGTGGGATTGCTGGCGCTGGGCAGCGTGCCCGCGACCGCGCTGACGATCCTCACGCTTTACGAACTGAATGTCAGCAGCCAGACGACGCAATCGCTCATTACGCATGTGTTGGGTTTTGCGCTGTTCTTCACCGCGCTGTCGCTGATCTTCCGAAAGACGCTGATGCGCTATTACGCATCGTGGGTCGGCGAACTCGATCCGAAACTGGTGCGCAATCTCACCATCACCACGGGCGCGGTGCTGGGCGTATTGGTGTCGTTGTCTTCGGTCGGCGCGGGCGCGATCGGCGCGATTGCGCTGATCCTGCTTTATCCGAAAATGCCGGCGCAGCGGATTGTGGGCTCCGACATCGCCCATGCCGTGCCGCTGACGCTGGTGGCAGGGCTGGGCCATTCCTTTCTCGGCTCCATCGATCTGCACATCCTGAGTTCGCTGCTGGTGGGCTCCATTCCCGCCATCATCATCATGAGCATGGTTGCGGCGCGCGCATCCGATACGGCGGTGCGGCTGTCGCTGGCCTTCGTGCTGATACTGGTCTGCGTGAAATTCTGGTTCTTCTGATTCAGTGCACGAGGAATAGCGGAATGTCGGCATGGCTCACGACATGGCGCGTGACGCCGCCCGCCAGCATTTCGCGCAGCCGCGTGTGGCCGTAGCCGCCGATCACCAGCAGGCTTGCGCCGCCCGCGGACGCAGCCGCGAGCAAGGCTTCGCCAATGGCGCGGCCAGCTGCGTCGATGGTGCGTTCGCTCGCCTTAAGGCCGTGAAGACTTAGATATTCGACGAGATCGTCCGGTTTCGTATCGCCACCCGGCGACTTTCCCACCGTGAGGATTTCAATGCTCTGCGCTTTTTCAAGATAGGGCAGCGCTTCGTTCACGGCATGCGCGGATGGCGCGCTCGCGTTCCAGCCGATCGCGATACGATGCGCGAAATTTTTCGGCGGGGCTTGCGCGGTCAGCAGCACCGGGCGTCCGGTTTCGAGCAACGCCGCTTCGAACGCCTCGGTGAGGCCGGGCTTGTCGCGCTCGCTGAGCGGCCCGAACACGATCAAATCCGAAAGCAAACTCGCCTGCACCACCTGATCTGCGAAATTGCCCTGCACTTCGCGCCACGACGCGGTGGGCGCATCGCGCCGGACCGGGCCATCGGTGAGCGAGGCATCGGCCATGGACGCCGCGGCCGCGAGCGAGGCTTTGGCCGTGGCCGCGGCGCTATCGGCGGCTTCCTTCGCCGCGTCGATGATCTCCTGCGCCACCGCGCCGGAAACGCCTTCGCCGAAGAACGGCATCGCCTCTGCCGGATCGGGGCGCACGAACAGCGCCACCACATGGGCGTTGAACAATTTCGCCGCGGCGAACGCGCTCGCGAGCACCGTCGCATCGCGCGTGCCGCCGGTCAGAGGTGCGAGGATTTTTGCAGGAAGCATGGCCGGTCTCCTGAAACGAGATTAGGGCCAAGCAACGCGCGGTTGTTGATGCAAGTCAAGCTCGGGAAATATGAGAAAAGATAGATCGAGTTGCCCCTCGCCCTTCGACAGGCTCAGGGTGAGGGGCTTGGCCAATCCCTCATGCTGAGCTTGTCGAAGCATGAGAGCAACACGCACTAGAACGGCCACCAGCCATCGAGACGCAGTGGCCTTAGGATTCGCGGGCGCGCGAACCATGTAAGCCGGGAGGCGACGCGGGCATTGAACGTGCCGCGCGGGAATCCGCCGCCGCTCTTGCGCGCACCCGCCTTCATGCCCGTCAGAATTTCGATAGCCTCGTCGATAGTCTCCACCGCATAGATGGCGAAGCGGCGCTCGCGCGCGGCCTCCACAACCTCGTCGCGCAGCATCAGATTGACGGCGTTGGTTTTCGGAATAATCACGCCGTGGAATTTGCTCAAGCCCCGCGCCTTGCAAACATCGAAGAAGCCTTCGATCTTTTCGTTCGCGCCGCCGATGGGCTGCATTTCGCCGTGCTGATTGATCGAGCCGGTGATGGCGAGGCCCTGTTTCAGCGGCACATCGGCAATCGCGGACAATATCGCGATCAATTCGGCGGCTGATGCGCTGTCGCCGTCGATAGGGCCATAGGATTGCTCGAAGGCAACGCTGGCCGACAGCGACACCGCGCGCGTATGGGCGTAATGCCCGTTCAGATAGCCCGAAAGAATTTGCACGCCCTTGGTGTGCGTCGGCCCGCTGAATTGCGCGAGCCGTTCTATATCGGTGACATTTCCGTCGCCGGGGCGCACGCGCGCGGTGATGCGCGCGGGCATGCCGAACGCGAAACCGGAGGCTTGCAGCACCGTCAGCGCATTGACCTGCCCCGCTTTGGCGCCATCGGTGTCGATGAAGATGATCTTGCGCGCGATCAATTCCTGTTCGAGCGCCTTCAGAGCGCCCCGCGCGATCTTCCTTGGCCGCGACCGCGCAATTCACATCCTCGCCCGTCACCATCGAGCGGCCGGATTCCCGCGCGAAATGATCGGCCTCGCGCAAAAGATCGGTCAGCGCGCCGGTGCGCACGCTGATCTTTTCCGCATCGCCAGCCATACGCGCGGCTTCATCGATGATGCGCGCGGCTCCGCTGCGCTCCAGCTGCTTCAATCCATCGCGATGCGCCACGCCCGACAGCAACTTCATCAATTGCAGGCAATTGGCGTCGTTGCGCTCCGCGCGCGTCGAAAAATCGGCCTGCACCTTGAAGAACTCCGCGAAATCGGGATCGAGGTCGCGCAACCGCCGGAACAGCCACTCCTCCCCGAACAGCACGATCTTCAAGTCGAGCGGAATGGGTTCGGGCTGGATCGTCACGGTCTGCGAACGATCCAGAATCTCCGGCGAGATTCTCGATCTTGATGCGCGCCTCGCGCAGCGCGCGCTTCAGCGTTTCCCACGAAACATCCTGTTGCAGCAAATCCATCGCATCGATCAGCAGGAAGCCGCCATTGGCTTTGTGCAGCCCGCCCGCGCGGATGAACATGAAATCGGTGATGATGGTGACGAGCAGCGGCACATGCTCGACCTTGCCGATGAGATGCGACAGCGACGGCAACGCCAGCGTCACCACCGGCGCGCCGGTCGCGCCCGCGTTATCGACCAGCAGATTCACTTCGTAGCGATGAAACGGAACATCGTTTTTCTGTTCGCTGCCGCCATCGCCGCGCGCGGAATCCTGCAACGCATCGATATGCGCCATCACGTCCTGAAACATCGCTTCGATATGGGCGTGCGCCTCGCGATTGGTGCTGAAGCCGGTGCTGACGGGCGCAAGCAATTTGCGCACTTCGCCCTCGCCCAGCTCGCGATCGAGCGCGCGCACACGCTCCACCGCGCGCAGACGCAACGCGCCCATCTCTTCCATCGTCTTGTCGAGCACGCCGCGAAGGTCGCGCGTTTTCGCCTGAAGCCGCTCGCGCTCGGATTTGTTGAGGCGGCGGTAATCGTCGTCGGACAGCACAAGCCCGTCGCGCTGCGGCAGGAAATCGAAACCGCCCTCATTGCGCTCGATCAGCGCGAGGCCCTGTTTCTCCGCATCGCGGCGCAGGCCATCGAATGTGTCATCGACCTTCTTGCGGAATTCTTCCTCGATCGCGCCGCGCCGTTCGCGATATTGCTCGCTCTCGAACAACTTCGGCATCGCCTGCTTCAGCGTTTCCACAAAACCGTTCATCGCCTGCTTGAATTGCGCGCCCTGCCCCGCCGCAAAGCGCAACGCGCGCGGGCGATGCGGCTGCTCGAAATTGTGGACATAGCACCAATCGGGTGCCGCCGGCATCGACGCCGCCATCTTCGCCAGCGCCCGGCTGACGGCGGAATGTTTGCCGCAACCCTGAGGCCCAGTGACGAAAATGTTGTAGCCGCCTTGCGCCATGCGCGCGCCGAAGCGCACCGCGCGCATGGCGCGGTCCTGCCCCACCGGGCCATCGGCATCCGGCAGCGTGGCCGTGGAATCGAAGGGCAGCCGCGCCGGATCGGTCTTCAGGCACAATCTGTCCGCTGCGAGCGGCTTCACGCTCATACGCACCCCTCGCGGCCCCGTGGTTCGTTAACCATCGTGGGGCCCAACGCCTTACCCGTCTTTATTATAGCAAGCGCGGCGGCCAGCGGCAGGGACCATCGCAATCCGTCGCATGTTTAGGTAAACCGGCGCGGTAAACACGGGTTTCGCGATGGCAAAATCTTCTCCCGATGGGCGCGCCTGGCAGCGGATGCTGAGCGGAAGGCGGCTGGATCTGCTGAACCCCTCGCCGCTCGATGTGGAAATCGGCGATATCGCCCATGGGCTGGCGCGCGTCGCCCGCTGGAACGGGCAGACGAAAGGCGATCACGCATTTTCCGTGGCGCAGCATTGCGTGCTGGTAGAGCGGCTTGCGGGCGAATTGAAGCCGCGTCTGGCGCGCGAGGCGCGGCTCACCGCACTTTTGCACGATGCGCCCGAATATGTGATCGGCGATCTCATCAGCCCGTTCAAGGCGGCGGTCGGCATCGATTACAAGGATTTCGAATTGCGGTTGCTGGCGGCAATCCACATCCGCTTCGGCGTGCCCGCGCATGCATCCGCCGAACTAACCGCGCTGATTAAGCGCGCCGATTCCGCCGCCGCGTTTTACGAGGCGACGCAACTGGCCGGTTTCGGGCGCACCGAGGCGCTCAAATTCTTCGGCAGCCCGCCGCGCGGCGTGCGCGCGCCGAAGCTCACCCCGCTCGCCCCCGCCGAGGCGCAGGCACAATTTCTGGAGCGTTTCCGGCGTCTGACGGCATAGAGTTGTTTGGATTGGTTTCAAAAAAATTCGTCATCGCCGGCCTCGTGCCGGCGACCCATAAACACCCTTCTAAGACGGAGAGTATGGGTTGCCGGGACAAGCCCGGCAATGACGGATGGATGGACAAATGCAAACCCGGAATAGCTCTAACCTTTCCTGAATCGCCACACTCGGCTAGGACTTTGCCATGATCCTGGTCACGCCCCTGTCGGCCATCGAGGAGACGATCCGCCGCTACCGGCCGTCGCATCTGGTGACGCTGCTGTCGCCCGAGCACATGATCGAGACGCCCGGCGGCATCGCGGCGGAGCATCACCTGAAGCTCGGGCTGAACGATGTCTCGTTTGTCGAGGACAGCGAAGCCCCGCCGGGCGAACATCACATAGATCAGCTTCTCAAATTCGGGCGCGGCTGGAACGCGGATGCGCCGATGCTGGTGCATTGCTGGGCGGGCGTCAGCCGCTCGATGGCCGCGGCCTACACGCTGCTCTGCGACCGCTTCGGCCCCGGCTGCGAGCGCGAAATCGCAAACGCTCTTCGCCTGCGCGCGCCGCATGCCTGGCCCAATGCGCTGATGGTGCGCTATGCCGACGATCTTCTCGAGCGGCGCGGAAAAATGGTGGAAGCCATCGGCGAAATCGGGCGCGGCGTGATCGTGGTGGAAGGCGAATGTGTGGAATTTCCGCTGTCGCTGGACGAACTATGAATCGCGCGGGGCCGAAAAATGTCGTTCGCATCGGCCTTTCGGCGGCGATTGTTTCCGTTGCCGATGAGCAGCCGCGCGTGCTGGTGGTGCATCATGAGGCGGGCGGCGACGGATTGCCGTTCGGCCCGTTCGATCCCTTGCGCCACCGCACGCTGGAAAGCGGCCTTCGCACCTGGGTGAACGA
This sequence comes from uncultured Alphaproteobacteria bacterium, assembly GCA_963735625.1. Taxonomy (GTDB): domain Bacteria; phylum Pseudomonadota; class Alphaproteobacteria; order Micropepsales; family Micropepsaceae; genus Rhizomicrobium. Next base: position 324,890 of record CAVTLJ010000003.1, on the reverse strand, counting down.
GCAGACCTATCTCGATCTGGATTATGCCGAGCAGCTTTACACCTTCGGCGATCGCGGGCGGCATCTGATGAAGGCGGGCGAAGGCCCGCGCGTTGTCTCGGTCGGCTATCTCGCACTGGTGCGCGCCGTCGGCGAATTGAAAGCGCCCGATACGTTGTGGCGCGATTGGTATGGCTATTTCCCGTGGGAGGATTGGCGCAAGAAAAAGCCCGACATCATCGACGCGGTAATCGCGCCCGCGCTGCGCAGCTTCGTCAAGGCCGACGAGCGCCGCCGCGACCGGGTGCGGCTATGCTTTGGGCTCGACGGATTGCCGTGGGACGAGGAGCGCGTGCTCGAACGCTACGAGCTTCTTTATGAAGCGGGAGCTGGTGGAGGAAGCAAAGCGCGACGGCCGCGCATCCGCGCTGCCGCAAACGCCGCTGGGCCTCGAGCATGATCTTCGATCACCGCCGCATACTGGCGACGGCCATCGCGCGGCTGCGCGGCAAGATGAAATACCGCCCCGTGGTGTTCGAGCTGATGGCGCCCGACTTTCACGCTGCTCGAATTGCAGCGCACGGTGGAAGCGATTTCCGGCGTGCGCCTGCACAAGCAGAATTTCCGCCGACTGGTCGAAGGACAGGGGCTTGGTGGAAGGCACGGGCAAATTTTCCGCGCTGTCGCGCGGGCGGCCGGCCGAACTCTTCCGCTTCCGCCGCGAGGTCTTGAGCGAGCGCCCCTCGCCCGGATTGCGGCTTGGCGTGCGGCGATAGCGCAAGGTTGCTTGGCCTTGAAGCGCGTTCCTCACCCTTCGACAAGCTCAGGGTGAGGGGGTGAGCTAATCCCTCATGCTGAGCTCGTCGAAGCATGAGGGGAACGCGATCGCGAACTCAAAAGCAAAACGCCGCGCACTTTTCGATGCGCGGCGTCTGCAATCAGAAAAACGCTGCGATCAGAACCGGGCCAAAAGAGTGCTCGGTCCCACATCATAGCCCAGCGTGCCCGAGGCGCGCTGACGATCAACCAGCGTCGTCGCGTTGGAATCGCCATTGCAATAGAGCTTCAGGCTGACAAACCAGGTCTGCGCGCTGCCATCCGCGTCCGAATAGGTCCAGCCGCCGGTGATGGAAATCGGCGTGGTTTCGGAGAACAGATATTCCGCGGCAAGCGTGTAGTCGGTGTCGTTACCGCCGCTGTTCAAATGGGCGTAGTCGAGACCGGCGCTGAGGCCCAGATCGGGGATCAGATAGAACTTGCCCTGACCACCGGCATAATAGCCGCTGCCAAACAGCGGGCCGTCAAAACCGCCGACCTTGCCCGACGCCGTGATGTCGTCGCTCGCCCACCAATCGGCGAAGATGCCGTAATTGGTTTCGTGCGTGCTGCCGTGCCCCGACGTATCATTATAACCAACCGTGGCGCCCAGACGGCCGCCATTGTTGATGATCGCGAACAGGCTGCCGTCGACGTTCCAGACATCGGCGCTGCCATAGCCTTGGAAGTTCAGATTGTGATAGCCGCCATCGACCTGCAGGTTCGCACCCGTCGAGCCCAACGGAAGCATGCCTTCCGCATTGCCGCCCCAATCGTCGATGGAGCCGGCGTGCGAAATATTCGTGTTCGCATAATCGCCGCTCAGCGTGCCGCTGAAGCCAGTCATGCCGCCCATATCATCCGCAAGCGCAGGAGCCGCAACGGCCATGGCGAGCGCACAAACCGAACCAAAAAGAATTTTTCTATTTAACACGTGGAATCCCTCCGCTTGCATCCCGCGAGTCACCGCCCGCTTCGATGGCCCACCTTAGCCAAGGTCCGGAGAAGAATGTAGCCCCGTTCAATCGTTTATTGACAATTCTGTAAGTTGTTGCGTCGAGGTAACAGGATCGGGGCCGGGACGCCGTTCGGAGATTATTCTTTTGTCATCAACCGGTTGGGAGGGTGCCTGCCTGCACCGCATACCCGTTCCTCACAAGCGCGTTATAGTTACCTCTTGACGGGTTTATGCTCAGGACTAGCATAAGCTTCACGAAACGAGAGACCGGCCTTGAAGGCCGGTCTTTTCGCCCTATATATATGCTCAAAGAGAGCATAAGGAGGCGGAGATGGATCGGGTACTCGAAGGCGCGGATTTCCTGCCCTATACGCCGGAGATCGCCGAAGCGACTCGCGGGCTTTACGCGAAAGTATCGCCACGTCATTCCAGAGATCGAATGGCCGGTGCACGCGCCCTATATCGCCGCGATCAATGCGCTGAAGCGCGAGAAGAACGCGGTGATCCTCGGCCACAATTACATGACGCCGGAGATTTTCCATTGCGTCGCCGATTTCATGGGCGACTCGCTGGCGCTCGCCCGCGAGGCCGCCAAGACCGATGCGAAGGTGATCGTGCAGGCGGGCGTGCATTTCATGGCGGAGACGTCGAAGATTCTCTCGCCGGAAAAAACCGTGCTGATCCCCGATTTGCGCGCGGGCTGTTCGCTGGCTGCCTCCATCACCGGCGCGGATGTGCGCCTGCTCAAGCAGAAATATCCCGGCCTGCCGATTGTGACCTACGTGAACACGTCCGCCGATGTGAAGGCGGAAAGCGATGTGTGCTGCACGTCGTCCAATGCGAAAGCGGTGGTGGAGGATATCGCGCGCGAGCGCGGCGTCGATACCGTCATCATGATCCCGGACGAGTTTCTGGCGCAGAACATCGCAAGGCAAACGCACATCAAGATCATCACCTGGAAAGGCCATTGCGAGGTGCATGAGCGCTTCACCGCGTCCGAAATCCGCGACTACCGGAAGAACAATCCGGGTGTGGTGGTGCTGGCGCATCCCGAATGTCCGCCCGATGTGGTGGCGGAAGCCGATTTCGCGGGCTCGACGAGCGCGATGATCGGTTATGTCGGCACACACCGGCCCAGGCGCGTGGTGATGGTGACGGAATGCTCGATGAGCGACAATGTCGCCGTCGAATATCCCGATGTGGAATTCGTGCGGCCCTGCAATCTCTGCCCGCACATGAAGCGCATCACGCTCGCCGGGATTTTGCACGCGCTGCAAACGATGACGCATGAAGTCACGGTCGATCCGGTGATTGCCGCGCGCGCGAAAGCGTCGGTCGAACGCATGCTGGCGGTCGGCAAACCGTCCCTGCCGCAAGCAGCGGAGTGAATTAAATGTGCGTGTTGTTCGCATTGAATTTCCCTCCCCTGAAAGGGGAGGGTCGAACCGCGCAGCGGTTCGGGGAGGGGTCATGCCACGACCCCCACCCGGCGCTTCGCGCCGACCTCCCCCTTTCAGGGGGAGGAAAGGTTGGAACCACATGACCCGCCACATCGACAACATCATCGAGGCGAAGGGCGCGCTGATATTGGGCGCGGGCGTGGCGGGGCTGTTCACCGCCATCAAGCTTGCGCCGTTTCCCTCGCTGGTTCTGGCGGGCACGCGCCCCGGCGTTTCGGGCTCGAGCGCCTGGGCGCAAGGCGGCATCGCGGCCGCGATGGATGCGAATGATTCATGGCAGGCGCACGCCGCCGACACGCTGGCGGCAGGCGCAGGGCTTTGCGATGCGGAGGTCGCAGCCTTCGTCGCGCGCGAAGCGCCCGCGCGCATCCGCGATTTGATCGCGCTCGGCGCGCCGTTCGACATCAAACCGGATGGCACGCTGGCACTCGGCCGCGAGGCAGCGCACTCCGCCCATCGCATTGTGCATGTGAAGGGCGACCGCGCGGGCGCGGAAGTCACCCGCATCCTTGCCGAACGCGCGCTCGAAACGCCGTCGATCACACTGCTCGAAGGTTATCACGCCATCGAATTGGCGGTGGAGGACGGCCGCGTCGTCGGCCTCTTCGCGCGCACGGGTGTCGGGCGCGCATGCGCGCCTTGTGCTGTTCCGCGCACCGGCGGTGATTTTCGCGACCGGCGGCGTCGGCGCGCTTTACGGCGTCACCACCAATCCGCCGGAAGCGCGCGGCGAAGGCCTCGGAATGGCGGCGCGCGCGGGCGCCGTGATCGCCGATGCGGAATTCGTGCAATTTCATCCCACCGCGATTGCGATTGGCCGCGATCCCGCGCCGCTCGCGACCGAAGCCTTGCGCGGCGAAGGCGCGATCCTGATCGACGAAACCGGCCATCGTTTCATGCCAGCTATTCATGCAGATGCGGAACTGGCGCCGCGCGATGTCGTGGCGCGCGCCATCCATCGCGAAATCGCGAAGGGGCATAACGTGTTCCTCGATTGCCGCGAAGCGCTTGGCGAGAAATTCGCGAACCGTTTTCCGACCGTCTATGCCGCTTGCAAAAACGCAGGCATCGATCCCGCAACGCAGCCCATTCCCGTAGCACCTGCCGCGCATTATCACATGGGCGGCGTCGCGTCGGATGCGCGCGGACGCACTTCGCTGCAAGGACTGTGGGCGACGGGCGAATGCGCGAGCACCGGACTTGCATGGCGCAAACCGGCTTGCGTCCAATTCGCTGCTCGAAGCGCTGGTGTTCGGCGCGCGCGTGGCCGACGACATCCGCGCCAGCGTCACGCAAGCGCCCGGGACGCGGCACGCCGCAAGTGCCCGAACGCTTCGCATCCCCCATGCCGCCGCACGCATTGCGCGATGCGATGACGAAACTGGTTGGACTGGAGCGCGACGCGGCCGGACTTTCCGACGCGCTCAGCACCATTGCGCAGGTCGAGCGCGTCGGCGCATCCGAACCCGCGCTGCTCAACATGACGGCCACCGCCAAGCTGATCGCCGCCGCCGCCCTCGCCCGCCGCGAAAGCCGCGGCGCGCCATTTCCGCAGCGACTTCCCGCAGACTGACGCGAACGGCACGCGCTCATTCCTGACGCTGGCGGATGCGGAGAAGATTGCGGCGGGAAACACAATCACTGATACGAAAATCCGATCATGCATGTGAATCAAATCGACATCCCCCCTCCCCTTGTGGGAGGGGGCGAATGTTTTGAGTGCGCAGCAACGCGAGCACGAAAAACATTCGGGGGAGGGGTAATCGCGCGCACCCCCTCCCCCGCGTCGCTTTCGCTCCGCGCCCCCTCCCACAAGGGGAGGGGGAAATTATGAATCTCGCCCTACCCTTCACGCGCCCGCCGCATGCGCTGCTGATCGAGCCGGTGGTGCGCGCAGCACTTGAGGAAGATCTCGGACGCGCGGGCGATATCACATCCGAACTCACCGTGCCCGCCGACGCGCGCGCGAATGCGAAGCTGGTGGCGCGCAAGGCGGGAACGATTGCCGGATTGATCGCGGCGGAGTGTGCCTTCCGGCTGATCGATCCAAAAATCACGTTCAAAAATGAATCGTCCGACGGCCAAATTGTTGCGGCGAACACCACGCTTGCCACGATCGAAGGCCCTGCCCGTTCGCTGCTTTCGGCGGAGCGCGTGGCGCTGAATTTTCTCGGCCATCTTTCCGGCGTCGCCACAGCCACGCGCGCGCTGGTCGATGCGGTCGCGGGCACGAAAGCGCGCATCACCTGCACGCGCAAGACCACGCCCGGCCTTCGCGCGCTGGAAAAATATGCCGTGCGGTGCGGCGGCGGGTTCAATCACCGCTTCGGGCTGGATGATGCAGTGCTCATCAAGGACAACCACCTCGTCGCCGCGGGCGGCATCAAGCCCGCTATCGAGCGCGTGCGCGCCGGCCTCGGCCACATGGCGAAGATCGAGGTGGAAGTCGATAGCCTCGCCCAGCTCGAAGAGGCACTCGCGCTCGGCGTCGATACGATCCTGCTCGACAACATGAAGCCAGACGATCTCAAGCGCGCGGTGGCGCTCGCCAAGGGCCGCGCGGTGCTGGAGGCATCCGGCAATGTGACGCTCGCCACCGTGCGCGCCATCGCCGAAACCGGCGTGGATTACATCTCCTCCGGCGCAATCACCCATTCCGCGCCCAATCTGGACGTTGCTCTGGACTTTTGATCGGCCCTACACTCGCGCCCTCGATATCCAAAACAGGGCGGAAACATGGACCTCCAACTCAAGGGAAAGAACGCCGTCGTACTTGGCGGCACGCGCGGCATAGGGCGTGCGATTGCGGAGACGCTGGCGGGCGAAGGCGCCAATGTCGCGATCTGCGCGCGCGATGCGGCACAGGTGAAGGATGCGGTCGGCGCGCTGAAAGCCAAAGGCGTGCGCGCGACGGGCGCGTCCGTGGACATCACCGATGGCGCGGCGCTGAAAAGCTGGATCGAAGCGGCCGGAAAAGAACTCGGCGGCATCGACATCCTCATCTCCAACGCCGGCGCGATGGCGCAAGGCGGCCGATCCCGCCGCATGGGAATCCAATTTCAAGCTCGATGTGTTGGGCGCGGTGAACGCGTTCGATGCGGCGCGGCCCGTTCCTCGAAGACGCGGCGAAGAAAAACGGCGATGCGGCGTTCATCATCATCGCGTCGGTTTCGGCGGCGGAAAGCGACCGCGCGGAATCCTATGGCCCGATCAAGGCGGCACTGATCCACTACGCCAAGGGCCTTGCGCGCGAGCATGCCAAGCGGAAAATCCGCGCCAATGTGGTGTCGCCCGGCATGGTCTATTTCGAAGGCGGCGTGTGGAACATGGTCGAGAAAAACATGCCGGATTATTTCAAGCAGGCGATGGCGCGCAATCCCACCGGCCGCGCCGCCACGCCGCAGGATATCGCCAATGCGGCGGTGTTTCTGGCGAGCCCCGCCTCATCCTACACAACGGGCATCAACATGATTGTCGATGGCGCGATCACGCGCCGCGTGAATTTCTAAAGGGGGACGCAATGGCGGGCAGAGCGCGCGGGCGCAAATCCATATTCATCACGGGTGCGGCAAGCGGCATGGGCCGCGAAACGGCGAAACTGTTTCACGCGAAGGGCTGGTTCACCGGTTGTTACGACGTGAACATGGCCGGGCTGAAAACGCTGGAACAGGAAATCGGCTCGGACAATTGCGTGACGCGCAGGCTCGACGTTACCGACAAGCGCGATTTCGATGCGGCGATTGCGGAGTTCGCAGGTGAGACCGGCGGCAAGATGGACATGCTGTTTTCCAACGCCGGCATTGGCGAAAGCGGCTGGTTCGAGGATATTCCGTATGAAGCCGCGATGCGCGTGGTGCAGGTCAATCTGATCGGCGTCATCAACTCCATCTATGCGGCGTTGCCGCTGCTCAAGGCCACGCAAAATGCGATGGTGTTCATCACCTCGTCGTCGTCGGCCACCTATGGCATGCCGCGCATCGCGGTCTATTCGGCAACCAAACATGGCGTGAAGGGATTGACCGAGGCGCTGTCGATTGAATTCGCGCGCTTCGGCGTGCGCGTGGCCGACACGCTTCCCGGCCTGATCGACACCAACATCCTGCGCGCAACGCCGAACCATTCCAGCGGCCCGCAACCCGGCGACGAAGAAGCCTTTCATGCGGCAGCACCCAGGAAAGGCATGTTCCGGCTCATGCCCGCGAGCGCGGTGGCCGATTGCGTGTGGGCCGCCTATCACAGCGACAAGCTCCATTGGTATGTGCCGCCGGAGATCGTCTGGCTCGACCGCATCAAGGCGTTCGCGCCGCGCTTCCTGCGCGCGCAGATCAAGAAGCGCGTGCTCGATGTGTTCGGCAGGGAATGAATAGGTAAAATTGCGTAATGGTGAGCGACGCGGCTTCGAAGCGGCGATGTGACCGGCAAACGCCGCCCTACCCACGCCCGAAGACGCGCTGCCGCGCCGCCCAGCCGTGAATTTGCCGGAAAACCGGCGGCAACGCTTTGATTTGGGTCAAGTCAGCTTGCGCGCGAGCGCGGAGCTTCGCGATAAAAGATGTGATTGCCGATCTGAACGGTTCGTTCCATCTGCCCCGCCCAGCCCGGCTGCACATCGACGGCATGATAGGAGGTCGCGTCGTCGGTGGCGTCGGACAGCGGCAGGGTGCCGATCATGATCTTGGTGGCGAGGAACTTTGCCCGCGTCCAGGCCCGCGCATTTTTCGGGCGCAGCAGATCGCCGTTGCAGGTGAAGCTGAACTGGCAGGCGTGTTTCAGATGCGCACCTTCATAGACGACGCCGCAGATCGTGGCCGGAAACGCGCCGGAGCGCATGCGGTTGAACACCACTTCGGCAACGGCTTCCTCGCCCGTCATGCCTTCGCCGCGCGCTTCGTAATACATCGCTTCGGCAAGGCAGCGCCGCTCGGCCAGCAATTTCGCGGCGGCGATTTCGGCGGGCGACGGTGCTGCCACCGCCACATGCGTTTGTGCGGCCGCATGGCGGTCTGCCGGAATGTAATCCGTGTACGGACTTGATGCGATGGCCGCACCCGCCGTCACAAGCAGCAAAAGGAATGCGCCGATCAATGCGCGGTCCGCGCGTTCGCATGCATGCAAGGATGTTGCAGTCATGTTGCCGCTCGTCTCGTTACGTTTCCGCTCGCAAAAAAATTTCGCAAAAGTTTTGCCTGCCAGTTCCCAACGGCGGCGGGTTCTGCCAGCGAAACGCCGAATCGTCAAACAAAATTCTTTGTCATGATGACGCCGTGTCACGAATCATCAGAAAAACCAGGGTTTTCCTGCATCGTTCGTACACGGATTAATCGCGATCCGGTCCATTTGTTAACGCTGCTTGCGCTGCTGCAAGTCGCGCAACGGGCACACGGAAGGGTGAACACGACACATAATCGAGTCCAGATTCGTGGCAGAAGCGGATGGAATCGGGATCGCCGCCATGCTCGCCGCAGATGCCGAGTTTCAGATTTGCGCGCGTCTTGCGTCCGCGTTCGGCACCAATGCGCACAAGCTCGCCCACGCCTTGTTGATCGATGGTGACGAAGGGATCGCGCGCGATCAAACCCTTCGCCAGATATTCGGTGAGGAATGTTCCCGCATCGTCGCGGCTCATGCCGAGCGTGGTTTGCGTGAGATCATTGGTGCCGAAGGAGAAGAATTCCGCCGTCTCCGCGATTTCCGCCGCGCGCAAGGCAGCACGCGGAAGCTCGATCATCGTGCCGATCAGATAGGCGGGCGCTTTGCCGCGTTCGGCCCTGATAGCTTCGGAAACCGCGGAAATACGTGCTTTCAGCGCATCCAGCTCGCTCTTGAAGCCCACCAGCGGGATCATGATTTCGAGCTGCACCGCGGGCCCGCCCTCTTTTTCCACATCCAGTGCGGCCTCGAAAATCGCGCGCGCCTGCATCTCGTAAATTTCGGGATAGGTGATGCCGAGCCGGCAACCGCGATGGCCGAGCATCGGATTGGTTTCGTGCAGCGCAATCGCGCGCGCGCGCAATTTGGCGGGATCGCCGCCCGCCGCGCGCGCGACCGCCGCGATTTCCTCATCGTCCTGCGGCAGAAATTCGTGCAGCGGCGGATCGAGCAGGCGGATGGTCACGGGCAATCCCGCCATCACCTTGAAGATCGCTTCGAAATCGGAGCGCTGCATGGGCAGCAATTTGGCGAGTGCCGCTTCGCGATCCGCCGCCGCATCGGCCAGAATCATCTGGCGCACGGCGACGATGCGGTTGCCGTCGAAGAACATATGCTCGGTGCGGCAAAGCCCGATGCCTTCGGCGCCAAAGCGCCGCGCGGTCGCCGCATCGTCGGGCGTATCGGCATTGGCGCGGATTTTGAGTGTACGGATCGAATCGGCCCACCCCATCAGCACGCCGAAATCGCCCGTCAGTTCCGGCTGGCGCATCGGCACGGCACCCTTGAACACCTGACCCGTCGCGCCATCGATGGTGATGATGTCGCCGCGTGAAATAAGCGTGCTGCCCGCCGCCATCGTGCCCGCGGCGGCGTCGATCTTCAGCATGCCCGCGCCCGACACGCAGGGCCGCCCCATGCCGCGCGCGACAACGGCCGCATGGCTCGTCATGCCGCCGCGCGCGGTGAGAATTCCCTTCGCCGCGTGCATGCCGTGAATATCCTCGGGGCTTGTTTCCGCGCGCACCAGGATCACCGCGCGGCCATCGGCGGCGAGCTTCTCGGCTTCGTCGGCGGTGAACGCCACTTCGCCCGTGGCCGCACCCGGCGAAGCCGCAAGCCCCACCGCAATCGCCACCTTCTTCGCATTGGGATCGAGTGTCGGATGCAGCAATTGATCCAGCGCCGAAGGATCGACGCGCCCCACGGCCGTGCGCTGATCGATCAACCCCTCGCCCACCATATCGACGGCAATTTTCAGCGCCGCTTCCGCCGTGCGCTTGCCGCCGCGGGTTTGCAGCATGAAGAGCTTGCCGTCCTGCACGGTGAATTCGACATCCTGCATGTCGCGATAATGCGCCTCCAGCTTTTCGCCGATGGCTTTGAGTTCGGCGTAAGCGGCGGGCATCACCTCTTCCATCGAGGGCTTCTTGCTTTTGCTCCGCTCGCGCACGATTTTCGCAATCGGCTGCGGCGTGCGGATACCGGCCACCACATCCTCGCCCTGCGCATTCACCAGGAATTCGCCGTAGAGCAATTTCTCGCCGGTCGCGGGATCGCGCGTGAACGCGACGCCGGTGGCGGATGTTTCGCCGCGATTGCCGAACACCATCGCCTGCACATTCACCGCCGTTCCCCATTCTTCGGGAATGTTGTGCAGCTTGCGATAGGTTTTCGCACGGTGACTGTTCCACGAGCCGAACACCGCGCTTATGGCGCCCCACAATTGATCGTCCACATTTTCGGGGAACGGCTTTCCCAGATCCTTCAGCACGCGCTGCTTGAACAATCCGGCGATGCGCTTCAGATCCTCCGCATCCAGATCGGTATCGAGTTCGACGCCCTTGGTTTCCTTCTCGACTTCCAGAATTTCCTCGAAATGCGAATGTTCCACGCCGAGCACGACGCTGGAATACATCTGGATGAAGCGGCGGTAGCTGTCATAGGAAAACCGCGCATCGCCGGTAAGGCGCGCCAGCCCCTCAACCGTCTTTTCGTTGAGGCCGAGGTTCAGCACCGTATCCATCATGCCGGGCATCGACACGCGCGCGCCCGAGCGCACCGACACCAGCAGCGGCTTGCCCGCATCGCCAAGTGCCGCGCCCGCAAGCTTGCCGATATGGGCCACCGCCGCCTCGACCGCCTGCTTCAGATCGGCGGGATATGCGCCGCCCTTCGCCGAGAAATGGGTGCAGACTTCGGTGGTGATCGTGAAGCCGGGGGGCACTGGCAGGCCCAGATTGCTCATTTCGGCCAGATTCGCGCCCTTGCCGCCGAGCAGATTCTTCATCTCCGCGCGGCCTTCTGCCGCACCGTCACCGAATGCATAAACCCATTTCGACATGGCCTGATCCGCTTGGGGCTTTCGACCCTCGCTTTAGTCTGTCATGGCGCGCGCGCGCAAGCCACTTCGCCAAGCCCTGCGCCTTCGATTACGATCCGCCGGGATTCGACGGGAGGGAATAATGGCACGCGACATGATCCTGTGGCCGATGGGCGGATTGGCGCTTCTGACGTTTATCGTTTTACTTCTCATTCCGGTGCGCCGATTTCGCGCGGCTTTCGCGGGCAAGGTGAAGGCGCATGATTTCGCGCTCGGCGAATCCCCCGCCGTTCCGCCGCGCGTGGCGCTGGCCAACCGCAATTACATGAACCTGCTGGAGCTGCCGCAGCTTTTCTATGTGATCTGCCTGATGCTCTATGTGACCGACCGGGTGGATGTCCTGAGCTACCGGCTCGCCTGGGGTTATGTGGCACTGCGCGCGCTGCACAGCGTGATCCACATCACGTTCAATCACGTCTTCATCCGGCTGACGGTGTTCGCGCTCAGCAATTTCGTGCTGATCGCGATGTGGTATTTGTTCTTTTTCCAGAAACCGTACTAACCCTCGATCTTCGAAAAATCCGCAACGGTGTGCGCGGTCGCCACAATCCGCGCCAGCAGCTTCAGCCGGTTCTCGCGCAGGTTTGAGTCCTTGTCGTTGACCGTGACTTTCTCGAAGAACGCGTCCACGGGCGCTCGCATCCGCGCCATCGCGGTCATGGCTTCGGCGAAGCGCTCGCGCTCAAGCTCGGCCTTGATGAGATCGTTGGCCGTCGCCATCGCCGTGAACAGCGATTTTTCCTCGGCCGCTTGCAACAGCGCGGGGTCCGGCTCGCCGGAATAGGTTTTGCCGTCTTTCTTTTCCTCGATGCGCAATATATTCGCCGCGCGGCGATAGCCCACCAGCAAATTGGCGCCGTCATCGGATTTGAGAAAGCTCTGCAAGACTTCAACGCGCGCAACGAGCCGCGTGAGATCGTCCTCGCCGCCAAGCCCGAACACCGCATCGATCAGATCGTGGCGGATGCCTTTTTCCTTGAGCGCGACTTTCAACCGATCGGCCATGAAGGCGAGAATTTCGCCCGCGATCTTCTTGTCGGAATCATCGTTTGTGCGTGCGATTTTGGCGGCGTCGAGAATATCGTCCGCAATGCCCTTGATGAGCAGATGATCGGAGAGCGCATCGGAAATACGTTCTTCCCATGACCGGCCGCGATGCGGCTTGTCCGCGCTCAGCACCGAAAAGATCGGCGTCAGCAATTCCAGCCGCAATTTGTTTTCCAGCACGATGCGGATGATGCCGAGTGCCGCGCGTCGCAGCGCGAACGGGTCTTTCGAGCCGGTCGGCTTCTCGCCCGCGCGCCACAAGACCGCGAGGCTGTCGATCTTGTCGGCCAGCGCCACCACCATCGAAACCGGCGCGGACGGCGCGATATCATTCGGTCCGAGCGGGCGATAATGATCGCGGATGGCGTCGGCGACTTCCGGCTCCTCGCCGTCATGCAGCGCATAGTAGCGGCCCATCACGCCCTGAAGCTCGGGAAATTCTCCGACGACGCCGGTTGTGAGATCGGCTTTCGCGAGCAACCCCGCGCGCTCCGCCTGATCGACATTGAACTTCAAAAGATCGGCCAGGATCATCGCAACGAACGTCACGCGAAAGGTGCGGTCATGCATCGTGCCCGCCTTGGCGTGGAACACGATCTGCTTGAGATCGGCCACGCGGCTGTGCAGCGCGCGCTTGCGATCCTGATCCCAGAAGAATTTCGCGTCCGACAGCCGCGCGCGCAGCACGCGCTCATTGCCCGCGACGATTTCCTTGCCGCCGTCGCTCGCAACCATGTTGGAGACGAGCGCGAAGCGATTGGCGAGCTTGCCCGTCTTGGGATCGCGCAACGCGAAATATTTCTGATGCGTGCGCATGGAGGTTTGCAGGATTTCGCCCGGCACATCCATGAACTGGTCTTCGATGCGCCCGATCAGCACCACGGGCCATTCCGCAAGACCCGAAACTTCGTCGGCGAGCCCCTCATCCGCGATCAGATCGAGACCGAGCGCGAAAGCCTTTTGCTTCGCGTCGTGTAGAATGATTTCCTTGCGCTCCGCCGCATCGAGGATCACATGCCCGTCGCGCAGCTTCTTTTCGTAATCCTCGAAATGGCGCACTTCGATGGCGCCGCTCGAAAGAAAGCGGTGGCCGAGCGTTTTGTTGCCGCTTTTGATTCCTGCGAATTCGAACGGCACCACTTCGCCGTCGAAGGTGCAGAGGATGGAATGCAGCGGCCGCACCCAGCGCTGCAATCCGCCCGCCGGAAAGCGCATGGATTTCGGCCACGGCAATTTCGCGAATGTTTCGGGCAGAAATTCCGCCAGCACATCCGCCGTCGCGCGGCCCTTGCGCGCGATGACCGCCACATAGAATTCGCCCTTGCCGTCGTCGCGCTTCTCGCATTGATCGAGCGTCACGCCGGCGGTGCGCAGAAAACCTTCGATGGCTTTTTCGTTGGCGTTGGTGCGCGGGCCTTTCTTTTCCTCGGAGACATCGGGCTGCTTCGCGGGCAGTCCGGTGACGGCGAGCGTCAAACGGCGCGGGCCTGCGAATGATTTCACGCCTTCGAACATCAACCCGCGATCCGACAGCGCGCCGACGACCAGCCGCTCAAGGTCCTTCGCCGCCTGCCCTTGCATCCGCGCGGGGATTTCTTCGGAGAATAATTCAAGGAGCAGATCAGGCATTGCCAACCCCTCCCCCGACGCTTCCGCCTTCGCGTGTGGAAACGCTACGGCGGACAAGTCGCGTCGCCCCCTCCCGCAAGGGGAGGGGGAAAATCACATCTTCCCCTCCCCCCTTGCGGGGGAGGGCATTTGCCGAAGGCAAATGGGAGGGGGGTAATGCGTGCATCACCCGTACCTCGGTTCATAAGCACCCATCGGTGACGCAAGCCACGCTTCGCAACACGCTTTCGCAAGCGCGCGCACACGGCCGATATAGGCCGCACGCTCCGTCACCGAAATCACGCCGCGCGCATCGAGCAGGTTGAAGCTATGGCTTGCCTTGATGCACTGGTCATAAGCGGGCAGCGCGAGATTCGCCTTGATGAGCGCATTACATTCCTTTTCGGCATCCTCGAAATGGCGGAACAGGATCGCCGTATCGGCGTGCTCGAAATTGAAGGCGGAAAATTCGCGCTCGCTCTGGTGAAACACTTCGCCGTAGCGGAATTGCTCGTTGAACGCGAGGTCGTACACGAACTCGACATTCTGCACATACATCGCCAATCGCTCTAAGCCATAGGTAATCTCCGCGCTCACCGGATCGCAATCGATGCCGCCCACCTGCTGGAAATAGGTGAACTGTGTGATCTCCATGCCGTCGCACCACACTTCCCAGCCGAGCCCCCAGGCGCCGAGCGTCGGGCTTTCCCAATCGTCCTCCACAAAGCGGATATCGTGCAGCCCAGGATCGAGCCCGATGGCTTTGATCGAACCGAGATACAGCTCCAGCACATCGGCGGGCGCGGGCTTCAGGATCACCTGATACTGATAATAGTGCTGAAGCCGGTTCGGATTTTCGCCATAGCGGCCGTCCTTCGGGCGTCTGCTCGGCTGCACATAGGCCGCGCGCCACGGGCGCGGGCCGAGCGCGCGCAAGGTGGTGGCCGGATGGAATGTGCCCGCGCCCATCTCCATGTCGTAAGGCTGGAGGATCAGGCAGCCCTGCCCCGCCCAGTAATTCTGGAGCGTCAGGATGAGGTCCTGAAATGTGCGGGCTTTGGTCACTTGAGTCGGGTTCCAATACAGAGGGCCGGGAACCTACAGGCGCCGGGATTCAGGGGCAAGCGAGTGGCGCGCCATCCCGCAAAATCGCTTCGGCATCGGGCGTATAGCGGCCGTCCTTCTCATGCAGCACGAGGCCGTGACGGAAGGCGAGCCGCGTGCGCGCGCCCTTGGCCACACGCAGGATCACCCGCTTGGCATGTTCGCCCTGGCGCGGCCAGAGCGGGATGACTTCCGTGCCGCGATGGGGAACGGCATTCAGCGCCTCGCCGAGGCGATCCGCGCGCAAGATGGCGGTGAAGGTGCCATCGGATTTGGTGCGCTTGAAGCCTGCGCGCAGCCAATCGCCCAGCCGCCCCTCGTCCTGCAGCGCCAGCGCGCGCGCTTCATCCGGCGAGCGTTCGCCTTCGTGGAATGGCGGATTGGCGAACACATGGGCGAAATCGCGGCGCGGCGGATCGAGTGCATCGCCCTGAACAAATCGCACGCGATTTTCCATTCTGTTGGCGGCGGCGTTTTCATTCGCCAATTCCACCAATGCCGGATCGATCTCGATGCCCGTGATGTTGCAACCGGAAACGCGCGCGGCCAGACACAGGCTCGCTGTTCCCGCACCCGATCCCAATTCGAGAATCTCGTCACCATCTTTTGCTTGGATGCACGCCGCCAGCATCACCGCATCCAGCCCTGCACGAAACCCCGCCACCGGCTGGCGCAGGATCACGCGCCCGCCCAGAAAGCGATCCTCGCTATAGGCGATGCTCATGCCCATTCGGGCTTCGCGGCCAGCGCCTCGCGCAGGATGGCCTCGGCTTGCGGGGCATCGCTATCCGCCACCATCAGCCGGCGCGGCAATATGACCATGCTGCCGTCCATCACGCTCATATGACCGTCGAACACCACGCAGTCGATTCCGGCGTCCGCCAGAATGACTTCCGCGAAGTTCAGTTCCACGGGATTGTTCGTCTTGAGGACTTCGCGCACCTGCCAACCCTTCCCGCGCCTTGACCGGGCACGGAGCCGGTCTAATGTCGCAAGAGACGGGCAACCCGGCAAGAACGCCACCATGACGATCACGGCCGAAGCACTGAAATCGAAGGCGGGCGGCGCAATTTCGCCCATAGACCGGCTGCACAGGCTGGTGGCGGGCGACATGGCGGCGGCCGACCGGCTGATCCATGAGCGGCTGGCGAGCGCTGTGAACCTCATCCCCGATCTTGCCCGGCATCTGGTGGATTCCGGCGGCAAGCGGCTGCGTCCGCTGCTGACACTGGCCGCGGCGCGCGGCTGCGGCTATGGCGGCGAGAAGCATGTGAAGCTGGCCGCGGCCGTCGAGTTCATCCACACCGCCACGCTTCTGCACGACGATGTGGTCGATATGAGCACGCTTCGGCGCGGCAAGCTCGCGGCCAATATCGTGTGGGGCAACAAGCCGTCGATTCTGGTCGGCGATTTTCTTTTCAGCCGCGCTTTCGAGCTGATGGTCGAGACGGGCGACATCGCCGTGCTCGGCATCATCGCGCGCGCCTCATCGGTGATCGCCGAGGGCGAAGTGATGCAGCTCAAATCGGCGAACAATCTGGCGACGACCGAGGCGCATTATCTCGAAGTCGTCGTCGGCCAAGACGGCGGCGCTGTTCGCGGCTTCGGCGGAAGCGGGCGCGGCGGTGGCGGGCGCGAGCGCGGCGTTGACATCGGCCTTCCGCGACTACGGGCACAATCTGGGCGTCGCGTTTCAGTTGATCGACGATGCGCTCGATTATTCCGGGCGTCAGGCCGAGATGGGCAAATCGGTGGGCGACGATTTCCGCGAGGCCAAGGTGACGCTGCCGATCATCCTCGCCTATGCGCGCGCCGATGATGAAGCGCGCCGCTTCTGGACGCGCGTGATCGGCGCGGGCACGCAACATGAAGGCGATCTGCAACAGGCCATCGCCTATGTCGAGAAAACCGGCGGCATTCCCGAAACCCGCGAGCGCGCGGCGCACTACGCCGATCTGGCGTGCATGGCCGTGGGCAAAATCCCCTCGCCCGAAATCCGCGACGCGCTGATCGATGTCGCGGAGTTCTGCGTGAGCCGGGGGTATTGAACGTCCCACCCTCCCCTTGAGGGAGGGTCGAAAAATTCGAGCGCAGCGTAGCGATAGCGAGAATTTTTCGGGGAGGGGTCAAAGCCACGATCATCGCAACGTGACCCCTCCCCGAAATTCGCTGCGCAAATTTCGACCCTCCCTCAAGGGGAGGGTTAAATAGTATGCGTAACTTTCACCCACCACGCCGGATGCGCTCTCGCAATTCTCCGCCGCCGCATTGCTCGCAGACAATATCATCCGCATAAACACCGAAACACGTCGCGCCGCTGCCGGACATGCGCGCCAGCATCGCGCCCGATAACGCCGCCAGGACATCGCCGATCACCGGCGCAATCGCGCGCGCGGGCGCTTCGAGATCGTTGGTGGTGTTTTTCAGATAATCGACCAATTCGCGCCGTCGAATGGATGCGCGCCGGGCTTCGGCGTGCCGGTGCCGCTGCGCGCGTGCAGGTTCGCGAAAACCTCAGCCGTCGAAATCGCCACGCCCGGATTGACCAGCACCATCGCCACATGCGGCAGCGCCATCGGCGTGAGATGCTCGCCGCGTCCCGTCATCCACGCGGGGCGGCTTGCCAAACACACAGGCACATCGGAGCCGATGGGCAACGCAATCCCCGCCATGTCGTGCAGCGGAAGTTCGAGCTTCCACAGCCGCGCCAGCCCGCGCAGCGCTGCTGCCGCATCCGCCGAACCGCCGCCAATGCCGGACGCTACGGGAAGATTCTTGGTAAGCGTTATTTTCGCGTGCGGCGCGATGCCGGCATGCGCGGCAAGCGCGCGCGCGGCGCGAAGCACGAGATTGTCCGCCTCGTTTCGAATCGCGGATGCAAACGGGCCGTCCGTCGCCAGCGACAATCCTTCCGCCGCCTCGAACGACAGCGCATCGCCGATATCGGCGAACGCCACAAGGCTTTCCAGTTCATGGAAACCGTCGGCGCGCTTGGCGCCCGCATGCAGGAACAGATTGATCTTGGCGCGCGCGGCCTCTGCCATCACCCGCCGCGCTTGCCGGGCTTCAGCCCGGTTTCGAGCTTCTGCTCGATCTGCGTCTTCTCGTCGTCCACCGCGCCAAAGGCCAGCGCATGGCTCCACTGGAAATGCGCGTCGAGCTTGCGGCCGACCTGCCAATAGGCATCGCCGAGATGATCGTTGATCGTGGGATCGCCCGGCACCAGCAACACGGCATCTTCCAGCGTCTTCATCGCATCCTTGTAGCGGCCGATCTTGTAATAGGCCCAGCCGACGCTATCGACGATGTAGCCGTCGAACGGCGAAAGCGCGCGCGCTTTCTCCAGCATCGCGAGTGCCTGCGGCAGGTTCTCGCCGCGATCGACCCAGCTATAGCCAAGATAGTTCAACACCTCCGGCTGCTCCGGGCTGAGTTTCAGCGCCGTCTGCAAATCCTTTTCCGCGAGGTCCCAATGCTGCGCCTGTTCCTCGGCGACGGCGCGCGCGTAGAAAAGCGGCCAGTCCTTCGCGCCGGGCGTTCCCAGCGCCTTGATGGCCTGATCGTAGGCATCCGCCGCCTTGTCGAATTTGCTGTCGCCGCGATAGGCATCGCCCAAAGCCGTCCACGCCGTCACATCGTCGGGGATCGCCTTGGAGAGCATTTCGAGATCGGAGATCGCCTGATCGGTCTGGCCCACGCGGGTTTCATCGACGGCAACCTGAACCGCCGCCGCCGGTGCATAAGGCGAAGACACATTCACCGTGCGATAGACCGAGATCGCGTCGTCATATTTCTCCAGCGTCTCGAAGCGGTCGGCCAGCACGATCTTGGCGAGGTCCAGATCGGGCGCCATCGACAGCGCAAACCGCAAATAGAGGATCGCGATGTCGGCGCTCGTCGCATCCGTCAGCGAAGACGCAATGCCGAACAGGGATTCGGCCGCACCCTCATTGGCGGTGGGAACGAGCCGGTCGGGGATCGTGCCCTTTGCCATGCGCTCGGTCGCTTCGTCAATGATCGGCTGCAAGCCGTCATCGCCTTCGAACTTGGCATAGAACGCGCGCGCATCGTCCTTGCGCCCCGAACGTTCGAGGAAGCGGCCATAGGCATCCACCACGCGCGGGCCCGCGCCCTTGTCGGGGATGGCTTGCAGATAGGCTTCGTCCGCGCCCTTGGCGTCGCCCAGAAGATCCAGGATCAGCGCGCGGTGATAGGCCGCCAGCGTGTCGGTGCCGCCCTGATTGGGAACATCCTTCAGATCGGCCAGCGCGGTTTGCTCGTCGCCCTCGCCCGCCGCCGCCCAGGCATCGAGCAGCGACAACGTGAGCGTCACGAACGGGCCTTTCGCGCTTTGCGAAATCTCGTCGCGCGCGCCCTTGAAATCATTGTGGCGCACGGCATTCACCGCCAGCGCCAACCGCGCGGTGCGGTCATCGGGGCTTCCGTCCACCACCTTCTGCGCCAGCACGGCGGCGGTATCCATGTCGCCTGCCGCGGCGGTGTAGAGAAACGCGCGGTTCAGAAGATCGGCATTGTCGGGATCGTCCTTGAGGCCCGCCTGATAAAGTGTGGCCGCATCGGCGATGTCGTGCTCGCTCGCGGCAAGGTGTGCTGAGAGATAATGCCCATAGGCATCTGCCTCCTGCGACGCCGGCGCGGAGGACGACGCCGTGCCGGAACCGAACAGCGACTGGCCGGCGCACGCGCTCACTGACAATGCGACGGCAATTACGGCGAGGGAGCGAAGGGGGTTACGCAAGCGGAGCCTCGTTACATGTTGGGGTAATTCGGACCTCCGCCACCTTCTGGCGTTACCCAATTGATGTTCTGCGACGGGTCCTTGATGTCGCAGGTTTTGCAATGCACGCAGTTCTGCGCATTGATCTGGAAGCGCGGCCCGGCCGCATCCTCCACCACTTCATATACACCAGCCGGACAATAACGTTGAGCCGGTTCGGCATATTCCGGCAAATTCACCCTGATGGGAATGGTCGGGTCCTTCAGAACAAGGTGAACGGGCTGGTCTTCCTCATGGTTGGTATTGGACAGGAAGACCGAGGAGAGCTTGTCGAAGCTGAGAACCCCGTCCGGCCTGGGATAGGCGATGGGCTTGCATTCCGACGCATGTTTCAGGGTCTGCGTAGTCGGCCTTGCCGTGGCGCAGCGTGCCGAGAAAGCTGAACCCGAAAAGCTGGTTGGTCCACATATCGAGCCCGATGAAGGGCAGCGCCAGCACCGTTCCGAGCCTCGACCATAAAGGCTTTGCGTTACGAACGCGCTTCAAGTCCTTGTAAACATGGGATTGCCGATAGGCGGGCTCATAGGTGACGAGTTCGTCATGTGAGCGGCCCTCGCCGAGTGCCGCAAAGGCTGCTTCCGCTGCCAACATTCCCGTTTTGATGGCGTTGTGGCTGCCCTTGATGCGGGGAAGGTTCACGAAACCGGCCGCACAGCCGACCAGCGCGCCGCCGGGAAACGCCAGCTTCGGCACCGACTGGAACCCGCCCTCGGTGATGGCGCGCGCGCCATAGCGAATCCGCTTGCCGCCCTCGAGATATTGGCGCATCTGCGGATGGTGCTTGACCCGCTGGAATTCGTCGAAGGGCGAGATGTAGGGGTTCTTGTAGTTCAGATGCACCACGAAGCCGATGGCGCAAAGATTCTCGCCAAAGTGATACATGAAGAGGCCGCCGCCGGTTTTGTCGTCCAGCGGCCAGCCCATCGTGTGCATCACAAGCCCGCGCTTGAAATTCTCCGGCTTCAGTTCCCAGAGTTCCTTCACGCCGATGCCGTATTTCTGCGGATCGCGATCTTTGTCGAGCGCGAATTTCTTCACCAGCATCTTGGTCAGCGAGCCGCGCGCGCCTTCGGCGAAGAGCGTGTACTTGCCGAGCAGCGCCATGCCCGGCGTGTAGGAATCCTTGTGGTGGCCGTCCTTGGCCACGCCCAGATCGCCGGTGATGACGCCGATCACCTCGCCCTTCTCGCCATAGGCCACTTCGGCGGCGGGAAAGCCGGGATAGATTTCCACGCCCAGTTCTTCGGCCTGCTGCGCCAGCCAGCGGCACACATTGCCGAGGCTGACGATGTAATTGCCGTGATTGCTCATCAGCGGCGGCAAGATGAAATTGGGAATACGAAGCGCGCCCGCTGGCCCCAGATAATAGAAGCGGTCGTCGGTGACTGCCGTGTCGATCGGCGCGCCCCTGGCTTTCCAGTCGGGAATGAGTTCGTTGATGCCGATGGGATCGATCACGGCGCCCGAAAGAATATGCGCGCCGACTTCGGAGCCTTTCTCCAGAACGCAGACGCTGACTTCGCGCCCCTCTTTGGCGGCGAGCTGCTTCAGCCGGATCGCGGCGGCCAGACCGGCCGGCCCCGCGCCCACGATCACCACGTCATATTCCATGCTCTCGCGCTGAATATCCGCCATCGGCCGATCCTGAAATTCGTGCCCCGAAAGCCCGTTTATGGGGCGAGGCCCGCTTCCCGGTCAACATTGGGCTGTCGCGCGGATGCGCGCACTTGCCTATGATTGATCCATGAACGGACGCGACGCATTGGAAGACCTCTCCTGGCTTCTTGACGCAGGGGCCGACGAAGCCATCGGCGAGGAGCCGGTGGATAGGATTGCCATAAAATCCCCCTCTCCCCTTGTGGGAGAGGGCGGCGCGTCGAGCGCAAGCGAGATGCGACGGGTGAGGGGTGAACCCCAGAAACCCCTCACCCGCCCGCCGCAGGCTGCGCCTGCCACGGGCGACCTCTCCCACAAGGGGAGAGGTGAAGACTCCATCGCCACCGCGATGGAACTCGCCGCATCCTGCAACACGCTTGCCGAATTGAAAGCCGCTCTCGAATCCTTCGAAGGCTGCCCGCTGAAGAAGGGCGCGACCAACACCGTCTTCGCCGACGGCAACGCCGTCGCATAAAATCATGTTCATCGGCGAAGCGCCCGGCCGCGACGAAGACCGCATGGGCCTGCCTTTCGTCGGTCGCGCGGGAAAATTGCTCGACAAGATGCTGGCGTCCATCGGGCTCGACCGCACGAAGCAACGCCTACATTACAAATGTGTTGCAACTGGCGCCCGCCGGACAATCGCGATCCCTCGCCAGAGGAAGCAGCGACCTGCCTTCCCTTCCTGCGCCGTCACATCGAGCTTGCCGCACCCGAAATCATCATCCTGCTCGGCGCGGTTGCGACCCGTCATGTGCTGGGCAAGACCGATGGAATCATGCGCCTGCGCGGCAAATGGCTCGAATACCATGTGGGGGACAAGATGATTCCCGTCATGCCGACGCTGCATCCGGCCTATCTTGTTGCGTCAGCCCGCGCACAAGAAGCTCGCATGGCGCGATCTTCAGGCGATCGCGGGCAAGATTAAATCGCTGCGATTGCTTGAGATGAACGCCGCGCGCGATTAACCTTCCGATTCGCGAAGGTGTCAGAGGCGCAATGAGGCGTAGCATTTTTCTCGTGGCAACGGCCGCCGCTTTCTTGAGCGTTGCAGCAGGCGCGCGCGCGCAGGACATTCTGTCCTCCGACAATGGCGGCGAAGCGGGTGCTGCCTTGCGCGTGCTGTCGGCGCAGGACGTTCACCGCTATCGCGATATATTCGAGGACGAGCGCAGAGGCCATTTCGCCGATGCGCGCGCCGACATCGCCAAACTCTCCGACAATTCGCTGATGGGCTATGTGCTGGCCGAGCATTATCTCTCGCCGCATTCGGGCCGCACGAAACTGGCCGAACTCAATGACTGGCTCGAACGCTACGGCGATCTGTCGATTGCCGACCGCATCTATGCGCTCGCCCACAAGCGCGCCAAGCGCCACCATGCGGGCGTGGAGGACATTCCCACCTTCCGCTGGCGCGGCGGCGGCTATGAAGATGTGGACATGCCCTATCCGGCGATGACCGCGCCCGCCTCGCGCGGCGCACAGGTGCAGATCGAGAGCATGATCCGCGACGGCCAACCCGCCGAAGCGCAAGCCGTGCTTCAGGCGTTCGCCGCATCGAGCGACGCCAATGCGCCCGATGTCGCGCGCCTCACGCAGCGCGTGGCCGCGTCCTATCTCGCGGAGAACATGGTGCAGCCGGCTTACGATGTGGCCTCGCCGCTTGCGGGCGCGGCCGCCGCACCTCTGCTCGACTGGTCGGCGGGACTTGCCGCCTATCGGCTGGGCAAATTCGACGAAGCCGCGACCGATCTGGAGCGCCTCGCGCAAAACGGTCAGGTGGCAAGCTGGACGCGCTCGGCCGCCGCTTTCTGGGCCGCGCGCGCGCATATGCAGGCTGGCGATCCGCTGCGCGTCGTCACGCTGCTCACCGCGGCCGCGCGCGAGCAACCGACATTCTATGGAATGTTGGCGGCGCATTTGCTCGGCAACGACAATCAGGCGGAGTTCACCGATCCGGCGCTGTCGGCGGACAATTTCCTGCAATTGATGCAGGTTCCCGCTGCTCATCGCGCGGTGGCGCTGTGGCAATTGGGGCGCGTGGACGATGTGCCCAATGAAATGAACCGCGCCTTTGCCGCCATCGACACCAAGATGGGCGGATCGTTTGCCGCGCTTGCCCGCGCGATGGACCTTCCCAATGTCGAATTGCGCGCCAGCGAAACCGCGGCCTCGCGCGGCATCATGCTGACCGGGCTTTTCCCCGTGCCGCGATATGCGCCCGATGGCGGCTATCGCATCGATCCCTCGCTGGTGCTGGCATTCGCGCGCATCGAAAGCCGCTTTCTGGCGGATGCCGTGTCGCCCGCGGGCGCGCGCGGGCTGATGCAGCTAATGCCCGCGACCGCGCGCAATCTCGGCGGCGGCGATCTCGACGATCCTTCCACCAACCTGGCACTCGGCCAGCGCTACATCGCGCAATTGCTTTCCCAGTTGAACGGCAATCTTTTGGAACTCGCCGCCGCCTATAATGCCGGGCCCGGCAGCCGTCTCGCGCTGGCTTTCGAGCGCGTGACGGCAAGCACAACGATCCGCTGCTGTTCATCGAGAGCATGCCGTCGGCCGAAACGCGCGCTTATGTGAAGCGGCTGATGACCTATCACTGGCTTTATCGCCGCCGCTTCGATCAGGATGCGCCCGCGCTCGACGAAACCGCTGAGGGCCAATGGCCCGTCTATCGCCCGCAGGATGTGCCCGTCGCGAATCGTGCCGCGCGCAGTGCAGAGCTTCCATGCCGCCCAATCGCATTGACGAAACGATCGCGTTCGTGCCCGTGCGCATCGCGGTGCTGACGGTTTCCGACACGCGCAATGCGGCGAACGATACCTCCGGCGATACGCTTGCCGCGCGCATAAAAGATGCGGGGCACGTTCTCGCCGCGCGCGAAATCTGCCGCGACGATCAGGCGATGATTACCGCGCAATTGCGCACATGGATCGACGATCCCGAAGATCGACGTGGTGATTTCCACCGGCGGAACCGGCCTCACCGGCCGCGACGTGACGGTGGAAGCGTTCCGGTCGGTGTTCGAAAAAGAGATCGACGGCTTCTCCGTTCTCTTCCACCAAATCTCATTCGAGAAAATCGGCACATCGACCATCCAGTCGCGCGCCTGCGCTGGCGTTGCGGGCGGCACTTATCTCTTCGCCCTGCCCGGCTCTCCCGGCGCGGTGAAGGACGGCTGGGACGGCATCCTCAAATGGCAACTCGACATCCGCCACCGCCCCTGCAATTTCGTGGAAATCATGCCGCGTCTGGAAGAGCACAAAAAATGAATCCCACCCTCCCCTTGAGGGAGGGTTAGTTTTGGGTCCGATATTCATGTGCTAATGTCCCGTCCGAAATTCGCACGGACCAGAAACATGACCACCGTTCTCATCGCCGGCACCAAAAAGGGTGCGGCCATTTTCAAAAGCGACGACCGCAAGAACTGGTCGAGCGAATTCGCGCTGAAGGGCTGGCATGTCACCGCCTCCGCGCGCGACGAAAAGGGCCGCTATTACCTCGCCATCGGCAGCGATATTTTCGGCGTCGCCATCATGGTGAGCGACGATCTGAAGGAATGGACGCAGCTCGAAGCCGCACCCCGTTTCGCGCCCACCGACAAGGGCAATGCCGATCATCACCGCATCGTCGGCGCGTTCGATTTCGAGGGCAAATACAAGGAGGGCGGCCGCTTCGTCGATCAAATATGGACGCTCGTTTCCGCGCACGGAAATCTTTACGCGGGCGTCTCCGAAGCGGGATTGTTCGTGAGCCGCGATCGCGGCGCGTCGTGGCAGGGCGTTGACGGCTTCAACAATCATCCCTCGCGCGGCGAATGGATGCCCGGCGCGGGCGGCCTCACTGCGCACACAATTCTTTGCGATGCCAACAATCCAAACCGCATGTGGGTCGGCGTGTCGGCCGCCGGGTTGTTCCGCACCGATGACGGCGGAAAAACATGGTCGCGCAAAAACGACGGCATCGATTCCGATGTCGGCCAATGCGTGCATCGCCTGACGCACGATCCGAAGGATGCGGGCGTGATATACCGCCAGGATCATCGCGGCGTCTATAAAAGCATCGATGCGGGCGACACATGGCAGCGCGCCGAAAGCGGCTTGCCGATTGCCGAATTGAGCGACGGGCACAAATGTTCCTTCGGCTTTCCCATCGTGATGGATCGCGCCAGCGGCAGCGTGTTTGCCGTGCCGCTCGACGGCGACAATTTCCGCTTTCCGGCAAACGGCAAGCTCACGGTCTATCGCAGCAAATGCGCCGACACATGGCAGCCGCGCACCGATGGCTTGCCGCAAACCAATTTCGCCGGAATCCTGCGCGGCGCAATGGCGGCCGATCAAAAAGGCGGCGTCTATTTCGGCACGACATCGGGCGCTGTCTATGGCACCGCCGATCTCGGCGAACATTGGAGCGAAGTGGCGACCGGCCTGCCGCGCATCTTAAGCGTCGAAGCCTATTCATGATCCGCGTGCAATTGCCGCCGGTTTTGCGGCAAGTGAGCGGCGGAAAAAAGGAATTGACCGCGAACGGCGGCACGATTGCCGAAGTTTTAGAAGATATGGCGCGCGCCAACCCGGCGCTCCATCTGCATCTCTTCGACGAAAGCGGCGCGATCCGCCGCAATATCGTTTGCATTCACGACGGCGAGATGGTGCGTGCCAATTGCGCGCGCACGCACGCCGTTGGTCCTAATGACGAGATCGTTTTGGCGAACGCGTTGGCTGGTGGTTGATTTAAATTCGCAAGCACATGAATCCCCCCTCCCCTTGCGGGAGGGGGCGAATGTTTTGAGCGCGCAGGGCGAAAAATATTCGGGGGAGGGGTTATTCGCGCGCTTACCCCTCCCCCGCGTCGCTACGCTCCGCGCCCCCTCCCGCTAGGGGAGGGGGAAAGTTTAAGCGTCAAAGATTTTTCAAATCCTCCGCCACATCCACATCGCTCAACATCGGCAAACAATAGACCCGCCAATGATGCGGCACGTTCTCAAGCGTGTCCGACAAAGCATCCGCACTCGACCACCGCACGCGGTCATACAAACGAAACGCATGCGCGGGGCTGCGCAAACCGACGAGATAATATCCACCGTCGCGCGCGGGCCCGATCACCAGATCGAAGCGGTGCACGGCATCGGCAGCCTCGCGTAGGATCGCGGGCGACAGATCGGGAATATCGCAACCCACAATGATCGAAGGTCCGCCCGCACCTTTCGCGACCAATCCCATGCGCCGCCCGAGATCGCCCAGCGGTTGGCGATAGGCAACGCGAAAAGGAACGCGCGAACATTCCGCGGCGTTAATCGTCCGCCGCAGCGCGCGCCTGTACCACATGGTCGCGCGCGCAACGCCGATCCCGCGCGCCAGCCGCGTCTTCACGGCACCCGCAACCGGAACTTTCGCGAAGATGAAAAGAATGGGTTTGACGCTGCCAGATATGTTCACATGAAATCTCATCGCCCTCATGCTTCGACAAGCTCAGCATGAGGGGATTTGCTAACCCCTCACCCTGAGCCTGTCGAAGGGCGAGGGGAACGAGTCAAAATCCAAAAATCCTACACCGGATTGGTAGCGGGCAAATCCTGAGCGCCGCCGGAATCGTCCGGACTGTCGCCATCGTCGCCGCCATCATCATCAGGTGAATCGGCGTCGTCGTCATCGCCATCGGGATTGATGATCGTGCCGTCGTCGCCGGGCGCGGAATAGGTGCCGTCCGGCGCGCCGCTGGTGACGCTCTGGCTGTTGCTGCCATGCGAGGATTGCGAATTGTCGGCAAGCACCGGCCCCGTCAGCAAGGCCGCAACCGCAATCAAACAGACGCGAAAAACGACGCCGCCCATGACATTTCCTCCGCACCCGGAAGATTTATAGCACCGCGCCGCTCATCCATAAAGCCGCGCGAGCATTTTCGGCGGCACGCGCAGCACATAAAAAAGCAGCAATGCGAGATTGCGAGCCGGACGGCGCAAATACCCGCCTTCGCGGAACCTTGTGGAACTCGTCACCGCGCGCGCGCGCAGCATGACGAGCCGCCCGCGCCCCAGCCGCCGCACGATATCGACATCCTCCATCAGCGGCATGGGCTTAAACCCGCCGATCTTGCGGTAAAGCCGCCGGGAAATCAGCAAGCCCTGATCGCCGTAGGGCAATGCGAACAGCGCGCAGCGCAGCGCCACCAGCTTTTCCAGCCGCCGCGCGCCAGCGTCGAAATCGTCCAGCGCAAAGCGGAAAGCGGCGGCCCGCTCCTGCCCGGCCATGGAACGCTCGATGAAATTGCCCGCTTCCTCTTCCCAGCCGGTATCCAGCACCGTGTCGGAATGCAGGAACAGCAGCCATTCGCCGCGCGCGGCCTCGGCCCCCGCCGCAAGCTGGCTTCCCCTGCCCTTTGGCGCCTCGATGAAGCGCGCGCCCGTGGCCTCGGCAATGCGGGCGGTTTCGTCGGTCGAGCCGCCATCGGCGATGATGACGTCGCGCACCAGCCCCGTGACCACGCCGGGAACCAGCCGCGCCAGACAATGGGCCAGCCGGGGTTCCGCATTCAGGGTGGGGATCACGACGCTTATCATGTGGAACACTTTGGTTCTTCATGGGCGCGGCGCAAACAAATTTCCTGTCGCATCTTGTATCAGATTTGCCTCGCCAAACCAGATTTAGTACTTGATTTGTTCTTATTAAGTTCCTATTTTGCCCTCATGACGATGGTTCTGGACATCACCGCCGATCCGCGGCGGCTTCATGGGCGCGGCGCGCTGTCGAACGCCTCGGGGCGCTATGAGCGGCATGCCCGCGTGCTGGTGGATGACGGCTGGGAGGCGGATGACGAGCCGCCCCCGCTGAAGACGGAGATTTTGCGCGATACCGCGCGCACCATCATCACGCGCAACAATTCGCCCGATATTTCCTTCGAGCAATCGATCAATCCCTATCGCGGCTGCGAGCATGGCTGCATCTATTGCTTCGCGCGGCCGACGCACGCCTATCTGGGCCTTTCGCCGGGTGCGGATTTCGAAACGCGCCTGTTCGCCAAGCCCAACGCCGCCGAATTGCTGGCGAAGGAATTGTCGGCGCCCGGCTATGTGCCGAAAATCATCGCGATGGGCACGAACACCGATCCCTATCAGCCCATAGAGCGCAATTTGCGCGTGACGCGCTCCATTCTCGAGGTGCTGCGCGATTTCAATCATCCCGTGGGGATCGTGACGAAATCGGCGCTGATCCTGCGCGATCTCGATATCCTTGGGCCGATGGCGGAAGCGGGGCTGGCAAAGGCCGCGGTTTCCGTGACGACGCTGGATCGCAAGCTCGCCCGCGCCATGGAGCCGCGCGCCGCCACCCCGCCGCGCCGTTTGCAGACGATCAAGGGATTGACGGAAGCCGGAATTCCCACCGCCGTGATGTTCGCGCCCGTGATCCCGGCGCTGAACGACGAGGAACTGGAAAATATTCTTTCCGCCGCGCATGAGATGGGCGCGCGCAGCGCCGGTTATGTGCTGCTGCGGCTACCGCTGGAGATAAAAGATTTGTTCCGCGAATGGCTGGAAAGCGCGGAACCCGGCCGCGCCAAACATGTCATGTCGCTCATCCGCCAGATGCGCGGCGGAAAGGATTATGACAGCGCCTGGCATTCCCGCATGAAGGGAAGCGGGCCTTATGCCTCGATGATCGCGCGGCGCTTTCATCTGGCGGTGAAGCGATTGGGGATGAACCGCGAGGGCCGCCCGCTCGATCTCCACAGCTTCAAGCGCCCGCCGCATCTTGGCGAACAGCTCGCCCTGCTCTAACACGAGGGAATGCCCGATTATGCTTTCGAGAAACGCATTCTTGCGAAGATGGCAGGCCCCGTCGCGGGCGTGGATGAGGCGGGGCGCGGGCCGCTAGCCGGGCCGGTCGTGGCGGCGGCGGTCATTTTCGCCGAGCGCAAGCGCATTCCAAGAGGCCTCAACGATTCAAAACAGATGAGTGCGGCAGCGCGCGAAAAAGCCTTCGACGCGATCATGCAATGCGCGATTGTCGGCGTGGGCGAAGCCAGCGTCGATGAAATCGATCTGGTGAACATTCGCCAGGCAACCCATCTGGCGATGGCGCGCGCGGTTCGTGCGCTGTCCACCGCGCCGATGTTCGCGCTGGTCGATGGCAATGATGCACCGGCGCTGTCCTGCCCCTGCGATACGATCATCGGCGGTGACGGGCGCTCGGTTTCCATCGCCGCGGCTTCGATCATCGCCAAGGTCACGCGCGACCGGATGATGATCGCGCTGGACTGCGAACACCCCGGTTATGGTTGGCGCACCAACAAGGGCTACGGCACCGAGGAGCATCTTTCCGCACTCGCCCGCCTCGGACCCACGGTCCACCACCGCCGCAGCTTCGCGCCCATCCACAACATCTTGTATGGTGGGAATCCTGTGGACTCTAATATAAGCCTTTGATTCCGCAGACTCTTGACCTGTGAACTCGCGCAGAATCACTCTCGCGCCCCTCTGTGGATATTTCGAGGGGCACATGCGGAGCTTGAAGCTGGACGACGCACTCGACCGGGTGATCGAGGGCGATTGCATCACGACCATGAACGCGCTGCCGGAGGGCTGCGCCGATCTGATCTTCGCCGACCCGCCCTACAATCTTCAGCTCGCGGGCGATCTGCGCCGTCCCGACAATTCCAAGGTCGATGCGGTGGACGATGCGTGGGACCAGTTCGGCAGCTTCGCCGAATATGACCGCTTCACCCGCGACTGGCTCACCGCCGCGCGGCGCGTGCTGAAGGAAAACGGCGCGCTCTGGGTGATCGGCTCCTATCACAACATTTTCCGCGTCGGCGCGATCCTGCAAGACCTCGGCTTCTGGATCCTGAACGATGTGATCTGGCGCAAGACCAATCCGATGCCGAATTTCCGGGGCCGCCGCTTCACCAACGCGCATGAAACGCTGATCTGGGCGACGCGCGATCCAAAACAAAAAAGCTACACCTTCAATTACGAAGCGATGAAATCGCTGAACGACGATTTGCAGATGCGTTCGGACTGGACGATCCCGATCTGCTCCGGCGGCGAACGGTTGAAAGACAAGGACGGCGCGAAAGCGCATTCCACGCAGAAGCCGGAAGCGCTGCTGCATCGCGTGATCGTATCGTCCACCAAGCCGGGTGATGTTGTGCTCGATCCCTTCTTCGGTTCGGGCACGACCGGCGCGGTGGCGCGCCGCCTGGGCCGCCATTTCATCGGGCTTGAGCGCGACGCCAAATATGCCAGCATCGCGCGTTCGCGCATCGCCGATATCGAGCCCGCGGATAAAGACGCCATCGAAACCACCAAATCCAAACGCGCCGAACCGCGCATTCCCTTCGGCTGGGTTGTGGAGCGCGGGCTGTTGCCGCCGGGCACGGTGTTGCACGGCACGCAGAAGGGCCATCGCGCCAAGGTGCGCGCGGATGGTTCGCTTGTCTGCGCGGACGCCACCGGCTCGATCCACCGCATCGGCGCGCATGTTCAAGGGCTCGATGCCTGCAATGGCTGGACGTTCTGGCATTACGAAGCATCGAAAGGCAATTTCGTTCCGATCGATGTGCTGCGTCAGCGTTTGCGCGCCGGTTTGACCTGAACCGCGCCGTCATTCAACGCATGCGTGATGATCTTGCGCATAATTGTTGGGAGAGCTGCGTCTCGAAGTTTGATTTCTTCTATCCAGAACAATTCGCATTCTTTTCCTCCCCCGTTTACGGGGGAGGTGTCGAGAGAGCGTTTGCGAGCGAGACGGAGGGGGCGCTTGCGGCCGCCCCCCTCGCCGCCTGCGGCGGCACTCCCCCCGTAAACGGGGGGAGAAACATAAACCTCAATCTCCAATTCAAAATGCGTAAATCCATGGCGCACAATGCCGGGAAGTTTTTTCCAGTCGGCAGCGAATGGTGCTTGCAGCAACGCTTCTTTCTTTGAAGGAAATGAATCCGTCCACGGCCCCAGCGGCGGTTGGAGCATTCCACCTAGCAAGCCTTTTTCGGGACGTTTGACGAGCAGCACCGCGCCTTTGGCATCGCGCGCGACGAAAGCAGCGCCACGTTTCAGCGGGCGCGCGGCTTTCGCGGCCTTAACCGGCAGCGTTTCCTGAATGCCGCGTTTCTTCGCTTCGCATTCCTTCATCCACGGACAATTCTTGCAGGCCGGGCGCTTCGGCGTACAGATCGTGGCGCCGAGGTCCATCAAAGCCTGCGCGAAATCGCCCGCGCGTTTTTCGGGGACCAGCAATTGCGTGAGCGTTCGCAATTTCGGTTTCGCGGCGGGAAGCGGTTCCTTCACCGCGAACAATCGCGCGATCACGCGCTCCGCATTGGCGTCCACCGCGGCTTCGCGTTCGTCGAAGGCAATCGCGGCAATCGCGCCGGACGTGTAATGACCGATGCCGGGAAGTTTGCGCAATGCTTCGGCGGTTTGCGGAAATTTTCCGCCCAATTCTTCCGCCACCATCTTCGCCGCGCGATGCAGATTGCGCGCGCGCGCGTAATAGCCGAGCCCCGCCCACGCGGCGAGCACATCGTCCAGTGGTGCTTTGGCGAGCGCCTTCACATCTGGCCAGCGCACGAGGAATTTTTTGAAGTATGGCCCCACCGCCTGCACGGTCGTCTGCTGCAGCATGATTTCCGACAGCCACACGCGATAGGGATCGGCTCGCCTCCCGCGCGGCGCGCGCCATGGCAGCGTGCGGCGGTGGATGTCGTACCAGTCCAGAAGTTTTTTCGCGGATGGCTTCATGGAGTTCTCACACTTCGACAAGCTCAGTGTGAGGGGGTTATGCTCCCCTCATCCTGAGCCTGTCGAAGGATGAGGGTATGGCGCATTCAAGCAAACAAGACGATCCGCCCCCGCCACGCCGCAACCGCACCGAACCCATCGGCCGCGAGGCAAGTGCGGCGGCCACCGCCGCGTTCGTCCGCGCGGGCTTTCGCGATCCCACCCTCATCCTGCGCTGGGAGGAGATTGCGGGCGCGGAGGTCGCCCGCCTCGCCCGGCCCATCAAATTGTCCGACGGTCCCTCCGGCGGAACCCTCACGCTAAAGGCCGAACCGGGCGCATCGCTGTTCCTGCAACATGAGACGCGGCCGCTCTGCGAACGCATCAATGCCTATCTGGGGCGCCCCGCCGTGAGCCACCTGCGATTCGTGCAAGGCCCGCTTGCCGCGCGCGCCGCCCGGCAGCCGCGCCTCAGGCCCGCATCCGCCCCGCCGCCGGATGACCCATCGTTAACCTTCAAAGGCGCGGAAACCCTGCAAAATGCGCTGATCCGGCTGGCGCGCGCGCGGCGCTCCAAACGCGATTCCATGCCCGATTGAACGGGCGCGCCGCCTCTGTCACAAGCAAAGCGGCAAAAGCTGGGAGAGCCATGTGACCCGCAAACAGCTCCTGATCGGCCTGGTGGCCGCGGCCGTGATCGCGCTTGGCGTGGTGGCCTATTTCATTTTCTGGGGCAGCAGCCCGGCAACCGCCGTGCCCGACAGCGGCGGCAAGCTCACCATCCAGCTCAAGCCCACCGATCGCACGCAAGGCAATCCCAAGGCGCCGATCCTGATGGTGGAATATGCGGCCCCCTCCTGTCCGCACTGCTCGCGCTGGAACGCCGAAGTCTTCCCGCTGCTGAAGCAGCAATATATCGACACGGGCAAGGTCTATTACGTGTTCCGCGTCTTCCCGCTGCGCGCCGCCGACGTGGCCGTGGAGGCGATGGCGCGCTGCCTGCCTGCGGATAACTATTTTCAGTTCATTGACCTGATGTTCCGGAATCAGGAGAAATGGGATCCGGAATACGGGATCGCGGACACGCACGGCGCCCTCGTCGATATGGGACGAATCGCTGGCATGAGCGCGGAACAGGTAGATACTTGCATCGGGAATCAGGCGGAGCAGAAACGGGCGACCGATGTGGGCCAGGACGCGAGCACGCTATACGGCATCAACGGCACGCCCAGCTTCATTATCAACGGCCAGATGCGCTCCGGGGAGTTTCCCTGGGACCAGATGAAGAAACTTTTGGATTCGATGCTGCCGAAAAAATAATGCGGCAGCGTAACAGCGGCAGGGCACATTGAAATTCACACGGCTCAGACTTTCCGGTTTCAAATCTTTCGTGGAGCCGACGGAGCTTTATATCGAGCCGGGGCTGACGGCCATCGTTGGCCCGAACGGCTGCGGCAAATCCAACCTGTTCGATGCGCTGCGCTGGGTGATGGGCGAAACGCGGCCCACCTCCATCCGCGGCTCGGAGATGGACGATGTGATCTTCGGCGGCAGCGCCGGTCGCCCCGCGCGCAACACCGGCGAAGTGCTGCTCTTTATCGACAATCAGGATCGCACGGCACCCGCCGCCTATAATGAATATGACATCATCGAGATTTCGCGGCGCATCGAGCGCGAGGCGGGATCGGTCTATCGCATCAACGGGCGCGATGTGCGCCAGCGCGATGTGCAGATATTTTTCGCCGATGCGTCGTCGGGCGCGGGCTCGACCGCATTCGTCCGCCAAGGCCAGATCGGGTTGCTCATCAGCCAGAAGCCGCTCGCGCGCAGAGCCATTCTGGAAGAAGCCGCCGGAATCGCGGGCCTGCATCAGCGCCGCCACGAAGCCGAGCTTCGCTTGCGTGCGGCGGAAACGAATTTGTCGCGGCTGGACGACATCATCCGCGAAATCGAAACCCAATTGCAGAACTTGAAGCGTCAGGCGCGTCAGGCCTCGCGTTATCGCAATCTTTCCGGCCTCATCCGCAAAGCCGAAGCGCTGGCGCATTATCTGCGCTGGCGTGCGAGCGAAGCGCAGGCCCACATGGCGGAAGCAGCCCTCGCCGCCGGTAGCCGCGCAGTCGGCGAATGTGCGGATCGCGCCGCGATTGCCTCCACCGCACAGGCCGAAGCGGCGGCGGCCTTGCCGCCTCTGCGCCAGACGGAAGCGGAGCGTTCGGCAGCGCTGCATCGTCTTGTTGTGGAGCGCGACGCGCTCGATGCCGAGGAGCGCCGCGCGCGCGAAGATGCGCAACGGTTGCGCCAGCGCATCGCGCAATCCGAACAGGATTTGTCGCGCGAGCAGGGATTGAGCGCGGATGCGATGGCCGCGCTCGAAAAATTCTCCGCCGAGACGGCCGATCTCGAAGCGGCATCCGCGCGCGCCGCCGACGAACTGGCCCGCGCCAAGGCCCGCGCAACCGAATTTTCCGATGCGCTGTCGGAGCGCGAGCGCACGCTCGACCGGCTGAATGCCGAACTCGCCGAATGGCACGCGCAGAAATCGGGGCAGGAGCGCACGCGCGAAGTGGCCTCCGCACTCGCCGAAACGAGCGACCACCAGCTCGAGGAAGCGCAGAGCCGCCTCGATTTGGCGCTTGAGAATGCGTCGGCCGCGCCCGATGCGCGCGCCGCCGAAGACGCCGCCAATGAAGCACGCAAGCAAGCCGAAACGCTGCACGATGCGGCCGCCAAAGCGCGCGCCGCGCTCGAAACCGCCGAACGCGCCGAGCAAGACACGAAAAAACCGCTCGAAGATGCCGAGCGTGAAGCACAGCGCCTGATGGCGGAAGCCAAGGCGCTCTCCGATCTTTCGCGGCCCGAGGGTCAGGATCTCTGGCCGCCGCTTATCGACGCGGTGCGCGTGAAGCCGGGCTTCGAAGCCGCGTTTGCGGCTGCACTGGGCGACGATCTCGAAGCGCCGCTGAACGAAGCAGCACCCCATCATTGGCGCGATCTTGGCGCGATCCATGAACTTTCGCCGCTGCCGAATGGCGCGCGCGCGCTGATCGAGTTGGTCGATGCGCCCGCCGCTCTTTCGCGCCGTTTGACGATGACCGGCCTTGTCGATCCGAAGGACGGCGCGCGGTTGCAATCGGCACTCAAGCCCGGCCAGCGGCTTGTCTCGCAGCGCGGCGATCTGTGGCGGTGGGATGGATATTCCGCATCCGCCGATGCGCCTTCGGTTGCGGCCACGCGCCTTGCCCAACGCAATCGCCTTGCCGCACTCGAAAGCGAAATCGCGCGCGCCAAGGACGATTGCGGCAAATTGTTCGCGATTTATGCCGCCGCCAAAACCGAAGCCGCGCAAGCCCGCGAAACTCTGCGCGGCACGGACGATGCGCAACGCCGCGCCGATCAGGCGTTGCTCGCGATGCAAAGCGAAGCCGCGCAGGCAGCCCGCGCCGCCGCCGAGCGTGTTTCGAAGCTCGCCTCGCTTGAAGCCGAAATCCGCCGCCTCACCGAAACCCGCGATGCGGCGCGCGAATCCGAGCGACTTGCGATTGCGGCACTGGCGGCACTGGTCGATGGCGCGGCCCTTGCCGAAACCGTCGCCGCCGCGCGTGGCGCCGCCGCCGATGCGCGCGCCGCCGACACCGATGCGCGCGCCTCGCTCGAAGGGCTGACGCGCGCTTCCGAAATGCGCGCGGCCCGCCTCGCCGAACTTCACGAAGAACGCGCGCGCTGGGAAAGCCGTCATCTCGCGGCCGGCGAGCAGATCGGCGAGCACACGCGCCGCCGCGCCGAGATGGGCGTTGAACTTGCGAAGCTCGATGCGCTTCCCGCCGACATCGCGGTCAAGCGCAATGCGCTGCTCGACACCATCGCCACCGCCGAAGCCGCGCGCGACGAAGCATCGGATGCGCGCGCGCATGCCGAAAGCGCATTGGCCGAAGCCGACAAGGCGGTGAAAGCGGCGGACGCCGCACTCAG
The DNA here is from genome assembly GCA_963735625.1 of uncultured Alphaproteobacteria bacterium. Taxonomy (GTDB): domain Bacteria; phylum Pseudomonadota; class Alphaproteobacteria; order Micropepsales; family Micropepsaceae; genus Rhizomicrobium. The sequence continues at coordinate 288,743 of CAVTLJ010000003.1, read as the reverse complement.
CCATGCGCGCGAGGAACGCGCGCGCGCGCAGGCACTATCGGAAGCGTCCGCCGAGCGCATCGCAGAACTTGCGGCCCGCATCCGCGACGAACTCGACGCCACGCCGGAGCAATTGCCCGAACTTGCCGAGGTCAAAGACGGCCAGGAACTGCCCGAACTCGAACATGCCGATTCCCGCGTGGAGAAATTGAAGCGCGAGCGCGAGCAATTGGGCGGCGTCAATCTGCGCGCGGAAGAAGAAGCCGCCGAACATGAGCTGCGGCTGTCCACCCTCACCGCCGACCGCGACGATCTCACCGGCGCCATCGATCGGCTGCGCCGCGGCATCGCCAGCCTCAACCGCGAAGGCCGCGAGCGGCTGCTGGAATCCTTCGAGAAGGTGAACCGCAATTTCCAGACGCTGTTCACCAAGCTGTTCGAAGGCGGCGAAGCGAAACTCACCTTCACCGAATCCGACGATCCGCTGGAAGCGGGGCTGGAAATCTATGCGCGCCCGCCCGGCAAGCGGCTTCAGGCGCTGTCGCTGCTTTCGGGCGGCGAGCAGGCGCTGACCGCCATGGCGCTGATCTTCGCGGTGTTCCTGGTGAACCCCGCGCCCGTCTGCGTGCTGGACGAAGTCGATGCCCCGCTCGACGACGCCAATGTGGAGCGCTTCTGCAATCTGCTCGACGAGATGACGCGCATCACCGACACGCGCTTTCTCGTCATCACCCATCACGCGCTCACCATGAGCCGGATGCACCGCCTTTTCGGCGTGACCATGGCCGAGCGCGGCGTCAGCCAGCTTGTCTCTGTGACGCTGGCCGAGGCCGAGCGGGTGGCGGCGGCGGAATAGGCGGCATAGCGAAATCGCCGGATTTGCGCTATCATTCGGTTATGGCTGAGAACCTCCTTTCGCGGATCACCATCCGCTCCGATCAGTGCCACGGCCGCCCCTGCATCCGCGGGATGCGGATTCGCGTTTTGGACGTTCTTCAGATGCTGGCCGGCGGGATGACCGCTGAAGAAATTTTGGCTGATTTTCCCTATCTGGAAATGGACGATATACGCGCCAGCCTGCTCTACGCTGCGAAAGTGATGGACCATCCCGTTGTTGTGGCGGCAGCAGAATAGCGGCTATGGCTGCCTTTTTCGTCTGCGACGTCAATCTTCCTCCGCGTCTGGTTGCCTTTTTCCGTGAGCGGAATTTTGAAGCCGTACACGTTTACGATATCGGCCTTGCCACCGCCGGTGACGAGACAATTTGGGACTTTGCGCAAGACCGCGATGCCATCGTCATCACGAAGGACAGCGATTTTATCCGAATAGGCGCCGCGCGGGCGGGACCGCGCGTGCTATTGGTCTGCACGGGCAACTGCTCCAACAAGACGCTGTTTGCCAAGCTTTCAGAATCTCTGCCGGAAATCATGGCCCTTTTTGAAACGGGCAGCCGCGTAGTGGAACTGCACTGAGCTTTACACGCCTTTCATGCCTGTTTGCGCAGGTGCTAACAAAGGCCGCCGCGCATTTCGACGCGGCCTGATTTATTTAACAGAATCAGCTCGTTATCCTGTAATTCACATTCTTGACAGGTGCATACCTCGTCCCTATGGTCCGCGCGCCTTCGGCAAGCCGCGAAGGACCGATTCCGGCAGATTGCGCGGGCGAACGGGGCGAGCCATGAGCGAACAGCCTCCCGAACCCGATGACCTGCACGCGCTGGGCCAGCGGCTCGACGAAATGCACCGGCGCGAAGCCGCGAAGGCGCCGAAAGCCACGAGCGCCGCTCCGCTTTCGGTGGCGTTGCGCTTCTCGACGGAACTGGTGGTCGCCATCATTGCCGGCGGCGCGTTGGGATGGGGCATCGACCGGCTGTTGGGCACGCGCCCGATCTTCATGGTGGTGATGTTCTTCCTGGGCGCCGCGGCCGGCATCAAGAACGTGATGGGCGCCGCCAAAGAGATGAACGAGCGTGCGGCGGAAGCCGCAAAGAACGAAGACAGGAAATGACGCCGTGACGATGACCCCGATGGCGCAGTTCAGCGTGAAGCCGCTCATCGCCGAGCCGCTGCTGAGCATTGCCGGCCATCCCATCTACTTCACCAATCAGGCGCTTTGGATGTGCGTGCTGGTGGGCGCTGCATCGCTCTTCGTGATCGCGGGCGGGGCAAAGCGCAGCCTGGTGCCCGGCCGCCTGCAATCCATGGCGGAGATGTCCTACGAATTCGTCGCCAACATGATCCAGTCCGCGGCAGGCACCGATGGTTTGCGCTTCTTCCCCTTCGTGTTCGCGATTTTCTTTTTCGTGCTGTTCAGCAATTATTTCGGGCTGATCCCCGGCGTCTTCACGGTGACGAGCCAGATCGCGGTGACGTTCGCGCTGGCAGCGCTCGTCATTCTGGTCGTCATCATTACCGGCTTCATGACTCATGGTTTCCGCTTTCTGAAATTGTTCGTGCCGGAAGCGCCGCTCATTCTTCTGATACTGATGGTGCCGATTGAGGTGATTTCCTTCTTCACCCGCCCCATCAGCCTTTCGGTGCGTCTCTTCGCCAACATGCTGGCTGGCCACACCATGCTTCAGGTGTTCGCCGGTTTCGTCATTGCGCTGGCGGGCGCGGGCGGCATTCTCTCGGTGCTCTCCATCGCGCCGATGCTTCTCATCATCGCCATCATGGCGCTGGAATTTCTCGTTGCGGGGCTGCAAGCCTATGTGTTTGCCATCCTCACCTGCATCTATCTCAATGAAGCCTTGCACCTCCACGATCATCACTAGAAAGGGACTCCCATGGACATCGCAGCAGCGAAAATGATTGGCGCGGGCCTTGCCTGCTTCGCGCTTGCCGGGGCCGGCGTCGGCATCGGCCTTGTGTTCGGCAATTACCTCCAGGGCGCGCTGCGCAATCCGGCCGCGGCCGCTTCGCAGACGACCAACATGTTCCTCGGTTTCGCGCTCTGCGAAGCCACGGGCCTGTTCGGCCTCGTCATCGCGCTCATCATCCTGTTCGGCATGTGATGACGGCGCAGATCACCACAACCGGAACGCAAGCGCCGCAGGGCGCGGGGTTTCCGCCGTTCAAGACGGAAACTTTTCCGAGCCAGATCTTCTGGCTCGCGATAACGTTTGCGTTGTTGTTCGTGGTGATGTGGAAAATCGCGGTGCCGCGCATTGGCGGCGCGATCACAGACCGCAAAGCGCGCGTGTCGGGCGATCTCGCGACGGCCGAAAAGCATCGTCAGAATGCCGAGGCCGCATCGGCTGCCTATGAACAGGCGCTGGCCGCCGCGCGTGCGCGTGCGCATGGGTTGGCCGAGGAAAACCGCAAGCGGCTTCTCGCCGAAATCGAAAAGGCCAAGAACGCGGCCGATGCGCAGGCGCAAGAAGGTCTCGCCAAGGCCGAAGCGCGCATCGCCGCCACGCGCGCGCAATCCATGACCCATGTGGCCGATGCGGCGCGCGATGCGGCGGCAGCCATCGTCGCGCGGTTGACGGGCGATGTGATTTCCCCCGCCGAGGCCGAAGCCGCCGTCGCTTCGGCGCGTCGCTAGGAGGAACGCATGGAATTCCTGCAAGAGCCGGAAACATGGGTGGCGGTGGGCTTCCTCGTCATCGTCGGCATTTTCTTCTATCGGCGCATTCCGGCGTTCGTGACGGCAGCACTCGATGCGCGCGCCACGGCAATCGCGAAGGAACTCGACGAGGCAAAGCGCCTGCGCGAGGAAGCCGAGCAAATTCTCGCCGAATACAAGCGCAAGGCCGCTTCGGTCGAGAAAGAAGCCGAAACCATCATCGCCGAAGCGAAGGCCGAAGCCGAACGCTTCACCGCCGAGCAGCGCACGCAATTGAGCGCGCAGATCGAGCGCCGCGCGCAACAGGCGCAGGACAAGATCGCGCAAGCCGAGGCGCACGCCATGGCCGAAATCCGCGAGCTTGCGGCGGATGCGGCCGTCGCCGCGGCCGAAAAGCTGATCGCCGCCCGCCTCGATGAAAAGCGCGCCGCCACGCTGATCGAGCAGAGCATCAAGGAATTGCCGGGGAAGTTGAATTAAATCGTCACCCTTCGACAAGCTCAAGGTGAGGGATACCCCTCATGCTGAGCCCGTCGAAGCATGAGGGAATTGTCTAACTCAGCAAATACCACGCAAACAACGTCACCATCACAATATCGGCCAGAGCCATCGCGAAAGCGGGTCTGCGCAGCGTGTTCGGGCTATCGAGCAGCACCGGAATAATGAAGCTCGATTTGCCCGCAATCGAATAAAGCATGATCGCGCCGCGGGAATCGGGATGATAGGCGGCATAGATCAACAGCACGCCGGCGCCAAAAATCATCACGCCCCAGCTTCGGATCACCAGCAGCGTGGAACCGCCCCCAATATTTTCCCCGAAGATGAACTGGTGAAACATGCGCGGCGCGAGCGCATAAAGGATCATCGAGCAGGTGAGGATGCCGGAAATCTCCAGCACCCATCCGATATTGTCGCCGATCCACATTACTTCGTCTCCGGCAACACGACGCGAATGTGAAGCTCGCGCAGTTGCTTGAGCGATGCTTCGCCCGGCGCGTTCATCATCAAATCTTCGGCCTGCTGGTTCATCGGGAACATGGTGACTTCGCGCAGATTTTCCTCGCCCGCGATCAGCATGACGATGCGGTCGATGCCGGGTGCTGTGCCGCCATGCGGCGGCGCGCCATAGCGAAACGCATTCAGCATGCCGCGCGAATTTCTGCTCGGTCTCCTCGCGCGCATAGCCCGCGATCTCGAAGGCCTTCAGCATCACATCGGGATCGTGGTTGCGGATGGCGCCGGAAGAAAGCTCGATGCCGTTGCACACGATGTCGTACTGATAGGCTTTAAGGCCGAGGATCGTTTCCTTGTCCGCCTCGTCGAGCACCAGGAACTTCTCGCGTGTCGAATTGCGGCATGGAGAAGGGATTGTGCGAGAAGTCGATCTTCTTGTCGTCTTCATTCTATTCATACATCGGAAAATCGACGATCCAGCAGAATTCGAATTTGGTTTCGTCGATCAGATTGAGTTCGCGGCCGATGCGGATGCGTGCTTGCCCTGCGAGCGCGGCCGCGCGGTCTTTCTTGTCGGCGGCGAAGAACAGCGCATCGCCTGCGCCGATTCCTGCTTTCGCGGCCAACGCGGCTTGCGCTTCTTCGGGAATAAACTTGGCGATGGGGCCTTTGCCGGTCAGCTTGCCGTTGTCATTTTCGAAAACGATATAACCCAAGTCCTGGCGCGCCCATATCGTTGCGCGCCCAGTCATTGAGCTTGTCGAAGAAGCTCCGCGGCTGCGCGGCGGCGCCCGGCGCGGGGATTGCGCGCACCGCCTTGCCCTTGAACGCCTTGAACGCGACATCCTCGCGCGCGAACACATCGCTCACATCCGCGATCACAATCGGATTGCGCAAATCCGGCTTATCGACACCGTATTTCAGCATGGACTCTTCGTAAGCAATGCGCGGGAACGGCAACCCGCTCACCTTGCGCCCCGCCGCGAATTCCTCGAACACGCCATGCAGCACCGGCTCGACGGCGGCAAACACATCATCCTGCGTGACGAAGCTCATCTCCAGATCGAGCTGATAGAATTCGCCGGGGCTGCGATCGGCGCGCGCGTCCTCGTCGCGGAAGCACGGCGCGATCTGGAAATAGCGGTCGAAGCCGGCCACCATAATCAATTGCTTGAATTGCTGCGGCGCCTGCGGCAGCGCGTAGAACTTCCCCGGATGCAGCCGCGACGGCACCAGAAAATCGCGCGCGCCTTCCGGCGAACTCGCCGTCAAAATCGGCGTCTGGAATTCGGTAAATCCCTGATCGATCATGCGGCGGCGGATCGACGAAATCACTTGCGAGCGCAAAGTGATGTTCTTGTGCAGCCGCTCGCGGCGCAGATCGAGGAAGCGGTATTTCAGCCGCGTCTCCTCGGGATAGTTCATGTCGCCGAACACCGGCAGCGGCAATTCGGCCGCCACCGATTCCACGCGCACCTCTTCGATGCGGATTTCGATTTCGCCGGTCGGCAGATCCTTGTTCACCGTCTCCGCCGAGCGCGCCACCACCTCGCCCGTCACCGTCAGCACCCATTCGGCGCGGGCGCGGTCGGCCTCGGCAAAGGCGGGGTTGTCGGGCTCGATCACGCATTGGGTAATGCCGTAATGATCGCGCAAATCGATGAACAGCAGCCCGCCATGATCGCGCCTGCGGTTCACCCAGCCGGAAAGCCGCACGCGCGCGCCCACCGCGTCCTTGCGCAATTGGCCACAATTGTGCGTGCGATAGGCGTGCATGGGATTCCTCGAAAAAGGGCGGTATGTGGCGAGGGGGGCTCCCCCAAGTCAAGGGCGCACGGGGCCGCGATTTTTCCGCTTATCCCCACCCGCGCGGGCCGAGTTAAGATGGCTTCGGTGCTGGAGGAAGCAGGCCCGGTGCGGGAGGGGGGACCCCCCTCCCGTTTTTCGAGGTTCGAATAGGCCGGACTGTCGCAATTCCGGCCTAAGCTGATGGGATTGAAAGGGATTTGGCCTGAATGATCGTGCCCCGCCTCGCCCGCCGCCTGATCCTGGCCTGCCTTGTCGCCGCCTGCCCGGCCACCGCGCTCGCCCGCAATGCCGTGATCTTTGTGGCCGATGGGCTGCGCTATGGCAGCGTCACGCCCGAGAGCGCACCCACCCTGTATGCGCTCAAAAAGCACGGCGTGGATTTCGTGAACAGCCACGCGCTCTACCCCACATTGACGACCGCCAATGCCTCGGCCATCGCGACGGGCCACTATCTCGGCGACACAGGCGATTATGCGAATGTGCTCTACACGGGATTTCCCGTCGCGGCGGGCAACAATGCGAGCGTCGTGTTTCTGGAAGACGATGCCATCCTGAAGGAAATGAAAGCCCATTTCGGCGACGGATATCTGGGGCCGCAGTCGCTGATCGAGGCCGCGCGCGCCGCGGGCATGATGACGGCCGTGGTCGGCAAGACCGGGCCATCGGCGATTCAGGATATCGCCGCGCTGGAAGGCAAAGGCGGCATCCTGCTCGATGATTCCACCGGCAAACCGGATTCGCCGGTTACGCTCGATCCCGAAATCGCGCGCACAGATCAAGGCGGCGACCGGCCTCGATGCGGCGCCCACAACCACAATCCCCAATACCGTGCAGCAGGCCTATCTCGTCACGGCGACGACGCAAGTGTTGCTTCCGTATCTGAAAGCGAAGGGCAAACCTTTCGTGCTGCTGTTCTGGTCGCGCGATCCCGACGCCACGCAACACGCAACGCCCGACAGCATCGGCGCGCTCACACCGGGCATCAATGGCGAAACGGCGAAGGCGGGCATCGCCAACGCCGATTCCGATTTGAAGGCGCTGTTGGGCGCGCTCGACAAGCTTGGGCTATCCGGCGACACCGATGTTTTCGTCACCGCCGATCACGGCTTTTCCACCATCGCCAAGGGCGATCCCGATGGGCGCGGCGGCGCGGGCGCGCCTTCGCATCCGTCCGGGTTTCTTACGGTGGATGTGGCCGAGTGGCTAGGCGAGAAATTGTTCGATCCCGATCAAAGCGACAGCGAGATCGATCCGGCGAGCGGCGAGCATCCCGTGCGCGGCAACGGCATCATCGGTGAAAGCGCGGATGCGCCGGACGCCATCGTCGCGGCCAATGGCGGCAGCGATTTCATCTACGCGCCGGATCGCGCGCACGCCAAGGCGATCTACGATCATCTGATCGCGCAGAATTTCGTGGGCGCGCTGTTCGTCAACGATGCGCTCTTGAAACACGATGCGCAGGATTTCGCGGGCGCGCTGCCGATGAGCGCCATCGGGTTGATCGGCTCGGCCGATGTGCCGCGGCCCGATATCGTGGTGGGTTTTGAATCCTTCGATGTGAAAGGTTGCAGGCTCGGCGCCGATATGTGCGCCGCCGAAATGGCCGATACGTCGCTACAAACCGGGCAAGGCATGCATGGCGCGTTCAGCCGCGCGGACACGCGCAATTTCATGGCGGCAATCGGTCCCGATTTCAAACCGCGCTTCGCCGATCGCGCACCCGTGAGCAATGCCGATATCGCGCCCACCATCGCTCACATCCTGCATCTGGATCTGAAGGGCGAAGGCGCGCTCAAGGGCCGTGTGGCGGGCGAGGCGCTGAAAGGCGGGCGGGCGATCGTCGTCACGCGCGGCTGGCAGGCGGCGATGCCGGGACCTGGCGGGCTCAAGACCGTGCTCGAATATCAGCGGGTGGGCGGCACACGCTATTTCGACGCAGGCGGGATTGCCGGGCGCACCGTGGGATTATCGCCGCATTGAGCCCGCAAATTCCCGGACGGCCCCGTCCGAATCCTTTATAGCCATCCCATGCGGATCGTGGATTCCACAGAGGCGTTGAACGCGCTCGTCGGCGAACTCGAAAGCGCGCCCTATATCGCGCTCGATACCGAATTCATGCGCGACCAGACCTATTGGCCCAAGCTCTGCCTGTTGCAGGTGGCGGCCCCGGGAGGGATCGCGGCAATCGTCGATCCGCTTTCCGACATCGATCTTGCACCGTTTTACAAGCTGCTCGCCGCACCCCATATCGTGAAGGTGCTGCATGCATCGCGGCAGGACATCGAGATTTTCTGCATTCAGGGTCATGTGATTCCGCATCCCCTGTTCGACACGCAGATCGCGGCGATGGTGTGCGGCTTCGGCGATGCGGCCTCATATGAAACGCTGGCGCGCAAGCTGGCCCATGCCGAGATCGACAAATCCGCGCGCTTCACCGATTGGAGCCGCAGGCCACTCAGCGACCGGCAACTTGAATATGCGCTGGCCGATGTCACGCATCTCTGCGTCGTCTATGAGGCACTGGAGAAAGAATTAAAGCGCGAAGGCCGCAACACCTGGGTGGAAGAAGAAACCGCGGCATTGCAAAACCCCGCGCTCTATCGCCTCGATCCCGCGGACTCGTGGAAGCGGCTGAAGGCGCGCACCACGAACCGGCGCTTCCTCGCGATGCTGGCCGCGATTGCCGCGTGGCGCGAGCGCGAGGCGCAGACGCGCGACATTCCGCGCAATCGCGTCATCAAGGATGAGGCGCTGCTGGAGATCGCGGCACACCCGCCCGATTCCGCCGACGCGCTGGAGCGCATCCGCGCCGTGCCGAAAGGTTTCGCCGCATCGAAGCTTGGCCGCGGCCTGATGGAAGCGGTGGAAGCGGGCCGCACCGCGCAGCCGCCCGACGGCATCGAGCCGGACCGGCCGCGCCGCAAGCGCGAGCCCTCCCCCGCGGTGATCGATCTTTTGAAAACGCTTTTGCGTTTGCGCGCGGAAGCAAGTCACGTAGCGCCGCGCCTCATTGCCAATTCGGACGACATCGAACGCATCGCCGCTTGCGAAGACGAAGGCGTGGCTGCGTTGCATGGCTGGCGCGCCAAAGTGTTCGGCGACGACGCGCGCGCCCTTCGCGAAGGCAAGCTCGCCATCGCACTCGAAAAGGGCGAAGCAGTGTTGGTGGAACTGGAGGATTAATCCAGGTCCGGCCCGCCGGTGGCGAGGATTTCGTCGCCGCCTTCATACGGGTCTTCGTCGGGGCCGAGTTCGTCGGTCGGATTGGGCACATCGAAGCCGGAGGGCGGCAGCGCCTCCAAAAAGCCCGCCGCTTTCAGTTCGTCCTGACCCGGCAGATGGCTCACGCTCTCAAGCCCGAAATGGACGAGGAACGCTTCGGTGGTGCCATAGGTGACGGGGCGGCCCGGCGTGCGCTTGCGGCCTCTGATCTTCACCCAGCCCACTTCCATCAGCGCATCGACCGTGCCTTTGGAAACGGCGACGCCGCGAATGTCTTCGATCTCGGCGCGCGTGACGGGCTGGTGATAGGCGATAATCGCCAGCGTCTCGATGGCCGCGCGCGAAAGCCGGCGCTGTTCGGGCCGCTCCTTGCGCAGGAGAAACGCGAGATCGGGCGCCGTGCGGAACTGCCATTTTCCTCCAATGCAGACGAGGTTTACACCGCGTCCTTCATAGATGCGTTGAAGCTCCGCGATCAGCGCCTTCACATCGGTGCCGTCCGGCAGCGAGGTGGCAAGCGCCTTCTCGTCCAGCGGTTCGCCGCTCGCGAACAGCAGCGCCTCGGTCATGCGCAGATGCTCCGGGTTCAGGCCCTCGGCATTTTGGGGTTCGGGCTTTTCTTCCATGGCGGGCTCGGCTTCGACCAGACGGACAATACGGTTCATGACGCGGCCTCCAGGGCGGGCGGGCGGTCTTTGATATAGACCTCCTCGAATGGTTTGAGCTGGCGTATCTCTAGCTTGCCATCTCGGGCAAGCTCAAGGCAGGCAAGAAGCGTACTGGCAAGCGCGGAGCGCCGCCGCAATCCGCCGCGCCATTCGGGCGGAAGCAGGCTTGCCAGCGCGCTCCAGTTTCCGATGCGACCGAGCATGCGTTCGAGGCGATCGCGCGCTTCCTCGATCAGCAGCACCGGCGCGTGCACGGGCTTGTAGGCTTTGCCGCCCATCGTTTTCACGCGCTGCGTGGCGTAGGCGGTGAGCAATTCGTAAAGCGTGTCGGTCTGCGTGCGCAGCTTCACCACATTCACCGGCTCCGGCGCGCCGCGCGCGAAGACGTCGCGGTCGAGCCGGTTGCGCGCCATCAGGCGCACGGCTGCCTGACGCATCGCTTCGAGCCGTTGCAGGCGCCAGCGCAGGCGCGTGGCCATTTCGTCGGCGGTGGGTTCGCCTTCGGTTTCGGGCTGCGGCAGGATCAGGCGTGATTTCAGATAGGCAAGCCACGCCGCCATCACCAGATAATCGGCGGCAAGTTCCAGATTGAAGCGCTTGGCGCTTTCGATGAACTCCAGATATTGGTCGGCGAGTTTCAGGATCGAAATCTTGGCGATATCGACCTTCTGGTTGCGCGCGAGCGTCAGCAAAAGATCGAGCGGGCCTTCGAAGCCATCCACCGCGATCATCAGCGCCTCGCCGGGCGGGGCGACGGAGGGTTGCATCTCCTCGAATGTGTCGATGTCCTCGCTCACACCAATTCTCCCAGAAGTGCGGCCAGACGGGCCTCGGCCGCCGCGGCATCGAACGCGCCCGGCGCGGCCAGATGCGCGCGCGCGGCCTCGGCGCGTTTCGCCGATGCGCCGTCCAGCGGTTTGGCCTCGCTCGCCACCTCGCGCATTTCCTCCATGCCGCCATTACAGTGAAGCACGATATCACATCCCGCAAACAGCGCGGCCTTTGCGCGCGCCGAAAGCGGCCCGGACAGCGCATTCATCGAAAGATCGTCGGAGATCAGCAGCCCGTCGAAACCGATTTCGCCGCGAATCACATCGCGAATCACTTTCGGGCTGGTGGTGGCCGGGCGCTGCGGGTCGATCGCGTCATAGACGACATGGGCGGTCATGGCGAGCGGGCACTGGTTGAGGCTGCGGAAGGTGACGAAATCGGTGGCGCTGAGAATTTCCGCGTCGGTCGTCACATGCGGCAGTTCCAGATGCGTGTCGGCGCTGGCGCGCCCATGGCCGGGGATGTGCTTCATCACCGGCAGCACGCCGCCGTCGATCATGCCCTCGATCATGGCGCGGCCGAGATCGATGATGAGGCTCGGATCGCGCGCAAAGGCGCGGTCGCCGATCACGTCGTTCGCGCCCTCGACCGGCACGTCCAGCACCGGCACGCAATCGACATTGATGCCGAGCGCGTGCAACTCCGCCGCGATCAGCCGCGCATTGAGATAGGTGGCTTCGCGCGCGGCTTCGCGCGTCGCGTTCGTGCAATTCGCCGAAGCGGCGCGCGGGCGGGCGCGCTTTCCAGTGCGGCGGCTTCAGGCGCGCGACACGGCCGCCTTCCTGATCGATCAGGATCGGTGCGGTCGGATCGTTCACCGTGGCGCGCAATTCCGCTCACCAGCGCGCGCACCTGATCCGGCGTCTCGATGTTGCGCGCGAACAGGATAAAGCCGAGCGGCTGCGCGTCGGCATAAAAACGCCGCTCATCGCCCGTCAATTGCGGGCCGGCGCAGCCATAGATCGCGCGTGTGCGCGTGGTCATTCGATCAAATCCCGATTGTCAGGGCGCGGCCAGAAAACACGCCGCGCCATCGGCGGTGAGCTTCTGGCAGAACGCGGATGCCGCGGCCTTGCCGTCGAACGGCCCGATCCGCAGGCGATACCATGTGCCCTTCTCGCCCAGATCGACCTGCTTCACATCCGGCGAATAGCCGCCCGCGATAGGGTGCTTGGCCTCATAGGATTTCCACGCGGCGTTGGCGTCGTCGGCGGATTTGTAAGCGCCGATCTGGAGCATCATCGAGCCGGTTGTAATTGGCGCAGGTGGCGCACTTGTTGCGATTGCTACTGGTGCCGGCGCGGGAGTCGCCACCGCCTTCGGCACAGCCGGTTGCGCTTTCACGGGCGCTGGCGGCGGTGACAGCGAACGCGGTGGTGCTGTGGCGATGGTGGGCGGTCCGGCTTGCGCGGTTTTCGTCTCCGCCGGATCAGGCATTTGTTGCGGGCGCAGTTCCGGCGCGGGCTTGACCTGCGTGGGCGGCGGGGGCGCGCTGTCCTCATCGGCCAGCTGATCGTCGGGCGGCGCGGGCTGATCGTAGATCTTCAGGCCCTGATATTGCGCGGTCGCGCCACCGCCATCGGCGGGCGCGGTTTTGTCGGGGCCGGGGGCGGCGGCGATAATGCGCGGCGCATCGGTGCGCCCGCGCTGGACGCCCTGCGTATAGGCCAGCCACACCACGCCGCCGAACGCCGCCAGCACCACAAGCGCAATGACGATCAGCAGCGGAAGACGCGAGCCCTCCTCGTCGATGTCGTCATCGCCTCCGTCGAACACCTCGATATCGTCCGACGGCGGCTCGTAAACGCCGCGCTCGTACTGGGCCATGGGCTACTCCGCCGAATCTGGCCGCAGACTAGCATCCGGCCACGCCCGAATCACGGCTGCAAAGCGCTAAAGCGCGATTTCGGTGTGGAAGATTCTGGCGTATTCCGAGAGCGCGAAATTGTCGGTCATCCCGGCGATATAGTCGCGCACGACCGAGGCGGTGCGCGCGTCGCCCGCCGCCCCGCAGGCCCCGCTCCAGTCCGGCGGCAGGAGCGAAGGCTCGGCGGCCAGCGCCCCGAAAAGCCCCGCCACCACGCGCTTGGCCGCGTTCATCGAGCCCATCACGCGGGGATGGCGGTACATGCGGGCGAAGAGGAATTCTTCCTTCAGGTCTGCAACCTGCGCGGCCATGCCGGGCGAGAAGGCGGCGATGGCCGATGTCTGTGCCCGGATGGCGGCGGCGTTGGCGGGTTTGGCGGCGGCAAGCCTTGCGCCCGTTTCGGCCAGCACGTCGCCCACCAGCGCACTCATCAGCCCACGGACGATTTCCCCGATCAACCGGCCGAGTTCGAGATGGCCATATTCCCTGAGGACAGCGTCAACATAGGGACCGGCAAGCGGGGCCGCTCGCAAATCCTCCGACGAGAACAACCCCGCGCGCAGGCCGTCGTCGATATCGTGATTCACATAGGCGATGTCGTCGGCGAGTGCGGCCACCTGCGCTTCCAGTCCCGGCCAGCTTGCAAGCTCCAGTGGCCAGCGCGCGTCGAAGGATGCGATCGGGCCGGGCAGCGGCGGATGCAACGGGCCATTATGTTTGACCAATCCCTCCAGCGTTTCCCATGTGAGATTGAGGCCGTCGAATTCGGCGTAGCGATGCTCAAGCTGCGTGACGAGCTTCAGCGCGTGGGCGTTGTGATCGAAGCCGCCGAAAGCGCGCGTGGCCTCGTTCAGCGCCTCCTCGCCCGCATGTCCGAACGGCGTGTGGCCGAGATCATGCGCCAGCGCCACCGCCTCCGCCAAATCCTCGTTCAGCGCCAGCACGCGGGCGAGGCTGCGCGCGATCTGCGCCACCTCCAGCGAATGCGTCAGCCGCGTGCGGTAATAATCGCCCTCATGCTGCACGAACACCTGCGTCTTGTGCTTGAGGCGGCGAAAGGCGGCGGAATGGATGATGCGGTCGCGGTCGCGCTGATAGGCGGTGCGGGTCGCACTTTCAGCCTCCGGATAATAGCGGCCCCGGCTCTGCGCGGGCATGGTCGCATAGGGGGCGGGCGCGCGCGGCGCCTCGAAAAACGGCCCTAACAGGCGGCCCGGCGGCGAGGCTGTTTTGTCCACGGGCTTTGCTCCTGCCCTCCTCAGTACTACATAAGACAGTGAGACAGCATTGCGAAGTGCGATGAACGCAGAAATTGCCATGCCGGTAAGCGTTTCGGCCAGAGCGGCCAAACGGATTGCCGAGATCCTGAAGGGCGAGCCCGCGCCCGCCATGCTGCGCGTGGCGGTGACCGGCGGCGGCTGCTCCGGCTTTCAGTACAATTTCACGCTGGACGATGCGCGGATGGACGACGATCTCGTCATCGAGCGCGACGGCGTGACGGTGCTGGTGGACCCGGTGTCGCTCGATTTCCTGAAAGGCGCCGAAATCGATTTCGTGGACGATCTGATCGGGGCTGCGTTCAAGGTGAACAACCCCAACGCCACATCCTCCTGCGGCTGCGGGACGTCGTTCTCGGTATGAAAATCGCCACCTGGAATGTGAACTCGGTGAAGGCGCGGCTGGATAACGCCGTGGCGTGGCTGAAGGAGGCTGCGCCCGATGTCGTGTGCCTTCAGGAACTGAAATGCACCGACGACAATTTCCCCGCCGAGCCGTTCGAGGCGCTGGGCTATAATTGCGCCGTACACGGACAAAAGACCTATAACGGCGTGGCGATCCTTTCGAAGCGCCCGATGGAGGATGTTTCCCCTCGCCTGCCTGATTGCGACGGCGACGATCACGCGCGCTACATCGAGGCCGCGATCCCGGCGAAGAAAGGCGTGGTGCGCGTGGCCTCGATCTACGCGCCCAACGGCAATCCCATCGGCACCGACAAATTCGCCTACAAACTTGCATGGCTCAAGCGGCTGGAGAGCCACGCGAAGAAATTGCTCGCGAATGAAGAACGTCTCGTGCTGATGGGCGATTACAACGTCATCCCAACGGCAGACGATTGCTGGGATCCCAAGGCGTGGGAGAACGACGCGCTGTTCCAGCCGGAATCGCGCGCGGCACTTCGGCGGATCGAGAATCTGGGTTACACCGATGCCTTCCGCGCGACCCACGCCGAAACGCATCAATACACATTCTGGGATTATCAGGCGGGCGCGTGGCAGAAGGATCACGGCATCCGCATCGATCATATTTTATTGTCGCCGCAAGCGGCCGATCACCTGAAAGCCTGCGGCATCGACAAGAAAGTGCGCGGCCGCGAGCACCCATCCGATCATGTGCCGGTGTGGTGCGAATTGAATGTTTAGATCACGCCGGCTTTGTTCAGCGCCGCGATTTCATCCTTGGAAAAACCCCAACCGGTAAGTGCTGCTTCATTATCCGCGCCTTGCGGCGCGCCCTGCACCTGCGGCTCGGTGCGGGAGAAGCGCGGCGCGGGCGCGGGCTGCACGACGCCATCCACTTCGACAAAAGTTTTGCGCGCGACATTGTGCGGATGCTTCGGCGCTTCGGCCAGCGACAGCACCGGTGCATAGCACACATCGCTGCCGAGCATGATCGCGTCCCATTCGTCGCGCGTTTTCGTTTTGATGATTGCGGCCAGTTTTTCCTTCAGCGCGGGCCACGCATTGCGATCCATCTGCGCTGCGAATGCCGGATCGGTAATGCCGGTTTTCTCCATCAACTCCTTATAAAATTGCGGCTCGATGGAACCGATGGCGACGTGCTTGCCGTCTTTCGTTTCATAGGTGTCGTAGAAATGCGCGCCGCTATCGAGCAGATTCACGCCGCGTTTGTCCTGCCAAATCCCCATCGCGCTCATGCCATAGAACATCGCCATCAGCGAAGCAGAGCCATCGGTCATCGCGCAATCGACAACCTGCCCTTTGCCGGATTTTTTTGCTTCCAACAATCCGCAGACAATTCCGAACGCCATATACATCGCGCCGCCGCCGAAATCGCCGACGAGATTGAGCGGCGGCACGGGCTTTCCGCCCGCATGCCCGATGCCGTGCAGCGCGCCGGTAAGCGCGATATAATTGATGTCGTGACCGGCAGCGCTCGAAAGCGGCCCCGTCTGTCCCCATCCCGTCATGCGGCCGTAAACCAGCCGCGGATTGCGCGCGAAGCACACATCGGGCCCGACGCCGAGACGCTCCATCACGCCGGGGCGGAAACCTTCGACCAGCGCGTCGGCCTCCTCGATCAGGCGCAACGCGGCTTCCACCGCTTCCGGCGTCTTCATGTCGAGCGCCACCGCCTTGCGGCCGCGATAGGTGATTTCGGTGTGGTGCGGGGAACGCCCGCCCTTGCGGTCGATGCGGATCACCTCCGCGCCCATGTCGGACAGCAGCATCGCCGTGAACGGCCCCGGCCCGATGCCTGCAAATTCCACCACGCGAATGCCGGCAAGCGGACCCATGCTGTGCTCCATCTCATTATCGCCTTATTTTCCTCATAGCTGGAGGCGTGTTCGAGGACAACAGACCATGCGCACATTCCTGCTCGCGCTCGCGGCTTTGCTGCTTTTTTCCGCGCCGGTTGACGCGGCGGCAGCGCGGCTGATCTACAAGGTCGATCATGTTTCGGTCTCGATAGAAAGCCACAAGATGATCGTCAGTGCGACGGGTGCCGTGAATAGCGGCGGCTGGGAAAATCCGCATTTGCACATCAAAGAAGTGCGCGCGCCGGAAGCCGATACGCTGGTGATCGAGTTCCTCGCAACACCGCCAGCGAAAGACGAAGCCGTGATACAGGCGCTGCTGCCGGTTTCCGCCACGCTGGCAGCACCCCTTGCGCCCTATGGCGTGACGCAGGTGAAGGTGGTGGCGCAATCCAATAATGTTGTTACGCCTTACAGCCCTTGAACAATTGCTTCCAATGCGTTCCCCTCATGTTTCGTCCCTCGACAAGCTCGGGATGAGGGGCTCAGCATGAGGGATAAGCTCAACCCCTCACCCTGAGCCTGCCGAAGGGTGAGAAAATGCAAATCGATGTTGTATCCGATACGATCTGTCCGTGGTGCTTCATCGGCAAACGCCGGTTGATGCGCGCGCTTTACGAGCGCCCCGATATCGAATTCGATCTGCGCTGGCGGGCCTACCGGCTCGATCCCACAATCCCCGCCGAAGGCATCGACCGGCGCGAATATCTGCGCGCGAAATTCGGCGACAATCCCGAGCGCGAGGCAATGGCGACCGCGCTGCGCGAAGCGGGCGAGAGCGAAAATATCGCATTCGCCTTCGACCGCATTGATCTGACGCCCAACACGACGGATTCGCATCGCCTGATCCGCTGGGCGGGTGGCGCCGGCGTGCAGAATGATGTGGTGGAGCTTTTGTTCTCCGCCTATTTCGAGGAGGGCCGCGATATCGGCGATAGCGAAGTTCTGGCGCAAATCGCGGAAGAAGCGGGCATGGATAGCGCACTGGTGCGCCAATTGCTGGCCGAAACCGCCGACCGCGATCTGGTGGAGCGCGACGACGCGCTCGCCCACAAGATGGGCATTTCCGGCGTGCCGACATTTATTTTCGCGAACAAATATCTGGTGTCCGGCGCGCACGATCCCGAGCAATTGGTGAAGCTGATTGATAAAGTGGCGGAGGAGATGGGTTCTTCCGATTAAACAATTTTCGTCATGGCCGGGCTTGTCCCGGCCACCCAGACACTCCGTCTAGCAACGTGTTCATAGGTGGCCGCCACAAGGGCGGCCATGACGGGATTACGAGTTGGAAACTTACGCCGCGTCGGCAACGACGCGATTACGCCCCTCGCGCTTGGCGCGGTAGAGCGCCTGATCGGCGCGATGCAGCAGCGCATCGGCGGAATCGCCGCGCCGCTCGGAGCCCGCGATGCCGATGGAAATGGTGATGTTAAGCTCGCCCGGTTCGCGGCTGATGGAAAAGGGCGTGCTTTCAACGCTCATGCGCAGGCGCTCGGCCACCGAATAGGCGAACGCAATATCGGTGTCGGGCATGACGACGACGAATTCCTCGCCGCCATAGCGGCAGGCCAGATCGATGCCGCGCACATTGGCGGAAATGCGGCTGGCAAATTCGCGCAGCACTTCATCGCCGATGTCGTGGCCGTGCGTGTCGTTGACCGCCTTGAAATAATCGATGTCCAGATGAGAAACGCGAGCGGCTTGCCCGATTTCTGCGCGCCGGTGATCAGCGTGTCGAGATGGCGGCTCATGTAGCGGCGATTGTGCAGCCCGGTGAGCTGATCGGTGATCGCCATTTCCAGGCTGAGCTGCACATTGTGGCGCAGCCGGTCGGCATAACGCTTCTTGCGCAGCTGCGTGCGCACGCGCGCGACAAGCTCGTTCTTGTCCACGGGGCGCGTGAGATAATCGTTGACGCCCATTTCGAGCGCCTGTGTAAGCTTGCGCCGGTCGCCGTCGCTGACAAGCACGAGAATGGGCACGTTGCGGCCCTCCGGCAGCGAGCGAAGCTGCGAGCAAAGCCGAAGCCCATCGAAGCCGCGCAAGCCCAGACTCACCACGATCAGATCGTAATCGCCGCCGCGCACGCGCACGACTGCTTCCTCGAAGGAATCCACCGCCGAGATTTCGTGGGCGGGCGTCAGCGCGGCGGTAAACCACTGAACCGATTCCGGCCGGTCTTCGATAATCAGAATACGCCCCGGCGGGCCGCCATCGCCTTGCGCATCGGCGGGATCGACAAGGCCCATGCTCTGGCCGGTCGTTTCGCGCATGCGCAATTCGTCGGTCATCATCTTCAGGCGCACGAGACTGCGCACGCGGGCAAAGAGCGCTGCATCATCGACCGGCTTGGTCAGAAAATCGTCGGCGCCCGCTTCCAGCCCCGCCACGCGGTCGGTGGCCTGATCGAGCGCGGTCACCATCACCACCGGCACATGAGCGGTCTTGGGATTGTTCTTGATGCGGCGGCAGACTTCGAAGCCGTCCATGCCCGGCATCATCACGTCGAGCAGCACGATGTCGGGCTGCTGCTCCTCGATCTTCGCCAGCGCCTCAAGGCCGCTATAGGCGGTGACCGACGTCGAAATATTCCGCCGCGAGCTTTGCCTCGAGCAGCTTCACATTCGAAAGAATGTCATCGACGACGAGAACGCGGGCGGTCATGGCGATCACCCGATGAACCGGCGCACCGTATCCAGGAAGCTCGTCACCGAAATCGGCTTGGAGATATAGGCCTCGCAGCCTCCCTGGCGGATCACCTCTTCATCGCCCTTCATGGCGAAGGCCGTCACGGCGACGACGGGAATGGATTTGAGCGAATCGTCTTCCTTCAGCCATTTGGTGACTTCGAGACCGGAAACTTCGGGCAAGCTGGATATCCATCAGGATCAGGTCGGGGTGATGTTCGCGCGCGATGTCGAGCGCCTCCATGCCGTCCTTGGTCTGAAGAATGGTATAGCCGTTGGCGTCAAGCAGATCGTGGAAGAGCTTCATGTTCAGCTCATTGTCCTCCACGATCAGAACCGTTTTTGCTTTGGCATCCATGACTTGACTCTCCACCGGGCCCGCGTGCCCAATCGCGACAGGCGGGGGCCTGAAGCGGCTCGTGCGGCTTTCACCAGTATTAGGTCGGATGTCTTAACGCTCCCTTGACGATGCGCGGTTCCATGACAGGACAGGCGGCCCAGGCCATAGCCCTCAGGGGGCTGGGGTTTCTTGCGAATCGGCCCGAGGATCTGGAGCGATTCATGGCGCTTTCCGGTGTGCAGCCAGATGATTTGCGCGCGCGGGTTGCAGAACCGGAGATTCTGGGCGCGATTGTGGATTTTTTTCTCGCCAATGAGGCGTTGCTGATTGCCTTTTGCGAAGCCGAATCGCTGGACGCGCGGCTGCTGCATCAGGCAAGCCACGCGCTTTCCGGCGGATGACGCAGAACTTCCACATTGATGCGGCGAGCGTGAGCGTGCGCGCGGGAACGCCGCTGCTGATTGTGGATGCCGACGAAGTAATCCTGCGCTTCGCGGAAGGTTTCGACCGGTTTTTGCGGGAGCGCGGGTTGTTTCTCGATCTCACAAGCTACCGGCTGCATGGCAATGTGAAGCGGCTGGATGACCGCACGCCCGCACTCGATGTGGAGGTAACGGTGCTGCTGGACGAATTCCGCGCGGAGCTGGATTCGCTGGACGCGGTGGAACACGCGCAAAGCACGCTCGCGGAATTGCGTGCGGTATTGGATGTGGTCGTGCTTTCCAATGTGTCACCCGCGCAGGCCCCGCCTCGCTTGCGCAATCTGGCCGCACTCGGTTTCGATTTTCCGCTGGTGACGAATTCCGGCCCCAAGGGCGCGGCCGTGAAATCGCTTGCCGCGCGCGCGGGCACGCCCGCCTTCTTCGTGGACGACATTCCTCAGCATCTGGCGTCGGCGGCAGAGGCGGCGCCGGACGTTTTCCGCATTCATCTGATTGGGGATGAACGGCTGAAGCCCTTGCTGCCGGCCAGCCCGCACGCGCACATTCGGGCGGAGGATTGGCGGGATGCGCGCGATTTCATCCGCGCAAGGTTGTGACATGCGGCTCGGTATCGACCTCGGCGGAACGAAAATCGAGATCATCGCCATCGAGCGCGACGGGAGCGAACTCTTGCGCCATCGTGCGCCTACGCCGCATGGCGATTACGATGCCACCATCCGCGCCATCCGCGATCTGGTGGTTGAAACCGAAAGCAAACTGGGCGAGCGCGGCTCGCTGGGCGTGGCGATCCCCGGAACCATCAGCCGCAAAACCGGATTGGTGAAGAACGCCAATTCCACCGCGCTGATCGGCCATTCGCTCGACAAGGATTTGCAAGCCGCCCTTTCGCGCGATGTGCGCGTGGCGAATGATGCAAACTGCTTCACGCTTTCGGAATCCGTGGACGGCGCGGGCGCGGGCTGCGATGTCGTGTTCGGCGTGATCCTCGGCACGGGAGTCGGCGGTGGCGTTTGCGTCGGCGGGCGCGTGCTCGACGGCCCGCACGGCATCGCCGGCGAATGGGGCCACAATCCCCTGCCCGCGCCGCGCGCCGATGAAAAGAGCGGCTTCGATTGCTATTGCGGCAAAGAGGGCTGCATCGAAAGCTGGATCAGCGGGCCGGCACTTTCCGCGCAATACAGGCGCCGCACCGGGCGTGACATGATAGCAACCGATATCGCCGCAGCGACCGATGCCGACGCGCGCGCGGTGACGGAGGATTTCTTGGACCGCCTCGCGCGCAGCCTCGCCTCCATCGTCAATGTGCTCGATCCCGACGCCATCGTGATCGGCGGCGGGCTTTCGAAGATCGACGCGATCTATCGCGAAATGCCTTCGCGTATCGAAGCCTATGCTTTCAACCCCGAAAGTCCGACGCCTGTGTTGAAGAATATGCACGGCGATTCCAGCGGCGTGCGCGGTGCTGCGTGGCTGTGGCCGCCAGCGTCGATGAGTTCGTTCTGCCGTGACTGTCTTGCCGATGCGCACATGCCGCGCTGCAAGGCATGCGGCAGCCGCCGAATTGTTTCGCATGACGAACTCGATCAATTGACGATCGCGCATATCGATTGCGATGCGTTCTATGCGGCAATCGAAAAACGCGACAATCCCGATCTGATCGACAAGCCGGTGATCGTGGGCGGCGGCAAGCGCGGCGTCGTTTCCACCTGCTGCTACATGGCGCGCATCTATGGCGTGAAATCGGCCATGCCGATGTTTCTGGCGTTGAAGGCCTGTCCGCAAGCCATCGTGATCCGCCCCAACATGGCGAAATATGCGGGCGTCGCGCGGCAGGTGCGCGCCATGATGCGCGATTTGACGCCGCAAGTGGAACCACTGTCACTGGACGAAGCGTATCTCGATCTCTCTGGCACCGAACGGCTGCATGGAACCTCGCCCGCCAAAACGATGGCGGGATTGGCAAAACGCATTCACGAGAAGATCGGCATCACGGCGTCCATCGGCCTTTCCTACAACAAATTCCTTGCCAAGCTCGCATCCGAACTCGACAAGCCGCGCGGCTTCGCCGTGATCGGCCGCGCCGAAGCAAAATCTTTCCTGCGCGACAAGCCGGTTGGTTTCATCCGCGGCGCGGGCGCGGCCTTGCAGGCGAAACTTACCAAAGACGGCATCACCAGAATCGCGCAATTGCAGGATGCCGATGTCCGCACGCTGGCCCGCGCCTATGGCAACACCGGATTGTGGCTACACAGGCTCGCAAACGCCGAAGATTCGCGCAAGGTCGATCCCGATGGCGAATTGAAAAGCATTTCCTCGGAGACGACCTTCTTCAACGACATCGCGGCTTACGATGAGTTGGAAGATATTCTCTGGGAACAGGCCGAGCGCGTGTCGGCCCGCGCCAAGGCAAGCGAGCTTGGCGGGCGCACAGTCGTTCTGAAATTGAAGACCGCGAATTTCAAGATACGCACGCGCAGCGCATCGCTCGACGCGCCGACGCAGCTTGCCGACCGCATCTTCCGCGTGTCGCGCGAAGCCTTACGCAAGGAATGCGACGGCACCGCCTTCCGGCTTCTAGGTGTCGGCATCAGCAATATCTGCGCGGGCGATCTCTGCGATCCCGCCGATCTGGTGGATCAGGATGCCGCCAAACGAGCCGCCGCCGAACGCGCGATGGATCGCGTGCGGGCGAAGTTCGGGAGAGAGTCGATGGGCAAGGGACGCGCACTCAAATAGTCATTTGCCGCCGTGATTGCCGAGTGCGCCGTACAAATCCGGCCGCCGGTCGCGGAACAATCCCCAACTCGCGCGCATCCTGGCGATTTCATCCAGATCGAATGTGGCGGTGACGAAGCCTTCTTTATCGCGCGGAAGTTCGGCGACAATTGCGCCGGTCTGATCGGCGATGAAGGATGAGCCATAGAATGTCATCTCGTCCGCCTGCCCGCGTCTCCACACCGATGCGGTTGGAGGCGACAAGCGGCATGGTATTCGCGCCCGCATGACCCTGCATCACGCGCCGCCAATGATCGCGGCTGTCGATGGGCGGCGCGGGCGGCGGTTCGCTGCCGATGGCGGTGGGATAAAGCAAAACCTCCGCGCCCATGAGCGCCATGGCGCGCGCGCTTTCGGGAAACCATTGATCCCAGCAGATGCCGCAGCCGATCGTACCGAATTTCGTGTTCCACACTTTGAATCCGGTGTCGCCGGGCGTGAAATAGAATTTTTCCTGATAGCCCGGCCCGTCGGGAATATGCGATTTGCGATAGAGGCCGAGCACCGCGCCATCCGCATCCACCATCGCGACCGAATTGAAATGCGCGTGGCCCGCGCGCTCGAAGAAGCTGACGGGCAGCACGACGCGCAACTCCTTCGCGAGTGCCGCCATTTCCACGATCAGCGGATTGCCCTCGAACGGTGCTGCCAGCGCGAAATGATCGGCGGACTGATCCTGCGGGAAATACGGCGTCTCGAACAATTCCTGCAGCAGGATCACATTCGCGCCTTTCGCCGCCGCCGCGCGCACCATCGCTTTCGCCTTGGCGATGTTGGCCTTGCGATCCCATGTGCAGGCGAATTGGGTCGCCGCGAAAGTGATGTTCCTCATGACTCCGCGGGCTCCTGCTGCGTGATGCAATGGATGCCGCCGCCGCCCTCGACGATATCCAGCGCGTCGATCTGCAATATATCGCGGCCGGGAAAACATTGCGCAATGGTTTCGCGCGCGCGTTCGTCATGCGGATCATCGAAAGCTGGCATCACCACGCCGCCATTGGCGAGATAGAAATTCACGTAACTCGCCTGCAAGCGGCCGCCCGCGCCAATCGGTGCGCGCCTTTCGCGGCTGGATGATTTCGATGATCTGCAATTTGCGGCCGTCCGCATCGCGCGCTTCGGAAAGGCGGCGGATGGCTTCGACCGCGGGTTCGAAATCCGGGATGCGATTTCGACGCCGGAACGCCCACGATCACGCGACCGGGGCCCGCAAAACACGCGATGTTATCGACATGGCCGTCGGTTTCCTCATCCGAGAAACCTTCGCCGAGCCAGATCACGCGCCGCGCGCCGGTGAAAAGCGCAAGCCGCTCCTCCACCTGCTGCTGCGTGAGATTCGGATTGCGGTTCGCGTTGAGCAGACATTGCTCGGTGGTGATGAGCGTGCCCTCGCCCGTCCACATGAATCGCGCCGCCCTCGCACACCAGCGGCGCCGCATAGGCGCGCACATCGATGGCCGCGGCGACGCGCGCGGCAAAACCCTCATCATCCGCATACGGAAAATATTTGTTGCCCCAGGCGTTGAACTGCCACGCCACGCAGGCGCGCGCGCCCTCCGGCCCCAGAAGAAATGTCGGCCCGATGTCGCGCGCCCAGGAATCGTCGAGCTTCGTTTCGAAAATTTCCACCTTGCCCGCACATGCCAGCCGCGCCTCGGCCGCATCGCCGGCGCGCACCGCCATCGCCACCGGCTCGAAGGAGGAAATCGCGCGCGCGACGCGGGCATACGCCTGCTTGGCGCGCAGCAAACCTTCCGGCCCGCCCCACGCCTCCATGCGGCACGGCCAGCACATCCATGTGCGCGCATGCGCGCGCCCATTCGGCGGGCATCGCATAGCCGTCGCGCGCGGGGCAAGGATCGTCGGCATCGAGGCGTTTCATCATGCTTCTCTATAGCGGTTTCATTCATGAGCGGCTAGTTTTGACGAGGACAGGAGAATTGCATGAGCGGAAAAATCGATGCGCGGCTGGCGCAGCTTGGAATTGTGTTGCCCACGCCGCCCAAGCCGGTGGCGAGTTATGTGCCGTTTGTGGTGAGCGGAAATCTTGTGTTCGTTTCCGGGCAAGTGACCGCCGACGCGAGCGGCCTGAAATATGTGGGCGTGGTGGGCGGCGATTTGTCGTTTGAAGACGGCAAGGCGGCAGCGCGGTTGTCCGCCATCAATGTGATCGCGCAGGTGAAGGCGGCATGCGGCGGCGATCTCGACCGTGTGCGCGCTTGCGTGAAGCTCACCGTGTTCGTGAACGCTGTCCCCGGATTCACGCAGCATCCCGAAGTAGCGAACGGCGCATCGGATCTGATCGTGGAGGTGTTCGGCGAGGCGGGCCGGCATGCGCGCGCGGCGGTTGGCGCGGGCTCGCTGCCGCGCAACGTCGCCGCCGAAGTGGAGGCGGTGTTCGAAATCGCGTGAGCGCAAACATCACCGCGCGATTGGCGGGTGCCGCTTCGCAGATCGGCGAAGCGGCGTGGAACGCCTGCGCCAATCCGGGCGGCGGGCGATCCGCATCCGTTCACGCGATATGAATTTTTTGCAGCACTTGAGGAATGCGGTTCGGCGTCCGCGCGCACGGGATGGCGGGCGTGTCATCTCGTCATCGAGCGCGGCGATGCGATCGAAGGATTGATGCCGCTCTATCTGAAAAATCACAGCCAGGGCGAATATGTCTTCGATCAGGGCTGGGCCGACGCGTTTGAGCGCGCGGGCGGGCATTATTATCCCAAGCTGCAATGTTGCGTGCCGTTCACGCCGGTGACGGGGCGGCGCTTGCTCGCGCAAACGCGAGGAAACGCGCAATGCGCTGCTGGCGGCTGGGGCTGCGGCGGTGAGTGAATTGAACGCGTCGTCGCTGCACATCACCTTTCCTACGCAGGAGGAATGGCGCGCGGCAGGCGGCGCTCGGATTTCTTCAGCGCACCGACCAGCAATTCCATTGGGAAAATCGCGGCTATGGGAGATTTCGACGATTTCCTGAACGATCTTTCCTCATCCAAGCGGAAGAATTTGCGCAAGGAGCGCGCATCCGTGCGCGAGGCGGGCGTGGAATTCGACTGGCTGACAGGCGACGATCTGACCGAAGCCGCGTGGGACCAGTTCTTCGAATTCTACATGGACACGGGCAGCCGCAAATGGGGGCGGCCCTATCTCACGCGCGAATTTTTCAGCCGCGTGGGTGCGAGCATGGCGGATCAGATTTTGCTGGTGGTCGCGCGGCGGGACGGGCGGGCCATCGGCGGGGCGCTGAATTTTTTCGGCGACGGTGTTTTGTTCGGGCGCAACTGGGGCTGCACGGAATATGTGCCGTTCCTGCATTTCGAGGCCTGCTATTATCAGGCCATCGAATTTGCGATTGCGCGAGGGCTGAAAAAAGTTGAGGCGGGCGCGCAGGGAGCGCACAAATTGCTGCGCGGTTATATGCCGGTTGACGACCTATTCGGCGCATTTCATCGCCCATGCGGGTTTGCGCAAAGCGGTTGCGGATTATCTTGAGCAGGAACGCGCGGCGGTGGCTGAGCAGATCGAGGAACTGGCGGAACATGCGCCGTTTCGCAAAACATAGGGAATGTAAAATGGCTTATGACACGAACAACATCTTCGCGAAAATCCTGCGCGGCGAATTGCCGAAAGTGGCGGTGTATGAAGATGCGCTCACGCTCGCCTTTCTCGACATCATGCCGTCGGTGGAGGGCCACACGCTGGTGATTACCAAGGAAGCGGCGGAAGGGATTCTCGATCTGTCGCCGGAAGGTGCCGCCGCGCTCATCAAGACCACGCAGAAAATCGCGCGCGCGGTGAAGACCGCGCTTGCCTCTCCCGGATTGATGCTGGTGCAGTTGAACGGCGCGGCAGCGGGGCAAAGCATTCCGCATATCCATTTTCATGTGCTGCCGCGGGCGGAGGGGCTCGATCTGAAACTGCACGGGCGGCAGATGGTGGATGCGAAACTGCTGGAGCCGATCGCGGCGAAAATTCGGGCGGCGCTATGATCCTCGAACACGCGGTGCTGAACATCAAGCCGGGGCAATCGCGCGAGTTCGAAGCGGCGATGGCGAAGGCTCGCCCGCTGATCGAGGCCACGCCCGGATTCCAGAAGATGGAATTGCGCGCCTGCGTGGAAACCAAGGACCGCTATCTATTGCTCGTGTGGTGGAGCAGCGTGGAGGCGCACACGGTGGGTTTTCGTCAGTCCGAACGCTACGGCGAATGGCGCGAGGCGCTGCATCATTTCTATCACCCGTTTCCGGTGGTGCAGCATTATGGGGCGGCGCTGAGTTAGACCGCTTCCTTCTTCGGCGGCTTGGATTTCGCCTTCACATCTTCATCAGTAATGAATTCGAAGGCGAGCGAATCTTTTTCGCGGTCGAGCAACACGCGCACCGTGCCGCCGCCTTTTAGTTTGCCGAACAATATCTCGTCGGCGAGCGGCTTCTTGATGTGATCCTGTATCACACGCGCTAAGGGGCGAGCGCCGAATGTATCGTCATAGCCCTTCTCGCCCAGCCAGCGCGTGGCTTCGGGTGTCAAATCGAAGGTCACGTCGCGGTCGGTGAGTTGCGCTTCGAGTTCGAGGACGAATTTCTCCACCACACGGTCGATGGTGTCGCGGCCGAGCGCTGCAAAGGTGATCGTGGCGTCGAGGCGATTGCGGAACTCCGGCGTGAACAGTTTCTTGATCGCTTCCTCGTCTTCGCCGGTGCGCTTGCCGCGCCCGAAGCCGATGGATTCCTTCGCCGCGTCCGACGCACCCGCATTGGTGGTCATGATCAGCACCACATTGCGGAAATCGATCTTCTTGCCGTTGTGATCGGTGAGCTTGCCGTGATCCATCACCTGCAAAAGAATGTTGAACAGGTCGGGATGCGCTTTTTCGATTTCATCGAGCAGCAACACGCAATGGGGATGCTGGTCCACGCCATCGGTGAGCAGCCCGCCCTGATCGAAGCCGACATAGCCGGGCGGCGCGCCAATCAACCGGCTCACCGTGTGGCGCTCCATATATTCGCTCATGTCGAAGCGCAGCAATTCCACGCCCATGATGTGCGCGAGTTGCTTGGCGACTTCAGTTTTGCCGACGCCCGTGGGGCCGGAGAACAGATAGCAGCCGATGGGTTTTTCGGCCTGGCGCAATCCGGCGCGCGCGAGCTTGATCGCGGACGCAAGCGCATGAATCGCTTGATCCTGCCCATAGACCACGCGCTTCAGATCATCTTCCAGCGTGCGCAACGCCTCGGCATCGGATTTGGAAACCGATTTGGGCGGGATGCGCGCCATCTTGGCGACGACCTCTTCCACTTCCTTCACGCCGATCACTTTTTTGCGGCGCGATTCCGGCAGCAACATCTGGGATGCGCCGACCTCGTCGATCACATCGATGGCTTTATCCGGCAGCTTGCGGTCATTGATATATTTCGCGGCGAGTTCGACCGCCGCCTTGATCGCGTCCGCCGTGTAGCGAACTTTGTGATGCTCTTCGTAATAGGGCTTGATGCCTTTCAGAATCTTTATCGTGTCGGGGATCGTGGGTTCGGCCACGTCGATCTTCTGGAAGCGGCGCACCAGCGCGCGATCCTTCTCGAAATATTGGCGATATTCCTTGTAAGTGGTCGAGCCGATGCAGCGCAGAATTCCCGCCTGCAATGCGGGTTTGAGAAGGTTCGACGCATCCATCGCGCCGCCAGATGTGGCGCCCGCGCCGATCACGGTGTGGATTTCGTCGATGAACAGGATCGCGCCCTCGATGCCTTCGAGTTCCTTGACGACCGATTTCAGCCGTTCCTCGAAATCGCCGCGATAGCGCGTGCCCGCGATCAGCGCGCCCATGTCGAGCGCGTAGATCACCGAATTTTTCAAAACTTCCGGCACATCGCGCTTGACGATCTTGCGCGCCAGCCCTTCTGCAATCGCGGTTTTGCCGACGCCGGGATCGCCCACGAACAGCGGATTGTTCTTCTGGCGGCGGCAGAGGATTTGAATTGTGCGTTCCACCTCCGCCTCGCGCCCGATGAGCGGATCGATGCGGCCGGCGCGCGCTTTTTCGTTCAGGTTCACGCAATAGGCTTCCAGCGCCTCGGTGCCCTGCTTGATGGCTTTTTCGCCGTCTTCGTCTTCATCCGCGCCGCGCACGGGTTTTGCCTGCGTCATGCCGGGGCGCTTGGCGATGCCGTGGCTGATGTAGCTCACCGCATCTAGCCGCGTCATGTTCTGCTCTTGCAGGAAATAAACCGCGTGGCTTTCGCGCTCGGTGAACAGCGCCACCAGAACATTCGCGCCGGTCACCTCATCGCGCCCGGAATTCTGAACATGCAGTACCGCGCGCTGCACGACGCGCTGAAAACCGGTGGTGGGTTTGGCGTCGTCGCCATCATCGATCACCAGCGTCAGCAAATCCTGATCGACATATTTGACCAGCATCTGGCGCAGCGCATCAGTATCGACATTGCAGGCCTTCATCACCTGGCCGGCATCGGGATCGTCCATGAGCGCGAGCAGAAGATGCTCAAGCGTGGCGTATTCGTGATGATGGTCGGTCGCGAGCTTGATGGCGCGGTGCAACGCTTGTTCCAGACTTCGCGACAAGGATGGCAACGGCCCTACTCCTTCTCCATCGTGCATTGCAGAGGATGTTGATGGCGGCGGGCAAATTCAATGACCTGCGCCACTTTTGTTTCGGCTACTTCGTAAGTGTACACCCCGCAAATACCCACACCGTGCTGATGGACATGCAGCATGATCTGCACCGCCTCGTCGCGCGCCTTGCCGAAGAAGCGCTCCACAATGTGCACGACGAATTCCATCGGCGTGTAATCGTCGTTCAACAGGAGCACTTTGTACAGGCTGGGCTTCTTGGTCTTGGCGCGCGTGCGGGTGACGACGCCGGTGCCGGCACCATTGCCGCCGCCGCCCTCATTGCCCGAATTGTCTTTCCTGTCACTCATGGCCGCTCGCGCAAACTCGCGCGCAAATGATGACCCGCTCCCAGCTTAACGAAAAGGGGGCGTCTGCGCACGGACACAGTTTGCAAACAAAAAGAGCCCGGAATGCGGCTGCATCCCGGGCTCTTTACCGTTAGGGAAGATCGATCAGGAAGCGCGCGCGCTCTGGACGACCTCGACCCAGGCCTGTACGCGGCCCTGAAGCGGCTCCAGCGAATCCTTCGCCGAAGAGGCGAAAATTTCACCGAACTTGGTGATCTGGCCGACATATTCCTCGAACACCGATTTGGCGAAGTCGGACTGAAGCTCAAGGGCTTCATGCACCGATTTCGCGCCCATGAGCGCCTTGGTGGCGGCAATCGAGTCTTCGATCGACTTCTTGGAGAAGCCGTAAAGCTCGTTATGGAACGTTTCCGCGCCCTTGCCGGCCGCCGTGGCCGATTTGGAGCAGGCTTCCGCCGTTTCCTTGCCGTAGGTGAGGAACTGGTCGTAGCTCTTGACCACCTTGTCGAAGGTGTTCTTGAACACTTCGGCGCCGTTTTTGACAGCCGTTTCAATCTCTTCCACGCCGTTGACTTTCTCTCCGGCGGATTTCGCTTTCGCAGCCATGGTGATGACCTCTCGGTTGGGAATGCCGCTCTGTTAGGCCGGGGAAAACCTCGGCTTGTTGCGATGCAACATAACTTATATGCGGTGCAGCGAGCCCGATGTCAAGGGAAAATTGCTGCGCTGCAATATGGAAGGGAATTAACCGATTTGCCGCCCTTTTGGACTGGCGCAATTTGGCCCGAAGGATTAACCATTCGTAAATGCGCGCCGATTAACATCATATTTCCCAGACACTTGCGGGATGGGCCATAATTTGGTCTCATTGTTGCAGCTTTGGGCGATGGCCTTCTCAGGGGTGCCGTATGTTGGGACGACCGCGCGCCAGACCGGGCGTGTTAACAAAGTTTAGTTTCGCGGCGGTCCTTCCGGGACTGCTTGCCCTCGCGGCAGTCCTGTCGCCGGTAGCGGCCGCTGCGCATTCGCGTCACCACCACCATGTTGTGCGTGCGGGACTGACCGATCCCGGCAAGGACGCAGCCCTCATCATCGACGGCGAAACCGGCAAGGTGCTTTACGCGCGCAACGCCGATGCCACGCGCCACCCCGCTTCACTCACCAAGATGATGACGCTCTATCTGCTGTTCGAATCCATGCAGAAGGGGCAGATGACGCTTTCAACACCGATGAAGGTGTCGCGTCATGCAGCGGCGCAAGGCCCGACCAAACTTTATCTCAAGCCCGGCGAGACCATCGACGTCGATGACGCGATCAAGGCCATCGTCGTGCGCTCCGCCAATGATGTAGCCGTGACCATCGCCGAGGCGCTGGGCGGAACCGAACTCCAATTCGCCGACATGATGAACGCAAAAGCCCATCAATTGGGCATGAGCCACACATTCTATCACAACGCTTCGGGCCTGCCCGATCCGCAACAGATTTCGACGGCTCAGGATCTGGCGTTGCTGGCGCGGCACCTGGCTTACGACTTCCCGCAATATTTCCATTATTTCTCGACGCCCGCCTTCACCTATCGCGGCACGACATATCAGACGCACGACAATCTCATCGGCCATTACAACGGCGCGGACGGAATCAAGACCGGCTATACGGGCGCGTCGGGATTCAATCTGGTGTCGTCGGTGGTGCGCGACCGGGTTCATCTGATCGGCGTGGTGATGGGCGGCGTCACGGCGCATCGCCGCGACGACGAGATGATGGAATTGCTCGACCAGACCTTCGCGCAAGTGGACAAGAACCCCACCATCGTGGCGCGCGCCAATATTCCCTGGCAGCACATGGCCGGCGGCACGCTGAGCAATCCGGTGGTTGCGGGCTTCGATATTCCGGGCGTTGGCGCGCATGCGCCGGCCGCGGGAGCAACCACCTATGCGGCGCTGTCGCGGCCGGATGATTCGGCCTTCGCCGACGAGGACTCCGCCGAAAGCGCCGATGATTCGGACGATACCGGCGAAGGTGATTCGGCGCCGCCGCCCGTTCAGCCAAAGCCCGCCGTGGCCCATTCCGCGCCGCCCGCGGCCCAGCCGACGCCCCGGCCGGTACAGGTCGCCTCGCTCACGCCTTCGCCCAGGCCCGGCGCCAAGAGCGCGGTTGCCGCCGAAATCACCGCGCCCAATGCGCGCGCCTGGACCATCCAGATCGGCGCGTTCGCCGATACAGGCTCGGCACGCGCGGAGCTCGCCGCATACGCGGAGAAATCCATGGACGTGCTCGGGCAGGCCGAGCGCATCATCGTCCCCTTCACCGGCGTGAACGGGCAGACATTCTATCGGGCCCGCTTCGGCCTTTTCATCGAGCGCGAGGCGCGCGAGGTCTGCGCGCGGCTGACGGAGCGCGGGCAGACATGCTTCGCCGCGCTGGCGGCGAGATAGAACTGCCTACTTAGTCCAGATCGTCATGGCCGGGCTTGTCCCGGCCACCCATACACTCCGTCTAGCAGGTTGTTCATGGGTGGCCGCCACGAGGGCGGCCATGACGTGTTTGGAAATAGCCAGTCCTATATCGCCGCCGTCTTCGTATCGAGTGATGGCAATTTAAGCGTGAGAATCAGCTCGCGCACTTCCTGACGCGCCGCCACATGCGACATCGACATCGACACGCCGAGCCCCTTCTGCGGCAGATCGAGCATTGTCAGCCCCATCGGGAAAAGTTCGCGGAAGATCACGCGGTCGCCGAAGCCCGGCGCCACACGAAAGCCGATGCGCTCGGCCAGCGTATCGAGCGCCGATGACAGCCGCCGCTTGTTGCGCGCATCCGACGAGGCAATGCGATTGCGCATCACAACCCAATCAAGCGCGGGCCGCCGCGCCATCAGCCGCTTCTTGCGGCAATCCCAGACGAAATCGGAATAAAGACTCAACCCCTTCACGCTGAAATCGCTCGCCTCGACATGGGCGAGCAGATCGAAATCCACGAAAGAATCGTTCATCGGCGTGACGAGCGTGTCGGCGGACGCATGCGCCAGCCGCGAAAGCGGCGTGTCGGAGCCGGGCGTATCGATGACGATGAAATCGAAACCGGATTCGGTCTGCGAAAGAATCTCGGCGAATTTCTTTGCCTCTTCTTCCGCCGCCGCGTCGAGCGATTTCGCGCCGCTGCGCGACACCGCAAAACTTTTCAGCGCGGGTAGTTCCGCACCTTTCTTCACGCGCCAATCGTCGCGGTTTTCGATGTAACGCGTGAGGCTTTGCTGGCGGCTGTCGAGATCGACCGCGGCCACGCGCTTTCCGAGCTTGGCAAGTGCGACCGCGACATGCATCGCCGCCGTCGTCTTGCCCGTTCCGCCCTTCTCATTGCCGAAGACAATGACGTGAGCCGCCATGTTTTCTAATCGCCTTCTTCGCTCAGCAGCGCCGCGTTGCCGCCCGCCGCCGCAATGTTCTCGGTATAGGTGCGTTCGAGCGCAAAACGAAGAAGATAATGTGGGCCGCCCGCCTTCGGGCCGGTGCCGGAAAGCCCTTCGCCGCCGAAAGGCTGCACGCCGACGACCGCGCCGATCTGATTTCTGTTCACATAAATATTTCCGGCGCGGATGCGGGCGCGAATGAAATCGGCAGTTTCGCCGATTCGGCTGTGGATGCCGAGCGTGAGTCCGTAGCCGGTTGCGTTGATCGAATCGCAAACCTGTTCCAGCCGGTCCGCCGCATAGCGCACCACATGCAGCACGGGACCGAACACCTCGCGCTGCAACGCGCCGATCGATTCGATCTCGAACACATGCGGCGGGAAGAACGTGCCGTATTCGTGTTCGGGGCGGAGCGATAAGTTTGCGCAACAGCTTTGCGTCTTTCGTCATGCGATCCGCATGCGCTGCGAGATTTTTGCGTGCATCCTCGTCGATCACCGGGCCGATATCGGTCGCGAGATGCATCGGATCGCCGAGCGTGAGTTCGTCCATCGCGCCGAGGATGAGATCGAGCATCTTGTCGGCGACATCGTCCTGCAGGAACAGCACGCGCAACGCCGAGCAGCGCTGGCCCGCGCTGTCGAAGGCCGACGCGATCACATCCTTGCAAACCTGTTCGGGCAGCGCGGTGGAATCCACGATCATCGCGTTCTGCCCGCCGGTTTCCGCGATCAGCGCCGCTATCGCGCCATCGCGCGCGGCGAGCGCGCGGTTGATGGCGTTGGCCGCGTCGGTCGAGCCGGTGAACGCGACGCCCGCGAGGCGCGGATCGCTGAACAGGGATTTGCCGATGCGCGGGCCATCACCCGGCAACAGATGCAGCACATCCAGCGGCACGCCCGCTTCATGCAGCAGCCGCACGGCTGCGGCAGCGATCAGCGGCGTCTGCTCGGCGGGCTTTGCAAGCACGGTATTTCCCGCCGCGAGCGCGCCCGCGATCTGCCCGGTGAAAATCGCCAGCGGAAAATTCCACGGCGCTGATGCACGGCGAACACGCCGCGACCATGCAGCGAGAGTTCATTTGTCTCGCCGGTCGGTCCCGGCAATTTCACCGGCCCCGAAAATAATTTCCGCGCCTGCGCCGCGTAATAGCGCAGGAAATCGACCGCCTCGCGCACTTCGCTCAAGCGCTGCGGGCAATGTCTTTCCCGCTTCGCGCACGGCCAGCGCCATCAGATGGGCGCGATGCGCCTCGAATGAGATCGGCGGCGCGTTCGAGAATTTCCGCGCGCGCTTCCCCGCCAATCGCGTTCCAATCATGCTGCGCCTTATGCGCGAGATCGAGCGCGTCTTTAATATCATCCGCATTGGCTTCGACAACTTCGCCGACAATTCGGCGATGATCGGACGGATCGCGCACCGGCAGCGCGTTGCGCCAGCGCAAAGACCCGCCGACGATGGGGCCGGAATGTTGCGGCTGGGCGAGCGTCGCCTCCATCTTGCGAAGCATCGGTGCGGACACTTCCGGATCGCTCCACAAAAATCCGTGCGAATTTTTTCTGTCCGGAAAAAGGTTCTCCGGCTTCGGGATATGCGGATTGCGGCGCGGCGATTTCGCGGCGAGCTGCGCCACCGGATCGGCGATGATGGCTTCGATGGGCGCTTGCTCATCGGCCAGCCGATTGACGAAGGATGTATTCGCGCCGTTCTCCAGCAAGCGGCGCACAAGATAGGCGAGCAGATCTTCGTGACTTCCGACCGGCGCATAGATGCGCGTGCCGGCACCGCCATAGGCCGGCGGCTTCACGTCGCGATAAAGCTCGTAGAGCATCTCGCCCATGCCGTGCAGCCGCTGATATTCGAAATCGCGCCGCTCGCGCGCAAGCACTTGAATGGCCGAGAGCGTGTGCGCATTGTGCGTTGCGAATTGCGGGAAGATCGCATCGCCCGCGCCGAACAACGCGCGCGCGCAGGCCAGATAAGACGTATCCGTCGCGGATTTGCGCGTGAACACCGGATAATCGGCAAGCCCCAATTCCTGCGCGCGCTTGATTTCCGTATCCCAATAAGCGCCCTTCACGAGGCGCACCGGAATGCGGCGACGCTGGCGCCGCGCCAGATCGGCAAGCCACGCGATCACCGGCAGCGCGCGCTTCTGATAGCGCCTGCACCGCAAGGCCAAGCCCATCCCAGCCCGCAAGCAGGTCGGCATTGCCCAGCGCCTCGAACATATCGAGCATCAGATCGAGACGCTCGGCCTCCTCCGCATCGATGGTGAAACCGAGATTGGCCGCGCGCGCGGCAAAGCCAAGCTCGATCAGGCGCGGCAGACAGCTCCGCCATCACGCGCTCGCGCTTGACCCATTCGTAGCGCGGATGCAGCGCCGACAATTTCACCGAAATCGACGGCCGCTCGAACACCGGCGTATCGAGATCGGTGTAAGCGTTCTCGATTGCGGTGAGCGCATCGCGATAGGAATCGTAATAGCGCGCGGCATCTTTCTTCGTGTAAGCGGCCTCGCCCAGCATGTCGAACGAAAAGCGATAGCCTTCGTCGAGATAAGGCTTGGCGTTCGCCAGCGCTTCCTCGATGCGTACGGCCGAGCACGAATTGGCGGCCCAGAATGCGCATGGCCGCGATCACCGCATGGCGGATCACCGGCTCGCCCGCGCGCGCGAGCAATTTGCCCCAGATGTTTTCGAAATCCCACTTCGCGCGGATCGTCCAGCCGCACGACGCGGCCCGTCAGCATCAACGCCCAGGTGGAGGCGTTCACGAACAGCGAATCCGAATGATGCAGATGGCGCGCCCATTCGCCGTGGCCGATCTTGTCGCGGATCAGCTTGTCGGCGGTCGCGGCATCGGGCACGCGCAACAGCGACTCCGCCAGGCACATCAGCATCACGCCCTCTTCGCTGGAGAGCGCGTATTCCTGCGTGAAGGAATCGATGCCGCTGCGCTTTTCGCGCTTTGCGCGGATGCGGGTGACGAGTTCGCCCGCGAGTGCGGCAGCCGCCTTCTCCTCGCCATGGGAGAGCCGGGCGGCGGCGATGAGCTTTTCGTCCGCCGCG
This sequence comes from uncultured Alphaproteobacteria bacterium, assembly GCA_963735625.1. Taxonomy (GTDB): domain Bacteria; phylum Pseudomonadota; class Alphaproteobacteria; order Micropepsales; family Micropepsaceae; genus Rhizomicrobium. The sequence goes on along the minus strand of CAVTLJ010000003.1, from coordinate 252,626 downwards.
TCTTCGTCGACCAGAAAGGCGGCCGCGATGGATCTTGCGCAAATCGGTTCCGTTCATGGCACGCATTCTAGCGCGCGGCGCGCGGCCACGCTAATGTCGGGCCATGGAAATTGTCACCACCATAAGAGATTTGCGCGCGCGCATCGCGGGCTGGCGGCCGGGCCGCATCGGGCTTGTGCCCACCATGGGCGCGCTGCATGAAGGCCATCTGTCGCTGGTGCGCGAGACATCAAAGCGCTGCGACCGCGTGGTGGTGAGCATTTTTGTGAACCCAACGCAGTTCGCGCCGCACGAAGATTTCGACCGCTATCCGCGCACGCTGGAGGCCGACCGGGAAAAGCTCGGCGATGTGGCCGATCTGATTTTCGCGCCGTCGGCGGCGGAGATGTATCCGGAGGGTTTTGCCACAAAAATTGATGTGGGCGGGCCGAGCGCGGGGCTGGAAACCGATTTCCGGCCGCATTTTTTCGGCGGCGTGGCCACGGTGGTGGCCAAACTGCTGATTGCCGCGATGCCGGATTTGGCGATGTTCGGCGAGAAGGATTATCAGCAGCTTCTGGTGATAAAGCGATTGGTTGCCGATCTTGCCTTGCCGATTGAGATTGTTGGCGGCGCGATCTTGCGCGAGGCGGATGGTTTGGCGATGTCGTCGCGCAACGCATATCTGAATGCGGATGAGCGCAAAATTGCGGGGCAATTAAATCTCATTCTGAAAGCAGCCGCGCGGCGCGTGCGCGCGGGCGATGCGACCCGCGATGTGGAGGCAGCCGCGAAAGCGATGCTGCTGGAAGTCGGGATTCCATTTGGTCGATTACGTGGCGGTGCGCGATGCGGAAACGCTTGCGAAAATTGAATCGCTTGAGCGGCCTGCGCGGATTCTGGCGGCGGCGAAGATCGGTACTACGAGATTGATCGACAATATGCCGGTTTAGAGAAGTCCCAATTCCGCCAGTTCCGCTTTCAGCGCGGGCGAGAGGCCCTTGCCGCCTTTGCCCTTGTCGATATCGGGCGGCGCATCCTTCGGCGAAAAATAGCGCCAGCCCTGAAACGGGCGATGGAAACGGCGTACCACGGGAATGAATTTCGGCGCATAAACGAGCCCGCAATGCGGCTGGCCGTTCCTCACCATCGGGCGCAATTCGATGAGCGGCGTGCGCACGCTGATATAGCCCTTGATGATCCAATAGAGCGAACCGCCATCGAGCAATTCGTCGGCGCGCTTGGGCGTCATGCGCGTGACGTGAATGAGTTCGGCCTTCTGGCCCTTCTTTTTCTTTTCGGCGATGCGCTTCTTGTGCCAGGAAATGAAGGTTTCCAGCGATTCCGAACCGACGCTGAGCTTGATGAGATTGAGCGTCATGCCGCTTCGTCCCGCTCGCGCGCGAAACGCACGACGATGGCGCCTTCATTGACCTGATCGCCAGGCGATACATCGACGGTGGCGACCAGCGCATCGGCGGGCGCGGACAAAGTGTGTTCCATCTTCATGGCTTCCAGAACGGCGAGCGGTGCGCCGCGCTTTACATTTTCGCCGGGGCGCACGAAAACCTGCACGATCTTGCCGGGCATCGGCGCCTTGATGCGGTCGGTGGCTTCGCCCTTCGCTTCCGCGGCGGCGAAAGGATCGTAGAGCGCAAGCGTCCATGTCTCGCCCGCGTCCATCACCGCGATATCGCCGGATGAAAGCCACATCGCTTGTGCGTGGATGTCGGCGGAGATTTTCTTGCCGCCCACAAAAACGCTCGACGCGCCGCCGCGATGATGGATGATCTCGACCAGCACGCGCGTATCTTCGACAAGGAATTCGACGATCTCCTTCGCTTCGCCGGAAAGACGAAAACCATCCTGCGCCGCCCACGGATCGGGCGATGCGGCGCACGCGCGATCCTCGATGAGGAATTGTGCGGCGCGGGCAAGAACGCGCGCGTCTGGCTTTGCGTGTTCAGGAATAAGGTCTGCGCAGTGGCGCTCGATAAAGCCGGTGTCGATGTCGCCCGCGAGAAAATCGGGATGGCGCAGGCAGCGAATCAGAAACGCCGCGTTGGTGCGCACGCCCGCAATTTGCGTGGATGCGAGCGCATGGGCCAGTTTCGCGGCGGCGGCTTCGCGCGTTTCGTCGTAAGCGATCAGCTTGGCGATCATGGGATCGTAGAAAGGCGTGACCTCGTCGCCCTCGCGCACGCCGGAATCCACGCGCACATCTTCGGGCAAGTGAAGCCGTTCGAGCTTGCCGATGGACGGAAGAAAACCCTTCTGCGGATCCTCGGCATAAAGCCGCGCCTCGATCGCGTGGCCGTGCGGCTTCAATTCCTTTTGCGTTTTCGGCAATTTCTCGCCCGCAGCGACCCGCAATTGCCATTCGACGAGATCGGTTCCGGTGATCGCCTCGGTGACGGGATGCTCCACCTGCAATCGCGTGTTCATTTCCATGAACCAGAAGCGGTCGGGCTTCAGGCCGTTCGACGCGTCCGCAATGAATTCGATGGTGCCCGCGCCGACATAGCCGACCGCCTTCGCCGCTTTCACCGCCGCCTCGCCCATCGCAGCGCGCATCGCGGCCGGCATTCCCGGTGCGGGCGCTTCCTCGATCACCTTCTGGTGGCGGCGCTGAAGCGAACAATCGCGCTCGAACAAATGCACCGCATTGCCGTGCGAATCCGCGAACACCTGAACCTCGATGTGACGCGGGCGGGAGACATATTTCTCGATCAGCACGCGGTCGTCGCCGAACGCCGATTTGGCTTCGCGCTTGGCGCCTTCGAGTGCTGCCAAAAAATCGGCCGCCGCATCCACGCGCCGCATGCCCTTGCCGCCGCCGCCAGCGACCGCCTTGATGAGCACGGGATAGCCAATATTGCCCGCTTCTTTTTCGAGCGTCCGGGGCGATTGATCCTCGCCCAGATAGCCGGGCACGATTGCAACGCCCGCTTTGGCCATCAGCGCCTTCGCGCGATCCTTCAATCCCATCGCGCGGATCGCGCTCGCGGGCGGGCCGACGAAAATCACACCCGCTTTCGCGCAGGCTTCCGCGAACTCTGCATTCTCCGACAGAAATCCGTAACCAGGATGGATGGCGTCCGCGCCGCTCGCTTTCGCCGCGGCCAATATCGCTTCGATATTGAGATAGCTTTCGCGCGGCGGGCGCGGGGCCGATGCGGATCGCCTCATCGGCCAGCGCCACATGGGCCGCACAAGCATCCGCATCGGAATAGACTGCAATCGTGCGCAGCCCCATCCGCGCGCGCCGTGCGCAGGATGCGAACCGCGATCTCTCCGCGATTGGCGATGAGCAGCTTTGCGAACATCGGCCTATCCTACATGCCCAAAAGCGTTTTCCAGCCGAACAGCAACACGCCCACAATCCCGCCCACAACAAACAGCATGACAAGACAGCCCACGCAGCCCATCGCCTTGAACTGCGGCGGCGGATTGAAATAAACGCGTAGTTGAGGCAACGGATCGCTCATCTTGCCCGGCTTTCAGGCGGCAAGCGTTCCTTACGGGGTTTTCCCGCAAGCCTCAATGATGCGCGGGAGCGGCCTTCGGCAGCACGTTCTTCTTGATGAAGAAGAACACCGCGATCACCAGCAGATAGCCCAGATAAAGGGCCGCGGCCGTGCGCCAATAGGACATCTGGAGCAGGTCGGACGGCAGGGCGAAGCGGGCCTTGTTGGCCAGCACCGGGATCATGATCTCCGCGATCAGATGGACCAGCGTGGCCCCCAGCGCCAGCGCCCACAGGCGTTTCCAGCTGTGGAGCATATAGGCCGCCACCAGCGCGATGATAATGCCCAGCGCGCCATTGACGTTGGCAAAGCCGTCGCGCAGGCCATTCTGGAAAAAATCAGTTACTTCATGGAGATAATAGGGAAAATCGTGCATGGCATCCCCCTTTGGGTTCGGATGAACACGGTAAACAACGGATAAACCCTATTTTTTATCCCGGCGCTACCGCGTGAAGGGGCCGAAGGCCGCAGATTTCAAGAAAAACAGCAACGAAATAAGCGCGCCATAGCTCAGATAGAGCGGCACAAGGCTCACCCACACGACCGAACTGCCAAAATCGGGCAGCCAATAAACATGATACCGGATCGCCGCGAAAACCGCCGTCACGAGGCCGTAAAGGCAGGCGGCACCGATGGTGGCGAGCGGCAAGCGGCTCCAGCGGTCCATCCATATTGTCGCCAGAACGGCGACGGCTATTCCCAGCACGCCGCCGATTTCGCGATAGGCCTCATGGAAGAAACGCCATATCTCGGTCATGACTACATCCGGAACACGCCGAATTTGGTGTCGGCGACCGGCGCGTTGAGGCAGGCCGACAGCGCCAGCGCCAGCACGCGGCGCGTATCGGCGGGCGCGATGATGCCGTCGTCCCAGAGGCGCGCGGTGGCGTAATAGGGATTGCCCTCTTCCTCATAGCGCGCGCGGATCGGCGCTTTGAATTCGGCTTCTTCGTCGGCGCTCCATTTTTCGCCGCGCTTTTCGATGCCGTCGCGCTTGACGGTGGCGAGCACGGATGCCGCCTGTTCGCCGCCCATCACCGAGATGCGGCTGTTGGGCCATGAGAACACGAAACGCGGGCCGAAGGCGCGGCCGCACATGCCGTAATTGCCCGCGCCGTAAGAGCCGCCGATGATGAGCGTGAGCTTGGGCACGTTCGCGCAGGCCACCGCCGTCACCATCTTGGCGCCGTCCTTGGCGATGCCGCCGGATTCGTATTTCTGGCCGACCATGAAGCCCGCGATGTTCTGCAGGAACAGCAGCGGCACGCGGCGCTGGCAGCACAGCTCGATGAAATGCGCTGCCTTCAGCGCGCTTTCGGAAAACAGGATTCCGTTGTTGGCGACGATACCGACCGGCATGCCTTCGATGCGCGCGAAGCCGGTGACGATGGTGGTGCCGTAGAGCTTCTTGAATTCGTCGAATTCGGAGCCGTCCACCAGCCGCGCGATCACCTCGCGCACGTCGTATTGCACGGCGAGCGAAGGCGGCACGATGCCGTTCAGTTCCGCGGTGTCGTAAGCGGGCGGGCGCGGCGGCGCGATGGGAATGTCCGGATGCTTCTCGACATTCAGATGGCCGACGATGCGCCGCACGATGGCGAGCGCGTGGGCATCGTCATTCGCCAGATGATCGACAACGCCGGATATGCGCGCATGAACATCCGCGCCGCCGAGATCTTCGGCCGAGACGATTTCGCCGGTGGCGGCTTTCACCAGCGGCGGGCCGGCGAGGAAGATCGTGCCCTGCCCTTTGACGATCACGCTTTCGTCGCACATCGCCGGCACATAGGCGCCGCCCGCGGTGCACGAGCCCATGACGCTCGCGATCTGCGGAATGCCGGCCGCGCTCATATTCGCCTGATTGAAGAAGATGCGGCCGAAATGTTCGCGGTCGGGGAAAATTTCCGCCTGATTGGGCAGATTCGCGCCGCCGGAATCCACCAGATAGATGCAGGGCAGCCGGTTCTCGCGCGCGATCTCCTGCGCGCGCAGATGCTTCTTCACCGTCACCGGATAATAGGTGCCGCCCTTGATCGTGGCGTCGTTGCAGACGATCACGCATTCGCGGCCCGCGACGCGGCCGATGCCGGTGATGATGCCCGCGCCGTGAATATCGCCGTCATACATGCCGAAGGCGGCGAGCGGCGAGAGTTCGAGAAACGGCGAACCCGGATCGATCAGCCGCTCGACGCGGGCGCGCGGCAGCAGCTTGCCGCGTTCGGTGTGGCGCTTGCGCGAGCGTTCGTCGCCGCCGAGTGCTGCGGTCGCCATGCGCGATTTCAGTTCGTCGACAAGCGCTGCCATCGCGCTCGCGTTCGATTTGAACGCGGCGGAGGTGGGCGAGATGGAGGATTTCAGTGCCGTCATAGCAACTCCACCGCCAAGGCCGTCGCTTCGCCGCCGCCGATGCAGAGCGAGGCGACGCCGCGTTTGCCGCCGCGCTTTTTCAAGGCGTTGAGAAGTGTGACGACAATCCGCGCGCCGCTCGCGCCGATGGGATGGCCGAGCGCGCAGGCTCCGCCATACACATTCACCTTGTCATGCGGCAATCCCAGATCGCGCATGGCGATCATGGCGACGACGGCGAAGGCTTCGTTGATCTCGAACAGATCGACATCCTCTTTGCGCCAGTCCGCGAGCTTCAGCACTTTCTCGATCGCGCCGACCGGTGCGGTGGTGAACCAGCGCGGCTCGGCGGCATTGCTCGCCTGCGCCACGATGCGTGCGATGGGCGACAAGTCCGCGCGCTTTTGCGATCTCGGCGCTCGTCAGCACCAGAGCCGCCGCACCATCGGAAATGGAAGACGAATTCGCCGCCGTCACCGTGCCGTCTTTCGCGAAGGCCGGTTTGAGCGTGGGGATTTTCGCGGGGTCTGCCTTGCGCGGTTGCTCATCGAGCAGAACTTCCACCTCGCCGCCGCGCCCTGCGATCTTCACTGCCACGATTTCATCGGCGAAATGCGCCGCTGGTCTTGCGCGCGCTTGGCGCGCATCAGCGACTCCGTCGCATAGGCATCCTGCTCGGCGCGGGTGAACTGATAATGCCGCGCGGCATCCTCGGCATATGTTCCCATCAGGCGATGCTCGTAAGCATCCTCGAGCCCGTCGAGGAACATGTGATCCTTCACCTCGCCATGGCCGAGGCGATAGCCGCCGCGCGCTTTCGGCAAAAGATAGGGCGCATTCGTCATGCTCTCCATGCCGCCCGCGACGACAATCTCCGCGCGGCCCAGCGCCACCTGATCGGCGCCGATCATCACCGCCTTCATGCCGGAGCCGCAGACCTTGTTGACCGTCGTGCAGGGCACATCGTCCGGCAGCCCGCGCAAAGCGCGACGCCTGACGCGCGGGCGCCTGGCCCAATCCCGCCGGCAGCACGCAGCCCATCAGCGTCTCATCGACATCGGCGGGCATGATTCCGGCCCGCATCACCGCCGCCGCGATGGCGGCTGCCCCCAATTCCGGCGCACTGCGTGCGGATAATTCACCCTGAAATCCCCCCATGGGCGTGCGCGCACCCGCCAAAATCACGGTTTCCTGAGCCGCCATGGTTACCTCGCCGGATGACCTCAATGCGGAACTGAGGTAGCATTTCCGCGGGTAACCGGCCATGGCCGGAATGTGGGGCTGAGGGGCCTATGAACAGGGTCGCGATTTCGGCGGCGATCGGCGTGGCGGTGGGCGGCGGGCTGATGGCCGCGCCCTATTACGGCGTGCATATCCCGCAAGCCCTGCTGATGGGGGCGGCGACCGCGCTGATGATGGGTGCGGCGGCGGCGGTTCTGGCGCGCACGACGCTGGACGCGGCGGCGGTGAAGACCGGCAAGGAAATCCTCGGCTCCACGCAGCTCAAGAAAGCCGCCAACGTCATTTCGAAATTCCCTGACGGGAAGGGCTATCTGGCGCTTTCCATCCGCCCGGATACGAAGGTGGACGAGCTGGAGGTTGTGAAGCGTCCGGCGAACTACACCGCCAAAGACATCATCGTTTCGCTGAAGGCGAGTTCGGACCGCTTCAATCCGGTGGAGCTGAAGCGGTTGTTCGTGGCGCTGCGCGACCAGCCGGGCTTTGTGCACCTGCTGCTGCTCGACAAGCGCGAGGAATTCGTGGGCTATATTCCCGGCTTTTATGCCAAGAGCGAATTTTCCGGCAGCCAGGCCGAAGTGCGGCTTGCGCGATACGTGATCGACGTGTTCGCCGATCCCACCAACAGCGTCTATCTGCGCGATATCGGGGGGGCGGCGAATGTCGATGTCATCAGCGACGAGGCGAAAATTTCCGACGCCATCGAGAAGATGGCGGGCAGCTTCCGCAATCTGGTGGTTCTGCATGGCGGCAGGCACAGAAAGCCGGTGGGGCTTGTGAACTTCGGCAATCTGATGGGCCAGACGCTGGGCGGCGCGTTCGTCGCCACCGGCAACGGCACGGGAACGTTGGCGGATTTCAAGCTGTCACGGTGAGTTGCGCGAAGGCGCTGATTGTCTTACAATGTATTACATTGTGAGGAACCCATGACCAAAGACGTCACCCTGTCGCTGCGCATCGACCGCAAACTTTCCAATAAGCTGGACAAGGAGGCGAAGCGACATAACCGTTCCAAATCCTCGTTGGCCGCGATCGCGATTGAAAACTTTTTTGAAATCGAAGCGCAGGAAATCGCGCGAATAAAACGATCGGTAGCCAAAGCGAAAGCGGGCGGCCCCTTCGTTGCACATGAGGATGTCATGCGTTGGATCAAAAGTTGGGGAACGCCAAACGAACTGCCCCCGCCAAAGGCCAAAATAAAGTTCTGATCCGATGCGATTGATCTGGCTGGACGACGCAATCGGCGACCTTTTGGACATCCACGACTATATTGCCGAAGAAAATCCTGCTGCCGCCGGAAGAGTGGCTGCGGGTCTGCAATCGCGCCTGACAGCCTTGGAGACTCATCCCCATATCGGACGCACCGGGCGGGTCGCGAACACGCGCGAATTTGTTTTTTCGAGCATGCCCTATATCGGTGTCTATCAAATCGACGATGAGCGGCAGACCGTGGAAATTCTCCACATCATCCACACATCGCGGAAATATCCGCCAGAGCCCGAAAAATAATCAGCTAGTCTCTTCGTAAAGCTCCCGCCCGATCAGCCAGCGGCGGATTTCGCTTGTCCCTGCGCCGATCTCATAGAGCTTGGCGTCGCGCAGCAATCGGCCCGCCGGATAATCGTTGATATAGCCGTTGCCGCCGAGGCACTGGATCGTTTGCAGCGCCATCCATGTGCCTTTTTCGGCGGCGTAGAGGATCGCGCCCGCCGCATCCTTGCGCGCGGTCTCGCCCCGGTCGCACGCACGCGCCACCGCATACACATAGGCGCGCGCGGCGGAGAGCGTCACATACATATCCGCGATCTTGCCCTGCATGAGCTGGAACGAGCCGATGGGTTCGCCGAATTGCTTGCGGTCGTGGATGTAGGGGATCACCAGATCAAGGCACGATTGCATAATGCCGACGGAACCCGCCGCCAAAATCGCGCGCTCGTAATCGAGCCCGCTCATCAAGATGCCGACGCCGCCGCCCTCGCGGCCGAGCACGTTTTCTTCCGGCACTTCGCAATCCTCGAAGATGAGTTCGGCGGTGTCGGAGCCGCGCATGCCGAGTTTGTCGAGCTTCTGCGCGGTGGAAAATCCCTTGAAGCCTTTCTCGATCAGGAACGCGGTGATGCCGCGCGGGCCGGGGGTTGGATCGGTGCGGGCATAAACCACCAGCGTATCGGCGCCGGGCCCGTTGGTGATCCACATTTTCGTGCCGTTCAGCACATAGCGGCTTCCGCGCTTCTCCGCGCGCAGACGCATCGACACGACATCGGAACCGGAGCCGCTCTCGCTCATCGCAAGCGCGCCCAGATGCTCGCCGGAAATCAGCCTGGGCAGATAGCGGCGCTTCTGATCGTCGGTGCCGTTGCGGCGGATCTGGTTGACGCAGAGATTGGAATGCGCGCCGTAAGATAATCCCACGCTCGCCGAGCCGCGGCTGATTTCCTCCATCGCGACGGTGTGTTCGAGATAGCCGAGCCCCGCCCCCCCCCATTCCTCCTCGACCGTGATGCCGAGCACGCCGAGCTTGCCAAGCTCCGGCCAGAGATCGCGGGGGAAAATATTGGACTTGTCGATCTCGTCGGCGCGCGGGGCGATGTTGTCCGACGTAAAGCTCCGCACGGAATCGCGGATCATGTCGGCGGTGTCGCCGAGATCGTGATTAAGTGTGGGGTAGGTGTTGGGGATCATCGGCATCTTTCACTCATGGCGCTTGCCGAGCCGAAGCTCGCGGCAACCGGCCCGCCTTCGCACTTCGTGCTTCGACGCGACAGCCTTCTCTCACTTCGCGAGCGAAGGCTGGTGCGGTCGAGAAGACTCGAACTTCCACGCCTTGCGGCGCTACCACCTCAAGGTAGTGCGTCTACCAATTCCGCCACGACCGCATCGTTGGGGTGCCGGGGGTGTAGCAAAGCCGCCCGCGCTTGGGAAGGGCGGCAATTCAGCCGAAAAAGGCCGGTGCCGCGCGCCACAGAACAAAGCCCGCCACCCCCAGAACCGCCACCGCGAAGATGCGGGTCAGAAGCGCGCGGCGCGGCGCGAGGTGCCCTGCGAGTGCGGTACCGCCGAGTCCGCCCGCGATGCCGCCCAGGATGAAGAAGCCCGCCACGCGCCAATCGACGAGCCCTGCGAAGGCGTAGGATGCAGCGGTCGTCAGCCCGAACGCGCCCACCGAAACGAGCGAGGAGCCGACCGCGTTTATCATCGCCATGCCGCTGCCGAGCATGATGGCAGGCACGATGAGAAAGCCTCCGCCGATGCCGAAGAAGCCGGATAGCAACCCCACCACAAGCCCCGTGCCGATCAGGCGCACGGCAATGGACGGATTGATCCGCACGCCGGGGTCGCCTTCGGCCAAGCGCGGCCGCAGCATCGCGAGTGCGACCGCCACCATCACAAGCCCGAAGAGGAAAAGCAGCTTGCCGCCATCGACCGCGCGGCCGGCATAAGCGCCCAGTGCGGCACCCGCCACGCCGGAGATCGCGAACACCGTGGCGCAGGGCCACTTTACATTGCCCGCGCGCGAATGGGCGACAAGATTGGCGAACGCATTGGCCGCCACCGCCAGCGCGGATGTGCCGATGGCAAGATGCGTGTCTTTCACGCCCACGACATAGAGCAGCAGCGGCACTGCGAGGATCGAGCCGCCGCCGCCCAGCAATCCGAGTGCGAAGCCGACAAGGCTTCCCGAACCGATGGACAGAAGATCGTTGATATACATCTATGCAGAGATGCCTTCGACACCGATACTACCATAGCATCGGGCGAACGCGTGAGGTGTAGGTATAAATCCGGATATTCAGGCTTTCTTTCACGAGGCCACCTTCACCATCACCTATCTGGTGAGCGATCCGGCGACGAAACACGCCGCGATCATCGATCCGGTGCTCGATTTCAATTTCAACCGGGCGCGCACCGCGACGGATTCGGCCGACAAGGTGCTGGAAGCAGCGCACGGAATGACCATGGACTGGATTTTCGAAACCCACGCCCATGCCGATCATCTGACCGCCAGCGCCTATTTGCAGGAAAAGACGGGCGCCAAAATCGCCATCGGCGAAGGCATCAAGGGAACGCAACAATTTTTCGGCGCGATGTTCAACGCGCACGATGTGAAAGGCGACGGCGCGCCGTTCGACCGGCTATTGCGCGACGGCGAAAAAATTCCGCTGGGCAATCTGGAAATCGAGGTGCTGCACACGCCCGGCCACACGGCGGGATGCGTGAGCTACAAAATCGGCGGCAACATCTTCATCGGCGACACGATGTTCATGCCGGATTATGGCACCGCGCGCACCGATTTTCCGGGCGGCGACGCGCACGCGCTTTATCGCTCGATCCAGCGGCTATTCGCCTATCCGCCGGAGACGGTGCTGTGGCTGTGTCACGATTACCTGCCGCAGGGCCGCACGGAATATAAATGGCAGACGAGCGTGGCCGAGCAGCGCGCGAAGAACATTCTCGTTCATGACGGCGTGAGCGAGGAGGAATTCGTCGCCGTGCGCAAGACGCGCGACAAGCCGCTCGCCCCGCCCGCGCTGATCCTGCCGTCAATTCAGGTGAACATCCGCGCCGGCCGCATGCCGCCGGTGGAAGACAATGGAAAAGCGTATCTGAAATTTCCGGTGAACCGGATTTAGGAGAACAAATTTGCTGTCATGGCCCGCGACTGCGGGCCACCCAGTTCTAGCTTGCACAATTTTCCAGAATCCAACCGGGTGGCCCGCGTGAGTAGCGCCAGCGTAGCGAACGCAGGCCATGACATGTCAGTAGAATTTTTTCCCCCCCCCCTTGAACAGCGAGTCGGTGAATCCCATCTATCCGTTATCTCCTCGAATTGGGTCTTTGCGGAACGCCGGTCGAAACCCGGCGCGGGAGAACTTTGTTTGCCTGGATTTTTGGGAAATGCCGAATTGAGTGACGGGAGGAGTCTGTCCAAAATGGACTGCAAAATTGAATCTTATCTGACCTGCGGGTCAGCTAGCCGCGCGGAAAATGGCGAATTAAATTCCCTCGCCGTCCACGCCGGTGTGAATTCCGCATTCGTCCTTGTCGAGGCCGGACCAGCGCCCGTCGCGATAGGCTTCGCCGGATTGAATGCGCCGTGTGCAAGGCATGCAGCCGATGGAGGGATAGCCGTCCTCGACCAGCGGATGCGCGGGCAATTCATGCTCGGCCATATAGGCCTGCAATTGCGCGAGCGTCCAGTCGGTGAGCGGATTGAAGCGGAAGCGGCCTTCGAAAAATTCGACCGAATTCATTTCAAGGCGCGCATTGGTCTGGAAACGCTTGCGGCCGGTGATTTGCGCGGCGAAACCGTCAAGCGCGCGCTTCAGCGGCACGACTTTGCGGAAATTGCAGCAGGCATCGGTGTTTCGCGACCACAGCGTGCCCTCGGGATCGACGCGCGCGCGATCATCGGGATGCGGCGCAATAGAGCGCACATCGGCAAGGCCCAGCAGATCCTGCAAGCGGTCGCGATAGCGCAGCGTCTCGCCGAACAATTTTCCGGTATTGAGGAAAATGATGGGCGTGGTGGGATCGACTTGCGCGATCATGTGCAGAAGCACCGCGGATTCCGCGCCGAAGGACGAAACCACCGCCGCCTGGCCGGGGAATTCTTCCTTGAGCGCGAGGCGCAGAATTCCATCCGCGTCGCGCTTCTGCGCAATGGCCTGAAGGCGCGCGAGTTGCGCGGCGATGATCGGATCATGCGTGCCCTGCCCTTGCCGGTCGAAGGCGCGTGGGCTGATCCCGCGAGAACGGTCGATCACTGTGAACGGCGCGCTGCTCACGAAAGCCATTCTTTCCCGGCAACCAACGCGCGCGTTTTCTGGGAGACATCCGACGGCGAATGGCCCGCTTCGCGCCATTCCTTGCGCGCGTGGCTAACGTCGTCGAGACGGCTGGACCATTCGAGATGCAGTTTCTTCTCCAGCCATTCACGGATCAGCCGCGCAAGGCCGGGCGCGCGGCCGGCGGTAGAGACGGTCACCGTCAGATCGCCGCGCCGCACGATGGCCGGCACATGAAAATCGCAGAGCGCAGGCACGTCCTCCACATTCACCAGCACGCCGGAGAGCCGTGCGCGGGCCGCCAATTGGGCGGCGGCGTCGCGCTCCAGACCCGCGATGAAAAGGACGGTGAGCCCTTCCAGCGCCTCGGACGGCGCATGGGCGTCGATGGCCGTGGGAATGACGCCCGCCTGCTCCAGCAGCGCCTTGCGCCGCGCAGCACCATCGCCCGACCCCGCCAGACCGGCAGTAATCTCGTCCTGATCGAGGGTAATGGGGAGCATGGCGGCCTCTGCCCTGTTGTACTGGAGAGATACGCGCGGCACCCCTTAAATGCAAGGATGAGGTGGGGAATATAAATTTATACAGTCACTATATGTATAATACCCACCGGGCCGATCATTGACCTCAGCAAAATGCCGCCCGATCCTGCCGCGATCATGCTTGCACCCGCCGCAACGACCAAATTCCCGCCGCCGGAATGGACGGTGCGCCCCGGCCTGTTGCCCTATCTGGAAGCCGTGGCGTTCATGGAGGCGCGCGCGGAGGCCATCGCCGAGGGCCGCGCGGCTGAAATGGTGTGGCTGGTGGAGCATCCGCCGATCTACACCGAAGGCACGAGCGCCGATCCCGCCGACCTGATCGACCCGCGTTTCCCGGTGTTCCGCACAGGCCGCGGCGGGCAATACACCTATCACGGGCCGGGCCAGCGCGTGGCTTACGTGATGCTCGATCTGAAGCGCCGCAAGCCGGATGTGCGCGCCTTCGTGCACGATCTGGAGGAATGGCTGATCGCAACGCTGGCGCGCCTCGGCGTGAAGGGCGAGCGGCGCGAGGGCCGCGTCGGCATTTGGGTGCAGCGCGGCACGCGTGAGGACAAGATCGCGGCCATCGGCGTGCGGTTGCGGCATTGGGTGACGTTTCACGGGATATCGCTGAACGTTGATCCCGATCTTTCGCATTTTTCCGGGATAATTCCTTGCGGCGTGCGCGAACATGGCGTGACCAGCCTCGCCGATCTCGGCATCACAGCAACTATGGCCGATGTTGACACGCATCTGAAAGCGGCTTTTCAAGAGGTTTTTGTCCGCTGACCCCTCGCCTCTTGCGCGTACATGCCTATCATTCCGCGAAACGACTCTGGGAGGGAGCATTCATGCCGAAAGTATCTGCTGCGTTTTTTCTTGTGGGCGTGATTCTGGTTCTGTGCGGAATGGCGCTTGGCGAATACATGTCGAGCCATCAGGACATCACGCTCATGCCGCTGCACGCCCATGCCAATCTTCTGGGATGGGTGACGCTGGCGCTGTTCGGAACCTTCTATGCGCTGACGAAGGACACGTATTCGCCGCGTCTGGCGTGGCTCAATTTCGTTCTGTCGGCGGGCGGCGTGCTGATCACGCTTCCGCTTCTTTACCTGACGCTGACCGCGCCCGACGGCGGCGCGAAATACGGCCCCATGACAGGTGCGGCCGCGGGCATCACGATATTGGGGATGCTGGTATTCCTGATTTCGGTGTGGCGCGAATTCACGCGCAAACGCTGAAGTTTTTAATTGTCGCGCAATCTAACGGCGAACCGCTTCACACTTCGCCGGATTGCGCTCACCCGACGGCCGCCGGTGGAACCCTTTTTCCTCCGGCGGTTCGGCCCGGTGCAATTCCACATTGGCGACTTTCGCGCCTGTTGGCCCGCGCATGGCCGCGGCCACGAAGGCTTCGACCTTTTTGGTATCGCCGGAGACGAGCGTCTCCACCGTTCCATCCGCGCAATTGCGCACCCAGCCGTCGAGGTCAAGGCGGCGCGCTTCCACAATCACGAAATTGCGATAACCCACCGATTGCACGAAGCCCTCGATGCGCAGGCGCAAATGGGTGAGATCGTCGCTCATGCGAATTCGAGGATCACGTCGTCGAGCGCGAGGCTGTCGCCCTTTTTCGCGTTGATCTTTTTCACCGTGCCGTCGCGCTCGGCGGTGAGCACGTTTTCCATCTTCATGGCTTCGACCACGGCCAGAACCTCGCCGCCCTTGACCTCCTGACCGGCATTGACGTTCACCGACACGACAAGGCCCGGCATGGGGCAGAGCAGGAATTTCGACGTATCGGGCGGCGCCTTCTTCGGCATCAGCGCGGCAAGCTCGGCAAGCTCCGGACGCCGCGCGGACGCCGTGATGCGGATGCCGCCATGGCTCAGGCGATAGCCGCCATGCACGCGCTCGATCTGCACCGCGCGCTCGCCGGATTTTTCGTCGAGATAGAGGATCGCTTCGCCCGGATGCCAGCGCAGGCCCGCATCGTAAGGCGCGCCTTCGATCATCGCGCGCAACCGGCCGTGATGCAGATGCACATCGGTGACATGAAGCGTGTTGTCGCCCAGCATGACGGTGAATTCGACCGGCGCGCGGATGGCGCCGTTCACCTGGCCGGAGATGGCGGCTGGCGCGTTCGGTGCGCAGCATCTTGGCGGCTATTGCCGCGGCGGCGAAACGGCGGCGCGCTTCATCGTCCATCGCGCGGCCGTGGAAACCGTCGGGATATTCCTCCGCGATGAAGGCCGTGGTGAGCCTGCCCTCGCGGAAGCGCGCGTTGTGCATGATGGCGGTGAGAAAGGCGATGTTGTGATTGATGCCGGTGATGCGGAACTGGTCGAGCGCCTCGGCCATCGCGTCGATCGCAGCGATGCGCGTGGGCGCATGCGTGCAGAGCTTGGCGATCATCGGATCGTAATAGATCGAGATTTCGCCGCCTTCATAGACGCCCGTGTCGTTGCGCACGGTGATATCGCCATGCTTGGCCTTCCTGCGGCGGGCGATAGCGCACCAGCCGCCCGGTGGACGGCAGAAATCCGCGATAGGGATCCTCGGCATAGATGCGCGCTTCGACGGCCCAGCCATTGAGCTTCACATCGCTTTGCTTGATGGGCAGCTTCTCGCCCGCAGCCGAGCGGATCATCAGCTCGACCAGATCGAGGCCGGTGATGAGTTCGGTGACGGGATGCTCGACCTGAAGCCGCGTGTTCATTTCGAGGAAATAGAAATTGCGGTCCTTGTCGACGATGAATTCGACGGTGCCCGCGCTGTCGTAGCCCACGGCTTTGGCGAGTGCGACCGCCTGCTCGCCCATCGCTTTGCGCGTCTTCTCGTCGAGGAACGGCGACGGCGCTTCCTCGATCACCTTCTGGTGGCGGCGCTGGATCGAGCATTCGCGCTCGTTCAGATAGAGCACATTGCCGTGCTTGTCGCCGATCAGCTGGATTTCGATGTGGCGCGGCTCGGTGACGAATTTTTCGATGAACAGGCGGTCGTCGCCGAAGCTGGCCTTGGCTTCGTTCTGCGAGGATTGAATCGCCTGAACCAGATCGGCTTCCTTGTGGACGATGCGAAGGCCCTTGCCGCCGCCGCCCGCCGACGCCTTCACCATCACCGGATAGCCGATGTCCTTCGCGATCGCCTTGGCGTGTGCTGTCGTCTTTGATCTCGCCGACGAAACCGGGAACCGTGGAAACCTTCGCGGCCACCGCGAGCTTCTTGGATTCGATCTTGTCGCCCATCGCGGCGATGGCCTTGCACGTTCGGTCCGATGAAGGCGACGCCGATCTTCGCAAGCGCCTCGGCAAACGCTTCGCGCTCGGAGAGAAATCCGTAGCCGGGATGCACCGCTTCCGCGCCGGTGTCCTTGCAGGCCTGCACGATCTTGTCGATGACGAGATAGGATTGCGCGGAAGGCGCGGGCCCGATGGCGACGGCCTCGTCGGCCATCTCGACATGCAGCGCGTCCTTGTCGGCATCGGAATAGACGGCGACGGTCTTGATGCCCATGCGGCGGGCGGTCTTGATGACGCGGCAGGCGATCTCGCCGCGATTGGCAATGAGAATTTTCTTGAACACGCGGACCCCGAAACGAAATTGCGGTGTGGGGAGGTTTTAGGGACTTCGAAGCGTGCCGTAAACGGGTCCGTTAGGGCACCCCCTTGCCTTCACCAAATGCTTCAAATTACGACGAAAAAGTGAATTGCCGCGCCCAGCGCGATGGCGGCCGCTCCTGCCGCCGCCATGGGCCATCCAAGCGCCCTGCCGCCGATCCCGAAGGCCAGCCCCGCCTTGGTCACGATGTTGGCCGCACCCGCCACCAGGATCGCCAGCGCGCCTGTGGCGGGGGTGATGCCCGCCCCCAAAATCTGCGCAATGGAGAGCGTGATCGGATCGACATCGGCCAGCCCGGAAACGGCGGCGAGCGGCAGCACGCCCGCTTGCCGAACGCATTGGCCAGCAGCTTGGCCGCGACCGTCACCACGCCGAGCAACAATCCGAAGCGCAGAACGATTTTCAGCTCGAACGGATTTTCGAGCAGCAGCTCCGGCGGCTTGGCCGCTTTCGTCATGCGGCTATAGAACATGAAGCCCACGACGGTGAGCAGCGCCGCCGCGCCGATAATAGGCGGCAACAGCGGAACCATCAGAGACGGCGCGATGAGGCTTGCCAGCGCGCCCATCCGCAACAGCGACACGATCCACGACGCCAGCACGGCCATGGCGACTTCGGAGCGCGTCTCGGGCTGTGTCTTCGCAAAGCGCGAATAGGTGAGCGTGACGGCGGTGGACGTAACCATGCCGCCGACGATTCCGGCATAGAGCAAGCCGTTGCGCGGGCCGGCCACGCGCGTCGCCACATAACCGGCATAGGAAATCGCCGCGATCAGAAGCGTCAGCAGCCACAACCGATAGGGATTGAGCGCGCCCCACGGATCGATGGTGTGATTGGGCAGCACTGGCAGCAGCACAAACGTCATCGCCAGCAGCAGCAACGCCGCGCGCAATTCGGGCCATGTCACACGCTTGAGAAAATTGTGCAGCGCCTCGCGCTCGGCGAGCAGCGCGGTCGCCGCCACCGCGGACGCCGCCGCCGCGGCCATGTCGCCCATCACCGCGAAAGCTCCGAGCGCGAAGGTGAGAAGCCCCGCGATCAATCCGGTGGCGGAGAGCTTGTTCTCCACAATGCTGAGCCGCCATTCGAACGCGGTGAGCCCGATGGCTAGGCCGAGTGCGGCAAGGCCCAAAGGCAGCGCGCCGATCTGGCCATACATCGCGCCCCATACGCCACCCAACAAACCGATCAGCGAGAAGGTGCGGATGCCCGCGACGCGCGAGCCTTCAATTCCCCCGCGCTCCTGCCAGCCGCGCTCGACGCCGATCAGAAATCCGATGGCGAGCGCAAGGCCGAGGCGCTGGAAAAGATCGAATGTCGTCATTTGTCCGGTGTCACCCTCCACACCACATTGCCCACATCGTCGGCCACCAGCAACGCGCCTTTCGGATCCACTGCCACACCGACCGGGCGGCCCTGTGCATCGCCGTCCGCATTGAGGAAGCCGGTGAGCACATCCTCCGGCAGGCCCGCGGGCTTGCCGTCCGCGAAGGGCACGAAGACGACCTTGTAGCCGCTATGGACCGAGCGATTCCACGAGCCATGCTGGCCGATAAACGCGCCGTTTTGATAATGGGGCCCGAGCAGCGCCGCATTGTAGAACACAAGGCCGAGCGAAGCGGTGTGCGCGCCGAGCGCATAATCGGGCGCGATCGCGCGCGCGACGAGATCGGGGCGCTGCGGCTGTGGGCGCGTGTCGATATGCTTGCCCCAATAGGAATAAGGCCAGCCATAGAACGCGCCTTCGTGCACCGCCGTCATGTAGTCGGGCACGAGATTGTCGCCCAGTTCGTCGCGCTCGTTCACCGCCACCCAGAGCGCGCCGGTTTGCGGTTGGAAGCTCATGCCGACCGGATTGCGCAAGCCCGACGCATAGATGCGATGCTTGCCCGTGGCGCGGTCGATCTGCCAGATCGCGGCGCGGTCCTTGTCATTGTCGGGCCCGTTCTCGCCCGCATTGCTGTTGGATCCAACCGAAACATACAGCTTTGTTCCATCCGCGCTTGCGACAATATTTTTCGTCCAGTGATAGTCGATGTCGCCCGCGGGCAGATCGACCAGCTTCTTCGGCGCGGCGGTGATGGAAGTTTCGCCATCGGTGTAGGGAAAACTCACCACCGCATCCGTATCGGCCACATAGAGCGTGTGATCGACCAGCACCATGCCGAAGGGCGAATAAAGCCCCTTGATGAAAACACTGCGCATATCCGCCACGCGATCGCCATTCGTATCGCGCAGAAGAATAATGCGATTGGGGCTTTTGACGCCCGCGCCAGCGCGCGCCATCACCATGCGGGTGACCCAATCCGCGATGCCCTTGATGGGCAGTTCGGGCGTGTTGGATTCGGCGACCAGCACATCGCCATTCGGCAGCACATACAACCAGCGCGGATGATCGAGGTCGCGCGCAAATGCGCCCACCTGCAATCCCTTGGCGGCCACCGGTGCTGCACCCTTCGGCCAGCCGCGCGCGGGCGCGATGTTCACCGTGGGCAGCCAATGATGCTCGGGCTGCGGCAGATCGGGTTTCGGGCCGTAGGTGTTGACCTCAGCCGAGGCAGGCAACGCCAGAATCGCGACGCAGGCGGCGAAAAGAAATTTACGCATGGCGCACTCCCAAATTCACTGTTTCATCGACTTATCGCGGATGGGGCGGAATTCATTGCCCTTGTACCAGTCCGGCCATTGATCGCTGTTGGCGAGCAGATTGGCGAACATATAGAACGCCTGTAAATCCTCCACGGGTCCCGACATATCCCAATTCGCGTTGAATTCGTCGGAGGGCTGGTGGTAGCGGTGCGCGAAATAATCCGCGCGGATGGCCTTGCCCGCCGCAATGCCGCCTTCGAGGAGATCATAGCCGCCCATCGGCGCGATCATCGGCACGCCGACTTTCGAAAGGCTCAGATTGTCTGAGCGATAGTAGAAACCCTCGCCGGGATTGGGATCGGGCGACAGCACGCGGTCCTGCGTTTTCAGCACGCCGGCCAGAATATCTTCCAGCCCGTTCGCGCCGCCGCCGAACAGCACCAGATCATGCGCGCGGCCTTCTGGCAAACACGCATCCAGATTGACGCCGCCCACGATGTGATCGAGCGGCCATGGCGAATGCTCGGCGAAATATTGCGAGCCGAGCATGTTCTGCTCTTCCATCGTGAAGCTGACGATGGCGATGGAGCGCGCGGGCGCGGGGTCCTCGGCGGCGAAAGCCTCGCCCAGTTCGAGAATGCTGGAAACGCCCAGCCCATTATCCACCGCGCCGTTGAAAATCCGGTCGCCGCGTTTCACGCTGGGCGCGACACCCAGATGATCCCAATGCGCCGTGAACAGAATGTATTGATCGGGATGCACGCGCCCCGGCACGATGCCGATTACATTGCGCGTCTCGAAATGCACCGCACTCGAATGAACATCCGCACTCAGCGTTTCGCCCGCCATCGGAACGGCGCGGAAGCCCGGCCGGTTCGCCGCCGCTTTTTCCTGCAGCATAATCGAGGCCCGCGCGCTTGAACAATTCCTTTGCCGTGTCGAGCGTGATCCAGCCCTGCACCGCGACCATGGATTTGTTGCCGTCATCGGCGGCGAGCCACGAACGCACATGCCCGAAATTCTCCACTACGTTCCAGTCGTAACCAGCCGGGCCTTTTTCATGCACGATGATGGCGGCGGCAGCGCCATGGCGCGCGGCTTCCTCCATCTTGTAGGTCCAGCGGCCGTAATAGGTCATCGCCTTGCCGCCGAAAAAAGCGGGATCGGGATTTGCATCTTCATTGCCCGGATCGTTGACGAGAATGATGACCGTCTTGCCCTTCACATCCGTGCCCGCATAATCGTCCCACTTGAATTCCGGCGCGACAATCGCCATAGCCCACGAACACCAGCGGCGAATGATCCACGATCACATCGGGGCCGAGGAATTGCGGCGTCCAGAACACCACATCGTCGAACAATTTGGGCGCGAGTACGCCTTCGCCGCGTGCCGAAGGAAAGATGCGAGGCCGCAGGATCGAGCGTGATGTTCACGCCCGGCACCGCCTGGTAATAGCTGCCGTGATTACCGGGTTCCAAGTCCGATCAACCGCATCTCGTCGGCGATCCATTTGGCGGCGTGCTCGCCTTCGATGGAGCCGGGCATGCGGCCGCGAAAAGCATCGTGCGAAATCGCCTTGTCGCGGGCGAGAATGTCGTGCGCGTTGATGTCGGCGCTGGTGGGCGGATGCCAGGGATAGCCATCCACCGCCGGAACGCCGATCAGCAACTTCGCAGCCAAGGCGAGCTTGAGCGCGGCGGCGGGCATGGCTCCTCCCCGCCCCCATTCTACGCCCGCCGCGCGCGCGGGCGTAATGCTATTTGGCGAGGCTCAAAAGTATTGCTTCAGCGAATCGAGGAAACCATGCGTCTTGGCAACGTCGCAGCGATAGGTGGAATCGACCATGTTGCCGTGGCCGTCGTCGACGCGCAGTTGCATCAGCAGCGTGTAGCCGCTGCTGTACTGGATGACCTGCGTATTCGACGGCGTGTTGACGATATGGACGAGGTCCGGCCGCGCCAGGCTCGACAATATGCTGGCCTTGCAATTGTCGTAGGCGTCTGGCGACGGCGAAGGAAGGATCAAGGCCGGACTTGGCATAAAGCAGGTACAGCACACCGCCCGCCGCCGCCAGCGCAACCAGGCCGCCGAAAACCTTGGTGGCGATCGAGGTGATCGTTGAGCCGGAATCAATATGGGTTTCGTGTTCCATGGCGCCCTCCCCTTGTAATAGCGTGAAGCGTAGCCTCAATTCTGTCTGGGAACAGCTATCAAATGGCCGTGTGAATATCCGTTTCCTCTTCCCCCTTTTTGGGAAGGGGATTGAGTTAAAGCGGTATATTGTCGTGCTTCTTCCAGACCTGCGGCACCTGCTTGTTGCGTAGCATGCGCAAGCGCCGCGCGATGCGCCAGCGGGTGGAGTGCGGGCGGATGACGTCGTCGATATAGCCGCGGCCCGCCGCCACGAACGGATTGAGGAAGCGGTCTTCATATTCCTTGGTGCGCGCGGCGATCTTGGCGGGATCGTCCATATCTTGCCGGAAGATGATTTCCACCGCGCCCTTCGCGCCCATCACCGCGATCTGCGCCGTCGGCCAGGCATAGTTCACATCCGCGCGCATATGCTTGGACGCCATCACGTCATAGGCGCCGCCATAGGCCTTGCGCGTGATGACGGTGACTTTGGGAACGGTCGCTTCGGTGAAGGCGAACAGCAATTTCGCGCCATGCTTGATGATGCCGTTATGCTCCTGCGCCGTGCCCGGCAAAAATCCCGGCACGTCGACGAAGGTGACGATCGGAATATTGAAGCAATCGCAGAAGCGCACGAAGCGCGCGGCCTTGCGCGATGGCGTCATTGTCGAGCACGCCCGCCAGCACCATCGGCTGGTTGGCGACGAAGCCCACCGTGCGCCCTTCGATGCGGCCGAAGCCGGTGATGATGTTGCGCGCGAAATTCTCGCCGATCTCGAAGAAATCGCTCTCATCGGCGACCTTCAGGATCAGTTCCTTCATGTCATAGGGCTTGTTGGGATTTTCCGGCACCAGCGTGTCGAGGCTCGGCTCCTCGCGATGCGGATCGTCGGTGGTCGGCCAGATGCGGCGCCTTCTCGCGATTGTTCAGCGGCAGGAAATCGTAGAGCCGGCGCATTTCCTCGATGCAGATGACGTCGTTTTCGTAGGCGCCGTCGGCCACCGAGGATTTGGTGGAATGCACCTTGCGCGCCGCCCAATTGCTTCGGCGGTCACGTCTTCCTGCGTCACCGTCTTCACCACGTCGGGGCCGGTGATGAACATGTAGCTCGTGTCGCGCACCATGAAGATGAAATCGGTCATCGCGGGCGAATAGACATCGCCGCCCGCGCACGGCCCCATGATGACGGACATCTGCGGCACCACGCCGGACGCCAGCACATTGCGCTTGAACACTTCGCCATAGCCCGCGAGCGAGCCGACGCCTTCCTGAATGCGCGCGCCGCCCGCATCGAGCAGGCCGATCACCGGCGCGCCGTTCTGGATCGCCATGTCCTGGATCTTGCAGATCTTCTGCGCGTGCGTTTCGGAGAGCGAGCCGCCGAAGACGGTGAAATCCTTGGCATAGACATAGACCATGCGGCCATTGATCGTGCCCCAGCCGGTGACGACGCCGTCGCCGGGGATGACGTTCTTGTCCGCGCCGAAATCGGTGTTGCGATGCTCCACGAACATGTCGAACTCCTCGAAGGAGTTCGGGTCGAGCAGCAGTTCGAGGCGCTCGCGCGCGGTCAGCTTGCCGCGCTTGTGCTGGGCGTCGATGCGCTTCTGGCCGCCGCCAAGGCGCGCGCGCTCGCGGCGCTCTTCAAGCTCGTGGAGAATGTGTTTCATGGCTTGCCCCAGCCGGTGAAAATCGGGGGCAAGATGTGGGGGCCGCGCAGCAGGGTCAAGCGTCAAGGCAGCGCAGAAACTGCTCGGCGGCTGCCAATTCGGCCGCCAGACGGGCCGCGCGGGCCGCGGCCTCGGCGTCGGTGCCCCATTTTTCGGCCTGAAATGCCTCGTCGATATGGGCGGCGGCGAAGGCTTCGGCGGCGGTCAAGCGCCGTCCGGCCAGCGCCAGCGCCAGCACCAGCGAGCCGGTGATGGCGGCGGCGGCATGAAGGGCCGCCAGCTCGAAATCGCTAAAGCCCCGCACCGCCGTTTCGAGTGCTGCCAGCGACGTCGGCGGGCTGCTCGACAAAGACGATGCCGGTGGCGGTGGCGAGCCGCGCGCCATATTTTTCGTGCGCCCAATCGAGCAACGAATCCCATGACGCGGCCTGACGCGCGGCCAATTCGGGCGGCGCTTCGGCGCGGTAGCACAGAAGATCGCTGCGCGCGAAGGCGAGCGCCTGCTCCGCCATGCGCGCGCCATCGATCGCCGCCATCGCGAGGCCGGTGAGCGGCATGGATTTGGTGTCGATGTTCTCTTTTTGCGCGCGCCATTCTTCGGCGATGGCCTCGGCCAGCGCGCGCGTGGGCACCGTCAGCACCTTTGCGCGACGGCGTTTTCACCGGCTTGCCGTCGAGCAGTACGGCAATACCCCCTTCCGCGCCGCTTCGCGTCGCACCTTCCCCCACAAGGGGGGAAGGTGAAGCCGCTACATCTTTGTAGAAGCGTTTCACTTTTTCACTCGCGCGAAGGGATCGGATTTGGCGTCGGGATCGAAGCCCAACAGCTTCCAAGTCTTCAGCATATGCGTCGGCAGCGGCGCCGTCACGCGCAGGCGCCCGCCGTCGGGATGCGCGATGTCGATGGAGCGGGCATGCAGATGCAGCTTGTCCTCGATCGCGCCCTTGGGCCGCGCCGCGGTGCCGCCATATTTATAGTCGCCGATGATGGGCGTGCCCAGGCTCGCCAGATGCACGCGGATCTGGTGCGTGCGCCCGGTGACGGGCTTGGCCGCGACCCACGCGAACTCCGCGCCCGCGTGATCGAGCACGGCATAATCGGTGATCGCGTGCTTGGCGTCTTCGGCGTCGCGCTCCACGCCGGTCATGCGTTCGCTCGCCACGCGCCGCCTTCCTTGGCGAGCGCGAGCTTGATGGTGCCGCGCTTCTTTTCCGGCACGCCCTTGGTGAGCGCCCAATAGATTTTGGAGGCGTCGCGGTGCCGGAGCGATTCGGCGAGCGCCGCCGCCGCCGGAACCGTGCGCGCGATCACCAGCACGCCGGACGTATCGCGGTCGAGGCGATGCACCAGACGCGGGCGCTGCTTCTTTCCCTGCATCAAACTGTCGAGCATGCCGTCGATATGGCTTGTGATGCCGGAGCCGCCTTGCGTGGCGAGGCCGGGCGGCTTGTTCAAAACGATGACGGATGAATCCTGATAGATCACAAACTCTTGCAGGCTGTTCTTTTCGTGATTCGCTAAGGTCGGTTTCGGCTTTTCGAGCGGCGCGTTGGCCACTTGCGGCGGAATGCGGACCTGCCTGCCCCGCCTCGACGCGGTCGCCAGCCTTGGCGCGCTTGCCGTCGAGCCGCACCTGCCCCGTGCGCAGCAGCTTCTCCAGCGCGCCATGGCCGAGCGCGGGATAATGCCGCTTGAACCAGCGATCCAGACGGATGCCGTCATCGTCCTGCGCGATCTCGACCGATTCGACGCTCACAGAATCCGCACGATCCAGAGCCCCGCGAACAGCGCCAGCACCGACAGCACCGCCGAACCCGCGATATAGGCGGCCGCGCTCGCATAGGCGCCGCGCTCGATCAGCAGCGCCGAATCGAGCGAGAAGCTGGAGAAGGTGGTGTAGCCGCCCATCACGCCCACCATCAGGAAGGCGCGGATTTCGGGCGTGAAGTTCAGCTTGAGCGCGGCCAGCTCCGCGAGCACGCCCATGATGAAGCCGCCGGTGATGTTGACGGTGAAAATACCCCAGGGAAAGCCGGGCCACGCGGCGGACTGCACAAGGCTCGCCACCGAATAGCGCGCCAGCGAACCCACGGCGCCGCCCAGAGCCACGGCAAGGAGAATGGAGAATTGCATGATCGAATACCGTTGTTATCTGGGGCCGATATAGCAGATTCCTCCGCTCACGCCCCAGCCTTCTTCGCCCTCAGCTTCGCCCAATAATCCAGCCGCTTGGCGATCTCGCGCTCGAAGCCGGTTTCCTTGGGCTGGTAGAATTGCTCGCGCGGCATGGCGTCCGGAAAATAGTTCTGGCCGGAGAATGCGTCATCGGCCTCGTGGTCGTATTCATAGCCTTTGCCGTAGCCGAGATTCTTCATCAGCTTGGTCGGCGCGTTGAGGATGTGCGCGGGCGGCATCAGCGAGCCGTGGTCCGCGGCCGCGCGCTTGGCGGCGCCCGCCGCGACATAGACCGCGTTCGATTTGGGCGCGCTGGCCAGATAAAGCACGCATTGCACCAGCGCGAGTTCGCCTTCGGGCGAGCCCAGAAAATCATAGACATCTTTCGCGGCAATCGCCTGCACCACCGCTTGCGGATCGGCAAGGCCGATATCCTCCACGCTCGCGCGCACCAGACGGCGCGCGATGTAAAGCGGCTGCTCGCCGCCCGCCAGCATGCGCGCGAGCCAGTAGAGCGCCGCATCGGGATCGGAACCGCGAATGGATTTGTGCAGCGCCGAGATGAGATTGTAATGCTCCTCGCGGGATTTGTCGTAGAGCGGCGCGCGGCGCTGAACGGCTGTGACGAGCGCGGATGAATCGAGCGGCTTCACGGTTTTCAGCGCGGCGACTTCTTCCGCCAGATTGAGCAGATAGCGCCCATCGCCATCGGCCATGGCGCGAAGCGATGCGCGCGCGTCCTCGGTGAGCGGCAAGTTTCTCGCCGTAATGTTTCTCGGCGCGTTCGAGCAAGGTTTCGAGTGCGGCGTCGTCGAGCCTGCGCAGCACCAGCACCTGCATGCGCGAAAGCAATGCGCCATTCAGTTCGAAAGACGGATTTTCCGTGGTCGCGCCGACCAGCACCACGGTTCCGTCTTCCACCACGGGCAGAAATGAATCCTGCTGGCTGCGGTTGAAGCGATGGATTTCGTCGACGAAGAGCAGCGTGCCCTGCCCCGTCTTGCGGCGCGCGCGCGCGGCATCGAATGTTTTCTTGAGATCGGCGACGCCGGAAAACACCGCCGACAATTGCTCGAAATGCAGATTGAACGCGTGGCGACAGCAATCGCGCGATGGTCGTCTTGCCGGTGCCGGGCGGTCCCCAAAGAATGATCGAATGGGCGCGCTTCGCCGCGACCATGCGCCCGATGGGGCCGCTTTCGGCCGAGCAGATGATCCTGCCCCACCACTTCGGCAAGCGTCTTGGGACGCAGCGATCGGCCAGCGGCCGCGGCGCGTCATCTTCCAATCCACCGGCTTCGAAAAGATCGGACATGGACCCAGACTAGCGGGCAATTAGCCATCCACCGTCAGCGTCATGCGCTGGCCGCCGCGATCCACGACCAGGCTCCAATGGCCGCCCGCGCTGTCCAGCAACTGGCGCAATTGGCGCGTGCCGGTGACATCGACGCCATTGACCGATTTCACGATATCGCCGGGCTGGAAGCCCTGATTGGCGGCGATGGAATTGCCCGCCGACACGATCACCACGCCCTGCGCCATCAGATCCATCTGCAGATCGTTGGCGACGGCGGGCGAAAGATTTTCCACCTGCGCGCCGGTCAGCGGATTGCGCCCGGCGATCGTGAGCGCGTCGCGCGGCGGATTTTCCGGCGGCAATGCGAGGCGCACGGAGACGTTGCGATAATGCCCGCCGGAATAGACCTTGAAGCTCGGCGCGTCGCCCGCCTTGTGCGTGGCGATGCGGTAATTGCAGCGCCGGCATGTCATCGACATCGACGCCATCCACCGCCATCACAACAT
This sequence comes from uncultured Alphaproteobacteria bacterium, assembly GCA_963735625.1. Classification (GTDB taxonomy): domain Bacteria; phylum Pseudomonadota; class Alphaproteobacteria; order Micropepsales; family Micropepsaceae; genus Rhizomicrobium. Next base: position 225,232 of record CAVTLJ010000003.1, on the reverse strand, counting down.
CGCCGGAATGAAGCCCCGCATTCGCCGCGGGCCCGCCGGGATAGATTTGCTTCAGCACCACGCCTTCGGGCCGGTCGAGCCCGATGCGTGTGCGCGATCTCGTTCGTCACCGATTGGCCGTCGGCGCCGATCCACGGCAGCTTGATGCCGCCGCCGAGCGCGCCTTCGACCACGCGCCGCGCGAGATTGGCCGGAATGGCAAAACCGATGCCGATGGATTCGCCGGTACGCGAATAGATTTCGCTGTTGATGCCCGCGAGCTTTCCATCCGTCGTCACCAGCGCGCCGCCCGAATTGCCGGGATTGATCGCGGCGTCGGTCTGGATGAAGAACTGATAATCCGATGCGCCCACCTGCGTGCGCGCGAGTGCCGACACAATGCCCATCGTCACCGTCTGGCCGACGCCGAAGGGATCGCCGATGGCGAGCACCAGATCGCCGACCTGCAACGTGTCGCTGTTGGCGAACGGAACGGTCGGAAGTTTTTCGCCATGCGTGTCGATCTTCAGCACGGCGAGATCGGTGCGCGCATCGGCGAGCAGCACGCTGCGCCGTGAACTCGCGCTTGTCGGAGAGCGCCACCACGATGTTCTGGCCGCCCTGAATGACGTGATTGTTGGTGAGGATGATGCCGTCGGCGCGCACGATGACGCCGGAGCCCAGCGATTGCTGCACGCGCTGGCGCATCTGCGGCGAGCCGAAGAACTGGCGGAACAGCGGATCGTTGAAAAGCGGATTGACGGGGCATTGCACCACCGTGCGCGCATAGACATTGACCACGGCCGGCGCCACGCGCTTGACGACCGGCGCGAAGGTGAGCTGCACCTGCCCCATGGCTCTGCGCGCACGGCTGCGCGGCCAGTGAGCAGGGCGCGAATCGAAGCAGGCCAGAATCATGAGGATCCTCGCCAACGAAGAAGGGCGGCGCCGCCCTGACGGATGCGAAACATTGGCAACTGCGAGGTTATTCCTCGACTTCGTCTTCGGCCACTTCCACGGGGCCGGAATCCAGCCCCTTGGCGTCGGGGTCGCGATCGACGAATTCGATGAACGCCATCTCGGCATTGTCGCCGTGGCGGAAGCCCGCCTTCAGCACGCGCGTATAGCCGCCGGGACGGGCGGCATAGCGCGGGCCGATGACGTCGAACAGCTTCTTGACCTGCGCCTCGTCGCGGATCTGCGCGAGCGCCTGGCGGCGGGCGTGCAGATTGTCGGCACCCCGGCGCGACAGCGTCACGAGCTTCTCCACCACCGGGCGAAGTTCTTTCGCCTTGGGCAGCGTCGTCTTGATCTGCTCGTGCTTGATGAGCGCCGCGGCCATGTTCGCGAACATGGCGGTGCGGTGGGACGCGGTCTTGTTGAGCTTGCGGCCGGATTGCGATGGCGCATGGCGAGGGATCCATCCCTCATGCTGAGCTGTCAAGCATGGGAACACTCAGTACTGGTCTTCGTACCGCTTGGCGAGGTCTTCGATGTTCTCCGGCGGCCAGCCCGGCACTTCCATGCCGAGATGAAGGCCCATTTCGGCGAGCACCGCCTTGATCTCGTTCAGCGACTTGCGCCCGAAATTCGGCGTGCGCAGCATTTCGGCTTCGGTCTTCTGGATGAGATCGCCGATATAGACGATGTTGTCGTTCTTCAGGCAGTTGGCCGAACGCACCGACAATTCCAGCTCGTCCACCTTCTTGAGCAGCACCGGATTGAAGGCGAGATCGGGCTTGGCCTCTTCGGTCACGCGCTCGCGCGGCTCTTCGAAATTGATGAAGACCTGGAGCTGGTCCTGCAGGATGCGCGCGGCATAGGCCACCGCATTGTCCGGCGTGACCGCGCCGTTGGTTTCGACCTGCATGGTGAGCTTGTCGTAGTCGAGCGATTTGGCCCGAGCGGGTGTTTTCCACCTTGTAGGAAACCTTCTTCACCGGCGAGAACAGCGAATCCACCGGGATCAATCCGATGGGCGCGTCTTCGGGGCGGTTGCGGTCGGCCGGCACATAGCCCTTGCCGGTCGCGACGGTCAGTTCCATGCGGAAATCGACCTTCTCGTCCAGCGTGCAGAGCACGAGATCGGGATTGAGGATTTCGACATCGGCGACCGGCGTGATCTGGCCGGCGGTGATTTCGCCGGGGCCGTTGGCGCGCAAGCGAAAGGCGCTTGGGCCCTTCGGCATGCATGCGCAGCGCGATCTGCTTCACGTTCAGCACGAGATCGGTGACGTCCTCGCGCACGCCCGCGATGGAGGAGAATTCGTGCAGCACGCCCTCGATCTGGATCGAGGTGACGGCCGCACCCTGCAGCGACGACAGCAGCACGCGGCGCAGCGCATTGCCGAGCGTGAGGCCGAAGCCGCGCTCCAGCGGTTCGGCGACGATGGTCGCGGATTTGCCGACATCGTGACCCGCTTCGATCTTCAATTTCTGCGGCTTGATAAGTTCTTGCCAGTTCTTCTGAAACATTTTTTCCTCATCGTTTCCCGGACGTGTCGGATCACGCCCTATTCGTTCGACGGGTACGCTTTGCTCCGAGCAAAACTTTTAGACGCGGCGCCTCTTCGGCGGACGGCAGCCATTGTGCGGGATCGGCGTCACGTCGCGGATCGACGTGACGGTGAGACCCACGGCCTGCAGCGCGCGCAGCGCGGATTCGCGGCCCGAACCGGGACCGCTCACTTCCACTTCCAGCGTGCGCATGCCGTGTTCGATCGCCTTCTTGCCGGCGTCTTCGGCGGCGACCTGGGCGGCATAGGGCGTCGATTTGCGCGAGCCCTTGAAGCCCATCATGCCGGCGCTACGACCACGAGATCGCGTTGCCCGCGCCGTCGGTGATGGTGATGATCGTGTTGTTGAAGGTCGCCGCGACATGGGCCACGCCCACCACGACGTTCTTCTTTTCCTTCTTGCGCGCGCGACCGGCGCTCTTCTTCTCGGCAGCCATGTTACTTCGTCACTTTCTTCTTGCCCGCGATGGCCTTTGCCGGGCCCTTTGCGCGTGCGCGCATTGGTGTGGGTGCGCTGGCCGCGCACGGGAAGGCCCTTGCGGTGGCGCAGGCCGCGGTAGCAGCCGAGGTCCATCAGCCGCTTGATGTTCATCGCCACTTCGCGGCGCAGATCGCCTTCCACGAGATAATCGCGGTCGATGGCTTCGCGAATCTGGATGACTTCGGCGTCGGTCAGGTCGTGGACGCGGCGGTCGGGCGCGATGCCGACCTTCTCGCAGATTTCCTTGGCCTTGGCCGGGCCAATTCCATGGATGTAGCGAAGGCCGATTTCGACCCGCTTCTGGGTGGGGATATTGACGCCGGCGATGCGAGCCACTGGGTTCTCCGAATTTCTAAAGCCTTTGAAACTTCTTAGGTACGCGGTATTCGAACCTGCAAATTCCGGTGGGGGGTCCCCCCTACCCGGGAGGCCTCGACCAAGCCGAAAAATGACAGGAAATCTGCCGCGAGGGCGCGGATTATAGAAATCGTTACCCCTCAGTCAATGGCCGTTAACGTATTGAATTCTCGGGGCGATTATCCCTTCGTCAAGCGGCCTTCCTGGTCCGAGCAGCGCCTGCGGCGATGGCTCTTCTGGTCACCTCGGCGATCGGCGCCATGCCGTCCACCGTTCACGACCTTGCCCTGCTTCGTGTAGTAGTCGAGCAGCGGGCGCGGTGTTCTTGTAATAGACGACCAGCCGGTTCTTGAGCGTCTCCGGCGTGTCGTCGGGGCGCGGCTTGCCGCCCGCGGCGAGGGTTTCCTTCACCCGCTGCTCGGCCCGGCTGACGAGCACGGAATCGTCCACCGTCAGCGCGATCACGAGGTCGATCTTCTTGCCCCGCTTGGCGAGCATGGCGTCCAGCGCCTCGGCCTGCGGGAATGGTGCGGGGGAAGCCGTCGAACACCGCGCCGTTCGCGCAATCGGGCTGGTCGTAGCGCTCGGCGATGATGCCGACCACGATCTCGTCGGGCACCAGATCGCCCGAATCCATGATCGCCTTGCATTTCTTGCCGAGGTCGGTGCCCGCCGCGATCGCCGCGCGCAGCATGTCGCCGGTCGAGAGCTGCGGAAGGCCGCGCTTCTCCTGAAGGATCTTCGCCTGCGTGCCTTTGCCCGCGCCCGGAGGGCCGAACAGAACCAGATTCAACGTCGCGCTCCCCGAAGCTTCGCCTTCTTGATGAGGCCTTCATATTGCTGCGCGATCAGATGGCTCTGGATTTGCGCGACCGTATCCATCGTCACGCTGACGACGATCAGGATCGAGGTGCCGCCGAGATAGAAGGGAATGTTGTAGCGGTAGATCAGAAATTCCGGGATCAGGCAGACGGTGGCCAGATAGAGCGCGCCGACCACCGTGATGCGCGTGAGCACATAGTCGATATAGTCGGCCGTTTTCTTGCCGGGGCGGATGCCGGGAATGAAGCCGCCATATTTCTTCAGGTTCTCGGCCGTCTCTTCGGGATTGAAGACGATCGAGGTGTAGAAGAACGAGAAGAAGATAATCAGCAGCCGCATAGAGCACCAGATAAAGCGGCTGGCCGTGGCTGATATAGGTGACGATGGTTTGCAGCCAGTCGGGCATGCTCTGCGGCGTTGAAATTGGCGACCGTCGTCGGCATCAGCAGGATCGACGACGCGAAGATCGGCGGGATCACGCCCGACACGTTGATCTTCAGCGGCAGATGCGAGCTTTCGCCGCCGAACATGCGGTTGCCGACCTGTCGCTTGGGATATTGCACCAGCAATCGCCGCTGCGCGCGCTCCATGAACACGATGCCCAGGATCAGCGCCACGATGAAGGCGATGCCGAAGATCAGCACCAGCGGCTCGACCGCGCCGGTGCGCCCCGCCTCGAACGCCTGAAAGATCATCGATGGGAAACCGCGCCACGATGCCCGCGAAGATGATGAGCGAAATGCCGTTGCCCACGCCGCGCGCGGTGATCTGCTCGCCGATCCACATCAGCAGCATCGTGCCGCCGGTCAGCGTGATCACCGCGGAGAAGCGGAAGAAGAATCCGGGATCGATGACGACCTTGCCCAGATGCTCAAGCCCGATGGCGATGCCATAGGCCTGCAACGCCGCAAGCCCCACCGTGCCGTAGCGCGTGTACTGATTGATCATCTTGCGGCCCGCCTCGCCTTCCTTCTTCAGCGTTTCCAGTTCGGGAAACACCGTCGTCATCAACTGGATGATGATCGAGGCCGAGATGTAAGGCATGATGCCGAGCGCGAAGATCGCCATGCGCCCGATGGCGCCGCCGGCCAGCACGTTGAACACGTCCAGCAGGCCGCCCTGATTTTGCTGCATCATGCGGGCGAGTTCGGTGGGGTCGATGCCCGGCATGGGAATGTAGGTGCCAAGCCGCGCCACGATCAGCGCGCCCAGCGTGAACAGGATGCGCTGGCGCAGCTCCGTCGCCTTGCCGAAGGATCGCTGAAATTGAAATTGGCTGCCAGTTGTTCGGCTGCTGAGGGCATGCGTTCAACTCCCTGAACTGGCCGGCTGCCCCGGCGCTAGGCCCTTATATGGCCCTCGACCAGCAGCTTGTCGAAGGGTGCGTCATGGCCGTCGCGGCCCGCGCGGCCTTCTTCTCGGCGGACTTGGCGCGGCGCTGGGCTTTTTTGCCCGGCTCGCCCTTCTTGTTCATGTAGACGGTCTTCTTGAAGGTGGTCGTGACCGAGCCGCCGGCCTTCTTCACCGCTTCGATGGCGCTCGCTGGATGCGCCCGCGACTTCGATGGTCGAGCTTGGCCTTGAGTTCGCCCTTGCCGAGCAGACGGACGCCGTCGCGGCTCTTGTGCGACGAGGCCCGCCTTGCGCAGCGATTTCCTCGGTGATCTTGCCGGAGGCGTCGAGCTTCTTGTCGTCGATCGCCTTTTGCAGGCGGCCGAGATTCACTTCGGCGAAATCGTTGCGCGAAGATGTTGTTGAAGCCGCGCTTGGGCATGCGCATGTGCAGCGGCATCTGGCCGCCTTCGAAGCCATAGACCTTCGTGCCGGTGCGCGCCTTGGCGCCCTTCACGCCGCGGCCCGACGTTTTGCCGAGGCCGGAGGACGAGCCGCGGCCCGACCTTGCGTCTTGCGCTTGTGCGCGCCTTCGTTGTTGTGAATTTCGTTGAGCTTCATTGTCATCTCGTCGCCGCATCGTCAGACTTCGCACTATTTCTCTCTCCACCACCTCGACGAGGTGCTGCACGGCGCGGATCATGCCGCGCACGGCGGGCGTATCTTCCAGCGTGCGCATGCGGCGGATTTTGCCGAGGCCAAGCCCGCGCAAGGTCGCTTCCTGTTCCTTGGGCTTGCGGTTGGCGCTTTTGATCTGGCGCACCGTCACCGTTTTCTTCGCTGCGGATTTCTTCGCGGCCATGGCTTAGTTCCCTGCCGGTGCTTCGGCCTTTGGCCCTTCGCGGCGCGAGACGATTTCGGCGACGCTGCGGCCGCGGCGCTGGGCGACCATGCGGGGGCTCTGCTGGCTCTTCAGCGCGTCGAACGTCGCGCGCACCATATTATAGGGGTTCGACGTGCCGAGCGATTTGGACACGACATCGCCAACGCCCAACGCTTCGAACACCGCGCGCATCGGGCCGCCCGCGATGATGCCCGTACCTTGCGGCGCCGGACGCACAATCACCTTGCCCGCGCCATGATGGCCACGGGTTTCGTGATGCAGCGTGCGGCCATCCTTCAGCGGCACGCGGATGAGCGCGCGCTTTGCGGCGTCCGTCGCCTTGCGGATGGCTTCGGGCACTTCGCGCGCCTTGCCATGGCCGAAGCCGACGCGGCCGCGCTGATCGCCGACGACAACGAGGGCCGCGAAACCAAAGCGCCGCCCGCCCTTCACGACCTTGGCCACGCGATTGATGTGGACCAGCTTGTCGATGAATTCGTTGTCGCGCTCCTCGCGATCGCCGCCGCGTTCGCGCCTTCTGCCGCCGCCTTCTTCACGCGCCATAATTCATTCCTTCATCAAAATTGCAGGCCGCCTTCGCGCGCCGCATCCGCCAGCGCCTTGATGCGCCCGTGATAGATATAGCCGCCGCGGTCGAACACGACTTCCTTGACGCCTTTGGCCAGCGCGCGCTCGGCGATCTTCTTGCCGACCGCACTTGCCGCTTCGACGTTCCAGGCCTTGTCCGTCTTGGCTTCCTTTTCGTTGGTCGAGGCGGACGCAAGCGTCTCGCCCGCCCAATCGTCGATGATCTGCGCGTAGATGTGCCGCCCGGAGCGGAACACCGAAAGCCGCGGGCGCATATTCGCATTGCGCGCAATGCGGAAGCGGGTGCGCTGCTTGCGGCGCTGAAAGAGGCTCGTGCTCATTTCTTCTTGCCTTCTTTGCGGCGGATATATTCCTCGGCATATTTCACGCCCTTGCCCTTGTAGGGCTCCGGCGGGCGATAGCCGCGGATTTCGGCCGCGACCTGGCCGACCAATTGCTTGTCGATGCCCGACACCGTGATCATCGTGGGCTTTTCGCAGACGATGCTGATGCCCGCCGGGATCGGATAAAGCACGTCATGGCTGAAGCCGAGTTGCAGGTTCAGATTCTTGCCCTGCACCGCGGCGCGATAGCCGACGCCGTTGATCTCCAGCTTTTGCGTGAAGCCCTGCGTGACGCCGACGACGAGATTGTTCACCAGCGTGCGCGACAGGCCCCACATCTGGCGCGCCCTGCTCCATGCCTGCCTTCGGCGTGACATGCACGCCGTCGGCATCGATCTTCGCATCGACCTGATCGACGAGCTTCACCGAAAGCTCGCCCTTCGGGCCCTTCACCTTCACGGTCTTGCCTTCCACCGAGGCGGTGACGCCCTTGGGAAGAGCAACCGGTTTCTTGCCGATACGTGACATGACCTTCTCCTAGAACACCTGGCAGAGAACTTCGCCGCCGACATTCTTCTCGCGGGCGTTGGCATCGGTCATCACGCCCTGCGGCGTGGAGACGATCGACAATCCAAGACCCTGGCGATGCGGCTTCAAATCCCCCACCGAGGCATAGACGCGGCGGCCGGGCGTGGACACGCGCTTCAACTCGCGGATCACGGGACGGCCTTCGTGATATTTCAGTTCGATTTCGAACTCGCGCAGGCCCTTGATCTCCACTTCCGCGTAACCGCGGATGAAGCCTTCGGCCTGGAGCACATCGAGAATGCGCACGCGCTGACGCGAGTTGGGCGACTTGATCTTCGCCAGCCCGCGCAACTGCCCGTTGCGGATGCGGGTGAGGAGATCGCCGATGGGATCCGTGATCGCCATTTTTTATTCCTTCCTCACCAGCTTGCCTTGGTCATGCCGGGGATCTGGCCGAAATTCGAAAGATCGCGAAGTGCGATACGCGACAGGCGCACCTTGCGGTAATAGCCCTTGGAGCGGCCCGACAATTCGCAACGATGATGGATGCGCGTCTTGGACGAATTGCGCGGCAGCTTCGCAAGCTTCAAATGCGCCGCGAAGCGTTCCTCCGGCGGAATCTTCATGTCCTCCGTCAGCGCCTTCAGCGCCGCGCGCTTGACGGCGTATTGCGCCACCATTCTTCTCGCGCTTCTTGTTGCGGTTGATCTGGCTCTTTTTTGCCATGCTCGTCCTCAATTCATAAACGGGAACTGGAAGCCCTTGAGAAGCGCCTTGGCTTCCGCATCGGTCTTCGCAGTGGTGTTGATGATGATGTCCATGCCCCACACGGTTTCCGTCTTGTCGTAGTCGATTTCGACGAAGACGATGTGTTCCTTGAGGCCCATCGCGTAATTGCCGCGTCCGTCGAAGCTCGTCTCCTTCAGCCCGCGGAAGTCGCGCACGCGCGGCAGCGCCATGGTGACGAGCCGGTCGAGGAATTCGTACATGCGGTCCTTGCGCAGCGTGACCTTCGCGCCGATCGGCAGGTCCTTGCGGATCTTGAACGTCGCGATGGCCTTCTTGGCGCGCGTCGCAACCGCCTTCTGGCCGGCGATGGCGGTCAGATCGTTCAGCGCCTGCTGGATTTTCTTGGAATCGCTCGCCGCCTCGCCCGCGCCGATGTTCAGCACGATCTTGTTGATCTTCGGCACCTGCATGATGCTGGTGTAGCCGAATTCCTTCATCAGCTCGGCCTTGATGACATCGTTGTAGCGCTTCTTGAAGCGCGGAACGTAGTTCGGATCGCGCGAGGTCTCGCCGACGGCCACTTGCGTGCCCGTGTTCTTCTCGACGCGCTTTTTGCCCGCGTCTTTCTTGGGCTTCTGTGTTCCTGCCTCAGACATCGAGAACCTCACCGGACTTTTTGGCGACACGCACCTTGCGCCCGTCGCCCAGCACCTTGAATCCGACGCGCGTGGCAGCGCCCGACTTCGGATCGACATGGGCGATGTTCGACATATGGATCGGCGCTTCTTTATGAATGATGCCGCCCTGCAATTTCGGCGTCTGGCGCTGGTGGCGCGTGACCGTGTTGATGCCGGAAACGAGCGCGCGGTTTTCCTTCGGATAAACCTTCAGCACTTCGCCCTTCTTGCCCTTGTCGCGGCCGGTGGTGACCACCACGCGGTCGCCCTTTTTGATTTTCTGCATGCTCATCAGAGCACCTCCGGCGCAAGCGAGATGATCTTCATGTGGTTCTTGGCGCGAAGCTCGCGCGTGACGGGCCCGAAGATGCGCGTGCCGATGGGCTCGCCCTGCGGGTTCACCAGCACGGCGGCATTGGAGTCGAAACGGATCAGGCTGCCGTCCGGGCGGCGCACGCCCTTGGCGGTGCGCACGATCACGGCCTTCAGCACTTCGCCCTTCTTCACGCGGCCGCGCGGGATAGCTTCCTTCACGCTCACCACGATGGTGTCGCCCACATCGGCATAGCGCCGTTTGGAGCCGCCCAGCACCTTGATGCACATCACCAGTTTCGCGCCGGAATTGTCGGCGACGTCTAGCTCGGTGGTCATCTGAATCATCGTAAAACTCCCGAACTATTCCTCGCCGTCGCGGCCGACGACTTCCCAGCTTTTCAGCTTGGAAATCGGACGGCACTCGCGAATGCGAACGATATCGCCAACCTTGAACGCGCCCGTTTCGTCGTGGGCGTGATATTTCTTCGAACGGCGCACGGTCTTGCCCATAACGGGGTGGGTGAAACGGCGTTCCACCTTCACCACCACCGTCTTGGCGTTCTTGTCGCTGACCACGACGCCCTGGAGCACGCGCTTTGGCATGTCTTCTTCCTTCTATCCCGCCTTGCGGCGCTCGGCGCTGAGCGCCGTTTCGATGCGGGCGATTGATTTGCGCACGACGCGCACGCGGCCCGTGTTTTCAAGCTGGCCGTTGGCGCGCTGGAAACGCAGGTTGAACTGTTCCTTCTTCAGCTTGACGAGCTGATCGGCGAGTTCGTCCATCGTCTTGGAGCGGGTTTCTTCCGCGGTCAGTTTTTTCTTGGCCATCTGTCCGTCCTCAGGCGTGCGCGCGCGCGATGAATTTGGTGTGGATGGAAAGTTTGGCGGCGCCCAGGCGCATGGCTTCCTTCGCCGTTTCGGTATCGACACCGTCGATCTCGAACAGGATGCGGCCCGGCTTGATCTTCGCCACCCAGAATTCCGGCGCGCCCTTGCCCGAACCCATGCGCACTTCGGCGGGCTTCTTCGACACCGGCACATCGGGGAACACGCGGATCCACACACGGCCCGCGCGCTTCATGTGGCGCGTGATGGCGCGACGCGCGGCTTCGATCTCGCGCGCGGTGATGCGTTCCGGCTCCAGCGCCTTCAACCCATACTCGCCGAAATTCAGCGAGGTGCCGGCCTTGGCAGCGCCGTGAATGCGGCCCTTGTGCTGCTTGCGGAATTTGGTTCGTTTCGGCTGTTGCATGACGCTGCTCTCTTATTCCGCTGCCGGTGTGGGCTGGCGCTCTTTCGTGCTGCCGCGCTGTTCGGAGGTTTCCGCCTGGCGCTTTTCCACCGCCATCGGATCATGCTCCATGATCTCGCCCTTGAAGATCCAGACCTTGACGCCGCAAGTGCCATAGGTGGTTTTCGCCGTCGCCACGCCGTAATCGATGTCGGCGCGCAGCGTGTGCAGCGGCACGCGGCCTTCGCGATACCATTCCACGCGCGCGATTTCCGCCCCGCCCAGACGGCCGCCGCAGGTGATGCGGATGCCTTGCGCGCCCAGACGCATCGCCGATTGCACGGCGCGCTTCATGACGCGGCGAAACGCGACGCGGCGCTCGAGCTGCTGGGCGATGTTCTCCGCCACCAGCTTGGAATCGATTTCCGGCTTGCGGATTTCGACGATGTTCAGATGCACCTCATCGGCGGTGTAGCGCTGGACTTCGTTCTTCAGCTTCTCGATATCCGCGCCCTTCTTGCCGATGACGACGCCGGGACGCGCGGAATGAATCGTGATGCGGCACTTCTTGTGCGGCCGCTCGATCACGATGCGCGACACGCCGGCCTGCTTCAGCCGCTCGGAGAGATGCTCGCGGATTTTAATGTCTTCCTGCAACAGCTTCCCGAAATCGCGCTTGTTGGCGTACCAGCGCGAATCCCAGGTGCGGTTGATGCCGAGGCGAAGCCCGGTGGGGTTGACCTTCTGACCCATCAGGCCTTCTCCGTCTTCTTGCCGCTTTTCTTGGCGGCAGGTTTGGATTTGCCTTTGGCTTTCGCCTTGGGCTTGGACTCTGTTTTCGCTTCCGGCGCGGATTCTTCCGCAACGGGCTTCTTCGATTTCTTCGGCGGCGGCGGCGCCTTGGCGCGGAATTCCTCCACCACGATCGTGACCTGTGAGAACGGCCGCTCGACCTTGGCGCCGCGTCCGCGCGCGCGCGCATGGAAGCGTTTCATGATGAGGTTCTTGCCGACCGAGGCTTCGCTGACCACCAGATCATCGACATCCAGATCGTGATTGTTTTCGGCGTTGGCGATGGCCGATTGCAGGACCTTCTTCACAACCTTCGCAACGCGCTTGGGCGAGAAGGTGAGTTCCTGCAACGCCGCTTCCGCCTTCTTGCCGCGGATCGACTGCGCCACAAGATTGAGCTTGCGCGGGCTGGTGCGGATCATGGTGGCGACCGCCCTTGCCTGATGATCCGCCAGAACGCGGGGACGGGATTGCTTGCCCATTATTCTGCCTTCTTCACTTTCTTGTCGCCGGAATGGGCGTGGAAGGTGCGCGTGGGCGAGAACTCGCCGAATTTGTGGCCGACCATGTCTTCGGTGACGAGAACGGGGATGTGCTTCTTGCCGTTATAGACGCCGAAGGTGAGGCCCACGAATTGCGGCAGGATCGTCGAGCGGCGCGACCATGTCTTGATCACGTCCTTGCGGCCGCTACCGCGCGCGGTTTCCGCCTTCTTCAGCAGATAACCGTCAACAAACGGACCTTTCCAAACTGCGCGTGTCATGCCTACTTACCCTTGCGTCGTCTTGCCGTGGCGCGAGCGCACGACGTATTTCGTGGTGCGCTTGTTCTTGCGCGTGCGATTGCCCTTGGTGCCCTTGCCCCACGGCGTGACCGGGTGACGGCCGCCCTTGGTGCGGCCTTCGCCGCCGCCATGCGGATGGTCGATCGGGTTCATCGCGGTGCCGCGCACGGACGGGCGCTTGTTCTTCCACACATTGCGGCCCGCCTTGCCGATCACTTCGTTCATGTGGTCGGGATTGGAAACCGCACCCACCGTCGCCATGCAGGTGAGCAGCACCTTGCGCACTTCGGTCGAGTTCAACCGCAGCAGCGCATAGCCCGCGTCGCGGCCGAGATATTGCGCGTAGGTTCCGGCGGAGCGCGCGATCTGGCCGCCCTTGCCCGGCTTCATTTCGATGTTGTGCACGATGGTGCCGACGGGCATCGCCGAAAGCGGCATCGCGTTGCCGGGCTTCACGTCCACCTTGTCGCCGGAGATCACGGTGTCGCCCACCGCGATGCGCTGCGGCGCCAGGATATAGGCGAGTTCGCCGTCCTTGTATTTGATGAGCGCGATGTAGGAGGTGCGGTTGGGATCGTATTCCAGACGCTCGACCTTGGCGGGAACGTCAAACTTTCTGCGCTTGAAATCGACAATGCGATAACGCTGCTTGTGACCGCCGCCTTGCCAGCGCACGGTGACGCGGCCGGTGTTGTTGCGGCCGCCATTGCGCGTCTGGCCTTCGGTCAGCGCCTTGACGGGGCCGCCCTTGTGCAAATTCGAACGATCCACCTGCACCAATTGGCGCCGGCCGGGGGTCGTCGGTTTGGATTTCTTCAGCGCCATCTCAGAGCCCCGTCGTGATGTCGATCTGGTGGCCCGCTTCCAGGGTCACGATCGCTTTTTTGTAATCGCTGCGCTTGAACTCGCGGCCGCGGAACATCTTGTGCTTGCCCTTGACGCGCACGGTATTCACCGCGCGCACCTTCACCTTGAAGAGGTTCTCCACCGCCTTGGCGATGGCGGGCTTGGTGGCGTCCAGCGTCACGCGGAACACGACCTGATTGGCTTCGGTGAGCCGGGTCGCCTTTTCGGTGATGACCGGCGAAAGGATCACATCATGATGCGTGGTCATGCGAAGCGCTCCTCGATGGCTTTGACCGCGGCGCGCGTCAGCACCAGCTTGTCGCGCTTCAGGATGTCATAGACATTGAGACCGGCGACCGCGAGCAGACCCACATGGGCCATGTTGCGGGCGGACAGCGCGAAGTTCTTGTCGAACTCGCCATCGACAACCAGCGCGCTTCCGACACCGAGCTTGCCGAATTTCGCGGCGAGGTCTTTGGTCTTGATCTCTTTCGCGGTGGCATCTTCCACCACCATCAGCGAACCCGATTTCGCCTTGGACGACAGCGCATGGCGAAGGCCGAGCGCACGCACCTTTTTCGGCAGATCGAATTCGTGGCTGTGATTCACCGGGCCCATCGCTTTCGCGCCGCCGACAAAAAGCGGTGCGGAACGCGCGCCATGGCGGGCCTGACCGGTGCCCTTCTGCTTATAGACTTTCTTTTTGGTGCGATTGACTTCGGCGCGGGTAAGAATTTTGTGCGTTCCGGCGCGGCGCTTGGCGAGCTGCCAAACCACGACGCGCTGGATGAGATCGCCGCGCGGCTCGAGCCCGAAGATCGAATCGCTGAGTTCGATTTCGCCCGAAGATTTCGCGTTCCAGTCGAGGACCTTGGTTTTCATGGCGTAGCCTCCGCTTGCTGCTCGGGCTGTGCGGCGGGCTTTTCGCGGCGCGTGACGGAAGCAGGCATCGGCGCATCTTTCGGAAGCGCGCGCTTGGCCGCATCGCGCACCATCACCCAGCCGCCCTTGCTGCCGGGAACCGCGCCACGGATCATGATGAGGCCGCGCTCGACATCGACTTTCGCGATGACGAGATTTTGCGTCGTCACGCGCTCATTGCCGTAATGACCGTGCATCTTTTTGTTTTTGAAGGTCTTGCCGGGATCCTGACGTCCGCCCGTGCCGCCGAGAGAGCGGTGCGAGATCGACACGCCATGGCTCGCCTCGAGGCCGCGGAAATTCCAGCGCTTCATCGCGCCGGTAAAGCCGCGCCCGATGGTGATGCCGGTGACATCCACCTTCTGGCCGGGCACGAAATGATCGGCTTTGATCACATCGCCCACTTCCAGCAGGTTCGCCGCATCGACGCGGAATTCCGCGAGCTTCTTCTTCGGCTCCACTTCGGCCTTCGCGAAATTGCCGCGATCGGCTTTTGTGAGGCGCTTGGTTTTGGCAAAGCCGGAACCGAGCTGGACGGCGGTGTAGCCGTCCTGTTCCTCGGTGCGCCGCGCCACGACCTGACAGCCGTCGAGCTTCAGGACCGTGACCGGCACATGAGTCCCGTCCTCCAGAAAGAGGCGGGTCATGCCGACCTTCTGCGTGATGACGCCTGTGCGCATCGCCGCGGTTACTCCTTAGAGCTTGATCTCGACGTCAACGCCCGCCGCAAGATCGAGCTTCATCAAAGCATCGACGGTTTGCGGGGTGGGATCGATGATGTCGAGGAGACGCTTGTGAGTCCGGATTTCGAACTGCTCGCGGCTCTTTTTGTCAACGTGCGGGGAACGGTTCACGGTGAAACGCTCGATGCCGGTGGGAAGCGGAATGGGGCCCCTCACCTGCGCGCCGGTGCGCTTTGCCGTGTTGACGATTTCCCGCGTCGAATTGTCGAGGATGCGGTGATCGAAGGCCTTGAGCCTGATGCGAATGTTCTGGCCTTGCATTATAACCTCGTCATGGCCGGGCAGCGAGCGAAGCGAAGCGCGTCCCGGCCACCCATTGTTTCTTTCACCACAGCTTCAACTCCTGGATCCCCTTCCCTCGCGATGCTTTGGCATCGCTCGCCGGGGATGACGCGCTTGTCAGCGCGTCATTTAATAATCTTCGCCACGACGCCGGAGCCGACCGTGCGGCCGCCTTCGCGGATGGCGAAGCGCAGCTTTTCTTCCATCGCGATGGGAACGATCAGTTCCACTTCGATGGAGACGTTGTCGCCCGGCATCACCATTTCGGTGCCTTCCGGCAGCTTCACGATTCCCGTCACGTCGGTGGTGCGGAAATAGAATTGCGGACGGTAATTGGTGAAGAACGGGGTGTGACGCCCACCTTCTTCCTTCGTCAGAATGTAGGCTTCCGCGAGGAAATTGGTGTGCGGCGTGACGGAGCCGGGCTTGGCCAGAACCTGGCCGCGCTCGATGCCTTCGCGCTCGATGCCGCGCAGCAGGCAACCGACATTGTCGCCGGCCTGGCCCTGATCGAGCAACTTGCGGAACATTTCCACGCCCGTGACGGTGGTGGTGGAGGTCGGCTTGATGCCGATGATTTCGACCGTCTCGCCAACCTTCACGACGCCGCGCTCGATACGGCCGGTCACGACGGTGCCGCGGCCGGAGATCGAGAACACGTCTTCGATGGGCATCAGGAACGGCATGTCGATGGGGCGCTCGGGCTGCGGAATATTCTCGTCCACCGCCTTCATCAATTCGAGGATCGCGTCATGGCCGAGCTTGGGCTCCTTGCCTTCGAGCGCCATCAGCGCCGAACCGCGGATGATCGGAATCTTGTCGCCGGGGAATTCGTAGGACGACAGAAGCTCGCGCACTTCGAGTTCGACGAGGTCGAGCAATTCCGGGTCATCGACCATATCGACCTTGTTCATGAACACGACGAGCGCCGGCACGCCGACCTGACGGGCGAGCAGGATGTGCTCGCGCGTTTGCGGCATGGGGCCGTCGGCGGCGGAGACGACGAGGATCGCGCCGTCCATCTGTGCAGCACCCGTGATCATGTTCTTCACATAGTCCGCATGACCGGGGCAATCGACATGGGCGTAGTGGCGCGCCTTGGTTTCATATTCGACGTGCGCCGTCGAAATGGTGATGCCGCGCGCCTTTTCTTCCGGCGCCTTGTCGATCTGGTCGTAGGCGGTGAACGTCGCCCCGCCCGTTTCGGCCAGCACCTTGGTGATCGCAGCCGTCAGCGACGTCTTGCCGTGATCGACGTGTCCGATCGTGCCGATGTTGCAATGCGGCTTTGTGCGTTCGAATTTTGCCTTTGCCATGGTCGTGTCTCCAGTCTGACTTTCTAGTGGCTTCGTTCTCGGAAGCCGGGTTAGGCGTACTTCGCTTTGACTTCATCCGCGATCGCTTGCGGCACCTGCTCGTAATGGTCGAATTGCATGCTGTATTGCGCGCGGCCCTGTGACATGGAGCGCAGCGTGTTGATGTAGCCGAACATGTTGGCGAGCGGCACCATCGCCGTCACGATCTGCGCGTTGCCGCGCGTGTCGGTGCCCTGCACCTGGCCGCGCCGCGAATTGAGATCGCCGATCACGCCGCCGAGGAAATCCTCCGGTGTCACCACTTCGACCTTCATGATGGGTTCGAGCAGCTTCACGACGCCCTTGCTCGCGAGTTCGCGGAAGGCGGCGCGCGCCGCGATGTCGAAGGTCAGCGCGTTGGAATCCACTTCGTGATATTTGCCGTCCGTCAGCGTCGCCTTGAAATCGATCACCGGGAAGCCCGCCATCAAGCCGCTTTCCTTTTGCGACTTCAGGCCCTTTTCGACCGAGGGAATGAATTCCTTCGGGATCGAGCCGCCCACGACATCGTTCTCGAACACGAAGCCGGAACCGGGCGGCAGCGGTTCGAAATCGATGGAGACTTCGGCGAACTGGCCGGAGCCGCCCGTCTGCTTCTTGTGCGTGTATTTGATGGAGATCGGGCGCGAGAGCGTTTCGCGATAGGCCACCTGCGGCGCGCCGACCGTTGCGTCCACTTTATATGTGCGGCGCAGAATATCGACTTTGATTTCGAGGTGCAGTTCGCCCATGCCCTTCAAGATCGTCTGGCCGGATTCCTGATCGGTGGAAACGCGGAACGAAGGGTCTTCCTGCGCGAGGCGATTGAGCGCCACGCCCATCTTTTCCTGATCGGCTTTCGTCTTGGGCTCGATAGCAACTTCGATCACGGGATCGGGGAATTCCATGCGCTCCAGAATGACCGGATTGTTGCGGTCGCAGAGCGTTTCGCCGGTGGTGGTGTATTTCAGGC
Organism: uncultured Alphaproteobacteria bacterium; assembly: GCA_963735625.1. Taxonomy (GTDB): domain Bacteria; phylum Pseudomonadota; class Alphaproteobacteria; order Micropepsales; family Micropepsaceae; genus Rhizomicrobium. Next base: position 207,776 of record CAVTLJ010000003.1, on the reverse strand, counting down.
CCGCGAACGCAACGATGTCGCCGGCGTAAATTTCCTTCACGTCTTCGCGGCTGAATTGGCGTGCATGAGCAACATGCGCCCCACCCGCTCGTCCTTGTCCTTCACCGAATTGAGCACGCCCGTGCCGCTCGACACGCTGCCCGAATAGACGCGCACGAAGGTGATCGAACCGACAAACGGATCGTCCATGATCTTGAACGCAAGCCCCGCGAACGGCGCCTTGTCGTCGGCCGGACGCTCGACTTCATTGCCCTTCATGTCCACGCCCTTGACGGGGGGAATGTCGAGCGGCGACGGCAGATAATCCACCACCGCATCGAGCAGCGGCTGCACGCCCTTGTTCTTGAACGCCGAGCCGCACATCACCGGCACGAAATGAAACGCGGTCGTGCCCTTGCGGATGCAGCGCTTGATATCTTCGACGGAAGGTTCCTTGCCTTCGAGATAGGCTTCGAGAAGCTTGTCGTCTTCCTCGACCGCCATCTCGACAAGCTGCGCGTGCAGCTCTTTGGCCTTGTCCATATATTCGGCGGGAATTTCCGTTTCGTCGAATTTCGCGCCGAGCTGCTCGTCGTGCCAGATGAGCGCCTTCATGCGCACGACATCGACAAGACCCTTGAAATCGCTTTCCACGCCGATGGGCCAGGTCAGCACCATCGGACGCGTGCCGAGGCGATCGATCATCATGGCGACGCAGCGGGGGAAATCCGCGCCGGTGCGGTCCATCTTGTTGACGAAGCAGATGCGCGGCACTTCGTATTTGTCGGCCTGACGCCACACGGTTTCGGATTGCGGCTCCACGCCCGCAACCGCGTCGAACACCGCGACCGCGCCGTCCAGCACGCGCATGGAACGCTCCACCTCGATGGTGAAGTCCACATGGCCCGGCGTGTCGATGATGTTGATGCGGTGATCTTTCCAGTAGCAGGTCGTGGCCGCCGACGTGATCGTGATGCCGCGTTCCTGTTCCTGCTCCATGAAATCCATGGTGGCGGCGCCATCATGGACTTCGCCGATCTTATGGCTCTTGCCCGTGTAATAGAGAATGCGCTCGGTCGTCGTCGTCTTGCCCGCATCGATATGCGCGGCAATGCCGATATTGCGATATTTTTCGAGCGGGGTGACGCGGGGCATGACGATCTACCAGCGATAATGCGAAAAGGCGCGGTTGGCTTCGGCCATCTTGTGCGTGTCTTCGCGCTTCTTGACCGCGTTGCCGCGATTGTTGGCGGCGTCGAGCAATTCGCCGGAGAGACGCCCCGTCATCGTCGGCTCGTTGCGGCCGCGCGCGGCGGTGATGATCCAGCGGATGGCGAGCGCGCGGCGAGCGGTCGGTGCGCACTTCGACGGGCACCTGATAGGTGGCACCACCGACGCGGCGCGAGCGCACTTCAAGCGCGGGCGAAACATTGCGCAGCGCTTCGTGGAACACGACCAGCGGATCCTGCTTCGTCTTGGACTGGATGGAATCGAACGCGCCATAGATGATGCCTTCGGCGGCGGATTTCTTGCCGGCATACATCAGGCTGTTCATGAATTTGGCCAGGATCAGGTCGCCATATTTGGCGTCCGGGATCATTTCACGGCGTTCTGCGCGGCGGCGGCGGGACATGGGTTATCTCCTCACTTCGGCCGCTTGGCGCCGTAGAGCGAACGGCGTTGCTTGCGATCTTTCACGCCCTGCGTGTCGAGCACGCCGCGGATGATGTGATAGCGCACGCCCGGAAGGTCCTTCACGCGGCCGCCGCGAAGCAGCACCACGCTATGTTCCTGAAGGTTATGGCCTTCGCCGGGAATGTAGCTCACCACTTCATAGCCGTTGGTCAGGCGCACCTTGGCGACCTTGCGCAGTGCCGAGTTCGGCTTCTTCGGCGTCGTCGTATAGACGCGCGTGCAGACGCCGCGCTTTTGCGGGCATCCGGTCAGACGCCGGAACCTTGTTGCGCTTCGGCTTTTCGCCGCGCGGCTTGCGGATGAGCTGGTTGATCGTCGGCATTCGTCTCTTTCTCTTTTCAAACAAACGGCATGTGGGGCACGCGGGCTTTATCGCCCTGTCCCTTCGATCGCGGAGGACTGGGAGCAAACGCTCCGAATCGCGCGGTCTGACGCATCTCAAACTGGCTTCCCGGCAGCGTTTCCCGCGCGTTTTCGCAGCGGACGGCCTGTCCAAGAGGTGCGGCTATATAGAAGGGTGAATTTGGCGGGTCAAGGCCCGCGAAAGCTTATTTCGCGGGCCTCTCGCGCCTGGCGCGCGCTAAGTCCCTAGCCCAGCATCATCAATTCGCGTACCGCCATGACCATCAAAACGATGGTGGAGAGCGTGAAAACGCTGAACCGCAGCATCACGAGATTGACCGTGCACTGGATGAGAGTGTGCAGCACCCGAAGCCCCACATAGGCCCAGGCCAGCCACACATGTAGCTGGTCGGCATGGCCCGCCAGCACGATATAGAACACCAGGGCATAGAAGATGGTCGGCTGTTCCATCAAATGGTTGTAATTGTCGGCCACCCGGCGGACCGAAGACGGCAGACCGTCCAGCGAGCCCGGATGCTGGGCCTTTTGCGGATCGATCTTCGCCGCGTTCATCGCGGGGATGCGGGTCAGATACATCCAGATCCAGACGATCAAGGCTGAGCGTGATAAGCGCCAGAACCGGCGTGAGCATGGAATTCATTGTTGCCTCCCAGTTGTTTTATGGACGGAACCTAGCCGGAAAGCGGACGGCGGATTAGCGGGGGCCTTCGCATATCCCCGGAATTCGCGGGGTGCGACAGTTTTTGCGAATAAGTCTCATTGACGGAAGTGGGGCGGTCTGCGATGTTCGCTTTGTTGCGAATGATTATCAATTACCGAGGGGAATTCGATGCGACGCCTGAGTATGGCCCTGCTGGCCGGTGTGGGCTTTTTCGGGCTGGCGCGCACAGCCCTTGCCGACGACCAGCCTTTTCTGTCGCTCTACACCACCGACATCGACGCGGCACAGGAAAAGGAGATCGAGCAACGCGTGATCTTCAGCGCGCAAAAGCCCGGTGAGGCCTATGCCGGCATCGAATCCAACACCGAATTCGAATATGGCGTGACCGACGATCTGCAAGTGTCGCTCTACGGCAATTATCGAATGGCAGCGCGAACGCCGCATGCCCCGCTCGCCCCCGCCGAGACGGAGCGTGAATTCAATATTTCGGGCGAGGCGATCTATCGCTTTTTGAATGTCTATTTCGATCCGGTGGGGTTTGCGGTTTATCTGGAGCCGAGCTTTGGGGCGAACAGCCGCGAACTGGAAGCCAAGATTCTTTTGCAGAAGAATTTCTTCAACGACGATCTGCGCATCGCCTTCAACGCCAATTTCGAAAACCAGTGGCAGCGCGAGGCCGGAATCTGGCATCGCGGCAACGCCATCGAGATGCGCCTTGGCGCGGCTTACAACATCACGCCCGCCTGGTCGCTATGCGCGGAGTTCTCCAACGAAAACGAATTCGACGGGCTGGTGGGCGGCGCCCATCCGGTGTCGAACCTTTATTATGTGGGCCCGACGATTTCCTATAAAGGCCTGCCGCTGACGATTTCATTCGGCGCGCAGGCGCAATTGCCATGGGCGAACGACCAGACGCACACGCCGGGTGCCATCCGCGATGGTTATTCCGCCGACGCGGAAAGATGGCGCGTGGGATTTATTGTGAGCAGGGATATTCAGCTTTAGAACGGCGTCCCCCTCATGCTTCGTCCTCCGACAAGCTCGGGATGAGGGGTTAGCTCAATCCCTCACCCTGAGCCTGTCGAAGGGTGAGGTTACCCGAACAGCGTTCCCTTGCGCTGCGAATGTGCATCTTCATGCATCAGCAGCGCCTTCTTCAGCGGCAGGCCGCCGCCATAGCCGGTGAGGCTGCCATCCGCGCCGATCACGCGATGACACGGCACGATCAGGCCGATGGGATTGGAACCGTTCGCGAGGCCGATGGCGCGCGCGCCATTCGGATAACCGATCTTCTTCGCCAGCGCGCCGTAGCTGGTCGTTTCGCCGTAGGGAATTTCCCACAGCGCGTTCCACACTTCATGCTGGAAATCGGTGCCTTGCGCCTTGCGCACGACATCGAAAGTTTTGCGCATTCCCGTATCATATTCGGCGACCTGCTTCTGGATCGCGGCGACCGCGCGCTCGTCATGGATGGCGTCGCGATCCACGCCCGGCGCGCCTTTCGCGCGCAGATGAAAGCGCAGCAAGCGCCCCTTGCCGTCCACCCACGCCGCGAAATTGCCGAAGCGGCTTTTGATGTGGCCCCAATAGATTTTGTCGTTGCTCATGCTGCGTCCTTCAGGCTGGCCCAGAGATGACAGGTGGCAAGGCTGCGATGCGGCGCATACGCCTTCATCATGCCGTGAACCTCTTCATGGGCGGGGCGTTCGTCCATTTTGTGCAGGCGTTGCAGCGCGGTTGCGAGTGCTGAGTCGCCCACGGGTGCGGCATCCGCGAAACCGCCGCGCAGCATGGCGTAGCGCGCCGTCCAGGTGCCGATGCCGCGCGTGGCGGTGAGTTTCTTTTCGGCGGCGCGGGCCGAGCCTTGCGGAAGATTTTCGATGTCGAGTTTTCCTTCCGCGACTTCTTTCGCAGCCCCGATCAGATAATCCGCTTTCGAGCGCGAATAGCGGCGGGAAGTGAGTTCTTTCATTGCGATATTGGCGACGCGCTCCGGTGTGGGGTGCGTGCGCATGTCGCTGACAGGTTCGCCCGCCAGATGCAAGATTTCGCGGCGCAAGGATGCGGCGAACGGCACATTGATCTGCTGACCGATGATCGCCCAACACAATCCATCGAAGCCCGTGGGGATCAGCGGCACGCGAAGCCCGCGGCGCTTCGCAAAGAACGCGGCGGCTTTGGAATTGCGCGCCACGCGCGTCTCGAAGCCACTGACATCGCCGGTGAGGCCGAGCATCTTAAGTGCAGATTGATGCAGCAGCGCCGCGCTCTCGCGGCCGAGCTTCTTTTCGGGATGCACGCGGCACCACGCGCCCTCGCCTTCCAGCGAAAGTTCGAGCACCGCCGGGCCATCCGGCGTTTGCAGCGCCTTGAAGATGCGATTCTCGGACACGCGCTCGCACGGACTTTCCTTGTCGCGGTCGTGATAGGCCAGAATCTCCTGCGCGCGATAGGCGGACGGCAAGTGCAGCAGGAACACGCTTGCGCCGCGCAACGCGCGATAGGCGCCCGGCGTCATGCGCGTGAGCGCCAGGAACTGACGGTGAAAAACCGATTCGCTTTCGAAGCCCGCCGCATAGCCGATATCGACGACGCGATCTTCGCTTGCGAGTAGCGCGTGCGAAGCCGCACGCACACGCTCACGCCTGAGCCACGCGGCAGGCGCCATATGCGCGTGATCGCGGAAGAGATCGCCGAGTTTCGTCTGGCTCACGCCGCACGCGCCCGCCAGCGCCGCCGTATCGGCGAATGCCGCCACATCGCCGCGCACGCGCGCGATCAGCCCCTCGAACAGCGAAATATCCTCATCCTCGCCGCGATAGAAAAGATCGGGGCGGCAGCGTTTGCACGCCCGCAATCCCGCCGCTTGCGCCTCGGCTTCCGTGCGATAGAGGCGCACATTTTCGGGCTTCGGCTGGCGCGCGGTGCAGGACGGCAGGCAATAAATCCCGGTGCTGTGCACACCGATGATGAATTTGCCGTTGAACTTTCCGGCGCGGGCCGCGGCGCGGTCCCATGTGAAGGGCTTCGGTAACATGAGAACAATATAGGGCGGATCGCGCGCTTGCGCCTCCTGATTTGCCCGTTTCATATTCAAGAGAATCCCCCTCCCCTTGCGGGAGGGGGCGAATGTTTTGAGCGGCGCGAGCGGTAGCGAGTGTTGCGAAAAACATTCGGGGGAGGGGTGCTTTCGCAAAACCCCTCCCCCGCGTCGCTTACGCTCCGCGCCCCCTCCCGCAAGGGGAGGGGGTGACGTTTGCGTTTTATTCCGCGGCCACCTGCGGGCCTTCGATCTGGGCAGGCGGGGCCTGCTCGGCCTGGATGGCCTTGTCGCGTTCCATCGCCACATGGCGAAGGCGCGCGACGGCACCACCCGTGCCCGCCGGGATCAGACGCCCGACGATCACGTTTTCCTTCAGGCCTTCGAGCATATCGACCTTGCCGTTGACGGCGGCGTCGGTGAGCACGCGCGTGGTTTCCTGGAACGACGCCGCCGAGAACACCGAACGCGTCTGCAACGACGCTTTCGTGATGCCAAGCAGAACCGGGCGGCCTTCGGCGATCTTGCCGCTCTTTTCCAGCGCCTTGTTGTTGGCCTCTTCCAGTTCGAGCAAATCGACCTGTTCGCCGGCAAGCAGCGTGGTGTCGCCGCCGTCGATGATCTCCTGCTTCTGCATCATCTGACGGCAGATTACTTCGATATGCTTGTCGTTGATCTTCACGCCCTGAAGCCGATAGACGTCCTGGATTTCCTTCACGAGATAAACGGTGAGTTCTTCCACGCCCTTGATGCGCAGAATGTCGTGCGGCGAAGGATTGCCTTCGACGATGTAATCGCCCTTCTCGACATAATCGCCCTCGCGCACGGAGATGTGCTTGCCCTTGGGGATCAGATATTCGACGGGCTCCAGCTTGTCGTTCTTCGACTTCACGATGACGCGGCGCTTGTTTTTATAGTCCTTGCCGAATTCCACGAAGCCGTCCATCTCCGCGAGCACGGCCGATTCCTTGGGCTTGCGCGCTTCGAACAGTTCGGCCACGCGCGGCAGGCCGCCCGTGATGTCGCGGGTTTTCGCACCTTCCGTCGGAATGCGCGCCAGAACGTCGCCCGCCTTCACTTCGGAACCGTCTTCCACCGACAGAATCGCGTCGGGCGACAGCGCATAGCGCACTTCGCCCACGATCGGCAGCGTTTGCACTTTGCCTTTCTTGTCCACCAGCACGAGTGCGGGGCGCAAATCCTGCGATTTGGAGCCCGTGCCGCGGCTGTCGATCACCACCTTGTTGGACACGCCGGTCTTTTCGTCGGCGACTTCCTTCAGCGTGATGCCCGACACGAGGTCTTCGTATTTCACGATGCCCTCGACTTCGGTGAGCACCGGCAACGCATTCGGATTCCATTCGGCAAGCCGGTCGCCGCGCTTCACATTGGCGCCCTCATCGACCTTCAGCTTGGCGCCATAGGTGATGCGGTAGGCCGCGCGTTCCTGGGCCTTATTATCGACAATCGTGATCTGCATGTTGCGGCCCATGGCGATGAGTTCGCCATCGGAGTTCTTCACGACGTTGCGGTTGACGATCTTGACCTTGCCGTCATAGGACGCCTCGATCTTCGATTGTCCGGCAACCTGCGCCGCACCGCCGATATGGAAGGTGCGCATGGTGAGCTGCGTGCCCGGCTCGCCGATGGATTGCGCCGCGATGACGCCCACCGCCTCGCCGATGTTGACGGGCGTGCCGCGCGCCAGATCGCGCCCATAGCATTTGCCACAAACACCTTCCGGCAATTCGCACGACAACACCGAACGCACGCGCACTTTTTGGATATGCGCGGCTTCGATCTTCTCCGCCATGTCCTCGCCGATTTCCTTGCCGCGCTTGACGATGACTTCGCCCGTGTCGGGATGTTTCACATCTTCCGCGGCCGTGCGGCCGAGAATGCGTTCGGCGAGCGAGGACACCACCTGACCGCCATCGATTTCGGCCTGCACGGAAACGCCGTGCTTGGTGCCGCAATCTTCGGCCGTGATGATGCAGTCATTCGCCACGTCCACCAGACGGCGCGTCAGATAGCCGGAGTTCGCGGTTTTGAGCGCGGTATCGGCCAAACCTTTACGCGCGCCATGCGTGGAGTTGAAGTATTCCAGCACGGTGAGCCCTTCCTTGAAGTTGGAAAGGATCGGCGTTTCGATGATTTCGCCCGACGGTTTGGCCATCAACCCGCGCATACCGGCAAGCTGTTTCATCTGCTGCGGCGAACCGCGCGCACCGGAATGGCTCATCATGTAGATGGAGTTCATCTCCATGACGCGGCCCGTTTCGGGATCGATGCGCTGCTCGGAGATTTCCTTCATCATTTCGGCGGCGACCAGATCGGTACATTTCGACCAGGTATCGACAACGAGATTGTACTTCTCCTTGTCGGTGGTCAGACCGTCCTGATATTGCTGCTCGTACTCACGCACGCGATGGCGCGTTTCGTCGATCAGCTTCTGCTTCGTGGCGGGCACGATCATGTCGTCCTTGCCGAACGAAATGCCGGCCTTGCAGGCTTCGCGGAAGCCCAGCCCCATCACCGCATCGGCGAACAGCACAGTCTCTTTCTGGCCGCAATGGCGATAGACCTCGTCGATGATGTGCGAAATCTCCTGCTTGCGCAGCAGGCGGTTCACAAGCTCGAACGGAATCTTGGGGTGGCGCGGCAGAATTTCCGCGATCATCATGCGGCCGGGCGTGGATTTCACGCGGCGCGTGACGGGCTTGCCGTCTTCATCGACCGTCTTGTAGCGCGCCTGGATTTTCGCATGCAGCGTGACGGAGTTCGAAAACAGCGCGTGCTCGATCTCGCCGATGTCGTTGAACACCATGCCTTCGCCGGGCTCGTTCTCGCGCTCCTGCGAAAGATAATAGAGCCCGAGCACGATATCCTGCGTCGGCACGATGATCGGCTTGCCGTTGGCGGGGCTGAGGATGTTGTTGGTGGACATCATCAGCACGCGCGCTTCCAACTGCGCTTCGAGCGACAAGGGAACGTGCACGGCCATCTGGTCGCCGTCGAAATCCGCGTTGAAGGCGGTGCAGACCAGCGGATGAAGCTGGATGGCCTTGCCTTCGATCAGCACGGGTTCGAACGCCTGAATGCCGAGGCGATGCAGCGTGGGCGCGCGGTTGAGCAGAATGGGATGCTCGCGAATGACTTCTTCGAGAATATCCCAAACTTCGGGCTTTTCTTTTTCAACCAGCTTCTTGGATTGCTTGACGGTTTGCGAAAAACCCTTCGCTTCCAGACGCGAATAGATGAACGGCTTGAAGAGTTCGAGCGCCATCTTCTTCGGCAAGCCGCATTGATGCAGCTTCAGTTCGGGACCGACCACGATCACCGAACGGCCGGAATAATCGACGCGCTTGCCGAGCAAATTCTGGCGGAAGCGGCCCTGCTTGCCTTTCAGCATGTCGGCGAGCGATTTCAGCGGGCGCTTGTTGGCGCCGGTGATGACGCGGCCGCGGCGGCCATTATCAAACAGCGCATCGACGGATTCCTGCAACATGCGCTTTTCATTGCGCACGATGATGTCGGGCGCTTTGAGTTCGATCAGGCGCTTCAGGCGGTTGTTGCGGTTGATGACGCGGCGATAGAGATCATTCAGATCGGAGGTCGCAAAGCGGCCGCCATCCAGCGGCACCAGCGGGCGCAATTCCGGCGGGATCACGGGAACGACGGTGAGGATCATCCATTCCGGGCGATTGCCGGAATCGATGAAGGCTTCCACGACCTTCAGCCGCTTGACGAGCTTCTTCGGCTTCTCGCCGACGCCATTGCAGCCCGCGATATCCACGCGCAGATCGGTTGCGAGCTTTTCGAGATCGATGGCTTGCAACAGCGTGCGAATGGCTTCCGCGCCGATCATGGCGGTGAAGCTGTCCTCGCCGTAATCGTCCTGCGCTTTATAATATTCGTCTTCGCTGAGAAGCTGGCGGTCTTTGAGCGGGGTCAGGCCCGGCTCGATCACCACATAATTTTCGAAATAGAGAACGCGCTCCAGATCCTTCAGCGTCATGTCGAGCATGAGGCCGATGCGGCTTGGCAGCGATTTCAGGAACCAGATATGCGCAACCGGCGAGGCCAATTCGATATGGCCCATGCGGTCGCGGCGCACTTTCTGCACCGTGACTTCGACGCCGCACTTTTCGCAGACGATGCCCTTGTACTTCATGCGCTTGTATTTGCCGCACAGGCATTCGTAATCCTTCACCGGCCCGAAGATGCGCGCGCAGAAAAGCCCGTCGCGTTCCGGCTTGAAGGTGCGATAATTGATCGTCTCCGGCTTTTTGATTTCGCCGTGGCTCCAGCGCAGGATCTGATCCGGGCTGGCCAGCGAAATACGAATCCGGTCGAAGGCAGGGACTTCCTTGCCGGTGTTGAAGACGCTCAAAAGTTCCTGGTTCATTCTTTTGATCCTCGTCATGGCCGGGCAGCGTAAGCGCGACCCGGCCATCCATTCGCCGCACATTTTGCGGCATTGAGTTCCTTCACCAACTGGATGGCCTGCATATGCAGGCCATGACAGCTGTTACGTCGGCCCGTTTATCAGCTCCACATTCAGGCCGAGCGAGCGCATTTCCTTGACGAGCACGTTGAACGATTCCGGAATACCGGCTTCGAACGTGTCCTCGCCGCGCACGATGGCCTCATAGACTTTGGTGCGGCCCGCGACGTCGTCCGACTTCACGGTCAGGATTTCCTGCAACGTGTAAGCGGCACCGTAGGCTTCAAGCGCCCACACTTCCATTTCGCCGAAACGCTGGCCGCCGAATTGCGCCTTGCCGCCCAGCGGTTGCTGGGTGACGAGCGAATAGGGACCAATCGAACGGGCGTGGATCTTGTCGTCCACGAGATGGTGCAGCTTCAACATGTATATGTAGCCGACCGTCACCGCGCGCTTGAAGGATTCTCCGGTGCGCCCATCGAACAGCGTGACCTGGCCCGAATGGGTCAGCCCCGCCTGCTCCAGCATATCGACGATGTCTTTTTCCTTGGCGCCGTCGAACACGGGCGTCGCGATGGGAATACCGGCGCGCAGATTGTCGCCGAGTTCCATCAGGCCCTTGTCGTCCAGTTCCTTCAGGCGTTCGTCATCGCCATAGACTTGCTTCAGAGCGCGGCGCAGACCTTCGAACTTGTTGTCGCGCTTCACCTTATCGACGGCATCGCCGATCTGTTTGCCCAGACCCGCGCACGCCCAGCCCAGATGCGTTTCCAGAATCTGGCCGACATTCATGCGCGACGGCACGCCCAAGGGATTGAGCACGACATCGACCGGCGTGCCGTCTTCCAGGTACGGCATGTCTTCCATCGGCAGGATGCGGCTGATGACGCCCTTGTTGCCGTGGCGGCCGGCCATCTTGTCGCCCGGTTGCAGCTTGCGCTTCACCGCGACGAACACCTTGACCATCTTCATCACGCCAGGTGCCAGTTCATCGCCACGGCGCAATTTTTCCACCTTGTCGGCGAAGCGCTTGTCGAGGCGCTGCTTGGATTCGTCGTACTGCTTGCGCAGCGCTTCGATCTCGGCCATCGCCTTTTCGTTGCGCAATCCGATCTGCCACCATTGATGCTTGGCAATCGTGTCGAGCACGTTCTGCGTGATCTTGGTGTCCGCGGCCATGCCCTTGGGGCCGTGCGCGGCGGTCTTGTTCAGCAAAATCTCCGACAGGCGCGAGAAGATATTGCGCTCCAGGATCGCCAGTTCGTCGTCGCGGTCTTCGGCGAGGCGTTCTTCTTCCGCCTTCTCGATCGACATGGCGCGCTGGTCTTTATCGACGCCGTGGCGGTTGAACACGCGTACTTCCACGATGGTGCCCTGCACGCCCGGCGGCACGCGAAGCGAGGTGTCGCGAACGTCCGCCGCCTTTTCGCCGAAGATGGCGCGCAGAAGTTTTTCTTCCGGCGTCATCGGGGTTTCGCCCTTCGGCGTCACCTTGCCGACGAGAATGTCGCCCGCCACAACATCGGCGCCGATATAGACAATGCCCGCTTCGTCGAGATTCTTCAGCGACTCTTCGCCCACGTTCGGAATATCGCGGGTGATTTCCTCAGGCCCCAGTTTCGTATCGCGCGCCATCGTCTCGAATTCCTCGATATGGATCGAGGTGAAGACGTCGTCGCGCACGATGCGCTCGGAGATGAGGATGGAATCCTCGAAATTGTAACCGTTCCACGGCATGAAGGCGACGAGCGCGTTCTTGCCGAGCGCCAGCTCGCCCAATTGCGTGGACGGTCCGTCGGCGATGATGTCGCCCTTGCGGATCTGGTCGCCCACTTTCACCAGCGGCGTCTGCGTGATGCAGGTGGACTGGTTCGAGCGCTGGAACTTTTTCAGACGGTAGATGTCGATGCCCGGCTTGGTGGGATCGGTTTCTTCCGTGGCGCGGATGACGATACGGGTGGCATCCACCTGATCGACGACGCCGGTGCGGCGCGCGGCGATGGCAGAGCCGGAGTCATGCGCGACCACATCTTCCAGACCCGTTCCCACAAGCGGGGCTTCGGGCTGCAGAAGCGGGACGGCCTGACGCTGCATGTTGGAGCCCATCAGCGCGCGGTTGGCGTCGTCGTTTTCGAGAAACGGCACCAATGCTGCGGCGACGGACACCAATTGCTTCGGCGACACGTCGATGAATTCGACCTGATCGGGCGTCGTCATCACGAAGTTTCCGCCTTTGCGGCAGGAAACAAGTTCGTCAACGATGCGCCCGCGCGAGTCGATGGTCGCGTTGGCCTGCGCGATGGTGAATTTCGCCTCTTCCATCGCCGAGAGATAGATCACCTCGTCGGTCACGCGCTTGTCGGTGACCTTGCGATACGGGCTTTCGATGAAACCGTATTTGTTGACGCGCGCATAGGTCGCCAGCGAATTGATGAGGCCGATATTCGGGCCTTCCGGCGTCTCGATGGGACAGATGCGGCCGTAATGCGTGGGATGCACGTCGCGCACTTCGAAGCCCGCGCGTTCGCGCGTCAGACCACCCGGCCCGAGCGCGGACATGCGCCGCTTGTGCGTGACTTCGGACAAGGGATTTGTCTGGTCCATGAATTGCGAAAGCTGGGACGAGCCGAAGAATTCGCGCACGGCCGCGGCCACAGGCTTCGCATTGATAAGGTCGTGCGGCATGACCGTGTCGATATCGACGGCACTCATGCGCTCCTTGATGGCGCGTTCCATGCGCAGCAAGCCGACGCGGAACTGGTTTTCCATCAACTCGCCCACCGAACGCACGCGGCGATTGCCGAGATTGTCGATGTCGTCGATTTCCCCGCGCCCGTCGCGCAGATCGGCCAGCGCCTTCAGGATCGCAAGAATGTCCTCCTTGCGCAGAATGCGCGTGGTGTCCGGCGCATCCAGATTGAGGCGCATGTTCATCTTCACGCGGCCGACGCTGGAAAGATCGTAGCGTTCGCTGTCGAAGAACAATTGGTTGAACAGCGTTTCGGCCGTGTCGAGCGTCGGCGGCTCGCCGGGGCGCATGACGCGGTAGATGTCGATCAGCGCCTGCTCGCGGGCGTGGTTTTTATCGACCGCCATCGTGTTGCGGATATAGGCGCCGATGGTGATGCCATCGACATTGATGACGTCGATCTCGTGGAAGCCGGCTTCGACAAGCTGCTTGAGATTGGCGGGGGTGAGTTCATCGCCCGCTTCGACATAGATCTCGCCCGTCTCGACATTGACCATGTCGAGCGCGGAGAAGCGGCCGACGAGTTCGTCATCCGCCAGCGCGATGGATTTCACGCCCTCTTCCTGCCATTTGCGCAAGCCGCGCACGGTGATCTTGGTGCCGCTCTCGGCCAGCACTTCGCCGGTCTTGGCGTTCTTCCAGTCCGAACTGGTCTTGGCGTTGCGCATCCAGTTGGGATCGAGCGGGGTGGTCCAGCCGCCGTCCTTGGTGTGCTTGAAGGCGATCTTGCCGTAGAAATAATTCAGGATGTCTTCCTGCGTCAGGCCCAGCGCATAGAGCAGCGTCGTCCCCGGCAGCTTGCGGCGGCGGTCGATGCGCACATGCACGATGTCCTTGGCGTCGAATTCGAAATCGAGCCATGAGCCGCGATAGGGAATGACGCGGGCAGCGAACAGCAGCTTGCCGCTCGAATGGGTCTTGCCCTTGTCATGATCGAAGAAGACGCCCGGCGAGCGGTGCATCTGGCTGACGATCACGCGCTCGGTGCCGTTGATGATGAAGGTGCCGTTCTCGGTCATGAACGGGATGTCGCCCATATAGACATCCTGCTCTTTAATATCCTTCACCGATTTGGCGCCGGTTTCCTGGTCTGTATCGAACACGATCAGCCGCAGCGTCACCTTTAGCGGCGCGGCATAGGTCATGGAGCGCTGCTGGCACTCCTCCACATCGTATTTCGGGTCTTCGAAATGGTAATCGACATACTCAAGCAAGGAATTCTCGCTAAAATCCTTGATGGGGAACACGGACGAAAAAACCGCCTGCAACCCCTCGTCGAGGCGGCCCGCATCGGGCTTCACCACCTGGAGGAACTGGTCGTAGGATGTCTTCTGGACCTCGATCAAATTCGGCATTTGGGCCACTTCGACCATCTTGCCGAAATATTTGCGAAGCCTTTTGCGTCCCGTGAATGAAAGCGTCATCCGCAGATTCCTTGCCTATTCCCAATGCGCGAAAGCCACCGGCCCTTCGGAGTGGGGCGCTCCGAAGGGGGTGGGTTGAACCAAATATGTACGCGTGAGCCGTATTTCAACCGGCCACGCCTCCTTACCTATTTCAGCTCGACCTTCGCACCGGCGTCTTCGAGCTGTTTCTTGATCTTTGCCGCTTCGTCCTTGTTCACATCGGCCTTGACCTCTTTGGGAGCCGCCTCGACGAGGTCCTTGGCTTCCTTGAGACCCAAACCGGTGATCGCACGGATTTCCTTGATGACGTTGATCTTCTTGTCGCCGGCATCGGTGAGAACGACCGTGAACTCGGTCTTCTCCGCCGCCGGAGCCGCCGCCGCAGCAGCCGGAGCCGCAGCCGCCGCAGCCGGAGCCGCCGCCGATACGCCCCATTTGTCTTCCAGAAGCTTCGCCAGTTCGGCGGCTTCCAGGACCGTCAGGGCCGACAAATCATCAACGATTTTTTCGATCTTCGACATTGTTTCAGTTCCTTGAGGTTTCGAGTTTGAATGTTGTCGCGAGACTTACGCGGCCTCTTTCTTGGAATACGCACCGATAACGCGGGCAAGCTGACCGGCGGGCGCCTGGACGATCCCTGCGATCTTCGTCGCGGGCGCCACAAGCAGGCCGACAATCTTGGCCCTCAATGCATCGAGCGACGGCAGGCTGGCCAGCGCTTTCACGCCGTTGACGTCCAGTGCCGTCGTTCCGACCACACCGCCCAGGATCACGAGCTTGTCGTTATCCTTGGCGTAAGCCACCGCCACCTTCGAAGCCGCAATCGGATCCTTGCTGTAGGCAATTCCCGTGGGGCCTTTGAAGAGGTGGGCGATGGGCTCGGCGGTCGTTCCTTTCAGAGCGCGCATGGCAAGACGGTTCTTCGCCACCTTGAACGAGGCCCCGCCCGCGCGCATGCGCGAACGAAGATCGCTCATTTCGGCGACCGTCATGCCAGTGTAGTGGGCGACAACCACGGAGCCGGCGTCAGCGAACAGCCCCGAGAGGCTTTCGACGACTTCGGCTTTCTTGGCTTTCTCCACTTGCTCTCTCCTATCAACCGGCTCTCGTGACGATCCGAAAGCCGCCCTGTGACACGCAACTCTGTCCCAGGGTTCAAACCCGGTCTTTTCTCACCCCGTTCACGGGGGGAGTGCCGCCGCAGGTGGCGAGGGGGGCGTCCGCCCCCTCCGCCTCGCTACGCTCGGCACCTCCCCCGCAAACAGGGGAGGAAACCGTTTTCGTTCCCCGTCTGCGCTGGAACTTTTAAGTGCCTAAACACTCCAGCGGTCTCGGACAGGTTCCGGCGATCGTCCGCCGGAATTCTTCAATTACACTCCGGCCCCGCTCACACCCACGCTGGGAAGCGCGATCTTCACGCCCGGACCCATGGTGGAGCTGACCGAAATCTTTTTCAGATACGTGCCTTTCACGCCTTGCGGGCGCGCTTTCACGACGCCATCAACGAAGGATTTGATGTTCTGCACCAGCGCTTCTTCGCCGAAGCTCGCCTTGCCGACGCCGGCCTGCACGATGCCCGCCTTCTCGACGCGGAATTCCACCGCGCCGCCCTTGGCGTCTTTGATCGCGCTCGTCACATCCATCGTCACGGTGCCGACTTTCGGGTTCGGCATCAGGCCGCGGGGCCCGAGCACCTTACCAAGGCGTCCCACAACGCCCATCATGTCCGGCGTGGCGATGCAGCGGTCGAAATCGATCTCGCCCTTGCCCACCTTCTCGGCCAGTTCTTCGGCGCCGACGATATCCGCACCCGCCTTCTTGGCTTCCTCGGCTTTCGCGCCCTTGGCGAACACCGCCACGCGAAGCGAGCGGCCCGTGCCGTTCGGCAGCGAAACCACGCCGCGGACCATTTGATCCGCATGCTTGGGATCGACGCCCAGATTGATCGCAAGCTCGATGGTTTCATCGAACTTCGCGTTGGCGCGCGCCTTGACGAGCTTCACCGCTTCCTCGACGGGATAATCCTTTACCGCGTCAATGCCTTCGGCGGCTTTCTTGAAGCGCTTGCTCATGACTTCACCTCGATGCCCATGGAGCGCGCCGATCCCTCGATCATGCGCATGGCCATCTCCACATCGTTGGCGTTCAAATCCTTCATCTTGGCTTCGGCGATCTGGCGCACCTGCGCTTTCGTCACAGCACCCGCGAAATCGCGGCCCGGCGCTTTGGAGCCGCCATCCAGCTTCGCGGCCTTCTTGAGAAAGTAAGACGCGGGCGGTGTCTTCATCTCGAAGGTGAAGGACTTGTCCGAGAACACGGTAATCGTTACCGGAATCGGCATGCCCTTTTCCTGATCCTGCGTCTTGGCGTTGAACGCCTTGCAGAACTCCATGATGTTCAGGCCGCGCTGGCCAAGCGCAGGCCCGATCGGCGGAGACGGATTGGCCGCTCCCGCCGGGACCTGCAATTTCACGTAACCCGTAATCTTCTTCGCCACGTTCGATCCGCCTCCTTAGCGGTTTGCGGTGCAAGCGGAGCTGGCTGCCCCTCCCGCGTAGATGCAGGTCAAACCTTCTCGACCTGCGTAAATTCCAGTTCGACCGGAGTGGCTCGACCAAAGATCGAAACCGCCACCTTCAGGCGCGAACGATCCTCGTCCACTTCTTCCACCACGCCGTTGAACGAGGTGAACGGGCCGTCGGCCACGCGCACCTGCTCGCCGATTTCGAAGGTGATGGAGGATTTCGGCCGCTCCGCACCTTCGTGAACCTGATTCAAAATCCGGTCGACTTCGCCCTGGCGCAGCGCCATCGGCTTGTTGCCCTGCCCCAGAAAGCCCGTGACCTTCGCCACGTTCTTGATGAGGTGATAAACTTCATCCGTCAGCTTGGCGCGCACCAGCACATAGCCGGGCAGAAATTTGCGCTCCGCATTGACCTTGTGGCCGCGGCGGACTTCGATCACTTCCTCGGTCGGCACCAGAACGTCCTCGATCTCTTCGTCGAGACCCTGTATCTGCGCCTGACGCTTGATCTCCTCGGCCACCTTCTTCTCGAAATTCGAGTAGGTGTGGACGATGTACCATTTGCCGTCTGACGTCGTGGCGGTGGCTGCTTCGCTCATCTGTTCCCAGTTTCCGTCAACCCAATGCGCCGATCAGCCAGCGCTCGCCGAGCGACATCACGTAATCGACGCCGAAAAAGAACACCATCGTCAGACCGACCATGATGAAAACCATCAGCGTGGTGACCCATGTTTCCTTCCAGGTCGGCCAGGTGACCTTGGACGTTTCCCGCTGCACTTCGCGGAAGAACTGGATCGGCCCGCCCTTCTTGACCACAACCGGGGCGGGCAGTTCCTTGGCCGAATTGTCCGCTGTTTTCTTGGTTGCTTCGGCCACGATTAAATCCGTTTCTTGTTCGTGCATCACTTGGCAGGAGTGGCAGGGTTCGAACCCGCGACCTACGGTTTTGGAGACCGCCGCTCTACCAGCTGAGCTACACTCCTAGCGGCAAAAAAACAGCACGCCGGGAGCCGCCCTCGCCCACCAGCGCGCTATCGATGCCTTTGAGCAGGGTTTATCAGCCAAGGTTGCACTGCGCAAGCGTTGTCAAGACCGTTTTTTTGCAGGGGTAAACCGGGAAAAATCCCAGGGTTTGGGCGGGTCGGCACCCCGTGCTAGGTAGGCCTGCCACAGAAGGCCCCCAACATGGACCCGATTGCCTCCTCGCTTGCCCGCTCGCCCGAGCTTTATCCACAGGCATTGGCGCCGGGCGGGCTGACCGTGATTCGGCTTTCCGAGGCCGATTATCGCGCGGCGAGCTTTCTGGATGCCCGAATCCTGACGCGCCAGACGCTGACCCGAAACATCCCATGGGCGGCGGCGGAAGAGGCCGCGTCCGGGCTGGCCGAGAATTGCGCCTACATTTTCCACATCGGCCATGTCGGCTCGACGTTGCTGTCGCGGCTGATCGGCGCCTCGCCCCAAAGCCTGCCGGTGCGCGAGCCGCTGATCCTGCGCGCGCTGGCGCAATCGCCGCAGGATTATGACCGGCGCGCCGATGTGTTGCTGAAGCTGTGGTCGCGGAGTTTTGCGCCCAACCAGCGCGCGTTGATAAAGGCGACGAGCTTCGTTTCGGAGATCGCGGCGAAGATTTTGACGCGGCCTTCCAGCCCGCGCGCGATTTTCCTCACCGCTTCGGCGGAAACCTATCTGGCAACAATCCTCGGCGGACCCAATTCGCGGCAGGAGGCCAAGATGCTCGCACCGGGACGATTGGCGCGGTTGAGCGCGCGGCTCGGTGAAATGCCTCCCGCAAAATCCGAAGGCGAGATCATCGCGATGGGCTGGGCTTGCGAGATGACGGCACTGGAAGCCGCGCGCAACGAACGCGTATTGATGCTGGATGCGGATGATTTTTTTGCCCGGCCGGAAACGGCGTTGCGCGCGTCATTCGATCATCTGGGAATCGAAATCACGGACGGCGAAATCGCCGCCATCGCATCGGGCCCCGACATGCGCCGCTATTCCAAAGCGCCCGAACATGCCTATGACACGGCACTGCGCAACGAAGTGCTTGCCGCCGCGCGCGCGGAGCACGCAGGCGAAATCGCGCGTGGCCTTGCCTGGCTCAACCGCCGATAAAATCCTTGAACGATGCCAGTTGCGAGGACCAGCGGCTCAGCGTGGCGTCGATCAATTCCCACGTCCCGCCGGGCATCACGTCGATATCGTATTCGGCATAGATGTCGTTCTGCGGATTGAGGTAGGCGCGGAAATAGCGCTTGTCCGCGTTCCACTGGTTGAGCTTCACCGCATCGACGCCGGCGATAGGATCCCAGCCCGCGGAATACTGGATGGATTTGCAGTTTCCGTAAGTGTCGCAGGCATAGAAATAGATGCCGTAATTCACGCCATTCATCGCGGATTCGACGTAATCGTCATTGGCCGTGGTGTCGTGCTGGATCGAGGCCGTATAGCCGTGGCTCTGGAGCCAGTTGACGATGTCCTGCCGCGTGACGCCGTTGGGCGGCAGATCGCGCGCCAGAGCGGGCATTGCGGTGAGAGAAAGCGCCAGCGCCAGAGATGCCGCGCCGAATGCCGATCCCATTTTCATGACCAAACCCCCGTTTTTTCGACCGGGCAATTCTAACACGCGAGGGCCGGATGACGAAGACTGGATTTGCGGGCATTTTTCGGGGGAACGCCGCGAAAATTGGCTTGCCAGGCGAAGCCGCGCGAAACCTTCACCAGCCCGCCTTCGCGCTAACGCGCTACGCCGGGCAGTCTCCATCACTGCGCGGCGAAGACTGGCTTGCCGAGCCGTAGCCCGCGAAACGCGGGCGAAGGCTGGAGCGGGTGAAGGGAATCGAACCCTCGTCTTTAGCTTGGAAGGCTATGGCTCTACCATTGAGCTACACCCGCGCAACGCGCCTTATACACTGGCCGGCCTGCCGACCGAAGCGCGCGGGGCAAGCTCGGCTTGCCAAGGCGAAGCCGCGCGATCTAAAGCCCGGCTTCGTTCGCTAAAGCGAACTTCGCCGTGGCAGTCTCCGCCGCTGCGCGGCGAAGACTGGTGGGGGAAGTAGGACTCGAACCTACGAAGGCGTAGCCAGCGGATTTACAGTCCGCCCCCTTTGCCGCTCGGGACATTCCCCCAGGAAGACGTTCGGCCAAGGGCGGCGGATATCGGGCAATCGGGCGGGGCTGTCAACCGAGGACCACCGACCTATCGATAGACTTCGCGCCGATGACCGATGCTCACGACCAGAACGACGATCCGGTCATATTCCAGGTGGCAAATCAGCCGGATATCGCCGACCCGATAGCGCCAGAACTCGCCTTTCAACCCCTGCAGCGGCTTGCCCAATTGGCGAGGATTGAACGATCCCGCGATGCGCGTTTCGAGATAATCAGCGACGCGCGCGCGATCCCTTGCGCCCAGTCCTTTTAGCTCTTTGCGGGCTCTCGGGCTCAATTCGACGCTCCAAGCCGAGTTCTGCGATGACTTCGTCAAGCGTGTATCTCCGCTTCCCCTTGCTCTCTTCATAGGCTGCGACGCCGAGCAGGTAATCTTCCCGATCCTCCAGATATTGCTCAATTGCTTTCGAAGCATAATAGCTTTTGCACCTGCCGGTCCGGGCGGCAAGCGCATCCAGCCTTTCATCGAGCGAGCGCGAGATACGGACGACATTGGTTTGCGTTTTCATAGGCTGAACTTTCCGAAGTTATTTGTAACTCTTGTAACACGTGTAACAGATTGGCGCAAATACTTTTGGGTCCACGACTCCGGCCCCCTTTCCCAGCTATCCATTCCCCCATACAAGACCCATGAAACAGCCATCCCCGCTCCATGCCCCGCAAAGACAGCCACCGTTTCCACCGCAAGCCGGGCGCAAAACCCGCCGATGGGCTGTGGCTCTATGGGCTGCATGCGGTGCGGGCCGCACTTGAGAACAAGCGGCGCAAAGTGCTGCGCGCGGTGCTGACCACACGCGCAGCCGAAGAGATCGGGGCCAAGCTGCTCGGCCGCGTGCGCCACGAGATCATGGACGGCGACGCGATTGCGCGGCTGTTGCCGGCGGGTGCTGTGCATCAGGGTGCGGCACTTCAGTGCGAGAAATTGCCTGTGCTGAATTTGGAAGAAATGTTGACCCCCACCCATCCTCCTACGCTCGCTGCGCGAGCTTCGGAGGATGATCTCCCCCTTGCAGGGGGAGGAAAGAACAGGCGGATCGTGCTGGTGCTGGATCAGATTTCCGATCCCCATAACACCGGCGCGATTTTGCGTTCGGCGGCGGCGTTCGGCGTGTCGGCGGTAATCGTGCAGGACCGTCACGCGCCGCCGGAATCGGGCGCGCTCGCCAAATCCGCGTCGGGCGCGCTCGATATTGTTCCTTATGTGGAAGTGGTCAATATCGCGCGCGCTTTGGAAGAATTGGGCGAACTCGGCTTCTGGCGCGTGGCGCTGGTGGGCGATGGCGAGCAATCGCTGAAGGACGCGGTGTCCGGCGGCGATGTGGCGCTGGTTCTGGGCTCCGAAGGATCGGGGGTGCGGCGGCTGGTGCGCGAGCGCTGCGATGCGTCCGCCTCCATCGCTATCGATGCGCAAATGGAAAGCCTGAATGTTTCGAACGCAGCGGCGATTGCGCTTTACGAAATCCGCAGAAGCTAGAAGAGCGCCGCCACGACATTCTCGCCGCCGTAATTCTCGATGAAAACGAGAACCCGGTAGCCCTGCGCAAGTTCCAGACGTCCATCGGTATTGTGCATCATCACGCCGTCATTGCTGATGGTGGCGGTTTTCTTGTCGTAAGCGAATTGCGGCACGAGGCCTTTGTATTTCGCGCGGATCAGCGATTGCAGCAGGGCCGCGTTTTCCGGCGCGAGGCGGATGCATCCAGCACTTGAGCGCGTGCCGAGCAGGCTCACATCGTCGCCGGTTGCGCCGTGAATGGCGAGCCCGGTTTCATAACCGTTCTTCTCCCATTGGAAGAACATCGCATGCGGCATGGGCTGGCCCCATTGCATCGAACGGTAACGCACATAGAAGCGATGCGGATCGAGTTCGTAATAGCCTTGCGGCGTGATGCTCGGCGTTTTGTCGCCCGCAAGATCGCGTTCGACCTTTTCGCGACCCGTGGACACCGGCCAATCGTAGAGCATCGCGAAATCGTGGCCGGTTTTCTGGAACACATACATGCGCTGCGCCCAGGGGCCTTTGTCCGCTTTGCTCACATAGAGAAACAGATCGAAATGATCGAGCATTTCGCTGGTGAGGCTGTCTTTCAGGCGCTGCTCGACACGCGCGATTTCAGCCGGACTTTGCGCGGGCGGCGGCGCACCCGTTTGCGGCAGCGGTGTTTTGACCTGCGGCGCCAGATCGAGCGTCACATGCGATTGCGGATGGATGATTGTCGGCTTCGGCCCAGTCTCGGCCACAAAAGACGGCGGCAAAACATGCGGCGCTGGTTTCGCTGGCTTTTGCTCGGCGTTTTTCACCGGCGCGGGCTTCATCGCTTGCGCGATCTGCTCGCCCAGCACTACGGCCTCGGCGCGCGTTGCGGCCCATCCCGGCTTGACGACATGCTCATTGAGCGCCACGGCCGCATCGCCGCCACGGTCGCGCGCATAGATGGCCGCCTGGTTCGCGGCGCGGGCCCAATCGGGATGGTGCGCAAAGATGATGGAGACGGTGAACGCGCTCGCCGCCATCAAATAGATCGCACTCAATTGCCGCAAGGAACTCATCGGCCCCGCCCTGTTGGGGCGAGTGTAACCGCTCCGGGGCGGGTTTGTCTCCTTTTGGGACAGTGAAAATCGCGGGGTTTTGCGACCGGAGCGCGAAATCTCAGGCTTTTACGCGGGCCAGATCGGCCTTCAGCGTGGCCGAGGCGCGCCAATAGCAAAAGGCCGCAATCAGCCCCGCCACGGGCCCAAGCAGCAGCGCGTAGCGCAGCGAATCATCGCCGAGTGCCGGATGCAGAAGATCGCTGACCGCGCCCATCGCCTGCGGGCCGAGCCCAAGCCCAATGATGTTGAGGATGAACAACAGGATCGCCGCCGCCGTCGCGCGCATGCGCAAGGGTACGAGCGCCTGCACCATCGTCACGCTGGGACCGACGAACACAGCACCCATCGCGATGGGAATGATGGCCGCTGCGAGCGCCACATTCGTGCTCGGCGCCAGATAGAAGAACGGCGCAAACGGCACCGCGAGAAACACGGCACCGATGGGCACATAGACATTCCAGCGTATGTCGCGCCTGCCGAGCCTGTCCGCGACGATGCCCGCCGCGAAAGTTCCGATCCAGCCGCCGACGCCCGCGAGAAGCGCGAAAAAATGGCCGACTTCGCTCAGCGTCATGTGATGGGAGCGGATCAGGAAGGCGGGAATGAACGCGGTCGCGCCATAGCCGGAAAAAGCGCAGAGCGCCGAGCCGAGCGCGATATAGCGAAAGGAACGCTGCGACCACAAAAACCGCGCGGCGGTTCCAAGCGGCACGGCCATGCCGTCGTCTTTCATCTGCTCGGAGTGGCCGCGCACGGGCTCGCGCATCGTGAACATCACGACGAAGACGAGAATGAGGCCCGGAACGCCGGCCGCCAGAAACGCCATGCGCCAGCCATAGGCCTGCGCGATGGGACCGCCGATGCCGAACGCGATGAGCAATCCGATATTCAATCCCGCCGAATAAAAAGATTGCGCCGAGGCGCGGCTTTTCGGCGGATAAAGATCGGAGATAATCGCCTGCGCCGATGGCCCCGTTCCCGCCTCGCCCACGCCGGTGCCGATTCGCGCCAGCAGCAATTGCCAGAATTGCGCGGCAAGCCCGCACACCACCGTCATCAGGCTGAAAAGGCCGAGCGACACCGCGATGATGTTGCGGCGGCTTGCGCGATCCGCCAGACGCGCGATGGGAATTCCGAGCGTTGCGTAGAACAGCGCGAAGGTCGTGCCCGCCAGCATCCCGAGTGCCGTATCGGAAACATGGAATTCGTTTTTGATCGGTTGCAGCAGGATCGCCAATATCTGCCGGTCGAGATAATTGACGACATACATCGCCGTGAGGATCGCCAGCACATAATGGCGGTAGGCGTTGGAAAAGCCCGCGCTGGCGCGGGCCGCCGGAATGGCGGTTATCGGTTCTGGCACGCTCACCCCTTTTCGTTCCGCCTCTTGCCGGGCGGGCTTAAGCGTAGCAGAAAGCGGCGTGGCCGAAAGTTATAAAGAGACATGAGGAATTTCCGATGAGCGCCTATCGCCCCGAAACGCATCTGGAAACCCATGACGTCACCAACCAGCCGCCGCCATTCGAGGATGTGAACCTCTTCACCTCCGATATTGCGCTGCAAGAGGCGGTTGCCCGCGCGGGCGGGGCTGCGCATCGCGCAAGGCTTTCGGATTTCGGCGCGAAGGCGGGCGCAGCACAAGTCGCCGATTGGGCGATGCAGGCGAACAAGAATCCGCCGCAGCTCAAAACGTTTGACCGCTACGGCCAGCGCATCGACGAAGTGGAATTCCATCCCGCCTATCACGAATTGATGGCTCTCGGTTTGAACAACGGCATCGCGGCGTGCGCGTGGGCTGGGCTGGAAGCCGGGCATGTTCTGCACACGGCCATCGAATTCATCATGGCGCAGGCCGAGCCCGGCGTGTGCTGCCCCATGACGATGACCTATGCCGCACTGGCGGCGATGCGCCATCAGCCGGATGTGGCGAAGATCTGGGAGCCGCGCATCGTGGCGGCGAAATACGATGGGCGTTCCATTCCCGCCGATAAAAAATCCGGCGTCACTATCGGCATGGCGATGACGGAAAAACAGGGCGGCTCGGATGTGCGCGCCAACACGACGAAAGCCACGCGCAATGAAGATGGCAGCTATACGCTTGTCGGACACAAATGGTTCTGCTCCGCGCCGATGTGCGATGCGTTTCTGACGTTGGCCTATGCCGAAGGCGGGATGACTTGCTTTCTGGTGCCACGCTGGACGCCGGATGGCGAGCGCAACCGCATGTTCATCATGCGATTGAAAGACAAACTGGGCGACCGCGCCAATGCCTCATCGGAGATCGAATATCACGGCGCATATGCGGTGCGCCTGGGTGAGGAAGGCCGCGGCGTTCGCACCATCATCGAGATGGTGCAGCATACGCGGCTGGATTGCATCCTGGCACCCGCGGCGTATATGCGTCAGGCGCTATCCAACGCGCTGTGGCATACCGCGCATCGCAGCGCATTCCAACGCCGATTGATCGACCAGCCGCTAATGCGCGAGGTGCTGGCCGATATGGCGATCGAATCCGAGGCTGCGACCGCGCTGGCCTTTCGCATCGCCAAGAGCTTCGATGCAGGGAAAGAGGATGCCGCGTTTTCGCGCATCGCAACGCCCGTCGCAAAATACTGGCTCAACAAGCGCGTGGTGAATCTGTCCTACGAGGCGATGGAAGCCCATGGCGGCGCGGGCTATGTGGAGGAAGGCGTGATGCCGCGCATCTTCCGCCAATCGCCGCTCAATTCGATCTGGGAAGGTTCGGGCAATGTGATCTGCCTCGACGTGCTGCGCGCCATGTCGCGCGAGCCGGATTCGGTTTCGGCCTTTGTGGACGAGCTCGAGGAAGCGCGCGGCGCGCATGCAGCACTTGATAAAAAGATCGACGATGTGAAGGCGCGTCTCGCAAGCCCCGCGGGCGAAACCGGCGCAAGGCGTCTGGTGGAAACGATGGCGCTGGCGTTGCAGGGCTCTGTGCTGGTGAAGAACGGGCCGGACGCGATGGCCGATGGCTTCTGCGCCACGCGGCTTTCAGAATATCCGGGGCTTTCCTATGGCGCGCTGGACGCGAAGATCGACACCGGCGCGATCATCGATCGCGCCATGCCGCAGGTTTAAATTTTCGAAAATCGGCCGCTCGATTTGGCGGCCATGGTGCTCAGGCCAGAAGCGTTCCATGCGGCGCGGACATCTGCGATTCGTCGGCCGACACCGCGCACATCGACATGCGCTCCAGTTCGTCGGCAATCGACAGCACGATATCGTCTTCAGTCGTCTCGCCGCTCAGCACCGCTTCGCGTAAATCCGAGGCCTTCACCGAAAGCCACAGACGGAACGTCAAGGACGCATCGCCATTCCAGCTCTTGCTCATAACGCCAACTCCCATTTGGCGACGATCCGGTCGACCGTCGCTATTGAAGATGGCGTCATGCGCGGCGAAATATCAGTTCGGGAATCCCCTTACGGGTTATCCCCTATAATAAAGGATAATTGTGCCATTGCGGCAGTATCCAAGTGGGCATCATTTGATGATCGCGCTGCCGAATGCTGGCAGATCGGGATTGCGGTAAGGATTTATTAGCCAAACTTTCCCGATCTGGCATAGCCTCTGGGTACGATCCTGCCCGCTTGCGCGCGCTCGCCCTTCCAGTCTTTGAGTTCGGCGGCGGTCCAGGTGCGCCCGTTCTCGTCGCGCAGGCCGTCCTTCCAGATAAACGTGGTGGCATCGGCCAGATGGCCGCCCTTGTAGCGCTGAAGAATGACGCCGCGCCCGCGCGCAAGCTCCGGCACATCGGGGAGCGGGAAGATCAGCAGCTTGCGGTTCTCGCCGATGATCGCGGCGTGATCGCCTTGCGCCACCGCGCAAACCGCCGCCTCGATGCCGGGCGGCACATTCATCACGCGCTTGCCGGAGCGCGTCATGGCGACGGCTTCGTCTTCGTTCGTCACAAAGCCGTGGCCGGAGGTGGCGGCGAGCAGCAACTTGCGCCCCGGTTTGTGGGCAAACATCGCCACGAGATCGGATTCCGGCGGCAGATCGATGAAGCTGCGGATCGCCTCGCCATTGCCGCGCCCGCCCGGCAGCTTCGCGCAATCGAGCGTGAAGAAACGGCCATCGGTGGCAAACATCATGAGCTTGTCGGTTGTTTCCGCATGAACCCAGAAGCGGCGGCGGTCGCCCTCGCGATATTTGATCGCGTCGTTTTCTTCGAGATGGCCCTTGAGCGAACGCAGCCAGCCTTTTTCGGAACAGACGACCGTGATCGGCTCGCGCTCCACCATGGTTTCGATGGCTGTGGCTTCCTCGGCGATTGTTTTCAGTTCGGCGATCTCGGCGGCTTTGGCGAATTCGGTGCGGCGTTTTCCGAGCGCGGTCTTGAGCCCGAACTTCGCATCGATCTCCTGAAGCTCTGCGATCAGCTTCTCGGATTTCAATTTGTCGGAACCCAGAAGTTTTTTGAGTTCCTTCTGTTCCTTGCTGAGATCGGCATGCTCGCCGCGTATCTGCATTTCCTCAAGCTTGCGCAAAGAGCGCAACCGCATATTGAGGATCGCTTCTGCCTGATTGTCGGTGAGCGAGAACGCTTTGATGAGTTTCGGTTTCGGCTCGTCCTCGGTGCGGATGATCTTGATGACTTTGTCGAGATTCAAAAAGACCGCAAGATAGCCTTCCAGCACCTCCAGCCGCGTTGCGATCTTTTCGAGGCGATGGGTGGAGCGGCGCTCCAGCACCTCGCGGCGGTGATCGATGAAAGCCTGCAACACCTCGCGCAGGCTCATGACGCGTGGGATCAGCCCGCCATCCAGCACATTCATGTTGAGCGAAATGCGCGCTTCCAGATCGGTCTGGCGGAACAATTGCTCCATCAGCAATTCCGGCTCGACCGTGCGGCTTTTCGGCGTCAGCACGATGCGGATGTCTTCGGCGGATTCGTCGCGCACGTCATCGAGCAGCGGCAGCTTCTTCTGCTCGATCAGTTCGGCGATGCGCTCGATGAGTTTCGATTTCTGAACCTGATAGGGAATCTGGTCGATGACGATGTTGTAGGTGCCGCGCGCGCCTTCTTCCTTCTCCCAGCGCGCCCGCACGCGAAAACCGCCGCGCCCGGTTTTATAGGCTTCGGTGATCGAAGCCTGATCCTCGACAATGATTCCGCCGGTCGGAAAATCCGGCCCCTTTACGTGCTTGAAAAGTGTCTTGTCCTGCACATTCGGATTTTCAATCAATGCAATCGTGGCCGCGCACAATTCGCCCAGATTGTGGGGCGGTATGTTCGTCGCCATGCCGACGGCGATGCCGCTCGAACCATTGGCGAGCAAATTGGGAAACGCGGCCGGCAAAACAATCGGCTCGCGGTCGCCGCCATCATAGGTGGCGCGGAAATCGACCGCGTCTTCGTCAAGCCCTTCCAGCAGCGATTGCGCGATCTCGGTGAGGCGGGCTTCGGTGTAGCGCATGGCGGCGGGATTATCGCCATCGACATTGCCGAAATTGCCCTGCCCTTCGACCAGCGGATAGCGCACCGCGAAATCCTGCGCGAGGCGCACCAGCGCGTCATACACGGCCTGATCGCCATGCGGATGAAACTTGCCGATGACATCGCCCACCACGCGCGCGCATTTCTTGAAACCGGATTTGGGATCGAGGCCCAGCTCGCGCATCGCATGCAGCAACCGGCGATGAACGGGCTTCAGCCCGTCGCGCGCATCGGGCAG
The DNA here is from genome assembly GCA_963735625.1 of uncultured Alphaproteobacteria bacterium. Classification (GTDB taxonomy): domain Bacteria; phylum Pseudomonadota; class Alphaproteobacteria; order Micropepsales; family Micropepsaceae; genus Rhizomicrobium. Next base: position 179,446 of record CAVTLJ010000003.1, on the reverse strand, counting down.
CGCGCGCTGCGTGATCGTGGAAAGCGCGTATGCGAGATAACGCTCGCTGAGCGCGCCTGCCAGCGGCTCCGGCCTGATATCGTCTTTGACTATTTCACCCATGGTCCGTTTCTACTGCGATTCGCGCGAGGCCAATTCTTCCAGCCTCGCGCGAGGCTGTGGCAAGGCTTTGTTGTGCGGGCGCCATCACGCGATCCAGAAGAAAATATGCCGTGAGGCGCAGGCCCGCCGCGATATCCGCCATCGTGGCGGACGCATTCTGCGAGCCCAGCAGAAACGCGGGCAACGGCAGCAACCGTTCCTTATAAGGTGCGGCCGCAGCGCGCGACACGGCGCGGCCCGTGCGCGGCGAAACGAAAACCAGATCGTCGGTTGCGCCGGTGGCGGCACATTGCGAAAGATCGAGACCGAAGCCGAGTTCTTCCAACAACCCCGCCTCCCAGCGCACATAAAGCGGACCCCAATGGGCAAAACCGTCATCGCCGATGGCATCGAGCAGGATTTCGCCCGCGTCGAACACCGAACCATGCGGTTCGCGCTCCGGCAATACCGCACTTGCAACACTCGTAAAAGCGTTCAGCCCCGCCAGCGCATCGCGATGTTCGAGGATGGAACCGGCGCGCAGCTTCACCGGCTCGACAACGAATCCGCCCAGATGTTCCGAAAGACGCGCGCGCCAGGTTACGCGCAGGCGATTGCCGGGTTGCAGCACCGATTTCGATTTGCGCGAGGCCCCGCCGCGCACCAGCCCCGCATGACGGCCATGATCGCGGGTGAGCACATCGAGGATCGCGCCCACCTCACCATGGGCGCGCACGGCAAGCACGATGGCATCGTCAGACCATTCCATCGCGCGCGCTATTCCTCCGGAAACTCCAGCCCGATTTCGCGATAATGCTCGCGGCTTTCGGCCCATTTCTCGCGCTGCTTGACGAACAGGAACAGATGCACGCGGCGGCCGAAAATCTCTTCCATGTCCTTGCGCGCCGCTTCGCCGATGGCTTTGACGTTGCGTCCCGCCTTGCCGAGCACGATCGGCTTCTGGCCTTCGCGCTCGACATAGATCACCTGATCGATCTTCACCGAACCGTCCTTGCGCTCCTCCCATTTCTCGGTTTCGACCGCGGTTGCGTAAGGCAGTTCGTCATGCAGGCGCAGATAAAGTTTCTCGCGGGTGATTTCGGCGGCGAGAAGGCGCGAGGGAATGTCGGCGGCCTGGTCTTCGGGATAGAGCAACGGGCCTTGCGGCATGCGTGCGGCAACCCACGCCGCCAGATCCTCCACGCCGTCACCCTTCAGCGCGGAGATCATGAACACGCGTTCGAACGCGCCTTCGGAATTCAATTTGTCGACAAGCGGCAAAAGATCGGTGCGTTTCATGCCGTCGATCTTGTTCAGCACCAATGCGGCTTTGCGGTCGGCTGTTTTCAGGCCCTCGATGATCGCATGCGTGTCGCGCGCGGCATGGCTTTCGGGGTTTGCTGCGAGATCGGCGGCATCGGCAATCAAGATCACCGCGTCGGCGTCGGCCGCACCCGACCACGCCGCCTTCACCATCGCGCGGTCGAGCTTGCGGCGCGGCTTGAAGATTCCCGGCGTATCGACGAACACGATCTGCGCGCGGCCGCGCATCGCAACGCCACGCACGGGCGCACGCGTCGTCTGCACCTTGTGGGTTACGATGGAGACTTTCGTGCCGACCAGCCGGTTCACCAATGTCGATTTGCCCGCGTTCGGCGCGCCGATCACGGCGGCGAAACCGCAGCGTGTGGGATCACTCACTTGTTCCCCCTCCCCTTGCGGGAGGGGGCGAACCGCAGAGCGGTTCGGGGGAGGGGGAGTTCGCGCGTCACCCCCCTCCCGTTTTGCGCGCGCACGCGCAAAACGCCCTCCCCCGCAAGGGGGGAGGGGAAACACAAGAAGGAGAAATTCAGAGTCATTCTTCCACCAGACCAATCTTCTCCAGCATCGCGCGCGCCGCAGCCTGTTCGGCTTCGCGCTTGGAGCCGCCCTCGCCGATTTCCGACTCCACGCCTTCCACGCGCACTTCCACGGCAAAACGCGGCGCATGATCCGGGCCTTCGCGCCGCAGCGTTTTATAGACGGGTGCCGCGCGCGCGTTCTTGCGCCCTTGCGCCCATTCCTGCAACGCGGTTTTGGCGTCGCGCATGTCGGCATTGAGGGAAGCAAACATTTCGGCCCAATATTTCTCGATGAAGGCGCGCGCCGCTTTCATCCCGCCATCGAGATAAAGGGCCGCGATCACCGCCTCGCACGCGCCCGCCAAAATCGCCGCTTTCAGACGCCCGCCGCTGCCGGCTTCGGATTTCGCCAGGATCAGATGCGGCGCAAGACCGGCCGCTTCGGCCGCCGCCGCACACGCCTCGCGCCGGGCCAGCGCATTGAACTTCAGCGCCAGCGCGCCCTCCGGATCGTCCGGGTACAGATGATGCAGCTTCTCCGCGATCACCAGCCCCAGCACGCGGTCGCCCAAAAATTCCAGCCGTTCGTTCGAAGCGGCCGAACTGGCGCTCGAATGCGTCAGCGCGCGGGTGAGCAGCGCCTTGTCCCTGAAGGCATGGAAAAGCGTGGCCTCAAGAGCGGCCAGATCAGTCGATGCCCGACTAGTCAATGCCCGACTAGTCAATGATCGTGAAGAGCCGGTTGTAGCGGACCGTCCACGGCCATTTCCAGAATTCCCAGAATTGCGCGGTGCCATTGGTCGAGAAGAAGATGAATTCGGCCTTGCCGACAAGGTTCTGGGCTGGAACGTAGCCCACTCCGGCGCGGCTGTCGTCCGAATTGTCGCGATTGTCGCCCATCATGAAATAATGGCCAGGCGGCACGATATAGATATCGGTGTTGTCGGCCGGGCCGCTGGGATCGCGGTCGAGCACGTCATGCGCCTTGCCGCCGGGCAGCACCTCGCGATAGCGCGGCACATGATGCTCGAAGCCGTCGATATCCTCGACATAATCGGCGATGCGCGTCTGCGGCACGATCTTGCCGTTGATGTAGAGCCGGTCGTTGATCATCTGGATGCGGTCGCCCGGCAACCCGATCACGCGCTTGATATAATCGGTGGAAGTATCGCTCGGCAGCTTGAACACCACCACGTCGCCGCGCTCGGGCGGGCTGCCGAAAATCCGCCCGCCAAACGGCATCAGCCCGAAGGGGAACGAGAACCGGCTATAGCCATAAGCGTATTTTTCCACGAACAGATAATCGCCGATGAGCAGCGTGTTCTCCATCGAGCCCGAGGGGATGTTGAACGGCTGAAACAGGAAGGTGCGGATGACGACCGCGATCAGCAGCGCATAGACCACCGTTTTGACCGTCTCGACCCAGGATTCTTCCTCGTTCTGTTCCGGGGCGGGCGTGGCGTCAGCGGGCGGAGGCGGGGCTGCCGGTTCCGGCACCGCGATCTCTTCGGTCACAGGTTCGCCCGGCGCCTCGCCGTTTTCGGCAGGGGCCGCAAGGATTTGGGGATCGGGCTGGCCGGCTTCGGTCGTATCGGTCATGGGCCAGAAGGAACCGGAAGGGGTCCCCAAGGTCAAGGCGACATGGCGCGCTTAGCCGGATTTGGCTCCGTTGCGGGGCGCGGGGACCACAGCCGAAATGATGACAATGGCCTGGGCCAGCGGAAAATCGTCGGTGATGGAAAGCTCGATGGAAAAATCGTGGCCCGCTGGCGTGATTTCCCGCGCGCGGGCAAGCGCGCCGCCGGTCAGCGCAATCGTGGGCTTTCCACCCTTCAGATTCACCACGCCCATGTCGCGCCAGAAGACGCCGCGGCGAAGGCCGGTGCCCAACGCCTTGGCGCAAGCCTCCTTGGCGGCGAAGCGCTTGGCATAGCTCGCGGCGCGATTGGCGCGGGCGTCGGATTTCGCGCGTTCGATGTCGGTGAAGATGCGGTTGAGGAAACGATCGCCGAACCGCTCGATGCTTTTCTCGATGCGGCGGATGTCGATGAGATCGGAACCGAGGCCGAGGATCATTTGCGCGCCTCATCCATCAGCGCGCGCATGCGCCGGATTGACGCATCCAGTCCGATGAAGATCGCTTCGCCGACAAGGAAATGGCCGATGTTCAATTCGCGGATTTCCGGGATCGCGGCGATTGGCCCGACGGTTTCGAAACCGAGCCCATGGCCCGCATGGATTTCGAGGCCAAGCGATGCACCATACGCCGCCGCATCGCGGATTGCGGCCAGATGTTTTTCGCGTGCCTCGCCGCTCGCATCGCAATAGGCGCCGGTGTGCAGCTCGATCACCGGCGCGCCAAGCGCCTTGGCCGCGTCGATCTGTTTTCTGTCCGCTTCGATGAACAGCGACACGCGAATTTTCGCATTGCCGAGCATGCGCACGATGGGCGCGAGGCGATTGTGCAAACCGGCCGCGTCGATGCCGCCTTCGGTGGTGCGTTCGGCGCGGTTCTCGGGAACGATGCAGGCGGCGTGCGGCTTGTGGGCGAGCGCGATCTGGAGCATTTCGTCGGTCGCAGCCATTTCGAGATTGAGCGGGAGATTGATTTCCCTGCTCAAGCGTTCGATATCCGCATCGGAAATATGGCGCCGGTCTTCGCGCAGATGCGCGGTGATGCCGTCCGCGCCCGCCGCTGCCGCCAGCTTCGCCGCGCGCACGGGATCAGGGAATGCGCCGCCCCGCGCGTTGCGGATGGTCGCAACGTGGTCGATGTTCACGCCGAGGCGGAGGTGAGTCACTTCCCCCTCCCCTCGCGGGAGGGGGCGAGACGATTGCGCGAAGCGCAAACGGATCGGGGGAGGGGGAAGTGTCGCGAACCCCTCCCCCGCGTCGCTACGCTCCGCGCCCCCTCCCGCAGGGGGAGGGGGAAAAAGATTCGGTGTCTTGTACAGCACTTCTCACGCCAACCCCCTGCTCCCCGGCTTGATCGGCTTCGTATCGCGCAGATGCGGCGGGAGTTTGTCGGGCTCCCACGCCGGAAATTTCACGCTCGCAAGTGCTACCAGTTTCACGCCGACTTTCGCTTTTCCGCCGGAGCGGTCGATCAGGCACGCGGCGGCTACCGGCTTGCCACCGGCCGCGCGGATCGCGTCGAGGCATTCGCGCGACGAAAGACCCGTGGTCACAATGTCTTCCACCATCAGCACCGGCTGGTTCTTTTCGAGCGCGAATCCGCGGCGCAATTGAAACGCGCCGTCCTGCCGCTCGACATACATCGCGGGCAAGCCCAATTGGCGGCCCATTTCATAGCCCGGCACGATGCCGCCCACGGCGGGCGATATGATCGCGGTAAATTTCGCTTTCACCTCGCGGCGCACCTTTTCAGCCAGCGCCTTGCACAATTTCGCGGTGCGTTTGGCGTCCTGAAACACCAGCGCCTTCTGCAAAAATACGTCGGAATGCAGCCCGCTCGACAGCAGAAAATGGCCTTCGAGCAGCGCGCCCGCTTTTCGGAATTCGGTCAGAACTTGATCTGGTGTCATTTGGATTCCCAGCCTCACCCTTCGACAAGCTCAGGGTGAGGGTTTAGCTCAATCCCTCATGCTGAGCCTGTCGAAGCATGAGTATCAATTGCGTTGCTTTCATCCACCGGCTCGCGCACGCGATCGACCGATTCGACCGCGGCGTTCACCCGTAGCGCACCCAGAATATTCTGCAAATGGGCCGCGTCGCGCACTTCGACATCGACGAGGAATTCGAAAAACAGCGCGTTGCGCGCGGTTGTGGCCAGGTTGAAGATGTTGCCGCCATTGCTGGCGATCACGCCCATCACGGCGGCAAGCGAGCCGGGCTCGTTCTTCACGCGCAGGCGAAGGCGGCCCACGCTCGGCCCCGCTTCGGCCGCGTGCGCGCCCCATTTCACGTCGAGCCAATCGGCCATGCCGCCTTGCGCCTTTTCCAACTCGGCGCAATCGACGGTGTGAATCACGGTGCCCTCGCCCGGCACGATCAGCCCAACGATGCGGTCGCCAGGCAGCGGATGGCAGCATTGGCCGAGCTTGTAAGAGATTCCTTCCGTGAGCCCGCGAATGGAAATCGCTTTTTCCTTGCGTGGTTCCACATAAGCGGCTTGCTTGCGCGGCGCCTGCTTCATTTCGGGGAACACCGCTTCGAGAACTTCGTTGGCGCGCAGCGCGCCACGGCCCACTTCGGCATAAACATCCTCGGCCCTGGCGAGGCGCAATTTCTTCGCCACTTCCTCGATGGCCTTGTCGGTGAGTTGCTGATTTTCGTCGGCGAAGATTTTTTCCAGAACCTTGCGGCCGAATTTCACATGCTCGTCGCGCTGCGCATTGCGCAGGTAACGGCGGATTTCGGCGCGCGCCCGGCCCGTGACGACGAATTGCTCCCACAGCGGCGACGGTGTTTGCCCCTTCTGGCGGATGATCTCCACCTGATCGCCATTGCGAAGTGGTGTGTGCAGCGGCACATGCACGCCGTTCACTTTCGCGCCCACCGTCTGATTGCCAAGATCGGTATGCACCGTGTAGGCGAAATCGATGGGCGTGGCCCCGCGCGGCAGCGAGATCAGATCGCCCTTCGGCGTGAAACAGAACACCTGATCCTGATACATATGCAGACGCGAATGTTCGAGGAATTCTTCCGCCGAATCCCCGCGCTCCAGAATTTCCACCATGTCGCGCAACCATTCGAGTGCGGCATCGGTGCCGGTCTGCTTTTCATCGACATGCTCGCGATAGCGCCAATGCGCCGCCACTCCGCGCTCGGCGATGTCATGCATTTCCTGCGTGCGGAGCTGCACTTCGACGCGCTGTTGCTCCGGCCCGATGACCGTGGTGTGGATGGAGCGGTAGCCGTTGGTTTTCGGATTGGAAATGAAATCCTTGAAGCGCTCCGGCACCATGCGCCAGTTTGTGTGCAACACGCCGAGCGCGCGGTAGCAATCCTCCGGCGTTTTCACGATCACGCGAAAGCCCAGAATGTCGGATAGCTGCTCGAAATTGAGCTGCTTGTCTTTCAGCTTGCGCCAGATGGAATAAGGCCGCTTGGCGCGGCCATCGACCCAAGCCTCGATGCCATGCTCGGCGAGCTTGCGCTTGATCTGATCGGCGATGCGCCCCACGCGATCGCCCGATTGCGCATCCAGGCGCGCAAGGCGCGTGACGATGGAATTGCGCGCTTCCGTGTCGAGTTCGGCGAAAGCGAGGTCTTCCAGTTCCTCGCGCATGTTCTGCATGCCGATGCGCCCGGCGAGCGGGGCATAGATGTCGAACGTCTCCTGCGCGATGCGGCGGCGCTTTTCCGGATTCTTGATGTAGGAAAGCGTGCGCATGTTGTGCAGGCGGTCGGCGAGCTTGACCAGCAGCACGCGAATGTCGTTCGACATCGCCAGCATCAATTTGCGGAAATTCTCCGCCTGCTTGGTGCGCTCGGAAAACAATTCCAGCTTGGAAAGTTTCGTCACGCCATCGACGAGATTGGCGATCTCGTCGCCGAAATTGGCGCGCACATCGTCAATCGTGACGTAGGTGTCCTCCACCGTGTCGTGCAGCAGTGCCGTCACGATGGTGGCGGCATCGAGCTTCAACTCGGTGAGGATGGCGGCGACTTCGAGCGGATGGGTGAAATAGGGATCGCCCGAGGCGCGGAACTGCTTGCCATGCGCCGTCATCGCATAGACGTAGGCCTTGTTCAGCAGCGCCTCGTCCACATCCGGGTCGTAGGCCTTCACGCGCTCGACCAGCTCGGTCTGGCGCATAAGCTTGCGCCGGCCGCGCGGGCGCGTGACCGCCTGCGCAATTCCGCGCACCGTCTCAGGAATGCCGAGCGAAGGAGCCGTCATGCCGCACAGTATAAGGAAGAAAAGGCGTTTTGGGTTAGTGGCCCGCGGTCTCGTCGTCCGGCAGCGGGAAAAGCGGGCTGTTCACCGCCATCAGGTCGGGCAGCGCCACCGTCACCCGCCCGCGCGGGGGATGGTCCTTATGGTCGGCGATGCCGATGTCGCGCCGGGCGCGATCGCGGATGATGAAGTAGAAATCCCGCGCCCGCAGATAGCCGACAAAGCCCTTCTCGTGCGCCTCCACAAAGCGGAAATTGCCCAGATAGGTGGTCTGGCCGGGGCGGATGGAGAAGGGCAAGCGGAAGGTATCGCCGAAATTCTTGCCGCCCAGATGGGTGAGGAAGCTGTCGAACTGGTAATCGCCGGGGTGCAGCGAAAGCACCTCCACATCGCCCACTTCGCTGCCTTCGTGGAAATCCGCGCTGCCGAAGGAAAGATCGGTCCAGTCCGGCCGGGAGAAATGCACCGAGCCGTGGTCGCTGCCGTCCGCCTGGTCGTAAAAGAGCGTGACGGGATCGGCCTCGCCCTTCTTGTCGGCGCTGATGGAGATGACAAGCCAGCCCGCGTCGCGGCCGCGATATTGATGGGTGAAAAGCTGGGCCTGAGCCGAGCTGCCTGCGAAAAGCCCCGCCACCAACGCCAAAACAAAAATCCGCATGCCGCCCTGCCTGTGCTTTTTTGGGAGTTTAACGCGGGAATTGTCTTTTAGGCAAAGGGGTTGGGGGCGCGGCACATTTGGGGTTTTTCATTTTTTACCTCCCCATTTTTTAACCTCCCCCTTTGTGGGGAGGTCGATGCATGGAGCGAAGCGGAATGCGTCGGGTGGGGGGCCGCTATCGAAACCGCCCCCCACCCGCTCGCTTACGCTCGCGACCTCCCCACAACGGGGGAGGTAAATCGGTGCGCTGTGATTTTCGATTTTCGAAATAGGCGGAGCAATTACTCTTCGTAATCGACTTCCGGCTCCGGCTGCGGCTCGGCGCGGCGCTGGGCCTCGGTGGTGAGCGCGCGGAGGAGTTCTTCCTCGGTCACCTGACGGTGCTGAACGTCTTCGCGGCCGGTGTCTTCGTCGTGCGAATGATCTTCCGGCTCATCGACTTCGGCGTGCTTCTGGAGCGACTTGATATATTCTTCCTTGATGTCGTCGGGCTTGAGCGCCTTGGCCGCGATCTCGCGCAGCGCCACGACCGGGTTTTTGTCGCGGTCGCGATCGACCAGCGTGTCCGCCCCGCCCGACAATTGGCGCGCGCGGTGGCCCGCCAGCAGCACCAGATCGAAGCGGTTTGGCACCTTGTCGACGCAATCTTCAACGGTCACGCGAGCCATGGGAAGGTCCTTTTGTCTTGTCTTCCAAAGGCTTAGTGACGAAGCAGGGGGCAGGTCTTTGGAAGGCCGGGGACATTATACAATTGGGGACGGTGGGGCAAGCGGCCCTCAGATCCTTAGCGGTCACCGTGACCGATATGCTTCGGGCAGAGGTGACCAATCGCGAGTGCTTCCAGCAGAGCGCGTTTCCGAGGGTTCTTGACGACCAAACACCGATAGGAATGGGTCCCTCTAAGCTTCGCACCCTTCTTGTTTTTGGGCCCATCAAAGTATTTTTGTGTAAACGACGATTGACTTGCCATGTGATCGCGCAATCTCTGCGCAATTCCGCCATTGGCGCGTGGTGTGCAGCCGACATGAAGAACGGTGCCACGCGGACCGTAAATTATATAAACTCCGCGCTCCTTCGGTGCATCGAGATATTCCCGAGACTTCGGAAATGCTTTCAGAGGCGCATCGCACAACCTGATGAGCAGCCTTTTGATAGCGTATTGCTCGTTCGATATCGCAAATTTCGCCTCCGGATCAATGATTGTCACGCGCATGCCCGGCACCTTCTTGCCCTTGGAATAATCGACGGCTTGCTGAAGGCTCGTCAGCAAATCTTTCCCGAACTTGCTCATAATTATCCCCAACTATCCACCACTTCCGTCATGGCCCGGCCCGGAGCATTTTTGCGGAGAGTCCGGGCTATCCAATTAAAAAATTGGATCACCCGCATGAAGCGGGTGATGACGGAATGGGTATAATGTGGTCACTTCCGGTCAGGATTTGTAATTCCATATTCCGTGCAGCGCAACAAAACACGATGCAAACACCAAAACAGCCCCGCCCCCTCCCCGCGCTGCTCATCCTCACGGCACTCGTCACGGTGGCGTATTGGGTGAGCTATTTCACCGGCGGCGATGTGCGCGTGGTGGATGCGCGCTGGTACACCGCGTTCGAATCGAGCTTTCCCGTCGCCGATGCGTGGTTGGCCGTCACCGCGTTCATCGCGGGCATCGGTCTATGGCGCGGGCGGGCGTGGGGCGCGCGTGCGGGGCTGCTCGCGGGCTCGGCGCTTCTTTATCTCGCCGCGATGGACATCACCTTCGATGTCGAGAACGGGTTGTATCAATTAGTGCCAGTTTCGCCGCCCATGCAGTTCGAGCTTCTCATCAATGCGTGGTCGCTGGCGCTCGGCATCGCCACAATCATTGCCTCATGGCACCCGCGCGAGTCCGTAAACCATTAATTGCCGGATACGCGAAAAACGCGCAGCCCGCGCGGAAAAAAGCGTGAATAAGCGAAGTCTAATTTTCCCGGTGACTCTTCATTAAGCCTTCGCGCGATTTGCGAAGGCCGCGCCGGAACGATTGGCCTAGGCCCGAATTAGTTCATCTGTGGACGATTCGGGAGCAAAGCCATGACCGACCAATTTACGAGCGCCGTTAACAAAAACGCCGGTAACTATGTGATCGGGCCGGACGGCAGCAAGCTTGCGCTCGACGACCTGCCCTCGCCCGACACCAAACGCTGGGTGATCCGGCGCAAGGCCGAAGTGGTGGCCGCGGTGCGCGGCGGGCTCCTGTCGCTGGACGAGGCCTGCGACCGCTACAATCTGACGACCGAGGAATTCCTGGGCTGGCAGCACGCGATCAGCCGCTATGGGCTTTCGGGCCTTCGCGCCACGCGCATGCAGCGTTATCGCGTCGCGCGGTAGCGGATTTATCCCTCGCCCTCATGCTTCGACAGTCGGTAGCGCCAGCGTGTCGACCAGCATGAGGGAAGCGAGAAACCCTCACCCTGAGCCCGTCGAAGGGTGAGGCAGCAAGCGGTTTCTACTTTCTTTCGCCGATCGCGCGCGCGGCTTCGACGAATTCGCTCGGCATCATCACCACGGTCATCGTGTTCTGCTCGGCGCCGATTTCGGTGAGCATCTGCATGCGGCGCAATTCCAGAGCCGCGGGCGTGCGCATGATTTCGTCGGCGGCTTCGCGCAGCTTGCGCGCGGCTTCCATCTCCGCTTCGGCCTTGATGATGCGGCCGCGCTTTTCGCGCAGGGCTTCTGCTTCCTGCGCCATGGCGCGCTGCATTGAGACCGGAATCTCCACATTCTTCATTTCGACATTCTGGATTTCCACGCCCCAGGCCTCGGTCATGGCATCGACGCGATCCTTGAGGAGGGCGGCGAGCTTCTCGCGTTCCTTCAACACATCGTCGAGCGAATGCTGGCCGATGACATTGCGCAGGGTCGTCAGCGCCACCTGAACGACCGCGTTCCTCACATTCTGCACCGCGATCACCGCAAGGTCGGGCTTGACCACGCGATACCAGATCACCGCGTTCACCTGCACGGGAACATTGTCCCGCGTCATGGATTCCTGTTTCTCCACGCCGTCGGTGAGCACGCGCATGTCCACCTTCACCGCGCGTTCCACACCCAGCGGAATGATCCAGAAAAGTCCCGGCCCGCGCGTGCCGGTGTAGCGGCCGAAACGGAATACCAGCGCGCGCTCATATTGCTGGGCGGTGCGAAAGCCCGAAACGGCAAGAAACGCGATCACGCCAATGGCAATCAGCAAAGCCATGATGTCCTCCATCGCTGGCCCATAGGTATGCATTGGCGCGCGGGCCGCAATGCCCCTTCGATTGTTGGGGAAAATCGGGCGCTTAGCCCGGCAATTTATCCACAGATAGCGGGCCGAGTGCGGCGATCAGCGCCTCCACGCCACGCCCCGAAACGGGATGGCGCCAATCCGGTGCGACATCCCTGAGCGGCACCAGCACGAAATCGCGCGTCTCGATGCGCGGATGCGGCAGCACGGGCGGGCCGGGCTCAACTCTTCCGTGGTAATCCAGAAGATCGAGGTCGAGCGTGCGCGGAGAATTTCGCGTATTGCGAATGCGGCCGAAGCTATTCTCAATTTGTGCGAGCAATCGCAGTAATGCCACCGGATCGAGTGTGGTCTCTACGCGCGCCACCGCGTTCACAAAGGCTGGATCGCGCGGATCGGGCCAAGCCGGCGATGCATAAAAATTTGAAACGGAAACCGGGGTCACGGCGTTTTCGCATAGTGCGGCAAGGCTTGCGCGCAATGTTTGTGCGGGCGGGCCCGCATGCGAAGGAAGATTGGCGCCGAGCGCAATGATGATCATTTTTTTCCTAAAACGTAATTTGCCAACGCCGCCGATTGTCCTAGAACATAAATGCCCGGCGGGAGAATTACCGGACCGGGCCCGATAGTATCAGGAGGCATTGCCATGTTGTTCTACCCCCAGGAAAAACTCGCCCTCTTTATCGACGGCGCCAATCTCTATGGCGCGGCCAAGGGACTTGCCTTCGACATCGATTACAAGCGCCTGCTCGAACTCTTCGCGCGCAAGGGCGTGCTGGTGCGCGCATTCTATTATACGGCAGTCGCCGAGGATCAGGAATTCTCGCCGCTGCGCCCGCTAGTCGATTGGCTCGATTATAACGGGTTCGCGGTCGTCACGAAGCCGCTGAAGGAATTCACCGACAGCCAGGGACGCAGGCGGGTGAAGGGCAATATGGATATCGAGCTTGCCATCGATGTGATGGAAATGGCCGATCAGGTGGATCATATCGTGATCTTCTCCGGCGACGGCGATTTCCGCCGCCTCGTGGAAGCAGCCCAGAAAAAAGGCCGCCGCGTGAGCGTGGTTTCCACGATCCGCACGCAACCGCCGATGGTGTCGGACGAATTGCGCCGTCAGGCCGACAATTTCATCGAGCTTGAGGAATTGAAGCCGATGATCGCGCGCGAGGGCGGGCCGCGCAGCGCGCACACCGCGCACGAAACCTCGCCCAGCTACGCCCAGACGGCGTAAGGGCGGACAGGCACGGCGCGCGCCGCTAAAATCGGGACGTGCGCGATTCTGCTTCTCCACCGGTTGATTGCCCGCTCTGCCCGCGGCTGGCGAAATTTCGCGCCGATAATCGCAAAAAATTCCCGGACTACTTCAACAATCCGGTGCCCGGCTTCGGCGCGCGCGATGCGAGGCTGCTGATTGTCGGGCTGGCACCGGGGCTTCATGGCGCCAACCGCACGGGGCGGCCTTTCACCGGCGATTGGGCTGGCGATTTGCTCTACGCGACGCTGCTGAAACATGGTCTTGCGCGCGGGACTTATGACGAACGCGCCGACGACGGATTGCAATTGATCGATTGCGCCATCACCAATGCTGTGCGCTGCGTGCCGCCGGAGAACAAGCCGCTTCCGGTTGAAATCAATACCTGCCGCCAGTTTCTGATCGCGCAGATCCATTCCATGCCCAAGCTCTGCGCGATATTAGCGCTCGGCAAAATCGCGCATGACAGCGTGGTCACCACGCTCGGCGCGAAGAAAAGCGCGCATCCCTTCAAGCATGGCGCGCAATACGAAATTGGGAAACTCTCGCTGATCGCGAGCTATCATTGCTCGCGGTACAACACGAATACCGGCGTTCTGACGACAAAGATGTTCGAGGATGTGGTGAAGAAGGCGAAAGTTGCTGCGCTGGCCTAGCTATATCTCTCTTCCTTCCACGGATCGCCTTCATTGTGATAGCCGCGGGTTTCCCAGAAGCCGGGGCGGTCGGTGGCGGAGAATTCGATCCGTGTGATCCATTTGGGGCTTTTCCAGAAATACCAATCCGGAATCACGACGCGCACCGGGCCGCCATGTTCGCGCGGCAGCGGCGCGCCTTCCCACGAATGGGCGAGCAACACATCGGGATCGGAGAATGCGGCGAGCGTCACGTTGGTGGTATAGCCGTCGTAAGACTGAAAAATAACGTGTTTGGCTTCCGGTTTCGGTTTCACCAGATCGAGAAGCGCGCGCGAGGAAACACCGCGCCAATGATTGTCGTAGCGGCTCCAGGCGGTGACGCAATGAATGTCGCTTGTGAAATCCTCCTGCGGCAGGGCGTGAAATTGTTCGAGCGTCCACACGGCCGGGCTTTCCACCGCGCCGCCCACGCGCAAACGCCAGTTTTCGGGCTTCACATCGGGCTGCGCGCCGAGATCTAGCACCGGCCAGTTCGTCACCAGTCGCTGACCCGGCGGCAGACGGTTCACATGTCCAAGATCGGGGCGGCCGGTGAGCAGCCTGCCCTCTTCCGCCCATTTTTCCTTGGATGCGATCAGTTTCTCTTTGACCTTGCCGATCAGTTCCGGTTTTTCGTCGTCGCTCAATGAACACCTCCGCGCCCTCATGCTTCGACAAGCTCAGCATGAGGGATTGGATACTCCCCTCACCCTGAGCTTGTCGAAGGGCGAGGAAGCGCATCACCCCTTGGCTCTCATCAACCGCGCTTTATCCCGCTGCCAATCGCGTTTCTTTTCGGTTTCGCGCTTGTCGTGCAGCTTCTTGCCCTTGGCGATGCCGAGTTCGATTTTGGCGATGCCCTTGGCGTTGAAATAGACGCGCAAGGGGATCAGCGTCATGCCTTCGCGCTGCACGGCGGCGGCGAGCTTTTTCACCTCGCGCTTGTGGACCAGAACCTTGCGCGGGCGACGCGGCTCGTGGTTGAAGCGGTTGGCCATGTTGTATTCCGGGATGTAGGAATTGACGAGGAATATCTCGCCGTCCTTCGCGTGCGCGTAGGATTCCGCGATGGTCGCCTTGCCGCTGCGCAGCGCCTTGACCTCGGAGCCCATCAGCACAAGCCCGGCCTCGATGGTTTCGTCGATGGCGTAGAGATAGCGCGCCTTGCGATTGTCGGCGACGACGCGGCGTTCGGGCTCGGCCTTCTTGGCCATCAAGCAATGCCGGCGTGTTTCATCGCTTCGCGCACGCGCGCTTGCGCCGTCTCGGTTGCCGCCATCATCGGAAGGCGCACTTCGGCCTCGCACTTGCCGAGCAGCGATGCGCCGTATTTGGCGGGCGCTGGCGAAGGCTCGACAAACATCGCGTCATGCAGCGGCATCAATTTGTCCTGCAAGCGCGAGTGCCGTCGCGAAATCGCTCTTCATGCACGCTTCCTGAAATTGCGAACACAATTTCGGCGCGACATTCGCCGTCACCGAGATGCAGCCATGCCCGCCATGCGCCATGTAGCCGAGCGAAGTTCCGTCCTCGCCCGAAATCATCCGCCAGCCCTTGGCGCACGCCAGCCGCTCGCGGCTGGGGCGCATCAGATTGGCGGTCGCATCCTTCACGCCGATGATGTTGGCGACACGCGACAGCCGCGCCATCGTTTCCACCGTAATCTCGATCACGCAGCGGCCGGGGATGTTGTAGACGAGGATCGGAATATCCACCGCTTCCGCAATCGCGGCGAAATGGCGATAGATGCCTTCCTGCGAGGGCTTGTTGTAATAGGGCGTGACCGACAGCACCGCATCGGCGCCCACATCTTTTGCGAATTGCGTCAGCGCAATCGCCTCGGCGGTGGCATTGGAGCCCGCACCCGCGATCACCGGCACGCGGCCCGCGGCCTCCTCCACACAAAGTTCCACCACGCGCTGATGTTCTTCGTGGGAAACGGTGGCCGATTCGCCGGTCGTGCCCATCGGCACCAGCCCGTGAGAGCCTTCCGCGATCTGCCACGACACAAATTTGCGAAAAGCGGCCTCGTCAATCGCCCCATCTTTCATGGGTGTAATCAGGGCCGGGAGTGATCCACGTATTTTTTCGCGCATATCGCGCATGATGTGTTCCAATTTTCAAACGTTTCGCAAAATAACGCAGCCTTGATCGGCGCGGCAAGGCGGGATCGCTGGCATAGCAGATGCGCGGCCACTATGCTTGCGGCGACCCGGCAGTAAAGCCGGGCGGCAACGGATTTTGAGCGTAATGTCGTTCTTTCGCGCCGTTCTTCTGGGGGCGGCTCTGGCTCTGACGGGTGCGGCGATCGCATCCTCGCAGACGCCGGCCGTTCCGCCGGACTCGCACCCCCTGCCCACGGGGGTGACCGAGCAGAATGGCGTCATCATGATGGCGCCCGTCGATAGCGCGGATTCGGCCGACGATCACGAGCCGGTGGAAGGCTTTGAATACAAGCCGAGCCGGATTCCGGAACTCAGCCCCTCCGACCACAATCTCTTCACCAAGGCGCTGGACGCCACGCGGCGCGGCGACTGGATCGCGGCGCGGGGCCTCGCCGCGCAAGGCCACAGTGCGGCGGCGCAAAAGCTGATCGAATGGCGCTATCTGCTCGACAAAAACAGCGGGGCGAGCTTCAACGAGATCGACGGGTTCCTCAAAGCCAATCCCGATTGGCCCGGCCGCGACACGCTTTTTGCCCGCGCCGAAAAAGCCATGCCCGCCACGATGGAGCCGAGTGCGGTGCTGTTCTGGTTCGGCAATCGCACACCGCAGACGGGCATCGGCAAAGTCCGCATGGGCGAGGCGATGATGGCGCTGGGGCGCGCATCGGAAGGCCGCGATCTCATCAGGCAGGCCTGGATCGACAGCAATTTCGAGCCCGACGAAGAAGTGGCGCTGATCCAGAAGCATGGCGATCTTTTCACGCCCGATGTGGACCGCCAGCGGCTGAGCCGTCTTCTGTGGCGCGACGATCTTTCGGCGGCGCGGCGCGAAATGGCGCGCGTGACGGCACCCGATCAGCAACTCGCCAATGCGCGGCTGACATTGCGGGTCAATCCGCCATCGGGACAGCGTTTGATATCGGCGCTGCCGGACAATCTGCGCGCCGATCCTGGGCTGATCTTCGATCAAGCGCGCCTCTTGCGCCAGCAGGGGAAGGACGACGAAGAACCCGCATTGCTGCTGAAGGCGCCGACGCGCGAGCTTGCCAAGATCAATCCCGACCGCTGGTGGGGCGAGCTGAACAGCGCCGCGCGACAGGCGATTCAGAACAACAATTTCTCCACCGCCTATTCGCTGGTGAACAACACCGGACTGACCGACGGGCAGGATTTCGCCGAAGCCGAATTTCTGGCGGGCTGGATCGCGCTGCGCTTCCTCAACGATCCCAAGGATGCGCTCGTCCATTTCGGCAAGCTCGCCGATGGCACCACGCGGCCCATCAGCCAGGCGCGCGCGCACTACTGGAGCGGGCGGGCATACGAGGTCATGGGCGATCTGGGTGCTGCGTGGCGCGAATACCGGCTTGCCGCGCAGAACCCGGAAACATTTTACGGCGAGCTTGCGATTGCCCGCACCGAAACCTCGCCCAAGCTGCATCTGCACGATGCGCATGTGGACGACGCATCCGCGCGCGCCGATTTCGAGCATGACGATCTGGCCGGGGCCATTCACGTTCTGGCCGATCTGGGCGAGGAAAAGCTCATGCGCCAGTTCGCGGAGGCG
Source organism: uncultured Alphaproteobacteria bacterium (assembly GCA_963735625.1). Taxonomy (GTDB): domain Bacteria; phylum Pseudomonadota; class Alphaproteobacteria; order Micropepsales; family Micropepsaceae; genus Rhizomicrobium. The sequence goes on along the minus strand of CAVTLJ010000003.1, from coordinate 162,077 downwards.
TATGTCGATGCGCACCCCGATCCGAAATATGTGAAGCTGCTCGCGGGCGACATGGTGCATCTGGGCTTTCGCGAGATCGCGCTGCGCGCCGCCAAGGAGGCGAGCTACAACGGCATCTTGCTGCTGGATTACTCCCATCCGACGATCGACGTGCCGCCGTTCGCGGGCGGCGGCCCCACACCCGAACCCGCGCTGGTGCTGGGCCTGATCCGGCAGGAAACCGAATTCGACAATGATGCGGTGAGCGTAGCCGGCGCCAGGGGGCTGATGCAGTTGATGCCCTCCAGCGCCAAGCGCATCGCGGCGCAGGCCCATGTCGCCTATCGCCCGAACGCGCTCAACAGCGACACGGCCTATAATCTCCAGCTCGGAATGACGGAACTGTCCAACGATCTGGACAATTGGGGCGGCTCCTATGTGCTCGCCATCGCCGCCTATAATGCGGGGCCGGGCAATGTGCGCCGCTGGATGGACACCTATGGCGATCCGCGCAGCTCGAAGGTCGATCCCATCGACTGGATCGAGCAGATACCTTTCACCGAGACGCGCAATTACGTGATGCGGGTGATCGAGAATATGGAGGTCTATCGCAACCGGCTCGCGGGCCACGATCAGCCGCTGCAAATTCTGGCCGATCTCTACCGGCCGGGCGCTGCCAAGATTGCGATTTTGCCGTATGCGCCGCCCGCTTCGACCGTGCCCACACCGGAGCCCAAGCCCGCCTCAGGCGGTTCGTCGGAGGAAGTCGCCAGCCGCACGCCGCTGCCCGATCCCAAGCCCGCGCCCGAACCGGGCGTGCTGCCGGCGCTCAAGCCATCGACGCATTGAAATCCACCCTTCGGCAGTCGGTAGCGACAGCGTGCCGACCAGGGTGAGGGGTTGGCTAATCCCTCATGCTGAGCCAGTCGAAGCATGAGGGTAACGCTCAATGAAAGACGGAAAGCCACTCGCGCGCCTGGCGCTGTGCCTCGGCAATCTGGTTGGTGTTCATTTCGCGTGAGATTTGCGCCCGCCAGTTCTTGGCGATTTCGCTTCCCTTCATGGCCGCGAGATTGAACCATTTGTGCGCCGCCACGAAATCCACATCCACGCCCTGACCCGTCGAATAGGCAAGACCAAGATTGTAGAGCGCGTCCGCGCGACCCTGCTTGGCTGCCATTTCGTATTGCGTCAGCGCGTCCACATCAACGCAAACCATCGCTTGCTCCCGCCCGCTTTCGCGCGTGCCAATATGGCCGCGCTCGGAGGATGTTGGGATTGAAGTGGCTAAAGACGCGTTAACGTTGATTTTTATGAAATTTTAACGGGCCCGCTGCCCGAACAGGATTTTGCGAGCTTCTTCCTGCACTTTTGGATCGTTTTGCTGCGCCTGCCTTAATTCACGGCCGAGCGCGAGGCCACGTTCGACGCCGGGGCGCGCGCGCATGCGCTTCACCCAGGCATCCAGATGGGAGAATGCGTTCATGTCCTGACCCTGCCGCATGCCCGACAACACCCAGCCGATGCACGCCATGTCGGCGATGGAATAGGCGCCCGCCAGATATTTGCGCGACGCAAGCTGCTTGTTCATCACGCCGAACAGGCGGTTCACTTCATCGGTGTAGCGTCGGGTCGCGTATTCACTGACATCCTTGGCGTAATTCAGAAAATGGTTGGCCTGTCCCGCCATCGGCCCAAGCCCGCCCATCTGCCAGAACAGCCATTCATCGACGGCGGCGCGCTTGCGCTCATCGGCGGGATAGAACTTGCCCGTCTTGCGCCCGAGATATTGCAGGATCGCCCCGCTCTCGAACACGGAGATCGGTTTTCCGCCCGGCCCATCGGGATCGACGATGGCGGGAATGCGATTGTTGGGCGAGATCTTCAGAAACGCGGGCGCGAATTGCTCGCCCTTGCCGATGGCGACGGGCTTCATCTCGTATGGCAGCCCTGCCTCTTCCAGAAAGATGCTGACCTTCCAGCCGTTCGGCGTGGGCCAGTAGTACAGCGCGATGGGCAAGGAAAAAGCCGCATTGCGCGGCTTTACTTTAGTTTTAGGCGCGGTACGGGACCGCTTATTTATGGGCTTGGCCGCGGCTTTCCGTGAGGAGCGCTTGCGCCCCCTGCGGGAGGCCGCGGCCTTTGCCTTCACCAAGGCTGTCCTTACATCGCCGGAGCGGCAGGAGCAGCCTTCTTTTTTGCTTTCCGGGCTTTGCGCTTTTTGCCGCCCTTTTTGGCTTTCCGCTTCGCGGCTTTCTTTTTGCCCTTCTTCGCGGCCTTCTTGCGGCGCTTCTTCGTCTTGCGCGCCGCGCCCTTCGCTGCCGCCTTGCGGACGGTGCGCTTCTTGGACTTTCTCTTCTTTGCAGTCATTGGCATGTGAAACGACTCCTCTAACGTTTGGGTCGTGCGCGACTCGCACCCCCCAAAACGCTGAGAATATGGGCTAATTCCCGTTAATGAAGCAATACTCCCCCACCCCTCGCGGTTTTCGCGATTTTCGGGGTTTGCATAAAACCCTTATTTTATCGGTGTTATATTCGTTATTCCGTACACGGAGTGATTTGCCTAGGGCAGCCGCTCCGCCCCGTCAATCTCTTGAAAATGTACAAATCACCCCTCGTTGGGCAGTCCGAGTCGGGTTTTGAGGATGGCATTTACCGCCGCCGGATTCGCTTTTCCGCCGGTCTGTTTCATCACCTGACCGACAAACCATCCGGCGAGTTTCGGTTTCGCTTTGACCTCTTCCACCTTGTCGGGGTTCGCCGCGATCACCGCATCGACCGCCGCTTCGATGGCTGACGTGTCTGTCATCTGACGCAGACCGCGCGCATTGACGATATCCACAGGGTCGCCGCCTTCGCTCCACACAATATCCAGTATGTCCTTGGCGATCTTTCCCGAAATGGTTCCGTCCGCGATCATGCGAATGATGGAATTGTTCGCAGACGCACTCGCGCGCGTTTGCGAAATGGACAGTCCATCGCGGTTCAAGCGTCCGAGCACTTCATTGTTCAGCCAGTTGGCCGCCAGTTTCGCATCGACGCCGCGCGCGAGTTCTTCGAAATAATCGGCGAGTTCGCGCTCGGCCACGATCACGCCCGCATCATAGGCCGCAAGCCCGTAGTCCTTGATGAAGCGGGCTTTTTTCTCGTCCGGCAATTCGGGCAGCGATGCCTGAATGGTCTTCACCCAGGCTTCGTCCAACACCAGCGGCAGCAAATCCGGATCGGGGAAATAGCGGTAATCATGCGCCTCTTCCTTGGAGCGCATGGGCCGCGTTTCGCCCGCCCGGTTATCAAAGAGGCGCGTTTCCTGCTTGATGGAACCGCCATTTTCCAGAATGTCGATCTGGCGGCGCGCCTCGAACTCGATGGCCTGCGCCACGAAGCGCATGGAATTCACGTTCTTGATTTCGCAGCGCGTGCCGAGCGGCGCACCGGGCTTGCGCACCGATACGTTCACGTCGGCGCGCATGGAGCCCTCGTCCATATTGCCGTCGCAGGTGCCGAGATAGCGCACGATCGCCCGCAATTTTTTCAGGAAAGCCGCGGCTTCTTCCGACGAACGCATGTCCGGGCGCGAAACGATTTCCATCAGCGCCACGCCCGCGCGATTGAGATCGACATAGGAATGATCGGCCGATTGGTCGTGCAGGCTCTTGCCCGCGTCCTGCTCCAGATGCAGCCGCTCGATGCCGACCGACACGCTCTCCCCGCCCGCCAGATCGACGGTGACTTCGCCCTCGCCCACGATGGGGTTCTTGTATTGGGAGATCTGATAGCCCGCGGGCAGGTCGGGATAGAAATAGTTCTTCCGGTCGAAGACCGAAGTGAGATTGATTTTCGCCTTGAGCCCGAGGCCGGTGCGGACCGCCTGCTCGACACAGTACTTATTGATGACCGGCAACATGCCCGGCATGGCCGCATCGACGAAACTCACCTGCTCGTTGGGCTCCGCGCCGAACTTCGTGGCGGCGCCAGAGAAGAGTTTCGATTCGGAGAGCACCTGGGCATGGACTTCCAGCCCGATGACCACTTCCCATTCGCCCGTGCTGCCTTTGATGAGCTTGCTCATGGCGTCCACCAGCTTTGCGGGCGGGCGCTGAACGCGGCGGCTTTTTCCACAGCCCTGCCGGCGCGCAAAACAGTCGCTTCGTCAAAGGCTTTGCCGATGATCTGAAGGCCGAGCGGCAGGCCGTCCGCCGTCAATCCCGCGGGCACGGCAAGACCGGGAAGCCCAGCCAGATTCACCGTCACCGTGAAAACATCGTTCAGATACATCGACACGGGATCGGCGGTTTTTGCGCCGATGGCGAAGGCGGGGCCCGGTGTTGCCGGTGTCAACAGCACGTCGCATTGCGCGAATGCCTGTTCGAAATCGCGCTTGATGAGCGTGCGGATTTTCTGGGCGCGCGCGTAATAGGCGTCGTAATACCCGGCGGAGAGCACATAGGTGCCGATCAGGATGCGCCGCTGCACCTCCGCCCCGAAGCCCTCGGCGCGGGATTTTTCGTAAAGCTCGATGATCTCGCGCACGTCTTGCGCCCGGTGGCCGTAGCGCACGCCATCATAGCGCGCGAGGTTCGAGGAGGCTTCGGCGGGCGCCACAATATAATAAGCGGGAAGCGCGTATTTGGTGTGGGGGAGCGAGACTTCCACGATCTCCGCGCCCTGCGCGCGCAGCCAGTCCGCGCCCTTCTGCCAGAGTGCATCGATTTCCGGCGGCGCGCCGTCGATGCGGTATTCCTTCGGGATGCCGACGCGCAGCCCCTTCACGCCGTTTTCGAGCGTGGCTTCGTAATCCGGCACCGGCACTTCGACCGAGGTTGAATCCAGCGGATCGATACTCGCCATGTGCTTCAACAGGATCGCCGCATCGCGCACATTGCGCGTCATCGGGCCCGCCTGATCGAGCGAGGATGCGAACGCCACGATCCCCCAGCGCGAACAACGCCCGTAAGTCGGCTTGATGCCGACAATGCCGGTGACGGCGGCGGGCTGGCGGATGGAGCCGCCGGTGTCCGTGCCCGTTGCCGCGAGGCACATATTCGCGGAAACCGACGCGGCCGATCCGCCCGACGATCCGCCCGGCACGAAGCGCTCGTTGGAGCCGTTCGCGCGCCACGGGCTGATGACCGGCTTGTACGCGCTTGTCTCGTTGGACGAACCCATGGCGAATTCGTCCATGTTCGTCTTGCCGAGCATCACCGCGCCTGCGTCCCATAAATTCTGCGTGACGGTGGATTCGTAAGGCGGCACGAAATTCGAAAGGATGTTGCTGCCCGCGGTCGTGCGCACGCCCTTGGTGCAGAAGAGGTCCTTGATCGCGAGCGGCAGGCCTTCGAGCGCGCGGGCCTCGCCTTTCGCAATGCGCGCGTCGGACGCATCGGCCATGGCAAACGCCTTTTCCGGTGTTTCGGTGACGAAGGCGTTGAGCGCGCGGCCCGCTTCGATGGCCTTCACGAACGCGGCCGTCAATTCACGCGACGAAATCTTCTTCGACGCAACGGCCTCTCGCGCGTCGGCTAATGTGAAATCGGTGGGGCTTGCGGGCAGCATCACTCCACCACCTTCGGCACGACGAAGAAATTATCGGTGGCTTCGGGCGCGTTGGCGGTGATCGCGGCGGCGTCGCCACCCGCGCTCACCACATCCTCGCGCATTTTCAGGCGCTGCTCGACCACGCTGGTCATGGGTGCGATGCCCTCGACATGGACTTCCTTGAGCTGCTCCACCCAGGCCAGAATCTGGTTCAACTCATCGACCATGGGCTGCACCCGCTCCTCTTTCACGGCGAGGCGGGCCAGCCGGGCGATGCGGCGGACGGTGTCCTTGTCCACGGACATGGGCTTCATCTATGTGCTAAGAATTGCGCGCCCTGCCTAGCAATCGGGGCGCGGACTGGCAAGCGAGACACATTTTGAAGATCGCCGGAATAGATCATGTGCAGATGACCGTGCCCCGCGCGCTGGAGGCCGAATGCCTCGCCTTCTATCGCGAGGTTCTGGCGCTGCCGGAAATTCCAAAGCCCGAGGAATTGCGCGCCCGCGGCGGGGCATGGTTTCAGGCGGGCGATATCCAGTTTCATATCGGCGTCGATCCCGAGCCTTCGCCCACCAGCAAGCGGCATGTGTGTTTTCGGGTGGACGACCTTGCGGCGGCGCGCGCGGACGCTGTGGCCAAGGGTGTCACCATCGAAAGCGAAGGCATGGCCGAGGGGCTTCGCCGTTTCTTCATCCGCGACCCGGCGGGCAATCGCATCGAGATCGGGCAGCGGTGAATCTGAATGGCTGTGGTCGATCTCTTTAATTTCCTCCCCCTGAAAGGGGGAGGCCGGTTCGCGTATGCGAACCGGGTGGGGGTCAATTTCGTCGCACGCGACATGACCCCTCCCCGAAATGTTCTTCGCCTCGCTCAGAACATTTCACCCCTCCCCTTTCAGGGGAGGGAAAAAAATTGAGCATCGTTCTGATTTCCGAATTGAAATCCGCGCTGGCTCCGAACGCCCGCCTGCTCGGCCTCGATCTGGGCGAGAAGACCATCGGGCTGGCGCTCTCCGATACGCTGCTGACCATCGCTACCCCGTTCCAAACCCTGACGCGGGGGAAATTCACCGCCGACGCCTCCCGGCTCGATCACATTATAAAGGAGCATGGCGTGGGCGGGCTGGTGGTGGGCCTGCCGCTGAACATGGACGGCACGGCGGGCGCGTCTGCCCAATCGGCCCGCGCCTTCGCCCGCAATTTCGCCGCGCGGTCGGACATCCCCATCGCGCTGGTGGACGAGCGCTTTTCCACCGTCGCCGTCACCCGCACGCTGCTGGACGCCGACGCCTCTCGCAAGCGCCGCGCCGAAGTCGTGGACAAGATGGCGGCAGCCTACATCCTCCAGGGCGCGCTCGACCGGATGCGCGGGCCGGGGCTTGCGTAATGGGCCGCGCGCGCCGTATTAGCCTTGCGCAGATGACCACGCTCCGGCACGTCACCTCCATCAACGACCTCAGCAACGAGGAGGTGGAAGGTGTTTTCGATCTGGCGCGGCGATTTCTCTCCGAACTGGGCGACACGCGGCTGAAGGGCCGCGCGCGCGGGCGGCGCACCTCGCAACGCATAGGCCGCAGCGCGCATACCGGCGCGGGCTCGATTTTGGCGAATTTGTTTTATGAGCCGAGCACGCGCACGCGGCTTTCCTTCGAAAGCGCGATGCTCAGGCTGGGCGGCGGCACGATCACCAGCGCCGATCCGGCGTCGAGCTCTGCCGCAAAAGGCGAAAGCCTTGCCGATACCGTGCGCGTGGTTTCGAGCTATGCCGACGCGATCGTGATCCGCCATCCGCGCGATGGCGCCGCACGGCTGGCAGCGGAATATGCCAGCGTCCCCGTCATCAATGGCGGCGACGGCGCGCATGAGCACCCGACGCAAACGCTCTGCGATCTTTTCACGCTTTCCCGCGAGAAGAACAAACTCAAGAATCTGAACGTGGTGATCTCCGGCGATTTGCGCGGCAGCCGAACCATCCATTCCTTCGTCTATGCGCTGGCGCGCTTCGGCGCCAACATCATGCCGATGCCGGGCGCCAAGGGAATGGAATTGCCCGCGCATGTGGACTGGCGGCTGCGCAATGAATTTCATTGCCGCCCCGTGGCCAAGAGCGGCCGCGAAAATGCGGTGGATGCCGCTTACGTGACGGCGGTGGAGCCGCATCAATTGTCGCTGATGGCCAATCCCGATGTGGAGATCGACGTCAAATTGAAGAAGGGCGTCGATGTCGTTTACGTCACGCGCTTCCAGAAGGAGCGATGGGCCGACCAGAAACAGGAATATATGAAGGTCGATACCAAATTCCTGCAAGACAAGCGCTACAAACATTCGAGCGTTTTGCATCCGCTGCCGCGCGTGGACGAACTCGACATCGCGCTCGACAAGAACAAGCGCGCGGCCTATTTCCAGCAGGCGTCTTACGGCGTGCCGATCCGCATGGCGCTGATTTCCATGCTGCTCGATTTCGATGCCGAACATTCCTTGCGGAAATACGAAACCGGTTTTGCGGAGGGTGAATACCCTCTCTACGAACAGCCGCGCAAATCGGGCATCCGCTGCGCCAATCCCAATTGCATCGTGCACGATCCGCAGGAAGGCGTTTATACCGCCAACCGCTTTCACTTTATTCCCGCAAAGCCGCCGCGGCTGCGCTGCTTCTATTGCGAGAGCGATATCGAGAATTTCCTGGCGGGCCATCGCCGCTGGCATCATTACGAAGCGCCGAGTGCCGAGCTGACGGCCAAGCGGCTGAAGGATGTCGTGTTCTTCGCCGATGCGGCGGCGGCGAAGGCAGCCGGCTATTCGCCGGGACGCGGTGCGCAGAAAGCGGCAAACGCATGATCCCCGGTCCCCCCTCGCCCCTGTTGATCGTTTCGCTCTGTATTCTGGCTGGCTATCTGCTCGGCTCAATTCCGTTCGGCCTGATCTTTTCGTATCTCGCGGGCGCGGGCGATGTTCGCAAGATCGGCTCCGGCAATATCGGTGCGACGAATGTTTTGCGTACGGGAAAAAAATGGGCGGCGATTGCAACGCTCATCTGCGATGCGGGCAAAGGGGCCGCAGCGGTCATTTTCGTGCCCATGCTGTTTTACCAGACCCCGCTTGTCGCAGCGCTTGCGGCGTTCGGCGCGTTTCTCGGCCATGTTTTTCCGGTGTGGCTCGGCTTCAAGGGTGGCAAGGGTGTAGCGACGTTCCTCGGCGTGATGCTCGCACTTTGCTGGCCGGTGGGATTGCTGGTGGCCGCAACATGGATCATCGCCGCGCTCATCTGGCGGATTTCATCGCTCTCCGCACTGATCGCGGCGGCACTTTCGCCCGTCTATATGATGCTGTTCAGCGAGCATCTTTACGCGGCGCTTGCGGCCGTTCTGGCATTTCTGATCTTCGTCATGCATCGCGAGAACATCGCGCGGCTCCTCAAGGGCGAGGAACCGCGCATCGGCGCGAAAGGCTAATGCCTGGCGCGCTCCCACCACGAGGCGATGGCAAGCCCGATACCGAATACGGCGATGCCGCCGAGCGACAGGATCAAATAGATTTCGTTTCCTTGACTCATTTTCAAATCCCCGAACTACTTGCCAAGCAGAACCGATCTCCCGATTTTCAACTTTGATTTTGGTCAAACCGATGCGAACGCTGAGTGATGCAGAACGCCGCGCCTGGTTGCGACTGTCTCGCACTCCCAATGTCGGGCCGGTAACGTTTGCGTCGTTGATCGCGCGTTTCGGCTCGGCATTTGCTGCATTGGAGGCTGCTCCGCGCATGGCGCGGCGCGGCGGCGGAAACCTGCAAGTGCCGGGCGAAGACGAAATCAAACGCGAATTGGAATCACTCGCAAAGATCGGCGGGCGCATGATCGCCTCCGTCGAGCCGGAATTTCCGCTGGGGCTTGCAGCGCTCGACGCGCCGCCGCCGCTGATTTTTGCGCTCGGCCATATGACGCTTCTGGCACGCGACATGGTGGCGATTGTGGGCGCGCGCAACGCGTCCGCGCTCGGGCGCAAACTTGCGGGCAGGATCGCCATGGATCTCGGCGCGGAAAAACTCGTGATCGTGTCGGGCCTTGCGCGCGGCATCGATGCGGCGGCGCATGAAGGCGCGCTGGCGAGCGGCACCTGCGCGGTGGTTGCGGGCGGGCTCGACATCATCTATCCGCCGGAAAACGAAGCGCTCTACCAGCGCATCAAAAACGAAGGTGTCATCGTTTCGGAAATGCCGCTCGGCCAGCAGCCGCAAGCGCGCCATTTTCCGCGCCGCAACCGGCTCATCTCCGGCATGGCGCGCGGAGTCGTTGTCGTTGAAGCAGCGCAGGGTTCCGGCTCGCTCATCACCGCGAATTACGCGCTCGAACAGGGCCGCGAGATTTTCGCCGTGCCGGGCTCGCCGCTCGATCCACGCGCGGCGGGCGCCAACCGGCTCATCCGCGACGGCGCAACGCTCACCGAATCCGCAGCCGATGTGATGAATGGCTTGCGGCCGATCCTCGGCCACGCATTTCGCGAAACCGAAATCGAAGCCGCTTCATCGCCGCCCGACGCCGCCGCAATCGAAGCCGATGCCGATGCGGTTCGCGCGCGGATCGAGGAATTGCTGGGGCCCGCGCCGGTCGAGGTGGACGAACTCGTGCGACAGACGGGTGCAGCACCCGCCATCATCCTCACGGTGATTCTGGAACTGGAATTGGCCGGGCGATTGGCCCGCCACCCCGGCAACCGGGTGTCGCTAGCCTGAGTTCAGAAGGAATTGGCGATGAGGCGCTTTGCCTCTCGGGCTGCGGCATCCAGCAGGCCCGCCAGCACCAGATGGTCCTGCCGCAGCGCCATTCCTTTAAGAGAATCAAGGAGTTCCTTGGTGTAACGCGCGGTATCGACCGGTGACATTCCGGCCAAGGCCTGATGGGCTTCGGCGGCTGCGGCAGGCTTGGTTGAGGCAGGCATCGGGTGGAACTCACAAAGGAGAACAGATTTCGTACTCTAGAGCCGGAACCATATTCTTTTCAACCAGAAGTTGGTGATTTGGGGTAATTATTTGATTATTCAACTTCTAATGGTGATCAAATCCCCTCGGCGGGCGTTGACACCGCTTCCCCCCTTCGCCCAGTGTCCGCGCCCTTGACCCCCTTATAAAGACGGCGCCGCCCCCCTTATGAACGTCCTAGTTGTCGAATCCCCCGGCCAAGGCCAAGACGATCAACAAATATCTCGGCCCCGGCTACCGGGTGCTGGCGAGCTTCGGCCATATCCGCGACCTGCCCTCCAAAGGACGGCTCGGTAAAGCCGGACGACGACTTCGCCATGATCTGGGAGGTCGATGCCCGCGCCCAGAAGCGGATCAAGGACATCTCCGACGCCCTGAAGGACGCCGACAAGCTGATCCTGGCGACCGACCCCGACCGCGAGGGCGAGGCGATTTCCTGGCATGTGCTGGAAGTGCTGAAACAGCGCCATGCGCTGAAGAAGATTCCCGTCGAGCGCGTGGTGTTCAACGCGGTGACGAAATCCGCCGTGCTGGATGCCATCGCGCACCCGCGCCAGATCAACGCCGAACTGGTGGATGCGTATCTCGCGCGCCGCGCGCTGGATTATCTGGTGGGCTTCACGCTTTCGCCCGTGCTGTGGCGCAAATTGCCGGGCGCCAAATCGGCGGGGCGCGTGCAATCGGTGGCGCTGCGGCTCGTCTGCGAGCGCGAGGACGAGATCGAGGCGTTCCGCGCGCAGGAATATTGGACCGTCGATGCGGACATGAAAGCCGCCTCCGGCGAATTCACCACGCATCTGACGCATGTGGACGGCAAGAAGCTGGAGAAACTTTCGCTCGGCAATGAGGCGCAAGCCAAACACGCGGTCGCTGCGATCGGCGCGCAGAAATTTAGCGTGGGCTCCATCGAGAGCAAGCCGGTCAAGCGCCACCCTGCCCCGCCGTTTATTACCTCCACGCTGCAACAGGAAGCCTCGCGCAAGCTGGGCTTTGCCGCCAAACGCACCATGCAGATCGCCCAGCAGCTATACGAAGGCGTGGATGTGGGCGGCGAGACCGTCGGCCTCATTACCTATATGCGTACCGATGGCGTGCAGATGGCGGGCGAAGCGATTGGCGAGGCGCGGCAGATGATCGGCGCGCGCTATGGCGAGCGTTACGTGCCGAAATCGCCGCGCATGTACACCAGCAAGGCGAAGAACGCGCAGGAAGCCCACGAAGCCATCCGCCCCACCAGCTTTGAGCGAATTCCCGACAAGGTTTCGCGCGCGCTGGATGCCGATCAGGCCCGCCTTTACGAATTGATCTGGAAGCGCGCCGTTGCCAGCCAGATGGAAAGTGCTGAGCTTGAGCGCACGACCGTCGATGCGGTTTCCGGCGACGGCAAGGTCACGCTGCGCGCCACGGGCTCGGTCACGCTGTTCGACGGATTCCTCACGCTCTATCAGGAAGGCCGCGACGACGAAGGCGATGAAGATGGTTCCAAACTGCCGAAGATGGCGCAGGGCGAACCGCTGGGCGTCGAGAAAATCATTCCCGCGCAGCATTTCACCGAGCCGCCGCCGCGCTATTCCGAAGCGAGCCTTGTGCGCAAGCTGGAAGAACTCGGCATTGGCCGGCCTTCGACATACGCGAGCATTCTTTCGACGCTGCGCGATCGCGCCTATGTGCGGCTGGATCGCAACCGCTTTATTCCCGAAGACAAGGGACGGCTGGTCACCACCTTTCTTGCGAATTTTTTCCACCGCTATGTGGAATACAGCTTCACCGCCGATCTGGAGGAAAAGCTCGACGAGGTTTCGGCCGGCAATCTCAATTACAAGCAATTGCTGCGCGATTTCTGGAAGGATTTTTCGGCCGCCATCGCGGGCACCAAGGACCTGAAAATCTCGCAGGTCATCACGACGCTGAACGACATTCTGGGCCCGCATATTTTTCCGAAGAGCGCGGATGGCGGCGATCCGCGCAAATGCCCCGGCTGCGGCGATGGCGAACTGAGCCTGAAACTCGGGCGTTTCGGCGCGTTCGTCGGCTGCTCGAATTATCCCGAATGCCGCTATACGCGCCAGCTCGGCCAAAAAGCGGAAGATGCGGCCAGCAGCCAGCCGCGCGAACTCGGCAAGGATCCCGAAACCGGCGAAACGATTTCGCTGCGCAGCGGACGCTTCGGGCCTTATGTGCAGCTTGGCGAAGGCGACAAGCCGCAGCGCACATCGATTCCCAAAGGTGTGGATCCGGCGAATGTCGATTTTGAATATGCGCTGAAGCTGCTGTCGCTGCCGCGCGATGTGGGCAAGCATCCCGAAAGCGGCGAAATGATCACCGCCAATTTCGGGCGCTATGGGCCTTATGTGGCGCATAACGGGCAATATGCGTCGCTGGAATCGGCGGACGAAGTTTTCACCGTCGGGCTCAATCGCGCGGTGACGGTGTTGGCGGAGAAGAAAGCAAAGAGTCGAAACCCGCGCGGCTCCGAAGCGCTGAAGGAATTGGGACCGAACCCCGATGGCGGCGCGATGATAAAAGTCATGAAGGGACGCTATGGGCCCTACGTGACGGACGGAAAGAGTGAATGCTACGATTCCGAAAGATGCCGATCCCATGACGATCACGCTGGAACGCGCAAGCGCGCTCATCGCCGAACGCGCGGCGAAAGGCGGCGGGAAAAAATCCAGAGCGAAAGCCGCGCCGAAAGAAAAGCAGGCGGCAAAAGCAAAACCGCAAGCGAAAGCCAAAGCCAAACCCGCATCGAAAGCGAAAGCCAAACGCACGCCGGTGGCTGCGGAAAGCGAATAGGCCGTGGCGCGCAAAGGGCCGCCACAACTCGACAAGGCGCGCGTTCTGGAAGCACTCGCCAAGACGCCCGGCGGCGCCAAGCGCGATATCGCGCGCGCGCTCGGCGTCAAGGGCAATGACCGCATTCAACTGAAGCGCATCCTGAAAGAACTGGCCGAAGAAGGCGCGATCGAGCGCGGCAAGAAGCGCAGCTATTCCAAGCCCGGCGCGCTGCCCGAAGTGGCGGTGCTGGAAATCATCGGCGCCGATCCCGACGGCGAATTGCTGGCGCGGCCGCAGCATTTCGAAGGCGAGCCGCCGAAGATCTATGTCGTGCCCGGCAAAGAGCAGGAAAACGCGGCCGCACTCGGCAAGGGCGAACGCATTCTCGCGCGGCTCAGCGAAACGCGCGACGGATATGAAGCGCGCATCATCAAGCATCTGGGCGCGAGCGTGCATCGCGTGCTCGGCGTCTATCAGCAAGGCGCGCGTGAAGGACGCATCGCGCCGATAGATCGCAAGAGCCGCTACGAATTCATCGTCGATAGCCGCGACCGCAATGGCGCGGTGGCGAACGAGCTAGTGATGGCCGAGCCGCTGTCGGGCAAGGCTTCCGGCATCCCTCGCGCGCGCGTGATCGAGCGGCTGGGCAGCATGAGCGAGCCCAAGGCGGTGAGCCTTATCGCCATTCACGCGCATGGCATTCCCACCGAGTTTCCGAAGGAAGCTATTGCGGAAGCCGAAGGCGCGAAACCTATCGATGCGCGCGGGCGCACGGATTTGCGCAAATTTCCGCTTGTGACCATCGATCCCGAAGACGCGCGCGATCATGACGATGCTGTTTGGGCGGGGCCGGATGACGATCCGTCCAATCCCGGCGGGCATGTCGCCATCGTGGCGATTGCCGATGTCGCCCATTACGTCACGCACAATTCCGCGCTGGATCGCGAAGCGCTGAAGCGCGGCAATTCGGCATATTTTCCGGATCGCGTGGTGCCGATGCTACCGGAGCGACTTTCGGCGGATCTGTGTTCGCTGATGGAGAATGAAGACCGGCCGTGCTTGGCCGTGCGCATGCGCTTCGACAAACACGGCAACAAGCGCGCTCACGAATTTCTGCGCGGCATCATGCGGTCGGCGGCGAGCCTGACTTATGCGCAGGCGCAAAGTGTGTTCGATCAAATTACTCCCCCTGAAAGGGGGAGGTCAGGTGGGGGTCAGCAATCTGGAACGACCCCTCCCCGGAGCGCGATGCGCTCCGACCCTCCCCTTACAGGGGAGGGAAAGGCAATGCTCGCCGATTTGTGGGCTTGCTATCAGGCGCTGGCGGAAGCGCGCGACAAGCGCGATCCGCTCAATCTCGATCTGCCCGAGCGGCGCATCGTGATCGGCAAGGACGGCAAGGTCGCGTCCATCGCCTTCCGTGAGCGGCTGGAGAGCATGCGCGTGATCGAGGAGTTCATGATCGAGGCCAACGTGGCCGCCGCCGAAAGCCTCGAACGCGCGCGATTGCCGCTCATCTATCGCATTCATGAAGCGCCATCGCAGGAAAAGCTGTTCGCGTTTTCCGATTATCTGCGCACGATCAATGTGGCGTTCGCCAAGGGACAGGTGATGAAGCCCGGCATGTTCAACCGCATCCTCGCCACTGTAAAAAAAGGGCCGCATGCCGGGATCATCAACGATGTGGTGCTGCGCACGCAAAGCCAGGCGATCTATTCGCCGGACAATATCGGCCATTTCGGATTGAACCTGACGCATTATGCCCATTTCACCTCGCCGATCAGGCGCTACGCCGATCTGGTGGTGCATCGCGCGTTGATCCGCGCGTTCAAGCTGGGAAGCGATGGCTTGAGCGATGGCGAAATGGGAAAGCTCGGCGAAATCGCCGATCATATTTCCATGACCGAGCGGCGCGCGATGGCGGCGGAGCGCGATTCCACCGACCGCTACGTGGCCGCGTTCATGGAAGATCGCGTGGGCGCGATGTTCACGGCGCGCATCACCGGCGTCACGCGCTTTGGATTGTTTGTGAGGCTGCCTGAGACCGGCGCGGAAGGATTGGTCCCGATGCGATCGCTGGGCTCCGAATATTTCCGCCACGACGAGAAGAAGCACGCACTGGTCGGCGACCGCTCAGGCATGGTTTACAAACTGGGCGATCTGGCAATCGTGCGGTTGGTGGAAGCAGCACCACTCACCGGCGGGCTGCGCTTCGAAATGGCCGAAGCGAAACATGCCCAGCGCGCCACGCCGAGGCCGCATTTCGTCGCGAAGAAGCGCAAGCGTTAGAGTGCGGCCATGAATTCGCCCTTCGATTCCGACAATGAACCGGTCGTGCCGGGCGCGCTGCGCCCGCGCGATGCGGCGACGCTGATATTGGTCAAGCGCGAAGGCGAGCCCCGCGTGCTGATGGGCAAGCGTCATGGCGGCATGGCGTTCATGGCAAACAAATTCGTGTTTCCCGGCGGGCGGATGGATCCCGCCGATGCGCGCATTTCGGCGGGCGGCGATTTGCGCGCGGAGGTTTCGGCAAAGGCGGCATTCGGCGCGACGCCGCAGAAAGCGCGCGGTCTTGCGCTAGCCGCTATTCGCGAGACGTTCGAGGAAACGGGAATTCTGGTCGGCGAACGTTCCGGCAAAATCCCGCGCACGCGAGCGGCGGCGTGGCGGAAATTCTTTGCCCATGGAATCGTGCCGCGTCTGGACACCCTCGATTTCGTCGCCCGCGCCATCACCCCGCCCAATCGCACGCGGCGCTTCGATGCGCGGTTCTTCATGGCCGACGCGCAAACCATCGCCCATCAGCTCGATACTGCGGCCAATGAGGAATTGCTCACCCCCTGCTGGGTGACGCTGGCCGAGGCCCGCGCGCTCGACCTGCCCTCCATCACCCGCGTCGTGCTGGACGAGGTGGAGGCGCGGCTTTCCGGCGATTCCGCCCGGCCCGCACCGTTTTTCCAGTTCCTCCGGGGCAAAGCGAGCGTAACTCACCTCTGACTTGACTTCGGGCAAGCCATGGCTAGGTTACCGGCCCTTCGGCGAAATTTCAGGAGCGCGCCCCCATGGCGAAGCCCACAACGGCAAAGATCAGGTTGAACAGTTCCGGCGACACGGGATTCTTCTACGTCACCAAGAAGAACACCCGCACGATGACCGAGAAGTTCACCATCAAGAAATACGATCCCGTGCTGCGCAAGCATGTGGAATTCAAGGAAGGCAAGATCAAGTAATCCGGCTTCCCCCTTACAAGCGACCCGAAACCCCGTTCGCGAGAGCGGGGTTTCGTTTTTCAGGCCGCTTTCTTTGCTTCCACCGCACTGACGAAATCGCCGATGTGCTTCAGGTAAACCGGCACCAGCGCATTGGTGAAATCATGGCCCATGCCCGGCACGATGACGAGTTGCGCGCCGGGAATGGACGCTGCCGTATCCTTGCCACCTTCCACAGGGATCAGCGGATCGTCCGCGCCGTGGATCACCAGCGCGGGCACGCGCAGGTCTTTCAGAAGCGAATTGCGCGGTTGTGCGGCAACAATCGCCACCATCTGCCGCGCGATGCCTGCGGGATCGTAAGGCACGCGATCCACCGCCTGCTCCACCATCGCGGTCAATTCTTCGTCCGTGGCGGCATAGCCGGGGCTTCCGATCACACGCCAGCTTTTTATCGCTTGCGCGATGCGATCCTCGCGCGCGGGGCTCGCGGGCGGCGTCATCAGCGCGGCCATGGCTTCGGGCTTGGCCGGCGGCAGATCGCGCCGCGCGGTGGTGGACATGATCGACACAAGGCTTCGCGTCTTTTGCGGATATTTCGCCGCCACCAATTGCGCGATCATGCCGCCCATCGACGCGCCCACGATATGCGCATCGGCAATGCCCAGCGCATCCAGCAGCCCCGCCGCATCGGCCGCCATATCGTCCAGCGTGTAGGGCGGATTGGCGGGCTGGCCGCTCATGACCCTCGCCATCGCCTCGCCCGGATTGGGCGCGCCGAAATGGGAAAGATGTGTCGTTTTTCCCACATCGCGATTGTCGAAGCGGATGACGTAGAATCCGCGTCCCGCCAGCCCCTCGCACAGGGGCGTGGGCCACATCGTCATTTGGGCCGCAAAACCCATTATTAAAAGCAGCGCCGGGTCCGTGGCCCGGCCGAACGTTTCGTACTCGAAATCGAGCCCGTTAGCCTTGATCCGGGGCATGGCGGCGTTCCTCTTGGTTTGGATGGCGTTCGAGGCCAAGCTTGACAGCCCACACTCGGCATTGACAAGAGCAAGCGTCCACCTCACCTACCGAACCATGCGCCGCATACCCGAACGCCTCGCCAACGAAACATTCGACCTGCTCGTCATCGGCGGCGGGGTGACGGGGGCGTGCGTGGCCCGCGACGCGACGTTGCGCGGGATGAAGGTCGCCATCGTCGAGAAGGACGATTTCGCGCATGCCACCAGCGCGCACAATTCCAAGCTCATCCATGGCGGGCTTCGCTATCTGAAGAATTTCGAGCTGGGGCTGGTGCGGGAATCGTTGAAAGAGCGGCGCATCTGGCAGCGCATCGCGCCGCATCTGGTGCAGCCGCTGCCCTTTATGCTTCCGGTCTATAATGGCGGCTTCCGCGCGCGCGCCACGCTGAGCGCAGGCCTGACGCTCTACGACACGCTCTCCTTCGACCGCACATGGCTGGACGATCCGGGCCAGCGGCTCGGCGGGCATCGCTGGCTTTCGTCGAAGAAAGCGCTGGAGCGCGAGCCGCTGGTGGATGGACCCGGCCTCGAAGGCGCGTTTCTTTATTACGACGCGCAGATGTATGCGCCGGAGCGCCTTGCGCTCGAATGCGTGGTGGATGCGGTAGAGCATGGCGCGCAAGCGGCCAATCATCTCGTCGCCGAGAATTTGCTGATGCGCGATGGCCGCGTTGAGGGCGCTTCGGTGCAGGAGACATTCTCCGGCGCGCGCTTCGACGTGCGCGCGAAACTGACGCTACTGGCGGCGGGGCCATGGGCCGATCTTTTCATCGAGCGGGCGTTGGGCAAACCATCCGTACACCGATTGTTGCGGGCTAAGGGCATCCATTTGATCGTGCCGTCGCTGACGCAGGAAACGGCACTGACCGTGGCTGCCGAAAACGGGCATTTCTTCGTGCTGCCGTGGCGCGGCCATTCCATTCTGGGCACCACCGACACCAATTTCCTCGGCCTGCCGGATTCCGTCGGCGTGACGGAGAGCGATATTTCCGGTTTCCTCGATTTCATCAACCGGCATCTGCCGTCGGCGCATCTGTCGCGCGAGATGGTGGAGCATTTCTATGCAGGGCTGCGCCCGCTGGTGGATGACGGCAACAATGGCGGCGGCGATACCTATGCCGCAAGCCGCCGCGCCGAATTGATCGATCATGGCAAGGATGATGGCCTCGACGGTTTGTTCTCCGCCGTCGGCGGCAAATGGACGACCTCGCGCGATCTGGCCGAGAAAGTCACCAATGCGATTGCGGAAAAGCTCGGCGGCAAATATGCGGAATGCACGACCGCGACGGCGCGGTTGCCGGGCGCGCCCGATGGCCCGTTTGCCGATTTCGTGCGTAGCCAGTCCGACGAAAACGAAAGCATCCGCAACATCGAACATCTCTGCCGGCTTTACGGCGCGCGGCTGCCGAAGGTTCTGGAATGCGCAGGCAACAAGCCCGGCATGCGCGCGCAATTGGCGCCCACCGGCGATATCGGCGCGCAGATACTCTTCGCCATCGAGGAAGAAATGGCGATGACGCTGGAAGATGTCGTGATGCGGCGCACCGGCATCGGCCAGTTCGGCGATCCGGGCGAAGCCGCACTCGACGAAAGCGTGTGGCTGATGGCGACGGAAATGGAATGGAATCCGGCGCGCCGGCAATCCGAACTCGATGCGCTCGCGGCCAATTTCCGCGTGCAGGGCGCACGCGCCCAATGAAAAATTCATGAGCGCGTTCGTCGTGGTCAATCCGCATTCGGCGGGCGGGCGCACGGCGCGCGAATGGCCCTCCATCGAGCATGCGCTGGGACACGCCTATCCGAAAATGTCGGTCGCGTTTTCATCCGCGCGCGGCGACACAACAGCGCTTGTACGCAATGCGCTCTGCGAAGGCCATCAGGAAGTGGTGGCGGTCGGCGGCGACGGCACGATCAACGAAGCAATCAACGGTTTCTTCGACGAGAAGGGACCGATTGCGCCCGATGCGGTGTTCGCCTTCGTCACCAGCGGCACCGGCGGAGATTTCCGCAAAACATTCGGCATCGCGCCCGGCTATCTCGCGGCCATTGCGCGGCTGAAAGATGCGTCTCCCCGCGCCATCGATGTGGGCAAGGTTTCGTGCCTCTCCAATTCCGGCGAGCCGGTGATCCGCTACTTCGTGAACATCGCTTCGTTCGGGCTTTCCGGCGCGGTGGTGGATTCGGTGAACCGCGCGCGCATCGCCAAATTGTTCGGCGGGCAATTCGCCTTTGCCTTTCACAGCGCCATCGACATGCTGACCTATCGCGACCGCGCGGTGCGTCTGCGCGTCGATAATTCCTATGACGAGATCGACACGATTTCGACAGTGGCCGTGGCGAACGGGCAATGCTTCGGCGGCGGCATGCGGGTGGCGCCCCATGCCAAGCCCGATGACGGGCTGTTCGACGTCGTCATCATGGGCGGCGTCTCGAAAAGCCAGACGCTCGCTGACATGAAATTAATCTATACCGGCGAACATCTGGACCGGCCGGGCGTGCGGGCAATGCGCGGCGCGAAAGTGACCGCCGCACCCGTGGCCGAAACGAAAGGCCGCGCCGTGCTGATCGAAGTGGATGGCGAGAATGCCGGAAAATTGCCCGCGACGTTCGAATTGTTGCCGCGCGCATTGAACATTCGTTGCTGAGGAAACCATGAGCATCGACCGCGGCAAAATCCAATGGAATGGCTGGGGCTGGGCCGCGCACAGGGACGCGCTTCCCGATGCGGTGTGGCCATGGCTGGCGCAAGAATTGGGCATGCCGAGCCTGCTCGCTACGCCCGCGCGCGCGCTGGACGACATCACGCTTCCCGCCTCGCGGCTCGATGCAAGCGAGCGCGAGAAATTCATCGCGATCCTGGGCGCCGACCGCGTGCGCGACGACAAATACGAGCGTGCGTTCCATGCGCGCGGGCGTTCCTATCACGACATTCTGCGTCTGCGCGCGGGCGATATGTTGGCCGCACCCGATGCGGTGCTTTATCCGCGCGGCACCGACGAAGTGCTCGCGCTGCTCACCTACGTCAGTGAACGCGGCATTGCCGTGGTGCCCTATGGCGGCGGCACCAGCGTTGTCGGCGGCGTGACGGCAAATGCGGGTGCGTTCAAATCGGTCGTGTCGCTCGATCTTTCGGGCATGGATCGGCTGCTGGATGTAGATCCGTTTTCGAACACCGCCACCGCCGAAGCGGGAATTTATGGACCGGCTTTGGAGAAAGCGTTGCAGACAAAGGGTGTGACGCTCGGCCATTATCCGCAAAGTTTCGAATTCTCGACGCTCGGCGGCTGGATCGCCCATCGCGGCGCGGGCCAGCAATCGGGACGATATGGCAAAGCCGAAGACTGGCTGATCGCGGCCAAGGTCGCGACACCGCGCGGATTGCTGACGACAGAAGATTTCCCGGCGAGTGCCGCGGGGCCTCGCCTCACCGATTTCTTTATCGGCTCCGAAGGCGCGTTCGGCATCGTCACCGAAGCGCAGTTCCGCGTGCATCAGGTGCCGAAGGTCTATGATTTCCGTGGCTTCCTGTTCCGCGATTTCGCAAGCGGGGCGGCCGCCATTCGCGAAGCAGCGCAGAACGATCTGCCCGCATCGATGCTGCGCTTGTCCGATCCCGACGAGACACATTTTTATCGCGCGTTCAGCAAGATCGGCGCGCGCGAAGGCATCAAGGGAAAATTGGAGAAAGCCTTTCTCAATATGCGCGGTTTCAGCGAACGGCCCTGCGCGTTGATATCCGTCTTCGAAGGCGATGCGGAAGATGTGAGCAACGCGCGCAAGCGTTTCGCGAAGATCGCGAAGAATCTGGGCGCAATGTCTATCGGCAGCGGGCCGGGTAAACGCTGGCGCGCGGGCCGCTTTCACGGGCCTTATCTGCGCGAGCCGCTGATGGAGCGCGGCGTGGGCGTCGATACGCTGGAAACCGCGACGAGCTGGTCGAAGATCGATGCGTTATACAATGCGGTGCGCGCGGCGCTGGAAAATTCCATCCGCGAGACCGCGCCGCGGCCGGGTGCAAAAGGCATCGTGATGTGCCACATCAGCCATTCCTACCCGGATGGCGCGAGCCTCTATTTCACCTACATCTTCCCGCGCGCGCTCGACGGCGACATCGCGCAATGGCACGCGATCAAGAAGGCCGCGACCGATGCGATTGCCGCGAACGGCGGCACGATCAGCCATCATCACGGCGTCGGCGAGGATCATCTGCCGTGGATGGCGGGGGAAAAAGGCGCGCTCGGAATTGAAATCCTGCGCGCTGTGAAGCAAACGCTCGATCCCAAAGGCATTCTCAATCCGGGAAAACTCATCCCGCGCTGAAGGCCGCCTTCACCGCATTCGCCGCCGCGACCAGCGCCTCATGGGCTTGCGGCAGCATGCTTTCGAAATAGATGAAATCGTGAACCATGTCGGGATAATCCGCCACCGTGACGGTAACGCCGGCGTCGCGCAGCTTTTCGGCATATTGTTCGCCTTCGTCATGCAGCGGATCGTAGCCGCCGAGCATGATGTAGGCGGGTGGCAGGCCCGCGAAATCCTTCGCCAGCAGCGGCGAAATGCGCGGATCGGTTTTATCGGCATCGGCTGGCAGATATTGATCGAAGAACCAGTCGAGCATGGCGCGTTCCAGAAAATACCCTTCGGCGAATTCGCGCAGCGATATCGTATCTCCGCCGATCTGCGTCACCGGGAACATCAGCAACTGGAAAACGAATTTGGGCTTGCCCTTCTCGCGCGCGATTTGCGCAAGTGCTGCCGCAAGCGCGCCGCCCGCCGAATCCCCGCCCACGGCAAGCCGGTTCGCATCCACGCCGAGCTTGGATGCATTGGCCTCGATCCAGTTCAGCGCCGCGACCGCGTCGTCCAACGCAGCAGGATATTTGTTCTCCGGCGCGCGGCGGTAATCCACCGCAATCACGCGCGCGCCCGATTCATTGGCCAGAATGCGGCAAATACCGTCATAGGAATCCAGATCACCGATCACAAAGCCGCCGCCATGAAAAAAGATCAGCGTGGGTAGCGCATCGCTGCCCGCGGCCACCGGCGTATAGGCGCGCAATGCAATCTCGCCGCCCGGACCCGGCATCAAAAGATTTTCGATTTTGCCGATGGGCACATCCTTCGGGCCCACAAGCTGCAACGTCGCGACGAACACGGCGCGCGTAACCTCCGCCGGAACGTCCCACATTTTGGGCGTGGGTTGTGCGGCGGCCTGGTCGAGAAACGCCTTGATGATCGGATCAAGCGGCATTCGGAAATCTTTCCGGCGCGGTTGCGGGCGCGGATTGTGCGCGAGGCCGGCCCGCGCGCGCAAGTCCTATTGGGCGGGCGCCAGCTTTATGCTGTCTACCACGGCTTGCGCGGCGCTCAACATAAGCGTGTTGATTTTTTGGTCGCTAATGATCGTGAAGATGCCCATATTTTCCGCATCCAGCCGCACCACCGTCATCTTCACATTCAATATCTGGCCGTTGTCGCCCGCCATCATCGAATAATAGACATAACCGTCATGACCGGAAACCAAGACCGCGTCGCCGCGCCCCGGCGTGGTGGCGAAATTCGCTTTCATGGCGGCGGCGGCGGCTTCGTCCGTCGTTCCATCGAACGGCACAACCGAAAACAGAACTTCCAGATTGCGATCGACGGAGGAGATATGAAGGTTCCCGTCATTGCGCAATTCGGTGTGCCAGCTTCCGGGAATTTCGGCGGTGATCGCGGGATCGCCGTCTTGCGGAAAGCGGATTTGTTCCGCATAGGCCGGAGCCGCCGCACAAAGCAACGCCGCAACAATCAGGATTCGCATTTTCATCTTTGGCCTCCCGTCGGAACGATCTTAGCCGCAGATGGTCAGCCGATCTCGATCACATCCTCGGGAGGAGACGCGGCATAAAGAAGATCGGCGAGCTTCTTGCGCCGTTCCATCGTGGCGCGCTGGTTGATGTAGCCCTTGTCGGTGATTTCGTGGCCGTCGACCGAGGGCGGCTCCAGCATCAGCATGACGCGCTTGATGCGGCCCGACGAGCCGCCGCAATTCGCGTTGTGCTCGGCGAAGCGGACGCGCAGATATTCCTTCACCTTGGGCGAATGGATCACTTCTTCGGGAGATGAGCGCGCGGTATCGGCGCAGATCTCGCGCGCGGCGGTGATGTTGGGCCAGGCGAGCAGCGCGACATACGGCTTGTCCTGCCCGCAGACGACGCAATCCTGAATGAGCGGAGAGGCAGCACCCACGGCCTGCGCGCGCAACGTGCCCACCGAAACCCAGGTGCCGGAATCGAGCTTGAAATCCTCCGTCACGCGGCCGTCGAAGACGAGGCCCTTTTCGGGCGCGTTTTCATCGACGAATTTCGCGGCATCGCCGAGGCAGTAGAAATCCTCCTCGTCGAACGCGGCCTTGGTGAGATCGGGGCGGTTGAGATAGCCGGGCGTGACGGTCGGGCCCTTCACGCGCACTTCGAGCTTCGTGCCGTTGGGCACCAGTTTCAGCGTGATGCCGGGCAGCGGCAGGCCGATCAGCCCGACGCGCTCGGTGATCCAATGCACGACCGTGATGCCTTGCGTTTCGGTTGCGCCATACATCGTGGTGAGCGGAATGCGAAAGCCGGTGGACGCAATCGACAGCGCCTGGATGCGCTCATAGATATCCTGGCTGAGCGTCGCGCCGCCATAACCGACATAGCGCATCTTCTTGAAGAAATTATCGCGCAGGACGGCATCGCGCTCCATCGCGTCGCGCCAGCCAGCCGAATGCGATCGGCGCGCGTGCCGAACACCAGCGGCGAGATCTCGCGCAAATTGCGGATCGTCTCGTCGAACATGCCGGGCAGCGGCTTTCCGGCGTCCAGATACACCGTGCCGCCGGCATTCAGATTGCTGTTGAAGCCGATATTGCCGGCGGAGATATGGTTCCACGGCATCCATTCCAGGCTCTGCGGAATTTCGTCCGAATCTCCTCGGTGCGCAGCGCCTCGGCGCCGCGACCACCGCGCACATCATGCCATGGGTCTGGATCACGCCCTTGGGCATGCCGGTGGAGCCGGAGGTGAAGAGATATTTCGCGACCGTGCCGTGATCGATCTTTTCCATCGACGCGGCGACTGCGGGTCCGGCATTGGTTTTCAGCAGATTCATCGTAAGACGTCGTCGCGCGGTCGGAGATCGGGATCGCGGTGACGACTTCGATGCCGTCGTGCGGCAATCGCGGAAAGCGCGCGGGCGTAAAACGGCCCCTGCTCGGCATAGATCATTTTCGGCTTGGTGAGTTCGGAGACATGTCGCAGCTTGCCGTGATCGCCGCTCATCAGCGAATAGGCGACCGACACGGGCGCCACCGGCACGCGCGCCTTCATCGCGCCCAGCATCATCACGGCGTGGCGGATGGAATTGCCGGAAAGCACCATCAGCGGCGCATCCGGGCCGAGCCCGCGATCGAGCAGCGCCTGCGCGATCGCACTCGCGCGCGCGTTCGCTTCGCCATAGGTGATGATAGCGCCAATCGCCCAGTCTTGCCGTCGGCCAGCGGCGTGCGCTCGCCGATGAAATTGCGCTCGGGATGCTCGGCGGCCTTGGCCTCCAGCAGATGGGCGATGGAGCGGCGCATCTCGCCCAGCGGATAGTTCGAGCTGATATAGATCGTGCCGTCCGGCTTGCGGCGCACGTCGATCGGGGGCGGCTTCTGGGGCAGCGGCTTGAAAGGCGGCAAATCTCCGCTCTTTGCCTGGATATTCATGGCTTTCCTTCCCTGGCCGGGAGAACTACACTCCGCCGCCGTTATTCGTTATATTGTCCCGCTGAAAACGGTATTTTCGTCTCGCAGAGGTCGCTTATGCGCGGCAAAAGCGTCCTGCTCATCATCGGCGGCGGCATCGCCGCCTACAAGTCCCTTGAGCTGATCCGGCCGCTGAAAGAGCGCGGCGTGGCCGTGCGCGCGATCCTGACCGCAGGCGGCGCCGAGTTCGTCACGCCGCTGTCGGTGTCGGCGCTGACCGGCGAGAAAGTCTTCCAGGATCTCTTCAGCCTGACCGACGAATCCGAGATGGGGCATATCCAGCTTGTCGCGCTCCGCCGATCTGGTGGTGGTGGCGCCCGCGACCGCCGATCTGATGGCGAAGCTCGCGAACGGCCATGCCAACGATCTGGCGTCGACCGCGCTGCTCGCAACCGACAAGCCGGTGCTGATGGCGCCCGCGATGAATGTGCGCATGTGGAACCATCCCGCCGACGCAGCGCAATCTGAAGACGCTGAAAAAAGACGGCGTGATGTTCGTCGGTCCCGATGACGGCGAAATGGCCTGCGGCGAATTCGGGCCGGGGCGCATGGCCGAACCGCCGGAGATTGCGGCGGCGATCGAGAATGCGCTGGCAGCGCCCGGCCCGCTGACCGGCATGAAGGCGCTGGTGACGGCGGGGCCGACGCAGGAGCCGCTCGATCCCGTGCGCTTCATCGCCAATCGCTCGTCCGGCAAGCAGGGCTACGCGATTGCCGATGCGCTGGCGCGCGGCGGGCGCGGAGACGATTCTCGTTTCCGGGCCGGTGGAAATCGCGGCGCCGCCGAGCGTGAAATTGCTGAAGGTGCAGACCGCGCGCGAAATGCTGGCGGCGTGCGAATCCGTTCTGCCGGTCGATGTCGGCGTGTTCACGGCGGCGGTGGCGGACTGGCGGCCGGAGCTCGCCGCCAACAGCAAGATCAAGAAAGCGGACGATGCGAGCGCGCCGAATGTGAAGCTCGTCGCCAATCCCGACATTCTGGCGACCATCGCGCGCGGGACGCAAGCGGCCCTCGCTGGTGATCGGATTTGCCGCCGAAACCGATGACGTAATCGCGCACGCACAGGCCAAGCGCGCGAAGAAGGGCTGCGACTGGATCGTCGCCAACGATGTGAGCCCCGCCACCGGCATCATGGGCGGCGACAAGAACACCGTGCATCTCATTACCGCGAACGCGACCGAAAACTGGCCGGAAATGGACAAGGCCGAAGTGGGCACGCGGCTCGCGGCGCGCATCGCCGACGCGCTGAAGGGGAAAGCGGCGTGAAGATCGACGATCATGCGCCTCGCCCACGCGAGCGATCTTCCCCTGCCCGCTTACGCGACAGCGGGTTCGGCGGGGCTCGATCTGCTCGCGGCCAATGACACCGATATCGAATTGAAGCCCGGCGCGCGCGTTGGCGTGCCGTGCGGGCATTGCGATTGCGCTGCCGGAAGGCACGGAGGCGCAAGTGCGACCGCGCTCGGGGCTCGCGCTCAATCACGGCATCACCGTGCTCAACACGCCGGGCACCATCGACAGCGATTATCGCGGCGAAGTGAAGGCGATCCTCATCAATCATGGCGATGCGCCATTTCGCATCGCGCGCGGGATGAAGATCGCGCAGCTCATTATCGCGAGCCACGAACGCGCCGAATTTTCCGAAACCGCCGAACTTGCCGCACAAGCGCGCGCGGGAGCGGGCGGCTTCGGCTCCACCGGAATTTCTCCAAACCATCAGAAAGTGACCATGCTGAAACTTTCCCGAAAAACATTGCTTGCGCTCGAAGCCGTCATCGACATCGCGTTCAACGCGCGGCCCGAGCCCGTTCAGGCCAAGGAAATCACCGCGCGCCAGGGCGTGCCGCAGCGCTATCTCGAACAGGTGATGCAGCAGCTTGTGCGCGCCGGCGTTCTCAAAGGCGTGCGCGGGCCGCGCGGCGGCTATCGGCTCGCCAAAGAACGGCGCCGCATTTCCGTGGGCGATATTGTGCGCGTGGCCGAAAGCATCGAGGATGGGGAGGATGAGAACGCAGCACCCCGCTCCGATCTCGGCGCACGGATCGTGACGCCGCTGATTCAATCGCTACAGGAAGAAGTGATGCAGCGGCTGGACGCGATCACGATCGAAGATCTTTGCCAGCGCGCGCGCAGCGCGGGCGTGGATTGCGGGGGGCGCGTGACGGCCGACTTCACGATTTGATCCGCGCGACCGCGCCGGGAAGAAACGGAGGAAACGATGTCCCGAACGACGATTTATCTCAGCAGGCTGATTGGCCTGTTCATCATCGCTTTCGTGGCTTGCCTGTTCCTGAACCACGATTTCGCAAATCTGTTGTTCACCGATCGTGCGTTGCTGCTCATGTTGAGCATGATGGCGGTCGCGGCGGGGCTGGCGATGGTCTTGAGTCACAATGTTTGGTCCGGCGGCGCGCCCACAATTGTCGTCACTTTGGTGGGATGGCTGTTGCTGCTGAAAGGCATCACACTTCTGGTCGTGCCCGATGTTTCGATGATGGCGCTGTTCGACGCGCTGCATGTACAGCAACATCTCGATCTTTTTCTCATCGTGCCATTGGTGCTTGGCCTTTATCTCACCTATTCCGGATTCAAGGCCCGGCTGCCCTGATGCCGGACAATTGCAATCCCAGGAGGATTTCATGAGCGAACACAAGCCCGGACGCGGACGCGTCTATGATTCCATCACCGAAACCATCGGCGACACGCCGCTGGTGCGGCTGAACCGCATGACCGAAGGAAGCGGGCGTCAAGGCCGACGTGCTTCTGAAGCTGGAATTCTTCAATCCGCTTTCGAGCGTGAAGGATCGCATCGGCGTCGCGATGATCGAGGCGATGGAAAAGCAGGGCATCATCACGCCCGGCAAATCCACGCTGGTCGAACCGACCAGCGGCAACACCGGCATTGCGCTGGCGTTCGTCGCGGCGGCGAAGGGCTATCGGCTGATATCTGGTCATGCCGGATTCGATGTCGCTCGAGCGGCGCAAGATGCTGGCGCTGCTGGGCGCGGAATTGGTGCTCACCGAAGCGGCCAAGGGCATGAAAGGCGCGATTGCAAAGGCGCAGGAGATCATCGCCGCCACGCCCGGCGCGGTCATGCCGCAACAATTCGAGAATCCCGCGAACCCGGACATTCATCGCCGCACGACGGCGGAAGAAATCTGGAACGATACCAACGGCAAGGTCGATGTGGTGATTTCCGGCGTCGGCACCGGCGGCACGATCACCGGCGTCGGCCAGGTGCTGAAAGCGCGCAAGCCGAGCGTGCGCATGATCGCGCTGGAGCCGGAGGATTCGCCCGTGCTTTCCGGCGGCCAGCCCGGCCCGCACAAGATTCAGGGCATCGGCGCGGGTTTCGTGCCCGCCATTCTCGACCGCAAGGTGATCGACGAAGTGATTACCATCTCCAACGAGACCGCGTTCGAGACGGCGCGGAAAGTCGCGCGCATGGAAGGCATTCCGGTGGGAATTTCGTCGGGGGCGGCGATTGCGGCGGCGCTGGAAGTTGGCGCGCGTCCCGACATGGCGGGCAAGACCATCGTGGCGATCATTCCGTCCTTTGCGGAGCGCTATCTTTCGACGGCGCTGTTCGAGGGCATCGGTTAAAGCATCGACGCGAGCAAATCGGGCCGGTCGGTGCAAATAGCATCGATCCCACGCGCGATCAGCGCGCGCATGTCTTTCGGATCGTCCACCGTCCATGCGCCCACTTTCAATCCGAGCGCACGCGCCTCGTTCACCGCCGCGTCGGTCGCATCGCGATACATCGGAAACCAGCCGTCGCCGCCGGCGGCTTTGATCGCCTGCAATATCGAACCGCCATATTTTATCGCATCGTAACCGCCCGCCCAGGGTGAAATGGCGTTCTTCGCCCAGTAGCGCAGCGCATCGAGGGATGCTTGCGAAGGCGGATCGTCCTCGGGCGGAGGCGGCACATCGCCAAACCAGCTTTGGGCGAGCGTCGTGAACCAGCATTCGATTTCCGGCGCGATTTTTTTCGCATGCAGCAATCCGGGCCAATCGAAACCAACCAGCACCGCGCGATCCAGAAAATCATTTTCCTTCAGAACCGCAATTGTGCGTTCGGCCAAAACTTCGGGCGAAGCCGAAACGGCGCGATCGGAAAACGAAGTTTTGAGTTCGATGAAGAGGCGGAAGGTCTTGCTCGTATATTTCACCGCATCGATCGCCTGCGACAGCAGGGGAATATGCGCGCCGTTCGACGGCTTCAGATGCGGGTGCGCGCGCGCATAATCGCTTGCGGGATCGGCAAGCCCGATCAGATATGCGTGCAGCTCGTCATACGTGAGATCCTTGATGCGCGGTGTGGGCGGGGTGAGCCATTGACCGTCCAGCCGGCAAATCTCCGGCTTCAGCCGGTAATCGTGAAACACGACCACCGCGCCGTCGCGCGAGAGTTGCACGTCAAGTTCCGCGCCGTCCGCGCCAAGCGCCACGGCGTTGCGAAAGGCTGCCAGCGTATTCTCGGGCCATAACCCCGCGCCGCCGCGGTGAGCGATGTTCAGCATGGCAAAGTGTTAGCAGATCGGCGCGGACGCGTCAGTCCTCGTGATAGAAAAACCCGGCCAGCACCCAGGGCGTGACGTGATCGGGCGCCAGCACCGGCAGCACGATCAACTCAAATCGCAGCGGCCTGCGATTTCCCTGCTGTATCTCGATCTCGTGAATCACCGGCTTTGCGGTGCGAATGGCTTCGCCGAGCCATTTGCGGCGGCGCTCGAAGGTGAGCGGCGCGTAAAGCTCCGACATTTTCGCGCCGCTGACGTCGCGGCCGAAGCGGCGCAGAAGTGCGGTGCCCGCCAGGCGCACAAGAAAATCGGCGCCTGCCGCGACGGGCTCGAATATCGCCAGATTGCGCAGCACGCCCGAAAGCGGCCGCGAGGGAATATCGCGCCCAACCACAAAGCCCTGCCGGCAACCGCGCCAGACATCGACAAGCGTTTGCGCGCCATAAAGCTTTGGCGTTTCGAGCGGCGTTGCCGTTTCCCTGAGATCGGGCGCCTGGGGATCGACACGTCCCCAAACCTGGCCAAGTGCCTGCATCGATCAATCCAATCCTGACTATCGCACCCGCGCTGGAAATCCGTGAGCGATGATGACGCCATGCACATTGCGGCGCGCTTAAGCAGTTAAATAAAGTTAGATGCTAGTTTCGCTAAAATTGTATCGATCACGCTCGCGGCCGGTTTTTGCCGATGAATCCGAAGAGATGGCCCGCGACGTTGCGGATCTGGATTTCCTCCGAGCCTTCGGTGATGCGGTAGCGCCGGTGATGGCGGTAGATGTGCTCGAACGGCTTGTGGCGCGAATAGCCCATGCCGCCATGGACCTGCATCGCCTGATCGGCGGCCTCGCAGACGAGCCGGTTCGCGCGGTAATTGCACATCGAAACTTTGTCGGAGAGATAAAGCTGGATTTCCGGGCCGGTCATGCGATCCATTTCCCAGGCGGTGCGATAGATCAGCCAGCGCACCATCTCGCATTCGGTCTGCAATTCCACCAGCGGCCACTGGATCGCCTGATTGCGCGACAGCGGCTTGCCGAAGGGTTTGCGCGCGTTGGCGTAATCGACGCTTTCATTGATGCAATATTGCGCGGCACCCACGCCGGATGCCGCCTGCCGGATGCGGTTTTCGTGCACGAAATGGCGGGCGAGCACGAGGCCGTTATCGACCGGGCCGAACACCGCGCCATCCGGCACAAACACGTTCGTGAATGAAACACGCGCATGATCGGTGGGCATGTTGAAAGTCCACATATATTCCTCGACCTTCACGCCTTCGCGCATCCATCGGCACGATGAAACAGGTGAGCCCGCGCGCATCGCCATCCGGGCCGGATGTGCGCGCGAACACCATGTCATGCGTCGCCACATGCACGCCGGTGTTCCACATCTTCTCGCCGTTGATGCGCCAGCCATTGCCGTCGCGCACCGCGCGCGTTTCCATCCAGGTGGCGTCGGAACCATGCTTGGGTTCGGTGAGGCCGAAGGCGATGCGCGCTTTTCCCTCCAGCATCGGGGCCAGATAGTTTTTCTTCTGCTCCGACGTTCCGAAATCGCGAAACATCAGCACTTGCGGGAAATTGCCGACGATGGAGCTTTCGTTTTGCAGATCGTTGTGAAGGCCAAGCCCCTTCGCCGCCAGATGCTCGCGGATAATCGCCATGGCGAGATTGCCGATATTCTTGCCGCCGAATTCCTCCGGCAGCGCCAGGCGCAGGAAACCGGCCTTGTCCGCACGGCGGCGCATTTCGCCGAGCAGGGCTTCCCATTCCTTGCGCGGCAGCCCGCCATGCTCGAAATCGGTGCGCGCCCATTCGCGACGGTGATCGAAGAATCGCTCATTGTCGTTTTCGGCTTGCAGCGGCTTGATCTCGCGCTCGATGAAATCGTCGAGGCGGGCGAGAAGATCGGTGATGTCCTTCGGGATGGCGAAATCCATGGGCGTTTCCTCAATATCGTTGGCCGATTGTAGCGCCCGGATGTGCGGTCCGCGCAACACAGGATTGATATCGTCCGCGCCCCGTTGACTCGGCCCGCGCCCGCGCGTAGCAACGCTTTTCCAACGCGGCATGGGGCCGCGCCGGGCCTTGAGCAGGTGAAGCATGGATTGTGCTGTGTGCATCACGCGCGAGCCGGTTCCGCTGGATAGCGGGATCGCCGCTGCCGCTCGAGAGGAGAACGGGGTCTAGGTCCGCCTGCCCGTTCGATGGTTTCACCCCTCCCGAGCCCAAAGCTTTGGAGGGGATTTTTATATCCGCCAAAGCGTTTCGGGTTCGGGCACGAAAAGAAAAAGTGTCATGGCCGATTTCGCCGATATGAACATTGCCGAGCCGCAAACCATCGCAGCCCATGGGCTGACCGCGTGGGCCGATGAAGCGCGCGCGCTTGCCAGGCTCGCAGGCCCACTCGTCATTACGCAGCTTGCGCAGATGGCGATCATGACCACCGACGTCATCATGCTGGGGCGGCTCGGCAAAACGGCGCTCGCGTCCGCAGCGCTCGGCAACACCGTGTTCTTCTTGTGCTGGCTGATCGGCTGCGGGCCGGTGGCGGCGGTTTCGCCGATGATCGCGCACATCCTTGGCGGATGGTCTGGCGACCGCGCGGGCGTGCGCGCCGTCACGCGCATGGGCTTCTGGTCTGTGCTGATGATGGGCGCACCGCTGATTGTCGTGCTGCTGTTCACGAACGATCTTTTGCTGCTGCTCGGCCAGAAGCCCGAGCTTGCGGCCGGTGCCGCGCGCTTCACCAGCGTTTTGTGCTGGGGCCTGCCGATGACGCTCGGCTATCAGGTGCTGCGCAATTTCGCGACCGCGCTCAACCGGCCCCATTCGGCGCTGTGGGTTATGGTGGCGGCGATCTTCTTCAACTTCGTGGCCGATTACGCGCTGATCTTCGGCCATTTCGGAATGCCGCGGCTGGAACTGGTGGGTTCGGGCATCGCGAGTGCGTGCTCCTACACGTTCAGCTTTCTGGCGATGGTGGCGGTTGTTTATTTAACGCCCGCGCTCCGGCGCTATCGCATCTTCCGGCGCTTCCACCGGCCGCACTGGACGATGCTGGTGGAAATCTTCCGGCTCGGCATGCCCATCGGGCTGACCATGATCTTCGAGGCGATGCTCTTCAATTCGGCCACGCTCATCATGGGCACGTTCGGAACAGCATCCGTCGCTGCACACCAGATCGCGCTCAACGTGCCGTCGATCACCTTCATGGTGCCGCTCGGCATCGGCATGGCGGCGACGGTGCGCGTGGGGCTCGCCGCGGGCGCGGGCGACGGCGATGGCGTGCGCCGCGCGGGCTACACAGCCATGCTGATGGGCGTTGTCTTCATGAGCCTGACCAGCATTATCATCTGGGCGTTCCCGCGCGACATCGCCGAGCTTTATTTCGCCGATGTAACAAAGAACGCCGATGTGATCGTGCTGGCGGTTTTGTTCCTGCATGTGGCGGCGGTGTTTCAGATCGTCGATGGCTTGCAGGTGGTGGGCGCGCTTTCCTTGCGCGGCCTCAAGGACGCACGCGCGCCCATGTGGATCGCGGGCGCCAGCTATTGGCTGGCGGGCTTTCCGGTCTGCCTGTGGCTGGCGTTCGGGCTGCATATGAAGGGGCTGGGCATCTGGATCGGGCTCGCCTTCGCCCTTCTGGTTGCGGCCGCGGCCATGTCGTGGCGATTTTATTATTTGAGCAGGAGGTTTTAGAAGATCGCCACGCCTTCGGAGGCAGCGGCGGTCTTCAATTCCTCATCCAGCGTCGCGAGAGGAAGCGAAAGACGCCGGGCTAATTCGAGATAGGCCGCATCGTAAATCGACAATCTGTATTTCGCAGCAAGATCGCTGACGTCGTCCCAGACGGCCTCTTCCGTCCGGTCATCGATTTCGACGGGCAGTACACGCACATCCGCAAGCGATTTCTGCCGGATGGCGGGCGTAATGCGGCGGCGGCGTTCGGCCATCAGCAATCCGTTGGCGATTTCCAGAGGCCAATGGACGGGCGCGCGCGCGCCAATTTTCGTCACCGCTTCCATCGCCTTGTCGGCATAGGCGTCGATTTCATCCGGCAGCATCACAGCCAGCACCACGGATGCATCTATGATGAGCCCCGGCATGTGGTTCTATCGCCGGCCTTCTTCGACGTATTTCTTCCACTCTTTCCAGTCGAAGCGTTTTATGCCCGTCGTCTTCGCGCGCCTGCGCATGCGGGCAAGCACCTTGGCGGGATCCTCTCTCTTAAGATCGGCCATCGGCACAAGCCGCGCGACCGCCTTGCCACGGCGCGTGATGACGATTTCCTCGCCATGCTCGGCGCGCTCCAGCAATTCGGAAAAATGGGTCTTGGCGTCGAAGGCGCCGACGGGCTTGTTCATGGCTCGAACCAACTAGTTTACAAACTAGTTTACTCACGCATGCCCGCCCGGTCAACCTGCCCTTGCGTCACGGGCCGTATCAGCCGCTACACTCTGCCCAAAAGAACAACGGGAGAGCGTCCATGTCAGTCTATGAGCGGCTCAATTCGGTCGCCGATATTCCGCGCCTTTATGCCAAAGAGCGGCCGGGCGCGGTTGCGCTCGATTTCAAGGACCGGCTCACCACCTATGGCGAGCTCGACGCGCGCAGCAATCGCGTGGCGCAGGGGTTGATCGGGCTTGGGCAAAAGCCCGGCGCGCGCGTGGGCTATCTCGGCAAGAATTCCGACCGCTATTTCGAGGTGCTGTTCGGTGCGTTCAAGGCGCGCGCGGTGATCGTGGGCGTGAATTGGCGGCTCGCTCCGCCGGAGATCGCCTATGTGCTCAATGATGCGGGCTGCGAAGTGCTGTTCGTGGGCAAGGATTATTACGGCGCGGTCGAAAAAATTCGCGAGCTTTGCCCGAAGCTGGAGCATGTGATCGCCATCGATGGCGGCCATAATCTCTGGCCCGGTTACGAACCATGGCGCGATGCGCACAACGCGAAAGACCCGATGCTGCCGGTCGCACCGGACGATGACGTGATCCAGCTTTATACATCCGGCACAACGGGACATCCCAAAGGCGTGCAGCTTACATCGGCGAATTATCTCGCCATCATCAAATCGGCGACCGACATGGGCCTTGCCACCTATACGCCCGAAGATGTCGTGCTGATCGCCATGCCGATCTTCCATGTGGCTGGCGTGAATATCGGCGTGCTGACGCTTTCGCATGGCGCGCGCGGAATTGTGCTCGGCGATATCGATCCGCAGGAAATTCTATCGCTGATCGAAACCAAACGCATCAATCACGCCTTTCTTGTGCCCGCCGTGATCCTGTTTCTCACGCAACAGCCCAATGTGCGGCAGACGGATTTTTCCAGTTTGAAAATCATCTCCTATGGCGCCTCGCCCATCGCGCAGGATTTGCTGCTCAGCGCGAAGGAGATCATGGGCTGCGATTTTCTGCAGGTGTATGGCCTCACCGAAACCACGGGCGGGGCTACAGTGCTGCCGCCGGAGGACCACGATCCCGCACGCGGCAAGCTGCGCTCCTGCGGCAGGCCGGCCCCCGGCCACGAGATCAGGGTTGTGGACAGTTCTGGCCGCGCCCTTCCGCCGCACGCGGTTGGCGAGATCGTCATCCGCGCGCCGAACGTCATGAAGGGGTATTGGAACCGGGCCGAGGCCACTGCCAAGTCGATCCTCGAAGAATGGTTCTACACCGGCGACGCCGGGTTATTTCGACGAGGATGGCTACCTCTACATCCACGACCGGGTGAAGGACATGATCGTGTCGGGCGGCGAGAATATCTATCCCGCCGAGGTGGAAAACGCCCTTTTCGGCCATCCCGCCGTCGCCGACGTGGCCGTGATCGGCGTGCCCGACGAGCGCTGGGGCGAGGCGGTGAAGGCCGTGGTGGTGCCAAAACCGGGTGCCGAGCGCCGACGCGGCGAGCATCATCGCC
This sequence comes from uncultured Alphaproteobacteria bacterium, assembly GCA_963735625.1. Classification (GTDB taxonomy): domain Bacteria; phylum Pseudomonadota; class Alphaproteobacteria; order Micropepsales; family Micropepsaceae; genus Rhizomicrobium. Next base: position 126,360 of record CAVTLJ010000003.1, on the reverse strand, counting down.
TGGGCGCGGGACCGCATCGCGGGCTTCAAATTGCCCAAATCGGTCGATTTCATCGAGGCCCTGCCCCGCAACCCCACCGGCAAGATTCTTAGGCGGGAATTGCGAAAACCCTATTGGGAAGGACGCGATAGACAGGTAAACTAGATTCGCTTCGAGGAAACCCGCGGGGAAGGCGGGAGGAGCTGACAATGCGCAATTCATGGGCCGGAGCGGCGTGCTTCACGGCTATATTGGTGTTGGGAGGAGCGGCGTTCGCGCAAGGAACGCCCGTGCCTGCATCGGCGCCCGACATCGATCAGTACACGGATCAGGACGTTCCCGTGGTGGCGCCCGGCGACGAGATTTCGATTGCCTGCGGTGCGCTGGATTACACAGCCCCCGCCAATGATGTGCGCGTGGTGCTGACGGTATCGGCGGCGCCCGCCGATGCGCCGATGGGCTACAAGAAAGTTCTGGCCACCGACGAGCAATTGCTGACGGGTGCTGTGCGCGTGAAAATCCCCGACGTGCCGGATCTGGATAACCACACCGTCGATCTCAACATCTATGTCGTGAACGCGACGGGCTCCGAAGCGTGCAGTGCTGGACAGGTCAAGATCACCGACATGCTGCCGAAGCCGGTTCTCAAGGACAGCAAGTCGTAAGTTCCCGATCTCTCACAATTTGTACGGCATGCGGATTCCTGGGTCGTCACCGGGGAAATCCTTCATGTCGCGCGTGACGAAAATACGCCCTTGAGCCTGAGCGGATGCCCAAATAATCGCGTCGGCAAGTTTGAGCCGATGTTTTCTGCGCAGCACGATTGCGCGTTCGGCAACATCTTCGTCGAGCGGTACGGTGATGAAAGTATCCAGAAACATTCTTATTGCCGGCTCGGCGGCGGGTTCCACTCCCACCAGCACTTCCATACGGGTTACGATGCTGATCGCGACATCCTTCTGGAGCGCAATTTCCCGCTGCGCTTGGGTGACGCCCTTCAGATAGTCCAACAAAATGTTGGTATCGAAGAGCGCCTTCACCATTCGTCGCGAAGTTTGCGCTGGTATTCCAAGCTGTCGAATTTTTTGTCGCCCCAAATGCCAAAAGCATCACGCATGGCCTTAGGCTTGTTTTTGTCCAGATAAGACGTGACCGCCTCGCGGATCACTGCGGCGCGCGAGACTTTCCGGCGCTTGCTGAGACGTGTCAGTTCGCGAAGCTGCGGTTCGGGGATGTCGACAAGGGTGCGCATGGGAGAATGATATCAGATATCGATATCAGATATCAAGCTCAAAGAAGCGTTCCTACCGCCAACAATCCCAACGCCCCCGCCGCGATCCATGCCGCCATGCGCATGTTGCGCGAGCGCGCGGCCTGTGCGTCGGCGATGCGGCGCACCGTATCGGGGTGAAGTTTTAGCCCGCCCTCCGCCAGCATGGCGGAAACCGTTTCGGCGTTGCGCAGCAGATCGGGCAGATTGCGGGCAAGATGGCCGAGCGCGGTCGATGCCCTCCGCCGCGTCGCGCAATCGCGCTTCGGGACCGATCTGCTCCATCATCCATTTCTCGACGACGGGGCGCGAGGCCTCCCAGATATCGAAATCGGGATCGAGGCTGCGCGCCACGCCCTCCACCACCATCATCGTCTTTTGCAGCAGCAGAAGCTGCGGCTGCATCTGCATGTCGAAACGGCGCGTGGTGTCGAACAATTGCTGGAGCAGCTTCGCCATCGACACATCGCGCACGGTGCGCCCGAAGATCGGCTCGCCGATGGCGCGCATGGCCTGGGCGAAGGTGTCGATGGGGTGCGCTTGCGTCACGAAGCCGGCGTCGTAATGGACTTGCGCCACGCGCGATAATCGCGCGCGAGGAATCCCATCAGCGTTTCGGCCATGAAGCGGCGCATCGCCGGATCGAGCCTGCCCATGATGCCGAAATCGACGGCGACAAGGCGGCCCTCCGCATCGACGAACAGATTTCCCTGATGCATGTCGGCGTGGAAGAAACCGTCGCGCAGCGCCTGCGTGAGAAAGCTGCGTATCAGAATGAGCGCGATGCGCTTGGGATCGTGGCCGGCGGCTTCGAGCGCGGCGGGATCGCGGATCGGCGTGCCGTCCACCCATTCGGTCGTCAGCACGCGTTCGGATGTGCGCTCCCAATCGACGGCAGGAACGTGGAAATCCTCATCGGCGCGCGTGCGCTCGGCGAGTTCGGAGGCCGCCGCACCTTCCATGCGCAAATCCAGTCTCGAGCGCAACCGATGCTGCCAGCGTATCGACCAGCGCAATGGCGCGGAGTCGGCGCGCTTCGGCCGAGACGCGTTCGGCCATGCGCGCGGCCAAAGCGAATGCGGAAAGATCGCGCGCGAATTCCACCGCGATGCCGGGGCGCAAAACCTTTACCGCCACGCGGCGCGGCGGATCGTCGGTGGTTTGCGCTTCATGGACCTGCGCGATGGAAGCCGCCGCGATGGGTTCGGCAAATGACGAAAACATTTCGCCGAGCGGCTTGCCGAACGATTGCTCGATGATCTTTTTGCGCGTCTTCGGTCGGGAATGGCGGCAAGCGGTCCTGCAGCGATTCCAGTGCTGCGGCCACATCATTGCCGACGATATCGGGACGCGTGGCGAGGACCTGCCCCAGCTTGATGTAGGCGGGGCCGAGGCTTTCCAGCGCGCGCGCCAGACGCACGCCGGGCGAAACCGATTTGTCCGCTGCATTGCTGCCGAAAAACCGCCGCAGCAATTTCGCCGACGGCGGCAGCGCCGCGAGATATTCCGCGCGGGATCAGCGCGTCGTGCTTTGCCAGCACGCGGGCGGCATGCGCCAGACGGCGGATGTTTGCGAGCGTCTTGAACATCAAATCCGCCACGCCGAATGCATCGCCGCGATGCCGCCCGTCAGGTTGCGGATTTTCACGCGGCTTAATCCCGCTTTCTCGATCATCTTGGCGAATTGGGCTTGCGGCGGAAAGCGGCGGATGCTTTCCACGAGATAACGATAGGATTCGCCATCCTTCGTCACCATCTCGCCGAGGCGCGGAAGCACGCTGAAGGAATATTTTTCGTACAGCGCATCCAGCCCCGGCGCATCGACGCGCGAAAATTCGAGACAGAGGAAACGCCCGCCCGGTTTCAGCACGCGGCGGGCCTCTTCCAGCGCTTTCTGGATATGCGTGACGTTGCGGATGCCGAACGCGATGGTGTAGGCGTCCATGCTCGCATCGGGAATGGGCAGCGCTTCCGCATCGCCGCAAACCCATTCGATATTCGTCTCGCCATCCGCGCGACGCACGCCTTCGTTCAGCATGTCGGCATTGATGTCGCAGACGGTGATTTCCGCCTCGCCGCCCTTGGCGCGCGCGGCAGCGGCGATGCGAAACGCGATGTCGCCCGTGCCGCCCGCCACATCCAGCACGCGCCAGCCGGGTTGCGGGTTCAGCCATTCCACCATCGAATCCTTCCAGAGCCGGTGGACGCCGCCCGACATCAGATCGTTCATCAGATCGTAGCGTTCGGCGACCGACGAAAAGACTCCACGGACGAGCTTTTCCTTCTCGGTTTCCGGCACGTCGCGGAAGCCGAATGAAGCGGTGGATTTGGGAGCCGTGGTCATGGCCCGACAATAGCCCGCGCGGACGCCGTGGGCTACGGTCGATGCTTGCGACTCTTAAGTGCGAGATACCGTGCCCGAATTGCCCGAAGTCGAAACCGTCCGCCTGGGGCTTCAGCCCGCGCTGGAGGGGCGCATTTTCACGAAGGTGGAAACGCGGCGCGGGGGCTTGCGCATCCCCTTCCCGCCCCGCTTCGTCGAGCGGCTTGACGGGGCGCAAGGTCGTGCGGCTCACGCGGCGTGCGAAATATCTGCTCGCCGAACTCGACAGCGGCGAAACGCTGGTCATCCATCTGGGCATGAGCGGGCGCATGAGCGTTTATGCCGGAGGCAAATCGCGCAAGCTCGGCAATATGTCTACAAGACCGCGCCACCGGATGCCGGCCAAGGCAAGCACGATCATGTGGTGATGGAGACGGACGCGCCCGCGCGCATTGTTTTCACCGATCATCGCCGCTTTGGACTGATGACGTTGGTGGAAACCGCAAAGCTCGACGGCGACAAATTGTTCAAGGGGCTCGGGGCCGGAGCCGTTGTCGGACGATTTCGATGCCGCGTATCTGGCCAAGGCGTTGAAAGGCAAAAAGACGCCCGATCAAATCGGCGCTGCTGGATCAGCGCGTGATTTCCGGGCATCGGCAATATCTATGCCTGCGAGGCGCTGTTTCTGGCGCGCATTTCGCCGAAGCGGATAGCCGCGAAGGTTTCCGCCGAGCAGGTGGCGGCGCTCGCACGCACCATAAAGCTGGTGCTGAAAGACGCGATCAAAGCGGGCGGCTCATCCTTGCGCGATTACGCGCGCGCCGACGGCGAGCTTGGCGAATTCCAGCATCGCTTTGCGGTCTACGACCGCGAAGGCGACGCCCTGCCCGCGCTGCAAAACGAAAATCAAACGCATCGTGCAGGCGGGGCGTTCCACGTTTTATTGTCCGAAATGTCAAAAATGAAACTGTTATCCCCCGCCGAACATCGCGTTGGCGATATGAAGCCGGGGATAACATCTGAATTCATTTCGTGGGCGGAAGCGGCTTTCCGGTTTCGAGCAGGCTCTTGAGGCTCGAAAGCACCTTCGGCCAGCCGCCAGATACCGCTTCAAGGAGTTTGGAATTCTCCACGTCGATCGTATGCGAGACGGTAAGCTTCACCGTGTCGCCCAGCGGCTCAAGTTCCATCACGCAGCGCGAATAGCCCTCTTGCTTCAATTCGGGGCGGAATTCGTTGCGCCATTTGACCGCGTAGCGGCGCGGTGGATCGTATTCCAACACTTCGCCTGTGTCGTAGATCTTGCCTTCCGAGCCAACCAGCTTCCATTCGGCGCCTACCTTCCAGCTCGTCTCCTGCGCGATACCGAACCAGAATTGCCGCGTGAATTCCGGCGTCGTTAACGCCTCCCACACTTTTTCCGGCGTTGAACGGATGTAAGTTACGTAACAAGTAGCTGCTCATTTTTCTTCCCTTTCCAGTTTGCGTTTGAGATCCGATAGCGCGGTGAGCCGGGTGCGCTCGAATTTTCCGATCCAGCGCTCGGCGATGTCGTTGATGGGAACGGGATTGATGAAGTGCAGTTTCTCGCGGCCCTGCCATTGCGTGGCCACGAGGCCCGCCTCTTCCAAAATGCCCAGATGCTTGGTCACCGCCTGACGCGACATCGCCAATCCCTCACACAATTCACCCAATGTCTGAGCGTTCTTGTGATGCAACCTGTCCAGCAATTGGCGGCGGCTTTTGTCCGCCAGCGCCTTGAAGACTGCATCCATGCTCATGGCCCTAATATGCAACCATTTGGTTGCCTGTCAAGGGGCATGGGAAAATTAGCGATGGGCCAGATTCACGTCACCGCGCATATTTCCATCGGCGAGCACGAACTCGACGAGCAATTCGTGCTGGCGTCGGGGCCCGGCGGGCAAAACGTCAACAAGGTGGCGAGCGCGGTGCAATTGCGTTTCGACGTGGCGCGTTCACCTTCTCTTTCGTTTGGCGTGCGCCAGCGGCTAATGGCGCTTGGCGGTCGGCGCGTCACCAAGGACGGCGTGCTGGTGCTGGTGGCGCGGCGCCATCGCGAGCAGGAGCGAAACCGCGCCGATGCGCGTGCGCGGCTTATAGATCTGATCCGCGCGGCGGCGATCCCGCCCAAGCCGCGCCGCCCGACCAAACCCACAAGAGCCAGCAAGGAGCGCGGGATTGAGGCCAAAAAGAAGCACGCGCGATTGAAAAAGATGCGCGCAAAGCGAATTGAGGATTAGATTGCGCAAACTTCGGAGCGGCCTATGAACACCATCCTTGTCAAAACCGAAGGTCCGGTGGGCGTTATCACGCTCAACCGGCCGCAGGCGCTGAACGCGCTCAATGACGAACTGCTGGGCGAGCTGGTTGCGGCACTTCGAAGCCTTCGATGCCGATGATGGCGTGCGCGCGATCGTGCTCACGGGCTCGGAGCGCGCCTTTGCCGCCGGCGCCGACATCAAGGAGATGGCGACGCAATCCTATCATGGACGTGTTCAAGTCCAATCTCTTCGCCGCCACGAATGACCGCATCGCCGCCATCCGCAAGCCGATCATCGCCGCGGTCGCGGGCTATGCGCTGGGCGGCGGCTGCGAACTCGCCATGCTGTGCGATTTCATCATCGCCGCCGACAACGCCAAATTCGGCCAGCCGGAGATCAATCTGGGCGTCATGCCGGGCATCGGCGGCACGCAGCGGCTGACGCGCCTCGTGGGCAAGTCAAAGGCGATGGAGATGTGTCTTACGGGCCGCAACATGGATGCGGCGGAAGCCGAGCGTAGCGGTCTTGTGAGCCGCGTAGTGCCGCTGGCGGACCTTCTGCCCGAAGCGATGAAGGCCGCGCAGAAGATCGCCTCGCAATCGCTGCCCATCGTGATGATGGCGAAGGAGGCCGTGAACCGGGCCTATGAGACCACGCTGGCGGAAGGCATCCGCTTCGAGCGCCGACTGTTCCACGCCATGTTCGCAACCGAGGACCAGAAGGAAGGCATGGCCGCGTTCACCGAGAAGCGAAAGCCGCAATTCCGGGACAAGTAGCCCCACATTGATTTCCCCCACAGGGCGGGCTACAAGCCCGGCCCTTACAGGATTTAAGGACCGCTATGCCCAATATCGCCTCGTCCAAAAAGCGCGTGCGTACCATCGCCAAGCGCACCGCCGTGAACCATGCCCGCAAGACGCGCATCCGCACCTTCACGCGGGCCGTGGAAGAGGCGCTGGCCAAGGGCGACAAGGCCGCCGCGACCGCCGCCTTGAAGGCCGCAGAGCCCGAAATCATGCGCGGCGTGAGCAAGGGAGTTATCCACAAGAATACCGGATCCCGTAAGGTTTCGCGGCTTTCCAAGCGGCTTTCCAAGCTCAAGGGCTGATTAACCCACGCGAATTCTTGACAGAATCAAGACAGAAGGGGTTCGGATAAATACCGGGCCCTTTTTTATTTGTCCGTGGACTGACATTTGCCAATCCGTCACACCTTGACCCGCATTCATTAAGCATAAAGCACCTAAGCCACTGATTCGGTGGAATATATGCTTTTCCGTATAGAGAACATGTACTTAGCGACGGTCACAGAGCATTCAAAAAAAGCGCACGGCGTGCAAATTTTAACGAATTCACACTTCGTTCGCTTGCTTCTTCGGCACACGCTGTCTTAAGGTGCAGACCTTGATGGCGAGCAAGAACAGAGATGCCAAAGACTAATAAAAATAATCGCAAAGTATTGGCAAAGATGTCAACCTTGTTCGCTATACGGGGAAAATCCAGAATCTGACGAATACTTGACAGCGCTTAAGGCACTGGCGGCGGAAACACGCCCGGCCGTTGCGCTGGTTTTGGGGAATTGATCGCGATGACGTCCATAACAGCCAGGCCAGACTATGCCGGCGACGTCGCAAGCGCCGATGCCTGGACCATGCTCGAGGCCGAACCCAAGGCGGTGCTCATCGACGTCCGCACAAGGGCGGAATGGAACTTCGTCGGCCTGCCCGATCTGGCCGGGCTCGGCCGCCAGATCGTGTGTCTGGAGTGGCAGCGCTTCCCCGAAATGGCCATCGATCCCGATTTCGTCGCCAAGGCGGGCGAGCAGCTTCGCCGGGCGGGCGCGGACCCCAAAACGCCGCTGTTCTTCCTGTGCCGCTCCGGCGCGCGCTCGGCGGCGGCGGCAAAGGCAATGACGGCGGCCGGTTACGCGCTCGCCTACAACATCAGCGACGGCTTCGAAGGCGAGATGGACGATCAGCGCCATCGCGGAAGCCGCAATGGCTGGAAAGCATCGGGCCTGCCCTGGCGGCAGAGCTAAAGACGGGGAGGAAAGAATGCGTGAGGTACTGCGACGATGATGTAAGAGCGCGAAAGCGGCTCATCGCGTGAGACGAATAACGGGGCAGCGAGCGCCGCAAAGGCGCCGCGAAAAGGTGGACAAGGGACGATGGGACAAATCACTAGCAAGGTTTCGGAACTGGATTGGGCAGCGATCTGGGCAGGCGCGCGCGAAAGATTGCGCAAGGAATTGGGAGAAGCCGTTTTCGACGCATGGATCGGGCCGCTAAGCCTTGTGGGCTCGGAAAAGGCCGATGTGAAGATCGGCGCGCCCAAGCCATTTGCCCGCAACTGGGTTGCCAATCATTATGCCGCCCGCATCGAGCGCGCGCTGCGCGCCGAAGGCGGTGAGCCGAATTCGCTTTCCATTGTGCTGGCGCCCGCCAAGCCCGTGCTTGTGACAAGCGGCGCCATCAAGGAAGCGCCGCCGCCATCGGCCTATAGGGCGTCCGAAGCGGAGAAAACCGAGCCGCGCCGCAATCTTTCCAATCGCATCCTGCATCCCTCGCAGACTTTCGAGAGCTTCGTGCCGGGCGGGATCAACGAATTCGCCCATCGCGCGGCGCGGTCGTTCGCCGAAGGCGAAACGGGCGAGATCGGCCTGCTCTACATCCATGGCGGGTTCGGCTACGGCAAGACGCATCTGCTCAACGCCATCGCGCTGGAAGCGCGCAAGCGCGGGCGGCGCGCGCTGTTCCTCGGCGCGGAAGATTTCATGCGGCAATTCCTGGGCGCGCTGCACAGCAAGGACACGCTCGCCTTCAAGGATGAATTGCGCGGCGCCGATCTTCTGGTGATCGACGATCTGCAACATATCTGCCGCAGCAGCGCCACGATCAGCGAATTCCTGCACACGGTGAATGCGTTCGCCGATCTGCGCAGGCGCGTCGTGGTGGCCGCCGACCGCCCGCCCGCATCGCTGGAAGCACTGGGCGCGGATGTGCGCTCGCGGCTCTCCGGCGGGCTGGTGATCGCGCTCGGCAAGCCCGATCGCGCCACGCGCCTTGCCATCCTGAAATCGCGCAGCGACGAGAATGCCCGCACGCGGCCCGCGACCGCGCTGCCGCCGGAGGTGCTGGAGCGCATCGCCGACATCGAGGACGCAAGCCCGCGCGATCTCATCGGCGTCTTCACGAAGCTCGCGACCTATGCCGATCTCACCAAGAAGCCGGTGACGCTGGAAGTTGCCGAGGAAACGCTCGGACAGCGCAATGTGCTGGGGCGCAAGACCTCCATCGAGGACATCCAGAAGAAGACGGCCGAGTTCTACAAGCTCGACATGCGCGACTTCCATTCGCCCCAGCGCACCCGCCGCGTGGCGCGGCCGCGCCAGGTGGCGATGTATCTGGCCCGCGAACTCACCATGCGTTCGCTGCCGGAAATTGGAAAACGCTTCGGCGGGCGCGATCACACGACGGTGCTGCATGCCTGCCGCCGCGTGGCCGCACTCTGCGCGGAGGATCCTCTGTTCAAGCAGGAGGTCGATTTCCTCAAGCAGGTGCTGTCGCGCCGGGGCGATAACTAGGCTTCCCAGACGGTCCGGGGCCGGGCGCGGGGAAAGCCCTGTTCGCCCGGCGCTTTCTGCGCCTGTTTTCAGGGCCTTAAAAGCTATGCGCGGGGAGCGGTCCTTGGTATAGTGCGGCGGCTGAGTCTCCGGCTTGCGGAAACTCAGGAAAATCAAGGGGTTTCCGGCTCGGCGGCGCGGCAAAATTGAGCCTCGCCGAGGGGGGCCAAAACGAGCGGTCAGGACCAGCGCGAAGCCTATGAAAATCAACGTCGAACGCGGCGCCTTTCTGAAGGCGCTTTGCCATGTGCAAAGTGTCGTCGAGCGCCGCAACACGATCCCCATTCTGTCGAACGTGATGATCGAGGCGGCCAAGGGCAAGCTGAAGCTGACGGCGACCGATCTCGACATCGAGATCGTGGAATCCATTCCGTCGGACGTGCTGCGCAACGGCGCGGCCACCGCGCCCGCGCACATGCTCTACGACATCGTGCGCAAGCTGCCCGAAGGCGCGCAGGTGCAGGCCGAATTGCTGGCGTCGCGAAGGCGGGCGGCTGGCGGTGTCCGCCGGCTCGGTGCGCTTCGAGCTTGCGTGCCTGCCCAAGGAAGATTTCCCCCAGATGGCGGCGGGCGCGCTGCCGCACCAATTCCGCCTGGCCGCGGACGATCTGAAGCGTCTGATCGACAAGACGCGCTTTGCGATCTCGACCGAAGAGACGCGCTTCTACCTGAACGGCATCTACGTGCACGCCGCGAAGGACGGAAAAGCCAAAACCTTCCGCGCCGTGGCGACGGACGGGCACCGGCTCGCGCGCTATCGAGCTCGATCTGCCCGAAGGCGCGGCCGAGATGCCCGGCGTCATCGTGCCGCGCAAGACGGTGGCCGAATTGCGCCGGTTGCTCGACGACGCCGAAGGCGCGATCGATGTTTCGCTGTCGGACACCAAGATCCAGTTCACCTTCGGACGGCGTCGAACTGACCTCCAAGCTGATCGACGGCACCTTCCCCGATTATCAGCGCGTCATCCCGGCGGCAACGACAAGGCGCTGCTCGCTGGATGCCAAGGAATTCGCGCAGGCCGTCGACCGCGTCTCGACCATCTCGGCGGACAAGACCCGCGCGGTGAAGCTGAACATCGCCAAGGACAAGCTGACGCTTTCCGTCGTCAATCCGGAATCCGGCACGGCGACGGAAGAACTGGGCGCGACCTACAACGCGGCGGGCGTCGAGATCGGCTTCAACGCGCGCTATCTGCTCGACATCACCGGCCAGATCGAAGGCAAGGAAGTCCGCTTCCTGCTTTCCGATGCGGGCTCGCCGACGCTCATCGAAGACACCGAGGACACGCGGACCCTCTATGTCCTCATGCCCATGAGGGTGTGAGTTTGATTCAAGCTGTCGATCACAACACCTCCCCGCATCCGATGGGGGAAAGCGTTGCCCGTCTTGCGGTCACGCGGCTGACGCTGACGAATTTCCGCTCCTATGCGAGCGTCGAGCTCGCTGCGAGCGGACGGCCCGTGGTGCTGGCGGGACCGAATGGCGCGGGCAAGACCAATCTGCTCGATGCGATTTCGCTGCTGTCGCCCGGACGCGGGCTGCGCGGCGCGAAGCTCGGCGAGCACACGCGCAAAGGCCCGGCCGCGCAAGGCGAAGCGCTGTGGGCCGTGGCGGCGAGCATCACGCGCGACGGCGAGACGCACGACATCGGCACCGGTCTGACGCTCGGGCCCGGCGGCGGCGAGCGGCGGCAGGTGCGGCTCAACGGTGCGCCGGCGCAATCCTCCGCCGATCTGGGCGAGCTCGTGCAGATGGCTGTGGCTGACGCCCGCGATGGATCGCCTGTTCATCGAAGGCGCCAGCGGACGGCGCAAATTCCTCGACCGGCTGGTGCTCGGCTTCGATGCGGGCCATGCGCGCAGCGCGACGCGCTACGAACAGGCGATGCGCGAACGCGCGCGGCTGCTGCGCTTACGGCCCGCGCGATCCGGCCTGGCTCGATGGGCTGGAAAGCGAAATGGCGGAAGCCGGCGTCGTGCTGGCGTCGCGCGCGCGCCGATGCGGTCGAGCGCCTGAACGCGACGCTTGCGGAGCGCGGCGAAGCGGGCGCGTTTCCCTGCGCGCAACTTGCCCTCGATGGCGAGGCCGACGCGCTGATCGCCGAGCATGGCGAAGCGGCGTGCGATGCCATGCGCGCGCGACTGGACGCATGCGCATCCGCGACGCGGAGAGCGGCCGCACGAATTTCGGCCCGCATCTGAGCGATCTCGACGTGCGCCACACGGCCAAGCGCGCGCCATGCGCGCGAATGCTCGACCGGCGAACAGAAGGCGCTGCTGATCTCCATCGTGCTGGCGCATGCGCGCGAGCTGTATCGCAGGCGCGAGGACGGCCGCGCGCCGATCCTGCTGCTCGACGAAATCGCCGCCCATCTGGATGCGCAGCGCCGCGCCGCGCTGTTCGAGGAAATCCTCGCGCTTGGTGCGCAGGCCTGGATGACCGGCACCGACATCGCGATGTTCGCGCCGCTCAACGGCCGCGCCGATATTTTCGAGGTCGCGGATTCGCGGCCCCGCCTCGTCGCGGAGGCCGCGTGATGTCCTCGCCCGCCACGCCCAATCCCAACGACATACGACGCCGACAGCATCAAGGTGCTGAAGGGCCTCGACGCCGTGCGCAAGCGGCCGGGCATGTATATCGGCGACACCGATGACGGCTCGGGCCTGCATCACATGGTCTATGAAGTCGTCGACAACGCGATCGACGAGACGCTGGCCGGCTACGCCGACCGCATCGACGTGATGCTGAATCGCCGACGGCTCCTGCACCGTGCGCGACAATGGCCGCGGCATTCCGACCGACATCCACGAAGGCGAAGGCGTGTCCGCCGCCGAAGTCATCATGACCCAGCTGCATGCCGGCGGAAAATTCGAGCAGAACGCCTACAAGGTTTCCGGCGGGCTGCACGGCGTCGGCGTGTCGGTCGTCAACGCGCTGTCCGAATGGCTGGATCTGCGCATCTGGCGCGACGGCAAGGAACATTACATGCGCTTCCGCGACGGCGAGCCCGTCGCGCCGCTGAAGATCGTGGGCGATGCGCCGCTGGTGAACGGCGCGCCAAGCGCGGCACGGAAGTGACGTTCCTGCCGTGCACCAAGACCTTCACCAAGACCGAATTCGATTTCGCGACGCTGGAACATCGCCTGCGCGAACTCGCGTTCCTCAATTCCGGCGTGACGATCGTGCTGGCCGACCGGCGCGGCGTCGAGAAGAAGGACGTCACGCTGCACTACGAAGGCGGGCTTGAGGCGTTCGTGCGCTATCTCGACCGCGCCAAGAACCCGCTGATCCCCTCGCCCGTGATGCTCGAGGCCGAGCGCGACGGCATCGTGGTGGAAGCGGCGCTCACGTGGAACGACAGCTATCACGAGAGCATGCTGTGCTTCACCAACAACATCCCGCAGCGCGACGGCGGCACGCATCTGGCCGGCTTCCGCGCGGCGCTGACGCGCGTGGTGACGAAATATGCCGACGAGAACACGCCGCAGAAGAAAGACAAGGTGGCGCTGACCGGCGACGATTGCCGCGAAGGGCTGACCTGCGTGCTGTCGGTGAAGGTGCCCGATCCGAAATTCTCCTCGCAGACGAAGGACAAGCTCGTCTCCTCCGAAGTGCGCCCGGTGGTCGAAGGCGTCGTGCTGGAGCAATTGGGCCGCTGGTTCGAGGAACATCCCGCCGAAGCCAAAACGGTCGTCGGCAAGGTGGTCGAAGCCGCCGCCGCCGCGCGAAGCCGCGCGCAAGGCGCGCGAACTGACGCGGCGCAAGGGCGCGCTCGACGGCGCATCGCTGCCCGGCAAGCTCGCCGATTGCCAGGAGCGCGATCCGGCGAAATGCGAACTCTTCATCGTCGAGGGCGACAGCGCCGGCGGCAGCGCCAAGCAGGCGCGCAACCGCGACAATCAGGCGGTGCTGCCGTTGCGCGGCAAGATCCTGAACGTCGAACGCGCGCGCTTCGACAAGATGCTGTCGAGCGAGGCCATCGCCACCCTCATCACCGCGCTCGGCACCGGCATCGGGCGCGAGGAATTCAACCCCGACAAGCTGCGCTATCACAAGATCATCATCATGACCGACGCCGACGTGGACGGCGCCCATATCCGCACGCTGCTGCTGACCTTCTTCTATCGCCAGATGCGCGGAGCTGATCGAGCGCGGGCATCTCTTCATCGCGCAGCCGCCGCTCTACAAGGCCGCGCGCGGCAAATCCGAACGCTATCTGAAGGACGAGCACGAGTTCGAGGAATATCTCGTTTCCGAAGGCTCGGCGGGCGCGGGCTTCACGCTGCACACGGGCGAAACGCGTGACGGGCGCGGATTTCGATGCGCTGGTCGAGGAAGCGCGCGCGGCGAAGGCGGCGCTGGACGGTTTCCCGCGCCATTATCCGCGCTTCCTGCTGGAGCAGGCGGCGATCGCGGGCGCGCTCAATCCCGAAATGCTGAACGATGCCGCGAAGGCGGCCGATGCGGCGGCCTATATCGCGCGCCGGCTCGACCAATTGTCGGACGAGACCGAACGCGGCTGGCACGGCGAGCCGACGCCGGATGGCGGGCTTGAAATTCTGGCGCGATGTGCGCGGCGTGCGCGAGGCCGTCGCCATCGACGGCGCGCTGATCGCGTCAGCGCCGATGCGCGCAAGCTCGACCGCATGGCGGGCGATCTGCAGCGCGCCTATCTGAAAGCCGGCATGCTCAAGCGCAAGGACGAGACGCGGAAATCCGCTCGCCGACGCAATTGCTGGACGCGGTCTTCGATTGGGGCCGCAAGGGCCTTGCGCTGCAACGCTACAAGGGCCTGGGCGAAATGAATCCCGAACAGCTTTGGGAAACCACGCTCGACGAAAACGCGCGCACGCTGCTGCAGGTGAAGGTCGAGCATGCCGACGAGGCCGACGATCTTTTCGCCAAGCTGATGGGCGATGTCGTGGAGCCGCGGCGCGAATTCATTCAGGACAACGCGCTTTACGCCGCACTGGACGTTTAGGCGCTCGCTTCCACCAGCCAGCAGGCGGCCGGCGCCTGACGCCGCCGGCAGCCCGCATATTTCGCCAGCGCATCCGTCACGCGGGCGCGGATTTTTTCCTTCACCGCTTCATCGTCGATCTCGCCCACGGCGCGCGCCAGCGGACCTGCCTTGAACGACATTTCCGTGGCGCTTTCCAGATCCGCGCCCATGTTCATCATCGTGTCGAGCTTTTCGATGCGCAAATTTGCGAAGCCCGCCTGTTCGAGAATGTTTTTCACGCGCGCGCTATCGGCCAATGCGAAGGGGCCGGGTGCGGTGGGATCGGCCGGCGGTTGCGGCGGCAGCAAATCGCGCGCGGCGGCGAAGGAACGGCCGACCATTCGTTCTCCGGCAATGCGCGCCAGCAGGCGAAGACGAGCCTTCCGCCGGGCTTGAGCGCCTTTCGGATGTTTGCGAACGCCGCAACCGGATCGGCGAAGAACATCACGCCGAAGCGCGAGAAGACAAGATCGTATTCCGGCTTGAACGCGTAATCCGACGCATCGGCCTCGATGAACTGCGCCGCACTCTTCGCCGCCGCCGCGCGCGCGCGCGCATGCGCGAGCATCGGCGCGGAAATATCGACCCCGGTGACGGCGCCCGCAATCTGCGGCCAGCGCAAGCGCGGTCGCCCCGCAGCCGCATCCGACATCGAGCACGCGCATGCCCGGCTTGGCGCGCGCAAAGGCAAGCGCCTGCGTGGCGATATCGGCCATCGCGCGGTCGAGCATCTCCTGCATCAAAACCCAGCGCTGGCCGACCGGCCCGTTCCAATATTCGATCTGCTGCTCGTTGCCGGTCATTTTTTCAGTCCTTCAGCGAAGTGCCGGTCTACCGTTTGAATTGCGAACCGGCTTCTTCAAAAGCCATATGTGTGTGGGAACTCTCGCGATACGGTTTCACATTCTTCTTCGCACGTTCCGGCCGCTTTGTTTTCCCACGCAACGTGCTGCTAATATGAAATTCCACACCCGCATGCCTTTGCAACGCCACAATTATTGACGACAGATTGTTAACGCGCGGATTGCCGTTGGGGCCGAGCATGCGCATAAGGCTTTTGGTGGAGATACCAACGACCTTCGCTAGCCGTTCGAAACCGATTGTCCCGTTGACGTAATCCCGCAGCAAATCTTTGCCCACGTCTAGTTCGTTTGAAAACAACGCCTCGATACCTTCACGCAGAAGCGCCTGTGCGAATTCGGGATCGCGCTTCAGACGCTTCATCACCGTCTCTTTGAATGCCACAGTCAGGGGCATATCGATCTCCTAGCGCCGCCTACTCCGGTAATCGGACCATCGCTCTTGTGCGGCCGCGATGTCGGCCTGTTGACGCTTCTTGGTTCCGCCGCCCAGCAAAACTACAACTGCATTTCCCTCACGCCCGAAATACACCCGATAGCCCGGGCCGAAGTCGATCTTCAGCTCGCTGACGCCACCACCTACGGCCTTCACGTTCGAAACGTTGCCGTTGGCAAGCCGCGAAAGCATGCTCTGGACACGCGCCGCTGCACCTGCATCCAAATCATCAAACCAGCGACCGAACGGTTTGCGTCCATCCCGATCAACATAGGACCGAAACTCGATTATTGGTAACATATATGGCACCAATGGTCAAGGCTATTTCAGCTTCCGCTTTCGCATCGCAAGCGTGCGCAGGCGCAGCGCATTGAGCTTGATGAAGCCCGCCGCGTCTTTCTGGTCGTAGGCGCCGCTGATCGTCCTCGAACGTGACCAGATCCTGCGAATAGAGCGAATTGGGCGACGAGCGGCCGACCACGATCACATTGCCCTTGTAGAGCTTGAGCCGCACCGTGCCGCTGACGAATTCCTGGCTCTTGTCGATGGCCGCCTGCAGCATCTCGCGCTCCGGCGAAAACCAGAAGCCGTAATAGATCAGTTCGGCATAGCGCGGCATCAGATCGTCTTTGAGATGCGCGGCGCCGCGATCGAGCGTGATCGATCTCCATCGCGCGATGCGCCGCGATCAGGATCGTGCCGCCGGGCGTTTCATAAACGCCGCGCGATTTCATGCCGACGAAGCGGTTCTCGACGAGATCGAGGCGGCCGATGCCGTTCGCGCGGCCAAGCTCGTTCAATTTCGCGAGCAGCGTGGCGGGCGATAACGCCGCGCCATCGACCGAAACCGCATCGCCGCGCTCGAATCCGATCTCCACATATGTCGCCTTGTCCGGCGCTTCCTCCGGCGACAGCGTGCGCTGATAGACGATGGAATCCGGTTCGAGCGGCGGGATCTTCCAGCACTTTGCCTTCGCGACGACGAATGCAGCAAGATTCGCATCCACCGAAAACGGCGCCTCGCCGCGCTTGTCGCGCGGGATCGGAATCTGGTGCGTCTCGGCGAATTCGATCAGCTTGGTGCGGCTCGTCAGCGACCATTCCCGCCACGGCGCGATCACCTTGATGTCGGGCTTCAGCGCATAATAGGTGAGCTCGAAGCGCACCTGATCGTTGCCCTTGCCGGTCGCGCCATGCGCCACCGCATCGGCGCCGACCTTCTCCGCGATCTCGATCTGCTTCTTGGCGATCAGCGGGCGCGCGATGGAGGTGCCCAGCAGATACACGCCCTCATACAGCGCATTCGCCCGGAACATGGGGAACACGTAATCGCGCACGAATTCCTCGCGCAGATCCTCGATGAAAATATTCTCCGGCTTGATGCCGAGCAGCAGCGCCTTCTTGCGCGCGGGCTCCAGCTCCTCGCCCTGGCCGAGATCGGCGGTGAAGGTGACGACCTCCGCGCCATATTCGGTCTGCAGCCATTTCAGGATGACCGACGTGTCGAGCCCGCCCGAATAGGCCAGCACCACCTTCTTTATGCCCTTCTGCGCCACGACGCCGTTCCTTGCATACAATGAATTCAATAGCTTAGCCTATTCGAACCTCGAAAATCAGAGGGGGGTATCCCCCCTCCCCCCGCGTCGATCTTTGCGGGACCGCCGGGAGGAAGACTGGGTTAGATATAGGGGTGCGCCAGAAGGTCAAGCCGATGAACCTGCATGCCGCGCAAATTCCACGATCCGCGCCTGACCGCCAAGGGCGAGGCGCGCGCGACCGTGGCGCTCGAGCGGCTGGAGACATTGTGGTTCAACACGGGCACGCTCTGCAACATCGAATGCGGCCATTGCTATATCGAGAGTGGACCGAGAACGACCGGCTGGCCTATCTGAGCGCGGCAGAGGTGGAGGGCTATCTCGACGAGATCGCGAGCTTGGCTGGCCCACGCGCGAGATCGGGTTCACGGGCGGCGAGCCTTTCATGAACCCCGACATATTGGCGATGCTGCACGCGGCGCTGGATCGCGGGTTCGATGTGCTGGTGCTGACCAACGCCATGCGGCCGATGCGCCGCTTCGAACGCGGACTTCCTGGATTGCGCAAGCAATTCGGCGCGAAGCTCACATTGCGCGTGAGCCTCGATCATTATTCGGGCGCCGGTTCACGATGCCGAACGCGGCAAGGGCACATTCGCGAAAACGGTTTCGGGAATCGATTGGCTGGCGCGCACACGGTTTTCGCATCGCGCTGGCGGGACGGCATTTCACGAATGAAAGCGACGCGGAATTGCGCGAGGGTTTTGCGAAGCTGATTGCGGAGCGCGGCTGGCGCGTGGATGCGCGCGATCCGGCGCAGCTTGTGATCTTTCCCGAAATGGATGCGAATGTTGATGTGCCGGAAATCACGACCGCATGCTGGGAAATTCTTGCACAAATCGCCATCGGATGTGATGTGCGCGACAAGCCGGATGGTCGTCAAACGCAAGGGGGCCATGCGCGCGACGTGCTTGCCTGCACGCTCATTCCTTACGATGCTGGATTCGAATTGGGCGCAACACTGGCGCGAAGCAAACCGCGAAGTCGCGCTCAATCATCCGCACTGCGCGAAATTCTGCGTGCTGGGCGGGGCGAGCTGCAGCGCGAGGTGAGCATGGATTTCTGGTACGAATTCGCAAGCACCTATTCCTATCCGGCCGCGATGCGCGTTCAGCGCGTGGCGGATGCGGCGGGCGTGAGCGTACGCTTCCGGCCGTTTCTGCTCGGCCCGATCTTCGGCGCGCAGGGCTGGAACAATTCGCCGTTCAACATCTATCCGGCGAAGGGGCGCTATATGTGGCGCGATCTGGCGCGCATTTGCGAGGCCGAAGCAGTGCCGCTGAGAGAGCCGGTCCGCTTTCCGCAGAACGGATTGAAGGCCGCGCGTATTGCGCTGGTTGGCGAAAAAGAGGGCTGGATCGTCGATTTCACACGCGCGGTCTATACGGCGAATTTCGCGGAGCGGCGCGATATCGCCGATGACGCAACGCTTGGCGATATTCTGCGCAGGCTGGATATCGACACAGAAGCCACAATCGCCGCAGCGAATACGCCGGAGAATAAAGAGCGCTTGAAAAAACAGACCGACGAAGCGATTTCGCTCGGCATCTTCGGCGCACCGAGCTTTACCGTGAACGACGAACTCTTCTGGGGCAACGACCGGCTGGAAGAGGCAGTGAAGTGGGCGAAGAAGTAAGACCCCTCACCCGGCCCTTCGGGCCGCCCTCTCCCACAAGGGGAGAGGGGTTCTTTCCTTCTCCCCAGATTGTGCGAGAACCCAACTGGTGGCCCGCATTCGCGGGCCATGACGCGGAAGGTTATATCGGTAGCCGTGCCAATTCCTGCGACCGCATCTCCGCCAGCCGCTCCTTCGCGCGCAGCTTGACGCTTTCGCTTTTGAGCTGGCCGCAGGCGGCCATGATGTCGCGGCCGCGCGGCGTGCGCACGGGCGAGGCGTAACCCGCGCGGTTGACGATCTCGGCGAATTTTTCGATCTGCTCCCAATCCGAACATTCATACGGCGCGCCGGGCCACGGATTGAACGGGATCAGATTGATCTTGGCCGGAATGCCCGAAATCGCCTTCACCAACTGGCGCGCGTCGGCGAGGCTGTCGTTCACGCCCTTCAGCATCACATATTCGAACGTGATGCGCCGCGCATTCGACACGCCGGGATAATCGCGGCAGGCCTGCAACAATTCGGCAATCGGATATTTTTTGTTGAGCGGCACGATCACGTCGCGGATTTCGTCGCGCACGGCATGGAGCGAAATGGCGAGCGCCGAGCCGATCTCCTCGCCCGCGCGCTTTATCATCGGCACGACGCCGGCGGTGGAAAGCGTGATGCGGCGCTTGGAAAGCGCCAGCCCATCGCCATCCGCCATGATGGCGATGGCCGCTTTCACATTGTCGAAATTGTAGAGCGGCTCGCCCATGCCCATCATCACCACATTGGTGATGCGGCGGTTTTCGCCGGTGATCGGCCAATCGTTCAGCGCATCGCGCGCGATCATCAACTGGCCGACGATTTCGGCGGGCGTCAGATTGCGCACCAGCTCTCTGCGTGCCGGTGTGGCAGAAGCGGCAATTGAGCGTGCAGCCGACTTGCGATGGAAACGCACAGCGTTCCCCTGCCCGGCTCGGGAATGAACACGGTTTCGAATTCCACGCCGGGGCCAGCGCGCAGCAGCCATTTGCGCGTGCCGTCGGTCGAGATTTGTTCGGTGACGACCTCGGGGCGCGGGAGCGAGAAGCGCTCGGCCATCTCGCCCGCGGAAATCCTTCGCCAGATTGGTCATGGCCGCGAAATCGCGCGCGCCATGCACATAGATCCAGTTCCACAATTGCCGCGCGCGCATGGAAACGGCCTTCGCCTCCACGCCGGAATCGGCCAGCGCGGATTTCAATCTCGATCGAAAGGCCGATGAGACAAGGTCCGTTCCATTTCAACCTGGGATCCCCTTCCCTCGACCTTCGCCGCTCGCCGGGGATGACAACCTTGTTCACATCCCGCAAGTCGAGTGAATCTTGTCCAGCGCGTCGGAAATGCCGGAAAGCGAATAGATATCCTTCGTCAGCGTGCCGCGCGAGGACGTGCCGGTCACGATCGCCTGCTGGCCGCGGCGCATGGCGGCGACGAGGCGCACTTCGTCGGCGGTTTGCTGCACCCAGGCCGCACCGCTGCCGCCGTCGTTCTTGGTGAAGAGTTCGAATTTGTCGGAACCGACCTGCACCGTCACCTTGCTGTCGTCCTTGTAGGAATAACCCGGCACGACTTCCGGCTCGGCTTTCGCCTTGCGGCCCGGCCAGTCGCTGATGAGAAAATAGATCGGATCGCGCTTGGCGTTGCGCGGATCGCTCGATTTGGGCTGCGCCAGCGCATAGCAAACCTTTCCCGAACTGGTGCCGGTGGTATAGGCGGACCAATCCTTGAAGATGCCGAGCGAGGCGGGATTGTCGTCGGCGGAAGCGACGGCCGCGCCTGCCAGCAAGGCAGCGGCTGCGATCAACACAATGTGTACGGATTTGCGGTTCATGGGAGTTCTCGACTTTCGGGTCTGAAGTTCTGGGCGATGAGCGAATTCTTCAGAGAATTCCGGCTTTTAGTGGGCACGCCGCGCCGGAACATAGAAGAGACGCCACGCCCCGTCCACCCGCCGGGCACAAAATGCGCGCAATTCGAGCCAAGTTCCGCCTTGGCGCGGCGCCTAGCTTTCCAGATGTGGGGCGCGTCAGGAGTGAACGGCCATGTTTCGCAGGTTGTTGATCTTCGTGGTGATCGCGCTGTCCCTGTTCCCGCTCGGCGGAACCCCCGCCGATGTTGACGGCGTTTAGCGGGCGATTTCCTCTTCGACGTCGCGCAGGCGTGTCCTTGCCGAAGAACATCTCATTGCCGACGAAGAAGGTGGGGCTGCCGAAAGTGCCGCGCTCCACGGCCGCTTCGGTGTTGTTCATCAGGCGCTGCTTGACCTCCGGCGTCTGGGCGGCGGCGATCAGCGCATCGGCATCCAGACCGGATTCGGTGAGGGCCGCGCGAATCACCTCCGGGTCGTCCATCTTCTTCGGCGCTTCCCACATGTGATGGAACACGGCATCGGCGTAAGCGCGCAGATTGCCCGCCATGTCGGCGGCCACCGCCATGCGCATCAGCGCCAGCGTGTTTACCGGAAAATTGGGATTGAATTGAAAATTTGTAATGCCGTGGCGCTTGATGAAGCGCTGAATCTCAAGCTGCTCATATTGCATCTTGTCCGCGCACGCCGCCGAACGCGACCATCGGCGGCTGGTTGTTGGTGAGCTTGAAGATGCCGCCCAGCAGCACCGGCACATATTCGAATTTCGCGCCCGTGCGCGCCTCGATTTCGGGAATCACCTTGTGCGCGAAATAGGCGTTGGGGCTGCCGAAATCGAACAGGAATTCGACCTTCTTCATCACCATGTCTCCCGATAGGGGCGCAGATCGAGTTCGAACGTCCAGGCGTCGCGCGTCTGGCTGTGCAGCATCCAATAGGTTTCGGCGACGCTTTGCGGGTTCATCAATTGATCGGGCTGAAGATTGGCAAGCGCCTGCTCGCCGCCGAATTGCTTGATGCGGTCGCGCACGAAGGCGGTATCGACGCCCGCATCGATGATGAGATGGGCGACGTGGATGTTCTGCGGTCCCAGCTCGCGCGCCATGCTTTGGGCCACGGCGCGCAAGCCCGAATTTGGCGCTGGCGAACGCCGCATAGCCGACGCCGCCGCGAAGGCTCGCCGTCGCGCCGGTGAAAATGATCGTGCCGCGCCCATGCGGCAGCATCAGGCGTGCGGCCTCGCGACCCGCGAGAAAGCCCGCATAACAGGCCATTTCCCACACTTTGCGGAAAACGCGCTCGGTGGTTTCCAGAATCGGGAAAGCGCACATTCGCGCCGGGATTGAAGATGCAGACTTCCAGCGGCGCGATGGCGATCGGCTTCATTGAGGAACGCGGTAACGTCTTCTTCCTTGCGCGCATCCAGCCCGCGCGTCACGCAGCGCCCGCCGGCCGCTTCGATTTCGGATTTGAGCGTGGCGAGTTTTTCCGCCGTGCGCCTTCCCGCCACCACGATATAGCCTTCGGCGGCGAAGCGTTTGGCGATTGCCGAGCCGATGAAATCGCCCGCGCCGATGACGGCAACCGTGGCGTTGCGCGCAATCATTCGCGCAATCCGTAGCCGATCGAATAAAGCCGCAGCACAAGGGCGAACATGAGGACCGCAAGGCCGA
This sequence comes from uncultured Alphaproteobacteria bacterium, assembly GCA_963735625.1. Lineage (GTDB taxonomy): Bacteria > Pseudomonadota > Alphaproteobacteria > Micropepsales > Micropepsaceae > Rhizomicrobium. The sequence continues at coordinate 103,807 of CAVTLJ010000003.1, read as the reverse complement.
CTGTGACCGCCATGCCCAAACCCTCCGGCGCTTCGGTGAAGCCGATCATGGAATGGCGAAGGCCATTGATGAAATAGAAGAACGGATTGCCCCACGCCATCCAGCGCAGCCAGGGCGGCAGCATGGTGATGGTGTTGAACACGCCGCCCACGAAGGACAAAGGCGTGATGAGGAACACGTTCAGAACCGTAAGCTGCTCGAAATTGTTGGCCCACAGGCCCACGACATTGCCGAGCAGGCCGAACACTATGGACACCATCACGATCCAGAAAAGAAATTCGCCCATGCCGTGAACAGACGTTGCACCGAACAGGGCTGCGATGATGAGAATGCCCACTGCCGTAACCACCGTGCGCGCGATCACCACCACCAGCACGCCCGCGATCATTTCGGCGTAGGAAAGCGGGGAAACAAGTGTTTCCTCCACATAGCGCAGGAAGCGCGAGAAATAGATTTGCGAGGTGGATTGCAGGAACGCGGCGTTGACCACATTCAGCATCACGATTCCCGGCAGCACGAATTCCAGATATTTATGCCCGCCGATCAGCGCGATGCGCCCGCCCACGACGTATCCGAAGATGAAAATGAACAGCAGCGCCGAAATCCACGGCGCCAGAAACGCCTGAATGGGAACGCGCATCAGCCGCGTCAGCTCGCGGCGGATGATGGTCCAGAGGCCGACCCAGTTGATCTTCATTGGGCTGCCGCCACATGTTCGGGCTCGGCGCCGGTGGCGCGCAAATACGCCGCCTCCAGCCCGCCCGGCTCGGTGAAGAATTCGTTCTTAGGCCCGTTCTGCACGATCTTGCCCTTGTTGACGATGGCGATGGTGCGGCAGAGCCGCTCCACTTCCTCCAGATAATGCGACGTCAGCAGAATGGTTTTGCCGTCCGCGTTCAGTTCCTGGAGATAGCGCCACAGATCGCGGCGCAATTCGACATCGACGCCCGCGGTGGGCTCGTCAAGAATAAGGAGCTTGGGATCGTGCACCAGCGCGCGCGCCAGGATCACGCGGCGCATCAAGCCGCCGGAGAGTTCGCGGAAGGTTTTCTTCGCGTGTTCCTTGAGCCCGAACCGCTCGATCAGCATTTCGGTGCGCCGCTTGCGTTCGGCCGCGTGCATGCCGAAATAACCGCCCATCCAGTCGATGATCTGATAGGGCGTGGCGAATTGATCGACATTGTATTGCTGTGGGCTAAGCCCGATCAGCTTGCGCGCCTCGCGATAATCCTTCACCGCATCGACGCCGAACACCTTGATCGTGCCGGAGGTGACGGTGGCGATGCCGGTGACGCAATGGATGGTGGTGGATTTGCCGGCGCCATTCGGCCCGAGGAATCCGAAGAAATCGCCCGGCTGGATATCGAGCGACAGATCGTCCACCGCGACGGTGCCGCTGCGATAGACCTTGCGAAGATGGGAAATGGAAAGGGCTGGTGTTGTCATTTTCCGGGATGTTGTTGTCGGTGGGCACTATATAGGGATCGAAATCAATTTGTCATTCACAAGCCGCACAGTTTTCCTCCCCCGTTTACGGGGGAGGTGTCGAACGAGCGAAGCAAAGTGAGACGGAGGGGGCGCATATCGGCGTTCGCCCCCCTCGCCGCCTATGGCGGCACTCCCCCCGTAAACGGGGGGAGAAATTATTTGCGCAAAATCGGCGCGCCCCATTTGTGGACGGGCGGGATTTCGGTGGGTCCCCCCGGCCGGACGGGCCGCGCGGGGTATCCGCCAAGGCTGATAAGCCGGTCATACATGACGATTGCGCCCGCCATTCCGACATTTATGGAGAATCTTGTGGGAATCTTCACCGTGAACTCGCAGGCCGAAAGTACATCGCCGGAAAGGGACATGCGTTCGGAGCCGAACACATAGGCCGCGCGCAGCGGGTGCTTGAAGCGGGGAAGTTCCGTTGCGTCATCTGTGATCTCCACGCCCACCAGCCGGCAGCCCTGCGGCAGGCGCAACTCCCCGGCCGAGCCGTATTGATAGACGGGCAGATGGCCGGACGCGTCGGAGGTGTCGGATTGCGCGTCGGAGAGCTTCACCCGCGCATTCACGGTGAAGAAGAAACTGGCGCCGAAGGCATGGGCGATGCGCAGCAAATTGCCGAGATTCATCGGTTTGGAAACGCCGTCCACGCCAATTGCGAAATAGCCGCGCATTTCTCCCCCCATCCTTCGACAAGCTCAGGATGAGGGACTATGAATACACCCTCATGCTGAGCCTGTCGAAGCATGAGGAACGACATGACCAACCCCATCCTCATCGAACTCACCCGTGGCGAGCTTGTGGAGAGCGTCCACCGGGGCGCGATTGCCATTGTGGATGAAGATGGCGCGCTGGTGTTTGCGCTGGGCGATGTGGAGGCGGCGATCTATCCCCGCTCCTCGCTCAAACCCATTCAGGCGTTGCCGCTGGTCGAATCGGGGGCGGAGATCAGCGAGGAGGAAGTGGCGCTCGCCTGCGCGTCGCATTCCGGCGAACCGATGCATACGACGCGCATCGCGGCATGGCTCGCGCGCATCGGCTGTGACGATAACGATCTGGCTTGCGGCGCGCATCCGCCGCGCTACGAGCCCGTGTGGGAAGAGATGATAAAGCGCGGGGAGAGCCCGCGCCGCATCCACAACAATTGCTCCGGCAAGCATACAGGATTTCTGGCGCTGGCGCGGCACTGGAATATCGCAACGCAAGGTTACGAACGCCGCGATCATCCCGTGCAACAGGCGGTGCGCCAAACATTGTCAGACCTTTCGGGCATCGCCGATTTCAAATGGGGGATCGACGGATGCACCGCGCCGAATTTCGCGCTGCCGCTTTCGGGCTTTGCGCGCGCGCTGGCGAAATTGCCGAAGCGGGGGCCACGCATCATCTCCGCGATGATTGCGCATCCCGAACTGGTTTCAGGAACCGGCCGCGTCTGCGCCACGCTGATGCGCGCGATGGATGGCCACGCCGCGGTGAAATCCGGCGCGGAAGGCGTCTATGCCGCGATTGTGCCCGAACGCGGGCTTGGCATCGCGCTCAAGATCGACGACGGCGCGGGCCGCGCCGCCGAAACCGCGATGGCCGCGATCCTCGCCAAGCTCGGCCTGTTGGCGGGCGATCACGCGCTCATCAACGCGCCCATACTCAACACGCGCGGCAAGAAAGTGGGCGAACGCCGCCCTGCCCGCGCGCTAATGGATGCAGAAATCTGAGTAACATTCGTCATCACCGGGCTTGTCCCGGCGACCCATGAACACTTTTCAAGACGGGTGTTCATGGGTGGCCGCCACAAGGGCGGCCATGACGGTGTTGGTTATTGATCCTTCTTCGCGGCGGCCGCGTCCTTGTCCGCCTTTTCCATGTCCGGCGTGTAAGCCTCGATGGTCTTGATCGGGCAGTGATCGTGCAGCGACATGACATGCGACAGCACGTAATCGCCCGGCGTCAGGCAGCTTAATTCCGTGCCGCCCACCGATTTGAAGCCGAGCTCCTGCTTGAACGTCAGCCCGGTGCAAGTGCCCATCAGATCGAGCTTGAATTTCTGGTGCGAATTGTCCTCAACGATCAGCGTCTGGTTGTCGAGCGCCTTCCAATCCAGAATCTGGCCGACGCGCAAACACACCTGATCGTCGGCGAATGCAGGGCCAGAAAGCCCCGCCAGCAGGCAAGCTGCCAGCACAATCTTCGTTTTCATGGCACCAATTTTCCTTTCATCGGAAAACAATGCCCCTCGAACGCGAGTATAGCCGATTGCCGCCCCGCCCGCGCTTGAATTAAGGTCCGCCTCGAAGCGCTACCACTTCTGGAGATATCCAATGAAAGCATGCCTTTGCACGCATTACGGCCCGCCGGAGGAAATGGAGGTGCGCGATTTGCCTTCGCCGAAGCCCGACAAAGGCCAGGTTGCGGTGAGCGTGAAAGCCTGCGGGGTGAACTTTCCCGACGTGCTGATGATCCAGGACAAATACCAATTCAAGCCATCGCTGCCCTTCCCGCCCGGCGGCGAGATCGCGGGCGTGGTGAAAGAACTTGGCGAAGGTGTCGCCAATGCGAAGGTCGGCGACCGCGTGATCGTTTCCATCGGTTCGGGCGGATTTGCCGAAGAGGCGCTCGCCGATTCCGCGCGCCTCATTCCCATGCCGGACAATCTGGATTTCGCGGTGGCGTCGTCGTTCTTCGTCACCTACGGCACATCTTATTATGCGCTGAAGGAACGCGCGCATCTGAAGGCGGGCGACAATCTCGTGGTGCTGGGTGCCGCGGGCGGTGTCGGCCTTTCGGCCTGCGAACTTGGCAAGGCGATGGGCGCGCGCGTGATCGCGGGCGCATCGAGCCAGGACAAGGTCGATCTCGCCAAGCAGCATGGCGCGGATGACGGCTTCGTTTATCCGAGCGGCCCGCTCTCCAAAGATCAGGGCAAGGCGATGAGCGAGGACATCAAGCGGCTCACGGGCGGAAAAGGCGCGGACGTTCTCTACGATCCCGTCGGCGGCGATTATGCCGAGCCCGCCTTGCGCGCAATGAACTGGGAGGGGCGTTATCTGGTGATCGGTTTCGCGGCCGGAGAAATTCCGCGCGTGCCGCTGAACCTCACATTGCTCAAGGGTTGCGATATTGTGGGTGTGTTCTGGGGCGCCTCCATGATGCGCGATCCGAAAAAAGGGTTCGCGGATCTCGCCCAACTCACGAAATGGATATCCGACGGCAAGCTGAAGCCTTACATTTCCGAGCGATTCCCGCTTGCGCGCGCGGGCGAAGCGATCCGGCTTTTGATGGATCGCAAGGCGCGCGGCAAAGTGGTCGTGACGATGGACTGAGGCGGAGGAACGCATGGCGCAAGGCAATCACGGGCATCCGACACTGACCTGCACGGTTTGCAATCTTGCAAAGCCCGCGCGCGAGGTTCTGCCGGCCGCGGTGGTTCACGACAATATCGCGAGCCTGATCGTCAAGCGCGTGCCCGCCTGGAATGCGGAAAGCCGAATCTGCGTTTCCTGCCTCAACCGCTTCCGCACCGAATTCGTGCGCGAGCAGATGCAGGAGGAAGCGGGCGAGCTTTCCGCGCTGGAAGAGGACGTCATCAGAAGCATCAACGAAAGCGAGCTGATCGCCGACAATCTCAACCAGCAATTCGACGCCAATCTGACGCTCGGCGAGCGCATTGCCGATCATGTGGCGTCCTTCGGCGGAAGCTGGCGCTTCATCATGCTGTTCTTCGCGGTGATGGCGGTGTGGATCACGGCCAACAGCCTTTATCTTTTGTGGCGGCCGTTCGATCCCTTTCCGTTCATTCTCTTCAACCTGATCCTGTCGATGCTCGCCGCCATCCAGGCGCCCATCATCATGATGAGCCAGAACCGGCAGGAAGATCGCGACCGGCTGCGCAACGAAAACGACTACAAGGTGAACCTCAAGGCCGAACTCGAAGTGCGCGCCATCGGCGAGAAGCTCGATCAGCTTCTGCACAATCAATGGATGCGGTTGCTGGAGATTCAGCAGATCCAGATGGAGATGCTGGAAGACTTGACCGGCAGGAAAGGGAAATAGGCATGTCCGTTCTGGGCTGGATATTTTTTGGGCTGATCGCGGGCTTCGTCGCGTCGAAAATTGTCAACCAACAGGGCGAAGGATGTTTCCTCAACATCGCGCTGGGGCTTGTGGGCGCGCTCGTCGGCGGCACGATCTTCTCGCTGCTCGGCACGAATATTTTTTGGCGATTTTCGCTGGCGTCGATGCTTGTCGCCATATTGGGAGCGGTGATTGTGCTGTTTCTCTATCACGCAATCACGGGAAGAAGGACGTTGCGGTAACGTCGGATGGCGATCACCGATTTCCGATGTACTTCAAAATTCTATTGGCAAGATCGGGCTTCTCTTTATCGGAAAAATAAAAGAATGGCCGAACCTGTTGTTTTCCCCACACAATCACGGCTTCGCCCATTTTTCCTATGAATAACTCCTGTCCATCGAGTCGATTCTCTTTGGGCGCGTCTGGTTTCCACACGATCTCTCCGATCTGCTGCCTGTATTGTTTACCAACAGAGATCAAGATGAGATGCGGCTTCAGTATGGCGATCAGGGAACGCCAGAGACGTATGCCGTCGCTTGAAAGTTCAATCTGCACTTTCTTACTAAGCCGAGACCAATTTGGGCAGGTGACTAGAGGCGTGCATAAATCTGTGTGCAGAGTACGATTCCATTGTGGCTTCCACCAATTGGGAGAGACTTGATTCGGATAAACATCTCCATAGTAGGACGCATCCAAATGCTGCAATATTTTTTCGTAAGCCTCATTGAACCAACGTTTGTAAGGTCGCCGTCGAAAATAGCTCGAATACGCTTTCTCTAACTCCATTCCGGAATAATCAGACGAATACCCTCTCACATCATACGGCAGCGTTGGATTTTCATCCAGAAACTCAAAACAGGATGGATTCAGAGATACTGTTACAATTTTTCTTTTTGAATTCTCATATTCGGCGAGGTTGCCAGAATACAAAATCGGTATCGACTTTTTTACAAGCCAATCCCGATCATAATGCTTTCTATACTGTTCATTTGCGGCTTTATAGAGCCGATTCCAATCCGGCGACATATCTATCATCGCTTCCGATGCAAATAAATTTCCGAGCCTTGCTCGCGGAATTCGCGCGATTTCTTTTCCATCGCGGCGCGGATTTCGGCGGTGGACATGCCGTCGTTTTGCCCCCAATCATTTTGACCTTTGGCGGCATCGCGCACTTCCTGCGAAATTTTCATCGAACAGAATTTCGGCCCGCACATCGAACAGAAATGGGCGACCTTCGCGCCATCGGCGGGCAGCGTTTCGTCGTGGAAGGCCTGTGCGGTTTCGGGATCGAGTGCGAGCGCAAACTGGTCGCGCCAGCGGAATTCGAAACGCGCCTTGCTCATCGCATCGTCCCAGATGCGCGCGGCGGGATGGCCTTTCGCGAGATCGGCGGCGTGGGCGGCGATGCGATAGGCGATGACGCCCGCTTTCACATCGTCGCGATCCGGCAAGCCCAGATGTTCTTTCGGCGTGACATAGCAAAGCATCGCGCAGCCGAACCATCCGATCATCGCAGCACCAATGGCCGAGGTGATGTGATCGTAGCCGGGCGCGACATCGGTGGTCAGCGGCCCGAGCGTGTAAAACGGCGCTTCGTCGCACGCCGCCAATTGGCGATCCATATTCTCCTTGATCTTGTGCATCGGCACATGGCCGGGGCCTTCGATCATCACCTGCACATCGTGCGTTGCGCGATCTTGTTCAATTCGCCCAGCGTTTCGAGTTCGGCGAATTGGGCGGCATCATTGGCGTCCGCAATAGAGCCGGGGCGCAAACCATCGCCCAAGGAGAACGACACATCATATTGCTTCAGCAATTCGCAGATGTCTTCGAAATGCGTGTAGAGGAAATTTTCCTTGTGATGGGCGAGGCACCATTTGGCCAGGATCGAGCCGCCGCGCGACACGATGCCCGTCACGCGCTCGGCGGTGAGCGGGATATGCGCAAGACGCACGCCCGCATGCACGGTGAAATAATCCACGCCCTGTTCGCATTGCTCGATCAGCGTGTCGCGGTAAATTTCCCATGTGAGGTCTTCCGCGACGCCGCCGACTTTCTCCAGCGCCTGATAGATCGGCACCGTACCGATAGGCACGGGCGAATTGCGCACAATCCATTCGCGGATCGTGTGGATGTGGCGCCCGGTGGACAAATCCATCACCGTGTCCGCGCCCCAGCGGATCGACCAGACGAGTTTTTCCACCTCTTCGGCGGCGCCCGAGGTGACGATGGAATTGCCGATATTGGCATTCACCTTGGTCAGGAAATTGCGGCCGATAATCATCGGCTCGGTTTCGGGATGATTGATGTTCGCCGGAATGATGGCGCGGCCGCGCGCGATTTCATCGCGGACGAATTCCGGTGTGATTTCGTCGGGGATCGATGCGTCGAAGGAATTGCCGTCACGCAATTTCGAACGGCCGAGATTTTCCCGGCTCGCGATGAATTTCATTTCCTCGGTGATGATGCCCTGACGCGCGTAATGAAGCTGCGTGACGTTGCGGCCCGCTTTCGCGCGCAACGGTTTCAAGCGCGCGCGATCGAATTGTGGAACGGAGAGAAGCTCGCCGCGCTTTAGCCCATCATCTTCGGGCTTGCGGGTGCGGCCCTGATATTCTTCCACGTCTCCGCGCGCGCGAATCCAATCGCGGCGCTTCGCGGCAAGACCCTTTTCTATATCGATGGCGACGAAATCATCCGTGTACGGACCGGATGTGTCGTACAGGCGAATGGGCTCCTCGCCACCCGACAGCGCCACCTCGCGGAAGGGCACACCGTTCACGAATGTTTTCTTCGAGCCGGGAAGCGGCCCGCGCGTTATCTCGACGGATTTCGGATTCAGAATCGGTTTGTTCATTTGCCTCTCCCTACGCCGGTGTTAGCCGGATCAGGTTCAAAGGGACACGCACGATCGCGATCTCAGCTCCGAAGAGCGCCCCTGGGATAACCGGACGATAGCACGTTTTATGTTGCCGCAAACTGCTGAAATTCCGCGATCACCGCCTTCACTGCGGCGGCAACGATCTTGCCGCCCGCCTCGACATTGGCCTGCGACGGATCGGAGCCGATGCGGCCATCGGGGAAGCGGCGGCGGTAATCCTCCGCATCGAGGATCGGGCCCATGGGTGCGATTTTCGGCGACATCTCCACATGCTTCTGCGCGTCGGGTATGCGAAATAGGTGACGGAAACTTCCGATGGCGTGGCGTGGTGCCCCTCGCCCACCGGAAACAATTGGCGGCACAAATCCATCACGCCCGAAAGCTCCCACCAATTGCGCAACGTGCAACGCAGCGTCGGATGGTTTGCACCCGCACGATCGAAACTCACGCCGTGATAAATCTCCGCGAACGCCGCATTGATCGTGTTCACATTGCCGCCGTGGCCATTCAGCCAATAGATGCGCTCGAAACCGTGGCGCGAAAGCGACGCCGCCCAATCGGCCATCGCTGCGATCATCGTGGAGGGGCGCAAAGTTATCGTGCCGGGAAAGGCCATGTGATGCTGCGCCTGACCGACATTGAATGTGGGGCCGATCAAAAATCCCGCCTCGTCGCCCGCGCGCCGCGCGATCAATTCCGGGCAAATCGCATCGGTGCCGAGCAGACCATTGGGCCCATGCTGCTCCGTCGAGCCGATGGGAATGATGATGGCCCTGGATGCCTCCAGATATTTTTCGACTTCCGGCCATGTGGAGAGATGAAGCTGCATTCCAAATCCTCGCTGCGCCGGGGATGACAAGCGCGTTTGGAACGCCGTAATCTCCGCTCCGATCCACTATCCTAGAAGGAAACGCCATGAGTACCAATCCGGGGCCGCTTGCGGGCGTCACGATTATCGACCTGACGGAATTTATTTTCGGGCCTTACGCGACGCAGATCCTGGGCGATCTGGGCGCGGATGTCATCAAGATCGAGGGGCCGGAGGGCGACCGCCAGCGCGGCAGCGGCAAATACGCCAAAAATGCCGAGATGAGTTCGATGTACATGACGCTGAACCGCAACAAACGCTCGGTGACGCTCGACCTGAAATCCGATGACGGCCGCACGAAATTGCGCGCGCTGATTCCGGGCGCGCAGGTGTTCATTCATAATGTGCGCGCCGATGCGATTGCGCGGCTTGGCTTTGCTTACGAAGATGTGGCGAAAATCAATCCGTCCATCGTTTATGTGCATTGCGTGGGTTATGGCTCGGACGGGCCCTATGCCGGGCGGCAGGCGTTTGACGATCTGGTGCAGGCAGCGTCCGGCGCGGCCGATTTGTTGCCGCGCGTGGACGGCAATCCCGACATGCGGCTGATGCCGAGTTTTATCGCCGACAAGGTTTCGAGCCAGCATGCGGTGTGGGCGACGCTCGCCGCACTCTTTCATCGCGAGCGCACGGGCGAAGGCCAATTCGTGGAAGTGCCGATGTTCGAGGCGTTCACGAGCTTCATGCTGGCGGAACATTTGTATGGCGCGACATTCGAGCCGAAGGTTTCGCGTTTGGGGCATACGCCCGCGCTTGCCAATGATCGCCGTCCGCTGCAAACGAAAGACGGTCACATCGCCATTCAGCCGGTGAGCCGGGCGGCATCGGCAAAGTTTCTGGAGCTTGGCGGAATTCCGAACGCCTATGAAAGCGACCGCTTCGCCAAGGCGCCGAAGGGAACGCGCGTGGGCATTTATTATGAGATGCTGCGCGAGGCGGCACTTGCACATACGACCGAAGAATGGATGAAGCTGGGCGACGAGCACCGCATTCCCATCATGCGCGCCAATGGGCTCGACGAAGTGCTGGACGATCCACATCTGAAGGCGGTCGATTTCTTCCAGCTACGCGAGCATCCGAGCGAAGGCACATGGCGCGCTATGAAGCCGCCCGTGAAATTCTCCAAAACGCCCGCCACCATCCGGCGCGATCCCCCGCGGCCGGGGCAGGATACGAAGGACCTTGCGGGGGATTGATGCAAAGCACGAAATTGTGTACAATGTATACAATTGAATACGAGGTACACCAATGGCAAAGCGCGCGACCAGATCCGTGACGATCACCGCCCGCGTTCCGGCTGCGCTTGCGAAGAAGCTTGAAACCTATGCGAAGATGACGAAGCTGACTCGCTCCCGGATTATCGAAGACATGCTGGACCGTTATGTGGATGGAGAAATCGCGTTTGCGGAAGCGGTAAACGAGGGCCGCAAAGAACTCGATGCCGGCCTTGGCATTCCGCATGAGGAAGCCATGAAACAAATTCGCGATCATATCGCGATGCGAAAGCGCGAACGCCGCAAGGCAGCCTAGCACATGGTTATCTGGGCGCCGTGGGCACTGTCCGATATCAAGACGGCGTGGGATTACATCGCCATGGACAGTGAACCCGCAGCCGACCGCGTGGCCAGCGCGATACAGGTTGCCGGAGACAGTCTCATTCAGTTTCCAAATCGCGGACGATCCGGCCGTATGCCGGGCACACGCGAACTGGTGGTTTTGGGAACGCCATACGTGTTGATCTATTGCGTCCGCCGGTCGGGTGTGGAAATAGCGCGCGTCGTCCATGGTGCGCAGGACTGGCCGCCAAAGGGTTGAAGCCTTCACAATAGATGGCCAATATCGGCCCCAGACAATCTGGGGAAACGCCATGTCCGATACGTTGCTGCCGGTGCCCGCCGAATGGAAGGCGAAGGCTTTCATCAACGCCGCGAAATACGAAGAAATGTATGCGCGCTCGGTTAAGGACCCGGACGGTTTCTGGCGCGAACAGGCGGCGCGGATCGACTGGATGAAGCCCTTCACGAAGGTGAAGAATGTTTCCTGGGACCCGGACAATCTTTCGATCAAATGGTTCGAGGATGGCGCGCTAAACGTGGCGGCCAATTGCATCGACCGTCATCTGCCCAAACGCGCCAAGCAAACCGCGATCCTTTGGGAGGGCGATGATCCGGCGCAAAGCCGCGCCATCACCTATCAGGAATTGCACGACGAAGTTTGCCGCTTCGCCAACGTGCTGAAGGCGCGCGGTGTAAAGCGCGGCGACCGCGTGACGATCTATCTGCCGATGATCCCGGAAGCGGCTTATGCGATGCTGGCATGCGCGCGCATTGGCGCTGTGCATTCGGTGGTGTTCGCGGGCTTTTCGCCGGACAGTTTGGCGGGGCGCATTCTGGATTGCGCGTCCACAATTGTACTGACGTCGGATGAGGGCTTGCGCGGCGGCAAGCCGATCCCGCTGAAGATGAACACCGATCTGGCGCTCACCCAATGCCCGGATGTGAAGACGGTGATTGTGGTCAAGCGCACGGGCGGCACGGTGCAGATGCACGCCGGGCGCGATATCTGGTATCACGAGGCAGCGGCAAAAGTTTCGACCGATTGCCCGCCAGCGGAGATGAATGCGGAAGACCCGCTGTTCATTCTCTACACCAGCGGTTCGACAGGCAAGCCCAAGGGCGTGCTGCATACCAGCGGCGGCTATTTGATGTATGCCGCGTTCACGCATCAATATGTTTTCGATTATCACGAAGGCGATATCTATTGGTGCACGGCCGATGTCGGCTGGGTAACGGGGCACTCCTATATCGTCTATGGGCCGCTGGCGAATGGCGCGACGACGCTGATGTTCGAAGGCGTGCCGAATTATCCGAGCGTCTCGCGCTTCTGGGAAGTGATCGACAAGCACAAGGTCAACATCTTCTACACAGCGCCCACCGCGATCCGCGCGCTGATGCGCGAGGGCGAAGCGCCGGTGAAAAAAACTTCGCGCAAATCGTTGCGGCTGCTCGGCAGCGTGGGCGAGCCGATCAATCCCGAAGCGTGGCTCTGGTATTATAGGAATGTCGGCGATAGCCGCTGCCCGATTGTCGATACGTGGTGGCAGACCGAAACCGGCGGCATCTTGATTTCGCCGCTGCCGGGCGCGACCGATCTGAAACCCGGTTCCGCGACGAAACCGTTGTTCGGCATCCGCGCGCAGGTGGTGGATGCGGACGGCAAGGTGCTGGAAGGTGCTGCATCGGGCAATCTCGTGCTGCTTGATTCATGGCCGGGACAGATGCGCACGGTCTATGGCGATCATCAGCGTTTTATCGACACCTATTTCAAAACCTATCGCGGCAAATATTTCACCGGCGACGGCTGCCGGCGCGACGAGGACGGCTATTACTGGATCACAGGGCGCGTGGACGACGTGATCAACGTGTCGGGCCATCGCCTGGGCACGGCGGAAGTGGAATCCGCGCTTGTGGAGCATCACGATGTGGCCGAAGCAGCCGTTGTCGGCTTTCCGCACGACATCAAGGGACAGGGCATTTATGCCTATGTCACGCTGAAGATAGGCATAGCGCCATCCGATGCGCTGGCGGAGGAATTGAAGGCGTTTGTGTCCAAGCATCTTTCTCCCATCGCCAAGCCCGATGTGATACAATTCGCGCCGGGCCTGCCGAAAACGCGCTCGGGAAAAATCATGCGGCGAATCCTGCGCAAGATTGCGGAAGGCGACACGTCCAATCTGGGAGACACATCGACATTGGCCGATCCGGGCGTCGTGGCGGATTTGGTGAAGAATGCGAAGAAGTGAGCAACGACTTCACATATAAACAAACGGGGAGATGAGCATGTTGAGAATGATCGGGGGTGCGGTTGCGGGCGTCATTGTCTGGGCGATTGTCGTGACGCTGCTCAATCTGGGGCTGCGGCATGGCTGGGCGGACTATGCCGCCGTCGAGAAGGCGATGGCCTTTACCATTCCTATGATGGCAGCACGTCTATCGGAAAGTGCTGTCAGTTCCGTTGTGAGCGGATGGGCAGCAGCGGCGATCGGCAAGCGCAAATTATCAGCAACCATCGCGGGCGTGGTTTTGCTCGCCATCTTCCTGCCGTTCCATTATTCGATCTGGGATAAATTCCCGATCTGGTATCACCTGACATTCCTGATCTCGCTGCCGGTTCTGAGCATTCTTGGCGGGCGTCTGGCGCGCGGCGCAAATTAGCGCGAAAAGGGCTTGAGCTTTACGCGCGTGCGGTGATCGGCGGTTTTGACTTCTTTTCCGTCCGCGTCGAGCCCGCGGTAGTAAAGCTTTTGCCAGCGCTCCTGATTGGCCTCGGTGCCGGGCTGCATCAGTTCCTTCGAGAACCGGTTTCTCGATTCGCTCCATGCTTTCTGCTGGCGCATCAATTCGGGATTGTCTGTGATGCTTGCAAGACGCGGGGAAAATTCCTCGATCTCGCCACGCTTGACCGGGAAAAAATGGCAGAAGGGTTCGCCCGCGTCGAAGCGCACAACCTGACCGGGGCGCGTGAACATCCAGTTCATCGTGAAGGTGTACGGTGCCCAATCGGTTTCGATGATGCCGGTGAGCGGCGCGATGCCGTCTTTCGGGCGGTTCACCGGCCCCTGCACCATCAGATCGTAGCCCGGCTCTGTGCGGAACAGGCACATCACATGGAAGGTCAACACGCCCTCGCCGAAATGCGAAACCGCCGGCGCCTGCACGCCGGGCTCCTCGATCACGCGCACGGAATCGATATCGGGCCGTCCGCTCCATGTCGCCTTGAAGCCCGTGGGCAGCAACATCTCCCAGCCATGCGCATTGGCGATGTTGAGCGGCAGGCAGCGATAGGCAAAGCGCTCCTGCGACGCCTCCATCCAGTCACGCTCCACCGGCGCGGGCCGGATGGCGACGCTATAGCCTTCCATCGTGTAAGCAGTCAGCTCCATGAATTCATCGCTTTCGCCATGTCGATATCGTTCTGCGTGACGCCGCCCGCATCATGGGTGGAAAGCGTCACCTCGACTTTATTATAGACGTTGAACCATTCGGGATGGTGATCCATTTTTTCGGCGAGCCGCGCCACGCGGGTCATGAACGCGAAGGCTTCGTTGAAATCCTTGAACTGGAATTTGCGCGCGATGGCGTCGCGCCCCGCGACCGCCTGCCAGCCCGGAAGCCCCGCCAGCGCCGCATCGCGTTCCTTGATTTCGAGCTTCTTCATGGCCATGTCTCCTTGCGGACCCGCCCGGAAATAGCATGCCCTACAGCCCGAACGAACCCCTGCCCTCACTCGACCATCTGCAAGCCCTGGCGGAGGCGGCCTTCGCGGGCCTGCCGGAGGAATTCCGCGAGCTGACGGGCGGCGTTATTTTCATGGTGCGGGATTTTCCCGACCGCGAAACGATTTCCGGGCTTGGGCTGAAGAACGGTTACGAATTGTTGGGCCTGTTCCATGGCGCGCCGCTTTCCGCCCACGAGGCCAATCGCGCCGGGCCATTGCCGACGATGATTTTTCTTTATCGCCTGCCGATCCTGGATTGTTGGCGGCGCGGCGGCGGCGAGCTTGCCGATATCGTGCGCCATGTTTTGATCCATGAGATCGGCCATCATTTCGGATTGTCGGATGATGACATGCACGCCATCGAAGCGAGCGACGATTAGCGGAGCGCGTAGTCGCGCTCCGGCGTGTAGATGCTGCCGTTCGGTGTGAGCGTGCTGGAATAGAGCAGAAATTCGCGCACCTCGAATGCGGCGCTCGCATAAAGCGCGTGATCGGTGAGGTAATCCATCACGCGGCCGCGCGGGGCTGCTTTCAATCGCGCGAGCGTGACATGCGGGGTGAATTTGCGGCTGTCAGCGGGAAGACCGATGCGCCGGATTGCGGTTTCGATTTTGCGTTGCAGATGCATCAGCTTTTCGCTCGCGCGAACGCCCGCCCATAATTCGCGCGGGTCGCGCCCGCCGAATGTGCCGACCGCATGAAGCTCCAGCGAAAAGCGCGGCTCCGAGATCAGCGACAATGCATCGTCGATTGCCGCGGCGTCGCGCCCGTCCACTTCGCCGATGAAGCGCAAAGTGAGATGGAATTGCTCGCGCCTGCTCCAACGCGCGCCGGGCACGCCCGATTGCAAGCGTTCCAGCCCGGCGGCGATTTCGCCGGGAATGGCGAGGCCGAGCAAACAACCGTCTCATGATGCGAAGCGGCCGAGCGGCAGCGAGCGGCGGAAGATGAGCGCCGTCGCCAGATAACCCGCGCCGCCGCAAAGAACGGCGATGGCGAGCATCGCTTCATCCTGCCAATGGCCCGAAACAACCATCGCGCCGAGCGTCGCCCCGCCAAACGCGCCAGCGCCGGTGATCGCGGCGGCAAGAACGATCGGCCCAAGCGCGCGCCAGAACGCTGGCTCGATCTCGATCAGGTCGCGCGCGCGCGCCATCCACAGCAGCACGCCGACATTCACCCAGGCGGCGAGTGCGGTTCCGAGCGCGATGCCGACCGCGCCGAAGCTCAATCCCCATACGAGCACGAATTTGAGCGCGATGTTCACCGCGACCGAAACCAGTGTGGCGCGCACGGGTGCGGCCGTATCGCCGCGCGCATAGAAAGTAGGCGCCACGATCCGCACCAGCACGAAGGCCGGAAGCCCCACGCCATAGGCCATCAGCGCGTGCGCGGAAATCGTGGCCGCCTGCAAATGAAACGCGCCATGGGCGAAGAGCGCGCGCATGATCGTGAGCGGTATGGCGAAATAGGCAGCGACAAACGGCAGCGTGAGCAGCAATCCCAGCGCGGCCGCGCGGTTCTGCGCCGCATGCGCGCCCTTCACCTTGCCGCCCGCGATGAGCGACGACATTTCCGGCAGCAGCACCGTGCCGAGCGCGATGCCGAGCGTTCCCATCGGCAATTGATTGATGCGGTCGGCATAATAAAGTGCCGTCAGATCGCCGGACGGCAGAAAGCTCGCGATCAGATTGTCGATGAAGAAGCGATCTGGATGCTCGCCGAGCCGATGGTGGCAGCACCCAGCGCCAGCAGGAATTCGCGCATCTCCGCCGTCCAGCGCGGCCATGCGATGTGCAGATGCAGATGGCTTTTCGCCGCCGCCCACACGATGAAGAAAAGCTGCAACACGCCCGCCAGAAACACGCCCCACGCCGCCGCATAGGCCGCATTGGGAAACCAGCGCGCAGAGAGCAGCGTCGCCATCATCGCGATATTGAGGAAGATCGACCATGCCGCAGCGGCGGCGAATTTCTCGATCGCGTTCAGCATGGCGGAAAGCTGCACCGCCACAACGGTCATGATCAGATAGGGAAACGCGATACGCGCAAGCGCTGTGGCAAGCTCCGGCTGGCCGGGATGGGCGGAAAAGCCCGGCGCCATCGCCATGATGATCCACGGCATGGTGGCGAGCGCCACAACCAGCAACACCAATTGCGCCGCCATCTGCCACGAGAACACGCGGTCGGCATAGAGCGATGCGGCATGCAAATGCTGCTGCGTGCGGATTTTCGCAAAGCGCGGCAGGAAGGCGGCGTTGAACGCGCCCTCGCCGAAGATCGCGCGGAAATTGTTGGGCAAGCGGAACGCGACCAAAAACGCATCCGACATCGGCCCCGCGCCCAATACATACGCCATCAAAATATCGCGCATGAAGCCCGTCACGCGCGACAGCAGCGTGTATCCGCCCACCGATAGCAGCCTGCGGAACATCAGCGCCCCACCAGCTTTTTCACATATGGAAAGATCTGCGCCACGATCACCTTTACGCCCGCCGGATTGGGATGCATGCCGTCCGCCTGATTGAGCCTCGGGTTCATCGCTACCCCGTCGAGAATGAAGGGATAGAGAATCGCCCCATATTGCTTCGCCAGTTTCGGATAGATCGCGTCGAATTGCGCGGCATATTCGGGGCCGAGATTGCGCGGCGCCTTCACGCCGCAGAGAAGTGTGGGGATATGCGCGGCTTTCAGCTTCGCCAGAATCGCGGCGAGGTTCTTTTCGGTTTCGGACGGCGCGATCCCGCGCAGCGCATCGTTCGAGCCGAGTTCGATAATGGCGGCGTTCGGATGATCGGCCAGCGACCAATCGAGCCGCGCGAGCCCGCCCGCCGAGGTGTCGCCCGAAACGCCCGCGTTTATCACCTTCGCGTCGATGCCCGCTGCCTTCAGCTTCGCCTGGAGCACCACGGGGATTTCGGTGCCGGGCGGCAGATTGTAGCCCTGCGTCAGGCTGGTGCCGATCATCAGGATCGTGATGGGCGCGGCAGCGGCAGGTGCCGCGAACAGCACGCACGCCGCGATCATGCTAATGAGATGCTTGAATGCGCCGGATTTCATGCCATATCGCCTAATGCGTGCGCGGGACAAACCGATGCCAACCATCGTTCTCGAAAACATTCATCTTACGTTGGCGAGTGCGGCGGGGCCGGTCAACATCCTCGCCGGAGTTTCGCTGGCGGTCGAGGCGGGCGAGACAGTGGCGCTGCTGGGGCCATCGGGTTCCGGCAAGTCGTCGCTGCTGATGGTGGCGGCCGGGCTCGAAGCGCCGACGAAGGGCCGCGTGATCGTGGCGGGCACCGATCTTACCCATCTCGGCGAAGACGCACTCGCGCGCTTCCGGCGCGGCAATGTGGGCGTGGTGTTTCAATCCTTTCACCTGATCCCGACGATGACGGCGCTGGAGAATGTCGCCGTGCCGCTGGAGCTTGCTGGCGCGCGCGATGCGTTCGAGCGCGCCAAGGCGGAATTGGATGCGGTGGGACTTTCCGCGCGCGTCGATCATTATCCGGGGCAGCTTTCGGGCGGCGAGCAGCAGCGCGTGGCGCTGGCGCGCGCGATTGCGCCGAGGCCGAAAGTTCTTTTCGCCGACGAACCGACGGGCAATCTTGATGGCGAAACGGGCGCGGGCATCGCCGATCTGTTGTTCGCGCTGCACGAACGCGCCAAAACGACTTTGTTTCTGGTTACGCATGAAGAGACGCTCGCCCGGCGCTGCAAACGCATCGTGCGGCTCAAGGATGGCCGCATCGTGGCGGATGATGCTTCGACAGGCTCAGCATGAGGGAATTGCTCCAAACCCTCACCCTGAACACACCCCTCACCCTGAGCCCGTCGAAGGGTGAGGCCATATGAGCGCATTCATCCTTGCCACTCGCTTCGCAGCTCGCGAATTGCGCGCGGGGTTGTCGGGGTTTCGCATCTTCTTCGCCTGTCTTGTGCTCGGCGTGGCGGCGATTGCGGGCGTGGGTTCGTTGTCGGATGCGATGCTGACGGGCCTTGCACAGGAAGGCCGCACGCTGCTCGGCGGCGATGTTTCGGTGCAGATCGTGCATCGGCCCGGCGGGCGCGGACGAGCTTGCGTTTCTTTCGCGTTACGGGCGCGTTTCCGAAATCACCTCGATGCGCGCGATGGCATACGCGCTAAAGAACGGCGCGGAAGGCGAGCGTAATCTGATCGAGTTGAAAGCGGTGGATCATGTCTATCCGCTTTATGGCGCGGTCGGCATGTCGCCGGACAAATCGCTGAATACGGCATTGGCTTGCGTGCAAAACATTTGCGGCGCGGTTGCAGAGCAGACGCTGCTGGATCGCTTGCATCTTGCGCCCGGCGGGATGATGCGGATCGGCTCGCAGAATTTCCGCGTCACCGCCGTGCTGACGAAAGAACCGGATCGCATCTCCGGTGGCTTCAGTCTCGGTCCGCATGTGCTGATTTCGCAAGCGGCACTCGCGCGCACGGGGCTTGTGACGCTCGGTAGCCTGATCGAATATAATTATCGCGTTGCGACGGCAGCACCCATTGCGCAATTCCGCAAAGACGCCGCCGCCGCATTTCCCGACAAGGGCTGGGAAATTCACGACCGCAACGACGCGGCCCCCGGCATCAAGCGCTTCGTCGAACAGGTCACGATGTTTTTGACGCTGGTGGGATTGACGGCGCTGGCGGTGGGCGGCGTCGGCGCGGGACAGGCGGTTGGCGCATTCCTCGACCGCAAGCGCGCGGAGATCGCAACGCTCAAATCGCTCGGCGCGGATGGCGGGCTGATCTTTCTCACATTCTTTTTGCAGGTTATGGCGATTGCCGCGTGCGCGGTCGCGGCGGGCGTTGCGTTGGGCGCGGCACTGCCCTTTCTCGTCGATGCGCTTTATGGAGCGGCACTTCCCACACCTGCGAAATTCGCGATCTATCCAGCACCACTTTTGTTGTCTGCCGTGTTCGGGATTTTTGCGGCGGCTGCCTTCGCCATTCCACCACTGGCGCGTGCGCGCGAGATTGCCCCTGCGAGTCTATTTCGCGACATCGTTGCGCCCACACGCGCGCATGGACGATGGCCTTATCTGTTTGCGGCGGCTTGTGCTGCGCTGATTGTGATTGCGCTCGCTTTGCTGATCGCACCCTCGCCCATTTTTGCGCTGTGGTTTATCGGCGGTGTTGCCGGCGGATTGATCGTGTTGCGCATCGCCGCGTTCGGATTAGGATTTGCGTTGCGAATGTTGCCGCGCCCGAAAAATCCCGGCTTGCGGCTGGCGCTCGCCAATCTGACGCGGCCGGGGGCGGCGACGGCTGGTATTGTGGTGGCGCTTGGATTGGGGCTGACGCTGCTCTGCGCCGTTTCGCTGATCGACAGCACGATTGCCGCACAGGTGCAGGAGAGCCTGCCCGGCAAGGCGCCGACCTTCTTTTTTGTCGATATCCAGCCGGATGAAACCGCTGCTTTCGACGCCGCCATCGCGCGCTTCAAGACAGCGGAGGATTACAAGCGCACGCCGATGATCCGCGGACGGATTATCGCGCTGAACGGCGTGGCCGCGAAGGATGCGAAAGTCGATCCCGGCGCGCGCTGGGCGATCAATGGCGATCGCGGCATCACCTATGCGGCGGACATGCCCAAGGGCACCGAACTGACCGAAGGCAAATGGTGGCCCGCGCATTACACGGGCGACACGCTGATTTCCTTCGATGCGGATCTCGCAAAAGGCATGGGGCTGAAAATCGGCGACACGATCACGCTAAATGTGCTTGGCCGGGAAATTAAGGGCAGGATCGCCAATCTGCGCCATGTCGATTTCTCGAACGGGCGGCAGAATTTCATTCTCGTCCTGTCGCCGGGCATCATCGACCACGCGCCGCATTCGTTTCTGGCGACGGTGCGCGTCGCGCCTTCGCAGGAAGAGGCGCTCTATCGCGCGATCACCGACGAGTTCCCCAACATCTCCACCGTGCGCGTGAAGGATGCCATCGCGGAGGTGAACAAGCTCCTCCAGCAATTGAGCGTGGGCGTGCGCGCGGCGAGCCTCGTGACCATCCTTGCGGGATTGCTGGTGCTGGCGGGCGCGCTCGCGGCGGGCCAGCGCCAGCGGCTTTACGATTCGACCGTGCTCAAGGTGCTGGGCGCCACGCGCGGGCGCATCGCCATGATCTATGCCGCCGAATATGGGCTGATCGGCTTGCTGACCGGATGCCTGGCGCTCGCGGCCGGAACGCTGGCAGCGGCGATTGTCGCGAATCAGGTGTTCGATGTGCCCTTCGCGTTCGATGCGGCCGCCGCTCTTGTCACAATTCTGGGCGGAGGTGCCGCCACGCTCCTTTTCGGGCTGATTGCCGCCTGGGCGGCACTTTCCGCGCGGCCTGCCGCTATTTTACGCAAGGCATAATGTTGACCGGAAATCCTTGAACCTTTGGCTTGCAAGTCCGATATTAGGGCTACGCTGGCTCTCGGGCCGGTAATGGAGGATTTTGCCACATGGCTGACTACGAAAATAACATCGTGCGCGGCGCGGCCGCGGTAACCGGCTCCTACGACGCCGGGCTGCGCGCCTATATGCTGCGCGTCTATAATTATATGCTCGCCGGTCTGGCGATCACGGGGGCTGCGTCCTACGCCACCTTTCTCGCCGCCGTGACGAACGATCCGGCCGCCGCCGCCGCGCGCCTGCCCGACGGCACGATGCTGACCCAATTCGGCACGATGTTGTTCGGCCCGCTGATGTGGGTGATGATTCTGGGCTCGTTCGGGCTGGTGCTGTTTTTGAGCTTCCGCATCCAGAAGATGAGCGTGTCCACCGCGCGCACCAGCTTTCTGGTCTATGCCGGGCTGATCGGGGTGACGTTCGCCTCGCTGTTTCTGGTCTATACGCAGACGAGCATCGCAACCGTGTTCTTCATCACGGCCGCCACCTTCGGCGCGATGAGCCTTTACGGCTACTCCACGGGCCGCGATCTTTCGGGCTTCGGCTCGTTCCTGTTCATGGGGCTGATCGGCGTAATCATCGCCATGGTCGTGAACATCTTCCTGCAATCCTCGATGATGAGTTTCGTGATTTCGGTGGCGGGCGTGCTGATCTTCACAGGCCTCACCGCCTACGACACCCAATGGATCAAGGAAAACTATTCCGCCAATGACGACGGCACCGTCGCGGGCCGCAAGGCCGTGTTCGGCGCGCTAAAGCTCTACCTCGATTTCATCAATCTGTTCCTGATGCTGCTGCGGTTGCTCGGGAATCGGCGTTAAAAAATTACGGGTGACTAAAAGAAGAAAGCCCCGGCGGAAACGCCGGGGTTTTTCTTTCAGGTCAGTGTCTTCATCAATTTCTTGTCGAACACGCGCAGCACAGGCGCCAAATCTGGCCCGCGCTTCATCACATGGCCGCCTGCCGCGATCACACAATATTGTCCTTGCCGGTTTTTAAGCCTGGGCCGCTTCTCGATCTGGAACAGCGGCATTTCGCTGGTGCGCCGGAAGATGGAAAAAACCGCGCGCTCCTCCAGAAAATCGAGCGCGTAATCGCGCCATTCGCCGGCCGCAACCATGCGCCCATAAAGCGTGAGGATTTGATTGAGTTCGCGCCGGTCGAAGCGCACCTGCGCACCGCTCCACACCGGAATCCGCGCGGCAGAGCGGGCCTCCGCGCGGAGGAACGCTATGGGTTCCTCGGCCATGATGCGAGTGTGACGCCGGGGCGGCGGCGGGTGCAAGTCCGGCCTGAAAAAAGTGTCATGCGTTGCCGCGAAATTGTCATGATCGGGCCGTTGCAACGCCGCTTTCGCTGCCTAAATAACAATTGTCGGCTGATCGGGATGTTGGAGGGTTCGGACATTATCAAGCCCCCCAGCCCCTGCCCGGCTTTCCACTCCCAGATCAGCCGATATCTACCTTCCAATCGCCCGCAAATTCGCCGCCATCTGGCCGAAGAGGCCGCCCACCGCACCTATGAACACCGAAATCGTGGCGCCCGTGGCGATGAAATCCTGCCGCGTATCGCCAAGAGCCACCGACAGCACGATGCCGATCAGCCCGCAGATGCCGCCCGCGATTGCCCCGCCCGTGGCGCTGGGGAACCAGCCTCTGCCCCTGTCCATGGCATAGAGATAGCCCGCCACCGCCGAGATCATCATGCCGCCGAAGCCGAACACGTTGATCTGCACCCAGTCGCTATAATGGCCGAGCGCATACATGGCGATCTGAAGCACGAGGCCGACAAACGTGGCCCGTTGCAGGGGTTTGAAATCAATCACAATCCCGTCTCCCGTTACGCCCATGCGCCCATTCTGCCCCGGCCGCCGCGGCCAAACCAAGGCGCTTGTCGGCGGAGGATCGATGACCTATCGGTAAGGTTTGCGGCCTTGCGGGACAGTGATGATTTCTCTATGGCCAAGTGTTCGGGGTGCCGCTCAACAAAATGATCGAAATAGAAGGACTTACAAAGAAATTCGGCCCTATCGCGGCCGTCGCCGGAATCGATCTCAAAGTGGCGAAGGGCGAAGTGCTGGGTTTTCTGGGGCCCAATGGCGCGGGCAAATCCACCACCATGAAAATGGTGACGGGATTTCTCGCGCCGACGAGCGGGCGCGTGCGCATCTGCGGCCACGATGTCGAGAACGACCTGATCGCCGCACAGCGCGAGATCGGCTATCTGCCGGAAGGTGCGCCCGCCTATAGCGACATGACGCCCCGCCAGTTCCTCGCCTTCATCGCCGAGGTGCGCGGCTTTCGCGGCGAGAAGGCGAAAGAGGCCGTGGCGCGCGCCATCGCCAAGACCGAACTCGATCCCGTGCTGGAGCAGAACATCGACACGCTGTCGAAAGGCTTCAAGCGGCGCGTGGGGCTGGCGCAGGCGATCCTGCACGATCCGCCCGTGCTGATTATGGATGAGCCGACCGATGGCCTCGATCCCAACCAGAAACATTCGCGTGCGCGCGCTGATCCGCGCCATGGCGCCGCAAAAGGCAATCATCGTTTCGACGCACCTTCTGGAAGAAGTGGAGGCGATCTGCACCCGCGCGGTGATTATCGACCGCGGCCGCGTGGTGGCCGATGGAACGCCCGCCCAATTGCTCGCCCGCTCGCGCCACCACAATGCGGTGACGCTGTCGCTGCCCGCGGCCCAGGCCGAAGCGGCGAAGGCCAAGCTCAAGACGCTTGCCACGGTCGCGAGCGTGGAACAGCTCGGAAGGCAGGATGGCACGGTGGAAATGACCGCCTTTCCCAAAAGCGGCGCGCTGCTGATCGAGGATGTGAGCGCGCTCGCCGTCCGCGAGAAATGGGATGTGCGCGAGCTTTACGCCGAAGCAGGCCGCCTCGATGAAGTGTTCCGCGCCATCACCACGCATGATGCGGCGCGCGCGAGGGGCAATCGCGCATGAGCAACATCTGGCCCATCTTCAAGCGCGAATTCGCCGCCTATTTCGCCACACCGCTGGCTTACGTCTTCATCGTGATCTTTCTGTTCGCGATGGGCGCGTTCACATTTTACATCGGCAATTTCTACGAGAACGGCATCGCCGATCTGTCGGTGTTCTTCGGTTATCATCCGTGGCTTTATCTCTTTCTCGTTCCCGCCATCGCCATGCGGCTGTGGGCGGAGGAGCGCCGCAGCGGCACGATGGAATTGCTGCTGACATTGCCCGTGCCGCTCTGGGCGACGGTGCTGGGCAAATATCTCGCGGCCTGGGCGTTCACGGGCGTCGCATTGGCGCTGACCTTTCCCATCTGGATCACGGTCAATTATCTGGGCTCGCCGGATAATGGCGTGATTCTGGCGGGCTATATCGGCAGCTTCCTGATGGCGGGCGGATACCTCGCCATCGGCGCATGCGTTTCGTCGGCGACGAACAATCAGGTGATTGCGTTCGTCGTCAGCGTAGTCGTGTGCTTCCTCTTTACAATTTCCGGCGCGCCGCTGGTGATCGATTTCTTCCGCGCCTGGGCGCCGCTGGAACTCGTCACGGCGGTTTCGTCGTTCAGCTTTCTCACCCATTTCATCGCGATATCGTCGGGCGTGATCGATTTGCGCGACGTGATCTTTTTCGTCTCGCTGATCGCGCTGTTCCTGATGGCGAACGTGGTGCTGATCGACCTCAGGAGATCGGCATGAAGCCGCTGTCCCGCAGGCTCTATGCGATTGGCGCGATGATCGCGGCGGTGGCGATTTTCGTCGGCCTGAATATCGCGGCCGATGCGCTGTTCACCACCGACCGCCTCGATCTGACCGAGAACGGGCTCTACACGCTGGCGCCCGGCACCAAGGACATCATTGCGAATTTGCGCGAGCCCATCACGCTCAAATTCTTCTATTCGAAGAAGGTGGCATCCGACTACGCGCAGATCCAAGCCTATGCGGGGCGCGTGCGCGATCTGTTGCAGGAATACGCAGCGCGCTCCCACGGCAAGATCGTTGTGCAGGAAATCGATCCCGAACCTTACACGCAAGCCGAAGACGAAGCCTCGGCCAGCGGGCTTTCCGGCGCGCCGACCGACAGCGGCGATGTCGTCTATTTTGGGCTTGTCGGCTCCAACACCATCGACGGCAAGGAAGCCATCCCGTTCTTTTCGCAGGATCGCGAGCCCTATCTGGAATATGACCTCACCTCGCTGATCTATCGCCTCTCCACGCCGAAGAAGCCGGTTGTCGGCGTGATCTCCAGCCTGCCGCTCGATACCGGCGCGGGCGGCATGGCGGCGGCGTTGCAAGGCGCAGCACAGCCCTTCGTGATCTACGAGCAATTGCAGCAGACCTACGACACCAAAATGCTCGATGCCGATTTCGCGGCCATTCCCGCCAATGTCGATGTGCTGATGATAGTGGCGCCGCCCACGCTCAACGCGCAGCAGGTTTATGCCGTCGATCAATTCGTGCTGCATGGCGGGCGCGCGCTGGTGTTTGTCGATCCGCTGTCGGAATTGTCCAACGCCAATGCCAGCTTCGATCAACCCTCGGGACCGTCGGTTTCCAACCTGCCGCAATTGTTCCATGCCTGGGGCGTTTCCTACAATCCGCAGAAGATCGTGGGCGACCGCGTCCTCGCGCAAGCGGTGCAAGTCTCCGCCGATGCGGGCCAAGGTGTTGCGCGCTATCCGGTGTGGCTGCATCTGGACAAGAACGATTTCGATTCCACCGATCAGGTGACGGCGAGCCTGCAATTGCTCAATCTGGCGAGCGCGGGCGCGCTGTTCCCGGCGAAGGGCGCGACCACGAAATTCACCCCGCTTGTGGTGTCATCCGATCAGGCATCGCTGCTCGATTCCGCGCAGGTCGGTTCGGGCGTGCGCCCGCAGGATTTGATGGCGTCGATCGAGCCGACGGGCAAGCGCTACGCCATCGCCGCGCGCATTTCCGGTCCTGCCAAAACCGCGTTTCCCGATGGCCCGCCGAACGGCGTCGCGCAATCCGCGCCCCAGATCAAGCAATCGACAGGCCCCATCAATGTGATCGTGATGGCCGACAGCGATATTTTCGACGACCGTTTCTGGGTGCGCGTGGAAAATCTCTATGGCAAGCGCGTGGCGGCACCCTTCGCCGACAATGCGGCGTTCGTGCTGAACGCGGTGGAAAATCTCACCGGCAACAGCGATCTCATCTCCTTGCGCACGCGCGCCACCAACGACCGGCCGTTTACCGTGGTGAAGAAATTGCAGGCCCAGGCGCAGGCGCGCTTCCAGCAGGAAGCCGACGCGCTGCAAGCCAAGCTAGCCGACACGCAAAATCGCTTGCGCGAGCTTGAGCAGGGCGCGTCCGTCACCGGCGAGCCTTCCACTGCCACGGCGCTGACGCCCGAACAGCAGGCCGAGATCGAGAAGTTCAAGCGCGATCTGGTGCAGACCCGCATCGAATTGCGCGATGTGCAGCACAATCTGCGCCGCGAGGTCGATGCGCTGGGCTCGCTGCTTGCCTTCATCAACATCGCGCTGGTGCCGCTGCTGGTGGCCGCGTTCGCCGTCGTGCTTGCCATTCTGCGCCGCCGCAGGCGCGCGCGCGCGCTTTCGCTATAGGGCGCGACATGGACGTGAACGCGCTTTTCAAGGATCGCCGCCGCCGCAATCTTGTGGGCCTCGTTGCGGCCGCGCTCGTCATGGGGGCGTCGGCGTGGCTTGCGCTGTCGCATCAGGCCGCAATGCTGCGCCCGCCAAATCCGCACCACACCTTCTTCCCCAACCTGCCGGGAAAGGTGCGCGAAATCGCGCGCATCCATGTCGTGTCGCGCACCGCCACGTTCGATATCGTCTTCAAGCCGGAGAAAGGCTGGGTGCTGCCGGCCAAAGGCAATTATCCCGCCTCCTTCGATCAGGTGCGCCAGACGATCATCGGCATGGCCGCGCTGGAAACCATCGAGCGCAAGACCGCGCGGCCCGACTGGCTGCATTACATCGGCCTTATCGCCCCGCCCAAGGGCCATGGCGTGGTGATTGCGCTCGAAGACGAACACGGCGCAACGCTCGCCGCCCTCATCGCGGGCAAGGGCGAGGACATTGGCGATCCCTCTGGCGCGCAGGGCCTTTACGTCCGCCGCCCCGGCGACAATCAGAGCTGGCTGGTGCGGAGCGTGTTCGCGCCCAAGGCCGATCCCGCCGACTGGATGGACAAGGATTTGGTGGATGTGGACAGCGCTCGCATTCAGGAAACCGATGTCGATCCCGCCGACGGGCCGTCCTACGAAGTGCGCCGCGACAAGCCGAGCGATCCCGATTTTACGCTATCGCCGCTTCCAAAGGGTCGCGAAATCGCCTTCCCCACCGGGCCGGACGGCATTGCCGATGCGCTGACCGGCTTTTCCTTCGACGACGCCGCTCCCGCGCGCGATTTCGATTTCTCCGATGCCGCACGCGTGGTGACGCGCACCTTCGACGGGCTGGTGGTCGCCATCCGAGTGATCCAGCAGGGTGCCGATTACTGGGCCAGCGTCTCGGCCGATGCCGTGCCGGGCAAGCAGGACGCCGCGGACGAAGCCCGCAAGATTGACGCAAAGGCCTCGGGATGGGCCTATAAACTGCCTGCCTATAAGGGCCAGCAGTTCATGACCAGCCTCGAAAGCCTGCTCAAGCCGCTCCCGGCCAAGCCCGCGGGCAAAGCCGCCAAATGAGCGCCGAAGCCGGAATTGCCACGGGCGCGGACGAAGCGCCTCTGTTCCTCCGCGACCTCTGGTACATGGCCGGTTTCGCGGCCGACATTCGTGCGGGCCAATTGCGCCGCCACATCCTTCTGGGCGAGCCGGTGCTGATCGGGCGGATGCGCGATGGCAGCGTGTTCAGCTTGCGCGACATATGCCCGCATCGCGGCGTGCCGCTGTCGGCGGGGCGCGTGGAAAGCGGCACGGTCGAATGCCCCTATCATGGCTGGCGCTTTCGCGCCGATGGCGTGTGCGCGCGCGATTCCCTCCCTCGTCGAGGGACAGGACATGGACCCGTCGAAAATCCGCGTGCGCGCGTATCCCGCGCGCGAGCAGGACGGTCTGATCTGGATTTTCATGCCGTCGAAAGACGGCAACACGCCGAAATCCGAACCCCCGAAAGTGGGCATGGCCAATGCGCGGCCGCGCTGGCGCGAGAGCCAGAATTTCGCCTGCGCCATCGACCATGCCGTGATCGGGCTGATGGACCCCGCGCACGCGCCCTACGTGCACGGCCGCTGGTGGTGGCGCGTGACGCCGCGCGTCAAGGAAAAACATTACGCGCCGCTGCCCACGGGTTTCGTGATGACGCGCCATCAGCCGAGCAAGGCCGCCTATCATTTCCTCGGCAATGTCACGACCGAGATCACTTTCGAGCTTCCCGGCGTGCGCTTTGAAAATATCCGTGGATTTATCGGACGCCGGCAGGTGGATGTCGTGGGGCTGACAACCTGCACGCCGGTCGATGCCGACAACACCATCGTGACGCAGATATTCTACTGGCCGTGGTGGCTGGGATTCTTGAAGCCGTTTTTCCTGCTGTTCGGCCGCACGTTCCTCTCCGACGACCGCAAGATGGTGGAACTCCAGCGCGAGGGGCTGAAATTCAACCCGTCCCTGATGCTCATTCAGGATTCCGACGTGCCCGCGATGTGGTACCACCGGCTCAAGAAGGCGTGGGCGGAATCGACCGCCAGCGGCGCGCCTTTCGTGAATCCTGTGAAAGAACGAACGCTGAAATGGCGGAGCTAGCCGCAAGTCCGGCCTGACGCGCCCGGAATGTTGTGTGCTGTGGCAAATGGGCGGTTGCGGCGAAGGGAATCCCCCGCTAAACGATCCACTTAGCCTGCAATCTGGCCGGACAGGGTGCGCCCAACGTGCGCGCCCGCTTATGCGCGAGACAAAATGCCCAAACGCTCCGACATCCACACCGTCCTCATCATCGGCGCGGGGCCCATCGTCATAGGCCAGGCCTGCGAGTTCGATTATTCCGGGGCGCAGGCCTGCAAGGCGCTGAGGGCCGAGGGCTATCGCGTGGTGCTGGTCAATTCCAACCCCGCCACGATCATGACCGATCCGGGGCTGGCGGATGCCACCTATATCGAACCGATCACGCCGGAATTTCTGGAAAAGATCATCGCGCGCGAAAAGCCGAATGTGCCGGAGGGGCGCGTGTTCGCGCTGCTGCCGACGATGGGCGGGCAGACCGCGCTCAACACCGCACTCTCGCTTCGCAAGCGCGGCGTGCTGGAAAAATACGACATCGAACTGATCGGCGCGAGCGCGGATGCCATCGACAAAGCCGAGGACCGCGAGCTTTTTCGCAAAGCCATGATGAAGATCGGGCTCGACGTGCCCATCGGCCAGACGTTGAAGGGCTATCTGCGCCACAAAAAAGACGATCACGGCAATTTCCTCTATGACGGCCAGAACAATCCGATCATGGAGCTTTCGCCGGAAGCCTTCGCGCATGCGCTTCAGGCGCTGGAGGTGGTGGGGCTGCCCGCGGTGATCCGGCCGTCGTTCACGCTCGGCGGAACCGGCGGCGGCATTGCGTATAACCGCGAGGAATTTTTCGACATCGTGGAGCAGGGGCTCGACGCCTCGCCCACCAACGAAGTGCTGATCGAGGAGAGCGTTCTCGGCTGGAAGGAATTCGAGATGGAAGTCGTGCGCGACCGCGCCGACAATGCCATCATCATCTGCTCCATCGAGAATGTGGACCCGATGGGCGTGCACACCGGCGATTCCATCACGGTCGCGCCTTCGCTGACGCTGACCGACAAGGAATTCCAGCGCATGCGCAGCGCGAGCATCGCGGTGTTGCGCGAGATCGGCGTGGAGACGGGCGGCTCCAACGTGCAATTCGCGGTGAACCCGGAAGACGGGCGCATGGTCATCATCGAGATGAACCCGCGCGTGTCGCGCTCATCCGCTCTGGCCTCGAAAGCGACTGGCTTTCCCATCGCCAAGATCGCGGCGAAGCTGGCGGTCGGCTACACGCTGGACGAACTGAACAACGACATCACCAAGGTCACGCCCGCGAGCTTCGAGCCGACCATCGATTATGTGGTGACGAAGATCCCGCGTTTCGCCTTCGAGAAATTTCCCGGCGCGCAGCCGATCCTCACGACATCGATGAAATCGGTTGGCGAAGCGATGGCCATCGGGCGCACCTTTGCGGAGTCCGTGCAAAAGGCGCTGCGTTCGCTGGAGACGGGGCTAACCGGCTTCGACGAAATCGAGCTGGCGGATGATGTGAATTCGATCCGCGCCGCGCTGGCGCAGCAGACGCCGGATCGCTTGCGCATTGCCGCACAGGCCATGCGCCTCGGCTTTCCGCTCGATGACGTCGCGGCGATTACCAAATATGATCCGTGGTTCCTGCGCGAGATCGCGGCGATCCTGTCGGTCGAGTCCGAAATCAAGACCAATGGTCTGCCGAAAGACGCCGATGGAATGCGCCGCCTGAAAGCGATGGGCTTTTCGGATGCGCGGCTCGCCAAGCTCACCGGCCAAAAGGAAAAAGATGTTCATGCCGCGCGCGTGAGCCTCGGCGTGCGCCCCGTGTTCAAACGCATCGACACTTGCGCCGCCGAATTCGAGGCGCTGACGCCCTATATGTATTCCACCTATGAATCGCCAATCGGCGGCAAAGTGGAATGCGAGAGCAAGCCGACGGACAAAAAGAAAATCATCATTCTCGGCGGTGGGCCGAACCGCATCGGCCAAGGAATCGAATTCGATTATTGCTGCTGCCATGCGGCGTTCACACTTTCGGAGCGCGGCTTCGAAACGATCATGGTCAATTGCAATCCGGAAACGGTTTCGACCGATTACGACACCTCCGACCGTCTCTATTTCGAGCCGCTCACCGCCGAAGATGTTCTGGAAATCGTGGCGGTAGAGCAATCGAAGGGAACGCTGGCCGGTGTGATCGTGCAATTCGGCGGGCAGACGCCGCTGAAACTCGCCAACATTCTGGTGGAAGCGGGCGTGCCGATCCTTGGCACCAGCGCGGATGCCATCGATCTTGCCGAAGACCGCAAGCGCTTTCAGGTTCTGCTCAACAAGCTCGGCCTCAAGCAGCCGCGCAACGCAACCGCGCATGACGGCGGAAGAAACCATCGCCGCGGCGGCGGAGATCGGTTATCCCGTGATCCTGCGGCCGTCTTACGTGCTCGGCGGGCGCGGCATGGTGGTGGTGGCCGACGAGGCCGCGCTCAAGACCAATGTGCAATCGGGCGAACTCTTCCGCATCTCCGGCGACAATCCGGTGCTGATCGACGCGTTCCTGCATCACGCCATCGAAATCGATGTCGATGCGATTGCCGACGACAAGGGCGATGTGTTCGTCGCGGGCATCATGGAGCATATCGAGGAAGCGGGCGTGCATTCGGGCGATTCCGCTTGCGCGATCCCGCCCCATTCGCTCGCACCCGCGACCATCGCGGAGATCGAACGCCAAACCATCGCACTCGCACGCGCGCTCGATGTGCGCGGGCTGATGAATGTGCAATACGCCGTGCAAGGCGACGACATCTTCGTGCTGGAGGTGAATCCGCGCGCCAGCCGCACCGTTCCGTTCGTCGCGAAAGCGATTGGATTGCCGGTCGCAGCAATTGCGGCGCGCGTCATGGCGGGTGAAACACTGGCGTCGTTCGCGCTCAAGCCCGCCAAGCTCAAGCACATCGCGGTGAAGGAAGCCGTGCTGCCCTTCGCGCGCTTTCCGGGCGTGGACACGATCCTCGGCCCCGAAATGCGCTCGACCGGCGAAGTGATGGGGCTCGACGAAAATTTCGGCCGCGCCTTCGCCAAAAGCCAGATTGGCGCCGGGCTGAAACTGCCGCTCAGCGGCACCGCCTTCGTTTCGGTGAAAGATGCCGACAAGGATTTCGTGCTCGCTCCCGTCAAGGCGCTGATCGCGATGGATTTCGAAATCATCGCCACGCGCGGCACCGCGCGCTTCCTGAAGGAAAACGGGGTCGAGGTGAAGCTGGTGAACAAGGTGCTGGAGGGCCGCCCCCATATCGTGGACTCGCTCAAGAACGGCGAAGTCCAGCTCGTCTTCAACACCACCGAGGGGGCGCAAGCGCTGGGCGACTCGCTGTCGATCCGCCGCACCGCGCTCCAGATGAAGGTTCCCTACTACACGACCACGGCGGGGGCGGCCGCCGTGACCCAGGCCATTGCCGCACTGCGTGCGGGTTCTCTTGAAGTCGCCCCTCTCCAGTCTTACAGTTCATAAAGCACGCAGCCTGCGAAGGGACGAAAAGCCCAGGCTTTACAAGTTCTTATGGCAAACACGCATGCTTCCGTATCCGGCCAGGCCCGACCGCCTGCCGGAGGGAGACGGTTTTGCCCCTGACGGGATTTGAAGATTTATGGAACGCATTCCAATGACCGCGGAGGGCTTCAAGGCCCTCGAAGACGAAGTCAATCATCTGAAGTCGGTCGAGCGTCCGGCCACCATCAAGATGATCGCCGAGGCGCGCGCGCATGGCGATCTTTCGGAGAATGCCGAATATCACGCCGCGAAAGAGCGCCAGGGCTTCATCGAGGGCCGCGTGATGGAGCTTGAGGACAAGATCGGCCGCGCGGATGTGATCGACGTGTCGAAGCTGTCGGGCACGACCGTGAAATTCGGCGCCACCGTCACGCTGGTCGATGAAGACACCGAGGCAAAGCGCAAATACCAGATCGTGGGCGATCACGAAGCCGACGCGACGAAGGGGCGGATTTCGATTTCCTCCCCCATCGCGCGCGCGCTGATCGGCAAGTCCAAGGGCGATACGGTGGAGGTTGCAGCACCCGGTGGGGCGCGGAGTTATGAGATTCTCAAAGTGGAGTTTGTTTAAGGCCGTCTCGCAATGCTCGCGCCGATCTGCGCGATCTCGGTGAAGCGCCCGTCCGGCGACAATTTTGCAAGCTCGCTGCGCAAATCCGCTTCGAATGACGCGCGCCGCTCGCCCAGCTTCTCCGGCGAAGTGGCCGAGAGCGACAATGTACGGCCCACAATATCGTCGGTGGTGAGTTCGTTGCGCACGAACACGCTCGCCTCCTCCACAAGGCTGAACGCCGATTCGAGCAGCAGCGATTCGTGGCTACGGTAATCGGGATCGCGCCGCTTGCGCCGCCAGCCGCTATATTCCGCGCCGTAGCGCGCGCCGATCTCGCGCACTGCCGCGCGCCAGCAATTCTCCCGCGTCTCGGGATGGCTGTCGGTGAAGATAGCGACCGCCCCGTCGCGCAGCACGACATTATCCAGCACCGCCAGCGTGCGCACACGGTCCATCCAGTGGAACGAGCGGCCCATCGCCACCAGCTTGAAGCGGCCTGCGCTCTCATGCAGGTCGAAGGACGAGCCTTGCCTCAGATCGATCATCACCATGGCCTTTTGGGCTGCCTCTTTCGTGGCGGCCAGCATGTCGGGCTCCGGATCGATGGCCCGCACCCGCATCTCGGCCTTGGCAAAGGGGATGGCGAGCAGGCCCGGCCCGCAGCCCAGATCCAGCACGGGATCGCCCCATTGAAGGCCCGCGCGGTCGATCACCCGCTTGATGAGCGAATCGGGATAGCCCAGCCGGTAACGGGCATAGAAGGGCACGGTAGTGCGGAACAGGCGGGGTTCGAAGACCGATTCGTCCATGGAGCGCTTTGCTTCGTGATTTGCGGCACTATACTAGACGAGGACAAATCGCAGCGTGAGCGGCAAACCGCATGGCAACCATCGCCCTTGTCGATGATGACAAGAATATCCTCACTTCGGTAAGCATGTTGCTGGAGCAGGAGGGTTACCACGTTCGCACCTTCGCGGATGGCGCGGCCGCCCTCACCGCGCTGTCGGCGAGCCCGCCCGATCTGGCGATTCTCGACATCAAGATGCCGCGCATGGACGGGCTGGAGCTGTTGCGCCGGTTGCGCCAGAACGCCGATCTGCCCGTGATCTTCCTGACCTCGAAGGACGAGGAGATCGATGAGCTGATGGGGCTGAATGCGGGCGCCGACGATTACATCCGCAAGCCCTTTTCCCAGCGTTTGCTACTGGAGCGCGTGAAGGCGGTGCTGCGCCGCGCCGAGGGCAACAAGGCGGGTGCCGCCTCCAGCGAGCCCAAGAAAGAGGCGCTGATGCGCGGCAAGCTCGCGCTCGATCCGCAGCGCCACGAATGCACCTGGGAGGCCAAGCCCGTCCGCCTCACTGTGACCGAATTCCTGATCCTACAATGCCTCGCCCAGCGGCCCGGATTTGTGAAGAGCCGCGACAATCTGATGGACGCGGCCTATGACGATCAGGTCTATGTGGACGACCGGACCATCGACAGCCACATCAAGCGGCTGCGCAAAAAGTTCAAGCAGGTGGACGACGATTTCGACGCCATCGAAACGCTCTATGGCGTGGGCTACCGATACCGCGAGGCATGAGGCGCGCGTGCGCAGCCAAAAACGCTTCTCGGCGCTGACGCGGCGGATCATCTTCTTCAACGGCATCGGTTTGCTGATCCTGATCGGCGGCGTGATCCTTGTGCAATCGAGCCGCGTGGGGCTGGTGGACGAGCGGCTGGCCGGCATCAAGCAACAGGCACTGATCGTCGCCAACACGCTGGCCGAATACACGACCGATGAGGAAACCCAGCAGGTGAAGCTGGCCGAGGCCGAGCCGCTTCTGCGCCAGCTCATCGCGCCGACGAGCCTGCGCGCGCGGCTTTACGGCACCGATGGCAAGCTGGAGATCGACACGCGCAACCTTCTCGCGCGCAATATCGTGCAGACGGTGGAACTTCCGCCGCTCGATTTCTGGAGCCGCATGCGTTCGGCCTGGGACCGGCTTTATGACGGTGTGATGGGTGTGCGCCCCTTTGCCAGGCTCGCGCCCTATTTTGAGGCGGGCAAGGACGGGCGCGTCTATTCCGAAGTGAACGCGGCGCTCAGCGGCGACACGGGCACGGCCCAGCGCGTCGATGAACAGAACAAGCTGGTGTTGTCGGTTGCAACGCCCATCCAGCGCTTCAAGGCGATCTATGGCGTGCTCATGGTCTCCACCGAAAGCGGCGACATTGACGATATTCTGCGCGAGGAACGCGCGACCTTGATGGAAGTGTTTCTGGTCGGCGTTGATCGTGATGGTGCTGTCGTCGCTTTATCTGGCCGGGTTTATCGCGCGGCCGGTGCGCAAGCTCGCCGAAGCGGCCGACAGCGTGCGCAGCAGGCGCGCGGGGCGCGAAACCATTCCGCTGATGGTGGAGCGCGGCGATGAGATCGGCGATCTCTCCGAAAGCCTTTCGGAAATGACGCACGCACTTTACGGGCGTATTGACGCTATCGAGAGTTTCGCCGCCGACGTCGCGCATGAACTGAAAAATCCACTCACGTCCTTGCAACATGCCGTCGAAATGCTGGCGCGCGCCAAGGATGACGACACGCGCGCGCGGCTGACGGCCATCGTGAACAATGACGTCAAACGCATCGACCGTCTCATCACCGATATTTCCGACGCCTCGCGGCTTGACGCAGAACTCAGCCGCGAAACGAGCGAGCCCGTCGATCTCGCCCATCTGCTCGAAACCATTGTGGAGGTTTACCGCCTCACCGAATTGCCGCGCGATATCAGGATTGATCTTTCGCTTGATCTGCCGCCAAGCGCCATCGTCATCGGACGCGACGAGCGGCTCGGCCAGATTTTCCGCAATCTGATCGACAACGCGATTTCGTTCAGCCCCGATGGCGGCGCGGTGACGATTTCCGCGCGCGCCGCCGACGGCCGCATTCAGGTGCGCGTGGAAGACGAAGGCCCCGGCATTCCGCCGGAAAATCTGGAAAGTGTGTTCAAGCGTTTCTATACCGAGCGCCCCGCCGCGCATGGCTTCGGAAAAAATTCGGGCCTCGGTCTTTCGATTGCGCGTCAGATTGCCGAAGACGTGGGTGGACGCATCTGGGCGGAGAACCGCGAAGACAAAACCGGCGCACGGTTCATTGTCGATCTGCCGCTGGCGCGTGGCGCGTGATGGCCAATATCCACGCCACATGCGTTCTTCTTTCGCGCGCGGGCGAAGCGTTCGGCGCGCCGGGCGATGCGGGAATATTGCTGCTTGGTGAAAGTGGTGCCGGAAAATCCGATCTCGCGCTGCGATTGATCGCGATGGGCGCGCTGCTTGTCGCCGACGATCGCGTGGAACTTTCGGTCGAAAACAACCAGCTCATCGCGCGCGCGCCCGGAAATCTCGCGGGGCTCATCGAAATCCGCAATGTCGGCATCGTCGCCCTGCCCCACGCGCCGCATGCCGCAATCGCGCTGACGGTAATGCTGGGTGCGGCGAA
Organism: uncultured Alphaproteobacteria bacterium; assembly: GCA_963735625.1. Lineage (GTDB taxonomy): Bacteria > Pseudomonadota > Alphaproteobacteria > Micropepsales > Micropepsaceae > Rhizomicrobium. The sequence continues at coordinate 67,520 of CAVTLJ010000003.1, read as the reverse complement.
AAACCTGCCGCGCTTGCCCGAACATGAGCGTTTCGCGCCGCCCGCGGGCATTAATCTTGTGGAGCAATCGTGCCCGCCGCTCATAAGGCTTGGCGCTTTCGAGGCCTCCGCGCCCGCCAAGGTTGCGGCGGCCGCGGCGGCGCACGCGCATGCACTTTTCCGTGAGAATCTCAAGCCCAATTAAGGGCTTCCCTCACGGCCCAACATTGATATGGTTCGCCGCCTTCAAAACATATGTTTGGGATATGATCGGCATCGTCATCGTTACACACGGCCGCCTGGCGCAGGAAATGATCTCCGCGATGGAGCACATGGTGGGCCCGCAAACGCATCTGCGCGCCGTTTGCATCGGCCCCGAAGACGACATCGAACGCCGCCAGCGCGAGATCGCGGCGGCGGCGAAAGCCGTCGATATGGGAAACGGCGTGGTGATCGTCACCGACATGTATGGCGGCACGCCATGCAACCTCGCGCTCACGCTGCTCGACCGTGGCAAGATCGAGGTGCTGGCAGGTGCGAATTTGCCGAGCCTCATCAAGCTCGTCGATGTGCGTGCCAAGCTGCCGCTCGATCAGGCGGTGAAAGAGGCCATCGAATCGGGCCGCAAATATATGCGCGCGGGCTCGGCGGATCTGCACGGGGCGTGATGTGAGCGACAAGGGGGAGCGCCGTCACGCGGTCGCCACCATCACCAACAAGCGCGGGCTGCATGCGCGCGCCTCCGCCAAGATCGTGGAAGCCGCCGCGCGCTTCAAATCGCAGATCAATGTGACCAAAGACGGACAAAGCGTGGATGCGCGCTCCATCATGGGATTGATGATGCTGGCGGCCGGGCCAAATTGCACCATCGAGATTTCCGCGGAAGGCCCCGACGCAGACGAAGCGATGAAGGCGATCCTGGCACTGGTCGAAGCCAAATTCGGCGAAGATTAAGCCCGCGCGCGCACCCATTCATAAAGCGTGAAATCATTTGAATAGATCTGCTCGATCTTGCTGCGCTGCGCTGGCGTGATATCGCGCGCGATCTCGCTCTCCACGCGATTGACATGCGGGAATGAGAGCGGCTTGCCCAGCTTTTCGGAGAGCCCGGCGGCGAAATGTTCGGGCTCCTCCAGCACGCCGCTATGAAAGACATTGCGCGCGAAATAGGCGGACAAATCTTCCTGCCCGTCCCATCCGACATAACGGCTGGCGAGATTGCCGTAACGCTCGCGATATTCCAACATGAAATCGAGAAAACCGTCGAAATCGCGCCGCCCCGCCACTTTCGGCATCACGCCCGCATCGAAGCGGTTGAAGAAGAATTTGGTGCCGAAGGCCTGTCGCGCATAATTGTACTCCGAGCGGCTACGCTCCACCGGATCGCGCAATAGCGTGATCATCTTCAGCGGACGCTTCACATTTGCCGCCACGCTCGCAAAATCGATATGACCGCCATCGATCAGATCGCCATTCGCGGCCTCACGCGCAATCCGCGCATACACTTCGGCCTGATCGGCGGTGCGATAATGCTTGCGCAGGTTGCGCCCGAGCGAGCGGCGATAGCGCCAGCGTTGCAGCGGCGAAAATGCGCCGTCGGGATCGAGCGTGTTGTAGAGATAGAAGGTGCGCGCGCCCGCGAACGCATTGGCGAGCAGCCGCGAAAGGCTTGAGCTTCCGCATTTGGGAACGCGCACGGAAACGCAGACGAAATCCATCAGATCACGCGGATGCCGAATTCGGCGCGCAAATCACCGAGCGTGCGCGACTGAAAGGACTCCGGCGGAGTCCACGGCCATTTCTTTTTCATCCGCCACGCCTCGATCATGGCGCGGCCCATGCGCGGCAACGCCCGCAACGTTCCGGTGAGGAAGCCCGCGATGCCGACCTCTTTCAATATCTTCTGAGCCTGCGGATCGCCGCCCAGATAGACCGTATATTTCGCGGGCCCGATATCGCAGGAGAGCATCGTGCGCGTATCGGCCATGGCTTCGTCTTCCAGCGTCGTGTCGAGGCCGAAGATGACATGACACATGTCATGGCTGCGAAAGAGCGCGGCACTGTCAGGCGGCAGATCGGCGGGACGGGCGATGATGCCCGCGTTGACCGCATAATATTCAGCCAGACCCTCGGCCAGCGTCTGGCCGCTTTCCTGTTCACGATAGCGCAGAACATGGGGGTGGTTGGTCGCGTCCATGAGTCGATTATAGGCAGCGAGCCCCAAATTTCCACGCTTTCCGCCATGATTCTGCGAAAATCAGATAAAGACATGCATATTTCTTTATGTGTTTATTGCCCCTGCCCACCTGCCCTGCTATATCGGGCCCACCGAAAACAGGAGCCCCGCCAATGGACTACGCCGTCAAGGACATCAGCCTCGCCGAATGGGGCCGTAAGGAAATCGCCATCGCCGAGACGGAAATGCCGGGGCTTATGGCCACGCGGGAAGAATTTGGCGCGAGCAAGCCGCTGAAGGGCGCGCGCATCGCGGGCTCGCTGCACATGACGATCCAGACCGCCGTGCTGATCGAGACGCTGAAGGCGCTGGGCGCGGATGTGCGCTGGGCCTCGTGCAACATCTATTCGACGCAGGATCACGCAGCGGCGGCGATTGCCGCCACCGGCACGCCGGTCTTTGCGATCAAGGGCGAGAGCCTTGTCGATTACTGGAACTACACGCGCAAGATTCTGGAATGGCCGGAAAATGGAAAAGATGGCGGCTTGCCGAATTTGATACTCGATGACGGCGGCGACGCCACCATGCTGGTGCATCATGGGCTGCGCGCGGAAAAGGGCGACACCGCATTTCTCGACAAGGCGGAGAACGAGGAAGAGGAAGTTTTCTTCGCGCTCATCAAGCGCACGCTGAAAGAAAAGCCGGGCTGGTTCGCGCAATTGGCGGCGTCCATCAAGGGCGTATCGGAAGAAACCACTACCGGCGTTCACCGGCTCTACATCATGGAGAAGGAAGGAAAGCTGCTCTTTCCCGCCATCAATGTGAACGACAGCGTGACCAAATCGAAATTCGACAATCTTTACGGCTGCCGTGAATCGCTGGTGGACGGCATCCGCCGCGGCACCGACGTGATGATGGCCGGCAAGGTGGCAATGGTTGCGGGCTTCGGCGATGTGGGCAAAGGCTCGGCAGCGAGTTTGCGCAACGCCGGTTGCCGCGTGATGGTGAGCGAGATCGATCCCATCTGCGCGCTGCAAGCCGCGATGGAAGGATACGAAGTCGTCACGATGGACGATGCCGCCCCGCGCGCCGATATTTTCGTCACGGCCACGGGCAATGTGGATGTCATCACCATCGATCACATGCGCGCCATGAAGGACCGCGCCATCGTCTGCAATATCGGACATTTCGATTCCGAAATTCAGGTCTCGGGCTTGCGCAATTACAAATGGTCCAACGTCAAGCCGCAGGTGGACGAGATCGAATTCCCGAACGGCAGACGGATCATTCTGCTGTCCGAAGGCCGCCTCGTGAATCTGGGCAACGCCATGGGCCATCCGAGCTTTGTGATGAGCGCGAGTTTCACCAACCAGACGCTGGCGCAGATGGAATTGTTCATGAACCCGGGCAAATACCAGAAGAAGGTCTATACGCTGCCCAAGCATCTCGACGAAAAAGTCGCCCGCCTGCATCTGGCGAAGATCGGTGTGAAATTGACCGAGATGAGCAAGAAACAATCTGACTATATCGGCGTGCCGGCGGCGGGGCCGTTCAAGCCGGACAGCTACCGGTATTGATCCATCGCCGAACCCACGGATTGGGCGAAGAAATTCGCCCATTTCCGGCTTTTCGCGGCTTGGGATAATCTCTCTCCCGCTGGCAATTGCCGGTTCGGGGGGCCACCATGAAAAAATTTCTGTTCGTGCTGTTTGCGTTGCCGCTGTTGCTCGCGGCAGCACCTGCTGAAAAGAGCTTGCCGTCTTATCTGACGCTTCCCGCCACGGTTCAAGTGCGCGATCCGCGCGCGTTCCAGTATGAGGATTACGGCGAAGCGGAATTCCGCCAGCACAATTCGCATCAGATGGCGGTCGAGCGCGGCAAGCATTGGTCGGCTCCACTTGCGCTTGCCGATGCGCCGCCCAAGATCAGCGGCAAGGATGTGTGGGCACTTATCAAACCGGCGCTCGTCGCTGGCGGCTGGACGATTGCCGACGAATACGACGAAAATCCGTTCGGCGCGATCATGCGCTACCAGAAAGACGGCAAGGACGTCTGGGGCTTCATCGCAATTTTCGGTGCGGCCGATATGCGGCTGCAAATTGTCGAAACCGGCGCGCCCGCGATCACCTTTACAACACCCGCACCCGCCGCAACGCCGGAGACGATTTCCGCCAAGGGCGATTTTCCCTATCTGCCGCCGCTGCCGGGCAGCAAATTCAACCACACCGCGCAGGACAATGGACCGCTGCTGGTGAAACTGCCGGATTCCAACGAACCCGAAATCGTCGGTACATCGACGATCTCCAAGGAATATCAGGAACCGGCGGGTATCTCGAACGTCTATTTCGTCACCGCGTATCACTCTGCACTCGCCGCTGCGGGCTGGAGCATCGTGGTCGAGAGCGAAAACATTCATCAGGGCGATTCCGTGCTCATCGCGCATTACGCAAAGAGCGGCCGCGACATCTGGGCGTATCTGCATCGCGGCAATGGCGTCATCACCATCAAGGTCGCCGATGCGGGGGCGGAGGATCTCGCCAAGCAGTTGGAAAAGGATTGCCACCTCGCGCTTTATGGCGTGCTGTTCGATTTCAACAAGGCGACGCTCAAGCCGGAATCCGATTCCGTGCTCGCGCGCGTGCTGGCGGTGCTGCAGAAGGATGCGACATTGAAGGTCGAGGTGCAGGGCCACACCGACAATGTGGGCACCGACGCCTATAACGAGAAACTTTCCGAGGCGCGCGCGGCTTCCGTAATGGCATGGCTCACCGGCCATGGCATCGCTTCCGCGCGGCTCACGGCCAAGGGCTATGGCGAGACCATGCCGGTGGCCACCAACGACACCGACGAAGGCCGCGCCCGGAACCGCCGCGTCGAGATCGCCAAACCAGGTTGTGCGCCCGCCAGATAGGCCCGGCGGGGCATTCCTCCGTACACCGATTTCGCAAACCCTTGATCGGACTCGCCGATTGCGGGCCTGCGACATCTGGCGGGAGACCCCACATTTAGCCGTTTACGATTTCTTAACGACAATCGCTAGGCGGACTCACTCGTTCTCCGTATCATGTTGATTCCAATGTGATTCGCCGCTCGCGGCGGGAATTGGGGGACGGCCGGAAATGAGTCCCATTTTGGGACATGAGAAGAGCCGTGGGGTTCAGCAACGAAGCCTCGCTCCGTCGTGGGGCTGGCTTGCGCTCTCCTTTGCGCTTCTTCCCGTCCCCGCCCTCGCCGCCACGGACGGCCCCGGCGTCTCGCTGGTTGCCACGGCCATCGCCACAGGTGCTGTGGCGCTGGCGCTGGGGGCCGCACTCTGGGCGCTGGCGGAGCAACGCAATTCCGGACATCTGCGGCGCGGCCTCAGGACCATCGGCGCACGCGCGCGCGCCGCGGCCGGTGCGCGCGATGCGCTGCTGGCGGCGGGGCGCGAGGCGCTGCTTGTGTGGGGCCGCGACGGCTCGGCGGCGCATTCCTATGGGGGCGGCGAATTGCTGCTCGATTCCTGTCTCGAAGGGCCGGACGCGCCCTTGCTCGGCCAGGCCATCGATGCGCTCAGCGATCGCGGGCTTTCCTTCGCGTTCACCGCGCGCGACCGGCAGGGCCGCGCCATTGCGCTGCGCGGGCGCGCGGTCGGCAGCATGGCGGCGGTATGGTTCGAGCAGCAGCCCGACGCCAAATCGCATGCGCCCGATTTCGGCGCCATACTCGATGCGTTGCCGCTTCCCGTCTGGCTGCGCGACAGGACGCTCTCGCTCGTCTGGGGCAATCGCGCATTCCTGAGTGCCGTTGGTGCGGTCGATATGGAAGCGGCGAGCGCCACGCAAGCCTCGCTCGACAAATCCGAGCGCGATCTTGCGAGTGCCGCGCGCGCCGAAGGCCACGCGCTGGAAGCAAAGCGTTTCGCGGTCGTCGGCGGGCACAGGCGCGCGCTTTCCTTCACCCATGTGCCGGCCGATCAGATCGGCATTGTCGGATCGGCCATCGACGTGACCGCCGTGTCGAATGCCGAAGCGCGGTTGCAGCAGCATATCGACGCGCATGCCGACACGCTGGACAAGCTCGCAACGGCGGTCGCGATCTTCGGGCACGACCAGAAACTGACATTCTACAATCGCGCATTTGCGCGGCTTTGGGGGCTCGCGGAAAGCTGGCTTGAAACCCATCCCACCGACAGCGAAATCCTCGACCGGTTGCGCGAGGCGCGCAAATTGCCCGAGCAGCGCGATTATCAGGCGTGGAAACGCGCGCGGCTTTCGCTCTATGAGCAATCGGCGGAATATCTGCCGGAGGAACTCTGGCATGTGCCAAGCGGAAAAACATTGCGCGTGGTGGCGCAGCCGCATCCCTTCGGCGGGCTGACATTCCTTTACGAAGACGTGACCGAAAAGCTGGCGCTGGAAAGCTCCTACAACACGCTCATCAAGGTTCAGTCCGCCACGCTCGACACGTTGCAGGAAGCCGTCGCCGTGTTCGGGCCGGACGGAAAACTGAAGCTGCACAACGCAGCCTTCGCGCGCATCTGGGAACTGGAGCCGGCCGATCTCGCGGGCGATCCGCATATCCAGCGCATCGCCGAATTGTGCAGCGCGCGTTTCGGCGACGAGGCCGAATGGCAGCGGCTGGTGGCGGGCATTTCGTCGGGCTCCGAGCGCCGCCACGATTGGGGCGATATGGAGCGCAACGACAAGACCATTCTCGCGCTGTCATTGGCGCCGCTGCCCGATGGCGCCACACTGGTGACATTCGCCGATGTGACCGACCGCTTCCGCATCGAAAGCGCGCTGCGCGACCGCAACGAGGCGCTGGAAGCCGCCGACCAGCTCAAATCCGATTTCATCCATCATGCCTCGTTCCTGTTCCGCGATCCGCTGAATGCGGTGCATGGCTTTGCCGACATGCTGGCGTCGGGCAGCCCCGGCCCGCTGAACGAACGCCAACAGGAATATGTGGAAGACATTCTCACCGCATCGAACAAGCTCGCCGAAGTGACGAGCGACATTCTCGATCTTGCCATGATCGATTCCGGCGCGATGCGGCTGGAGCTTGCGCGCGTCGATCTCTACGAGTTGCTCTCGCGCGCGGCGGGATCGCTGCGCCGCCATGCCGAAAGCCTCGACATCGCGTTCAAGCTCGACGTGCCGGCCGATATCGGCATCGCCATCCTCGATCAGCGGCGCATTCGTCAGGTGGTGTTCAATCTTCTTTCCAACGCGTTCAAATATACCCCGCGCGGCGGCGCGATCACGCTGGGCGCGCGCATCCAGGGCGAGGATGTGCAGATCTATGTGTCGGACACCGGCCCCGGCATCGCGCCGGAAGTGAAAGCCAATGTGTTCGAGCGTTTCGCGGCAAAGAGCCGCTCGGGCCAGCGCGCGGGCGCGGGGTTGGGCTTGGCGCTCGTCAACCGCTTTATCGAACTGCATGACGGCTGGGTGGAAATCGACAGCGGCACCGAGCGCGGAACGCTTGTGCGCTGCCATCTGCCGCGCCGTTTTCATGATGGCCCGCCCACCGGCGAAACCAAGGTCGCGTAAGACCGAAAAAAGGAACCACCGTTCGACAAGCTCAGGGTGAGGGATTGAGCTAATCCCTCATGCTGAGCCTGTCGAAGCGTGGGGGCAGCACGGTTCAAACCGAATGCAAGCGTGTTATAGTGGCGGCACAACAAGGTTTTTGCTCCATGCCCGTTCTCGATCTCGACGCGATCCGTGCATCCGAAGTTCATCGCGTGCCTTACGATTACATGATGGGCACGGGCGCGATCCGCGCCGATGCGGTGGCCGCGTTGCGCGCGGATTTCCCCGACATCAAGGCCACGGGATTTCATCCGCTGGAACAGATGACGGTGAAAGGCGCGTTCGCCGAACTGATTGCCGAAATCGAAAGCGCGGAATTTACGGCTGCGGTTTCCGATACGCTGGGCGTGGATTTGCGTCCCTATCCCACGCTCATCACCATCCGCAAGGTTTCGGCGGCGCATGAGGGGCGCATCCATTGCGATTCCGAAAGCAAGATCGCGACGCTGCTGATTTATCTGAACGAAGGCTGGCTTTCGCCCGACGGCCGCTTCCGCGTGCTGAAAAGCGACAAGAGCTTCGCCGATTACGTCGCCGAAGTGAGCCCCGAAATGGGAAGCGTGGTCGCGTTCCGGCGCGCGGCGCATTCCTGGCACGGGCACACGCCCTTCGTCGGCGAGCGGCGCGTGGTGCAGATCGCCTGGGTGCGCAGCCAGGCCGACATCGACCGCAAGAAAAAGCGGCACGGCGTGTCGAGCTTTTTCAAGAATCTTTTCAAGCGCGAGAACGCGGGAGTGATGTGATGTGCTTCCCCCTCCCCTTGCGGGAGGGGGCGCGGCGCGCAAGCGACGCGGGGGAGGGGTATCGCGCGAACGCCCCCTCCCCCGAATGTTTTTCGCGTTCGCTACGCTCAAAACATTCGCCCCCTCCCGCAAGGGGAGGGGGAAATTGTGCGATTGTTTTCTGGATTTCTTCGCTTTCAGCGCATCCCGCGCATGCGCCACCATTTCAATTCGCGTGATGAGAGCGTTGGTCTGGGCGATGAGCGCGCACACGGCCTCGCGCCGCGCGCGGCCCGGCGCAGCGAAGCCGCCATGGCGGAGCCGGTTGGTGTTTCCCGGCTGGCCGCCGCGCTTGCGGGTATTCGAACCTTGAAAATTGGGAGGGGGGTCCCCCCTCCCCTGCAATTCCATCATCCGCGTCATCCGCCGTTTCGATCCGGCACCTAATATAAGGGCGCTCAAAGGGGCGGGGATAAGTTGGGGGGAGTATTTTTCTCTCCCCGTTTACGGGGGGAGTGTCCAGCCCCAGGCGGACGATTCGGGGGGCGAACGCAAGAGGACGCCCCCTCCGTCGCTTCGCGACACCTCCCCCGTAAACGGGGGAGGAAAACTTCAATGCTGGCTCTTCGGCATCCGCACCACGAGGCCGTTAAGCTGCGGCGTCACCTTGATCTGGCACGACAGCCGCGAGGTCGGCTTCAAGCTCCTGCGCGAAATCGAGCATGGTTTCCTCCATGTCTTCCTTCGGCGGAATCTTTTCCACCCACGCCGGATCGACATAGACATGGCAGGTGGCGCACGCGCACGCGCCGCCGCAATCCGCATCGATGCCGGGGATGAGGTTCTTCACCGCGCCCTCCATCACCGACCAGCCTGCGGGCACGTCGACCTCGTGCTCCTTGCCGTTGTGCTCGATATATTTGATCTTGGGCATGGCGTGCTCCTGCAGACGATATTTTTCATAGGGATGGATGTGTCGGCAAGGCGGGCGGGCGCGACATGCGCGCCCTCGCCGATCAGCTTGCGGCCGACGATATATTCCGGTGCGGCGTTGACGGCCTCGACCGCGGCCACCGCGCCGTCGCGCAGATGGAAGATGGCGAATTTGCGCGTGGCGGGATCGCCGCGCAGCACCAGCTCGTCGCCCGGCCAGGCAAGCCCCGCGATCTGCAATTTGAGATCGTATTGATCGGACCAGAACCACGGCACTTCGCGATAGGGCGCGGGCTTTCCGGCCATGGCGAGGGCCGCGTGTTTTGCCTGATCGATGGCGTTCTGCACGCATTCCAGACGTATGGGATTTCCATCGCGGCCATGATGTTGCGTGCAATCGCCCGCGGCGAAGATGGCGGGATCGCTGCTGACGCAATTGAGATCGACGACGATGCCGTCATCGCAGCGCAAGCCCCGCATCTTTCGCCAGCTCCACATTCGGCACGATGCCGATGCCGACCAGCGCGATGTCGGCTGCGAATTTCTTTCCGCCCGCAACCACGGCTTCGAGATGTGCTGCGCCTTCGAACGCGGTGACGGATGTGTTCATGTGAAATTTCACGCCAGCTTCCGCATGCACGCGCTCATAGAATTCCGACAGTCGCGGCGACACCGCTCGCGCCATGACGCGATCCAGCGCCTCGATCACCGTCACGTCGAGTCCGGACTTCGCCGCGACCGCCGCCACTTCCAGCCCGATATAGCCGCCGCCGACGACAACCAGCTTCGCGCCCGGCGTGAAAGCGGGGCGCAGCGCATCAACATCGGCGATACCGCGCAGATAATGGATGCCCGGCAATTCCGCGCCCGGAATTTTTATTTTCCGCACGCGCGAGCCCGTCGCCAGCAGCAATTTGTCGTAAGCGAGCTTGCGCCCATCGGCGAGCGCCACGCTCTTGCCCGCACGGTCGATGGCGCTTGCCGCCACGCCGGTCAGCAATTCGCATTTCGCTTCGGTATAAAAAGCGTCGGGCTTCAGGAACAGCCGCTCGCGCTCCAGCTTGCCCTGGAGATAGGCCTTGGAGAGCGGCGGGCGCTGATAGGGCGCGAAGGGCTCGTCGCCCACCATGGCGAGCGTGCCGGCAAAACCCTCGGCCCTGAGCGTGGCCACGGCCTGCGCACCCGCCTGCCCCGCCCCGATGATGACGATCTTTTCCATGCCCAAATCCGGCAGACCCGGAGGCTGGCTAGCATGTCCGCCGCCCCTCCCGCTACGGGCCACATTGAGGGGGGCGGCACTTCCGGCTAAAACCTTGAGGATGAACACGAAAGGGGCCGGATTTTCGCGCGTGCTGGCGCTTGGCGGCATTGCCGCAACGGAAGCTTTGGGGGCGCGGATTGCCGCGAGCCTGGCGGCGGGCGACGCCGTGGCGCTGTCGGGCGATCTGGGCGCGGGCAAAACAGCACTCGCCCGCGCCATCCTGCGCGCGCTGGGCGTGGGCGACGCGGTGCCCAGCCCGACCTTCACGCTGGTGCAATGCTATGAAACCGACAAAATCGCGGTGCGTCATTACGATCTCTATCGAATCGAGAAGGCGGCGGAGCTGGAAGAATTGGGCCTCGACGAAGCATTGAGCGAAGGTGCCGCGCTGATCGAATGGCCGGAGCGCGCGCGACTTCCCGAAGATGCGCTGCATGTGCATCTGGAAATTGCCGAGCAGCGACGCGCGCATCGCGACGATTTCGGGACCGCCGCGATGGGCCGCGATATTCGAGAGCGCCGATGCGGGCTGACGCGATGAACGAATTCCTGCGCGAGGCGGGATGGGGTGCCGCCGCGCAAGCGCCGCTGCCGGGCGATGCCTCCACGCGGCGATACATTCGTCTGCGTCTTGGCGAGCGCACCGCACTTCTGATGGATCAGCCGCAGGATGCCGAAGCGCCGACCGCGCCCGCGAACGCGACGCCCGATGAACGCCGCGCGCTCGGCTACAACGCGGTTGCGCGGCTGGCGGGTGCGGATTGCGAGCGCTTCATCGCCACGGCGGAATTTTTGCGCGGGCATGGCCTGAGCGCGCCCGCGATCTATGCCGCCGATCCGGCCAACGGCTTCGTGCTGATCGAGGATTTCGGCGACACGCTTTATGCCGATGTCCTGGCGCGCGGCGAAAACGAGCACGCGCTTTATGCCAGCGCCATCGACGCGCTGGCGAAGCTGCATGCGGCGGATGCGCCCGTCTCGTTGCCGCGCGGCAAGCCATTACATGCCTATGACGAAACCGCATTGCTGGCCGAAACCGATCTGATGACGGAATGGTTTTTGCCGCTGGCGCTTGGCCACGCCGCACACGCGGGCGAAATCGCGGAACATCGCGGGCTGTGGCGCGCCGCACTTGAGCCAGTGCTGAATGCGCGGCCAGTGTTCGTGCATCGCGATTATCATGCGCAGAATTTGCTCTGGCTCGGCGGGCGCGAAGGTGCTGCGCGCGCAGGCATGATCGACTTTCAGGATGCGGTGGCGGGAACGAAAAGCTACGACCTGATTTCGCTTCTGGAAGATGCGCGGCGCGATGTTTCGCCGGAACTCGCGGAAAGCATGACGCAGCGCTATCTTTCGAGCCGACGGGCGCTGACGAAGAATCCCATCGCGCCGAAATGGCGGTGATGGCCGCGCAACGCAACGCGAAGATCGCGGGCATTTTCGCGCGACTTTACAAGCGCGATTCCAAACCGCGCTATCTTTCCTATCTGCCGCGCGTCTGGAATTATCTCAATCGCGATCTGGAACATCCCGCACTCGCGCAGCTTAAAGCGTGGTATGACAAGGCAATTCCGCGCGAGCGCCGCGGCGCACCCGTCGAAGGAGAAAAGGTTTGAGCGGCCCCACACGCGCGATGATCATGGCGGCCGGGCTCGGCACGCGCATGCGCCCGCTGACGAATGATCGCCCCAAGCCGCTGGTGATTGTGCATGGCAAGCCGCTAATCGATCACGCCATCGACCGGCTGGTGGCCGCGGGCGTCACCATGATCGTCGTCAATGTGCATTATCACGCCGACATGCTGAAAGCGCATCTGAAGAAACGCAAGGATGTGGAAATCCGCATCTCGGACGAGAGCGCGCAATTGATGGATTCCGGCGGCGGCATTGCGCGCGCGCTCGGCCATTTCAAGGGCGAGCCGTTCTTCACGCACAATTCGGATTCGGTGTGGGTGGAGGGAACGGGCCACGCGCTCGACAACCTCGCCGCGCGCTGGAACGCGGATGCGATGGATGCGCTGATGCTGCTGGCGCCCACGGTGACTTCGCTGTGCTACGAAGGCCGCGGCGATTTCAACATGGATGCGGATGGGCGGCTTTCGCGCGTCGGCGAGCAGCGCGTGGCGCCCTTCGTGTGGATGGGCGTGCAGATTTTGCATCCGCGCATGTTCGAAGGAGGCACGGGAAAATTCTCGATCAATCCGCTGTGGGATCGCGCCATCGAGAAGGGGCGGCTTTTCGGCCTGCGCCTCGACGGCGTATGGATGCATATCGACCGGCCCGATGCGGTGAAAGACGCGGAAGATTTCCTCGCCGACACAGCGCCGGCCTGAGCGCGCGATGGCGAACATCCTCACCATTCCGGCGAGTGCGCCTTTCGCCGATGCGTTCGTGCGTGGATTGCTCGCGCGTTACGACACGGCCGATCCGATGGCGCTGTCACGCGTCACGATCTATCTGCCGACGCGGCGCGGCGCACGCGCGCTCGCCGAAAGTTTTGCGCGCGAGATGGGTGGTGCGGCGTTGCTGCCGGATATTCATGCGCTCGGCGAACTCGACGAAGACGAATTCCTGCTCGATCCCTCTGCCGAAGCGCTCGATTTGCCACCGGCCATTGCGCCCATTCGCGAGCGGCTGTTGCTGGCGACATTGGTGCAGCGATGGGATCGTGCGCGCGGTGGCGCGTTGACCTTCGCGCAAGCCGCCTCGCTGGCGCGCGGGCTCGCCTCTTTTTTCAATGAAGTGGAAACGCAAACGTGCGATCTTTCGAAACTCGAAGACCTCGCGCCCGCATCGCTCGCCGAGCATTGGGCGGAGGTGAAGGATTTTCTCTCGCTGCTGCGCGATCAATGGCCTGCCATTCTGGCGGATAACAAGGTGATGTCGCCTGCCGCGCGGCGCAACGCATCGCTCGCCGCGCTCGCGCGGCGCTTTGCGGATCATCCCGCCCGATGCGCCTGTGATCGCGGCGGGTTCCACGGGCAGCATTCCCGCGACCGCGGAATTGCTTGGTGTGATCGCAAATCTGCCGCAAGGTGCGGTGGTGCTGCCCGGTCTTGATCGTGAACTCGACGAGAACAGTTGGCTTGAACTCGATCCCGGTCATCCGCAATACGGCATGAAACAATTGCTTTCGATCATCGGCGTTGCGCGCGACGATGTGCGCGATTGGAACGGCGCATGCGCCATCGCCCGCGCGCGAAACGCTGCTGCGCGAAGCGTTGCGCCCCGCGCCGACAACCGACGCATGGCGCGCGCTTGCCGAACGCGGACCCGGCGAAATCGCAAAGGGGCTTGAAGGATTGTCGATTGTCGAAGCGGCACATCCGGGCGAAGAAGCAGCATCCATCGCGCTGATGCTGCGCGAAGTTCTGGAAACGCAAAGACGCAAACCGCCGCACTGGTGACGCCCGACCGCAATCTCGCGCGCCGCGTCGCCGCAGAGCTTGGCCGCTGGAACATCGCGATTGACGATTCCGCCGGCCGGCCGCTTTCGCACACCCCGCCCGGAACATTTCTTGTATTGCTCGCCGAAGCGGCGGATGCCGAATTTTCGCCGGTGCCGCTGCTGGCGCTGCTCAAGCATCCGCTTTGCGCTTGCGGGAGCGCGCCGGGCGAATTCCGCGCGCGCGTGCGCGAACTGGATCGCTTTGCCCTTCGCGGCGCGCGGCCCGATCCGGGGCTGGGCGGAATTACAAAAGCGATTTCGCAGACGAAGGACGAAAACCTTGCCGCATGGTTCGCAAAACTTGCGGCGATCCTGAAACCGCTGGAAAACACGCGCCTCAACATCGCCATTGCCGATGCGATTGCGGCGCATGCGAAGGCCGCCGAACAATTGGCCGCGACCGACGAGGAAACCGGTGCCGCGCGGCTTTATCGCGGCGATGCGGGCGAAGCGGCCGCCGATCTCATCGCGCAATTATCAAAAGCTGCTGCCGATCTGCCGGACATCGATTCAAAATCCTATGCCGCGTTGTTTGCATCGCTCGCGGCGGAACGCGCCGTTCGCCCGGCTTACGGACGCCATCCACGACTTTCGATTCTCGGTCCGCTGGAAGCGCGCTTGCAAAGTTTCGATTGCGTTGTGCTCGGTGGGCTCAACGAAGGCACATGGCCGCAAGCAGCGCCCGCCGATGCCTGGCTCTCGCGGCCGATGCGCAAAATATTGGGGCTTGAACAACCCGAACGGCGCATCGGCCTTGCCGCGCATGATTTCGCGACGCTGGCGGCGGCGCCGCGCGTCATCCTCACGCGCGCGCTGAAAGCGGAAGGTTCGCCGTCGGTTGCATCGCGCTGGGTGCAGCGCATCGGGCAATTGTGCAAGGGATTGGGGCTCGCGCACGAACTTGAAAGCCGCACGCATTATGCCGATTTCGCGGCAATGCTTGACGAACCATCCGGGCCCGCGCAACGCATCGCGCCGCCGGAGCCGCGCCCGCCCGTGGCCGCGCGGCCGCGCAAATTATCCGTCACCGAAATCGAAATTTGGGTGCGCGATCCCTATGCGATTTATGCCAAGCATATTCTGAAGTTGCGCGCGCTCGATCCGCTCGACATGGATATCGGCCCGATGGAGCGCGGCAGTGCCGTTCATCTCGCACTGGAGCGTTTTGTGAAGCGCTTTCCCGACGTGCTGCCGCAGAACGCCGAATTGCAACTCATCGCCGAAGCCGAAAATGTGTTCCGCGAAATCGGCGCGCCCGCGGCGACGCTAGCCCTTTGGATTCCGCGCTTCATCCATGCCGCGCACGCCTTTGTGGAGATCGAGCGCGCGCGCCGCGAGAATATCGTTCGTTCGCATCTCGAAGTGCGCGGGATACGAAAATTTGCCGGACCCGCGGGCGAATTTACGCTCTATGGTCGCGCCGATCGCATCGACGAGTTGAAATCGGGAGGCGCCGCCATCGTCGATTACAAAACCGGCAGGCCGCCCTCGATCAAGCAGGTCAAAACACTGCTGTCGCCGCAATTGCCGCTGGAAGGCGCGATTCTGCAAAGCAACGGCTTCAACATTGGCAAGCTCGCGCCTGAGGAACTTCTCTACATCCATTTTTCGGGAACCAAAGAGCCCGTGGAAATTCGCGAGATCGAGGATGCCGCTACACTCTCACAAGAGGCCGCGGAGATGATGGCGGAATGTATCGCCGCGTTCGATGAAGAATCCAAAGCCTATTCCTCGCGCATCCGTGTGGAGCGCGCGCGCGTGACCGGCGATTACGATCATCTTGCGCGCGTTCGCGAATGGTCGCTTTCGGGCTGGGGGGAGAGCGAGGAATGAGCGACGCAATTTCCGCCGCGAATCCGCGCCGCTCCGCCTGGGTGTCGGCCAATGCCGGTTCGGGAAAAACCTGGACGCTCGCCAATCGCGTGACGCGGCTGTTGCTTGATGGCGCGCCGCCGGAACGCATTCTCTGCCTCACCTACACAAAATCCGCCGCCGCCGAAATGCAGGGCCGATTGTTCGATCAGCTTGGTTCATGGTCGATGCTGCCCGATGCCGAACTTGCCGCGCGCATCGCGGAGATCGGTGGCGCGGCCGACGATCTGCGCGGCGCGCGCAGGCTGTTCGCGATGGCGCTGGAAACGCCGGGCGGACTGAAAATCCAGACCATTCATTCCTTCTGCCAATATCTGCTGACGCGCTTTCCGCTCGAAGCCGGTGTGCCGCCCGCGTTTCGCGTGCTGGACGAGCAGACGGCGCACGAATTGATCGGCCAGGCGCGCGCGCGCGTGCTGGAAGAAGCCGGTTCGGGAAACGCAATTCTTGCCGCGGCGACGGCGCATCTGGTGACGCAGACAAGCGAAGCCCGCTTGCAGCAGATTCTGGATGCGGCACTGGGCAATGACCGGCGCAAGCTGGAGCGTTTCTTCGCCAATCTGCCCGGCGAGGCCAACGCGCTCTCGAAAGCGATCCGCAGAGCCCATGGTTCGGGCGAACGCGACACGGCCGAGCGCATCGCATCGGAATTTTGTGCCGGCATCGAAGAGCCGAAAATTCGCGCGCTCATCGGCTGGCTTTCGGGCGGTGGAAAGACGGATGCGAAATATGCGGGCGCTTCTTTCCGCATTTCTCGCATGCAGTGCGGCGCAGGACGCATTTGCGCTGCTGCGCGAAATATTCCTGAAAGCGGACGGCGAACCGCGCGACAAGATCGCAAGCAAGAAACTCGCGGAAGCCGATCCCGCACTTTCGGATTATCTGATGTCGCTCGGGGAACGCTATCTCGCGGCCGACGAGCGCATGCGCGCGGCGCATGCCGCATCGCTGGCGGAAGCGGCCCTCACGCTGGCCGATCGCGTGCGCGCGATTTATGCGGCGGAGAAACGCCTGCGCGGCGTGCTCGATTACGACGATCTGATCGCGGAAACGCTGAAGCTGCTCAAGCGTCGCGAGGCCGCGGCATGGGTGCTTTACAAGCTCGACGGCGGGCTCGATCACATCCTTATCGACGAGGCGCAGGACACAAGCCCGGAGCAATGGGATATCGTGCGTGCGCTGACGGAGGAATTCTTTGCAGGCAAAGGCGCGCGCGGCGATGCGGCGCGCACGATCTTTGCGGTCGGAGACGAAAAGCAATCGATTTTCAGCTTCCAGGGTGCGGATCCGGTGCAGTTCGAAATCAATCGCAGGCATTTCGCGCTGCATGCCGGTGGCGATGGCGGTGAATTGGTGGATGTGCAGCTTGCGACCTCGCGCCGCTCCGCGCCGGAGGTTCTAGCCTTCGTGGATGAAGTGTTCGCCGATCCGGCCGCGCGCGAAGGGCTGACATCGGATGGCGCGCCGGTCAAACATTCCGCGCATCGCGCGCAAGCCAAGGGCCGCGTCGAATTCTGGTCCGCGCTGAAACCGGCCGACACGCCTGAGCGCGACTGGCGCCGGCCGGTGGATGTTTTGTCGGCAGGCAAGTCCGGTGCGGCTGCTGGCGGAGAAGATCGCCGCGAACATCAAGGACTGGACCGATGGGCGCACGCGGCTGCCCGGTCACAGCGAGCCCATCCGCCCCGGCGACATCATGATCCTGATGCGGCGGCGCGAGCCTTTTGCGAGCGAAATCATCCGCCATCTGAAAGAGCGCGGTGTGCCGGTCGCGGGCGCGGATCGCATCAAGCTCGGCGAGCAGATCGCGGTGATGGATTTGATAGCGCTTGGCCGCTTCGCGCTGCTGCCGGAAGACGATTTGAATCTGGCGGCGCTGCTGCGCTCGCCGCTGATCGGCTTCAGCGAGGAGGAATTGTTCGCGCTGGCCGCGGATCGCGCAGGCACGTTATGGCGCGAGCTTGTCGCGCGGCATGAGGAATTGCCGAGCTTTGCCTTTGCCCATGAATTCCTGAGCGAGATGCTGGGCCGCGCCGATTATGCGCCGCCGCACGAATTCTATGCCCATGCGCTCACCGCGCGCGGAATGAAGCAGCGGCTGCTCGCGCGCCTCGGCCCCGAAGCGGAAGATGCCATCGACGGAATTTCTTTCGCTGTCGCTCGATTACGAGGCGCTGAACAGCCCCTCGCTGGAAGGATTTCTGCACTGGATCGAGCGCGGCAATGCCGAGATCAAGCGCGACATGGAGCGCGGGCGCGACGAGGTGCGCGTGATGACGGTGCATGGCGCCAAGGGGCTGGAGGCCGACATCGTGATCCTGCCCGATACGACCACGCTTCCGAAAACGCCGGGCGCGCGCGGCGATATTCTTTATACGGATGATGGCGTGATTTTTTCGATGGCCGATGCTAAAGCGCCGCGCGCGGTGAAGGCGGCGAAGGAAGCGGCCGAGGCCGAGGCGCTGCGCGAGCATCGCAGGCTTCTCTATGTGGCGCTGACGCGCGCCAAGGACCGGCTTTATATCTGCGGCTTCGAGAACAAAAACGGCGTGGGCGAAGGCTCCTGGTACGAGATGACGGAGAAGGCCGCGCGGTCGCTCGGCGTGGCCGTCGTTCATGGCGAGGAGACGCGGCATGTTTATGGCGATGCCGATACCGAAGCGGTGACGCAAACCACCCTGCCCTTCGCCGCGCGCGCGGAATTGCCGGACTGGGCGAAGACGCCGCCGAAAGCGGAGCGGCCTGCCACGCGCATCATCCGGCCATCGGATGCGGTGGACGAGCCCGCAATTCTTTCGCCGCTGAATGCGAAGGGCGAAGCGCGTTTCCGCCGAGGCTTGCTGGTGCATGCGATGCTGGCGCGCTTGCCCGATGTTGCGCCCGCGCAGCGCCGCGCAACCGCGCTTGCGTTTCTCGCTGCCCGCGATGTCGCGCCGGATGAAGCGAACGCGCTCGCCGATCACACGCTCGCCGTCATCGATCATCCCGATTTCGCGGAAGCGTTTGGATCAAACGCGCGCGCCGAAGTGCCGATCTTCGCCGATCTGCCGGAACTCGGCACGGGCGTGCGCACCATCGGGCGCATCGATCGCCTCGCGGTAACCGGCGAGCGCGTGCTCGCCATCGATTTCAAGACCAACCGCCCGCCGCCCGCGCGCGCCGAAGACGTGCCCCATATATATGTGGCGCAAATGGCGCTTTACCGCGCCGCTCTGGCCCGAAATCTTTCCGGGGCGGCGAATCGCCTGCGCGCTGGTCTGGACCGAAGGGCCAAACCTCATGGAGCTGCCGGAAGCGCTTCTGGACGGCGAAATCGCGCATATCGGCGCACGCCTTGACGCTCAGGGGGTGCGTTCCTAGATTCAGTAGGAAGTCACCTCTGACCCCAAGGATTATGCGATGTCCGCCCCGCTCAAGGTTTCCGATTCTTCCTTCCAGGCCGATGTTCTGAATTCGAAAAAGCCCGTGGTGCTGGATTTTTGGGCCGAATGGTGCGGGCCGTGCCGGATGATCGCGCCTTCGCTGGAGGAGCTGGCGGCCGAGCTTGGCGACAAGGTGACCATCGCCAAGATCAATATCGACGAGAACCCGCGGCGTGCCGACGAAATATGGCGTGCGCGGCGTGCCGACGCTGATGATCTTTTCAGCAAGGTCAGGTCGCGGCGACGAAGGTCGGTGCGCTGCCGAAGATCGAAGATCAAGGAATGGATTGAGGCGTCGATTTAGCAATTACGTCATGGCCGTTCCTACGCTGACGCTAGGAACTGTGGCGGCCACCCATAAACTCCGTCTAGCAAGGTGTTCATGGGTCGCCGGGACAAGCCCGGCGATGACGATGTGAGTGTTTGTTTAGCTATTCTCCGCCAGCACTTTTCCCGCCAGATACAGCGATCCGCAGATGAGAATGCGCGGTGGGCCTTCATCGGGCCGCGCGCGGCTCCACGCGCAAACCTGCATCATCGCATCGTCGAGATCGTCGGCCGGGCGTGGCATCGAGGCCCGCCGCGCGCGCCGCATCGTAAAGCTCGCCCGCGCCGCGGCTCGCGCCCTCGCCGGGAATGGTGACGGTCGTGACGTGGCGCGCGAGGCCGCGTGAACGGCGCGAAAAATCCTTCGGCGTCTTTCGTCTTCAGCATGCCGCAGATGAGATAAAGCGGCTTGGGCGCGCGCTCCTCGAAATCGGCCATGGCGCGCGCGATGGCGAGTGCGGCATGCGGATTGTGCCCGCCATCGAGCCACACTTCCGCGCCCTTCGGCGCCAACTCGATCAGCGGTCCGCGCGACAGGCGCTGCAAGCGCGCGGGCCATTCGACATGGGTAAGGCCGTGTTCGATCGCGCGTTCGCCGCCCCAGTTTTGTCCGGCATGACGCAACGCGGCAATCGCCATCGCCGCATTTTCGATCTGGTGCGCGCCGGGCAGGCGCGGCGGCGGCAGATCGAGCAGACCTTCGTCGTCCTGATAGACCATGCGGCCGTGCTCGTCATGCGCGAAGAAATCCTGACCGAATGCGAAGACCGGCGCGCCCAGCGAATCCGCCGTGCGCAGGATAATGTCGCGGGCCTGATCGTCCTGCGCGCCGACGATCACCGGCACGCCGCGCTTGATGATGCCCGCCTTCTCGGCCGCGATGCCGGCGAAGCTCGTTGCCGAGAAATTCCTGATGATCGAGACCCACCGGCGTGATGACGCTGACTGCGGGCCTTGACGACATTCGTCGCATCGAGCCTGCCGCCAAGGCCAACCTCCAGCACCAGCGCATCGGCCGGATGGCGCGAGAACGCGAGCATCGCGGCGGCGGTCGTGATTTCGAAGAAGGTGATCGGCTGGCCGCCATTGGCGCGCTCGCATTCGTCGAGCACGCTTGCGAGTTCTTCCTCGGAGATCAGCGTGCCCGCGAGGCGGATGCGCTCGTGAAAGCGCACCAGATGCGGCGATGTATAGACATGCACCTTCAAGCCCTGCGCTTCCAGCATCGCGCGCGCGAATGCGCAGGTCGATCCTTTGCCGTTCGTTCCGGCGACATGGATGACCGGCGGCAGATGACGTTCGGGATGGCCGAGTGCCGCGAGCAACCGCTCGATACGGTCGAGAACCAGATCGATGCGCTTGGGATGGAGCGATAAGAGCCGTGTGAGGATCGCGTCGCTGCCGGCCGCAGCCAGGCTCATGACGCAGCCTTGGCTTGCGGCGGCGGATTGGGCTTGGTCGGGTTCGCGCTGATGATGGCGGGCACGGCGCGGATCTTGGGGCGCGGCTTCTTCAGCATCAGATGCAGCAGGCGCGACAGCGTGGGCCGCAATTCATGGCGATGCACGACCATATCGATCATGCCGTGATCGAGCAGATATTCCGCGCGCTGGAATCCTTCGGGCAGGCGCTCGCGGATCGTCTGTTCGATCACGCGCTGGCCCGCGAAACCGATCAGCGCGCCGGGCTCGGCGATCTGCACATCGCCCAGCATGGCGTAAGACGCACTGACGCCGCCGGTGGTGGGATCGGTCAGCACGACGATATAAGGCAGCCCCGCCTCGCGCAGCATATCGACGCCGATGGTGACGCGCGGCATCTGCATCAGCGAAAGAATTCCTTCCTGCATGCGCGCGCCGCCGGAGGACACGAACAGAATAAACGGCCGCGTCTCGGCGACCGCCGCCTGCATCGCGCAGCACCAGCGCCTCGCCCACGCCCATGCCGAGCGAGCCGCCGAGGAAATCGAAAGGCTGCACCGCAACCATCACGCGGCATGCCGTCGAGCGTGCCGCGCGCGGCGGAGAGCGCGTCGCTGCGGCCGGTCTTGTGCGCGCGCGTCCTTGATGCGGTCGGTGTAGCGCTTGCTCGTCGCGGAAATGCAGCGGATCGACGGGCACTTCGGGCACCGGCAATTCGTCATAGACGCCCGCATCGAACAGCGCCGCGAAACGCTCGGCAGGCCCGATGCGCATGTGATGATTGCATTGCGGGCAGACGTTTTGCGCCGCATTCGAGATCGCGGTGGAAAATCATCTCGCCGCACGCGGGACATTTCTTCCAGAGATTTTCCGGCGTCTCGGCGGCGCGGCCCGCCATCAGGCTCTTGATCCGTGGGCGGACGAAATTGGCGATCCAGTTCATGGTGTCATTCTAGCATGGTTCATATCGCGTGCCGCATGCACGGAATCCGCGAGCGATGTACAAAATTTAAGCACATCCTTCACCAAAGTGGCGCGCGATGCGCCATTCGTTAAGCCATCGGCAATGCGCGTGACGATTGCAGAACCCACCACCGCGCCATCGGCGAATCGCGCGATGGCCGCTGCGTGTTCGGCCGTCTTGATACCGAAATCCCACCGCACAGGGTAAGCCGCTTTGCGCTTTGACGCGCGTGACGGCTGCTCTCAACTTCGCCGGCCGCGAAATCTTTTGTGCCTGTAACCCCCGCAATCGAAACATAATAGAGAAATCCGCTGGCGCCGTTCACGATCGTATTGAGACGGATGTCATTAGTGGTGGGCGTGGCGAGGCGCACGATATCCAGTCCGTGCGAATTGGCGGGCAGGCGCAGAACCTCGTCTTCCTCCGGCGGAAGATCGACGGTGATGAGGCCATCGACGCCCGCGCCCGCCGCATCCTTAGCGAAACGCGCGGTGCCATAGGCGTGGATGGGATTGTAATAGCCCATCAGAACGATCGGCGTTTTGGAATCGGTTTTGCGGAAGCGGCGCACCATCTCCAGCATCTTGGGCACATTCATGCCCGCTTGCAGCGCGCGCAACGATGCGGCCTGAATCGCGGGACCATCGGCCATCGGATCGGAGAAGGGAACGCCGAGTTCGATCAGGTCCGCGCCCGCGGCGGGAAGCGCTTGCAGGATTTCAAACGATGTCTCCGCGTCGGGATCGCCCGCCGTGATGAAGGGAACGAAAGCGGCGCGGTTGGCGCGCGCGAGTTCGGCGAAGCGAGCGGCGATGCGGCTCATATCGTTTCACCGAGCGCCGCAGCGACCGTGAACACATCCTTGTCGCCGCGGCCCGAAAGCGTGACCACGATAATCTGGTCTTTGCGCATTTGCGGCGCCACGCGCATCACATGAGCGATGGCGTGCGAAGGTTCGAGCGCAGGGATGATGCCTTCGAGCTTGCCGAGCAGCATGAACGCTTCGAGGGCTTCCTTGTCGCTCGCGGAAAAATATTTCACCCGCGCGCTGTCGCGCAGCCAGGAATGTTCCGGTCCGAC
Organism: uncultured Alphaproteobacteria bacterium; assembly: GCA_963735625.1. Taxonomy (GTDB): domain Bacteria; phylum Pseudomonadota; class Alphaproteobacteria; order Micropepsales; family Micropepsaceae; genus Rhizomicrobium. The sequence continues at coordinate 44,340 of CAVTLJ010000003.1, read as the reverse complement.
GCCGGGATAATCGAGCCCCGCCGAAATCGAATGGGCTTCGAGAATTTGTCCGTCGCGATCCTGCAAAAGATAGCTGCGCGCGCCATGCAGCACGCCGGGCGTGCCCTTGGTGAGGGTTGCGGCGTGATGCGCCGTCTCCACGCCCTCGCCCGCCGCTTCGACGCCGTGGATTTCGACGTCCGCGTCATCGAGAAACGGATGGAACATACCGATGGCGTTCGAGCCGCCGCCGACGCACGCCACGATCAGATCGGGCAGCCGCTTTTCCATCTCCATCATCTGCACGCGCGTTTCCTTGCCGATCACGGTCTGAAAATCGCGCACCATGGCGGGATAAGGATGCGGGCCCGCCGCCGAGCCGATGATGTAGAACGTGTCGTGGACGTTGGCGACCCAATCGCGCAGCGCCTCGTTCATCGCATCCTTGAGCGTTTTGGAACCGGAGGTCACGGCGCGCACATCCGCGCCGAGCAGACTGCATGCGAAACACATTGGGCTTCTGGCGCTCGATATCGACCGCGCCCATATAGACGACGCAAGGAAGCGCGAAACGCGCGGCCACCGTCGCCGTCGCCACGCCATGCTGGCCAGCGCCGGTTTCGGCGATGATGCGCGTCTTGCCCATGCGCCGCGCGAGCAGGATTTGCCCGAGGCAATTGTTGATCTTGTGCGCGCCGGTGTGATTGAGGTCTTCGCGTTTGAGATAAATCTTCGCGCCGCCCAGATGCGCGGTGAGACGCTCGGCAAAATAAAGCGGATTGGGGCGGCCCACATAATGCTTGAGCAGCCCGTTCAGCTCGGCGTGAAAGGCGGGATCGTTCTTCGCCGCCTCGTAAGCCTTCTCCAGATCCAGCACCAGCGGCATCAACGTTTCGGCCACGAAGCGGCCGCCATAGGCGCCGAAATGGCCCGCCACATCCGGCCCTTCGCGATAGGAATTGGGTGGCAGGCTCACGCTTGTGTCTCCGGTTCGTAACGCGCCGCGCGCGCAGCGGCCACAAAATTGCGGATCATCTCCGCGCTCTTGATTCCGGGCGCGCTTTCCACGCCGGACGACACATCGACGCCCGGCGCATCGGATGCGCCAAGCGCGCGGGCGACATTTTCCGCATGCAATCCGCCTGCCAGAAGCCAGGGCCGCGCAAAGCTGCGCCCTTTCAATATCTTCCAGTCGAAGGCCGCACCATGCCCGCCCTGCCGCGTGGCACTGGCCGGCGCTTTTGCATCGAACAGCAGCATGTCCGCCGCCATTTCGTAAACGCGCACGCTCGCCAAATCGGACGCATCGGCAATCGCAATCGCCTTGATGACATCGACGCCGAAATGCGCGCGCAATCCCGCCACGCGCTCCGGCGTTTCGCTGCCGTGGAGTTGCAGCATGTCGGGCTGCACCGCGCGCATGACAGTGGCGATCTCCTCGTCGGAGGCATCGGCGAGCAGCGCCACGATCTTGGCGCGGCCACGCATGCGGGCGGCGAGCGAGGCTGCCTGTTCGGTGTTCACATTCCGGGGCGAAGCGGCATGGAAGACGAGGCCGCAAAAATCCGCGCCCGCAGCGACGGCCGCGTCGGCGGCGACGGGCGAATTGATTCCGCAGATTTTGACCAGGATCGACATGGGGCGCCGCTTATCGCGCGGGGCCCGGCCCAAATCAAGCAAAGCCGGGGGCAGATTGGGTCGGTATCCGAATCACATTTACCGTCATGGCCGGGCTTGTCCCGGCCACCCATACACTCCGTCTGGATGGGTGTTCATGGGTGGCCGCCACGAGGGCGGCCATGACGAAGGGGAAAATAGGGGCTATCTTGATAAGTCTTTGTTTTTCAAGAATTTATCACCAAAGTAATTTCTTCTGCGATAGCGCGGGCGGCGGCGGCGGGGTCGGCGGCCCCGGTGATCGGGCGGCCTATCACGAGGATATCGGCACCGGCCTTCAGCGCATCGGCGGGCGTCATCACGCGGCGCTGGTCGCCCGCCTCGCTGCCCGCGGGGCGAACGCCCGGCGTGACGATAAGAAAATCCGGGCCGCAAGCCTCGCGCACGATGCGGATTTCCTTCGGGCTGCACACCACGCCATCGAGGCCGGACAGTTTCGCGAGTTTCGCAAGACGGACGACCTGCGCATCGGCGGGCGCGGATTGGCCGATTGCTTTCAGATCGTCATCGTTCAGGCTGGTGAGCACGGTGACGCCGATGATCTTCGGGCGCGGATGGCCCGCCGCTTCCACCGCCGCGCGCATCATCGCTTTGCCGCCCGAGGCATGGATGTTGAAGATTGCCACGCCGGTTTTGGCGATCTCGCGCGCGGCACCCGCGACCGTGTTGGGAATGTCGTGGAATTTGGTATCGGCGAAAACCGGCAATCCGAGCGCAACGATCTTTTCGATTCCGGCGGGGCCAAGTGCGGTGAGGAATTCGAGCCCGATCTTCAGCCCGCCAACATGCGGCTTCACGGCGTTGGCAATCTCGAGCGCGCGGGATAAATCGGGCGTATCGAGGGCGACGAAGACGGGATTTCCGCTCATGCTTTGGGCGGTTTAGTCTTGCGGCCTGAAAACGGCAAGAGGCTTCGCCCGGTTTTTGCGGGCTTGCGCGTCCACAAAGCCGCAGCCCAGCCGAACAATATCCCCGCCACGAAGACCAGGAACAGCAGCAGGAACACCGGCAGGTGCGCCGACAGCGCGGGATTATCCGGCGAAAACGGGTCGAGGCTGACGGCGATGGTTTCGCGATTGGCCACGGCCAATACGGCGGCGGCAACCGCCACGGGAACGCCAACGAGATAGGTTGAGAGTCTCACGCGCCGGTGTGCGAGCCGCCGTTCAGCTTCTCGCGCAATTCCTTGCCGGTGCGGAAGAAGGGCGCGCGCTTCTCATCGACGGAAACGGGTTCGCCAGTGCGCGGATTGCGGCCCTGCCGCGCGGGACGCACCTTCACGGAAAACGCGCCAAAGCCGCGCAATTCCACGCGATGGCCCTCCGCCAGAGCCTTGGTGATCTGGTCGAGCACCGTGGTGACGATGCGCTCCACATCGCGATGATATAAATGCGGATAGCGCTGCGCCAATCGCGCCACCAATTCCGATTTGATCATCCCTTCCCCCGCACGCCGAATGCCCTTGGCCCTTCGACAGGCTCACTTAACCTTGTCAGGAGTCCGGGGGGCCGTCAACATTTATTGCCCGAAGTACCTGAATAGACAGTGCTTTTTTGGTACGTTGGCGGGAAGGGTTGCAAGGGTCCGTTTGCCCGATTCTTGGGCAGAACAGCGTTGGCGGCCATTAACCGACAATCCAAAGATGCGCGGCCCTCGGGCTCGCTGTCTCATAATATAACAGGGCTTTCGGGAGATATGGGCATGCGCGCGGTGCTTGTGGCGGCTATGGGGTTTCTCGCACTTTCGGGCTGCGACCAGTTGGGACTTGGCCAGCATACCGCGCAGACCGCCCCCCCGCCCTGCCATTGCACGGCGGCGGCACCGGCCGAGCAGTTGGCGCGGCTCACCCCGCCGGTTGCCCACCACCATCATCACCACGTCGCGCACAGCTATTCCCAAAGCTGGGCCGACGATTATGCAGAGCAATCGCCTTCCTATTCGAGCGAGTCGCGCAGCTACGACGAAGATTCGCAAAGCAGCGACGAGAGCCAGAGCACACGCGAAGACGGCTGGGTCGATGGCTATGGCCGCGAGCATTACGGCGCGGGTGTTACGCGCGTGGCGGCGGAGGATCGCAAACGGCTCGATCCCTGGCACGGCTACAAGAGCAAATGCGGCGATAAAGAGCGGGAATAATAATTCCCCCTCCCCTTGCGGGAGGGGGCGAGCGTTGCGAGCAACCCGCCCGAAAAAATCTGAATTCGAAATTGAAGCGAGCAACGCTCGGGGGAGGGGTTGTTCGCGCGTACCCCTCCCCCGAACGTTTTTCGCGCTCGCGTTGCGCCGCGCTCAAAACATTCGCCCCCTCCCACAAGGGGAGGGGGAAAATTTGCGCTACTCTTCTTCTTTCTCTTCTTCTTTCTCGTCTTCCTTGCCGGCCTTTTTGCCGCGGCGAAGGGCGGCACCCAGAATGTCACCCAGCGACGCACCGGAATCCGACGAGCCATATTGGGCGACGGCTTCCTTCTCCTCGGAAATCTCGCGCGCCTTGATGGAAAGCCCGATCTTGCGGGCGGATTTGTCCGCACTTGTGACCAGCGCATCGACCTTGTCGCCGACGCCGAAGCGCTCCGGGCGCTGCTCGGCGCGGTCGCGCGACAGATCGGCCCGGCGGATAAACGCCTTCACGCCATCGGCGAGGCTCACCTCGATGCCGCCATCGTTCACTTCGGTGACCGTGACGGTGACGACGCTGCCTTTCTTGAGCGTGCTCACCTTCTCCATCGGATCGCCGGTCAATTGCTTGATGCCGAGGCTGATGCGTTCCTTTTCCACATCCACATCGAGCACCTTGGCTTTGACCATGTCGCCCTTCTTGTAATCGGCGACGGCCGCATCGCCCGGCCTGTCCCAGGCCAGGTCGGAGAGATGCACCATGCCGTCGATATCGCCTTCGAGCCCGACAAAGAGGCCGAATTCGGTGATCGACTTGATCTCGCCTTCGATGACGGTGCCGGCCGGATGGCCCGCGGCGAAACCGGCCCACGGATTTTCCTGCGTCTGCTTCAGGCCGAGCGAAATGCGCCGCTTGTTGGAATCGACTTCCAGCACCTGCACTTCGACTTCGGTGCCCGGTGTGACGATCTTCGAGGGCGCGACATTCTTCTTCACCCAGCTCATTTCGCTGACATGCACCAGGCCTTCGACGCCCGGCTCAAGCTCCACAAACGCGCCGTAATCGGTGACATTCGTGACCTTGCCCGTGTAGCGCGCGCCCGGCGGATATTTCGCCGCGACACCTTCCCAGGGATCGGTCTGAAGCTGCTTCATTCCGAGGGAGATGCGTTGCGTATCCTGATTGATCTTGATGATCTGCACGGTGACGGTCTGGCCGACATTCAGCACTTCGGTCGGATGGCTGACGCGGCGCCACGCGATGTCGGTGACGTGCAGCAATCCATCGACGCCGCCCAGATCCACGAACGCACCGTAATCGGTGATGTTCTTCACCACGCCTTCGATGACCTGCTTTTCCTGCAAGCTGGCGACGAGCGAGGTGCGCTCCTCGGCGCGGCGTTCTTCCAGAACCGCGCGGCGCGACACTACGATATTGCCGCGGCGGCGATCCATTTTCAGAATTTGAAAGAGTTGGGTCTGGTTCATCAGCGGGCCGACATCGCGCATCGGGCGAACGTCCACCTGCGAACCGGGAAGAAACGCCACCGCACCATCGAGATCGACCGTGAAGCCGCCCTTGACGCGGCCGAAGATCACGCCGTTGACGCGCGTGCCTTCGTTGAAGGCGCGCTCAAGGCGGATCCAGCTTTCCTCGCGGCGCGCCTTGTCGCGCGACAGCACGGCATCGCCGAGCGCATTTTCCACGCGCTCCAGATAGACCTCGACCTCGTCGCCGACATTCACATTCACCGCCTGCCCCGGCAGGCCGAATTCCTTCAGCGCCACGCGGCCTTCGGTTTTCAGGCCGACATCGACCACCGCGAAATCGTTTTCGATGGCGACGATCTTGCCCTTGATGACCGCGCCTTCCTGCGGCGATTGGGAGACGAAGCTCTCTTCGAGCATGGCCGCGAAATCGTCGCGGCTGGGCGTGGCGATGGACGGCGTGGATACGATGGTTGCGGCGGCGGGACGGGCCATGTGGTTTCTCTGTTCCAATATGTTTGTGCCGGCCAGCCTTCGCGCAAACGCGCTTCGGCATGGCGGACTTCCGTGCGATCCGCACGGCGGTTGGTTTTCTGATTTCGTTCGGGCCAACTCGGGAAGTGCGGCCGGGTCTCCTTTACCCCTTGGGCTGCACCTTGAGCGATCTCTCGACAATCGCGAGAGCGGCCTTGAACGCGGCGTCTATATCCAATGCGCTCGTATCAAGCAAGGCCGCGTCGGGGGCGGGCTTCATGGGGGCGATGGCGCGGGCGCGGTCGCGGGCGTCGCGTTCATTGAGTTCCTTGAGGATTTCCGCCTCGGAACGGGCTGTCGCCGAGAGCCTTCAGTTCCAGCCAGCGGCGATGGGCGCGGATTTCGGGCGCGGCATCGACGAACAATTTGGCCTGCGCACCAGGGCAGACGACCGTGCCGATATCGCGCCCGTCGATCACAGCGCCGGGGGGACCACCGGGCGGATGAGCCGCAAAGTCCCGTTGAAATTGCAGAAGTTCGGCACGAACTCTGCCAAAGACCGAAACCAGAGAAGCTGCTTCGCCAACATCGGCACGCAGCAATCGTTTGTCGTTCAAAAATGCCGGATTGCCAAACCCACCGGCATTTCGGCGGAAACGCGCAACAGCGTTCAACGCATCGGATTCCTGTGCAGGATCGCCACGCGCATCCAGCACTTCCAAGGCAACGCAACGATAAAGTTTTCCAGAATCCAGATGCGCAAATCCAAAATGCTTCGCGAGATTCTTCGCTATTGTTCCCTTGCCGCTGGCCGCCGATCCATCGATTGCAATCACAACACTCATTCCCCCCTCCCCTTGCGGGAGGGGGCGAAGCGCGAAGCGCTTCGGGGGAGGGGTCCGCGCACCGCAGCCTCAATCGCATCAACCACGCTGTCGAGATTTTTCAAGACATCGAGATTCCAGAACCGCAAAACCCGGAAGTTCTGCCCGTTCAACCATGCAGTTCGACGCTCATCATGCGTCACCTGATCTTCTTCGGCGTGCTGACCACCATCCACTTCAACGATAAGTCGCGCTGGCAAACAGATAAAATCCGCGAAGTACGGGCCAAGTTGATATTGGCGGCGAAATCGGAGGCCATTGATGTGTTTCCGGCGAAGGACGTCCCACAGTTTTCTTTCGGCATCGGTCATGTTCGCGCGCAATTCGCGCGCACGCCCCCTCCCCCGCAGCGGACTTGCGTCCGCTACGCCCCCTCCCGCAAGGGGAGGGGGGATGTTGCGGCGGGGGCGTTTGCGATAGGTCGGCATCAGACGCTCACAAACTCCGCACCCAAATTCTTCATAAGATTCTCGAATTCCGGAAAGCTCGTCGCGATCATCGACACGTCATCCACCGTGATCGGTTCGCGCGATGCCAGCCCCGCAACGAGAAACGACATCGCGATACGGTGGTCCATATGCGTGGCGATGGTTGCGCCGCCGTTCATGCCGCCGCCTTGGACAATCAATCCATCGGGAAGTTCTTCAACCGAAACGCCACAGGCTTTGAGGCCATTCGCGATGGCGGACAAACGGTCGCTTTCCTTCACGCGCAATTCTTCAAGGCCGCGCATAATGGTTTGGCCGGATGCAAATGCGGCAGCGATGGAGAGGATCGGATATTCGTCGATCATCGAAGGCGCGCGCTCGGCGGGAACTTCCACACCGCGCAACGCGGAATGGCGCACGATCAAATCGCCGATCTCTTCGCCGCCGCTTTCGCGCAAACCCGAGATGGAAATATCCGCGCCCATTTCCTTCAGCGTCTCGATCAGCCCGATCCGCCGCGCATTGAGCAGCACGCCGGGAATGGAAACCTCCGAACCGGGAACAATCAGCGCCGCCACCAGCGCAAACGCAGCCGATGACGGATCGCGCGGCACCTCCACCGGCACCGCCTTCAAATCCGCTTCGCCAATGATGGTGATGGCCTCGCCCTCGTCCAGCGCCTCGACCGCAATCTCCGCGCCGAACGCTTTCAACATTTTCTCGGTGTGATCGCGGGTCAGCGCCTTTTGCGTAATGCGCGTGCGGCCGGGCGCGTTGAGCGCGGCCAAAAGCAGCGCCGATTTCACCTGCGCGGACGCCACCGTCACATCATATGTAATCGGCATCGCGTCGGCCGCACCCGTCAGCGTCAGCGGCATCAGCCCGCCCTCGCGCGCCGAATAGGCGGCACCAAAGCGCGTCAGCGGATCGAGCACGCGACCCATCGGCCGCTTGCGCAGCGAGGCGTCACCCGTGAAGACGGCGCTGATCGGCGTCGTCGCCATCATGCCCATCACCAGCCGAGAGCCGGTGCCGGAATTGCCGAAATCGAGTTCCCCGCCGGGCTCGGCCAACCCGCCCACGCCCACACCCCGCACAAGCCAGGCGCCCTCGCCCTCGCGCACCACATCCGCCCCGAAGCGGCGCATGGCGGCGGCGGTGTTCAGCACGTCCTCGGCCTCCAGAAGGCCGGAAATGCGCGTTTCGCCCAGCGCCAGCGCCCCCAATATCAGCGCCCGGTGGGAGATGGATTTGTCGCCCGGCACGGCGGCACGCCCCCGCAAGGCGCGGGCGCGGGATGCGGTCAGCGGGCGGGGTGCGGACATCCGGCTCGGTCCAACTCTGTTGCAGGCTTTCCGTAGCCTATAGCGGGGCCGGGTCAAGCCCGCGCAGCACCGCTCAACAACCGCTTTGACAGGGCCCGGCAACCGTGGCAAACGACCCACCCTTCGCAACAGGACGTCACACGCGGGAAGCATGACTTTGGTCAAGTCGGATTTGGGAATAAAGCGCGTCTGCCCTTCGTGCGGCGTGCGCTTTTACGATCTTCAGAAACGGCCGATCGAATGCCCGAAATGCGCATTCAGCTTCGAGCCGGAGGCGCTTTACAAGCAGCGCCGCCCGCGTCAGCCCGAGCCCGTGGCCGCCGAGCCCGAGCCCGCGAGCGAGGAGGAGGACGAAACCGAGGAAGAGGTCGAGGAGGCCGAAGCCGAGGAAGCCGAGGCCGTGGCGCCCGAGGAAGAGGCGCCTATCGTCACGCCCGACGATGACGACGAAGACGAAGAGCCCGAAGACACCGGCATGGCGGTGGTCGAGCCCGATGCCGCGCCGGAAGACGATATCGTGGGCATCGAAGACGAAGAGATCGACGACGACGAGGAAGACGACGGGCTTCTGGAAGAAGTCGAGGAAGACGAAGACGATGTCAGCGGTATCATCGATGCCGACATCGAGAAGGACGAACGCTAGCCGTTCGTATTGCCGCCGGCGCCCCAAACCCGGCGAGATGGGGCTGTAGCTCAGTTGGGAGAGCGCCTGCATGGCATGCAGGAGGTCAGCGGTTCGATCCCGCTCAGCTCCACCAGGCTTCGTTGCGCAGCAACGGAGCCTGCCACGGCGAAGTTCGCCCTGGCGAACGAAGCCGGGCTTTGGATCGCGCAACTACGCCCTGGCAAGCCCTAAGCGGATTCTCTATCAACTGTGATGGCTGCCAAATGAAATACGTTTACATTCTCGAATGTGTTGATGATCCCGACAGGCATTACACCGGGATAACCGACGATCTAAAATCGCGCGTTAAAGCTCACAACATGGGCAAGGTCTATCACACTGCGAAATTCAAACCGTGGCGGTTGAGCACATATGTCGCATTCCGTGATGTGGATCGCGCAATTGCATTCGAAAAATATCTAAAATCGCATTCCGGCCGCGCATTTGCCGCCAAACGGCTATAGGATCGGCCGTAAAGGACAACCACCTTGCCCATCTTCACCGACGCTCGCGCAATTCCCGCCGGTTCGGTCATCGAGACCGATCTTGCCATCATCGGCGGAGGGCCCGCGGGCATCACGCTGGCGCTGGCGCTGGCGAACACGCCCATCCGCATTCTGCTGCTCGAAAGCGGCGGCAGCGATTTCGATCCCAGGACGCAGGCGCTTTACGACGGCGCGGAAACCGGCGTGCGCTATCTCGCGCTCGATGCGTGCCGGTTGCGCTTTCTCGGCGGCAGTTCGAATCATTGGGGCGGCTGGTGCCGGCCGCTCGACAAAAGCGATTTCGAGAAGCGCGAATGGCTGGCTTATTCCGGCTGGCCGTTTTCGCGCGCCGAGATCGAGCCCTATATCCCGCGCGCGCAGGCGCTGGTCGAAGCGGGCGCGCCGATCTATGACGGATTGAAAGATGAAGTGGACGGCCAGATCGCGCTCGGCAATGGTGGCGTTTACACAAGCTATTTCCAGTTCAGCAAAACGCGCGACGACGTGACGCCCACCGCGTTCGGCGAACGCTACAGCGCCGATCTGCGCCGTATCGCCAATGTGCAATTGATGGAGCACGCCAATGTCATGGGCCTGCGGCTCGCGCATGACGCGGGGAGCCTCGACCATCTCGATGTCGCCACACTTTCGGGAAACAAATTCACGGTGAAGCCGAAATATACCGTGGTGGCGACAGGCGGAATCGAAACCGCGCGGCTGTTGCTGGCATCGAACGATGTGATGAAAACGGGCGTCGGCAATGGCAACGATCTCGTCGGCCGCTTCTTCGCCGATCACGCGATCCCGCGCAACACGGCAACGCTTGTTCTGTTCGACGGCAAAATCGCGCCTTATTACAAGACCACAATCGACGCGGCGGGCGTGCATTTGCGCGCCACCTTCTCGCCCACCGAGGAATTCAAGCGCCAGCGCCAATTGCTCGGCTCGCTGACGACGGTGGAAAATCATGTCGAGCTGGATGCGCTGGGCAAGGCGGCGGTGGCGGAAACCGCCGCCGCGCTGGGCGTCGATTCAAGCAACGCACGCGCGTTCGCGCTCGGCTGCGGGCTCGAAATGGCGCCTGATCCCGACCGCCGCTTCACGCTTTCGGACAAGCGCGATGCCCTTGGCATGCCGCGCTTGCAGCTTCACATGACCATCGCCGATTCCGATTTCGCGCGTTATCGCGAAACGATGAAGGAACTGGGCCGCCAATTGCTCGCGGCGAAGTCCGGCATGATTAGGCTCGACCGCAAAACGCGCGAGGAATGGCTCGCCGTGATGGATTGGGGCAATCATCACATGGGCACCACGCGCATGCACGACGATCCAAAACAGGGCGTGGTCGATGCGAATTCGCAGGTGCACGGGATTCCGAATTTGTATGTCGCGGGAAGTTCGGTATTTCCGACTTATGGTTCTTCCAATCCGACGATGAATCTGGTGGCGCTGACATTGCGCCTCGCCGATCATTTGAAGGGAGTGTTCAAATGAGCGGCTGGAAAACAATGATGTCGCGGCGTCCGGTTCTGGCGGGCATGCTGGCACTAGCCGGACTTGTCGTCGGCGGCGCATACGAAGCGGGATTGTTTCGGTCCCGGCCAAGCGGGCCTTATGGCGATCTGCTTTCTTCGCTCGACGATTTGAAAAATGCCGATGCGGTGGGCCGCGCCTATCTCGCGCAGACGAAGAATTTCGATGCGCGCGGAACCGCCGCGCAATTGCGCACGCGCCTGAACAATCAATCCCTGTCCGAAGTGCTGAACATCGACATCACCGGCAATCAGCTTGCCGAAGCGGGCGGCTGGGTGCTTCCCGAAACGCTGGCGCTGCTTTGTGCGCTGGCGGCGTCACGCTGAAGTTGCGCGGATCAATCCGCGCAGCGAATTTCCGAGATAGATTTCTTCCGCATTGAAAATATTGGAAAGCGCAAGCGTGCGTTCGGTGCATTTGCCGCTTTCAATCAATTCCCGCCGCAAACAGCCATCGAGCGCGCCGCAAGAAAGCGGTGGTGTGACGAGCTTGCCGCCGATGCGCGCGAAGATGTTGGTGCGGCTGCCTTCCACCATTTCGTCTTTTTCATTGAGGAAAATCACTTCGTCGCATTCGGCTGCCAGCCGCTTGAATTCGCCATCGTAGATTTCGCGCCAGTTTGTCTTGTGGCGATTGAGTGCGTCGGCGCTGGCGATACGGATGGGAGAGATTGCGAATTTCCATTGTGATGGCGCTTCGGTGGGAAGCGGCGCGGATGTTGCGTTGAATTCGCCGTGTTCGTTCAAGGTAAGCCGGATACGCGCGCTCCCCTCACCCTTCGACAAGCTCAGGGTGAGGGGTTGAGCTAATCCCTCATGCTGAGCTTGTCGAAGCACGAGGGCGCGGCGTGCTTCTTCGTAATCGAATTTCATACCGAAGATCGCGGCGGAATTTTTCATGCGGGAGAGATGCAATTCCAGCCGCGTGAAGTCTTCGCCCGGCGTGTGGCGCAGCGTTTCGATCAGCTCCAGCGGCTTGCGCGCGGCTTCGTAGTAGCGCGCTTTCAGGAGACATTCGGCATATTCGTCCGGGGCATTGAAATCGTGAACAACCGCGCCGCCGATGCCGAGTTCGCCGTGGCCGTTTGCAATCGTGAGCGTTCGGATGGCGACGTTGAAGCGCGCCGAGCCGTCCGGTGCGAAATACCCGATGGCGCCGCAATAGATACCGCGCGGGCTCGATTCCATCTCGCGGATGATTTCCATGGCGCGGATTTTCGGCGCACCGGTTACCGAGCCGCACGGAAACAGCGCGCGCAGAATATCCTCCACACGCATGGCGGGCTTCAGTTGGGCGGTGATGGTGGAAACCATCTGGTGCAGCGTGGGATAGGTTTCGACTTCGTACAGCTTCTCCACGCGCACGCTGCCGGTTTCGGCCACACGGCCGAGATCGTTGCGGAGCAAATCCACGATCATCAGATTTTCGGCGCGGTTCTTGGCGCTGGTGCGCAAGTGTTTCTTTCGCGGCTTCGTCGGATGTGTCGTCAATCCCGCGCGCGGCGGTGCCCTTCATGGGCCGCGCGGTGAGTTTTCCATCCGCCGTGAGATCGAAAAACAATTCCGGCGAGAGACTCAAAATCTGCCGTTCGCCATCATCGATATAAGCCGAATGCGGCGCGTGGCTTTGGGCACGGAGGTTTTCGTAGAGCGTCAGCGCATCGCCCACAAAATTAAATCGCGAACGGAAACTGAGATTGGCCTGATAGATGTCACCCGCGCCGATCCACTCATGCACGCGCGCGAAACGGGCGGCGTAAGCGGCCTCGCTCCACTCATGAGCCAGCGGCCCGGCATAGGCGCGCGTCCGGGTTCCGGCGGTGAGCGGCTGGGGATGATCGAAAATCCCGAACCACAGAAGCGGAACTTTCCGGTCCCGCGGCAGGAGCGGCGCAAGCCGGGGCTCCAGCAGATAGCCAAGCTCGTAAGCGAAATACCCGGCGGCGTATTTCCCGGCCCGCCGGGCGGCTTCCAGCGCCGCAAGGGCAACCGCCACCTCGCCCGGCTCATGGGCCGCGACGATGGCCCCCGGCCCCGCAAAGGCGTGATTTTCGAGCAGAACCCGGATCATGGCCGGGTTTTGCCCCCTCCGGGGCCCGCCCGCAATCGGCCCGGCGGCATGGCAGTCACTCTTTTCGTGAACAAACCGGGGCCACCTTGATCCAGCGCCGGAAAGCCCCACATTTAGATACGGAGGCGGCGCCCTTTAGGGGCCGCGAACATCAAGACCGGCGGCCGCAAGGCGCCGGCAAGGCCGCTCAAGGAGGGCTTTGGACATGACACGGAATACGACCTTCAACAGCCCATTTCTTCTGGGCTTCGAACATCTGGAAAGGCTGCTCGAACGCACGGCCAAATCGGCCGGCGAGGCCTATCCGCCCTACAACATCGAGGATGCGGGCGGCGACGCGCTTCGCATCACGCTGGCGGTGGCGGGCTTTTCCAGAGACGAACTCGCCGTCACGGTGGAGGAAAACCAGCTTGTCATTCGCGGCAAGCAGGTGGAATCCACGGACAAGAATTTCCTGCATCGCGGCATCGCGGCCAGGCAATTCCAGCGCGCGTTCGTGCTGGCGGAAGGAATTGACGTAACAGGCGCCGAACTGGAAAACGGCCTGCTCTCGATCGAACTGTCGCGGCCAAAGGCGGAGGCGATGGTGCGCACGATCGAGATCAGAGCGAAGAAAAACGGCGGGGCGTGAAGGAGGTTGTCATGAGCAATAAAATGGAATTCCCGGATTTCGACGACACGGCGAACAACGCGCTCGATCCCTCGCGTCTGGCTTACATCAAGCCCACGGGCGTGGCCGAAGCGCGCAAGCTCGGCATCATTCCCGAAGGCATCAAGCTGCCCGATGGCGTGACGCTTTATGTGTTGCATGGCGTGGACGGCCGCGTGCTCGGCTTCACCGATGCTTATGACAGCGCCTATGGCGCGGCGGTGCAGAACGAGCTGACGCCGGTGAGCGTGCATTGAAGCAGTTTCTCCCCTCGTTTACGGGGGGAGTACCGCCGAAGGCGGGGTGGGGGGCGAACTCCGAGTGCGCCCCCTCCGTCGCAGCCGAACTTTCGTTCGTCCGCGACACCTCCCCCGTAAACGGGGGAGGAAACGAGAGCAGCAATTACGCCGCTTGCGAACTCGCGCCGTTGGTTTTTTCGGTGAGAAGCGCGAACAACACTTCCGGCTTGGTCGCGGCGCGGAGTTTTTCGCAAGTCTGCTGATTGCGCAGAAGGCGCGACACGCGCGCCAGCGCCTTTAGATGATCCGCGCCCGCCCCTTCCGGCGCGAGCAGCAGAAACACCAGATCGACGGGCTGGCCATCCACCGCTTCATATTCGATTGCGCTTTCCAGCCGCGCGAACAGCCCCACGATTTTCGGCAATCCGGCCAGGCGGCCATGCGGAATGGCGATGCCCTGCCCCATGCCGGTGGTGCCGAGCCGCTCGCGTTCGATCAGCGTGTCGAAGATGCGCCGCTCGGGCAGGCCGGTGAGCCTGCGCCGCGCGTTCGGCCAGTTCCTGCAGAAGCTGTTTCTTGTTCTGCGCCTTCAATGCGGGGACGACCGCTTCGGGAGCAAGCAAATTGGAAATTTCCATGATGACCTTCTTTTGTCAGACCTTGGCGCGGGGGCGTGCCTTGGCCTTCTCGTGATGGTTCTTCAGACGGCGCTTGTAACGCCTTACCTGCTTTTCCATATGTTCCAGCGCGGCATCGAATGCGCGATGGGCTTCGGTATCCTTGCCTTGCGATTTCAGGACTACACCTGAGTCCAGATGCACCGTGCAATCGGCGCGGAACGCATATCTCTCCTTCGAGAAGACGACGCTGGCATCCGCGCCGCCATCGAAATGTTTTGCAATCGCCGCCGCGAGCCGCTCGCGAACCGCGACGGGAAGCGCCTCGCCGATTTCGATCTGCTTACCTGAAACTCGAACTTTCATGGCCTCTATGCGCGGGAGATATTTCGCGAATTCTTCGGCGGTGTGACAGGGCGCCTCGACGCACCCGTTTCAAAAGGCGGCGGACCATATGTCGCGCCCCTATGGGAGTCAACGCTCGAAATCAGCGAATGGCAACAGTGTTTTGGCCGTTTTGCTTAAGACGGCGGCGCTCCACCGATGAGGGGATTCGCATGGCCTCGCGATATTTCGCCACCGTGCGCCGCGCGATATTGACACCATCGGCAGTAAGCAGCGCCACGATCCTGTCATCCGACAGAATTTCGCCTGCTTCATTTTCAATCATTTCGCGGATGCGGTCGCGCACGGCTTCGGCGGAATGCGATTCGGCGCCGTTAACCGACTGAATCGCAGCTGTGAAAAAATATTTGAGTTCAAAAACGCCGCGCGGAGTGGCAATATATTTGTTGGACGTGACGCGGCTCACGGTCGATTCGTGCATCGTGATCGCGTCGGCCACGGTGCGCAAATTCAGCGGCCTCAGATGGCGCACGCCATAGGTGAGGAAGCCGTCCTGCTGGCGCACGATTTCGCTCGCCACCTTCAGAATTGTGCGCGCGCGCTGATCGAGACTCTTCACCAGCCAGTTCGCATTGTTCAGGCAATCGGTGAGATAATTCTTCGCGTCCTTGTCGCGCGCGGTGGAGCTCACCTTCGCGTAGTAGCGCGAATTGACGAGCAGGCGCGGCAGGGTTTCGGAATTGAGTTCCACATGCCAGGCGCCGTCCGGGCCTTCCTTCACGAACACATCGGGCACGACAGGCTGCACCGGCTCCGAGCCAAACGCGAGGCCGGGCTTCGGCGTCAGCCCGCGAATTTCCGCGATCATGTCGGCGATATCTTCGGCATCGACGCCGCAATGCGCGCTTAAGCCCGCAATATCGCGACGTGCGACGAGATCGAGACGGGCGAGCAACGCCTCCATCGCCGGATCGCAATGGCCGTTCTCGCGCAATTGCAGCGCGAGACATTCCGCCAGATCGCGTGCGCCGACGCCGGTGGGCTCGAAGCCCTGCACGATTTTCAGAACCTCATCGAGAATGTCGCGCGGCGCGCCAAGGCGCTCGCGCCATCTCGTCCAGATCGCCGCGCAGATAGCCCGCTTCGTCGATGCCGTCGATCAGCGAAGCGGCAATCAGGCGGCGGTCGGGCGACAACCCGGCAATCGAAAGCTGATCGAGCAGATGATCTTTCAGGGTCGCGGCCTGCGTCAGCGTTCCTTCGAGCGCGTTCTCGCCGCCGTCATGCGCGGGCGCGGATTTGAGCGTCGTCCAGTCGGCGAGCGGCTGGCTCTGCGGCGGCACGGTGTGATCGCTTTCGGCATAGACATCGTCGCGCTCCGCGTCCATGTCTTCGGCTTTGGAGAAATCCTCGCGCGACAACGCGGCATCGAGCGTTTCGCCATCGGTGGATTTCTCCGCTACTGCCTCGCGCTCATCCGATACCGGTTCGCGCTCGTCGCGCTCCAGAAGCGGATTGCGCTCAAGCTCGCCTTCCACATATTCGGCGAGTTCGAGGTTCGACAATTGCAGCAGCTTGATCGCCTGCTGCAATTGCGGCGTCATGACCAGCGATTGGCCCTGGCGAATCTCGAGCCGCTGCGTAAGGGCCATGACTAATGCCCCCCCCTCTGTCGCGGCTTTGCCGCGACATCTCCCCCCACAAGGAGGGGAGAGGAAGTGCAAAACAAAACTTCTTCCTTCCCCCCTCGTGGGGGAAGGTGTCGAGCCGAAGCGAAGCCGCGGCGAGACGGAAGGGGGGCAAACATCAGAGCGAAAACCGTTCGCCGAGATAGACCCGGCGCACGTCGCGGTCGCCCACGATCTCGCTCGGCAGGCCTTCCTTCAGCACCTGGCCTTCATGGATGATGTAGGCGCGGTCGATGATCTCCAGCGCGTCGCGCACATTGTGATCGGTGATGAGAACGCCGATGCCGCGATCCTTCAGATGTTTGACAAGATCGCGGATGTCGGAGACGGCGATGGGATCGATACCGGCGAGCGGCTCGTCCAGCAATATATAAGCGGGATGGGTGGCGAGCGCGCGGGCGATTTCCACGCGGCGCCGTTCGCCGCCGGAAAGCGCAATCGCGGGCGTGTCGCGCACATGCGTCACGCCGAATTCCGCCATCAATTCTTCCACCATCGCTTCGAGGCGCGCCGGATCGCTTTCGACAAGCTCGGCGGTGGCGCGGATGTTCTGTTCGGCGGTCAAGCCCCGAAAGATGGATGCTTCTTGCGGCAGATAACCGATGCCCAATCGCGCGCGGCGATACATCGGCAGCCGCGTCACGTCATGGCCGTCGAGTTCGATGGTGCCGTAATCGGCGGGGATCAGGCCCGTAATCATGTAGAAACAGGTGGTTTTGCCGGCACCATTCGGGCCCAGAAGCCCCACCACTTCGCCGCGCCGCAGCGTCAGGCTCACCGCGCGCACGACGGGGCGCTTGCGGAAGCTCTTGCCGATGCGGGTGACGACAAGGCCCTGGCTGCCCTCGATCACATGGGGCATGGTTTTTTCGGGCTTGTCCGGGGAATTTTCCCCCACCGTTTTTTGTTTCTTCTTTTCCATGGGCAAGAACTGTGCCTGTTCGTCTTTAAGGAAGCATGAAGCCTAATTGTGACCGTTGCCGCCGGATTGCGGCGGCGGCGTAAACAATCCCTGAACGCGCCCGCCCACCATGCCCTGTGCACCCAATTGCGCCTTGCCGGTGGCGAGATTGATGACAAGTTTTGTGCCGCGCATGACGTTTTTTTCCTTCGTCAGCACGACGCGGCCCGTGAGCGTGATGGTGCGCGGGCCGAGATCATAGACGCCCGTGTCGCCGGTGGCCGTGCCGTCCGGCGCGTCGAACACGATGTTGCCGGTGGCCTCGATGCGGTTGGGTTTTCCTTCCGCCACCAGGATCGTGACCTTGTCGGCATGCAGCTTGAAATCGCCCTGGGCGATGATGACGTTGCCGCTATAGACGCCGACCTTGCTCTCGAAATCGCCGCTGAAATTGTCGGCCGACACGGCGATGGGCGCGTTTGTGTCATGCGTGCCCAGCGCGACGCCCTGCGCCTGCGCCGCGGACGCCGCAAACATGCACGCCAAAACGAGCCGCCATTTCATTTCTGCTTTTTCCCCTTCGAAGTTTTGCTCATTCCGGCCGCGAAAACGGTCATCTGCACATTGCCGATGAGATATATCCGCCGTTTCTGGCGATCGACGCGGAAATGGTCGGCGGCGAGCGTGCCGACAGGGCCCTGGCCGTTCACCGCATGGTCGCCGCGCACAAGCCCGTTCGCCAGATCGACATTCACGCTGTCGGTATGAAGCTCGTAGCCGCTGTCGGAATAGACCGAAATGTCGCCCCAGAGTGCGAGCTTTTTCGCCATGGCATCGACGAGGCCCGATTGCGCGGTGGCGCTCAGCCAGCCGGAATCCTTCAGCGTCATGTCGGCCTCGACATTGTTCAGCCGCGCGCGGCGCGAATTGCGCCCGTCCTGAACGGCGGAATCGGCGGTGACGGTGAAGGGATTGCCGTCATCGTCGGTGCCGGTGAGCTTGGGCTTTATCATGGCCAGATCGTTGGACACCTTGCCCATGCGCTCGAACGTCATCGCCACGCGATTGTTCTCGCGCGGTTGCAGCGAATAGGCGAGCACGGCGGCGATCAGCGCGAGTGCCGCCAAGAGCAGCGCGCGCTTGGCGATGGTGACGAAGCGCGTATAGCGCTGCGCATCGGTCATCGTGGTGCGGGTGCGCTCGGTGAAATCGTGCTTGCGCTGAGGCGGGGCGACCGCCTTGGCGGGCATGGTGCGCTTGCGCTTGGGCCGGGCGCCCGCCTCGGTGGCCCCGGCGGGCTTGCGCGGCTTGCGGGGCTTTCGCTCCGCCATCACTGAAGCCCCGCGCGCAGGCAATCGTGGATGTGAAGGATGCCGGCGGGCTTTTTCGTGGAATCGTTCGGATCAAGCACGAAAAGCTGTGTGATCTTCTTGTCGTTCATCAGCGCCAGCGCCTCGGCGGCGAGTTGTTCGGGTGCGACAATCTTCGGATTGGGTGTCATCACGGTGACAAGCGAGCGATCCAGCAGATCCTTGCCCATGTGACGCGCAAGGTCGCCGTGTGTGATGATGCCCGCGAGCGCGCCCGATTTGTCGGTCACGCCGACGCAGCCGAAATGCTGCTTGGACATCACCAGCAGCGCATCCTGCATCGAGGCGGTTTCGCTCACCAGCGGCAGCGCATCGCCAATGTGCATCAGATCGCAGACGCGGATCAGATGGCGGCCAAGCGAGCCGCCGGGATGGAAGTCGCGATATTGATCGGCGGAAAAACCTTTGCGCTCCATCAGCGCCACGGCCAGCGCATCGCCCAAGACCAGCATCAAAGTGGTGGAGGTGGTGGGTGCCAGGCCGATGGGGCAGGCTTCGCGCACGCGCGGCAGAAGCAGCGGCACATCGGCGGCTTGCAGCAACGTGGAATCAGCACGCGCCGCAATCCCGATCAGCGGAATCGAAAAGCGCTTGGCAAATGTTATGAGATCGGACAATTCCTGCGTCTGGCCGGAATTGGAAAGCATCAGCAGCGCATCGCCGCGCGTGACCGCGCCCAGATCGCCATGGCTTGCTTCGGCGGGATGGATGAATTGCGCGGGCGTTCCGGTGGAGGCGAGCGTCGCCGCGATCTTGCGCGCGATATGGCCCGATTTGCCCATGCCGGAAACGATCACGCGGCCCTTGATGCGCACGATGACATCCACCGCGCGGCTGAACTCGCCGTCGAGCGCGCCCGCCAATGCCGCCATCGCCTCGCCCGCGTAATCCAGCACGCGGCGCGCGGCGGCCAGATCGCCCGCTTCATTGCGCGAAGCGGGCTTGTCGGCGGGCACGGAATCGGCAGAGCGCATAGGGACACCGGGTTGCTAAGATTGCAGGCAATTCCTTGGAATCCCACGCCTTATACACCGGCCCCAGGCAAAATGCGGCCCTAACGCGAAATTCATGCCAGACCAAATTATGGGCGGATCGCGTTCTAGGAGCAAGATTAATGCGCGAAAATGTCCGTTTCCGGCCAGCCCGCGAGGTCGAGATCGGCGCGGGTAGGCAGGAAATCGAAGCAGGCTTGCGCGATTTTGGCGCGGCCCTCGCGCACCAGCATGGCGTCGAGCGCGTCTTTCAGCCGGTGGAGAAAGGCCACGTCATTGGCCGCATAGGATAGCTGGCGCTCCGACAATTCGGGCGCACCCCAATCGGAGCTTTGCTGCTCCTTGGAAAGCTCGACGCCGAGAAGCTCTTTCACAATATCTTTCAACCCATGCTTGTCGGTGTAGGTGCGCACCAGCCTGGACGCGATCTTGGTGCAATAAACGGGCGCAACCGTGACGCCCAGATGGCGCTTGAACATCGCCATGTCGAAGCGCGCGAAATGGAACAGTTTCAACACTTTCGGATCGGCGAGCAGGCGGACGAGATTGGGCGCGTTGTATCCGCCCGCATCGAACTGCACCGCATGGCAGACGCCATCGCCCGACGAAAGCTGCGCCAGGCACAGCCGATCGCGAAACGGATTGAGGCCGAGGGTTTCGGTATCGATGGCCACGCTGGGACCGAGGTCGAGGCCGGCTGGCAGATCGTTCTTGTGGAGCTCGATTTTCATTGGCTGTTCTTAGCGCCCGGCGATGAATCTGCCAACGGGGGCTTGACGAGGAGTGAATGCACGCGTACTTAACCGACAAGTTATTTAACCGAATGGTTCTGTACCGATGCAGCCCGACCGCCTGAGCGCCACCTTTTCCGCCCTTGCCGACCCAACGCGCCGCGCGATCCTGGCCCGCCTGGCGCTGGGCGAAAGCTCGGTGGGGGAGCTGGCCGAGCCCTTCGACATGAGCCTGCCCGCCATCTCCAAGCACCTGAAGGTGCTGGAACATGCGGGCCTCATCAGCCGCGGCCGCGAGGCGCAATGGCGCCCCTGCCGTCTGGAGCCCGAGGCGCTAATGGGCGTTGACGAGTGGCTCGAAGAATATCGCCGCCTGTGGAACGAGCGCTTCGACCGCCTCGACACATACCTGAAAGAACTACAAGCCAAGGAGAAAAAGCGTGGCCGGAAAAAATGACGATGACGATATCGCGTTTACGCTGGAGCGCTGGTTCGATGCACCGCGCGATCTGGTGTGGAAGGTCTATACGCAAGCCGAACATCTTGCCCATTGGTGGGGACCGCCCAATTTCGCCTGGGTCAAGGGCACGCTCGACCTGAAGCCCGGCGGCATGTTCCACTACGGCATGCGCGGACCGAACGGCCAGATCATGTGGGGCAAATTCGTCTATCACGAGATAGCCGCGCCCGAGCGCCTCGTCTTCGTCAACGCGTTTTCGGACGAGCATGGCGCCACCACGCCCAATCCATGGATGCCGGACTGGCCGCTGGAAACCCTCAACACTGTCACATTCACGGAAGAAAGCGGGCGCACGCTGATTTCCATGCGCGGCATTCCCGTGAATGCAACCGAAGCCCAGCGCCAAATGTTCAAGGGCGCAAAGATGCAGATGCAGGCGGGCTTCAAGGGAACCTTGGACAAGCTCGCCGCTTATCTCGCTCAGCAACATGCAAAATAGGAGACGATCATGCAGATCAACACACATCTCAGCTTCGACGGTCATTGTGAGGAGGCGTTCAAATTTTACGAGAAAGCGCTCGGCGGCAAAATCGACACGATATGCCACCTACGGCACATCGCCCATGGCCAAGGACATGCCCGGCTGGGAAAATAAGGTCATCCATGGCCGCGTGAACATCGGCGGCACGATTGTGATGGGCGCGGATGCCCCTCCGGGCCGTTATTCAAAGCCGCAAGGTGCGACGCTGACAGTGAGCACCGACAATTCCGCAGACGCCGAACGCGCTTTCAAGGCGCTGTCGGAAAAGGGCGCGGTGTCTATGCCCATGACCGAAACCTTCTTCGCCCATCGCTTCGGCATGGTGACGGATCAGTTCGGTATTCCGTGGATGGTCATTCACCAGAAAACGCCCTGAAGGAGAATAACGATGTCCGCATCGGTGAACGCGGCACCGCGCCGCGAACTCACGCTCACGCGCATTGTGGACGCACCGCGCGAGCTGGTTTGGAAGATGTGGACCGAGCCAAAGCATCTGGCGCAATGGTTCGGCCCGCGCCACTTCACCAATCCCGTCTGCGAGATCAATCTGCGGGTGGGCGGTGAGTTGCGCGTCGTCATGCGTTCGCCGCAAGGCACCGATCACGCGATGAAGGGAATCTTCCGCGAGATTGTGGCGCCGCAGCGCCTCGCCTTCACCAACAATGCATATGACACCGATGGCACGCAGCTTCTGGAAGGCTTCACCACCGTTACCTTCATCGATGTGGGCGGCAAGACGCGGATGATTCTGGAAACCAGCGCAACCGGCCTTGTCGATATCGCGCCGCAAATGCTGGCGGGCATGGAAGCAGGCTGGACGCAAAGTCTGGAAAAACTCGACGAACTCGTTGCGGAGATCCGCCGATGAAACATTTTCTCATCGGTGCGGCGGTCGCGAGTGTTCTGATCGTTTCGCAGGGACATGCGGCAACGATCAAGCCCGTGGCAACGCAAGCACCGGCCGGCGCCTACACGCTCGACAAGGCACATGCGAGCCTCATCTTGCGCGTGGATCACATGGGATTTTCCAAATTCACCGCGCGCTTCACCCATTTCGACGTGCATCTGCAACTCGATCCGCTTCACCCTGCCCGTTCGCGGGTTGACGCGACCATCGACCCCAATTCCATCGCCAGCGACAATCCGCCGGACGGATTTCTGGACATGTTGCGTGGTGTGCAATGGCTGGACGCCGGAAAATTTCCCGCGATCACTTTTCATTCCACGCGCATTGTGATGACCGGCCCGGACACCGCGCGGATCATCGGCGAATTTTCGCTGCATGGCGTGACGCGCCCGATGATCCTTACCGCGAAGTTCAATGGCGGCTATGCGGGCTTCGCACTCGATCCGCAGGCGCGCGTGGGATTCTCCGCGCATGCTGCACTGAAGCGCTCCGATTTCGGCATCGCGTTTGGCATTCCAGCGCCCGGCACCAAGATGGGTGTCGGCGATCTTGTGGATGTGACCATCGAAGCCGAATTCAACGGACCCAAATGGACACCACCAAGATCACAATAGGAGAAGATTATGAGCGCACGTTCCGCACAGCACGCCACATTCACCATCGAGCGTAATCTCGATTTTCCCCCTGCAATGGTTTTCAACGCATGGGCCGATCCGGCGGCCAAATTGCGCTGGTTCACCACGCCGGTGGAATGCACCGATGTCATCCGCGAGCAAAATTTCCGCATCGGCGGACGCGACCGGTACAAAGCCACATGGCCGGGCGGGCGCATTACCGATTTTAGTGCCGAATATTGGGACATCGTGCCCAACACGCGCATCGTTTACGTCTATGAAATGCATATCGACGGCAAGAAGATTTCGGTTTCACTGGCGACCATTGATTTCGAGCCGCGCGGCAAGGGCACGCGCATGGTCGTCACCGAGCAGGGCGCGTTCCTCGACGGTTATGACGATGCGGGCGCGCGCGAGCGCGGCACCAACGATCTGATGGACCGCCTCGCGGCATCGCTGCAACACGCCACATAAAGCGCGATTGGACGCAGGGAAATCTGCTTATTTTTCTGGCATTCGGCGACCTGTGACGCCAGAGTGCCGAATCATGGAGAGCAGCGCCGAAACAGAGCGCCCCGTCGGGCTTTTGATATTTTCGCTGGTTGCCGTAGGGGTCGGGATCATCACCGGCTTCGGCGCGATCTTTTTTCGCGGCCTGATCGGGCTGATCCACAATCTCTTTTATTACGGCCATTTGTCGATCTATTACGACGCCAATGTCTATGGCGCGCCGAGCCCATGGGGGCTTGGCATCATTCTGGTGCCGGTAATCGGCGGCATGGGCGTCGTGTTTCTGGTGACGAAATTCGCGCCCGAAGCGCGCGGCCATGGCGTGCCCGAAGTGATGGACGCCATCTTCTATAAAGACGGCAAGATTCGGCCCATTATTGCGGTCGTGAAATCGCTGGCCTCAGCACTTTCCATCGGCACGGGTGCGGCGGTCGGCCGCGAAGGCCCCATCATCCAGATCGGCGCTTCGCTCGGCTCCACCATCGCCCAGATCATCCGCATGGAAGCCTGGCAGCGCATTACGCTCGTGGCAGCCGGTGCGGGCGCAGGGATCGCCGCGACGTTCAACACGCCCATCGGCGGGGTGATGTTCGCCATCGAATTGATGATGCCCGAAGTGAGCGTGCGCACATTTTTGCCCGTGGCGCTGGCCACCGGCACGGCGACCTTCATCGGGCGATTGTTTCTGGGCTTGCGTCCCGCCTTCATGGTGCCGCCGCAATTGTTTCTGTCCAATCATCCCTCATCGATCACATCGCTTCTGCTTTATGCGCTGCTGGGCGGGCTCATCGGCGTGGCGGCAACGGGCTTCATCCGCGGGCTGCACAGCGCGGAGGAATATTTCGAGCGCGTGAAGAACCAGTATCTGCGCCATGCCATGGGCATGATCGTGATCGGCCTGATGATGTATGCATTCCTGCGTTTCTCGGGCCATTATCATATCGACGGCGTGGGCTATTCCACGGTGCAGGACATTTTGCTCGGCGGCATGGTGGCAGCCCCCTTCATGGCGCTGATGTTCGTGAGCAAGCTCGCGGCCACTTCGATCAGCCTGGGTTCGGGCTCTTCGGGCGGTGTGTTTTCGCCGTCGCTGTTCATGGGCGCGACACTCGGCGGCGCGTTCGGCGCGGTGGCGCAGATGATTTTCCACCTGCCGGATGTGACAATTGCCGCGTTTGCGATGGTCGGCATGGCGGCGATGGTTGGCGGCGCCACCGGTGCCGCGATGACCGCCGTGACCATGATCTTCGAGATGACGCGCGATTACGACATCGTGATGCCGATGATCGTGGCCGTCGCCGTCAGCATCGGCGTGCGCCGCATGCTGAGCCGCGAGAACATCTATACGATCAAGCTGGTGGCGCGGCGGCATTTCATTCCCAAAGCGCTGCACGCCAATATGTTTCTTATCCGCCCGGCCGGCGACATCATGGACAAGAATTTCCTGCTCCTGCCGCAGGACATGCATTTCGACGATTTCCTGCGCCTGCCAGACGAGGAACATCACATGTTCCGCCACATCGTGGTGACGAATGGCGACAAGATCGTGGGCACTGTGCGCGTCAACACCTCGCTACGGCGCGGTCTGGAAGGCTCGTTCACCGGCGTGACGCTGGGCGAAGTGGCGAACAAGATGTTCGCGGTCGCACGCGCCGAGGATATCATGTTCGGCGTGATCTCCCGCTTCTGGCGCAAGAAAGCGGCGATGGTGGTGGTGGTGCGCGGTTCGGCGGGGCTGATCCCGCGCGTGCAGGATGTGGTGGGCGTGATTACAAAAGAACACGTTGCCGATTGCGTGGCCGAAAGCGTGCGCCCCTATGGTTCCGGCACTGTAATGTGATTATTTCGGCGTGACGTCGAAGGCGATCGTCGTGCGAATTTGTTGCGAGCGGAACGGCACCGTTCCGTGCCACATATAAGAGGGAAACAGCACCAGCCTGCCCGGCTGCGGCTGAACCTTGCGGCGGATGCCCTCGCCAAGATGCGCATCGAAGCTTGGCTCGCCGAATTTGATCCAGCCTTGTGCTTCCTGCGCGTCGTTCACCACATCGGGCACCGCCACATAATAGGCCGAACTGATCCAGCCCGTGGGATGGACGTGATTGGTGTGAAAGCCGCAATCGGCAAGCCGCGTGGACCACGAGCCGGAATAGCGGAATTCGGGGGCGCGGCGCGCGAGCAGCGGATGGCTCTCGTTTTCCTTCATCTGCGCGATGTAATCGGCCACTGCCGCATCGATGCGCGCGCGCAATTGCTCCACCATGTTGTGGCCGACGCCGAACAAAGCGCCGCTCGTTTTCGTACCGCCCCGCGAAGTCTGGTTGATGTGCTCGCGCCGGTCGAGATGAATTTTGGCAAGGTATTCCTCAAGCGCCGCATTGAAGCCCGCCATGTCGGAAAAACCTTCGGGCGGTTCCAGATCATAGACCCGCACAAAATTCTCGTAATCGTTGAGAATATGCTCGCGTTCGTCGTTCAAGCGGCGCAGGCCAAGTCCCCACAGCGCCAGCGTCAATTGATGGTGAGGCGCGCGCGCCAGCGCCTCGCCCGAAATCGCCACGCTCTTTTCCGCATCGCCCGCGCGCAGGAGACTTTCGGCGAAACTGCAGCGCACATGCACATTGCCCGGATCGGCGGCGATGACGCGCTCGAACTCGCGGCCCGCGGCTTCGTAATCGCCAAGGCGCGCAAGCACCGTCCCATAGCCATCGCGCGTGTTGTGGTCTTCCGGCGCGAGCACAAGGGCGCGGGAAAACGCTTCGCGGGCATTTTCGAGGCGGTCGCCAAGCAACAGGAAGCGCGCCTGTTCCGCATGAAGCGGCGCGTGATCGGGAAAGCGGCGCAGCGCGTTGTCGTATGACGCCAGAAATTCGGGGCGGTTCAAACGATAGAGCAACCGGTTCAGATCGCCATGCGCGCGCAAGTCCAGCGGGTCGCGCGAGAGGGCGCGTAAGTACGCCTGTTCGGCGTCGTCCAGCCGCCCCAGCATTTGCAACGCATTGCCGCGATTGAAATCGGCATTTGGCAGGTTCGGCGCAATCGCCTGCGCGGTGGTGATTTCGGCAAGCGCTTCGTCGTGGCGGTTCTGCTGCGACAGCACGACGCCAAGATTGTGGCGCAGCGCCGCGACATGATTGGGATTGCGCTTGGGTTGCGCCAGCCCCGCGCGATAGGCGCGCTCGGCGCCCGTAAAATCCTGTTGCGCGGCAAGCGCCAGGCCGAGGCCGAAATGCGCATCCGCCAGATCGAGCTTCAGCCGCAGCGCCTCGCGGAATTCGGCCACCGCCTCGTCCAGCCGGCCGGTCATTTGCAGCACCTGACCAAGATGGACATGGGCCTCGGCGCGGCGCGGCTCTTTCGCAAGCACCTTGCGACAAAACTCCTCGGCTTCGGTATAACGCTTCTGCACCCAGCGCATCTGGCCCATCAGATGCAGCGCATCGACATTCTCGGGCTGGAGCGACAGCGCGCGCTGGAGCATGGCCTCGGCGGGCTGAAATTCGTTGCGCGTCAAATGGCCGAACGCCTGCTGCAACAGCATGGCCGTCTGGCGGTCGCGCGACATCATTTGTGGCTGTGACATGGACCGCCCGTTGCTCTATCAACTTATGTTGGCCCGCGCGCGGCCAAGAAACAAGGGTGGCAAATTTGCGGTTAAAGCAGGCCCGCAAGAATTTTTCTCAAACGAGGGCTGAGGCCGATAGCAAATCCCGCCGCAAGCGCCACAAGAATTCGCGTGGCGGGGCGGGCATCGGCGAGGCCGAAAAATTCCTTGCCCAGAAGTGCTCCGAAAAGAAGTGCGGCATCGTCTTTCCGCCGCGCGCGCATGGCCACGGCAAGACGGCCGAGACCCAGAACGATCAGGGCGAACAAAAAACCGCCAAGCGAGGTGAGCAATGCCGCACTCACCGGGCTCACGAAATCGGCGAGATAAAGATAAAGTGCGTCGAACAGAAATCCGATGGCCGCGATCAGCCCGACGCTCGCGAGCGTCAGCGACACCGCCATCATGACGATCCGGAAGCGCAAGCCGCTCACCTGCGCGTTACCTGCGCCCGTGCATGATGATGCCGAGCAGCAAGCCGATGCCGAAGGCCCATGCCGTGGAGGCGACGGGGCGCTTCTCGATCATCTCGATGATGTCTTCGGTCTTGCCCTTGGTTTGCTCCCAGGCGCGCTCGCCGGTCGCGCGCGCGCGCTCCATCGCGTCGCCGCCGGCGTCGCGGATGGTGGTTTGCAGAATCTCGGCGATCTTCACGAAATCGCCCCTGAGCTGCTGAATCTCCGCCGCCAGTGCTGCCACGTCTTTTTCGGTTGCTGTGCTCATGGTCCTGTCTCCAAGTTCCGGGGCCAACCGGAAACGCGCGGGACCCTAACATAGGTCCCCTTCCCTTTACGCATCCTTGATATGGGTCAGCCCGCCCCTCTTTGCCGCAGACGCCTTGGCGGCGGGCCCGCGATCAATTCGGCCACCCATTCCAGCCCCTCGACATGGCGGCACGCGATGGCGAGCGCGCCGGTGAGCGGCACGGCAAGGAACAGCCCGCCGATCCCCCACACCAGCCCCCAGAACGTCAGCGACAGGATGATGGCGAAGGGGCTGAGATTGAGCGAGCGGCCGAGCATGATCGTCTCCACCACATTGGTCAGCACGAAATGCAGCGCGCCCAGCACCGCCAGGATCACGATGGCCGGTTGAATCGAGCCGAATTGCGCCACCGCCATCAGCGCGGGCAACGCCAGGCCCAGCGCGCCGACCGTGGGAATATAAGTGAGCACGAACATTACCAGCGCCCAGAAGCCTGCGAAATCCACGCCCATCGTCGCCAGCAGCGCATAACAGGCCAGCGCCATCACCACGCTCAGGAATGTGCAGACGCCGAGATAGGAACGGATCTGCCGGCCAATCTCATGCAGCAGCGCGCGGCTTTCGGCTTCGCTCGCGCCATGTTGCAGCTTGGCAAGCTTGGCGGGCAGATAGGGCTGCTCGGCCAGAAGAAAGCCAACAAAGATTCCGATCAGCACCAATTGGGCGACGGAATTGCCGAACGAGGCCGCGGCGTGGCCCAGTACGCCGGAGAAATTTGAGTCCTCCATCAGCGTCTGGAAATCGAGCCTGGGCAAGAAATGCGCAAACGGTGTTTGCACGGCCCAAAAATTTTCAAGCTGTTGGACGTAATAGGGCGCGCGGTCGGAAAGGGCCGCGGCCTGAATAGCCAGCACAAGGGCCGCGAAATAAAGTGCGGCGCCGATCAGCAGGAACGCGGTCGCCCACGCCAGCCAATAGGGAAAGCGCAGACGATGCAGCAGCAGCGTGAGCGCGTTCAGCACCGCCCATGTCATCAGCGCAAACACCAGCGGCACCAGAAGCGGGCGCCCATAGACGAGCAGCGCCAGCAGCACAGCACCACTGACGAGCCAATTGGCCAGGCTCCGGTCATCGATCTTCATCGTTTCCCCCGTTCGCCCCTATCAAAGCATATTTCGGGGCGCGGCCACCATCGGGGAAAATCACGCTAGCCAGTGACCGCCGGGGGATCGCTGGCCGGGAAGCTTTCCTCCAGCGCTTCATCGAGGCGCTGTTCGATATCGGACGCAGGCAGAAGCTCGGTGGTGATGGCGAGCCCGCGCTTGAGCGTGAGCGTCACGGGCGTGCGTTCGGCGATGTCGAGCAGGCGTGCGCGCTGCTCATCGCTCAGCGCGCCGTTCAATTGCAGCTTGCGCGTGATGCGCTCGTCTTTGTCATGGCGCAGATAATGCAGTTCCAGATGCGCCGATGTCAGGTCCCATTGCTTGCGGTCGGCATACATGCGCAGCGTGATGAGCGTGCAGGCCGCAAGGCTTGCCAGCAGCAGATCGTAAGGTGCTGCGCCCGCGCCCTCCCCGCCATTCGCTTTCGGCTCGTCGGAGACGATGCGAAATCCGCCCGCATCGATGCGCGTGGCGTAACGGACCGTTCCGATATCGGCTTTGGCATGCGACATGCGCGCGTCCTTCAGCCGCCGCGCCGCGTCGCCTCGAACAGGAACCATACGCGCCGCTCGGCCTCGTCGATCCATACTTCAAGCAGGCTCGTCGTCGCCACATCGCCATGCTCGTCGCAGACATCGTGCATCGAACGCATCTCGGCGATGACCTGCTTGTTGTCCTCGCGCAGCTCGGCCAACATGTCTTCGGCGGTCACATACTCCGCATCATTGTCGAGCAGGCGCTTGACGCGCGCGATATGGCCGATGGAGCGGATGGTTGTGCCGCCCACTTTCCGCGCGCGCTCGGCGATCACGTCGGTGGTGTCGTAAATCTGCGTGGCCTGCTCGTCGAGCAGCAGATGATAATCGCGGAAATGCGGGCCGGACATATGCCAGTGGAAATTCTTGGTCTTTATGTAAAGCGCGAACATATCGGCCAGAAGTGCTGTGAGCCCGGTCGAAATATCTTTCGTGGCGTTGGCGCCCAATCCCGTCGGCGTATCGAGCGGCGCTGACATTTTGCTCATCGTTGTCTCCTGTTGCGGGTTATACAAATCGAGGAATAGGCCCCAATTGCGGCGTCTTGCGGTCCGTGAGATCGAAATCCACTTCATCGACATAGCACCAGCCCCAGCCTTCCGGCGGATCATAGCCTTCGATGATGGGATGTTTCGTGCGGTGGAAATGTTTGGTCGCGTGCTTGTTGGGCGAGGAATCGCAGCAGCCGACATGGCCGCAGGTCCGGCAAAGGCGCAAATGCACCCAGGGCGAGCCCGTTTTGAGGCATTCCTCGCAGCCGCGCGCGCTCGGCGTCACATCGGCGATGGTGGAAAGATGGGTGCAATGCGAGGACATGCGCGTCTCCGGCCGGCAGACGCCAAGACTATTTCGCGCGCCTTCGCGCGTCCAGACCAAATGATGGCCGCGTCAGGCTTCGGCGCCGGGATGAACGCCCGCGCGTTGCGGTAAGAGGAATATGCAAATGAGCATGAATGCGGCAAGTACGGATGACGCAAGCGGACGGCTGAGATCGAGCCCGCCATGATTGTGCGGCTTGTCGAGAAAATCGCCCACCGTCGCGCCGAGCGGGCGTGTCAGAATGAACGCCGCCCAGAACAGGATCACGCGCGAGATGTTCGTCCAGTAATAGAGTGCGGCGATAATTGCGATGGCGACGGAAAAGATCAGCGCGCTGCCCTCATAGCCGAAGCCGGAGGTATCGGCCATCCAGTCGCCAAGTGCCGTGCCCAGCGTTTGCGAAAACGTGATCGTGAGCCAGTAGAACGCTTCCACGCGCGGCGTGCTGACGGTCGCCACCGAAACCGTGCCTTCCGACCAGTACCAGGCCACAAGCGAGGCGATCACGCAGGCAAAGAGCAGCGTGGAGCCGCCCGTATAGCCGATGCCGAGCGAGCGGTCGGCGAAATCGGCCATCGTCGTGCCCGCTGTGGTGGAGGCGATGATCGTCGCCCAATAAAGAAAGGGATGGAACTTCTTCGCCGCGGTCTGCCAAACAACCAGCGCCACAAGCAGCGTGAGGAAAATCGCCGTGCCCGCGAGATAGCCGAAATTCATCGTCATGGTGACGGTGTCGCCGCCCGTCTCACCCAGCGTGGTCGCCGCGATCTTGATGATCCAGAAGCCCAGCGTGACGGCGGGCACTTTGGTCAGCGTCAGATTGTCTTTCATGCGTTAGCCCTGGAAGATTGCGGTCGATGAACCTGCCCGCTATAGCTGGCAGACCGTTAACAGGCCAGAACGTCCGCCATGAAGATGCCGTCATGTGGGGCATACCCCACTCTGGACATTAAAGTTTGTTAATGGCATTTTAGGTAAGGAAAATCGGCGCACATGGCGTCTATAATCGGAGCCAAGCCCGGCTGAACGGGTGGCAGCCGCTTGCGAGCACCTCTTCATGATTGTGGATTTGAGCGTCGTCCGAGAGAGCCCGGCTCCCCGCGACCCGTACCCCTATTTGATAACCGGCGGATTTCTCAATGAGAAAAACGCGGCGCGCGTGATCGCGGACTTTCCGGCGGTCAATGTGAGCGGCGTATTTATGCCCGATGCCGCACCCTTTGGCCCCGCACTGGCCGAGCTTTTCGCGGATCTGGACAGCGACGAGGTGCGCGGCGCGATCGGGGAAAAACTGGGCGTCGATCTGATGGGCAAGCCCGCGCTGATGACCATGCGCAGCCGCTGCCGCCAGCGCGACGGGCGCATCCATTCGGATTCTACCTACAAGCTGGCGACACTCCTTATATATCTGAACGAGCCATGGGATCCGGCGGGCGGGCGCTTGCGCATCCTGCGCTCCAACAGCGATATCGAGGATTACGCCGCCGAAGTGCCCCCCGATGCGGGCACGCTGGTCGGCTTCAAGGTTCAGGACAATTCCTGGCACGGCCACAAGCCGTTTTCGGGACGCAGGCGCTCGGTGATGGTCAATTATTGCACCGATGCCGCCGTGCGCGACGCCGAAGCCAATCGCCATCGCTCATCGATGCGCTGGAAGAAACTGGTGTCGAATTTGCCGTTCGCCCAATCCCGCGAAGAGGCCGCATGATGGCGACCGGAATTCGCACCGCCGAATGGTTTGCATCCGCGTGGGCGCGCGCCGACAAGAAAGCCTCGCCCTATCGCCACTGGCTTTTGAACGCAGCACTTCCCGATGCGGCGGCCAAGGCGATTGCGGATCTTCCCATTCCCGCGCCGGTGATCGACGACACGCTGGGACGGCGCGACAGCCACAACAGCACGCGTTCCTTTTTCTCGGTCGAGAACCGCGCGCAATTCGATGTGTGCGAGGATGTCGCCGCCGCCTTCCAGCATCCCTCCACCGTGTCACTGCTCGAAACGGGCATGGGCGTGAGCTTCAAGGATTGCTTCCTGCGCATCGAATATTGTCAGGATACGGACGGCTTCTATCTGGAGCCGCACACCGATATCGGCGCGAAGATGATCACGCTGTCGGTCTTTCTTTCGCAAGGACCGGGCTCGGAGGATTGGGGCACCGACATCTACGACAATACCCGCAAGCATATCGGCCGCGCGCCGGCAGCGTTCAATCAGGGCTTCGCATTCGTGCCCGCCGCCGACACATGGCACGGCGTGGAAAAGCGCAATTTCGGGGCTGTGCGCCGCTCGATCATCATCAATTATGTGAAGCCGGAATGGCGCGCGCGCCACGAATTGTCATTTCCGGATTCCCCGGTCGCGTAAAGCTATTCCGGTTTCATGCTTCATCCCCCGCGGCCTGCCGGTCCGCGAACCAGATCAGTTCGCCATTCGGATGAAAGCGTGCGGCCGGAACATCGCTGCCGCCACGTTGAAGCTGGCTGAAGATCGCGCGCTTTTCTTCTCCCGTAACCAGAAAACCCGCATGCCTGGTGCTTTCGAGTGCGGGGAAGGTAAGCGTGATGCGGGTTTCGGGTTTTGCGTGCGCGACCGCGGCAACCCAGCGGTCGCGCTCCGCCAGCACCGCCGTGCCGGGAAACAGCGAGGCTGTGTGGCCGTCCGTTCCCAATCCCAAAAGCGTCACGTCGAAAAGCGGCCGCGCCGGATCGAGGCGATCCGTACCGTAAAAAATTTTCAGCTCTTTTTCGTAAGCCGACGCCGCGTCTTCGGGGCTCAATCCTTCCGTCGGAATGGGATGGATGTTGGCGGCGGGAACCGGCACGCGCGAAAGAAGCGCGTCTTGCGCCATGCGGTAATTGCTCAGCGGATCGTCATGCGGCACGAAACGCTCGTCGCCCCAGAACCAGTGCGTTCGGGCCCAGGGAAAAATATCGCGATAAGGCGGTTCGGCCAGCAGCGCATAAAGACGTTGTGGCGTCGAGCCGCCGGACAGTGCCACGGCAAACGCGCCCGGCTTGGCCATTGCCGCATCGAGCATCCAACCGGCGACCCGGCGCGACAGAGCTTGCGGATCGGCGAGAATTTCGAGCTTGCCGGAATTCATGCCGCAACCGGATGCAGAACGAATTTGCGCATCGCTTCGGCAAAGCCCTCGTTCTGGTTGCTGCCTGTCACGGCACTGGCCTGCGCCTTCACTGCGTCGCTGGCATTGCCCATGGCGATGGAAAAGCCGCTTTTGTGAAACATCAGAGCGTCCGTCGGCATATCGCCGATGGTGGCGATCTGTTCGGGCGGAATGTTCATGCGCTCGGACAGCATCGTGACGACCGCACCCTTGTTGGCTTGCGCGCTCGTCACATCGATGTAGTAGGCCTGCGAACACGCGACACTCGCCTTTTCGCCAAGCGCGTTTTGCGCCGCCTTCTCGCCCGCGGCGAGCAGCGCTGGATCATCCGAGACGCCAACGATCTTTACCGCGCGCGCCAGATGCGCATCCGTAAACGATGCCACGGCCTTGGCGTCGAACTTCATGATCCATTCCTCGCGCGCCACATGCGGCGCGGCGCGGTCGCGAACCAGCCATTCGTTTTCGGTATAAATCCAGACGTCGAGCCCCTGGCCGAGCATCGAATTCACCGCCAGTTTGGCAAGCGTCGGATCGAACGGATAACTTTTTATGATCGAGAGATCGGGATTGACATAGACCCCGCCATTGAACCCCGCGATGACGCCATCAAGCGCCAGCGGCGCGAACAGCATGCGCATTCCGCGCGGTGGCCTGCTGCTGGTGATAGCGAACGCGATCCCGGCATCGCGCAGCGCGCGCACGGCATCCAGCGCGGCTTTGGTCAGCACCTTGTCGTCGGTCACAAGCGTGCCGTCCACATCCGCCAGCACGAGGCGGATATCGCGCTGCCCGCTCACCGCTTGCGTTCCGGCGGCGAAACCACCGGCCGCCATGCGCGATCGCCGTCACGCGCCAGCAATGCGTCGGCGGATTTCGGGCCGTTGCTGCCGGAATCATAGTCGGGAAAATCGGCCTTCTCCGCCGCCCACGCGTCGAGCACCGGCTGCACGATGCGCCACGCCTGCTCCACCATGTCGGCGCGCATGAACAAGGTCGGGTCGCCGATCATCACATCGTGGATCAGCGTTTCGTAACCGACATTCGGTTCCCTGGGAAACCAGTCGTCATAGTGGAAATCCATTTTTACGGCCGCCAAATCCATCGCCGGACCCGGACGCTTGACTTCGAATTGCAGCGAAATTCCCTCGTCCGGCGCGATGCGCAGCACGAGCCAGTTGGGCAGCAGCGCATTGACGGGCGTATCCTGAAACGCGGCATAGGGCGCCTGCTTGAAGCGGATGGCGATTTCGGTGTTGCGCGCCGACATATGCTTGCCGGTGCGGAAGTAGAACGGCACGCCCGCCCAGCGCCAATTATCGATTTCAAGACGCAAGGCGACATAGGTTTCGATATTCGAATCCGGCGCGACATTGGGCTCGTCGCGATATGCATTCGCCTTCTTGCCCAGACCGCGCCGGCGCCATATTGCCCGCGCACGGCCTGCGCAGGCTCAATCGCGGGCATCGCGGTCAGGACTTCGGCTTTCTTCGTGCGGATCGCGGCGGCGTCGAAGCCCGTGGGCGGCTCCATCGCCACCATCGACAGCAATGTGAAGGCATGGTTCGGCACCATATCGCGCAACGCGCCCGTCGCCTCGTAAAATTTGCCGCGCTGCTCCACGCCCACCGTTTCGGCGACGGTGATCTGAACATGATCGATGCGGTCGCGATTCCAGATCGGTTCGAACAACCCATTGGCGAAGCGCAGCGCCATGATGCTCTGGACCGTGTCTTTTCCCAAAAAATGATCGATGCGGAAAATCTGGTCCTCGCGCAATGTGCGCAGGATGTGAGCGTTGAGCGCACGCGCCGAATCCAGGCTGTGGCCGAACGGCTTTTCAATCACCACGCGCCGCCAATAGCGATGCTTGCCGTTCTCGTCCTCGTTCTGATCGGTCAGCCCGGCATTGGCCAGATGCTCCACCACCGTGCCGAAGAAACGCCCGGCGACGGCGAGATAGAAGATGACATTGCCCCGCGTGTCATGGCGCTTTTCCGCCTCGCCCAGTTTGCCGCGGATCGTGTCATAGAGTTCCGGCTCCGTCAGATCGCCGCGAACATACGACATTTTCTCCGCAAGCCGCTTCCACACCGCTTCGTCGATGCTCACGCCGGGGGCCTTGCCGACAAAATCTTTCAGCATGTCGTAAAGACGATCACGCCAGCTTTCGGCGGTTCCTTCCGCCAGATCGACACCGATCAGCGCGAAATTCTCCGGCAACACTTTCGTGCGCGACAGATTATAAAGTGCCGGCACCAGCAGGCGCCTTGTCATGTCGCCATTGGCGCCGAAGACCACCATCACGCAGGGATCGGCCGGGCTTGGCTGACGCGGCGCGGATGCGATTGGCACTGCGGCCGGTTGGTTGGCTTGCATGGCGCTATTTCGGCTCGGGG
Source organism: uncultured Alphaproteobacteria bacterium (assembly GCA_963735625.1). Taxonomy (GTDB): domain Bacteria; phylum Pseudomonadota; class Alphaproteobacteria; order Micropepsales; family Micropepsaceae; genus Rhizomicrobium. The sequence continues at coordinate 8,304 of CAVTLJ010000003.1, read as the reverse complement.
TCGATGGGTTCTGCGCCCTCGACATGGCCGCCGAAACCGAAGCGCATCGCCGAAAGTATTTTCTCGCCGAATGTGTGTTCCTTGCGCGAGCGGAAGCGGGCGAAAAGTGCTGTGGTGATGACGTTGGCCGAAACCGCTTCCTCGATTGCCGCATCGACCGTCCAGCGGCCTTCGCCGGAATCCTGAACGAAGCCGGAGAAGGAATCGAGCTGCGGATCTTTCGCCAATGCCGTAGCACTCAGATCGAGCAGCCAGGACGAGATCACGCTGCCGCGCCGCCAGACTTCCGCGATATCGGCGATGTTCAGCGTGAAGCGTTCGTCCTCCGGCAAATCCTTCGAATCCTTGTTGCGCAGAATGTCGAAGCCTTCGGCATAGGCCTGCATCAATCCGTATTCGATTCCGTTATGCACCATCTTGACGAAATGCCCCGCGCCTGTCGGGCCGGCGTGAATGTAACCGCGCTCCGCGCGGGGATCGGCCTTGCCGCGGCCCGGCGTGCGCGGAATATCGCCGAGGCCCGGCGCAAGAGCCGCGAAGATCGGGTCCAGATGATCCACCGCTTCCTTCGGCCCGCCGATCATCATGCAATAGCCGCGCGCGATGCCCCACACCCCACCCGAGGTTCCGCAATCGACATAGCGGATGCGCTTTTGCGCCAGCTTCTTCGCGCGGCGAATGTCGTCCTTATAGAAAGAATTGCCGCCATCGATGATGATGTCGCCCGCCTCCAGCAGATCGCCCAAACGCTCGATCGTTTCCTCCGTGATTTTTCCGGCGGGCAGCATCACCCAGACCGCGCGCGGTTTTTCGCCGAGCACCTTGACCATGGCGTCGAGCGATGCGGCAGCAGTAGCGCCATCTTTCGCCAGTGCGGCGCGCGCCTCGGCGTTGACATCGAACACCACGCAATGATGGCCCGCCTTCATCAGGCGACGCGAGATATTGCCGCCCATTTTACCGAGCCCAATGACACCGATTTGCATGAGCTTTTCTCCAGACGAGAGATTGCTGCGATGACCGCCCCATTGTACGAACCAGCACCGCGAACCACCATATCCGGGCTTTGCCGGATGGGCAGCACCTAAATTCTGAACGGGCGGCCCCGCGAGTGGTTCCGTCCGCAGCTAGGCGCAAAAGCGGCTGGCGGCGCATTCACCATTCGCCTCTGTTCCGGATTGGCTCTATTCTGTGTCTGGGCGCGATCACGATATACGTATTGACCGAAGATCTTTCGTGGCGGCCATTCTAACGCGAGTGTGACATGCCGGAAAAAATCAGCCCTCTCGCCGGAAAACCGGTTCCACCCTCGCTGCTGACCAATATTCCGCGGCTGGTGACAGCCTATTACACATTGGCGCCGGACCCGGACATCAAATCCCAGCGCGTTGCCTTCGGCACGTCGGGACATCGCGGCTCAGCCTTCGCCGCTTCGTTCAACGAAGCGCACATCCTGGCGATTGCGCAGGCGGTCTGCCTTTACCGCCGCCATGCCGGCATCGATGGGCCGCTGTTTATGGGCATGGACACGCACGCCCTGTCGGAGCCGGCTTTCGCCAGCGCCATCGAAGTGCTCGCGGCAAACGGCGTGGAAACGATGATCGACGAACATGGCGGCTACACGCCGACGCCGGTCATCAGCCACGCCATCCTGACCTACAATCGCGGCCGCAAGACTGGCCTCGCCGACGGGATCGTCATCAGCCCATCGCACAATCCGCCCGACGAAGGCGGCTTCAAATACAATCCTTCCAATGGCGGACCGGCGGATGTCGATGTGACGGGCTGGATCGAAAAGACCGCGAACGATTTCCTCGTCAGGAAGCTCGATGGCATCAATCGCGTTCCCTATGCGCGCGCGCGCAAGGCCGCATGCGTTCACGCCCATGATTACATCGCGCCCTATGTCGCCGATCTCGCCAATGTGGTGGACATGGAAGCGATCCGTTCGGCCGGCATGCGCATCGGCATCGATCCCTTGGGAGGTGCTGCCGTCCATTATTGGCAGCCCATCATCGAGCGCTACAAGATCGCCGCGACGGTTGTGAACGATGCCGTCGATCCGGCATTCCGCTTTATGACTGTCGATTGGGATGGAAAGGTGCGGATGGATTGTTCCTCGCCCTATGCCATGACGCGGCTTATCGCGATGGGCGGCAAGTTCGACATCGCCTTCGCCAACGATACGGATGCGGACCGCCATGGCATCGTCTGCCCGTCAAGCGGATTGATGAATCCGAATTCCTATCTCGCCGCCGCGATTTCTTATTTATATGCCAATCGCCCCGGCTGGCACAGCGACAGCGCGGTCGGCAAGACGGCCGTTTCCAGCGCCATGATCGACCGCGTCGCAGCAAAGCTTGCGCGCAAGCTCATCGAGGTTCCCGTCGGGTTCAAATGGTTCAGCGCGGGCCTGCTGGATGGATCGCTTGGCTTCGGCGGCGAAGAGAGTGCGGGCGCTTCGTTTCTGCGGCAAGACGGATCGGTCTGGACGACGGACAAGGACGGTCTCATCCTGGGCCTGCTCGCGGCGGAAATATGCGCGCGGACCGGCAAGGATCCGGCGCAATTCTACGATGCCGCGACACGCGATCTGGGCAAGTCATTCTATCAGCGGATCGATGCGCCGGCTTCGGCCGAACAGAAGAAAATTCTGTCGAATGTAACGGCCGAGCAATTCGATGCGAAAGAACTTGGTGGCGAACCGATTGATGCAAAACTCACGCGCGCACCCGGCAATAACCAGCCGCTCGGCGGAATCAAAGTGGTTGCCAAGAACGGATGGTTCGCGGCACGTCCGTCTGGAACGGAAGATGTTTACAAAATCTACGCGGAAAGTTTTCGCAGCGAAGATCACCTGAAGCAAATACAACACGACGCCCAGATTGCCATCGATCGGTTGCTCGGAACATCTTGAACCGAACGCAGGCTTCGATTCTGGCCGGCTGGGACTCGAACGCTCGGTCCCAACGCTTGGATATCGAGCGCGTACCATTGAAGCAAACCATCCGCCGCGGCATTCATCCGTGTACGTATGGAATTCGTCATAACATGTTGATTTAACGATGAATTCTGGTGCTGGAAGCCAACCATTTTTCTCGTTCTAAGCCATTAATATCAAAAGCGATTTACAGTGTGATTTCGCTTACGTACCAACAGAAAGACCAACAATTGAAAATGTGCCTGTTGTACTTGGCCGGTGAACCCGTTCGACGCAATTTTACCTCTTTAAGCGGCAATCTCAATCAGCAGTGCCGAAGTTCCTGACCGCCACTTGATAACATGATTGGCAATGCCTTTGCACCGGCGTCCGCAGAAGCATTCACCCGAGCGTGCTTGAGAAGTCCAATCTAAGAATCCGGGCGGCGGATTTCTCCGCCGCCTTCGAGGTTTGCAGGCAAGCCGGGGGGCGGCTTGCTCGCTATTCGTCCCTAATCCCCCAGCCCGATGCTGATGGTGGCATAGGGGCCGTTGAAGGTGAGATTCGATTTCTTCGTCGCGTCGATGCCGATGTCCATCGCGTCGAGGAACGTGTCGTAGCGATAGCCGATGCTGATCTTCGCGTCGGTATATCGATAAGAAAGTCCCACGAACCCGCCGATATTTGGCACGGTGACGCGCTGCGAGCGCGTGCTGTGGTAATTTTGCGGCGTAGGATAGAGATTGCGATAGTGATAGTGGTCGTTGCCAATTACATAGTAACCGCTTGCATGGTGGTCCGTGCGCGCCTTTTGCCGGCCGAACAGCATGGCGGCGGTATCGATACCCCAATCCAGCATGAGTTCGCCATCCTCGGCATTGCCCGCGATTTCTGCCCACCCGGTCCAGGACGGACCGATGCCGTTGAAGCTGCGCGCGGCATGGCCGTGCAGGAAATATTGATTGAAGGTTGAACGTATGACCGCATGAAAAGCTGTTGGATAGTCATATCCTATGTGCGGTCGCGCATAGATGGCGACGTTCGATTTTGCCGTGAACTGGGCGATGCGAACGCCCTGGCTGATATTGGACGCGCCATTGCGCCCGAATAGTCCGAGGCCGACATCCTTGCCAGCCTGAAAATCGAGAATGGCATGCCTTTCGCTATGGTGCGCCTTGGTCTGGCAACCCTGTTTTCTGCGATGTGGTCTTTATATGTGTGTGTAGCACCATAATAATAGACGGTCTTCGTAATATTTGGGCAATCGTGCTTGATGATGGACGTGCTTGTTGCCATGCGAAAAGCCATAACGGATTCCGGCCGAAAACGTCCAGTCCGAATCCTGGCGGGCTGAACGACCTTCCCGTCCAGCCCAAGCGCATAACGCGGCGTGCGTTGCGCATCGATGGTGTTTCCGCATCGATTGGAGTGACATGAAGAAAGCTGAACAAATATTGGAGACACACGCGTTCGAGGACGCAGCAGATGTTGAGGCAAGAGATGTAAGGTTGGTGCTGCCGGAATGAGTTAGTGCCGCTTATAAAACTTGTATAAGTGGCAGTCACCATTCTTTATAGAGAGAGGTTCTAAAAAAGCACAGTATTTTCAATCTGACTCGAATCACGCTCAAAAGTTAGTGCCGACTTAGTAAATCGATCATAACCGGCGAGTGTGTATAAGCTCATGCGGGCTTGAACAGGGCTTCCAGTCCAATGTGTTGATCGATCAGTTCGTCCGAATACTGCGATTGCTTCATTCCGTCACATGTAATCAAAGCCAGGAAAATTTGTTTCTTTGTGCGGCTGCGTTTCCGGTAAATTTCGATTCTTCGACGAAGATTTTCGGCATACGACTTGTCAATGACAAAAGCTGTGTCTGAATGTTTGAATTTCACAGAGAGTAATCGCATTGTCCTGCCGATCAAAAGAGGTCTATTTGGGTTCCTGTCTACTCTTTTTTTTCGGCACATAACGCCAGGTTCCGGCTTCTGTCGAGGATCTATCCCAAGAGCTTTTCGGATTTGCAAATGGTGTTTTTCACAGATGGCTTCAAATGCATAACCAGCCCAGCTTTTCCATGCAGCTGATTTTGCTTTTGACGTCCAGTAGTTTTGGGGTATTTTATTAGGGGAACTTTTGCTCCAGTGCATGTGAAACAAAGAAAATTCATCGATGACTTTGAAGTAGATGCCTCTTTCCGGCGATCTAGCGGAATAAAGCTTTGAATGAAACCACAGTTTTGGAGATCTTTGAGTTTTTTTACCAAGCGTCCGCCTCTTCTGGAAATTCTCCTTCTTTAATTAAATCTAGTTGTGAAATTCCGTAACGATGTTTAGAAACAATCCTAACTATATTTGTGTAGTCTGTCGATTTTTTAAACAGTGATGATGAAAACAAGTTTTCGAACTCTTCCGTGAGGCCTCCACTTTTTTCAAAAACAGATCTTCGATCCATTGTTGCGCAGAAAACCCACGTTCTATCATAGATAAATAATGGGGAATCCCGCCAAGAGCCATGTATAGAGTGAGCACTTGCTTTTGATTCAGCTGGATTCCGTTGGAGGACAGAAATTCTTTCGTTTCATGCAGTTTTGAAGGGGGAACAAACGGATGGTTCTAGTGATTCGATTGTAGAGTCCTCCCACGTTGTTGATGATCTTTTCAAGAATCCAAGAAGCGGAAGATCCGCAGTATGATTAGCTTAACCCGGTCGTCATTGCTCCAGTGTCGATTCCAATAATATTCAAGTGCATTCAGCAATTTCGAGCGCTTCGTGGCCATCCAAGGAAATTCATCTAAGAAAATGACGATTTTTGTTTTTTCTGGAATTGTTTGCAGCCCTTTGTGAGCATTTGAATCATCTGTCGAAGAAGAAGGTCGAGCGGTCGGAATTCCGTTGAAAAACAGATGCCAGAAGCTTATTGAACGCCCCTAGCTGTTCTTTCATCGACCCATTTCGAACTCCTGTTACATGAAAAAAGATGCCGGTCTTTTGTTCGAAAAATTCCAACTAGGTAGGTTTCCCAATCCGGCGACGGCCATAGATAGCGAGAAATTCCGGCTTTCCGGAATCGTGTATCGCTCTAGGATTTTCTGTTCTTTTTCCCTGCCGAGATCTTTTTTGGCTTGCTCACGAGACCACCCCTCATAGTATGGATAGACTAGTGCCGCTTATAACGTTATTATAAGCGGCATGAAACGCAAAGCGGCCCATAGAGTGGGTGTCAAAGGAAGGACTGGATTTTCTGGATGCACAGTTTTCTTGTCAAAGATGAGTGCCGCTTATAAATATCGTAGAAGCGGCACGAACCACGGTCTGTCAATTTTTTGCCGCCGGTTAGAAACGCGCTCAAAGCGGCGGGTGCATACAACTCGATTTTTCATTTCTCCTATGGAAATTTTCGACTTTGTACGCACCTGCCACTTATAAATCACCTATAACCGGCGGGTGCGTACAAAATTTATAGATTTGTTTTTGACTCACCGAGAGGGGGGAGCACGAACACAGAGCTTAAATCGGCCATGTTGCCGGCCGCTAGGCACGGCCTCGAGTTCATAGGCAACAGCCCCTTCTTGCAGGGCCTCGACTCGGTTGACGATGCCGACCTTCAGTCCGGCCGGGAAGACCCCGTCCAGCCCTGACGTCACCAACATGTCTCCGGCTTGGACAATTTTGCCCGAACTAATCAAATGCGGGACCGTCTTTGTCGGGAAACTCGCAGTTGAACCCGACCCCCTTCAAGCCGATTTCAGGCTTCGAAAATATGGGGCACTGCTGCCGTGAACTTCTCCCTTCAGGAAGACATCTTTCCACTGGACACCGAGCTGAGCTTCGAGCTTTTGCAGTGTTTCGACGACACCAGAACTCTTTAGCGTCGGGTGTGCGGCGAGCTTGGTTTTCAGCCGGCGGGCCAGGACGATTTCCCGCTTGGACTGGAGCCGCGCACGGCGCGCACGGCGGTTTTCAGGGCGGGCATCGGTGATGAGGCGGACGCGCGTATTCTTGCTCGCCGACGTACTCGACGATGCCGACGAGGTTGGCACCGGAGACGACGGGGCTGTTTTTGGCCACGACGGCGCGGCCTTGCGCAGCGTTGTTTTCTCTACCCAACGTTGATCCACACACTGCTGCTCCACGAGCTGGGATCGCGGTAGATCATCCGGGCAAAGAGGGCTTTCGTCTCTTTTTTGCAGCTGCAGTTTGAGTTCTTCGTGGCCGTTGAGCCATTCGTGGATGAGGGCGAGCTGCTGCGGAGCTGGTGGCTTTCAGCTGAAGGGTTTGCAGTTCGGGAGAAGAAGCGTGGTGTTTCTTTTTTGCGGGAAGAGCGGAACGACGTGAACGCGCAGGGAATTCGAAACACTGTCGGGCACACTGAGGAGGGCTAGAAGAATGCTACAGGCAATGCGGAAAAGCAGCAGCCGGTTCATGAAATCATGTGGTGATGACTTGCGCCACTCTGATCGAGGTTGGCAGCGTTGAGGCCGGCCACGTTGATCCGTCCACTGTCGAGAGTGTAGACGGCGTATTTGTCGATGAGCGTTTGCACTTGAGCCTTCGTGAGGTCGAGGTACGAGACATTCCCCGGTGCTGCGTGATGAAGTGAAATTGCTTGGGAGATTTGTGTGCCAGCTGTTGTCGAGAACTTTTAATCCGCTTGCGCATGCCATCGAGTTCCCAACCCATTCAGCTCGGTGATTTTTCAGCACTTCGGCCGTGAAAAAAGCTCCGTGGGCTGGGGATTCGATACCATCGCTCGGATAATCTGTTTGATCTGGCCGCCCACACGCAACTTCGTTTCTTTGCTTGCGCACACAGCAAACAAACGCCTACGTGCTTCCGTGCATACAAGTCATGTTTTTTGACATGTAGTACGCAACCAACATTTCATGCCCTTGCTCGAGAAACAGCCGCACTGAAAATAAATTTTCCACTGACACCGCGACGAAATCCCGGTATGTGATATCGAAAAACGGGAACAACCCTTTCTTCTTGTATGTCGGAAATCGCACGCCAGTCGGCTTCCGTCGGGGTCGCTGCCCGTCGGGTTGTGGCAGCAGGCATGCAAGAGCACTACCGTTTTCGGGGCGGCTCCGCCAGGGCTTTCACGATGATTCGGTGCACGTCAAATCGGTGCTCGGCCCGATCGTAGTACGGCAGGAACTTCACCTTGAAGCGGCTCGCTCGAAAATCGCCCGATGGTTGGCCCACGTCGGATCGGGGAGTGCGACACGCCCCCGACCCATCCTTCGCGCCAAGAAATCGGCCCCCACGCGGAGTGCCCCCGTGCCGCCCACCGTTTGCGCGCCATAGGTTCGTCGCCTGCGAGCCGCTTATCCCAAAGAGCACCTCGCCCACGAGTGTATGCAGCGCGCCAAGGCCATCCAT
>CAVTLJ010000002.1:0-768149 GCA_963735625.1 uncultured Alphaproteobacteria bacterium | reverse complement strand
ACAATCCGGGTCTGACAGACATTCAGCTCCCAGGCGGCGTGGAGGTGCATGTGCCGGAACCAACTCCGGATCTTGGCAATCCGGCATTTCAGGTTTTGACGGATTATCTCAGCCAGGCCTGTTTACCTACATCGATGTATTCGGCCGATGCATATGAGGTGCCTTATGGTTATGCACTGCCTTATGTCGTGGCGGGGTGGTACGCCGGAACTATGAAGGTCACGGATCCCTATGTCAGCACCGTGCAATCGCGCAATTTGCAAGTCATCGAAACGCAGATCGATCCGCATTATGTCGCCAAAAACGATACGCTGGAGCTGAATGCCGACTACAACATCACGCCGTCGCTGACCTTCACTTCGCAGACGGGCTACAACAATGATTATCTGTGGTCCACGGAAGATTATAATCGCTTCAACACGGCGACGGGCGTTTTCCAGCCGGCGGGAAATGCGACTATACGGGACGCAAGTCTCATTAGCCCTTATCCGGATTGCGGCACCAATTTTACAGTGGACGGTAGCCCACCCAATCTGTACAGCAAATCCTCTGCCCGCGGATGGCACGTATTATTTCGGCGATCCGCAGCTCGGTTGCAGCAACCGGCTTGTGCTTCAGGACATTTCCACCGAACGCGCCTGGCAGTTCAGCCAGGAATTCCGGCTGGCGTCGAACTTCTCCGGTCCGTTCAATTTCAGCGTGGGCGGCAATTACATGCACTACGAGACGGTTGAGAATTACTACGTCTTCGGCAATGTGCTGACACAGTTCGCCGCACATTCGGCAAACAGCGGCCAGTCCGCATGGGTGCCGGGCGTTTCGAACGATTATCAATGTTTGTCGGATTCCTATACGAAAATCGCAGTTCACAGCGGCGGCTACGGCTATCAATACAACAACCCGACTGCCGGCGCCGGCCAGCCGACATCGGTGTGCTATTACGTCGATCCCAACCCGCTCGGCAGCGTCAATGATGAAGGCCACAATTATTTCCTGAGCCAGAATCCTTATGTGCTCAATTCCTATGCCGGGTTCGGGGAAGCCTATTATCAGGTTGTTCCGGAATTGAAGCTGACGGGCGGCATCCGCTGGACGGATGATCAGAAACATTTCATCGATATTCCCAGCGAGCTTCTGGCCAATGGCTATGGTTATCTGTCCATCGGCGCGGTGAACCAGCAATGGAACCAGCTTACGGGCAGATTGGCGGCGGACTGGACGCCCAAGCTCGATTTCACCGACCAAACGCTTGGTCTACGGCTCCTTCGCCCATGGCTACAAGGCGGGCGGCGCCAATCCGCCGGAGCTGCCATCTATGGCTATGGCACGCCAAGTGGAGACATTCAATCCCATTCACCCGCTGACCTTCAAGCCGGAATTCATCGACGCCTATGAACTGGGTTCGAAGAACACGCTCATGGATGGCGGGCTGACGCTGAACGGCGATGTCTTCTTTTACAATTACACGGGCTACCAGATTTCAGAGATCGTGGATCGCACCTCGATCAACCTGAAATTTCAACGCGACAGTGAAAGGCGCGGAACTGGAAGCGAGTTATGAGCCGCTACCGGGCCTGAAATTCAATTTCGCCGGCGGTTATGAAGACACGCGCATCGACAACGGCCAATGCTGCAGTTGATCTGATGGACCGCACGGCCGGCCATCCCGGCTGGATGTTGTTCAAGCCGTTCGTAACCGAGCCGTCGAACTGTATTTTCCCGGCCTACGTCGTCGCCGCGCTAATCAGCGTCAATGGTTCGGGCGGGTTCGGGCAATCCCTACGTATCCGCTTGCGAATATGCCTATGGTGGAAGCGGCGTGGATCCAATCCTGGCATTAGACCATGCCACGTATAGCGGGCCATGGGAGGGCGCCGACGACCCCTCGCACAATCTCGTCAACGGGCAACCATATTATACTGTCCCCCCTGGTTTTGGCGGTAGCGTCGCGTATCTACGGTTATCCTGTTACAACGAACAGCGGTTTCTTATATCCCGGTTACGATCCCGATCAGTCCAGATGCCACGAACACCTATAACGGTGTCAATTACGGTCCCGCGCCGAACAATGGCGAGGGCTTCTGCCAAACCTCTGGGCGGCAATCAGTTGCCGAATGCGCCGCATTTCACGGTCTCGCTGAGCGGCGAATATACGTTGCCGGTTTCGGAGGATTGGGCGGCCACGCTGCACAGCGATTTCTATTGGCAATCGCAATCCATGGCGCGTGTGTTCAACGACCGGCCCTACGACAAGATTCGAGGATATTCGAACCAGAATCTCGCGCTGATCCTGACAAGTGCGTCAGGCTGGCAGGTGATGGGGTATCTGAAGAATGTCTTCGACGTCACGGCCATCACGGGCACGTTCCTGAACAGTGACGATAGCGGTCTCACAACAAACGTATTCCTGACCGATCCGCGCCTGTTCGGCGTGCGCGTCACGAGAGAATTGGTGAGCGCCATGGGAACAAGACGAACGCAAACCACACCTCGGTTGTCATCCCCGGCGAGCATTGCGCGTTTCCGCGCGATGCGACGGGAGTCATAGCGACAGCGTATGAACACCCAGGTATCGACATGCGCGCGCTGCATCAACTCCTGGGTTCCCTTCCCCTCGCGAAGCTGAAGCTTCGCTCGGCCGGGAATGACAGCTTTGAGATTGCCAGCTCGCGTCACGGGGGGATTTCACAATGAGCGAACTCATCAACACACACGACAACCGCGCCACCATCCGCTGGAAGCTTCTGACGGGTGCATCCGCGCTGGCGCTGACGGCCTATGTTTCATCCACCGGCATAGCGGGTGCCGACGACACGGACCGCCCGCAGATCTGGATCGAACTGGGCGCGCAGCGAAATGCAAGCGATGCAGGGCCTGACCGCGCCCTTCACCGCGCCCTTCATGACCGCCCTCACGCCGACGCCGGGGCCCTATCAGGGAAATGTTTCGACCAAAGCGCGCCGCGCTTCGCGTTTGGACTTGATCGGCAAAATTACATTCCAGCCGGAGAATTCAGACTGGGTATTCTCGGCGGGCATCCGCTATGGCCGTTCGCATACCAGACCGCCATGCTCACCATCAGACCACGCTCCCGCCGACATATGTCTATACACCGGCTTTGCCACCTTCTCACCTTTACTCCGGTCTTTGGCGCGAAATTCGCGGATACCAAGGCGCCGATCGAGGAGAAAACACACAATCCTCGATTTCAGGCAGGCAAGGATGTCGGGCTCGGGATGCTGGGGCATGACGGGACGTCCACGCTCAGCGTCGGTGTGCGCTTCGCTCAGTTCACATTGAATTCGTCCCTCCATATCCACCCGGGCGGCCGACCACCCATTATGTGCCTTACGGTATTCACAACGGTCGTTGATATCAACAGTACATGCTGTCGGGTCATGCGGAGCGCAGCTTCAAGGGCGTCGGCCCGTCGCTGTCCTGGGAAGGATCGGCGGCGCTTGCGGGCAATAAAGAAGACGGCGAACTTGCCCTCGACTGGGGTATGAATGGCGCCTTGCTGTTTGGTCGCCAACAGGCCAAGACCGATCACATGACAAGCGCCTATCATGCAGACACGTATAAAAACTAAGGGCAAAGGATTCCATAGGCTCTATACATACGGCCCCTACCACAGCACCCGCTCGCGCAACGTGACCGTTCCCAATATCGGCGGGTTTGTGGGTGTGTCGATCGCTTACACCGATGTCAAAGTCAGCATCGGCTATCGCTACGACACTTCCTCACGCCATGGACACCGGCATCGACGCCGCGAAGAAATCCAACGTCACCTTCAACGGCCCATACGCCTCCATCAGCATCGGGCTGGGAGACTAGGCGCACATATATAGGTACCGCAGGTCTGAGTTGTCCTGCGGAACACCTCATATAATTGCGGGCGGTGGAGCGATCCGCCGCCCGAGCCGGAAGTCATTTGATATCCAATAGCTTGGATAGATTTCTCGCGGCCTCGCACATTCCTACCCGCCAATAGTCGCTGGTGACGAGGCGCCGGCCGGATGATAAGCTCGCCGCATAGTCAGGTCCGGCTTCAGGGGATGTTGGAGGCGGGTTTCCATGTTCGATGCGAAAAGATTCTCCGGCGCCGGCCGCAAGGTCCGCGCCGCGTTTTCGGCCGCTGCGGTGTTTGCGGCGCTTTGCGCATCCGTGCTTCCCGCGCGCGCCGAATCCGGCAACACCGTGCTCTTTATTCTCGACGGCTCCGGCTCGATGTGGGAGCGCGTGGACGGCCAGCCCAAGATCGTCACCGCCAAGAGCGTGATGACCGGCGTTCTTTCGAAGCTGCCGTCCGACGCCAATATCGGATTGATGACCTACGGCACCAATCGCAAGGGCGATTGCGGCGACATCACCATGCTTTCGGCCATTGGCGCCGCCAAACCCGACGCCGTCGCCGCCAAGGTGCGCGCGCTGACGCCCAAGGGCGACACGCCGATTGCCGCCTCGCTCCTGAAAGCGGGCGCGGTTCTGAAATCGGCGAAGGGCAAGCGCATCATCGTGCTCGTCACCGATGGCGCGGAAGAATGCCACGCCGATCCTTGCGCGTCGGTGAAGGCGCTGGAAGATCAGGGCCTCGACATCCGCATCAATGTGGTCGGCTTCAGCCTCGGCGATAAGGCGCGCAAATCCGTTCAATGCATCGCCGACGAAAGCCAGGGCGCCTATTTCGATGCCAGGGATACAGCCGGTCTCAAAACCGCGATGGAAGCGGTCGAAACCGAAATGACGGCAGCACCGCCCGGCGGTGAAAATCTTCTGTCGTCGAAGGAAGGCGGCCAGCTTGTCGGCGCGCCCAATGCCGATTGGCAGAAAGTGGTGAGCGGCAAGGACACCGACACGACGGCATTTTCGGGATGCGCGGGTTCGCCCATCGATGCGATCTTCAGCTTCAGGAACGGCCAGCCCGCCAAATTTTCCAAATTCCAGATCCTCATCCCGCGCACGGGCGAATGGGTGCAGGATTTCGAATTGCTGGCGGGCGATGACGGCCCCACGGGAAAATTCCGCTCGCTCGGCAAATTCACCGCCGCCAACATGCTGCTGGTGAAATCGCCCTATCAGGAATTCACATTCCCGGAGACCACCGCCAAATTTTTCAAGTTCCGCATCCTTTCGGGCGATCATGGCGATTGCGATAACCGGCTGACGCAGATCAGGCTCGTCGGAGACGCTTCCGCCAAGGCCGCGCAAACCGACGATACGGGACCGGACAACAATCTGCTGTCGCCCTCCGAAGGCGGCGTCATGGTTTCGGCGCATGATTCGGATTGGCCGAAAATCGCCGACGGCGCGGAAGGCGATACCGTGCGCTTTTCGGGGTGCACCGGCCTCCCGCTCGAAACCGTGTTTTCGTTCAAGGATGGCCGCGCCGCGCAGATTTCGAAATTCGAGATGCTGATTCCCTCGTCCGGCGAATGGGTGGAGGATTTCGAGCTTCTCGCCGCCAATGACGCGACGGGGCTCTATCGCTCGCTCGGCAAATTCACCGCCGCCAATATGCGCATGGTGCAATCGCCCTATCAGTCCTTTGCATTTCCGCCCACCACGGCGCGCTTTTTCAAGCTGCGCGTGCTGACGGGCACGCATGGCGATTGCGACAATCGCATAACCCAGATTCGCCTGGCCGGAACATTGACGGGCCCCGCCATGCCGCCGCCCAAACCGCCCTCCGGCGTCAATCTTCTGTCGCCCGCGCAAGGCGGCAAGATCGTGTCGTCCACGCTTCAGCGCGACTGGACGCCCATCGTCGATGGCAAGGATGATGATGTGCAGCGCTTTTCGGCCTGCGGCGATGCGCCGTTCGAAATCGTTTTCGCATTCAAGGGCAGCCGCCCCGCGCAGTTCTCCACCTTCGAAATGCTCATGCCCTCGACCGGGGAGTGGGCGAAGGATTTCGAAGTGCTGGCGGGAGATTCCCCCACCGGCCTGTTCCGCTCGCTTGGAAAATTCACGGCGCAAAATGTGCGGCTGATACAGGATCCCTATCAGCGTTTCGCATTGCCGATGACGACCGCGAAATATTTCAAGCTGCGCGTGTTGAGCGGTCAGCCCGGCGATTGCGACAACCGGCTGACCCAGATTCGTCTGATCGGCAATCCAACCTGAAGGGCAGCCTCGCGATGCGCCCGTTTCGCGTTGTCATGTTGGTTGTGGCGGCGATGTTTTTGCTCGCGCAATCGGGTTCGGCGCAACTCGCACCGCTCAAGCCCCCGCCCAAGCCAACAATCGTCAAACCGCCGCCGCTGCCGCCGGTTGCCCCGTTCAAGCCGATGACGATTCCGTCAACCGCCGCGGCGCCTGCGAAGAACGCGCCGCCACCGCCTCCGCCAAAACAGGCCGCGCAAAAATCCAGACCCGTGCTCACCGCTCCTGAGCCGTCCATCTCCGAACTGCGCGCGGAAACCATGTCGAGCATCGGGCAGATTCTGGCACCCTATGCGAACGGCAAGGCTGCTTCATCCAATCCCTCCGTGAAGCGGGCGTTGCAGGTGCTGGCCGCACAGCAATTGACCGGCCCGCCGCCGCATGTTCCGCCGAGTTCGGGTCTCGCGGCAGCACTCGCCAAGGCGATGAACGTGGACGACAAGACCGCGCAATTGCTGCCGCAGCTTGCCGCGCTCAACGATTCATTCGCGGCCGGAACGGCGGCCGCGCGTCAAAGCGCACTTGCTTTATTGCAAGCCGCGGGCAAACCGAAGCCGGGCGACGCGGCGCTGAGCGCGATGCTCGCCGATGCGCAAGCAGCACATGATGCAGCATCGGGAGCTTCGCAGCACGGCAAGATCGCGGCCGGAAAAGACACGATCGATGTCGATTCCTCGCCCGACGGCGGCATGGCGCAGATCAGCGTGTTTTCAAACGGCGCAGACGGCAAGCCCGAGCGCGTCACCTTCGACGGCACGGAAAAAACCGTGATTGCGGATGGCGATCTGCAAACCCAAATCCAGCCGCAACCGGCACAAATCGTAACCGCCGCTGAAGCAAGCGACATGCGCCGTTCTGTGAACGGCACATGGACCGACCGCGACGGTCATGTGTGGGAGATTTCCGGCGAAGGCGACAACATCACTTTCACCGAGACGCTCTCCGGCGGTCATCAGATCGTCTATCCGGGACATTGGATGCTGGGGCTGCCTTACGCGTCGCACCTGGTGAACGACGTGCTCGACATGGATGACGCGCTGCCCGGCGATGTGAAGTCCGATCTTGCGGAGAGCTATCATCCGCCATTCGCCGTGCGCCTCCAATACGATCCTGGCGGCGATATTTTCACCGGCTTGTGGATTTCCGGGCAGGTCACCTATGGCGCTGTGTATCACAACATCAAGGTCGTGCAGGACCCGACATGGGACAAGCGCCTTGTGCTCACGCGTTCGCTGAGGCCCGCCTATCACATCGTGTCGGTCAAGATCGATTATTCGCCGTGGGAAACCGCGATGCGGCAGAAATCCTCCGAGGAAAGGGTCACGCAGCTCGAACTCAACGACCGCGAGCAGCAGCTCAAGGAGGCTGAAAGTCTCTACGACGCGAAATTGGATGCGGCGAAAGCCGAGCAGGACAAATTGCTTGCGGCGCGCGCGGCATCGGACAGCGCCGACAAGGCAGCCGAGAATGCGGCATTGAATCCGGCCGATGAAACGCCCCAATACAAGCAGCAAGAAGCCGATCTTGCGCGCACCACGCAGAAACTGGCCGACATAACAGGCGTGATCGACCGCACCAGCGCGATGGGCGGGAGCATTCCAAACGCCACGCTTGATCGTCAGGAGGCTCTGCAGAAACAGGTCGATGCGCAAACCGCGGCCCTCAACAAGCTGGCAGACAAATTGGGTCTCAACGCCAGGCGCGACGCATTGCTGAAGGCGGCGGAGGACGCGGACGACGCGCGCCGCCATGAGGAAGTGAATTACATCGCCGCGGTCGCCGCCGCCGAAGCCGCGCACAAGGGCCGCGACGAAGCCATCGATCTTTACGACATCGCCACGCGCGCCCATGACGATGCCGATGCTGCGGTCCATGCGCTGGCGGCAAAGGGCGTTCCCCTGATTACCTATGTCGCGGCCACGGACGGCAACGCGCACACATACTATTACGCGCAATGGTGGGACCCGAAAGAAGCGCTCGATTTCTACGACAAGGAAATCCCCGCGCTGCAAAATGTCCTGGTCAATGCCTTCGACGACCGTCTGGCGACGCGCGGTTTCTTCCTCGCCGCGCAGGATGAATCGCTGAACGACAGAGGCCGGCTATATTATGGAATCTGGAAATCGGCGCTCGCGCAGGGCGCCGTCGAAGCAGGTTATTATTTCAAGGAAGTGTACGACAAATGGACAGAGGCCGGCCCCGTGGGCGCGCTGGCCGAAGCGGTGAAGAAGCTCGTTGAAGGAATCGTACTGGGTCCACCGAGCTTCTACGAGCCCCAGCTCGCGCAGACGCTGAAACTGACTTAGCCGACCGGCACGGTTTCGCAATTGTGGAAACTTGCAAAAGACACGGGCGTCAAGCGGGCGATCAAGACCGAGAGCGGATTGGCCGTGTCCTATCGCGTCAAAAAATATTTCGCCGATCATTCGTTCGAGGAATTTTTGGCCGCGACCGACAAGGCGGTCATCCGCACGCCGGGCAGGCCCATTGTCGTTCTCGATGCCGCGGGCGCGGTCAATGCGCGCGCGCTTTATGCGCAATTCCAGAAGGCCTATGCCGCGCAGCAAAGGGCGTGGGCCGATGCGAGTTTCTCTGTATTTCCGCGGGCCGCAACGGCAACATTAAAGGACAAGGCCAGAGCCCTGCTGTCGTCCAAACCGGCCGAAAAGATGGCGGTGGGCCTTGCCAAGGATTTGTCCAAGCAGCTTCTCAAGCAGCAACTCGCCGAGATTCTGGAAGGCGCGCCACTCTACGATTCCATATTTTCGGAATACAAGGCGCAAGCGGCCGGTGCGGTATTCATGGCCGCGAGTGCTGCCTATTGGCAGGCCGAGGATGAGTACAAAATGCGATTGGCCGAGCGTGCGGAGGTCTTGCGCGACTACGATCCCAACACGCAGTTGAAAGCCACCACAAACCGCGAATTTCCATCCGGCCAGATGGTGCGTATCGAATTCACCGATCGCGACGGCAATATCATGGCGACGGGCAAGCGGACATTCAAAGTTCTTCTGGGCGGGCGCGAGGCGCATTTCGCAGGCGGGCCCTATCTCCAGTTTGATGTGCCTGCCAAGGATCTCAAGGATGACGGCCATGGCGGCGTCGATTTGAGCATCATCGTCTCCGAGTGAGGCCGCACCTCGCGCTCTCCGGATTACATTAAAGATACTGCAACCCTGGCGCCGGCCGTTTCCTTCGGAGTGGTTCTTGTCCAACATGGAAGGTGCGTGGCCAAAGCATCGCGAGAGCGGGAATGAAGAAACCCATCATTTTGGCGATCGTTTTCTGTGGCGTGCTGTTTGGCGCGTTCGCCCATGCGCAGGAGCGCAAGGAGCGCGAGTTTCAGGAATGCGCCGATTGCCCGATCATGGTGGCGATTCCCGCGGGGCGTTTTGTGATGGGCAGCCCCGCGAGCGAGCCGGGACGCTTCGACAATGAAGGCCCGCAACATGTCGTTTCCGTGCGCGCGTTTGCGCTGGGCAAATACGACGTAACAAGCGAACAGTTTCGCAATTTTCTGGAAGCAACCGGCTACCAGCCCAAACCCTGCAACGCCATTCTCAATCTCGGCTGGCGCTCGCCGGGCGGCGGGCTTGCCTATCCGCCCGATGAGGTGGAGCCGCGCCAATGGCCCGCCGTGTGCCTGGATTGGCACGACGCCGATGCCTATATCGCCTGGCTCAATGCGAAGGTGAAAGCGGCGCATCCCTCGCTCGCAAGCCGCGCGGGTCCCTATCGTTTGCCGAGCGAAGCGGAATGGGAATATGCCGCGCGCGCGGGAACGACAACCGCGCGCTGGTGGGGCGATGAGATCGGCGACGGCAACGCCAATTGCAATGGCTGCGGCAGTCATTGGGACAACAGCGACCTTACCGATGTGGACAGTTTCAAGCCCAATCCCTTCGGCCTTTACGGCATGCTCGGCAATGCTTGGCAATGGACGGCGGATTGCTGGCACAAATCCTATGCCGGCGCGCCGGCCGATGGCAGGGCGTGGATCGAAAAGAATTGCGACAGGCATGTGCTGCGCGGCGGCTCGTGGGACAATGTGCCTATCTTCATTCGCTCGGCCGCGCGCAGCGGCGCGCCTGCCGATGGCGGAGAATATGATTATTCGAGCCTCGCCGGATTCCGCGTCGCGCGAGATTTGCCTTAATGTAAAGTGTCTTTCGGATCCACCGTGATGACCATATCCATCACCGCGCGATAGGCGCCGGGCGGAAGCGACACGGGCGAAGACAGGATCACCGCGTTGCGCGCGCTGAGCGCGATTTCGCGAAACACTGCGTCCTTCTTGTAGCGCTGCTTGTCCACGATTTCGGCCAGCATTATCTTGCCTTCGCGCGTCATTTGCACATGGATGGCGATTTTGAAATCGCGTTTTCCCAACAGGGCGAAATCCAGGCTCCAGCGCCGTTCCACCACCGCGCGGATATAATCGCGAAGACTGTAGGCGGCTTCATCGCCGGACGCGGCATCCGCACTCGTCGTATCCACATTGCTGTCTTGCGCATTGTCGAGCGCGGGCAGCGCCTTGTCGGGCTCGCGCAATTTGGCAAGCCCACGCAGTTTGGCCTCGACGGAATCTTCCAGCGGTTGTGTTTTTAACGGCGCCACACCCGCTTGCGGACTTTGCGATTGCGGCACGGGAATGCGCCGCGCGCGCTCCTGCGGCAGCGTTGATCGTTGCAGCGTCGGCGGCGCGGTTGTCTCCTCGCCGAGCGGCACGATGTCCACCGGCAGAAGATGTGTCTCGGCGAGTTGCGGCTGCGGCGTGTTTCTCGCCAGAAATAGCAGGATCAATGCAAAGATTAGCGCATGCAGAACGGCCGAGCCGGCAACGCCCGCCCCGTTTTTCCGCGCATAATTGCGCGCCTTGCGCAAAGCCTCCGCGCCGATTGCGTTCGCGCTCCGTTGCCGCGTCAATCAGTATAGCGTGCTTCCGCGCGCGGCGCGGCATGAAATCCTGCGCGCGCGAGCGTCGTTTTTGGCGACGATCTAGGAGTTCCAAAAACCGGTTCCACGACATTTTCATATGTCTCTGCCAACGCCACACTTGTCAGCCGTGACGGTGATTGGGCGCGTCAGTCGGCCGGGCGAAGGCGGTAGCCCACGCCTTGCTCGGTGAGGATCAGGCGGGGCTGCTGCGGATCGGCTTCCAGCTTCTGGCGCAGCGTGCGGATATAGATGCGCAGATATTGCACGTCCGTCTCGCTGCCCCACACTGCGCGCAGGATGAATTTGTGCGTCAGCACCTTGCCTTCATGGGCGATGAGCAGGCGCAACAAATCATATTCGCGCGGGGTCAGTTTCACCTCCTGACCGCGTGCGCTCACGATCCGGCGCACCAGATCAACCGTCAGATCGCCGCTTTTGAAAACCGGCTTTTCGCCTTCGCGCTGCAGGCGGTGGCGCAGTGCCGCGCGAATGCGGGCGAGCAATTCGTCCACACCGAATGGCTTGGTGACGTAATCGTCCGCGCCCAGATCGAGCGCCTTCACTTTTCCGCGTTCGTCGGTGCGGCTTGAGAGCACGACGATGGGAATGGCCGAACCTTCCTCGCGCAACTGGCGAATGATCTCGAAGCCGCCCGTGCCCGGCAGGCCGAGATCGAGCACCAGAAGATCGACTGTGTTGCGCGAAAGTAGCTGCAAGGCTTGCTCGCCGCTTTCAGCTTCGACGAGGTCATAGCCTTCCGCGCCGAGGCTCGTGCGCAGGAAGCGGCGGATCGCGGGCTCGTCATCGACGATGAGAATGCGCGGCGCGCTCATGCGGCGGGTTCTCCGGCAAGTGCCGGCAATGTGATGGCGAATATCGCGCCGTGCCGATCACTGCGGTTTGCCGCGATGATCGACCCGCCCATCGCCTCGACAAAACCGCGGCAGATGGCAAGGCCAAGGCCGGTGCCGGCGCGTTTTCTGTCCACGGCCTGCACGCGATAGAATTTGTCGAACACGCGCTCCAGATCCTCCGGCGGAATGCCTTCACCTTCGTCCATGATCTGGAGGCGCACAAGCGCGCCGTCGCGCCGCGCCACGACGCGAATGGCGGTGCCGGAAGGCGTATATTTGGCGGCGTTGTCGAGAAGATTGAACAGCACCTGCTCGAACAGCACGGCATCGAGCTTCACTTGCGGCAAATCCGGCGCCAGATCGAGTTCGACACGGTGATGCGCAAGCACCGCACTTGCCCGCCTGAGCGCGCTTCCCACAATGTCCACCAGATCGCCCGGCTCCATGCGCGGCTTGAGCGCGCCCGATTCCAGCCGCGTCATGTCCAGAAGATTGGCGATGAAGCGGTTCAACCGCTCCGATTCCTCCTGAATGGTGCCGATTAGTTCGGCGCGCGCGGCCGCGTCCAGATTTTCGCCATAGGTTTTCAGGCTCGTCGCCGAACCCAAAATAGAAGCAAGCGGCGTGCGCAAATCGTGGCTGATCGAGGTCAGCAGCGCCGAGCGCAAACGCTCGGTTTCGGTTGCGATCCGCGCGCGGTCGAAATCCTCCGCCAGATTGATGCGTTCGATGGCGAGTGTCGCCTGATCGGCAAGCGAGTCGAGCAACCGGCGCTGATCGGGCGAGAGCAGGGCGCCCGGCTTGTCGCTGTCGAGCCCGACAATGCCCACCGTTCCGCGCCCCGTGCGCATGGGAAGAAAAAGCCGCTTTGCGCCGGGCAGCGTATCGGCGCCGCGGCCCGCGGGGCTTGCATGATCCCATGCCCATTTGGCGGCGGCCAGATCGGCCTCGTCAAGCGTGTCTTCCGGCGGATAGCCGCAGCGCACCGCCACGCTTTCGCCTTCGGGCAGCAGGATCACCACGCGCACATTCAGCATATGGGCCATCTGATACGCGGTGGCCCACAAAAGATCGTCGAGATCGACGACACCGGTGAGCTTGCGGCTGAAGAGATAAAGGTCTTCCGTCATGCGCGCGCGCGCTTGTGCGGCCACGGCTTGTGCGCGCACCCGCGCGGTGAGGTTGCTCGCCACCACCGCGACGATGGCAAAGAAGAAAAGTGCGACGACATTTTCGGGTGCGGCGATGGTGAAGGTGTAAAGTGGCGGGAAGAAAAAGAAATTATAGGCCAGCACGCTGACGAGACAGGCAAAAAGCGCGGGCCACAACCCGTAGGCAATGGCGCTGACAAGAACGGCGGTGAGGAACACCAGCGAAATATCGGTTACATTGAGGAATTGGCGCAAAACCAGTCCAAGCAACAGCGCCGCCACAACCGCGGCAAGGCTTCCGCCATAGGATTTGAGATCGAGCGCGCGCGCGGTATCGCTCGCGGGCGGGCGGCGCTCGCGCGGTTGCTCCTCGCCTTCGCCCTGCGGAATGACATGCACGCTGATGTCGTCGGCAAGGCGGATGACGCGCTGGGCAAAAGCGCCGCGCAGTATTTCCCACAACCGGCTGCGGCGCACGGTCGAAATCACGATATGGGTGAAATTGTTGGCGCGCGCATAATCCACGATGCCGTGCGCGGTATCGGCTGCGGGCACCGTGATTCCTTGCCCGCCCAATCGCTCGGCGAGGCGCAGGGCTTCGGCGATGCGGTCGCGCTCGGCCTCGCTCAATCGCGCGCTGCGCCCGGTTTCGATATAGATCGCCGACCATGATGCGCGCAGCCGGTCTGCAAGCCTGCGTCCATAGCGCACAAGTGCGGATGCGTTGGGCCGCTCATTGATGCAGACAAGCACGCGCTCGCTTGCTTCCCACGGTCCCTGAATCGCATGCGCGCGCATGTAATTGAGCATCTGCTCATCGACGCGCTGGGCGGTGCGGCGCAGCGCCAGCTCGCGCAATGCCGCCAGATTACCCGGCAGAAAATAATGCCGTGTGGCGCGCGCGGCGGTTTCGGGAACGTAAACCTTTCCTTCCTTCAACCGCTGCAACAGATCTTCGGGCGTCAGATCGACCAGCTCGATATCGTCGGCGCGATCCAGAATGGAATCGGGAACCACCTCGCGCACGCGGATGCGCGTGATCTTCGCCACCACATCGTTCAGGCTTTCCACATGCTGCACGTTCAGTGTGGTGTAAACGTCGATGCCCGCGCCGAGCAGTTCTTCCACATCGAGATAGCGTTTGGGATGGCGGCTGCCGGGCACATTGGAATGCGCAAGTTCGTCCACCAGAACAAGGCCGGGCTTGCGCTGGAGGATCGCATCGATATCCATTTCCGCGAGCACGCGGCCCTTATAGGACACGCGCTTTTTCGGGATGGCTTCGAAGCCCTTGGTCAGAAGATCGGTTTCGACGCGGCCATGGGTTTCCACCACGCCGATAACGACATCGCCGCCTTCCAGCCTGCGCGCGCGCGCCTGATGCAGCATTTCATAGGTCTTGCCGACACCCGGCGCCGCGCCAAGAAAAACTTTCAACCGGCCGCGGCCTTCCTTCTTCGCCGCTTCGAGCAGCGCTTCGGGCGATGGTCGTGTGTCTGGCCGCTCGTCCGTCATGGTGATGCCCCGGATAAGGCGTCCATTCTAGGGCAGGCCGCGCGGCATTGCATCCAGTGCCAGATTGAGTTTCAGCACATTGACATGCGCCTCGCCGATCACGCCCAGCACGCGGCCCTCGACATGCGCGAGAACCAGGCGGCGAACCGCGTCCTCCGGCAGGTCACGGGCCTTTGCCACGCGCGGCACCTGAAACAGGGCTGCGGCTTCAGTGATATCCGGGTCGAGCCCGCTTGCCGATGTGGTGACGAGATCGACGGGAACGGGCGCTGCCGGATTTTCGGCATGAAGCCTCGCCGCGTCCGCGCTCACGCGCTGGGCGAGCGCTTTCGATGTCGGTCCCAGATTGGAAGCGGAAGACGCGCCCGCATTGTAAGGCGGCGTTGCAGCCGAAGGCCGCCCGTGAAAATAACGCGGGCTTGCAAATTCCTGCCCTATCAGCGCCGAGCCGACGATTTTGCCGTTCTCTTCGATCAGGCTGCCATGGGATTGATCGTGAAAAACGATTTGCGCAATCCCGGTGATCGCCAGCGGATAAAGAAGCCCGGTGAGAATCGTCATCGCGATCAGCATCGCAATCGAAGGCCAAATCTGTTTTGTCATCGCCGCCTCCCTTACACCAGACCGATGGCGGAAACCGCCATGTCGATCAGCTTGATGCCGATGAACGGCACAACAATGCCGCCCAATCCATAGACCAGAAGATTGCGGCTGAGGATGCTGGCCGCACTTGCCGGGCGATAGGCAACGCCGGAAAGCGCCAGCGGGATCAGCGCGACGATGATGAGCGCGTTGAAGATGATCGCCGAAAGGATTGCGCTTTCGGGGCTGGAAAGCCCCATGATGTTCATCGCGCCCAATTGCGGATAGATGCCGACGAAGATCGCCGGAATGATGGCGAAATATTTGGCGACGTCATTGGCGATGGAAAACGTAGTAAGCGCGCCGCGCGTCATCAGCAATTGCTTGCCGATCTCCACCACTTCGATGAGCTTGGTGGGATCGCTGTCGAGATCGACCATGTTGCCGGCCTCGCGCGCGGCCATCGTGCCGGTGTTCATGGCGACGCCGACATCGGCTTGCGCAAGCGCGGGCGCATCATTGGTGCCGTCGCCGCACATGGCGACGAGCTTGCCCTTTGCCTGTTCCTTGCGGATGAGGTCGAGCTTGGTTTCGGGCGTGGCTTGCGCCAGAAAATCGTCCACGCCGGATTCCGCGGCGATGGCGGCGGCCGTCATCGGATTGTCGCCGGTTATCATCACCGTGCGAATGCCCATCTGGCGCAGCGCCGCGAAGCGCTCGCGAATGCCGCCTTTGACAATGTCTTTCAGGTGAACGATGCCGAGCAGCCGTCCATCCTTGGCGACGGCGAGCGGTGTGCCGCCCGATTTCGCCACGCGCTCGGCGATGAGATTGATGCTGCGGACAGTGATGTCGTCGGAAGGTGTGGCTTTCAGCACCGCATCCACGGCACCTTTGCGGATCGACATGCTGCCAAGATCGATGCCGCTCATGCGCGTCTGCGCCGAGAATGGCACGAAATTGGCGCCCACCGGCGTCTGCGCCAATTTCGCCTGGCCGTATTTTTCGCGCGCCAGTGCAACGATGGAGCGGCCTTCGGGTGTTTCGTCCGGCAGCGAGGAAAGCTGCGCCGCATCGGCCAGTTCCTGCGCATCCACACCGTTCAGCGGCAGAAATTCCGAGGCCTGGCGATTGCCTAGTGTAATCGTGCCCGTCTTGTCGAGCAGCAATGTATCGACATCGCCCGCCGCTTCCACCGCGCGGCCCGACATCGCAAGCACATTGAAACGCACAAGCCGGTCCATGCCCGCGATGCCGATAGCCGAAAGCAGCGCGCCGATGGTCGTGGGGATCAGCGTCACGAACAATGCCACCAGCACCAGCACGCTGACATGGCCGCCCGCATAGGCCGCGAAACTGGGGATCGACGCCACGGCGAACACGAAAATGATCGTCATGCCCGCGAGCAATATATTCAGCGCGATTTCATTGGGCGTTTTCTGGCGCGATGCGCCTTCCACCAGCGCGATCATGCGGTCGAGGAATGTGGAGCCACGCGAAGCGGTGATGCGCACGATAATGGAGTCGGAAAGCACGCGCGTGCCGCCGGTCACCGCCGAACGGTCGCCGCCGGATTCGCGGATGACGGGCGCGCTTTCGCCGGTGATGGCGGATTCATCCACCGACGCCACGCCCTCGATCACATCGCCGTCGGAAGGAATGAGTTCGCCCGTTTCCACCAGCACCAGATCGCCGCGCTCGAGCGTGTAGGCGGGCACGGTGCGATAGACGCGCATCTGCTGATCGGCGAGTTTCTTGGCCGTCAATTCCACTTTCGTCTTGCGCAGGGTTGCCGCTTGCGCCTTCCCGCGTCCCTCGGCCACCGCTTCGGCGAAATTGGCAAACAACACCGTGAACCACAGCCACAGATTGATCTGGAACGAAAAGCTCAAATGCTCCGCACCGCTCGTGACATCGCGGATGAAAAGCACGGTCGTGAGCGTGGCCACGATCTCCACCACGAACATCACCGGATTGCGCGCCATCTTGCGCGGATCGAGCTTGAGGAAAGCCTCGCCGATCGCCGGCAGCAGGATTTTGCTGTCGGTCAGCGTGGCCACCGGCATGCGTTTGCGTGTTTTGCGTTCCATGATTTTCACTCAGAATTGCTTGCCGGCCAGCATCGCGAAATGTTCCGCGATGGGGCCGAGCGAAAGAGCGGGGAAATAGGTAAGTCCGCCCACGATCAGAATAACGCCGATCAGAAGGCCGACCCAGAGCGCGCCGGTGGTTGGAAAAGTTCCGGCCGATGCGGGCACGATCTTCTTTCCGGCCAGCGATCCGGCAACCGCCATCATCGGCACGATCATCAGATAGCGGCCGACCAGCATCGCAAAACCGATTGTTGCGTTGTAGAACGGCGTATTCGCGTTCAACCCGGCAAAGGCGCTGCCATTGTTGCCGGTTCCGGACGTGTAGGCGTAAAGAATTTCGCTGAAGCCGTGTGGCCCGCTATTGGTAAGGCTCGAAAGCCCCTGCGGCAACACGGTGGCAATCGCGGTGAAGCCCAATATCGACAGCGGCAGTATAAGAATTGCGAGCATCGCCATCTTCACCTCGCGCGCCTCGATCTTCTTGCCGAGATATTCCGGCGTGCGCCCCACCATGAGCCCTGCGATGAACACCGCCAGCACCGCGAACAGCAGCATGCCGTAAAGCCCGGAGCCGACGCCGCCGAACACGATCTCGCCGAGCTGGATGTTGAGCATTTCCACCAGCCCGCCGAGCGGTGTGTAGCTGTCGTGCATGGAATTGACCGAGCCGTTCGACGCATCGGTCGTCGCCACCGCCCAGATCGCGGAATTGGCGATGCCGTAGCGCACTTCCTTGCCTTCCATGTTGCCGCCATGCGCATCGACATGGGCGGCGGAGATCGCGGGGCTTGGCGAACTTTCCGCCCAATAGGTGGCAGCCACCCCGCCCAGAAACAGAACACTCATCACCGCGAAGATCGCCCAGCCCTGGCGCGTGTTCTTCACCATCACGCCGAAGGTGTAAGTGAGCGCGGCGCTGATGACGAGGATCGCCCACATCTCGATCAAATTCGAAATCGCGTTCGGATTCTCGAAAGGATGGGCCGAATTCACATTGAAGAATCCGCCGCCATTGGTGCCGAGCTGCTTGATGGCGATTTGCGAGGCGGCCGGTCCCTGCGCGATTATCTGGTTTGCACCTTCAAGCGTGGCGGCGTGTGTATAGGGATCGAGATTCTGCGGCACGCCGAGCCACACCAGCACCAGCGCCATGATGATGGACATCGGCAGCAATATATAAAGCGTGGCGCGCGTGAGGTCCGCCCAGAAATTGCCGACCGTCTTGGACGATGCCCGCGCAAAGCCGCGGACGAGCGCAATTGCCAGCGCGATGCCCACTGCCGCCGACACGAAATTCTGCACCGTCAGCGCAGCCATTTGCGTGAAATAGCTCATGGTGGTTTCGCCGCCATAGCCCTGCCAGTTGGTGTTGCTCGCGAAGCTCACGGCGGTGTTGAACGACGAATCCGGCGAGACCGCGCCCAGCCCTTGCGGATTGAACGGAAGAAATCCCTGAAGTCGCTGGATCACATAGACGATAAGAAAGCTCGCCGCGCTGAACACCAGCATGGCGATGGTATAGGTCGTCCAGTGCTGTTCATCCTTCTCGTCCACGCGGCAGAACGCATAGATCGCGCGCTCCACCGGCCGCAACACAGGCGAAAGGAAAACCCGCTCGCCCGCGAAGACGCGCGCCATGTAAAGGCCCAGCGGTTTCACGCAAGCGGTGATAAGCAGCGCATATAGCGCGATCTGAATCCAGCCGTTGAATGTCATGGTTTTTCTCAGAACCGTTCGGGGCGCAAAAGCGCGAAAACGAGATAGGCAAGAATGCCCAACGTCACGAAAGCGCCGAGCCAGAGATCGAGTGTCATGGTTGCCTCACAGCCGTTCCGCGGCGGCGACGTAGAAAATCGCCAGCGCGAAAAACGCGATGCCCGCGCCGATATAAACAAGATCGAGCATGACCATCCTCCTTGATGCGGGGCGAATCCTCTGCCTCGGCGCATATAGAGTCGAGAAGGCTCCTCAGCGCACTTTCATATAATTTCCGTATAGGGGGCGCGCCTGGGCGCGAAATAGAGGCGGATTTCCGCCGTTTTTTGCCGATTACCGGCGGGCACTCGCGGGAATAAAATAGCCCCGGAAAAACGGGGGCCGTGACCTACCGATTGGGCGCCGGCGTGCGTCCCACTAAGCACAGGCACAGGTCTCAACCCTCAAGAGCGGAAAGCTGCAGGGGGATGACGGATACGTATGAACCCGACCGCGAAAATGCTGGCGCGCGCAGCCGGAACATGAACGTGCGCGCCGACACGGACGCATGGTTTGTGCGTGAGGTATTACCATTGGAAGCGGCACTGACACAGTACCTCCGGCACAATTGGCGCGACAACGCCAGCGTCGCCGACCTTTTGCAGGATGTTTACCTGCGCGCCTACGAAGCCGCGCTGAAAGAGCGCCCCAAATCCACCAAATCTTTCGTCTTCACCATCGCGCACAATCTGCTCGTGGATCGCGTGCGGCGCGAAAAAGTCATTCCGCTGGAGGCCGCCGAAAATCTCGAAGCCCTTGTCGCCGCCGCCGAAGCGCCCGGCCCCGAAGCGCAAACCATCGCGCGCGACGAGCTTCGCCATGTGCAGGCGGCGGTGGACAAATTGCCGCCGCGCGCGCGCCAGGCGTTTCTCTTTCATCATGTTCATGGACTGCCGGTTCGCCAGATCGCGGCCAGAATGAGCATCACCGAGCGCGCGGTGACATGGCATCTCAATGAAGGCTTGCGCGCGCTCGCCAATGCGCTTTACCGCGATCCTCCCGACCGTCGAGGCACACAATGAGCGAACAGGGCAATGATTTTCGCCAATCCGCGAGCGGCGTGGAAGCAACCGGTATTCAAGCCGCCGATTGGGTGCTGGCGCACCGGCTGACGGCCGAATGGAGCAAGGACGATCAAGCCGCGCTCGATGCCTGGCTTGAAAGTACGCTTTCCAATCGCATCGCCTATCTGCGCCTGGATGCGGCGTGGGAACGCGCTTACAGGCTTGTGGCGCTCAGCCCGCATGATGTTGACGAGGTTGAAGCAGCACCCAAACGCTGGCCGCTGATGCTGCTCCGGGTCGCGGCCGTATTGGGCGCGGTTGCGATTCTGGGAACGGCCGGTTTCTACGCGCTTCAGCCGCGCGTGAAAACCTATGTCACCGCAATCGGCGGCCACGAGCTTGTCAGCTTCGCCGACGGCACGAAGATCGAACTGAACACCGACACCGTGCTGCGCGCGCGCATGACGACGAGCGAGCGGATCGTGTGGCTGGACAAGGGCGAGGCCTATTTTCAGGTCAAGCACGATCCCGCCCATCCCTTCGTCGTGATGTCCGGCAACCGGCGCATCACCGATCTGGGAACGAAGTTTCTTGTGCGCCGCGACAATGACCGCTTCGAAATCGCGGTGATGCAGGGCCGCGTCTGGTTCGATTCATCCGGCAAGCGCGCGGCCGAGCAGACGGCATTGCTCTCGCAGGGCGATGAGGCCATCGCATCGGCCGATTCCCTCGCGGTCAGGAAGGAAAGCGAGCAGAAGCTCGCAAGGCAATTGGGCTGGCGGCAGGGAACGCTGGTGTTCGACCGCGTTTCGCTGGCCAAGGCCGCGCGCGAGTTCAATCGCTACAACAGCCGCAAAATCGTCGTCGCCGATGCGCAGGCCGCCAATCAGATGATCGGTGGAACGTTTCCGGCGACCAATGTGGATGCGTTCACCAGCGCCGTCCAGCTTGCGTTCGGATTGCATGTTCAAAATCGGGGCAATGAGATTGTGATCTCGCGCTGAAGAAGGCGTGTTTTTTCCGGAATCGACTAACCGCGGCGCGAGCGGCCGCATCGGGGGGATGATGACAAGGTCCAAATATGCGATGGCTCTGCTGGCGGGCGGCGTGTCCGCGCTGGCGCTGTCGGCAAGTGCGGCGGCCGAAGATTTCAACATCCCCAGCGGCGATCTCAGGGCGGCGCTGAATGCCTATGCCGAACAGGCGCGCGTCGCACTCGTTTATCCCGTCGATGAATTGAAGAACGCGCGCACGCGCGGCGTCGTCGGCAATCTGTCGCCGGAAGTGGCGTTGGGCCGCGTTTTAATGGGCACCGGCTTCAGCGCCCATCCCACCGCCTATGGCAGCGTCGCGGTCGTTCATGATGACGACGCGCGCGTTCCCGCAGCCTCCGGGCGCGTCGATCAGGTCACATCCGTGCGCGTTGCCGCCGCCGCATCGGCGGGCATGGAAACCATCGTCGTCACCTCGTCGAAGATCAAGGGCGATATCCAGACGGTTCCCATCGCCATCACCGCATTGAGCCAGGAACAGCTCACCTCGCGGCAGATCGCGGGCGGCCCCGATCTGGTGAAAGAAGTTCCAAACCTCACCTTCTCGAAAACCAATTTCACCGGCTACAACATCCAGATTCGCGGCATTGGCACACAGGCGATTTCGGTTTCGACCGATCCTGCCGTCGCCGTGTCGTTCAACGATATTCCGTTCCTGCGCAATCACTTCTTCGAGCAGGAATTTTTCGACGTCAGCCAGGTCGAAGTGTTGCGCGGGCCCCAGGGAACGCTCTTTGGCCGCAACGCGACGGCGGGCGTGGTCAATGTGGTTTCGGCCCGGCCCACCGATCAATTCGAGGCGCAAGCCTCCGTCGATATCGGCAATTACACCAACCGCCGCTATGAAGGCATGATCAACATCCCCATCTGGGGCGATAATCTGGATCTGCGCGCGGCCGGCGAATGGACCAAGCGCGACGGCTATTCGTTCAACGAGCAGACCAATCATCCCACCGACGGCCGCGATCTGTGGTCTGGCCGCGTGTCGCTGCTGATCCATCCGTTCCAGAATCTCACCGCCGTTGCGATCTGGGAGCATTTTTCGGAAAACGACGACCGCACGCGCTCCACCAAGCAGCTTTGCACCAAGGATGTGGCGCCCGCTTTCGTCGATGGGCCCACCGGCCCGCAAATCCCCGACGCCGCCGCCAATAGCGGCAATTACGGCGCGATCTGGCTCGAGCAGGGCTGCAAGCCGGGATCGCTTTATTCCGCGGCGGCCTTTGAAACGCCCAATGCCGCATCCGATCCGTTCGTCGCCGGGCTTCAATTGCTAAGCCCCTATATGACGCCCGGAACCGATCCCTATGCGGGGCTGACGCAATCGCCCAATCTTCGCGTAATCAGTTCGCTGCTGGACCCGAAATACACCGCGAAGAACGACACGTTCGAATTCAATCTCGATTACGCGCTGACGCCCACGCTCATGCTTTCCTCGCAAACCGGGTTCGACCGCGACAGCCTCTATTCGACGGAAGATTTCAACCGCTACAACACATCGACGGGAATCTTCCAGGATCCGGGCGGCAACACGCTCATCGGGCGTGACGGTCAATATTGCGATCCGCAGCTCGGCTGCTCCAGCCGTCTTGTGGCGCAGGACGTATCCGACGAGACCGCGCAGCAAATCTATCAGGAAGTGCGCGTGGCGTCGTCGTTCAGCGGAAAGTTCAATTTCCTGGCGGGCGCCAATTATCTCAGCTACCACACGCTGGAGAATTTCTACATTTTCGCGAACGCCATCTCGCTGCTGGCCGAGACCTTCAACGGAGAATTCGGCGGCGGCCCACCGCCCGCCGACGCGTCCCACATTCCCTTCGATGCCACGCTTGCCAATGCCTGCGGCCCGGCGCCGGCCGATCCGAGCACGCTTGCCGCCACATTCCTCGGGCTGGGCTGCTCCTATATCGATCCCAATCCATTGAGCAGCATCGACGGCGAGGGCCACAATTATTTCCGCAGCCAGAATCCCTACCGCGTGAGTTCCTGGGCCACATTCGGCGAGGCCTATTACAACCTCACCGACGATCTGAAGCTCACCGGCGGCCTTCGCTATACCGACGACAAAAAGCATTTCGACGTCATTCCAAGCTGGGCGCTGATCGCGGAAAAAGGCTACCCGCTCACCAACGTCATCCGCCAGCAATGGCGCGAATTCACCGGGCGGGCCAACGTCACATGGACGCCGAAACTCGATTTCACCGATCAGACGATGGTTTATGGTTCCTACGCGCGCGGCTACAAGGGCGGCGGCGCCAATCCGCCGGGCGTCATTCCCGTGCTTTCAAACAATGGCGCGCATGTGGATTCGCCGAGCAATCTGACGCATCCCTCGACCTTCAAGCCCGAATTCAACGACGCTTTCGAGCTTGGCACGAAGAACACGCTGTTCGACGGCGCCATGACGCTGGACGGCGATATCTTCCTCTACAAATACCGCAATTATCAATTGTCGCAGATCATCGACAGAACCGCGGTCAATTTCAACGTCGATGCCACGGTTCGCGGCGCGGAAATCGAAACCTCGTGGATGCCGCTTCCGGGCCTGAAACTGGGCCTCACCGGCGGTTATGAAAGCGCCACCGTCAATCACGGCCAATCGCAGATCGACATCATGGATCGCACGGCCGGCAATTCGGACTGGCTCGTCGTCAAGCCGTTCGTCACCGAGACCTCGAACTGCATCCTGCCGAAGGATGTGATCAACGAGATACTGTCGGAAGGCGCGGGCGGCTCGATCGCCTATGCCTGCTTCGATGCCTATACGCAGGGCCTCGATCCGATAACAGAAGACACCTACACACCCAATCCGAACCCGATCCGATATCCGGGCTATGCCGGTTTCAATCCCGCGGCCGCGCCCAATCTCGGCGAAGGTTTCGCCAAGGACATTTCCGGCAACCAGCTTCCCAATGCGCCGCATTTCACGGTGGCGGCAAGCTCGGAATTCACCGTGCCCGTCGGCGAGGATTGGGCGGCGACCTGGCATGCCGATTTCTACTGGCAATCGCAGAGCTTCGCGCGCGTCTTCAACGACCGGCCATATGACAAATTGCGCGGCTACGCCAACGTCAATCTCGCCTTCACGCTCACCAGCACCGATGGCTGGCAGGGCATGCTTTACGTGAAGAACGTCTTCGACACGACCTCGATCACCGGCGCCTTCCTCAATTCCGACGATGCGGGACTGACTACCAACGTGTTCATCACCGATCCGCGCCTCTTCGGCGTGCGCATCACGAAGAATTGGTGAGGGGGGAATAGATCATGAGAAAATTCGTCAACACACACGGCAAGTGCTCCATGCGGGCGGCATTGCTGGCGACCACGGCGCTGATGCTTGTTGCACATCAGGCAATGGCCGCAACGGTCGTCACGGCCACCGGCTCGACGCCGGTCAATGTAACCTCAACCGGCGTCACCGCCTCGGGCAGCGACGCCATCCACACCTCCGCGGTCGATGGCGACACGCTGATAACGATCAATGGCGGCAACGTCCGAAGCAACACAAACAATTTTGCCGGCATCAATTCGTCGGCATCGGGGCTGGGAAATCTCAACATCGTGATCAACACCGGCACGGTCGGGCACACCGGCACGAGCGTGGTTGGTCCGGCCGTGGTCCTCAGCCAGACGGGAAGCGGCTCCAGCACGCTTACCAACAGCGCCAGAATGTTCGCCGTCGGAACGGCGACGTATCCGGTCATCGCGATCGGCACGACAAATGCCGGAAGCACCACGATCACCAACACCCTGACCGGTCTCATCAATGCCAGCGACATAACGGGCGGCGCCACGGGCATCGGCATGGCCATTCGCTCCACCGTGGCCACGGGTGCGGATCACATTATTAATGCCGGCACGATGATCGGCGAAATCAGCCTCTCCAACCAGACCAACTCGCTCAACAATTCCGGAACCTGGAACGTGGAAGACAATGCGGATGCGGGCACCATTGCCGGTGCGTTCGGCAGCAGCGGCCACAACACGCTCACCAATAGCGGCATCATCAACGCCGGATACATTTCCGCCGCCGCGACATCGACGTTCACCGGCGTCGATGCCGTCGTCAATTCCGGCACGATCAATGTGACCGGGGCCGCGATCTTTCAGGGCGATGCGAGCTTCGACAATACCGGCGGCTTGATCGACATGCGCTTGCCCGGTCACGCGACGAGCGATTTGATGTCGCTCAATGTCGCGGTCTCCGGCAACAGCTACACGCCGGGCGTCGCCTATGATTTCATCGGCGGCGCGGGCAGCGAGTTGGGGCTCGATGCGTCGCTCGGCGGCACGGCGTCCTCCGGCGCCGATGTGCCCGGCGACCGCTTGCTGATCGCCGGCACGGCGACCGGCTCGACCGGCATCCTGCTCGACAACACCAGCACCGCGGGCGCCTACAATCCCGGCGGCATCACGCTTGTCGCCGTGAACGGCGCCAGCAGCGATGCGTTTTACCTGAAGGATGTGAGCGGCACCGGCGGCGGCATTCTGCTGCCGGGCGTCGGCCCGCTGGGCGCGGTCAAGACGGGTTTCTGGTTCTATCCGCTGCTGCAAACCTCGCACGCAACAGCCCTCGCCGATGGTCTCACCGGCGCGAACTCCACCGAATATCGCCTCTATGGCCTGCCGGATGTCGAAGTTTTTCAGACGCCGCTCGCCATCACCGGCGCGGAAGATATCTGGTACGACACGGTGATGGGCTGGACCCAGCGCCAGGACGAATTGCGCACCCATTGGCCGCAAATCTATGGCGCGGCCGACACGTATGGCGACGGCAAATTCAATTTCTGGATGAAAGCGACCGGCAATTGGGACCGCCGCACGAGTTCGAACAGCCTTGATCCTTACGCGCCGGTTCCGGGCCTGTTTTCGGGCTTCGACACAAGCTTCAAGCAGGATACCTATTCCGCGCAGATCGGCACCGATGTCGGCTTCAGCGGCGTGCTGGGCGCGGACGGCGTGCTGATGCTGGGCACATCCATCGGCCTCATCAATTCCACGCTGACGTTCAAATCCTCGATCAACGAGTTCGATTATTCCGGCGCGACCGTCGCACTCACCACCGATTATCTGCGCGGCGGCTTTTTCTGGGATACGGCGTTGAAGGCCGATTTCCTGCAAACGACGCTGAAATACAACACGCTCTCCTATTTCGGCATCAACGAGCAAACCGTCGAGGCCGAAACCTGGGGCGTGCTGTCCAGTACCGGCTATCACATCAATCTCGGCGGTCGATCGGACGCCGCGTTCGTGGAGCCCTTGCTGACCGTCGCCTACACGTCGAGCAATTTTGGAAATCTGCCCGCAACGGGCTCCATGGCGGAGTTCAACGACAGCAACACATTCCGCGGCGCGCTCGGCGCGCGTCTGGGCAGCGGGTTGTTCGATGCGGGTTCGTCGGTCGTCAACCTCTCCGTCACGGGCAATTACTGGAACGAGTTCACAAACGACACCAGCGCCACGATGGTCACCTCGTCGGGCATGCCCGCGCTGACGCTGAGCGATCAACGCGAGAAGCATTATGGCGAGGTGACGGGCCAGTTGAACGTCGATGACAAGCGCACGGGCTGGTCCGGCTTCATCGAAGGCGGGGCGAAATTCGGCAGCCAGTTCACGAGCATCGAATTGTCGGGCGGCGTCTCGTTCAAGTGGTGATGGCGGATTTGCCGGATCCTGCGAAATAGCCGTGAATGGCGGCGATGACTTGCGCGCCTTCGCCAACCGACGCCGCCACGCGCTTCACTGAGCCCGAGCGCACATCGCCGATGGCGAAAATGCCGGGCCGGTTCGTCTCGAAGGGCCGCCTGTCGCTATTCTGCGCAGCACTTTCCACAAATCCCTTGGCGTCCAGCGCAATGCCGGAGCGCGCAAGCCAGCCTGTGTTCGGCGTGGCCCCGATGAAGAGGAAGAGATGCTTCAGCGCATGGCTTGATTCATCGCCCGTCTTGCGCCGCCGCAGGCGCACGCTGCCAAGCTCGCCGTTCTCGCCTTCCAATGCCGTAACTTCGGTCTCAAGCAACACTTCGATATTCGGCTGGGCCGCGATGCGGTCGCAAAGATAGCGCGACATCGTATCGGTGAGATTCTTGCCGCGAACGAGCATCCACACCTTGCGCGCCTCGCTCGCGAGATAAACGGCCGCTTGCCCCGCGGAGTTTCCGGCGCCGACAAGCGCCACATCCTGTCCCGCACAGAGCCGCGCCTCCAGCGGCGATGCCCAATAATGCACATGCGCGCCTTCGTAGTCGGCGATATTGGGAACATCGAGGCGGCGATATTCAGCACCCGACGCGATCACGATGGCGCGCGCGCAAACCGATTGCCCGCTTGCGACATCCAGCTTGTAACACCGGCCATCCGCGCCGCCCTGTTCCTCGAGATGAACCGCTTCCTCGGGCACCGCGATCTCAGCGCCGAATTTCTGCGCCTGATTATAGGCGCGCGCCATCAAGGCGATGCCGGAAATGCCCGTCGGAAAGCCCAGATAATTTTCGATGCGCGCCGATGCGCCCGCCTGCCCGCCGAATGCGCGGCAATCGAGCACGATGACGGAAAGCCCTTCCGACGCGGCATAGACCGCGGCCGCAAGGCCCGAAGGCCCCGCGCCCACAATCGCCACATCATAGACTCGCGTGGAATCGAGCGGCTGCAACATCCCGATGCAGCGGGCAAGCTCGTTCTCCGCCGGATTGCGCAGCAATTCGCCGTTCGCGCACAGCACGATGGGAAGATCGGACGGCGCGGGATGAAAACCTTCGAGCAGCGCCCTTGCGTGTTCATCGGTTTCGGAATCGAGCGTTTGAAAAGGATGGCCGTTGCGGCGCAGAAATTCCTCCAGCCGCAGCACGTTGCGATTGCCGGAATGGCCGATGATGGTGGGCCCGCCCACGCTCTGCTCCAGAAGCCCGACACGGCGCAGGATCAGCGCGCGCATGATGCGCTCGCCGAGTTCGGCTTCCTGCACCATCAAATCGCGAAGCCGCGACGGCGCGATCACCAGCGCCTCGACATCGCCGAGTGCGGTGCCGTCAACCAGCGACGGCCGCCCGGAAAGCTGCGCCAGTTCGCCGAGGAACGTGCCCGGCCCGTGCACCACAATCGGCTGGAAATGATCGGCGTGCGGCGCCATGGAAACTTCGCCGGCCAGAATGAGAAGCAATCCTTCCGTCCGCGCTCCGGCGCTGACGACGAGACTGTCTTTTGCAAAGGCGCGCGGCTGGCCAAAGCGGCGCAACCGCTCGATCTCGGGCGGGGCGAGGACGGGAAACATTTGATCCCGTCTGGTTTCGAGAGTGGAGCGTGGGGGCATGGATGGTCTTTCCGGCCATCACTCTAGCATGCCAATCAGAACCGCAAAGCTGCCCCGAACGTCACGGCGATCGCGTTGCGGCCCGCGACATTGCCCGCGTCGCTCTGCCCGGTGAGCGATGCGAAGACGGATGCGTTTTCGCCCCATGCCGTGCTGTAACCGGCGGAAAGATCGGTTTCCTGCCCGCTGGGCCGCAAGCTCACATCGATGGTTTTCGTCGTGGCGATGCCTTGCCCATCGACGCCGGTGACAAGCACGCCAAGCGAACCGGACATCACGCTCAAGGGCCGCGAAAGCGACAGCGTCAGCCGGTCGCCCTTGTCAAACGCATCGCGCTGGATAAACGACACGCCATAGCTGCGCGCGAAAAGCCGCGAGGTGCCGGTGATGAGCCCGCCATTGACCGGCGCGCCGCCGGTCGTCGCAAGCGAGGCTTCGAACAGCATGCCCGCATCGTGCCACAGCCCAAGCGACGACGATACGCCAAGCGAGGTGCTCGTGTGTTGCGCGCCCAGCCCGAAGCCGGACGCGGAATCATACGTGGTGCCGAGTAGCCCATTGTGCTCGTTCAGCACATCGACGGTGAGCCCGCCCATCCAGTGCTGCCCAAGCTCGGTGGTCAGCCCCGCGCTCAGCGAATTGGCGTTCGGCAGAATCCATTGATTGCCCATGATGGGCTGGTTGGGGCTTTGCGTGTTCGACCAGGAAACCGCCATGCGCGTGTGATCGCCGAGCCGCGATCCGAACGCCATGAAATATCCACCTTGCGCCAGATTGCCGAGCGCGTTGGCGCTTGCCAGAACATTGGCCTGATCGGCGGCCAGCGATTGCGGCCCCCACAGCGCATCGGCGAAGGAGGCGCTCGCGGGAAAGCCGCGCCCTGCGGCGAATTGCGAACCATCGCGGTTCGACAACGCCACGACCCAGGAACTGGAATCCTCGCCCAGATGCGAAAATCCCGTTTCGTCGCTGCCGAAGCGCATTCTGTCGAGCATGCCGGCGGCATGCGCCATATCGCCGTCGAAGCGCGCATAGGTGATCGCGCCGCCATCGGCCAATTGCGCCGAGCCCGCGTCGATCATCGCGGCCAGCAGCGGCGCGGATGCGTCCAGCCCCGCGGATTGATGCGAAACGTAACCGGAAAGATCGACCGGGAAGTTGCGGGCAAAATCGTCGAAACTGTTGTAGTTCGACAAAACATTTATCAGTGCCGGAACCGCGCCGATCGATCCGCCGAAGAATTTTCCCCCATGCAACTGGCTCACCGGAACCGATGTGCCGCTGCTTTCATCGACCGAAAGCGTGCCCACCGGCTGGAAGGCCTGCGCGATATTGAGCAAGCCATTGCCATAGGTGCTGTCCACGCCGGTCGCACCCAGATCGGTCGCGGTCTGGAACAACAGCGCCGTCGCCGTGCCGTTGGTGCGCAATATCGGCCACTCGGTTTCGAGCAAGGCCAGCGCGCCCGACACCATGGGGGCCGCCATCGATGTGCCGGTCCAATAGGCAAAGGCCGTCGAGCCATATTGTATGCCGGGCGCGATGATGCTTTCGCCCGGCGCCATCAGCCACAGCGATGCGTAGGACGCGCTTGCCGAATTTGAATAGGCCCAACCCGTGCCCGGAACATTGCTGAAGGAAGAAAGCCGGTTGTTCGAATCCACCGATCCCACAAAGACGAGATGGCTGAGCGCTGCTTGCGTCAATCCTGTCGTGCTGCCGCCATCGTTGAGAAAGGCCGACGAATTGCCGCCCGCGAACACGATGATGACGCCCCTGGACGCGGCGTAATTGATCGCGTTGACGATGTTGCTTGTGGGCGTATAGGTCAGGCTCAGATTGATGACGCCCGCGCCCGCATCCACCGCCTTGTTGATTCCGTTCGCGACATCGACGTCGTAACCGGAGCCTTTCGAATTGAGCACCTTCTCTTCGATGATCGTGGCGGCGGGCGCAACACCCGACATTCCCTGGCCGGTGGATGTCAGCGCGCCCGCGCCGATTGCGGCGGTGGATGTTCCGTGCCCGTTGTCGTCATTATAACCGGACGAACATCTGAACGTCAGCGCGGCGCAACTCGACAATGAAGAAACGCGCCCCTTCACATCCATCTGCGTGGCGGCAACGCCGGTATCGACAAAACCAATCGAAAAACCTGCAGCACCATTGACGCTTTGTTCGATTGCCGATGTCAGGCCGATCTGCGTCCACCAGTCTGCCGAATAGCCGGGAAGAAATGCCGACGCCGGAGGCGGCGGCGGCGGAGGCGGCGGAGGCGGCGGCGGCGGAGGCGGCGGAGGCGGCGGCGGTGGGGGCGGCGGCGGAGGAGGCGGCGGCGGAGGAGGCGGCGGTGGCGGTGGAGAATGAGGCGGTGGCGGCGGCGGTGGCGGTGGAGAATGAGGCGGTGGCGGCGGCGGTGGCGGTTTGCGCGTCAGCAACTGCTTGAGATTCAGGCCATTGGCGTTGACCGGCGCTGCAAGAAAATTGGCGAGCGCGCCCTGCGCAACCGCGCCGTCGCGATACCAGATCCAATCGCCGTTCAGATCGTCCGCGATTGCCAGCGCATCGGAATCCGATAGCGTCGCGGCGCGCGAATTGTCTTCGGCCAACGCCGGCAACACGGCGCCAGTCGCCAGAATCGTGGTGAGCAAAAATTGCGAATATCGCTTCATCGCGGAATTTCTGTAACACAGGATGGGGCGAAAAGTTTTTCGGCTGGCCCCGGACCGACGCAGATTATCAATCGCACATTAATAATGTAATTCCGGCGAACCAAGGATTCGAGCGATTCCGCGACGCCATTTAATTCAATAATATCAAATGCTTGACTTGGGCGCCGCTCCCGTGCCGGTCCGCTTTCGACGAATTTCCAAAAAGAACCGCAAGGCACGGAAGCAGCACCTTTGGGCTTGTGCAACGACATCTGTGTCCAGAGCGCTCTCGGGCACACCCCGAACAAGCCCCGGCCGTTTGCCGTTTCCGCCGCGCGCACTCCTTCTTTGATCGTTTCCGCCGCCTTTCTTGTTCTCGCGCCGCACAAAATGCTTCGCGCCTGCACGCATCTGCTGCGGCGCGGCATGCCCGCGAACATATTTCCCCCACCTCCTGAAGCGCGGGATCGTCCTATGGATGTAACCTGAAGGATGGCCCCTCGAACGCGGAAAGCTGTGGGGGATGGGCAAAACACCGGACGCTGGTTGGGAACACGAAGGACTGCGGCATGCGAGTGCGGCTGTGAATCCGGCCGATTTGCAGAGCTGGTTTGTGCGCAAAATTCTGCCGCTGGAGGCCGCATTGACGCTCTTCCTGCGCCGCAACTGGCGCAATCAAAGCGAGATTCCCGACCTTGTGCAGGACGTGTACGTGCGCGTGTACGAGGCCGCGAGCAAGGCGCTTCCCGACAATCCCAAATCCTTCGTCTTCAGCACCGCGCACAACATGCTGGTCGATCGCGTGCGCCGCGACAAGATCGTGGCCATCGAATCGGCGGCGCAACTGGAAACCTTCGGCATCGCGCTGGACGAGCCCGGTCCCGACCGCAGCGCACTCGCGCGC
This sequence comes from uncultured Alphaproteobacteria bacterium, assembly GCA_963735625.1. Lineage (GTDB taxonomy): Bacteria > Pseudomonadota > Alphaproteobacteria > Micropepsales > Micropepsaceae > Rhizomicrobium. Next base: position 736,176 of record CAVTLJ010000002.1, on the reverse strand, counting down.
GATGATTTACGCATGCTGCAAAAGGCGCTCGATGAACTTCCCCCGCGCACGCGCACGGTCGTGATCATGCGCCGCGTCGAAGGGCTTTCGCGCGGCGACATCGCGCGGCAATTGGGAATCTCCGAAGTCACCATCAAATGGCATTTGAATGAGGGCCTGCGCGCGCTCGCCAATGCGCTTTACGGCGACGATCCCACTTCGCGGGGGCCGCTATGAGCGCCACGCCATCCGAAAATTCGCTCGCGCCGATGGGCGCGCAGGACGTCCAGATTCGCGCGGCCGAATGGGTCAACGAGCGCCGGGATTCGCAAACCTGGTCCGATGAGGATCAATCCGCGCTCGCTGCGTGGCTCGATCAATCGCCGGCCCATCGCGTGGCCTATTGGCGGCTCGATGCCGCGTGGGAGCGCACGCAGCGGCTTTCGGCCTTGCATCCGCTGCCGCAGCAAAAAAAATCCGCGCGGCGCGCTTTGCCGCTGATGCTGAAGATCGCGGCCACATTGCTTGTCGCCGCCGCGGGCGTGGGAACGGTCTATTTCCAGCGCCACAAGAGCGAGCACATTTTCGCCACCGGCATCGGCAGCCGCGAAATCATCACGCTCGCCGACGGCACGCGCGTCGAACTCAACACCAACACCGCCCTTCGCATCAGCCCGGACCAGAAGATCGTGCAGCTTGATCGCGGCGAGGCCTATTTCGACGTGCACCACAATGCCGCGCGCGGCTTCACGGTGATCGCCAACGGCCACCGCATCACCGATCTGGGAACGAAATTCTCCGTGCGCAGCAGCGGCAGCCGCTTGCAGGTGGCGCTCGTCGAAGGCCGCGTGCGGCTGGACATTCCCGAAGATCAGAAAAAGGCTTCGCTGCTTCTCAGCACGGGCGATGTGGCGATTGCCGATGGCGATGCGCTGACGGTGACGCGCGAGCCCGCCGGCTTGCTTGCGCATGAGCTTGCGTGGCGTCACGGCATGATCGTGTTCGACAACACGACGCTGGCCGCCGCCGCCGCCGAATTCAACCGTTACAACCGCGAGAAGCTGGTGATCCCCGATCAGGGCGTGGCGCGCCTGAAGATCGACGGAACCTTCCCGGCGACCGATATCGCGCTCTTCACCCGCGCCGCACAGCAGCTTTTCCGATTGCATGTCGAACGGCATGGGCAGGACACGGTGATTTCGCGTTAGGGGCCCGCGCGGCCGATTGAGGAAAGATTCAAAGGGGGGACTATGAAGAACCGATTTCTGAAATGCGCGCTTCTGGGGGGCGCCTGCGCGCTTGCCCTGGCTGGCCCGGCGCGAGCCACGCCGTTCGACATTCCCGGCGGCGATCTGAAAGCGGCGCTGGATGCTTATGTCAAGCAGGCCGGCGTGCCGCTGATTGTTGCCTCCGATGCGGTGAAGGGCGCGCATACGCGCGGCGTGAAGGCCGATGTGAGCGCGGAAGTGGCGCTTGCGCGCATTCTCGCGGGCACCGGCTTTGTCATCAGGCGCGATACCGGCGCGGTCGTCATCGTCAATGGCGATGCGGACAATGGCGCAGCCGCGTCGCAGCGCCTTGCGCAAGCCGCGCCGGTTCGCATGGCGTCGGCCGCGGCTTCGAGCGTCGAGACGGTGGTTGTCACCTCCTCGAAGATCAAGGGCGATATTCAGACGGTTCCGATTGCGATCACCGCGCTTTCGCAGGAACAGCTCACCTCGCGCCAGATCGCGGGCGGGCCGGATCTGGTGAAGGAAGTTCCAAACCTCACTTTCTCCAAGACGAACTTCACCGGCTACAACATCCAGATTCGCGGTATCGGCACGCAGGCGATTTCGGTCACGACCGATCCGGCCGTGGCGGTGGCGTTCAACGACATTCCGTTCCTCCGCAATCATTTCTTCGAGCAGGAATTCTACGACGTGAGTCAAGTCGAAGTCGTGCGCGGGCCGCAAGGCACGCTCTATGGCCGCAACGCGACGGCAGGCGTGGTGAACGTCATTTCGGCAAGACCGACCGATCAGTTCGAGGCCATGCTCTCGGCCGATTGGGGCAATTACACCAACCGCCGTTATGAAGGCATGGTCAATATTCCGCATGGTCGATGACCGTCTCGATCTGCGCGTCGCCGGCGAATGGACCAAACGCGACGGCTACACCTTCGATCAGTCGATCGGCAAGCACGTCGACGGCCGCGATCTGTGGTCCACCCGCGTCACGTTCGGCTGGAAGCCAGTTGAAAATTTGCAAGTCTATGCCGTCTGGGAACATTTCCAGGAAGACGACGACCGCGTGCGTTCGGCCAAGCAGCTTTGCAAAAAGGATCCGGGGCTGACGAATGTCGATGGGCTTGATATCACTACGATACCAGGCCGGGGCCTTACGGCGTTCCGGCCGATCTCAATGCCATATTCGCGCAGACATGGCTCAGCCAAGGCTGTCTGCCGACGTCGTTCTATTCGAATGATGCGTTCGATACGCCAAACGGTCAGGTGATTCCGTTCGTGGCTGTGGGCGAGTTCTTCTATGGAGGTGGAGACGGCAAGGGCGGGACGCTGCTGAATCAGATCGATCCTTATGCCAGACCAGACGCAATCTCACAATCTGCGCGTCATCCAATCGCTGATCAAACCCGCCTATCGCGCAAAAAACGATACGCTGGAGCTCAACGCCGATTGGGCGATCACGCCATCGCTGACGCTCACCTCGCAGACCGGCTACAACAAGGATTTCCTCTGGTCCACGGAAGATTTCAACCGCTACAACACCGCGCCCGGCCTGTTCTCGAACGGGTTCAGCATCTATGGCGGCATCGAGCCGCGTCACGAATGGCGTCTATTGCGATCCGCAACTCGGCTGCTCGAGTTCCATGGTGGCGCAGGATTTGTCGCGGGAGCGCGCCTGGCAGTTCTCAGCCAGGAAGTCCGGCTGGCGTCCAATTTCAAAGGTCCGTTCAATTTCAGCCTCGGCGCCAATTACATGCACTACCAGACGAACGAGGATTACTTCGTCTTCTTCAACGTGCTTTCGGCCCTGACGCAGCTCACCAATGGCCAAGGTCCCGGCAATTACTCGACCTGCGTGCCGGACTTCGACAAGCCTCCATATCCTATATCGTCCAATCCGAGCTTTTATAATGCCTTTGGCACATATGGCGGATTCATCTTCGCAGTTCGGCTGTGTGGATACGATCTTTTCTGGCAATTGCGCCCGGCACCTACATCGATCCAAATCCCATTCCGCAATCTGGATGGACAGGGGCACAATTATTTCCGCAGCGAAAATCCCTATAATCTGTCGTCCTATGCCGGTTTCGGCGAAGCCTATTATCAGCTGACGCCCGATGTGAAGCTGACGGCGGGCTTGCGCTGGACCGACGACCAGAAGACTTTCTGGGATATCCCAAGCTGGGTCTATATGCTGGGCGGCGGTTATCCCGTTCAGGGGGTCGTCAATCAGGAATGGAAGGAATGGACCGGGCGCGGTGTGATCGACTGGACGCCCAAGCTCGATTTCACCGATCAGACGCTGGTCTATGCGTCCTATTCGCGCGGCTACAAGGGCGGCGGCGCCAATCCGCCCCTGCCGGAAGCGGATTTCGCAAGCTCGCAATCTTCCACAGTGCATCCGCCGACGTTCACACCCGAATTTGTCAATGCCTACGAACTCGGAACGAAGAACACGCTGTTCGATGGCGCGATGACGCATCGATGGCGACGTTTTCTATTACGACTACAAGGGCTATCAGATTTCCAAGATCGTCGACCGCACCGCGATCAACGACAATTTCGACGCCAAAATCCATGGCGCCGAACTGGAAGCGAGCTACGAACCAATACCTGGCCTGAAATTCCATTTCGCCGGCGGTTACGAAGCACACGCGCGTCGATAATGGCCAGAAGAACCATCGATCTGATGGACCGCACGGCGGGCGATCCCGACTGGGTCATCGTGCGCCCGTTCATCGCCGATACGTCGAACTGCATTCTGCCGGCCAACGTCGTGAAGGCCATCCTTCAGGCGATACCCTGATCCGGACGTTTTCGGAAGCGGCATTGCCGGTGCGTGTGATGCCGCCTACAACCCCGGAGGACTCATCGGCATTTTTGGCGGAAATGCAACTGATCAAAGCATCTTTAACAATGTCGGCTTCGATCCGTCCACCGCGCCCAACAATGGCGAGGGCATCAAGAAGGATATTAGCGGCAACGAGCTTCCCAATGCGCCGCATTTCACGACTTCGCTCGGTGCGGATTATACGATTCCGGTGTCGGAAGATTGGGCGGCAACGCTGCACAGCGATTTCTACTGGCAATCGCAAAGCTGGGCGCGAATCTACAATGACCGGCCTTACGACAAATTGCGCGGCTACTCTAACGTCAATCTCGCGCTGATCCTGACAAGCGCGTCGGGCTGGCAGGTGATGGGCTATCTGAAGAACGTCTTCGACACCACCGCCATCACCGGCGCGTTCCTGAATTCCGACGACACCGCGCTGACGACAAACGTGTTCGTCACCGATCCGCGCCTGTTGGCGTGCGCGTCACGAAGAATTGGTGAGCGCCATGGGAAAGATAGCCAGAACCGCACTGCTCGTTTCTCCCCCCGTTTACGGGGGGAGTGCCGCCGACGGCGGCGAGGGGGGCGTGCATCGCGTTCGCCCCCTCCGCTTCGCTCGCAAGTGCTCGCTCAGCACCTCCCCCGTAAACGGGGGAGGAAAAGATAGCTGCGCTCTTCAGGGGGGAATCACACAATGAGCGAACTCATCAACACACACGACAACCGCGCCACCATCCGCTGGAAGCTGCTGACGGGCGCATCGGCACTCGCGCTTGCGGCTTATGTTTCATCCGGCGACATCGCAAAAGCGGAAGATGCAAGCCGCCCGCTGATCTGGCTCGAACTGGACGGCCAGTTTGCGACGCAGAAGAACGATCTGGAAGTTTACAGCCCGCCGTTCTTCGCAAATTCACCCTTCGATGGCGTCTCAAGTCTGGCGTATGAGAAGACGCGTCCATACATTTGGGACAAGAGCGGAAAGATTTCATTCCAGCCGCAAGGCAGCGATTGGGTTGTCTCGGCCTCTATCCGCTACGGCAAAAGCGGCAGAGCCGAGAAGAGCCTGTACATCACGCCAAATCCCGTTGTCGAATTCTATGGGCAGGAAAAAGTTTATCGGGCCTATCAGGATTCCGAGCTTCGCAGCAGCGAGAGCCACACCATTATCGATTTCCATGGTCGGCAAGGATGTAGGGCTCGGCCGCTTCGGCAGCAACGCCAGTTCAACCGTCAATCTCGGCGTGCGATTTGCGCAATTCCATTCGAGCAATCACGCCGGCTTCCAGTCTCAACCGACGAACCATGCAATCACCTCCGGCTATAGCAAGTTCTACGCATCCTTCGACGGGAAGCGGAAATTTGAGGGAATAGGTCCGGCGCTTTCATGGGATGCGTCGGCCGATGATCGCTGGCAATCGTGGCGATGGCGGCATTTCGTTCGACTGGGGCGTGAACGGCGCTGTTTTGTTTGGCCGTCAGAAAATGTCCGAGCAACATCAGACGTCGACATCGGCACGTCGGTATGTTCAGTTATCCACCGGCGGTAGTGAACACCTATCCACCCATTTCCCGCAGCAAGAAGGTCACCGTTCCCAATCTCGGCGGTTTCGCAGCCGTGTCTTGGCGCTATGCCGACGCGAAGGTCAGCTTCGGTTATCGCGCCGATTATTTCTTCAACGTGCTCGACGGCGGCATCGCTACGGCGCAGAAGGAAGATCGTGCCTTCTACGGCCCCTTCGCCAGCATCAGCATCGGGCTGGGCGACTAGCCCCGCTTGAACTCTCGCGTCCGCGCGCCCATCTGAGGCTCGCGGGCGCAGCAAGGCCGGCGGCTCCGCGCGGATAGAGGGGCCTGTCCCCCGACCTGTCCGCCCTAGCCCGCAGGGCAAAGGCGGAAGCTCGGAGAGCGTAGGGGGAACCCCCCTCCCGTTTTTCGAGGTTCGAATAGGGCCTCCGCGGCGAAACAAGGGTTTGGCCGGAAAATTTCCGCCACTCCTACGCGCAACGAAGCGGGCTTCGCGAAAGCGGGGCCCGTTTTTTTTGCGCCTGCGTTGCTGCATCCGCAAAAAACTTTCGCGCGGCACCCCACCATCGCCGGGGTCTATCGTGTCTTACCTGCGCGACTACGCGTGGCCCGCGAAAGGCATGGGTGGGCGGGGTGACAGATCGGGCGGACCGGGATCGCGAGACATCGTTCATGGAGAGCGCTTCCACAGGCGCGCCTGCCGTTGACGCATGGTTTTTGCGGGAGGTTCTTCCGCTCGAAATGGAACTGGTCGGTTATTTCCGCCGCAATTGGCGCAATCAGAGCGATGTGAGAGATCTCGTGCAAGACGTTTATGTCCGTGTCTATGCGCATCTCTGCGATTTGCAGGAGCAGGATTTCCCGCAAAAGCCGCGCGCCTTCGTCTTCACCACTGCGCGCAACACGCTCATCAACAGGTTTCGCGATCTGCGCGTGGTGCCTATCGAGACCGTGGGCGACGTCGAAGGCCTCACGGTCAAATCCGATCAGCCCAATCCCGAGCGCGCGGTCATGGCGCGCGATGAATTGCGCAGGCTTCAGCGCGCACTCGACGAATTGTCGCCGCGCTGCCGCGAGGCTTTCGTGCTGCGCCAGGTCGAGGGTTGCTCGCGCCGCGAAATCGCCCAGCGCATGGGCCTTAGCGAGGCAACAGTGCGCGAATATCTGGCCATCGGCCTGTTCAAGCTGTCCGATATTTTCTTCGCCGAGGCGTCCGGCAATGGAAGGCCGGGATGAAAAACGAACGCGAGCACGCCCAAACCGGCACGCAATCATCCGACATCCAGATGGAAGCCTCGCGCTGGGTCGTCGATACGCGCACGTCCGAGGATTGGACGGCTGACGATCAGGCCGCGCTGAACGAATGGCTAAGTTCCTCCGTCGCCCACAAGGTTGCATATCTGCGCGCCGATCACGCCTGGGGCCGCACCGAGCGCGCGGCCGCCTTGCGCCGGCCCGAGCGCGAAAAGGAAGCCGCGCCCGTCAAATTCTCCTTTCTAAGCATGAAGTTTGCCGCCGCCATCGGCGCCATCGCGATTGCTGGCGTACTCGCCGCGCAATATGCCGGGCAGAATTACACGACCTATCGCACGCCCATCGGCGGGCGGCAGCTTCTCAATCTCTCGGATGGATCGCGCATCGAGCTCGACACCAATTCCGTCGTGCGCATCGCGAAGCACAGCGTCGATCGCGAGGTCATTGTCGATCGCGGCGAAGTCTATTTCGACGTGAAGCACGATGCGAAGCGGCCATTCGTCGTTTTCGCGGGCGGGCGGAAGATTCTCGATCTGGGAACCAAATTCCTCGTGCGCGATCAGGCCGACCGGATGGAAGTGGCGATGTATGAGGGCCGCGTGCGGCTCGGCGCGCCCAAGGGCAGCAGCGAACAGCCCGCCAATCTCGCCGCGGGCGATGTCGCCATCGCCACCGCACACACAACGACGATTTCCAAAGGCACGCCGGCAGCACTCTCCGATACGCTGAGCTGGCGGCGCGGCGTGCTGGTGTTCCATCACACAACGCTTGCCGACGCAGCGGCCGAATTCAACCGCTACAATGATTACAAGATCGTCGTTGCCGATCCCGCGATCGGGCGGCTCGAGATCAACGGAAAATTCCGCACGACCGATGAGGGCATGTTCGCCGATGTGGCGGCGGATGTGCTGGGTCTGCATGTCAAGCAGCAGGACGACTACGCGCTGATCGAGCGCTGACGGAACGAACAGAACCGAAGGGGGGATTGATGGAATCGACATTCAAAAGGGCGCTGCTCGCATCCTGCGCCATGATCGCGCTGGGTACGCCTGCCTATGCGCGCTCGTTCGACATACCGAAGGGCGATCTCGAACAGGCGCTCGACGCCTACACCGCGCAAACGGGGCTCGATATCGTCGTCTCCACCGCGCAGGTGAAAGGCGTGCGCAGCAGCGGCGCGCGCGGCGATCTGGCCGATAATGTGGCGCTCGCGCGCATTCTTTCGGGCACCGGCTTTGTCGTCAGTCAGCATCCGGGCGGCGCCATCGGCATCGTGCGCGACGAGGCCGGGCCGCGCAGCGAGATTGCGCAGGTCGCGCCGATCCGGCTGGCGTCTGCGGCGGCAGCGTCGAGCGTCGAAACCGTCGTGGTCACGTCTTCCAAGATCAAGGGCGATATTCAGACGGTGCCGATTGCGATCACGGCGCTGAGCCAGGAGCAGCTTACTTCACGGCAGATTGCCGGTGGACCTGACCTTGTGAAGGAAGTGCCGAACCTTACGTTCACAAAAACCAACTTCACCGGCTACAGCATTCAGATCCGCGGCATCGGCACGCAGGCGATTTCGGTGACCACCGATCCCGCGGTGGCGGTAGCGCTGAACGACACGCCGTTCATCCGCAATCATTTCTTCGAGCAGGAATTTTACGACGTCGGCCAGCTCGAAGTCCTGCGCGGGCCGCAGGGCACGCTTTATGGCCGCAACGCGACGGCGGGCGTGGTCAATATCGTTTCGGCGAAACCGACCGATCAGTTCGAGGCGATGCTGTCGGCGGATTGGGGAAATTTCACCAACCGCCGCTATGAAGGCATGGTCAATATTCCGGTGCTGGATGACCGCTTCGACATTCGCATCGCTGGCGAATGGACCAAGCGCGAAGGCTATACGACCAATGAGGAAACGGGCAGTCAGGTCGATGGGCGCGATCTGTGGTCGAGCCGCGTCACGATCGGCTGGAAACCCGCGCAAAGCGTGCAGACCTATCTCGTCTGGGAGCATTTCTCCGAGAGCGACGACCGCATGCGCACGGCCAAGCAACTCTGCAAAACCGATCCGGGAATTTCGAATATTTCGCTTTCGAACGGCCTGAACGTGCCTGTCAAATCGCCAACAGATCTCCCCAACGGCTTCGGCGCGGCATTCGGCGTCACGACGGGCTATCTGAGCCAGGGCTGCCTGCCCGCCTCGCTCTATTCGCCGGATTCGTTCGAAGTGCCGAATGGATTTTCGCTGCCTTACGTTGTGGCCGGTTGGGTTTCCGGTGGTTTGGAGTTCATTAATCCCTATGCCAGCACCGTGCAGTCGCGAAATCTGCGCGACATCGCAACACAGATAAATCCACGCTACGATGCCAAGAACGATACGCTGGAATTCAACGCCGATTACAACATCACGCCCGCGCTCACCTTCACCTCGCAGACGGGCTACAACAGCGATTTTCTCTATTCCACCGAAGATTACAACCGCTTCAACACGGTGCCGGGCATTTTCAGGGTCGGGTAGCAGAGGCTTCGGCATTGTCCGCTGGCAAACGACCATGAGCGATTATACCGACTGTGGAGCCGTCGGCGGCAATCATGTGTCGGACGGAACGTTCTATTTTAACGATCCGCAGCTTGGATGCAGCAACCGGCTTGTGGCACAGGATGTTTCGCAGGAACATGCCTGGCAATTGAGCCAGGAATTCCGTCTCGCTTCCAATTTCACCGGCCCGTTCAATTTCAGCGTCGGCGGCAATTACATGCACTACGAAACGGTGGAGGATTATTACGTCTTTGCCAACACGCTGACGATGTTCGCGGCGTGGTCCGGCGCCGATAACGCTTACTCACCCGCGTGGCAGCCTCCCGGCAGCCCTGACTATGCCGAGAACGACAATAGAGGATGCTATAAGGCTTATTATGGCGGGCTCGGACAATATCAGGATCCAAGAGGGTTTCCCGGCGCGCCGACCTCGGCGTGCTACTACATCGATCCCAATCCGCTCGCCAGCATCAACGGCCAGGGCCATAATTATTTCCGCAGCCAGAATCCCTATGTGCTCAATTCCTATGCCGGGTTCGGCGAGGCCTATTACAATGTCACCAGCGATGTAAAATTGACGGGCGGCATACGCTGGACCGACGACCAGAAACATTTCATCGACATCCCAAGCGAACTTCTGTCCCAGGGTGTCGGCTTCATACCCAGCGGCGAGGTGAACCAGCAATGGAACCAGCTTACGGGACGGCTGGCGGCGAACTGGACACCCAAGCTCGATTTCACCGATCAGACTTTGGTCTATGGCTCCTATGCGCACGGTTACAAGGCGGGCGGTGCCAATCCGCCCGGCGCGGTGCTGGCCGATTACAATCCTATCGTGACGGGCATCGGTGTTCCCGTCTCATCCGCTGACCTTCAATCCGGAATTCGTCGATGCCTATGAGCTTGGCTCGAAGAACACGATGCTGGACGGCGGGCTGACGCTGAACGGCGACATCTTCTTCTACAATTACAAGGGCTATCAGATTTCGGAGATCGTGGACCGCACCGCGATCAATCTGAATTTCGACGCGACGGTGAAGGGCGCGGAACTGGAAGCGAGCTACGAGCCGATTCCCGGCCTCAAATTCAATTTCACCGGCGGCTACGAAGACACGCGCATCGACAATGGCCAGTCGGCCATCGATCTGATGGACCGCACGGCCGGCCATCCCGGCTGGCTGGTGATGAAGCCGTTCGTCACGGTGGCTTCGAACTGCGTCTTTCCGGACTATGTCGTAGCAGCCTTGGTCACGGGTGATCCCGGAAACGGAGGCTCAGACGAAGGCGCGCCCCAAGTTTCCGCCTGTGACTATGCCTATCACGCCGGTCTCGATCCGGTCACGGATGGCACGTATGTCTATAACAACGGACACCCCTATTATGTTGATCAATATGGAGGTCAGAATAATTATCCCTATACCGTGGTCGGCCCGGATTCCAGCTATCCGCATTTCACCTATCCCGGTTTCGATCCGCTCGCCGGATCGGTGAATCCTCTCACGGGGACTGTGACGGATATTTACCAGGGCCAGAATACCTATAACGGCGTCGATTACGGCCCCGTGCCGAATGGCGGCGCGGGCTTCGACAAGAATGTGGGCGGCAATCAATTGCCGAATGCGCCGCATTTCACGACATCGTTCTCGGCGGAATACACGATACCCGTGTCGGCGGATTGGGCGGCCACGCTGCATGGCGATTTCTACTGGCAATCGCAGAGCTGGTGGCGCGTCTTCAACGACACGACCTATGACAAGCTGCGCGGTTATTCAAACGTCAATCTGTCGTTGATCCTCACCAGCGCCGGCGGCTGGCAGGTGATGGGCTATGTCAAGAACGTCTTCGATACGACGGCGATCACCGGCGCGTTCCTGAACAGCGATGACAGCGGCTTGACCACCAACGTGTTCACGACCGATCCGCGGCTTTACGGCCTGCGCGTCACGAAGAACTGGTGAGCGCCATGGGAAAGAACCGCACAAAATTTACCTCGGTTGTCATCCCCGGCGAGTGCCGCGCAAGCGGCGCGAGGGAAGGGGACCCAGGTCGTCAAAATCGAGCGTTGCAGCAACTCCTGGGTTCCCTTCCCCTCGCGAAGCTAAAGCTTCGCTCGGCCGGGAATGACAGTTTTGAAATTGTCAGCACGCTTTCGGGGGGAATCACACAATGAGCGAACTGATCCAAAAACACGACAACCGCGCCACCATCCGCTGGAAGCTGCTGACAGGCGCATCGGCGCTGGCGCTGACGGCGTATGTCTCGTCCACCGCTCTCGCCAAAGCCGACGATACGGACCGCCCGACCATCTGGATCGAATTGGGCGGGCAGATGGACATGATGCAGGGGCTTTCCAGCCCCTTCACCGCGCCCTTCATGTATGTCACGCCGACGCCCAAGGTCTATGGATCGACGACCTTCACCCATGACCAAGCCCCACCGCGCTTTGCATTCGGCGGGGACGGCAAGATCACTTTTCAGCCAGAGGATTCGGACTGGGTATTCTCCGCCGGTATTCGCTACGGTCGCGCACATTCCAAACACAGCGCCCGCCATCAGAGTGCGCCACCACCATTCTCAATTTACCTCTTCAGCCAAGGCTATGTTCAAGCCACGCAGTACGATTTCGAAATGGTACGTGCCGCCTCGGCGCCGTCCAGCGAGCGCCACATGATACTCGATTTCAGTGTGGGCAAGGATGTCGGCATCGGCGCGTTCGGACAGGACGGCACCTCCACCATCAGCGTCGGCGTCCGCATGATGGATGTGAAATTCGGCTCGACGGTCAATATTTTCGCGCGCCCGCAGGTGAATTTCGGGACATATCTTCTTTTTAGCTTCCTGCCCGTTACGTATTGCTCAATCCCGCACCAATATACGATGACCGCGCATACGGCGCGCAGCTTCAAGGGCATCGGTCCGTCGATTTCCTGGAACGCATCGGCCGCGCTTGCGGGCAACAGCCAGGACGGCGAACTCATGCTGGACTGGGGCGTCGATGTGGCCGCGCTGTTTGGCCGGCAGAAGGCAAAAACCGATCACACGACGAAAGGCTACTATAAAACAATTCACGGCGATGGTCTTTACACGCTGCCCGCCTATTCCCCGCCGCACAGCCATCACAGCACGCGCTCGCGGAATGTGACGGTGCCCAATGTCGGCGGGTTCGCGGGATTGTCGATGAAATACACCAATGTCAAAGTCAGCGTGGGCTATCGCGCGGATATTTTCTTCGGCGCGATGGATCGCGGCATCGACGTGCGCAAGGATTCCGACCTCACCTTCAACGGGCCCTATGCCAGCATCAGTATCGGGCTCGGCGATTAGGCGCACATATATATAAGGGCGAGCCGTTCCCCGGCCTGTGGGCCGAAGCCCGAGGGCTGGCTCGCCGCCGCCTTTACGGCGCGGGTGGAAATGCGGCACGCTGCGCCCGGTTCCCGTCCGGACGCCCCATGCCTGAGTTGCAAGCCCGATCCGCCGACGCACAGGTGCAAAGCCTCGCCCAGCAGGCGCTCGCCCATTTGGGCCGCAACGATCTGGCCTCGGCCGAGGCGCAGCTCAACCGCGCGCTCGCGATCCGTCCGCTCGATGCCAACGCGCTGCAGCTTCTGGGCCTGATACGCCAGAAGCAGGGCCGCCTTCCCGACGCCGAGGATTTTTATCGCCGCTCGCTCGCGATCAAGCGCGAGCCGCATGTGCACTATAATCTGGGCACGCTCTTTCATCAGCAGGCAAGAGTGGACGAGGCCATCGCCGCGTTCGCCGATGCGGTGCGGCTGAAACCGAATTATGCCGAGGCGCTGTTGCGGCTCGGCCAGGCCTATCAGATGAAATCCGATTTCGCGGCGGCCGAGAAGGCGTTTCGCCAGGCGCTGCGCGTGCAGCCCAATTTTCTGCTCGCGCGGCAATTTCTGGGCGGCGTGCTCGCCGATTCCGGGCGCGGCGCGGAAGCCGAGCAGGTGCTGCGGCAGGCGCTTGCGGCGGGCTCGCGCGATCCGCGCCAGATCGCGGCGTTGCAAGCCAATCTGGGTGTCGCATTGAAACAGCAGCGCCGCCTGCCCGAAGCGCTCGCGCTTTTCGATGCGGTTCAGGCCACAGCACCCGACATGCCGATGCTCGATTTCAATCGCGCCCACGCGCTGGAGGATATGGGCCGGCTGGAAGACGCAGCGGAATCCTACGCTCGCGCCATCGCGCGCGATCCGCTTAACATGCACGCGCATCAGGATCTCAACCATCTGCTCTACCGCTTGGGGCGCGACCGCGAGTTCCTGAAATCCTTCGACGAAGCAGTCGCGCGCTATCCGCAGGTCGGCGCATTGCCGCTGCTGAAGGGAGGCTTCCTGTTCCGCGCCGAACGCTACGACGAAGCGGCCGAAATGCTGGAGCGCGCCGCGACCCTGATGCCGAAATATGCCGCACCGCATGACATGCTGGGCCAGATTCACGCGCGCAAAGGGCACTTCGCCGACGCCATTGCCGCGCACGAACGCGCGCTTGAAATCGAACCGCGCAATGTCGGAATCTTGAGCGGCCTTGCCGATGCGCTGTTGCAGGCGGGCGATCCCGAACGCGCCCGCGATGCGGCCGAGCGCGCGATTGCCATCGATCCTTTGCATCAAGGCTCGCTGGCGCGCTGGGCGCTGGCGTTGCGCAAGCTCGGCGATGCGCGCGAGGAAGAACTCAACGATTACGAATCCATGGTGCGGATTTTCGATCTGCCGCCGCCCGAGGGCTATGCGAGCATGGAGGATTTCAATCGCGACCTGAATGCCTATCTCGATCCCATGCATCAGGATAGTCGCGAGCCGCTCGAACAAACGCTGCGCAAGGGCACGCAGACGCACGACAATCTCATCGGCCGCGGCCACGATCTGGTCGAGCGGTTGCGCGTGCGCATCGACGAAGCGCTGCTCGCTTATGCCGATAGCATGAAGGAAGACGACGTTCATCCGCTCTTCCGCCGGCGCGCGCGGCAGATCCGTTATCAGGGCTCGTGGTCGGCGCGGCTTTCCGATTGCGGCTATCACACCAATCACGTCCACCCCTTCGGCTGGATCAGCTCGTGTTATTATGTGGCGCTGCCCGATGCGGTGGCCGATGAAGAGGCCAAACAAGGCTGGATCAAATTCGGCGAGCCGAGTTTCAACATGGGTTTGCGCGATCCCATCCGCCGCATCGTGCAGCCGGTGCCGGGGCGTCTGGTACTGTTCCCCTCTTATATGTGGCACGGCACTGTGCCGTTCCGCTCGCAGCAGAGCCGCACTACCATCGCCTTCGACGCGATCCCGGCGTAATCCGCGGCGAAATAGTGCGGCTCGTTTTCGTAACATATTGAATTAACGAGATAAAATCCGGTGGCCTCGTGGCGCGGACTGCGCCATTGGTTTTGCCCGCCCAACTGTTACAAACAGCGCCCGCATCCCACGCGAGAGGATCATGCCCGCCCAAACCGAACTCGATGCCATCCGCGATGCGGTTGGCCGTGTCTGCGCCGGCTTCGGCGACGAATATTGGCGCAAGACCGACGAGAGCGGAATTTTTCCCGAAGCGTTTGTCGATGCGTTTGCCGCGGGCGGCTGGCTCGGCATCGCCATGCCGGAGGAATTCGGCGGCGCGGGCCTCGGCCTCACCGAAGCCGCCCAAATGATGCAGGCCGTGACGCAATCGGGCGCGGGCTTCAGCGGCGCGTCGGCGATCCATCTCAACATTTTCGGCCTGATGCCGGTGGTGAAATTCGGCACCGCTGCGCAGAAGGCCCGTCACCTGCCGAAAATCATTTCGGGCGAGGACAAAGCCTGCTTCGCCGTGACGGAGCCGAACTCGGGTCTCGACACCGCGAATCTCCAAACCAAAGCGGAGCGCAAGGGCGACACCTACATTATCAATGGCCGGAAAATCTGGACGACGATGGCCCAGCGTGCCAACAAAATATTGATGATCGTGCGCACCACGCCGAAAGACGAAGCGGCGAACCCGATCAATGGCCTTTCGCTTTTCTATACGGATTTCGACCGGCGCTCACATTCAGGCGACGCCCATTCCCAAAATGGGGCGCAAGGCGGTGGAATCCAACATGCTCTTCATCGACAATCTTCCTGTTCCGGCCGAAGATTTGATCGGCGAAGAGGGAAAAGGTTTCCGCTATCTCTTGAGCGGGCTCAATCCCGAGCGCGTGTTGTTCGGCGCCGAAGCGGTGGGGCTGGGCCGCGCGGCACTTGCGAAAGCCGCGAATTACGCCAAAGAACGCATCGTGTTTGGCCGCCCCATCGGGCAAAATCAGGCGATCCAGCATCCGCTGGCGCGCGCCTGGGCCGAGCTCGAAGCGGCCAATCTCATGTGCTTCAAAGCGGCGGCCCTTTACGATGCGGGGCTTGAATGCGGCGCGGAGGCGAACGCGGCGAAATATCTGGGCGGCGAGGCGGGCTTTCGCGCGTGCGAGACCGCCGTGCTCACCCATGGCGGCATGGGCTATGCGAAGGAATTCGATGTGGAGCGCTATTTCCGCGAAGCCATGATCGCGCGCATCGCCCCGGTCAGCCGCGAAATGATTTTGAATTTCATCGCCGAGCGCGTGCTGGGCCTGCCGAAAAGTTATTGATCCGGCCCCGCGCCGGGCGACACATTATATATAGGCCTAGGAGCGCTCCAGCGCGAAGGCGCCCGTCAGCCCGGCAAGCCGTTCGGCCACGGCGCCGGCGGCGGCCAGATGCGGCGCGATCAGCGCCTCGTTCTTGCGCCATTTCTGCGGATCGGGCGGCGTCAGCGTGTAGCGCGAAGCCTTGAGCGGGCGCGAGACGATTTTCTGCATCTCCGCGTCGAACGGCACGCCGGCAAAGGTGCAGAGCCGCATCAGTTCCGCGCCCGGATCGCTCAGAAAATCGTCATAGGAAACCGCGCACCAATCGTTTTCCGGCAGCGCGTCGAGATCGTCCAGGATCGCCGCATTGGTGTCGCGCCATTGGCGCATGGCGATTTCGCCGAGTTCGCATTCGCCAAGCTCGCGCCAGCCTGGAATAAGAAGCAGCGACCATGGCGGCCCATTCCAGCCCGGCAATTCCTTATATGTCACGAAGCGGCCGGAGCGCCACGCCTCGATGATGGCGCTGATATTGGCGCGCGGTTCGCGATGCAGGAAAATAAATTTCGCGTCCGGAAATACTGCCTTGAAGAAGGGAATGCGCAGCGCGTTCTTCGGTGTTTTCTCCAGAAAGCGCACCGTACGCGGGGCAGCTTCCACGTCGCTGAACATTTTCTTGGCCGTATTGCGCAGGCCCATCAGATAATTCGCAAGCAACGCTTCCTTGTTTTCGTCGCTCGCATCGTCCCGCGTCAGGCGATTGGATGAAAAATCGCGCGCGCGCGGGTTCAGCGCCTCGATGCGTTCGACATGAGCATGGCCTTCGCCACCCAGCGTCCAGAATGCGCTGTTCGCGGCCAGCGTTTCGAACAGCAGCGTGCTGCCCGAGCGCGGTGCCGCCACGATGAACACGGGCTTTTCGAATCGCGGGCCTTTGGCTCGCGCCGCAGGTGCTGCCGCCTTATTCATGCGGAATTGCGCCGCCGCCGACGGATCGATCATCGCATCGAAGGTTGCCGGAAGCACCGCCGTCAGTGGCCGCCCATTGCTCGCAAGCCGGAGCTCCTTGGAAATCGACGCCACGGCATCCTTGCCGCATTTGGCAAGCGCCATGAAGCGCTCCAACCCAGGCCCGTCCGGCCCATAGGCGTGCCAGATCAGCCGCCATTCCCGCCCGATGCTTCCGGTCAGATTGCGCACGAAGGCGATCTGCGCGGGATCGTTTTCGGGAACCGCTTCGATGTCGGCCATCAAGCGGCGGAATTCCTCATCCAGCTCGGCCGGGTGCATCACCGCGTCGCCCATATGCGTTTCCAGCATCAATTGGGTTTGCGCGTTGCGCTTGAACGGCACCAAGCGGGCGGGCGCCTGCTCTTCGCCGAGCGGTTTCGCCATGTCCCAGAATTCATTGCTGCCGAAGGTGTCGAAGGTCAGATGCACACGGCGCACTTGCGTTTCGTTCACCACCCAATGATTGCGCCAATTGTCGAATGTCCAGGCTTCGCCTTCGGCCATGTGCACGCTTTCATCCTCGCAATGAAAGCGGACGTCGGGATCGGTAACGACCGGAATGTGCACGCGGCAATGGGTGCGCCAGTAATAGCGCATGTCGAAATGCAGCGGCACGCCATGGCCCGGTTCCAGCCGCATGAAGCGCGCACGCCCCAGCACCGTTTTGAATTCTCCCAGCACCTGCTGAACGTAGGGCGATTGCAGGAGATATTCGGTCGGCTCCATCGGCGGCTCGAAGCCGTCGCTTTCGATATCGCCATAGGTCGCGATCAGCGGCAGCGCCGAATTGCCGTTGAAGTTCTGCGGATGAAAGCGCCAGGCCTCTTCGGGAATGGCGGCAAGCTCGGCCTTCAACCGCTCCACATCGAAGCGGATGGGGAATTTGTAGAAGCGGTGCGGCAGGTGCATGAGCTCGTTCCGGCGGCGGGCGGCATTGGCAATATAATTCTATGAATTATCCCGCGCTGCACAAGGCCCGCCAAAGCGGCCTTCGGGCTTTTGCCGCAGCGCGGAAATAATGACGATTTCGATCCCACCATCCCGATGCGCCCGTTCGTTCAACCCATTGAGGGCGTAATTTAGAGCTCTCGAAGGGCAGGGCGCTGACGGGGGATGGTTGACAGATCGGAATCCGGCCGCGGGTCCACTGGCTTTATTGGCGCCGGTGTAGTCATGGCTGTGTCCGGCGTCAACGCCTGGTTCATCCGCGAAGTTCTGCCTCTGGAGGCCGGCTTGATGCAATTCCTGCGTCGATGCGTGCGCGACGAAAGCGATGCCGCCGATTTGCGGCAGGACGTTTACGTGCGCGTCTATGAAGCGGCCCTCAAGCAGATTCCCAATCCCGTTCGCCCGTTCGTGTTCACCACGGCGCGCAATCTTGTGGTGGATCGCGTGCGCCGCGAGCAGGTGGTTTCCATCGAAGCGGTGGCCGATCTCGAAGCGCTGGAAATCGCGCTCGACGAGCCGGGGCCGGAGCGCAACGTCATGGCGCGTCAGGAATTGCGCCGCTTGCAGGCCGCACTCGATCATCTTCCGCCGCGCTCTCGCCAGGCGATGACGCTTCGCAAGATCGAAGGGTTGTCGCGCCGCGAGATCGCGAGCCGCATGGGCATCGCCGAGCAAACCGTCGCGGAATATCTGGCGAGCGGCGCCTATGTGCTTGCCGAATGGATTCATGTCGATCCGCCGGGGAGAAAGCCATGAGCGCTCCGGCCAATCCGTGGAACGGAATGAATCCGATCGACGCCGAGGCGTCGCGCTGGATCGAGCGCGGCGATCGCGAGGATTTCAGCGCCGCCGACCAGGCCGAACTCGATGGCTGGATGGCGCAATCGCCGGCGCATGCGGTGTCCTATTTGCGGCTTTACGATGCGTGGACCCGCGCCGACCGTCTGGCGGCCCTTCGTTCCGCGACTGTGGAAGCAGCACCAACCGCGCGAAGCTGGATGCTGTTCTTGCGCATCGCGGCCGTGTTCGGTGTGCTCGCGGTCGCGGGTCTTGCGGGCGCGAATTATCTGCTTGCGCCGCACGATCAGGAATTCTCCACGCCCATCGGCGGGCGCGAAACCATTCGCCTGAGCGATGGCTCGGTCATCGAACTCAACACCAACACCGCTTTGCGCATTCGCGCGAGCGCGAAGGAACGGCTGGTGACGCTGGAACGCGGCGAGGCCTATTTCAAAGTGAAACACGACGTCTCACATCCCTTTATTGTGACGGCGGATGACGGCCGCGTCGTCGATCTGGGCACCAAATTCGTGGTGCGCGAGGGCGCGGATCATCTCGAAGTGGCGCTGGTCGAGGGAAGCGCGCGCTTCGAATCCACCAATCCGCGAGCGAAAACCGCGCTGCTCACGCCGGGCGATGTTGTGGTGGCGACCGCCGATTCGGTGTCGGTCACAAAACGCTCGGCCCACGAACTTTCCGATGCGCTCGGCTGGCGGCGCGGCGTGCTGGTATTCGATCACACCACGCTCGCCGATGCCGCGGCCGAACTCAATCGCTACAACCGCGAGAAAATCGTCATCGCCGATCCCGATGTGCGCCGGCGCATCATCGGCGCGACGATTCCGGTGAATGGCGTGGAAGCGTTCACGCGCGTGGCGCAGCAAATTTTCGGTGTTCATGTGGAGAAGAGCGGCGGCGAGATCATCATCTCGCGCTAGAGGGGGCGCGTTCGGCGCGCGGAAACAGGGGGAGACATGTTGAAACTTCGAATGCTCAAACTGGCGCTGACGAGCGGGGCGTGCGCCATCGCGCTCGCAACGGCCGCGCACGCCAACGATTTCAACATCCCCAATGGCGATCTCAAGCACGCGCTCGACGCGTATATGAAACAGGCCGCCGTGACGCTGATGTATCCCGAAGACGAGATGCACGGCGTTGTCACACGCGGGGCGCATGGCGAACTTTCCACCGCCGAGGCGCTTGCCCGCATCCTGCGCGGCACGGGCTTCAGCGCGACGCAAGATTCCTCCGGCATCATCGGCATTGTGCGCGATGCGCCCGCGCGGCAGCGTTCCGAGCTTGCGCCGGTCACGGCCGTCCGCCTGGCCTCGGCGGATCATGCAGCATCATCGGTCGAAACCGTCGTCGTCACGTCGTCGAAGATCAAGGGCGATATCCAGACGGTTCCGATTGCGATTACCGCACTGTCGCAGGAGCAACTTACCTCGCGTCAGATCGCCGGTGGTCCCGATCTTGTGAAGGAAGTTCCGAACCTTACGTTCTCGAAAACCAATTTCTCGCGGCTACACCATCCAGATTCGCGGCATCGGCACGCAAGCGATTTCGGTGACAACCGATCCGGCCGTGGCGGTCGCGCTGAACGACATCCCCTTCATCCGCAACCATTTCTTCGAACAGGAATTCTTCGACGTCAATCAGGTCGAAGTGTCTGCGCGGCCCGCAAGGCACGCTCTATGGCCGCAACGCGACCGCGGGCGTGGTGAACGTCATTTCCGCCAAGCCAACCGATCAGTTCGAAGCGATGGCTGTCCGCCGACTGGGGCAATTATCACGAACCGCCGCTACGAAGGCATGGTCAATATTCCGATCGTGGATGATCGCCTCGATCTTCGTGTCGCCGGCGAATGGACCAAGCGCGACGGCTATTCGACCAACGAGACTAACCGGCAGCCCCATCGATGGCCGCGATCTGTGGTCCACGCGCGTCACGCTGGGCTGGAAGCCGTTCGAAAAAGGTGCAAGTCTATCTCGTCTGGGAACATTTCCAGGAGAGCGACGACCGCCTGCGCAGCAGCAAGCAGCTCTGCAAGACCGACCCCGGCACACCGGCGGAGGTACTCGGCGTATCTGTTGCTCAAGCGTCCCAAGGCGCTGGCGGGATCGCGGCCTACGATCCTCTGACCAATCTGAGCCAGGGCTGCCTGCCGGTTTCGCTTTATTCGCCCGGAAGCTTTCCAGGTGCCCAACGGCGTGATGCTGCCTTATTACGAGCCGCTTTCGGCTATCGGCGCCCCGATCACGGCAGCTGATCGTCCGAGTTCGATCCTTACGCCGAGCACGGTGCAATCGCACAATCTGCGCGTCATCGAATCGACGATCAATCCCACGTACAAGGCGAAGAACGACACTGCTGGAATTGAACGCCGATTACAATGTCACGCCCGCACTGACCTTTACCTCGCAGACCGGCTACAACAGCGATTTCCTGTGGTCCACCGAAGATTACAACCGGTTCAATACAAGGCCCGGTGCCTTTTTGGCGAGATCCGATAGATGTTTCTCACCCGACTTGGTACGGTGACGACGGAGCCTCGGCATCGGCGTTGATACGGGTACCGGCTGACGAATTGTACGACGCCGGGCGTCGGACCTTGTGGCTGCCATTGGCATCTTCTGCGATCCGCAACTGGGTTGCAGCGACAGATTGGTCGCGCAGGATCTGAACGACGAACATTCCTGGCAACTCAGTCAGGAATTCCGGCTTGCTTCGAATTTCAAGGGGCCGTTCAATTTCAGCGTCGGCGGAAATTATCTGCATTACGAAACCGAAGAGAATTACTACGTCTTCATCAATTCGCTGACCCTGGCCGCCTATACGTGGGTCCACGCCCAGCACGCCACAAACTCTACCGTGGAATCCTGGCCCGAATCCGGGTGTCGTTCCCGGTCTATCCGACAATTCGAATTGCCTTAGCTTCGGCGGTCGCAAATCTCAATGTGCCCAATTCATTGGGAACCGAAGGCCAGCAATGCATGCCAGTATATCGATCCCAATCCGATCGGCAGCCTGAACAATGAGGGTCACAATTATTTTCTGAGCCAGAATCCTTATGTGCTCAATTCCTATGCCGGATTTGGGGAAGCGTATTACAACATCACGCAGGATCTGAAATTGACCGGCGGCATTCGCTGGACCGACGACCAGAAGCATTTCATCGATATTCCGAGCCAGGTTCTGACCGCAGGCTATGGATATCCGATCATCAACGTCGTCGATCAGGACTGGAAAAAATTCACCGGCCGTCTTGCGGCCAATTGGTCGCCCAAGCTCGATTTCACCGATCAGACGCTGATCTACGGGTCTTACGCGCATGGCTACAAGGCCGGCGGCGCCAATCCACCGGGCGCCACATTGCTTGGGTTCTCGCCGGGAGATACTTTCAATCCCATCCATCCGCTTACGTTCAAGCCCGAATTCATCGATGCCTATGAACTCGGATCGAAGAACACGCTGCTGGATGGCGGGCTGACGCTGAACGGCAATGTCTTCTTCTACAATTACACGGGCTATCAGATCTCGCGCATCGTGGACCGCACCGCGATCAACGACAATTTCAACGCCACGGTGAAGGGCGCTGAACTGGAAGCGATGTATGAGCCGATTCCCGGCCTGAAGTTCAATTTCGCGGGCGGTTATGAAGACACGCGCATCAAGAACGGTCAAAGCTCCATCGATCTGATGGACCGCACCGCGGGCACACCCGGCTGGATCGTCATCAAACCTTTCGTCACGCAGGCATCGAACTGCATCTCTGCCCGATTATGTCGTCGCCGCAGAACTGCAAAAAGGTGATCCCGGCCCCCTCGGCCTGCCGGGTGCCTGTGGGCTTGCCTATGGCCCGCACGTCGATCCCGTGACGGTACTGCCATACGGAGATCCGCTAACCGGAGGAACGCCACCCACCTCTTATTGCACGCAGGATGTGAGTGTAGGTTATGACTGCAATCCCGTCGGGCTCTTCGGATATCCGGGCTTCGATCCGCTCGCCGGAGCTGTTGATCCTGTTACCGGGACTATACCAGACCCGTACACCGGCCAGAACACGAACACTTACAATGGTGTTACCACCGACTACGGTCCCGCGCCGAACAATGGCGAAGGTTTCGCCAAGCCGCTAGGCGGCAACCAATTGCCGAACGCGCCGCATTTCACCGTGTCGTTCAGCGGCGACTATACGGTGCCGGTGTCGGAGGATTGGGCGGCCACCCTGCACAGCGATTTCTACTGGCAATCGCAGAGCTTGGCGCGCGTGTTCAATGACCGGCCGTATGACAAGCTTCGCGGGTATTCAAACGTCAATCTCGCACTGATCCTGACAAGCGCGTCGGGCTGGCAGGTGATGGGTTATCTCAAGAACGTCTTCGACACGACGCCGATCACCGGCGACTTCCTGAACAGCGACGATAGCGGATTGACCACCAATGTGTTCCTGACCGATCCGCGCCTCTTCGGCGTGCGCGTCACGAAGAACTGGTGAGCGCCATGGGAAAGATAACCAGAACCGCACTGCTCGTTTCTCCCCCCGTTTACGGGGGGAGTGCCGCCGAAGGCGGCGAGGGGGGCGAGCGCCGCGTCCGCCCCCTCCGCTTCGCTCGCAAGTGCTCGCTCAGCACCTCCCCCGTAAACGGGGGAGGAAAAAGTAGCCGCGCTCTTCAGGGGGGAATCACACAATGAGCGAACTGATCCAACAAACACGACAACCGCGCCACCATCCGCTGGAAGCTGCTCACGGGTGCATCCGCACTGGCGCTGACGGCCTATATGGCGTCACCTGTCGCTGCCCGCGCGGACGACAGCCACCGCCCGCTGAGTCTGGCTGGAAGTGGGTGGCGGGCTCGACCGCTTGCGCGATAGCCAGGAAATATATTCGCCGCCGTTTCTTGCGCTGGAGCCGGCGCAATTCTCCTCGCCGCTGACGGAATTTGCAGCCGCCGCGTTACGGCATGGAGGAAAGCGGTGCGATTTCATTTCAGCCGGAGAATTCGAACTGGATTTTTGTCCGCGTCGATCCGCTATGGCCGCTCCGGCAGCAAGAACCATCTTCATCAGCAGAGTTATCCGCTAGTTTATCAAAAATATGAGTTTGCTACTAACTCCGGAGTTAGCGCATCACAAGTGCTGTCCCTGCGAAACCGTTTGCCGCGCAATTCATTGATGCGCTGTCGAAAAACAGCGAGAGCCATGCCATCGTCGATTTCCAGGCCGGCCGCGATCTGGGTCTGGGGCTGTTTGGTAACGAAAGCACATCGTCGCTGAATTTGGGTGTGCGGATTGCGCAGTTCTCGTCGAGATCGTCTGCAACTCTCCGTGAAAATCCCGATTGGGCTTTTCATGTGTATCACCTTACTTTCGCCTATCCGCCATACTTCTCCGAACGCTTTACGTTCGTCCACCAACAGTATCATAGCTATGAGGGCCGGTTCGAAGCCGAACGCAGTTTCCACGGTGTCGGCCCGTCTCTTTCATGGAAGAGTTCCACGCCGTTCGCAGGGAATACACAGGACGGAGCGTTGGCACTGGACTGGGGGATAAACGCAGCCTTGTTGTTCGGGCGGCAGAAAACGCATACACATCATCAAACGACGGCGGAATATCATCCGCCAGGTGCGGGTCTTTTGGGTGGCCTTTATAATCAGGGCGTGCACCATGTGGTTGGCACGCCGGTCAACATCAGTCACACCCGCTCGCGCAATGTCACCGTGCCCAATGTCGGCGGCTTTGCGGGCATCTCGTACAACTACGACCGATGCCAAGATCAGCCTCGGCTACAAGGCCGATTTCTTCTTCGGCGCCATCGATGGCGGCATCGACGCGCGCAAAAACGAAAACCGCGCCTTCTTCGGCCCCTATGCCTCCATCAGCATCGGGCTGGGGGACTAGAGACACATATACATGTAAGCAGGCGGGGCGGCGGAGAAATCCGCCGCCTTTGTTTTTGCGCTACCGCAAATTTCGCCCGCCGCCGCCGATTGCTGCATCGCACGCAACCATTGCGCTATTGCCCCCTGATACCCGGCCCCCAAAATCTTCTCCCTCGGACTAGGCCCCTCGCCCGGCCGGTTCGTTGGAATAGGTGACGCGGGGGTTTTCCCCGCCGGATGGGGATGGTGACGACGCCGGAAACCACGCGTGACACGGATGATCTGCGCCCGACGGTCGCGGCCGTGAGCGCGCACGACCTCAAACTTTGGTTTGTCTGCGAAGTCCTGCCGCTGGAGCCGTCACTGATGCAATATCTGAGGCACAATTGGCGGCATACCGATGATCTCGCCGATCTGCGTCAGGATATTTACCTCCGCGTTTATGAAGCGGCGAAGGAACAGATCCCGCAACCCGCCAAGCCATTCGTGTTCGCGGTTGCGCGCAATCTTCTGATCGATCGCTATCGCCGCGCGCGCATCGTTCCCATCGAAGGCGTCGCCGATCTCGACAATTTCGACATCGCCTCCGACGAGCCCGGCCCCGACCGCACCACCGCCGCGCGCGATGAATTGCGTCGTGTGCAGGCGGCGTTGGATCATTTGCCGCCGCGCTGCCGCCAGGCCGTGATCCTGCGTCAGGTCGAAGGGCTTTCGCGCCGCGAGATTGCCGCGCGCATGGGCATCACCGAAAAGACCGTGAAGAACCATCTCAACGATGGCGCATCGCTGCTCATCGACATTCTTCATGGCGCGACCCACGCGAGGGACGCCCATGAGTGAACGCGGCATGCAACATTCTTCCGAGCCGAACGCCGCCGAAATTCACGCGCGCGCCGTTGAATGGCTGCTCGAAAAACGCGACAGCGAAAACTGGAGCGAAGACGATCAAGCCAGTCTCGATGCGTGGCTTGCGCAATCGCCCGCTCATCTTCTGGCCTATTGGCGCGCCGAAGACGGCTGGAAGCGCACCGAATTTCTTTCCACCGTCCGCCCTTTAGGGCGCGAGGTTTCGGCGCGTAAGCGCGTGGGTCCGGTGTGGCTGCGCGCGGCGGCGGCCGCGATCTTGCTGGCAGCCGGCGCCGCGGGTTTCTGGCGTTATGCCAGCGCGCGCGAGCACGTCTATTCCACGCCCATCGGCGGTTACGAAGCGATTGCGCTGTCCGACGGTTCGCGCATCGAGTTGAACACCAACACCTCGCTGCGCACCAGCATGGAGGGAAACCGCCGCATCGTCACGCTCGACAAAGGCGAGGCGTTCTTCAAGGTCCGCCACGATCCCGCCCATCCCTTCATCGTGGTGGTTGGCGATCACCGCATCACCGACCTCGGCACGAAATTCACCGTGCGGCGCAATTCCAACGGGCTTGAAGTTTCGTTGCTGGAAGGGCGCGTGCGTCTGGGCGATGTCGAAGACGGCGCGGCATCCCGGCAAACATTGCTGACGCCCGGCGAACGCGCCGTTGCAACCAGCAATTCCGTCTCCATTACCAAGGCGCCCGTTCGGCAATTGATGACGGAGCTTTCCTGGCGTCGCGGCGTGCTGGTGTTCCACCGCACCACGCTCGCGGAGGCCGCGGCCGAACTCAACCGTTACAACCACACCAAGATCGTCGTCGGCGATTCAGGCGCGGCTCAAATGACGATGACGGGCGCGTTTCCCGCAAACGACATCGCCGCCTTCGTGGTGACGGCGCGCGAGGTATTTGGACTGACCGTCGATAATCGCGGCGATGAAATCGTCATCACGCGGCCGGCGGGTGCGAAGTAGAAAACGTTTCAAAAATCTCTGGCGAGAGCCGGATCAAAGGGGGGAAGCAAATGCGGTATCTGAAATCCATGGTTCTCGGCGGTGCAAGCGTGCTCGTCTTTGCGAGCGCTGCCATGGCCTCCGGCTTCGATATTCCGGGCGGCGATCTGGAATCGGCGCTCAACCTCTACACGATGCAAACGGGCATCGCGCTCACCGTGTCCGACGATGCGATCCGCGGCGTGCGCACGCATGGCGCGAAGGGCGCGCTTTCGGCGGATGAGGCGCTTTCGCACATTCTGGCCGACACCGGCTTCACCATGCGCCACCATGGCGATGGCGTCATCACCATCGTGCCCGAAGCGCGGCGCGCGGAAAGCCCGCGCCTTGCGCTTGCCGCGCCGCGGCCGGATGCGGCGGCGTCGAACGTGGAAACGGTTGTGGTGACGTCGTCCAAGATCAAGGGCGACATTCAAACCGTTCCGATTGCGATCACCGCGCTATCGCAAGAACAGCTTACATCCCGCCAGATCGCGGGTGGGCCGGACCTTGTGAAGGAAGTTCCGAACCTCACGTTCTCCAAGACCAATTTCACCGGCTACAACATCCAGATTCGCGGCATCGGCACGCAGGCGGTTTCCGTCACCACCGATCCGGCCGTGGCCGTTGCCTTCAACGATATTCCCTTCATCCGCAATCATTTCTTCGAGCAGGAATTCTTCGACGTCAATCAGGTCGAAGTTCTGCGCGGACCGCAGGGCACGCTCTACGGCCGCAACGCGACCGCGGGCGTGGTCAACGTCATCTCGGCCAAGCCGACCGATCACTATGAAGCGATGCTCTCCGCCGATTGTCGGCAATTACAACAATCGCCGCTATGAAGGCATGGTCAATATCCCGATCTGTGGCGACAAGCTCGATCTGCGCGTGGCGGGCGAATGGACCAAGCGCGATGGCTATTCGTTCAACGACGACGACCGGCAAGCACATCGATGGCCGCGATCTGTGTCCGACGCGCGTGTCGCTGCTGGTTCATGCCGATTGAAAAGTTGCAGGCCTATCGCGGTCTGGGAGCATTTCTCAGGAAAGCGACGACCGCATCCGCTCGTCCAAGCAGCTTTGCGCGGGGATCCATGGCCCGCCATCCGTCGATGGCCTGCCGACCGCGATACCACGGGATGACGCGGATTTCAATTCGGTCCTGGTTGAGCCAAGGCTGTCTGCCGGTATCGCTCTATTCGCCGGAAGCCTTCGAAACGCCGAATGGGCAGGCCATTCCTTTTGTTGCAGCAGGCGAGTTCGTCTTCAATGGCGCTGGTGGTGGCGCGGCTAATGGCTTCTTGCTCAACCCGGTCGATCCCTATGCGGCACGGTTCAGTCGCGCAATCTGCGTAACATCCAGTCGCAGATCGACGCCGACATACCGCGCCAAAAATGACATGTTAGAATTGAATGCCGATTACAACTCTGACACCAGAACTGACGCTGACGTCGCAGACGGGCTACAACAAGGATTTCCTTCGTTCGACCGAAGATTTCAACCGCTTCAACACGGCGCCCAATTTTTCGGCAGCCGTATGGCGGCACTCCGGCAACATTTCGTCGGGCGGACAATTTATTGCGATCCGCAGCTCGGCTGTTCGAGCAAGTTGGTAGCGCGAGGACCGCTCGTCGGGAGCAGCTTGGCAATTCTATCAGGAATTGCGCTTGACGTCGGATTTCAAGGGACCATTCAATTTCGTCCTCGGCGGAAACTATCTGCATTATGCCAGACAGCGAAGATTATTACGTCTTCTCTAATCTTGCTTACGCTGTCTCAGAGCAAGTCGGCAATGGCGATTGGTGGCGGCCAGATGTTACGACTTGCGATGCCGCTCCGGTATCTCCGTTCGATGCGACCTTGCCAATTCCTGCAGCCATCCCAATTCGGCACTGGCATTTACCCATGCCAATTTGGGCTGTGGCGGCTGGGGAACTTACGGGCACGTATATCGATCCCAACCCGATCAACAGGTGGATGGTCAGGGACACAATTACTTCCTGCAGCCACAATCCCTACAGGCTTAATTCCTGGGCGGCGTTCGGCGAGGTCTATTATCAGGTTACGCCGGATGTGAAACTGACCGGCGGTCTGCGTTACACCGACGACGGAAAGACTTTTCACGAATATCCCGAGTTGGGCGTTTCTGCTCGGCGACGGGCTATCCGCGTACCGGGTATCATCAGGCAGGAATGGAAGGAATTCACCGGCCGCGCTGTCGTCAACTGGACGCCGAAGCTCGACTTCACCGACCAGACGCTTGTCTATGCATCGTATGCGCGCGGCTACAAAGGCGGCGGCGCAAATCCGCCCGGCGTTACCGCGATCGAAGCGAATGCAGCGGCTCGACAATCCTCCCAGTACTCGACGCATCCGCTGACTTTCAATCCGGAATTCAACGATGCGTTCGAACTGGGCACGAAGAACACGCTGCTTGACGGCGCCGTCACGCTGAACGCCGATGTGTTCTATTACAAATACAAGAACTATCAGATTTCCCAGATCGTGGATCGCACGTCGGTCAATTTGAACATCAACGCCACGGTCAGGGGCGCGGAACTGGAGACGTCATGGGAACCTGTTCCCGGGCTGAAGTTCGGCCTTCAACGGCGGTCTACGAGAACGCTACGCATCAACAAGGCCAATCTGCCATCGACCTGATGGACCGCACGGCGGGTCATCCCGGATTGGCTGGTCGTCATCCCTTCGTCACGGACACATCGAACTGCGTCCTTCCCAAGCTCGTGTCGGTCAATGAACGGTTGTTGACGACAGCCCGGCCAATGCGCGCGGGTCCTTAGCTACAGCATGTCTCACTGCTTACGATCATGGCCTATCGGCGACGGCAATGCGATTCCCCGAGCCAATTTTAATCCGAAATCCCAGCGATCTTGCCGCAATCACCGAGTCGATCACTACCGGGATAACGTATCATCGCGTACAGGCGCGCCGAACAATGGCGAAGGCTTCGCCAAGAATCTCGGCGGCAATCAAGTTGCCCAATGCGCCGCATTTCACCACGTCGCTGTCGGCGCGATTACACCATGCCGGTCAGCGAAGATTGGGCGGCCACAGCTGCATGGCGATTTCTACTGGCAGTCGCAAAGCTTATGCGCGCATCTTCAACGACTCGCCCTATGACAAGCTGCGCGGCTATTCGAACGTCCAACCTCGCGCTGATCCTCACCAATGCCGATGGCTGGCAGGTGATGGGCTATGTGAAGAACGTGTTCGATACGACCGCCATCACCGGCGCGTTCCTGAACTCGGACGACACCAGCGCTCACCACCAACGTCTTCACCACCGATCCGCGGCTTTATGGGGTGCGCATCACCAAGAATTTCTGACGAAAGTTCGCTTGCAACTTGTCAGGGCGGTGGGAAACCGGGCTTCGCTTTACGGCTACGCCCCGGCAGGCCACCGCCCTTTTGTTGCCGGAGCGGCCGTTCCGGCAGGCCTTGGACGTTCAAGATTTTTTCTTTCAGACCAGATTCTTATTGCAATTCGTTCCTGATATGTTCTAGGCTCCGTTCATGAACGGGCCGGACCCTATCGCGCGCCTTCGCGCCGCCGGAAACGCGCAAGCGCGCGTGCCGCTCGGCCACGGCCAAGCCGATGCGGCGTTGCAGGGTGGCTTGCGTCTCGGCGCGCTGCACGAGATTTTCGCCGTCCCCGGCCATGAAGCGCGCGGCCACGGGCTTTGCCGCGGGGCTGGCCGCGCGCGTGAACAAGCCGCTGCTCTGGATATGCCAGGATTTTTCCGCGCTCGAATTCGGCGAACTTGTGCCGCGACGGGCCTGCTGGAATTCGGGCTCGATCCCTCGCGGATGTTTCTTTTCCGCGCCGCCAATGCGGAAGATGCGATGCGCGCGGCGTCTCGATGCGCTTTCCTGTGCAGCACTCGGCGCAATCGTCATCGAGATTCCGGGCGCGCCGAAAATTCTCGATCTCGTTGCGAGCAGGCGGCTGACGCTGGCCGCCGCGCAAAAAAACGTCACGGCGATTTCTGCTGCGTCTCGCGGCCGCAGCCCGATGCCAGCACCGCCGAAACGCGCTGGCGCATTCGCGCGGCGTCAACAAGAGAAAAACTGGGGTCCATCCGGTTTTCGAAGCGGACCTCATCCGCAACCGGCACGGGCGGACAGGGCATTGGGTGATGGAGTGGAATTGCGATGACACATCTTCCGCGCGGCGGATCGTGGCGCTGTGGTTTGCGCGCCTGCCGACCGACCGGCTGCAACGGCGAGACATGCGCTCCGTCGCCTGACGCCCCGCCTCTGGTGGTGGTGACGAAGCAGGATAATGCGCTGCGCCTTTGCGCGCTCGACCGCAAGGCAGCCGCATTGGGGCTTGCCATCGGCCAGCCGCTTGCCAATGCGCGCGCCATGTTGCCCGCGCTCAAAGTGATGGCGGCAAACGAACCGGCCGATTTGCAGCTGCTCGAACGCATCGCCGATTGGTGCGACC
Source organism: uncultured Alphaproteobacteria bacterium (assembly GCA_963735625.1). Classification (GTDB taxonomy): domain Bacteria; phylum Pseudomonadota; class Alphaproteobacteria; order Micropepsales; family Micropepsaceae; genus Rhizomicrobium. Next base: position 705,319 of record CAVTLJ010000002.1, on the reverse strand, counting down.
GCTTCACGCCCTTCGTGGCGCTCGATGGGCCGCACGGACTTTTGCTGGATGTGACGGGTGCGGCGCATCTCTTCGGCGGCGAGAAGGCGATGCTGGATGAATTCTCCGAAAGCTTGCGCCATCAGGGTTTTGCCGTGCGCGGTGCATTGGCCGGAACGTGCGCTGGCCGCGCGCGCGCTCGCCCGTTATCGCGACGGCGCGATTGCGCCGCCGGGCGAAGAACGCGCAAAACATTGCGCCGCTGCCCGTCGAGGCGCTGAATCTCGATCCCGATAATCAGCCATGCGCTGCGCCACGCGGGCCTTAAAACCGTGGGGCAGGTGGCCGCCCGCAAGCGCGCCGAACTTGCCGCGCGCTTCGGCGCGCGCTTTGTTTTCACGCTCGATGCCGCGTTCGGCAAAAGCGAGAAGCCGATCTCGCCGCGCACGCCGCTTGCCGATTACCGGGCGGAACGGAATTTCGCCGAGCCCGTCACCGCCGAAGAGACCATCCGCGCCACGCTCGCGTCACTGGCCGCGGCGCTCGCGAATGTTCTGGAGAAGCGCGGCGAGGGCGCGCGACGCTTGGAAGCCGTCCTTCTTCCGCACCGATGGCATCGTGCGCCGCATCGTGATCGAAACGGGCGCGCCCGTGCGCGATCCCGCGATCATCGAGCGGCTGTTCCGCGAAAAGCTGGATCCGCTCGCCGATCCGCTCGATCCCGGTTTCGGCTTCGATCTCATCCGGCTTTCGGCTAGTCGCGCGCCGAGCGCGACAATCTCCGAAACCGTCGATTTCGAGGCCGATGACGAAACGCGACATCCGCTTTCTGATCGATCGTCTGGCCGCGCGCTTCGGCGCGCACCGCATTCTCGCTTTCCAGCCCAACGACACGCATATTCCCGAAGCCGCCTGGGTGGCGGTGCCTGCGCAATATGCGCAAAGCCCGAAACTTACCTGGGCAAAAATCCGCCGCGAACAGGAATGCGCCGCGCCGTCCCTTGCGGCTTTTCGGAAAGCCCGAACCCGTCAGTGTTTTGTCCGCCGAAGGCTCGCCGCCGCGTTTGCGCTGGCGCAGAGCGCAGCATGTCGTCACATCGACTGAAGGGCCGGAGCGCATCGCCATGGAATGGTGGCGTCATCAATCCCCGCCGCCGACGCGCGATTATTTCCGCGTGGAAGATGATGAAGGCCAGCGTTACTGGCTCTATCGCAGCGGCGGCGATTTCCCGCAATGGTTTCTGCATGGGCTGTTTCGCATGAGCGCCTATGCCGAAATCGCGGTGACGACGAATTATTCCTTCCTGCGCGGGGCTTCGCATCCCGGCGAATTGGTGCAAGAAGCGGCCGCACTCGGCCACGCCGCCATCGGCATCGCCGACCGCAACACGCTGGCCGGAATCGTGCGCGCCTATGCGGCGCTGCAAGAGATCGAAGGCGAGAAACCGAAGCTGCTGGTGGGTGCGCGGCTCGTTTTCGTCGATGGCACGCCGGATATTCTGGCCTATCCCGCCGACCGCGCCGCTTATGGCCGTCTCTGCCGCCTGCTGAGTGCGGGAAAACTGCGCGCGCCGAAAGGCGATTGCATCCTTACGCTGGACGATCTTCTCAAATGGCAGGAAGGGCTGTTGCTGGTGGTGATGCCGCCGCATCCCGCGCGCGCGGAGATTGAAAAGCGCGACGCCGGAAAATTCTGGAACGAATCCCTCGCGCTTGCCGATGGCGATGTGGGTGCTGTCCCGCGCGAGGCGCACGCGCATATCCGTCAATCGGATTTCGCGGAGATCGAATTCTTTTGGATAAACTTGCCGTTCTCGCGCCCGGCCGCGTCTGGCTCGGCGTTTCCATGCCGCATCTGGGCGATGACTGCCGCCGCCTCGCCGAGTGGCAGTCGCGTGTCGCGCGGTGCGCCGCTCCTCGCCACCAATGATGTGCTCTATCACTGCGCCCGAGCGGCGCGAATTGCAGGATGTCGTCACCTGCATCCGCGAGCATGTGACGCTGGACGAGGCGGGCCTGCTTCTGGAAATCAATGCCGAGCGGCATCTGAAATCGCCGGACGAAATGGCGCAGCTTTTCCGCGATGCGCCGGAGGCGCATCGCCGAAACCATCCGTTTCGCGGATCGCATTTCCTTCTCCCTCGATCAGCTCAAATACAATTATCCCGACGAGCCGGTGCCGAAGGGAAAAACCGCGCAAGCGCATCTGGAAGATCTGACCTGGCAAGGTGCCGCCGACCGCTATGCCGGACGTCATTCCCGACAAAGTGCGCGCAACGCTGGAAAAGGAATTGGCGCTGATCGCGAAGCTTGAGATCGCGCCCTATTTCCTCACCGTGCACGACATTGTGAGTTTCGCCAAGACGCGAAAACATTCTCTGTCAGGGCCGCGGCTCGGCCGCCAATTCCGCCGTCTGCTATGTGCTCGGCATCACCGCCGTCGATCCCATGCAGATCGATCTTCTGTTCGAACGTTTTGTCAGCGCAGGAGCGCAAGGAACCGCCCGACATCGATGTCGATTTCGAGCATGAACGGCGCGAGGAAGTGATCCAGAATATCTATCAAGCGCTACGGCCATCATCGCGCGGCGCTGACCGCGACCGTCATCTGCTATCGCCCGCGCAGCGCCATCCGCGAAGTGGGAAAAGTGTTCGGCCTCACCGAAGATGTCACCGCCGATCTTGCCAGCGGCGTGTGGGGAAGCTGGGGCAGCGCGCTTGAAGGAAAGCGAGGTGCGGCAGGGCAGGCTCGATCCCTTCAATCTGCTCGTCGCGCGCGCGGTGAAGGCGGCCAACGAACTGATCGGCTTTCCGCGCCATCTGTCGCAGCATGTCGGCGGCTTCGTGCTGACGCGCGACCGGCTCGACGAGATCGTGCCCGTCGGCCCCGCCACGATGGAAGATCGCCATTTCATCGAATGGGACAAGGACGATATCGACACGCTGAGCATGATGAAGGTCGATGTGCTGGCGCTCGGCATGCTCACCTGCATCCGCAAGGCGTTCGACCTGATCCGCGTGCATGAAGGCAAAGCACTTCGATCTGGCCACCGTGCCGCGCGAGGACCCGGCGGTTTACGACATGCTCTGCGAAGGCCGATGCCATCGGCGTGTTTCAGGTCGAAAGCCGCGCGCAGATGAACATGCTGCCGCGCCTCGCGCCCGCGCAAATTCTACGATCTCGTCATTGAGGTCGCCATCGTGCGCCCCGGTCCCATCCAGGGCGACATGGTTCATCCTTATCTGAAGCGCCGCAAAGAGCCGGACCTGATTTCCTTTCCGAAACCGTCGCCGCGAGCATGGCCCGCGCGGACGAACTTGAATCGGTGCTGGGCAAAACCATGGGCGTGCCGCTGTTTCAGGAACAGGCGATGAAGCTCGCCATCGTGGCGGCGAAATTCACGCCGGACGAAGCCAATCGGCTTGCGCCGCGCCATGGCGACCTTCCGCAATGTCGGCACCATCGACAATTTCGAGGAGAAGATGGTGGAGCGGCATGGTGCGCCGCGGCTACGAGCGCGGATTTCGCCGAACGCTGCTTCAAGCAGATCGAGGGCTTCGGCTCCTATGGCTTTCCCGAAAGCCATGCGGCGAGCTTCGCGCATCTCGTCTACATCTCGGCCTGGATCAAGAAGCATCATCCCGCGGCCTTCGCCTGCGCGTTGCTGAATTCGCAGCCCATGGGCTTTTATGCGCCGGCCGAAATCGTGCGCGATGCGCGCGAGCATGGCGTCGAGGTGCGGCCACGTCGATGTGAATTTCAGCGATTGGGACAATACGCTCGAAGCGGGCGCGGATGGCGCGCTCGCGCTGCGTCTGGGCTTTCGCCAGATCGACGGCTTCCGCGAGGATTGGGCCGATGCGCTCATCGCCGCGCGCGGCAATGGCTACAATGCGGTGGGCGATGTCGGCGCGCCGCGCGCGAATCTGCCGAAGCGCGCGCTCATCATTCTGGCGGAGGCCGATTGCTTCCAATCCATCGACATGGATCGGCGCGAAATGCTCTGGGCCGTGCGCCGCCTTGCCGATGACGATGCGCTTGCCGCTGTTCGCTGCGCAATTCGTCGAGGAGCAACCCGAAGAAGAGATCGCATCCGCTGCCGCTGATGCCGCTGAGCGAGCATGTGCTCGCCGATTACCAGATGTTGCGGCTGTCGCTGCGCGCGCATCTGATGTAGTTCCTGCGCGATCTTTTCGCAGCGAAGAATGTTGCAAGTTGCGCGGAGATTTCAAACGCCGCACGATGGCGTGCCCGCAAGCTGCGCGGGCATCGTGCTGATGCGCCAGATGCCGGGCGATGCGGGCGTCGTCTTCATCACGCTCAGCGACGAGACCGGCATCGCCAATGTCGTGGTCTGGCCGAGGCTGGTCGAAACCTTCCGCCGCGAGATCATGGGCGCGCGGCTGCTTGCTGGTCGAAGGCAAGGTCCAGCGCAGCCCCGAAGGCGTGGTGCATCTGGTGGCCGAGCGCGTCTTCGACCGCACGGCGGAACTCGCCCGTCTCTCCGAAGACGCCGCCCCATCGTTTCATTCTCAGACAAAAACGCATCATCGCCACCCCCGAAATGTGCGCGTGGTCCCGAAATCGCGCGATTTTCATTAAGTTTGCCATTACTTTTCTTTAACCGGTCATTGCTAAAAAACGGGCGATGGCACCGGCATTAAAACTCGAGCTGCGCTTTCTGGGCTTCATGACGGCCGTCCTCGGCCTCTATTCGCTCATCGTCGGCATGGTCGCGGCACGGCATGGCGAGCCGGGAATGTTCGAGATCGCCCAGGTCAACCCGCTCATCGTGATTGTCTGGCTTTCCACCTTCGGGATTCTGTTCGCTCTATATTGCATCAACGCGCTGCTGAACGATCCGCGCAATTTCTTCGCCCAGCTCGGCGCGGGCCTGCGCGCGGAAATCCTGCGCCTCGATGCCATCGTCGCGCGCGTCACGATTTTTCTTTCGTGGTTCTGCATGATGATGGTGTTCTCGCCGTTCAAGCGGCTGATCGGGCGCACCACGGGCTTTCCGCTCGATCATGACATCGCTCCTATCGACCGCACGCTGTTCTTCGGCCACGACGCCTGGCAGGTGACGCACACCCTGTTCGGCGCGCCGCTGCCCACCATGCTGCTGGAGGTGTGCTACGACGCCTGGTTCATTCTCGTCTGGCTCAGCATCATCTATTGCATCGTGAAATCGGGCGATGTGGCGCTGCGCACGCGCTATTCCATCGCCTTCGTGCTGTGCTGGATTCTGGTGGGCTCGCTTGCCGCCTATTTTCTGGCTTCCGCGGGCCCCTGCTTTTATCAGCGCGCCTTCGGCGATGCGCATTTCGCGCCGCTGATGCATCACCTTTCAGTACTGAACCAACAAATCGCCGCCACCATGCCGAACATGCGCCTGCAATCCCTCGATACGCAGAATTGGCTATGGCAGACCTTCGCCGGCAAATCCGATGCCTTCGGCGCGGGCATTTCGGCGATGCCCTCGGTGCATGTGGCCGTGGCCACGCTGATGGCGCGCGCCTCTTTCGAGGTCGATCGCCGCTCGGGCTATTACATGAGCGGCTTTGCCGTGCTCATCTGGATCGCCTCGATTCATCTGGGCTGGCATTATGCCAGCGACGGAATCATCGGCGCCGCCATGGCGCTTGCGATCTGGAAGCTCAGCGTGTTTCTCGCCGACCGCTTCGTGCTCAATCCGCGCGCCATCGCCATCGATGCGGAACTGGATCCCGCCGGTTACGGCCCGGCCTATGCGGGCGAGCCGGTCTCCGACTGAAACAATCCCGTCAGCCCGTCATTGCGGCGGCGATGTCTGCGGGTGCGTGATTTGACCGCCGGTGATGTAGGAACACGGATGCCCGCCGCAATCGGCATTGTTGGTCCATGTCTGCGTTTTATAGTCGTAGGTGTGGGTGTGCGTGGGATACGCGGTGACCACTTTCATGATGGCGGTGCCGTTCGCGCCCACCCATTTCGACGCAAAGCCCGCGCCCGCCGCATTCGCCGAAACCCAGCTTGACGCCTGTGCCGCATTCTGCCCGTTTGCGGCCACCCAGTTTGCGGCCTTGATCGCGCCGTCGCCATTGGTGTTGATCCACACGGTATCGATGCCGCTTTTGATGTTGGCGTCGCTGGCACTTTTGGCGGTCTGCGCAAGCTCAGTGTTCAGCGATTGCACTTGAGCGGATAATTGCTGAACCTGGCTTTGCAGCGCGCTGACCTGCGCTGCGAGATTGGTCTGGTTCTGCGCGGGCGCAATCGGCATTGCGCGCATGATTTGCGCGAATGCGGAACCGGCGACGAGCACCAGCACCACGGCCGCGGCCGTCACGGTAATCGGTTTCATGGGATGTCCCTTTGGCGAGGAATACCGCGCAAGCCTACACCGCGCGCGCGTCGCCAGACAGTGACCGCCGCGCAACGCCGCACTATTTGTTCCAGGTCGTGGCGACGAGTTCGGGGTCTTCCTGGGAGCGCCGCTCCGACGCCAGGAAATCGTAGTAACCGCAGCGCCCGCCCGGATAATCCCGGCAAATCGAGGGCCGCGCTTTATAGATCGTGCAGCGGCGCGCCTCGGTGTCGAAGAACTGGCAGACGCGGCCGAAATGCTCGTCGGCCTTGCGGCGCATGGTGTATTTTTCGTCTTCCTGGGGGCGGGTGTATTTCTTCACCGTCTGGCGGAAGCCGAGGCCGAAATGTTTGGCAAGCCGCTGCACATCGCGCTTGGTCAATCCGATGATCGGGTAGGAGCAACAATAACCGGGACACTTCGAACAATCGTACATACGCGAACCCCATTTGATGGTGCATCCATAGACGGTCTGCGCGCAGAGGCAAACCGTGAACGCCAAGATGTCGCGTTTGGGCGCAATCCCATTTGCGTTTGGGGGTGATCTCGCTTGTAATCGCGATGCCGTCTTCGAAGGGGTTCCTCTTGCGCACCATCATGCTTGCCATCATTGCCGCGTTCATGGGCAGTGCGGCGCTCGCCGCGACCGCCGATAATAAAGATTGGCGCGATGTGAACCCCCAGAATCTCGTGCTGGTGGATGTGCGTTACGGCACCATCGCCATCGAGCTTGCGCCCGAATTCGCCCCCGCCAACGCGGCCCGCTTCAGGGCGCTGGTGCGAGCGGGTTTCTTCGACAACACATCGTTCTATCGCGTGATCGACGGCTTCGTGGCGCAGGGCGGGCAGGGTGGTGCCGCCTTCAAGCAATGGCCGCCGATCAAGGGCGAGTTCGACCGGCCGGGCGGGCTCGATTTCACTCCGCTGGGTGCGCCCGATCTTTATGCGCCGCAGGTGGGCGAGGTGAACGGCTTCCCCGTGGGCCATGACAAGTCCCGCTACTGGGTCCTGCATTGCCCCGGCACGCTGGCCTTCGCCCGCGACAAGGGGGCCGATACCGCCACCACCGAATTCTACATCGTGCTGGGCGAGGGTGCCCGCCAGCTCGACCGCAACTACACCGCGTTTGGCCGCGTCATCGACGGGATGCAATATGTGCAGAAGCTCAACCGCGGCGATGCCGAAGTGCAGAACGGCGTCATCCCGCTGCCGAGCCGCCGCGACCCCATCATCCGCGTGCGCATGGCCGCCGACGTGCCCCTGATGCAGCGGCCCCATTATCAGGTCATGCGCACCGACACGCCCCGCTTCGCCGCGGCCAAGGACGCCCGCATGCACCCCAATTCGCCCTATCTGGTCAGGAAGCCGCCCGCCGCGCTGGATGTCTGCACCATGCCGATCCCGGTGAGGCGGACGCAGAGCTGACCCCCACCCATCCTCCTGCGCTGACGCTGCGGAGGATGACCTCCCCCTTGCAGGGGGAGGAATAGAGAGCGCCGAGTTTTCCTCCCCCTGAAAGGGGGAGGATGCGAGCACGACGTGCGAGCAGGTGGGGGTCCCTTAAACTTGCCGCATCAAGGCATTGCGGCTATGTCTCGGCCCCGTCCAAAGCCGGATTTCCCATGCCGCTCATAAAATTCCTGCCCGAAGACACCAAGATCGATTTCGTCGGCGCGCGCTATTACGCCTTCGCCGTGGACGGGCTGCTGCTGCTCGCCGCGATCATCTCCATCGTCTTCCACGGCTTCAATCTGGGCATCGATTTCACCGGCGGCGTGCTGATGGAAATCAAGGCCCCCAAGGTGATCGACATTTCCGCCATGCGCGGCCAGGTGGATTCCATCGGCTTCGGCGAGGCGCAATTGCAATATTTCGGCGGTGGGGCGTGCGACGCGCCGGTCAATTCCTGCGTGCTGATCCGCGTGCAGCCCAAGGCCAACGAATCCGGCGAGTTGGTCGCCAAATCGATCAAGGACAAGCTCGGCAGCGGCTACACCTATCGCAACGCGCAGGTGATCGGGCCGAAGGTTTCATCCGAATTGTTTCAGGACGGCGTGGTGGCGACGATTCTCGCCGTCTTGATGATCGCGATATACGTGGCGGTGCGATTCGAGTGGCAATACGGCATCGGTGCGGTGGTCGCCACCGGCCATGACGTGTTCGTCACGGCGGGCATGTTCTCCGTCTTTCATCTCGATTTCACGCTGACGAGCGTGGCGGCGCTGCTGACGCTTGCGGGCTATTCGATCAACGATACCGTTGTGGTGTTCGACCGGATTCGCGAGAACCGGCGAAAATACAAGCGCATGAAGCTCTACGACCTCATCAATCTTTCCACCAATCAGATGCTGGCGCGAACGATTCTCACGAGTGCGGCCACCGCAAGCTCGATGATCCCGTTGCTGCTGTTCGGCGGCCCTGCGCTGTTCGATTTCACCGCGGCGATTCTCTTCGGCATCGTGGTGGGAACGTTTTCCTCCACCTATGTCGCGGCCGCACTTCTGCTCTATCTGCCCGCGCCTGCGGGCACGAAAGCGGAAGCGGCGGCGACGCCGTAGAAGCGAATAGCGAATACCCCCTCATGCTTCGTCAAGCTCAGCATGAGGGGTTAGCTCAATCCCTCACCCTGAGCCTGTCGAAGGGTGAGAGACACAAACTTTCCCTACTCGCCATTCGCTTCAAAACGGATTCAGCGACTCTTCCCGCGTGTAGTTCAGATATCCCGCGTTCACGCCCGCGCGCAGGCCCACGCCCGTGCGCATCGGCACCAGCGTAATGCCGTCGGCGCGCTGATAATTCACGCCGATCCCGGCCACGAAATAATAGGTGCCTTCCACGCCGGGGAATTTCTGGAACAGCCGGTCGGTGTCGCCGAGATTATAGATCAGCGTGAAATTCTTCGACGCATTGCCGCCGACATCGAAGCCCACGCTCGGCCCCTGCCAATAGACTTTCAGCGGCTCATAGCCCTTGCGGATCAGCCAGCCCGAGCCATAGCGCAGCCCCACGATCACCGCACCCGATCCCTCGTCGCCCTTGATATAGGCGTCGGGCAGGCCCTGTTCCTTGAACACGCGCTGCACGGCCTTGGCCATGGCTTCCGAGGTGGTGCCGAAGAAATCCGCACCGGCCTGCACGACCTCGTTTTGCGTGAATTTGTCGCCGGGCTTGCCGGGCGTGGTGTCGCCGGCGGCGGATGCGGGCGATATGGCGAAAATCATCAGGGCGGCCATGGCGGCCGGGAAAAGGCGTGAGAACATTGAGGGAAGCTCCTTTAACGTTGGATAATAACTACCATGGCAGGCGCGGGTTCCGCTCGCGCAGGTTTGTGACACCCCCGAATCTTTGCGGGGACGGCGGCAAATTTGAGGCACGCGACGCCCGTATTTTATTTAAGATGACGCCATGACCGAATCCGTACCGCCCAAAAAACCCATCGGCCCCGCAGGCTGGATCGCCATTATCGTGCTGGCCGGATTTCTCGGCTGGGCGGGCTGGTACGCGGTTCACGCCTGGAACGCGCTCTCCGGCGTCGGCATCTCGACGGCGGGCTGGGTGTTCATGGCGCTGGGCGTGATCGTGACGTTCGGGCTCGGCGCGGGATTGATGGGGCTGGTGTTTTATTCCAGCCGCAAGGGGAAGGATTTCTAGAAGTAGCAATCCCCCTCCCCTTGCGGGAGGGGGCGAATGTTTTGAGCAGAGCGACTTGTCCGCCGAAGCGGCGAAGCTCGCATAGGCGGAAGCGAACGCGAAAAACATTCGGGGGAGGGGTGTTTGCGCGCTTACCCCTCCCCCGAGCGTTGCTCGCTTCTGTTTTTGGATTTTATTTTTTGAGATTGATCGCGCTCGCAACGCTCGCCCCCTCCCGCAAGGGGAGGGGGAAATTTGTTAGTCAAAACTTATCCCCGCTCTCTCACGCTGCATTATAATGCGCACATGAAACACGGAAGACCCATCGCACTTATCCCCGCCTGGGGGAGGGGGGAGGGTAGGAAAACGCCGGAACAATCGAAAGGCACAATGCGAGTGGCGTCAGGGCGTTACGGAAAATCGAAAAATCTCCCGGCGGTTCCTGCGCGGCGAAAGAAGCCGCGCTATCCCCGCGCCCCGCGCGCCACGAAGAACGGATTGGCGAATTTCTCTTCCACCTTTCCATAAGTGAAAGGCCGTCCGTCCACCGTCGTCACGCTGCCGCCGGCCGCCGCCAGCACCGCGTGGCCCGCTGCCGTATCCCACTCCATCGTGCGGCCATGGCGCGGATAGATGTCGGCCTCGCCCGCCGCCACCAGACAGAATTTCAGCGACGATCCCGCGGTGACGAATTCCTTCACCGGATAGGCCATCAGATATTCGTCCGTCAGATGATCGCGATGCGAGCGGCTGGCGACCGCGATCAATCCGTCCCTGGGGGCTGCGCGCGCTTCGATTCTTTTCATCGCGGAAAAATCGGGAAGCACATGGGCGCGCGTTTCGATCTCGAACGCGCCGCCCGGAATTTCGCCGACGAACAATCGCGCTTTCGCCGGCGCATAAACGACGCCGCGCACGGGCACGCCATTCACGATCTCGGCGATGTTCACCGTGAACTCGCCATTGCGCGAGAGGAATTCCTTGGTGCCATCCAGCGGATCGACGAGAAAGAACTCGCGACCCGATCGTCTGTATCCGCCCGGCCGCCGCTTCTTCCTCCGCGATCACCGCCACGCCCGGTGCCGCCTTGGCAAGCTCGGCCAGAATGAAGGCTTCGGCGTCTTCGTCCGCCGCGGTCACGGGCGATTGATCGGCTTTTTTCCGCGCCTCCGCACCGGCCTCGTAATGGGCCAGCACGATCTCGCCCGCGCGCCACGCGATCCCGGCAAGCGCACGCGCGAAATCCGAAAGTCCGCCATTCTCAGCCATCAACGCCTATGATCCCCTCGTTGAGTCGCCCGATCTTTAAGCAATCCTTAAGAGCCGGGACGGCAGGTTACGAACTGCAAACCATAATCCGGCCGGAGAAGAAGAAATCCATGAACGATCTCGATTTTGCCGCTCTGCTTGTCAGCCGCGTGTGCCACGATCTTGTGAGCCCGGTGGGCGCGGTGGTCAACGGGTTGGAAGTGCTGGAAGACGAGCGCGACGCCAACATGCGCGCCGATGCGCTGAAGCTGGTGGCGTCGAGCGCCGAACAGGCCGCGGCGCGCCTTCAGTTCTGCCGCATCGCCTATGGGGCGGCGGGCTCGGCGGGTGCCGAACTCGACCTTACCGAAGTGGGCCGGATCGTGGCCGGGCTGGTCCAGGGCGGCAAGGTGAGCGTGGAATGGCGCGCGCCCGCTCTCAACTGGCCCAAGGACTGGGCCAAGCTGCTGATGAACGCCACGCTGGTGGCCGCAGACGCCCTGCCGCGCGGCGGGCAGGTGACCGTGCAGACTTCGACCGACCCCGCCCAGCCGGGCTTCAGCGTGCGCGCCGTGGGCCAGAACGCGCGCGTGCTGGAAGAGGTGGAAAAGGCCGTCCGGGGCGAGCCCGTGGCCCCGCTCGATGGCCGCTCGGTGCAGGGCTATCTGACCCACAGGCTCGCAAGTGCGGTGAATGCGGGGCTCAAGCTCGCCATGAGCGACGGGGCCGTCGAACTGACCGCGGGTTGAGTTACCGCGCCGGTTCAGACGATCTTTACCTTGCTCCCTTAGGCTCGAAGCAGAATTTCAGCCGGAACAGCTCATGAAATCCTGTCTTGTCGTGGACGACAGCCGCGTGATCCGCAAAGTCGCCTGCCGGATTCTGGAATCGCTGCATTTCGAAACGGCCGAGGCGCCCGATGGCGGAACCGCGCTCGCCGTCTGCCGCGAGAAGATGCCCGACGTGATTTTGCTCGACTGGTCGATACCCGACATGGGCGGGCCCGAATTCATGCGCAGCCTGCGCCGCGAAACGGGCGGCGAGCGCCCGGTGGTTTTGTTCTGCACCATCGAAAACAATTCCGAGCACATCAAGGACGGGCTCGCCGCGGGCGCCAGCGAATATCTCATCAAGCCCTTCGACCGCGACACCATCGCGGCGAAGCTCGCCCAAATCGGTATTGCCTGACGCGCGGTGCTGTCGATGAATTCCGCCGATTTCGATTTTCTCTGCGGCTTTCTCCATCGGCGCTCCGGCCTTGTGCTGGGGCCGGGCAAGCAGGCCGTGGTGCGAAGCAAGCTCGCGCCCGTCACCTTGCGCTTCGGATTCCGCGATGTGGATGCGCTGCTCGCCGAATTGCGCCACGAGCCCGAAGAATTGTCGCGCGCCGTCACCGAAGCGATGACGGTCAATGAATCCTCCTTCTTCCGCGACCGTGCGTGTTTCGATTCCGTGCGCAATGTGATGATCCCCGCGCTTGTGAAGGCGCGCGCCGGCACACGCCGCCTGCGCATCTGGTGTGCGGCGGCGTCTTCCGGGCAGGAGCCCTATTCGCTCGCCATGCTGCTCGACGAAGCCCAGCTTGTCGAAAGCGGCTGGAAGATCGATCTCATCGCCACCGATCTCAATTCGCAAATGCTGGCGCGCGCGCGCGACGGACTTTATCTCGATTACGAAGTCAGCCGCGGTCTTTCTCCGCAAATTCTGCTGCAACATTTCACCCAATGCGGAAGCCAGTGGCGCGTGTCCGACCGCCTGCGCCGCATGGTGAGCTTCCGCCCGTTCAATCTGCTCGACAGTTTCGGCTGGCTCGGCCAGATCGACATCGTGTTCTGCCGCAACGTGCTGCTTTATTTCGACGCGCAGGAACGCTTCTACACGCTGGAGCGGCTGTCGCGGACACTCGCGCCCGATGGCTATCTGGTGCTTGGCGCGACAGACGAGAACAACAGCGAAAGTTTTATGTCCGCGGCCCGCATGCGCGGCGTCTTCACGCGCGCCCATGCCGCGCGCGCGGCGCGTCTGGCGGGATAAACAAAATTTCCCCCCATGCTTCGACGGGCTCAGCATGAGGGGATTGGCTAACCCCTCACCCTGAGCTTGTCGAAGGGCGAGGGGCAGATTTCAATCTATTCGCTCGCGCGAACACCCACATAAAACGCCCGTCCCGGCACGCCATAGCCGAGTTCGGGCTGGTAATGCGTGTCGAACAGATTCTCGACGCGGCCGTAAAGCGCCCATTTGCCGAAATCATATTCGCCGAACAGATTGGCGAGCGTATAGCTGCCGTTCCGGAACGGTGCGGCGGGCGAAACACTCGTATCGTATTGGTCGATGCGTTTTCCGACGTAAGCAACACTCGCGCCCACCGACCAATCATCGGCGGGCGTCCAGTTGACGATGCCATTGGCCTGGATGTGCGGCCTGCGCTGCAACGCCTGCCCGGTGAGCAGATTGTCCGATGTCATGCCGGTGTAATTGGCCGTGAGCTTCAGCGTTTCGGTGAGTGCGGCTGTGATCTCCGCCTCCACGCCCTTCGAACGCGTGCGCCCGACATTATAGTAATAGCCGCCGGAAGCGGCGCGCGCGGTGCATTCCGGCTCCGGCGGGCTCACGACATAACAGCTCTGGAAGTCGATCAAATTGGATGTGCGCCGCTCGAACCAGGTCAGCGTGCCCCGCACGCGCCCGCCCGCCGCGGTTTGATCCACGCCCGCTTCCCAGCCGCGCGCCACTTCGGGAGCGAGCGGCGCATCGGGATTGCTGTATTGCGAGAAGGATTCGTAAAGCGACGGCGCCTTGAACCCGTCGCCGTAATTGGCGTGCAGCACGGTTCCCCAGGCCATCTGCCACGCCGCCGCCAGCTTCAGCGATGTGTGGCTGCCAAACTCGGCGTCGTCGTCGTAGCGCACCCCGCCCGTCAGCGTCAGCGCATCGAACAGCCTGTCCTGCAATTGCGCATAATAGCCGGTGATGTGCGAGCGGCCCTTGTTGAAGCTGTCGTAGTAAGAGAAGGAACTGAAATAATCGCCGGTGAAGGAGACGCGCTGGGTTTCCGCGCCGAATGTCAGCCGCGCCTCGGGCGAGACATCCACCGTGCCCTGATATTCAAAGCGCAGCGCATTGCCCTTGTTGAGCGCGTTTTCGTGGATCGTGTCGAACGCGGAATCGAAGAATTTGCGATTGCTCTCGGTGCCCATTACGGCAAAGCGGTTGTGAAATACGCCGCCGAACAGATCCACATTCACCCCCGCATAGCCCGCAAGCAGGCTGTTGGTGTAATAGGCGGCCGAATCCGCGGGCGGATAGGGCGGCAGGAACGACGCCGCCCCATCGTCGAAATCGGCGCGCGCGCGTGTGTAATAGCCGCGCAGATCGATGCTCACATTGTCGCTCACCGGCACGCGCACATTGCCGGTGGCGCCCATATTTCCGTAGCCGTCGGTTTCGGGATAGCCCGCCGCCGCCGAGACGCCATTGGTGTGGAAATAATTGAGCGCGCCGCCATATTCCACGCCGTCATCGCTGCCGTTGATCGCGGTGTTGATGCGATAGGTGTCGAACGAGCCGCTCTCCACGCTTGCGCGCATCTCGTCCTCGCCGCCGCGCTTTGTGAACACGTCGATCACGCCCCCGATGGCGTCGCTGCCGTAAAGCGTGCTCTGCGCCCCGCGCAGAACTTCCACCCGGTCGATATTGTTGACCATCAGATCGCCCAGCACCGCGCCATCGTCGGTGCCGCTGGGATCGTTGATTCGCACCCCGTCGATCAGCACCAGCGTCTGGCCGCTCTCGGCACCCCGGATGGAGATGGTGGTGAGCTGGCCGATCTCGCCATTGCGATTGACGGTGAGTGCCGGGGTCAGCGCCAGCGCATCGGTGAGCGACACGGTTTGCAGCGTCTGAAGCTGATCCCCCGTTATGACCGAAACCGATTCGCCGGTTTGCAGTTCGGGCGTCGGCGTTCGCGTGGCGGTTACGACAACGGTGTCGTCGCCTCGCTTCGGCGGCGGTGGCGAAAACGCAAAAACTGAGCAGAAATAAAAATGCCGTTCTTCTGTGCATGATAGTTCTCCTGGTTCTGGGGCCAGGAGCCGGCACGCGGTACGCCTGTGATTTTGAGAATACTTCATTTTCAAAAACGCCCCGCGACGACGACTCCAACAACGTCGTCACGCGCGGGTCATCCCGCAGCTCCCGGCGCACCCCGACCGGAAACAGGACGACACGCGGGGCAGGTCTCCTGGCTCGCCGGGTCGTAGCTGCCGTCCGCCTTCCCAAAGCGACATGCTTCAGTGGCATTCTGGACGACCGCTCGCCGGTCACAGTTGCGGGGGCAGCCGCGGCGCTTCACCGCGTTCCCTGGAACCTCGCGTACATTTGAACGCTAGGGGGAGTGACTCACCCACGTCAATACTTGTCTAACGGCGCAACTTCGCGTCTCTTGCGCCGCCTTGTTCGTTAGCGACTCGATCCATCCGGGAACGCATTTCCGCCATGTTGAAAAGTTACGCTTTCCAAAGGCTGACACGCGAGGTGGAACGATTCGCCGCATCCTGCGAAAGGCGGTCTTACGTTGGAATATGATGTCTGGGAGCCCGTTCGCCAAAGTTTTGTTGCAGCGCCGCGCGAAACCCGTAAAGGCGGAAATTGCCTGTGGGATTCGCACTCGCCGCACGAAAGTTCCAACCGCCCCGGAGGATGGGTGGCTGGCGGGCCGGATCGCAGGCGTGAACTGACGGAAATGTTCACATTGTTTGATGTTTACCAAATGAAGCGCTAGACCGGGTTGGGAACGATGATTACGATGTGCCAAAATAAAGCCAAGAACGTGCGCCGCAATCGCGGAGCCGGGGAGGGGGACGCGTGAGCCTGGCTTGTCATTGTCATGCCCGGTGCATTAGCGCCGGGTTTAGTTTTATTGGGTATCGTTGAACCATGCAGACACCAGAACATGACATGAGGTCGTTCCAGACGCCTGTAGCCGCTCCACGGCGGTTCATCAGTGTCGGGCTGGTCGCTCTTCTTCACGTCATCATCATCTACGCGCTGGCCAGTGGTCTTGCCGCGCAGATGATCCAGAAACTTCCCGACGAACTCAAAGCCGAGGTCGTGCAGGAAAAAGCGCCGGAGCAGGAAAAGCTGCCCCCGCCGCCGCCGCCGGATCTCACCAAGCCGCCGCCGCCCTTCGTGCCGCCGCCGGATATCGCCATCGCGGATACGGGTCCGTCGAACGCGATCACCGCCGTGCAGTCGCATGTGGCCCCGGTTGCCGCACCGCAGATTTCGTCGGCCGTGCCCGTCGGGCGCAAGCACGATTGCGAGCAGGATTATCCGCCCGTGTCGCGCCGTCTCAGCGAGCAGGGCAGGGTTGCAATCAAATTCACGATCCAGGAAGACGGCTCCGTCGCCAGTGTGTCGGTCGAGAAATCGAGCGGGTTTCCCCGTCTCGATCAGGCGGCGCAGATATGCGTGAAAGAATGGCACTACAAGCCGGCAACGCAGGGCGGACGCCCGATCGCAACGTCGACGATGGTCGAAGTTCTTTACAGGCTCACGGACTAACCAAGGCCCAACCGGGCGATAACCAGCTTCATCTCACTTACGGAGTATCGAGGAAATGATTTCGAAACGCCTGACGATCGCAGCCGCCATCGTCCTTCTCTCCGGCTTCACCGCCGGCGGGGCTCTTGCCAATGCCGTTCCGGCCACGATCGAGATCGCGCAAGCCGATCAGTCAGCACCGGCGTCGTCCGATGCGACCACACCGGCCACGCCCGATGCCGCCGCTCCGGCTGCCGCCGAAGCGACGCCTCCGCCTCCTCCGCCTCCTCCGCCGCCGGATGAAGGCCAGCAGAAGGTCGCCAATCCCTATGGTCTGGCGTCGCTCTGGGCGAACGGCGATTTCGTCGCCCGCGGCACGATCATCCTTCTGGGCATCATGTCGGTCGGCACCTGGTACATCTTCTTCATGAAGTACTGGGAACAGTCGCGCATGCTCAATCAGGCCAAGCAGGTCGAGCGCCGCTTCTGGAGCTCCAACAACCTCAACGAAGGCATCGACAAGCTCGCCAAGAACAGCGTGTTCCGTTCGGTGGCCGAAAGTGGGGTGCGCGCATCCTCCGGCCAGGGCACGGGATTGGTGAACCTCAACGACTGGATCGCCATGGCGCTTGCCCGTCAGCTTGAAGAGATCAATTCGCGGCTGCAGGGCGGCATCGCCTTCCTCGCCTCGGTGGGTTCCACCGCGCCGTTCGTCGGCTTGTTCGGTACGGTTTGGGGCATCTATCACGCCCTCATCGCCATCGGCATCGCAGGGCAAGCCTCGATCGACAAGGTCGCCGGTCCCGTCGGTGAAGCGCTCATCATGACCGCCATCGGTCTTGGCGTCGCCGTTCCGGCCGTGCTGCTCTATAACTTCCTCGTCCGCCGCAACAAGGTCATCACCGAGAAGCTCAGGAGCTTCGCCGGCGATCTGCAGACCTATCTGGTCACCAAGGGCAAATAACCACCGGATCGGCTTTGCGAGATTGGAGTAGGTTCACATGGCCATGCATATGCCACCCGGTGGCGGCGATGAAGCGGAACTGAACACGACCATCAACACCACGCCGCTGGTGGACGTGATGCTCGTTCTGCTCATCATCTTCCTCATCACGGTTCCGGTCGTTATCAAGGCCGTGCCCGTGCAATTGCCGAATGCGACGAATATCCCGACGCAGACCAAGCCGGAAAACATCGTGATCGCCGTCGATACGGAGGAGAACATTTACTGGGACAATGCTCTCGTCTCCAGCAACGAGGAGCTGATCCAGCGCCTCGAGCAGAAGGCCGTCATCGTGCCGCAGCCGGAAGTGCATATCCGCGGCGACAAGGACGTCCGTTTCGAGGCGATCGGCCGCGTCGTTTACGATTGTCAGAAAGCCGGAATCATGAAGGTGGGCTTCCTGCTCGAACCCCATCACGACGAATAACAATCGCGCGGCTTAAGAAGGATATTGCGCTATGGCAATGAATGTTGGCGAGGGCACCGGCGACGGCGAGGTGATGGTGGAGATGAACACGACGCCGTTGATCGACGTCATGCTCGTGCTTCTCGTCATGCTCATCATCACCATCCCGATCCAGACCCATGCGGTGAAGCTGGACATGCCGCGGCCGAACATGACGCCGCCGCCCGTCCCGCCCACGGTCGTGGACCTTGAGGTCGATTTCGACGGCACGGTTTACTGGAACGGCTCGCCCGTCGACATGAAGACGCTCGACACCTATTTCTACGATGCCTCGAAAGCCGACCCGCAGCCGGAAATCCACCTCTCCGCCAACCGCCTGGCCAAGTACGATACGGTCGCCAAGGTCATGGCAAATGCGCAGCGGCGCGGCGTGACGCATATTGGAATCATCGGCACCGAGCAATATGTACAGTAAGTGAGAGGCGATGGCGGACGAGGCCCCCTGTGGCGGCCTCCTCCGGACCTTCTGGAATGAGGTTGATATGACTGGGAAAACCTTGCGCGCTCTGGGCGCAGCGTTTCTCGTGGGCACCGCTTCTGTGGCTGCTGCCGGGCTCGTCGCACCCACGATGGCCGAGGCCGGAACCGTGCGTCCGTCCGTCGGAAAGCCGCTTCAGGATGCGCTGGCGCTTGCCAATGCCGGCAAAATCAACGCCGCTCTCGCAAAAGTGAAAGAGGCCGAATCGGTCTCCGATCTGACCTCGGCGGAGCAGCAGACCATCGCCCAGATGAAGAATTTCATCCTGGCGAAATCGGGCGATCCTTCGGTCTATGAAAACATGATCGCGTCCGGTCAGGGCAGCGCCACCGTCGCCAAGGAGCTTCTCTCCGCCCATTACAACGCGCGCCAATACGGCAAGGTGATTCAGGACGAAGAAATCCTGCGCCGCTTCGGCGCGCTCGACGGCCAGTCGCAAATGGTCATCGCGCAGGCCTATTACCTCACCGGCAATTACAGCGGCGCGATTCATTATCTGCGCGCGCTGATGGGCAATAGCGGCGGCACGCAGCAGCAACTCGAACTGCTGATGAACTGCGCCTCGAAGGTGGGCGACGAGGATTCGGTGCGCACCGCGGCCGAGCGCCTGATCCTTCAGGGCAAGTCGCAATACTGGGTCTATTACCTGGGAAGTGCGGACCGCACCAAGGGCCTCTCCGATCACCAGACGCTCGACATCTACCGTCTGCGTTTGCTGACCGGCTCGATGCGCAACGCCGACGATTATTCGCTGGCCACCCAGATCGCCATTCAGCTTGGCTTCCCGGCCGAGGGTCAGGCGATCCAGCAGAAGGGCTTCGATAACAAGATGCTCTCCGGCGCGCGCCAGCAGCGGCTTCTCGACATGGCCAAGACACAGGCCACGCAGAGCCAGGCCGATCTCGCAAAAACCGCCGCCGCCGCCGCCAAAGCGCCGACCGGCGAGCCGCTGGTGAAACTGGGCGAGGCCTATTGGGGCATGGGCCGCTATCAGGATGCGCTCACCGCCGTGCAGTCGGGCATCGCCAAGGGCGTCACCGACAAGAACAATGCCGAGATGGCGCTGGGCCTTGCCTATGTCGGCCTGAAGAATTACGGCCAGGCCGCCAAGGCGTTCGGCGCCGCCGACGGCACTAGCGCGGCACAAGTCATCTCCCGCCTGTGGTCGGTTTACGCCCGCAGCCACTGAAGCCGCGCACACGCGTCAGAGTCGTTTTACAGAGACTATCTAACCTAAACGTCATGGCCGGGCTTGTCCCGGCCACCCATGAACACCCTGCGAGACGGAGGTTATGGGTGGCCGCCACGAGGGCGGCCATGACGAATTTTGTTTAACAGCGGTATTCTTCGATTGGCACCGCATCCTTTCTGCGCCGCTGCGACGGTTGTAGATTTCCACGGCTCGAAACAGAGGCCGCGATGCGCAGGCTTGCACTGGCTCTCATCCTTGCGATGTTGGCGACCCCCGCGCTCGCGGCGCCGAAAATTGTCGTCTTCGCGGCGGCGAGCCTGACCGACGCGTTGCAGGACATCGCCACCGTCTATGAAAAGAAAACCGGTGCGCGAATCGTCAATTCGTTTGCTTCGTCGTCCACGCTCGCCCGCCAGATCGAAAACGGCGCGCCCGCCGAAATCTTCGCCTCCGCCGACAATCAATGGATGGATTATCTGGCGGCGCGCGGTTTGATCGAGCCCGCCTCGCGCAAAAGCCCCATCGGCAATGCGCTGGTTGTGATCGCACCATCGGATTCCCCGCTTGGCCCCCGCGCCATCGATTCGCATTTCGATTGGGAAAAATTCTTGAGCGGCGGAAGGCTCGCGGTCGGCGATCCCGATCATGTGCCGGCCGGTATCTACGCCAAACAGGCTTTGCAGAATCTGGGCGCGTGGGATGGGCTTGAACCGCATCTGGCGCGCGCCGAGGATGTGCGCGCGGCCCTTCTCTATGTGGATCGTGGCGAAGCGCCGCTCGGCATTGTCTATCTCACCGATGCGCGCGCGGATGCGAAGGTGAAGATCGTGGGCGTGTTCGCGCAAGCGAGCCATCCGCCGATTGTCTATCCCTTCGCGCTGGTGAAGGGCGCGTCCGCGCCCGCGCGCGCCTATTTCGCATTTCTCACGGGAAAAACCGCGCTTGCGATCTTCGCGCGTTATGGCTTCACGGTGAAATAGATGTTGAGCGCGGCCGAGCTTGAAGCATTGCTGCTTTCGCTGCGCGTGTCTGTCGTGGCTATCACATGCGCGCTGCCTTTTGCGCTCGCCGCCGCGGTGTGGCTCAACCATGCGCGCTTTCCCGGCAAGGTGCTGGTCGAAGGCGCGCTCACACTGCCGCTGGTTCTGCCGCCGGTGGTGGTGGGTTATCTGCTTGCTTCTGGCGCTCGGCACGCGAGGGCCGCTCGGCGCATGGCTGCTCGCCCATCTTGGAATCCGTTTCGCGTTTAGCTGGAAAGGTGCGGCACTCGCATCCGCGCTCATCACATTCCCGTTCCAGTTCCGCGCCATAAGGCTCGCGCTCGAAGCGATGGACGCGGGTTTGGGCGACGCGGCGCAAACATTGGGCGCGCGCGCGCCTGACCGCTTCTTCAATCTCACTCTGCCTTTGGCGTTGCCCGGCATCGTCGCGGGCGCGATCACGGCATTCGCCGCCAGCCTCGGCGAATTCGGCGCGATCATCACCTTCGTCTCCAACATTCCCGGCGAAACGCGCACGCTGCCGCTGGCGATCTACAACGCGCTGCAAACGCCGGGCGGCGAGATCGAGGCCACGCGGCTTTCCATTCTTTCCATCGCGCTCGCGCTCGGCGGCGTCGCATTGGCCGCGTTCGCCCAACGCCGCGCCAACAGATTGATCGGGCGATGAGCGTCGAGGTAGCACTCCATCACGCATTTCCCGGCTTCACGCTGGATGCGCAATTCCGCGTCGGCGCGGGCGTAACCGCGCTGTTCGGTCCGTCAGGCGCGGGGAAAACCAGCATCGTTCACGCAATCGCCGGTCTGTTGAACCCGCAAGCCGGGCGCATCGTCATCGACGGCCGCGTCATTCTCGATACGGATTCGGGCGTGTCGCTGCCCGTTTATGCGCGCCGCATCGGCACGGTGTTTCAGGACGCGCGCCTCTTTCCCCATATGAGCGTGGAAAACAATCTGCGCTTCGGAATGCGCCGCGCGCCCGCACCGCCGCGCGAAAACGATTTCGCGCATATCGTCGAACTTCTCGGCCTCGAACATCTGCTCGCGCGCAAACCCGCCAAACTTTCCGGCGGCGAAAAAAGCCGCGTCGCACTTGGCCGCGCGCTGCTCGCCTCGCCGCAATTGCTGCTGCTCGATGAACCGCTGGCCGCCCTCGATGCCGCGCGCAAGAACGAAATCCTGCCCTATCTCGAACGCCTGCGCGACGATGCGCGCGTGCCGATGCTGTATGTCAGCCATTCGCTGGATGAAGTCACCCGCCTTGCCGATAGCGTCGTGGTGATGAAAGCGGGCCGCGTGGCAGCACTCGGCTCGGTATTCGATCTGATGTCGGATCTGCAATTCGCCACCGCGTCCGGCGTTGCGTCCTATGGCGCGGTGCTGGATGCGAAAGTCAAATCCCATCGCGACGATGGCTTGAGCGTGCTGTCTTTCGCGGGCGGCGAAATTATCACCGGCCGCATTGCCAAGGAATTGGGCTCGCGCTTGCGCGTGCGAATCCGCGCCGAAGACATCATGCTCGCGCGCGAGGAGCCCAAGGCGATCAGCGCCAACAATGTGATCCCCGCCACCATCGCCGCCATCGGCGAGAGTGCGGCCCACGCCGATGTGCAATTGTCATGCGGCGAGGCCAAGCTGGTCGCGCGGATCACGCGCGCATCCGCCGCGCGCCTGGCGCTCGCGCCGGGCATGCAAATTTTTGCTATCGTGAAATCGGTCACGGTGGATCGCCACACCGCCGAAGACATCTGAAGGAGCCGCCATGCCGCTGATCCCCTTTGCCGATATGGAAACCGTACCCGAAGACGTGCGCGAGACGTTCGAGAAATTGCCGCGCAAGCTCAACATTTTCCGCATGTGGGCGAACGCCTCCACGCTCTTCAAGCCCGGCTTGCGTCTCGGCGGCGCGATCCTGTCTAAGCAGAAGCTCGCTCCGCCCTTGCGCGAATTGGTGATCCTGCTCGTCGCAAAACTCGAAGGTGGGGAATATGAATGGGTGCAGCATGTGCCCATCGGGCTCGCCGCCGGCTGCCGTCAGGAACAGATCGATGCGCTTTCGCGCGATGAAATCGCAGCGTCCTGTTTCGATGCGGGTGAGAAAGCGCTGCTGCGCTTTTCGAAAGATGTGATCGAGAATGTTCGCGCGAGCGAGGAAAATCTGAACGAAGCATCCGCGCATTTCTCCGCGCAGGAGATTGTGGAGATCATCTTCACCTGCGGCTTCTACATGACGATGGCGCGCCTCACCGAAACCACGCGCGTGGAGATCGACGCGCCGGGCGGCATGGTGGCGCTCGAAGCGCTTGCGAGATTGCGGTAGAGCGTGCTTGTTTGACGTTGAATCGTGTTCCTCACCCTTCGACAGGCTCAGGGTGAGGGGTTGAGCCAATCCCTCATGCTGAGCCTGTCGAAGCATGAGGGAAGCGTGATCGTGAATTACCCAATCGTGCGCTAGGCGCGGAACACAAACCGCTTCGACATCGTGAAATTGAACGCGAGGCCCACAAGCGTTCCCGCCACCACGCCGAGGAACGGGCTGTTAAATGGCGCGGGGGCGAACGTCACCAGAGACGCATAGATCGCGTAGTTCACCGCACCGCCCAGCGCGTTGGCGGCAATGAACGTCGCCCATTCGCGCGCCATGCCGCCGCGCGAAACCGCGGCCTGTTCGCGGAAGGTGAGAAAGCGGTTGCCCCACCATGTGAAGGTCGCGGCGAAGACGAATGCCACCGCTTGTCCGCTGTAAGGATCCAGATGCAGAATTTTGAGAAACGCGAACAGCACCGCTTCGTTGACCACGAAGCCCGCCGTTCCCACCAGCGCAAAGCGCAGGAATTGCGAACGCGCGATGTTCACGGCAGTTCGAGATCCTGCGGGCCGCGGATCGCCAGATACGCCATGCGCTTGGCTTCCCAGCGTCCGCGCGTCACCGTGTCGAGGATCAGGCCCACCGCGAGCGCGATGAACGCCACCACCATCAATCCCGTCGCCAATATCGCGGTGGGAAAGCGCGGCACCAGCCCCGTGTGCAGATATTCCAGCACCAAAGGCGTGCCGACGATCAGCGACACCGCCGCCGCAATCGCGAAGATCGCGCTGTAGAACACAAGCGGGCGCTCCTCGCGCACCAGCCCCGCGATGGTGAAGAGAATGCGAAAACCATCGCGGTATGTGCTGAGCTTGCTCACCGAACCGGCGGGGCGCTCTTTATATTTCGTGTCGATCTCGATCATCGGCATCAGAAGCCGCACCGCATGAACCGTGAGTTCGGTTTCGATGCCGAAGCCCTCCGCCGTGAACGGAAAGGATTTCACAAACCGCCGCGACATGATGCGATAGCCGGTCAGAAGATCGGCAAGCTTGACGCGAAACATCATCGCGGTGAGCCCGGTCAGCAGCCGGTTGCCCAAAACATGCCCCGCGCGATAGGCGCTGTCGGCCACGGCGATGCGCCGCCCCGAAACGATGTCGTAGCCGCCATCGGCCAGCGCGCGCACAAGCGCGGGCGCTGCCGATGCGTCATACGTATCATCGCCATCGACGAGGATGTAGATGTCGGCTTCCACATCGGCGAACATGCGCCGCACCACATTGCCTTTGCCCTGGCGCGGCTCGCTCCTCACGATTGCGCCCGCTTCGCGCGCGCGCGCGACGGTGGCGTCGCTGGAATTGTTGTCATAGACGTAGATCGCGGCCCCCGGCAGGCTCTCGCGAAAATCGCGCACAACGCTGGCGATAGCGGCTTCCTCGTTATAGCAGGGAATGAGTATGGCGATGCGCGCGCTCATGGCTTTGCGTCCGGTTTGCGATAGAGCGGGCAGAATTCATACTGCCCGCCCAGATTCGTTTCCACATCTCCGCATTGCAGCCAGACAATGGCAAGCCCGTAACCGGCCAATGCGGCGCGCGCGCGGTCTATTTCGTAGGGATCGGACATGAGGAAAAGATCGTCCTTGTAGGCGGCCACGCGCGCCTTCGTTTCGGCGGTGAGTTTGGAGCCGTCCTGCGGCTGGATCATCCAGCCATCGATTCTCAAAACGGGAATCGAATGCGGCAGCGACGGCACGATATAGCCCATCGGCGATTCGCCGGTCATCAGGATCATGGTGTGATGCGGGCGGCGGATCGTCGGCATCTTCACTTCGATATAGGGATTGCCGAGTGGGGCGCGGTTCATCTCCGATGTGCCGGTGGTGGCAAGGATGATGGCGCCGAGCGCGCCCAGCAGCATCAGCCGCGCACGGCGGTCGAGATTCCATCGCCCGAGGGCTGCCACAATCACCAGCGGCGAAAGCATCTCCAGCGTGATGATGTAGCGATAGATGCCGAACACGGTGAGCCATGCGAGATAGGACACGATCCAGAAGGCATAAAGCGCGCGCAGCGCCTTCGGGATCGGCCAGCGGATCGGGATTGCGCTTGCGCAGCAACCACATCACGCCGCTTGCGATCAGCACGACGTAAGCAAGCCCCACGCGGATGTCGGAATAGCCGAGGTCATCGGCAACGCGCCAGTCGATGGAGAACAGCAGCGGATAGAGCAACGCGTGCCACAGATCGTGCTGGAGGAAACGCACATCGCGATAGGAGGCCGCCAGCGCCAGCGGCGAATGGAAATATTGGTTGAAATAGGGAAAGAGCGGATTGCCGGTGACATGCGCCAGATGCGCCATCCAGTAACCGCCGGTCAGCGCCACGCCGATCACGCCGAAAATTCCGCCCGCCAGCACGCGCGCCGATTTGCGCGTGAGATTGCCGGGAAGTGCGATCAATGCGCCCGCATAACCGAGCGCAAACGGCGCTTCCGGCAATTTCAATCCCACCGCGGCGCCCGTCATCAATCCGGCGAGTGCCCGCAATCGCAGCGCCCTTGCAAAATCGTTCCCGTCGCCAGCGTTTCGCGATTGCAGACGAGCAGCGCCAATCCGCCAAGCACGAACACGCTCATGATGTTGTCGTAATAGGTGGTGCCCGAAAGACTAAGCGACAGCCCGCCCGTCATGCCGATCAGGGCGATCACGCCCGCCATCACGCGGCTGTCGTCGCCGCGCAAAACCGAACGCGCCATCATGTAAAGCGGAATGACGTTCAACCCTTGCGCCGCACCGAGTGCGCCCACCGCCACCCACGAACGAAAATGCGTGGCGAGCCAGTAATAGGGAATGTCGAGAAACGGATTGTAATAGGTCGCCTGATGCGCCACCGCGACATCAATCGCCGCGCGCCCGTTCAGAAACGCGTAAGGCCCGTACCAGTGATAATTGCGGAAGTCCCACGAAACGTCCTTGCCCAGGCTGATGGTGAACAGCGCCCAGCACAGCACGGTCAGGCCGAAGAACAGCCATTCCTGAGATGCCGGAAAGGGGTCGCGCGCGCGCGAAGCGGACATGAAGAAACCGTGAGACCGAACGGGCGCGGGAACCTATCATTTCTGTGACGGCGCGCACCTGCGGCGTGTGTGCTCTGGAGGTATTTTGGATTGAAACCATCCAATCATCGTCATGGCCGCCCTTGTGGCGGCCACCCATGAACACCCGTCTAGACGGAGGTTATGGGTCGCCGGGACAGGCCCGGCGATGACGAAATATGGTTCAATCCAACCCAAATCGACTCTAGCGCGGCAGGGGATAGGCCGGCGGCAGATTGGCCAGAAACTGCTCGGTGCAGGCCCGCCAGGAGCGGGTGAGCGCGTAGGTCCGGCAGGCCGCCGAGGGGATTTCCAGCGCCCGCGCGCAGGCCGTGGCAAGGTCCTCATGCAGTGCCGCCACCGGCTCGTCCCCGATCACGTCCAGCGGCCCCTGAACCGGATAGGCCGCCACCGGCAGCCCGCAGGCCAGCGCCTCCAGCAGCACCAGCCCGAACGTGTCGGTGCGGCTGGGGAAGACGAACACATCGGCGGCAGAATAGTGCCGCACCAGCTCCTCGCCCGTCTTGGGGCCGAGGAACTTCGCGTCCGGGTAGCGCCGCTCGAGTGCGGCCCGCGCCGGGCCGTCGCCCACCACCACCTTGGTGCCGGGAAGGTCGAGCGCCAGAAACGCCTCGATATTCTTCTCCACCGCCACGCGCCCGACATTCAGCCAGATGGGGCGGGGGAAGGGCAGCGTGGCGCCCTCGATGGGCCGGAAGAGATCGACATCCACCCCGCGCGACCAGATGCGCACATTGCCGAAGCCATGGGCTTCCAGTTCGTTCTGCAACGAGGGTGTCGCCACCATCATCGTTTCGGCCGGATCGTGGAACCAGCGCAGGAAGCGCCAGACGAGACTCTCCGGCACAAAGGGCAACCGCGCGCGCACATATTCGGGAAAGCGCGTGTGGAACGATGTCGAGTAGGGAATTTTCTGCCGCACGCAGATCGCGCGCGCGGCAAGACCCACCGGGCCTTCGGTTGCGATGTGAATGGCGTTGGGGCGGAAATCCGCGATCATTTTCTCAAGGCTCTTGCGCGGAAAAAGCGCGAGGCGAATTTCGGGATAGGTGGGAAGCGGCAGCGTCGCCAAGCCTTGCGGCGTCGAGTAGCGCACCTCATGGCCCATCGCGGAAAGATCGCGGCCCAGCGTCTCCAGCGTGCGCACCACGCCGTTCACCTGCGGCGCCCATGCATCGGTGACAAGCAGGAGCTTGTACGATTCGTCGGCCGCGCGCGCGGCATCGTTGGCGAAGCGCGCCTCGTTCATGTGTGGGTCTTCAGGCGGGAACGGGAGCCGTAAGTTCGCCTGCGGAATGGGAGACCATGCCCGGTTCGGCGGCGGGGGATGCCCAGTGGAGAATCTCCAATTGTCCGCGGGCATCTTCGACAAGGGCGGTGCAGCTTTCAACCCAGTCCCCGTCGTTGAGATAGAGGACTCCACCGATATCCTTGATCGCCGCGTGATGAATATGGCCGCACACGACGCCGTCGAGGCCGCGCGCGCGGGTTTCGCGAGCGACAGCGTCCTCGAAGCGGCAGATATATTCGACCGCATTTTTCACCTTCTGCTTGAGATAGGCCGAGAGCGACCAATAGGAGAGGCCAAAGGCGCGGCGCACCCGGCTCCACGCCTCGCTCACTTCGAGGGCCGCGCAATAGGCCCAGTCGCCGAAGAGGGCGAGCCAGCGCGCATAGGCGATCACCCCGTCGAACTGGTCGCCGTGGATGACGAGAAGACGCCGGCCGTCGGCGGTTTCGTGGATCGCCTCGCGCAGGATTTCCACGCCCGCGATTGCCCGCCCGCAAAAGGGGCGGAAGGCTTCGTCGTGATTGCCGGGCACGAAGATCACGCGCGTGCCGCAATCGATCTTGTGCAGGATTTCATGCACCACGCGGCTATGCGTTTCGGGCCAGTACCAGCGCTGTTTCAGCCGCCAGCCGTCGATGATGTCGCCGACCAGATAAAGCGTGTCGCAGGAATTGCGCGACAGGAAATCGGCCAGCATCACGGCCTTGCAGCCGCGCGTGCCCAGATGCGTGTCGGAGATAAAGATCGTGCGGTGATGGCGGATTTTATAAACCGGCGCGTGGATGTCGCGATGCGGCTTGCGCGCGGCGGGCAGGAAATCGGCGATGTTGGGGCGCCGTCTGAGGCGGCGGCTTGGGTCGGACCACGCTGTCTCGGCCATGTGCTGCTCCCGTCGCGAATTGGACTCGCGCCTTTGCATAGAGGCGTGCCTGTTCCATGCGACGGTCCTGTTGCAGGGCCGTAATCCTTTGGTGAAACCGGGCGGTTTTTCGATCACGAAATGTTGCGCTGCACAATATATAAGCGGGCTGCATGGCGACCCGGCACTGGTTAAAATTTGCCGGAAACTCTCATTTTTATGGGCCACCTTGCCGCAGCCCGGCCCTATTTTCCTGTTGCACTGCGGGATGAACTTCTGCATATTGTTGCAGCGCGTCATTGCGGACTTCCTCTCCGTGATGCCGCCGCCCTTCCTGGGCGTTTCCTCCCTGAACTTGGCCGCTTCCGCCCCCCGGAAGCGGCCATTTTTCTTTAATTTCCCCCTCCCCTTGCGGGAGGGGGCGAATGATTTGAGCGCGGAGCGCGAAAAACATTCGGGGGAGGGGTTGTTCGCGCGCTTACCCCTCCCCCAATCAATCGCTCGCGTTGCTCGCAATCGATTGCCCCCTCCCGCAAGGGGAGGGGGAATTTGTGTTTCAATTTTTGAAATTCGTTTCGTCTTGCTGTTGCTTATCCATCACCCTTTCCCACTTATCCCCGCTGGAAAACCGAAATTCCCCAGTCCAATCCTGCAAAACGAAAAAACTTATCCCACGCATCTGTAGCGGCCTTACATTTGTCCCGTGCGGACTCGTGATGGGAGCGTTGTCGACCGTCTTCTGCGTGGGTTCGCATCGGTGCTTGCGATGTGCGGAGGTAACGAATCCGCGTTCGCAAGGGTTGCGCCGTTGCCGCTGTCGCGGGGAGGAACTGACGCAGGATCCCGCAGACAGTGTGGAGCCGTCCACGGTGAAGGTGTGAACTTCATCGGAGCAATGGAAGCGCACCAAGCAGCCGGGTGCGGGGCGCCTGAGTATGGCGCTTCTTAGAACACGCGCGTGTGGAATGATTTGCCGGAAACGGCGTCCCGCACCGTCCCGTCATATCCGAGGGAGAAATCCCGGCGGCTGCGCAAGCGCGCCTATTCCGCGGCCCATTTCATGTCGCGCGCAGGGCGCAGAAGTGCGGGATCGATCGCGATCAATTCGCCCAGCGCCTCGGCAATGCGCGCGCGCACATCGCCAAAGCGCGGGCCGGGAACGATGCGCTCCTCGTCCAGATATGACGCGCGATTGATCTCGATCTGGATGGCGTGAATGCCGCGCGAAGGCTTGCCGTAAAGATAGGTCGTGTAACCGCCCGCGTAAGGCACATTTCGCTGCACGGTGAAGGCGCGGCTCTCGAACGCGATTTCGGCGCGGCGCATCAGCGATGGAACCGCCGACGTTCCATAACGATCACCAAGCACAATTTCCGGAATCGCCGCCGCCGACGGCATGGAATGGCAATCGATCACGACACACGCGCCGAATTGCGCGCGCGTTTCCTCGACAAGCTGCATCAACGCCGCGTGATAAGGCCGGTACAATCGCGCAAGCCGCAACTCCGCTTCGTCCGGCAAAAGTTTCTCGCGATAGATCTCCGCCCCGTCGCGCACGATGCGCGGGATCACGCCGAGCCCCGCCGCCACGCGCGCGCTCGGCGCATCGACGCTCACCTGCAATTCGCCGTCGAACATGATGGCGTCGAGTTCGGTGGGCGCGCGGTTGGCATCCAGATACGCGCGCGGAAACCGCGCCGCCAGAAACGGTGCGCCCAGTTCGCTCGCCGCCGAAAACAATTCCTCCACGAAGGCGTCTTCGGAGCGCCGCAAACTCATGGCGGAAAGCCTGCTCCTCTCCACAAAGCTCGGCGGATAAAGCCGCCCGGCATGTGGCGATGCAAAAACGAAGGGGGCGGTGCGCGAAGCCGGCCGCGCGAGCGAAAAGGGCGCGGCATAAAGCTCCGCCAGCACCGCATCATCCTCGCCGGAAACCATTTTTGGTCAGCCGATTCGCCTGTTTCCAGCCGGAGTGGACCACCAACCGCGCATCGCAATCAAGCGGTTCGCGCCCAAGGGGTGGCTTTCGGGGAACAGCATTTACGCACAGCCTCTGCTAGGCTTAAGGTCCTTGGGGGGAGGGCTCCTATGGCCCAGATTCTATTGGCCGAAGACGATGAATCGTTGCGCCGGTTCCTGGCGCAGGCGCTGGTCAAGGCGGGCCACGCCGTCACCGATTTCGGCGATGGCGGCGAAGCCTATGAATGCCTGAAGGACTGGCCGCTTCGACCTTCTGCTCACCGACATCGTGATGCCCGGCATGGACGGGATCGAGCTTGCCAAGCGCGCCGCCGAAATGGATGGCGCCCTGAAGATCATGTTCATCACGGGCTTTGCGGCGGTGGCGCTGCACCCATCCTCCCACGCGCCCAAGCAGGCCAAGGTGCTGTCCAAGCCCTTTCACCTGCGCGAGATCGTGGCCGAAGTGGACCGCATGATCGCGGCGTAGCGCGCTTTCCTCATGCTTCGACTGGCTCAGCATGAGGGATACCCCTCACCCTGAGCTTGTCGAAGGGTGAGCTTGTCGAAGGGTGAGGCTCACAGGCTTGTGTAATTCATAACGATCCTCTCACCGCTTCGTGTTTTTGTTTTGCCGCAATCGGCGCGCATGCTTCCCGCATCGTAAGCGTGTCCGGCGTTGCCGGTATTCGGCTCGTCAGAAGCCGCCGCTCCTGCCGGATCATCAACGGGAGGAGAGCATGCGCATAGAGCATTCCATTATTCGCACGACGAAGACGCGCGCCGAGCGCGCAGCCACCATTGCCATAGTTGCCGCGATTCATGTGGGCGCGATTACGGCGCTCGTCATCGGCCTCAATGTGAAGATCCAGAATTATATAATCCCCGATGTCATCACGCGCATTCTGCCGCAAGCACCGGCAAAACCAGACGACACGCCAAAACTGCCGCCGGTCACGCTCGACCAGCCGACGCCGCCCAAAGCGCCGGAGCCGGAAATCAATATCAAGCAGGACAGCACATCGCCCATCACTGTCGCCACCACCGGCCCCGCCCGGCCTTTCGTCGCCGACACGCGCGTGGCCGGAATCATGGACACCCATTCCACGCCGCCCTATCCGCCAAGCGCGCGCAGGCTCGGCCGCGAAGGCGTGGTGATGCTGAAGCTGACGATCTCGCCGCTCGGCATCATCACCGCCGTCGAGATCGAAAATTCGAGCGGCTATGCCGAGCTCGACCGCACCGCGGCGGATTGGGTGCGCGCGCATTGGCGCTACCGGGCGGCGACGGTTGCGGGCCATCCCGTTACCTCCACGGCCGAGACGTCGGTCCGCTTCAGCCTCAAGGACGAGTGAAAAGCGCGCGCCTTGCCAGCCCCACGGGCCCGGCGCTATAGAGGCCGCCCCATTGGAGCGGGCGCGTAGCTCAGCGGGAGAGCACTACCTTGACATGGTAGGGGTCACAGGTTCGATCCCTGTCGCGCCCACCACTATCAATCTGTAATAGAAGGATTTTTTCGAAGCGGTATCTAACCACCACACTTTGAATCGTGTCACCGGAATCATACCGGAATCAATTGGCGCCTTTTCATTCCTGCTTTTCGGCGTGCAGGCTGCGCGTTTTCGTATCTTCCTCCGATAGCAAATCTGTCCGCTCTCTGGCATCGATCCAACGCGGCATAATTTTCGCAGTACGATGCGTTTTGCGAAGGTCACTTCGCAGTCGTGCAATTGTTGAAAATGATATTTGCCCTCTTAACGATGCGGTTGCTCTGCGAGTGGCAGCGTTGGAAAGGCTCTTGATTGGAGGATCGCGATGTTGTCTCCCGAAGCGATGACACTGATGGCGCTGCTGCGTAGCGAGGTCGGCCCGGACAAGAAAGGCATTGGACCTCAAGCGGGTCGGCTGATGGACCTTTGGCAGCCTCATGATCCGGCGGATTTACGCCCCGCCATGGATGAGCTTGAGAGTTTCGACTTTATCACGATCCATTGTGGCATCGCACATGATTCAGACAAGCGCCGCGTTCACCATGGTTTGCGAGATGTAGTGAGCGTCGCGGTGACCGAAGCAATGCAGAGTTATTGCGACAATCTTGGGCTATAAGTTCTCCGGCTGGTTCAGCGCCTAGTAAACTCCCAATATCCATCCTTCAAATTTGGCCACTTCCCGCTCGGCCGCTTGCGCTGGCGGCCGAAAATGCTGTCGGAGTGAACCATCCCCATCGGACCTTCGCATCCACTCCGCGACCGAATAGGCGTCGTGCTGATCGGGTGTGCGGTCCTGACGAGGGAAGGATTGGTTATACAGCGCCGGGTAAACCTCTGCGATCACAGAACGGTTGGCTGGGATATCCCAACCGTCGAATGGCCAGAAATGAACGCGGCCACCCACACGATTGCGGATATATCGTAGCCAGGGCAGGCCCGCATGCGTGGACTTGGCTACAGAGCCTTGTACATCGAAGTGAAAAACTGACTTTGCTGTCCGAGTGCGCAGTTCCGTGATGCGACGCCAGCGCGTCTCGCCGCTGCGCGCCGCCCCGTTGCCACGAATGCCGTCGCGCACGAAGTCTACGTAAACATGATCCTCGTCTGTCGGCCAGTGATCGCAGAAGTCTTCCAGAAAGGCCGGCCAGCTCGGGGACAGTGCATATCGGCCGAAGTAGGCCAGAGGGAACGAGAAGGCATGGTCGATGCCGACGAAGGTCTGGACGTCTTCGCTGAGCCGCCCAACGAGCCATTCGGCGACGCCGCGACGGGTCCAGTATTTTCGCGGGCTCGGTGGCGGCTGGACCTCGACGGCCGGCTCAGCCGGCGTGGCCTCGTAGACCCGCAGACCGCTCAAGCTCGCTGTCGGCGTCTGCGCCCCCGAATAGTCAATGCCGATGTAGCGGTTGAACAGCGAACATCCCCACGCAGTCCCTGCGGGGCCACATTCCCGCGTCCTGCTCTCCACCGTCAATATCTCGTTCACGCGACATGCCAGGATCAAGGTTCTGATGCGATTTTGGCGGCGAAGCGCCAACGGTTAACATCATCGCACTGAGCCGCGAAGCTCTTTGGGAAATGCGCCCAGACCGCCGGCCGGCGTGTCCGATAAGTGAGGATTATCGGACAGGATGCGTCTCGATTGCCCGATCACGGTTCGGAATCGTTTCGTATACGAGACGATTTCTGGCTTGGCTTTCCGTCCCCTACGGCTCGCGCTGACCGCCCGTCGCCGGGTCATCATCTAATCGGGCGCACGCGAATGGCGCAGCTACGCTTCGTCGGAATCTTCTGATCGTCTCGCACTTTCTGGCCTAGATCGGGCGGCGAAGAATACCGCCACCGCTCACTTTGCACGTCCTGAAACAAGATTGCGCGCGGCGACGATGCTGCGCCGCCATAAAAAATCTCGCACAGCGGCATACCTCATTTCGGCTTCTGCTTTGTCTAAGCAAGCGTAGCCTGTGCTCTGACGTTCGAAACGCGGGGAGCTGGCAGGGGGAATGGTCGAGATATCGGATACGGGCCGTGAACGCGACGACCTGCGCCAACAGGGTGCGGCTGTGACCGCATCCGAAGTACAGGCGTGGTTTGTGCGCGAGGTCCTGCCGCTGGAGGCGATTTTGATGCAGTTCCTGCACCACAATTGGCGAAATAAAAGCGACATCGCCGACCTGCGTCAGGAAGTTTATGTGCGCGTCTGCGAGGCCGCGCAGGCGCAGATTCCGGTTCACGCAAAACCCTTCGTGCTGACCACGGCGCGCAACCTTCTCATCAACCGTGTGCGCCGCGAGCATGTGGTGCCCATCGAGGCGGCGGCCGATCTGGATGCGCTCAATCTGGCGATGGACGAGCCGGGCCCGGATCGCACCGTCATGGCGCGCGACGAATTGCGCCGCCTGCAGGCGGCTCTCGATCTTCTTTCGCCGCGTGCGCGTGAGGCTGTGGTGCTGGGGCGGATCGAGGGTCTCTCTCGCCGTCAGATCGCAAGCCGCATGGGCATTGCCGAGGATACGGTGCGTCAGCATTTGGCCCATGGCATGCGCGCCTTGGCCGATCTGCTTTACGGCGCGCAAACCGGGAGGCGTCCGTGAGCGAAGCGATGCAGCGGTCCGTGTCCGCAAGCGATGTGGAGATGCGCGCCTCGTTCTGGCTGGAGCAGCGCGATTTCGGCGAATGGAATGAAAACACGGAAGATACGCTGAACGCCTGGCTCGCCGATTCCTGGGAAAACCGGGTCGCGTTCTGGCGGCTGGATGCAGCCTGGAACCGCACCGAGAGACTTGCCGCGCTGCGCCCCAACACCGGCGAGGCACCTCTGCCCGAAGCACGCCGACGCCCGATCCTGCCCATGCTGATGGGTGTTGCCGCGGTCTTTGCGGTGGTGGCCATGCTGGGAATGGGGGCTGCGCATTTGCTCTCGCGGCCGGGCGAGAAAACCTATGCCACGCCAGTCGGCGGGCGCGAGATCATCAAATTCGCCGACGGCACGCGCATTGAACTCAACACCAACACGGTGTTGCGCACGCGCATGACGACCGCGGAGCGCACAGTCTGGCTCGACCGCGGCGAAGCCTATTTCGAGGTCAAGCACGACGCAGCCCACCCCTTCAGGGTGATTACCGGGAACAATTCCGTCACCGATCTGGGCACGAAATTCGTCATCCGCAGCGATTCCGGTCGCCTGCGGGTGGCGCTGCTGGACGGACGGGTGCGCTTTGGGGCCGTGAACGGCACGTCCCAATCGGTGCTGCTCGCACCTGGCGATGTGGTCACGGCCACGGCGGATTCCATTTCGATCACGAAGAAATCCATTGCGGCCATCGCCAATGCGCTGCGCTGGCGGCAGGGCGTTCTCAGTTTCGACAATGCGCTTCTCGCCGACGTTGTCACGGAATTCAACCGTTACAACCGCGAGAAGATCGTCATCGCCGATCCCGTGACGGCTAGCATCCGCATCTCCGGCACGTTCCGTACCGGCAATGCCGAGGCATTTATCGGCACGGTGCAGCGCGTGTTTCAGCTTCATGTCGCCAGGGACAGGGAAAACATCGCGATCTCGCGTTGAGCCGCGAACACACCGCAAATTCAAGGGGGGACCATGTCGAAGTTTCGATTTCTGAAAGCAGCATTGGCCGGGAGCACCGCGCTGGTGGCGCTCGCATCCGCGGCCTACGCGGAGAATTTCAACATCCCTGCCGGCGACCTCAAGGTCGCGCTGGATGCCTATGCGCGCCAGACCGGTGTGCAATTGGTGATGTCGTCCACGGCCGTGCGGGGTGCGCACACCAGGGGCGTGCACGGCGATCTGTCGGCGAGTGTGGCGCTGACGCGCATCCTCGACGATACCAACTTCGTCTCGATCAACACCTCACCCAACGCCTATGCCGTCGTGCATGAGGATGCCGCATCCGCATCTCGGACGGAACAGGCCGCGCCGGTGTATATGGCCGACGCGTCCGCGCGCGCCGCTTCTGGCGTCGAAACGGTCGTCGTCACGTCGTCGAAGATCAAGGGTGATATTCAGACGGTTCCGATTGCGATTACGGCACTGTCGCAGGAACAGCTTACGTCACGCCAGATTGCTGGCGGTCCCGATTTGGTGAAGGAAGTACCAAATCTTACCTTTTCCAAAACGAATTTCAGCGGATACAACATCCAAATTCGCGGCATCGGCACGCAGGCGATTTCGGTGACGACCGATCCAGCGGTCGCTGTTGCGTTCAACGACATACCGTTCATCCGCAACCATTTCTTCGAGCAGGAATTCTACGACGTCAATCAGGTCGAAGTGTTGCGCGGACCGCAAGGAACGCTCTATGGCCGCAACGCGACCGCGGGTGTCGTGAATGTCATTTCCGCCAAGCCGACCGATCAGTTCGAGGCGATGCTGTCGGTCGATTGGGGCAATTATACCAACCGCCGCTACGAAGGCATGGTCAATATTCCAATCGTCGATGATCGCCTCGATCTCCGCGTGGCTGGCGAATGGACCAAGCGCAACGGCTACACGCTTCAATTAATCGCTCGGCACAACCGTCGATGGCCGCGATCTGTGGTCGGGCCGAGTCAACCATCGGTTGGAAGCCGATTCGAAAGCGTCCAGATCTATGCCGTCTGGGAGCACTTCCAGGAAAATGACGACCGCATGCGCTGCGCAAAGCAGCTTGTGCAAAAAGGATCCGGGGCCGACATCGGTGGATGGACTGGATATTGTCGACGCTCGGGGGCAAGGCCGCGGACCCGCAATTCAACACGCAGTTCGCGGAAGTCATGGCTCAGCCAAGGTTGCCTGCCGACTTCGCTCTATTCGAAGGACGCGTTCGAAACGCCGAACGGACAGGTAATCCCTTTTGTCGCGCTTGGCGAATTTTATATCGGTGTCGGCGAGCGCCAGCACCGGAGGTCTTCTCTGAACCCATTGATCCCTACGCGAACAAGACGCAATCCACGCAATTTGCGCGATCATCCAGTCGCTGATCAAGCCGGCTTACCGCGCGAAGAACGATACGCTGGAACTCAACGCCGATTGGGCGGTAACACCGGCGCTGACGCTGACCTCGCAGACCGGCTACAACAAGGATTTCCTTTTTTCCACTGAGGACTTCAACCGCTTCGACACTGCGCAGGGATTGTTTGGGGGCTTGCAACACACTAATGCAGGCGGCGGCGATGTCAATCCGGCTCCGGGGGGAATCTATTGCGATCCGCAATTGGGATGTTCCAGCGCGATGGTCGCAGAGGACTATCTCGCAGGAGCACGCCTGGCAATTCTCGCAGGAGGTGCGGCTCGCTTCGAACTTCAGCGGCCCGATCAATTTCTGCGTTGGCGGCAATTACATGCATTATCAAACCGTCGAAGACTATTACGTCTTATTCAATGTCGCTTACGGCCGAGGAGCAGATCATGGATGGCCAAGGACCCGGCCAATACACGACCTGTACTGATTCCCGATAATCCAGCTGGTGCATTTATAATTCCGCCGGAGCCCATGACGCTAAATTTCAGTAACCTGGCTCCAATAGCTTTAGCGGCTCCACCGCCGTGCCCTCCGTTTTCGATTGCGGTTTTGTCGATTCGCTTGCGGGCAAAGTCTTCGCGACTTATATCGATCCCAACCCGATCGGTCAACTGAACGGTCTGGGGCACAATTATTTCCGCAGCGAGAATCCCTACGATCTGAATTCCTATGCCGGCTTCGGCGAGGCCTATTATCAGGTAGCGCCCGATCTGAAGTTGACGGGCGGCTTGCGCTGGACCGACGATCAGAAAACGTTCTGGAACATTCCGAGCTGGACCTTCGACGCGGGTGGCGGTTATCCGGTCGAGGGCGTCGTTAAGCAGGAATGGAGGGAATGGACCGGAAGGTTCGTCGCAAACTGGACGCCCAAACTCGATTTTACCGATCAGACATTGCTCTACGCATCCTATTCGCGGGGCTACAAGGGCGGCGGTGCCAATCCGCCGGGACCGCAAGCGGATCTGACGAATGCGCAATCGTCCGTCACGCATCCGCCAACCTTCGCGCCGGAATTCGTGAATGCCTATGAGCTGGGTACGAAGAATACGCTGCTCGACGGCGGGCTGACGCTGAACGGCGATGTCTTCTATTACGACTACAAGGGCTACCAGATTTCACAGATCGTCGATCGCACCTCGATCAACCTCAATTTCGACGCCAAGATCAAAGGCGCGGAACTGGAAGCAACTTGGGAACCGATACCAGGCCTGAAATTCAATTTCGCGGGCGGTTACGAAAACACGTCCGTCAACAAGGGCCAATCCGCCGTTGATCTGATGGATCGCACGGCGGGTACGCCGGGCTGGATCATTGTCAGGCCGTTCTATGATGAAACGTCGAATTGCATCTTGCCCGCGAGTTTCGTGCGGCAAGTCCTTGAGGCCGAACCGGGACCCGACGGCGCGGAAGACGGGCTTATCGGGGCCTGCGACGCCGCCTACAATCCGGGCGTGGGGTTGCTCATGGGCCTATTCGGCTACGGAGGGACAGATCAGAGCGTTCTTGCCGCGTCTGGGTTCGATCCCTCCAACCCTGCAATTCACAATGGCGAAGGGTTCTCCAAGAATTTGGGCGGTAACAAGCTGCCGAATTCACCGCCCTTCACATTGTCAACGGGCGCGGAATATACCATTCCCGTCAGCGAAGATTGGGCCGCCACCCTGCATGGCGATTTCTACTGGCAGGGCAATTCCTACGCCCGCATCTTCAACGACAAACCTTATGACAAGCTGCGCGGCTATACCAACGTGAACCTCGCGTTGATCCTGACCAGCGCATCGGGCTGGCAGGTGATTGGCTATCTCAAGAACGTTTTCGACACGACAGCCATCACCGGCACGTTCCTGAATCCCGACGATACTGCGCTGACAACCAATGTGTTCGTCACCGATCCGCGCCTGTTCGGCGTGCGTGTCACGAAGAACTGGTGAGGGGGAAAGCACCAATGAGCGAACTGATCCAAAAAAACGACAACCGCGCCACTATCCGCTGGAAACTGTTGGCGGGCGCCTCAGCGCTAGCACTGACGGCTCACGTCTCGTCCGCCAATGTGGCCAAGGCGGACGACGCCAGCCAACCGCCGATCTGGATCGAACTGGACGGCCAGTTTTCGCAGCAGAAAAATGACGTGGATCTCTTTGTTCCCCCATTCCTGCTTGCGTCGCCATTCGATGCGGCGTCGCACGCCGGCCTGGAGAAGGGGCCGCCGGCGATCTGGGACAAAGGCGCGAAAATCACTTTCCAGCCGGACGGAACGGATTGGGTTCTCTCGGCGAGTATCCGTTACGGCAAGAACAGCCGAGTCGAGAACCGGCACCAGCTAACGACGCATCTGACGACCAGCTACTTCGGCGCTCTCTATCAGGCATATCAGAAATTTGCGGCGCGCAGCAGCGAGAGCCATACGATCATCGATTTCCAGGTGGGCAAGGATGTTGGGCTCGGAAGGTTCGGCAGCGATGCGAGTTCCATCTTCACGGCGGGTGTGCGCATTGCGCAATTCAATTCGCGCGGCAGCGTCAGCATTCAATCCCAGCCGACGAATAGCGTATTGTATTATCACAGGTTCTATGGATCTTTCGCCGCCAAGCGCAGATTCAGCGGTGTCGGCCCGTCGCTTTCATGGGATGCGTCGGCGACAATTGCCGGCAACCCATCCGATGCGAGCATCACATTCGATTGGGGTGTAAACGGCGCCGTTTTGTTTGGCCGCCAACGCGCGAAAATCCACCATCAGACCTCAGATGTGACCGTTCCGTATTCTGCCTACATCTCTTCTGCTCGGGTCGTTCACCCGCGTATCCCAGTCTATCAGTATCCCACTTCCCCACCGGCCCGTAGCAAGAACGTGACCGTTCCCAATCTCGGCGGATTCGCGGGCGGTGTCGTGGCGCTATTCCGACGCAAAGATCAGCTTCGGCTATCGCGCCGATATGTTCTTCGGCGCCATTGATGGCGGCATCGACGCGGCGAAGAAAGAGGACCGCGGCTTCTACGGCCCCTATGCCAGCATCAGCATCGGCATTGGGGACTAGCCCGGCCTGACTTTTTGAGTTGCGCCAAAGGGCGGTGGAGCGATCCACCGCCCTTTTTGCACTGCGAAAGGGGTTTGGTTGCAGCTGCGCTGTGAAATAGCCGGCTCAAAGCGAAATCACACTGGGGTATTTCCGCGGCTGCTTCGTACTAACCGGGTGTAGAGTTGGGCAGCAACCCTCGACGGGCATGACGGGGGATGACGGAAACACCGGATTCCAATCGTGAAGGAACCGATCCCAGGCGGGACGGCGCAAGCATGACTGCGCCCGAACTGGAGGCTTGGTTCGTCCGTGAGGTGTTGCCGCTGGAGGCGACTTTGATGCATTACCTGCGTCATCACTGGCGCAACGCAAGCGAGATCGCCGACCTCCGGCAGGAGGTCTATATGCGCGTTTGCGAAGCAGCGCACAAGGAATTGCCGCATCCGTCCGCGAAACCCTTCGTTTTCGCCATCGCGCGCAATTTGCTGATCGACCGTATCCGCCGCGAACAAGTCGTTCCCATCGATGCGGTGTCCGATCTGGACGCCTTGAACATCGCGGTCGATCAACCCGGTCCTGACCGGCAGGTGATCGCGCGAGATCAACTCCGCAAGGTACAGGTGGCGCTTGACCATCTGCCGCCGCGCTGCCGGGAAGCCGTGTGGCTGAAAAAAGTCGAAGGCCTGAGCGTGCGCGAGATCGCGGGCCGCATGGGCATTTCCGAAAACACCGTGGACCGGCATCTCACGGACGGCGCGCGCGCGCTTGCCGACATGATCTATGGCGAGCAGGGGAGCAGGGCGTGAGCGAATCGGGCCGCACCAAGCCGCTTGCCGGCGCGACCGATGTCGAGACGCGCGCTGCCGCCTGGCTCATCAAGCATCGCGAGCACGAGGACTGGAGCGAGGCAGATCAGGCGGCACTCGATGCCTGGCTTGCCGAATCCTGGGCGCATAGCGCGGCCTATTGGCGGATCAAGGCGGCATGGAACTATGCCGACAGGATCAACATGCTGCCGCAGCCCACGCTGATGTCCGGATTGCATGAAATCGCCGGGCGTCTGTTTCCCGCGATTCTGAAAGTGGCCGCGGGGCTGGTGGTGATAGCCGCCCTTGGCGCCGGTGCGCTCATGCTGCGCTCAAAACCGGAGGAACGCACTTACGCCACGCTCGTGGGCGGGCACGAAACTGTCGCGTTTGCAGACGGTACCAAAATCGAACTCAACACCGACACCGTCATCCGCGCGCGGATGACGACGGCGGAGCGCACGGTCTGGCTCGACAGGGGCGAGGCTTATTTCGCGGTCAGGCATGATCCGGCGCATCCCTTTATCGTCTATGCCGGCAACAGGCGCATTACCGATCTGGGTACACATTTCGTTGTGCGCCATGATATCGGCCGTACCGAAGTGGCGGTGACGCAGGGCCGCGTTCGGTTCGATGCGCCGGCCGCCGGCAAGCCTTCGCAAGTTACGATGCTCACGCCGGGCGATGTGGCAACGGCCACCGGCAGTGCCATGTCGCTCACGCACCGGACAAGCGACGAATTATCGAACGAACTGAGCTGGATGCACGGCGTGCTGATCTTCAAGCACACCGCGCTCGGCGATGCCGTGGCCGAATTCAATCGCTACAGCCAGACCAAGCTTGTCATTGCCGATCCGGTTGTGGCTGCGCTCGAAATCCGGGGCACATTTCGCACCAGAGACGCAGAACTGTTTGCGCGCGTGGTTCGTGATGCGCTGAAACTTCATGTGGAAAACGACGGCGCCGAAATCGTCATTTCGCGCTGAATTAGTCGAGCGGCGTTGGCCGCAAGAGGGGGGAAGATGAAAAAATTGTCCTTGTTCAAGACAGCGGCTCTGAGCGGCGTTAGCGCGCTGGTATTCGCTGTGAGTGCCCAAGCGCATCAGTTTAACATCCCCGCCGGCGATCTCGCTTCCGCGCTCGATCAGTTCACGGCACAGACGGGCGTGGAACTGATTGTTTCGGAAGATGCGATACGCGGGGCGCACACACGCGGAATCAGGGGTGAGGCCGCGACGGAAGCCGCACTTACCCGCATCCTTGCAGGCACCGGCTTTGCGCTACATCGTGAAGACAATGCGATCGCCATCGTGCAGGATAATGCAACGCCCGTCCCCGCCGCTCAGACGAGCGAAGCGGCGCCCTTGCGTCTTGCCGCGGCTTCCGCCACATCCAGCGTGGAAACGGTTGTTGTCACATCGTCGAAGATCAAGGGCGACATCCAGACGGTTCCGATCGCCATCACCGCGCTGAGCCAGGAGCAATTGACCTCGCGCCAGATCGCGGGCGGACCGGACCTTGTGAAGGAAGTCCCGAACCTTACTTTCACAAAAACCAACTTCACCGGCTACTCGATCTCCATTCGCGGCATCGGTACGCAAGCGATTTCGGTGGCGACCGATCCGGCGGTGGCCGTGGCGCTCAACGACACGCCGTTCATCCGCAATCATTTCTTCGAGCAGGAATTTTACGACGTCAATCAGGTCGAAATCGTGCGCGGGCCCCAAGGCACGCTTTATGGCCGCAACGCGACGGCGGGCGTGGTGAACGTCATTTCCGCCAAGCCCACCGACCAGTTCGAAGCAATGCTGTCCGCCGATTGGGGAAATTACAGCAACCGCCGTTA
Organism: uncultured Alphaproteobacteria bacterium; assembly: GCA_963735625.1. Classification (GTDB taxonomy): domain Bacteria; phylum Pseudomonadota; class Alphaproteobacteria; order Micropepsales; family Micropepsaceae; genus Rhizomicrobium. Next base: position 662,717 of record CAVTLJ010000002.1, on the reverse strand, counting down.
CGAAGGCATGGTCAATATCCCGATCAGCGATGACCGGATTGATTTGCGTGTGGCCGGCGAATGGACGAAGCGTGACGGCTACACGCACAATGATTTGACCGGTACCCAGGTCGATGGCCGCGATCTGTGGTCCACGCGCGTAACGCTCGGCATGAAGCCGTCAGAGAATGTGCATGCCTATCTCGTCTGGGAGCATTTCCAGGAATCCGACGACCGGATGCGCACCGCCAAGCAGCTTTGCAATTACGATCCGGGTCCGAACGAAGTCGGACCCATCAATCAGACATTCACTTTGAATCGACTTCGGTTACGCGACACGACCTTTACAAATGGCGAAATGATCGCGACGGATCGATCGGGCCGCGCTGTGTTGAGCCAGGGCTGCTTGCCCACTTCGCTTTATTCGCCGGAGTCGTTCCAAACGCCAAACGGCGACGCGCTGCCGATCGTCTATGCTGCCCAATATGGTGGCTTCGGCGTCATCGGCGGCCCGCTCATACGGGGCACCAATCCCTATGTGAGCGACACCCAATCGCGTGACCTCCGCGTGATCGAAGCGGCGATCAAACCCGTCTATCAGGCGAAGAACGATACGGTCGAATTCAATGTCGATTATGAAGTCACACCCGCGCTGACATTTACGTCGCAGAGCGGATACAATCACGATTTCCTCGCCTCGATCGAGGATTTCAACCGTTTCACCTCCAATCCCGGCATCTTCTTCACCTCGGCATCGGAACCGAATGTGAATGGATATGGCGATGGCAGTACGAGGTTATCCCTTCACGCCTGGCGGCATGTTCTGCGATCCGCAGCTTGGCTGCTCGGATCGTTTCGTCGGCGCGGACCTGTCGCAGGAGCGTGCCTGGCAATTCAGCCAGGAATTCCGGCTGGCATCCAGCTTCAAAGGGCCGTTTAATTTCAGCATCGGCGGAAATTACCTGCACTATGAAACGATGGAAGATTATTATGTCTTCCTCAATCTGCTGACCCTCGAATCGCGCTTTCAGGATGTAGGACCGATGCCGACTCCGTCCCCAACAACTACTGCTGGTTCGTGCCTGCGGAACGTGTGTACCCCACGAACAAATCCGGTTTACCAGTCGGCGACTGCCCCTATACGGATCCCTACGCCGCTGACGCCGGGCTTCGACGGGAAGGGGCACAATTACTTCCGCAGCGAAAATCCCTATGTCCTCAATTCCTATGCCGGTTTCGGCGAAGCCTATTATCAGGTGACGCCCGATCTGAAACTGACAGCGGGATTGCGCTGGACGAGCGACCACAAGCATTTCCTCGAAATTCCAAGCGAAGTTCTGATCCAGGGCTGGGGTTATCCGGGCGCCGGCGCCATCGATCAATCGTGGAATGAATGGACGGGCCGCGCCGTCGCTGATTGGACGCCCAAACTCGATTTCACCGATCAAACGCTGGTCTATGGCTCGTTCTCGCGCGGCTACAAGGCGGGCGGCGCCAATCCGCCGCCGCCGAACTATTTCATCGCTTATGGCGAGGGCGCCACACATCCGCTGACCTTCGAGCCCGAATTCGTCAATGCCTTTGAACTCGGCACGAAGAACACGATGCTCGATGGCGCGCTCACGCTGAACGGCGATGTCTTCTATTACGATTACAAAGGCTATCAGATTTCGCAGATCGTCGATCGCACCGCGGTCAACTCGAATTTTGATGCCCATGTGAAAGGTGCCGAACTGGAGGCGACCTATGAACCGCTCCCCGGCCTGAAATTCAGCTTCGCGGGCGGTTATGAGGATGCGCGCATTGCCAAGGGCTCGAAAGCCATTGACCTCATGGATCGCACCGCGGGTCACCCGGGCTGGATGGTGACAAGGCCGATCTTCATTGGCACATCGAATTGCATTTTGCCGGATTATCTAGTTGCCGAGCTTGATAGGTGCTGGACTGGCAAGCTCGACAATCTCGCGCAGGCGGCGGTACTCTCATTGACAGCCTCAATTATGGTGCCTGCGAAGAGGCATAGAGCCTTCGCGAGGATCCGCTGCAACATGGGCTCCAAGATGTATTCTTCCGCGGCTTGCGCCTCCCACCGATCCCACCATCGTGAAGGAAACGAACAATGGAGAAGGATTTGACAAGGATCTGAGCGGCAACAATCTGCCGAACGCGCCGCATTTCACCACGTCACTGTCGGCGGATTGGACCGTGCCGGTGTCGGAAGATTGGGCCGCCACGCTGCACAGCGATTTCTACTGGCAATCGCAGAGCTGGTGGCGTGTCTTCAACGACAAGACCTATGACAAGCTGCGTGGCTATTCGAATGTCAATCTCGCGCTGATCCTGACCAGCGCCAGCGGCTGGCAGATGATGGGTTATCTCAAGAACGTGTTCAACACGACCGCCATCACGGGCGCGTTCCTGAACTCGGACGATACCGCGTTGACGACCAATGTCTTCACCACCGATCCGCGCCTTTACGGTCTGCGCGTCACGAAGAATTGGTGAGGGGGGAACATCCAATGAGCGAACTTATCCAACATAAGCGACAACCGCGCCACCATCCGCTGGAAACTGCTGACAGGCGCGTCCGCCTTGGCACTGGCGGCTTATGTCTTCGTCCGCCGGCATGGCCATGGCCGAAGACGCCAGCCATCCCGTCCTCTGGATCGAAGCTGGCGGTGCCTTCGATCAACTCAGCGACAGCAACACGCTCTGGCTTTCACCCACTACGCCTGTCGCGCAAACCAATCCAACGCCGCCATTCGGAACGTTGCCGAAACTCGGCTATGATGCACGACTTTCAAACTCAGCCTCTCGCCGAATAATTCCGACTGGACATTTTCCGTTGGCCTCACCTATGGCCGGTCGCTGCGCGGACACAAGACCAGCCATGACCAAACCTATAACACCTACGTTCCAACCTTCATCAGTCCCCCGAAATACCTCCCTACCAATCGCAACTTCATCAACACGGAGCAGCGCAGCTCCACCAAACATCTGATATTGGATTTCCAGGCCGGCAAGGATGTCGGACTTGGAATGTTCCACGGAAAATCGACATTTCATCTGGGCGTCCGCTGGGCCAGGTTGAACGAGGCCGCAAGCGGTCACATGTCGGGCGCTACGAATGCGACTTTGCATGGCGTAGTGCCATACACTCCCGCGACTTGGGCGTTTGCGGACTTCACGGCCAAACACAGTTTCGATGGCATCGGACCGTCCATATCCTGGGACGCTGCCGTACCCATTGCGGGAAACATGGCGGATGGGCTTTCGCTGGATTGGGGGATCAATGTGGCCCTGCTGTTCGGCAAACAGAAAACCCGCACGGCCATATCTACGAAAACCACTTTCTATGGCATTTCCGGCATCTCCGAGCGTGGCCACACCACGCAATTGATCAAGCGCAACGAGAGCGTGATGGTCCCCAATGCTGGCGGCTTCGCGGGGATTTCGTGGCGCTTGCCGAATGCGAAAATCAGTATCGGCTACAAGGCGGATTACTTCTTCAACGCCATCGATAGCGGCATAGATGCCGTCACCTACCAGAACCGCGCCTTCTATGGCCCTTACGCCAGCATCAGCATCGGGCTGGGCTCGTCAGACAATTGATTGGGGGAAAGATATGAGCAACTCGACAAATCAAAGGCGCAGCGGATCGCGTGCCCGTCTGCTGGCCACGGCTTCCTCAATCGCGATCATTATGTCCGCCGGCGCATCGGACCTTGCGTATGCGGAAAATTCGAGGCCCACGCTCTGGCTCGAAGAAGGCGTGACGCTCGACAATATTGGCGAATCCGTCAACAGCGTCGATCTGCCGCTCGGTCCGGCGGTGTCACCATCGGGTCTGACGGGTCCGCTTTCAGACAGCCTGAATTTCGGACACGCCGGTACGGGCGAAGGGAAAATTACATTCCAGCCGGAGGACTCGGACTGGGTATTCTCGGCTTCGGTTCGCTATGGCCGCGCGATCGGAAAGAGATCGCACATCAATCAGGCACTGGCGCCGATACCCACGACGAGTTTTACATCCTATAAATTCACCTATCCATATTACGCGGCGTATAACAAAACCCGTGTGAAAAAAGCTCCCCAGACCGGGGAGAATATCAGGGAAGAATTCGCGCAACGGCGAAACGCACTTGATCGTCGATTTCGCTGCGGGCAAGGACGTCGGATTGGGTCTGTTTGGCCGCGGCGGCACTTCGGTCCTCAGCGCCGGTGTGCGGTATGCAAGTTTCTCCATGTCGCGGTCGGCGAATCTTCAGGAGGCGAATGGAATACATTTCGAGTCCTCCCATTTTATGACAACCTTTTATCCCGGCTACGGAACCGGCCGCCGCGAATTGTGGCAGCAACTGTCGGCAAGCGGCAGTACGACGCAAAGTTTTCACGGCCTTGGCCCCTCGATCAAATGGGAGGCGTCGACCAGGCTATGGAATGGCCCGGAAGACAGTGGCATTTCGCTGGATTGGGGTGCAAACGCCGCACTTCTGTTTGGAAAGCAGAAAAAGAAGATACAACATCAATCCTCGGTCTCCGATCAATGCGCTGGTCATAATTGCCCGACAGCCGGATCGCCCAGCCCGAGCAGTGCTTCGATGCGCAGCGTGAAGAACATTACTGTGCCCAATGTCGGCGGATTCATGGGAATTACCTTAAATGTTCACGATGTTGATGTGAGCCTGGGTTACCGTGCAGATTGGTTCGGCAATGTAACGGATGCCGGATTAGCCAGCCGCAAATCATCGGACATGTTGCTTCATGGTCCCTACGCCTCCATCAGCGTCGGGCTGGGGGATTAGGCGTTTGCAGGCCTGAGCCACCCCCGGCTCAGCGGTTAAATGTCGAGCGGTGACGCAAGTCACCGCTCTTTTTTTTGAATTTCCGGGTTTGCGCTGCAGCATCGATTTTTCTCGGCTGCGGCTCTGCGGTCTTTCGAAAATCGCTCATTGCCTCGTTTTATGAAGCAACAGGCCGCCGCTTATGCGCGCCGCACATTTTTCTCGAATTTTGACCACTTAACTCAGGCTCGTCGATCCGTCCTAAATTAGTGAGCCCCCGGTTCTAAACCTTTGGTTGGCGCGGGAGGGGATGGTCAAGAGACCCGATATCGATTGCGAGGGTGCTGCCGTGTGTCCGTCCGATACCGGCGCGGATGCCGTGGCGCGTGTCGATGTCTGGTTCGATGAACATGTCCTGCCGCTTGAGGCGTCGTTGATGCAATTCCTGGAGCATAATTGGCGCAACGCCAGCGACATTTCGGACCTCCGGCAGGAGGTCTATGTCCGCGTCTATCAGGCGGCGCTGACGCAGATCCCCGACAGGCCCAGGCAATTCGTTTTCGCCACGGCCCGCAATCTTCTCATCGATCGCGTGCGCCATGAAAGCGTTATCCCCATAGAGGCCGCCGCCGATCTTGAGGCACTCGATATTGCGGTCGATGCGCCGGGGCCTGAACGCACGGCTATCGCGCGCGACGAATTGCGCCGGGTGCAGGCGGCACTCGATCATCTGCCGCCACGCTGCCGTCAGGCCGTAGTGCTGGCGCGCATCGAAGATTTGTCGCGCAGCGAAATTGCCCGGCGCATGGGCGTGGCCGAAATCACCGTTTCGCAATATGTCACGCAAGGCATCTGCGCGCTGGCGGACATTCTTTGCAGCGAACCTCCGACCGTCAGGAGGAAGAAATGAGTCAGCCCGCGCTTGCCGGTAAGAGCATCGATACGCAGGCCGCATCCTGGATCGAGCGTCGCCATTTTGGGCCATGGACCGATGTGGAGCAGGCCGAGTTCGATGGGTGGCTTGCGCAATCGATCGGCCATCGCGTTGCATATCTGAGGCTCAATTCGAGCTGGAAACGCACGAAGCGGCTGGCCGCATTGTCGGCGGCACAGGCGAAATCTTCCGCAACGGCCGAGCGCAAAAGCACCAGACCCTTACTGATGAAGGTCGCGGCGGGCTTTGCGGTTCTGACGCTGGCCGGCTTGGGAGCCGCACATTTCCTGTTGCAACCGCGCGACCGGATTTTCTCGACCCCTGTCGGCGGCCACGAAACCGTCACGTTCTCCGATGGAACGCGCGTCGAACTCAATACCAACACGGTGCTGCGCGTACGCATGACGACCGATCAGCGCGCGGTGTGGCTCGAGCGCGGCGAAGCCTATTTCGAGGTCAAACACGATCCCGTGCATCCTTTCGTGGTGATGATCGGAAATCGCCGCGTCACCGATCTGGGAACGAAGTTCTCCGTGCATCGTGAAAAGAGCCGGATGGAGGTGGCCGTGGTGCAGGGTCGCGTCTGGTTCGACGATTCGGACAAGCAGACGGAGAAGGACGGCACTTTGCTCACGCCCGGCGACGTCGCCGTGGCGACAGCTACGGGACTGTCGGTGACGCGCAAATCGTTGCAGGCGGTGACGGCGGAACTGACCTGGCGACAAGGCCTGCTCGTCTTCGACAAGACGACGCTTGCCGACGTGGCCGCCGCCTTCAATCGCTACAACCGCGCGAAACTCGTCGTGAGGGATCCGGCCGTCGCGAGCATCCAGATCGGCGGCACGTTCCAGGCAAACGACGTCGAGGATTTTGCGCGCTTGGCGGAAACAGTTCTGGGCCTGCATGTGAAGCATGAGGCGGATGACATCCTAATTTCGCATTGACGCAATCAACGCGCGGTTCGCGCGGCAATTAAACGGGGGGAATTATGAGAATGTCGTATCTGAAGTCGGTTCTGGCGGGCAGCGCCAGCGTAGCGGTTCTGGCCAGCGGCGCCTATGCGGGCGAGTTCAGCGTGCCCAGCGGCGATCTGCGCGAGGCGCTCAATCTCTATGCCAGGCAGGCGCGCGTCGAACTGATCTACCCGGTCACCGCCGTCGAGGGCATCCACACAAAGGGCGCAAGGGGCAATCTGTCGTCGGATGAGGCGCTGGCCGCCATCCTGAAGGGTACGGGCTTCGGCACGCAGCGCACGCAGTCCGGCGCCATCGGAATCGTACGTGCGGCGCCTGCCCGCAGTGATTCCGTGACGGAAGTCGCCCAGGCCAGCCCCGTTCGGGCAGCTGAGGGCGTCGAAACCGTCATCGTCACCTCGTCGAAGATCAAGGGCGACATCCAGACGATCCCAATTGCGATCACGGCTCTCAGTCAGGAGCAGTTGACAAGCAAGCAGATCGCCGGCGGTCCCGATCTGGTGAAGGAAGTGCCGAACCTTACGTTCACAAAAACCAATTTCACCGGCTACAACCTCGAAATCCGCGGCATCGGCACGCAGGCGATTTCGGTGACAACCGATCCGGCCGTTGCGGTCGCCTTCAACGACACGCCCTTCCTGCGCAATCATTTTTTCGAGCAGGAATTCTATGATGTTGCGCAGGTCGAAGTGCTGCGTGGACCCCAAGGCACGCTCTATGGGCGCAATGCGACTGCCGGCGTGGTGAATATCGTTTCGGCGAAGCCCACCGATCATTTCGAGGCCATGTTGTCCGCCGATTGGGGCAATTACGGCAACCGGCGCTACGAAGGCATGATCAATGTTCCCCTCGTGAGCGACAAGCTGATGCTGCGGGTTGCCGGCGAATGGACCAAGCGCGACGGCTATGACAAGGATACGCTCACCAACACGTCGATCGACGGGCGCGACCTATGGTCGAGCCGCACGACTTTGCGCTGGGCACCCGCCGACACGTTCCATGCGGATTTGATCTGGGAGCATTTCCAGGAAGACGACAACCGCATCCGCAGCGGCAAGCAGCTTTGCCACACCGATCCGGGGCCGTCATCGCTCACCTATGACAATGGCCACGGCCAAGTGGTGAATATACCACTCGACTACGGCAACAACGGGGTCGGCAACAACCAGCTCACCTTCAGCGTCAATCAGGGCAGTTTCAGCCAGGGCTGCCTGCCGGGATCGCTTTACGATAAAGGCGATCCGGCCCATGGCAATTACGGCGCCTATGGCGTCGTCAACGGCTTTTCGCTGCCCTTCGTGCAGGCGCTGGGTTTTTATGGCTTGTTCAGCGGCGGCAATCCCTATGCGAGCGGGAGCCAGTCCACCAATCTGCGCGATATCGTCTCGCAGGGGCCGACGATCTATCGCGCCAACAACGACACGCTGGAATTCAACGCCGAATGGAATATCACCCCCAGCCTGACCTTCAATTCGGAATCCGGCTACAACCACGATTTTCTCTATTCGACCGAAGATTTGAACCGCTTCGAAACCGCGCCGGGTGTCTTTCAGCCGAACGGTTTCACCAGCAACGGAATGTACGGCGATCCGGGCTATATCGGTGGCGCTGTCAGCGGGCTTTATTCGCCGAACGATCCGCACGATCCGGCCGCGAGCGATGGCGGGCAATATTGGTATGTTTGCGATCCGCAGCTTGGCTGTTCCGATCGTCTCGTCTTGCAGGATGTCTCACAGGAACATTCCTGGCAGTTCAGCCAGGAATTCCGCCTGAGTTCGAATTTCACCGGCCCGTTCAATTTCAGCGTCGGCGGCAATTATCTGCATTACGAGACCTATGAGGATTTCATTGTCCTCTCCAATTCCTTCTCGGCCATCGCCAGTAGCGCCGAAGACATTTTTACGAATAATCCTCTTTGCGTTTATCAGCCGGGCCTCAATCAGGAGGGATGCCTGGCCTGGGGCCGGTCCCTTGAGAATCCCAATATTCCCGGCTATCTGCCGGGTCAGCGCCCGACCTATATCGACCCCAATCCGCTCGCCCAGATCAACGGGCAGGGTCACAATTATTTCGACAGCAAGAATCCGTATGTCGTCAATTCCTATGCCGCCTTCGGCGAGTTCTATTACAACATCACTCCGGACCTGAAATTCACCGGCGGCGTGCGCTGGACCTATGACGCCAAGCACTTCCAGCTCATCCCGTCCGAGACGCTGGTGCTCTATTACGGTTATCCGCACAATCCGAATGTGGACAATGCGTGGCACGAGCCGACCGGCCGCGCCGTGTTGACCTGGACGCCCAAGCTCGATTTCACCGACCAGACCATGGTCTATGCCTCCTACAGCCGCGGCTACAAGGCGGGCGGCCAGAACCCGCCCGGCCCGATCCTGATCGAATATGGCACGACGAGCAATTCGCAGCCGACGCATCCACCGGATTTCAGAGCCGAATATCGTCAATGCCTATGAACTCGGCACCAAGAACACGGCGCTGGACGGCGCGCTGGTGTTCGACGCCGATGCCTTCTATTACGATTACAAGGATTATCAGATCTCGCAGATCGTGGACCGCACCTCGGTCAATCTGAATTTCAATGCCACGGTCATGGGCGCCGAAGTTCAGGCGACATACTCGCCATTGCCGGGCCTGAAATTCGGCTTCAATGGCGGCTACGAAGACACCCGCGTCAAGGACGGCCAATCCGCCATCGATTTGATTGATCGCACAGCCGGTCACCCCGGCTGGGTGGTGATGAAGCCGTGGGTCGGCCAGTCCTCGAACTGCGTCTTCCCGGATTATGTCGCCGCCGCCATCGTTGCCCAATATGGCAACTCTTCCAGCCAGGGCAATTTCGGTCCGCAATCCTGCGGCACGGCCTATTTCCCGGCCCAGGGCGGTATCGGCGAATTCTGCGCCGCCTCATGCGGTGGGCCAAGCCCCGAGCCTGGATCCGGTTGTGCTCGGCTTTTACGAATCGTCGTGGGGCGCCGGATCGTCCGGCTACAATTCGGCGCTGACCGGAACGAATGGGCTCACCGACGGACAGCCTTATTATATCGATGCCAACAGCGGTGCGACCTCATGGCTATCCAGTCACGGTCACCAATCCCGGCGAACCGGCGCTCACCTATTACGGCTTCGATCCCACGACCGCACCCAATGGCGGGCAGGGCTTCGCCAAGAATGTCGGCGGCAACCAGCTTCCCAACGCGCCGCATTTCACCGTCTCGCTCTCCGGCGAATACACCATGCCGGTGTCGGAGAGCTGGGCGGCGACGCTGCATTCCGATTTCTACTGGCAATCGCAGAGCTTCGCGCGCATCTGGAACGACAGGCCCTATGACAAGATCGCGGCTATTCCAACGTCAATTTGGCCCTGATCCTGAACGACGCCAGTGGCTGGCAAATCATGGGTTACGTCAAGAACGTCTTCGACAAGACGGCCATCACCGGCGATTTCCTCTACAGCGACGACACCGGGCTGACCACCAATGTCTTCCTCACCGATCCGCGCCTCTATGGCGTGCGCGTCACCAAGCAATTCGGCGAAGGTTCGGACGACAGTGGCGGATTCGATCTGTTTTCGGGCGCGGATGGCAAGAGCCCGATGATATGGCTGACGGCCGGCGGCGATTTTTCGTACCTGATCGCGAAACAGGATCCCTATGAGCCGGAAAATACCGATTTCGTGGACATGAACGGCGGCAATCCGGTCTATTGGCCGGCGAAGGCCCAGTCGCTCAATCCCGAAAAAGCCCAGCAATGGCCGCGCACGGGTTTCGATTGGGACGACGCGATCATGTTCCAGCCGGAAGATTCGGATTGGCAAGCGAAAATAGGCGTGCGCTATGGCCGCTCCTCGCACAACAACACCGCCCATCAGAGCCAGCCGAAACTGGTCCCGACCCAATGGAGCGGTATTCCCTGCCACGCAACCGCCAACGGGCGTCCCGGCTCGTGACGGCTTACCCGACTTTTGCATTCTTCTGCTCCGCGGCCACGCATAGCACGTTCTCCGACGTCGTCGGCTCGACCAGCGAACGGCACATGATGCTCGATTTCACGGTCGGCAAGAAATTTGGCATCGGCATTCCGGGGCACGAAGGCACCGGCACGCTGGCGGCAGGCGTGCGCTTTGCCCAATTCTCCTCGCGCAACAGCTTCAATATCAACATGATGCCCTATTATGCCTTGCCTCTCCCCTATTCGGAGAACTTCCACGATATTTATGAGGCGCAGACGGATGAACAGCACAACTTCCACGGCTACGGGCCGGAAATCACCTGGGACGGCAGCAATATCGTCTGGGGCGACGTGACGGCGGCCGGCACGATCAATCTCGATTGGGGCCTCAATGCCGCCATGCTGTTCGGCAAGCAGACCGTGACGCTCCTGCGCAGCCACATGTTCCACTGCCATACCGACAAGAATGGATCTGTTCCAACAGCATGTCCCGGCAGCGATCCCGGCGAGTACTTCGCAACGAAGGACGATTACGCCATCACGCGCACGAACGATGTCACGGTGCCCAATGTCGGCGCGCATCTCGGCCTGTCCTACGATTATCGCAATGCGAAGATCAGCATCGGCTACAAGGCTGATGCGTTCTTCAATGCGGTCGATGGCGGACAGGAAACGCGCGACCAGTTCGATCGCATCTTCTACGGGCCTTACGCGAATGTGAGTATCGGCTTCGGAGGGTAGGTTCGCTTCTCTTTATTTCGTCATGGCCGCCCTTGTGGCGGCCACCCATAACCTCCGTTTAGCAGGGTGTTCATGGGTCGCCGGGACAAGCCCGGCGATGACGGAAGAGAGAGCGGTTCAAAACAAAACCACGTCCGTGCTACAATTCACGTCCATGACGAATGTTTCGAACAGGCCCAGCGTAATCTCCCGGAGCGACCCCGCGCCCGGCGAGGAAACGCACGGCATCCTGTGGCTCGCCTCCTATCCCAAATCCGGCAACACCTGGACGCGCAACTTCCTGCACAATCTGCTCAACATCCTCGAAGGCATGGATGGCGAGGAGCAGAGCATCAACAAGATGAACGAGCTGACCTTCTGGGAAATCTCGGGGCATCAGTACGAAAAAGAGCTCGGCAAACCCGTCGCCGAATGCACGCGCGAGGAGATCGCGTCCGTCCGCCCGAAGGTGCAGGCCGAACTCGCCAACAGGATCGATGGGCTGGCGCTCGTCAAGACCCATCATGCGCTGGTGATGAATCGCGGTCATCCACTCATCAATTTCGAGGTCACGGCGGGTGCTGTCTATATCGTGCGCAATCCGCTGGATGTCGCGATTTCGCTCGCCAACCACATCGGCGGCACCATCGACGACGCGATCAAATGGATGGGGACGGTCGGTCTGGAAACCGAGATGGGCGAGAACGCCGTCTATGAGGTTTACAGCGCCTGGAGCGAACACGTCGAAAGCTGGACAAGGCAGCCGCACGAGGCGATCTATGTGATGAAATATGAAGAGATGCTGGACGATCCCATGCACACTTTCCGTGGGCTCGCCCGCCATCTGCTGCTGCGCCCAAGCGATGCCGAATTGCAGTTGGCAATCGATCGCTCGTCATTCGAGAAATTGAAGAAACAGGAAGAAGAAGGCGGCTTCGCGGAAAAACCCAAAAAAGCCGAAGTCTTTTTCCGTGTCGGCAGAGCAGGCGACTGGCGCGAAAAACTCACGCCCGAGCAAATCGAGCGCATCGTGCGCCGCCACCACAAGCAAATGGCCCGCTTCGGCTATCTGACGGATGAATTAAAGCATCTGATTCCGGGTGCATAAATCTCGCGGGAGGTCATAGTGAAACTGAAGGCTTTTGCCGTCACCGCGATCTTGGTTTTTATCGGCGGTGTGGCCTTCGCGGGTTCGGAGCAGACCGACCAGTCCTATAAGAATACGCCCGACTATCAATCCGGCTATTCAGACGGATGCGGCAAAGCCGTGTTTGGAAGCGGGCCCGACCAGCCCCGATCCGACCGCCCGGTCGTCTATCGCGCGGGCTGGGTCGATGGGTTCAACACCTGTCAGCGCGGCGGCAGCATGCACACCGCCGGCGGCAAGACCGACAATGTCGGCGGAAACGTGCCGAACCCCAACGGCAACTGAGGCCCGCTTCGGTTATCTGACCGATGAATTGAAGCACCTCGTACCCAACACGTAGAGGCCATTCATGTCATCCCCGGAGGTACAACCCAGCGATGCGCGAATTGCGCACCTGTTCCAACAAGCAATAGCGCATCTGGGCAGTAATGATCTTGTTTCCGCCGATGCGGACCATCCGCTGATCTGGATCGAACTCGACGGTCAGGCGGCGTGGAACGAGAGCGGTCAGCAGGCTTTCCTTTCGCCTTTCGTCCCGACCGGTCCGACGCCGTTCGAGGTCGCCTCTCCGGCGGCAGTGGAAAGGCAGGCGAGGGTCAGTTGGGACGAGAACGCCGCGATTTCGTTCGAGCCGGCCGGGAGCGATTGGAAATTGTCCGCGGCGATCGTCTATGGGCGGAGCAACCGGCACCAATTTCTGGACCAGCTAACGCAAAGCACCTACGTCGGTGTATACCGCGCCTATCAAGATATTACGGCCAGCAGCAGCGAGAGCCACGCGATTCTCGATTTCCAGGCCGGACGGGATTTCGGGCTGGGAAGGGGTGTAAGCTCCACAATAAATCTCGGCGTGCGATTCGCCAATTCAACTCAAGAGCCCATACAGCCATCCGATCGCAGCCATCGAACGCGAACTATTTTGTCACTTATACCAGATTCGATGCGGCCTTCGATGCAAAACGGAGCTTCACTGGCGTGGGGCCGTCTCTTTCGTGGGATGCGTCCGCTGCCGTGGCGGGCAACACGGGGGATGGGCAGATCGACGTTGATTGGGGAATTAACGCCGCTGTCCTGTTCGGCCGACAAAAAATGCGCGGCCATCATCACACAACAAGCATTCAATGCGTCACCTATTACGGCTATCCTTCGAATGTTCAACACCACACCGCGTCTCCGAACCGCAGCAGGCGCGTCACCGTTCCCAATCTCGGCGGTTATGCTGCCGTGTCGTGGCGCACGGACGACGCCAAGGTCAGCTTCGGTTATCGCGCCGATATGTTCTTCGGCGCGATGGATGGCGGCATCGATGCGGCGAAGAAAGAGAACCGTGGCTTCTATGGCCCCTATGCATCCATCAGCATCGGGATAGGCGATTAGATTTGCGGGCCGAGCCCGGCTTTCGCCTTCGCTCTTCGAACTACGGCGGACAAGTCGCCTTTGACTACGCTACGGCAAGCCGTTCCCTGGCTCACTCGTAATACTGCGGGTGGTGGAGAAATCTTGCCGCCTTTGTTTTTTCAGAAGCTGTGAGTTCCCGAAGATCGCGCTTGAGCATTTGGCGACGACGGGGAGCCGATCAGGGCGAGCGAGACGGCTTGCGGCCGGACATAGGCGCTAAGCGCCCGGTTGGAGCGGTGGCCGGTCTGCCGGGCGATGACGAGGGCATCAAAACCCGCCATAGCGGCTGAGGTCGCGAACCCGGCGCGAAGGCTGTGGCCACTGTACTTGGCTGGGTCGAACCCGGCGTGCTGGACTTGCGCTTTCACGATTCGCGCAACTGCCCACCCGCTCAAGCGCGCGCCCAACTCTTTCCCGTCCGCCTCCCGGAACAGAGCGCCGTTCGTCAATCCTGCCACCGCAAGCCAATCGCCCACGGCGCGCACGGGACAGAGCATGTCGGCGCGACGGGCAAGATGGACAAGCCTGCCCTTGCCGGTCTGGTCGGTTTTGGATTTGGCGATATTCAGGAGGAGGCCGGAGCCGGTGCGTTCGATGGGTTCGCAATCGAGCGCGACCAGTTCCGAGCGCCTGAGCGCGCCGAAGAATCCGGCGAGCAGGAGCGCCCGGTCGCGGAAGTCCATGCGCGAATGACCGAGTCCCGCCACGATGCGGGCGAGATCGTCGATCAGAAGCGGGGCGACGCGAGCTGGCGCGCAAAAATGTCGGCGGGAGATTCCGTGCATCACGCGGCGCACGAGCGGATGCTTGGTCGGATCGGGCAGCCCGCGATCGTGATGGGCGGTGGCAAGAGCCGCGAGGCGGCGATAAAGCGTTCCCGGTCTCAAGACGCCCGCGTGCTGCGCGAGATAACGCACGATTTCGTCGGGATCGCTGGGCAGATGACCGCCCCACGCCCGGAAGTGACGCAGATCGGCGTCATACGCGCGGTTTGTGTTATCGGCACGCGCGGCGAGGAGATATTCGGCGACGAGAGGATCGGGCGATGTCTCGGCGTGCAACCGGTTGCACGTTGGGGAATTCGATAATTGGAGATTATCGGACAGATAGGTTCGACATTTCACCATACATATTATGACGCACAAAGCATGCGATCACAGGCAGCGTCTGCGAGACGCCAAAGTCCGTGCCGGTCTTCAACCGGAAATCCAGTACAACGGCGCAATTCAGGTGCAGCGTCCACTTAAGCGGGCCTCTTCGCTGCACTGCACGAAATTCCGCAGTTGCGAGCGTGCAGCCGCAAAAGATCGGCCCAGATCACAAATTTACGTCCAGCCGGCCCAGCCGAGGTTTAGTTTTGGGGGTGTCGGCCGTTAGCCCAAATGTGGACTGACGGTGAACCTCTGAAAGGCAAAAGGCTGGCAGGGGGATGGCTGACCCTTTTGACGGGAATTTCGAGGGCGCTGATTTGCGTCGCTTCAGCGTGGTCGTGAGCGCGGCCGACGTGGAGGCGTGGTTTGTCCGCGAGGTTTTGCCACTGGAATCGGTGCTGATGCAGTTTCTGTCAAACAACTGGCGCAACAAGGCCGACATCGCCGACATCCGGCAGGACGTGTACGAGCATGTCTGCGAGGCGGCCCGCGAGCACATTCCCGAGCAAACAAAAGCCTTCGTGTTCCGCACGGCGCGCAATCTCGTCATCGACCGCTATCGGCATGAGCAGGTTATTCCGATTGAGGCGGTCCCCGATTTGGAGGCATTCGACATTGCGGCCGATGCCCCCGGCCCAGACCGGACAGCACAGGCTCGCGGTGAATTGCGCAGGCTGCAAGTCGCGCTGGATGAACTCCCGCCCCGGTGCCGCGAAGCGCTTGTCTTGGGCCGCATCGAGGGATTGCCGGGGCGCGAGATCGCCATCCGCATGGGCATCACGGAACAGGCCGTTTCCAAACATCTGAACAACGGCATCCGCGCACTGGCGGAATTCCTCTACGGCAGCCCTGCTGAGCGTCGGGGGTCGAAATGACCGGCGCTGGCGAACAATTGAATGCAGTTCACGCAAAGCGCAGCGTCCCCGTCGAGGCGCTGGAAGAAGAAGCCGCGTCTTGGCTGCTGCGCCGCCATTTCTTCGACTGGACGGCCGAAGACCAATCACAACTAGACGCTTGGCTCAATGAATTGCCTTCCAACCGGGTCACGTATTGGCGATTGAACGCAGCCTTGTTGCGCACAGAGCGCCTTGCGGCCCTGCGCCCATCCATGCGCCAGGCCGAACCCGGACGACGGAATTTTCGATCCACGCTAGTTCGGGCCGTTGCGGTGTTCGCAGTGATTGCCGTGGCTGCCACAACCGGACTGTTCTACGCCGCGAAGGGCGAAGTGCAGACGATTTCGACTGCGGTCGGCGGCCATAAGCTCGTCAAGCTGTCGGATGGCTCGCGGATCGAACTGAACACCAATACCGAAATACAGATCAAAAGTTGGCAGAGAACGGTTGTTCTCACCAAGGGTGAGGCTTTCTTCGAGATCAAGCATGATGCCTTGCACCCCTTCACCGTGGACGTCGCGGGCCAGCGTATCACCGATCTGGGCACAAAATTCGTCGTCCGCCGGAGACCTGATGAAGTCCAAGTGGCCCTTCTGCAGGGAAGCGCCCGCTTCGAAGCGCAGCGTAACGGAGCGCAATCGCGTGTAGCTGTTCTCACGCCAGGGGATTTTGCCACCGCTACGACGCGTTCGTTCTCGGTGGAGAAGGTTCCCGAGAAGGTTCTGCTGGACGAATTGAGTTGGCGGCGCGGTGTGCTGGTGTTTCGCAACACCACACTTGGAGAAGCCGCGCGCGAATTCAACCGTTACAGCCAAAGCAAGCTGATTGTCGAAGGCGCGGCTGCGCAACTGCAAATCGATGGGACGTTCTCGGCAAACGATCCCGAAACCTTCACACAAATCGCAAGCGACATTCTTCATCTGCGTGTCGAGGAGCGGCACGGAAACACGGTGCTTACGCGCTAAGCGGGAACGCGGCGTAATGGCATTGTTCAACAGGTCAGGCACCGGGGTGCCAATAATTGGGGGAAAGCATGGCACGGCTTAATTTCTTGAAATCGGCACTGGTGGGCGGCGCGAGCGCATTTGTTCTGGCGGGGGCGGCCCATGCGCGGAATTTCGACATTCCGAGCGGCGATCTGGACGCAGCACTTGCTACCTATTCGAGCCAGAGCGGTATCGAACTGATCGTTTCGGCGTCAGACATCAAGGGCATCCATACAAGAGGTGTGGTCGGAGATTTGTCGGCCGATGCCGCCTTGACCCACATTCTCTCCGGCACCGGTTTTGCCGTGCGTCGCAATGTTTCGGGCAAGATCGGTATCGCACGCGAAGACAAGCGGTCGGAAATCGCGCCTTCGGATGAATTGGCGCAGGCCACGCCAGTGCGGTTGGCCGCCGCCGCTGCGGCAACCGGCGTGGAAACCGTCGTCGTCACATCATCGAAGATCAAGGGCGACATCCAGACGGTTCCGATTGCGATCACGGCGTTGAGCCAAGAGCAGCTTACCTCGCGCCAGATCGCGGGTGGGCCTGATCTTGTGAAGGAAGTGCCGAACCTTACGTTCTCGAAAACAAATTTCACCGGCTACAACATCCAGATTCGCGGCATCGGCACGCAGGCGATTTCGGTGACGACCGATCCCGCCGTGGCCGTGGCACTGAACGACATTCCGTTCATCCGCAATCACTTCTTCGAGCAGGAATTCTACGACGTTGGGCAGGTCGAAGTATTGCGCGGGCCGCAAGGCACGCTCTATGGCCGCAACGCGACCGCGGGCGTGGTGAACGTCATTTCCGCAAAGCCGACCGACCAGTTCGAGGCGATGCTGTCCGCCGATTGGGGCAATTATCTCAATCGCCGCTATGAGGGCATGGTGAACATCCCCATCGTCGATGATCGCGTGGATCTGCGCATCGCGGGCGAGTGGACCAAGCGCAACGGCTACACGATCAACGAAAACAACGGCCACAATGTCGACGGCCGCGATCTGTGGTCCACGCGCGTCACGCTCGGCTGGAAGCCGGTGGAAGGTGCGCAAGTCTATCTCGTCTGGGAGCATTTCCAGGAGAGCGACGACCGCATGCGCACGAGCAAGCAGCTCTGCAAAACCGATCCCGGACTATCCAAAGTACTCGGCGCGAATGTCGTCAATCCGCAAACGATTGGAGCGAGTGAATATCTTCCGTTCACGATTACCTATGGCAGTCTGAGCCAGGGCTGTTCGCCGGTTTCGCTCTACGACAAGGGGCACCCCAACGCCACGCCGCCCGACTATGGCGCCTTCGGCGTGCCTTATGGCTATTCGCTGGGCTATGTGGAGGCAGGCTATCTCGCGGGTGAGGGAGCCACGGGACCTGGTTTATTGGATCCTAGCGTCAATCCCTATGCCAGCGCGCGGCAATCGACCAATCTCAGGATGATCGAAACCCAGATCGATCCGAAGTACATCGCCAAGAACGATACGCTTGAGCTGAATGCCGATTACAATATCACGCCCGCGCTGACCTTCAGTTCGCAGACCGGTTACAACAATGATTTTCTGTGGTCCACGGAAGATTATAACCGGTTCAATACCTCGCCGGACACGATTTTATTTCAAAACAGAATACCCCCTACCGATCTAAACTATCTGCGCGAGACCACCGTCACGTCGCCGGACGGCAATTTTCGTTGCGCTGACGGCTCCGCCAGCCCCACTTGCACCGGCGTCCCGACTGGCACTTTCTGCGATCCGCAGCTTGGCTGCAGCACCCGTATCGTCGCGCAGGATTTGTCGAAGGAACATGCCTGGCAATTGAGCCAGGAATTCCGGCTGGCATCCAATTTCACCGGGCCGTTCAATTTCAGCGTCGGCGGCAATTACATGCATTATGAGACGGTGGAAGACTATTACGTCTTCATCAACACGCTGACGATGCTCGCCGCCACCCGTGGCGATGGCGGCTTGCCGCCAAACACGATGCCGGCATGGCAGGTAAATGGCGTCTATACCGGCGCCGACAATCATGAATGTTTGAGCCATGCCTCCGCTACCGGCCATGGCTACCAATACCACGACCCGCTTTCCAAGAATCCCGGCAGCGCAAATGTGGATTGCTTTTACATCGATCCCAATCCGATCGGCAGCGTCAATGGCCTGGGCCATTCCTATTTCCGAAGCACAAATCCCTATGTGCTGAATTCCTATGCCGGTTTCGGCGAGGCCTATTACAATATCCTCAATGACGTGAAGCTGACGGGCGGTGTCCGCTGGACGGATGACGAAAAACATTTCATCGATATCCCGAGCGAGCTTCTCGTCAATGGTATTGGCTATCTGCCCACCGGCGCGCTGGACCAGAAATGGAATCAATGGACGGGCCGGCTGGCCGCGAACTGGACGCCGAAGCTCGATTTCACCGATCAGACGCTGGTCTATGGCTCCTTCGCCCATGGCTACAAGGCGGGCGGCGCAAACCCGCCGGGCGCCATTCTTGTCGGCTACAACGGCGATGCGGACCCCGGCGGCATTCCCGTTCATCCGCTTACCTTCAAGCCGGAATTCGTGGACGCCTATGAACTGGGTTCAAAGAACACGCTGCTCGACGGCGGGTTGACGCTGAACGGTGATGTCTTCTTCTACAATTACAAGGGCTACCAGATTTCCAAGATCGTGGATCGCACCGCGATCAACGACAATTTCGACGCCACCGTGAAGGGCGCCGAAGTGGAAGCGATGTACGAACCGCTTCCCGGCCTCAAATTCAATTTCGCGGGCGGTTATGAAGATACGCGGATCAATAACGGCCAGTCCTCCATCGATCTGATGGATCGCACGGCGGGTCATCCCGGTTGGCTGGTGATGAAGCCGTTCGTTTCGGAAGCGTCGAACTGCGTTTTCCCGGATTATGTCGTCAAGGCGCTGATGACGGAGACCGGTCTTTCCGGAACCCTAGGTTCCTTTGCCGCCTCCTCTTGTGGCTTTGCCTACCACGCGCATCTGGATCCGGGGCACTATGTCGATCCCGGTGTCATCGAGGCATATGATCCCAGCACCGACATCATCTTGCCGGACGGGTCGCATTACACGGGATTCGATCCTCTCGCTGGAGCTGTGGACCCTCTCACCGGCACCATACCAGACCCGTACGTCGACCAGAATCATAACACGTACAATGGCGTCACCACCCATTACGGCCCGGCGCCCAACAATGGCGAAGGCTTTGCCAAGAATGTCGGCGGCAACGAATTGCCGAATGCGCCGCATTTCACCGTGTCGCTGAGCGGCGAATACACGCTGCCGGTGTCGGAAGATTGGGCGGCAACCCTGCACGGCGATTTCTACTGGCAATCGCAAAGCTTCGCGCGCGTGTTCAACGACCGGCCCTACGACAAGATTCGCGGCTATTCCAACGTCAATCTCGCGCTGATCCTGACAAGTGCATCGGGCTGGCAGGTGATGGGCTATCTGAAGAACGTCTTCGACACGACGGCGATCACCGGCGCATTCCTGAACAGCGACGATAGCGGCCTGACAACCAACATCTTTCTGACCGATCCGCGCCTCTACGGCCTGCGCATCACGAAGAACTGGTGAGCGCCATGAGAAAGATAGCCAGAACCGCACTGCTCGTTTCTCCCCCCGTTTACGGGGGGAGTACCGCCGAAGGCGGGGAGGGGGGCGAGCACCGAGCCCGCCCCCTCCGCTTCGCTCGCAAGTGCTCGCTCAGCACCTCCCCCGTGAACGGGGGAGGAAAAGATAATCGCGCTCTTCAGGGGGGAATCACACAATGAGCGAACTGATCCAAACACACGACAACCGCGCCACCATCCGCTGGAAATTGCTGACGGGCGCATCGGCCATGGCGCTGACCGCCTATGTCGCGTCCACCGCTTTGGCCAAGGCAGACGACGCCGACCGCCCGACGCTGTGGATCGAATTGGGCGGACAGATGGAACAGATGCAGGGCCTGTCCAGCACGCCCTTCACCGCGCCTTTCATGTCTCCTCGATCGCCCGTGCTCGGGAGGTCTTACTCAGGGCGCATCGATCAACGGGCAACGCAGCGCCCGGCCGCGCTTTGCCTTCGGCGAGGAAGCCAAGATCAGTTTCCAGCCGGAGGATTCCGACTGGAAATTCTCCGTCGGCATCCGCTATGGCCGCTCGCACAGCCTGCGGCATATCCACCATCAGATGCCCAGTGCGGATCGTGCCTGTTTACTACACCTTCATGCACACCGCCTCATTCTGCCTATCGCCACGTTTCCCCTCACCACCGCGGCATTTCTCGATGCCGCGGTACAGACGAGCGAGCATCATATGGTGCTCGATTTCAGCGCGGGCAAGGATGTTGGCATCGGACTTCTGGGGCGCAACGGCTCGTCAACGCTCAGCGCCGGTGTGCGGATGGTCGATCTTTCCGAAACGCATGTCAGGAACCGATCTATGCGCGGCCAAACATAGGTTTCGCTATCCCGGTCCGAAATACGCGCGCCACTTGCGACATTTCATCGCCTACACGATGAAAGCCGCACGCGACGCGCAGCTTCAGGGGCGTTGGTCCGTCGCTGTCCTGGACTGCCTCGGCCGCTCTTGCGGGCAACGAGCAGGACGGCGAACTCATGCTGGACTGGAGCGTCAACGCCGCCGCGATCTTCGGCCGGCAGAAAGCGAAAACCAGTCACAGCACAAGGCACAGCAGCAATACATAACCTACCACCATACGATAAATGGATACGGATACGCCGGATATCCTGTCTACGGTCCGCTCTATCGGCATGGCCCGACAATCACACTCGCTCGCGCAAGGTGACGGTGCCCAATCTCGGCGGCTCGGTTGGGCTGTCGGTGAAATATCCGAACTTCAAAGTCAGCGTCGGTTATCGCTACGATACGTTCCTCAAGGCGATGGACACCGGCATCGACGTGGCGAAGAAATCGAACCTGACATTCAATGGTCCCTATGCCAGTATCAGCATCGGGTTGGGAGACTAGCTTTGCGGAGTACGGCAGCGATGGAAGCGGTTGCCGACGACATCACATTCAAACCTGCATGGCAGCTTCACGATTCCCAAATCACCGGGGACGTGAAGCGCCTGTGGGCGGAGCAAGGCATTCCCGAAGCGCTGACCAAAGGGCGAGAAAGCGAAATATGCGCCGCCGCCTATGGTGGTGACGAGATCGCCGCTGTGGCCACGGCCGAAATCTTCTACTTCCCGCCGATGCGCAGCAAATTCTTCGTCTATCGCTGCCTGGTCTCGCCCAGTTTTCGCAAGCGCAACCTATCCTGGCGGATCAGTGAATACTCCTTCAAGATTCTGCATGAATGGTGCGGGCAAAACCGCCAAGAGAAAATCCTTGGGCTGATGATGGTGATCGAGACCGACAAATTCGCCGTGCCGCAGCGCAAACCCATCCGCCACGATTTCGGCATGACGCTCAACTTCGCGGGCTACACACCCGAAGGCCATCAAATCCGCATCGTCTGGTTCGACGACGCGGAACTCGATGATGGCGCGGTGCGTGGATAGGTTCTTGCGGGTCTGAGCTGGTCGGATCGGCCAGCCCGCGATCATTATGGGCGGTAGCAAGAGCCGCGAGCCGGCGATAGAGCGTGCTCGGCTTCAGGACGCCTGCATGCTGCGCAAGATAGCGTGCGATCTCGTCGGGATCGCTCGGCAAATGGCCGCCCCACGCTCGGAAGTAACGCAGATCGACATCATAGGCGCGGCGGGTGTTGTCGGCGCGGGCGGCGAGGCAATATTCGGCAACGAGGGGATCAATCGACGAACCGTGCACCCAGGAGCACGGGTCCGGCACGGTTTCCGACAATGGAAAGTTATCGGACATCGGAGCCATCGGCGGAATTTCCCGATCTTCGTGCACATGTGTGCAAAAATCATGGGAACCGAGCGGCGCCAAACTCATCGGACTTTCCTTGCCAGAGTTGCGGTCTGAGCACGGTAGGCGAGGGCGAGGCGCTCGCCAGGATCAAGTAGCAGGTCCCCTTGGGCTCTGCGGGTGGCTACGAGCAACCGAGCCTCGGTATCTGCGTGGCACTCGATGGCACCATTGCGCAGGATGTGATTGACCGATACCCCGCGCTCGGCCAGACGGCGGCCGACAAGCAGGAAGCGGTGGCAATGTAGCGGCTCGTGCTCCGAACACATGATAACGAGGCGGGCAGTGCTCGCGATCTGGCTGACCTGATCCAGTGCGGAGCGGAAAGATGCCGTTCCGGCGAAGGCTTCGTAGTCGGCCACGTCGCCATTGGGTAACAGGCCCCCAAGTGCCTCGCCGAGATAATGATAGCCGATGCCACTGGCCTCCAGGCAGGTCTTCAAAACCGGCTGGTTGAACTGGGGGAACCGCGAGCGGGGGGAGGTGCGCAGGTCTGCCAGCGCCACAATTTTCGCACCGCAAAGCAGGCCCCTGAACTCTTCCCACGAATGCCGTGAATGCCCGATGGTGTAGACGGTGGTCATTCAAACAATGCCTAGAACCAAATAAATAGTACCAGACGTACAATCAGAATGACATGACTAATACTTTGAAAACGCTATGTTTTTTTTAGAACTTCGTGGTGGTCGCTGTCACGCGATCTAATTGGATTCTCAGCGCTTGGCTCGCTTCGAAATGGGTCTCAGGAACTCAACAGGCTCGACATCTAACAACTCCGCCAGCCGACCAATGATCTTGAGGCTGGCGTAGAATTCGCCCTTCTCTAATTGGCTCAGATAGCTCCGGCTCATGCCAGCCTCGTAGGCCAGCGCGTCCTGTGACAGTCCTCGCGCATTGCGAAGCCGCCTCAGATTGGTGGCAAACACGTCCCGCAAATCCATGCGGGAAGCCAAGCCTGTTGTTCAAAATATGCACCTCGATATACCGAACAAAATTGTGATCGAGGCTGGAAACAATGCGGCAGGCTCACGGGCACCCAGTCCTTGTCGGTGCCGACCAGGTATCGACGCGGCTGGAAATGGCGCGCTTCGATGATGCCGGCGGGCGGTTCGACGAAGCCTGGCTTCAGAAACTCATCTACGACCACCCCGAATGTCTCCCCATCGATCAGATTGAGCCGGGTTTCGATCAGGTGGTCTCGGTGTGCCGTGAACTGCCCACCCGCCACGGGCCGGTGGACAATCTCCTGATCTCGCCAGAGGGCGATCTTGTCCTGGTCGAGGTCAAGCTGTGGCGCAATCCCGAAGCGCGCCGCAAAGTCGTCGCCCAGGCGCTCGACTATGCTTCCTGCTTGTTCGAGATGGACTACGCCGAGCTTGAAGAGGCAATCCTGAGAGCGCAGTTCGGCAACACCCCCAAGCCTCGCCGCCTCTATGATCTCTTCGCCGGCTGCGACGCCAAGGACGAGGGCTCGTTTGTCGATGCCATCAACGCCAATCTGCGCCGCGGCCGTGCACTGATCCTCGTCGTTGGTGATGGCATACGCGCCGAGGCCGCACGGCTCGCCAACCTCGTCCAGTCACATGCTGGTGCACATTTCACCTTCGCGCTGGTGGAGCTGGCCGTATTCCAGACGCCGGATCGGCAGGGCCTGCTCGTCTGTCCTCGCATCCTCGCCCAGACGGAGATGATTTCGTGGGCTGTCGTTCACATCGACGACCGGCGTACGCTGGTTGCGCCGGATCATCGCGCTCCAGCGGCAGCCGTCACGACTTCCGGCCAGTCTGTGGCCGAGAGCATCACTGCCGAGCAATTCTATGAGGCGATGGCGAAGATCAGACCGGATGTGCCCGACCGGATCAGGGCCTTCATCGCCAAGCTCGATGCCCTTGGTGTCTACCCCGACTTCCAGAGATCGTTAAACCTTCGTTGGGACCCGCCCTCGGGGAAGTCCATCAACCTCGGTTACATACACCGTGATGGCCAAGTGTGGACTGACGCTGTGAACGCCAAGGCACCGCACGAGGTCAGCTATCCCTACATCGAAGAGCTTGCCGCCGCCTTCGGCATGGATGTGGAAAAGGAACGGATGAAGCCGAACTGGCACGTTCGTACCCATGGCCATGCGCCGCGCATTGGCGAGTTGGCGGACAAGCTCGAACTCTGGGTGCCGGTTATCGAACGGTTCATCGCGCGCATGAATGAATGGCAGGAATAGGCCACACTTGCCGACGGGCACTAACCGTCGACGTCCCAGCGTTGGTCCGAACCGTTACTGTTGCTATCGCTGTCCATAACACCAACCAGTCGGCCAAAGTGTAACTTCACCCCCCTGATGTGTCACTCCGCATGACTACGTCAAAATTGCTGCGCGGTATTGATCGTCAGCTCATATAGCCGCGCCATCGCCATTCGGCGTCCGAGTTCTGATACGCATCCAGCTTGTGGAACGGGATATTGAGTTTCCCGAGATGCTTGCATAGCGCTTCACGGACGATAGCGCGACTCGCGTAGGCTGTCGCGCCGAAGCCCTTCAGGGCGAAGGCGGACCAAGCTTCCGTCGCTTCGGCTCGGCAAGCCAATGCACGATTGAAATGCGCAAGCGAGCGAAGGCGGGCGTGCTTCTCGCGCTTCCGCCACTCGCACTATCGCTTCATCTTCCCCGGCGCGGATTCCTTCACCAGCGCCATCGCGGTGAGTCCGCAGATCACCGCCGCCGTCCAGTAAAAGGCGGGCGCTATGGGGTTGCCGCTCGCGCCGATGAGCCACGTAACGGTGAATTGCGTCGAGCCGCCGAAGATCGAGATCGCAACCGCATAGACGGTTGCAACCGTGCCGGAGCGGATGCTCTTGGGCAGGGATTCGGTCAGCACCGTCACCACCGGCGTGGAGGCGAGTGCGGCGAGCGCCGAAAGCCACGCGATCACGGCGTAGAATGTGATCGCGGTGCGAAAATGCGAGACGATCCAGAAGCCCGGCAGGATGCTCAGCAGCAACACGACTTCCGGAATGAGCATCACCGGCTTGCGGCCGAATTTGTCCGATAGCCAGCCGCTTGTCGGCTCGAACAGAACCGCGAACAATCCGTTCACGATCACGACGCCGAACGCGACCGCCGCCGTCATGTGCAGTGTGGCGATGGCATAGGTCGTCATGTAGGTGAGCACGTAAGAGCCGATGGTGCCCGACGCCAGCATCACAAGACCAAGCACGATCAGCATGAAATAGGGCCGCAGCGGCGCGCGCACGCCCGACGCCGCTTCCGCCGTATCGGGCGCGAGGGCCGCGTCGTTTGCGGCGTGCAGCGTTTCGGGCAAGCGGCTGCGCAGCATCAATCCGAACGGCACGATCACCGCACCCAGCAGCATCGCGCCGCGCCATCCCCAATCCTGCAATTGTTGCGCGTCGAGCTGGCTTGCGAGCAGCGTGCCGACAAGGCCCGCGGTGAGTGCCGCCGCATCCTGCGAAGTATATTGCATCGCTGCATAGAAGCCGCGCCGTTCGGGCGGTGCGGCCTCGACCAGAAACGCGGTCGTCGGTCCCACTTCGCCGCCGAGCGCGAAACCCTGCACAAGCCGGAAGAAAATCACGAGCACGGGTGCCGCCGCACCGATCACGCTGTAGGAGGGCGTCAGCGCAAGGCCGACAATCGCCACACCCATCAGCGCGAAGGAAAACACCATCGCCGGCTTGCGCCCGATGCGATCGCCCATCGTGCCGATGACGATGGCGCCGATGGGGCGCGTGAGAAATCCCACGCCGAATGTCGCAAGCGACAGAAGCAGGCTCGACGTCGCATCGTGCGACGGAAAAAACGCGCGCCCGATATAGATCGCGAAATAGGCGTAGGTGAGGAAGTCGTAGAATTCGAGCGCGTTGCCCACGACCACGGCGGCGACATGGCGAACCGGCAAATGGCCGCGTGCTGATTGGCTCATATGTCCCCCGCCATCAGGCCCGGCCGTAGGAATCGTCGAAGCGCACGATATCGTCTTCGCCGAGGTAAGAGCCCGATTGCACCTCGATCAGGCGCAAGGGCCTGTCGCCCGGATTTTCCAGGCGATGACGCGCGCCTTGCGGAATGAAAACGGATTCGTTTTCGTTGAGCATGAAAATCTCGTCGTTGCGCGTGACGCGCGCGATGCCTTCAACCACCACCCAATGTTCGGCGCGATGCTGGTGCATTTGCAGCGAAAGCCGCTCGCCCGGTTTCACCACGATCTGTTTCACCTGATGGCGCTCGCCCTCGTCCACGCCTTCGAAGCTGCCCCACGGGCGAAAAACCTTGCGGTGATTGAGGTGTTCGTTGCGTCCCTGCGCCTTGAGTTTTTCCACCAGCGACTTCACATCCTGCGCGCGCCCGCGCTCGGCCACCAGCACCGCATCCGCCGTGACGATGATGATGAGGTCCTTCACGCCGATGATCGCCGTCAATCCTTTTTCGGCGCGCACGTAACAGCCCTGGCTATCCTCGGCCAGCACATCGCCGGAAAACGAATTGCCCGCTTCGTCGCGTTCGGCGAGGTCCCACAATGCGGCCCATGAGCCGACATCGCTCCAGCCGATATCGCAGGGCACGACCACGGCGCGGCGCGTGCGCTCCATCACGGCATAGTCGATGGAAATTTCCGGCGCGCGCGCGAAACTTTCCTTATCGAGCCGCAGAAAATCGAGATCGGTTTTCGCGTTCGCCAGCGCCTCGCGTGCAAATTTCAAAACATCGGGCGCATGCAGCGACAATTCCTCGATCAGCACATCGGCGCGGAACACGAACATGCCGCTGTTCCACAAATGCTTGCCGCCCTTCAGCCAGGCTTTCGCGGTTTCGGCATCCGGCTTTTCGGCGAAGCGCGCCACCGCATGCGCGCCGGCTGCGATTTCCTTGCCGGTTTCGATATAACCGTAACCCGTTTCGGCTTTCGACGGCTTGATGCCGAAGGTGACGATATTGCCTTTGGCCGCTGCATCGAGCGCGATGTCGAGCGCGCGCGCAAACGCCTGTTGATCGGTCACCACATGATCGGACGGCAGCAGCAGCACGATGGCATCGCCCTGTTGCTCCGCGATTTTCAGTGCGGCGATGGCGGCCGCCGGTGCCGTATTGCGCGCGGATGGTTCCAGAACAATCGCGCTGGGCGAAACGGCGATCTCGCGCATCTGCTCGGCCACGAGAAACCGATGTTCCTCATTGCAGATCAGCAAGGGTGCCGCAGCACCGGCAAGCGCGCTGCGCAAAACCGTTTCCTGTATCATCGTGTGCTCGCCCGCCAGCTTCAGAAGCTGCTTGGGCAATGCCGCGCGCGACAGCGGCCACAGGCGCGATCCCGTGCCGCCGGAAAGCACCGCAGGATAAAAGCGAAAACCGGCCAAGCCGCGCCCCAAAAGAAAGCGGCCCATTTGGGCCCGGCTGGCTCAGGGGCGCAAGCCCTGGCCGAGTGCGGCGAATGCCGCCCGTCTTATGGTTTCGAAATCGCAATCGGGTGCGAGCTGGCCCGCAAGCTGAAGCATCACCATCCCGTGCAGCGCCGCCCAGAACACATGGCCGATCACGTCGGGATCGCCCTTGAACACGCCGCCCGTCACCAGCGCATGCACGTAATCGGTCATGGTGGCGCGCGCGCGGCTCATGGCGCGCATGAGGTCGGGATAGTCGCAGGCATCGGCCTGTGTGAGATCGAACATCAGCTTGTAGGAAGCAGGATGGCCGAAGGCAAACGCCACATAGGCGTCGCAAACCGCGATGGATTTTTCCACCGCATTGCCGGGCCGGGCGAAAGCGGCCTCCAGCGCCAGCGCGAATTGGTCGAAGGCGCGCGCGCGCACGGCCGCCAGAATTGCGTCCTTGTCCCGAAAATATCGGTAGGGTGTCATGGGGCTCACGCCGAGCTGACCCGCCAGTTCGCGCATGGTGAAACCCTCGCGCCCCCGTTCTGCGAAGAGGCTGGTAGCCATTTCGCAGAGTTTTTCGCGGAAATCGGCCAGTTCGGCCTGGGTGAGGACTTTGGGCATAATCGACTCGAAAAGGGCTTGTCAGAGAATATGGCTTACAGTATAAATTTACAACGTATAATTTAACGGAGACCGGCCATGAACGCTCCCGCCCGCATCAACCCCTATCTCAGCGGCAATTTCGGACCCGTCCGCAGCGAAGACGATTTCGCCGATCTGAAAATCGAAGGCGCGATGCCGAAGGAGCTTTCCGGCGCGCTCTACCGCACCGGCCCCAATCCGCAATTTGATCCGCGCGATTCCCATCATCACTGGTTCGCGGGCGACGGCATGTTGCATGCGTTCATGATCGACAATGGCAAGGTCTCCTATCGCAACCGCTATGTGCGCACGCCGAAATGGGAGATCGAGCACGAAGCGGGCAAGGCGCTGTTCGGCACGTTCGGCAATCCGATGACGTCGGATCCGTCGGTGATCGGGAAGGATTCGGGCGTCGCCAACACCAACATTGTCTGGCATGGCGGCCGCTTGCTGGCGCTGGAAGAAGGCCATCAGCCGTTCGAAGTCGATGCGATCACGCTCGCCCCGCGCGGCTATCGCGATTATGCCGGTGCTGCCGGGCGCTTTACCGCGCATCCCAAGACCGATCCCGAAACCGGCGAACTTGTTTTCTTCGGCTATTCGGCGGGCGGCATGCCGTTCTCCGACCAGATCGTTTATGGCGTTGCGGACAAGACGGGAAAGGTCACGCGGCTTGATACGTTCAAAGCGCCGTTCCAGAGCATGATCCACGATTTCTTCGTCACGAAGAACCATGTGCTGTTCCCCGTTCTGCCGCTGACGATGAGTCTGGAACGCGCGATGAAGGGGCAATCGCCCGTCGCGTGGGAGCCGGAAACGGGCGCGTTCATCGGCGTGATGGCGCGCAATGCGGGCGTGGAAACCATCCGCTGGTTCGAAACCGATCCCTGCTATGTTTTCCACCCCATGAACATGTGGGAAGAGGGCAGCAAGATTTTCGTGGACGTGATGGAATATCCCGTCGCACCGCTCTTTCCGAACGCGGATGGTTCGCGCGGGATGGATGTTCCGGCCACGCTCAAGCGCTGGACGTTCGATCTCGCGTCCAACACCAACACCATCAAGCGCGAGGCGCTGGACGACACGCCCGGCGAATTCCCGCGTCTGGACGAGCGCCGCGCGGGGCTCTCCTATCGTCACGGCTATTTCGCGGGGCAGTCGCGCCAAAGTCTGGAAACGGGCTTCAGCGCCATCGTCCACATCGACCACAAGACCGGCAAGCGCGTGGACCATTCCTTTGGCGCGGGCAATATCACGTCGGAGCCTGTATTTGTGCCGCGCGCGGCCAATTCGGCGGAAGGCGACGGCTTCCTCCTGCAAGTCGTCTATCGCGGCAATGAAGATCGCAGCGATCTCGTCGTGCTGGATGCCGGCGATGTCGGCGGCAAGCCGCTCGCGGTTGCGCGCATGCCGCGCCGCGTTCCCTTCGGCTTTCACGGCAATTGGCGGAGTGCCCAGTGATGGCGTTTCCCCTCGCCCTTCGACAAGCTCAGGGTGAGGGGATTATTCAATCCCTCATGCTGAGCTTGTCGAAGCATGGGGGAAGCCTGGTTTCAACGAAACAAAATCGGCTCTAATCTCCACCCATGAGATATTTCCTCACCGCGTTTCGGCCGCTGGCGGAGGATTTTCTCTCCACAATCACCTTCCTCGCGTTCTACGCGATCACCGGCAGCGTCAAGCTCGGCATCGTTCTGGGCATCGGCGTTGGCGTGGCACAGATCGCCTATCTGCTGATCCGCGGGCGCAAGATCGATCTGATGCAATGGCTGAGTCTTGGGCTTGTCATCGTGCTGGGCGGGGCGACGCTCATCACCCACAATCCGCGCTTTGTGATGATAAAGCCCTCCATCGGCGCGTTCGCTGTGGGCTGCGTCATGCTCAAGCGCAACTGGCAGGGGCGCTATCTGCCGCCCATCGTCAGCCAAAACGTCTCGGAAAATATTCTGGTCGGCTGGGGATATGGCTGGTCGGCGCTGATGTTCGTGCTGGCGGCGGCCAACCTTTACGTTGCCTTCCGGCTGGGCTTTGCCGCCTGGGCGTGGTTCACGGCGGGCGTGCCGCTCGCCAGCCAAATTCTTCTGTTCATTGCGCAATATGCGACGATACGCATTCTCGTGCGCCGCAGCATAAGGGCGCGCGTGGCGAACGGCGAAGAGCTTTCCGCCATCCTCGCCCGCTGAAAAAGTCACCGGCTTTCCGCGCCTTGGTCACGCTGCCGCCACCTTCTTTCGCGATTGTGCGAATTGCCGGTAAGCGAGCGCGGGCGTAGGCTTCGCTCCCGCGCCGTCCGGCGCATCCAAGGGGCCTTCCATGCGGCGATATTATGTCATCGGCGGCGTCGTCACCGCCGTCATCATTCTTGTCGGCGTCGGTCTTTATCTCATCGGCGGCGGCGGCGAGCCGGGCGCGCCCTCCGCCACCGGCTTCTTCGAGCGGTTGAGCCGCGGCGTGACCACGCTCACCCATGGCGCGACGCCATCCGAAATGGCGGAGTCTCCGGAATTCGCATTTCGCCATCTGGAAACCGACACGACCAAGCCGCAAGCGGAAGCCTGCCTCGCCTTCACCCGCGATCTCGATGCAAGCGGGCGCACGCATTACGAGGATTATCTTTCCATCGATCCCGAAACGAAGGTTGTTGTGCGCGTGGTGGGTTCGCGCGTGTGCATGGCCGGTTTTGGATTCAATGCCACATATAATGTCACGCTGAAGAAGGGCCTGCCCGATGCGGCGGGCGACAAGCTCGCCGAAGACGAAACCGTTCCCGTGAGCCTGAGCGACAAGCCCGCTTTGGTGCGCTTTTCCGGCGGCATCATCCTGCCGCGCGACAATGCCGATGGCGTGCCCGTCACCACCGTCAATATCGACAGACTGCGGCTCAAGATCATCCGCGTCGGCGACCGGCTGCTGTCGCAGATCGAAAGCGGCGTGGTGGATCAGACCACGCTTTATTCGTGGGACGAAAGCCAGCTCGAAAACAATCAGGGCTCGGTGGTGTGGACCGGCACGATGGATGTGGCGGATGTGAAAAACGACACGGTCGTTACACTCATTCCCATCCGCAACATTCTCAACAGCAAGAAACCCGGCGCTTATGTGCTGGTGGCCGAGGACGCCGCGAAAGCCAAAAGCGACGACGAAGGCGATTCCGACGGCATGGCGGCGCAATGGGTGATCGATTCCGACATCGCCATCACCACGTTTCAAGGTTCGAACGGCATGAGCGTGTTCACGCGCTCCTATGCCAGCGCCGCGCCGAAGTCGGGCGTGAAGCTCACGCTGGTGGCGCGCAACAACAACATATTGCAAACCGTTTCCACCGATTCCTCCGGGCCGCGCCGATTTCGACGCGGGCTATTTCCGCGGCACGGGCGGCGACGAGCCGGTCGTTGTGATGGCGTACACAAGCGACGGCGATTTCAGCTTTCTCGATCTGCGCCGTCCCGCTTTCGATCTCACCGATCGCGGCGTGGGCGGGCGCGCAACGCCGGGGCCAACCGACGCCTATCTCTACACCGAACGCGGCGTCTATCGCCCCGGCGAAACGGTGGAAACGACCGCGATGTTGCGCGACCGCGTGGGGGCTGCGGCGACCGCGCCCCTCACCCTCATCGCCACGCGCCCCGATGGCGTGGAAGTTTCGCGCACCACGGTTGCGGGTGCGTCGCTCGCCGCGGGCACAAGTGTCTGGGCGCTGCCGCTCAATGATCGCGCGCCGCATGGCCGCTGGCAGATCGCCGCTTACATCGATCCCAAGGCCGATCCGGTGGGCCGCGTACAATTCGATGTCGCCGATTTCGTGCCGCAGAATCTGAAAGTCGCGCTGACGGCGGAAGAAAAAATCCTCCATCCCAATTCCGATCTGCATATCCGCGCCGAAAGCCGCTTTCTCTATGGCGCGCCGGCGGCGGGGCTTTCGGGCGAGGGCGAAGCGCGCATCGTCACCGACACCAATCCCTTCCCCGATTATGCGCAATACCAATTCGGCCGCATGGACGACACATTCTCCGATGTCGTGGTTTTGCTCGACGTTCCCAATGCCGACGCATCGGGCGTGAGCGAAGTGACGGGCAGCATCGGCGACATCGCCGATACCACGCTGCCGCTGAAAGTTATCGCCAAGGTTTCGATTCACGAGCCGGGCGGACGCACCACCGACAAGACGGTGGAAATTCCCTTGCGCACGCGCGATGCGATGATCGGGCTGCGGCCCGATTTCGACGGCGGCTCGGTCGCGGAAAACGCGAAAGCCGGTTTCGAGGCGATTGCGCTCGACGCCACGGGCAAGCGCATTGCACTCGGCAATGTCACCTATTCCTGGGTGCACGAAGTCACGACCTATCAATGGTATCAGGACAATGGTGAGTGGAAATATCAAGCGATCACGCGCGACCGCCTCATCACCAGCGGCACGATGGATATTTCCGCGAACGCGCCCGCGAAACTGGCGCAATCCATGCCGTGGGGAAGCTATCGCCTCACGCTCACCGATCCGAAAACCGGCGCATCGACATCCTATCGCTTCTATTCCGGCTGGGCCGCGAGTGCGGCGGGCGACCGGCCTGACCGTATTCCGGTTGCGGCGAACAAACCGTCTTACACGCCCGGTGAAACCGCGCACATCTCGATCAAGCCCACGGCCAGCGGCAAGGCGCTGGTGGTCGTGGCAGGCGATCGCATCTTCTCGTCTGAATTGATCGACGCGCCCGAAAGCGGGGCGAGTGTCGATATCACCGTGTCGGCGGATTGGGGTGCTGGTGCCTATGTGCTCGTCACCGATTACCGCCCGCTGAACGACGCCACGGGCCGCGAGCCCGTGCGCGCCATCGGCCTTGCCTGGCTCGGCGTCGATAATTCCGCGCGCACGTTGACCGCGCTGATCGGCGGCCCGAACAAGATCACGCCGCGCCAGCACATCGTCATCCCCGTGACCGTGAAAGGATTGGATTCGGGCGAGGACGCATACATCACGCTTGCCGCCGTCGATGAAGGGCATACTTGCAACTCACCGATTACAAATCGCCGGACCCGGCGCATTACTATTTCGGCAAGCGTCGCCTTGGCGTCGGCATGCATGACGATTACGGCCGATTGATAAAAGCTGAGAAGGGCCCAATCGGAAGTTTGCGCGAAGGCGGCGATATGTTCGGCGGGCGTTCGCTCTCCGTGGTGCCCACGCGCACGGTCGCGCTGTTCTCCGGCCTTGTGAAAGTGGGCGCGGGCGGCATGGCGCAAGTGCCGCTCGACATTCCCGATTTCAACGGCGAATTGCGGCTGATGGTCGTGGCGATGAGTGCGAAGAAACTGGGCGCAGCGTCGCGCCCGCTCACTGTGCGCGATCCCGTGGTGGCCGATATCGTGCTGCCGCGTTTCCTCGCACCCGGCGACCGCGCCGAAGCAGCGCTCAATCTGAACAATGTCGAAGGTGCCCCCGGCAGCTACACGGCCACCGTCACCACATCCGGCCCTGTCGGCCTCGACGCGGGTGCCGCGCAAGATGTGTTGACGCGCGCGCTCAATCGCGGCCAGCGCGCGCTTGTGCCTGTGGTGCTGAACGGAACGGGATTGGGCGTCGCCAAGATCGTGTTGAAACTCACCGGACCAAAAGGCTTTTCCGTCACCCATGATTGGCAGATCGAGGTGCGCGCGCCGCAGCTCGATGTCGCGCGCGAGGATGAAGCGGTGCTTGCGGGTGGCGCATCCTACACTGCCGGCAATTCGCTCATCGCCGATCTTGTGCCGTCCACGGTGAATGTCGCGCTCAGTGTGTCGGCTGCGCATGGCTATAATGATGTGCCCGGCCTGCTGCGCTGGCTCGACAAATATCCCTATGGCTGTATCGAACAGACGACCAGCCGCGCCATGCCGCTGCTCTATTTCAACGATCTGGCGGGGCTCGCCGGTCTGCCGCAGGATCAGGCGCTGCATGGCCGCGTTCAGGACGCCGTCGATACCGTTCTCGACATGCAGAATTACGCGGGCAATTTCGGCATGTGGGGACCGGGCAATGATGCCGATCCGTGGATCAGCGTGTTCGCGCTCGATTTCCTGCAACAGGCGAAAGACAAGGGCTATGTCGTGCCCAATGAATCGCTGCGCCGTGGTGCGAGCTGGCTGAAGCAAACCTCGGCGTCGGATTCGAACGACGATGCCGTACGCGCTTACGCATTCTATGTGCTGGCGCGCGCAGGCCAGGTGAATCTGTCGAACCTGCGTTATTTCAGCGATACGCGCGGCGGCGAATGGACCGATGCGATTGCGGCCGCACTCACGGGTGCTGCGGCAGCGCAAGTGGGTGACCGCTCCCGCGCCAACTACGCTTTCGGCCGCGCGCGCGAAATTCTCATGAGCGCGAAGCCCTCCACCTATTCCGATGCGGATTACGGTTCGCTGGTGCGCGATCTGGCGGGCACCACAGCACTTGCCATCGAAGGTGGCGATCCGCAGATAGTCCCCGCGCTGATGAAGCGCGTGGGCGATGTCGATCTGCGCCTCAACGCCACCACGACGCAGGAAAAGGCGTGGATGTTGCGCGCGGCCTACGAACTCTCGCGTCAGAACACGCCGATGCAGATTCTGGTGAACGGCAAGCCCGTGCAAGCGAAGGATGGTGCGGTGCGTCTGTCGCCGTCGATGGGCGCGCTCAACGCGGGCATCACGCTTCACCAACAAAGCCGATGCGTCCGTGTGGCGCACCATCTCGGTGCAGGGCACGCCGGCAACACCGCTTGCCGCCGCCGCCAACGGTCTCACGCTCAAGAAAACCGTGTGGACGATGGACGGCCAGCCCGCCGATCTTTCCAATCTGAAACAGAACGACCGCGTGATGATCGTGCTGTCGGGACAGATGGACAACAATTACTATCGCCAGATGGCCGCACTCGATCTGTTGCCCGCGGGCCTTGAAATCGAAGCGCCCGTTACCGGCGACATGGGATCCGCCTATCCCTGGCTTGCGCATCTTTCCGATGTGAGCGTGTACCGAAGCGCGCGACGACCGCTTTGTCGCCGCCTTCTTCATTGGCTCGCAATATCGCGAAACCAATCCCAAGAAGCCGGAGCCGCAACCCGAATTCCACCTGGCTTATATCGCGCGCGCGGTGACGGCGGGCAAATTCGTGATGCCTGCCGGCGTGGTCGAGGATATGTACGCGCCGCAAGTGATGGCACGCACCGACATGGGCAGTGTGAGCATCGGCCAGAAGCAATAGGCATGATTGCGCCCTCATGCTTCGACAGGCTCAGCATGAGGGAAACGACTAACCCCTCACCCTGAGCCTGTCGAAGGGTGAGGAACATTCGGCGATGGATGCACGTTTGAAAATTCTTGTTCTGCCCTTAGCGGCGCTTGCGATTTTCCTCGCGCTGCTGCTGGCGGATTTTCTCTTTCCGCCCGACATGAGCCGCTACGAAAATGTTTCGCCGGAGGTCGTGGCGCGCGACGGCGCGCTGCTGCGCCCGTTCCTGTCGAAAGATGGCGATTGGCGGCTGAAGACGAATCCGCGCGATGTGAACCCGCGCTATCTCATGCTGCTCAAGGCGTATGAAGACAAGCGCTTCGACGATCATTTCGGCGTCGATCCGGTTGCCGTCGTGCGCGCGGCGGTTCAATACGCAACCGCGGGGCACATCGTGTCGGGCGCGTCCACGCTCACCATGCAGGCCGCGCGCCTGCTCGAGCCCGGCCACACGCGCGGAATTTTCACCAAGCTGCGCCAGATGGTGCGCGCGGTGCAGCTTGAGGAGCGTTATTCCAAGGACCAAATATTTTCCATCTATCTCACGCTGGCGCCCTTCGGCGGCAATATCGAAGGCGTGCGCGCCGCTTCGCTCACCTATTTCGGCAAGGAGCCATCATCGCTCGACCTGTCGGAAAGCGCGCTCTTGGTGGCGCTGCCGCAATCGCCGGAGCGCCAACGCCCCGACCGCCATGCGATCCGCGCCAAAGCCGGACGCGATAAAATTCTCGCGCGCATGGTGGAAGAGGGCGTCGTCACCGCATCCGACGCGAATGTGGCGATGCATGAGGGCGTCGCCTCCATCCGGCTTGCCATGCCGATGTCTGCCCCGCATCTGGCCGCGCGTCTGGCGCAACAGACCAAATCCACCCGCATCGTCTCCACCATCGATGCTCCGTTGCAAGCCGCAATCGAGCGGCTCGCCGCGCGCGAGCGTTATTATTTCGAGGATGGCGCGAGCCTTGCCATCGTCGTGGTGGAAAACAAGACCCGCGCCGTGCGCGCCTATGTCGGCGGCACCGATTATTGGGGCACGTCGGGCCAGATCGATCTTGCGGCGCGCGCGCGTTCGCCGGGTTCGGCGCTGAAGCCCTTCATCTATGGGCTGGCCTTCGACGATCTCATTCTGCATCCCTCCACCATGATGCAAGATGAGGCAACGATATTCGGCGATTATGCGCCGCGCGATTTTTCCGGCGCGTTCAAGGGGGCCGTCACCGCGCGCGATGCCTTGCGCATGTCGCTGAATGTGCCCGCCGTGATGGTGCTGGATCGCGTGGGTCCGTTGCGTTTCACGCTCGCGCTCACCAATGCGGGCGCGCATCTGGCGTTTCCCGTGCATGACGAGACGCCGAGCCTGCCCATCGCGCTTGGCGGCCTCGGAATTTCCGTCGCCGACATGGCGATGCTGTATGCGGGCATCGCCGAAGGCGGCACGGTGCGTCCGCTGCGCTATATAGATGACTCGCCGCAAGGTGCGGCGCATCGCCTGTTCGGTCCGGTCGCGGCGTATTATCTGCGCGATATTCTTTCCGGCGTGTCGCTGCCCGAAGGCTGGGCGATGGGGCAGGGCTTGTCGTCGTCGCGCAAGATCGCGTTCAAGACGGGAACATCCTACGGCTTCCGCGATGCGTGGTCGGCGGGCTTCTCCAACGATTATACCATCGTCGTCTGGGTCGGCCGTGCGGATGGCGCGCCGCGCGCGGGCAGCGTGGGCGTGGAAACGGCAGCGCCCATATTGCTCAAAACATTTGGTCTGCTTCCGCCCGACAAGCGCGCCGATCCGCCTACCCCTGCGGGCGCCATCCTCGTGCAATCGACCGATCAATTGCCGCAAGGCCTGCGCATCTTCACCCGCGACGCAGCACCGCCGCCGCGCCAGACCAATGTGCCGCCGCCGAGCATTTCCTTTCCACCCAATGGCGCGACGGTGCCGCTCGCCGACGCCAGAACGACGGACCGCACCATCGTGCTGAAGGCGGATGGCGGCCGTGCGCCTCTCACATGGCTGATCGACGGCCAGATCATCGGCAGCTTCGACCGCTTCCAGCCGGTGAATCTGGTGCCGCCGGGCGAGGGTTTTGCCGAGATCACGGTGGTCGATGCGTCGGGCCGCAGCGACACCTCGAAAATCCGCTTCAAGAAAATCCACTAAGCGCGATCCGGCGAAGTGGGCACCGGTTCGGCGTAAGATCGCGCGGCAATCAAATAGGCGCTTGACGCGCGCGCCGCTTTGC
This sequence comes from uncultured Alphaproteobacteria bacterium, assembly GCA_963735625.1. Classification (GTDB taxonomy): domain Bacteria; phylum Pseudomonadota; class Alphaproteobacteria; order Micropepsales; family Micropepsaceae; genus Rhizomicrobium. Next base: position 624,378 of record CAVTLJ010000002.1, on the reverse strand, counting down.
GCTGCTTTCGCGCCCGGTGAGCGAAATTATCGAAAACGAACCGTCGCACCTTGCGGATGCTCCGCAGGCAAGCCCGGAAGCCTTTGCCCGCGTGACCACGCCGGGCGAGCGCCGCCGCGCGTTCACGATTCTGTTCTTCAGCCTGATGTGTCTCGGCGCGGGCCAATCGGTGATGTTCGCGATATTGCCGTCGCTGGCGCGCAAGCTCGGCCTCTCCGAATTGCAGGCGTCACTGCCCTTCGTTTCATCGGCGACGATCTGGGTTTTTTCGAGCGGCTTCTGGGGCGCGCGCAGCGACCGCTGGGGCCGCAAGCCCGTGATGCTGATCGGGCTCATCGCATTCGGAATTTCATTTGCGTCGTTTGCCGTGGTCACCAGCATGGGCGTGAGCCGCTTCCTGCCGGTGGTGATCGCCTGGCCGCTGATGATCGCCACGCGCTCGCTTTATGGAATCTTCGGATCGGGTGCAGCACCCTCCGCGCAAGCGTACGTCGCGGATCGCACGACGCGCGCCGAACGCACGCAAGGTGTCGCTACCATCGGCGCCGCATTCGGATTGGGCACGACGGTCGGCCCCGGCATTGGTGCGGCACTGGTCGGTGTTCGGATTGTTCGCGCCGTTCTATTTCACCGCGGTGGTGGCGTTCGCCAGTGCCGCCGCGATCTGGCTGTTCCTTCCCGAGCGCACCAGCCCGCGCCATCACCAGCACATCAAGTCCACGCTCAAATGGCATGACCGCCGCGTGCTGCCGTTTATTATATATGGCCTCGGCATCAGCACGGCGGGCGCGATTCCGATCCAGACGGTTGGCTATCTCTTCATGGATGTGCTGCATCTGAAGCCCGACGACACGCCGCAATATATCTCCATCGGATTGATGGCGTCCTCGATGGCGGCGCTGTTTGCGCAGCTTGTGATCGTGCAACGATTCAATCTGTCGGCGCGCGCGCTGATTCAGGGCGGCGGGCTCATCGCACTTCTCTCCAACATCGTCTTTGCCATCGGTCATCAATTCGGCCCGCTCGTTTTCGCGCTGGTGATTTCCGGCCTCGGCTTCGGCATGGCGCGGCCGGGCTATTCGGCGGCCGCCTCGCTCGCCGTTTCGCCGCACGAACAGGGCGCGATTGCGGGGCTGACGGGCGCCACCGCGGGCGCGGGCTTTATCTTCGGCCCGCTGATCGGCAATGCGCTATATGAATGGCATCCTATCGCGCCCTATCTGTTCGGCGCGGCGCTGATGGCGGCACTTTATGTTTATGCGCATTTCTCACCGCATTTGCGCGATGCCGGTTCCGCACCCGATGCCGAGGAAACCGCGGATACGCAAGTGCCGAATGCGTGAATTGTTTCCTCATGCTTCGACGGGCTCAGCATGAGGGAATGGTTCACCCCTCACCCTGAGCTTGTCGAAGGGTGATTACTTTCCTTTCGCCGCGATATCCTGTTCCATGCGTTGCAGCAGGCCCTGCGTCGGAAAACCATCCGCCGGAATACCGCGCGCGCTCTGATAGGCGCGCAGGGCCGCGCGCACCTGATGGCCGAGCACGCCATCGATGCTGCCTGGATCATAGCCCAGTGTTTTCAGATCGTTTTGAAACGCCACGCGTTCGTCGCGCGTCATCGGCTGCTCGTCGCGCGGCCACGCCGCAATGATCGGCGCGCCGCCGCCGATCCGGTCGGCCAGATAACAAACCGCCAGCGCATAGGTAGCCGCGTTGTTGTATTTGAGAACGACATTGAAATTGTGCAGCACCATGAAGGCGGGCCCGCGCGCGCCGGCGGGAAGATAGATCGCGCCCTGATCCGGCCCCGCCGGCAGTTCCGCGCCGAGCGCGGTTTTCACGCCCGCTTTTCGCCAATCGTCCATCGGCTTGAAATTCGCGGAATCGGAATCTTCGTAGTGAAAATCTTTCGGCAGCGTCACTTCATATTCGCAAGGCTCGCCCGCATGCCATTCGGCTTGCGACAGCAGCGCCGCGCTGGACGCCAGCGCATCGGCGGGCGAATTCCAAAGATCGCGCTTGCCGTCGCCATCGCCATCCACCGCATGATCGAAGAACGACGACGGCACGAATTGCGTGTTGCCGAACGCGCCCGCCCAGGATGACGTCATCTTTTTGGGATCGAGATTTTCCTGCTGCGCCATCTTCAGCGCCGCCAGCAATTCATGCCGCGCATAATCCACGCGCGGCCCGTCATAGGCCAGCGTCGCCAGCGCTTCAAACATGTTGAAGCTGCCCATCTGCTGGCCGTAATTGCTTTCGATCCCCCAGATCGCGACCAGAATTTCACTCGGCACGCCATAACGCGATTTGAGATTGGCAAGCATCGTGCCGTTCGCCGCCAATTGCTGCTGGCCATTGGCCACGCGCAGCGGCGACACGGCGGTGTCGAGATATTCCCACACGGGCTTCACAAATTCCGGCTGCGAAAGATTCGCGTCCTCCACGCGCGGATTGCGCGAGATGCCGCTCATGGCGCGGTCGTAGATATCGGGCGCGATGCCCGCCGCTATCGCCGTGGCGCGAAAGTCCTTCACGAAGGCGTAGAACTTCGCGTCCGCCTCCGGCATGGGCGCGGGCGTGACGGCGGGCGCCTTGGCCGCAACGGTGGCGCTGGTGGCGCAGGCCGACAGCAGCACCGGGGTCAGAAGGGCCGCCCGCGCGAGCAAGCCGATTTTGTTATTCCTCAATAATTTCAATAGCATACACGAAATCCCGCACACCGGCCGCGCCCCGAAGCGCCATCCATACCACGCTCCCGCTCCGGAATTGACAGGGCCGGACCCAATGAATAGTTTCCGCGGCTCTTTTTCACCCGAAGGTCCGTTCCATGAAAATCCGCAATTCCCTGCGATCCCTCAAGAAGCGCGACAAGGATTGCCGCGTCATCCGCAGGCGCGGCCGGACCTATGTCATCAACAAGAAGAATCCGCGTTTCAAGGCCCGCCAGGGCTGAGCGGAATATTTTTTCGCACCCCTTGATAAGCGCAACGCTCATTTCCATCTAACCGCTATATCCCGATACTATGCCTTGAGCATCCGGCCTCCGCCGGCGGGAGAATCGCGTGCACCTCGCAGAACCCGATAAGACAATTGTCTCGCGCCGCGCCGAAATCGCGGCCGCGCTGAGGACGGTCGTGCCCGATGGCGTGGTGGCGGATCGCGAAGGCTTGGCGGCTTTCGACGGCGACGCGCTGACGGCCTATCGCCGCTCGCCGCTGGTCTGCGTTTTGCCGCGCACGAAGGACGAGGTGTCCGCGATTTTGAAAATCGCCGCTGCGATGGACGTGCCCATTGTGCCGCGCGGGGCAGGCACTTCGCTTTCCGGCGGTGCGCTGCCGAATGGCGATGCAATTTTGCTGAGCCTCACGCGCATGAACAGAATTTTGGAGGTCGATTATGAAAATCGCTGCGTGGTTGCCGAACCGGGTGTGACGAATCTGGCGATCACGCGCGCGGTGGAGGGGCGTGGCTTTTATTACGCGCCCGATCCGTCGAGCCAGATTGCCTGCACCATCGGCGGCAATGTCGCGGAAAATTCCGGCGGCGTGCATTGCCTGAAATATGGTTTGACGACACATAATCTGATGGGTGTCGAGTTGGCATTGTCCGGCGGCACGCGCGTGAAGCTCGGCGGCAAAACGCTCGCGCCCGCGGGCCTCGATCTCTTGGGCGTCGTCGCGGGTTCTGAAGGATTGCTCGGCGTGGTGGTGGAAGCGACATTGCGTATTCTGCCCAAACCACCCGTCACGCGCACATTGTTGGCCGCCTTTCGCGAAGTGCCGGCGGCCGGCCAATGCGTGGCCGATATTATCGCGGCCGGAATCATTCCCGCGGGTCTCGAATTCATGGACCGGCGCTGCATCGACGCGGTAGAGGATTATTGCGCGCCCGGCTATCCGAAAGATGCCGATTGCATTTTGATTGCCGAAATCGATGGCGTCGCCGCCGAAGTGGCCGATGCCAGCGCCCGCATCATGGAAATCGCGCGGGCCGCGGGTGCCAGCGATGTGCGCGAAGCGATCGACGAATCCGAACGCGCGCGTTTCTGGGCGGGCCGCAAGGCGGCGTTTCCCGCGATGGGCCGCCTCGCGCCGGATATGCTCTGCATGGACGGCACGATCCCGCGCCGCGCGCTGCCGCAAGTGCTGGCGCGCATGGCGGAAATGTCAAAGGAATATGGCCTCGGATTCTGCAATGTGTTCCACGCGGGTGACGGAAACTTACATCCGCTCATCGTGTTCGATGTGATGAAACCGGGCGAATTGGAACGCGCCGAAGCCTTCGGCGCGGATATTCTCAAGCTGTGTGTCGAAGTCGGCGGTGTGCTCACTGGCGAGCATGGCGTGGGCGTGGAAAAGCGCGATCTGATGGGGCTTATGTTCACCGAAACCGATCTCGCCCAGCAGCAGCGCCTCAAATGCGCCTTCGATTCCGCGAGCCTGTTCAATCCCGGCAAAGTGTTTCCCACTTTGTCGGCCTGCGTCGAGCACGGCCACATGCATGTGCATGGCGGCCGCATTCCGTTTCCCAATATGCCGCGCCTCTAATGACGAATATTGCCGTTCAAAACGAAACCGAACTGGCCGAACTGGTGCGAAGCCGCACCGCGCCGCTGGAAATTATCGGCGCGGGCACCAAGCGCGATTACGGCCGCAGTTCTGAAATCGCTGATGTGCTTGATGTCTCCGCGCTGTGTGGAATCTTGACCTATGAACCCGACGAACTCGTCATCACCGCGAAGGCGGCAACACCATTGTCTGAAATCGAAGCCGCGATTTCGGAAAAACACCAGCGCCTCGGCTTCGATCCCGCCGATTGGGGCCCGTTGTTCGGGGCAAGCGAAAACGTTGGCACCATCGGCGGCGCTCTCTCCGCCGATACATCCGGCAGCGCGCGCGTGCGTTTCGGCGGCGCCCGCGATCATCTGCTTGGCTTTCGCGCGGTCAATGGTTTCGGCGAAGCGTATAAAGCGGGCGGCAAGGTCGTGAAGAACGTCACTGGCTTCGATCTTTCCAAACTCCTGTGCGGTGCGATGGGAACGCTGGGTGTCTTGACCGAAGTGACATTGCGCCTTGTGCCGATGGCGCCATCGGTGACGCTGGCGGTGAAAAGCTTGTCCGCCGATGACTGCTTCGCGCTGCTGCGCCGTGTGTGGTCGAGCCCGTTGGAAGCCACCGGCCTTGCCTATATCCCCGATTGCGCGGCAACCGTGTTCACGGAACTCGGCGCAATCGGTGACGGTGCAGCACTCATCCGCATCGAGGGCGCGCCCATGCCGCTCAAGGAAAAGATCGCGATGCTGCGCACGCTGTCCGGCAAATCGGAAGCTCTCGAAATCGAGAATGGCGATGCGATGTTCCGCAAGATCGGATCGGGCGCTGTTTTCACCGCACATGATTTCGATGTCTGGCGCATTGCCGTGCCGCCGTCGCACGCGGCTAATGTCGCACACGCGCTCGCCGGAACATTGTGGCTTGCCGATTGGGCGGGCGGGCTTTTCTGGATCGGCATTTCGCAAACCGATGAAACGCTCGCCGCGAAATTGCGCCAGATCGCCATGCGCGTCGAAGGTCATGCGCGATTGATGCGCGCCTCGCCCGAAACCCGCGCGCGCATTGCCGTGTTCCGCCCCGAGGATCCCGCGCGTGCGACGCTCACCCGCGCGGTGAAGGACGCCTTCGATCCCAAAGGCCTCTTCAATCCCGGCCGCATGGCGGAGGGTGTGTGATGCGAACGAATTTCTCGCTCGCGCAATTGGCGCAGGCCCATCTCGCGGAAGCGCAGGAAAATCTGCGCGCCTGCATCCATTGCGGCATCTGCACGGCGACATGCCCGACTTATGTGTTGCTCGGCGACGAGCGCGATTCCCCGCGCGGCCGCATCGTGATGATGCAGCGCATGCTGGAGCAGGATGGTGCACCATCGCCGGAAACGGTGTTTCATGTGGACCGGTGCCTGTCGTGCCTTGCGTGCCGAACTGCGTGTCCATCGAGTGTGGATTATGCCCGTCTTGTCGATACCGCGCGCGTCCATATCGAAACGCATTATCGCCGGCCGATCGCGGAGAAATCCTTGCGCTGGGCTATCGCCAATGTGCTGACGCGGCCAAATCGCGCGCGCGCGGCTATCGCGCTTGCGCAAAAATTCGCGAGCGTCTCAAAATTTTTGCCCGGCCGCATCGGCGCGATGGCGCGCAAAGGTGCTACGGTAACATTGCGCAAACCAGCGCTCGTGCAGCCGGTCGAGAAAGCCGCGCGCCGCATCGCATTGATGCCCGGTTGCGTGCAGGCCGCACTCGCGCCCGAAATCGACGAAGCGGCTGCTCGTGTGCTGGCCCGGCGCGGCATCGCACTTGTGCCGCTTGCGAATGCGGGTTGCTGCGGCGCGTTGCCCTATCATCTGGGACAAATTGCGGACGCGAAAGCATGGGCCAAGCGCGCCATCATGGCATTCGAAGCGGCGGGCGAATTCGACGCGATCCTGATTTCCGCCACCGGCTGCGGCGCGCATCTGAAGGATTACGCGCATCTTCTGTCCGACGAACCCGAATGGGCGGTGCGCGCGAAAAATTTTGCCGCCAAGGTTCAGGATTTTTCCGTGCTCGCAACGCCGCAGGAAATCACGCCGCCGCGTCCTTTGCGCGTGGCCTATCAGATCGCTTGCTCGCTGCAACATGGCTTGCGGCTTTCGGGGCAGGGCGAAGCGCTGCTTGCCGCGGCGGGGCACGAAGTTCTCGCGATCCCCGAAGGCCATCTCTGCTGCGGCTCGGCGGGAAGCTACAGCCTGCTTCAGCCGGAGCTTTCCGCAAGATTGCGCGAACGCAAGCTCGCCAATATCGGCACGCTCGATTGCGATGTCGTCGTCTCCGGCAATATCGGCTGCATCGCGCATCTTTCGGGCGCGGATGCGCCGCCCATTATCCATCTGGCCGAACTCATCGACTGGTCCGAAGGCGGGCCTGAGCCGATGGCGCTCCGGCAAATCCCGCGCTAGGATTTCGTCATGCGTTTTGTTCTTGCACTTTTCATTCTTCTGCTGCCGGTGGGCGCGCATGCCGCCGTACAGCCGCTCGACAAATTGTTCGTCGATCTTGCCAAGGCCGATTCCACCGACACCGCCAAGCCTATCGAGGAGCAAATTCTCGCACTCTTTGCGCAATCGGGAAGTCCGAGTGTGGATCTTCTCATGACGCGCGCGCTCAGCGCCCAACAGGGCGGCGATGCCGAAACGGCGGGGAAACTTTTCGAGTCCATTACGCAGATTGCACCCAGTTTCGCCGAAGGCTGGCATGAGCGCGGCGAATTGCAGGCCGCTTCCGGCGATGACGAAGGCGCGATGCTTTCGCTGCAAAAAACGGTTGCGCTCAATCCGCGCGAATTCGCCGCGTTCGCGGAACTGGGAAGCCTGCTCGCCGACTACGGCGACAAGCAGGCCGCACTCGCGATGTATCGAAAGGCGCTGGCGCTCGATCCCAAGATGGAAGATGTTCAGCGCCGCGTGCGTCAATTGTCGCGCGATGTCGAAGGCCAGGGAATTTAGGGTCAGCGTATCTAGCGCCCGCCCACGAATGCCACACGCAAAAGATTGGTCGAGCCCGGTGTGCCGAGCGGCACGCCCGCGGTAATCACAATGCGTTCGCCGGGTTTTGCAAAGCCTTCGCGAAAGGCAATCTGCGCGGCGCGTTCCACAACATCGTCGAGGTCATGCGCATCTTCCGTCAATACGCAATGCAAACCCCAGGCGAGCGAAAGCCTGCGCGCGGTATCGCTGCTCGGCGTCAGTGCGATGATGGGCGCTTCGGGCCGCTCGCGCGCGGCGCGAAGGCTTGTCGATCCCGATTTCGTCCAGCAGACGATGGCGCGCGCGTGAACGGTATGCGTCACCTGATGTACTGCTGCCATGATCGCATCGGGCGTGTTTTCTTCGGGTGCGGCGCGTTGCGCATCGATGATGGATTGATAGAGCGGATCGTTCTCCACGGCCGCCGCGATCCTGTCCATCATCGCGACCGCCTCCACCGGATGCGCGCCAGCCGCCGTTTCCGCCGACAGCATCATGGCATCGGCGCCCTCGAACACAGCGGTCGCAACATCGGAAACTTCCGCGCGCGTCGGCGCGGGTGCGGCGATCATCGATTCCAGCATCTGTGTGGCCACAATCACCGGCTTTCCCGCCTTGCGCGCGGCGCGCGTGATCTGTTTCTGCCGTCCGGGCACGGTTTCGAGCGGCAATTCCACGCCCAGATCGCCGCGCGCCACCATCAGCGCGTCCGACAATTCCAGAATTTCGGAAAGCTGCTCCAGCGCCTTGGGCTTTTCGATCTTGGCGAGGATCGCCGCGCGCCCGCGCACGAGTTTTCTCACTTCGGCCACATCGTCGGGCCGCTGTACGAAGGAGAGTGCGATCCAGTCCACGCCCAGTTCCATCGCCGCGGCGAGATCGGAATGATCCTTCTGCGTCATCGCGGAGACGGGCAGCGTCGTTTCGGGAAGATTGACGCCCTTGCGGTCGCTCACCTCGCCGCCCACTTCAACAATTGCGTCCGCCGTGTCGGCGGTGGAAGAACGGATGCGCAGCCGCACTTTTCCGTCATCGATCAGCAGAATATGTTTCTGCATCAACGCCGCGAACACTTCGGCATGAGGGATGGGAAGCGTGCCCGGATCGCTGGAGGCCGCCGCGCGCACGAGCCTTATCGGTTCGCCGTCTTTCAGAAAAATTTTCCCGCCGGGCAGCGCGCCAAGCCTGATCTTCGGTCCCTGCAGATCGACCAGAATGCCGATGGGCCGCCCGGCCTCTTCCTCCAGCGCGCGCACGCGGCCATGCAATTCGCGCAACGCCGCATGCGTGGTGTGGCTCATATTGATGCGAAAGGCATCCGCGCCCGCTTCGAACAGCGCCTTGATTTGCGCGGGCGAAGACGACGCCGGGCCTAGCGTTGCGAGAATCTTGGTCTTGCGGATGCGGCGCATGGTTCAATCCGAAAGCGATTGGGTGTAGTTGGGCGCTTCTCCCGTATCCACGGCGAAGAAACCTTTGCGGTCGTAACCGCGACGCGCGCAAGCCTCGCGCCCCACGATCTCGAAGCGCGCATCGCCTGAAACGCAGAAGCTCCGGCTTCCGGCCCAGCTTCCAGCGCCGCCATCGCTGGCATAGAGATAATAGTAGCGCGCGTCGAGGGGTGCGGTGAGAAGCGTCTGGCATTGGCGCGGCGCAATCGTCCACCAGCCGCGGCTTGCCCATTCGGTGCCGTTGAAAAAGCCGAGCGCCACGCGGGCGGGATGCGCGGTCCTGTTGCACACGGCAAAGGCGGCGTGCGCCGGCTGGGCCAGCAGGCAAAGCATCAGAGCGGGCAGGATCCGGCGCATCGCGTGAAAAATGTGTCGCTTAAGGGCCTTGCGCTGTCAACGCGCGAGCGTCGAAAGTGGTGGAGAAAGGTGATCCCATGAACGCGCCCTTTGAGCGTTTCAGCCCCGGTCCGGCGCAAGGCCGCCTGCTGTTCGTCTGCGATCATGCCTCCAACGCGCTGCCGCAGGCGTATGGAACACTGGGGCTGGATGCGGGCGCCTACGCCACGCATATCGCCTATGACATTGGTGCTGCGGAGGTCACGCGCGCGCTTGCCGCGGCCTATGGCGCGCCCGCGATCCTGGCGCGCTGGTCGCGGCTGTTGATCGATCTCAATCGCGGGGCCGACGATCCGACACTGGTGATGAAGCTCTCCGACGGCAACATCATTCCGGGTAACCGGCACGCGGATGCGCGCGAAGTGGCGAAGCGTCTCGCGCAATTCCACGCGCCCTATCATGCGGCCATCGAGGCGGAGATTGCCGCGATGGGTGGTGTTCCGGTGCTGATCTCTATGCACTCCTTCACGCCGGTGTGGAAGGATTTCAAGCGGCCATGGGAAGTGGGCGTGTTGTGGGATCGCGACGGCAGGCTGGCATTGCCGCTGCTCGATGCATTTCGCCGCGCGGGCTTTGCGGTTGGCGACAACGAACCCTATTCCGGCGAGTTGGAAAACGATTGCCTCTACGCGCACGGAACCATGAATGGCTTGCCGCATGTGCTGATCGAGATGCGGCAGGATTTGATAGCAACGCCCGATGCCGCGCGATCATTCGCAATGCGATTGAAACCTGTCCTCGATGAAGCGCTTGCCAAAATGGGCAAGCCGGATTTGAAATTCACACGTCCCCTGAAAGGAAATGCCATGGATGAGAAAACACGCACCGAACTGGAAGCGTCTGTCTTCCGCCGTCTTGTCGCGCATCTGCGAAAGCGCAGCGATGTGCAGAACATCGACATGATGATATTGGCCGGCTTCTGCCGCAATTGCCTGGGCGACTGGTATCGCGAAGCGGCCGCCGAAAAAGGCATCGCGCTCGAAAAAGATGCGGCGCGCGAAATCGTCTATGGCATGGCGCCGTCGGAATGGAAGAAGCGCTACCAGAGCGAAACCACGCCGGAACAGCAGGCGGCTTTCGAGCGTGCGCAAAAGACCCACAGCTAGCGCCGCAAAGACGGTTGCGCGCCCGCGCGCCGCCGCGCTAGTTTCCGCGCCCTCAGGAAAGGCGAGCGTTATGGCCAAATCCGGCTTCGCGAAAGATCATCTGAAATCCTTCATCGAGCGCATCGAGCGCCTCGAAGAGGAAAAGGCCGCACTCGCCGCCGACATCCGCGAAGTCTATTCCGAGGCCAAGGGCACCGGCTTCGACACGAAAATCATGCGTCAGGTCGTGCGGCTTCGCAAACTCGACAAGGCCGATTTTCAGGAGCGCGAAGCGATCCTCGATCTTTATTTGGGCGCGTTGGGAATGAGAGCTTAGCCAGCTGCCGCGCGCGGCTCGTCCTGTTCGGCTTCGGCCGGTTCGTCGAACCCCAGATCCTTGAGCTTGCGGTAAAGCGTGGAGCGGCCGATGCCGAGCCTGCGCGCCACTTCGGACATATGTCCTTCATAACGCGAGATCGCGGTGCGGATGATTTCGGATTCCAGATCCTCGAGCCTGCGCATATGGCCCGCCGCATCGACGGTCATCAGCGCGTAAGGCGAAGGTTCGGGTGCCGCGGCGCGCGCGGGCGAATGCGCCGGGCGAAGCGGCGCTTCGGCGCTGGCGGTCGCGCGGCGCACGGTTTGCTCCACGCCCATGGCGGCTGCGATCTGCGGAAAGTCGCAGACATCCAGCATTGCGCCGTCGCACAGCACGACCGCGCGGAAGATGGTGTTTTCGAGCTGGCGCACATTGCCGGGCCAGTTGAAGCGTTCGATCAATTCGCTTGCTTCGGGCGTCAACCCGGTCACGGGCTTGCTCTCTTCGGCGGCGAAGCGCTCGATGAAATGGCGCGCCAGTGCGGGCACATCCTCGCGGCGCTGCGCAAGCGACGGCACGTAGATGGGAAACACATTGAGCCGGTAATAAAGGTCCTCGCGGAACTGGCCTTCGCGCGTCAGTTCGGCCAGATCGCGATTGGTGGCGGAAATGATGCGCACATTCACCTTCATTGGCCGCTTGGAGCCGACGGGATCGACTTCGCCTTCCTGAAGCGCGCGCAGCAATTTTACCTGCATGTCTAGGCGTAGCTCGCCGATTTCGTCGAGGAACAGCGTGCCGCCATCGGCTTCCTGGAATTTGCCCAGATGCTTGTCGGTGGCGCCGGTGAAGGAGCCTTTCTCATGACCGAAGAGAATGCTCTCGACCAGATTTTCCGGAATGGCGCCGCAATTGACGGTGACGAAGGGCTTGCCCGCGCGGTCGGACGATCCCTGAATCGCGCGCGCGATCAATTCCTTGCCGACGCCGCTTTCGCCTTCGATCAGAATGGGAATGTTGGATTGCGCCGCGCGCTGGCCGAGCCTTATCACCTGGCGCATATCGGAGCTTTTGGAAACGAGATCGTCGAAGGAGAGCCGGTTTTCCGATTTCTTCTTCAGCCTCGTCACTTCGCCGGACAGCGTGCCGATCTTGAGCGCGTTGCGAATGGAAACGGCAATGCGCTCCGGGCTTGCGGGCTTGACGAGAAAATCGTTTGCACCGGCGCGCATCGCTTCCACGGCGGAATCGATACCGCCCTTGGCGGTCAGCACGATCACCGGAAGATCGGGATGGGTCGCGCGCAATTTGGCGAGAACGGTGAGTCCGTCCATGTCGGGCATGACGAGATCGAGCAGCACCAGCGAAATCTGGTCGCCGCGCGGGCCGAGCACGAGGTCGAGCGCGGGCCCGCCGCCGGGCGCGGTTACGACCTGCATGCCGGAGCGCGTGATCGCTGCTTCCAGCAACCGGCGTTGCACGGGATCGTCGTCAACAATCAATATGGTTTGTGCCATCGGGTTCTCTCTTGACCCGGCATCATCGCCACGGAAAGGTAAAGCGTGATTTAAAGTCTCGCTTTGTTACAGGTGAAAGTGCAGATTTCGATGCTCCGCGGTAACGATTTCGGAACGAAAGCGCCCAAAGGGTGAATCAATGGTAAAGATAAGGACCTGTGGTTTGCCGTGCGCGCGGACAAGACGATGAGCGAGAAACCATTCGATTATTGGGATTTCTTCGCCGCCGATGCGCGGCGCACGGGATCGCAATTGTATGCGCGGCTTTCGGAAGGCGTGCGCGACGATGCGCAATTGCGCAGCTTGACGGCGCATGCAAAGCCCGGCCAGCCGCACGCCAATCTTCTGTTCGCAGCCGTGCATTTTCTGTTGTTGCGGGGTGCGGAGCATCCCTTGCGGGAATTCTATCCCGATCTCGGCGGCACGAAGGAAGGCGATCCGTTCCCCGCCTTCCGCGATTTTTGTCTTATGTATCGCGCAGAGCTCGAGCCGCTTATCAATGCGCGCGTGACCAACACCAATGAAGTCGGCCGCTCGGCGATCCTGCATCCGGGGTTTCGCATCGCGGCGGCGGAAGCCAAAGCGCCACTTTATCTGATCGAGATCGGGCCGAGCGCAGGCCTCAATCTCATCTGGGATAAATATGGCGTGCGCTATAACAAAGACGGGAACGTGATTGCATCCATCGCGCCCGATGCGCCGCTGGTGATCGAATGCGAAGCGCGCGGCGAAAAAATTCCACCGGCCGGCCCGTCGCCCGAAATTGCCGGCCGCATCGGTCTCGAACTCAATCCCGTCGATCTTTCGAATGTGGATGATCGCGACTGGTTGCGCGCGCTGATGTGGCCCGATCAAATTTCGCGCATGGAGCGGCTGGACAAGGCAATTGCGCTGTTCGGAAAAACGCGGCCGCAAATCCGCGGCGGCGACGCGCTGGCACTTTTGCCGGATGCGATGGCCGAAGCGCCCCGCGATGCCGCGATCTGCGTCTATCACACCATCGCGATCTATCAGTTCAGCACGGCGATGAAACAGGCGCTTGATGACATTCTCACCACGGCGGGCGTGCGCCGCCCGATCCTGCGGCTCTCCTTCGAGATGGAAAATCTGGGCGAATGTATCCTGCGCCTGATCCACTATCACGACGGCGCGCGGCGCGAGCGCGAACTCGCTTTGTCGCATCCCCACGGAACATGGCTTGAGTGGCGGGCATGAGCATGCGAGCGTGCCGCCCATGAGTTCCGCTCCCCAACCCTTCACCTTCTTCGCGCCGACCGAAGGGCTGCTTGCGCCGCTGAACGGCGAAGTGCCGCCCGCGCCCAAATGGTTCGAGGATGCGGTCACGACCGAACCCGAAAGCGCGTTTGTCGAAGTCGAAGGCGCGCGCATCCATTACCTGCGCTGGGGCAATCGCAAACTGCCGGGTCTTCTGCTCGTGCACGGTAATGCCGCGCATGCCTATTGGTGGAGCTTCATCGCGCCCTTCCTCGCGCGCGATTACAATGTGGCGGCGATGGATCTCTCCGGCATGGGAGATTCCGACTGGCGCGCATCCTATTCGATGGAAACCTTCGTGGCCGAGCAGCTCGCCGTTTGCGAGGCGGCGGGCATGTTCGCGCCCGACGAGCCGCCCATCATCGTGGCGCATTCCTTCGGCGGCTTCATCGCCATGCTGACGGCGGCGCTGTATGGCGAGCGGCTGGCGGGCACGGTCATCGTCGATTCGCCGGTCAATCCGCCCGGCCGCCCCGGCGGCCCGCCCAAGCGCGAGCACCGGCCCCATCGCGTCTATCCCACACTGGCCGAGGCGCTGGCCCGCTTCCGGCTGATGCCGCCGCAGGCTTGCGACAATCTTTATATAGTGGACTGGGTGGGGCGGCGTTCGCTGAAGGCGGTCGATGGCGGCTATACGTGGAAATTCGATCCGGCCATCTGGCAGGATTTCTCCATCGGCGACACTTCGGCGCGGCTGATCGCGGCCAAGTGCCGGATCGCCATTTTCCGCGGCGAGAATTCCATCCTGCTGCCGCCGGAGATCGGCGAATACATGTTCAATCTTCTGGGCCGGGCCGCCCCCGTCGTGGAGATTCCGCAGGCCCAGCACCATGTCATGCTGGACCAGCCTCTGGCGCTGGTGGCGGCGTTGCGCGCCCTGCTTGCGGACTGGAACCATTCGGTGCCCGTCAAAAGGGGCTGAAGGGCGGTTGCCGGGAGTGCGCCCTTTGCTATAGTCCGCCCGCTTCGAAGCATATCCGGGGATTATCATGTCTGCAGATTCCGCGCACGGTTCCGACACCGGCTCGATGGACCTCACCGATCACATGAAGACGTGGACCGGCTTCATGACGCTCGTGAAATGGATCGTCATCGGCAACGTGGCTCTTCTCATTTTCCTCGCCATTTTCCGCACGCATTGAAGCGGAACAGCCGGTGAAACTTGCGATCCTGAAGGAACGCCGCGCGGGCGAAGCGCGCGTCGCCGCCACGCCCGATACGGTGAAGAAGCTCAAGGCTCTTGGGCTGGAGGTGCTGGTCGAGGCGGGCGCGGGTGCGGCCGCGCGCATGGCCGACAATGATTATGTCGCGGCGGGCGCGGTGGTGACGCCGGATGCGGCAACAGCACTTTCCGAAGCTGATATCGTGCTCAAGGTGCGGGGCCCGGATGCGGGCGAGATCGCCAAAATGAAGAAGGGGGCGGTGCTGGCCTGTCTTCTTGCTCCCTACACGGAAAAAGAGGCGATTGCGAAACTGGCGGCCCAGGGCGTTTCTGCCTTCGCCATGGAATTTATCCCGCGCATTTCGCGCGCGCAGGCGATGGACGTGTTGTCGTCGCAAGCCAATCTCGCCGGATATAAAGCGGTGATCGACGCGGCGGCCACATTCGGCCGCGCCATGCCGATGATGATGACGGCGGCGGGCACCATCGCACCCGCGCGCGTGTTCATCATGGGCGTGGGTGTTGCCGGCTTGCAGGCGATTGCGACCGCGCGCCGCCTCGGTGCGATTGTTTCGGCGACCGATGTGCGCCCCGCAACCAAGGAACAAGTCGAATCCCTGGGCGCGAGTTTCATCGCCGTGATCGACGACGAATTCAAGCAGGCCGAAACCGCGAGCGGTTACGCCAAGCCGATGTCGGCGGAATATCAGATGAAGCAGGCGGCGCTCGTCGCCGAGCACATCAAGAAGCAGGACATTGTGATTACCACCGCGCTGATACCGGGGCGCAAGGCACCGGTGCTGGTGACTGAGGAAATGGTGAAAACCATGCGTGCGGGTTCGGTGATCGTCGATCTCGCGGCCGAGCAGGGCGGCAATTGCCCGCTGACCAAGCCGGATCAGGTGATCGAGGCGCATGGCGTGATCCTGATGGGCTACACCAATCTGCCCGCGCGGCTGGCGGTGGATACGTCGAGCCTCTATGCGCGCAACCTCTTCAATTTCGTGAGCCTGATCGTGGACAAGAAAACCGGCGCGCTGAATTTGAACTGGGATGATGAAATCGTCAAAGGCGCGGGGCTGACGCGCGACGGCGAAATCGTCCATCCGAGCCTGAAAGGATAACGCGATGGAAGCCATCGATCCCTTCGTTTTCCGGCTGTCGATTTTCGTGCTGGCGATTTTCGTGGGCTATTTCGTGGTGTGGAGCGTGACACCAGCTTTGCACACGCCGCTGATGAGCGTGACGAATGCGATTTCATCGGTGATTGTGGTGGGCGCGCTGATCGCGGTATCGGTCGCCACCATCGGCAGCGCGTCGTGGACGTCCAAGCTGCTCGGCTTTTTCGCGCTGATCCTGGCCTGCGTGAATATCTTCGGCGGGTTCCTCGTCACCTCGCGCATGCTGGCCATGTATAAGAAGAAAGAAAAGTCATGAGCGGCGGGTTGAAAGCAGACATCGCCGCCCTTTCCTATCTGATCTCGGGCGTGCTGTTCATTCTGGCGCTGCGCGGGCTTTCCTCGCCCGTCACATCGCGCGCGGGCAATCGCAACGGCATGATCGGCATGGCGCTGGCGGTTGTAACCACATTGTTGGTCACGGGCGTCAGCGATCCGCTCACCTGGGGCTTGATCGCGGCGGGCATCGCCATCGGCGGCGGCATCGGCGCGGTCACCGCGCGGCGCATCGCCATGACGCAGATGCCGCAATTGGTCGCCGCGTTCCATTCGCTCGTCGGCCTTGCCGCCGTGCTGGTCGCCGCCGCCGCGATGTATTCGCCGCAAGCCTACGGCATCGGCTCCGAAGGCGCGATCCATATGCAGAGCCTCATCGAGATGAGCCTCGGCGTGGCCATCGGCGCGATCACATTCGCGGGCTCGCTCATCGCGTTTGCCAAGCTCAACGGAAACATGAGCGGCGCGTCGATCCTGTTGCCCGCCCGCCATTTGCTGAACATCCTGATCTTCGCTGGCATCGTGGCGCTGATCTTTTGGTTCGCGATGATGCAGCCGCATTGGGCGTTCTGGGCGATTGCAGCACTTGCTTTCGTCTTCGGCATCACGCTCATCATTCCCATCGGCGGCGCGGACATGCCGGTCGTCGTCTCGATGCTCAATTCCTATTCGGGATGGGCCGCGGCCGGCATCGGATTCACGCTGGAGAACACAGCACTCATCATCACCGGCGCGCTGGTGGGCTCGTCGGGCGCGATCCTCTCCTACATCATGTGCAAGGGGATGAACCGCAGCTTCATCTCGGTCATCCTTGGCGGCTTCGGCGGCGAAGTGGTCCATGCCGGCAAGGCCGAAACGCGCCCTGTGAAACAGGGCAGCGCGGAAGACGCCGCTTTCATCATGAAGAATGCAGGCTCGGTGATTATCGTGCCGGGCTATGGCATGGCGGTGGCGCAAGCCCAGCATGCCGTTCGCGAAATGGCCGACCAGCTCAAGAAGGAGGGCGTGAAGGTTTCCTACGCCATTCATCCGGTGGCGGGGCGCATGCCCGGCCACATGAACGTGCTGCTGGCCGAAGCCAATGTGCCCTACGACGAAGTGTTCGAGCTTGAAGACATCAACTCGCAATTCGCCCAGGCCGATGTGGCCTATGTGATCGGCGCGAACGACGTGACCAATCCGGCCGCCAAATCCAATCCGCAATCGCCCATTTTCGGCATGCCCATTCTGGATGTGGAGAAGGCCAAGACCGTTCTCTTCGTCAAGCGCGGCATGGGGTCGGGCTATGCGGGCATCGAGAACGACCTGTTTTTCCGCGACAACACCATGATGCTCTTCGGAGACGCCAAGAAGATGACCGAAGAGATCGTCAAGTCTCTGGGATAGATTAACGCGGGCGCACGGGGCGGGTTGGCCCCGGCGGCGCGACGGGCTATCCTCTTGGTCCAGCACGAAAGGGAGTACGAAATGACGGAAGGCCAGACGAGCCCGGACGACAACAAGGAAGGCCAGGCAAGCCCGGACCAGCCGAAAAAGAAACCGGCGAAGGCGGCGGCATCGGAACCAAAACCGGCCGCCGAAGACGCGCCGGCCAAGCCCGGCGCGCTTGCGATCTTGCGCGAGCCGGTCGTGATGTGGAGCGTGATCGGCGGCCTCGTCGTGGTCGCGCTGGCGCTGGGCTATGTGGTGTGGAACCAGATGAGCCATCACCATGGCGGCACCGCGGCCGAGAACGCGCTCGCCGACCGCAGCATCTGCGAGGCCACGCTCGACCGCGTGCAGGCCTATGGCGTGATCCCGCCGGATACCACGCTCTCAAGCGCGGATCCCGACAAGACGCAGACCGACGGCCGCGTCACCTGCCACGCCCAATCGGGCCAGACGCAATTTGCGATGACGGTGGATGTCCATTGCGACGACATGTCGAAGGACGATTGCCTCAATCTCTACAGCGTGAAGCAGAACGACGGCACGGCGCTGTTCCAGCGGCAGATGTGAAGCGGCGCATCAGCTTTCCTTCGCGATGAAGTCGAGTGCCTGTGCGGCGGTGCGCAAGCCGTGCCGCCGCTTGATCGGATTGTTGAGATAGCGGTTCACCGCGGCGCACATCGCATCGCCCCATGGCGGATCGGGCGCGTTTTTCAATTCGGCGTCGAGCGCGAAAAGAACCTTGAGCCGGTGACAGGCGATGATCGGTTCGGCAATCCCATGATCGTAAAGGGCATTTGTTTCGCGGGCGAGGAATTGGGCGCGATCCGGCACAAGCCAGCGCCCATCGTCATCGCCGCTTGCATATTTGCGGTTTCGGCCCACGAACAAAGCCATCTGCAACAGAGCGCGCGGCCAGAGCGAAGGACTTTCCTCGCAGAGATTGCGCACGGCATTGGCGAAGGTCAGCGAATGGGTGAAATCGAGCCAGCTTATGTTATCGGCGAGTGTGTTATCCGGCGCGCGGTCGAAAGAAAGATCGAAATGCAGCATGTTCCACGCGGCAGCGCCGACAAGCGCATCGTAAATTTCGCGCGGGTCGCGGCCCGACGATGCAAGCACGCGCTTGAGAATGCCGTCGATGGAAAGACCGATGAAATTCTCCGCGCGGGCGGGCGCGTCGCCCTTGCTGTCCCAGGCTTCGAGCGCTTTCGCATAGAATCGGAACTCGGGGAGTTTTTCCTCGCGCGTGGCGCGGACGAAAGAGCGCGTGAGCGAGAGCAGCAACGGTTCGTCAACATTGTTGCCTAGACGCTCGATCAACTGGCCGATCTTGAAGGTATAGATCGCGCTGTGGCCGAAATCGGCGTAATGCGAAAGGGCTGCGCGCGCAAAAGCGGGCCGCAGATTTTTATAAGAAATATTTTTCCCAAATGCGCCGCGCAGATGCGCAATGGCGCGCGTTTCATCTTCGGATTCGATGGCGGAAAGAAAATCCTCTTCGTTCCATTCGCGGATTTCATCGGCATAAGGGAAATGAGACGCGCCTTGCGTATCCCATGCGATATGGCCGATCGGTTCGAGGATTGCCGCAAGCCGCAACTCCGGCGTTTGCGCGCGCGCCGAAAGTGCCAGCCAGTCGGCGGCCGCACCTTGCGCGTGGGTCATGCCGTCTTCGAAACGGTCGTTGAATGCGCGAAGCGCATGCACCAGCGCGTCGGTCGCCGCGAAGCCCGCGCGTTCCAGCCGCACGGTTTCGCGTGCGATGCGGGCGGCATCATTGTCGGCGATGGCCGCTTCCAAACCTTTCAGCGCACGCGCCCGCAGGATTTCGGCGGACGGGTCGGAAAGATCCACGAAAATCTCGCCGTCGCGTTCCTCCACTTTATATGTGCGCACCGGATCGCGGCCCACCAATGCCTCACCGCTCGCAAGATCGAATTTCCAATTGTGCCAGTTGCAGGTGAGCACGCAGCCCGCACCCATCTCGCCTTCGCTCAAGGGATAGCCCTCATGCGGGCAGCGATTGGCGATGGCGAAAATGCGGCCCTCCGCGGCGAGCAGCAGCACCTGCTTTCTGCCCTTGCGGATCAGCTTGCGGCCGAGCCGTTCCAGCTCCGCGCGGGCGACGCCCGTGGCGGCCCATTCTTTTCCCAAGTCCATGCTTTGAAAAATACGCAGGCGCATTGATTTTAGCAAGTCGATACTTTAGAAAATCACCCATGCAACAGACGCAACCCGATCTCAGTCCCGGCCGCATGGCCGTGCTCGCGCTTTTGAAGCGCGAAGGCCCGATTTCCGCCGATTCGCTGGCGGAAAAACTGAAGCTCACGCCCATGGCCGTGCGGCTTCATCTGGGCGCGCTGTCGATGGAAGATTTTGCGGCCTACACCGAAGAACCGCGCAAACGCGGCCGTCCCGTACAGATGTGGCGGGTCACGCCCAAGGCCAATCCATATTTTGCGGATGCGCACGCAGCCCTCACCACCGATCTCATCGCGCAGATGAAAAAAGCATTCGGCGACGAGGGCATGGAGAAAATTCTGCGTCTGCGCACGCAAGATCAGGAAAAATCCTATCGCGCGCAAATGACGAGCAAGCAATCGCTGAAAGCCCGGCTCGAATCGCTGGCGAAAATCCGCTCCGCCGAAGGCTATATGGCCGACGTGCGGCGCGATTCCGCGACCGGCGATCTGTTGTTCGTCGAAAATCATTGCCCTGTCTGCGCGGCTGCGAAATTGTGCCAAGGGCTTTGCCGGGAAGAGCTTTCGCTCTTTCGCCGCGTGATCGGGCCGGATGTAAAGGTCGAGCGCGTCACGCATATTTTGGCGGGCGCCACGCGCTGCGCCTATCGCGTGACGCCCGTTTAACATTTCCTATTTCGCACGCGTGCGGCGATTTTCCCTGCGCTTTCCACATCTTTTCGCCCGCGCTGTCATCCTTCTGTTGCATAGGAGGATTAACCGCTCATCAGCCCCTGGGGCGCTCATCATTCATGGAGGAAGACCATGCTTCGCAAAATTTCAGCCATGCTCGCGGCATCCGCGGCGCTTATCGCGATGCCCGCCTGTGCGGGCTCGCTCAACGGCGCGGGCGGAACCGCGATCTATCCGGTGCTGTCCGTCTGGGCAAAAGATTATCAGGGGATGACCGGCGATTCGGTGAACTATCAGTCGATCGGTTCGGGCGGCGGCATCAAGCAGATCGAAGCCAAGACGGTCGATTTCGCCAATTCCGACAAGCCGCTGCTGCATGGGGATCTGGTGAAGAACGATCTCGTGCAATTCCCGCAAGTCGTCATCTCCATCGTGCCGGTGGTCAATCTGCCGGGCATCGCGGCGGGCCAGCTCGTCATCGACGGGCCGACGCTTGCCAATATCTATCTCGGCAAAATCACAAAGTGGAACGATCCCGCGCTGAAGGCGCTCAATCCGAAAGTCGCTCTGCCCAATATGGCCATCGCCGTGGTGCATCGCTCCGACGGATCGGGCACGACGTTCAACTTCACCAATTATCTCGACAAGGTGAGTTCCGAATGGCTGAAGAATGTGGGCTCCGAAACCTCGGTGCAATGGCCGACGGGCGTGGGCGGCAAGGGCAATGAGGGCGTGGCGGCGAATGTGCGCCAGACCTCGGGCGCCATCGGTTATGTCGAATATGCCTATGCCGCGCAGAACAACATGACCTACATGGACATGATCAATGCGGCGGGCAAGCGCGTGACGCCCACGATGGCCGCGTTTCAGGCCGCGGCCGGAAATGCCAATTTCAATGGCGTACCGGATTTCTACCTGATCCTCACCAATCAGCCCGGCGCGAAAAGCTGGCCGATCACGGCTGCGACCTACATGCTGATGCGCAAGGATTATGCGGCCGGCAAGAACCACGATGTCCTGAAATTCCTCGACTACGCGCTGCATGACGGGCAGGCCGCATCCAAGAAGCTCGATTACGTTCCCTTCCCCGATAGCGTCGTGAAGCAGATCGAGGCATCGTGGACGGCGAGCTTCGGCGCCGATACCTGGAAATAATTTCGACGTTCACTCTGACGAATGCCTGGCCGGCTGGAGCAATCCAGCCGGTCTTTTCTTTTGGAATTCTCACCCTTCGTCCCTCGACGGGCTCGGGATGAAGGGCTCAGGGTGAGGGTGTCGCATGTCCCTCATGCTGGCCGGCACGCTGGCGCTACCGGCTGTCGAAGCATGAGTGCGCAAACAAAAAAGCCGCCCCATCGGACGGCCTTTTGGAAATCTGTTTTTGCGAAGCCTATTTGGGCAGCACACCCTCGCGCTGGAGGCGCTTTCTCTGCAGCTTGCGGTAGCGGCGGATCGCCTCGGCCCGTTCGCGGGCGCGCTTCTCGCTCGGCTTTTCGTAATGGCCCCGGAGCTTCATCTCGCGGAAGATGCCTTCGCGTTGCATCTTCTTCTTCAGCGCCTTCAGCGCCTGGTCGATATTGTTGTCGCGAACGATGATCTGCAAAGCCGGCTCCTTGGGGGTGTTCGGGTAAGGGCGCGGTAGATAACAGAAGGGTATGGCACTGTCCATCCCGCCAAACCGCTTTGACGGGCGGCTTTTGCCTGCCCATATTCGGCCCATGGCTATCCTCAAAATCGCCCGCATGGGGCACCCTGTTCTTGCCGCTACGGCCAAGCCCGTGGACGACCCCACAGCACCCGAAATCCGCAGGCTGGTGGCCGACATGATCGAGACGATGATCGATGCCAATGGGGCTGGGCTCGCCGCCCCTCAGGTCCATGTGCCGCTGTCGGTGGTGGTGTTTCAGGCCCCCGCCGACCGGGAGGAGGAGGGGCTGACCGATGCCGAGCGCTTCGACCGCACCGCCCCGCTCACCGTGCTCATCAACCCCCAGGTGGAGGTCATGACCCAGCAGCTTGAGGGTGGCTGGGAGGGGTGCCTGTCGGTGCCCGGCATGCGGGGCTATGTCGAGCGCCCCGGCCATATCCGCTATCGCGGCATCACCCATGACGGCATCATGATCGAGCGCATCGCCAGGGGCTTTCATGCCCGCGTGGTGCAGCACGAGGTCGATCATCTGGCGGGCGTGCTTTATCCGCAACGCATGCGCGATCTTTCCAAGCTCATCTTCGAGAGCGAAGTCCGCCACTGGGTGAAGCCCGAAGGCGCGTAGTTTGCTTGCGCGCCTTGGCCAAAAGGCGCAACATTTCCCGCCATTTGCAGCGTATAAGAATGGGGAGGAAATATGCGCATTCTGAAGAACATTTTCATCTGTGCCGCGTTGGTGGCGATGATCGTTCCGGCATCCGCGGCATCCACCAAGCTTACTGTTGTGACCGTCGATCCGGGCGCAATTGTGTGCGTGTTCAGTCCGGGCTGTTCGGTCACGCCCACCGACACCATGGGCGTGTTTCCGGCGAGCAAGGGCTTCACCGGCGCGGTGCGGATGCAGTCGCGCAGCTATGTGGGCGCTGCGAAATCCAAAGCGGCGGGGCTCACGGCTTACATTTACCGCATCGATTTCAGCCATGCGGTGCGCGGCAAGGATATGTATTGCGCCGATGGCGTCGATATCGATTTCGGCCCCGTAGCAGCACTGCCTTACGGACCGAAGGGTGCGATGGGCGATGTGTTCGTCATCAATTCTGGTGGGGCGTCTTTCGTCGGCGTGAGTTCGGCGACGGAAAAGAAGAACGTCGTGTCGATCGAATTTGCGTCGCCCGTATGTCCGGCGAGTGGTGCTGTTCCGGGGCTTTCGACATTCTTCTTCGGAATGGCCTCGGCCAAGCCGCCAAAGACGGCCACGGCCGATGTCTCGCTCACATTCGGCGGCGGCGGCACGAAAGTGCCCGCGCGCATTCCCGCGAATTGACGAAAGATTATGGTTGCACGAAAGACCAAAACCAAATCCGCGGTCCGTGACGATGATGCGTTGCGGGCCGCGGTGCTTGCGGCGGCACTCGCGCACGCGCCCTTCGACGGCTTCACGGATAAAGTGCTGGAGCGCGCGGGCGCGGAAGCGGGCGTGGACAAGAAGATGCTCGCGAAACTTTTTCCCGATGGCGCGATGAGCGTGGTCGAAGCGTTTTCGGAAAATGCAGACCGCGAGATGGAGAAGAAACTCGCGCGCGCCAAATTGCCGGACATGAAAATTCGCGAACGCATCAAAACGGCGGTGACGGTGCGGCTCGCCATCATGCGTCCGCATAAGGAGGCCGCGCGCAGAGCCGCTGCGTTCCTCACGCTGCCGCCGCATGCCGCGCTGGGCCTGAAACTTCTTTATCGCACGGTGGATGCGATGTGGCGGGCGGCGGGCGACACCTCCACCGATTTCAACTTCTATACCAAGCGCGCGATTCTGGCGGGTGTTTGTTCCGCCACGCTGATGCGCTGGTTCACCGATGAAAGTGCTGACGAACATCAGACGCTGGAATTTCTCGACCGCCGGATCGAAGATGTGATGCGGTTTGAAAAATTCAAGGCGCAATGGCGCGAAAGCGCCAAGGGCCTGCCGACGCTCAGCGAGATTTTTGCGAGAGGAAAGTGATGTGGCCCATCTTCCGCTTGGGCCGGATTTCGCTTTTTCCGTAAAGATGCAAGGCACCCCCGCGTGCGGAAAGTGCCTGCCAATCGGCGGCTTCCTCGCCGATAATATTTTCCATCACCGCGTCGGAATGGCGTGAAGCATCGCCGAGCGGCCAGCCCGCGACCGCGCGGATATGCTGCTCGAACTGGCTCACCGCGCAAGCCTCGATGGTCCAGTGGCCGGAATTGTGCACGCGCGGTGCGATTTCATTGACCAGCAGCGCCCCGTTTTTGCCCAAGAACAATTCCACCGCCAGCACGCCCACATAATCGAGCGCGTCAGCGATTTTCTTGGCGATGATCTTGGCTTCGGCGCATTGCGCGGGGGAAAGCCGGGCGGGCACGGTCGAGCGGCGCAGTATGTGATCCTCGTGCAAATTCTCCGGCGGATCGTAAGCGACAAATTCGCCATTCATCCCGCGCGCCGCGATGACGGATGCTTCGAACGCGAAATCGACGAAGGCTTCCAATATCGAAGGCGTGCCGAATTTAGTAAACACCGCTACCGCTTCCTCCGGGCTTGTCACTTTCATCTGACCTTTGCCGTCATATCCGAAGGAACAGGTTTTCAGGATGGCAGGTTTGCCGCCCAGCTTTGCGAAAGCGTCGCGCGCTTCATTCTCCGATTTCACGCCGATGAAATCTGCCGTGCCGAGGCCCAACTCGCGGACGAAATTCTTTTCGGACAAACGATCTTGCGTGATCGCAAGCGTGCGGGCATTCGGATTGGTTGGTTTCAGTCGCGAAAGCTGGGCAGCGGCGGCGGCCGGCACATTCTCGAATTCATAAGTGATGACATCGCAGGCCGCGGCGAATTTTGTCAGCGCCGCTTCGTCTTCATAAGCCGCTATCGTGCGCGCGGCGCACACCTGAAAGGCTGGTGCATCGGCTTCCGGCGAATAGATATGTGTCTTCAATCCAAGCCGCGCGGCGGCCAGCGCCAGCATCCGGCCCAATTGTCCTCCGCCGAGGATTCCGATCGTGCCCCCCGGCGCCACGGGGGCGGATAAAATCTTTGGGCCGCTCATGGATTCTCGGCGACGGAATCGGTCAGCTTCTTGCGCCATTTGGCGAGCCGCGCCGCCAGCTTCGCATCGCTCAATGCCAAAATCGCCGCCGCATGAAGGGCCGCGTTCTTCGCACCCGCTTCCCCGATGGCGAAGGTGGCAACCGGCACCCCGCCCGGCATCTGCACGATGGAGAGAAGCGAATCCATTCCCTTCAGCGCCTTGCTTTCGATGGGCACGCCCATCACCGGCAATGTGGTCATCGCCGCAGCCATGCCGGGCAGATGCGCCGCCCCGCCCGCGCCCGCGATGACGGCCTTCAGCCCGCGCCCCGCCGCCGCCTTGGCATAGGCATAGAGCCGGTCGGGCGTGCGGTGTGCCGAAACGATCTTGCACTCATGGGGGATGGCCAGCGCCTTGAGGATTTCGGATGCGGGCTTGAGGGTCGGCCAGTCGGACTGGCTGCCCATGATAATGCCGATGAGAGGTTTTGGGGTGGCCATGCTTCTGCCTTGAGGGTGGGCGCGCGAAGCGGGGCATTATAGGGGCCGCGAACCCCAAGGAAAGCGCGGATTTCGCCCCGTTAACGTTTTGCTCATAGAAATAAACGGATTGTTAAATCCCGGCGACTAATTTTCTCGATGTCGGAAATGGAAACGTAGCAGGAATGAAGGTCGAGCGCACGGGACGGGCAGGCGGTCTTGCGGGCTATGCGCAGCCGGTTGCCGTTGCGCGCGCGTCCAATTCCTCTGCAACCACGGGCAATGTTCTGGGCATTCCCGAGCATGAATTCACCCCGCGCGTGCGTGACGCGATCCTGAAGCTGATGAGCGAAATGGATGGCGTGCGCCGCGAGCTGATGGATACGCGCACGCGGCTGGAAGCGGTGGAGCGCGCGGCCGATCAGGACCAGCTGGTGCCGCTGTTCAATCGCCGCGCTTTCGTGCGGGAGCTGTCGCGGCTTATCGGATTTGCCGCGCGTTACGGAACGCCCGCGAGCCTCGTCTATTTCGATCTCGACGGGTTCAAGTCCGTCAACGACACCTACAGCCACGCGGCCGGCGATGCGGTGCTGTCGCATTTCTCCGAAACGCTGCTCGCCCATGTGCGCGATACCGATGTGGTGGCGCGGCTGGGCGGCGACGAATTCGGCGTCATCCTTTCGCATACCAGGGAAGACAAGGCGCACAAAAAGGCGGCAAGCCTCGCCGATGTGCTCGCCGCCAGCCCCGCGCACTGGAACGGCCGCACCATCGCGGTAGGCTTTTCCTACGGCGCCTTCGAGCTTGAACCCGGCGACAGCGCCGAAAGCGCCATGGCGCGCGCCGATGAGGCGATGTACGCCAACAAGCGGGCCGCGCGGTAGGCGCGGGATAGTATTATTGTCGCGCAATCCGGGCGGCGAACCAGTTCCCACTTCGCCTGATTGCGCTTTAAGCGATAATATCGGGCAGCAGTTCATCTTCGATCTTCGCTATCTGATCCTTCAATTGCAATTTGCGCTTTTTCAATCGCGAAAGCTGGATCTGGTCGTGCGCGCCGCTCGCGATCAGCGCCGCAATCGCGGTGTCCAGATCGCGATGCTCCTGCACCAGCTCGGCGAGCCTGGCGCGCAGCGCCTGTTCTTCGGATTCGGTCATCTTTTCTTCGCGGACCTGCGGCCCTTGGCGAGATCTTCGCCCCAGCGCCGCACCATTGGCCAATCATACCCCAGAAGGTCGAGCATGCGGCCTGTCATTTGATCGATGATGTCGGAAATTGTGTGCGGCTCGGCATAGAAGGCGGGAACCGGCGGCAGGATGATCGCGCCCATTTCGGCCAGTTGCACCAGCGTGCGCAAATGGCCCAGATGCAGCGGCGTTTCGCGCACCAGAAGGATCAATGGGCGGCGCTCTTTCAGCGTCACGTCGGCCGCGCGCGTGAGCAGGCTCGTCGTCACGCCCGTCGCGATTTCGGACATTGTGCGCACGGAGCAGGGCGCCACGATCATTCCCGTCGTCTTGAACGAGCCCGATGCGATGGGGGCTGCGATATCGTTGATGGCGTAGGCGTGCGTGGCGAGTGCTGCCACAGCCTTGGGCTTGAGTTTCGTCTCATAGCCGATGGTCATTTCGCCGGGCTTGCTGATGACCAGATGCGATTCGATTCTGAGATCGGCCAGCGCCTCCAAAAGCCTGATTCCATAGGCCACGCCCGACGCGCCGCTGATTCCCACGATCAGGCGCGCAATATTCGAAGCCGGTGCCGGTTTAACAGTCATGTCATTGGTTTACATTGCATAAGGGATAGGCGGAAGAGGGCCGTGACAGAACGGCCCTTTGGTGGTCTAATCTTGGCGTTCCAAGTAGCGAGGTGCGCGAATGGCTCTGCAAGGGCATATTCAGGAACTTTCCGAAAAGCATCAGAAACTGCAAGAACTCATCGAAGTCGAAATGACCCATCCCGATTGGGACGAGCGGCGGGTCGCCGCCCTCAAGAAGCAAAAACTCCGCATCAAGGACGAACTCGAGCGTTTGCGAACGCACTGATCCCGTTTTCCGCGACATTATCCGGCCGGTTTTGACACCGCGCCCAAGTTTGCGCGCCTGAAGGCGCAAGCGTCGGGCTTTCAGGCTGTCGCGAAACCGCGCCACCATGCCCACCCGCATAATAAGCGCGTTCGTCTCCGCAATCAGCGCGCGGATCGAGGCTTGCCGTTTTCGAGCCTTCGCCGAGAAGCCGCCATGGCGGAGGCGATTAGTATTGCCGGGCTGGCCGCCGCGCTTTCGCTTCGTATTCGAACCTGGAAAAAGTGGAGGGGGGTCCCCCCTCTCTTGCAATCCGGCCATTTCGTCCTGCGCTGCTCGTTCCGGCGCGGAATATAGGGGCGGCTCAAGGGGCGGGGATAAGTTCGGGCGATTTTTTGGAAATGGATTTTCTCCCTGTAAACGGGGAGGAATTAAGCCGCGCGTTTCGGCTTTCGGGTCGATCCGATCCGCACCGGCGGCATATCGGGGAATTTCGCGACCAGTTCGAGCCTGCCGCCGATCGCTTCGATGAAGCCGCGCAGCGTGGAGAGATACATGTCGTCTCGCGTTTCCAGCTTCGAGATCGCGTCCTGACCGACCTTCAAGCGCCTGGCGACAGCGGTTTGGGTTTTGCCCATCGCTTTGCGAATATCCTGAAGCGACAATTCTTCGGCCATGAGTTCGCGCGTGCGCCGGTCGATGGCGTCGCGCTCCGCTTTGGGCAGGCTCGCAATCAATTCCTCCAATGGAATTGGCCTGTACGGTTTCCTGGGCATGTCTCACCTATCCATGTCTGCTCGCGATATTTCGCAAATGTACGTCGAATCGTTTGTCCGCAACCGCAATGAGACGTTTATAAAACGTCCGCTCGCTTGTGCCGCTTTTGTCTCCCGCAACCAGCAAAATTGCGCTTCGTGCCGGATCGAACGCAAATGCGACGCGCCACACACCACCGGCTGCGCGAAACCGCAACTCCTTCATATTCGCGTGCTTCGAGCCCTTCAGCGTATCGACATGCGGCCGCTTCGCCGCGGGGCCCAGCGTCCGCAGAATGCGCATCTGTGCGACGAGTTCCTGCCGCGCTTCCACCGGCAGGGATTTGACCTCGGGCACGAAGTCCGGCGCGAATTCCACGGACCACATAAATATGCCTATCTATACATATGCTGTCAATGGCATAACTTCTACGAAACCGCCTTCGCCATCTCGCGCAGCTTGAATTTCTGGACCTTGCCGGTGGAAGTTTTCGGCAGTTCCACGAACACGACATGGCGCGGGCATTTGTAGCGCGCGAGGTTTTGGCGGCACCATTCGATCAGGTCTTCGCCCGTTGCGCGCTCGCCGGATTTGAGTTCCACGAAGGCGCAAGGCGTCTCGCCCCATTTCTCGTCGGGCCGCGCCACCACGGCGGCAAACATCACGGCTGGATGCTTGAGCAGCGTGTCTTCCACCTCAATGGAAGAAATGTTTTCGCCGCCGGAAATGATGATGTCTTTCGAGCGGTCTTTCAGTTGCACATAGCCATCCGCATGCATCACGCCAAGATCGCCGGAGTGAAACCAGCCGCCCGCGAAGGCTTCCTTCGTCGCCTTGGGATTTTTCAGATAGCCCTTCATCACGATATTGCCGCGAAACATCACTTCGCCCAGCGTTTCGCCATCGGCGGGCACGGGCTCCATGGTTTCGGGATCCATCACGCAGAGCGCATCGAGCGCGTGATAGCGCACGCCCTGACGCGCTTTCTTGGTGGCGCGCGCGGATTTGTCGAGCGTTTCCCATTCCGCGGTCCATTCATTCACCACGGCCGGGCCATAGGTTTCGGTGAGGCCGTAAACATGCGTGACGTTGAAGCCCGCATCGGCCATCGCCGCCAGCACCGATTCCGGCGGCGGTGCGGCGGCCGTGATGAACTCCACGCGCTGGGGAAGCGCGCGGCGCTCCTCCGCCTTCGCGTTGACGAGCGTGGACATGACGATGGGCGCACCGCAGAGGTGCGTGACGCCGCGATCCGCAAGCGCGTCGAAGATCGGTTTCGCGCGCACCCAGCGCAGGCAGATATGCGTGCCCGCCACGACCGACAATGACCACGGAAAGCACCAGCCATTGCAATGAAACATCGGCAGCGTCCACAGATACACCGGATGGCGCGGCATGTTGGCGGCGAGGATGTTGCCATAGCCCATCAGCGCGGCACCACGATGATGGAACACCACGCCCTTGGGGTTGCCGGTGGTGCCGGAGGTATAATTCAGCGCAATCGCATCCCATTCGTCGTCGGGCATTTTCCATGCGAAATCGGGATCGCCGTTCGCGATAAAATCCTCATATTCGATTGTGCCGAGCTTCTCGCCGGTTTGCGGAAATTCGGGATCGTCGTAATCGATCACGAAGGGTTTGACCTTGGCCAGTTTCAGCGTCTCTTTCATCACGCCCGCGAATTCGCGGTCGGTGATAAGCACCTTCGCTTCGCCGTGATCCAGAATGAAGGCGAGTGCGGCCGCATCCAGCCGCGTGTTCAGCGTATTGATGACGCCGCCCGTCATCGGCACGCCGTAATGCGCCTCCAGCATCGGCGGCGTGTTGGCGAGCATCACCGCCACCGTATCGCCGCGCTTGATGCCGCGCCGCGAAAGCGCGGATGCCAATTTTTTCGCGCGCTCGTAGAATTGCGCGTAAGTGCGGCTCAACTTGCCGTGAACGATGGCCTCGCGCGTGGGAAACACCGCGGCCGCGCGCTCCAGAAATGTCAGCGGCGTCAGCGGCTGATAATTCGCCGCATTTCGCGGCAGATCGGTGTCGTAGGGGCCGCGTCCGAGCGCGGGCTTCAAATGCGGCGCGGGCCTTGGCGTGGCGGGCGCATTGCGCCTTGAAAGCCGCTTTCGCGGCCGGGGTGAAGCAGGCGCGGGCGCTTTGCGAACCGGCTTGGCTGCGACCTTTCGCGCGGGTTTCTTGAGCTTTCGCACCGTGCGTTTGGGCTTTTTCGATTTGGCTTTTTTGCGGGGGGCCATGGGATTTCGGTCTTAAGGATAAAGAAGGAGGCCGAAAGCTAAAGAAACACTCAGCATGCGGCAAGCGCGCCGCCATGGACGCAGCGCGCGCGCGTTGCTAGGTAGGGGTCATAAAGGGAGCGTCCATGTCAGAGGAAGTCCAGCCGGCGCCGCGAAGCGGCCCGCTGCGCAAGATTTACGCGTGGATGATGGAGAATGCGAAAGGCCCCCATGCCTGGGCGGCGCTGGCGGCGTTCGCCTTCGCGGAAGCATCCTTCTTTCCCGTGCCGCCCGATATCATGCTGATGCCGATGATGCTGGCGGATCGCAAACGCGCTTTTCTGCTCGCGGCATGGTGCGCGATGTGGTCGGTGATCGGCGGGATGCTGGGTTATGCCATCGGCGCGCTTTTCTGGGACACGGCGGGGATCTGGCTGATCCATCTCTTCCACGTTCCGATGAGCGAGGTTGAGGCGCTGCGCCTGAAATATACCGAGCACGCCTATCTCATCATCGTGCAGGGCCTGACGCCGATCCCCTACAAGCTGGTGACGATCACATCGGGGCTTGCGAGCGTGCCGTTTGCGAGCTTCATGCTCTATTCGGCGATCACGCGCGGCTTGCGCTTTGTCGTTCTGGAAGGATTGCTCGTCTATTTCTTCGGCGCGCAGGCGCAAATCTTCCTCGAACGATACATGGAACTCATCATGATCGTCGTGCTGGCGCTGGTGATCTTGGGCGTGATTTTGGTCAGATATTTGGCGTGAGACGCTTTCCTCTCACTGCAACAACATACATTCGTCATGGCCGGCACCGTGCCGGCCATCCATGAACACAATTCTATACGGAGTGTATGGGTGGCCGGGACAAGCCCGGCCATGACGATAAAAGTGAGATGTTAAGCAGACGGAAGAAACGCACGCAGCGGCAATTTCGCCGCGTCATCCTTCGGCCGCGAGAGATAAAATTCCGCCAGATAATGGCCGTTCGCTTCGAACCCCTCGGTGTCGAGCCCGCGCGCTTGAAGAATTTTCTCGACGTGAGATTGCTCGTCTTCGCCCGAAAAGCGGCGCTGGCGGAAGGTGCGGCCGGAAAGTTTCTCCGTTGTGTAACCGCGCGCGTCGAGCATTTTCGCCACCGGCCCATAATCGAACATGCGCAACACGAAGGACGCGATCCACGGAAGCTCGCCTTGCGGCTGGCAATCGACAATGCGCTCGAACGTGCGCTCGGTGACGTAGCCCACGACGCCGGTGGAAATCACCACGTCGCAAGCCGCAATCGCCGATGCCGCATGGGGCGAGGGATCGCTCTCTTCCAGATTTTCGGGGATCGCATCATCGAGCAGCCCCGCCCAGAACGCATAGGATGCCGCGAATTGCGCGCGGTCGATGCCGATGATGGAAAGATCGCGCGTGGCGCGCTCGGTGGCAAAGGCCTTGCGGTCGGCGGACAGCACGTCATGAGGCCCTGCTTCGCTATCCTCGAAGGTTTCGTAATGCGCGCGCAACTCGCTCATCTTGCGGCCATATTTCAAGACCGCCGCATTGATGCCGTAGGAACAGCCGATGTCCAGAATGGTGAGCGCGTCGCGCTTGCGCAGGCCCGCGAAGGCATCGAACACGCGAAGGAAAACGGGGGCCGCGCGTTCGGGAATGGCGTAATCCAGCGCCCCCAGCGTCTGGAAATAGGATCTCGGATCGAGACGGTTATAGGTTTCTTCGAAATTAGCCTTGCCGGAATTGGCGGATTCATAGCTGATTTTGTTCATGATCGTCATCGTCTGTCTCCTGAAATCTCTTGCGCTCGCGCGCGCAAAATGTTCGCGCCGCAGGTTTCCCCGCGAATCGTCCTCTGACGTTATTGTTTGCGAGTGCAATAATAGGCAACGCGGTCCGGTTTGTCACCCACAAATGTCGGTTGCATAAAATCGGCGTTATTTCGTCATTATCGCGCTTTGACTTGCGCGCCCGCGCGCGCTAGCCCTTCATCAATGCGCGTGAGAGCGACATGAGACGGCAAATTGCCGCCATCGCGGCGATCCTTTTCTCGACGCTGATTTTCCTGATGGGCAACGGCCTTCTGGGAACGCTCACGCCCGTGCGCGGCCATCTCGCGGGATTTTCCGAAATCGCCATCGGCATCATCGGTTCGGCCTATTTCGCGGGCTTCGTTGCGGGCTGCGTGGTGGGCCCGCGTTTGCTGCGCCGCATCGGCCATGTGCGCACATTCGCGGTTGCAGCCGGAATCGCCGCCACATCGGCGCTGTTGCAGCCGCTTGCAATCAACGAATTCGCATGGGTGCTGGCGCGCGCGCTGTTCGGATTTTCCGCCGCCAATCTTTACATGGTTCTGGAAAGCTGGCTGAACGACCGCGCCACCAACGAAACGCGCGGGCGCATTTTCTCGTCATATCTCACGGTGAATTTCTCCGGCCTGATGATCGGGCAAGCCTTGTTCATGACGGGCAAGGCGGAATCCTTCGTGCTGTTCAACCTGTCTGCGATCTTCTATGCGCTGTGTTTGATCCCGGTGGGGCTGACGCGCCTGCCGCAACCCACGCCCGCGCATGTGTTGCGCTTGCGGCCGCTGCACATTTTCCGTGTGGCGCCCGTGGGTGTCGTCGGCTGCATGGCGGTGGGTTTTGCCAATGGCGCGATCTGGACGCTGGCGCCGATCTATGCGCAGGGCCACGGGCTGACGCGCGCGTATCTGGCGCTCTTTATGATCTGCTTCACATTCGGCGGCGCGCTGATGCAAATGCCGCTGGGGCGGCTTTCCGACCGCATGGACCGGCGCATGATTATCGTGGGCGTTGCGATTGCCGCGGCACTTGCGGGATTGGCGCTTGCCGATTTCGGCGGGCGCAATCGCGAAACCGCACTTGCGCTAGTAGCACTTCTGGGCGTGACGGCGCTACCGCTTTACGGGCTATCGGTGGCGCATGCGAACGACCGGTTGCCGCGCGCCGATTTTGTGGAGGCGTCCGCCACGCTGCTGCTTTTGAATGCGCTGGCGTCGGTCGTTGGGCCGACATTCGCCGCCTTCGTGATGGCGCGCGGGGGAACCGCGGCCCTCTTTGTCGTGACGGCGGCCACGCATGTGGCGCTGGCGGTTTTCGCGATCATCCGCATACGGATCAAGGAGCCGCCGCCGGACGAAACCCGCGAACCCTTCGCGTCGCTGCCCCATCAGGCATCGCCCGGCTCGCTGGAGCTTGATCCGCGCGGGCCGGAGCACGCCGCAGGCTGAGCGCTCAATCCTGTTCGAGTTCGGCGGAGAGCTTGAAATCGTCGGAAGCGGGCGTGCCTTCGTCCGGGTTTGGCGCTTCGGCGATTGTTTCCTCGATGGGCTTCAACACTTCGCCCATGCCTGCGCGCTTCATCGCACGCTCGCGCTTCACCGAGGCGCGCTGCACGGCGAGGTCGAGTTCAAGCTGCGAGCAAAGCCCCAGCGTCACCGGATCGACCGCCTTGATGTTGGTGGCGTTCCAGTGCGAGCGCTCGCGGATTTTCTGGATCGTGGCCTTGGTCGTGCCGATCAGCTTGACGATATCGGCATCGGTGAATTCGGGATGGTTGCGCAGGATCCAATAGACGGCATCGGGCTTGTCCTGCCGCTTGGAGACGGGCGTGTAGCGCGGCGCCTTTTTCTGTTTCACGCTCGGCATCTTGTGCTTGGGCGGGGCCATCTTGAGGCGGATTTTCGAATTCTTCTCGGCCTGTTCGATCTGCTCGCGGGTGAGCTGGCCCGACGCCACCGGGTCCTGGCCCTTGATGCCCTTAGCCACATCCTCGTCGGCGATGCCCTTCACCTCCAGCGGGTGCAGCCCGCAGAAATCGGCGATCTGCTCGAAGGTGAGCGAGGTGTTATCGACCAGCCATACGGCGGTCGCTTTCGGCATCAGAGGCTTTTCATTGGCCATGACTTTTCCCTTTCCCGGGCGAGGCTGTCCGCCCCGTCCCTTCGCTCGATTGTTGGATTTTCGAGGAAGGCGGGTGTTTTAGCGGGTTGGGGGGCGGGAGGGAAGGGTTTTTTCTAGCGGATTGGTGGGCGAATAAGGCGTGGCAGTTCGCGCCTGCCATCAACAACGCGCCAGACGACGATGCCCGCGCCTTTGGCTTGCGGTTCGTAGAACACAATCCATGGCCATACCGAGAATGCGCGCGGGCTTCCATCGAGGTCCGGCCGCGTGCGGCCGATGAACGGCCAATCTGCCAGGTTCGTCAGCGTGCGTTCAATGCGCCGCAAGACCGCTTCGGCGCGCTGCACACCGCTGTCGGATGCGATGTAATCAAACAATTCTTCGAGATCGCGCTCGGCGTCGAGCGATTTGATTATCTGGCGGGCCAAACTTCTAGTCCGTTCAAGTCTTTTTGGAAAAACGCTTGTGCCCTTCGGCGATAATATCGTCGATAGATTTTTTGGAAATCTTGCCTTTGGCGATCTCGGATCGGGATTTTTTGATCGAGGCATTCAACGCATCGCGATTGCGCGCGATATAGCCATCGACATCGCCGGAGTGGCGTTCGTCATCTTCGATGGCGATGTCCGGGCCGCCGGATTTGACGGGATGTTTCTTTTCCATGCGCCCTTCTAGCACAAAATGCCTGTGTCTCAAAAGCAGGCGCAGGCTTTTACGGCGTCAGCAAAATCTTCCCGATATGGGCGCTTCCCGCCATGCGGGCGTGGGCTTCCTGCGCCTCGGCGAGCGGATAGATGTGGTCGATCACCGGCTTGATCTTGCCCGGCATCGATCAGCGGCCACACCTCGCGCAACAGCGCATCGCGGATCGCGCCTTTTTCGGCATTGGAGCGCGCGCGCAATGTGGTAGCGAGCAACGACAGCCGTTTCATCAGCATCGGCGCGAAATTCACAGTCGCGCTCATGCCGCTTTGGTAAGCGATGTTGACGATGCGGCCCCAGACGGCCGCCGCACTCATGTTCTTCTGGATGTAATCGCCGCCCACCATGTCGAGGATCACGTCCACGCCGCGTCCGCCGGTTTCTTTCTTCACAACATCGACAAAATCTTCCTCGCGGTAATTGATGGCGCGCGTGGCTCCGAGCTTCTCGCAGGCCGTGCATTTCTGCGCATTGCCCGCGGTGGTGAAGACCTTGTGGCCTTTCGCGACGAGCATCTGGATCGCGGCGGTGCCGATGCCGCTCGATCCGCCATGGATCAGCACAGTCTCACCGGGCGCGAGGCGGGCGGCATCCATCAGATTGGTCCAGACCGTGAAATGGGCTTCGGGCAAGGCCGCCGCCTCGATCAGGCTCACGCCTTTGGGGATCGGCAGCAGACATTCCTGCGCGACGGCAGTGTATTCGCCATAGCCGCCGCCCGCGAGCAGCGCGCAAGCCTGATCGCCAACCCGCCAGCCGGTGACGCCCGCGCCGACCGCCTCGATGGTGCCGGACACTTCCAGCCCCAGCGTTGCGGGCGCGCCGGGCGGGGGCGGATAAAAGCCCGCTGCTTGCGCCAGATCGGCGCGGTTCACGCCCGAAGCCGCCACACGCACGAGCACTTCGCCCGCCTGGGCCACGGGCTTTTCGATATCCGAAAGAACGAGCTTCGGGCCGGGTTCGACGCTGATGGCTTTCATGGCTGCTTGAAGAAAATGGTTGCGTGGAAAACACTAGGCCAAAGCGAAGGGGGATGTCATGGCCATCGATCCCGAAGAATTGCTGCCGCGCAAGAAGGCCGCCGCCATCGTGCCCGGCGAGGATATTTCCATGCTGTCGGAGCATGAGCTTGCCGCGCGCATCCAAACGCTGGAGGGCGAGATCGCGCGCTGCCGCGAGGCGATCACAGCGCGCCGGGCGACGAAATCGGCCGCGGATTCCTTCTTCAAAAAAACGTAAGGTGGAATTTGTTTGTCATCTTTTGACATTCGCCATGCGCGATTTTTGCACAACGCCTGTGCATATTAACCGCATGCCGGTAGCGGCCGGAAATGGCCAAGC
Organism: uncultured Alphaproteobacteria bacterium; assembly: GCA_963735625.1. Taxonomy (GTDB): domain Bacteria; phylum Pseudomonadota; class Alphaproteobacteria; order Micropepsales; family Micropepsaceae; genus Rhizomicrobium. Next base: position 587,695 of record CAVTLJ010000002.1, on the reverse strand, counting down.
CGCGCGCCTCCGCGCCAATCGAAGTTAATCGGGCGGCCCGCGCATGCAAATTTTTAATAGCGCCGCAACCAAGACGAATTGGCGCGCGTGCAATTCGCATTATTCCGGGGCAGATGCGGATTGGTTTACGAAAAATGGTTGGAATGTGTGACTTGTTTTGCGCGCGCAACTTGCTAGCCTTCGCGCTGGCTAGCGGTCAGGGGGGCGTTCGATATGCAAATCGCGGAACCGGAGGACGAAGTTTTGTACGACATGACGCTCCAGAAATTCACGGGCTCCGCACTGTTCGAGCGCACATTCGACGAAGGCATGTCGCTGGTGGAGGAAACCGCGCGCTATCTCGATGGGCGGGGCCGCGCGGAATCCCGCGATCTTCCCCGCAAGGCCGCCCTTCTCTATGCGGGCGAAAGCATGCGCGTGACCACGCGGCTGATGCAGGCGGCAAGCTGGCTTCTGGTGCAGCGCGCCGTGCATGAGGGCGACATGGAGGCCGAACAGGCGGCGAGCGAGCGTTATCGCCTGGGCTCGAGGGAAATCTGTTTCGGCGGGAAAGCGGACGACGACACCGGTCTTCTGCCGCAAACATTGCAGGATCTGCTCGCCCGCAGCGACAATCTCTATCGCCGCATCGCGCGGCTGGACGATGTGCTGTTCGGCGGTGGAAAGCAGCTCAAAGGCCCGGCCGTGCAGGCCCATCTCGACCGGCTACAGGAAGCGTTTGGCAGCGAGGGGTGAGTTCCCCAATTTCCAGAAAGCGTCATGGCCGGCCCTGTGCCGGCCACCCATGAACACCCTGATAAACGGAGGTTATGGGTCGCCGGGACAAGCCCGGCGATGACGAATTTTGATGTATTGAATTCTGGAGCGAAACGCTGAGGGAAATTCAGCCCTTCACATATTCCTTGAAGCGCTTGTTGAAGCGCGTGAGGCGTCCGCCGCGGTCGATGAGCTGCTGCTGGCCGCCCGTCCAGGCCGGATGCGTCGAGGGGTCGATGTCCAGCGTGAGCTTCTGGTCTTCCTCGCCCCAGGTGGTGCGCGTGCGATAGGTCGTGCCGTCGTTCAGCACCACGTTCACGAAGTGGTAGTTGGGGTGGATGCCCTTTTTCATGGCTGAAACGGCCTTTTTCCGCGTGCGAGGCGGGCCTTATAGGGGATGGGCGGGGGCCTGACAAGCGGGCGGGCGGCCTGCCAGCGGCGATGGGTCCCGGTCCCAGGGCCGGGGCGCTGGGTTATAGCTCTTGGCCGCAATACCGGCGCAAAAAATGGCCCAATCCGGGGAAGAATTCGCAAGCGAAATCCAGCGCGTCGCGGCAGGCCGCACGCGCAGCCGATCGGTGCGGCCGCTCAGGCGCCTGCTGCCGTTTCTGAGGCCCTATCGCTGGCATATCGCGGGTGCCGCCTTCGCGCTTGTGTGTTCGTCGGCCGCCTCGCTGTCGGTGCCGGTGGCCGCCCGGCGGATGATCGATTTCGGCTTCATCGCGGGCAATCCCGGCCTGATCGGGAAATATTTTCTGGCGCTGATCGGGGTGGCGGCTGTCCTCGGCATCGCCACGGGCCGTCGCTATTATTTCGTCACCTGGCTCGGCGAGCGTGTGATCGCCGATATCCGCAAAGCCGTGTTCGGCCATGTGCTGTCGCTGACGCCCGCCTTCTTCGAGGTCACGCGCACCGGCGAAGTGATGTCGCGGCTCACCGCCGACACGACGCTGATCCAGACCGTGATCGGATCGTCGGCCTCCATTGCGTTGCGCAATCTGGTGATGCTGGTGGGCGCGCTGGTGATGGTGTTCCTCACGAGCCTGAAATTGTCGGCGCTGGTTTTGGGCGTGGTGCCGGTGGTGGTGTTGCCGCTGATCCTGTTCGGCCGCTGGATACGAACACTGAGCCGCAAGAGCCAGGATACGGTTGCCGACACCTCCGCGATTGCCGGTGAAACGCTGAACGCCGTGCAGACCGTGCAGGCCTTCACGCATGAGGATATCGACCGGCGCGAATTCGGGCGCACGGTGGAAAGCGCTTTCAAGGTTGCCGTGTGGCGCACCTTCGCGCGCGCAGGCATGACGGCCATCGTGATCTTCGCCGCGTTCGGCTGCGTGGTGGGGATTTTGTGGGTGGGTGCCAGCGATGTCGCGGCACACGCCATGACCGGCGGCGAACTCGTCCAGTTCATTCTTTATGCGGTGTTTGTCGCCAATGGTTTCGGCGCACTTTCGGAAACCTGGGGCGATCTGCAACGCGCGGCCGGCGCATCGGAGCGGCTGGCCGAATTGCTCGACACCGTGCCCGATGTGAAAGCGCCGGAAAGCCCTGCGCATCTTCCCGCTGCGGCGCAAGGTGCGGTGAGTTTCCGGAATGTCACGTTCCGCTATCCGACGCGGCCCGATCATGCGGCGCTGAACAATTTCTCGTTCGATGTGAAACCGGGCGAGGCGGTCGCACTGGTGGGGCCGAGCGGTGCCGGCAAATCAACCGTGTTTCAATTGCTGCTGCGCTTCTTCTCCCCGCAATCGGGCATGATCGCGTTCGACGGCGTGGATATCGCTGACCTCGACCCAGCCGAATTGCGCGAGCACATCGCGGTCGTGGCGCAGGACAGCGTGATCTTCTCCGGCACCATCGCCGACAATATCCGCTACGGCCGCCCGGATGCGAACGACGCCGATGTGCATCGCGCGGCGGATGCGGCGGCGGCCTCCGAATTCATCGAGCGCCTGCCGGAGCAATATCAGACGCGGCTGGGCGAGCGCGGCATCACGCTTTCGGGCGGCCAGCGCCAGCGCATCGCAATCGCGCGCGCCATGCTGCGCAATGCGCCGCTGCTTCTGCTCGATGAGGCCACAAGCGCGCTCGATGCGGAAAACGAGCGGCTGGTGCAGACGGGCCTCGCCAATCTCATGGCCGGGCGCACCACCATCGTCATCGCGCACCGGCTTGCCACCATTCAGCGGCTCAAGCGGATCGTGGTGGTGGATCAGGGCCGCGTGGTGGGCGAGGGCAGCCACAGCGAATTGGTCGCACGCGGCGGGCTTTATGCCCGGCTCGCAAATCTTCAATTTGCCAGCGGCATGGCATTGGCAGGGTAGCAAAAATGAACATGAAAGAGCCGCCCAGGGGGAGAAGTCTGATGCGTTGGAGATGGCGGGTTGCGGGCATCGCGGGGGGCGTGGTGCTGGTGGGCGTGCTGGCGCTGGGCTTTCGCATATTGAGCGTGGCGGGCGTGCTGTCGGACGTGACGCCGGGCTTCAGCGGCGTGTGCAAGGCGGTCAAAGGCATTATCGGCGCGGAAGACATCGCTATCGATCACGACAGCGGCCTTGCGTTTCTTTCGGCCACCGACAGGCGCGCAGCACCCGGCCATCCCAACGCGCAGGACGGCATCTATGTCCTGCAACCCGATCATCCCGAAAAGGGCGTGATGAAGCTCGATGGCACGCCGGCCGATTTCCACCCGCACGGCATCTCCATCCTGCGCGACCGCGACGGCACGCTGACGCTGATGGCGGTGAACCATCCGGCGAAAGGCCCGGCCGAGATCGTGATCTTCGAAGTGATGCAGGCGTTTCTGCCGGACGGCACCTCCAAGCTCGTGCTGCGTCATGTGAAGACGGTGTCCGACGATCTGCTCTTTAGTCCCAACGATGTCGTGGCCGTGGGCAAGACCCGCTTTTACGCCACCAACGATCATGGCAGCCGCACGCCGTTCGGCCAGACGGTGGAAAGCTATCTCATGCTGCCGCGCGCCTATGCGGTCTATTATGACGGCGCGCATTTCAGCGTGGCGGCGGATGGCTTGCGCTATGCCAACGGCATCAACGTCTCGCCCGACATGTCCCACATCTATATCGCCGAAACCATCGGGCGCGACGTTCGCACCTATGACCGCGATGTGATATCGGGCGCGCTGCACGAAGTGGCCGAATACGATATTCCCGCGGGGCTCGACAATATCGACGTGGACGACGCGGGCAATCTGTGGGTGGGCGCCCATCCCAAGCTGTTCGCGTTTCTCGCCTACGCGACCGATCCGTCGAAGCCATCGCCGTCGGAGGTGTTTCGCGTGGCGGTGTTCGACGGGTTTCCGCACGCCTATACGCCCGTCTTCACCAGCCTCGGCAAGGAGATCGGTGCGTCGAGCGTGGGTGCGGTCTCCGGCGATCAATTGCTGATCGGCTCGGTGTTCGATCCGAAGGTTCTGGATTGCAAGATGGAAATGACCCGCGCGGTGAAGGTGGATTGAAAACTCGTTTCCTCCCCTGTTTACGGGGGAGGTGTCGAGCGAGCGAAGCGAGTGAGACGGAGGGGGCGGACGCGATTGTATACGCCCCCCTCGCTGCCTTCGGCCTGCATTACGCTGTCGCTATGCAGCCCCCCGTAAACGGGGGGAGAAAAAACAAAAGGGCGCCACGCGGCGCCCTTTTTCATTTCTTTGCGTGGCGCGCTCAGGCCGCCATTTCCTCGCTCGGATCGCGCAGCACATAGCCGCGGCCCCAGACGGTTTCGATGTAATTGTCGCCGTTCGTCGCCGCCGCGAGCTTCTTGCGCAGCTTGCAGATGAACACGTCGATGATCTTCAGTTCCGGCTCGTCCATGCCGCCATAGAGATGGTTGAGGAACATCTCCTTGGTCAGCGTGGTGCCCTTGCGCAGGCTGAGCAGCTCCAGCATCTGATATTCCTTGCCGGTCAGGTGCACGCGTGAGCCATCGACCTCGACCGTCTTGGCGTCGAGATTGACGGTAAGCTTGCCCGTGGTGATGACCGATTGGCTGTGGCCCTTGGAGCGGCGCACGACCGCCTGGATGCGGGCGACCAGCTCGTCCTTGTGAAAGGGCTTGGTCATGTAATCGTCAGCGCCGAAACCAAGCGCCTTAACCTTTGCTTCGACGATGGCGTTGCCGGACAGGATCAAAACCGGGGTCTGCACCTTGGCAAGCCGCAGGGTCTTGAGCACTTCGAAGCCGCTCATGTCGGGCAACTGCAAATCCAGCACGATGATGTCGTAATCGTAGAGTTTTCCGAGGTCTATGCCTTCCTCGCCCAGATCGGTCGTATAGACGTTGAAGCCTTCGGAGCGCAGCATCAGCTCGATGCTTCGCGCCATCGCGCTGTCGTCTTCGATCAGCAATACACGCATGTCACCTGATCCCCTGCGAACGCCCCAATCCTAACGGGCGTGGTTAACGTATGAGGGCACGGTAAGTGGAAATGGTTAATATCCACTTTCACGTTTCGGATACCCTTCACCGCTAGCGAACACGCCTTAACCGGAGATGAGCGGCGAGCGTACATATCTCATTGATTCGCTTTGTTAAGTTTACTGCCACTTAAATTGTTCCGTTCAAGATGAAAGTTCGAAGACGGGGCAAAAAAAGCCCCGGGAGGACCCTGTGCGTGCGCTTTTGAGGGAAAAAGAGGCGGTTTCGGCGGCGGCCGGGCTTTTGGGCCCGGTTTGTGCAAGCCCGCCCCCTCGGAGCGCCGGGCATGCGGGTCCGGGTAAGGCCCCCATCGGGAGAATGCCCGAGGGGACGATGGTGAGAGGTGAAGCGTCATGAAACGCCGCGATACGTTGATGCGCCTGAAGCGCTTTCGGGTGGACGATCTCAAGCGCCGCATGGCGACGCTCGACGCCATGAAATCCGATGTCGAACGCAAGCTCGCCGATCTGGAGGAGAGCGTGGCGCGCGAGCGCCAGCGCGCCAATGATTCCGATATCGGAAGGCTGGCGTTTCCGTCCTTCCTGCGCTCCATCGACAGCCGGCGCGATAATCTGCGCGCCACGCTGAAGGAACTGGAGCGCGAGCGCGAGCAGGCGCAAGGCGATCTTTCGGGCGCGTTTCAGGATCTGAAAAGCCTTGAGCTTGCGGTCGAAACCCAGGCCAAGCGCGCCGCCGAAACCGAAACCCGCCGCGGCCAGTCCCGCCTCGACGAAATGGCGCTGGTGCGGCACCTGCGAAAGCACGCGCTCAGGCGGGCTTAAAGCGAATATTCGTCCCTACCCTTCGACAGTCGGTAGCGACAGCGTGCCGACCAGGGTGAGGGATTAGCCAACCCCTCATCCTGAGACAGTCGAAGCATGAGGGATCGCAGATTCCCGTTACGGCACAGTTCCGCTAGAATCCGCCCCGCTGCTTCGTTTGGGGGAGGCGCCCATGTCTCTGGCCGAAACCATTTCGCCCATGCTGGGCCGCTGGGTGATCGCCTGGTTTTTCCTGAGCGAGGCCTATACGCGCGCCAGCAACTGGGACGCCACCATTTCGCTGATGGCGATGAAGCATATTCCCGATGCCCCGCCGCTGTTCGCGCTGGCGCTTCTCGCGATGACGGTGGGCGGGCTGTCGCTGCTGTTCGGCTATCACGTCCGCCATGCCGCGATGGTGCTGTTCGCCTTCACCATCGCAACGACTGTGCTGATGCACGATTTTTGGAAAATCACCGATGTCATCGAGCGCGCGGATGCCTATGACATCTTCGCGCGCAACATGGCGATTGCGGGCGGATTGCTGTTGCTGGTGGGAATGGGGGCGGGTCCGCTTGCGATCGACAACCGCGTGGGCGGGAAGAAGCGATAATTTCCTCCCCTGTTTACGGGGGAGGTGTCGCGAAGCGACGGAGGGGGCGAACTCGGAATACGCCCCCCTCGCTGCATACGCAGCACTCCCCCCGTAAACGGGGGGAGAAAACTTTCACCATCCCCCACCGCCGCCGCCACCGCCGCCGCCGCCGGAAAATCCGCCACCGCCGGAGCCCGAGCTTGAGCCCGGCGCGGTCGCGGCCGATGCGGCGGAGGACGCCAGCGACGCGCCGAGCGCGGACGCAAATCCCGCCGTGCCCAGGCTGCCGAACGATCCGCCCGAATACCACATGGGCACATAGCCGCCATAGGCGCTGCCAGCACTCGGCACCGATCCGGCCGCCGCCGCTTCGGCCTCGAATTTCTTGCTCCACTGGTTCTCGCAATCGAGCGCGATGGCGTAGGGCAGAAATTTCTCGAACACCGCTGGCGTGATATTCGGCGGATTGAGTTTCTCAAGCCGGTCTTTTTCCGCCGTGTTGAGGAAGAGGCGGAAGCCTTCGATCTGGTCGCGGATTTTGGCGCCCGCCAGCGTCGGCGCCTTGAGCAGATGATAGAACACGTAACACGCAATCCCGCCCACGATCAGCGCGAAACTGGCGGGCAGCGAAATCTGTCCGCCGAACAGCACCAGCACCGCGATTAGCCCGCCAATGAAGGGCAAGGCAAATACGCTCATGAAAAGTGCCGCGAAAAAATTGACGATGCGCGAGCCCGGCCCAAAAATCGCCGTCTGCCACGCATTGAAGGCGCGATGCGCCAGCACCGCCGTGCCGACCGACCATCCCGCCAGCCAGATCATCATGAAGCCGGCGGATGAACCATTGTCGCACAGAAGCGCAGCGCCGAGTGCCGAGACGGCGAGGATCGCAACGCCCCCGATGAGCCAGTGCAGATTGGTGACGAAATAATCCTTTTCGTATTCGGCGTGCAGCGTCGTCTTGAGCGCGGAGATCGAGGCGGCGATGTCGGCGTGATTGGCCTGTTTCATTTCGATGGAATCGTGCGGCCCATCGAACAGGCGGCTTGCGATATCGGTTTCGGTGTCGGCAAGCCCGCATTCTTCCTCGCTCTTGCCGGTGCGCGTCAGCGTGTAGGTGCCGCCGTCTTCGGCGATGGTGAGGAAACCTTTCACCGCCATGTTCACAAGCGAGGCCGCGTAAGCCTTGCGGTCATATTCCATGCGATGGATATAGCGAACGGCCGCGGGCGAAAGATCCTTGGGCGGCGCGAACAGCGGAATGATCGTGCCGTGCCTGGGATCGCGCCCGAAGCTCCACCACGTCACGGCGAAATAGATGAGCAGCATCAGCACGCCCGCAATCGCGATCACGGTGCTGGCATTGTCGCGAATGAATTGGGCGCGCAGTTCCGCCTTGCTCGGCGGCAGGATCACGCCCTTGTTGAAGCCGACCGCGACGGTCAGCCCCTCATTCGGCGCCAGCGCTTGCGTAGTTTCGAAGCGGATGACGTTTCCGGATAATTGTTCCGATGTCGCGTTCTGCTCGCGCGCGCCGGCGGCCCCCGTGTAATACGCGCTTTGCAGAATGTTCGCGCCCGGCGGCAGATGCACAATCGCCTCGGCGCGGTCGATGGCGAATCTCCAGAAATTGCCGGTGACGTTCCAGTAAAGCTCGTCATATTTGTCGAAGAATCCGATCTGGCGGTCGGTCGCATAGGTGATGGTGTAGGTGTGCGGGCCGGGATCGAGCATCACATCGGCGCTGCCGATCTTGATGCGTTCGCCGGAATCGATGTTTTCCAGATCGTAGGGCTCGTTAAATCCGTCGCGCGTGACGCGCAGCACCGTGAAATCCACGCGGCGCGTGGTGCCGAGCTTGTCGGTATAGGTGGTGGGAAAATCGCGGAAGATGCCGTGCTGGATTTGATCGTCCTCGGCCATAACCGAAATCGTTTCGGTGACGGTGAGCCCGCCATTCTTCGCGACCGTGATGTCGCTTGCGTAATTGGTGATGCGTTCGGAATTGTCTTGCGCCGTGGCGGGGAGCGCCACAAACGCAATCAACGCCGCAAGGATCGCGGCGCGTATCATCCCGCGAAGGACACCTTGGGAACGGCGCGGTCGGCGTCGTTGTCGATCTGGAAGAACGGCGCGGGCTTGAAGCCGGTATTGTTCGCCACCAGATTGGAGGGGAACTGCTCTATCATCACATTCAGGTCGCGCACCGCGCCATTGTAATAGCGCCGCGCAAGCTGAATCTGATCCTCCACATTCGCCAGATCGTTTTGCAGCGACTGGAAATTGGCGCTGGCCTTGAGTTCGGGATAATTCTCCGCCACCGCCATCACTTTGCCGATGGCGGCCGTGATCGCGGCTTCGGTCTGGCCGCGGCTTGCGACATCGGCCTGCCCCTGGCCCTGGCTTCTCAGCCGCGCCAACTCGTCGAAGGTGGTGCGCTCATGGGTGGCGTAGCCCTTCACCGTCTCCACCAGATTGGGGATCAGGTCGGCGCGGCGCTTCAATTGAGCCTCGATGCCGCTCCACGCCTCGCCCACGATATTCTTGCGGCGCACGAGCCCATTATAAATGGACACGCCCCACAAAATTATCGCGACCGCGAGTGCTGCGACGACAATCAGTCCCATGACGGTACGCTAACCTGTCGGTGCGTCCGCGTCCATCCTTGAGAAGCTGCCCGTCAGATCAGCGCCAAACCGTCGAGCGCACGACATGCACGATGCCGATGGCCACCGCGAACGGAATCGCGTAGGCGATCAGCGTCTCGACCGGGAGGCCGAGAAAGCCGTGCCAGTTCTTGTCGGCGAGCTGTGCTGCGTTCTGTCCGCCCAGCAAAACCGAGCGCGCATAAACGGCCAGCGAAAAGACGATCAGCGCGATAATCGTCGTGGTGACGATTGCGCCCATCTCCTGCATCAGCACGCCGGCGCCGATGGCCACGACCGCCATGATGGCAAGCGTGATCCAGTCCGCGGTGGTGAAGATGCCCGTGATGTTGTGAAAAACGTCCATAAGCGATGCCATGTAACCCCCTGTAAGCCGTACCTGCCCGTGCGCGAGCGGCAACCGCGCCGCTGACGCTTATTTGTGCAGAAATGATACACGAAATCGTGACAGCCCGTGAGATTTTACTTTGTTTGTTGCGTTGCGGGAGCTAACGCCTTGGTGCAGCGCACAATCTGCACAGAAACTGCCCAGATGCTGGTTAATGCCGGGGCGGGGCTTCAACGGTGCGATTTCAGGCCGCAGCCGCTCGGGCCGGGTTTACTGCGCGCTGCCCCGGTCGGCGTGATCGATCAGCGCGCGCGACAATGCGAGCGGCGTCAGTGTTTCGAGCCCGCCCGCGACAAAGGGCGAGCGCGTGACATGGGCAAGGGCCGCGTTCTGCGTTGCGGCGGCGATGAGCGCCCCCAGCCTGCGCGAAAGATCGAGCCCGGTGACGATGATGCGCCGCGCGCCCAGCGATGCGAGCGATGCGGAAATCTCCGCGATCTCTTCGGCGTCGCCGCACGCCGACACCACGCCGATGGCTTCGACATGCCCGATGCGGGCAAGTGCCGCAAAGGCGTTGCGCGCTTTGGCATTGCGCGGATCGAACCCGGCCGTATCGATCACGGCCAGAACATTTTCCTTCGCGCAATCCGCGATTGTCTTGCTCAATTCTTCCGCGGTCTCCGCAACCGTGCTTGGGATCCCGATGTGAGCCGCAAAAGTTTCGAGCCGCGCGATGGCCCCCGCGCCATGGGTGTGGGTGGCGATAAGCTTCACCGCGCGGCTCGAAAACCGTGCATGACCTGCAATCTTGGCGGCGACGGCGGATTTGCCCGCACCTTGCGGCCCCGCAAGCAGAAAGGCTTGCGATTTCGCGATATCGAGTGGGGATGTGGTCACCTGTTTGTCGAGGGCGGCGGCCAGCGCCAACGTCATGTCCGCGAGTGCGGTTTTTTCGGCGGCTTCGGCGAGTGCATGCGCCAGCGCATCGGGCACGCGATGGCTGTGCAGAATCTGCAAAAGCTCGGCGCGGTGGCCGGGCATGGCCGACACCGTGAAGCGCGCGGCATTCGCAGCTTTGAGAAGATCCGGCACGATTGCCCCCTCCGCTTCGGGCGGCGGGTGAAAACAATCCGCGCGCCCGTGCAGACAATGCAGCCGGTTCGGTAAAATTGCGTTTAATGCGCGAGGGATTGGAGAGACGAAAACCGGAATTCGGAAGTTAACAAAACCTTCCCGAATTCCGGTCCCCGATTTTCATACCGTCAGTTGCGATATTGCTGCACGCGTGTCGCGCGCAGGCCCGCCAGACCGAAACGGTCGATGGCGCGCTGCCAGGCGAGGAATTCCTCGACCGTCAGCGTGTAGCGCCGGCACGCCTCATCAAGACTGAGAAGACCACCCCGCACGGCGGCAACCACTTCCGCCTTGCGGCGGATGACCCAACGCTTCGTATTCGGCGGTGGAAGATCGGCCAAAGTCAGCGGACTTCCATCCGGTCCTATTACGTAGCTCACGCGGCCTCTGCGGTCATCGCCCATGGCGCCACTCCCGGTTTCATTACCCGGTGCGAAGGTAAACGACGCGGATTTAAAAAATGCCGAAGGATCAGGGTAAAATATGTCGTAAAACGAACATTCGAATTTTGCGTGACCGTGAATAGATGTTGTGTTGATCAAATAAAGACACTCGCAATATTCGTTAATGAGACACATTCAAAAGATAAGCGTGCGCGCGCGCGAATCCGCGCAAAAGCGGATCATTTTGGGATCGCGCGCTCGCGCCGCGCCGGATTTCGCCCGATATCGGCGGCGCGATGGCGCCGAGGCGTTTAGCTTGTTGAGCCGAACGGGCGCGCGATGGCGCGTGTTGCCGTCAACCTCTGCTTCACCCGGTTTCGCAGGCCCGGCCGCGCGGCAATCGTCCAATCGCATCGGGAGCTTGGTGAACGGCATGGGGGGCAGTTTGAAGCTCTTTTGATGGAATCGGCGCGCAAAGCCCGGCTTTCGCGCGCTTGTTTCCCCGGTTTTTGGGGCCTATATCCCCCCGCCATGAGTGCGACCAATTCCCTTGGGCTGGAAAAGCCCCCGCATGAGACCCGCGTCGTCGCCGCCATGTCGGGCGGGGTGGACTCCTCGGTCACGGCCGCGCTGCTCAAGCGCGAGGGTTACGACGTGATCGGCGTGACGCTTCAGCTTTACGATGCGGGTGCCGCCGCCAAGAAGAAGGGCGCGTGCTGCGCGGGGCAGGACATATATGACGCGCGCCGCGTCGCCGAGCGGCTCGACATTCCCCATTACGTGCTGGATTACGAAAGACGGTTCCGCGATGCGGTGATGGAGGATTTCGCGGCGTCCTATGCGCGCGGCGAAACGCCGATCCCGTGTGTGCTGTGCAATGAGAAGGTGAAGTTCGCCGATTTGTTGAACACCGCGAAGGACCTCGGCGCCGATGCGCTCGTCACCGGACATTATGTGCGCCGCGCCGATGGCGAAGCGGGGCCGGAGCTTCATTGCGCCGCCGATCCCTCGCGCGACCAGAGCTATTTTCTTTATCGCACGACAGCGGAGCAGCTTTCCTTCGTGCGCTTTCCGCTGGGTGGCATGGAAAAGCGCGATGTGCGCGCGCTGGCGAGCGAGCTTGACCTCATCGTGGCGGACAAGCCGGACAGCCAGGACATCTGCTTCGTGCCCGATGGCGATTACGCAAGCGTGGTGGCGAAGCTGCGCGCGAACGCGGCGGAGCCGGGCGAGATCGTCGATAGAAGCGGCCGCGTGCTGGCGAGCCATGCCGGCGTCATCCATTTCACGGTGGGCCAGCGCAAGGGCCTCGGCCTTTCCGGCAATGAGGAGCCGCTGTTCGTCTTGAAGCTCGATGCGAAGAACCGCCGCGTTATCGTCGGCCCGCGCGAGGCGCTCCGCATACGGACGATACGCTTGCGCGATGTGAACTGGCTGGCGCCCGCAAGCGGCCCGTTCGAATGCGCCGTCAAGGTGCGCTCCACGCGCCCGCCGGTGGCCGCGCGCGTAACACCGCTCGCCGATAATGCGGCGGAGGTCGAATTGCTCGGCATCGAAGAAGCGGTCGCACCCGGTCAGGCATGCGTCTTCTATCGGGATACGCGCGTGCTCGGCGGCGGCTGGATCGCGCGCGCCGAAGCGGCGCAGGCCGCGGCTTGACAGGGCCGAACCCCGCCCCTTACATCCCGCGCCTCGGTTGGCAGCGTAGCTCAGTGGTAGAGCAGGGGAATCATAATCCCTTGGTCGGGGGTTCAAATCCCTCCGCTGCTACCAGCTCGAAAGGCCGGACATGACGGCTTTCCCGGTGACGATTGACAGAGTGCGTGAAGCGGCCGCCGCGATTGCGGGTTCGGTGAAACGCACGCCGCTGCATCATTCGCGCACGCTTTCGGCGATGGCGGGTTGCGAGATATTTCTCAAATTCGAGAATCTGCAATTCACCGCTTCGTTCAAGGAGCGCGGCGCGCTGAACAAATTGCTCTCGCTTTCGCCCGCAGAGGCCGCGCGCGGCGTGGTGGCGATGAGTGCTGGCAATCATGCGCAAGGTGTCGCCTATCACGCGGGGCGGCTCGGAATTCCCGCGACAATCGTGATGCCGGAAGGCACGCCCTTCAACAAGGTGAAACACACCAAGGATTTCGGCGCGCGCGTGGTGATCGAAGGCGCCACGCTCGACCGCGCCTTCGTGCGCGCGCGTGCGATTGCGCAAGAGGAGACATCTCACGCTGGTGCATCCTTATGACGATCCGGTGGTGATCGCGGGGCAGGGCACCGTCGCGCTGGAGATGCTGGAGGAATGCGATCTCGATGTGCTCGTCGCACCCATCGGCGGCGGCGGATTGATTTCCGGCATCGCGATTGCGGCCAAGGCGCTGAAACCCGCTATCGAAATCTATGGCGTCGAAGCGCAGCGTTATCCCTCGATGTATGACGCGGTAAAAGGCCAGAAACTTCCCTGCGAAGGCCAGACCATCGCCGAAGGCATCGCGGTGAAGGAGCCCGGCGCGCTCACCTGCAAAATTATTGAAGCGCTGGTGAAAGACATTCTGCTGGTGCGTGAGGACGAGATCGAACGTGCCATCGCCAGCCTGCTTGAGATCGAAAAAACGGTGGTGGAAGGCGCGGGTGCGGCGGCCTATGCGGCGGTGGCGGCGAACCCGGAAATTTTTCGCGGCAAGAATGTCGGCATCGTGCTCTCCGGCGGCAATATCGACATGCGGCTTTTGTCCAACGTCATTCTGCGCGAGCTGTCGCGCGAGGGCCGCATACTTTCGCTGGTGGTGGAGATCGAAGATCGCCCCGGCTTTCTCGGCAAAGTCACGTCGCTCGTCGGCGATGCGGGCGGCAATATTCTCGAAGTCTCGCACAACCGCATGGCGACGGACAGTTCCGCCAAGCTCGCCAATCTCGGCCTCACCATCGAGGCGCGCGATGCCGCACATGCGGGCGAGATCCGCGCGAAGCTCGAAGCGGCGGGATTTGTGTTCCGCTCCTGAAATTGGGCACGCGGAGGCGCGGAGACGCGGAGAAGAAAAATGGCGCGCGAAGCGCGCCGAAAGAAATTTGTGAAAGCGCCACGCTATCGACGGAGGACAAAAAACTCCGCGACTCCGCGTCTCCGCGTGAGAATTTTTACCTGCTGAACTTCTCTGAAAGTATGATGGAAGAAACCGTCCTCGCCACGCCATGCGCCCGGCCGATGCGGTCGAGCATTGCATCCATGCGGGCGGGCGTATCGGTTTCCACCACCGCGATCATGTCGTAGGCGCCTGACACGGCGGAGAGCGAACGCACCTCGCTCATCTTCTTTAATTCGCTCGCCACGCGGTCGGCCTGTTTGGCGTCGGCCGTCATCATCACGATGGCGCGCAGCTTGCGGGCTTCGGCTTCCTCGCTCACGCGCACCGTATAGCCCTTGATGACGCGCGCGCGCTCCAGCCGCGCGATGCGCTCCTGCACGGTTGAGCGCGCCAGCCCCAGTTTGCGCGCGAGCGAGGCGGTGGGCTCGCGCGCATTGGCGCGCAAAAGGGCGATGAGTTTGGCGTCCTTGTCTGTCATGGCAATCCGCCGGAAATCCCTGCGATTCGCCGGATCATAATCCCTTTTCCGGCGCTTTGCTGGGGTTTTTCCGCCCCGGAACAAGCCCATTCTGGAGCCGTCATCCAGTCCTGCGGAGAAGCCAAATGAAGAAAGTCATGCTTGTCGGCGGCGGCAAGATCGGAATTGCGATCACAGAGCTTTTGTCCGCGAGCGGCGATTACAGCGTCACGGTTGTGGACCGCGACGGGCCGAGCCTCGAACGCATGCCGGAGAAGAACGTCACGCTGCGGCGCATGGCGGTGGGCGACGCGCGCGATTTCGCCCATGAAGTCGAAGGCCACGACATCGTTCTTTCCGCCACGCCCTACACGCTGACGGAAACCGTCGCCGAAGCGGCCAAGCGCGCGGGCGCGCATTATCTCGATCTGACCGAGGATGTGGAGAGCACTCGCACGATCAAGAAACTCGCGCAGAGCGAGGAGACCGCCTTCATTCCGCAATGCGGTCTCGCGCCGGGATTCATTTCCATCGTGGCGCACGACCTCACCAAGAAATTCGACAAGCTGCGCGATGTGCAGATGCGCGTGGGCGCGCTGCCGGTGTTTCCAACCAATGCGCTGAAATACAATCTCACCTGGTCCACCGATGGCCTCATCAACGAATATTGCAATCCGTGCGAGGCGATCCGCGACGGCCACAGGACCGAAGTTCCCGGCCTTGAGGAGATGGAACATTTCTCGCTCGACGGCACCGAATACGAAGCCTTCAACACATCGGGCGGGCTCGGCACGCTGTGCGATACGCTGGAAGGCAAGGTGGAAAATCTCAACTACAAGACCGTGCGCTATCCCGGCCACCGCGATATCGTGAAAATGCTGGTGCGCGATCTGCGCCTCGGCATGCGGCGCGAATTGCTGAAGGATGTGCTGGAAACCGCGATCCCCATCACCTATCAGGATGTCGTGTTGATTTTTGTTACCGTTTCCGGCTGGCGCGACGGGCTGCTGACGCAGGAAAGCTACGCCAAGAAAATTTACGCACAGACGGTCGGCAATAGGCTGATGAGCGCCATCCAGATCACCACGGCGGCGGGCATCTGCGCCATGACCGACCTGCTTGGTCGAAGGCAAGCTGCCGCAAAAAGGTTTCGTGCGGCAGGAAGAAGCCAAACTTTCGGATTTCCTTTCCAATCGTTTCGGGCGTTACTACGCGAAGGGGATGTGAGGCCCCGGCTGATGCCGCGCACCGGCGGACAGGCGCTCATCGAAGCGCTGGAGATTCACGGAACCACGCATGCGTTCTGCGTGCCGGGGGAATCTTATCTCGCCGTGCTCGATGCGCTTTACGACGCGCAGGATTCGATAAAACTCATCACCTGCCGTCAGGAAGGCGGTGCCGCCAACATGGCGGAAGCCTTCGGCAAGCTCACGGGCGAGCCGGGCATCTGTTTCGTCACGCGCGGGCCGGGGGCTGCGAATGCGGCAATCGGCGTTCACACCGCGTTTCAGGATTCCACGCCGATGATTTTGTTCGTGGGGCAGGCGGCGCAAAGCACGCTCGACCGCGAGGCATTTCAGGAAGTCGATTTCAAGGCGATGTTCGCCCCGCTCGCCAAATGGGCGGCGGAGATTCGCGATCCCAACCGCATTCCCGAATATGTCGCGCGCGCATTTCATGTGGCGACGAGCGGAAGGCCGGGCCCGGTTGTGTTGTCGCTGCCCGAAGATGTGTTGAGCGGGGAATGTTCCGCGCCCGCGACGAAGCCCTATCAAAAGAGCGAAGCCGCCGCCTCGCGCGAGGCGGTCACGCGCATGCGCGCGATGCTGATGAACGCGGGAAGCCCTATCGTTATTCTCGGCGGGCCGGGATGGAATGCGCAGGCGATTGCCGATGCGCGCAAATTCTCCGAGCTGTTCGATCTGCCGGTCGTCACATCCTTCCGCGCGAAGGACCGTTTCGACAACACGCATGTCAATTATTGCGGCGATCTCGGCATCGGCGCCGATCCATCGCTCGTCAAGCGCGTCAAGGAAAGCGATCTGCTGCTTGTCATCGGCGCGCGGCTGGGCGAGATGACGACGGATGGCTACACGCGCGTTGAAGTGCGCCCAATCCGAAGCAGAAACTCATTCATGTTCATCCGAGCGCCGATGAATTGAACCGCGTCTATCAGGCCGATCTCGCGATTGTTTCCAATGTCGCGCCGTTCCTGCGCGCGGCGGCGGAATTGAGCCCGCCCGCAAGCGTTTATTGGCGCAGCGTGCGGCGCGAGGCACGCGGCGATTACGAAAAATGGCTGAAGCCTGTGGCCGCACCCGGCGATGTGAATCCGGCGGAGATTTTCGCCTGGCTCAACAACCGGCTTTCCTCCGACGCGATCCTTGCGAATGGCGCCGGCAATTATGCGGGCTGGCTGCATCGCTTTTATCTCTATCGCGGATATCCCACGCTGCTTGGGCCGACGAGCGGCGCAATGGGCTATGGCGTGCCCGCTGCGGTGGCGGCGAAAATTCTTTATCCCGGCCGCACGGTCGTGGCGTGCGCGGGCGATGGCTGCTTTTTGATGAACGGGCAGGAGCTTGCGACCGCCGTGCAATATAACGCGGCGATCATCGTGCTGGTGTTCGACAATGGAAGTTACGGCACGATCCGCATGCATCAGGAGCGCGAATATCCCGGCCGCGTCATCGGCACCGATCTGAAGAATCCCGATTTCGCCGATCTGGCGCGCGCCTATGGTGCGCTCGGCTACACCGTGAAGCGCACATCCGAATTCTCCGCCGCCTTTAACGATGCGGCGCGCGCGAGCAAACCCGCGCTGATCCACATTCTGGTCGATCCCGAAGCGATCTCGCCCACGACGACTTTGACGAAGTTGAGGAGCGGAAAATAAATCGACCCTCCCTCAAGGGGAGGGTAGGAAATGGAGCAGGTAGTGAAATCTTCCGATCTTCTCGCCTATTTCGGCATCAAGCCGCTCGGCGATCACGCGGTTCATTCGCCCATCGATGGCGCGGAAATCGGCCGCGTGCGTTTCGATGATGCGGCGGCGATCGAAACGAAAATCGCAAAGAGCGTCGAAGCGTTCAAACTCTGGCGCGATGTGCCTGCGCCGAAGCGCGGCGAGCTGGTGCGCCTGTTCGGCGAGGAATTGCGCGAACATAAAGACATGCTCGGCACGCTTGTCAGTTTCGAGATGGGCAAGATTCATCAGGAAGGCCTCGGCGAAGTGCAGGAGATGATCGACATCTGCGATTTCGCGGTGGGCCTGTCGCGCCAGCTTTACGGGCTCACGATTGCGAGCGAGCGCCCAGGCCATCGCATGATGGAGAGCTGGCATCCGGCGGGGCCGGTGGCGGTGATTTCCGCGTTCAATTTTCCCGTCGCGGTGTGGGCATGGAATGCGGCGCTGGCGCTTGTCTGCGGCGACAGCGTGATCTGGAAACCAAGCGAGAAGACGCCGCTGACTGCGCTTGCCACGCAGACTTTATTTGAAAGGGCCTGTCATCGCTTCGGTTCGGCGCCTGAAAGTTTATCGCAAGTAGTGCTTGGTGCGCGCGAAGCGGGCGAGGCGCTGGCGAAGGATCATCGCATTCCCATCGTCAGCGCGACGGGCTCGACCGCCATGGGTCGCGCGCTCGGGCCAGCGGTCGCCGCGCGTTTCGGCAAATCCATTCTCGAACTCGGCGGCAACAATGCGATGATCGTGTGTCCGTCGGCCAAGCTCGATCTGGCGGTGCGGGCGATTCTGTTTTCGGCGGTTGGAACGGCGGGGCAACGCTGCACAAGTCTGCGCAGATTGTTCGTGCATGAATCGATTTACGACAAGCTCGATTCCCGCATTGAAGAACGTCTACGCCAAACTCGCCATCGGCGATCCGCTCGCGAAGGGCACGCTGGTCGGTCCGCTGATCGACGCGCGCGCTTACGAGAATATGGAACGCGCGCTCGATGCCGCGCGCAACGAAGGCGGGAAAATCACCGGCGGCGGGCGCGTGCATGAGCGCGAATGGCCGGGCGCCTTTTATGTGAAGCCCGCGATCGTAGAAATGCCGAACCAGACCGCCATCGTCGCGCGCGAAACCTTCGCGCCGATTCTTTATGTGATGCGTTATCGCGATTTCGCCGATGCGCTGGCGAAGCACAATTCCGTGCCGCAGGGGTTATCGTCGTGCATCTTCACGCAGGATATGCAGGAAGCGGAGAAATTCCTCGCCGCGTCTGGCTCGGATTGCGGCATCGCGAATGTGAATATCGGCCCATCGGGTGCCGAAATCGGCGGCGCGTTCGGCGGCGAAAAGGAAACCGGCGGCGGGCGCGAAAGCGGGCTCGGATAGCTGGAAGGCCTATATGCGCCGGCAGACCGCGACCATCAATTATTCCGACGCGCTGCCGCTGGCGCAGGGCATCGAGTTCACGGTTTGACCGGTTCGTCGCTCTGCAGGCGGCGCACGACCAGATCGTCGATTTCGAGCCGCTTTATGCGCGCGCGTTTCACCTCAAGCCGCCCGATGGCGAGATATCCCACTGCCAGCGCGCCGATGGCGAATGCGCCCAGCGCCACGGCCAAAAGCGCCAACGCATCGCCGCCGCCCCTCTGCACTCCGGACATGACGCACCTCGCTTGTTTTCCACCCGCCCAATCTAGCAATTAACTCTCTCTTAAGCATCTGCTTCATGCACGCGGCCCCGCGCGTTACGCTTTCCCCACAATCGAGGGGACCAAAGCAAATGCCGAAAAGTGCGGGCCAATGGGCCGGTCTTCTGGTCACAACCATCGTCGTTCTGGGCTGCGATCAGGACGTGGTCTATGCCATGCCGCTCGGCATCATGGCGGGCGCGCTGGCCGCGATCTTCGTGATGCTGGCCGACACCAGCGAAAAGGCCAAGGCGAACGTGTAATCTCGCGCGACTCGTTTTCACGGCCGCGATGTTCAGAATTCTCATAAGCCTCAAGGCGCTTTTGTCGCCGGTTGCCTTCGGCGTCAGCGCGATTGCGCTGGATGCGCAGGGTCGCGTGCTGCTGGTGCGCCATCGCTATATGCCGGGCTGGCATTTGCCGGGCGGAGGTGTGGCGCGCGGTGAGCCGCCCGCCGAGGCGATCGTGCGCGAATTGCGCGAGGAGGTAGGGTTTGCGCAAGGCGCACCGGAATTCTTCGCGATCTACACGCGCAAGGCGGGCCTCGCCACCAATGTGATCGCCGTTTACTGCCTGCGCGACGTTGAGATCGACTTCAAGCCGAATGTCGAGATCGCAGCGGTGCAGTTTGCCGATCCCGCCAACCCGCCGCCGGGCACCGCAGCCGGAACGCTGCGGCGCCTTTGCGAATTCACGAACAAAACCGAACCGAGTGCCTATTGGTGATTTTCCCTCCCCTAAAAGGGGAGGGTCGAAACATCTCCGAGCGTAGCGAGGAATGTTTCGGGGAGGGGTCATGTCTCGTTCGCGAAATTGACCCCCACCCGATCCGCTGCGCGGATCGACCTCCCCCTTACAGGGGGTGGAAATTGTTAAATCGGATCCCAGCCGAACACCGAAGTCGTCGCCCCAAGATCATGGAAGCTCGGCTTCAGCGCGGGCATGCAATGATTGGCGATGGTTTCCGGCGTCCAGCCTTCCACCTTGCCGATGCCGCGAATGGGCCGCGGCTGGCTCATGAGGAACACTTCGTTTCCGCGCGCGGCGAAGATTTGCCCCGAAACATCCTTGCACGCGGGCGAGGCAAGGCCCACCGCAAGCTGCGCCACCTGATCGGCGCGCATCATGTTTTTCATGCGCTCCACGCGCTTGGCGGATGCTTCGTCTTTCACGGGGATCGTCGCGATCATGCGCGTCCACGCAAACGGCGCGATGGTGTTGGAGCGCACATTCTTGGCCAACCCCTCCATCGCGATGATGCGCGACAGGCCCACGATGCCCATTTTCGCGGCGGCGTAATTGGCCTGTCCGATATTGCCGATCAGCCCGGAAGTGGAGGTGAACAGAACGAACGATCCTTCCTGCTGCTCGCGGAAATGATTGATCGCGGCGTGGCAGACATTGTAGCTGCCTTGCAGATGCACCTCGATCACCTTGTCCCAATCTTCGTCGGTCATTTTGTGGAACATGGTGTCGCGCAAAATGCCCGCTGGATTGATGATCGCGTGCAGACCTTTGAATTCGTCCATCGCCTGTTCGATCATGCGCGCGACGCCCGGCCGCGAGGTGACCGAATCCGAATTGGAAACCGCGCGTCCGCCGCTTTTGCGGATTTCCACCGCCACCTGTTCGGCGGGCCCGACCGAGCCCTCGTCGCCGCCCGCGACAGCGCCGCCCAGATCGTTCACGACCACGGCCGCACCTTCCCTGGCCGCCAGCAGCGCGCATTCCTTGCCGATGCCGTTTGCGCCCCCCGTGATGAGAACGACCTTGCCTTCCAACACACCCATGTTTACCTCCGTGCCGATTGAAATCGGCGTGAGCCTAGACGGCGCGGCGCAACGGGAAAAGGCCCTCATGGTTCGACAAGCTCACCATGAGGGATTGGCCAAACCCCTCACCCTGAGCTTGTCGAAGGGTGAGGCACGAGGTGAGTATGAGTTGGGAAATTAGAGCCGAACGGCCGGAAGATGCGCCGCTGGTGGATGCGCTGGTGGAGCAGAGTTTCGGCCCCGGCCGCTATGCGAAATCCGCCTGGCGCCTGCGCGAGGGCGTGGCGGCGGAACCGGGCCTCGGCTTCATCGCGGTGGAAGACGGCGTCTTGCGCGGCTCCGTGCGCTTCTGGCCGGTGATTGTGGGCAAGGAGCGCTCGCTGCTGCTGGGGCCCCTCGCCGTCGAGACGGTTCAGCGCGGGCGCGGCATCGGCATTTCGCTGATGCAGCGCGGGCTGCAGGAAGCGCAAGTGAAGGGTTATCGCAGCGTCATCCTTGTCGGCGATCTTCCCTATTACGGGCGTGTCGGCTTTGGACCGGTGAAACGCGGCAGCATCAAATTTCCAGGGCCGGTCGATGCGACGCGCATTCTCGGTATCGCGCTGGTGGATGGCGCGCTCGATGCACTGGAAGGTGCGGTGCATCGCGCGCGGATCGACGATCCGGTGTGCGCGGATGGCGCCGCGGTGGGTGCGTAAAAAATAATTGTCATCCCCGGCGAGGAGCGCGATAGCGCGACGAGGGAAGGGGACCCAGGTAGCGACAGTTCTTCTGTGTCGAAGAAAAATCCGAGATATATTTTTGAAATCCAGATGGCGCTGACCACCTGGGTCCCCTTCCCCTCGCGTTGCTGAACCAACGCGAGGCCGGGGATGACAATGAATTTGTATTATCTTCCCTCTACACGCCATGCCAATAAGAGAACACCAAGCAGCAAAATCACCGCAAGCCACGCGGGCAGAAGCGGCTGCTGCTGCACGCTCGTCACGCGGTACGCGCCATTGGCGCGCAAGCCGATCCAGTCATTGCCGTTCGCGCGCGCGCCCGGCTCGACGCGGCGAATGTCGGGCAATCCATCACTCAACCAATGCACGCCGCCGCCCGATGCGCGCGCAAGCGGCGCAAGAATGGAATCGGTGGCGCGCATGTCGGCCACTTCTTTCGGATTAAGTGGGCCGGAAGCCGCGACCGCGCTCAATGTTCCATCCGTTAATCGATAAAGCCCAAGCTCGCTAACTTTCGCGGTTCCGCTCCACAATCCCGGTTCGGTTTTGGAAAGTTGCACGGTGCTTGTTTTTCCCGAAGGTGCGGTCACCGTCACGGGTGCTGCATTCGCCGCCATCGTGCGCCGCTCAATCGAGATTTCGCCATTGGCGATGGAGGCCGTCAGCCGCTCCTCTTCCAGTTCCGGCTCTTTCATCAGCCAATGCGCGAGCCTGCGCAGCAATTCCGCATCCGGCCCGCCGCCTTCATAGCCGCGCGCCCAGAGCCACGTCTGATCGGAAAGCAATTCCGCCACGCGGCCCTTGCCGACATGATCCAGCACCAGCAGCGGCTTGTTGTTCGGCCCGCTCATCAGCGTTTCGCCAGAAACCGCATTGGCCGCGATCACGCGAAACCAGCTTCCCCATGTCGGCGGTTTGCCGTTTGCGTTTTCGCCCTGCAAATCGCGCGTAACGGGATGCGCCAATCCCTGATCCGTCACGACGGGTTTGAATTTCTGCGCGATGATGTCGCCGGTCGGTTGCGCGGGCAACACGCCCGCAAGCGGCGTGCGATAGATGCTCTGGTCGCCCGCGAATTCCGGGCCTGCCGAAACAAGCAGCGCGCCCCCATTTTCCACATAGCGCGCGATATTCTCGAAATAGGCGAGCGGCAGGATTCCGCGCTCGCGATAACGGTCGAAGATGACGAGATCGAATTGATCGAGTTTTTCCACGAACAATTCGCGTGTCGGAAACGCGATCAGCGAAAGCTGGTCGATGGGCGTGGAATCCTGTTTGGATGGCGGGCGCAGGATGGTGAAATGCACGAGATCGACCGACGGATCGGCCTTGAGCAAACTTCGCCACACGCGCTCGCCCGCATGCGGCTCGCCCGATATGAGCATCACGCGCAAGCGATCGCGCACGCCCGATACCGTCACCACCGCGCGATTGTTTTCGAGCGTCAGTTCGGCGGGGCCGGGCTTGGCCGCAAGCTCGATGACGTTTTCGCCGCCATGGGAAATCGGCACCTTGATGCTGGTTTGCGCGCCCACCGGCACCACTTTGGTTCCGGTATCGACACCATCGACCCGCACATCGACATCGGCATAGGCGCTTTCGCCCGCGCCGAAATCATCGACGCGCAACGCGATGTCGGCATCCTGGCCCACGATGGCAAAGCGCGCGGCCGACACGATGGTGAGCTTGCGGTCGCGCTCGTTCTTCTTGCCCGCGATCAGCGCTTGCAGCGGCGCGCGCATGGAAAGCTTCTGCGGCGCGTCGTGCACTTCGCCGTCGGTGATGAGGATCGCGCCCGCCACGCGCTCCGGCGGAACGTCTGCAAGCGCGCTATCCAACGCCGCAAACAATTGCGTGCCGTTGTCCTCGCCGCTGGTTTCGACCGTTGCCTCGCGGATTTCGAGGCTCTTGTCGCCCTGCAATTTCGCCTTGATTTTCGCCAGCGCCGCATCGGCGTCTTTGCGGCGCGTTCCCACATCCATGCTTTGCGAATGGTCGAGGATGATTGCCGCCACATCCGGCAATGGCTCGCGCATCTCATGCACGATCAGCGGATTGGCGAGTGCCGCGAGCAGCACCGCGAACGCAAGCCCGCGCGCCCATGCACCGCGCGCGCGAAGCAGGAAGGACGCCAATGTCACCGCCGTCGCAATCGCCGCCAGCGCCCACAGCAAAGCGGGCGAAACATGCGGGGCGAAATCGATGGCGTAGTTCATTTGCCCAAACGCTCCAATAGTGCGGGCGCATGAACCTGATCGGTCTTGTAATTGCCGGTCAGCGCATACATCACGACATTGATGCCGAAGCGGATCGCCATTTCGCGCTGGCGATCATCGACGGACGCGATGGGTTCGCCATTCGCATCCACCGCCCAGGCCGCCGCCCAATCGTTTCCGCCGATGATGACCGGCGACACGCCATCGCCGCCGCGCGCGGGTGCGGGATGATCGGGATCGGATGGCGGCAGCGCCTCCACCCAGACTTTTCCGCCGTCCCAGCGGCCGGGAAAATCCTGCAAAAGATAAAACGCTTTCGTCAAAACATGATCGGCGGGAATGGGTTCGAGCGGCGGCAGATCGAGCTTGCCGATCAGGCGGCGCAGCGTTTGCTGGCCTTGCGAATCCGGCCCGCGCGTGGCGCCGACCGTCAGATCGCGCGTGTCGATCAGCAGCGTGCCGCCATTGCGCATGTAATCTGCGAGCTTGGAAAGCGCTTGCGGCGAAAGGTCTTTCTCGCGCGGATCCATCGGCCAATAGATAAGCGGGAAGAACGAAAGATCGTCATGCGCGATATCCACGCCCATCGGCGCTTCGGGCTCATAGGAGGTGCGCGCCTTGAGCCAGAGGCCCAGCCCCGTGAGCCCCGCCTTGCTCATGGCATCGACATCGGGAACGCCGGTGACGACATAAGCAAGCCGCGTGTCGAGTGCCGCTTTCATGTCGAAATCGTCGGCATGCGCGGGATGGATGATGAAGAATGGCGATGAAGACGATCCCGGCGCGCGCCAGGAATTTTTCCGCGCCCGCCAGATAACCGCGCAGCCACAGCGAGATTGCCGCATCGGCGATGAGGAGCAGAATCGCCAGCGCCAGCAGCAAAGGTTCCAGCGCGAGCGCCGTGCTGCCCGCGTAGTTCATCGTCGCGAGCGCAATCGGATCGAGCGATGTGTTGGCGTCCGTCGCGTTGAGTGCGGCGAACGCGCCTTCGCTGCCGTAAAGGCCGGGCGGATGGGCAGGCGAGGGCTTCGCTTTGCCGAGCTGGTTTCCGCGCAACGGCAACGCTTCGCCCGGCGGTTTTTCGAGATGGCCGAAACCGTCCAGCGTCATCACCGGCGGGAATGTCGCGTTGGCATCGGTGCCCATGTCGGCGGGCCGCGCGCCGCTGGCGAGATCGAGTACGCGCCTGAGCATGTCGATATAAAGTCCGGAGAGCGGCAGGTTCGACCATGACGGCCCCGCCGTCACATGGAACAGCACGATCCATCCCTTGCCGCGCTGCGATGCGGTCACAAGCGGCGTGCCGTCGGCCAGCCGCGCCCATGTGTGTTCGGCAAGTTCGACGGATGGTTCGGCCAGCACCTGCCGCGACACGCTCACATCGCCGGGGATCGCGAGCCCGCGAAACGGGCTGGTGTCAGGGAACGCCGCAAGATGTTGCGGCTCGGCCCAGGCGAGCGAGCCGCCGAGATAACGCCCGCCGCTGCGCAATTTCACGGGGATGAGATCGTCGGTCGCCTCCGTCATGCGCCCGCCCGCAAAGCGCAGCAGCACACCGCCGTCATTCACGAAATTCTCGACGCGGCCGTAATCCGCGCCCGCGATGCGGCCGATATCGGCCAGCACCAGCACGCTGACATGGCGGTCGAGCGCATCCGAGATCGTGCCCTTGCTGAGGTCGGCGTAAGGCGATAGCGCGCGTTCGAGATAATAAAGATCGGAGAGCAGCGGCTGTTCGGCCTCCGCATTGCTCGCCGAAACGAGGCCCACCGCGCGGCGCTTTGACGAACTGTCGAGCAGACGCACGGCTCCCGCCGAATCTTCGCCCGCAATCGCGATGCGCGCGGTTTCGTTGCGCACTTCCAACGGCAACACAATTTTCGCCTGCGTTTCGCTTTCGCCACGGCGGAAATGGAAGGGCGCCGAGCCCAATCTTTCGCCATGCGCGCCCAGCGCCTCGACTTCGCCGTCGCGCGCGCCGCCGATGATGGTGATGGTGAAACCATCGGATTGATCGGATTCCGGCTTCAGCGCCAGCGGTCCGTTCGCCCGCGCATCGGCGAAGATTTCCAGATTGCCGATTTTGGAAAGCGCGGCCGCGATCTTCGCCGCGTCGCCGCGATCCACATCGTCGCTGAGCCAGAGGATTTGCGGGCGCGATGCGAATTTTGCTTTTGCGAGTGCCGCCGCCGCGCGCGCGCGATCCGGCAGATAGGGTTCCGGTTCCAGCGCGCGTGCCGCGCGGCCGGCACTCGCCGCATCGAGCAGCGAAACATCGGGGGCATGTGCGCCCGCCGTCGGCACGATGACGATGGCGCGGCTTGCATGTGCGGCCGCGTTGATCGCATCGGTGATCGCGGCCTCGCGATATTTCCACGCATGGGCCGCCGCCCAATCATTATCGACGAAGAGAATGATCGGTCCCGAACCCGGCGCCTTCACCGGCGTGCCGATGCGCGGCTCGGCGAGTGCCATAATAATAAGAGCGGCCAAGAACAGCCGCAGCAGCAACAGCCACAGCGGCGTGCGTGCGGGCGTTTCTTCCGGCCCCGCAAGTCCGAGCAGCAATCGCAGCGGCGGAAAGATTACCCGGCGAGGCGATGGCGGCGTCACGCGCAACAGAAACCAGATCGCGGGCAGCACCAGAAGCGCCAGAAGAATCCATGGCGCGCCGAAACCGATGCCGGAGAAGATGCTCATGGCTTTCAGTCCGCCGCGTTTCTTTTCCTCCCCCGTTTACGGGGGAGGTGCTTAGTGAGCCTTGCGAGCGAAGCGGAGGGGGCGAACACAGGCGTTCGCCCCCCTCGTCTGCCGAAGCTGAAGCTCCGCCAGACACTCCCCCCGTAAACGGGGGGAGAAAAGATGGGTTGCGATCCTATCGACAAGTCCATGTTCTCAGGCGCTGCGCTTTTTCGCGTGCGCGCCGGAAAGATCGGTGTAAAGTGCTACAAGCGCGGTTTCGGGGCGCTTGTCGGTGCGATGCGCGAGGGTGCTCCAGCCCATGCGCCGTGCCATCGCGGCAAGGGCCTCGCCATGGGCGCGGAAACGCGCGGCGTATGCGCTTTGCACGGCCTCGGCGCGGCCGAGGACTTCGCTCTCGCGGCCCATCTCGAAACGCGTGCGTCCGGTGAAGGGAAAATCCTCTTCCGCCGGATCGATGATGCGCACGAGATGGCCGGTCAGCCCCATCTGGCTCCATTTGCGCATCGCGGTTTCGATTTCGGCAAGCGGGACAAGAAAATCGCTGAACCAGACGAATTGCGCATTCTTCGTCACCGGCGCGTGCGGCGGAAGCGGCGCATCATCGGGTGCGAGATCAATGAGTTCATGGCCGATGCGGCGCAGCGGCGCGCGTCCCGTGGCGGGGCCGTGACCATCGCCCAGCAACGCGATGCGTTCGCCGCCGCGCACCAGCAGCGAAGCGAGCGCCAGCGCCAAAACAGTCGCGCGGTCGATTTTTGAAACCGGCGCATAATCGGATTTGAATCGCATCCCCGCCGAGCCGTCGCGCCACAACCACACCGCTTCGGCCGCTTCCCATTCGCGCTCGCGCACGAAGAGGTGTTGCGACTTCGCCGATTGCCGCCAGTCGATGGCGCTCGCTGGATCTTCGGATGCGTAGCGGCGGAATTGCCAGAACGTTTCGCCCATGCCGGCCTTGCGCCGCCCATGCACGCCCAAACTCACGGACGATGCCAGCCGCTCCGCCGCCACAAGCAGAGGCGGCAATGCGGCTGCAAGCTGTTCGGATTGTTCCTGAAGACGCGATGTCAAAGATTGCTCCGCACGAGGCGGTCGATGATATCCGAAAGCGTGGTGCCTTCGGCGCGGGCGGAAAAATTGAGCGCCATGCGATGGCGCAGCACGGGATGGGCGAGTGCCGCCACATCATCCGTGGACGGAGCAAATCGCCCGTCGAGCAGTGCCCGCGCGCGTACCGCCAGCATGAAGGCCTGGCTCGCGCGCGGGCCCGGTCCCCAGGAAATATAATCGGTGAGGTCGGCGGCACCTTCGCCCGGCCGCGCCGCGCGCACCAGCCGCAATATCGCATCGACAACCTTCTCGCCCACCGGCAAGCGCCGCACAATCGCTTGCGCGTTCATCAATTCGGCGGGCGTGCACACGGGCTTGAGCGGGGTTTCGTTTCCGAAGGTCGTGGCGATCAGCATTTTCTTTTCCGCTTCGATATCGGGATAGCCGACATCGATCTGAAGCAGAAAGCGATCGAGTTGCGCTTCGGGTAGCGGATAGGTGCCTTCCTGCTCCAGCGGATTTTGCGTCGCCAAGACATGAAAGGGTTGCGGCAGATCGTAGCGCGCGCCCGCCACCGTCACATATCTTTCCTGCATCGCCTGCAGCAATGCCGATTGCGTGCGGGGGCTGGCGCGATTGATCTCGTCGGCCATCAGAAGCTGAGTGAACACCGGCCCCTTGATGAAGCGAAAGCTGCGCCGTCCGTGGTCGCCTTCTTCCAGCACTTCCGAACCGATGATATCGGCGGGCATCAGATCGGGCGTGAACTGGATTCGCTTCCAGTCGAGCCCGAGCGCAATGCCCAGCGTCTCCACCAGCCGCGTTTTGGCGAGGCCCGGCACGCCGATCAGAAGCCCGTGTCCGCCCGCGAGCAGCGTCACCAATGTCTGGTCCACCACATCCTTCTGGCCGAAGATCACACCGCCGATGGCCTCACGCACGCGCGCGATGGCGGCGGCGGCCTCTTCGGCCTCGGCCACGGGCTTGTCTTGCGCGATTGTGTCGTTCATGGAGCGGTTGCCGGTTAAGGGTGTGGAGCCTATCTTCGCGGGCGAGGCTATTTGTGTTGCATCGCGCGCGCAACTGCGAAAACCCATGACGGATGGACTTTCCCTAGGATTGGCAAGCCTGCAACGCGAATTGGCGGCGGGGCGCGGGCTGCCGCCGGTCGACAAATGGCATCCCGCCCATTGCGGCGATATCGATATCCGCATCGCAAAGGACGGCACCTGGTTCCACGAAGGAACGCCGGTGGGGCGCAGAGAAATCGTGAGATTGTTCTCCACGATTTTACGAAAAGACCCCGATGGTTTCCATCTTGTAACGCCCGTGGAGAAGATGCGCATCCGCGTGGAGGATGCGCCGTTCATGGCGGTGCTGTTGCGCGTGGAAGGCGAGGGCCGCGATCGGCGCCTCATCTTCACCACCAATGTCGGCGATGAAACAATTGCGGGCCCGGACAACCCCATCCGCGTGGAAACAAATCCCGAAACGGCGGAACCCGCGCCCTATGTGCATGTGCGCCGGGGGCTGGAAGCGCGCATTGCGAGGAGCGTTTTTTATCAACTCGCCGATATGGCTGTGCCCGGCGAAGAGGGCGTGCTGGGCGTATGGAGCAGCGGAAAATTCTTCCCGCTCGGGCGGATTGCATGACCGAGCTTGAAACGCTGCGTGCCAAATTGCTCGCGCATGCGCCAACGCTGCCGCTGATGCCGACGCGCGGCGATTACGATCTCAATCCCGATCAGCGCCCGGCGGAAAAGCGCGCGCTGCTGCCCGCGGCCGTTTTGCTGCCGATTATCGCGCGCAAAAACCCGACCATGCTTTTCACGCAACGCACCGCGCATCTGTCGCGCCATGCGGGGCAGGTGAGTTTTCCCGGCGGCCGCGTGCAGGACAGCGATCCCTCGCTTGTCGAAACCGCGTTGCGCGAAACCCACGAGGAAACCGGCATCGAGCAGCACTTTGTAACGGTGGCGGGATTTCTGGACGCGTATGAAACCGGAACCGGCTATGCGATCCTGCCCGTGGTCGGCATGCTGGCCGAAGGCTTCACGCTCACGCCCGATCCCGGCGAAGTCTCGGAGATTTTCGAAGTGCCGCTCGAATTCCTGCTCGATCCCAAAAACCGGATGCGCAAATCGCGCGAATGGCAGGGGCGCGCGCGCGAATTCTGGGCGTATCAATATGGCCCGCATTATATATGGGGCGCCACCGCCGCGATCCTCGTCAATTTCAGCGAAAGACTGGGTGCATGATAAAATTCCTGCTCGAGCGGTGGATATTTCTCGCCGTGCCGTTCGCGATCTGGGGGCTTTATGTGCTCCTGAT
This sequence comes from uncultured Alphaproteobacteria bacterium, assembly GCA_963735625.1. Lineage (GTDB taxonomy): Bacteria > Pseudomonadota > Alphaproteobacteria > Micropepsales > Micropepsaceae > Rhizomicrobium. The sequence goes on along the minus strand of CAVTLJ010000002.1, from coordinate 557,659 downwards.
GTTCCATGCGCGCAGGCGGCCGCCGCCGCGAACGCCGTGGACCACGCTCTTTATCGCAGGCCTCGCGCTGGTGGCCGTGAGCATTATTTATCTGGGGTTGACGGAAGGTTTTCCGACTCAAGGTACTTATGTGGCACCCCATGTCGTGAATGGAAAGGTCGTGCCCGGCACCGTGGAGAAAACGCATTGAAGCTCGATCCCGCCAATCATCCCTGGATGCGCAGCACCGAGACGCGCGCGGTGATCGATGCGCTCGGCGGCCATGCGCGTTTTGTGGGTGGCGCCGTGCGCAACGCGTTGATGGGTCAGGAGGTGCGCGAGATCGATATCGCGACGCCGCTGTTGCCGGATGAAGTCACGCGGCGGTTAAGGGCGGCGGGATTGGAAGCCGTACCCACCGGCATCGAGCACGGCACGGTGACGGCGCTGTCGAGCGGCACGCCGTATGAGATCACCACGTTGCGCCGCGATGTGAGCACCGATGGGCGGCGCGCGGTTGTCGCCTTCACGACCGATTGGGTGGAGGACGCGCAACGGCGCGATTTCACCATGAACGCGCTTTATGCGGGCGCGGATGGCGAGGTCGCCGATTATGTCGGCGGCGTGGCCGATCTCACATATGGCCGCGTGCGCTTCGTGGGTGATCCGGCCGCGCGCATCGCCGAAGATTATTTGCGCATTCTGCGGCTTTTCCGTTTTCATGCGTGGTACGGCAAGGGCGATCTCGATGCCGATGCGCTGAACGCCGCGGCGGCCGGAAAAGAGGGCCTCGGCAGGCTTTCCGGCGAACGCATCACCAAGGAGATGCTGCGATTGCTGGAAGCGGAAAATCCCGCGCCGGGTTTGCGCGTAATGGCGGCAAGCGGAATTCTCGGCGGGATTTTTCCGATGACCGTGAATATCGCCCGTCTTGAGCGGCTGGCGATGCTCGACGCGCGCAATTTCTTCACGCCCGATCCGCTGTTGCGGCTGGCCGCGTTGTTGCCCGACGATGTGTCCGCCGTGCGCGCGCTTTGCGACCGCTGGAAACTCTCCAATGCCGGTCGCATGCGGCTGGAAGAGGCGCTTGGCGGCGAGGAAAGGATCGTCTCTTATCTCTCGATCCGCGAAGTGCGGAAGCTGCTTTATCTTCTGGGTCCGCGCGCGTTCAAGGATCGCGTGTCGTTGCGCTGGGCGGAAGACGCAAAGGATTCCAGTTCCGTGCAATGGCGCGCGCTTCTGGCGCTGGCGGATGCGTGGGTGCGTCCCGATTTTCCGCTCACCGGCCGCGATGTGATGGCGGCAGGCGTGGCGGAAGGCCCGCTGGTCGGGCGTATTCTCGGCGAAGTGGAACGCTGGTGGATCGACGCCGATTTCACGGAAGACGAATTCTCGCTGGCCGAGCGGTTGAAGGCGGTCGTGCAGGCGACGGCGTATTGAATAATTTTCCTCCCCCTGAAAGGGGGAGGTCGATCCGGAGTAGCGAAGCGGAGCCGGATCGGGTGGGGGTCAAACAGCCGGGCATGACCCCTCCCTAAACATTCCTCGTATTGCTCGGAATGTTTTTCCCTCCCCTTTTAGGGGAGGGAATGAAGGCGCCAATTCCAATGACCTTCGACTTCATTGACGTTCTCACGCTGCCGGGAAATCCGGCAAAGCCCAACGACGATTCCTTCGCCCATAATGAAGACGCCGCCGTGGTGTTCGACGGCGCGACGGGATTGGGCGAGCAGCTTATGCCCGGAAACAGCGATGCGGCATGGCTTGCCCATTTCGGCGCGCGGCGATTGATGGCGCATGCCAAGAACCGCCGCCCGAAAGATGCGTTGCGCGCCGCACTTGCCGATGCGGAGAATTCCTTCAAGGGCTTGCGTCGGCGCGCGCCAGTCGCGACCTATGAAATCCCCTTCGCCTCGATGATGTTCATTGCGGAGAACGAAACCGGCTTCGATGCGTTCTGGTTCGGCGATTGCGGCTTGCTGGTGAAGCGTGGTGCGGAGCCAACCGAAATCATTGGCGAGACGTTCGAAAAGCGCGCGCTGGAAGCCTCGCGCGTGAAGATGCTGGCCGATGCGCGGGGGCTCGCGCCCGCGGCCGGCCTTAGCCTTCCCGAATATCTGCCCAGCTTGCGCAAGGCGCGCAATCGCGTGAACACCGATAGCGGCTGGCTGTTCGGCCCCGATGCGCGCGCGGCGGATCATGTGGCGCAGGCGAAAATCGCGGCACAAGAAGGAACGCATGTGCTGCTCGCGAGCGACGGGTTCCTGGCGCTCGCCACCGACTATGGAAGCTACGATGCCGATGCGCTGATGCAGGCCGCGTTGTCAAAAGGACTTGCCGCACTGGGTGAGGAATTGCGCGCCATCGAGGAATCCGATCCCGAGGGGCGGAAATTCGCGCGGCTCAAAAAGAGCGACGATGCGACCGCGCTGCTGTTGAAATTGACCTAACATTTTTCTCCCCCCGTTTACGGGGGGAGTACCGGCGAAGACGGGGAGGGGGGCGAACGCTGGATGCGCCCCCTCCGTCTCACTCGCTAACGCTCGCTCGCCACGTTCCTCGTAAACAGGGGAGGAAACTACGTCGCGTGCATGATCTCCCAGCCGCCGAACCAGATCATCCGCAGCGCGACATACACAACAATGATAAGTCCCGCATAGCTGATCCACGGATAGCGATGCAGCAGATTGGCGATCAGCGACGCGGCAATTCCCATAAGCGCAATCGACAGCACCAGCCCGATCGCCAGCACCCAGACATGATCCATCGCAGCACCGGCAACCGCCAGCACATTATCGAGCGACATGGAAAGATCGGCCACCACGATCTGGAAAACGGCGCGTCGCATTTGCGGGCTGAGAAGCGGCGCAGGCGCGGCGCTGCAAATCTCGCTCGTCTGCGCATGCGCCTCGGCAATCGTTTTGGCGCCGACTTCCTCGTCCTTCGATTGCGCGATGTCGCGGTAGAGTCGCCACGACACCCAGAGCAGCAATATGCCGCCCGCGAACATCAGTCCGATGGTTTCCAGGATCGTGGCGGTGGTCATGGCCAGGATCACGCGCAGGAACACCGCTGCCGTCAGGCCCCAGAAGATCACGCGCCTGCGGTCCTGCGCGGGCACGCGCGAGGCCGCCATGCCGATGACGACGGCGTTGTCGCCCGCAAGCACAATGTCGATCAGGATCACCTGAAGCAGCGCGACCAAAGCGGGATGCAGATTGTGAAACAATGTTCCTCGCCTTCAGGGCCAGCGTGCTTCGGGAGGAAGGCTCATCAGGATCGCCTCCACATTGCCCCCGGTTTTCAGGCCGAATTGCGTGCCGCGATCATAAAGCAGGTTGAATTCCACATAGCGTCCCCGGCGGATGAGCTGGTGGGTTCGTTCTGCTTCCGTCCAAGTTGCGCCCATCCGTTGCCTTACGATTTGGGGATAGATGTCCAGAAATGCCAGCCCCACATCGCGGGTAAAGGCGAAATCTTTTTCCCAATCGCCGGAATTGTGATGGTCGAAGAAGATGCCACCCGCCCCGCGCGGCTCATTGCGGTGCGGCAAAAAGAAATATTCGTCGCACCATTGCTTGAAGCGGGGGTAATAGGCGGGGTCATGGGCGTCGCAGGCGCGGCTGAGCGCGGCGTGGAAAAGCCCCGCGTCTTCGTCGTTCGGGAACATCGGCGTGAGGTCGGTCCCGCCGCCGAACCAGTCTTTGGTCGTCACGATATGGCGCGTATTCATATGCACAGCGGGCACATGCGGGTTCTGCATGTGTGCCACAAGCGAGATGCCGCTCGCCCAGAAACGCGGGTCGTCGGCAGCGCCTTCGATCTGTTTGGCAAATTCCGGGCTGAATGTTCCGTACACGGTTGAAACATTGACACCCACCTTCTCGAACACACGACCCTTCATCAGTGCCATCGTGCCGCCGCCGGTTTCGACGCCGTTCTCCGGCGCGCGCGTCCACGCTTTGCGCTCGAACCGCCCCGGCGGAAGATGGGAAAGCGATCCCTGATAATCGTCCTCGATCTTTTCGAACGCGGCGCAGATACGATCCCGCAATTCCTCGAACCAGGCGCGTGCGCGGGCTTTCTGATCGCTCACGGAAATCCCTTCGTCTGTCGCAACGCTTCCCCCAATACCATCGCGCCCGCCTGCGCCACATTGAGCGAGCGCAAGCCCGGCTTCAGCGGAATGCGCAGCCGCGCATCGGCGGCGCGGTGGACTTCCTCCGGCACGCCCACGCTCTCGCGGCCCAGAAGAATGATGTCATCGCCCGCGAATGCAAATTCGGTGTAGGCAGTCGTGCCCTTCGAGGTCAACAGAACGAGCCGCCCCTTCGCAGCTGCGCGAAACGCCGCCCAAGAGGCGTGGCGCGCGATCTCCGCCAGTTCCAGATAATCCATCCCTGCCCGCTTCAAGCCCCTGTCGGTGAAGACAAAGCCGCACGGCTCGATGATATCCACACCAACGCCGAGACATGCGCCCAATCGTATCAGCGCGCCCGCGTTTTGGGGGATGTCTGGCTCATAGAGGGCAAGGCGCATAGTAAGTCCCTTGACAGAAAATAGTAAGTACTATAGTACTACATATGGAACCGGACCGGGAGGCCGGAAATGTCGAAATATGAGCCTTTGGGCGCGTTTCTGAAAGCCAAGGCGGCCGGCGAAATTCCGTTGACCTTCCGCGAGGTGGAAAGGGTTTTGGGCAGGAAGCTGCCGCCATCGGCCTATCGCCATCGCCCATGGTGGGCCAATGAGGCGGCAGGCCACGTTCATGCCAAGGCGTGGCTTGAGGCCGGTTACGAAACTGCGCAAGTCGATATGGATGGCAAGAAGCTCATTTTCAGGCGTACCGCTTACGGAGAACCTCCAATGAGTCCGCATACCGGCATGGCCGAACAGCACAGCGATTATAAGCACGACGATTACGTGATCCCCTCGACGATCAGCAAAGCGCCGATCTTCGGTGCGCTGAAGGGGTTGCTGTGGATCGAGCCCGGATACGACCTCACAAGTCCAGTGTACACCGGCGAGGAGTGGGCAGAAATCGAAAAAGAATGGGAGGCAAACTGGGACGAACTCCTGCAAAGCAAGCCCCGCGATAACAGCTCAAAAAAATGAACCAGCCTATTTTGCTCGATAGTTGCGCTATTATTTACATCGTGGACCAACAGCGCATGCGGAAGTCCGCGGCCGAAGCCGTTGCAATAGCATCTGCGCAGGCTGGATCACTTTTTGTGTCGCCGATCACCGCGTGGGAATTTGCATTGTTGTTCGCCAAGGGCCGCTTTCGCTCTTCGGTAACGGTGCAGGAATATTGGCGTCGCGTCGTCGCGATCCAAGGCGTTGGGCTCGCGCCAATGCCGCCGGAGGTTTTGATAGGCTCTTGGTATTTGCCGGGGCTGCTGCGCCACCGCGATCCATGGGACCGCATCATCGCCGCCACCGCGCGCGAATACGGCTTCACGGTGATGACGCGCGACGCGGCACTTTTGGACTATGCGGGGCAGGGGCATTTGAGCGCAGTCGAATGCTGAGCGCGATGAATGCTCAACCTCGTGAAATTGCCCGCATTTTCTGCGTCATCGTGCCGCAAGACCCTCCAGAATCGACTCTCTATTTTAGCCCGCGATCGCGCCGGGATTCCGGGGGTGGCGCGATGTGCATTTCCGTTCCTCCGGACCGCCTGATTTGCGATAGGTGACACCGTGGCAAGCTCGACAGCGCCAAGTAATCCATCAGACGCCACACGGCGCGACTTTCTTTATCTCGCGACGGGGGCCGTGGGTGCGGTCGGCGCGGCGCTGGCCGCCTGGCCCTTTATCGACCAGATGAACCCGGCCTCCTCGGTTCTGGCGCTGGCCTCCATCGAGGCCGACATCTCCGCGGTCCAGCCGGGCCAGCAGGTCATCTTCAAATGGCGCGGCCATCCGCTGTTCGTCCGCCGCCGCACGCCGGCCGAGATCGCCACGGCGCGCGCGGTGCCCGTCTCCGAGTTGATCGATCCCATCGCGCGCAACGCCAATCTGCCGGACAACGCGCCCGCCACCGACCAGAATCGCGAGTTCAAGCCGGAATGGCTCATCGTCGTCGGCGTCTGCACGCATCTGGGCTGCACGCCCACCGTCTCCACGCCGCAGGAGCCGCAGGGCGAATATGGCGGCTGGCTCTGCCATTGCCACGGCTCGCAATACGACACCGCCGGGCGCATCCGCAAAGGCCCCGCGCCGCAGAACCTCGCCGTGCCCACCTATTCCTTTCTCTCCGACACCAAGATCAAGGTCGGCTAAGGGAGCCCATGATGTCAGGCCCATCCACTTACGTTCCCAAGACCGCGATCACCAAATGGCTCGATACGCGGCTGCCGATCCTGCGTTTCGCCAACGATACGATGATGACGTTCCCCACGCCGCGGAATTTGAACATCTGGTACACGTTCGGCGCGATCCTCACCTTCTGCCTCGGCGTGCAGATCGTCACCGGCATCGTGCTGGCGATGCATTACGTGCCGAACGCAGGGCTCGCGTTCGATTCCGTCGAAAACATCATGCGCGACGTGAATTACGGCTGGCTGATGCGCTATATGCATTCGAACGGCGCCTCGATGTTTTTCCTCGCCGTCTATGTCCACATTTTCCGCGGTCTCTATTACGGCTCCTACAAAGCGCCGCGCGAAGTGATCTGGATTCTGGGCGTCGTGATCTACATTCTGATGATGGCCACCGCGTTCATGGGTTACGTGCTGCCCTGGGGTCAGATGTCGTTCTGGGGTGCGACCGTCATCACCAATCTCTTCAGCGCCATTCCTGGCATGGGCACCGCGCTGACGCATTGGCTGTGGGGCGATTTCGCGGTGGGCGACGCCACGCTGAACCGCTTCTTCTCGTTGCATTACCTGCTGCCCTTCGTGATCGCGGGCGTGGTGGGGCTGCATATCTGGGCGCTGCATGTGCCGGGCAACAACAACCCGCTCGGCATCGACGTGAAGGGCCCGCAGGACACCGTTCCCTTCCATCCCTATTACACGGTGAAGGACGCGTTCTATCTCTCGCTGTTCGTGATCCTGTTTGCGTTCCTTGTGTTCTATTCGCCGAACTTCGTGGGCAATCCGGACAATTACACGCCCGCCAATCCGCTGGTGACGCCGCCCGACATCGTGCCCGAATGGTATCTCTTGCCGTTCTACGCGATGCTGCGCTCGGTGCCCGACAAGCTGATCGGCGTGCTGGTGCTGTTCGGCGCGCTTGTCACGCTTGTCTTCATTCCGTGGCTCGATACATCGAAGGTGCGGTCCAACCGCTTCCGCCCGCTGATGAAGATGTTCTTCTGGCTGTTCCTGGCCGATTGCATCGTGCTCGGCTATATCGGCTCGCAGAGCGCGGATGCTTCGTTGCAATTAAGCGGCATCGCCATGCCGCTTGTGTGGATCGCGCGGCTCGGCACGCTTTATTACTACGGCTTCTTCTGGGTCATCATGCCGTTGATCGGCCTTATCGAGCGACCCAAAGCGCTGCCCAATTCCATTGCCAAACCCGTTCTGGCTGCGGCCGAGTAAGGAGAAGATGATGCGCTTTGCTCTCCCGCTTGGCCTGGCTCTGGGCCTCGCTCTTTCGGCGAACGCCTTCGCGCAGACCGTGAACACCGACGCGCTGCCGGTGAAAGATGTGCACTGGTCCTTCGAAGGCCCGTTCGGCCTCTACGATCGGGCGCGCTGCAGCGCGGCTTCCAGATCTACAAGGAAGTCTGCTCGGCCTGTCACAGCCTCAACCGCGTCGAATTCCATGCGCTCGCCGAACCGGGCGGGCCGTCCTTCACCGATGCCGAGATGAAGGCGATTGCGGCGGGCTACAAAATTCCCGCCGGTCCCAACGACAAGGGCGAGACGGTGGACGCCAATGGCGATCCGCTGACGCGGCCGGGCACGCCCGCCGATCATTTCCCCGCACCCTTCCCGAATGAGGAAGCCGCGCGCGCGGCGAATAACGGCGCGTTGCCGCCCGATCTCTCCCTCATCATCAAGGCGCGCGAGGGCGGGCCGCAATATGTCTATTCCATCCTCACCGGCTTCAGCGAAAAGCCGCCGGCGGGCTTCAAGGTGATGGAGAACAAATTCTACAACCCCTATTTCCAGGGCTGGAACATCTCCATGCCGCCGCCGCTGACGGACGGCTCGGTGACATATTCCGACGGCACGCCCAACACGCTGGATCAAGAGGCGCACGACGTCGTGACGTTCCTTGCCTGGGCCTCCGAGCCCAAGATGGAAGACCGCAAGCGAATGGGCTTCGGCGTGATGGCGTTCCTCATTCTGCTGTCGGGGTTGCTGTATCTCTCCTACCGCAAGGTGTGGAAAGACGAGCATTGACGCAGCGCTTTCCTCCCCCGTTTACGGGGGAGGTGTCGAACGAGCGCGAGCGAGTGAGACGGAGGGGGCGGGCTCGATCGAGTTTGCCCCCCTCGTATGCCGACGCTATAAGCTCCGGCATACACTCCCCCCGTAAACGGGGGGAGAAACAACGTTTGCTTGCTCCTCCGTTTCGCCATGCTACAACGCCCCGTTTCCAAAAGGCGCCCCCATGACCAGAACCGTCCTCGGCATTATCGGCGGCAGCGGCGTCTATGACATCGCGGGCCTCGAAGGCGCGCGCTGGGAGCGCGTCAAAAGCCCGTGGGGCGAGGCGTGCGACGAGCTGCTGTTCGGCACGCTCTCCGGCGTCGATATGGTGTTCCTGCCGCGCCATGGCCGCGGCCATGTGCAATCGCCGACCTCGATCAATTACCGCGCCAATATCGACGTGCTGAAGCGCGCGGCGTCACCGACATCATTTCGGTGTCGGCCTGCGGCTCCTTCCGCGAGGAACTGCCGCCGGGCACATTTCGTGATCGTCGACCAGTTCATCGACCGCACGCATGCCCGCGAGAAGACATTCTTCGGCAAGGGCTTCGTCGCGCATGTGTCGATCGCCCATCCGATCTGCCCGAAGCTCGCGGATGCGCTGACCGAAGCGTGCGCCGAAGAAAAAATTCCCCATTCCAAGCGGCGGCACCTATCTGGCGATGGAAGGCCCGCAATTCTCCACGCTGGCCGAAAGCAATCTCTATCGCTCCTGGGGTTGCAGCGTCATCGGCATGACGGCGATGCCCGAAGCCAAGCTCGCGCGCGAAGCCGAACTTGCCTTACGCGCTCGTGGCGATGGTGACCGATTTCGATTGCTGGCACCCGGACCACGATCACGTCACGGTCGAACAGGTCATCAAGGTGCTGACCGGCAATGCCGACAAAGCGCGCGCGCTGGTCAAGCGCGTGGCGCCGAAGCTGGGCCCGGAGCGCAAGCCCTCGCCGCTCGGCATCGACACACGTGCTCGACACCGCCATCATCACCGCGCCGGAAAAGCGCGATCCCGCGCTGTTCGCCAAGCTCGATGCGGTGGCGGGAAGGGTGCTGAAAAAGTGAAGATTTGCACGCGGAGGCGCAGAGGCGCGGAGAAGAAAATCGGCGCGCAACGCGCGCCAAACAGTTCTTCGAAACGGTCTCTTTCTCGACTAGGATAAAGAACTCCGCGCCTCCGCGTCTCCGCGTGAACCTTTTTTTGAGGACTGAAACATGGATTTCAAAACCGCCATCCGCACGATACCGGACTATCCCAAGAAAGGGATCATGTTCCGCGACATCACCACGCTGCTCGGCAAACGCGCGCGCGTTTCGCGCCGCGGTCGATCAACTGGTGCAGCCCTATGCGGGCGTTGCGATCGACAAGGTCGCGGGCATCGAGGCGCGCGGCTTCATTCTCGGCGGTGCTGTCGCGCATCAGCTCTCCATCGGCTTCGTGCCGGTGCGCAAGAAGGGCAAGCTGCCGCACACGGTGATCGGCGAGGATTACGATCTCGAATACGGCAAGGACCGCGTCGAAATTCACGCCGACGCGGTGAAGCCCGGCGAACACGTCATCATCGTGGACGATCTCATCGCCACGGGCGGCACCTGCTTCGCCGCGATCAAGCTGCTCGAACGCGCGGGCGCCAAGGTGATCGGCTGCCTCTTCGTCATCGACCTGCCGGAGCTTGGCGGCGCGGACAAAATCCGCGCGCTCGGCAAGGATGTCACCACGCTCGTCGCCTTCGAAGGGCATTGATGAAGCTCTATTCCTCGCCCGCTTCGCCCTTCGCGCGCAAATGCCGGATCGTGGCGCGCGAGCTGGATATCACGCTCGAAGAGATCGACATCGATCCCTGGACCAATGAGGATTTCCGCCGCATCAATCCGCTGTCGAAAATTCCAACGCTGGTGTTGGACGACGGCTCGGCGCTCTACGATTCGCGCGTGATCTGCGACTATCTGAACGAATTCAAGAGCGGCCATTTCGTGCCCGCCCAAAGCATGTGGCGCACGGGCGCGGGGCGCTGGCGCGCGCTCAGCCTGCAAGCCATCGGCGACGGCATTTCCGATGCGGCCGTGGCCTGCGTGCGCGAAAGCAAGCTGCCGGAAGACCGCCGCAACGGCGACAATGTCGCCCGCGCGATGGCCGCGATCGTCGCAAGCCTCGACATGCTGGAGCGCGCCACGGCGAAATTCGCCGAACATCCCACCATCGGCGAAGTCGCGGTCGGCTGCGCGCTCGGCTATCTCGATTTCCGGCTCGCGCATATCGCCTGGCGCGCCACGCGGCCAAAGCTCGCGGCGTGGTATGAGAAATTCTCGCAATACCCCTCCATGCGGGCCACCGCTCCGGCGAATTTGAAATAAGACCGGCCGCCCGGCCCCTTGGCGGTTGCGAAACCGCGCGCTTTGCCCCATATCCCCGCCCATGAAAATCGGCGGGCGCCCCTACCGGACCATCTGGCCTTCTGGCGACGATGTGGAAATCATCGACCAGACAAAGCTGCCGCACGAATTGCGCACACGCACATTGAAATCGGCGGCCGACGCCGCCCACGCGATCAAGACGATGATCGTGCGCGGCGCGCCGCTGATTGGTGCCACGGCGGCTTACGGCATTGCACTTGCGATGCGCGAGGACGCGAGCGACGAAGCGCTTGACCGCGCCCATGACATGCTGGCCGAGACGCGGCCCACGGCGATCAATTTGCGCTGGGCTTTGAAACGCATGCGCGATCATCTGCGCAATCATCCTCGCGAAACCCGCGCCGCACTTGCGTGGAAAGAAGCAGCTGCGATTTGCGATGAGGATGTCGAGGTCTGCCGCTCCATCGGCGAGCATGGTTTGAAAATCTTCCGCGAGGCCGCCGCGAAAAAATCCGGCACGCTGAATGTGCTCACCCATTGCAACGCGGGGTGGCTCGCTTGCGTCGATTGGGGAACCGCGCTCGCGCCGATCTATATGGCGCATGATGCGGGCATTCCGGTTCATGTGTGGGTGGATGAAACGCGCCCCCGCAATCAGGGCGCGTCGCTCACCGCCTTCGAACTCGGCGCCCATGGCGTGCCCCACACCATCATCGCGGATAATGCGGGCGGTCATTACATGCAGCAGGCCCGCGTGGATCTGTGCATCGTCGGCACCGACCGCGTGACGGCCAACGGCGATGTCGCCAACAAGATCGGCACCTATCTGAAGGCGCTCGCCGCGCGCGACAACGACATTTCATTTTATGTCGCGCTGCCGTCCTCCACTATCGACTGGAATCTTTCCGCTGGCCGCGACATTCCCATCGAGGAACGCTCGCCCGACGAACTTTTGAAGATGACCGGCCGCCTGCCGACCGGCGGCATCGCGACCGTCGAAATCGCCGCTCCCGGCAGCGCCGCCGCCAATCCCGGTTTCGACGTCACGCCCGCGCGCCTCGTTACCCGATTCATCACCGAACGCGGCGTTTGCGCGCCGGATGCGCTATTGTCGCTCTTTCCCGAAGGCAAGAAAAAATGAAATCAAGCTGGTCCGCTTCCGACGCCAAAGATTTCGTCAAGCGTTACGCGAACGTAGGCGAAGACCTCGCTTTGCGCGTTTACACGACACGATTGCTCGGCTCCGATCCGAAACTGGTGCTGCATGGCGGCGGCAATACGAGTGTGAAAACCAAAACCCGCGATCTTCTTGGCGACGAAGTCGATGTGATTTGCGTGAAGGGCTCCGGCTGGGACATGGGCGCTATCGAGCCTGCGGGCCTTCCCGCCGTGCGGCTGGCACCCTTGCGCCGCTTGCGCGCGCTCGCAAAACTCTCCGACGAGGACATGGTCAATTATCAGCGCGTCAATCTGCTGGATTCCACGGCGCCGAACCCGAGCGTCGAAACGCTGCTGCATGCGTTCCTGCCGCACAAATTCATCGACCACACCCATTCCACCGCCGTGCTCGCGATCACCGACCAGCCGGACGGCGAAAAACTCGCGCGTGAAATCTATGGCAAGCGCGTGGCTTACGTGCCCTACACGATCCCCGGTTTCGCGCTCGCCAAAAGCGTGGCCGATATCTTCGACAAGAATCCGGATGTCGAAGGCCTCGTGCTGCTCCAGCACGGCATCTTCACCTTCGCCGAAACCGCGAAGGACGCCTATGAGCGCATGATCGAATTCGTGACGCTGGCCGAAAAGCGCCTGCAAAGCGGGCGCAAACCGCTGAAACAGGCGACACTTCCCAAAGACATCGCGAAAGTTTCCGACATCGCGCCGATCATCCGCGGTGCCTGCGTGATTGCGAAAGACGAACTGGCGGGAACAGCCAAGCGGCAAATCCTTTGTTTCCGCACGAACCCCGCGATCCTCAATTACGTCAATGGCGCGGAGCTTTCGCGCTATTCGCCAGTCGGCGTCGTCACACCCGATCACACAATCCGCACGAAAAACTGGCCGCTGATTGTGCCCGCGCCGGAAGCGAACAAGCTCGAAGACTGGAAAAAATCGGTCGCCGCCGCCGTCGAAAAATTTGTCGCCCACTACCACGATTATTTCGCCCGCAACAACGAGCGCGCGGAACCGAAGAAAAAGGAACTGGATCCGCTGCCGCGCGTCGTTCTGGTGCCGGGCGTGGGATTGTTCGGGCTCGGCGCGAGCGCGAAGGATGCGGCCATCGCCGCCGACATCGCGGAGAACACCATCGACGTTATCACCGATGCGGAAGGTGCCAGCGAATATCGCTGCATCCCGGAAGCGGACATGTTCGATGTGGAATATTGGTCGCTGGAACAGGCCAAGCTCGGCAAGGCGGCGGAGAAGGTTTTGGCGCGGCAGGTGGCAATCATCACCGGCGGCGGCTCCGGCATTGGCGCCGCCACCGCGCGCGCGATGGCCGCGGAAGGTGCTGAAGTCGCCATCCTCGACCGCGATCTGGAGGCCGCGAAAGCGATCGCCAAAACAATCGGCAAAACGGCGCTGGCGCTTTCCTGCGACGTGACCAATCCGGCCGAGGTGCGCGCGGCGTTCGACAAGGTGGTGGAAACATTCGGCGGCGTGGACATTCTGGTGTCCAATGCGGGTGCGGCCTGGCAGGGCAGCATCGGCGCGCTGGACGACGAAACGTTGCGCAAATCGTTCGAGCTCAATTTCTTCGCGCATCAGACCGTCGCGCAAAACGCCGTGCGCGTGATGAAGGCGCAAGGCACCTATGGCTGCCTTCTGTTCAACACGTCGAAACAGGCGGTCAATCCGGGCAAGGATTTCGGGCCTTATGGATTGCCGAAAGCGGCGACGCTGTTCCTCGTGCGCCAATACGCGCTCGATCACGGCAAGGACGGCATCCGCGCCAATGCGGTGAATGCCGACCGCGTGCGCAGCGGGCTTCTGACCGACGATATGGTGGCGGCGCGTTCCAAAGCGCGCGGGATTTCGGAAAGCGCCTATATGAGCGGCAATCTTCTGGGGCGCGAGGTCTATGCCGACGAAGTGGCCGAGGCTTTCGTCTATCTCGCCCATGCCGAGAAAACGACCGCGGGCGTCATCACCGTCGATGGCGGGAATATCGAGGCGTCGATGCGGTAATTGTGTTCCCCGCATGCTTCGACAAGCTCAGCATGAGGATTAGCTCAATCCCTCACCCTGAGCTTGTCGAGGGTGAGGAACATCATTCTGCAACTAGCCGCCATTCGCGCGGAAAAATTCCAACGTGCGCTGTTTCGCCAGTTTCGCTGCCGCTTCGTTGTAATGATCGCCGCGGTCGGAATTGAAACCGTGGCCCGCGTCGTAGATGTAAACCTTCACATCGGGATGCGCGGCTTTCACTTTCTCCACGCCTTCCATCGGAATGCCCATATCCTTTTCGCCGAAATGCAAAATGGTCGGGCATTTGGGCGTTTCGCCGGCGAGCGCCGGGATCAGGCTTCCGTAATAGCCGCTCGCCGCAGCCAATCCGGTGCAGCGGCACGCCGCCGCCCATGTCACCGAGCCGCCATAGCAATAGCCGGTGATGAAGACCGGGCCTTTCAGCGTGTCGATGCAGCTTTGCGTATCCTTCACCGAAAGATCGAAGGGGTGCAGCTCGCGCGCCACCTTGATCGCCTGTTGCAGGGATTCCGGCGCGTAACTCGCCTGCAAGCCCGGCGCTTCGCGGTCGAAGAGGGCGGGCGCCAGCACTTCATAGCCTTCGTCGGCGTAACCATCGCAACACGATTTGATATGTTCGGTGACGCCGAAAATTTCCTGAATGAGCACCAGCCCACCGCGCCGCGCGCCTTTTGGCTCGACATGATAGACGCCGATCTCGGCACCATCGCTCATTTTCATCTGCACCATCTTGCCGCGCGCCATGCTCATTCTCCCGTTGGTCTTTTCATCACGAAGCCCTTGCCGACGAAGCTCATGACAAGTTCGCCGCGTTCATCGCGCGCCTCATTGAGGCTCTTGACCAAGCCTAGCGTGGGCCGCGACTTCAAATCCACCTTTGCGGCCACTTCGCTGGAATAAAAAAGCGTCATGCCGGGGCGCACGGGTTTCAGCCAACGCATATCCTCGAAGCCGGGCGAAACGCCGGCGCGGTTGAGCTTTTTGTCGCCCATTTCGGTCAAGCGATTGGCGACGGCAAGCTTCATCCACACCGAGGCTGTGTGCCAGCCGCTCGCGATCAGCCCGCCATAGATGGATTTTTTCGCCGCTTCGGGATCGATGTGAATGGGCTGCGGATCGTATTTCTTCGCAAACGCGATCATTTCCGCTTCGTGGAATGTGTAGCCGCCCAGCGCGCGCTTTGCGCCGATCTCGATATCTTCAAACCACATCGGCATTCCTCCGCGCAAACATCGGTGAGGAAATGAAGAACGCCACCTGTTCGCGCTGGTTATAGAGACGCCAATGCAGCTTCACGAAGCCGATCTCCGGTTTGCTTTTGGACGCGCGGGTTTCCACGATCTCCACTTCGAGGCGCAAATCGTCGCCCGCCCGCACGGGCCGCATCCAGCGGCATTCCTCCACGCCCGGCGCGCCCATGGCGGCTGCGCGCGAAAGCACCGCGTCGCAGAACATGCGCATGGCGATGGAGGAAACATGCCAGCCGGATGCCGCAAGCCCGCCGAGAAGGAAATGTTTGGCCGCTTCTTCGTCCAGATGATGCGGCTGCGGATCGAATTCGCGCGCGAATTCGATGATCTCTTCCTTGGTCACATGATAGGGGCCGGCCTTGTAAACCTGACCCGGTTGGAAATCCTCGAAATGGAGAATGCCGCTCATGCGTTGAACCGGAAATGCATCACATCGCCATCGGCCACGACATAATCCTTGCCTTCGAGCCGGAATTTTCCGCCGTCGCGCGCGCCCGCTTCGCCGCCGAGCGAAACATAATCCTCATAGGCGATGGTTTCGGCGCGGATGAAGCCTTTCTCGAAATCGGTGTGGATGACGCCCGCGGCTTGCGGCGCGCGGCTGCCCTTCGTCACGGTCCATGCGCGCGCTTCTTTCGGGCCCGCGGTGAAGAACGTGATGAGGCCGAGCAGATCGTATCCCGCGCGGATCAGGCGATTGAGGCCTGGCTCCTCGAGATCGAGGCTCGAAAGAAATTCCGCGCGTTCGCCCTCCGGCAATTGCGCGACTTCTTCTTCGATGCGCGCGGAGATGACGACCGCGCCTGCGCCCTCGCGCGCGGCCATTTCCTCCACGCGTTTTGAATATTCGTTGCCGTGCGCCGCCGAACCTTCATCGACATTGCAGACATAAAGCACCGGCTTCTCGGTCATCAGGCCAAGCTGGCGATAGGGTTCGCGTTCTTCGGGCGTGAGATCGGCGGCGCGCGCGGGCTTTCCCTCGCGCAGCAGCGTCACCGCCTTCATCATCAGCGCGAATTGTTCCTTGGCTTCCTTCTCGCCGGATTTGGCTTTCTTTTCGATGGGGATGATGCGGCGCTCGAGGCTTTCCAGATCCGACAGCATCAATTCGGTTTCCACCGTCTCGGCGTCGCCCACCGGATCGATGCGGCCTTCGACATGTGTGATGTCGTCATCCACGAAACAGCGCAGCACATGGGCCACCGCGTCCACCTCGCGGATATTGGCGAGGAACTGGTTGCCGAGCCCTTCGCCTTTCGATGCGCCGCGCACCAGCCCCGCAATGTCAACAAACGTAATCCGCGTGGGAATGATCTGCACCGATTTGGCGATTGCCGCCAGCTTCTCCAGCCGCGCATCGGGCACGGCCACATCGCCCACATTCGGCTCGATGGTGCAGAAGGGATAATTCGCGGCCTGTGCGGCGGCCGTTTGCGTCAGCGCGTTAAAAAGCGTGGATTTGCCGACATTCGGCAACCCGACAATGCCGCATTTGAATCCCATTATTCTTCTTTCGTTTTTTTCGCAGGTGGTTTCAGGATCAGCGCGACCTTGGTGGTAAAGCCCGCTTCGTCGTCTTTCGCCAGATGTGGTGCGGCATCCGCAATCGCCGACAGCATCGGCACCAGCCAATCCTCATCGGCTTTGGAAAAATTGTTCAGCACATGGCCATGCACGCGCGCTTTCGTGCCGGGATGTCCCACACCAATGCGCACGCGCCGGTAATCGGGGCCGAGTGCCGCGGTGATGGAGCGCAGACCATTATGCCCCGCATCGCCGCCGCCGGTTTTTACTTTCAATTTGCCTGCCGCCAGATCGATCTCGTCATGTATCACGACCAGTGCCGAAACCGGC
Source organism: uncultured Alphaproteobacteria bacterium (assembly GCA_963735625.1). Classification (GTDB taxonomy): domain Bacteria; phylum Pseudomonadota; class Alphaproteobacteria; order Micropepsales; family Micropepsaceae; genus Rhizomicrobium. The sequence goes on along the minus strand of CAVTLJ010000002.1, from coordinate 540,627 downwards.
AGCTTGAAAAAGCGGATCGCGGCGGCCACGGAATCGCCGCTGTCGTTCATCCATGTCATGGGCTTGAGCAGCCAGACTTTGCGGCCCGCGATCTTGCCTTCGCTCACCGCACCCTGAAAGCGGCTGCGCCATGGCGCGAAATCGTAGCTTTCGTGGATGACATCCGCCGCCATGAAACCGGCATTGTGCCGGTTGCGCGCATATTCGGCGCCCGGATTTCCCAATCCCGCAACGAGAAGCGCCTGATCCGACATTGCACGCTCCCGCGCGGGATGCGCGCCGTCTTATTTCTTTTCGGACGCCTTCGCGGCGGCGGGGGCAGCGCCCGCGGCAGGTGCGGCACCTGCGGCGGGTGCGGTGCCCGGCGCGCCCGGCGCACCGGTTGCAACGGCTGCTTCTTCGACCACCGGAGCGGCAGCAGCAGCGGCGGCGGCGGCCGCAGCGGCCTTCTGTTCTTCGATGACGCTGGTGGGCGCCACGATCGATGCCACGGTGAAGTCGCGCGTGATGACGGGCTTCACGCCTTCCGGCAATTTGAACGCGGAGATGTGCAGCGAATCGTGAATGTCGAGTTCGGAAAGATCGGCCTCGATATATTCGGGAATGTTCTCCGCCGGGCAGCGCATTTCCACTTCGTGGCGCACGATATTGAGCACGCCGCCGCGCTTCAGGCCGGGCGAATTTTCATTGCCCTTGAAGCGCACGGGAATGGCCAGCGTGATGACGGCGCCCTTTGGCAGCCGCATGAAATCGACATGCACGGGACGGTCGCTGACGGGATCGAGCTGCACATCGCGCGGGATCACGCGGGTCTTTTTGCCGTCGATGTCGAGCATGAAAAGCGTGGTCAGAAACGTGCCGGTGCCGACATGGCGCTCCAGATCGCGCGCGACGACCTGCACGGGAACCTGTTCCTTCTCGCCGCCGCCATAAAGGATGCCTGGCACCTTGCCCTGCTGGCGGACCTGATAGGCCGGGCCCTTGCCGGTGCCGGTGCGAGGTTCGGCTTTGAGGTCCTGGATCGCGCGCATGTTCTCAAGTCCTTGAATTTGCAGCCATATTTCTGCGCCGAAGAGGTGCCGAAGGGGCCGGAAAGGCGAGGCTTTTAGCGGATGCGGGGCCGCCGCGCAACCGGGGCTTGGTTCTCTATTGTCCGGCCGTCAGCCGCGTGATCAGCGCGTCCAGTACGTCGGAATAATCGTCCGTCCAGGTCCGGCCGCCCGGTAATTCGATCCGCCAGTCCGCGCCCAGATGCAGGGCCGCCAGATCGGCGGGGCTCTGCGCCACGATCGCGACTTCGGAAGGGAAACGATAGGGCAGGTCGGTGCTATGCGCGACGGACGGATGCAGCGCCGTCACCATGCCGTTGGCAGCGGCGGATTGGGCGACCACATCGGAAAGCTCCAGATTGCGGTTGGAAATGTGGAACACGATGATTCCGTGCGGCGAAAGTTTCGCGCGGTAAAGCGCGAAGGCTTCTTTCGTGAGGAGATGCACCGGCACCGAATCCGATGTGAACGCATCCATCACCAGCAAATCGAGGCCGGGCGCGGATTTGCGCAATGTGAGGCGCGCATCGCCGATCACGACAGGCGAATTACGGGCGCACATCGAAAACGAGCGGAAGAGCGCGCGATTGCGCGCGATTTTCACCACCAGCGGATCGAGTTCGTAGAAGGTCCAGTTTTCGTGCGCGCGCACATAGCAAGACAATGCGCCAATGCCGAGGCCGACCACAGCGGCGCGATGCAGCGGTGCCGCCGCACGAACCGCCTCAATCGCTTCGCCGAGCCCGCCGCCGCGATGATAATAGGCGAGCGGTTCGGGAATGCCGGTAAGCGGCTTGCCGTTCGCGAGCATTTGTTCGGCACCATGCGTCGTAGTGCCGTGGAAGAAGAGATGATAGGTGCCGGAATCCGCGGCAAGCACTTTATAGACGCCGAAGAAGGAACGCCCGCGATAGACGATGTCCTGTCCCGGCGGAAACATTCCCGTCACCAGAACCAGCACGGTCGCAAAACCCAGCAGCCGCACGGGGCGGCGCACAAGGAAGGGCAGCGCCACCGCTGCGCCGATTACAATGGTTGCGTAGAATTCGAGGCCGGTATCCGTGCTGCGCGCCTGCATGATGAAATAGGCGGCACCCGCCACGATGGCCGTGCCCAGCACAAGCAGAAATTCCTTGCGCCATACGGTTTTGAAGCGCGCGCGCACATCGGGGCGCAGCGCAAAGGCGGCGACGATCAGCAGCGGATATTCCAGCACGCTGTTGAAAATTTGCGGCGCGATGATCGCCGCAAAAATTCCGCCCAGCACGCCGCCGAACGACATCCATGCATAGAACTGCGTCAGCGATGCGGCTTGCGGGCGGCTGCGATAAAGCAGCGTCTGGCAGATCATCGCGGCGATGAAGAAGGCGCCCAGATGCCCCGCCAGCGAAATGCTCCAATTGACCACCGGATCCCACAGCAGCAACACGGCCAGAAGCGCGATGCTTGCGGGTTGTGCGGCCAGCAGCCATTCGAGCTTGAGGACGGGTTTGTCGGTGAAGGCGAGCACAAAGGTGAGAAGATAAAGTGCGAGCGGCACGATCCACAGGAACGGCGCCGATGCTACGTCGGTTGAAATATGCGCCGTCACCGCGATGAGCAGGCCCGACGGCACAAATCCCAGCGCGATCCAGAACACGCGCGTGCGCCAGTCGATCGCGGCGGCGGGTGCGGCTTGCGCGGCCGCACTTTGCCGCGGCAGCGAGAGCGCGAGTACACCGCATGTGGCGATGCACAGCGCCAACAGCGCATAACCCATCGTCCAGATGCGCGATTGCGCGGAAAGCCCCCACACCGGCTCGATGAAAAACGGATAGGCCAGCAGCACCGCGAACGATCCGAGATTCGACGCGCGATAAAGGAAATAGGGATTGGCGGCGTGTTTGTGCGCGGTGCTCGCGAACCAGGCTTGCAGCAGCGGCGCATTGGCGGCGACCGCGAAAAACGGCAAACCGACCGATGCCAGAAACAGCCCCACCAGCCACAGCGAGATTCCCTGTTCGGGCGGCGTGGCAAATCCGGCGGCGATTGCCACCGGCAGGCAGAAACTTGCCGCGATTAAAACGCCCAGATGCAACAGCGTTGCCGCGCGTAGCGGAAGATATGTGGTGATCGCCCAAGCATAGACATAGCCCGCGAGCAGCAGGCCCTGAAACACCGCCATGGCGATGGACCAAACGGCCGACGAGCCGCCCAGCACCGGCAGCACCATTTTGGAGAACATCGGCTCCAGACAGAACAGCAGCGTCGCCGACAGGAAGCTCGCCGCGGTGAACATCGCGGCGCAGAGCAGCATCCGGTCCCGGTTGAAGCCGCGTGTCCGGGCGGTTTCGGCGAGCGTCATGGTCATTCCCGATCAGGAGCGCCCACGCTAGCGGGGGAAGGTTAAGGAGGCCCTATTCGCCGAAGCTCTCGCCCACCGCGCGCGGGGAAAGCCGGATAAGGCGTGAATCGGCAACCGCCGCCTGCCGGTGTTTCACCGCCTCGCGGTAATCGGGATCGCGCAGCATGTCGATGAAGGCCTGCGCGTTGGGATATTCCGCGATGAAGACGAGATCCCATTTCTCGTCCGCCGGCCCGATCACCATATGCTCGAACGCGCCCACCCAGAATTGCTTGCCGCCGAGGCGCTTGAAGATGGGCCCGCTTTCGCGCGCATAGGCGCGATAGGCTTCGAGCCCGCTTGCCTTGCGGCCGTCGGGATATTCGGCCGTCTCGCGCAGCCGCACCAGATTGAGCATGTGGATTGTGGAATCGCGCGGCAGATCGCGGAACGCGGCGAATTGTTCCTTGGTGGGATCGATATAGGTCATGGAGGACTTGACCGTCGGATAGCCGCTGTACTATAGGCAATAGCTGCGAGCACGTCTTCATTTGTGAGTTGGGGGTATTCGCCCAAAAGCTCTCGCTCGCTCATGCCGCTGGTCAGAAAATCGAGGATCAGCGAAACCCAGATGCGCGTGCCGCGCACTCAGGGTTTTCCACCACAAATTTGTGGGTCGATAGCGATGCGGTCCAGATGATTATCCATGGCTGCTGTCCTGTCCGGCGCAGTCATTATGCAACGGCGAGCCTGAATCTAGTCGAACAGGCTCGAAACGCTGGCTTCATTGTTGATGCGGCGCATCGCTTCGCCAATCAGCGGCGCGATGGAGATGCGGCGGATATTGGTGCATTTGCGCACTTCCTCGGTCGCCGCGATGGAATCGGTGATGACCAGCGATTTCAGCTTCGAGGATTGGATGCGCGCGACCGCCCCGCCCGACAGCACGCCATGGGTGGCGTAGGCGCACACATCCTTGGCGCCATTCTTGAGCAGCGCCTCGGCCGCGTTGCAGATCGTGCCGCCGGAATCCACGATGTCGTCCACCAGAATGCACGAGCGCCCGTCCACATCGCCGATGATGTTCATCACTTCGCTTTCGCCGGCGCGTTCGCGGCGTTTATCGACGATGGCGAGATCCGCGCCCAGCCGCTTGGCCAGCGCGCGCGCCCGCACCACGCCGCCGACATCGGGCGAGACCACCATCAGATTTTCACCGCCGAGATAATCGTGAATGTCGCGCACGATCACCGGCATGCCGTAAAGATTGTCGGTGGGGATGTCGAAAAAGCCCTGTATCTGTCCCGCATGCAGATCGACCGTCAGCACGCGATTGGCGCCGGCTTCGGTGATGAGGTTCGCAACCAGCTTCGCCGAGATCGGCGTGCGCGGGCCGACCTTGCGGTCCTGCCGCGCATAGCCGAAATAGGGGATCACGGCGGTGATGCGCCGCGCCGAGGCGCGCCGCAGCGCATCGATCATAATCAGCAATTCCATCAGATGGTCGTTGGCCGGATAGCTCGTGGACTGGATCACGAACATATCCTCGCCGCGCACATTTTCCTGCACCTCGACGAACACTTCCATATCGGCGAAGCGGCGCACCACGGCCTTGACCTGCGGCAGTTTCAGCGTCTGGCCGATGGCGTCGGAAAGCGCCCGGTTGGAATTGCCCGCGATCAGCTTCATCCCGCGCAATTCAGATGCAGCGTCGGTCATCGGGGCCCCATTTGACGGTTTGATGACGGGGTTCTAGCAACGCGCGGCCCCGGCGTAAACCCGATGTTTCAGCCCCTCAGCATGATTGCCGAAATCTGGCGTCCATAAGCGGTTTCTTTCCTGTGGGTGGCGCGGCGGAAGCTGAAAAAATCGCGCTCTCGCGCATAGGTGCAGGCGCCCGCCCGCGACACCGCGCCGATTCCCGCCGCGTCGAGACGGGCCGCCGCATAGCCCTCCAGATCGAAGCGGAAATGGTTTTCCGACTCCGCGTGCACGAAGAATCGCGCATTGCCGGAATCGGCTTGCATGAAGCGGTCGCGGAATTCCGGCCCCACTTCGTAATTTGCCTGAGAAATGCAGGGGCCGATGGCGGCGGCGATGCGCGCGCGATTCGCCCCCAGTTTTTCCATCGCATCGATGGCCGATTCCATGACGCCGGAAATCGCACCCTTCCATCCGGCATGCGCCGCGCCGATCACGCGCGCATTCGAATCGGCAAACAGAACCGGCGCGCAATCGGCGGTGAGAATCCCGAGTGCGATGTTTGGCAGATTGGTCGCCATCGCATCGGCCTCGGGGCCTTTGCCCATCTGCCAGGTTTCGGTGACGGTGATTGCATGAGGCGAATGAATTTGATGCAGCGTCACCAATGCACCGCCGCCCAATTCGCTCATCACGCGCGCGCGATTCTCCGCGACCTTGGCAAGATCGTCGCCCGATCCCGGCCCGCAATTCAGCGATTGGAATATGCCGATGGATGCGCCGCCCGTCCGCCCGAAAAATCCGTGGGCGGTGTCGGAAAGATTGTCTGCGCGAAGAACCAGCATCAAAACCCCGGCGGTTTGCTTGCGTTGTTGGGCACAATCGCCAGCGCCTTGAACAATGTACCCATCTGACCGACGGAAATAAGGCGCTCCAACTGGCTCCGGATTTCCGCGCCGCCCAGTTTTTCCGCGCGCTGGATTATGCCGAGCGATGTCAGGAACGCGCCCTGACCCACTGGCCCGAAAGCAACCGCACCACCACGCTTCGCCGCCGCCGCGAGTGCTGCAAAATCCACATGCGCCGAAAGATCCGCCTCGCCGGGCGCATCGAGCAGGCTTGCATATTTGTTGCCCGCCACGGCCTGCAACGTGTCGCCAAAGCCGCCATTGTGTCCGTAATCCACGATCAGCGCAGCACCTCCGCGCGCCGCAATCGCACGCGCGATTTCTTCCACCAGCGCGATGGATGCGGGCGAGGTTTCATACACAGCGCCGTCTTCCGCATCGTTGACATCAAGCCCCAATGCGGGAACGGGCGCGAGTGCAAACTCAAGCTCGTCATTCTTTGCCGTCACCATGCGCTCGCACCAGCCGCGTTCGGTTTTCACATATTGGCGGATCGGCAGCGCATCGAAGAATTCGTTGGCGATGAGGAAGAGGGGGCGGTCCATCAGGCTCGGATCGAAATGATCGGTCCAGCGAACCGGCGCGGCAAGTTTTTCGCGCTGAATGTCCCGCAACACCGGACTTGCTTCGATCAACACTATCTCCACAGCATCCAAAAACCCCGGCACCGATTTCGCCGCGCGCAGGGCGTCCGCCATCAGGGTGCCGCGTCCGGGTCCGAGTTCCACCAGCCGGGCGGGCGAAGGCGAGCCCTGACCGAGCCAGGCTTGCGCGCACCACAGCCCGATCAGCTCGCCGAACATCTGGCTCACTTCCGGCGCGGTGATGAAATCGCGGCCCAGTGGATCGCGCGTCGCATAATAGCCGCCGCGCGAATCGTGCAGCGCCATGGTCATGTATTGCGCGATGGAAAGCGGGCCTTGCGCGGCAATCAATCGCGCGATGCGGGATTTGAGATCGCTCACGCGTTCGCTGCGGGCTTGCGAAAGGCCCGCCAGAAGAAATAGCCCGCCACGAACCACATCAGGAACGACAGCATCTGCCCCATGCTGACGGGGCCGAGGAACGGCGCATCCGGCTCGCGGAACAACTCCACGAAGATGCGGAAAATTCCATATCCCAGAAACAATGCGCCCACGGTCAGGCCCGGCCGCCGCTGCCAGCCGAACACGCGGATGCCGATTTGCAGAATCGCAAACAGCACCAGCCCCTCAAGGGCTGCTTCGTAAAGCTGGCTCGGATGGCGCGGGATCGGCCCCGCCTCGGGGCTGGGGAAAACCATCGCCCAGGGAAGATCGCTCGGCTTGCCCCACAATTCGCCATTGATGAAATTGGCGATGCGGCCGAAGAAGAGTCCGATCGGCGCCACGCTCGCCACCAGATCGCCCACCTTCAGGAAATCGAGCTTGCGGTTGCGGCAGAAGAAGATGATCGCGAGCCCCACGCCGATCAGCCCGCCATGGAACGACATGCCGCCCTTCCACGCCGCCACGATGCGGATGGGATCGGTGAGGAAGCCCATCGGCAGGCCCGCGCAATAGGGCGCGTGCGGCGACACGCTGCACAGGATGGTGCCGTAGAAGATCACCCAGCCGAGCCTGCCCCCCAGGATCACGCCCAGAGTCGCCCACACCACCAGATCGCCGATATCGTCGGCGGTGGCGGGCGGCTTGCCGCCGAACGGCGCGCCCTTCCACAGTGCTGTGTCGCGCAGCATCCGCAGGATCATCCACCAGCCGAGCAGCAGCCCCGCGATATAGGCCAGCGCATACCAGCGGATCGCCAGCGGCCCCAGATGAATCAGCACGGGGTCGATTTGGGGATAGGGCAGGATCGCTTCGTATATCTTCATATTTGGATATTTGGGGGCGCTGTTCGCATCACGGCTTTACCCCTATAAAGTATCCCCATGCAAACCGATAACCCCATCCTCGACGGGCTCGCCCGCCTCTTCACCGACGCAGCCGGGGCGGCGCAAAGCGTGCGCACCGAAATCGACACCTTCATGCGCCATCGACTCGAAAAGCTGGTGACGGACATGGATTTCGTGCCGCGCGAGGAATTCGAAGCGGTCAAGGCGATGGCCGCCAAGGCGCGCGGCGAGAACGAGCGGCTGGAGAAGCGGCTGGCCGAACTCGAAGCGCGGTTGAAATCTGTCGCCCGCGGATTCCTCAAAGCTGTGAATTCCTGACTCGACCCCAAACGCGATATGGCCGGGACTCTTGTGCCGCCACAAAATCTTGTGTCAGGTTGGCTCAAGGTGCTTCGTTTTGCGCCGCGGCCCGGGAGTGAGCCAGGAGTAAGGAATGTCGGTTGCACACCTCGATGAAGAGACGATCTCCGCCCATCACCCGCTCGACATGCTGGAACACGCCGTCGAGGACAATGGCTGGCCCTTCGAGCGCTCGGGGCGCGACGAGCTGAATCTGTCGGTCGCCGGGCGCTGGTGCGACCACCATTTCTGCTTCACCTGGCGCGACGATCTTCAATCGCTGCATCTGTCCAGCGCCTTCGACATGCGGGTGGATGATTCGCGCAAGCGCGATGTGTCGAACCTGCTGATGTATGTGAACGCCAAGATGTGGATCGGCCATTTCGATCTCTGGCCGGAGGACGGCACCATCGTCTTCCGCCATGCGATGATCTTTCCCGAGGCGCTGGTGAGCGCGTCGCAATGCGAGGCGCTGCTCAATCTGGCGCTGGAGGCGTGCGAGTATTACTACCCCGCCTTCCAGTTCGTGCTGTGGGGCGGCAAGAGCGCCGAGGAAGCCGTCGCCGCCGCCGTGCTCGAATGCGCAGGGCAGGCGTAGGCGGCGCGATCCTCCTCGTCGGCGCGGGCCGCATGGGTTCGGCGCTGCTGAAGGGCTGGGTCGCCAAAAAGATCGGGCCGGTGGAGATCGTCGAGCTCAAGCCTTCGCCCGCGCTCAAGGCGCTGGCGAAATCCGCGAAGGCAAAACTGCACCACGAATTGCCCGGCGCAAGTCCGCGTGCTTGCCTGGTGGCGCTAAAACCGCAAATCCTGAAAACCGAAGCGGCATCGCTGAAAACAATCGCCAATTCCGGCGCGCTGATGATCTCGATTGCGGCGGGCACGTCCATCAAATCGCTCGCGAAAGCCTGGGGGCCGAAAGCCCGCATCGTGCGCGCCATGCCGAACACGCCCGGCGCCATCGGACGCGGCATCACAGCACTTTATGCCTCTCCCAAATGCACGGCCGCCGACCGCGCGCTGGCCGAGAGCCTGCTTGCAGCACTCGGCGAAATCGTGTGGGTGAAGCGCGAGGCGCTGATCGACGCGGCCACCGCTGTTTCCGGCTCGGGCCCGGCCTACGTATTCCTGCTGGTGGAAGCGATGGTCGACGCCGCGATGAGAGAGGGCCTGCCGCGCGATGCCGCGATGAAACTTGCGCGCGCCACCATCGCGGGCGCGGGCGCGCTGCTGGATTCAGACAAGCGCGATGCCGCCCAACTCCGCCGCGACGTCACCAGCCCCGGCGGCACCACCGAAGCGGCGCTGAAAATTCTCATGGCGAAAGACGGATTGAACTCGCTCATGGCCCGCGCAATTTCGGCGGCAAGAAAGCGGGCGGAAGAGTTGAGTAAGTGATTCTACCCTCCCTCAAGGGGAGGGCGGATTCTTTTTTCAAATTTCAAACCGGAAAATATCGTTGCACTAAACCGGCAACCGTATCACCGCGCTCAATCCGCCCTGCGGGCTTGTCCCCAGCGTCAAATCCCCGCCATGCGCGCGGGCGATATCGCGCGCGATTGCGAAGCCCAGTCCGCTGCCGCCCGCTTGCAGATTGCGCCCCTCATCCAGCCGGTGAAACGGGCGGAAGGCTTCCTCGCGGCGGTCGGGCGCGATGCCCGGCCCGTCATCATCGACCACGATCTCGACCATGTGCGAATTGCGCTTCAGCGCCACGCTCGCATGCGTGCCGTATTTGAGCGCGTTGTCGATGAGATTCGTCGTGCAGCGGCGTAGCGCATTGCGCTTCACCGCCAGATGAATGCCGGGTGCGGCATCGACCGCAATGCGATCCGCGCCCGCGAATTTGGCGCGCGCCGCCGCCGCCACGGCCTCGTTCACGATGTCGCCCAGATCGGACATCAGCGATTCCTCGCCGCCTTCGCCGCGCGCGAAATCGAGATATTCGTCCAGCATGTGCTCCATATCTGTTCACATCGCCGCGCATCGCCTCCGCATCGGCATCGCTCATCATGGCAAGCTGCAATTTCAGCCGCGTCAGCGGCGTTTTGAGATCGTGGCTGACGCCCGCCAGCATCTCGGTGCGCTGCTGCACGTAACGCTCGATGCGTTCACGCATGGTGATGAAGGCTTGTGCCGCGCGGCGCACTTCGGTCGCGCCATAGGGCTTGAAATCGGTCACGCGATTGCCCTTGCCGAACGCCTCCGCCGCGCGCGCCAGCCGCTCGATAGGCCGCACCTGATTGCGCAAAAACAAAATCGCCACCGCCAAAAGCAGCAGCGACGAACCCACCATCCACAGAATGAACACATCCACATTGGAGGCGATGATGCGCTTTCGCGGAATCATCAGGCGCAACACGCCGTCCTTCGTCTCCACCTTGAGATCGAGGTAATCGCCCGCCATCGCGGAACTGAAGGGGTAACTTTGCCCAAGCTGCGTGCTGAACAGCGCGTTCAGAACATCGTTGATGTGCGGTGCGGTGTGGCGCACCGGCCCTTCCAGATGCTCGCCCGGCAGAAACGACACCTGATAATCGAGATTTTTCGCCGCCATCGCCAGCAGCGCGCTTCGCTCCTTGCCGAGCGGATAGGTGGTTTCGATATTGACGAGAAAGGCCACATCGCTCGCAACCCCGCGCGACATGCGCATGGTCATGATGTCGTAATGCCGCTCGAAAAACGCGTAGGTGACGATGCCCTGCAACAGCACAACCGGCAAAACGATAATCAGCAGCGAGCGGCCGAAAAGCCGCCGCGGCAAAAATTGCTTCAACGCGCGAAGGGGATGAAATCCGGCCATCTACACCACGCGATCCGGCACCAGCACATAGCCCACACCGCGCACGGTTTGCAGATAAAGCGGCAGCTTCGGATCGTCCTCGATCTTGCGGCGAAGGCGCGTGACCTGCACGTCGATGGAGCGCTCCAGCGTCACGCCGAGCCGCGTGCAAAGATCGGCGCGGCTAAACGAGCGCCCCGCATTGGCCGCGAACAATTTCAGCAACGCCGATTCCGAACTCGTCAGCCGCACCGGCTTTCCCTTGCGGCGCAATTCGCCGCGTTCGGGATCGAACACCGCTTCGCCCATTTTTACTTCGCGATGGGGCGAGCGCGGCGGCGGCGCAGTCCGGCGCAGCAGCGCGCCACAGCGCAGCACAAGCTCGCGCGGCTCGAAGGGCTTGGGCAGATAATCGTCTGCCCCGCCCTCGAACCCCGCGATGCGGTCTTCCGGCTCGCCGCGCGCGGTGAGCAGCAGGATCGGCGTTTGCGAATTGGCGCGGATGGCGCGGGTGAGGTCCAGCCCGTTCTCGCCCGGCATCATCACGTCGAGAATCAGAAGATCGAAGGCGAAACTTTTCATCAGCGCGCGCGCCTCGGCGGCATCGGCCGCGGCACTGACGCGAAAACCGTTGGATGTCAGATAGCGGTGCAGCAGCGCGCGCAGCCGCTCGTCGTCATCGACCACCAGAAGATGCGGCTCCGACACGTTCATGGCGCGCGGCCCGAAAGATTGGCCAGCACGCGGCGGAAGCCCGCCACCGCATCCGGCCCCGCCTCGCGGAAGGCATGGGCAAGCCTCGGCCGCTGCGCTTCCCAGAGTGCTGCTTCCAGCGCAGAGCCCTTCTGCGTCAGGCGCAATTGGCGCATGCGCCGGTCCTTCGCGCCCGCCTTGCGCTCCACATAACCCGCATCGAGGAGATCGTTCAGCACGCGGTTCAGGCTCTGCTTCGTGATTTTCAGGATCGCCAGCAATTCGGCCACGGAGAGCCCCGGATTGCGGGCGATGAAATAAAGCGCCCTGCGATGGGCCCGGCCGAGCCCCGCCTCGCGCAAAGGGCCATCGCCTTGCGCGAAGATGTCGCTGAACGCGAAGAACAGCAAATCGACACCTTGCTTCAACGCCTCGTCTTCAAGGTATAAAGGGGAGGCGAGGGTATAGCTGGGCGCGCGTTTTATGTCAGTCATGCTGACATATCTAGCGCCAAGCCCCCGCGAGGACAAGGAGTTTCAATGGCTTCCGTGCTTCCCTTCGACGACCGCGACGGCTCGCTCTGGTATGACGGCAAGCTCGTGCCCTGGCGCGATGCCAGGACCCATGTGCTGACCCATGGGCTGCACTACGCATCCTGCGTGTTCGAGGGCGAGCGCATCTATGGCGGGCGCATCTACAAGCTTGAGGAACATACCGCGCGGCTGTTCGAATCCGCCCGCATCCTCGGCATGAAAATTCCGTACACGGAAGAAGAGATCGACCGCGCCTGTTATGCGGCCGCGCAAGCCCAGAAGATCGAGGACGGTTATCTGCGCCCCGTCGTGTTTCGCGGCAGCGAGATGATGGCGGTGTCGGCGCAGAACACGCAGATCCATGTGGCCATCGCGGCGTGGCAATGGCCGTCTTATTTCGACCCCAAGGAAAAGATGAAGGGCATCCGCCTGGCGATTGCGGACTGGAAGCGCCCCGCGCCCGACACCGCGCCGACGAAAGCGAAAGCGGCGGGGCTTTACATGATTTGCACGCTGTCGAAGCATGCCGCCGAAGCGGCGGGCTATGCCGACGCGATGATGTTCGATTATCGCGGCTTCGTGGCCGAGGCTACGGGCGCGAACATGTTCTTTGTGCAGGATGGCAAGCTCTACACGCCCATCGCCGATTGCTTCCTCGATGGCGTTACGCGCCGCTCGGTGATTGCGCTGGCGAAGGCGCGCCAGATTCCCGTGATCGAGAAACATATCAAGCCGGAGGAGCTGGACGGCTTTACCGAATGCTTCATCACCGGCACGGCGGCGGAAGTCACACCCGTGTCCGAGATCGGGCATTGGCGCTTCAAGCCGGGCCAGATCACCGAAACGCTGATGCAGGATTATTCGGATGAAGTGCGCAAGCCGGTTTCGGCGGTGAAACTCAGCGCCACCGGCTGACCGCTTCATCGTCAGACGATTTCGCTTCCACCCATTCGCTCGCCGCACCGCGTTCCTCGCGCTTCCAGAAGGGCGCGCTGGTTTTCAAATAATCCATCAGGAATTCGCACGCCGCGAAGGCATCGCCGCGATGGCTCGCCGCCACGGCGACCAGCACAATGCGCGTGCCGGGAAGCAATCTGCCGATGCGGTGAATGATGGTAACGCCTTCGAGCTTCCAGCGCGATTGCGCTTGCGCCACATGGCGCGCGATCTCCCGCTCCGTCATGCCGGGATAATGTTCGAGTGTCATCGCGGTCAGCCCGCCATCGCCGCGCACCAATCCGGTGAAGGTGGCGATTGCGCCGATGCCATGGTCTTTCACAAGTGCATCTATTTCGGCGGCGATGTCGAAATCATCGTTCCGAATTTGGATGCGCGCACTCATCCCCCCGTCACCGGCGGAAAGAACGCGATCTCGTCATCGGTGGAAATTGCCGCATCGAAGCCGACATGCTCCTGATTGACCGCCGCGCGCAACCGCTTCGGATCGGCAAACGCCTCTTCATATCCGCCGCCGCGCGCGCGCAGATGCGCAAGCAATTCGCCCACACTCTTCACATCCGCCGGAAGGTCCATTTCTTCTTCGCCGCGCCCCAATTTCTGCCGCACCCAGGCAAAATAGAGGAGCTTCACGCCGCTTCTCCGCGGCGCTCGTCGCGCAGATAGGTCAGCCCCGCGTGGAAATAGGCATAGCCCGTATAGACCGTCAGCCCCGCCGCCACCCACAGCGCGATATAGGCGAACGCTTCGGCGCCCGGCAGAAAGCGGTCGGCAATCGGCCCCAATATCATCGCGCCAATGGCGATCAATTGAATCGCGGTCTTCGTCTTGGCGATGCTCGACACCGGCACGCTGACGGAGAGATGTGCCAGAAACTCCCGCAAGCCCGACACCAGAATCTCGCGCGACAATATCACCAGCGCGGGCACCAGCTTGAGCAGGCTGCTCAGCCCCGGCACCAGATTGAACTGGTGCACCGAGCCCTCGGCCACCAGCATCATCAGCGCCACGCCGACCAGAATTTTATCGGCGATGGGATCGAGCATCCGCCCGAAGGTGGATGATGCATTCAGCTTGCGCGCCGCCAGCCCGTCCAGCGCATCGCTCAGGCCCGCCACGCAGAACACGAAAAACGCGATCAGCCGCGCGGTGTCGCCCGGCAGCGCGAAGGCCAGCGCGAACACCGGCACCAGCAGGATGCGCGAAATGGTGATGAGATTCGGCAGCTGGAACATGGGGCGACTTTAGCATCCCTCGCAGACATTGCACCCGTCTCCTCACCCTTCGACGGGCTCAGGGTGAGGGACTAGCCAATCCCCTCACGCTGAGCTTGTCGAAGCATGAGGATGCAACGAAGGTGGGCACTACCCCGCCGGGTGAAAAAAGTCGTAAATTTTCTTCGCCAGTGTCCGGCTCACCCCACCCACGGCCTGAAGATCGTCGAGGCTGGCCCCCGAAATCGCCCTGGCCGAGCCGAAATGGGTGAGCAGCGCACGCTTGCGGGCAGCACCCACGCCCGCGATCTCGTCCAGCGGATTGGCGCCGATGGCCTTGGAGCGCTTTTTTCGGTGGGTGCCGATGGCGAAGCGGTGGGCCTCGTCGCGCAGGCGTTGCAGGTAGTAAAGCACCGGCGATTTGAGATCGAGGCGGAAGGGCGCGCGATCCTTCATGTAGAAATGCTCGCGCCCGGCGTCGCGGTCCGGGCCCTTGGAGATGCCCACCAGCATCACATCTTCGACAGCGAGGTCTTCGAGCACGCCTTTGCGCGACCGCCAACTGCCCCGGCCCGCCATCGATCAGCACAAGGTCCGGCCATTTGTCGCGCGTCTCGTCGGCCTCCTTCATCAGGCGGGCGAAGCGGCGGGTGAGAACCTCGCGCATCATGGCGTAATCGTCGCCCGGCGTGAGATCGGCGGACTTGATGTTGAACTTGCGATATTCGCCTTTCTCGAAACCGTCCGCGCCCGCCACGACGAACGCGCCCACGGCATGCGCGCCCTGAATGTGCGAATTGTCATAGATTTCGATGCGGCGCGGCGGATTTTCGAGGCCAAATGTTTCGGCGACACCTTCCAGCAATTCGCGCTGCGCGGAATTCTCCGCCATGCGGCGGCCGAGCTGTTCGCGCGCATTGGTGAGCGCCATCTCCACGATCTCACGCTTCTCGCCGCGCTGGGGAACGGAGATTTCGGTCTTCCGTTCGCCGCGCAGCGACAGCGCTTCGGCCAGCAGCGCGCGATTGGGAATATCTTCGGATAGCAGGATCAAGGAGGGCGCATCGCGCTCGTCATAGAATTGGCCGATGAAGGATTCCAGAACCTCGCCGCTCGCGATCTCGCGATCATGGCGCGGAAAGTATGGCCGGTTGCCCCAGTTCTGCCCGGCGCGAAAGAAGAACACCTGAATGCAGGTGTGCCCGCCCTCGCTGAACGCCGCGAACACATCGGCATCGACGAAGGTCGCGGGGTTCACGCCCTGATGCGATTGAATTTGATTCATCGCGCGCACGCGGTCGCGAAAGCGCGCGGCGCGCTCGAAATCCAGCGCCTCGGCCGCCGCGTTCATGTCCTTCACCAGATGATCCTGAACCGCGCGGCTTTTTCCGCTCAGGAATTGTTCGGCCTCATGCACAAGCTCGACATAACCGGCTTGATCTATCCGCTCCACGCAAGGCGCGCTGCACCGCTTGATCTGAAACAGCAGACACGGCCGCGTGCGCGATTCGAACACCGAATCCGAACACGACCGGAGCAGGAACGCGCGCTGCAATGTGTTCAGCGTGCGGTTCACCGCACCCGCGCTGGCGAACGGCCCGAAATAGATTCCCTTGGTCGTTTTCGCGCCGCGATGCTTCAGCAATTGCGGAAAGGCGTGATCCTCGCGCAGCAGAATGTTCGGAAAAGATTTGTCGTCGCGATAGGAAACATTGTAGCGCGGCTTCAGCCGCTTGATGAGATTGCTCTCCAGCAGCAGCGCCTCTGTCTCCGACGCCGTGGTGAGGAACAGCATCTCCGCGGTTTCGGAAATCATCCGCGCGATGCGCTCGGTATGCCCGCCGCTCTTGGCATAGGACGCCCACGCGCTTCTTCAGGCTCTTGGCCTTGCCCACGTAAAGCACGTCGCCCTTCGCATCGAGCATGCGATAGACGCCCGGCGCATCGGGCAGCGTCTTCAGATACGCCGCGATGCGGGCAATGCCGGTGGGGGATTCGTCGTTCATGCTGGTCATATAATACATTTTCTCCCCCCGTTTACGGGGGGAGTACCGCCGAAGGCGGGGAAGGGGGCGAGCGCCGGAGTGCGCCCCCTCCGTCGCTTCGCGACACCTCCCCCGTAAACGGGGGAGGAAAATTACGGCCGTTCCCGCTCGATCTCCACGCCGCCGGATTCGGCACCCGGCAGAGCGTGCAGCTTTTCCACGCGCACGCGCGCGGTCTTCACGCGGGGATCGGTAAAACACGCCTGCGCAATGCGCTCGGCCAGCGTTTCGGCGAGGTTGATATGCCCCGCGCCGATGATGGCGCGGATATGCGCATCGATGCTGGCGTAATCGACCACTTGCTCCAGCCTGTCGCCGACATCGATCAGATCTTCCACCGCCAGATCGACATTGATCCGCACGGGTTGCAGCTTGCCTTTCTCATGGCCATAGACGCCGATATTGGCCAGCACTTCCAGATTGCGGATGAAGACGTGGCGAATGCCTCGCGCGGCGTCCGCAATCCGAAGGGGCTGCACGTTCTTGCTCATTCCTTCACGCTCACATCCGGCGTTTTCCAGATCAGATGCTGGCCGCCATCCACCGCAATCATCTGTCCGGTCACGGCGGGCGCGGTGAGAAGATAGCGCACCGCGTCGCAAACGTCCTGCGGTTCCGCGCCGCTGCCCAGCAGCGTCGCCTCGCGCTGGCGGGAAAAATCGGCGTCGCTCTGGCGCTCGTTTTTGATGGTGGGGCCGGGTGCGACGGCATTCACCCGAATTCGCGGGGCGAGCGCCTGCGCCAGCGTGGTATTCAGCCAGTGCAACCCAGCCTTGCTCAGAGAGTAGGACACAAATTGCGGCGTCGGTTTCAGCATGCGCTGATCGATGATGTTGACAATCGCGCCGTGCATGTCGCGCGGCAATTGTTCGGCGAATTTCTGCGACAGCACAAACGGCGCGCGCAGATTGGTTTCGATATGCTTGTCCCACGAAGCGCGGCTGGCATTCAGCACATTGTCGTTCTCGAAAACCGATGCGCTGTTGATGAGCGCCGTCAGCGGGCCTAATTCGGCGACCGCTCGGCCCACCAGCGCGGCGGTATCTTCCTCGCGCGACAGATCGGCTTTCAGAAGTGCCACGCTTGCCATGCGCCGTGCGCGCATCTTCCGCGGTCATGCGCGCCTCGCGCTCGGAGCCGTGATAATGGATCGCCACATCCCAGCCCGCGCGCGCCAGATCGAGCGCAATCGCGCGCCCCAACCGCTTTGCGGCGCCGGTAATGAGAACGGTCTTGGGCTGGCTCATGGCTAAGTTGTAGCGCAAATTTGCCCGAGCGCAATCGGGTGAAGTGTGCAACGGTTCACCCGGAAGATTGCGCGACAATCAAGGAATCTAGAGCATGATCTGATTCAACGTAATCAGATCGTGCTCTAGCGCTGCAGGAGATTCACGATTTGCGCGCGGGCGCGTTCGCGCAAGCCCCGCCACCATCGCCGCATCGTCTGGCCGAGATTCATCCCACAAACCCCACGATGCGCTTGACCTCCGCCATGATGGGGGCGGCGAGCGCGCGCGCCTTGGCCGAGCCGTCGGCGAGAATGCGGTCGATCTCGCCGGGATCGGCGAGCAGGCGGCGCATCTCGGCGGCGACGGGCGTGAGCTTCGCCACGGCCAGATCGGCCAGCGCATTCTTGAAACCGGAGAATTGCTGGCCCGCGAACCGCGCGATCACCGCGTCCGGCGTTTCATCGGCAAGGGCCGCATAGATATTGATGAGGTTCTCTGCTTCCGCGCGGCCCTCCAATCCCTTTTTGGAATCGGGCAGAGGCTCGGGATCGGTGCGGGCCTTGCGAATTTTCTGCGCGATCGTATCGGCATCATCGGTGAGATTGATGCGCGAATAATCGCTCTCGTCGGATTTCGACATTTTCTTGGAACCGTCGCGCAAGCTCATCACGCGCGTGGCGGGGCCGGTTATCACCGGCTCCGGCAGCGGGAAAAAATCGGGCGCTGCGAAATCATTGTTGAATTTCTGCGCGATGTCGCGCGCCAGTTCCAGATGCTGGCGCTGGTCTTCGCCCACCGGCACATGCGTCGCCTTGTAAACCAGAATGTCCGACGCCATCAGCACAGGGTATGTGTAAAGCCCGACGCTGGAGCGTTCCTTGTGCTTGCCGGATTTTTCCTTGAACTGCGTCATGCGGTCGAGCCAGCCCAGCCGCGCCACGCAATTGAAAATCCATGCAAGCTCGGCGTGCTCGGGCACCTGCGCCTGATTGAACACCGGGCTTTTCTTGGGATCGATTCCGGCGGCGATATAGGCCGCGGCCACTTCATGCGTCGCGCGCGTCAGCTCCGCGCGTTTGCCATAGCCGGAATCTTGCGTGATCGCGTGCAGATCGACGACGCAGAACAGACACGGCATTTCGTTCTGCATACGCACCCAGTTCTTCAGCGCGCCCAGATAATTGCCGAGATGCAGCACATTGGTGGGCTGCATGCCGGAAAGGACGAGTTGTGGCCGGGTCATGGGTTCTCTTTCAAAGCGCCGCGTTTATGCCTTCTTGGCGAGGCTTCGGCAAATTTTTTCTCCCCCCGTTTACGGGGGGAGTACCGCCGCAGGCGGGGAGGGGGGCCAACTCGCTTGTATCCGCCCCCTCCGTCTCACTTCGCTTCGCTCGTTCGACACCTCCCCCGTAAACAGGGGAGGAAATTTATTTCACGAACCTGGCCCCTCCACCGCCGCCAGCAGCTTCGTCCTGATGCTGGCGATGCGGTCGGGATGGGTGATTTTGTGGCCGTAGCCGTCGCGCACATAGAAGACGTCGATGGCGCGCTCGCCATAAGTCGCCACCATGGACGACGAAATCGAAAGCCCCGCTTCGAACAGAGCGTGGGTCACGTCATAGAGGAAGCCCGGGCGGTCCAGCCCCTCCACCTCGATGACGCTTGCGGTGGCCGACGCGTCATTGTCGAAATCCACACGCGGGCGCACCTGAAACGCCGATGTGCGCTTCTTCGGCGCGCGCTTCGCAAAAACCGCGCGCGGCAGCAATTCTCCGGCAAGCGTTTTTTCGATGCTCTGGCGCAGCCGCTCGATGCGCGGCGCGTCGCCGAACGGCCCGCCATCCTGATCCTGCACGGAAAAAACATCGAGCGCGAAACCATCGGTCGTGGTGAACGCTTTTGCATCCACGATCGAACCGCCCGCCACCGCAATCGCGCCCGCGAGTTTGGAAAACAGGCCGGGATGATCGGGCGTATAGATCACGATGTCGCTGATGGCGCGGAATGCATTGCTCTGCGAGGACAGCGCGAGCAATTCGCCCTTCGCATCGGCCGCCGCCATCATGCGGGCGTGGCGCTCATGGGTGTCGGTGTCGAAGGCGAGCCAATAGGCATCATAGTGCCGGTCCCGCGCGCGCGCGCGCGCTTCGGGCGGCCAATCCTTGATGCGCGCGGTGAGCGCCTCCTTGGCTTCGGCAATGCGCGCCGCGCGGCCATGCGTGCCGTCGCCGCCGGTCATCACGGTTTCGGCCTCGTAATAAAGCTCGCGCAGCAATTGGCCTTTCCAGCCGTTCCACACGCCGGGGCCGACCGCGCGAATGTCGGCCACCGTCAACACCAGCAGCAAGCGCAACATCTCCGGCGATTGCACCGCGCTTACAAAATCGCGCACGGTTTTCGGATCGGCGATGTCGCGCTTCTGCGCCACGTCGCTCATGATGAGATGATTGCGCACGAGCCACGAAACCGACGCGGTATCGGCAGCGCTGAGGCCGAGCCGCGGACACAGGCTTTCGGCAATCGCGCCGCCGACATCGGAATGATCGCCCGGCAAGCCCTTGGCGATATCGTGCAGCAGCATGGCGCAGTAAAGCGCCTCGCGCGATTTGATGCGCTTGATGATGTCGCTCGAGACGGGATGATCCTTTTTGTGCTCGCCGCGCTCGATGGAGGCGACGTTGCCGACCGCGCGGATCAGATGCTCATCGACCGTATAGTGGTGGTACATGTTGAATTGCATCAGCGCCACAATGCGGCCGAACTCCGGCACGAATTTCCCGAACACGCCCGCTTCATTCATCATGCGCAGCGCGCGTTCGGGATCGTGTCGCGAGGACAGCACATCGAGGAAATGGCGGTTGGCCACCGGATCGCGCCGCACATCTTCCGTGATGAGGTCAAGCGAGCGGGTGATCGTGCGCAGCGCGTTGGGATGCACGTCCACATGCTTGGCATCGGCCATCTGGAAGATGCGGATGAGATTGACGGGATCGCGCTTGAACGCGCCCGCCTTCGCATTCAACCGCCCGTTCTCGACATAGAAATCTTCCGTGCCCGTGCGCGGCTTGAGAAATCCCGGCAACATATTGGCGAGCGAGGGCCGCTTCTTGCGGTTTTGTTCTTCCAGCGCGGCGCAGAAAATGCGCGTCAGATCGCCCACATCCTTTGCGACCAAGAAAATAAGCGCGCATGAATTCTTCCACCGCGTGGCGCGGCGTGTCGGCCTGAAAGCCCATGCGCCGCGCCATTTCCGGCTGCGCATCGAAGGACAGCCGCTCCTCGGCGCGGCCCGCGGCGTAATGCAGATTGCAGCGCACATCCCACAGAAACGCTTCGGCTTTTTGAAACGTTTTGTATTCGTCGTGCGTGAAGACATTGTGCTTGACGAGATCGGCCGCGTCATCGACGTGATAGAGATATTTGCCGATCCAGTAGAGCGTTTGCAGATCGCGCAAGCCGCCCTTGCCCTCTTTGATATTCGGCTCGACGAGATAGCGGCTTTCGCCTTGCCGCAGATGCCGCTCGTCGCGCTCGGCAAGTTTGGCCTCCACGAAATCCTGTCCGGTTCCGTGCGCCACATCGGCCCAAAAACGTTTGCGCAGATCCTCGTAAAGTCCGGCATCGCCCCACAGATAGCGGGCCTCCAGGATTGCCGTGCGAATGGTGATGTCCTGCTTCGATAGCCGCACGCATTCGGCGAGCGAGCGCGTGGCATGGCCGACCTTCAGGCCCATGTCCCACAGCATGTAGAGAATGAATTCGATAACGCTCTCGCTCCACGGCGTTTCCTTGTAGGGCCGCACGAACAAGAGATCGACATCGGAACCGGGTGCGAGTTGCGCGCGGCCGTAACCGCCCGTCGCCACCACCGCGATGCGTTCGGATTCGGTGGGGTTTTGCGCGTAGTAGAAATGCTTGGTCGCGAAATCGTAGAGAACCTGGATGACGATATCCTGCAAATCCGAAAGCGCGCGCGAAGCGGCAAGCCCCGTGACGTTGCCGGTCTCCACCGCATCCTGCACGCGCGCACGGGCGGCGGAAAATTGCGTCTTGATATGGGCGAGTGCGGTCTTGCGCAGGCGCGCGGAATCGCCTTCGTCGCGCGCGATCGCGGTCAGTTCGCGGCGCAGCGCCTCGCCGTCGATCAGTTCGATGTGTTCGGGACCTTCGAAACCCAAGACGCGTCCTCAAATCCGGTCAGCGTGCATAGAAGGATGCGCCCCGCCCAAAGGCAAGGCACGGCGCTGCGGCCAAGCGCCATTTGCTCGATTTGTAGGCACTATTCGGGAGCCAGCCAGCGCTGCACCAGCCCGGCCAATCCGCCGCCGATCAGCGGCGCCACCCAGAACAGCCAGAGCTGCCACTCCGCCCAGCCGCCCACGAAGATCGCAACGCCCGTGGAGCGCGCCGGGTTGACCGATGTGTTCGTCACCGGAATGGAGATGAGATGGATCAGCGTCAGCGCAAGGCCGATGGCGAGCGGCGCAAAACCGGGTGGGGCTTTCTTCGATGTCGCGCCGAGGATCACGATCAGAAACATGAAACTCATCGCGATCTCGCACACGATACACGCCGCCAGCGAATAACCTTGCGGGGAATGTTCGCCATAGCCGTTTGCGGCGAAACCATTGTCCACGTCGAAGCTGGCGATCCCGCGCGCGATGAGAAACAGCACGCTCGCCGCCGCGATTCCGCCCGCCACCTGCACGATCCAGTATGGGATCACGTCGCGGCCGGGAAACCGCCCGGAGGTGAACAGCCCGAACGTCACGGCCGGATTGAAATGCGCGCCGGAGATATGCCCGAACGCATACGCGCCGGTGAGCACCGTCAGCCCGAAGGCGAGGGCCACGCCCGCATAACCGATGCCCATATGCG
This sequence comes from uncultured Alphaproteobacteria bacterium, assembly GCA_963735625.1. Classification (GTDB taxonomy): domain Bacteria; phylum Pseudomonadota; class Alphaproteobacteria; order Micropepsales; family Micropepsaceae; genus Rhizomicrobium. Next base: position 518,106 of record CAVTLJ010000002.1, on the reverse strand, counting down.
GCACGCCCGCCGCCAGCACCGCAGCCCCGCATCCGCCCAGCACCAGCCAGAACGTGCCGATGAATTCCGCCGCCAGTTTGCGCGACATGTTCATGGTTTTTCCCCTTGAGTCGTTTTTTGAAGTTTAACGCGTCTGGCCGCGCGCCCATGACAGATAATCCTCATTGCCGCGCATAGGGCAAAAGAAAACGGCGCGGAACTCTCCCGCGCCGCTTCCATTCTCAAACCGGAAATCTCAAAGCACTTTGAGGTTCACGGCCTTGGGTCCGCGCTTGTCGGCTTCGATGTCGAAGCTGACGCGCTGGCCTTCGTTGAGGCTGCGCAGACCCGCGGCCTGTACCGCGGTGACATGGACGAACACGTCCTTGCCGCCGCCTTCCGGCGCGATGAATCCGAAGCCCTTCGTGGTGTTGAAGAATTTGACCTGGCCGGTCGTAGACATTACGGCTTTCTCCTGAAACGGGAAGTTCCGCGGCGAACACCATGTCCGCTACGGTTGTGGAAGTCGCGTCTGTTTTTCAGGGAAAGCGTCGTCGTCACTCCAGGCCGTTTGTCGGTCAATTCGCTTGGCCGGACACCCGCATGGACGCGCATGAAACTTCTCTGGCTCGCGCGGCCTCAACGTTTGCCGATATAGTCCGGGTAGGGCATTTTGGCAAGATTGGGCACCCACAGTCTGCCACAGCGTTGCCATAACTGGGTATTATTGACGGGACATATCGCAAGGAGGATTTCATCCATGAGACCCATAAGCATTGCCGCTTTGGCATTGGCCGTTATCGCCGGCCCGGCTCTGGCCAATCCCCTGACCATGGACAAGCCGGTCTCGCTGAACGGCATCCAGACGGTCTGCACCGGCATCGGCGACGAGGCCCAGCATGACCCGCGCTGGCTCGCGTTTCCCATCCGCGTGGAATTCTCCAATGGCGGCGCGCAATATTTGTCGGGCGCGCATCTGGTGGTGAAGGACGAAGCCGGCAAGGACCTGTTGAGTCTGGATTGCTCGGGCCCGTGGGTGTTGCTCCAGCTTCCGGCCGGCAAGAAATTTATCGCCGCCGCCAGCTTCTCCGACGATCCGGCCGATGCCGAGCGCAGCGCCCGCTTCAAGGTTCCCGATCACGGCCAGAAGCGCGTGGTGCTCGCATTCCCGCACATTCCGCCGAACCACTGAATGAATCCCCCTCCCCTTGTGGGAGGGGGCGAATGCTTTGAGCATGCGAAAAGCATTCGGGGGAGGGGTGTTCACACTAAAACGAAAACTCCGTAATAGACCGCGGCCGGTAATACGAACTGTGGCGAATCCAGCGCGGGCGCACGCGAAACCATGTGATGCCCGGCCATTCGCGATGCGAGGCACTTTCGGGAAAGGTTTCGAGGTAAAGTGCCACCAGCCGCTCGCGTTCGGCGCCTTGCGGCTCGTCGGCGATGCCTTCGATCTGCACCGTCTCCGATCCCTCCCAGCCGACGACAAGCGCGATCTTCGGATTGGCGCGCAGATTGGTCCATTTGCGCGTGGCGCTGGTGGTGTCGAAAACGAATTCGAGATCGGCCGTCACCGCATAATTGACGAGGGCTGCTTGCGGCGCATGCTCGCCCGACACGCTCGCCATCACGGCAAAGCGCCGCGTGCGGATGAATTCGGTGAGATCGTGGCGGTTCATTCGGCCGAACGTTGCGCGCTGTTCAGCGCCACGCCCACCGCCCAGCCGACGAGATAACCGCTCACGCTCATGGCGAAGACGAGTGCCAGTGCATGCAGCGCGCCGAACGGCATGATGTGCAACGCGGGTGCGACGAACCACACCCGCATCAGAAAATCGACCAGCGGTTGCGCGGCTCCAAGCCCCACAAGTGCTACCCAGAAGACTTGCGCGCCGCCCAGCAGGAAAGCGGTCAGCAGCCCCAGCGAATGTGCATCGGTTCGCATGTTGAGAAATCCGGTCTTTCACTGCCTTTTTAAGGCCGGGCGCCGCCATGGTCCTTGCGCCAGATCAAGTCCGCGCCCGATTCCCGCCCGTTTGGTAAACGGTGTATGCTGCGCGCAACCTCAACCGGAGAACACGATGCGCATTGCCGCGATAATTGCCGTCTGCGCGCTGGCGCTTGCAGCGCCGCAAGCGCGCGCGCAGGGCGGCGCCGACGATCAGCCGAAGGAAACGCTCACCCATTTTCTGGCGCGCTGCGACGCGGGCGATGCGGATTGCCGCGCCGATCTGAAATACGGCTTCGAGGCGGCGGCCGACGACATGGGCATCATCTGCCCGCCCGACGATCTTGCGGGAAGATTCCGCGATCGAGACGGAGCTGCAATGGCTGAAGAACGCCGCCGCCGCCAACGATACGCTGGCGGGCGGCGACGAGGTGGACGCCGAATATACGGCGCTCAACACGCTGTGGCCGTGCGGCGGCAATTAGGGGCGAGCATGCGCAATCTTTTTGCGGCGGCGTGTTTGGCGTGCGTGTTTTGCTTGCACGCGGCAAGCGCTGCTGCCTCGGACGAAAAACTCGCCGACTATCTCGTGCGCTGCCAGACGACCGAAGCCAAATGCCTGAGCCAGATCGCAAGCTATATCGACGCGGGCGGACAGGTGGGCGAATTGTGTTTCCCGCCGCCGAAAGTTTCGAGGACGGCGCCAAACAGGCGCTCGACTGGCTGCGCACGAAAGCCGCCGCCGCCCCGCGCTTTGCACAATTCACGGCCCACGACGCCATCCACATGGCGTTCGGCGCGCTCTGGGCGTGCAAGGATCGGTAGGCGTTAGCGCGTTTGAGCCCGCCTCAGCCTACTTTCGCCAGCTTGATTTCCACCCTGCGGCCCACCGCTTTGGCATATTTGCGCAAGCTCGTGAGCGATGGCGCGCGCCCGCTTTCCATCCGCGCCACGGCCGATTGCGAGGTGCCCATGCGCCGCGCCACTTGCGCCTGCGAGAGCTTGGCCTGCGCGCGTGCGCCGATGCAATTCGCCGATCGAGTGCGAATTCCTCTTCCAGCGCGTCATATTCCTTCTTGAACGCGGGGTCCTTCAGCTTCTCCCGCTTCCAGGCGTCGACACTTCTCATTCGCCGTATCTCCTTCATGCGCGCGAAAGCGATTTCCATTTCCCGGCGCGGCGTTTCCTGCGTCTTCTTCACGAAGGTCCGCAGCACCATCACGCGCTGGCCGCGATGCCGCCACATAGATCGACCGGGCGATGCCGTCGCGTCCTTTGAGGCGCATCTCCCACAATTTGCCGGAGAGATGCTTCACATAGGGCTCGCGCATTCTGAAGCGCCCCTAATCCCGCATCAGTCGGTGATGCGCGCAAAACGCATCTGCATGTCGTCGGCAGCGCGTTCAACTTCCGCTTCCGCCGCACTGTTCACGAAAGTGATCGTCCAACTCATTTTTGATATATCTCATAATTGAGATTATTGCAAGATGGCATGAATTTCCCCCGAATATTGCAAATATAGTTACTTGCTCCTGCTCCCAAACGTCTTCGGCGTATTCGGGCGGCTCGCGCGCTTCATTCGGCTGCGCGACGTTTTCTGGCGCTTGGGGCCGGGCTTGCCGTCATCTCCGCCCCATCGCGCACCGCGGACAGGAACGCGTCGTCCACCGCGCGCTCCACTTCGCTTTGCCGCGCGAAGGGATCGTCGGCGATGGCGAGTTCGGTTGCCTGAAGCCGCTTGATCTCGTCGCGCAGGCGCGCCGCGGTTTCGAATTCCAGATCGCCCGCGGCCTCGCGCATCTGCTTTTCGAGATCGGCGATATGGGCCGGATATTGTGGCCGATGAACGCGCCGCCTTCTTCCGCGAAGCCCGCATCCACCATCACATGATCGCGCTCATACATGCTGCCCATGATGTCGCCGATATTCTTCTTGATGCTGGCGGGCGTGATGCCGTGCGCCTCGTTGTATGCGCGCTGCTTTTCGCGGCGGCGCGCGGTCTCGGCCATCGCGCGCTCCATCGAGCCGGTGATGTGATCCGCATACAGAATAACCTTGCCGTCCACATTGCGCGCGGCGCGGCCGATGGTCTGGATCAGGCTGGTTTCGCTGCGCAGAAAACCTTCCTTGTCGGCATCCAGAATCGCCACCAGCGCGCATTCGGGAATGTCGAGCCCCTCGCGCAGCAGATTGATCCCGATCAGCACATCGAACGCGCCCAGCCGCAGATCGCGGATGATCTCGATGCGCTCCAGCGTTTCCACATCGGAATGCATATAGCGCACGCGGATGCCCTGTTCGTGCATATATTCGGTGAGGTCCTCCGCCATCTTCTTGGTCAGCGTGGTGACGAGCACGCGATAGCCGCGCGCGGCCATGATGCGGCATTCGGCGATGAGATCGTCCACCTGCGTTTCCACCGGGCGGATTTCCACCGGCGGATCGATCAGCCCGGTCGGCCGGATCACCTGCTCGGCGAACACGCCGCCCACGCGCTCCATCTCCCACGGGCCGGGCGTGGCCGACACATAAACGGTTTGCGGGCGCATCGCGTCCCACTCCTCGAATTTGAGCGGGCGGTTGTCGATGCAGCTCGGCAGGCGAAAGCCATATTCGGCGAGCGTGAATTTGCGCCGGTAATCGCCGTTGATACATGCCGCCGATCTGCGGCACGGTCACATGGCTTTCGTCGACGAACACCAGCGCCTCGTCCGGCAGATATTCGAACATCGTCGGCGGCGGCTCGCCGGGCTTGCGCCCCGTCAGCCAGCGCGAATAATTCTCGATGCCGGCGCAGGAGCCGGTGGCCTCGATCATTTCCAGATCGAAGAGCGTGCGCTGTTCCAGCCGCTGCGCTTCGAGCAGCTTGCCGTTGTTGCGGAACTCGTCGAGCCGCAGGATCATCTCCTGCTTGATGCCTTTCAGCGCCTGCGCCAGCGTCGGGCGCGGCGTCACATAATGCGAATTGGCATAGACTTTGATCGTATCGAGCGCGCGCTGCCTTGCGCCCGGTCAGCGGATCGAACTCGACGATCGAATCCACCACATCGCCGAACAATTCGATGCGCCAGGCGCGGTCTTCGTAATGCGCCGGGAACAGATCGATCGTATCGCCGCGCACGCGGAAAGACCCGCGCGTGAAATTGTCGTCATTGCGGCGATATTGCAGCGCGCGAGAGTTGCCGCAACAGATCGTTGCGGTCGAGCTTTCCGCCGCGCTTGATCGTCACCGCCGTGCCGGAATAGGTCTCCACCGCGCCGATGCCGTAGATGCACGACACGCTGGCGACGATAATCACATCGTCGCGCTCCAGAATCGCGCGCGTCGCCGAATGGCGCATGCGGTCGATCTCCTCGTTGATCGAGGAATCCTTTTCGATATAGGTGTCGGTGCGCGGGATATAGGCTTCGGGCTGGTAGTAATCGTAATAGGAAACGAAATATTCCACCGCGTTTTCGGGGAAGAAATTTTTCATCTCCGCGTAAAGCTGCGCGGCGAGCGTCTTGTTCGGCGCCAGGATCAGCGCGGGGCGCTGCAGCGTCTGGATCACCTTCGCCATGGTGAAGGTCTTGCCCGAGCCGGTGACGCCGAGCAGCACCTGATCGCGCTCGTTCGCGCGCGCGGCTTCGACCAGTTCCTTGATCGCGGTCGGCTGATCGCCCGCGGGCTCGTATTCGCTGACGAGCTTGAACGCCCTGCCGCCTTCGGATTTTTCCGGGCCGCTGCGGGCGATGCGGCACGAACCCGGCCATCTCCGCGCCCGTCATGTCGAAGCGCGCGCCCGCTTCCGCGAAGCCCGCTACGGGCCGTCCCACCTGTCCATTGTTGTGCGCCATGGCGGCAATATAGGGGGTGTTCGCGGTTTGTGCAGCCAATCTCCGAAAAACAAAAGCGCGCGAGCGCCCCGCTTTGATCCGGCGTAAGGGCGATGGCGTTAATGGGGCCGCTCGGGCCGCTGATAGACGAGCAATTTGCCGTCCCACACCTCGATGCGGCGCGAGCCTTTGAGCTTCATGGCGTGGGCGAGGATTTTGGCTTGTTTGTCGTCGAGGCACTGGGCGGAAAGTTTTCCCGCAAGCGTGCCGTCGTCCTTCAGGTAGCAGATGTCATAGCTCGGCATAGCGTCCTCCGCTGAACTTTTCTATGCCCCCGGTGGCGCCGTTTTGCGCGCGCCAAGCCTCTGTGTCGAGTGATTTTTTTGTATCGTTTGGATGGCGGTTTTTGTGCAGGCGCGAATGCGCCGGTTCGGCACGGGATTGACAGTTTGTGTTACAATTCCCACATGATCTGACACGCTGTCATGCGGAGGGACTATTGTGATCGACGCATCCGAGAAGCCATCTGTTCCGTCCACGGACGAATCCGCGCGCACCACCGCCATCATCATCTATCTGCTGTATCTGGCGGCCCTTGTGAACGGCATCACCGCTATCATCGGCGTGGTGCTGGCCTATGTGAAGCGCGATGACGTGCGCGGCACGGCCTATGAGGGCCATTTCAACAACGCCATCGAGATTTTCTGGGTGTTCCTGATCGGCATGTGCGTGGCGGTGCCGCTGTGCTTTATTCTCGTCGGCATTCCGCTGGTGATTTTGCTCTATGTCTGGGTGCTGTTCCGCACCGTCAAGGGGCTGGTGCGCGCCATCGACGGCAAGCCCTATGCCTAGCTCGTCCGCGCGCGGCAGAACATGAAGCCGATCACGCCGGTCATGATGGCCAGCGCGAAGCTGTAAGGCACGATGCCGTAGATCAGCCATGGCGCCATGGCGGCGCGGTGAAAGCTCATGCCCATATGCGCGCCCCAGAGAACGCAATCGCCGACGCCCGCGTCATTGACCGGGCAGCCATTATAGGTGGAAAGCGAAACCGCCAGCGTCGGCAGCACCAGCGCGCCCAGCGGCAGCAGGAACACGCTCAGCCCCGCGAGCAGCGGCTTCTTCGCAAAGAGTGCGGCGATGGAAGCGGCAAAGCCGATCAAGAGCGCCACGAATGTGTTGGTGCCTACAAACCAGGCCAGGTTCAGCGTGTCCCGCAATCCCCCGCCGAGATTCATGCCGTGACACAAATCCGTGCCCGGCGCGCAGGAAAACGCCAGCGCCGTTCCGCGCACGATCCACACGAGAAGCGAAGGCCCCAGCAGCACAATCGCGCAGAACGCCCACACGCGCATGGGAATGCGGGGGTCGTGAACCGGCTGTTCCGTTTCGAACACGATTTGCATACGAAATATTAGCCATACTACGCCCGCTTGACGAAAAAATGATGGCAAAAGGCTTAATTTTCGTCGTTAAGCGGCGCTCGCCCCCTGCGCAGGGCCAGGGGCCGCCCGGTGCGGTATGACAAGCCCCCGGCGCCCTGATAATCATGGCGCATGGCCATCCCCTTCGACCGCAATTTCAGCGCGCCTTATGGCGAGCCGTTGCGGGTTTCGCCGCTCGTCGCGCGCGTGCTCGCGAACAATCCCGGTCCGTTCACCTTCACGGGAACGGGCGTTTATATCGCGGGTGCGAAAGATGTGATGGTGATCGATCCCGGGCCGCTGCTGCCCGATCACATCGAAGCCTTGAAGCGCGCGCTTGGCGGAAAGCGCGTATCGCACATTCTCCTCACGCACACCCACACCGATCATTCGCCCGCGGCGCAACCGCTGAAGGAATGGTCGGGTGCGAAAACCTACGCCTTCGGCCCGCACGGTTCGGGGCGTGACGATGATGTAAAGGTGGAAGAGGGCGGCGACCGCGCCTTCATGCCGGATGTGCGCGTGAAGGACGGCGATGTGATTTCCGGCGACGGTTTTTCGATGGAATGTGTTTATACGCCGGGGCATACGTCGAACCACATGTGTTACGCGCTGCGTGAGGAACGCGCGCTTTTCACCGGCGATCATGTGATGGGCTGGTCCACCACGGTCGTCACGCCGCCCGATGGCGACATGGCTGAGTACATGGCGAGCTTGCGCAAATTGCGCGCGCGCGATGATCAGGTCCTGTGGCCAACGCATGGCGGCCCGGTGCGCGAACCCGCGCCCTTCCTCGACGCCTATATCGAGCATCGCCTGGAGCGCGAGGCGCAGATTCTTGCCTGTCTCTACGACGACATTCACACCATCCCCGATATGGTCGCGCGGATATACGCCGATGTGGACAAGCGCCTGCACCCCGCCGCCGCGCGATCGGTGCTGGCGCATTTGATTCAGCTGGAGCGCGAGGGGAAGGTGGCGGAAGAGGGTGGGACGATACAGAAGTGCTACCGTAACTACCTTTCCTCATACCACTGTTTACGAGGCGCCGAGATCGCCTCTCGAACGCACGCGAGGCGGAGAGCGGCAGACGATCACGATTACGCGCAATGCGAGCCTGTCGCCAATCTAAATCGCAAAAAAGAAAAAGGCGGCACGATCGAACTGGCGACGCTTCCGGATGAGCCGATGTCACGAAGTCTATTCTATGGTCGCGGTTCGATTCGATGATCTCTTCCCGGGGATTTTCGGTTCCGCCGTCAGCCACCCTATCGTGCCCTGATATGGCTGATTCTGCCTGTCATACTTCTCGCCGATTGCTCGTAGAGGTCGCAAAATTGGGCGCTGCCATCGATCTCGCATTCAACCGCGCGCAAGGCAAAGTGGCGCATCGACCGGCGGAAATCGCGATCAAATACCGCTTGGAAATATCTTCGACGCGCGTGGATTGCGCAGCTATTTCGCGTGAACAATCTCGGATGTTTACAAAAATTTGCGACATCGTACTCGAAGAGCAGCCGTCGCCTTCCGCGACTCCCTTCACCGGCGCTGCGGCCATGCGAGGTGGAGGTTTCCCCCTGTCACACGGGGCGGAGCTCGCAAACACCGCCTCACCTGGCGCGTGCTCTAACCACTCGTCCCCGCCAGCGTCTTCACATAGGCGCGGATGCGCGCGGCGTTCTTGCCGACATCCGACACGCCCACCCGGCTCTTGGAGCGGATGTCGAGTTTCGCGCCCATGCCGCTCGGCTTCACGCGGATCACGATATCGTCGGTGAAGCCGAAGAACAGCGAGGTGTCCGTCGCTTCGATGCGGCCTTCGTCGGGCGCCACCGCCACGATATTCCAGCCCATCTCTTTGGCCGCTTCCAGCGCGCGATTGAACAGCTTTTCCGGCGGCGTCAGGATCGCGATGGTGTGGATGTCGCCGTAATATTTCCGCTGCAAATACGATGTCGTGTAGCTCTTGCCGTCATCCATCTTCACAAGTTTCGGCCCGTCATATTCCGGCCCACTTGCAGCACCCTTGCGCAGCGGCAGCAGCGCCTCGAATTGCGGGGGGTGTTCGATGTCGGTGGAGATGTCGTGGATGGGCGGCGAGGTTTTCGCCACATAAATATCGTAGAGCGGCAGGATCAGCACCGCCGCCGATCCGATCAGCCCGATCAATCCGAAGCGCGCGCCCGCGCTCGTGTTTTTCACCAGCGCCGTCACCACCCAGATCAGCCCGAGCAGAAATCCGAGCCCGCCAAACGCCAGCAGCCCAACAAGCATTTTCAGGCCCGTGGCGAACGGCCAAATTCCCAGCCGCGTGCCGAGCCCCGCGATCAGCCCGGTCGCGAGCGCGAGCACGAAGCCCGCAAAGGAAAATCTCGCCAGAATGCGCATGGAATTCTCCTTGCTTCAGGCCGCTGCGTTCGGCAAGCGGAAATCGGCGAAGCGTTCGCGCAGCACCGTCTTCTGAATCTTGCCCGTGGCGGTGTGTGGAATTTCATCGACAAAGGCGACGTCGTCCGGCATCCACCATTTGGCGATTTTTCCGGAAAGATATTGCAGGATTTCGTCGCGCCCGGCCTTCGCGCCCGGCTTGAGCACGACAATCAGCAGCGGCCTTTCGTCCCATTTGGGATGGCGCACGCCGATGACGGCAGCCTCGGCGATCGCCGGATGGCCGACCGCGATATTCTCGATCTCGATGGAGGAAATCCATTCGCCGCCCGATTTGATGACGTCCTTCGCGCGGTCGGTGATGGTCATGTAGCCGTCCGCATCAAGCGTCGCCACATCGCCGGTGTCGAACCAGCCCTCATCGTCGAATGATCCCTCGCCCTCGCCGCGAAAATAACCCTTCGCCACCGCCGGCCCGCGCACTTTCAGCCGGCCGAATGCTTTTCCGTCGCGCGGCAGTTCGCGGTTTTCATCATCGGTGATCTTCATTTCCACGCCGAAGGGCGGATGGCCCTGCTTGCATTTGTAATCGAGCTGCTTTTCGTAAGGCAGTTCCGCCATGCCCGGCTTCAGCGTGCCGAGCGTGCCGAGCGGGCTCATCTCCGTCATGCCCCAGGCATGAACCACGGTCACATCGTATTTCGTCTCGAACGCCTCGATCATGGCGCGTGGTGCGGCCGAACCGCCGATGATGACGCGCTTCAGATCGGGCAATGTCTTTCCCGTCTTCTCCAGATAATCGAGCAGCGCCAGCCACACGGTCGGCACCGCCGCCGTCATCGTCACGCGCTCATTGGTGAGAAGCTCGCAAACCGAATCGCCGTCAAGCTTCGCGCCGGGCATCACGAGCTTGGCCCCCACCATCGGCGCGGAAAACGCAATCGCCCACGCATTGGCATGAAACATCGGCACCACCGGCAGCACCGCATCCACCGCGCGCAATCCCATCGCATCGGCCTGACCGGCGGTGAAAGCGTGCAGCACATTCGAGCGATGCGAATAAAGCACGCCCTTGGGATTGCCCGTGGTGCCGGAAGTGTAGCAAAGCCCGCAAGCCGTATTCTCGTCGAATTCCTTCCACGCGAAATCGTCATCGACCGCGGCGATGAAATCCTCGTAAGCGACAAGATTGGGAATTTTCGCGTCCGGCAGATGCGCGCGATCGGTCAGCGCCACGAACAATTTGATGGAGGGAACTTTCGCCGCCATCATTTCCGCGATCTTGGTGAAACTCGTGTCGAAGAACAGAACCTTGTCCTCGGCGTGATTGGCGATCCAGCAAATCTGGTCGGGGAAGAGCCGCGGATTGAGCGTGTGATAGATCGCGCCCAGCCCCGCGATGCCGTACCACGCCTCGATATGGCGGTGCGTGTTCCACGCCAGCGTCGCAACCCGGTCGCCGAGCGTCACGCCGAAACGGTCCAGCGCCTTGGCCACGCGCCGCGCGCGGCCCGCCACTTCACGATAATTCGTGCGCTCGATGGGGCCTTCGACCGAGCGGCTCACGATCTCGCGGCTACCGTGATAAAGCTCGGCGTGATCGATGATCTTGTGGACCAGCAGCGGCCAGTCCTGCATCTGCCCCAGCATTGCGTCACCCCTGTTCTTCTTGCCGCCATCATAGGAATGTGCGGGCCGTGGGGCAATCAGCCGGGCTTTGCGTTTCCTCAATGCGGGAGGAATTTTCCATGGCATCAAACGGCATGACTGCTAAAACCGCGCCCGAAGGCCTTTCCTCGGCCGAAGCCGCGCGCCGCCTCGCCCAAACCGGCGAAAACGCCATCGCCGAGACCCATGTCTCGCTGGCGGTGCGGCTCGCCGGTTATTTCTGGGGCCCGATCCCCTGGATGATCGAGGCCGCCGCCGTTCTTTCGGCCGCGGCGAGGCATTGGGAGGATTTCGGCATCATCCTCGCCATGCTGCTCATCAACACCGGCGTCGGCTTCTTCGAGGAGACGAACGCGCATAACGCCATCGCGGCACTGAAGAAGCGCCTTGCGCCCACCGCGCGCGTGCGCCGCGACGGCAAATGGATCGACGTGCCCGCGCGGCAGATCGTGCCGGGCGATCTCATCGCGCTGACTTTGGGCAACATCGTTCCGGCGGACGCAACCGCGCATGGGCAAGGCTCGCTGTCGGTCGATCAATCCGCACTCACCGGCGAATCCCTGCCGGTGGATCGCAAGGATGGCGACATTCTTTATTCCGGCTCGGTGGTGAAGCAGGGCCAGATGCAGGCGCTCGTCACGGCCACGGGCATGAGCACTTTCTTCGGCAAGACCGCCAAGCTGGTGCAGAGCGCGGGCGCGCCTTCGCATTTCCAGCAGGCGGTTCTGCGCATCGGCAATTTCCTCATCTTCCTCACCATCGGATTGGTGACGCTAATCCTGATGACGGCGCTGTTCCGCGGCGACGGGCTGGTGGAGACGCTGCTCTTTTGTTTGATCCTCACGGTCGCGGCCATTCCCGTGGCGCTGCCGGCCGTGATGTCGGTGACGATGGCGGTGGGCGCCAGCGTGCTCGCGCGCATGAAGGCCATCGTTTCCCGCCTCGTCTCCATCGAGGAGATGGCGGGCATGGACATTTTGTGCAGCGACAAGACGGGCACGCTGACGAAGAACGAACTCACGCCCGCCCCGCCCATCCTGTTCGCGGGCGATGCGGCGGCGCTGCTGCGCGCGGCGGCACTCACCTGCGACCGCGATTCACCCGATGCGATAGACGCGGCGATCCTGAAAGCGGGCGAAGCCGCCGATCATCTCGACGCGGTGAAGATCGTGTCGCGCAAGCCCTTCGATCCTGTGCGCAAGCGCGCGGAAGCGGAGGTGCAGGATGGTCCTTCGCATTACAGCGTCGCCAAGGGCGCGCCGCAATCGATCCTCGAACTCACCGGCAATGAACGCGCCGATCAGGTGAAGAAAGCGACGGACGATCTGGCCGCGCGCGGCTATCGCACGCTGGGCGTGGCGCAAACCGATGCGAGCGGCAAATGGCAATATCTGGGCTTGCTCCCGCTCTCCGATCCGCCGCGCGACGACAGCGCCTCCACCATCGCGCGCGCCCGCGCCATGGGCCTCGACATCCGCATGGTCACGGGCGACCACGTCGCCATCGCGCGCGAGATCGCGAAGCAACTGAAGCTCGGCTCGAACATTCTCTCCGCCACGCAAGTGTTCGGCCCGCCCGGCAAGGACGGCGCGAAAATCGATCCCGCGCGCATCCTCAACGCCGAAGGCTTCGCGGAAGTTTTTCCCGAGCACAAATTCGATATCGTGCGCACGTTTCAGGAAGCGGGCCATATCGTCGGCATGACGGGCGACGGGGTGAACGATGCGCCCGCGCTGAAGCAGGCCGATGTCGGTATTGCGGTGTCGGGTGCGACCGACGCCGCGCGCGCCGCCGCCGATCTGGTGCTCACAGCACCCGGCCTTTCCGTCATCACCAGCGCGGTCGCCGAAGCGCGGCGCATCTTCGAGCGCATGACGGGCTACGCCATCTTCCGCATTTCGGAAACCGTGCGCGTGCTGCTTTTCATGACGCTCTCGATCCTGATCTTCAATTTCTATCCCGTCACCGCGGCGATGATCGTGTTGCTGGCGATCCTCAACGATGTGCCGATCATGATGATCGCCTACGATCATGTGGCGGTCGCGGCCTCCCCGGTGCGCTGGGCGATGCCGCGCGTGCTCACGGTCAGCGCGGTGCTCGGCGTGGCCGGCGTCATCGCATCGTTTGCGCTGTTCTGGATCGCGGAGGATTACATGCACCTGCCGCGCAACACGATCCAGACGCTGATCTTCCTCAAGCTGCTGGTGGGCGGGCATCTGACGATCTATCTCACGCGCAATGTCGGCTGGTTCTGGGAGCGGCCCTATCCGAGCTGGAAGCTGATCGCGGCGTGCGAAACCACGCAAGTCCTCGGCACGCTCGCCGCCGTCTATGGCTGGTTTGTGCCGCCCATCGGCTGGCGGCTGGCGGCGCTGGTGTGGGGCTATGCGCTCGTCTGGTTCGTCATCAACAATGTCATAAAGCTGCGCGTCTATGCGCTTCTGGCGCGCGGGCCCTATCGCTTCGCCGAGCGGCTCGCGCCCACGCAAATGTCATTGCGCGGCTGATTGAGTTTGCGCGTGCCTCTTGCCAGAGTGCGGGATAAATCGGGAGAGCAGCATGAACTGGAAATTTGGCGCGCTTGCCGCCTTGCTGGCGCTGACGGCCCAGCCCGCGCTCGCCGATTCCTGCCGCACGGTCACCGATGCGCAGATCAAGCAGTTTCACACGCCCTTCCGCGCCCAAACCGTGATGCATCACGACAATGACGACGATCTTATCATCGAGGCCGTCAACACCGCCGACACGCGTTATGTGAAGATGTCTGGCTCGCTCACCGACGATTGGACGAAATCGCCGCTCGATGCGGCGCGGGACGAATCCGATTACCGCCACAATATCCGCGTGCAGCGATGGGATTGCCACATCGAGAAGAGCGAGGAAATCGGCGGCGACATGACCGATGTGTGGATCACGCAGAACGAGGATTCCGACACCGTTCTCAGCCGCACATGGGTCTCGCGCGCGCTCGGCCTGCCGCTCAGGATCGAAACCTATACCGGCCAGGGCACCGAGCGGCCCGGCACCGCTACCGCCGTGTACGAATATAGCGATGTTCAGGCGCCGTCGGATTCCCCACCCTCCCCTTGAGGGAGGGTCGAAACATCTGAAGCGCAGCGAAAGACGTTTAGGGGAGGGGTCGGTCCACCGAAGCCTGTAGTATAACCCCTCCCCGAAATTTGCTTCACTCGCGTTCGCAAATTTCGACGCTCGCCCGCTGTTGCGGGCTCAACCCTCAAGGGGAGGATGAAAGGATCGACCATGCTCACCAATTCCCAGATGCGCGATGTGCAGTCGGTGCTGCACCCCTACACCAATCTTGTGAAGCTGCGCGAAACGGGCGCGCTGATTTTCGAGCGCGGGCTCGGCGTGCGCCTCTACGATGAATCCGGCAAGGATTACATCGAGGCGATGAGCGGGCTGTGGTGTACAGCGCTCGGCTGGGGCGAGGAGGCGCTGGTCGAGGCGGCGGCGGCGCAAATGCGCAAACTCGCCTTCGGCCATATCTTCGGCGGCAAGAGCCACGAGCCTGCGATTGCGCTTGCGGAGAAGCTGAAAGAGATCGCGCCCATTCCGGTCGGCAAAGTTTTCTTCGCCAATTCGGGATCGGAGGCGAACGACACGCAGATCAAATTGTTCTGGTACGCCAACAACGCGCTCGGCCGCCCGCACAAGAAGAAAATCATCTCGCGCACGAAAGCCTATCATGGCGTGACCATCGCCAGCGCCAGCCTCACGGGCCTTCCCGCCAATCACCGCAGCTTCGACCTGCCGCTGGATTTCGTGCGCTTCACGCTTTGCCCGCATCATTATCGTGCCGCCGAACCCGGCGAGAGCGAGGAAGATTTTTCCGCGCGTCTTGCGGCCGAACTCGAAGCGCTGATCCTTAGCGAGGGCGCGGACACGATTGCCGCGATGATCGCCGAACCCCTGCAAGGCGCGGGTGGCGTGATCCTGCCGCCGCGTGGATATTTTCCCGCCATCGCCCGCGTACTTGCGCGTCACGACATTGCGCTGATCGACGACGAAGTCATCACCGGCTTCGGGCGCACGGGAAACTGGTTCGGTTGCCAGACCTATGATTTCCAGCCCGCGACCATGACCATCGCCAAAGCGCTGTCGAGCGCATATCTGCCGATTTCCGCCGTGCTGATTTCGCCGGAGCTTTCCGAAATCATCGAAGCCGAATCCGGCAAGATCGGAACCTTTGGCCACGGCTTCACCTATAGCGGACATCCCGTCGCTGCCGCCGTTGCGCTGAAAACCATCGAGATTTATCAGGAGCGCGACGTGATGGGCCATGCCGCGCGCATGTCGCCGCATTTTCAGGCGCACATCGCCAAACTCGCCGATCATCCGCTGGTGGGCGAGGCGGTGGGCGTCGGCCTGATCGGCGCTATCGAACTCGTCGCCGACAAGAAAACCAAAATGAATTTCGAGCCCGCCAAGGCCGTCGCCGCCACCATCGCGCGCTTCTGCGAGGCGGAAGGGCTCGTCGTGCGCCCGCTGATGGGCGACCGCATCGCGCTCTGCCCGCCGCTGGTGATCGAAAAGCCCGATATCGACGAGCTTTTCGCCCGGTTGGATCGCGCGCTCGCCCGTGGGCTCGATTGGGTCAGGGCGGAAAAACTTCTAAATCCCGCGTAACGGAACCGAACTCGCCTTCGCGACTTAATAAATAGAGATGCGCGCAAGCGTCCTGCGAAGGAGTGTGACATGAGCGTCGCGACGAAACTGGAACTGGCGCCTCTGCCTTACGCGGAAACCGCGCTGGAGCCCGCGATCTCCGCGCGCACCGTGGGCATTCATTATCACAAGCACCACAAGGGCTATGTGGAGAAGACCAACAAGCTGATCGCGGGCACGCGCTATGCCGACATGGATCTTGCCGAAATCGTGCGCGAGAGCTGCGGCCGCGACGATGAAATTTTCCACAATGCCGGGCAGGTGTGGAACCACGATTTCTATTGGCGCTCGCTCTCGCCCAAAGCCGGCAAACCGTCCGGCAAATTCGCCGGGGCGGTGGAAGAATTCGGCGGGCTCGAAAAGCTGAAAAAGGAACTGGCCGAACAGGGTGCGA
The DNA here is from genome assembly GCA_963735625.1 of uncultured Alphaproteobacteria bacterium. Classification (GTDB taxonomy): domain Bacteria; phylum Pseudomonadota; class Alphaproteobacteria; order Micropepsales; family Micropepsaceae; genus Rhizomicrobium. The sequence continues at coordinate 501,800 of CAVTLJ010000002.1, read as the reverse complement.
AGGAATTCGGCTCCGGCTGGGTGTGGCTGGTGGCCAGGCGCGGCAAGCTCGCCGTGGAAATCACCTCCAATGCGGATTCGCCCTTCGCCGTGGGCGGCAAGTGCCTGCTCGGCCTCGATGTCTGGGAACATGCCTATTATCTGGACTACCAGAATGAGCGCCCCCGCCACCTGCGGGCCGTGCTGGACCGGCTGATAAATTGGGATTTTGCGACTGATAATTTGTCAAAATAGTTCTTGACGCTTACGTAAACGTAAATTACGAATCCTGCCCGGAAACGCCAAAGGGCCGGATTGCAGGGCGAAAACGTCCGCACCCGGATAATTCGTTGAGCCGCACCTACACCATCCGCGATCTCACCAAGGAATTTTCCGTCACCGCGCGCACGCTGCGCTTTTACGAGATCGAGGGATTGCTCGCGCCGCGCCGCCAGGGCCAGGCGCGCATCTATTCCAATCGCGATCGCGCGCGCCTGTCGCTGATCCTGCGCGGACGGCGCGTCGGGTTTTCGCTGGCCGAGATCGCCGAGCTTCTTTCGCTCTACGAAAAGGGCGATGAGGGCCTCTCCCAGCTTCAGCACGCGCAGGTGAAATTCGCCGAGCGCGTCGACGCGTTGGAGCGCCAGCGCATCGACATCGACGCGCAGATCGCCGACCTCAAGCTCAGCCTCACCCGCGTGAAGAACATGCTGGACGAGCGTAATCCCCCGCGCGCCGAGCCGGTGCGCATGATCGGCTATGGCGTGCTGCCCGCCGAATCCTGAACAATTTTCATCAGCAAATCGGAGACAATCATGACCGACTGTTTCGTTTACGACACCGTGCGCACGCCGCGCGGCAAGGGCAAGAAGGACGGCGCGCTTCATGAAGTGACCGCGCTCGAACTGGCCACGCAAGCGCTGCGCGCGATCCGCGACCGCAACCATCTCGACACCAATATTGTCGATGATGTGGTGCTGGGTTGCGTCGATCCGGTGGGCGAGCAGGGCTCCAATATCGCGCGCGTCGCGGTGCTGAACGCCGATTATGCCGATAGCGTCGCGGGCGTGCAGATCAATCGCTTCTGCGCGAGCGGGCTTGAAGCCTGCAACATGGCGGCGGGGCAGGTGATGAGCGGCCAGTCCGACATGACCATCGGCGGCGGCGTGGAAAGCATGAGCCGCGTGGGCATGGGCGCATCGGGCGGCGCATGGGCCACCGATCCGGCCATCGCCATCAAATCCTATTTCACGCCGCAGGGCATCGGCGCCGATCTGATCGCCACGCTTGACGGTTTTTCGCGCGACGATGTGGACGCGTATGCGGTCGAAAGCCAGAAGCGCGCGGGGGCTGCGTGGAAGAAGGGCTATTTCAAGAATTCGGTCGTGCCGGTGAAAGACATCATCGGCCAGACCATTCTGGATCACGACGAACACATGCGCCCCGATGCGTCGATGCAATCGCTCGCGGGCATCAATCCGGCGTTCACGCAGCTCGGCGAATTCGCGGGCTTCGATGCGGTGGCGCAGCAGCGTTATCCGCAAGTGGAAAAGCTGAACCATGTCCATCACGCGGGCAATTCGTCCGGCATCGTCGATGGCGCGGCCGCCGTGCTGCTCGGCACGAAGGAAGCGGGCGCGTCGCATGGGCATCGAAGCCGCGCGCGCGCATCCGCGCGTTTTCTTCGATCGGGTCCGAGCCCTGTATCATGCTCACCGGCCCGGCGCTGGTGACGGAGAAGGTGCTGAAGCGCGCGGGCATGACGGTGGATGACATCGACCTCTTCGAACTCAACGAAGCCTTCGCCGCGGTCGTTTTGCGCTTCATGCAGGTGATGAACATTCCGCACGAAAAGACCAATGTGAATGGCGGCGCGATTGCGATGGGCCATCCGCTCGGCGCCACCGGCGCGATGATTTTGGGCACCGTGCTGGATGAACTCGAACGCCGCGATCTCAACACCGCGCTGGTCACGCTCTGCGTCGGCGCGGGCATGGGAACGGCAACGATTATCGAAAGAGTCTAGAAAGTTTCAGCACCCCCCTCCTGGTCCTTCGGACCATCCTCCCCCACAAGGGGGGAGGAGTAAGCAGGAGGATTTTCTTCCCCCCTTGTGGGGGAAGGTGTCCGCGAAGCGGACGGAAGGGGGGACAATTCAAAAGGAACAAAACAATGGAACTGAAAAACTTCAAATGGGATCAGGATGCCGACGGTATCGTGACACTTTCATGGGATGTGCCGGGCCGCACGATGAATGTGCTGACCACATCGGCCATCGCGGAAATCGCGAAGGTTGCCGAAGCGGTCGCCAGCGACGCATCCATCAAGGGCCTTGTCATCACCAGTGGCAAGCCGAACGGTTTCTGCGCGGGTGCCGCACTCGATGAAATGGAATCCGGCGCGAACGCGGGTGGAAAATCGTCCAATCCGCAGGATGCGCTCGCCGCGCGCTACAATGGCGTGATGCAATTCCATCATGCGCTGCGCAAGCTCGAAACCTGCGGCAAGCCCGTGGCAGCAGCGATCAATGGTCTGGCGCTTGGCGGTGGATTGGAAGTGACGCTGGCCTGTCATTACCGCGTCGTCGCGGACAACGCGAAAATCCAGCTCGGCCTTCCCGAAGCCAAAGTGGGATTGCTGCCCGGCGGCGGCGGCACGCAGCGCCTTCCGCGTCTCATCGGCGCGATGGCCGCGTTCCCGATGCTGCTGCAAGGCAAAAGTGTCAATCCGCAACAGGCGCTATCGGCCAAGATCGTTCACAAGGTCGCCAATGATGTCGTCGCCGACGCGAAGGAATGGATCAAGTCCAAGCCTGAAGCGGTGCAGCCCTGGGATAAGAAGGAATTCAAGCTTCCGGGCGGCGGGCCGTTCTCACCGGGCGGCGGGCAGATTTTCACCATGGCCAATTCGATGCTGCGGAAAGAGAGCTACAACAATTATCCCGCGCAGCGCTTTATCCTCGATTGCGTCTATGAAGGCGTGCAGGTGCCGATGGATGCGGCGTTGCGCATCGAGGCGCGCTATTTCACCAAGCTGATGAGCATGCCCGAAAGCCGCAACATGATCCGCACACTGTTCCTCTCGATGCAGGATCTCGGCAAGGGCGCGCGCCGCCCCGCGAGCGAGCCACGTACCGATGTGAAAAATCTCGGCGTGCTCGGCGCGGGCGTGATGGGCGCGGGCATTGCGTATGTTTCCGCGCTCGCGGGCATCGATGTCACGCTTGTCGATACGACCGACGAGAAAGCCAAAGCCGGTTTCGATCATTGCGCCAAGCTGCTCGACAAGCAGATCGAGCGCGGCAAATCCTCGCCGGAGAAGAAGGCGGAAATTCTTTCCCGCATTCACCCCACCACCGATTTCGGCGCGCTGAAGGCGGTCGAATTCGTCATCGAAGCGGTGTTCGAGGATCGCGCGGTGAAAGCCGAAGTGACGAAGAAGGTGGATGCCGTGATCGGCGCCAATACCATCTACGGCTCCAACACCTCCACGCTTCCGATCACCGGCCTCGCCGAAGCAAGCGCGCGCCCGGAAAGTTTCATCGGCGTGCATTTCTTCTCGCCGGTGGATCGCATGGGCCTTGTCGAAATCATCATGGGCAAGAAAACCTCGTCGCGCGCGCTCGCCGTCGCGATTGATTATGTGCAGAAGATCAAGAAAACGCCGATTGTCGTGAATGATTCTCGCGGCTTCTATACCTCGCGCTGCTTCGGCACCTACACGCGCGAAGGCATGGCGATGCTGGCCGAGCGCATCGCGCCCGCGCTGATCGAAAATGTGGGCCGCATGGCCGGCATGCCGATGGGCTCGCTGGAGGTGACCGATTCCGTCGGCATTGACACCGCGCTCAAGGTCACGCGCCAGACCAAGAAAGACCTCGGCATCAATTCGTCCGATCCGGCGGAAGATTTCCTCGCCTGGATCGTCGAGAAGAACGGACGCCTCGGGCGCAAGAACGCCAAGGGCTTTTACGATTACGACGAACGCGGCAAGCGCCTGCGCATCTGGCCGGACCTGATGTCTTACGGCAAAGGCGAATGGCGCACCGACCCAGATGTGGAGGAAATGCGCGAGCGCTTCCTCACCATTCAGGCGCTGGAAGCCGCGCGCTGTTTCGAGGAAGGCGTCATCACCGATCCGCGCGATGCGGATGTGGGCGCGATCCTCGGCTGGGGCTTTGCGCCCTTCACCGGTGGGCCGGTGTCATATATCGACACCATCGGCGCGAAGAGCCTTCGTCGAGCGCTGCGAGGATTTCGCCAAGAAATATGGCGACCGCTTCAAGCCCAACAAGCTGCTGCGCGACATGGCGGAGAAGGGCGAAACCTTCTATTCCCGCTTCGCGCCGCAAAAACAGGCGGCATGATCTGTGTTAGTGTAACGGGCTCGCATCGCGCGGGCCCGTTTCGCATCGGGAGGAATATAATGAAAGCGCTTTCCGCCATCGCGTGCATTTCCACGCTTCTGTTGTTTGCGCCGGCCAACGCCGCCGATGTCAAAACCCCGCTCGCCTGCGCGCTGGGTCCGGCGAGCGGAACCGATCAGCAGGTCGTCATCACCAACAGCACGGCCGCGACGCTCAAGACCGAAACCATTATCAACATCATCGTGAACGCGATGCAGCCGGGCGAAGCCGATTCCTGCTTCGCCATCGATGCGCCGCTCGGCAAGGGCGCGAAGCTGGCGCACGCGACCAAGCTTATGCCCGGCATGAAGGGCCAGAAATGCTCGGCCTTCCTGTCAAGCGATCATCCCGCAATCGAGCATGGCCCCGACAACGGCATGATGACCTATTGCGATTGATGGGAACGCGAATGACCTACGAACAGATTCTTTATGATGTGAAGGACCAGATCCTCACCATCACGCTCAATCGCCCGGAAAAGCTCAACGCCTACACCGCCAAGATGCAGGCCGAGCTGATCGACGCGTTCGCGCGCGCGAGCGCCGACGATAATGTCCGCGCGGTGATCGTCACCGGCGCCGGCCGCGCGTTTTGCGCAGGCGCGGATCTGTCGGCGGGTGCGGCGACCTTCGATGCGACGAGCAATCCCGAACGCGCCGCGCGCAATGCGGGGCCGGTGGGAACGGTCGATTGGTCCGATGATCGCGTGCGCGATGGCGGCGGGCGGCTGACGCTTGCGATTTTCGAGTGTCTGAAGCCCGTCATCGCGGCGGTGAACGGGCCAGCCGTCGGCGTCGGCGTCACCATGCAATTGGCGATGGACATTCGCATCGCGTCGAATACCGCGCGCTTCGGGTTTGTCTTCTCGCGGCGCGGCATCGTGCCGGAAGCGGCGTCTGCGTGGTTTCTGCCGAAGATCGTCGGCATCAGCCAGGCTTTGGAATGGTGCTATTCGGGCCGCGTCTTCGATGCGCAGGAAGCCTTGCGCGGCAAGCTCGTGAGCCAGGTCGTGGAGCCGGAGGAATTGCGCGCCGCCGCCCACAAGATCGCGGTCGAAATCCGCGACAACACAGCACCCGTTTCCATCGCGCTGATCCGCCAGATGATGTGGCGGCTGTCGGCGACGGATCATCCGATGGAAGCGCACAAAATCGATTCCCGCGGCATCTATGCGCGCGGCGCGAGCGCGGATGTGAAGGAGGGCGTCGTGTCGTTCCTCGAAAAGCGGCCCGCGAAATTCCCCGAAAAAGTTTCCAAGGACATGCCGCCGTTTTTTCCGTGGTGGAAAGAGCGCGATTATTCCTGACGTGCGAAAGCCTCGCGCGCGATCACATCACTTGTGTCTGAATAAAGTTCAGTGGCCGCCGAACAGCGCGCGCCACAAGCGGCGCATCCAACCCGGCGCGCGAAAATCTTCGAAACGCTCGTCCGCGCTCGGCGTGTGTACCAGATGACCCAACATCGACGTTACTCCGATGCGACGCCCCTACCATACGTACACGGATCATACGCACATTGTGCGCCATGCACAATATGCCCGTTCGGGGCGTGCCGATTAACGGTATAAAACAGAGGTTAATGCGGGATTAACCGTGGCCTAGTCGCTGCCGCTGCTGCTCTGCGCTTCGGACGACATCCGCTCCCGCCAGGAATCGAACAATTCGCGCGCGCATTGGCCGGTGGACATCTGGCTCGTTTCCATGCGCAGCCACGGCTCGACCAGCTTGTGAATGTGCAGGCCGATATCGGTTTCGGCGCGGCGCGAGCGCTCCACCGCCAGCACGCGGCAGGGATCGACCTCGCCATACGCGGCGTAAAGTGCCGCCGCCGCCAGCAACACGATCAGCAGCGGCAATCCAATCAGTGCACGGATCATCCTGCTCTCCTCAATGTCCCGGGCTCGGCGAAGGCACCGGGCTTGCGCCGGGCGCTGGCGTGCCGGGCGTGCGGCAGGCCGAATAGCCGCTGCCCCAGCCCTGGCGATAGGCGTCGTTGTTGTCGTAGAGGTCCTTGTCGCGCACCGGCCCGCGCCGGTAATCGGCGCCCGCGATGGTGGCCGCCGAGCAGCCCGCGCCATAGCCCGCCTCAAAATCCGGATTGTTGCGGTTGTTCTGGTTTTCCTCGCCCGCGCAGGCTGAAAGCAGGGCGGCGAGGGCAAGGGCGGCGATGCGGTTCATGGGGCAAGCCTAGCACGCAAGCTATCCGCCCGCCTCAGTCGGAAATGTACCATAATGTGACCATTATCCTACAACCGGAAAGCCCGATTTTGCCGTGCTTGAAATGTTCCGGTTTTCGGCTATTTGGCTGGATTTACCCCCGCCCTCCTCAAAGCCGTTCCGTAAAAATTTCCAATAATTAACCACGTTTTTCCAGAGAATACAATCTATAGTTGCTCAACTTATCCCCGCCCTCCAGAGTTGTAGGATAATCGTCCTACAGCCAGTCTATGGCCGGAGGGAGCAACGAATGATGCACGACCTGTCGATCCTGGAAGAACTCGAATGGGAAGAATTCCGCGCCTGGCCCCGCGCCGTGCCGCCGCGCATCGGCATGGCGCAGGCCATCGTGGCGCATGCCTATGATGTGCCGCTGGAAGAGATTGCCGCCGCCACGCGGCGCTGCAAGCGCGCGGCACTGGCGCGTCAGGTGGCGATGTATCTGAGCCATGTCGTGTTCGGCATGACGCTCAGCCAGGTCGCGTATGCGTTTCGCCGCGACCGCACCACCGCGTCCCATGCCTGCCGTCTGGTGGAAGACATGCGCGAGGATCCCGATCTCGACCGCGTGCTCGACTGGCTGGAAACGCTGCTGCGCGGAGCGGCCGCGACATGAGCGCGAAAGACGAACCCTCGCGCGCGGCGATTCATCTGTTGCGGCGCATGGCGCGCGGGCATGCGCGTCTGGTGCCGCTCGATGGCGGCGATTACGCGCTGAAGATGCAGTCAAAGCCCATCGCCACGCGCGTGGATGCGGTGGTGGTGGAGGAATTTCGCAAGCGCGGCTGGCTTGCGCCGCGCCCGCCCGATGCGCTGGTGTTGAGCGAGGCGGGCGAGGGCGTTTTCCTCCGCGCGCAGGCGAGCGAGGATCCCTTCGCCGCCCAGCATCAATTGCGCCGCATCAGCCGCATCCAGACGGCGGAAGGCGAACGCGATGTTATGCGCAATGACGGCGAATCCCCGCTCGGCTGGATGGCCAGGCGCAACATCGTCGATGCCATGCAGTTCGCGGCGGGCGAACGGTTGCGCCGCGATTTCACGCTGGCGCAACTGGCCCCGCGGCTGGGCGTGGATTTGAGCGCGCCCGTGGTGCTGGGAAGCCGTGGTGCGAATGCCGGGGCGAATGTTTCCGACACCGCGATCGACGCGCGCCGGCGCTTTTCCGCCGCCATGAAAGGTGTGGGCCCCGGCCTTTCCGATCTTCTGTTCGATGTGTGCTGCCATCTTCTGGGGCTCGAAGAAGCCGAGCGCGCGAAAGGCTGGCCGCAGCGTTCGGCCAAAGTGGTGCTGCGCATCGCGCTCGACCGCCTCGCCGCGCATTACGGCATGCACGCGCCAACGCATGCGCGGGTGCGAAGCTGGAGAGAGGAATGACCCCCACCTGCTCGCACTGTGTGCTCGCATCCTCCCCCTTTCAGGGGGAGGAAAATTTCGCGCGATTGATTCCTCCCCCTGCAAGGGGGACGTCGTCCTCCGAAGCTCGCAGCGCGAGCGAAGGAGGGCGGGTGGGGGTCAGCGCGCCAGTTTCAGCAAATACCGATGCACGCCATCCAGCACCAGCTCGCCCTTCTGGTTATGCACGGTCGCGCGCATGGTGACGATGCCGGTGGTGCGCTGGGGCGTAAGCTCGGTGATCTCAAGTGCCGGATACAAAGTGTCGCCGGGATAGACGCCCTTCAAAAACTTCGCACTCACCTCGATAAATCCGATCAGGCTTTCCCCGATCACATGGGGAAAAAGCCCCGCGCCCGCCGCCGTGAACGCCAGCACCTGAAGCCCGTGGGCGAGCGGAGCCTTGTGGCCGAGCCGCTTGCAATATTCGTAGTCATAATGGATCGGGTGATTGTCCATGCTGACGGTCTGGAACGCGGCGAAATTGGCGTCTGTGATCGTGCGCGAGGCACTCTTGAACACTTCGCCCACGCGCAAGCCCTCAAAGCCGCGCAGCGGCGTCACCAGATGTTCGCGTGGATCGAATTCGCTCATCGCCCGCGATTGAGCGGACGGGCGGGCGGCTTGTCAATTCCGGGCTGCGCGCTCGCGCTGGGCTTGGGCGATATCTGCCTTCACCTGAATGAGGCTTGCCAGAACCACCGCCTGCATGCCCGCAAGCGCCGCGGGATCGAGCGTGCAGCTTCCGCTATCGCAAGCGTCCACCCTGCTGCCGGTTTCGGGCGCGAGCGACGGCCGGCCCAGCCCCAGATTGGGCTCGTGCGGCACGATCAGCGCCACCGCCACGATCAAGAGTAATGCCCTGAGGATCATGATCCTCTCCGTATCTCGCGCGCAGATAATGCCGCAGCGAGCTTTGCGGAACCCTCAAGCCAATCGGTAAAGTTGAAAATGAATAGGTTAATGCCGCTCATATCCCCGCACCTTGATAACAAAAGGCGGATGCCGGCACGTTTATCGTCGCGGTGAAGCCTTCGCCCGGCGTGCTTTCGATGACGAGCCCGCCGCCATGCAGCTCGGCCAGCGCCTTGACGAGCGGCAAGCCAAGCCCCGCGCCATCGGGCCGCCCGTGGATGCTGCGCACCGCCTGCTCGAAAGGTTCGGTGATGCGCGCAAGATCGGCCGCCGAAACGCCCGGCCCATTGTCGCGGATGCGCACGCGCACGAGCGCGCCCTCGCGCACCGCCGCCAAAAACACCGTTCCGCCGTCGCCCGTGAAATTGACCGCGTTCTCCACCAGATTACGCACCATGGTGGCGAGCGCTGCTTCATCGGCATGGGCCACCGCATCCTCGCCGCAATGCTCCACCACCACGCTCACATTCTTCGCGTGCGCGCGGCTCGCATAGGCGCCGATCGCATCGGCGAACACGCTTGCCAGCGGTTGTGCGACGCGATTGAGCGCGAAGCGCCCCGCCGCGATGCGCGTGAGATCGAGGATCTGGTTGATGAGGCGCAGCAAATTCGTGCCCGCGGTATGAATCAGCCCGGAATATTCCACGATCTGCTCGCCGGTCAGCCGCGTCGAGCAGCATTGCATCAGATCGGCGAAGCCCAGAATGGCGTTGAGCGGGGTTTTCAATTCGTGGCTCATGGTGCGCAGAAGCGTGGTCTTGGCGGTGTTGGCCTCGTCCGATACAGCGTCCATCTTGCGCGTGAGATCGGCCAGATACGTCGCTTGCCTCAGCGCCTCGGCCTCGCTCTGTTGCAGGCGGAGATGCGCGCGTTCCACAAACGAGCGGGCTTGCGTCGCATCGCTCCACAGCGCGATCCAGCCGCCATCCTTCGTGCGCCGCGTCTTGATTTCCACAACGCGCCCGTCGAAGAGGGCAATGTCGAACGGCGCGTAATCGTCGGCATGAAGCTGCGCGCGCCGTGCCGCGATGTAGCGCGCGGGCTCGCCGGGATCGGCGATCTCGCAGCAGGCAAGCTCCAGCGCCACCAGCTCGGCATAGGTGCGCCCGATCAGCGCGTCGTGCGGCGGCAGCGCGCGGAAGAGATAATTGTAGTGGGCGTTGGCGTAGGTGAGCCGCTCGGCCGAATCATAAACCGTCACCGCGAGCCGCAGGCAATCGAGCGCGTCAAGCACCGAAGGCGCGTTGTCGGCCCCGATAGCGTCAAGCTCCACAGGAAGTTGCACCAGCCGCAAGAATTCTCCCCCACAATTGTTGGTGCGGAGCCTATTGGATTGCGCTTGCATAAGTCTTGCGCGCTTTGGCGCGGAGCGGGAATCACGTCATCATTGTTAAGAAGCGGTGAACGCGCATGCGCCGAATTCTTTCGAATTAACGAACGAAGTTCGGCGGCGTTCAAGATTCGTTAAGGCTGTGCGCCCGAGGATGGCGCTGGACGAAATCATTCCGGAGCGGCGCGGTTCATGGCGGATTTGCCGGACATTCCCGCACAATCCCCCGATGTTGGCATCGGCAACCGTTTCATTTCGGTGCAGGCCGGCAAGGCTTTGGTGGGCGCCGTGCTGTCGGCTGCGTTCCTGGCGCTGGTCGGCAAGCCCGACACGGCCGAGATCGTCGCCATGCTCTGGCTGGTGGCGCCAGGCGCGCTGGCACTGGCCGCGTTTACCAAAGCCCCGCTCGAAATTCTCGAAACCGCGTCGCTGGTGCTGTTCGCGGGCGTGGTCGGCTATCTCGCCGCCATCACCGGCGGGCTCGCATCGCCTTTGATCGTGTGGCTGGCGCTGGTGCCCGCCGAAGCAGCGCTCGCGGGCGGCAAGACGCAAGTGCTGCGCGCGTCAATCGCCGCCGCGTTATCGCTTGGCGGTGTCGCCGCGTTGCAGGCAACCGGCACGCTGCCCCATTCCCATCTCGCTTTGCCGCTGTGGGAGATTTACGCGGTGTCGATTTTCGCCGCCATCGTGCAGGCGGGAATTGTGGCGGCGGCAGCACAGAATCGCCAGAAGCAGGCCGACCGCGCCGCGGCCGAGGGGGCGGCGATGTATCGCTTCCTCGCCGACAACGCGATGGATCTCATCACGCGCCACACCGCCGACGGACGCATCCGCTTCGCAAGTCCCGCATCGCAGAACTTGCTCGGACGCGCGCCGGAGAAACTGGTGGGCCTCGCGCCCACAGCCCTCGTTCACGCAAGCGATCTTGCCGTGTTGCAGGCTGCCTTCGTGCAGGCGAGCTATTTCGGCAAGGCGGCATCGGCGGAGGTTCGCCTGAAGCGCGCCGATGGTTCGCATGTCTGGTGCGAGATGCGCTGCCGCCCGGGCGAAGGTGCTGCCGACATTGTTGCGGTGACGCGCGATATTTCCGAGCGCAAGGCGCATGAGCACGAATTGATCGGCGCGCGCGATGCCGCCGAAGAAGCCAACCGCGCCAAATCGCGCTTCCTCGCCAATATGAGCCACGAGCTTCGCACGCCGCTGAACGCCATCATCGGATTTTCCGAAGTGATGAATCATCAGATGTTCGGGCCGGTCGGTTCGGCGCGCTATCTCGAATATGCGGGCCTCATTCATGAAAGCGGCGGGCATCTGCTCGAACTCATCAACGGCATTCTCGACATGTCGAAGATCGAGGCGGGAAAATTCGCGCTGACCGAGGAATTGTTCGATCTGGAAGACACCGCCGCCCAGGCGCTGCGCTTCGTGCGCCTTCAGGCCGAGCGCAAGGGCGTGGCGCTGAAGCTCAATCTCTCGCCCGCGTGTCATCGCATTTTTGCCGACAGCGCGCGGTGAAGCAGATATTGGTGAACCTGCTCACCAACGGCGTGAAATTCACCCCGCGCGGCGGACAGGTGCATCTCGTCGCCGCGCGCGAAGGCGGCGGCGTCGAGATCGCGGTCGCCGACACCGGCATCGGCATCGCGCCGGAACATTTGAAGCGCATGGGCCAGCCTTTCGAACAGGCCGAAGGCGCGCATGTGCGCACGCAGGAAGGCACCGGCCTCGGCCTTGCGCTGGTCAAAGCCTTCGCCACGCTGCATGGCGGCGAGGCGGTGATCGAATCCGCGCTCGGCGAGGGCACGATCGTGCGCGTGAAACTTCCCTTCGCCGCCGTCAACGAAACCGGCGAGCGCATCAGCGCGGGCGCCAAGGTGCTGCCGTTCCGCGCGGCGTAAGCGTATGCTGCGCGCATGATTCCTCGTCTTAAAGCCGGTATCTTCGTTCGCGCCCTCATCCGCCGCGCGGAAGTGGCCGGTGCGTCGGCCTATGTCGCGCGCCATGGCGCGGAAGAAGCAGGCGCGATCCTGCTCAAAATCTCGCGGCCGGACCGCACCTCCATGGTGCTGGAGCAGGCCCGCCGCGGCGAGGGCGAGCTTGTCTGGATGAAGCCGCTCGGCGACGCCGCCGACGATGCGCGCGTCTCGGCCTATTTCGAAAAGCAGATTCGCTTCGATCCCGATCTGTGGATCGTCGAGATCGAGGACCGCGAGGGCCGCGCCTTCGTGGATGAGCCGGTGGTGTAGCTTTCCTTTCCTCCCCCGTTTACGGGGGAGGTGTCGAACGAGCGCAAGCGAAGTGAGACGGAGGGGGCGTGAATGGTGCTGCATGCCCCCCTCGCTGCCTTTGGCAGCACTCCCCCCGTGAACGGGGGGAGAAAATGTGCGGCGAAGCGTTGGTAATTGAGTTCTCCGGTTGGCTCTGATACCGCTCGCGCCGCCATGACCACGCCCGCCACCGAAGCCGCAAGACGGCGCACCTTCGCGATCATCTCGCACCCGGACGCGGGCAAGACGACGCTGACCGAGCATCTGTTGCTGCTCGGCGGCGCGATCCGCGCGGCCGGTCAGGTGAAGGCGCGCGGCGAGGCGCGGCGCGCGCGCTCCGACTGGATGAAGATCGAGCAGGAACGCGGCATCTCGGTCACCAGCGCCGTGATGACGTTCGAATATGGCGGGGCGATCTTCAATCTGCTCGACACGCCGGGCCATGAGGATTTTTCCGAAGACACCTACCGCACGCTCACTGCCGCCGACAGCGCAGTCATGGTGATCGATGCGGCCAAGGGCATCGAGGCGCAGACGCGCAAATTGTTCGAGGTTTGCCGGTTGCGCGACATTCCCATCATGACCTTCATCAACAAGATGGACCGCGAGGCGCGCGATCCGCTCGAACTGATCGATGAAATCGCCGACCAGCTTCAGCTCGAATGCGCGCCGATGATGTGGCCCGCGGGCATGGGACTGAATTTCAAGGGCATGCTCGATCTTTATAAAGATGAATTCGTGGTGTTCGGAAAAGACGAACATATCGGCGCCAATGCGATGCGCGAATTTCTGCCCGAAGACATTTTCAAAAAGCTGGAAGAAGAAGCCGAGCTTGCGCAAGCGGGCCTGCCGCATTTCACCCCGCACCGCTATCACGAAGGCCATCTGACACCCGTGTTCTTCGGCAGCGCGCTCAAAAATTTCGGCGTGCGCGAATTGATCGGCGCGCTTGGCCGAGCATGCGCCGCCGCCGCGCGCGCAGGCCGCGAAGGGCCGCGTGATCGAGCCGATCGGAAAACGAAGTCACCGGCTTCGTGTTCAAGGTGCAGGCGAACATGGACCCCAACCATCGCGACCGCGTGGCGTTTCTGCGGCTGGCGTCGGGCCGGTTCCGGCGCGGCATGAAGCTCACCCAATCCGGCACCGGCAAGGCGCTCGGCATCCACAATCCGATCCTGTTTTTCGCGCAGGAGCGCGAGACGGTCGATGAAGCCTGGCCCGGCGACATCATCGGCATTCCCAATCATGGTGTGTTGCGCGTGGGCGATACGCTGAGCGAAAGCGGCAATGTGGTCTTCACCGGCATTCCCAATTTCGCGCCGGAAATGTTGCGCCGCGTGCGCCTTGCCGATCCGATGAAGCAGAAGCATCTCACCCGCGCGCTGATGAGCCTCGCCGAGGAAGGTGTCACGCAAGTGTTCAAGCCGATGATCGGCGCCAATTGGGTGGTGGGCGTGGTCGGCGCGCTGCAATTGGATGTTCTGAAATCGCGCCTGCGCAACGAATACGAACTCGATGCCGATCTCGAAGCCTCGCCTTACGATGTCGCGCGCTGGATTTCCGGCCCCGAAACGGACATGGAAAAATTCCTCTCCGTCTATCGCTCGCAGATGGCGCAGGATCGCGACGCGGCGCCCGTATTCCTTGCCAAAAGCAATTGGGAATTGAATTACGTCGCCGGCAAATTCCCCAACCTCCGCTTCGCCAAGACGCGCGAGCGCGCGGACGTTCAGGCAGAAGGGTAAGAAGCGCGTTTCCTCCCCTGTTTACGGGGGAGGTGTTGAATGAGCGAAGCGAATGAGACAGAGGGGGCGTAAACGGCAGCGTCCGCCCCCTCGTCCGCCGAAGCTAAAGCTCCGGCAGACACTCCCCCCGTAAACGGGGGGAGAAAAGGCTCACTTATTGATAGAGAATCTGCTCCTTCAGCACCGCCACCATTTTCTTCAGGCTGTCATGCACGCTGTTGTAGTAATCCGCCGTGCAAATGGCTTGCGGGTGATCGATGCGCACGGTTGTGATCTCGCGCACTTCGTTGGCCTTCTGCATCACCGCCGAAACATCCAGCGTCACGCCCGGCGCGCTCAGCGTTTCGGTGCGCGGCATGGAGGAAATCTGCGTGGCGGGCGGAAGATCGATGGTCACGTCCTCCTCTGCCGTGATCGAGGGGCACGCATAGGGAAGATCGCGCCGCGCGGGCAGCGTGCCCGCCACATATTCGGTGAGATAAAACGGCTTGTATCCGATCCAGGGCGGCAGCGCGCCGGGCCCCGGAAAATTCGCCACATCGTTCACCGTGTAGTGGCTGGAGAAGGAATAGCCCGGCGTCAGCGTGCTCGGATCGCTGCGCTGGATCGAGCCTTCGGCGCCCGGCCCCAGCATCTGGCTGAAATATTGCGGCTCCGCACTCGCCGAGATCGACGTCACAAGCCCGCGCAGATCGACGGCGGCGGCCCCTTGCGCGGAAACAATGCTGTCGCCCACCGCGTTTCCATCCGGCGAAATCGCGATCTTCTCCACCACGCTGATGCGGTTGTCGGCCACATTCAATGGTGGGGTCTGCATCTCTTGTCCCGTCGCGGTCAGGATCACGGGCCGCCCCGCATCGCCGCCGGGCAACACGCCGAAGGGTGCGAATTGCGCGGTGGAATTGGCGAACAGCTTGAATTGCGGAATATAAGTGATGACGTGATTGAAGGCGTAAGGCGTAGCCGCGCGGGGAAGATCGAAGCTCGGCCCCACGCCGATCAGCACCGGCGTACTGTCGATGCCTTTCGCCGCAAGCAGCGCTTCGAGCAGCATCACATGATCCTTGCAATCGCCGAAGCGGTTGGCGAGCACCTCGGAAGCGGGATGCGGCACAAACCCGCCCGCGCCCAAAACGATCTGCACGTAAGACACATGCGATGAAACCCAATCATAGAGTTTCTCGGCCTGCGCGCGCGGATCGGAGATGCCCGCCGTCAATTTATCGGCCAGCGCGCGGATTTCCGGCGTCACCGTTGCCTTGTCCTTGAACCAGACATTGGCGGCGCGCGCCACGGCCGCGTAATCGGCGAACGAGCTTACATACACATGCGGGTTCGCATCCGCGTTCAGCACCGCACCCGGCTCGGGCGGCACGGCGGTGTCGTTGTGAAAGCGCCAGGTCTGGCGCGTCTTTCCGTCGCCGCTCACCACCGCGCCGGCTTCCAGCCCCGCGGCGTCGATCATCAGCGGATATTTCTCCGGCACGGAAATGGCGAAGGACGCATCCTTCACCACCGTATTGCGCGCATAGGTCATGCCGGCGGCGAACTGGTTTGGGATCCACGGAATAAGCTGATGCAGCACCGTTTCCAGCACCACTTCGTCGCCGATCTCCACATTGGGAAACACGATGGTCGCGGTGACGATATCCTCATAACCCGGCATGGTGGATGCGCCGCGCCCGTGGAGAATGTTGGCGGGCGCCACGTCGATGCGCCGCCCATCGGCCTTCAGCGTGTAGGCGGCCGCGATCTCAAGGCTCTGATAATTCGCGGTGTAGGAAATCGTCATCTGTTGCAGCGCGCGCAAGCCCTGCGCGTCGAGAACGCGATAGCCCACCTTGCCCGCTTGCAAAAACGAACCATCCGCGTTCACGTCGATGTCGATATGGTTCTCGGCCACTTCGAATGGCGGTTGCGCTTGCTGCTCGGCGGCTTGCGCCGGAAAGATCGCCAAAATCAGAAAGGCCGAAACGATGAATGCGCGCAAGGCAATTCCCCCTGCCGGGAATATCCGGCGTTCTTCATGGAGCCCATGAAGTAATCCAGGCATCCTATTCGAAGAATTGGGATCCGTCACACCCTTTGGACCGGCGTGCGAATTTGACCGATCAGGCCGCTTCGCCGCGCCAGAAGCGCACCATTCCGTCCGCGCCGTCCTGCGGGATGGCGTCGTAGGCGCCGAGGCGGCGGTCGCTCGGTTCGGCGTTCGGTGCGCACAAAACTGCGAGTGCGGAAAATGCGGCGCGCGTCAGATGCGCGCCCTTGCACGCAATGGCGAGCGCATTGCCGCTGGGTTCGGCGAGGATGCGTTTGGCCGTGACCGGCCCGATGCCCAGCAGGCGCGCGAATTCGTCCGCGAACGCTTCGCCGCTTGTGGCGCGCGCGGCTTCGATCACACGCGCCTCGTCGGCGGCTTCGGTTGTTTCATGGCCGTTGATTTCGGCGTTGCGGTTGACGATCTGGGTTTTCGCTTCGGCGGGCGCGTCGAAAAAAAGTTCGTTGAGCAGCGTGACCGGCGCTTCGTCGCGCGCCGCGATCCGGGCTGCCACCGCGCGCCGCGTCGCGCCATCCACTTCGCGCACCGCTTTTTCCAGCAGCGATTCGAAAGGCTCGCGCATCTCGCGCGGATATTTCATCGGCCAGTCGGCCAGCAGCTCGCACAATTCCAGCGCCAGCGCCGCCCGGTCGCCCGGCGCGGTTTTGTTGGCAAGCTCGATCAGGCGGGCGAAACGCTCATCCATCGCGCCATTAGACACGATGACGGTTAAGGTTTTTGTAAAGGGAAGGCTTAATTTCCCGCGATGGCCCAGATGTCGGGATAAAAGCCGTTGAAATTGGTGCGCACTGCCACGGAATAGGCGCCCATCGCGTCGAACACGATGAAATCGCCGGGCCCGATGCGCGCGGGCAGCGGCAGCGGCCGGGGCAAAACGTCAAGCGTATCGCAGGTCGGCCCGTAAACGCGCAGCGCCTTGCCCACGCTTGGCTGCGGCAAAGCGCGGCCGCGCGCGTCCAGCGCAAAAACGCGGGTGTGATAATCGGCCGTCCATCCCGGCAGCGTGAGTTCGTCGAAGCTGCCGTAAATCCCGTCATTGATATAAATCATGTCGCCCTTGCGCAGGAAAACCTGCGTGATGAGCGACACGCCCTCCGCGATCAGCGCGCGGCCGGGCTCGCACAATACGGGAATTTTTTTCGGCAACGTGGCAAGCGCCTCGCGCACCGTATCGAAATACCAGTGATAGGGCGGCACGTCATTGCCGGGATACGGCCCCGGAAATCCGCCGCCGATATCGAGTGCGGTGATCTCCACGCCGGCAAGTGCTGCCGTGCGCCGCGCCATCTCGATCGCCTGCGCGTAGGAAAACGGCGAAAGACATTGCGAACCGACATGGAATGTCAGCGCGGGTGCCGCGCCCGTTTCCGCCACGCGCTTGAGCAAGCGTGCTGCATCTTCCGGCGTCGTGCCGAATTTGCTGGAAAGCTCCAGCACAGCACCACCGAGCGGCGTTGCGATCCGCACGAAAATGCGCAAGCGCTTCGCATCGCCCACTTCGGCGAGCAGCTTGTCGAGTTCGAAATCGCAATCGACGACGTAGTCCGTCACATTATGTTTGTGGAATGCGGCCTTCGCCGACCCCGGCGCGCGCACCGGCGCCATGAAATGGCAAATCGCATCGGGAAAGCGCCCGCGCACAAGCTCGATCTCGGCGAGCGAGGCGGTGTCGAAATGGCGGATGCCCGCCGCCCACACCTGATCCAGCACATGCGGCGCGGGGTTTGCCTTCACCGCATAAAGCGTGTCGCCCGGAAACGCATCGAGAAAGCGCTTCGCCGCGATGCGGAATTTTTCGGGATAGATCACATAAACCGGCTCGACCGGCTTCATCTTCTCGATGATCTGCTCGACCGAGGCGAAACGGGGCAATTCTTCGGCACGCACGTTCATTCGCGCCACTCCGGCGATCGCGGCCGCGTCTTAGGGCCGCGCGGGGGTGGGGTCAAGTGGCGCGGCGCACGGATCGGCTGCGCTTCTTGCTTTTCGGTTTTATTTCAGCCTGGCGAACGGCGTCGATTACAAAGTCGGGCGCATCGACGGTACGGAATGAACGCTGCTTGATTGCGCGAAGTTTGGTTGGCTTCTTTCTCATACGATGTGCTCATGGAGATGTGGAAATCGGAATCAATATCTTACCTCCCCCTTTGTGGGGAGGTCGATCCGGCGTAGCACGAAGTGCGAAGACGGATCGGGTGGGGGGCCGCTGTCGAAATCGCCCCCCACCCGCTCGCTTCGCTCGCGACCTCCCCACAAAGGGGGAGGTAGATTTAGCGATTGGTCCGTAATTCGGGAATGGTTTTCACCCCGTCCGCGCTCGGCTGATAGGCATACGTCATCTCGCCCATCGCGCGGGTGAAATCCTCGATTGCGAAATCCTGGCGCATTTCGAACGCGTCGAATCCCACGCGCACCATGAAGGCGAGCTGGTCGTAGAGAATGTGGCCGACCGCGCGAATTTCGCCCTTGTAGCCAAGCCGCGTGCGCAGCATCCGCGCCCAGGAAAATCCGCGCCCGTCGCGGAAGGTGGGAAATTCGATTGCGATGGCCGCGATGCGATGAAGATCGTCTTTCAGAACTTGCGGATTTTCGCTCGACGCGAGGCGCACCGCCACCGGCGCATGATGCACGAACAGATTTTCCCGCTCGCTCTGAAAGCGCGCAAGCGTCACCATCGCGCCAACATCTTCGGGAAACGCATTTCCCTCCGGCACGAACACGAAGCGGTCCGCCACGAATTTGCCGTCTTTAATAAGCGGCATGGGTTTCTTCCCGATAGACGAGATTTTTGAACGGCACCATGCCGACGCGGCGATAGGTGTCGAGCAGCCGCTCGTTCGGCGCGCGCAGATGCACGTAAGCATCGACCACGCGCTCGATGGCATCGACGATTTCGTCCTTGCCGAAGCCCGGCCCCATGATTTCGCCGACGCTGGCGTCTTCCGCGCCCGAACCGCCGAGCTGGATTTGGTAAAACTCCACGCCCTTTTTATCGACGCCGAGAATGCCGATATGCCCCGCATGATGATGGCCGCAGGCATTGATGCAGCCGCTCATTTTTATTTTCAGCTCGCCCAGATCGTGCTGGCGTTCCAGATCGGCGAAACGCTGCTGAATTTTCTGCGCGATGGGAATGGAGCGCGCATTCGCCAGATCGCAATAATCAAGGCCGGGGCAGCAGATGATGTCGGTGATAAGCCCCGCATTGGCCGCCGCCAGATCGAGCGATTTCAGCCGCGCAAACAGAGCGGGCAAATCTTTTTTCTTCACATGCGGCAGAACGACGTTCTGCTCATGCGTCACGCGGATTTCGTCATAGCCGAATTCGTCCATCAGCCCGGCCACGGAATCCAGCTGATCGGCGGAAATATCGCCGGGCGTCGCCCCGATATTCTTCAGCGAGATGGTTGCGATGGAATAGCCGGGAATTTTGTGCGGCGTGAGATTGGTCTTCGCCCAATTCGCGAAATCCTTGTCCGCCAGTGCCGCATCGAATTCCGGCGAAGCCTCGGGCAGCGATTCAAATTCCGGCGGCGCGAAATAGGCCGCGATGCGGTCAAGCTCGGCTTGCGGCACTTGCAGCGTGCCGGACTTTTTGATTTCCGCGAACTCGATTTCCGCCTGCCTGCGGAATTCATCGGCGCCCAGTTGATGCGCCAATATCTTCACCCGCGCCTTATAGATATTGTCGCGCCGTCCATACTCATTATAAACGCGCATGCAGGCTTCGAGATAGGCGAGGATATCCTCGCGCGCCACAAAGCGGCCGACCTCAAGCCCCACATAGGGCGTGCGCCCCATGCCGCCGCCGACGAACACGCGATAGCCCGTCTCGCCCGCATCGTTCTTGATAATTTCAATTCCGATGTCGTGGAATTTCACCGCCGCGCGATCCTCGCGCGTGCCTGACACCGCAATCTTGAATTTGCGCGGCAGATAGGAAAATTCGGGATGAAAGGTGGACCATTGCCGCACGATTTCCGAAAGGATGCGCGGGTCTTCCACTTCGCCGGCCACAGCACCAGCAAACTGATCGGCCGTCACATTGCGGATGCAATTGCCGCTCGTCTGGATGCAGTGCATTTCCACGCTAGCGAGATCGCGCAATATCGCGGGCACATCCACCAGCTTCGGCCAATGAAATTGCATGTTCTGCCGCGTCGTGAAATGGCCGTAGCCGCGATCGTATTTGCGCGCGATATGCGCCAGCATCCGCACCTGGCGGCCCGAAAGCGTGCCGTATGGAATGGCGATCCGCAGCATGTAGGAATGCAATTGCAGATAAAGCCCGTTCTTCAAACGCAGCGGCTTGAATTCGTCCTCGCTCAGCGCGCCTGCAAGCCTGCGCTCCACCTGATAGGCGAATTGCTCCACGCGATCGGAAACCATCTGCGCGTCGAATTCGTCATATCGATACATCGGGCGCACCTTTGGCGGGCTGGGCTTGCTTCGGTTTTTCGGGCGCGGCGGCGGCGAAGGGAATGTCGTATTTCACCTGCTTGCCGAGATCGCGCCGCACGCTCGGCCCCGCCGCGCGGATGATCTCGCGCTCCTTCACCGGCGTGCCGTCGTCGCGCACGTCGAAAAGATACGCCGCCACCACGATGTTGCGCTTGATGAAATCCTGTGCGGCGGCAAGGGCCGCTTCCGCGCCCGCATCGTCCGCGAAAATTTCGCCGTCGGCATATTTTTCGACCCATTGACCGGCGCGCCAATAGACGACTTCGCCGTCGGTCAGCCGGTTCGCCGTCAGCATCTGGGGGGCCTGTTTTGCCATGGGGGGTAGATCGCAATTCCGGGGGCCGAAATCAATAGAACACAGAAGATTTATGTGATTTGGAAGAATATACAGTTCAGTTCTGTTTTTTGAGCGCGCTCTCATGCCAGCGCCGTAAAACCAAATGTTCCAAAAGGCTTAGGGCGAAGAAGAGCGCGATGCCGAGCGCCGAAAGCAGGGCCAACGCCGCGAACATTTTGGCGATTTCCAGCCGGTAGCCGGATTCCTCGATCCGCCAGGCAAGGCCCGTGGCCGTGCCGGTTCCGGCGGCGAATTCGGCGACCACCGTGCCGATCAGGGCCAGCCCGCCCGACACTTTCATCGCGCCGAGCAGATAGGGAAGGGCGGTGGGGAATTGCAGGCGCGCGAGAATCTGCCAGCGGCTCGCGCCATAAAGCCGGAAGAGATCGATCAAATTGTGATCGGCGGAGCGCAGGCCAAGCGTCGTGCCCGACAGGATCGGGAAGAACGCGACGATCCACGCGAGAATGAGCAGCGCCGTGTCGATGTGCTCGAAACCCACCCAGATCAGAATGAGCGGCGCAATGGCGACCACCGGCGTAACCTGTAGCACAATGGCGTAAGGGTAGAGCGCTGTTTCAATCAGCTTGCTCTGCGAGAATAACACCGCGAGCGCCACGCCGCCGATCACCGCGAGCGCGAAGGCCGCGAGCGTGATCGATAGCGTCGTCCACAACGATGCCATCAGCGAGGAAAAATTCCCGATGAACGCGAGCCAGATGTCCGATGGCGCGGGTAAAATATATTGCGGCATATTATATATGCGCACCAGCGCCTGCCACAGCGCCAGCACCGCGATGCCGAGTGCGATGGGGATGATGATTTGCGCCGCGCGGTTCATGTCATTGCCTCGCGCAAGGCGGCGGAAACTTTTCCGGCGGCGGCGGAAAATTCCGGCGTGAGTCGATAGCTTGCATCGCGATGGATTGGCGGCGGAAAGCGCGATATCGGCGGCCACGCGCCCCGGCCTCGGCGTCATCACCACCACGCGGCTCGAAAGATAGGTGCTTTCGAACACCGAATGGGTGACGAAAATCACCGTCAACCCATCCTCGCGCCAGAGTTTCAACAGATCGTCGTTCAGCGATTGCCGCGTGAGTTCGTCGAGTGCCGCGAACGGCTCGTCCATCAGCAGCAGCTTGGGTTCCGCCGCAATCGCGCGCGCGATGGACACGCGCATCTTCATCCCGCCGGAAAGCTCGCGCGGATAGGATTTTTCAAATCCCGCAAGTCCGACACGCGCAAGCGCCTTCGCACTCCGCGCCTCCGCGTCCGCGCCCCCCTTCAGTTCCAATGGCAAGCGCACATTTCCGAGCGCCGTTCGCCATGGCATCAATGTCGGCTCCTGAAACACGAAACCGATTTCCGGCTTGCCATTCGGAAACGCAATCTCGCCCGCGCTCGGTTTCAACAACTGCGCAATCAACCGCAGCGCCGTCGATTTCCCGCAACCGCTCGGCCCCAGCAGCGAAACGAACTCCCCCGCCTCGACCCGCAAATCCATGCGCGCGAGCGCCTCGACGCCATTGTCGAAGGTTTTGGAAACGCGAGAGAGGGAGAGGAGAGCCATCTTTACCTCCCCCCTTGTGGTGAGGCACGCAAACCTTTACGCGGCAGCGGTTTCTTCACCTCCCCACAAGGGAGAGGTAAGTTCATATCATATCTTCGGGATCATGGCTTGGTCACACTCCCCACAAACCGCAAATCATAAGCTCTTTTATAATCCAGCGATTTCGGATAAATCCCTTCGCCCGACATCGTGTCGAAGAATGTTTTCCACCGCGCGTCGGTCATCGCGCCGATGCCATCGCGCGGCACAAGCCCGTAGCTTTTCATCTTCGCGATGGATTGCGCGATCACATCGTCGGTCATGTCCGGGATTGTCGCGCTTGATAAGCGCGTTGGCGGGCGCGGGATTGCCATAAAGATAATCGCGCCAACCCTCGATGCTCGCGCTTACAAACGCCTGCACCACGCCGGGCCTGGTGTCGATCCAGCGCCGCGGCGCGATCACCATGTTCGCATAGCCGGGATAGCCATTGTCGGCCAACAAAAACACTTGCGGCTTGAAATGGCCCTCGCGTTCGATCGTGTAGGGCTCGCTGGTGAGATAGCCTTCCTGTATCGCCTTCGCGTCAACCAGAAACGGCGCAAGATTGAACGTGTATTTCCGGATCTGCGTGTCGTCGAAACCGTATTTCGCTTTCAGCCATGGCCAGAACGCGGTGGTGGACGCATCCGAAATCATGATCGGCTTGCCGCGCATGTCGGCGAGCTTGCGCACATCGCCGCGCGGATGGGTAATCAGCACTTGCGGATCTTTCTGAAACACCGCCATCACCGCGGCGAGCGGCACGCCCTGTTGCACCATATTCAAGGCAATGAATCCGTTCGATCCGATGCCGAAATCCGCAGCCCCGCCCGCCAGCAATTGCGGGACGTTTACGCTCGGCCCCCCTTCGAGAATGCGCACATCGAGCCCGCGCTTTTTATAAAGCCCCAGCGCGAGTGCTTCGTAAAACCCGCCATGCTCGGCTTGCGCTTTCCAGTCGGTGACAAAGCGCACTTTCGCAAGCTGGAATTTCTCCGCTTGCGCGGCGCCCGCGCTGAAAAGCAAAGCCGCGCCCGCGATCAGGCTCATCCATTTCATTGCTGTGCATTTCCTTGCATTGTGCTGCTTCTCGTCTCGAATGAATTCAAATGCGCGCAATCGAGTAACCATTCGCTAACCAATTTTCGCAAACTTCCGGAACAGGCGAAAGTGGCCGCCGTTGCCGCTCCATGATAGCACCGCCAAAGCCGCCCTTGCGCATCCTTTGCGTGGAGCAGGACGCCGTCCAGCGCAGGCTTTTGCAGGCGTGTTTGGAGGTGATGGGTGCGGAGGGCCGCGTGGTTGCCCGCCCGCTCGATGCGGTGTGGGCGTTCCGCCGCCATCCGGTGGATATCGTGTTCCTCGACATCGATTCGGATATCACGCGCGGGCTCAGCGCGTTCGAGGCGATCCGCGCCAGCCCCTCGCGCGGGCGCGGCGTTCCGGTTTTCGCGGTGACGGAAAATGATTGTCACTGGCGGGTGCAGGATTATCGCGATGCGGGGTTTGCGGGTCTGTTCCTCAAGCCGATGGAGCCGACGCGGCTTTTCGCGGCCATTGATGAAGCGATGAAAATCTTTCGCCCGCAGCCGGCGTTGCGCGCGATCGAAGGCGGCCGCCGCGCCGAGCAACGCGCCTTCGGCCACGCGCGGAATTAATTGTTGTCCTGCTGATTGTCCGGCGGCGGTTGCTGCCGCTGTTGATCGCGGCGGCCAAACAGCCAATCCCAGAACGAGCCGCGATCTTCCACCTGTGGCGGAGGGGATGCTGCTTCGTCGTCGGTGATGGCAGCACCATTTTCGTCCGTGCCATCGGCAATCGTGGCACCATTCTGGATGTCTTCCGGCGTTTCGGGCGCGGAACGGTCGAGCGGGGTGGACGGCAACCCGCGCTCGGCGACGGTCATAATGCTGTTCCAGATTTGCGCAGGGATGCTTCCGCCCGTCACCCCGCGCATCGGCGAGGAATCGTCATTGCCGATCCACACGCCCGCCACGTAATCGGCGGTGAAGCCCACAAACCACGCATCGTG
The DNA here is from genome assembly GCA_963735625.1 of uncultured Alphaproteobacteria bacterium. Lineage (GTDB taxonomy): Bacteria > Pseudomonadota > Alphaproteobacteria > Micropepsales > Micropepsaceae > Rhizomicrobium. The sequence continues at coordinate 477,072 of CAVTLJ010000002.1, read as the reverse complement.
ATAATCCTGCGTGGTGCCGGTTTTGCCGGCGGTCTCGTGCCCGGCCACCGCGGCCGCGCGTCCCGTTCCTTCCATCACCACGCCGTAAAGCATCGCCAGCATGTCGCGATTGACGTGCGCGGCGATCGACGCGTTCGGGCTCGGGCGCTTTGCGCCTGTAAAGAATGTGTCCGGCGCGATCATCCACTTCGGTGACGAAATAGGGCGTCACCCTCATCCCGCCCGATGCGAATGTCGCGTATGCCGCCGTCAATTCGAACGGCGTCACTTCCGAAGTGCCCAGCGCCAGCGACGCATTGGGTGCAAGCGGCGAGGTGATGCCGCAGCGCACGGCCGCTTCCATCACGGTGGTGATGCCAACCTCTTGCGCAAGCCCGGCGGTGACGGTGTTGATGGAATGGGCCAGCGCGTCTGCAATGGTGACGGTGCCGTATTCGCGCCCGCCATAATTGGTGGGCTGCCAGCCGTCGATATCCACCGGCCCGTCATCGCGCACATCCCACGGGCTGATGCCGTTTTCCACCGCCGCCAGATACACGAAAGGCTTGAACGCGGAGCCCGGCTGGCGATGGGCGAGTGTGGCGCGGTTGAACACGCTCTCGTCGTAGTCGCGCCCGCCGATCATGGCGGCGACCGCGCCATCGGTTTTCATCACCACGGCGGCGGCCTGGCTCGCGCGCAGCTTTTTGCCCACCGCATCGAGCTTTTTCGAAATCGCGCGGCGCGCCGCATCCTCGATCTTGGGTTCAAACGCGGTGTGCACGATCAGATCGGTGTTCGGCAATTCGCCGTTCGCGACGACAAGCCGGTTCGTCTCGTCCACCGCCGTGTCGAAATAATAATTGCGCGCATCCACCATTGTGCGGTCGCTCACGATGGCGGGGTGTGCGGCGGCTTCGTCGGCCTCGGCTTGCGTGATCGCGCCCGTCTCCACCATCGCGCGCAACACGCGCACCGCGCGGCCCTGCGCGCGGGCCAGATCGTGACGCGGCGAAAAAACGGAAGGCGCGCTCGTCAGCGTCGCCAGCATCGCTGCTTCCGGCAGCGTCAATTGCCGCGCGGATTTTCCGAAATAGACATGTGCAGCGCCATCCACGCCATAGGCGCCGGAGCCCAAATAAATCCGGTTCAGATACAATTCCAGTATCTGCGTCTTCGACAGCGATTTGTTCAGTGCGGCGGTTTCCATCAATTCGCGGAATTTGCGGGAGAGCGTGCGCTCCTGCGCGGTGAACACGATCTTGGCGGTCTGTTGCGTGATGGTCGATCCGCCCGCCACCACATGATGGGCGCGAAGATCCTCGATCACCGCGCGCATCAATCCGCGCACGGAAATGCCGCTGTTGGAATAAAAGCTCCTGTCCTCCATGGCGATGAAGGCGGCGGGCAGATAGGCGGGCATCTGGTCCAGCGTCAGCCGCTCGCCCACAATCGCGCCCCTGTGGCCCATCTCGCGCCCGTCCGCATCCAGAAACGTGTAGGCGATGGGCCGGTTGACGGAATAAAGGTCCCTCGAAAGGTCCAGCACCGGCGCGAACAGGCCCAAGATCTGCGGCAACAGCATCAGCGCCACGAAAGGCAGCACGATCACCGCGCTCGCCACGCCACCCCATGTGAGGATCGCGCGGCGGTTGTGCTCGAAGAATGCTTGTAATGCGTTCAGGAATTCCACGTTCCAGACCCGGCCAGACGGCGCTTGATCGCCGTTATTTACGGCGGATTCAAGACCTTAGACATTAAAGCGGTGGATAGGCGATCACGGTCCGCGCGTCCCCGGATGGAACGGCGCGAGAATCGCAGCGTTTCCCAAGCAGAGGGCAGGCAGCAACAGGAGAAAATTATGAAAATACGATCCACCGCAGCCTTGCGCGCGGCGATATTATGCACGGCGGCCATCACGGTTTCGGCCTGTGCCTATGACCGGTCGGCCGACCGGGATGAAGGATATCGCGGCACGGCCTATCACGCCGACGACCCCTGCACCCACGACAATTCATACTGCAGCTATCCGACCTATGAAGGCAGCATCGACGTTGACGGGAATTGGTACGATGGCCGCTACCGCTATCGCGATAGCGATCATGGCCGCGAGTACTGGTTCAACAATGGCTGGCACTCAGCCGAGCAGACGCGCGACGGCCATCATGATTCCGACCGCGGCGATCATGACAGCGGCCCGCAGCACGACCACGATCACGGCGGCGATTAAGCGCGTCTCGCCAGAAAAGCCTTGATTTTCCCGCGGGGCGGAGCCATGTGTGCGCCGTTCCGCGGGAACGAGGCTTGCCCCCGTCCCCCCGGAACAATCAGACCAACGCATTTATCTGTCCGGGTGACTTGGCGATGCAGACCACGGCGCACACGCCCTTTGTCTCGCCGCGCGCGATTGCGCTGGCGGCCGGCATCGAACGGGCCATCGTGTGGATCGGCTCGCCCGCCTCGCTCGTCTTTCACACTTTGATTTTCATTGTCTTCTTCGCCGTCTCGTTGCTGGGGCTGGTGGGCTGGAACCTGATGCTGCTGGTGCTGACCACCATAGTGTCGCTGGAGGCCATTTATCTCGCCATCTTCATTCAGTTCAGCGTCAACCGGCAGGCCGCGTCCCTGCGCGACGTCGAAAAGGATGTCGAAAACATCCAGGAGAATGTCGAGGAACTGGGCGAGAACGTCGAGGAACTCGGCGAGCATGTCGAAGGCATCAAGGAAGACGTCGAGGAAATCCAGGAAGACATCGGCGAGGACACCGCCGAGGAATCCCGCAAGAAAAAACAGGCCGAAATGCTTGTGGCCCTGACCAACGACGTGAAGATGCTGCTCCGGCATCTGGAGGCGCTGAGGGAGGAGTGAGCATTTCCGGCTTCCGGGCAAATTCCTTTCTATAAAATCCAGCACGAAATTCCCCCTCCCCTTGCGGGAGGGGGCGAATGTTTGAAGCGCGCATAGCGATAGCGCGCGTCGAAAAACATTCGGGGGAGGGGTGATTGCGCGAACAACCCCTCCCCCGCGTCGCTCCGCTCCGCGCCCCCTCCCGCAAGGGGAGGGGGAGGCGCATGTGGTAGAGCCAATATCGCTCTGCCGTTCATTGCAAAAATAATTTTCATCCACCCCCTTGAACCGCAACGCTCCTTTCCCCATCTCGCCTATATCCGAACAATTGCGAACTGAAGATCACCAGCAGAGCGGCCTCTGCGGAGGGGGCGGGCGAAAATAATTTTGCCTGCCCCCCTTGAACCGCAACGGTCGATACACCAAATCGCCTATATCCCCGGAAAACCCTTCAGGGAAATCCCCACGAGAAACCGATGTCACCGATGACGAACCTTCCCGCGGTTCGGCGCGAAACCGTGCCGATCTCGCCGCAGGCGGCGGGCGTGCGCCCCGATGACATCGACAGCGAATGGTTGGACGACATGGTCAAGAGACTGTTCAATGAGCTGAGCCGTCAGATGTATCAGCTCGAAAACATCAAGCAGGGCACGGGTTCCGCGCCCGACCGCGCGGCGAACGCGCGCACGCTTTCCTCGCTCGAACGCACGCTGGAGCGCCTCGCGCGCATGGAGCGCGAGCGCGAGGCGATGCGCGAAAAGAAAGTGGCGAAGAAGAATGACGAAGCCCGCGATGCGCTTATCCGCCGCCTCGATCAATTGCTTGCCAGAGGCGCTGCGCCAAAAGTTCCTCGCTGAGCTTTCCGATGACGATGCCGCGTTTCTTTTTGCCGATTGGCGCTTCTGGGCGCGCGAGGAACAGCTTGCCCCGCGCGGCGATTGGCGCATCTGGCTGTTTCTCGGCGGGCGCGGCAGCGGAAAAACGCGCAGCGGTGCCGAATGGATCGCCGATGGCGTGGCGCGCGGAAAAATGCGCCGCATCGCGCTTATCGGCGCCACACACCATGACGCGCGCAGCGTCATGATCGAAGGAGAATCCGGTTTGTTGTCCGTCTCGCCCTCCGCCAGTTTCGAACCGTCGAACGGGCGCGTGTTGTGGCCGTCGGGCGCAATCGCGACCGTGCTCTCCGCGGAGGAACCGGATTCCATTCGCGGCCATCAATTCGACGGCGCATGGGCCGATGAGTTCTGCAAATGGCGCGATCCGCAAGGCTCGCTCGACATGGCGCTGATGGCGCTGCGATTGGGGCGCGATCCGCGCATGACCATCACCACGACGCCGCGAAATATTCCCGCGCTGACGAAACTCATCGAATCCCCGGATACGAAATTGACGCAGAGCAGCACCGCCGCCAACGCGCCGAATCTCGCGCCCGGTTTCATGGCAATGATGCAGGAGCGTTACGGCGGCACGCGATTGGGCCGTCAGGAACTCGATGCCGAACTGATCGAAGACAATGAAGATGCGATGTGGCAGCGCGGCTGGATCGAAGCCGCGCGCATGGCGCGCGCGCCCGCGCTCCAGCGCATCGTCATCGCCGTCGATCCGCCGGCGAGCGCCCATGGCGACGAATGTGGAATCATCGTGGCCGGCCGCGACGAAGCGGGCAAAGCCTATGTGCTCGCTGATTGTTCGGCGGCCGGTCTTTCGCCTGCCCAATGGGCGCGGCGCGTCATCGATGCGTTCGAGAAATACGATGCCGATGCCATCGTCGCCGAAGCCAATCAGGGCGGCGACATGGTGAAGGCGGTGCTGCTTCAGGAATTGCCGGATGCGCCGGTAACGCTCGTTCATGCCACGCGCGGCAAGCGCGTGCGCGCCGAACCGATCGCCCATCTCTATGAAAACGGCCGTGTGCATCACATCGGCGCATTCGCCGAACTCGAAGACCAGATGTGCCAGTATGACGGCGCGGGCGCATCGCCCGACCGCATGGATGCGCTCGTCTGGGCGCTGGCGGATCTGTTTCCGCAGCAGCGCGCGGGCAATCCGAAAGTGAGAAGTTTGTGAGTGCAACGCGATATGTTTCTCCCCCCGTTTACGGGGGGAGTGCCGTCGAAGACGGCGAGGGGGGCGAACACCGAGCCCGCCCCCTCCGTCTCACGTCGCTTCGCTCGTTCGACACCTCCCCCGTGAACGGGGGAGGAAACCGTTTCCATAGATCAATCTGACAGGAATTCCACCCATGTTCGAGAACTGGTTCCGCCCCGCGGGAGCGCGGGCGCGCGATGTCGCGCCCGAAACAAAGGCGAGTCCCCCCCTTATCGCCTTGTCTCTCGCGGGGCGGGCTTCGTGGACCAACCGCGATTATGCAAGCCTTGCGAAAGAAGGCGTGATGACGAATGCCATCGTCTATCGCTGCGTGCGCATGATCGCGGAGGCCGCCGCTTCCGTGCCGTGGCTGCTCTATGACGGCGCGCAGGAGATCGAAACGCATCCGCTGCTCGCGTTGCTCGCCGCACCCAATCCGCAGCAAAGCGGCGCGGAATTGTTCGAGCGCTGGTATGCGTTCCTGCAATGCGCGGGCAATGCGTACCTCGAGGGCGTCACCTTGCGCGGCGATGTGCGCGAGCTCTATGCGCTGCGCCCCGACCGCGTGCAGATCGTGGCCGGTTCGCGCGGCTGGCCGGTGGCGTATAATTATACCGTCAATCAACAGACGATCCGTCTCAGCCGCGATCCGCTCACGGGATTTCTGCCCGTGCTGCATGCCACGCTCTTTCATCCGCTCAGCGATCATTACGGATTTTCGCCCATCGAAGCGGCGGCGACAGCCATCGACGTTCACAATGCGGGCGCGCAATGGACCAAATCGCTGCTCGACAATGCGGCGCGGCCTTCCGGCGCACTTATATATAAGGGCCCCGAAGGTCAGCCGGGCCTGACCGACGAGCAATTCCGCCGCCTCAAGACCGAACTCGAAGATGCCTATCAGGGCGCCAAAAATGCGGGCCGCCCGATGGTGCTGGAAGGCGGGCTCGATTGGCGCGCGATGAGCTACACGCCCGCCGACATGGATTTCACATCGCTTCGCGCGGCCGCCGCGCGCGAGATTGCGCTCGCCTTCGGCGTGCCGCCGATGCTGATGGGAATTCCCGGCGACAACACGTTTTCGAATTACCGCGAGGCGAATTTGTCGTTCTGGCGTCAGACCGTGTTGCCGCTGGTGGCGCGCACCGCGCAGGCGCTCACGCGCTGGCTCGGCCCCCAATTCGGCGAAAATCTGCGCATCGCTTACGACGCCGATGCGGTGGATGCGCTGGCGGTGGATCGCGAATCCACCTGGGACAAGCTCACGGCCGCCAATTTCCTCACCCTCAACGAACGCCGCCAGGCCGCGGGCTATTCGCCGGTGGATGGCGGGGATGTGATTCCCGGTGCAGCACCATGACGCTTGCCGATCGGATGCAACCAATGTTCGACCGACGCCTTCCGGCCGCCCTTGTGGCGGCTTTTTTGTTGCAGACGGCGGGCGCGTTGTTCTGGGCCGGTTCGGCGGCAGAGCGCATCACCGTGCTTGAACGCACGCTGGCAAGCGATCAGGCGGCCATCGAGCGTGTGGCCGTTATCGAGGAACAGGTGAGCACGATTTCCCAATCGCTCGACCGGATCGAAACGAAACTGGATAAGGCAAATGCACAATTCCGAAACCAACCCTCCCCTTGAGGGAGGGTCGAAACGCGAAGCGTTTCGGGGAGGGGTCATGCTTCGGCATTTGAGTTTCAACCCCTCCCCGAATTTGTCTCCGCGCTGACCGCGCGAATCCAAATTCGCCCCCCTCAAGGGGAGGGTGGGCAACAAGCAAATTTAGAAAAGCAAAAATGACCCTGAAAATAGAAACCGTGAGGCGCCGCCTCGCGCATATCAGCACGCCTGCGCGTCTCGCCGCACTCGGCCGCGACGAATTCGAAGGCTATGCCTCGCTCTTCGGCGTGCCCGATGGCGCGGGCGATGTGGTAGCGCCGGGCGCATTCGCGAACACGCTGCGCAAAAACGGCATCGATCGCGTGCGGATGCTCTATCAGCATTTCGCGCATGAGCCCATCGGCGTGTGGGAAGACATTCATGAGGATTCGCGCGGGCTTTATGTGAGAGGCCGCCTCGTCACCGACACGCAACGCGGCGGCGAAGTTCTCTCGCTGTTGCGCGAAGGCGCGCTGAACGGCCTCTCCATCGGCTTTCGCACGCAACGCGCGCGGCGCGATGCGGCAACCGGCCTTCGCACACTTTTGGAAGTCGAGCTTTGGGAAATATCGGTCGTGACCTTCCCGCTGCTCACGGGAAGTCAGGTCACGGCAATGGGTTCGAAGGGCGAAAATCTTGCGGGCGAGATCCGCCGCGCAAGCCTCGTCCTTCGCGCATGAACAAGGAGAAGTCTATGGAACTGGAAACAAAAGCGGCCGAAAACCGCGAGATCAAGGAGGCGTTCGCGGATTTCCTGCGCGCCTTCGAGAGCTTCAAGGAGGCCAATGACGAGCGGCTCGTGCAAATCGAGCGCCGCTCCACCGATATCGTCACCGATGAAAAGGTGGATCGCATCAACCGCGCGCTGGACGAACAAAAGCGCGCGCTCGATGAGCTGACGCTTGCGGCCGCGCGTCCCGCGCTCGGCGGCGAACAGAAGGCGATGCCCGACCGCGCCACGCGCGAGCGCAAGGTCGCGTTCGATCGCTACATGCGCAAGGGCGACACCTCCGGCTTCGACACGCTGGAAATGAAATCGCTCGCGGAAGGTTCGGATGGCGGCTATGTCGTGCCGCTGGAAATCGCGCAGACCATCGATCGCGTGTTGGCGAAGGCCTCGCCGATCCGCGGGCTCGCGACCGTGCAGCAGATCAGCACCTCCACATTCCGCAAGCCGATCACCACCACCGGCGCCGTCACCGGCTGGGTTGCGGAAACCGATGCGCGCACCGAAACCACCGCGCCCGTCATTTCGTCCATCGAATATGCGGCGATGGAGCTTTATGCGATGCCGGCGGCGACGCAGGCATTGCTCGACGACGCACAAGTCGAACATCGACCAATGGCTCGCCAATGAAGTGCAGATCGTCTTCGCCGAGCAGGAAGGCGAAGCCTTCATCAGCGGCGATGGCGTCACCGCGCCGAAAGGTTTCCTCTCCGAAACCATCGTTGCGGATGCGTCCTGGGCGTGGACGAAGATCGGTTACATCGCAAGCGGCGCCGACGGCGCGTTTGCATCCACCGATCCCACCGATGCGCTCGTCAGCCTCGCCTATGCGCCGAAATCGGCCTATCGCGCCAACGGCACCTGGGTGATGAACCGCAAAACCGAAGCCGTGATCCGCAAATTCAAGGACAGCAATCACGAATATATCTGGCAGCCGGGATCGGCGGCGGGCCAGCCACCCACGCTGCTCGGCTATCCCGTCGCGGAAGCCGAAGACATGCCGGACATCGCATCGAATTCCTATTCGATTGCGTTCGGCGATTTCGCGCGCGGTTATCTGATTGTCGATCGCGTCGGCGTGCGCGTGCTGCGCGATCCGTATTCATCCAAGCCCTACGTGCTTTTCTACACCACCAAGCGCGTTGGCGGCGGCGTGCAGAACTTCGAAGCCATCAAGCTGATGAAGTTCGCTGCGTCGTAACGCATTCGACCCTCCCCTTGAGGGAGGGTCGAAAAATTCAAGCATAGCGAAGAATTTTTCGGGGAGGGGTCAAAGCCTCTGTCCAACCCCTCCCCGAAATTTGTTTCGCTTTGCTTCACAAATTTCGACCCTCCCTCAAGGGGAGGGTGGATCATGTTCGCTGGAAAGTTCTTCCATGCCCCTCGAACTCGTAACACCGCCCGCCATCGAGCCCGTCACGCTTGACGATGCCAAAGCGCATCTGAAGGTGGACACCACCGACGACGACGCGCTCATCACCGCACTGATCGCCGCCGCGCGCGCGCGCGCCGAATGGCACACGCGCCGCGCCTTCATCACGCAGAGCTGGACATTGTGGCTCGATTGCTGGCCGGGCGCGCAAGGCGACGACGATCTGCCGCCCGCGTTATCGACCACGCCGCCATTGCCGGTGCAGATTCCGTTGCCGCCGCTGCAAAGCGTCGCGTCCATCACGACCTACGCGATGGACGATAGTGCCACCGTGATGAGCACATCGCTCTATCAGGTGGATACCGCATCCGCGCCCGCGCGCGTCGCGCTGAAGATCGGCGCGACTGTGCCGGTGAACTTGCGCGCGATGAACGCCATCGCGATTGCCTTCACCGCCGGTTACGGCGATGCGGCGAGCGATGTGCCCGATGCCATCAAGCGCGCGATCCTGATGATCGTTGCCGATCTTTATGCCAATCGCGGCGATGCGGCGGTGGAAACATCGGCCGTTGCGCTCGCCACCCTGCAACCCTATAGGATTTTGAACCTGTGATCGGCGAACTCAATCAGCGCGCGTCGATTGCGGCGCGCACGCTCACGCCCGATGGCGGCGGCGGCTTTTCCGAAAGCTGGGACACGATCGCCAATGTCTGGGTGTCGGTTGCGCCCAATAGCGGCGGCGATGTTTTCGGCCCGGATCAAGCAGAATCGCGCGTGCGCCATCGCATCGCACTTCGCCGCCTGAGTACCGTCGCGGCGGGACAGCGCGTCATCGTGGGCGCGCGCACATTTCGCATCCATGCGGTGCTGGATGAAGGCCCGCAAGCGACATTGATGACATTGCTTTGCGAGGAATTGCCATGAGCGCGAGCTGGGCTTTGCAGCAGGCGATCTATGCCGAGCTTGTCGTCAACAGCGGTGTCATGGCCGTGCTGGGCGATCCGCCGCGCGTCTATGACGCGGTTCCGCGCGATGCGGCGTTTCCTTACGCCGCCATCGGCGACGGCAGCGAAAGCGATTGGAGCACGGCCACCGAATCCGGCAGCGAACACACGCTCGCCATTCATGTGTGGTCGCGCGCCGGCGGCCACAAGGAGTGCAAGGAGATTGCCGAAGCGATCCGCGCGGCTATCGATGGCGCTGCATTGTCCGTCACCGGCCAGGCGCTGATCGACATTCTTTATCTCGACACCGATTACGCGCGCGCTGCCGATGGCGAAACCTTTCGTGCATCGTTGCGCTTCCGCGCGGTGACGGAACCCGAATAGGAGAACGATATGACTGCCCAAAAAGGCAAAGACCTTCTCATCAAGATCGGCGATGGCGGCTCGCCCGAAACATTCGCGACCGTCGCGGGCTTGCGCGCCACCACGCTCGCGTTTAACGCGCAAAGCGTGGACGTGACCAACGCCGATTCCACCAATCAATGGCGCGAGCTACTCGCGGGCGGCGGCGTGAAATCCGCCACGATCACCGGCTCCGGCGTGTTCAAGGATGCCGCGAGCGATGAATCGATCCGCTCTACGTTCTTCAATCAGGACACGCCCAATTGGCAGATCGTGATTCCGAGTTTCGGCACCGTGCAAGGCGCGTTCAAGGTCGCCTCGTTGCAATATGAAGGGCCGTATGATGGCGAGTTGAAACTCAATCTGTCGCTCGCCTCCGCCGGCGCGCTCGCCTTCACACCGGCCTGACCATGGCCAATCGCATACGCGGCGAAGCGGCGCTTGAAGCGGGCGGGCGCGAATACCGTCTGCTGCTTACGCTGGGCGCCCTCGCCGAAATCGAAGACGGTCTCGGCCTCGACGATCTCAGCCAGGTCGCCACGCGATTGAAAAATGTTCGCGCGGCGGATCTCGCCATTGTCGCGGCGGCGCTGTTGCGCGGCGGCGGGCATGAAGTCTCTGCCGCCGATGTGTTGCGTCTGCCTTGCGATCTCGGCGCGCTCGTAGAAGCGGTTCGCCATGCTTTCGACGCGGCGGGCATGCGCGGGGAGGGCGATGGCGACCCCCGCCCTTTCCCTGGCGCGCCATCCTCGAACGCGGATTAGGAACGATGCGAATCCCACCGAAAATATTCTGGGCGATGTCGCTCGTCGAATGGCGCGCCGTGAATGCGCGTCTGCACGCAATCGCCCCGCTCGCGCGCGCCGAATTCGAGCAATTGATGCAAGCCCATCCCGACAGGTGAATTGATGGCCAATCAAACCATTTCCATCGGCGCCGATCTTTCGCCGCTGAACACGAGTCTCGATTCCGCCGCCAAGGCGCTGAACGATTTCGCCACCGGCCCCGTGGCCGACGCGAACAAGACAATCGAAACCGCCGTGACGAAAAGTTTCGACGCCGTGGCAAACACGATTGCGCGTGCCGCACTCTCCGGCAAAATGTCCATGAGCCAGATGGTCGATGCGATCCTGGCCGATCTGGAGCGCGTGGCGATTCAGCAATTCGTCGTCAAGCCGCTGGAGAATGCGTTTTCCTCCGTCGTCGGTTCCATCGCCGGTTCGTTCGCGGGCGGCGGACCTGTGCAGGCGGGCCAGACTTATCTCGTCGGCGAACAGGGGCCCGAATTGTTCGTGCCGTCGTCGAGTGGTTCGATTGCGCCGAATGCGAGTGCGGCGCCGCAGCGCCCGCAGATCGTGCTCAATGTGCAGGCGCGCGACGCGCAGAGCTTCCTGAAATCGGAATCGCAACTCGCCGCGATGATGAGCCGCGCGCTCGCACGCGGCAACCGGAACATGTGACATGTCTTTTCACGAAATCAAATTCCCAACCGCCATTTCGTTTCATTCCTCCGGCGGCCCCGCGCGCAAGACGGAGATCGTCACGCTCGGCTCCGGCTTTGAGGAGCGAAACGCGGTGTGGGCCAATTCGCGGCGGCGCTACGATGTCGGCTACGGCGTGAAAACGCTGGACGATCTGCACACTGTGATCGGCTTTTTCGAGGCGCGCATGGCGCGGCTTTATGGTTTCCGGCTGAAGGATTTTTCCGATTGCAAATCCTGCGCGCCGGGCCAAAGCGTTTCGCCAACCGATCAAGCCATCGGCGCGGGCGACGGCGCGACCACGCAATTCCAGCTCGTAAAAACCTACACCTCGGGGCCCGCGAGCTGGCAGCGCAAAATCCAGAAACCCGCCGATACCACCACGCGCGTGGCGCTGGATGGCGTCGAACAGATGAGCGGCTTCAGCGTGGATGCGACCACCGGCGTCGTCACCTTCACGTCCGCGCCGGGCGCGGGCGCCGCCATCACCGCCGGTTTCGAATTCGATACGCCTGTGCGTTTCGATACCGATCAACTTTCGATCAATCTCTCCGATTTCGCTGCGGGCGAAATCCCGAGCATCCCGATTGTGGAGATACTACTTTGAATTTGATCGCAACTTCCCCCCTCCCCTTGCGGGAGGGGGCGAATGTTTTGAGCGGAGCGAAAGCGAACGCGAAAAACATTCGGGGGAGGGGTTTGTGCAGGCAACCCCTCCCCCACGTCGCTTCGCTCCGTGCCCCCTCCCGCAGGGGGAGGGGGAATGTTGGAGGTTACGTTCAATGAAAACGCTGCCCTCCGGCCTTCAGGATCATCTGAATTCGGGCACGACAACTTTGTGCTGGTGCTGGAAGGTCACGCGCGCGGACGCGACCGTGCAAGGCTTCACCGATCATGATGAAGACGTCGCGTTCGATGGCCTGACTTACGAAGCATCGTCCGGCTTCACCGCCAGCGAAGTGCAATCGCTGCTCAATCTGGCCATCGACAATCTTACGGTGGTGGGCGCGCTGGCCTCGGCCACCATCAACGAAGACGATCTCGCAGCAGGCCTCTATGACAATGCGAGCATCGAAATCTGGCGCGTGAACTGGGCCACGCCCGCCCAGCGCGTGTTGATGCGGAAAGGAAATCTCGGTGAAGTCCAGCGCGGCAAGACATCGTTTCAGGCCGAAGTACGCGGGCTCGCGCACATTCTCAATCAGCCGGTCGGCCGCGCCTATGGTTATTCCTGCGATGCCGATCTCGGCGATGCGCGCTGCACTGTCGCTCTTTCCGATCCGGCATTCAACGGCACCGGCGCGATCACCGCGATCATGGATCAGCGCCGCTTCACGGTGTCGGGATTGGGCGCGTTCGCCGATGGCTGGTTTGCGGGCGGCAAACTCATTTGGACAAGTGGCGCGAACAATGGCCGCGCGATGGAGATCAAGCGTCACGGCGTGTCGGCAACCATCGTCTCAATCGAGTTGTGGCAAGCCATGAGCGACGCTGTGAATGTGGGCGATGCGTTCGCGCTCACCGCGGGATGCGACAAGCAATTTTCCACCTGCAAATCCAAATTCGCCAACGCCGCCAATTTTCGCGGCTTTCCCTACATGCCGGGCAACGACGCGGTCGTCGCGCTGCCGAAACAAAACCAAACCATGAATGGCGGCAGCCGCTATGGCAATTGACGCGCAAACAATCGTCGCCGCCGCGCGCGGCTGGATCGGCACGCCTTATTTGCATCAGGCAAGTGTGAAGGGCGCGGGTGCTGATTGCCTCGGTCTGTTGCGCGGCGTTTGGCGCGAGATCGCGGGCGACGAGCCCGAAGCAGCACCACCCTATTCGCAGGATTGGGCCGAGGCCACGGGCGAGGAGACATTATATATGGCGCTCGCGCGGCACCTCGCCGAGATCGATCCGGCGCGCGCGCGCGCGGGCGACATCGCACTCTTCCGCATGATCACGCGCGGCCCCGCCAAGCATTGCGGCATCGTGGCGGAAAAAACGGGCGCGCTCACGCTGATCCACGCGCGGCAAAACCGGCGCGTCAGCGAAGAACAATTCTCCCCCTTCTGGCGGCGCAAGCTCGCCTTCGCGTTCCGGGTCTGAATCATGGCATCTCTTGTTCTTGGTGCGGTCGGCGAGGCGCTCGGCCCGTCGCTCTTTGGCGCGGGCTTTTCGATTTTCGGCGCCACTATCACCGGCGCGCAGATCGGCGGCGCAATCGGCGCGCTCATCGGTTCGGAGATCGATTCCGCGCTCATGCCGGGCACGCATATCGCGCGCCAGGGCCCGCGCCTTTCCGACATCAACATTCAATCGTCTTCCGAAGGCGCGCCGATTCCGCGCGTATTCGGCCGCATGCGCGTGGCGGGGCAATTGTTGTGGGCGACGAATTTTCTGGAAACCGCGACGACGACCACGCAATCGGCGGGCGGCGGCAAGGGCGGCCCGAAAACCACGATCACCGAAACCGATTACACCTATTCGATTTCGTTTGCGGTGGGCTTGGCGGCGGGCGAGGTAACAAAAATCGGCCGCGTGTGGGCCGATGGTTCGCTGATCGATCTTTCGGCTTTCACAACGCGCTTTTATTCCGGCAGCGAAACGCAAAGCGAAGACCCGCTCATTCAGGATATCGAGGGCGCGGACAATACGCCCGCCTATCGCGGGCTTTGCTATGTCGTGTTCGAGGACATGCCGCTTGCCCAATTCGGCAATCGAATTCCGCAACTGCAATTCGAAATCATCCGCGCGATTTCCGATTCCAATCCCGATGCGCTGGAAAACCGGCTGGCTGGCGTGGCGCTGATCCCCGGCGCGGGTGAATTCGTTTATGCCACCGATGTGGTGACCAGCGATGACGGCAACGGCACGACCATCGCCAAGAACGCCAACAATGCCAGCGGCGAAGCCGATATCGCCGCCTCGCTCGACGAATTGCAGGCGCTTGCGCCGAATTTGAGCGCGGTGTCGCTGATCGTGGGCTGGTTCGGCGACGATCTGCGCTGCGAGAATACGCACATTATGCCCGGCGTCGAATATATCGATGGCGGCACCGGCGAGATCGAGAAAACCTATCCGCAATTGTGGCGTGTGAACGGCATCGATCGCGTCGATGCGTATCTGGTGAGTCAAATCGACGGGCGCGCGGCCTATGGCGGTACGCCGTCGGACGAAAGCGTGGTGCAGGCGATTGCGAATCTGAAAGCGCGCGGGTTTCGCGGTCGTGTTCAATCCGTTTCTGTTCATGGATATCGCGAGCGGCAATGCGCTCACCGATCCTTACACGGGTGCTGCCGGCCAGCCCGCTTATCCGTGGCGCGGGCGCATCACATGCGATCCCGCGCCGGGCGTCGCCGGCTCGCCGGACAAAACCTCCGCCGCCGCAATACAGGTGAACGCGTTTTTCGGCAGCGCCACATCGGGCGATTTCACCGTGAGTGGAACAAGCGTGTCATGGAGCGGCGGCACCGATTGGGGCTATCGCCGCATGGTGCTGCATTATGCGCTGTTATGTGCCGCGGCAGGCGGCGTCGATGCGTTCCTGATCGGCTCGGAATTCGTCGCGCTCAATCATGTGCGCGACAGCGCGACCACGTATCCGTGCGTCGCGGCGCTCAAAACACTTGCCGCCGATGTGCGCGCCATTCTCGGCGGCGCAACGAAGATCGGCTATGCGGCGGATTGGAGCGAATACAACAATCATCAAACCGGCGATGCGCCGGGCGAAGTTCTCTTCCATCTCGATCCGCTGTGGTCAGACGCCAATATCGATTTCATCGGCATCGACAATTATATGCCGCTCGCCGATTGGCGCGACGGCACAGCACATCTCGACTATAATGTGAACGGGCCGACCTCGACACATGATCCCGATTATCTCAGCGGCAACATTCAGGGCGGCGAGGATTACGATTGGTATTACGCCGATCAAGGCGCGCGCGATGCGCAAACCCGCACGACCATCAGCGACGGTGCGTATTCGAAACCCTGGGTATTCCGCGCGAAAGATATCCGGAACTGGTGGAGCAACGCGCATTACGATCGCCCCGGCGGCTCGGAAAACGTATCGCCGACCGCGTGGACCGCGCAATCCAAACCCATCTGGTTCACCGAGTTGGGCTGCCCCGCCATCGACAAGGGCGCGAACGAACCGAATGTTTTCTTCGACGCGAAATCGTCGGAAAGTGCCGTTCCCTATTATTCCACTGGCGAGCGCGACGATCTGATCCAGCGCCGCGTCCTCGAAGCGCATCTAACATTCTGGAGCGATGCGGCGAACAATCCGACATCGAGCGTCTATTCCGCCGCGATGGTCGATACCATGCGCATCTTCGCATGGTGCTGGGATGCGCGGCCGTTTCCATTCTTCCCGGCGCGCGAGGATTTGTGGGGCGATGCGCCGAATTACCACCTCGGCCATTGGCTGAATGGGCGGCTCGGCGCGGTGCAGTTGCCCGATCTCGTCGGCCAATTGTGCGCGGACGCGAATTTCTCCGACGTCGATGTTTCCGATCTTGATGGCCTCGTCACCGGCTTTGCCGTCACCAACACGATGAGCCCGCGCGATGCGATCACGCCGCTCTCGGTCGCGTTCCAGTTCGACGCGGTGGAAAGCGAAGGCGAAATCAAATTTGTCGCGCGCGGGCGGGCGACGACGACCGCACTTTCCGAAAGCGATCTGGTGCCTGCCGAAGGTGCGGCCAATTTCGGCTTCGCCTTCACGCGCGCGCAGGAAACCGACCTGCCGCAAGCCTCGCGCATTAGTCTACATCGACGCCGACGCCGATTACCGCTCGGCGGTGACCGAAGCGCGACGCCTTGTGGGCGCATCGCTTCGCGTGGCGCAATCCACGCTGCCGCTTGTGCTCGATCAGGGCCAAGCCATCGGCATCGGCGCGCGGCTGTTGCAGGATGCGTGGGTGATGCGCGAGACGGCGAAATTCGCGCTCGCACCGTCGCAACTCGCGCTCGATTCCGCCGACGAAGTTTCGCTCGATGCGGGCGGGCGCACGCATCGCTTGCGTCTCACGGCGATCGACGATGCCGGCGCGCGCAGCATCGAAGCGGTTGCGACCGATCCTTCGATCTATGAATCCATCACCGGCCCGTCTCGCGCCCCCGGCGCGATTCAATCGATTGCGCAAGTCGGTCGTGCGCTGGTCGTGTTCATGGATCTGCCGTTGCTGACGGCGGATCAGAACGCATGGGATCCGTTCGCCGCGGCGTTCGCAAGCCCGTGGCCCGGCGCGGTGGCGGTGCTCAAAAGTGCCAGCGATTCCAATTTTACGCTCGACACCTCGCTCACCAAGCCCGCCTCCATCGGCGAAACGACGGCGGATTTTTATTCCGGCCCGCTATGGCGCTGGGACGAGGTCAATTCGCTGCGCGTGAAGCTCTACAACGGCGCGCTCGCATCGCTCGACGATCTGCCGGTGCTGGGTGGGGCGAATATCATCGCCATCGAGAACGCGGACGGCGAATGGGAAGTGTTGCAATTCGCAACCGCCACGCTGACGGCGCCAGGCGAATGGACCCTGACGAAATTGCTGCGCGGGCAGGCGGGCACCGAAGCCGCGATGCGTGCGCCTGTCGCCAGTGGCGCGCGCGTGGTGGTGCTCGATGGCGCGCCCGCGCAATTGCATCTCGCCGCAAGCGAATACGCGCTGCCGTTCAATTATCTCTATGGCCCGCAAACGAAGCCGATTTCCGATCCGTCCTGGCAAAGCGTCTCGCTGCAATTTTCGGGCGTTGGCTACCGGCCTTACGCGCCATGCCAGATCGCGGGCGCGCTGCAAACAAGCGGCGATATCGCGCTGTCGTGGATCCGCCGCGACCGCTCGCCCGCGAGCGACTCGTGGGATCAAACCGAAATCCCGATGAGTGAAGCGAGCGAGAGCTACGAGGTCGATATTCTCTCCGGCCTCACGGTGCTGCGCACCCTGTCGTCATCCACGCCGGATGTCTCCTACACATCGGCGATGCAAACGGCCGATTTCGGCGGGCCGCCATCCTCGCTCGCAATCGCGATCTATCAAATCTCCTCCATCGTCGGCCGCGGCTCGCCCGCCGCCGCCACGCTTTATTTCTGAGGTTCCCCCATGACCAACACACCGCGCGCAAGCCTGCCGGAAATCGCCGCAGCGCAGGCGCAAAAACACGTCACGCACAATGAGGCGCTGCTGGAGCTGGACGCGCTCATCTGCTGCCGGATTCTGGATCGCGATCTTTCGGCCGATCCCGCATCGCCCGCCGATGGCGATGCCTATATCGTGAAAGCCACGGGCAGCGGCGCGTGGACGGGCCAGGACGGCAACATCGCTTACGCCGTCGATGGCGCGTGGCGATTTTATGCGCCGTTCGCCGGCCTCACCGCCTATATCGCCGATGAAACCGAATTCCTGATCTACAATGGCTCGACATGGGCCGATCTTTCCACGGTGCTCGCGCTCGAAAACCTGCCGATGCTGGGCGTGAACACGACCGCGGATTCCACCAACAAGCTCGCGGTGAAATCCGCCGCCATCCTGTTCGACAATATCGGCAATGGCGTGCAGACAAAACTCAACAAGCACGCCGCGGGCGACACCGCATCGTTCCTCTATCAAACAAATTATTCCGGCCGCGCCGAGATCGGGCTCACCGGCGACGACAATTTCCATTTCAAAGTCTCGCCCGATGGTTCCACCTGGTACGACGCGCTGAAATTCGCGAACAGCAGCGGACAGGCGCAATTCCTCTCCGGCAGTGCCGCCGCACCTGCTTTGTCGTTCTCCTCCGATCCCGATACCGGCATCTGGAATCCCGCCGCCAACACGCTGGCGCTCGCCACCAATGGCAGCGAATGGGCGCGGCTCACCTCTGCCGGCGATCTTTACATGAACACGACATCGGCCATCGACAGCACGTCCTATCCCTCCACCGGCACGGCACAGCTTCAGATCAAGGGAACCGCGGTCATCGGCCGCGCCACGAGCTTTCCCGTGCGCATCCATGGCGATGGCTGGCAGAGCCTCGAATTCCCGCCGCAGGGTTCGGGCGGTTTCGGCTTCAACTGCTATTACAACGGAACCAGCATCGTCTATCGCACCAGCGATTATGCGTTTCGCGGCTCGTTCGATCCCAGCGGCAATTTCAAGGAACTTTCGGCGGCGAGCGGAACGGCGGGTGCTGCGATCAGCTTCACCGAATCGCGCCGCGTCACATCGGGCGGCCACACGCTTCTGAAAACCACCGTCGACAATGGCGTGCTCACGGTCGGCGGCGATGTCATGCCGGAGGCCGACGCCACGCGCAATGTCGGCTCGGCGTCGTTCCGCTTCGCCAACGGATTTTTCGGCGGAACTGTGCGAACCGGCTCCTACACGGTGGCGACACTTCCCTCCGCGTCCACGGCGGGTGCCGGCGCGCGCGCCTTCGTGACGGATGCGAACGCGACGACATTTGCATCCACCGTCGCGGGCGGCGGCGCGAACAAGATGCCCGTTGTCAGCGACGGCACGAACTGGATCATCGGCTGATGACAATCGCGATCTTTGCCCGCGCCCAGGATGCGGCGTGGGATGGTGCGCGCTGGCCGCATTTCTCCGCCCGCGAATTGGCGTGTCCGTGTTGCGGGGAGGTTTGCGTGTGGCCCGATGCGCTCGATGCGATCGAGCATTTGCGCGCGGCAATGGCCGCGCCCCTCATTGTCAATTCGGGCCATCGTTGCGCGATCCACAATGCGCGCGTAGGCGGCGCGCCGCTGTCGATGCACAAGCAATTGGCGTTTGACGTTTCGCTCGCCCGCCACGATCCCGCGCAACTGGCAAGCCGCGCGCGCGATTGCGGCTTTCGCGGCTTCGGCTTCGGGCAAACATTTCTGCATCTGGATATCCGCGCGCGGGCCGCGCATTGGTTTTATGGCGACAGGAGCAAGAGAAAATGGACATCCTTGGGGATATCGTGAGTACCGGCGCATCGGCGCTGTCGGGCGGATTGTTCGGGCTCGTGGGCAATGTCGCGGCGAAAACCTTCACCTATTTCGAGGCGAAGCAGGAATTCGCGCAGAAGCAGGCCGGTTGGGCGCATGAAACCGATCTGTTGAAACTCCAGATGCAGGCGCGCGCCGCCGAGACCGAAGACGAAACGCAAATCGCGCAAGCGCAGGGCACATGGGGCGGATTGGTCGCCAGCGTCACCGCCGAGGGCGCGCTGCCCGCATCCTATGCCTGGGTCAATGCGATCCGCGCGCTGGTGCGCCCGGCCCTGACGCTGGGGCTTGCGGTGTTTCTGGCGAGCGCCTTCTTCGCCATGCGGGCGGGCGATCCCGAGCGCGCCTATGTTGTCGATTCTCTTGTGTTCGCCGCGGTAACGGCCATAGTTTGGTGGTTCGGTGATCGCGCCCCAAAGCGGGGGCGTTGATCTCGTTTCACGGAGTTTTCCATGCAGGTCAGCGACGCCATCGCCTCGCGCAAAACCATCCGCGCCTTTCGCGCCGATAAAGTGCCGCTGCAAACCGTCACCGACATTCTGGAGCTTGCGGCGCGCGCGCCATCGGGCGGCAATCTGCAACCGTGGCGCGTCTATGTGCTGATCGGCGAGGCGCGCGACGAGCTTGTGCGGCGCGTCGCCGAAAAGCGCCGCGAAAATCCCATGGGCGAGCCGCCGGAATACAACATCTATCCGCCCAGGCTCGACGAGCCCTATCGCACGCGCCGCTTCGCGGTGGGCGAGGCGATGTATGCGACGATGGGAATTCCGCGCGAGGACAAATCCGCGCGGCTCAAATTCTTCGCCCGCAATTGGGAATTTTTCGGCGCGCCGGTCGGCCTCATCTTCACCATGGATCGCGCAATGCAGCACGGCCAATGGGCCGATCTCGGCATGTTCATGCAGAACATCATGCTCATCGCGCGCGAAAAGGGCCTTCACACCTGCCCGCAGGAAGCCTGGGCGGTGTGGCACGGCGTGATCCGCGAATATCTTTCGATTTCGCAAAACGAAATGATCTTCTGCGGCATGGCGATTGGCTATGCGGATGAAACCGCACCCGTCAATGCGCTGCAATCCGCGCGCGCGCCGCTGTCCGAATACGCCACCATCCGCCAGACGGCATAAATGAGAAGCCCGCGTGGGGATTTCTCCGCACGCGGGCTCTCGCTTGATGGCGTGGGTATCGCGGGGAGGGGCTTGCCGCGAAACCTGCCTCAAGATCGTTACAGTGCGAGATTGGCAGCCCATGGCTGAACGATGTCTGGATGGCGCGTTCATCCGCCGTTCATCGCGCAGGCGTTAGATATTTGCATGCGTATCAGTGCTTTAATCATATTGGCGGCATGCGTTCTGGCAGCGCCCGCATCGGCGGGCCCCGGCGGCGTGGAGCCGCTCGACCGGATTCTCTCCCATCTGCGCGCCGAGCGCGGCGGCACGTTCTACGACGCCGAAGGGCCGTTCGCCGATTCGGGCGGCAACATCCATTACCGCATCAAATGGCTGACGCCGGACGGGCAATTGATCTGGCTCGATACCGATGCGCGCACCGGCCGCGTGCTGGGCGTGGATCGCGGCGATTATCGCGGGCAAGCGCCGCCGCGCGGCCACGATAACAATCACCGCCGCGATCAATTCGGTGATGACCAGGGCTCCGGCGGCGATTACGATCATGCCCCGCGCGAGAATCTCCCGCGCGATCCGCGCTGGCCGCACTGGCAAGGCGGTGGACCCGTCGGCGGTGGGGATTGGCGCGGCCATGGCGATCATGACGACCATGGCGACGGCGATCATGGCGGCCACCATCATTGGTGAGGACAGATGCGCGTTCTGCTGGTTGAAGACGATAGCGATCTACAGCGGCTCTTGAAGCGCGCGCTCACCGATGCTGGGTATGTCGTCGATAGTGCGACCGATGGCGAGGAAGGCCATTTCCTCGGCGACACCGAACCTTACGACATCGCCATCCTCGATCTCGGCCTGCCGAAGATGGATGGCGTGCGCGTGCTGGAAAAATGGCGCGCCGATGGGCGCACCATGCCGGTGCTGATCCTGACCGCGCGAGACCGCTGGAGCGACAAGGTGGCCGGTTTCGATGCGGGTGCGGACGATTATCTCGCCAAACCATTTTACACCGAGGAGCTGCTCGCCCGCGTGCGCGCGCTATTGCGCCGCGCCGCCGGCATCGCCACCGCCGAGATCGAGATCGGCTCGCTTCGCATCGACACGCGCGCAAGCCGCGTCACGCTGGATGGAAACCCGGTCAAGCTCACTTCGCTCGAATATCGCCTGCTTGCGTATCTCGCCCATCATCGCGGCAAGGTGGTTTCGCGCACGGAATTGGTCGAACATCTTTACGATCAGGATTTCGACCGCGATTCGAACACGATCGAGGTCTTTGTCGGGCGCCTGCGCAAGAAGCTCGACGCCCATCTGATCCAGACGGTACGCGGCCTTGGCTATTCTCTCGAAGATCCGAACATTCCTCAAAGCGAAGATCGCGCCTAGGTTCGATTCGCTCGCCGCCCGCCTGATCGCGGCCGCGGCGGTGTGGACGATCCTGGGGCTTGTCGTCGGCGGGCTGGTGCTCTCCGATATTTTCAGCGACGCGGAAGAAAACAATTTCGACGCGCGCCTGAAATTCGATCTCGACGGCATGATCGCCGCCGCCGAGCCGGATCCCGCGGGCGGTGTTTCGCTGCGGGGGCGCTTCACCGATCCGCGTTTCGAGCGCATCTATTCGGGCTGGTACTGGCAGATCACGCCCGCCGACGCGCGCTCCGGCGAGATGCAGGTCTCGCGCTCGCTGTGGGACAAAACCATCCATCTCACCGATGCGGGAAGTGCCGGGCCGAACCTCGCATGGGGCCATGGCGACGGGCCCGACGGCCAGCATTTGCGCATCGTGGAGCAGCGCATCGTCTTTCCCGTTTCGGAAACGGAGAATCCGAACGACAAGCGCGCCTACACCTTTCTCGTCGCGGGCAGCAGCGCGCAGGTCGAAAACGAGGTCGCCCATGTCGATACGTTGCTGTTCTGGTCGTTTGCGATTTTGGGCCTGGGATTGATCGGCGCGATTTTCGTGCAGGTGCGCGTGGGGCTTTTGCCGCTGCGCCGCGTCAGCCAGGCACTTGCTCGCATCCGCAGCGGCGAAGCGCGGCGGCTCGACGGAAACTTCCCGGCGGAAATCGCCCCGCTCGCGGGCGAACTCAATTCTCTCATCGAACATTCCGCCGAAGTGGTGGGGCGCGCGCGAACGCATGTTTCCAATCTCGCGCATTTTTTGAAAACGCCGCTGACGGTTCTCTCCAGCGAGGCGCAGGCCCAGCCCGGCCCGCTTGCCGATATCGTGCAGCGTCAGGTCGCCACGATGAAGCGGCAGGTGGATCATTATCTTTCCCGCGCGCGCGCGGCGGGTGCGCTCGATGTGCTGGGCAATCGCACCCAAGTGCGCCCCGTGCTCGACGATCTTGTCCGCGCGCTGAAGCGCATTCATGCGGAGCGCGAACTCGCCATCGAGCTCGATTGCCCGCAAGCGCTCGCTTTTCGCGGCGAGCGTCAGGACCTCGAGGAAATGGCGGGCAATCTGATCGACAATGCCTGCAAATGGGCGCATGCGCGCGTGAGCATTGTCGCGTCGCGCCGGGGCAATGTGCTGCGTCTTGTCGTGGGCGATGACGGCGCCGGCCTCGATGCACAGGAGCGCGCGCTTGTGGGTGAGCGCGGCGAGCGGCTGGATGAAACCGTGCCCGGTTCCGGCCTTGGGCTGGCCATCGTGCGCGACATCGCCAAGCTTTACGGCGGCGCGTTCGAACTGGGCGAAAGCCCGCTCGGCGGGCTGGAAGCCCGGCTCACGCTTCCGGCGATTACATAGAAGATCGCGTTGCCCTCATGCTTCGTCCCTCGACAGGCTCGGGATGAGGGGCTCAGCATGAGGGCTTAGATCAACCCCTCACCCTGAGCTTGTCGAAGGGTGAGCGACGGATACCTAATCATGCGGCCCATGATAATCGAAAATGCCCCCCGCCAGCGCAGAACAGGCCAAACGCACGGTCTTGGGAATTTTCACCGGCTCCCCGTCGCGCTCGCCCTTTTCGTAATACTGCACGACGCGGCGCTTCAGCCCCAGCGCATGGGCCGCTTCCTTTTGCGAAAACTTCATCTGTTTTCGCCACCGCTTGAAATCGCTTGGGCGCAACTTGGCCTCCCGAATCGGCCGGACCATAACCGAGCCGCCCGGCCCCCGCTATCTTGGAAGGCTCGTGTTAAGGCGGGCGTGGTTAATTCGGCGGCAGATTTGGCGGATCGCGCATGATATCCGGCGATAAAACGCAAGCGTTGCAGGTTTTGCTGGGCGGGCTTTCGGCGCCGCTCGCGTTGCGCCTGGCGGAAGCGGTGGAACGCGACCGGCTCGGGGGCGGCGCGTCGCTGCCTCATGCGCTGATATTGGACAAACTCACGCCCGCGTTGCGCAAGGCCGCCGCGATGCCGGGTTTTGCGGAGCGCGCGCCCGAAGAGATTCTGGCGGCGCTGCCCGTGCTGGCCGCGGGCGCGTTTTCCGGCGGCCCCCGAATGCCCGATCTGTCGCGCCCGCCCGATGCGCAAATCTGCGCCCGCGCGTTTGCATGTGCCAGAGCCATTGGTGGTGATGCCAAAATGCAAATCGCCTTGCGCAATTACAGCGAAAATCTTTTGCGCGAATTGCGCGAGGGCGAGGCGCGCGCCAACGCGGAACGCTATTTCGAAATTGCGACCGAACTGACGAGCATCCTTATCAGCGCCGGGGAAGGCGAACTTCTTCTCCGCCGCGGCCGCGCGGCGAGGGGTGCTGCGGCCTAGATTTTGCGCTGGCCTTCGATACCAATTTTTGGTACATTGCATATATGGAGGCCATCCCATGAGCAAAAACACGTCTTTCAGCCTTGGCGAGCATTTCAGCGAGTTTATCGACGAACAGGTGACGCAGGGCCGCTACGGATCGGCAAGCGACGTCCTGCGCGCGGGCTTGCGCCTGCTCGAAGAGCGCGAAGCAAAGATGGCGGCTCTGCGCGAAGCGCTGATAGCAGGCGAACGCAGCGGCATGTCGACGCCGTTCGATTTCGACGAGTTCATCGCGCGGAAACGTAAAGCCGCGAAGAAACGCAAAATGAAGCGCGTCGGATGAAAGGTTATGTTCTTTCGCCTCTTGCGCGGGCGGACATCGACGAAATCTGGAATTACACGGCCAATCACTGGAGCGATGCACAGGCCGAACGCTATCTGCGCGTAATTGAGAACGCGATCAAGATGGCGGCCTCAAATCCCAAACGCGGACGCGCTTGCCACGAATTCCGCATGGGATATTTCAGGTTGAGCGCGGGATCGCATATCCTGTTTTATCGGATCGTTGGGGATAAAATCGATGTCGTTCGCATCCTGCATCAGAGCATGGATTTTGAACGGCACCTCTGACGATTAAACCGTCCCATCGTCCTTCAGCGCCGCGATGTCGGAATCGGAATAGCCAAGTTCCCGCAGCACTTCGTCATTGTGTTCGCCGAGCAGCGGCGGGCGATTGCGGACCGTGCCGGGTGTTGCGTGCAGCTTCACCGGCGTCGCGGCCACCGGCGCAACTCCAATCCCCGGAAAATCCACGTTCGTAAAAATCCCGCTCGCTTTCACATGCGGATCGGCCAGCGTCTCGCGCATCGTATAAACCGGCCCCGCCGGCACGCGCGCGCCCTCGAACGCGGCAATCGCTTCGGCACTCGTGCGCGCAACGCACCATTCCTGCACGCGCGCGGAGATGATCGCGCCGTGATCGCCGCGCAATTTGTCGCTGGCAAAGCGCGCATCGCCCAGCCATTCCTCCGCGCCGATCAATCGCGCCACGCGGCGAAACAGCGGATCGCCGTTCACCGCCACCGTGATCCATCCGTCCTTCGTGCGGTAAATGTCGGAGGGCGCCGCCGTCTGGCTGCGGTTCAGCGTCGGCGTGCGGCCCAAATGTAAAACGCTTTCCTCGATCAGCATGGTGGAGAAAAACGTCATCGCCGTGCGCAGCAACGCGCCTTCGACCATCTGTCCCTTGCCGGTCGCGTCGCGCGCGCGCAACGCCGCCATCACGCCGAGCGCCAAGAGCGACGCCGTTCCGAAATCGACCCAGGGTGCGGCGGCGCGCACCGGCTGATCCTTTGTCCCTGCGAACCACACCGCACCCGACATCGCCTGCGCCACGCCGTCGAAACCCACGCGCCCCGCATACGGCCCTTCGAGCCCGAACGCGGACACCACGCCCAATATCGCGCGCGGATTGATCGCCGACACGCTTTCCCAATCCAGCCCCATCGCCTTCAGCGTCTCGCCCGGCAAATTCGCGATCACCACATCGCCGCGCGCCACCAGCCGCTTCACCACCTCGCGGCCCTTCGCGGTCGAAGGATCGAGCGTGAGACTTTTCTTGTTGCGGTTCATCTGCAGAAACATCGCGCCTTCGCCCACCGCATCGCTCAGCGGCATCAGCGTGCGATCCTCGCCGCTCCCGCCGCGTTTTTCCACGCGGATCACGTCCGCGCCGAAATCGGCGAGCAGTGCCGCGCAATAGGGCCCGGCGATGTAGCGTCCGAAATCCACCACGCGGATTCCGCTCAAGGGTGCTGTCACATATCTCTCCTTCACGCGATTGCAGGCGCGGCGTCTGCCGAATATACCCGGACCACGGAGATTTGCATGGCGCCGCAAGACGTCTTTGGTTCCCTCAACAGGATCACGGGCCTGGCGCCGCTGAAAATGCCGTCCTTTGCGGGCGCCGATCCCGTGATTCCCACGCCCTTTCGCGCCGGAACGGCAGCCGCCGCCGCACTGGGATTGGCCGCATCCGCCGCCCATGAGCTGTGGCGATTGCGCGGCGGCGAGGCGCAGGAGATTTCGCTGGACGTGAAGCTGGCGGCGGCTTCGCTTGTGTCTTTCGCGCTTCAGCGGCTCGACGGCAAACCGGTCCCGCGTCCCGGCGAGGACAATCCGACCATCGGATTTTATCGCGCCGGATGCGGGCGCTGGATTCATCTGCATGGCGGGTTCCCGCATCTGACGTCGCGCACGCTCGATCTGCTGAACGCGAAAGACGATGCGCAAAGCATCGCCGAAGCGGTGGGCAAGTGGAGCGCGCCCGCGCTGGAAGATGCGCTCGCTCATCTCGGCCTTTGCGGCGCGATGGTGCGCACGCATGAGGAATGGCGTAGCTGCCCGCAAGGTGCCGCACTCGCCAAGACGCCGCCGATCATGCTCACGCGCATCGGCGACGCGCCGCCGCTGCGCTTGGGCGAAGGCGAGCAACCGCTCGACGGCATCCGCGTGCTCGATCTCACGCGCGTGCTCGCGGGGCCGACAGCCGGGCGCACGCTCGCCTCGCATGGCGCCGATGTTCTGGCCGTGCGCGCCGAGCGGCTCGACACGATGGAATGTTTCGATCTCGACACCGGCCATGGCAAACGGCTCGCGCATCTCGATCTGAAAAAACCCGCCGATGCCGAAAGCCTGCGCAAACTCATTCGCGGCGCGCATGTGTTTGTGGATTCCTATCGCCCCGGCGCGCTCGCGAAGCTCGGCTTCACGCCCGCCGCATTGGCGCATGCGTCGCCCGGCATCGTGCATGTCGGCATCTCGGCCTATGGCGCGCATGGGCCATGGGGCGCGCGGCGCGGCTGGGAACAACTCGCCCAGGCCGCCACCGGCGTCGCGATGGAGCAGGGCGCGTTCGCCGCTTCCCGCGCGGGCAATCGCCGCGACACGCAACCGGCGCTGATCCCGGCTGCCGCTTGCGATTACATCACCGGCTATCTGGCGGCGGCGGGTGCGGCGGCGGCGTTGCTCAAGCGCGTGCGCGAAGGCGGAAGCTGGCAGGTGGAGGTTTCGCTCGCCGCCACCGCGAACTGGCTGCAATCGTTGGGAAAGGCGGACGCGCCGGCCGTGCCCGATGGCTGGCTCGCGCACGCCGGACTCGACGGCGCGATGAAGTCATGCGAAACGAAGCGCCGTCGCCTCGATTATCTGGGGCCGGTTGTCCGCATGTCGATAACGCCGCCGCAATGGTTGCGCCCGCCGCCCGAACCGGGACCGCCCGTGTGGCTTTATGAATAGGGGAAGTGAATGCCGCCCAAGCGCAATCCGCTCAATCTCAATCCGCTGCAATTGCGCACGCTGACGCTGTTGCAGGCGCTGGCGCGCGTGGCCGGAAGCGCCGTTGCGGGTCCGGGTGCGGGCGAAATCACCATCGAGCGTTTCCCCAACGCGCATGGCGATCATTTTCATCTGGGCGATGCGGTGGTCGCGGGGAAAGATGCGACCGGGCTTTACAATGAAAAGGTGTGGCATGCGCTCGACCGCAAGGGGCTTGCGCGCGCCGATTATCCGCACCGCATCACGCTGACGGGCGATGGGCTTGGCCTACGACACCGGCATGGCGAACGAAATCCTGCACCGCTCGGAGCATTGAGAAATAACTTGTCACGGCCCGCCTAGTGCGGGCAATCCAATTTTCTCACGCGGGCCGGCCGCAACAGCGGCCGGCGCGGAGGCGCGGAGAAGAAAAAAGCCGGCGCGCGAAGCGCGCCAAAAAACCTTTTGAAATTGTCGTAGATTCGAGTGCGAGAAAGAACTCCGCGTCTCCGCGCCTCCGCGTGCCATCACGTCTTGGATTGTTGCCCATCCATCACCCTTTCCCACTTATCCCCGCTGGAAAACCGAAATTCCCCAGTCCAATCCTGCAAAACGAAAAAACTTATCCCACGCATCTGGTGCGGCCTTACATTTGGCGCGTGCGAACTCGTGATGGGAGCATGGTCGACCGTCTTCTGTGTGGGTTCGCATCGGTGCTTGCGATGCGCGGAGGTAACGAATCCGCGCACCGCAAGGGTTGCGCCGTTGCCGCTGCCGCGGGGAGGAACTGACGCAGGATCCCGCGATCAGTGTGGAGCCGTCCACGGTGGAGGTGTGAACTCCATCGGAGCAATGGAAGCGCACCAAGCAACCGGGTGCGGGGCGCTTGAGTATGGCGCCTTTTTTGAAACACGCGTGTGGAATGATTTGCCGGAAACGGCGCCCCGCACCGTCCCATCATGTCCGCGGAAAAAATTCCGGCGGAGTTGGAAGGTTGGCTAAAGTTGATTGGTCATTCGTGACCGCGTTGCCTCCATGCTTCGTCCCTCGACAAGCTCGGGATGAGGGGCTCAGCATGAGGGATTAATTTAACCCCTCACCCTGAGCCTGTCGAAGGGTGAGGAACACGATTCGATGTCAAACAATTATTCCCTATTCCTGTTTCGTCAGCACCGCGAACGGCGTCTTGAACAGCGCCACACCTTCCGGCGTCTGGAAGAACGCGTCGAGATCTTCCGGCGTCGCCGTGATCGAAACATCGCCGTAATTGCCGGGCTCCACCTTGCCCGCGATTTTGCCGGCGGCGATCGCAGCGGCAGTCGCCTTCTCGTCGAGCATATAGAGCGTGAGCTTGCCGTCATCGCCGATGGTATAGAGCAGCGGTGTCGGCGCTTGCGCGGTGGTGTCGCCCGCGACCTTGCCATTGTCGCTCACCTCCTGCGCGTTCATGAAGTAATTGTTGCCGAGTTTCGCGGTCTGCAACGCGAACGCGCCCCAGCCGCCTTCGTCATCGTCGCTGGGCGGGGTCACGACCACCGCCATGATCGTGCCGTCATGGCCGGGCAGGAAATGGAAATAGCTCGCCACTTTCTCGCCGCCCGCGATGCCCTTCCATGTGCCGAGCAGCGAGGAATCGATGACGAAGCCCTGCGTGGTGCCGATGGGCGCCGATGTCGTCACCGGCAGGCAGGCGCTCGCGGCCAGCGCCGCGCAAAGCGCGAAAACGATGCGAAGAACCTTCATGGAAATCTCCTCCCCCCGGAGTGCGGATTTGTACACCCATTTCCGCCGCGGCTTCATATCACATTGGACGTGATGTGGCGGCGGCCTGTAGGCTCCACGCGTAACGCAAGGCATTTGCTCGATGAATCCGAAAAAGCGCCGCCGACTTGCCTTTGCCGCAGCGCTGCTGCTGGCGGGCGCGGGTGCGGCAGCCCTCATCGTCACCGCACTCAGCGACAACATCCAGTATTTCAACAGCCCCAGCGACATCGTTGCCCGCCATGTGGCGCCGGGCGTGTTTTTCCGCGTCGGCGGGCTGGTCGAGAAGGGCAGCGTCGCCCACGGCAAAAACGGGCTTGTGCATTTCGTGGTGACGGATGGGCGCAGCACCGTGCCCGTGGACTATACCGGCGTGCTGCCCGATCTTTTCCGCGAGGGGCAGGGCGTCATCGCCATCGGCGCGCTTTCGCCCGGCGGCACTTTTATGGCCAGCGAAATCCTCGCCAAGCACGACGAGAAATACATGCCCCCCGAAGTCGTGAGCGCGCTCAAGCGGGCGGGGCGCTGGAAAGAAGGCCAATAATTAGCTTTCCAAAAAACCTTGAATCCTCCAAGGCTTAGACATAGATATATGACTCTTTGTTAATCTGATTGACAGATTCACGCAATTCTATAGGCGTAGAACCTCACCAGAGCATTGCGGCTGGCAAAGGGGCTGGGAGCCTGCGGCCGCACCCCAAGGGAAATGTTATGACAGATCAACCTGAGAAATCCGCCGCACCCCGTACCCGCCTGCTGGCCGCCGCCTCCGCCGCCGCGATCCTGCTCTTGGGCCTTGGCGCGTTCGCGCTGCTGCCCCATCCCGTCAATGATTCGAGCACCGCGCCGCAAGCCGCCCCGCCCCTGACCATGACGATGGCCGCCCCCGCGCCGCGCCAGATCGCCGCCGCCACGCCGCGTCTGCTGGAGAACGGCGCGCCCTTCAGCTTCGCCGATCTGGTGGAGCGCGTGGCCCCCGCCGTCGTCACCGTCACCGTCGAGCAGAACGTCAATCCCGCCGCCGCCCAGTTCGATCCGAGCGACCTGCCCGAGCCCTTCCGCCAATTCTTCCAGCAATTCGGTCAGGGCCACCAATTCACCCAGCCGCACAAATCCGTATCGATGGGCTCCGGCTTCATCATCGACAAGTCCGGCTACATCGTGACCAACAATCACGTTGTGGAGAATGCGAAGAAGATCACTATCAAGCTGAAGGACGGCCGCGAATTCACCGCGACGCTCATCGGCACCGATGCCGCAACCGATGTGGCGCTCTTGAAGATCAACAGCGGCGGCGTGCTTCCCACCGTCGAATTCGGCGATGATCGCCAGGCCCGCGTGGGCGATTGGGTGATCGCGGTCGGCAATCCCTTCGGCCTTTCCAACACCGTGACCGCGGGCATCATCTCGTCCATCGGCCGCGATGTCGGCAATGGTCCGTACACCGATTACATCCAGATCGACGCGCCCATCAATCGCGGCAATTCCGGCGGCCCCACCTTCAACATCCAGGGCCAGGTCATCGGCATGAACTCGATGATCTATTCGCCGTCCGGCGGCAGCGTGGGCATCGGCTTCGCCATTCCCGCTTCCACCATTCACGATGTTGTCGCGCAGCTTCAGGCCCATGGCCATGTCTCGCGCGGCTGGCTCGGCGTGGAAATCCAGAGCGTGACGCCGGAGATTGCGTCGAGCGAAGGCGTGAAGGATGCCAAGGGCGCCATCGTCGCCAGCGTCGTGCCGGGCAGCCCGGCCGCGAAAGCGGGCTTCTCGCAAGGCGATATCGTGCTCGCCATCAATGGCAAGTCGGTGGAAGATTCGCGCGACCTGTCGCGTCGCGTGGCCGCGATTCCGGCGGGTGCCACGGCCTCCTTCACCGTCATCCATGACGGCAATCAGAAAACGCTGAAGGCCCAGATCGCCCCGCGCAAGGACGAACAGGTCGCCGACAACGGCGCACCCGCGCCCGACACCTCCAGCGGCACGGCCCAGGCGATGGGGCTTGGCCTGTCCTCGCTCACCGACGACATGCGTCACGCCTACAATCTCGATCAGGGCGTCAACGGCGTCGTCGTCACCAAGGTCGATCCCGAAAGCGAAGCCGCCGACAAGGGCATCGAGCCGGGCGATGTGATCGTGTCGGTCGCCAACAAGGCCGTGCGCTCGCCGCAGGATATCCGCAACCGCATCGCCGAGGCCCATGCCGCGGGCCGCAAGACGGTGCTCGTGCTCGTTTCCGGAGAAAATGGCGAACGGTTCGTCGCCCTCAAAACGGATCAGACGTGACATGACAGAACCGGATCGCGCGGGCTTTCACTAGACGCGCGATCTGGAACTCCGTGCCGGCGGCGGTGGCCCATCCCCCCGTTGCCGCCGCCGGCGCGGACCCTTTCGGGTCCATCGGAGTTCGTTGAATTGCCGGGGGGAGGAGACAGGAGCTGGGACATGCGCATTCTCGTTGTGGAAGATGATCTCGAAGCACAGCGTTATCTCGTCAACGGATTGAAGGAAGCTGGCCATGTGGTCGATGACGCCGGAGACGGCGACACGGGCCTCACGCTTGCGCTGTCGCGGCCCTATGATGTCGCCATCATCGATCGCATGTTGCCGCAGCTCGACGGGCTGAAGCTGGTGGAAGGCATCCGCGAGCACGGCAATGTGACGCCGGTATTGTTCCTCTCGGCACTCTCCGATGTGGATGATCGCGTGAAGGGTTTGAAGGCGGGCGGCGACGATTATCTCACCAAGCCCTATGCCTTCGTGGAATTGCTGGCGCGTATCGATGCGCTGATGCGCAGGCGCTCGCCCGCGACCGTGAAAACGCGGCTGCAAGTGGGCGATCTGGAACTGGATCTGCTCACGCGCACCGCGCGGCGCGGCGAGGCCCATATCGATCTGCAACCGCGCGAATTCCGCCTGCTCGAATATCTCATGCGTCATGCCGGACAAGTGGTCACGCGCACGATGCTGCTGGAAAGTGTGTGGGAATATCATTTCGATCCACAAACCAATGTGATCGACGTGCATATCTCGCGCCTGCGCGCCAAGATCGACAAGGGTTTCGACGCGCCGCTGCTGCATACCGTGCGCGGTGCAGGCTACATGATCCGTGCGCGCGCCTAGCCTATTCCGCTCGCTCGCGTTCCGGGTCATCGTCGTCTATGTCGCGCTGTTCGCGCTGTCCACGGGCGCGCTTGTCGGTTTCACCTACTGGAACACCAAGCGCGCGCTGGATGCCGAAACCGATCAGGTGATCGAGGCCGAGATCACGGGCCTTGCCGAACAATATCAGCGGCAGGGCCTTGCGGGATTGACCGATGTCATCATCGGCCGCTCCATTCGCGGCAATCGCGGGCTTTATCTTTTCACTGATCAGAACCGGCACCCGATCGCGGGCAATCTCGATGGCTGGCCGGATGTAAAATCCAAGCCCGGCGATTTCATCGAGTTCAATTATCAGCGCCGCATCGGCGGCGAGCTGGAAACGCGCCGCGCGCGCGGGCGCATCTTCGCGCTGATGGGCGGCTTCCAGTTGCTTGTCGCGCGCGATGTGCAGGACCGCTACGAAACCGAGCGATTGCTCTCCACCACGCTGCCGTGGAGCGTCGGGCTGATGCTGCTCCTGGGCCTTGCGGGCGGCGCGTTGATGAGCCGCAATCTGCTCACGCGTCTCGACTCGATCAACGACACCAGCCGCGAGATCATGGCGGGCGATCTATCGCGCCGCGTGCCCGTGACCGGATCGGGCGACGAATTCGACGCGCTCGCCGCCAATCTCAACCGCATGCTGGAGCGCATCGAGCGGCTGATGCGCGGGCTTGCGCGAGGTGACGGATTCGGTGGCCCATGATCTGCGCACGCCGCTCAACCGCCTGCGCAACCGCCTCGAAGGCGCGCTCGCTGCGCATTGCCGATAGTGCCGAGGCAAGCGAGATCGAATCCGCCGTCGCCGAAACCGACCGGCTGATCGGCACCTTCAACGCGCTGCTGCTGATCGCCGAGGCCGAAGCCGGCGTCGTGCGCGAGGCGATGACGCTGGTCGATCTTGCCCGCCATCGTCGAAGGCGTGGCCGAGCTTTACGAGCCCGTGGCCGAGGAAAAGAGCATCGCGCTGGAGATTGGCGCCCGCCGGTTCCGTGCAGATCGAGGGCAACAAGCAGCCTGATCTCCCAGGCGCTCGCCAATCTCATCGACAACGCCATCAAATACACCCCGCCCGGCGGCCATGTGCGCGTCGCGGTGGAGGAAACGCCCGATGGCGTGGCGCTGACGCGTCGCCGATACCGGGCCCGGCATTCCCGATGCGGACCGCAAGCGCGTGCTCGACCGTTTCGTGCGGCTCGAGGCCAGCCGCAATTCGCCGGGCACCGGGCTGGGCCTGAGCCTCGTCGCCGCCGTCGCCCGCCTGCACGACGCCCGGCTTCGAACTCGACGACAATGCGCCGGGCCTGAAAGCGATCCTGCTGTTCCCCTTCGGCCTGCACTGATCTGCACGAATTTTCGGCAACGCAGCAAGCCGTCATGGCCGCCCTTGTGGCGGCCACCCATGAACACCCGTCTAGACGGAGATTATCGGTCGCCGGGACAAGCCCGGCGATGACGAATTGATATTGCGCTAAACTGATTCCATGAGCGACGCTTTCGAAACCGATGCACGCTTGCCCGCGCCCTTCGACCGCGCGCGCGCAAGCCGCACGCTCGAAGCGCTGGCCGAAAGCGGCTACCGCCCGCCGCCGGAATCGCTGCCGCTGCTCGAATCGGTGTTCGGCAATTCGCCGTATCTGGCGCGCACCGCATTGCGCGAGAGCGAATTTCTCTCGTTCCTGCTCGCGAAGGGTTCGCGCGCCGCACTCGACGAAATCATCGCCGTCGCCAACGCGGCCTCCGCCTCGCCCGACGAGAATGCCGTGATGGCGATGCTGCGCCGCGCCAAGCGTCAGGCAGCACTCGCCATCGCGTTCGCCGACATCGCCGGGCATCTGGAACGTCGATGAGGTCACCCGCGCGCTCAGCGAATTCGCCGATGCCTGCGTGGGCGGCGCGTTGCGCTTTCTGTTGCGCGAGGCCGCCGCGCGATGCGGGGCTCGCCGAAACACGACGCCGGCAAAGCTCGAAGCCGAAACCGGCCTCATCGTGCTGGCGATGGGCAAATACGGCGCGTTCGAACTCAACTATTCCAGCGACATCGATCTCATCGTGTTCTACGACGCGGAGCGCTTTCCCTTCCGCAAGAACGACGATCCGCGCGGCGCCGCCGTCGATATCGTCAAGGGCCTCGTCAAGCTGCTTGAGCGAGATGACGGCGGATGGTTACGTCTTCCGCGTCGATCTGCGCCTGCGCCCCGATGCGGGCGCAACGCAGGTCGCCATCTCCACCGAAGCGGCGGAAGCCTATTACGAAGGCATGGGCCAGAACTGGGAACGCGCCGCGATGATCAAGGCGCGCGCGTGCGCGGGCGATGCCAGATCGCGGGCGCCGCGTTCCTCAAAGCCATCGAGCCTTTCATCTGGCGGCGCAATCTCGATTACGCCGCGATCGAGGACATCCATTCCATCAAGCGGCAAATTCACGCCCATGGCGGCCACGGCACGATCGCGATCGCGGGCCACAACATCAAGCTCGGGCGCGGCGGCATCCGCGAGATCGAATTCTTCGCGCAGACGCAGCAGCTCATCCTCGGCGGGCGCAATCCCGATCTGCGCGCGCCCGGCACGCTCGAGGCGATCGAGGCGCTGCGCGCGCGCGGGCTCGTATCCGATGAAGCGGCGCGCCGATCTCGACCGAAGCCTATCGCTATTCTGCGCAAGCTCGAGCACCGCCTGCAGATGATCGAGGACCAGCAGACCCACACGCTGCCGAAATCCGACTGCGAGCTTGCGCATGTCGCCTGCTTCATGGGCTATGCGCGATGCGGCCGCGTTCGGCGAGGAGATTGCGCAAGATTCTCGAAACCGTGCAGGGCCATTACGCGCATCTGTTCGAGGCGACAGCACCGCTCTCCGATGTGAAAGGCAATCTCGTCTTCACCGGCGTGGAAGACGATCCCGAAACCATCGAAACGCTGAAGCGCATGGGCTTTCGCGACGCCGCATCATGTGGCCGACGCGATCCGCGGCTGGCATCATGGCCGCATCCGCGCCACGCGCAGCCCGCGCGCCCGCGAATTGCTCACCAAACTGATGCCCGCGCTGCTCGCGGCGCTCGCCGCACACCGCCGATCCCGATGCGGCGTTCGCGCAGTTCGACCGCTTCATCTCGCGATCTGCCGGCGGGCGTGCAGTTGTTTTCGCTGCTGCTCGCCAATCCGAATTTGCTCAATCTGATCGCGCTGATCTGCGGTTCCGCGCCGAGGCTCGCCGATTATCTCGGCCGCACGCCCGCCGTGCTCGATGCGCTGATGGACCGCGATTTCCTGCGCGAACTGCCCACGCGCAAGCAGCTTACGAAAATTTTCGCGCAGCAATTGAAATCCGCGAAGAATTACGAAGGCGCGCTCGATGCCGCGCGCCGCTTCGCCAAGGAGCAAATCTTCCGCGTCGGCGTGCAGATCATCGAGGGCACCGCCAACGCCGAAGACGCCGGCCCCGCGCTTGCGAATGTCGCCGAAACCGTCATCGCGGGATTGCTGCCGGTGGTCGAGGACGAACTCGCCGCGACAGCGGGCCGCGTGCCGGGCGGCGCGTTCGCCGTCATCGCCATGGGCAAGCTCGGCGGTCGCGAAATGACGGCGGCCTCCGATCTCGATCTGATTTTCGTCTACGATGCGCCGCGCGCGCGTCGAGCAATCGGACGGCGCAAAGCCGCTGCCCGTGATCGTCTATTATGCGCGTCTGGCGCAGCGCTTCATCACCGCGCTGACCGATGCCGACCGCCGAGGGCGGGCTCTACGAAGTCGACATGCGTCTGCGCCCGACCGGCAACAAGGGCCCGGTGGCGGTGAGCTTCGAATCCTTCTCGCGCTATCACGAAAGCGAGGCGTGGACATGGGAGCGCCTGGCGCTGACCCGCGCGCGCGTGATCGCGTCGCCGGAGAAGCTGGCGGCGAAGATCGCGCAGGAAATCCGTGCCACGCTCACCGCACCCGCCGACGAAGCCAAATTGTTCAAGCGACGCGCGCGAAATGCGCGACAAGCTCGCCGCGCAATTTCCCGGCCGCAATCGCTGGGACTTGAAATTCGCGCCCGGCGGTCTGGTCGATATCGAATTCATCGCGCAGACCTTGCAGTTGCGCGAGGCCCATCGCGCGCCGGACATTCTCGACACCAACACCATCGCCGCGCTTGCAACGCCTCGCAAAGACCGGCGCATTGAATGCGGAAGATGCCAAAGCCCTCATCGAAGCGGCAAAGCTGCAGCACGCGCTGACCCAGGTGTTGCGCATCGCGCTGGACGGCACGCTCGATCCCGCCACCGCCACGCCGGGCCTGAAGCTGTTGCTGGCGCACGCGGGCGGTGCTGCGGATTTCGAGGAACTGGAAAAGCAACTCGCCGCCGCGCAAAGTGCCGTGCGCGCGATTTTCGACCGCGTGATGCGGGCCGAATGATTATTCCGGCGGCAGCAGCGACCACCGCTTCGTCGGGCCAGCTCAGATAAACCGTCTCGCCGCTCACCGGCGCCGCATTCTGCGCCGCCACCGAAACGGGGCCGCGCACGCCGTCCACCATCGACATTGATGTGGCTGCGTTCGCCGAGATAGGCCGACGCCGCAATCACACCTTTAAGGCCCGGCGGCGCATGCGACAGCGAAATCCTCTCCGGCCGAATCGCTGCGATCACCTTCGCGCCGATGCGGCGCGCGAATTCCGGCGCGTCCGGCAGATGCAGCGTACCGAGCGGCCCCGCATTCGATGCTCAAGCCGTCGTCATAACTTGTCACGGTTCCATCGAAGAAATTCATGGTGCCGATGAAATCCGCGACTTCGCGACAGTTCGGCGCTTCGTAAAGCGTGCGGGGTGGAGCGATCTGCAACACCTTGCCGCCCGACATAACCGCGACGCGGTCGGAGAGCGACAGCGCCTCCTCCTGATCGTGGGTGACGAAGACGAACGTGATGCCGACATTTTTCTGCAACTGGCGAAGCTCGATCTGCATGGCTTCGCGCAGCCGCTTGTCGAGCGCGCCGAGCGGCTCGTCGAGCAGCAGAACCTTGGGCTTCAGGATCAGCGCGCGCGCCAGCGCCACGCGCTGACGCTGCCCGCCGGAAAGCTGATCGCCGCGCCGCTTGCCGAAACCTTCGAGCTTTATCATTGCGAGCGCTTCGTTCACGCGCCGCGAAAGCTCCGCGCGCGCCAATCGCTCCTTGCGCAAGCCATAGGCGATATTGTCGAACACATTCAGATGCGGAAAAATCGCGTAGGACTGAAACACCATGTTCGAGGGCCGCTTGTTGGGCGGCACCGCGCTCATCGGCGCGCCGTCGATGTAGATTTCGCCTTCACTGGGATAATCGAAGCCCGCGATCATGCGCAGCAGCGTGGTCTTGCCGCAGCCCGACGGCCCCAGAAGCGAGAAAAATTCGCCGTGTTTGATCGCGAGCTCGACCGCATCCACCGCTACGACGTTGCCGAAGCGCTTGGTGACATGCGGTCGATCTGGATGTAGCGTCGCTCGCTCATGCGATCATGTTCCACCGTCGGTGTTGCGCCCGATGCTGCGGATCCATTCCGCGAGCACCACCAGCGCGCCCGAGACGAGAAGGATCAGTCGCGCCCAGCGCCAGCACCACCGGCAGTTTGTAAGGAAAGCGCAACTGGCCCCAGATATAAAGCGGCAGCGTGATGTCTGTGCCGGCGAGAAAATAGGCGATCAGGAAATCGTCGAACGACACCATGAAGGTCAGCAGCAGGCTCGAAATCGATGCCGGGCAGCACCAGCGGAAACGTCACGCGCCAGAACGTCATCCAGCCCGCTTTCGCCCAGATCGCGCGAAGCCTCCTCAAGGCTCGCATCGAAACCCTCCATGCGCGACATCAGAACCGTGATCGCGAAGGGCACGCAGATCACGATATGGCCTAGCGACCACGCTCATCAGCGACAGCGGAAATCCAATCGCGTTCAACAGGATCAGAAGCGAAATTCCCAGCACGATATCGGGAATGAACAGCGGCAAATTCGACAAAGCCCAGCATCGCCGCACCGCCCGGCACGCGATAGCGCGTCAGCGCCCTGGCGGCGGGAAGTGCCAGCGTGGTGGAAGCCAGCGCCGCCACCGCACCGACTTTCAAGCTCGTCAGCAGCGCGCGGTGCATGGCCGTGTCGGCGAACATCTGCACATACCATTGCGTGGTGAAGCCCGACAACGGAAAGGCGATGAACACGGAATTGTTGAAAGAGAAAAGCGGCAGGAACAGCACCGGCACGATAGAGAAACGCGAGATAGAAAATCGCGTAGATCAAAAGCCCGTGCCGATTTGCGCGCGCCGTTCATCGCGACCCTCGAAACCGCGAGCGCGGATCGCCTGCACCGAACAGCAGCGTCGACGATGCCCACCGCCGCCATGCTGGCGATGGCGAGTGCGGCGCCCAGCGGCCAGTTTCCGATCTTGCTCGAATTGCACCTCGATGACATTGGCGATCATCACGCCCTCTGGTGCCGCCGACCAGCGACGGCGTCACGTAATCGCCCGTCGTCGGCACGAAGATCAGCACCGCCGCGCCGATCACGCCGGGCAGCGAAAGCGGCAAGGTGATGCGGAAGAAGCGGCGCACGGGCCCGTCGCCCAGATCGGCAGCGGCTTCGAGCAGCGAACGGTCGATCTTCTCCAGGCTAACATAGATCGGCAGGATCGCGAACGCGGCCCAGGCATGCGCCAGCGTCACCACCACTGCGGTCGGATTGTAGAGCAGAAATTCCAGCGGCTGATGGATCAGCCCCAGCGCCATCAGGCCCGAATTGATCACGCCATTATAGCCGAGGATCATTTTCCACGCGAAAACGCGCAGAGATAGCTTGTCCAGAACGGAATGGTCAGAAGGATGAGCCAGACGAATTTGCTGCGCTCCACGCGAAACGCGACGAAATAGGCCATCGGATAGGCGAGCGCCACCGTCACCAGCGTCACGGCCGCGGAAATCCACAGCGAGCGGTAGAACAGCAGCGCGATAGGTTTCGCGGCCGAACGAGTTCGCATATTGGGCGAGCGTGAAATGCGTATCGACCGTGAAACCGTCCTGCGTCCAGAAACTGTAAAGTGCCAGCAACACCAGAGGCGCCGCCAGCGCCGCCAGCATGATGAGCATGGTGGGTGCGAGCAGCGCGTAACCGCGCACCGCTTCGGAGCGGCGGGCGAACGCAGCCAGCCGCGCTGTGATGAAAGAGGGCCCCGCCATGCCGCGATTGTCATAAATCACGCGGGCTCGCGCAACTCAGGGTTCCAGGCGCCTGATCCATTGCGGCAGCGCGAACGCGGCGGCGTGGATGTCCGGATTGTAATAATCGGTCTTGAGCTTGAGCCGCTTGAACGCGGCCTTGGCGCGCTTGATGCCGGCGGGCGTGCCGAGGCGCTTGCCCTTTCCCGCCCAGGAGAGCGCCATGAAGCCGCCGATATAGCTCGGCACCACGGTGAGATAGAGGCCCGACTGCGGGAAGAATGCGGAAAGCTCCTTCAGCGCCTCGGTGATCTCCCAGGGCTGGTAGAAGGGCACGCCGGTCTGGAAGGTGGCAAAGCCGCCGTCGCTTCAGCGCGCCCTTCACGCGGTCGTAGAACGTCTCGCCGAACAGCGCCTTGCCGGGGCCGACGGGATCGGGCCGGTCGGCGACGATGAGATCGAATCGGGCCTTGCTCTCGCGCCTGCCGAGATATTCGAAGGCGTCGGCGATCTCGATTTTCAGCCGCTTGTCCTTGAAAGCGCGCTTGTTGATGGCGCCGAAGATGCTCGCGGCAGCGCTCCACCACCGCCCGTCGATGTCCACCAGCACGACCTCTTTCACGTCGTTGTGCTTCAGCGCCTCGTCGGCGATGGACAGGTCGCCGCCGCCCACGATCATCACGCGCCGCGCCTTGCCGTGCTCCAAGAGAGGCAAATGTGTCAGCATTTCGGCATAGGCGGATTCGTCGCGGGTGGTGATCTGGACGATGTCGTCCAGCGTCATCACGCGCCCGTTGGCGACCGTGTCGAAGATTTTAATGCGCTGGTAGCGGCTCTTTTCGTCCACCAGCGGCGCGCCGACCAGCTCCATGGACTGGGCGTAACCCTTGTGGAGCCGCTCCTTGAACATCGTCGCCATCGCCAGCCTCGCTTCAAATCGGCGAGGGCTTTTAGGGCGCGTGAGCGGCGCTGTCCAGCCGCGCGTGCCCGCGCGCGCACCGGGAAAAATTTTGGCGGCGTCGCGAAAAATTCTTGCGCTGGCGAACAACACGCCTATATTCCCCTCGGTTCCCGCGAGGGGACTAAGGCGGTTCGGCGGAAGGTAGCCCCTTCCGTCCGCCGCTTTCTTCTTAGCGGTGTCCCGAGGCGACGGAGGACATCAGGTGTCAACGCTACTTAGAGGGTAGGTGCCAGAATGGCTCGAACTCGAACTCGTAGCGGCGATCAAAGAAGCAAGGGCCCCTCGTGCCCGCGTTTCTGCGAGGACCGTTCCGGTTCCTATTCCCCTGGGGGATGAGGACCGCAAGGATCACTTCATCACACGTAACGGACTGACCTATGCGGGAAGTCACCTGATCATCGATCTCTGGGAAGCCGAGGGACTCGGTGACCGTGATCGGATCGAACAGGCGCTGATCGATGCAGTGCATGCCGCAGGCGCGACGCTCCTGCACATTCATCTGCACACATTCTCCGACGGCGGCGGCGTTTCAGGCGTCGCTGTTCTGGCGGAGAGTCATATCAGCGTTCATACATGGCCCGAACGCGGCTATGCGGCTTTCGACGTCTTCATGTGTGGAGAGGCCGAACCGCGCAAGGCGCTTTCGGTGTTCAAGGCGGCGTTCAATCCCGGCCGCATCGTCATCGGCGAACACAAGCGCGGCGTTCTTTAATCCGCGCGCCGGAATTCATGCATTAACCAAGGGCGGAGATGGTCTTGCCAGACCATTTCCGCCTTTGCGTTGCGACTGTATCCTCACCTGTTCAGCGTGAACGTGCGTTAACCGTATTTGTGCGGGCGGCGCGCACGAAGCGAGGCCTATTGCGCTACGACGTCTGCGTGATCGGAGCAGGTGCGGATGGCCTGGCAGCGGCGGCAACGCTGGGGCTGGCCGGGCTGAAGACGATTGTCGTCGAGCGCGCGGCGGCGCCCGGCGGGCGGATGCAGACGCGCGAATTCCATCCCGGCTTCCGCGCGTCGCCGTTCACGGACGAGCTCGCGCCCATCCCGCGCGAAATTCATTGGGCGTTCGATCTGGCGCGTCGCGGCGCGATTTTCCTCTCCGCTGCTGAAACCGATGCGCGCGTCGCCGCCGCACTTGCGCGCGCCTATGACGAAGCCGATGCGCCGCCGCGCCGCAAATCATGGCTGCATCATGCGCCGCCGCCTACGCCGTGGCCCGGTGAGGATTTGGCGTCGCTCACCCTTCGACAGGCTCAGGGTGAGGGGGTGAACCAATCCCTCATGCTGAGCCCGTCGAAGCATGAGGCCAACCTCGAATCCCGCACACTCGATCCCGGTCTCATCGGCACCGCACTTCATCTCCTCGCACCCACCGATGGCGGCATGGTGGCGGGCGGGTTGGGCAAGCTCGCCGACGCGCTCGCCGCTGCCGCGCGCGATGCGGGCGCGGAGATTTTGCCCGGAACGGACGTCGCCGACATCCGCAGCGCCAAATCCCGCGCCACCGGCGTCGGACTCTCAACCGGCACGGAGATCGAAGCGCGCGCGATCATCTCCACCCTCGACCTCAAGCGCACATATCTCTCGCTGTTCCAGTGGAACGCGCTCCCCAAGCCCGTCATCAAGCGCGTCAGCGCCTGGCGCATGGGCGGCGGCACGGCCCGCGTGTTGTTCGCGCTCGCTGGCGCGCCCGCGCGCTGCGGTGCCATCGCCGCCGATTGCGACACCGCAAATCTGGCGGCTGCATACGCCGCGTGGCGGGCGGGCCTGATCCCCGAAAAGCCGCCCGCGAGTTTGCGCATCGTCTCGGCCTGCGATCCCTCGCTCGCGCCCAGGGGTGCCGCCGTGCTGACGGTGACGCTCGCCTCCATCCCCTTCCGCCTGTTCGACGGCGCCTGGACGCGCGAGAAGCGCGACGTGCTACGCGACCGCGCGCGCGCCGCCGCCGAAGCGGCCTTCGGCCCCCTCGACGTTCTGGCGGCGGACGTGATCGCCCCACCCGACATCGAGGAGGCGCTCGGCGCGACCGAAGGCGATCTCTGGGGCGGCGAAATCGCCTCCGACCAGATGCTCGATCTGCGCCCCGGCCCGCGCACCGATATTCGCGGGCTCTATCTTGCGGGGCCGTCATCGGCCGCCGGGCCGCT
The DNA here is from genome assembly GCA_963735625.1 of uncultured Alphaproteobacteria bacterium. Lineage (GTDB taxonomy): Bacteria > Pseudomonadota > Alphaproteobacteria > Micropepsales > Micropepsaceae > Rhizomicrobium. Next base: position 434,295 of record CAVTLJ010000002.1, on the reverse strand, counting down.
CGCGACCTGCGCCTCCGGCGTGGCGGCGGCGCGCGCCGTGCTGGCCGATCTCAAGGCGGGGCGTTTCAAATGAGCCGCTCCTGCGACGCGGTGGTGATCGGTGCGGGCGTCAACGGGCTCGCCGCCGCCGCCTATCTGGCGCGTGCCGGTTGCCGCGTCGTGGTGGCCGAGGCGCTGAACAAGCCCGGCGGCCTCTGCGAACAGGTGAAACTCGCCGAAGGATTCGCAGCGCCGATCCCGCACGCGCTCCACGCGCTCGATCCGCGTGTGGTGAAGGAACTGAAGCTCGCAAGTCGCGACCTCAAATTCGCCGTCCGCGACATGCCGCTGGTCGGCCTGCGCGCCGACGGCAAGCATCTGGTGCTCACCCGCGATGTGCACGCCACCGCCCGCAGCATCGCCGCGCACAGCCAAGCCGACGCCAAAGCGTGGAAGCCGTTCCGCCGCGAACTCTTCTCGCTCGCCCGCGCCTTGCGCGCGCTGTGGTGGGAGGATGGCGCGTGCGCGGATGTCCGCCTCGAACCCTTCCGCCGCATGAGCGCGGCTGCCTGGCTCGATAGCTGGTTCGAATCCGACGCGCTGAAAGCCACGCTCGCCTTCGACTCAACCGAAGGCGGGCTTTCGCCGTTCGAGCCCGGCTCGGCGCTGGTGCTGCTGTGGCGCGCTTCGCAGGAGATGTGCGGGTTGCAAGCTGCCACCGCCGCACTCGCGCGCGGGCCGCAGGTCTTGGCCGAAACGCTCGCCGAAGCCGCACTCTCCGCTGGCGCCGAAATCCGCACCGGCGCGCGCGTGGCGCGCATTCTGGTTGTGGATGGTGCTGTGGCTGGCGTCGAACTCACCACCGGCGAAACCATCGCCGCGCGTGCCGTGCTGTCGAGCCTGCCGCGCCGCCAGACGCTGACCACGCTTCTGCCCGATGCCAGCGCCGGTTTCGCGGCCATCGCCAAACTCGCCACATCGCGCACCGGCAGCGCGACTGTCTCGCTCGCGCTGAACAATCTTCCCGAATTCGCGAACGCGCCGCGCAACGCCCGCTTCATTCTCGCCGAGAAGCTGGAAAGCTACGCCACGGCACATTCCGCCGCCGCTTCCGGGCGCTTGCCCGACGATCTGATGCTTGAAATGACGATCCCGTCGGCATCCGATTCCGCGCTTGCTCCGCTCGGACAGCATGTCGTGAGCGCGCTCGTCCGGCCCGCGCCGCTCGCGCCCGATCTGAAACCGCAAATCGCCGCGAAAGTGGTGGCAGCACTCAATCGCTGCGCGCCGGGACTTTCCACCCATGTCACGGCAGCGGAAATTCACACCAATTCCGATATCGTCGCGCGCTTCGGCATCGAGGAAACCAACACCGGCATTGCGCGTTTGCTCGCAAGCTGGAATGAACGTCTCGCAACGCCGGTTCGCGGATTGATGGTGCTCGAAGATCCGCTCGCGGCGATTTCGGGCCGGGCAGGGCGCATCGCCGCGTCGTTCGCGGCAGAGGACCATGCGAGATGAATTTGCGCGCCACGCCCTTCCATGCCCGCGCCGCCGAAACCAATCGCGGCAATGATTGGCGCACGCGCAACGGATTCACGCTTGCGCGAATCTATTCGGATGCAGCGGACGAAGCGCTCGCCGCGCGCAGCCGCGCAAGTCTTGCCGATATTTCGTGGCGCTGGCGCGTGATGCTCGAAGGCGCGCGCGCGGGCGAATTCCTCTCGCATCTGGCCACGCGTGATGCTTCCACGCTCGAACCGGGCCGCGCCTTGAAAGCATTGTGGCTTTCGGACGGCGGCGGCGTGCGCGGTGCGGGCGCGATTGCGCGTTACGGCAAGGAAAGTTTTCTGCTGGTATCGGCGGCGCGAAGATCGCGACTGGATCGCGTATGCCGCCGCCCGCTTCGATGTGACGGTGCGCGATATGTTCGAGAGTGAAGGCGGTCTTTCGCTGATCGGGCCTCATGCGGATGCGGTGTTGCAGGAAGCCGGTATCGACGCCACGCTCGAACCGCTGGCATTCCGCAAAACATTCTGGGGCGGGCTCGATGTCACGCTCTCGCGCTTCGGCGAGCATGGCGGTTACGAAATCTGGTGCGCCGCCAATGACGGCGTAATTGTGTGGGATCGGCTCATGCAAGCAGGTATTTCATCCGGACTTCAGCCCGTAGGCACCGACGCGATGGATATTCTCGATCTTGAAGCGGGCATTCCACGCCCCAATCGCGATTATGCGCCCGCGCGTGACGGATTTGCGCGCGCGCCCACGCCGAAATCGCTGGGCCTCGAAAAACTCATCGATGAAAATCATTTGAGCTTCAATGGACGCGTGGCCCATCTCGCTGCGCGGGAAACCAAAACGCTGGTCGGACTCGAAATCGATTCCGTAACGCCCGCGCCGCACACCCCGCTCGCGCGCAACGGACAGGCGGTCGGTCACACGCTGTCGTCGCTTTATTCGCCCGCATTGCGCCGCGCGATTGCGCTGGCCATCGTCGAAGACGCCGCCGCAAAACCCGGCACGGAATTGTCGCTCACGCTTCCGCCTTCCGCCGAAGCGCCGCAATTGCGCGCCGCGAACGCGCGCGTGCGCGAATTGCCGTTCCTGCCTATAGCCCCGAGCGAATCTCCGTCCACGAATTGACGATTTCGTTCTTGTTTTTCAGCCTTTGCTGGAAGATTCCGCTTCTCAGAAACGTCTCCACATCGCGCGTCAATCCCAGATTGGCGAATGTCGAATCGGGCACCTTCGCCAGCGCTTCCACATTCGCCGGCTCGTCGCCGATATGCTCAATCGTGTAGGCGGCCGCCTCATCCGACAGCGAGGAATTGATCAGCGCCAGCGCCTTTGCCTCGCTTGACGGATCCTTGTGCATCACCAACCCGCACACATAGGTGAACATGCCGCCCGGCGGATTCATGTAAGCGACCGGCTTTCCCTCCTTGTGCAGCGTCGCGTAAGTCGCCCGCCACGTCATCGCCGCGACAAGCTCGCCCGACGCCAAACCTTGCGCCAGCGCGGTATCGTCGCTCGACACAAACCGCACCTGCTTGATGAGCGCGCGCAATTTGTCCTGCACCTTCGCCCATTGCGCCGGCGTCATGTGATACGCATCGATGCCGATCATATGCGCGATGAAGGGCACGGTGTCGTCAACCCCGTCCAGCACCGCCACGCGGCCCTTGTATTTGGGATCGAAGAGAATGTTCCAGCTCTGGCTTTTCACATATTCGGGCGCCAGATCGGTGCGGAAGGTGATGGATGTGTTGCCCCAATAATGCGGCACGAACCACACTTTGGTTCCGCCCGCGCCAATACCGGGCAGGGCGCGCAGCGTCGGCGAAATCCTGCTCCAGTTTTTCAGCTTCGCCGTGTCGATGGGGGCGAGCAGCCCCGCCTCTTTCCAGCGCGGAAATTCGTAGTAGCACGGCCCGATCACGTCGGGATGATAGCCCGCGCGCATTTTCGCAAACGCTTCGTCCTCGTCGGCATAGATCGAAACATTCGGGTCCTCGTGGAATTGTTTCTTGTATTGCGCGAGGAACGGGGGATCCATGTAATCCTCCCATTGAAACAGCGTCACCGCGCCCGATGCCGCCGCCGCGCGAAATTGCATCGGAACGATCAAAAGCGCGATGGCGCCCGCGCAGAAACAGGCCGCGCGCAGAAAAGTCTTCAAATTCATTTTGATCTCCGTCGAACCCGTTAACGACAGGACGGTAAAGATGGTCCGCGAAATACGCAATCTCGTGTCGCGGCGCGCCCTATCGCGGGCGCTCGCGAATGGTGCATAATACCTGCGAGAAATAAGAGTTTCCCATGAACAAGCCTTCGCCGCCGCCCCGGTTTTTGCGCCCCGCTTTCGCCGCCGATGCGAAAGCGGAGTTCGATGCGCTGCTGCGCGCGCGCCCCGATGTGAAATTCGTGGATGCGGTTCTGGCCGATATCGGCGGCGCGCTTCGTGGCAAGCGCATCGCGATTGGCGAAGCGGCGCGGCTGTTCGAAAGCGGCATGCAGATTCCGCATTCGATCTATCTGATGGATTCGCGCGGCGAGATGATGAATCCGTTCGGCCGCGGCTTTGGCGATGGCGACCCTGATGGCACGGCGTGGCCCATTCCCGGCACGTTGTCGCCGGTGTGGGGCGAGGCGCGCGCGCAGATTTTGATGACGTTGCGCGACGATGCGGGCGCGCCCGATCCGGCCGAACCGCGCGCGGCATTGGAGCGCGTGGCCGAGCGTTTCGCGGAATTGAAACTTGTCCCCGTTGCCGCGCTGGAACTGGAATTTTATCTGATCGACCGTGCGCGCGATGCGAACGGCGCGCCGCAGCCGCCCATCAGTCCGCGCGACGGGCGGCGCGAAACATCGGCGTCGGTCTATGGCATCGACGATCTCAATCGCTATGCGGATTTTCTGGCCGTGCTCACCGATGCGGCCGCGGCGCAGCGCGTGCCGCTCACCGCGGCGAGCAAGGAATATGCGCCGGGCCAGTTCGAAGCCAACCTCAAGCATCAATCCGATGTCCGCGCGGCGGCGGATCACGCGATATTCCTCAAGCAGATCGTGAAGGCCGCAGCGCGCGCGCAAGGCTTCGAAGCCACGTTCATGGCCAAGCCCTATGCGGATCGCGCGGGCAGCGGGCTGCACATTCATTTGAGCGTGCTGGATGAAAAAGGCCGCAACATTTTCGATGATGGCAGCGAGGCCGGATCGGAAAAATTGCGTCACGCTATCGGCGGCATGCGGGCGCTGATGCCGGAATCCATGGCGCTGTTCGCGCCGAATGTGAATTCCTGGCGCCGCTTCCAGCCCGACATGTTCGCGCCCGTCAATCGCCGCTGGGGCGTCAACAACCGCTCCGCCGGATTGCGCGTGCCTGCGGGGCCGGGCGAGGCGCGCCGCGTGGAGCATCGCGTGGCGGGCGCCGATGCCAATCCCTATCTCGCGCTCGCGGCCATGCTTGCGGGCGCGCATCATGGCCTTGTTCGAAAGCTCGATCCCGGCGCGCGCGCTGAAGGCAATGTCTCGCGCGAGCGCGATCCGGCGCTGCCATTCTCCATCGACGACGCGCTTGCGAAACTGGAGAACGCTCCGGTGCTCGCGTCCTATCTCGGCGAAGAAACGCTCGCGCTCTATCGCGAGACCAAGCGCATCGAAGCGCTGCGTTTGCGCCGCGCGATCAGTGCCGCCGAATATGAATGGTATTTGTAGTCCTCATGCTTCGACCGGCTCAGCATGAGGGATACCCCTCACCCTGGTCGGCACGCTGGCGCTACCGACTGTCGAAGGGTGGGGATTAAGCGCGCGGCAATCGCAATTCCGCGAACCCGCCTTCGCCGCTGCCGAGCTTGACCGCGCCGCCCATGCGCCGCGCCAGAACCATCGCAATCGCAAGGCCAAGCCCCACGCCCGTTACAGCGCCCGGCCGGTCGAAGCGCGCGAACGCCTGGCCCGCGCGCGCCTGCTCCGATGCGGCAAAACCATCGCCGCTGTCGCGAATGCCGATGACGATGGCTCTGTCCTCGCTCAGCAATTGCACGCGCACCACGCCCTGCTCGGGCGTGAATTGCAGCGCGTTGCAGAGAAGATTGGTCAGCACGCGCTTGACGCCCAGCGCATCGGCCGTCGCAAGCGCCGTTCGCGGCAGCGCCACGCGCAATTCGATCCGCCGGGAAAAGGCGCGGCCGGCAAGCTCGTCGATGGCCTCGCGCGCGACCGCCGCCACATCCACGCTTGAAAGCGTCAGCGGATGGCGGCCCGCTTCCAGATTGGCGAAATCCAGAATGTCGCTGATCTTGCCGTGCAGATGCCGCCCGGCGGCGGCGATGTCGTGCGCATATTCGGAATATTTCGGATGGCCCGCCTTGCCGAACAATCCCTGCTCAATCACTTCGGAAAATCCGATGATGGCGTTGAGCGGCGTGCGCAATTCATGGCTCATATGGGCGATGAATTCCGATTTGGAACGTTCGGATTCCACCGCTCGGCGCTCAGCATCCGCCAGCCGCACATAAAGCCGCGCGTCGGCGGGGCGCACGGAGCGCAGATTTTTCATCGCTTCGGTGGCGCGTGCGCGCCGCTCGAATTCGCGCACGAACACTACCGCAAGTCCCGCGCCCGCCAGCGCCGGGCCGAAGATGAAAAAGAAATAGAGCGGCAGCGCGCCGTACCATGCGCTCAATGCCGCGTCCGAGCGGATCGATGTGGCCACCGTAACCGGCCAGCCTCGCGCGGCGGACAGCGAAACGAGCCTGTGTTCGTTGCTCAAATCGAGCGTGCGCGTTTCGGTTTCATCGCCGTGCAATGCGAGCGAACCGAGCGGCGGCGTCTCGCTCCAGTTCGCGCCGAGCGCCAGAACGCGGCCCCCTTTCGTGGCGATGGCCGCATCGTCCATGCTTGCGGGCGAAAGCAATTGCCGCGCGTCAAGCTGCACGGCGATCAATTGCTCGCCCCACGCAAACAGAATTGCGAAAGAGCGCCCATCGGCCGAAGGCACAATCGCACGGCCCGCTTTCGCCGCCGAAAGTGCGGCGTCGTCGAGCGGCAGGAAACCGGCGGGTGCGGTTTTCATCTCCGACCGCAATCCGCCATCGGCATCCAGCACCACAATATTTTTCAGCGCGGCACCGCCCGCTTCGGAAAGTGCGGCGGATGATTCCGCGCTCTGCGCATTCGCGAACGCCGCACCCAATGCGGCGTAGCGATCCAGCGCCGCGGCCAATTCGCCACTCAGTTCATGGGCGCGTTGCGTCTCGAAAAGGGACGCCTGATCCAGCGCACGCGCGCGATCGAGCCGCATCTGGATCGCCGCCGTGGAGGCAAAGCAGCCCGCGATCAGCACCAGCGAAATCGCCACCGTCATGCGGATGTTGCGCGTGGCGGCATGCGAAACCGCGCGCGTAACAACGGCAAAAGGCGATGCTGTCAGGCTTTCGGCCATGATACCGAACGTGCCCCACCAAAGTGATTCGTTCTTGAGACGATGATACGAATCGGCGAGTCGCTGTCGATGCCCTTCGACAAGCCCACCCTTCGACAGTCGGTAGCGCCAGCGTGCCGACCAGGGTGAGGGGTAGATCACTCCCTCATGCTGAGCCTGTCGAAGCATGAAGCCTCAGCCCAGCATTTTCGAGGCAACCTCGAACAGGTTCGACGAAATGCCCGGCACTTTCAGGATCGCCTCAAGCTCGGCCCGCATCAGCGCCTGGCGGGCGGGATCGTAGCGCCGCCAGTTCTCGAACGCCGAGGCCATGCGCGCGGAAACCTTGGGGTTCAGCGCATCGAGCGTGCGCACCACTTCGCCGACAAGCCTGTAGCCTTCGCCGTCCGCCGCGTGGAAGCGCAAATGATTGGCCGCGAACGCGCCCACCAGCGAACGCACGCGATTGGGATTCCTGATGTCGAAGGCGGGCTGCTTCATCAGCGCGCGCACACCATCGACCGTATCGGCAAGCGGCGACCCGGCTTGCAGGCTCATCCATTTGTCGAGCACCAGCGCATTGTTGCGGAAGCGTTCGTAGAAATCGGTAAACGCCGCATCGCGCGCGGGCGAATTCATGCGCGTGAGTGCGGCGAGCCCCGCAATCATGTCGGTCATGTTCGTCGCGCTGCGGTAATGCGCATCGGCAATTTGCGCCGCGCGTTCATCATCGGCGGATGTGAGATAACGCAAACACGCATTGCGAAGCGCGCGTTGACCGGCCGATTTCGCATCGGGCGCATAGGCCCCGCGCGTTTCGAGCTTGTTGTAAAGCTGCGAAAGCCGCGCGCCATGCGCCGCGGCGATGCCGCGGATCAGGGCCACGCGCGCTTTATGTATCGCGTCGGGATCGGCGGGCGACATGGCAAGCGCCAACTCATCTTCCAGCGGCGGCATCAGCATCAGAGCCGCGAACGCGTGATCGTCATCGGCGCGGGCCAGCGCCTCGCCGATGGCGTCGAGATAGGTTTGATCGGGCTTTGGCGCGGCACCCGATTTCGCCGCGTTCGCCATTTCCAGCAGCAATTCGGTGGCGAATATCTGGCCGGATTCCCAGCGGTTGAACGAATCCGCATCGCTTTTCATCAGATGGGCGCGCGCCTTGCGGTCGAGCGGCGTTTTGAAAACGGCAGGCGCGGAAAAATGCCGGCCCAATGACAAAAGCGGCTGCTCCACCACATCGACAAAAACAAAGCGTTGCTCGGATTTGGTGAGTTCGAGCACGCGCTCGTCCGGCCCCGTCGCGTTCTCGCCTTCAAGCGTCAGCGGCAAGTGCTGCGCCCGATTGCGCCACAAGCCCGATGCTCACCGGAATGTGCATCGGCTTCTTGTCCGGCTGGCCCGGTGTGGGCTGCAGGCTCTGCTTCAGATCGAGCGTGTACGTTTTCCGCGTTGCGTCGTAATCGCCGCGCGCCTCGATCACCGGCGTGCCCGATTGCACATACCAGAGGCGAAATTGTTTTAAGTCCCGCCCGTTGGAATCCTCAAAGCACTTCACCCAATCTTCCACCGTCGCGGCCTCGCCGTCATGGCGTTCGAAATAAAGATCGGTCGCCTTGCGATAGCCCTCCTCACCCACCAGCGTCTTGAGCATGCCGATGACTTCGGAACCCTTTTCATAAACAGTGGCGGTGTAGAAATTATCGATGGCGATATAGCTTTGCGGCTGCACGGGATGGGCGAGCGGCCCCGCATCCTCCTGAAACTGCCGCGCGCGCAGCGCCTTCACGTCGTCGATGCGTTTCACCGCGCGGCTGCGCTGATCGGCGGAAAAATTCTGGTCGCGGAAAACGGTCAGGCCCTCTTTCAGCGAAAGCTGGAACCAGTCGCGGCAGGTGATGCGGTCGCCCGTCCAATTGTGGAAATACTCATGCGCCACCACGCTTTCGATGCGCTCGTAATCGGCGTCGGTCGCGGTGTCGGGCGAGGCGAGCAGCAGCTTGTCGTTGAAGATGTTGAGGCCCTTGTTCTCCATCGCGCCGAAATTGAATGCGCTCACCGCCACGATCATGAAAATGTCCAGATCATATTCGCGGCCGTATTTTTCCTCGTCCCAGCGCATGGCGCGTTTCAGCGAATCCATCGCATAGGCCGCGCGCGGCTCGTTGCCATGCTCCACGAAAATGCGAAGCGCCACTTTCCGCCCCGACATGGTGACGAAGCTGTCGTCCAGCACGCCCAGATCGCCCGCCACCAGCGCGAAAAGATAGCAGGGCTTGGGGAATGGATCGTTCCACACCGCGAAGTGCCGCCCGCCCGGCAAATCGCCGCTCGAAGTCAGATTGCCGTTCGACAGAAGCACGGGATATTTCGCTTTGTCCGCTTCGATGCGCGTGGTGTAAACGGCCAGCACATCGGGCCGGTCGAGGAAATAGGTGATGCGGCGAAAGCCTTCCGCCTCGCATTGCGTGCAGAACATGCCGTTCGATACATAAAGCCCTTCCAGCGCGGTGTTGGCGGCGGGCGCGATCTCGGTGACGATCGCAAGCGTGAATTTCGCCGGAACCTTCGCGATGGTCAGCGTCTCGTCGTTTACTTTATATTCGGCGGGCGAAAGCGGCTTGCCGTCCAGCGCGATGGAAACGAGCTTCAATTGCTCGCCGTTCAGCACCAGCGGCGCATCCGCGCCCGTGCGCGCAACCGCCATCTTCGCGGTCACGCGCGTCGCATCGGGATCGAGCAGAAAATCGAGCGTGATTTCCGAAATGCGGTAATCGGGCGCGCGATAATCTTTCAACGCAATGGCGCGCGGTTCGTCGGTTCGCATAGGCGGCCTCGATTGGGAATCGAAGCCTTCATAGCCGCTATAAACGCAAAGGGGAACCGCGAAACGCCTTAGCTTTCGTCGCTCTTGACCGCCGTCAAAAGATCCTGCGCGTCATGGGCAAGCTGCGCCAGCGAAGTCGGCATTTCCTCGCCCGATTTGCGCGCCCATTCCACGAGGCTTGAGGCGAATTCGGCAAGCCGCGGCGCATGCGCGATAAGGCGCGCCTGGCGCTCCACGCGCTGGGGATCGAGATCGTATTCCGCGCCCGGCACGCGCCAGCCGCCCCATTCCGCTTCGCCGGTGATGACGACGGGATATGTTCCGGGCACGGGATGTCGCGCGCAATCTCCTGCCGGTTGCCATTTGTTGCGCGCACGAATGATGCGCCAATGTTCGGAACCGTTGTCGGACTCTTCGGCTGCCGGCGCTTCGGCCTGCAATTCGTCGGCGGCGAATTCGCGGCCAAGCCCCACGTCGTAATAAACGCGCAAGGGTTCGTCCAAACCCTTGGCCCAATGGGGGATGACGCGCTCCACCAGCGCCCATGTGCCGACCGGCTTTACATAGACGCGCTGGTTCTTGTGAAATTGTGCCTTGGCCATTGGGGGCCCCTTTGCAACTCGGCAAAGTTAGTGCGCCCGCCTTAAGCGCCGGTTAAGACGGGCGACCGAATTGACGCTAGGGAAGGGATTACGTTGAAATTTCCGCCTGTTGGCGGGGGCGGCCGGGCGCTCTAAGCTGGCTTCACAACCATCAGGGCACGGAAACATGAACTTCGATTTCTCCGACGATCAGAAATTGCTGAAGGATCAGGCGCGAAAGTTCCTGACGGAAAAATGCAGCGCAAAAGTCGTGCGCCGCGTGCTGGAAAGCGCGGACGGCCATGACGCCACTTTGTGGAAAGCCATTGCCGAAATGGGCTGGCTTGGAACCGCGATACCGGAAAATTACGGCGGGCTCGGCCTCGGCTATCTGGAGTTGTGCGTGATCGCGGAGGAATTGGGCCGCGTGCTGGCGCCGGTGCCGTTTTCCTCGACCGTTTATCTCTTCGCCGAAGCGTTGCTGGCGGCGGGAAGCGAAGACCAGAAGCAGAAACTGTTGCCGAAGGTGGCGAGCGGCGAATTGATCGGAGCTTTCGCGCGCGCCGAAGGGCCGGGTGCTGTGCTGGCAAAGAACATTCGCGTTTCATTCAAAGGCGGAAAACTTTCCGGCAAGAAGATCGCGGTGGCCGACGGCATGGACGCACATTACGCGGTTGTGCTGGCGCGGGCAAGCGATGAGCCGGGTGAGCGCGGATTGGCGCTGGCGCTGGTCGATCTGAAAGGCGCTGGTGTGAAGCGCCGCGCGCAGGACAGTCTCGATCCCTCCCGCAAGCATGCGGAGATCACATTCGAAAACGCGCCGGCCGAAGCGCTCGGCAAGATCGGCGAAGGCTGGTCCATTGCAAACCGTGTGCTGGATCGCGCGGCCGTGCTGATGGCGTTCGAACAGGTGGGTGGCGCCGACCAATGCCTCATCATGGCGAAGGATTACGCCATGAACCGTTATGCCTTCGGCCGTCCTATCGGCTCGTTTCAGGCGATCAAGCACAAGCTCGCCGATATGTATGTGAACAATGAGCTTGCGCGCTCCAATTCCTATTTCGGCGCGTGGGCGCTTTCCACCAATGCGCGCGAATTGCCGCTTGCGGCCGCCGCCGCGCGCGTCGCCGCCACGCAGGCGTTCGATTACGCCGCCAAGGAAAACACGCAAGTCCATGGCGGCGTCGGCTTCACCTGGGAAGTCGATTGCCATCTTTACTACAAGCGCTCGCGTGAACTGGGCCTGGCGCTCGGCGCGCAGCGCACATGGAAAGACAAGCTCGTCACCGAACTCGAACTCTCAAACGCGGCGTAAGGAACAGGACAATGGATTTCGAAGACTCACACGAAGAAGCCGAGTTCCGCAGCGCCGTGAAAACATGGCTCGAAGCCAATGCGCCGAATTGGCGCGACGATGCGGGCGATCTGTTGGGCGAGCGCGGCGGAAAAAGCTGGATGGCGGCGCAGCGCGAATGGCAGGCCAAAAAAGCCAAGGCCGGTTACGCGCGCATCACATGGCCGAAGGAAGTCGGCGGTTATGGCGGCACGCCGATCCAGCAGGTCATCTTCAATCAGGAAGAGGGAAAGCTCGGCGTCGGCGGCAACAATCCCTTCGCCATCGGGCTCGGTATGTGCATTCCCACGCTGATGGCATATGGCGCGAAGGATGCGATTGCGCGTTACGTGAAGCCCGCGCTGCTGGGCGAGGAAATCTGGTGCCAATTGTTCTCCGAACCCGCGGGCGGCTCGGATGTCGCGGGCCTTCGCATGCGCGCGGAAAAACAGGGCGAGGACTGGATCGTCAACGGCCAGAAAATCTGGACGACCGGCGCGCAATTCTCCGATTACGGCATCGTGCTCACGCGCACCGACGCGAACGCCGCCAAGCACAAGGGCCTGACGATGTTCTATCGTCTCGATGAAATCGCCCGGCGTGGAAGTGCGCCCCATCAAGCAGGCGAGCGGTTCGCAGTCGGATTCAACGAAGTCTTTTTCACCGATGTGAAAATTCCGGATTCCCAGCGCCTCGGCGAAGTGGGGCAGGGCTGGGGCGTGGCGCTGACCACGCTGATGCATGAGCGCCTTGCGGTCGGCGGCGGCACGGGCGGCTCGCTCGATGTGCCGGAATTGATGGCGCTGGCGCGTGCGCTGGAACTCGAAGACGGTCCCGCCGTGAAAAATGCGAGCGTGCGCGAACGCATCGCCGATTGGTATGTGCGTTCGGCAGGCCTGAAATACACGACCTATCGCACCATGACCGCACTGTCGCGCGGCCAGCAGCCGGGGCCGGAAGCCTCCATCGCGAAAATCGTCGTCGCTCCGAAATTGCAGGACCTTTCCGCCTTCGCGATGGAACTCGAAGGCGAGGCGGGCGCGCTGAAAGGCGAAGACGCGGTTGCGCATGGCGCGTTCCAGTCCGGCTGGATGGGCGCGCCGGGCCTTCGCATCGCGGGCGGCACGGACGAGATTCTTCGCAACATCATTGCGGAGCGCGTGCTCGGCCTGCCGCAGGATGTGCGCGTGGACAAAGATATTCCTTTCAACAAACTGCCAAGCGGGAGATAGACATGCTCGGTTACACCACCATCGGTTCCAACGATTTCGAGAAGGCCAAGGCTTTCTATGGCGACATCCTCGCCGATCTGGGCGGCAAGCCCGTGTTCGGCAGCGACCGCATCCAGTTCTACGGCAGCAAGCAGGGCGGAATGCTCGCCGTCTGCAAGCCCTATGATGAAAAGGGCGCCCAGCCCGGCAACGGCAACATGATCGCGCTGCAGGCGCCGTCGAAAGAGCTTGTGGATTCGGTTTACAAAAAGGCGCTTTCGCTCGGCGCGACCGACGAAGGCGCGCCCGGCCAGCGCCTGCCGACATTCTATGGCGCATATTTCCGCGACGCGGACGGCAACAAGGTCTGCATCTTCAAGATGGGCTGATGATTCAGTCGCCTTGCATCAAAGTCTGCGTGATGAACCCGCAAGCCGGAATTTGCTCCGGCTGCGGGCGCACGCTCGACGAAATCGCGCGCTGGGGAACGATGAGTGATGCGGAACGCGCGCGGGTGATGAGCGCGCTGAAAGAGCGCCTTGAAAGGCTTACACCGCGTCGCTGAATTTGTGCTGCGCCAACGGATCGGGGTTGAGAAGTTTCCCGCTCATCGCGCCGAGCCAATCCAGCCCCTCGCGAAGTTTCACATTCTCACCGATGACGAAAATCGCCGGTGCCGTGCTCTCCTTCGCGACGCGCGGAAGCTCGCCCAGCGTCGTCACGCGCACATCCTGTTTGGCGAATGTCGCATCGCTGACGATGGCCGCGGGCTCGTCCGGCGAGCGCCCCGCTTCGATCAGCTTGGCCGCGATCTCGTCGATATGCGCGAGCGCCATGTAAAGCACCAGCGTCGGCGAACCTTTCGCGACCGCTGCCCAATCGAGCGCGGGCAGACCGCCATCCGCGCCGTGCCCGGTGATGAAGGTCACGGCATGGTTGGTGTCGCGATGCGTCACGGGAATGCCCGCGTAGGCGAGCCCCGCAATCCCCGCCGTGACACCCGGCACGATGCGGAACGGAACGCCCGCACGCGCCAGCGCGAGCGCCTCCTCGCCGCCACGCCCGAACACGAAAGGATCGCCGCCTTTCAGCCGCAACACCCGCGCGCCCTTTCGCGCCATCGAAACCAGAATGTGTGAAATATCGGATTGCTTGCAGGATTTCTGCCCGCGCCGCTTGCCCGCATAGATCAGTTCGCCGCGCGCCAGTTTCAGCAGCGCCTCATTCACCAGCGCGTCATAGAGAATGACATCCGCGCTCGCGATTGCATGAAGCCCCAACGCCGTGGTGAGCCCCGGATCGCCCGGCCCCGCACCGGCCAGCCAAACCCAGCCGCGCTCGAAGGCGGGCAATTCCAGCGTCTCGGCCATCCGCGCCAAAGCGGCGGAATTCAGCAATGTAGGGTCGGCGGGCATTTCACGGTTCCAGGATGTACAAGAAAACATATCACATACACACAATGTAGGAAATGGTTTTGCCGCCGCAAGGGCTACAATTCCGCGCGCTGCCGCTATAGAGAGGCGCGTTCAAAGGCCCGCCCATGAAACCGCAGTACAATCTCACGCCCAATACATTCGAATATGAGAGCCGGCCGCTCGTCACCGCCAATGGCTTTCGCGAATATGACGCGCGCTGGCTGTTCGGCCGCGAGATCAATCTTCTTGGCGTTCAGGCGGTGGGGCTTGGCCTCGGCACCTATTTCCACGAACGCGGAATCCGTCCGCGCGTGGTGACGGGCCATGATTACCGCTCCTATTCGCTCTCCATCAAACAGGCGCTCATCATCGGGCTGACGCAGGCCGGATGCGAAGTGGTGGACATCGGGCTCGGCACCACGCCGATGGCATATTTCGCGCAATTCGCGCTCGATTGTCCTGGCCTTGCGATGGTCACCGCCAGCCACAACGAAAACGGCTGGACCGGCGTGAAGATGGGCGCGAGCCCGCCGCTCACCTTCGGGCCGGATGAAATCGGGCGGTTGAAAGCGATCGTTCTCAACGATGAAGGAAAGCCGCGCGCAGGCGGAAGCTATCAGGCAATCGAAAATTTCCGCGAACCCTATCTGGAAGAACTGACGAACGGCCACAAATTATCGCGGCCCATCCGCGTGGTGGTGGCGTGCGGCAACGGCACCGCGGGATTGTTCGGGCCGGAGGCTTTGCGCCGCATCGGCGCGGATGTGGTCGAATCCGAATGCGATCCCGATTACAATTTCCCCAATTACAATCCCAACACTGAAGACCTTCACATGCTGCACGCGATGGCGCGCGCGCGTGAGGCGGCAGGCGCGGAGTTGGCACTCGGCTTCGATGCGGATGGCGACCGTTGCGGCGTTGTGGACGACAAGAACGAAGAAATTTTCGCCGACAAGATCGGCGTGCTGCTGGCGCGCGATTTGTCCGCGCGGTTCCCGAATGCGAAGTTCGTGGCCGATGTGAAATCGACCGGCATTTTCGAAATCGATCCGGTGCTGAAGGCGCATGGCGCGACGACCGATTACTGGAAGACCGGCCATTCCTACATGAAACGGCGCACGCATGAGCTTGGCGCGCTCGCGGGTTTCGAAAAGAGCGGACATTATTTTTTCAATCCGCCGCTCGGCCGCGGCTATGACGACGGCATCGTTGCGGGTATCGCGGTTCTGGAAATGCTCGACCGCGCGGGTGCGAAAAAAATGTCCACGCTGGTGGCGGAGCTACCGAAAACATGGGGCACGCCGACCATGGCGCCCTTCTGCCCCGACGATAAAAAATATGGCGTCGTGACGGAGATGGTGAAGGAATATGAAGCGGCCTATGCGCACGGCGAAAAAATTCTCGGTCAGAAAATCGTCAAGCTCGTCACCGTCAATGGCGTGCGCGTGACGCTGGAAGATGGCACCTGGGGGCTGGTGCGTGCGTCCTCCAACAAACCCTCGCTCGTCGTCGTGGTCGAAAGCCCGGTGTCGGAAGCGCAGATGCGTGCGATGTTCGCCGATCTCGATGCGCGGTTGAAGAAGCACGCGGAAGTCGGCGAATACGATCAGAAGATTTAGCTCAACGCATTCCACAACATCCGCGCCGCAGTGATCGCGATGAAGGCGGCGAAGACGAGCTTCAATTGTCGTTTGTCGGCGGAATGGGCCAGCGATGCGCCCACCGGCGCCATCAGCACTGACACCGGCGCGATCAGGATGAACCCGAGCAGATTCACATAGCCGAGCGAGAAGGGCGGCAGGTTCGGCGCCCCCCATCCCGCCAAGGCTAATCCGATTGCGGCGGGAATCGAGATGATGACGCCGAAACCCGCCGCCGTCGCGACCGCGCGGTGAATGGGATAATTGCAAAGCGACATGATCGGAACGCCGAGCGTACCGCCGCCGATGCCCATGAGCGTGGATACCGTGCCGATGCCGCCCGCAAGCGTCCATCCGCCCACGCCGCCCGGCAAATGATCGGCGATGCGCCAATTCTCCTTGCCGAACGCCATGTTGATCGCGACGGGAATGGCGACGCACGCAAAAATCAGCGATAGCATCCGCCCGCTCGCCATGCGCGCGAGCAGCGTGCCGAGCAACACGCCCGCGATCATGGGGATTGCCCAGCGGCGCAGCAGCGCCCAATCGACCGCGCCGCGTTTGGCATGCGCGTTGAGCGAGGAGATCGACGTGGGAATGATGGTGGCAAGCGACGTGCCGATGGCCAGATGCATGCGCAGCGTTTGATCGAAGCCAAGCGCGGCGAACACATGATAAAGCACCGGCACGATCACGATGCCGCCGCCCACGCCCAGCATGCCCGCAATCAATCCGCCGACCACGCCCGCAATTACTAGTCCGAGCGCAAAGATGCCCAGATCGTCGCGCGCGGCGAGAAAGCCCATTACGTCGTCCTCATGCTTCGACAGCCGGTAGCGCCAGCGTGCCGGCCAGCATGAGGGAATTGAATTTGTCCCTCACCCTGAGCTTGTCGAAGGGTGAGGAACGCCAGCGCATCGCGCAAAACGGAAATGCCCGCGCCCGGCCGCGTCGCGTTTTCGCTCAAGTGGCGGCGGAACAGGCGCGCGCCGGGCCGCCCGTTGAAAAGGCCGAGCATATGTTTCGTCATCGCGTTCAGCTTCACGCCGCGCGCAAGCTGCACGGAAACATAATCGAGATACGCTTCCACCGCCTCGTCGATATCCGCCGCGTCACCGCCGAAGAATCGCGCATCCACATCGGCCAGTATCGCGGGCGAATGGTATGCCGCGCGCCCCAGCATCACGCCATCGGCATGGCGAAGATGCGCCTCGGCTTCATCGAATGTTGCGATGCCGCCATTGACCACAATGACAAGATCGGGATTTTCGACTTTCACCCGATAGACGAGTTCGTAATCGAGCGGCGGCACATCGCGGTTCTCCTTCGGCGACAATCCGCCGAGCAGCGCTTTGCGCGCGTGAATAATGAACACGCGCGCGTCGCGGCACGCTGCAATCGTTTCGCGCAAAGCGCGCTCCGGGTCCTGATCGTCCACGCCGATGCGGCATTTCACGGTGACGGGAATATCCACCGCCGCGCGCATCGCGCCTACGCAATCGGCAACAAGCGCGGGCTCGCGCATCAGGCACGCGCCGAAGCGCCCCGATTGCACGCGATCCGACGGGCATCCCACATTCAGATCGATCTCGTCATAGCCGAAACTCCGCGCCGATGCTCGCGGCCTCGGCCAGCCGCGCGGGCTCCGCCCCGCCAAGCTGCAACGCCACCGGCTTTTCGCGGCGGTCGAAACCGATCAGCCGCTCGCGATCACCCCGGATCACGGCCTCGGCCGTCACCATTTCGGTATAAAGCCGCGCCTTCGCCGAAAGCAGGCGATGGAGCACCCGGCAATGCCGGTCGGTCCACTCCATCATGGGGGCGATGCAGAATCTGTGGGATGCGCGGTCCATGGCCCCTTTTAAGGCCCGCCGCCCCCTTAAGGAAAGCGGCTTGGTTAAGCCGGGTTAACCATTTCATTTACAACCTTAAATTAATTCCGGCGGCAGCATGATAGGCGGTTGCGTCTCATCGCGTGCGAAGGGCTCGCCGATGGTGTGGAACCCGATCTCGGCATTGTGGCCAGGAGCGCCGGCCAGCGTCGCGCACTCCCAATTGCGCAGCTATGTCCTGATTTTCAGTGCCTTCCTGTTGCTGCTGATGGTGGCGCTTTCGGCAAGCTGGGCGGCAATCGAGCTTGTCAACGACACGCGCGCCTATGCGACCGGCGAAGGGCGCTATTCGAAGGCCGAGAAGATCGCGGTGTTGAGCTTGCACCGCTACGCCCATTCTGGCCGGCAAGCCGACTATGACAGATTTCTCAAGATCATTGCCGTACCGCAGGGCGATCATATGGCGCGCGCAGCCCTCAGCCGCACCCCTCCCGACGAAGGCGCGGCACGCAGGGGATTTCTGCTCGGCGAAAATCATCCCGATGATGTGAACGGCATGATCCGCATGTTCCGCTGGTTTGCATGGTGGAAGCCCTTTGCCGCGGCGGTTGCCGATTGGCGCGATGGCGATCGATTGGTGGACAGGCTCTTTGTCGAAGGGGCCAATCTGCATGCGGCGATGGCGGCGGGCGTGCTCGATGAGAATACGCGCAGCGCGATACTCGCCCGCGTCGATGCGCTGGACCGGCAGCTCACGGATTTGGAAAACACGTTCTCCACCCATTTGGGCGAGGCCGCGCGCGCGGCCACCGCGCTGGTGGTGGTGGGGCTGGGTTTGACCACGGTGCTTCTGTGGAGCGCCGGAATCATTTTTGCGATGAAACTGTTCCGCCGGCAGATCGCGCTCGATAACCAGCTTGCCACCAGCGAGCGGCGCTTTCGCGATTACGCAGAAGTGGCGTCGGACTGGTACTGGGAAATGGATCCGGAAAACCGCATCACCTATGTGTCGGAGCGCTTTTACGAGATCGTCAACATGCCGCCGGAACAGGCGCTGGGCGCCAGCGGCGCCGATCTCATCACCAACAATTCCGACGACAGCGCCCATCGCGACGAATGTTTGCAGGCGATTTCCGAGTATCGCCCGTTCCGCGGCCTGCATCTGCGCTTCGAGCGCAATGACGGCACCACGAGCTATTGGTCGATTTCCGGCAAGCCGAACATCAACGTGTCGGGCGCGTTTCTCGGTTATCGCGGCGTGGGTTCCGACATCACCACGCAGGTTAACGACGCACGGATGCTGATGGACGCGAAAATGCGCGCCGAAGCGGCCAACCGCGCCAAATCCGAATTCCTCGCCAATATGAGCCATGAATTGCGCACGCCGCTGAACGCCATTCTCGGCTTTTCCGACATCATCAACCGGCGGCTGTTCGGCGCGGCCATCGACCGTTACGTCGAATACGCCCACGACATCCATGAATCCGGCCGCTATCTGCTGGCGATCATCAACGACATTCTGGACCTCTCCAAGATCGAGGCCGGCCGCTCGATCCTGCGCGAGAACGAAGTGGGCCTCGATGTCATCGTGAGTGAATTGCATGCGCTGCTGGGCGACCAGATCGATCAGGACAAGGCCGAATATCGTGTGGAAATTCCCGAGCCGCCGCCGCTTATCCTCGTCGATGAGCGCAAATTCGTGCAGATCCTCATCAATCTTCTGTCCAACGCCTTCAAATTCACGCCGAAGGATGGCGCCGTCACGCTTGCGGCATCGCTTGCAAGCGATGGCGGGCTTGCCGTCACCGTGCGCGACACCGGCATCGGCATACCGCGCAGATATCTGGAAAAGGTGATGTCGCCCTTCGGGCAGGTGGAATCGGCCTTCAGCCGCAAGCATCACGGGACCGGGCTCGGTCTGCCGCTCGCCAAATCGCTGGCCGAACTGCATGGCGGCGCGCTCGCCATCGAAAGCGAGGAAGGCAAGGGCACGGCGGTGACCGTGTTCCTGCCCTCATCGCGCGTGGTGGCCGAGGCTGCCTCGCGTCTTCAGCGCCCTGCCTGATTGTCGGTCGCGCGGATAAACGCGGCCACATTGTCGTGCAATTCGTGCAGCGCGTCCTGATTGGCGTAGACCATGTGGCCGGAGTGATAGAAGCTGATCTGAATGTTGGATTGCAGCGCTCGCGGAATCTGCAAATGGCGCATCTCATAAACGCCCTCGTAATAAGGCGTCGCCAGATCGAAATAGCCCGCGTTCAGCATCACCTTCAAATCGGGATTGTATTTCATCGCGACCGAAAGATCGGGGATCACATTGGGCGCGATCGGCTGCGGGATGCCGGAACCCGGCGGCGTATGGGAAAAGTCCCAATCCTTGCCGGCATCCTCGATTTCGGGCTTGAAGATCTTGCCTTCTCCATAATGCAATTGCGTGCGCACGTAATCGTTGAAGGCCGAAACATAGGCCGAGGAGATCGCAGCGGATTGCGGATCGTAATCGGCCTCTTTCGAAAGCGGATCGATGGTGGGCCCCGAGAACCGCGTATCGAGGCGGCCGGTGGTCATGTCGCTTGAGTCCTGCAAATTCTTTTCGAACTCGCCGCCGTCGATGCGCAGATTGGCCTTCAAAATATAGGAAATCGGCAGGCCGGTGTAATTGTGCAGCTTTGCGGCAATCGCGTTGCGCTGCTTGGTGTTGAGCGCCGCACCCGCTTGCAGGGCTTGCGCGTAATCGCCCATGGCAAAGTGCTGCACGTCGCCCAGAAACTTTTCCAGATCGGGCGGCGAGCCGGGTAGCTTGTGATGATACCACGCCGTCGCCGCATAGGTCGGCAGCGCCAACTGATAGGGCAGATCGACGCCGGGATTGACCTCCGGCCCGTCGGGGCTGAGATCGAAATTCAGAATCTGCGACAGCATGATGACGCCGTTGAAATCGACGTCGTGCTCGGTCTCCAGCATGTTCACCAGAACCGCATTGCGCGTGGTGCCGTAGCTTTCGCCGAAGAGATATTTGGGCGAATTCCAGCGGCCGTATTTGGAGAGGAACTCGGTGATGAAATTGGCGAACGCGGTTGCGTCTTCGTCCACGCCCCAGAACGCCTTTTCTTTCTCCTTGCCCGCGATGCGCGAAAAGCCCGTGCCCGGCGCGTCGATGAACACCAGATCGCTCGCGTCGAGCAGGCTGTAATCATTGTTCACGAGATTGTAAGGTGCTGCCGGTGTGTGGGAATCATTTGCCGTCACGACGCGCTTCGGGCCAAACGCGCCCATGTGCAGCCATACGGTCGATGATCCCGGCCCGCCATTATAAAGAAATGTTATCGGGCGATGTTCGGGGTCCGCGCCGCGCTTGATATAGGCCACGAAGAACATGGATGCTTCGGCATCGGGATTCTTGTCGGAATCGTCCTTGTCCTTGGGCTTGGCGGCATCGTCCCAATCCTTGGGATGCACGATCAGCGTGCCCGCGATGGCGTCGTAACTGACGGACGAGCCGCCCGCGTTCACCGATCCGCTGCTCCTCACCTCTTCGGACTTGAAATATTTGCTGGAAGCCGCGGCCGCATCGGCCTTCTCGGCGGCGTCGGTTTTCTTCGCATCGTCGGCCGAAGCGGTAATGGCGGTTGCCGCCACCGCGATGACGGCGATCCCAACCAATGTTAAAGCCCAGATGTGACGGATGATGAAATTCATGGCGCTCTCCCCGGAATGACAATCGTGAGGATAATGACTTGCGATACGCGCGAGGTTGCTCAAAAACGCGGGACGGCCGCGCGTCTGCCGCACGGCTCGTGCACTATAGCAATGCCGCGGAAAATTGCGCGGATTTAATGCGGTTCAGCGCGCGGTATAGCCGCCGTCGATCACAAGCTCCGAGCCGGTCAGGAATTTTGCCTGATCGGAGGCCAGATAAACCGCCCCCCATGCGATGTCGTCCGGCTCGCCCACATGGCCCAGCGGATGCAGCGCGTCGAGCGCCTTGCGGCCGGCCTCTTCCGCGCCCGCGACGAAATTCTCCACCATCGGGGTCCAGATGAAGCCGGGATGGATCGAGTTCACGCGGATATTGTCGGGCGCATAGATCATCGCATCGTTCTTGCTCATCAGCCGGACCGCGCCCTTGGACGCGTGATAGGGCGGCACGTCGCCCGCGCCCACAAGCCCGTAGATCGAAGAGAGGTTGATGATGCTGCCTCCGCCCGCGCGCTTCAGATGCGGGATCGCGTGCTTGGTGAAGAAGAACACGCCCTTCACATTCACCGCCTGCACAAGGTCCCATTCGGCTTCGGTGAGTTCATGGGTCGGTTTGTTCGCGCCGGAGATTCCGGCGTTGTTCACCAGCACGTCGAGCTTGCCGAAATGTTTGGCCGCCGCATTCACCACATCGGCGACTTGCGCTTCCTTCGTCACGTCGCAATGCCAGTATTTCGCCCGCAATTGCCGTGCGGAAAGTTCGCCCGCGAGCTTCTCGCCCAATGCGTCCTGCACATCGGTGATGGCGACGGCGGCACCTTCCTCGGCCATGCGCGTGGCGATGGCGTGGCCGAGCCCGACCGCTCCACCCGTAACGAGTGCGACTTTTCCGCGAAGACGGTCCATGGCGATCTCCTGAATGTTTGGAACAGCAAAGGTTCGTCAATTGCGGATGCGATTACCTTGAGACAGATCAAGTTTTGCAATGATCGGCAAGAATCATCGCAATTGCCGCAGTCAGTTTCTTCGCCATCGGAATGTGCAGGAATTCGTTGGGGCCATGCGCGTTGGAATGCGGCCCGAGCACGCCCGTCACGACAAATTGCGTGTGCGGGAATTTCGCGCCCAGCATCGCCATGAAGGGAATGCTCCCGCCTTCGCCCATATAGGCGGGCGCGGCGCCGAATGTAGCCTGCGAAGCCCGCGCGACAGATTGCGCAAGCCACGGTGCAGTCTTGGGCGCATCCCATCCCGATTGGCCGCCTTCGGCATCGAAATGAACCGAGGCGTGATAGGGCGCGCGATCTTCCAGCGTCTTTTTCAACAGCGCTGTCGCCTTCTCCGCCTCCAGCGTCGGCGGCAGGCGCAGCGAAAGTTTGGCGGTCGTGAACGGCAGCAACACATTCCCGCCGTTCAGCGGTGGAGGCAATCCGTCGATTCCGGTGACGGCAAGCTGCGGCCGCCATGTGCGGTTGAGTATCAATTCGCCGAGGTCGGACGACATAGGCGTGGTTCCGCCCGCGAAGGGAAATTTGTCATAGACCGCATCGCCCAGAATGGCGGCCACATCTTTCGCCTGCTGCATCCGTTCGGGCGGCACCTGCACATAGAATTCCTCCGGCACTATCGCGCCGGTCTTTTCGTCTTCCAGTCGCGAGAGCAGACCGCGCAACACGCGGAAACTCGACGGCACGATGCCCGACGCATCGCCGGAATGAACGCCTTCATTCAGCACGCGCACGGTGAGATTACCCATCGCGATCCCGCGCAAGGATGTCGTCAGCCACAGCCGCTCGTAATCGCCGCAGCCGGAATCGAGGCAAACGACAAGCGAGGGATCACCGATCCGCGCCGCCAGATGATCGACATAGAAGGGAAGATCGGGGCTGCCGGATTCCTCGCACCCCTCGATCAGGATCACGGCATGGGCGTGCGGTATCTTTTGATCGGCCAGCGCGCGCAGCGCCGCGATGCTCGCGAACATCGCATAGCCGTCATCGGCCCCGCCGCGTCCGTAGAGCTTGTCGTCCTTGCGCGCGGGAATCCATGGGCCGAGCCCATCGGCCCATCCCACCATCTCCGGCTGCTTGTCGAGATGGCCGTAGAGCAGCACGCGATCGCGGCCCGTTCCCGGCACGTCGATCAGGATCACCGGCGTGCGACCGGGCAGTTGCACGACCTCCAATGTCGCGCCCGCAAGCCCTTCGATCTCGCGCCGCGCCCAGCGCTCGAACAGCGCCACCGCATCGCGCATGTGGCCATGCGCCTCCCATTCGGGATCGAAGGCGGGCGATTTGTTGGGGATTCTTATATAGTCGGTCAGCGCGGGGAGGATCGCATCCTCCCAGAACTCCGCCGAGAAGCTCTGCAACGCTTTTGTGTCCATGGCGTATCCTAGCGGGCCTGCCCGCCAAACCCAATGCGCGCCTTGTCATGGCGGCCCCGCGATACGATATTACGTGCGGCAAACACAGGGAGAACAACCATGACGCTCCGCCTGGGCGATACCGCCCCCGATTTCACGGCGCAGAGTTCCGAAGGCCCGATCCATTTCCACGAATGGCTGGGCGACAAATGGGGCGTGCTGTTTTCCCACCCCAAGGATTTCACGCCCATCTGCACGACCGAACTCGGCTACATGGCCAAGATCAAGCCGGAATTCGACAAGCGCGGCGTCAAGATCATCGGGCTTTCGGTCGATCCGGCCACCGATCACGCGCGCTGGGCCAACGACATCAAGGAAACGCAAGGAACCGCGCCGAACTATCCGATCATCGGGGATTCCGATTTCAACGTCTCCAAGCTCTACGGCATGTTGCCCGCCGAAGTGTCGGGCGATCCGTCCAAGCGCAGCGCCGCCGACAATCAGACCGTGCGCAATGTGTTCGTCATCGGGCCGGACAAGAAGATCAAACTGATCCTCGTCTATCCCATGACCACGGGGCGCAATTTCGACGAAGTGCTGCGCGTGATCGATTCCCTGCAATTGACCGCCAAGCATCGCGTGGCGACGCCCGTGAACTGGAAGCCGGGCGAGGATGTGGTCATTAGCGGCTCGGTCTCCAACGAAGAGGCGAAGAAAATCTACGGCACCTGGAAAGAACCGCGGCCTTACATCCGCATCGTGCCGCAGCCGAAATAACAAGGCCGGAGGGGGCGATGGCGCAGGACGACAAGGCGGAACTGCTGAAGCTGCGCGACAGCATCGACAATATCGATGCCGCACTCATCCATCTGCTCGCCGAGCGCTTCAAATGCACCAAGGCGGTGGGGGAGTTCAAGGCGACGCACAATTTACCGCCCGCCGATCCCACGCGTGAGGCCCAACAAATCGCACGTCTGCGCGCGCTTGCGCACGACGCCAAGCTCGACCCCGATTTCGCGGAGAAGTTTCTGAACTTCATCGTGAAGGAAGTGATCCGCCACCACGAGGCGCTGCGCAACGGGCGCTAGAGCGTGACTGCTTCATTCGCGACCGCGCTTCACCCATGCTTCGACAGTCGGTAGCGCCAGCGTGCCGACCGGCATGAGGGATTGGCTAAACCCCTCACCCTGAGCTTGTCGAAGGGTGAGGAACACGATTCAACTTCAAACAATCGCACTCTAGTGAATGTTCGTCAGCGAACTCATCGATTGAGTCTTTTTGTATTCCTGATAATTGAACGTGAAAATGTTCATCACCATGTCGGCGGTTTCGCCATTCGCCGATAGCGGCAGGTAAAGCGCGTCATTGTCGGGATAGAAGCGCCCGCTCAATTCGCCGCCGGGCGAACGCAGGCGGATTGGTGCCTTGCCGGTGCAGGTCTTGCGGAAAACCCACAACGCGCCCTTGCGCAAATAATCGTCCTTGGCGAACACGTCGCTCACCGTGCGCCCGGTTCCGTCGTCGAGGAAATATTCCGACACGAACGAGCCCACCAGCCGGTAGCGGAAATCCGGAAATCCCGGCAGCGCATCGAGCAGGCACACCCAGCCCAGATATTGCTTGATCTCGCGCAGCACGATGTCGCCGCGCGCGGGCATCGCGCGCGCGCCCCGCTTGTCCCGCCAATAGGCGAGGAAGAATTGCAGGATCGGATTATCGATCCCCTCCGGGTTCGGCTCGACGATGGGTGCGGTAGGCAGCAATGGCGGCTCCTCACGCGGTTCGGGCGCAAACGCGGGTGATGCGATCCTTCCATGGCAGGCTTAAGAGATTGCCAATATTTTTCATGATCCGGCCCCCGAACCGGCAGATTCTTGACCTTGGGGAAGGTGCGCCGCCTTGCCATTGGCGAGGGCCGCCGCTCTCCTGTATAGGGGCTCGTTAACAAACGAATGCCGCCGGAGGACGCCCATGGATCTGACATTCTCCCCAGAAGAAGAGGCCTTCCGCGCCGAAGTGCGCGGCTTCATCGCCGAGAAACTGCCCACCATCGCCAAGACCACGCGGCGCGAATTCGAAACCCGCGACGATTTTCTGGCCTGGCACAAGATTCTCTATGGCCGCGGCTGGGTCGCGCCCCACTGGCCCACCCAATATGGCGGAACGGGGTGGAGCGTCACGCAGCGCTATATCTTTAATGAAGAGAACGCCCGCGCCGAGACGCCAGCACTTCTGCCCTTCGGCCTCAACATGGTCGGGCCTGTGATCTTCACCTTCGGTCGCGAGGACCAGAAGCAGAAATACCTGCCGCGCATTCTTTCGGGTCAGGATTGGTGGTGCCAGGGTTATTCCGAGCCGGGCGCGGGCTCCGATCTTGCGAGCCTCAAGACGCGCGCCGTGCGTGAGGGCGATCATTATATCGTGAACGGCCAGAAGACGTGGACGACGCTCGCCCAATATGCCGACTGGATTTTCTGTCTCGTGCGCACGGATGTGAACGTGAAGGCGCAGGAAGGCATCACGTTTCTCCTCATCGATATGAAATCGCCGGGCATCACCGTGAAGCCGATCATCGTGCTCGACGGCGCGCAGGAAGTGAACGAGGTTTTCTTCGACAATGTGAAGGTGCCGGTCGAAAACCGCATCGGCGAGGAAAACAAGGGCTGGACCTACGCCAAATTCCTGCTGGTCAACGAACGCTCCGGCATCGCGGGCGTGGCGCGCTCCAAGAAAGCCATCGAACGCCTGCGCGAAATCGGCGAGGCCGAAACCGTCGAAGGTGAGAAACTGATCGAAACGGATGAATTCTCCCGCAAGGTGGCGGAACTGGAAATCGATCTCACCGCGCTCGAATTCACCGAATTGCGCACGCTTGCGCAGGAGGCCAAGGGCCAGATGGCGGGCCCCGAAAGCTCGATCCTCAAGATCAAGGGCACGGAGATTCAGCAGCGCATCACCGAACTCACCGTCGAGGCCATCGGCTATTACGCCTATCCCTATGACCGCTTCTTCGGCGACAATGAATATCCGGTGGGGCCGGATTACGCGGCGGGCGAATCGGGCGTTTATTTCAACATGCGCAAAGCCTCGATCTATGGCGGGTCGAACGAGATCCAGCGCAACATCATCGCGAAGGCGGTTCTGGGACTTTAAGAGTTCCGAACATCAGGGAAGATAACAATGGATTTCTCCTTCACCGAAGAACAGACGCTGCTGCGCAATTCGGTCTCCAAATTTCTGGCTGACCATTATGATTTCGAGACGTTCAAGAAAATCTCGCGCTCGGATACGGGCTGGAATCCGCAAAACTGGAAGACCTTCGCCGAATTGGGATTGATGGCAGCACCCTTGCCCGAAGCCTATGGCGGGCTCGGCGGCGGGCCGGTCGATACGATGATTGTGATGGAGGAATTCGGCAAAGCCCTCGTCGTCGAGCCCTTCGCGCAAACGGTCGTGGTCGGCGGCGGCTTTATCAACAATGGCGGCAGCGATGCGCAGAAGGAAGAATGGCTCTCCAAAATCGCGGGCGGCGAAACGCTGATGGCGTTCGCCTTCGCCGAGCGGCAGGCTCGCTACAATTTCGCCGACATTCTGACGAGCGCGAAGAAACAGGGCTCCGGTTATGTGCTGAACGGCGCAAAGACCGTCGTGCTCGGCGCGCCGATGGCGGACACATTGATCGTCACTGCGCGCACCGCGGGTGGCCAGCGCGACGACAAGGGCGTTTCGGTTTTCCTCGTCGATAAAAAATCCAAAGGCATCTCCTCGCGCGATTATCCGACCGTCGATGGCTTGCGCGCCTCGGAAATCACGTTCGAGAATGTCGAAATTCCGGCCTCCAATGCCATCGGACCCATCGATTACGGTCTTTCGCTGATCGAGCAGGTGACCGACGAAGCCATCGCCGCCCATTGCGCCGAGGCTTGCGGCGCGATGAAGGTGCTGCTCGATGCGACCACGGAATATTCCAAAACGCGCAAGCAATTCGGCCAGCCCATCGGCAAGTTCCAGGCGCTGGCGCATCGCATGGTCGATATGTTCATGGCCTATGAACAATCGGCATCGATGACGCTGATGGTGACGCTGCGCCTGGGCGAGGGCGAAAACGAGCGCAAGAAAGCCGCGTCCGCCGCCAAGGTGCAGATCGGCAAGAGCCGGGCGCTTCATCGGCCAGAGTGCCGTGCAAATTCATGGCGGCATGGGCATGACCGACGAACTCAATGTCGGCCATTATTTCAAGCGCGTCACGATGCTCGACACGCTCTATGGCAATACCGATCATCATTTGAAGCGGTATGCGGCGCTGAGCTAACCCGCTTTCGTCCGCGCCGCCGCCTGCAACCGCGCCTTCGGCAGGATGACGGTCACGCGCGTGCCCGTGCCGATGACGCTTTGCAGGATCACTTCGCCGTCATGGGCTTCGGCGAAGCCTTTGACGATGGCCAGCCCCAGCCCCGTGCCGGTGGTGGCAAGGTCGTGGCGGCCGCGCCCGAAACGCTTGAACACCTGATCCTGATCTTCCGCCGCGATCCCGATGCCATTGTCCTCCACGCCGAAAGCAAGCCTGCCATCGCTCTGCAGCCGCGCGAACGCGCTCACCGCCCCGCCCGAAGGCGTGAATTTCAGCGCGTTGGAAATCAGATTGACGAGGATTTGCCGGATCGCGCGCTCATCGGCGTAGATTTGCGGAAGATCGATTGCGATCCTCAATGTGAGCGCAAGCCCCGCCGCATTGGCCTGGGCTTCGTGTTCGGCAACCATTTCGCTTAAGGTATGCGCCGGATCGAACCAGGCTTCGCGCAAGGAAAGTTTTCCACCCTCGATCTTGGCGAGGTCGAGCATGTCGTTGATGAGCGCCAGCAGATGCTGGCCCGATTCATGGATGATGCCCGCATATTCGGCATATTTGTCCATGTTGCCGCCGAGCGCCTTGTCCTTGATGATTTCAGAAAAACCCAAAATGGCGTTCATGGGCGTGCGCAATTCGTGGTTCATGTTGGAGAGAAATTGCGAGCGCGTCCGGCCCGCCGCCGCGGCGCGCGCGCGTTCGCGGTCGGATTCCTTTTTTGCCTCCGAAAGATCGCCGATCAATTCCTCGCGCTCGGCCTGAAGCTCGCGATTGCGCCGCGCGGTGCGGTAAACCACGCCCGCCTGGCTCGCCAGCAGCACGCAGTAGATCGCGCACAATCCCGCAAGCACCAGATCGAGCGGATCGCCCGCGAACAGCGGCCTGAAGATCAGAATCGCGCCATGCGTGAGGATCGCGGCAAACGCGGTCGCTGGATGGGCGGCCGTTATGGAATTGATTCCGGCAAGCGATGCGGCCAGCAACAGAATGAGGAACATGTGGTTCAAAAGATTTCCCGGTGCCCACAGGAAAATGCCCATCGAGCACCAGCCGGCGAAAAAAAGCGTCGCGAGGGCTGTGTGCGTCTGCGCCCATTTGCGCACGCCGTCCACGCCCCGGGCCTGCAGAAATTCCAGCCGGCGTCCGGCGTACCAGCCCGCGGTACAGATCAGCGTCACCGCAGCCGTCCATCCGATCAGCGTCGGTGCCGGTATCCATAGGCGGCACGCAAACGCAACCAGTGCCGCCGCAAAGGGCAGAGCCAGATCGCTCAGATCGGTGGTGCCGCGCGCGAGCCGGATTTCGTCGTTCACGACGGCCGCTTCGGCGGCGGTGTGCGGATCGACCGAGCGCACAATGGCCCGCACCGCGGCCGCGAATTTGGCCGCCACTATGCCGGTTGATGCGGACTGGGCAGACACGCGCGAAGAAGCCCTAGGTCTGTGGCAAACGAGCCGCTACCATGCCGATATTGGGTTAAGGGGAGGTTTGTTTGTTAGGCACGCCCTAACCGTTAATTTCCGTTTACGCTGGAGGCATCATGTCGGCGCTTTTGTTCGAGAAGGAAGGCCATATTGTCACGCTCACCATCAACCGGCCCGACGCGCGCAATCCGCTGGGCGAGGAGGGCGACGGCCCGCTGTTCGCCGAAACCGCCGAGCGCATCAATGCCGACCGCGATGTGCGCTGCGTGATCCTGACCGGCGCTGGCAAGGCGTTCTCGGCGGGCGGCAATCTGAAATCGATGCGGGAGCGCAGCGGCGCGTTCGCCGGCGGCGGGGCCGCCATCCGCGAGCGCTACCGCCATGGCATCCACCGCATGGTGCGCGCGATCTGGGAGATCGAGGTGCCACTCATTGCGGCGGTGAACGGCGCGGCAATCGGGCTCGGCAATGATGTGGCGTGCCTTGCCGATATGCGCATCGCCGCCGACAGCGCCATTTTCGGCGCGACTTTCCTGAAAGTGGGTCTGGTGCCGGGCGATGGCGGGGCGTGGATCCTGCCGCGCACCATCGGCATGGCGCGCGCGGCGGAACTCTTTTTCACCGGCGACACCATCGACGCAGCGACCGCTCTCTCATGGGGCCTCGTTTCGAAAGTCGTGGCGGGCGATCAATTGATGGCGGAAGCAAAATCGCTGGCCGCGCGTGTCTGCCGCCAGCCGCCGGATGTCTTGCGCATGACCAAAAAACTGATGCGCGAGGGAATGGGCGCGAGCTTCGACGCGATCATGGAAATGTCGGCGGCGATGCAATCGCTGGCCCATCTCACATCCGATCACGCCGAGGCGGTGGCCGCGTTTTTCGAAAAGCGCGCGCCGGAGTTCAAGGGGCGCTAAATCATTTCAACAAGGGAGAAGACAATGGCCACAGGTGCGATTGCGACATTAAAGGTTCAGGCCGGCAAGGATGCGGAGTTTATCGCCGCGGCGAAGGAGATGATGGCGGCGGTGCGCGCCAATGAGCCGGGAAACAAGCTTTATCAGTTCTTCAAATCCCGCAAGGACGAGAACACCTATGTCGCGCTGGAAATCTACGAGAGCGACGACGCCGCCAAGGCGCATACCAAATCGGACCATTTCCGCAGTCTGGCGCCGAAGCTCGGCGTCACGCTGATGGGCATGCCGGATGTCCATTATCTGGAATCGATTTAGGTCGCCGTGCTGAATTAATTCCCTCATGCTTCGACAAGCTCAGCATGCGGGAAGCAAAAATCCCTCACCCTGAGCTTGTCGAAGGGTGAGGGCGGAAGAACTTACCCCGCCACGGGCTTGTCCTGAAGCCGCGCGACGAATTTTGCCGTCTGCTCATTGCCCATGGTGAAATGCTTGGCGGTCGAGAAATCGGCGATCTTGCCCCAATATTCGGCGACCGTTTCGGCGGTGGCGCGATGGCCGAGATTGACGCCGTCCGTCTCCACGATTTGCGCCGCGGCGAACACGCCCGCGCCCGCCGTCATGATCATGCCGGTCGGCGCGTCGTCGCTGGCAAGATAGATCATGCCTGGCGTCACATATTCGGGCTTGAGCATTTCCATCATCGCGGGCGGCATGAGATTTTCGGTCATGCGCGTGGCCGCGATCGGGCCGATGGCGTTGACCTTGATGTTGTCCTTCGCACCTTCCAGCTTCAGCGTATTCATGAACCCGACAAGGCCGAGCTTCGCCGCGCCATAATTTGTCTGGCCGAAATTGCCGTAGAGGCCGGTGGAGGATGTCGTCACCACGATGCGGCCATATTGCTGGTCGCGCATGATCTGCCACACGGCCTTTGTAGGCTTCACCGTGCCCATCACATGCACGTCCATCACCAATTCGAAATCCTTGATCTCCATTTTGGAGAAGCTCTTGTCGCGCAGGATTCCGGCATTGGCGATCAGGATGTCGATGCGCCCGAACGCATCCATCGTCTGCTTGACGAGATGGGCGACGCCAGCATCGTCCGTGACCGAGGCGCCATTTGCGATGGCTTCACCGCCGAGCGCCTTGATCTCATCGACCACTTTGCCTGCTGCTTCCGACGAGCCGCCGGAGCCGTCCACCGATCCGCCCAGATCGTTGATCACGACCTTGGCGCCGCGTCGGGCGAGTTCGAGCGCGTGGCCGCGGCCGAGGCCCCCGCCTGCGCCGGTGACAATGGCGACTTTGCCGTCGAAGCGAATGCTCATGGGACACCCCTTTTTGTGCAGGCCGTTTGATGGCCGATGCGGGCGAAAGGGTCAAGCGGGCCTTGTGCCGCGCATCAAAAGCCTGCGAAGCGCCCGGTTTGCAGGGCTTTCGACGGCCCAATAGAGAAGCCCGCCCCATGCCGCGCAGACGATCACCAGCACCACCGGCTCGATGATGTGGATGCGCCCGGCCCAGAGCGGCGAGGGGTCGGGGTAAAGCCTCTGGTTGGTATAGTGCAGGAATTGCAGCCACACCGTCTGGCCCATATAGATCGCAAACGACCATTCGCCGAGGCGCAGCAGCGGGCGCGTCTGAAGCGCGCGCGCGAGCACGCCACGGTCGAACGACACCGCCAGGATCACCGCCAGCATCGGCGGCACGATCAAGAAATCGCGGGGGTTGTGCGACCAGCCGGTGTTGTACATGGCGTAGAAAAAGATCAGCGCGATGACGATCTGCACCGCGCTGTGCACGCGTTCCGACAGCGCATCGGCGCGCGGTTTCCCTGCGCGATAGAGCATCGCAAAGCCGACGCCCACCGCGAAATCGGCCATGCCGCGCAGGATTCCGAAATCATAAGTGATGTCGAGGCCGTGGCCGGAATGATCGGCCATGAATTTCAGAACCGCGAGGCCGCCCGCAATCAGCGCGAAGGCGCGCCACAAGCGCCCGCGCGACAGCCAAAGATAAAGCGGAAAGATCAGGCACAGGAAAAATTCCACGCTGACGAACCACGAAACCCCGTTCCACGAAAGTTTCGGAAACAAATGCCAGGCCTGCACCATAAACAGATTGGCGATGAAGCTCTGCCACGTCGCATAAGGATGATAGGACGGCAGATCGTAGATCGAGATATATCCACCGCGCGCCGCAAGCCAGCGGAAGAAAATCACCATCGCCAGCATCATAAAAAGGGTCGCCACCTGTAGCGGATAAAGCCGCGCCAGCCGCGCTTTCAGGAATTCGGCGTGGGAAAAATTCCGCGCGCCATAGACAAGCGTGAGAACGAATCCCGAAAGCGCGAAGAAAAATTCCACCCACAGATAGCCCTTGGCCACGAACACGTCGAAGGCGCGAAAATGCTGATAACCATGGCCTTCGTGATAGTGATAGAGCACCAAAAGCAGCGGCGGCAGCGCGCGCGCGCCCATCAGTGAGCGGATTTCCCCGATTTTCTGCGGCGATTGCGCCATGCGGAACCCCGAATCGGCTTAAAGATTGCGGCGGGGACAATCCAAAGTCACGCGCATGCTTTTCGCCCATCTGCAATCCGGCCTCGGCATTGCCGCGATTATCGCGGTGGCGTGGGCGCTGTCCGAGAACCGCGCGGCATTTCCGTTGCGCACGGTGGCGGCCGGGCTCGCTTTGCAGACGGGCTTGGCGCTCCTGCTGCTCAAGGTGCCGGTGGCGCGCGATGCGCTGTTTTCGCTGAACGGCGTGGTCGATGCGCTGATGAATGCGACGAAGGCCGGCACCTCCTTCGTCTTCGGCTATGTCGGCGGGGCGGATTCGCCCTTCCTCGTCACGCGCCCGAAAAACCTCACCAGTTTCGCCTTCCAGATATTGCCGCTGGTGATCGTGATTTCGGCGCTGTCCTCGCTCTTGTGGCATTGGCGCGTGCTGCCGGTGATCGTGAATGCCTTCTCATGGGGTTTGCGCAAGATCATGCGCATCGGCGGTGCTGTGGGCCTCGGTTCGGCGGCCACGATCTTTCTCGGCATGATCGAAGCACCGTTGCTCATCCGCCCCTATCTCGCGAAACTTACGCGCGCCGAATTGTTCATGCTGTTCACGGTGGGGCTTTCGACAGTGGCGGGCACCGTGTTCGTGCTTTACGCAACGATCCTCGAGCCTGTCGTGCCCGGTGCGTTGGGGCACATTCTCGTCGCATCTTTCATGTCGCTGCCCGCGGCCATATTGATCGCGCGGATCATGATTCCGGGCGGCGAGGAAACCGCGGCCGACGCACCACCCGGCTTCACCTATCGCTCCAGCATGGATGCGATTGCGCGCGGAACCGAGGACGGCCTCAAGCTCTGGCTTTCCATTGTGGCGATGCTCTTGGTGATCGTGGCGCTGGTGGCGCTGGCCGACATCATCCTCGCGCAAGCGCCCAACGTATTGGGCGCGCCGCTGACATTGGAGCGCATTTTCGGCTGGCTGTTCGCGCCCATCGTATGGCTGCTCGGCATTCCCGCAGGGCAAACCGAGGTCGCGGGCTCGCTGATGGGCGAGAAGACGGTGCTCAACGAATTCGTGGCCTATCTCAATCTGGCCGCACTGCCCGATGGCGCGCTCGATCCGCGCTCGCGCCTTATCATGCTTTATGCGATGTGCGGCTTCGCCAATCTCGGATCGGTGGGCATCATGATTGCCAGCATCAGTTCCATGGCGCCCGAACGCCGCGACGAGATCGTGCCGCTGGCGATGCGCGCGCTTCTGTCGGGCACGATGGCGAGCATGTTGACGGGTGCTGTGATCGGATTGCTGCCGGTCAGCTGATTGCAAACGCTTTCGCCAGCAATTCATACGAATGCAAGCGCGATTCATAATCATAGGTGATCGTCACGATCACCATTTCATCCGCGCCGTGGCGTTCGGCGAGTTTCAGGAGTTTCGTGCGCACCTGTTCGGGCGTACCCACTGCCGAGCGCATCTCGATGGCGCGCAGAAGTGCGGCTTCCTGATCATTGTATTGATAGGCAAGCGCTTCCTCTGGCGAAACGAATTGAATGGGCCGCCCGGTGCAGCAGCCGCACCGCCCAAAGATTGCGCGTGGCCGAAAGCCGTTTTGCCTCGTCCTCGGTTTCGGCGGCGAGTGCGGACACGCCCATGGAAATCGTCGGCCGTTCGCACCAAACGCTCGGCTTGAAGCGCGCGCGATAGGCATCGCAAGCCTCCTCGCTGCCGTCGGGATTGATGAAATAAGCGTGGCTAAACGGCAATCCGAACTCGGCGGCATAGACAGCGCTATGCAGCCCGGAACCCAGCATCCACATTTGCGGGCGCGTAGCCCCGCGCGGCTCCGCGTGGATGCCGCGATAGGGATGATCGTCCGGCAAATCGTCTTCGAGAAACTGTTTCAGCAAATGCACCTGGCTCGGAAACGCATCGATGCCCCAGCTTTGCGGGCCCGCCTGCAACGCGCGCGTGGTGCGCTCATCCGCGCCGGGCGCGCGACCAAGCCCAAGATCGATGCGGCCGGGGAAAAGCGTTTCCAGCATGCGGAACTCTTCGGCGATCTTGAGCGGGCTGTAATGCATGAGCATCACCCCGCCCGCGCCAACGCGCATCCGCGCGGTCTCGCCCGCCACGCGCGCGATCAAAATTTCTGGAGAAGCGCCCGCGAACGATCCGGTGTTGTGATGTTCCGCTAGCCAATAGCGATGAAAGCCAAGCCCGTCGCAGGCTTTTGCCAGCGCAATGGTTTCGGCAATGGCATCGGCGGGCGCGCCGCCATGCCTTACAGGCGATTGATC
Organism: uncultured Alphaproteobacteria bacterium; assembly: GCA_963735625.1. Lineage (GTDB taxonomy): Bacteria > Pseudomonadota > Alphaproteobacteria > Micropepsales > Micropepsaceae > Rhizomicrobium. The sequence goes on along the minus strand of CAVTLJ010000002.1, from coordinate 398,994 downwards.
CAGTACCGAAAGGCGCAAGGCATAACTCCCATTCGTACTTTATTAACTATTTGGGCACGACGCTAACCCCCGGCTTCTACGGCGAGTTCCCGTGACCAAAACCGGTACCAAACCCAAGGCGCGCAAACGCTCCGTGCTGACGCAGAGTATCGCGCCCAGCGAAGTGCAGAACCCCGTCACGCGCAAGGGGCTCGATCTTTGGCAGCGCGCGCGCGGCGCAAGGCTGTTCCCCACCCGCGCGGAGATGCCGCCGCACGACATGGCCGACATGCTGCGCAACATCGTCCTGGTGAAGGTGCTGGATGGCGGCCGGGAATTCGAATTCCGCATCGTGGGCGATGCCATGGTGGTGGCGCAGGGCTGTTCCTTTCGGGGCATGAACCTCGCCCAGATCGACGACGTGTTGCCCGGCTACGGAACCATGCTGCACGGGATCTACGCCCAAATCTTCCATCAGCGGGAGGCGCTGGCCTTTCGCGGCTGGTTCGAGCGGCGCGCCGACAACCGCGCCTTTTTCCACGAAACCCTTGTCCTGCCGCTGGGCGAGAGCGAGGCCGAAGTGGACCATATCCTGGTGATCGGCGTCTATGCTTTCGACCACGACGACAATTTGCGTTGACGTGGCTGGAATGCGCTAAACTTCCCCTCAGGCATTTTCCGAGGGACGGAACATGGCGCTCGACGCCGAAACACGCGAACAACTTATTCAAACCGTGCGCCGCTTCGTGCGCGAGAAATGCGTTCCGCTGGAAAAGCAGGTCGCCGAGGAAGACCGCGTGCCCGATTCCATCGTCGCGGAGATGCGCGCGCTCGGCCTCTTCGGGCTTTCCATTCCGCAGGAATATGGCGGGCTCGGTCTTTCCATGGAGGAAGAAGTTCTGGTCTGCTTCGAACTCGGCCACACATCGCCCGCGTTCCGATCCGTTTTCGGCACCAATGTCGGCATCGGCAGCCAGGGCGTGGTGATGTTCGGCACCGAGGAACAGAAGAATGAATGGTTGCCCAAGCTCGCAAGCGGTGAAGTGGTGGCGAGTTTCGCGCTGACCGAGCCGGGCGCGGGATCGGACGCGGCAGCGGTGAAAGTCAGCGCCATCCGCAACGGCGATGATTATGTGGTCAACGGCACCAAACGCTTCATCACCAATGCCAATCGCGCGGGCGTGTTCACGCTGATGGCGCGCAGCGATCCGCACAAAAAAGGTGCGGGCGGAATTTCGGCCTTCATCGTGCCCGCCAAAACGCCGGGCATCTCCATCGGCAAGCCGGAAAAGAAAATGGGCCAGCAGGGTGCGCATATCTGCGACGTGATTTTCGAGAATGCGCGCGTGCCCGCGCGGCTCAGGCTCGGCGCGGAAGGCGAGGGCTTCAAGGTTGCGATGCGGGTGCTCGACCGGGGCCGCCTGCACATTTCCGGCGTCTGCATCGGCGTGGCGGAGCGGCTGATTTCGGAATGCGTGACTTACGCCCGCGAACGCGAGCAATTCGGGCAACGCATCGGCGATTTCCAACTTATTCAGGCGATGCTCGCGGATTCGAAAACCGAAGCCTATGCCGCGCGCTGCATGGTGCTGGATGCCGCCAAGAAACGCGACGCGGGCGAGAACGTCACCATGGAAGCGGCGTGTGCCAAATATTTCGCTTCGGAAATGGTGGGCCGCGTGGCCGACCGCGCGGTGCAGATTTTCGGCGGCGCGGGCTATATCGTGGATTACGGCATCGAGCGATTTTATCGCGATGTGCGCCTGTTCCGCATCTATGAAGGCACCAGCCAGATTCAGCAGCTTGTGATCGCGCGCAATCTTTTGAAGGGCGATGCGTGAAGTCACGGCGCAAGAAACCCGATCCGCTCGATGCACTGCTTGCCGACATCCGCGCCTGCCGGATTTGCGAGAAATATATCGAGCCGCGCCCCATCATCCGCGCGAGCAACAGCGCAAAAATCTGCATCATCGCGCAGGCGCCGGGCCTTCGCGTGCATGAAACGGGATTGTCGTTCAACGATCCCTCCGGCGACCGTCTGCGCGAATGGATGGGTGTCGATCGCGAAACTTTCTACGATGAATCCCGCATCGCCATTATCGGCATGGGGTTCTGCTTTCCCGGTTACGATGCAAAAGGCGGCGACAAGCCACCGCGCAAGGAATGCGCCGAAGCCTGGCATGACAAATTGTTCGCGATCCTGCCGCCCTTCAAGCTGACGTTGCTGGTGGGAACCTATGCGCAGGCGCGTTATATAGAGATGAAAGAGAACATGACGCAGACGGTGAAAAACTGGCGCGATTATGGCCCGCGTTTTATCCCTCTGCCCCATCCGTCCTGGCGCAACAATGCATGGCTGAAGAAAAATCCATGGTTCGAAAAGGAATTGCTGCCGCATTTGCGGCGGCGTGTGCGCTCGCTGCTGTAGCGGCTTGTGCGCCCGTCATCGCGCCGCGCGGGATTGCGAATGATGCGCCCGCTTTCGAAGCCGACGCGTTCGTCACGCGCGACGGGTTGCGTCTGCCGCTGCGCCATTTCGATGCCGATCATCCCAAGGCGGTGATCGTGGCGCTGCACGGCATGAGCGATTATTCCGAGGCCTTCGATCTGCCGGGCCCATGGCTCGCCGATCACGGCATCTCGGTCTATGCCTATGACCAGCGCGGTTTCGGCACGGCGCCCGATCCCGGCATCTGGGCGGGCGGCGATGCGATGCGCGCCGATCTCGATGACGCACTCGAAGCCGCGCGCGCGAAATTCCCGAACCTGCCGGTCTATGCGCTGGGCGAAAGCATGGGGGGTGCGGTGGTGCTCTCAGCGCTGGCAACCCATCATCCGCCCGATGCCGACGGAATTATTCTGGTCGCGCCCGCCGTATGGGCGCGCGAAGACATGCCGCTATCCTATCGCGTGGCGCTGTGGATTTCGGCGCATACCGTGCCGTGGCTGCGTGTGTCCGGTGAAGGGCTGCACATCTGGGCGTCGGACAATATCCCGATGCTGCGCAAACTTAGTCAGGACAAACTTTTTCAGCACAACGCGCGCACCGATCAGGTCTATGGCCTTGTCAATCTGATGGATGCCGCCCGCCACGCGCCGGAAAATCTATCGGCGACGCCGCCCATTCTGCTGCTCTATGGCGCGAAGGATCAGGTGATACCGGCAGCACCCACCGAAGATGTCGTGCATGCGCTCGGCAGCCACGCGGACGTGCATCGCTACGACAACGGCTATCACATGCTGCTGCGCGATCTCGACCGCGAAACGGTTTTGCAGGATCTCGATGATTGGGTGGACGCGCAGAACAGGCGCATCGCGAGCGCGCGCACCGCGCCCGATATGAGCGCGATGCGCGGCAAGCAATAAGACTATTTCAGGATCACTTCGCGGGTGAGCACATCGCCCATCAACGTGCGGATCGAGCCGCGCGCGGCCTGCTCCTCATCGGTTTTCGACGTTGGGCCCATCGTCTTCTCGGCGAAGGCATACATTTCGGCGACCGGCGTATCCATCGCCGCCATGTTCTTGTATTCCGTGGCGAGAATGATGTCGGGATCGTCACCGCGCGGATCGGCGACGACATAGACCTTATAGTCCATGATGTAGCCGGCGTTCTTCAGCGCTTCTTCCTGCGCCTTCCAGCTCGTCGAAAGCCAGCTCATATATTCGTCGAAATGGCCGTCCTTCGACTTGATCTGCGCGAAATCCCAGACCGGCCCGTTTTCATAAGGCGGCGAATCCGCCGCAAAAGCCGGCGTGATAACGAACGCGGCCGCGGCCGCAAAACCTGCGAGTAACAGTTTCATTCAGATCTCCCGTTGTGAGGTTTGTTGACAAATCCATCACACGCCACACGCAATTGCGCGCGCCGCGTGACGGCGCTTGTCCCGTTCGGGGATTCGCGCCAGGGGGCAAAAGTTCAAATGGAAGATAGGTTTACAGCGTTTTGCGCCCGTTGCGGGAACGCTTGGCCGTGCCCCCAACCTCCAGATGCAGCAAGGCTACGTGGGGTCTAGAATGAAGGGCAACGGAACATTTTTGATCGGACGGCATTGGGCGAATTATCCGCGATCGGCCGTTTGGCGTTGTGGGGCCGCGAAGGCGCGGATTCCAGAGAAAGCCTCACCGGCCTCACAATCGATCCGCGCTTTGCGGCTGCGTCGCGCGCGCTTGCGGCAAACATGCTCGCGGTCGCCGCGGGCGACAAAGCGCTCGACGGAATCTTCAAGGATGCGGGCCGTTATGTGGCAGCACTCTGGGCGCTTTATCTGCATGTGTCGGGCGGGCTGACGTTGCCGCGCCTGAAGCAACTGTGCGCGGCGTCGGGCTTTCTAAGCCCCGGCCGCGCGCGCGCGATGCTGCTTTATCTGCGCTATCTCGGTTACGTCGAATTGCTGCCCGCGCGCGGCAAGCCCGCGCATTACAAACCGACGCCGCGTTTTCTCAACGCATGGCGAAGACATTTGTGTGCAGCACTCGATGCGGCCCGAATCCTGGAACCCGGAATCGATGTCGTGCTCCGCCGCATGAACGAGCCGCGGATTTTCGAAAAATTCGCGCGCATGCATGCCGAAGGTTTGCTCGGTACGCTTGGCGCGACGCATCACGAAGATGCTTATATCCGCGTGTTCATGAATCGCCACGCCGGAAACCAGATCGCCTGGACGCTGTTCGGATCGGGCGATTGTTTTCCGCCATGCGTGCCCGTCGCGATTTCGATTGCGCAGATGGCGCGGCGCTTCGGCGTCTCGCGCATCCACATCCGCCGCCTGCTCGACGAAGCCAAGCGCGAACATCTCGTGGATTTCGACAGTCGTGGCGCCGTCGTCTTCACCGAAAGCGCGCGCGGCTATATCCGGTTTCTTTATGCGGGCCAGTTCGCCCAGTTGCTCGCCGCCGCGGCCCGGACGGCGCAGAGGTTGCCGAATTGGGTCGCAAAACCCGCCCATGACGGCCGCCGGAAATCCGCGCCGGCTGGGGCAGGCCTCGAACCGGCGGCCCGGCCGTCATAATAATCAAATTTAATCAATAACTTAGATGGAATTTCGGATTCGTCGCCCAATCGGGCGCGCAATCCGCGATTCGGTGGTCTCCGGCGTGGCTGGTTCGACTATCCCGCGCCCTGTTGCAAATCGGCCGACAGACCGCACGCGCGACATGCGAATTTTTCGCGACAAATCAAAGGACTGGTCGGGTTTTTTCTGAAATTCCAGTGCGATCGCGGCCGCCTCCCGCGACCAGTTCGCATCTTGAGAATTTTCGATGGTGCATGCTATGTTTAATCAATTGCCATCGGGGCCGGTGTTCATTCACAGAATTCAGGGGGCAGGTGCTCATGCCATCGCACCGTAGGGTCGATGCGCCACGCTATGCGGTGCACGGTTTTGTAAATCTGGGGACAGATCGGGGGTTGAGCGGCGCGGCCGCATTGCCACCGGCAAGACGCGGCAAAGCCTGGATAGCAAGAACACGAATTGCTTTCATCGCGGCGCTGGCAGCCGCCATTCCCCTGTTCATCGCCCAACCCTCGTTCGCGGCCGTAGGATGCGACGTCACGGTCGGCGGCGGCGTGACGTGCAGCAACAACACCACCACCACAGCCACCACCAATACCGACGGCGCCACGGCACTTCCGTCGGTAGTCGCATCCAGACCTGGAACAACGGCACTCCCATTACCGCCGCGATCGCCAGCGGCGTGACGGTCAACGGATACGGCCTTGAGCTTCAGCAAACCGGCGGCACATCCGGCACGATCAATCTCATCAACAATTCGGGCGGCGCGATCGATTCCGATACGGGATCGGCGACACCGGCGCTCGCGCTGATCGGCAATTCCGGCAATATCAGCTATTCCGGCGCGGGCTCGATCTTCGGCACCGATCAGGTCGGCATCTACGCCACCAACACCGGCACCGGCCAGATTTCCATCGTCACGTCGGGAACAATCTCGGCGGGCAATGGCGCGGGCGGCGACGATTACGGCATCCAGACGAGCGCCATCAACGGCGCCACCACCATCGATCTCACCGGCGGCACGATCGAGGGTGCGTCCACCGGCGGGCTGTCGCACGGCGCGGGCATTTACGCGCGCTCGGTCGGCGCAAACGTCACGATCACGACCAACAATATCGGGCTCAGCGCCGCCGACCGCACCAACACCGGCATCGATGCGGCCATTACCGGTAATGCGAGCGGCCAGCTCAAAATCACCAGCCTTGGAACCGTTTACGCCACACAGGCCGGCATCAGCGCCGTCAACAACAATCTGGGCGGCATCATCGTCAATCTGAACGCGGGCAGCACGCTCAATGTGACGGGCGGCGTGGCGACGGTCGGCGAATTTGTGCGCGACACGGGTGCTGCCGGCGGCATCACCGTCACCAATCAGGCGGGCTCCACAATCGATCCCGATCTCGGCGTCGATTCGCAGATCACCAACAACGCCAATAGCGGCAACGTCACCGTCCATCAGGATGGCGCGATCACCGCCGCCGATACCGGCATCATCGCGGCGACCAACGGCACAGGCAGTGTTCTGGTCGATGGCGCGGGCAATGTCGTTGGCGGCAATGGCGTCTTTTCGCTGAGCACGGCCACACCGCCGGTCACCGCCGACAATGCGGGCATCGTCGCGGTGCAAGCCGGAACCGCGGGCGGCGTCACCGTCAGCGGCACCGGCAAAACCAGCGGCACCGGCGCGATCACGGCCGAAATCACGGACTCCTCGAATAGTTCCGCCGTTCTCGTCAACCGCTCCGGCGCGATCAGCGTCACAGGCACAACCGGCTTCGGCATCAACGCCAATACTCTCGGCACCGGCACGGTCACCGTGCAGAACACGGGCACCATTGCGGGCTCCGGCGGCGGAACCGTCGCTGCGGGCATCACGGCCACGGGCTCGGGCGGCAATGTGCTGGTCCAGAATGTTTCCGGCATCACGGCGGGCGCGACCGACGGCTACGGCATCGCCGCGAGCACCATCGGCAACGGCACCGTAACTGTTGACGGAACGGGCGCGATCACCGCGGCGGGCAATGGCGTCAGCGCCACGACCACCGGCAGCGGCAAGGTGTCGGTCACCGGCACCGGCGCGATCATCGCCGATTTCAGATTCAAGCACGGTGGGCACCGGCATCATCGCCACCTCGGTCGGCGGCGCGATCATCGTCACGCCGGGCAGCACGGTTTCCGGCGCCAACGGCATCGACGCCGAAACAACTTCAAACGGCGCCGTCACGGTCACGACCAGTGCCGGCAATGTCACCGGCACGGCCGGTTACGGCCTGAAGACGGTGGCGGAAGGCGGCGCGACCATCATCACCACCAATGTGAACAGCGTGACGGGCAGCACCTATGGTGCGGTGTCCACTTCGACAAACGGCAAGATCACCGTCACCGGCTCGGGCCTTTTCGGCGGCGGAAGCCAAGCCGGCATCAGCGCCACGATGACGGGCGGCACCGGCACCGGCGCGGGCTTTGACGGCATTCTGATTTCCGGCACCGGCAACACCACATCCGGCGCGGGCGATGGCATCGATGCGATGATCATTGGCGGAGCCGCATCCAACATCACCATCACGCGCAGCGGCACGGTCTCGGGCGGCGTGAACGGCATCCTCGCCACCACCAACGGCATCGGCAATGTCACCGTCACCAACACCGGCAATGTGACGGCCAACACCGGCACCGGCATCGACGCGGAATCCGCGGGCGGCATCATCACCATCACGCCGTCGGGCACGGTATCGGATGCGAGCGGCATTTACGGCGCGACCATTGCTTCGGGCACGGTCACAGTCTCAACCGCCTTCGGTGCGGCGGGCAATGTCACCGGCACGGGCGGCTTCGGCATCAGCACGTCGGCGGAAAACGGCAACACCGCCATCACCAACAATGCCCTGCTCGTTCAGGGAACGACCTATGGCGCGACCGCTGTGTCGAGCGGCATGGGCGCGATCTCGATCATCGGCAATGGCGATTACACCGGCGGCAGCGCGGGCGGCATCAGCGCGGTCATCTCCGGCACGGGCCCCACGGCGGGTAATGGCTTCGGGCCGGGCGGCGTTGACGGCATATATATAAGTGGCTCCGGCAAGACCACGACCACGGATGGTGCGGCGATCTACGCCCATGAAGCGGGCGGCACGGCAAGCATCCTCGTCAATCGCACGGGTCTTGTGACGGTGACGGATACCGCGGGCGGCGGCGACGGCATCGAAGCCATCACGCTCGGCTCCGGCAACGTAACAGTCACCGGCGTCACCGGCGTTTCCGCCGGACATGGCGCTGCCGCCATCGGCATCGATGCGGAATCGGGCAGCGGCAGCATTCTCGTCACGCCCGCCGGAACGGTTGTCGGCGGCAACGGCATCAAGGCGACGACGACGGCGGGCTCCGGCACCGTCACGGTCACCACCATCGTTGGCTCGGCCGGAAACGTGACCGGGCTTGACGGCTTCGGCGTCGATACCTCGGCGCAGGACGGCAACACCATCGTCAACAATCGCGCCGCCACGATCAGCGGCACGACATGGGCCGACACCTCCACATCCACGGGCCTCGGCTCGCTTACAATCGAAGGTGCCGGCAATTATGCGGGCGGCACGGGCGGCGGCATCGGCGCGGTCATGTCGGGCACGGGTCCCGGCTTTGGCAACACCGGCATCGACATCACCGGCACCGGCAACACCAGCGCCACCACCGGCTATGGCATCTATGCCGACATTTCGAATCCGGCGAACAATTCCGACATCGTGATCGACCGTTCCGGCACAGTGACGGTCAGCGATCCCGCTGGTGCGGACGGCATCTACGCGCACACCGCCGACACTGGCAATGTGCTGATCCATGATGTGAGCAATGTGCAGGGTGGCACCGGCCCTGGCGTGCATGGCATCGACGCGGCGTCGAACGGCGGCAATGTGACGGTCGATCTTTCCACGCCGCTTCTGAATTCGGCGACGGTCTCCGGCGGCAACGGTATCAGCGCGGCGACCACCAACGGCGGCAACGTCACCGTCACGACCTATACGGGCGCTGCGGGCAACGTCACCGGCAGCGGCGGTTATGGCGTGAGCACGTCCGCGGTCAATGGCAACACGGTCGTCACCAACAATGCGGCGACGATCAGCGGCACGACCTGGGCCGATACATCGGTCACCAGCGGCCTTGGCACCATCCGCATCACCGATAGCGGCGTATCCGGCAACGGCAATTTCGTTGGCGGCAGCTCCGGCGGCATCTCCGCCGTTGACACGGGCACGGGACCGGCCGCCGGCATCGGGCCGGATTCGAATGCGGCCATCTGGATCAGCGGCAGCGGCAATACCAGCGGCACCGGCGGCAGCGGCATCTTCGCCGAGATCAACAACGGGCTTGGCCTGAATGGCGGCTCGATCCTAATCGATCGCACGGGCACCGTCACGGATCTGGGCGGCAACGGCATCTATGCCGCCATCCTCGGCACCAACACGGGCAATGTCACCGTTACCGGCACAGGTGCGGTCATCGCGAGCGATACCGTCGGCACCGGCATCACGGCGCTGGCGCAAACCGGCAATGTGAAAGTAACTCCCGCAAGCTCCGTCTATGGCAGCGCGGGCATCGATGCGGAAACGGGCGGTGTCGGCACCGTCACCGTCACCACACTGGGCAATATCACCGGCACGATCGGCGACGGCATTCATGCGGCATCCGTCGATGGCAACATCACCGTCAACACGGCTGCGGGCACTGCGGTCAAGGGCGATTCCGGTGGCGCCGGCACCGGCGACGGCATCGATGCGCGCGCAAGTGGCGCGGGCAATGTGCGTGTCATCGCCAACAGCACCGTCAGCGGCGATCCCGGCATCATCATGACGAGCGCCACGGGTTATGTGTGGGCAACCGCCAACGATACGACGACCGGAATACTCCAGGGCGTCTACGCGCAAGTCACCTCGTCCCTGGCAACGTCGGCTGCCTATGTGCTGGTTGACGGCACGGGCAACATCACGGGCGGCACCACAGGCGTCTATGCCGACAATGAAGGCGCGGGCGACACCACAGTCAGCGGCACCGGCAATACCGAAGGCGATGCTGGCGACGGCATCGATGCGTTCAGCGTCGCGGGCAATGTGCTCATCAATCGTACGGGCACGGTGAGCGGCTCCGTCAACGGCATCCACGCGGCATCGACCGGCGGCGGCAATGTTACGGTCACGGGCGTCGGCAATACATCCGGCACGACCGGCGACGGCATCTATGCGGTGGCGTCGAGCGGCAATGGTTATGTATCGGTGACGCCGGCCGGAACGGTGTCGGGTGTTGCGGGCATCGATGCGGAAGCGGCGGGCACGGGCACCGTGACAGTGACGACGGCTACGGGCGCCCTCGGCAATGTGACGGGCACATCGTCCGACGGCATTTACGCAATATCGGCGGATGGCGACATCGTCATCACCAACAATGCGGCGCTGGTCAGCGGCGATCTCAATGGCGCGCGCGCGATTTCATCCGGTCTCGGCGCGATCACCGTCGATGGCGCGGGAACCTATACCGGCAATACGGGCGACGGCATCACCGCGGTGGAGAACGGCGCGGGTCCCGGCGCGGGCCATACCGGCATTCACATCACCGGCACTGGCAACACATCGACCACCTCCGGCGTCGGCATTTATGCCGACATCAGCACGTCCTCGAACCATTCCGATATCGTGATCGACCGCAGCGGAACGGTGATGGTTGCCGCGGGCGGCGGCGACGGCGTCGATGCGTTCACCTCCGGCAACGGCAATGTTACGGTCACCGGCACCGGCAATGTCACGGCGGGCACGGCCTCAACCAGAATTGGCATCGACGCAACCTCGGTCGGCGGCAATGTGCGGGTGACGCCAGCGGGCACGGTCATCGCGGGCGGCACGGGCATCAATGCGGCGACGAACGGCGCGGGCACGGTAACCGTGACGACGGCGGGCACGGCATTGAACCGCGCGGCGGGCAACGTCACCGGCACGCATGGCGACGGCATCGACACGCTTGCCGTTAACGGCAACACAGTCGTCACCAACAATGCGGCGAGCGTCAGCGGCGCGATCAATGGCGACTATTCGGAATCCGACGGCACGGGCGCGATCACCATCGATGGTCCCGGCACCTATGCCGGCGGCACGGGTGACGGTATCGACGCGGTCATGGATGGCGTCGGCCCCGCGGCCACCTTCGGCGTCAGCCCCAGCACGAATGCGGGCATCTGGATCACCGGCAGCGGCAACGCCACCAGCACCACGGGCATTGGCATCAACGCCTATATCGACTACGCCACGAACCTCTCCGACATCGTGATCGACCGTAGCGGCACGGTCACGGTGCAAAGCGGCGGCGGCGATGGCGTCAAGGCAGTGACCATCGGCAGCGGCAATATCGATATCACCCACACGGGCGCGGTGCAGGCGGGCACGGGCGCAACGTCGAGCGGCATCAGCGCGGATGCCAATGGCGGCAGCGTCGATATCGAACCGGCGTCCACAGTTTCGGGCGGCGGCGCGGGCATTCGCGCGACGACCAACGGCATCGGCACCATCACGATCAAGACGGTCGGCAACATCACGGGCACCGCACTCAGCGGCATCTATGCCCACACCACCGGCAGCGGCCACATCGACATCACCACGGGCGCTGGCACGCTGGTGTCGAGCACGAGCGACGATGGCATCAATGCGCGCTCGAGCAGCGGCTCCATCACCATCCTTGCCAACAGTCAGGTGAGCGGCACGATCGGTATCAACGCATTCGGCGGAACCGGCGACACGGACGGCATTCACATCACGGCCAACGACACTGTGACGGGCACGACCGGCCAGGGCATCCATGCTTATTTGAACGATTTCGGCGGTGCGGCGGGCATCATAATCGATGGCGGCGCCAATGGCGATGTGACGGGCGCCACCGACGGCATCTATGCGCGTGCGCACGGCACGGGCGGCGTCACGATCAGCGGTTCGGGCGACGCGGAAGGCCAGAACGGCACGGGCATCGTCGCGCGCACCTGGGCGGGCGATATCCTGATCGACCGTTCGGGCACGGTGACGGGCACCACCAATGGCGTCGATGCGGTATCCAATGGCGGCGGCAGCGTCACCGTAACCGGCACGGGCAATGTGCTCGCTGGTTCGGGCACCGGCATTATCGCGAATTCCTCCGGCGGCAACGGCAATGTCAGCGTTACACCGGCGGGCACCGTTTCCGGCACGACCGGCATCCACGCATCGGCGACCGGCACCGGCACCGTGACCGTGACGACCGCGAGCGGCGCGGGCGGCGATGTCACCGGCACCGCGGGCGACGGCATCGATGCCTATGCGCATGACGGCAATATCGACGTCACCAACAATGCGGCGCTGGTCAGCGGCACCGTCACGGGCGTCTATGCGGCGACCGATGGCGCGGGCGCGATCACCATCGCGGGCCCCGGCACCTATCACGGCGGCACGGGCGACGGCATCGACGCGCGCATGTATGGCGCGGGTCCGGCGGCGACCTTCGGCGTCAGCCCGAGCACCAATGCGGGCATCTGGATCACCGGCAGCGGCAACAGCACCAGCACGTCCGCCGTCGGCATCAATGCCTATATCGACCTTACGACCAACGCTTCCGACATCGTGATCGACCGCAGCGGCACGGTCATGGTCGGATCGGGCGGCGGCGATGGCATCGACGCCGTGACCAAGGGCACCGGCAATATATTCGTCACCGGCACCGGCGCGGTCATGGCCGGAACGGCCACGACCACCATCGGCGTCAAGGCGGTCGCGGTGACCGGCAATGTCGATGTCGAACCGGCGTCCACCGTCTATGGCGGCGGCATCGGCATCGATGCGGAGACCGGCGGTAGCGGTACGGTGACGGTCGTCACACACGGCAATATCACCGGCAACACCGATGACGGCATTCGTGCGCGCTCGGTGAACGGCAACATCAATGTCACGACCGCCGTGGGCACGACCGTGTGGGGCGACAAGGCCGGCAGCGGCTCGGGCGACGGCATCGATGCGCGCGCGAGCGGCGCGGGCAATGTGCATGTGATCGCCAACAGCGATGTGTATGGCGATCCCGGCATCATCGTGACGAGCGTCACCGGCGATGCTTGGGCGACGGCGAACGGCATAACGCAGGGCTTGACCTATGGCGTCTATGCCGAAGTCACCGGCACCGCCGCGACGAGCTTCGTACTGGCCGACGGTTCGGGCAATGTCACCGGCGGCACGATCGGCATCTATGCCAACAATGATGGCCACGGAACCACGACCGTCAGCGGCAGCGGCACCACCATCGGCAACAATGGCGACGGCATCGACGCCTATGCCATCGATGGCGCGGTCCGGGTTGATCGCAGCAACACAGTGACCGGCAGCAAGAACGGCATCGACGCCGAAACGAGCGCCGGCGGCAGCGTCACGGTCACGGGCACTGGCGTCGTCAGCGCCAACACCGGCGCGGGCGGCTATACCGGCATCAAGGCGATCCAGGCCGGCGGCAATGGCGCGGTCAGCGTCACGCCCGCGGGCACCGTCAGCGGCGCCAAGGGCATCGACGCCGAATCGGCCGGCACGGGCGCGATCACGGTGACGACGGCGAGCGGCAATGGCGGCAATGTCACCGGCACGGTCACCGACGGCATCGACGCGATCTCGGCCGATGGAACGATCACCGTCACCAACAATGCGACGACGGTCATCGGCGCGATCACGGGCGTCGATGCCGTAAGCACGGCGGTGACCGCTGGCGATGGCGCGATCTCCATCCTGGGCACGGGCACCTTCACGGGCGGTACCGGCGACGGCATCGACGCCGAAATGCAGGGCCTTGGTCCCGTCTTCGGCACCAACGGCATCTCGATTTCGGGCTCGGTCAAAGCCTCGACCACTTCGGGCGTGGGTATTTATGCGCTCATCAACAGCGCGTCGAACGCGTCAACGATCAGCATCACCACCACCGGCACGGTCATGGTCGGCTCCGGCGGCGGCGACGGCATCCACGCGTCCACGATCGGCGGCGGCAACATCATCATCGGCACCACCAACAGCAATGTCGGCAATGTCGTGGCCGGCACGGGCGCAACGGGCATCTATGCCTCGACCACCGGCGGCAACGGCAATGTCTCGATTGCGCCGGCGGGCACGGTCGCGGGCGCAACCGGCATCAACGCAAATGCAGTGGGCAGCGGCACGGTAACGGTCACCGTGACCCATAACGTCACGGCGGGAACCTCCAACGGCATCATCACGTCGGCGGTCAATGGCATCACGCATGTCAACGTCAATGGCGCCACGACCACGGGCGTCGGCTCCGGCCATGCGGGCGTCAATGAATCGGCGAGCGGCTCTGGCGGCCTCTTCGTCACGGTCGCATCGGGCGCCACCGTCACGGGCGGCACGACCGCGGGCGGCATCAAGCTGTCGCAGACGGGAACCGGCTCCAATTCCATCGGCAACACCGGCACCATCACGGGTGCCGGCACCTCGGCCAATCCGGTGATCTCGATTGCCACCACATCGTCGGGCTCCACGACCATCACCAACAATGCGGGCGGCCTGATCCAGTCCACCAACACGACGGCCAACAACAAGCCGGCAGATCTGGCGATCTATTCCTCGGTGACGACGGGCAATGACTCGATCGGCAATGCCGGAACGCTGATCGGCCAGATCAAGCTCAGCAACGCCACCAATTCGCTCACCAATACCGGCACATGGTCGACGCGCGACAATGCGGGCGCGGGCAATGTTGCCGCGGCCTTCGGCACCGGCGGTCACAACACGCTGACCAATTCCGGCGCGGGAATCATCAATGCGGGCAATGCGCTGGCGGTTGCGACGTCCAACTTCACCGGCATCGAGACGATCATCAACAGCGGCACGATCAATGCGGGCCTCTTTGGTCCCGGCGACGTGACGACGTTCGACGCCGGCGCCAATGCGCAGACCGTCACCAATACCGGCACGATCAAGGTGCATGGCACGCTCAGCTTCTTCGGCGATGCCACCTTCTACAATGCGGGTGGCATCATCGATATGCGCACGTCCGGCTCGGCCACCACCGATGTGACCGGCCTCAACGTCACCGCGTCGGGCAATACCTATTCGCCGGGTGTGGCCTATGATTTCGTGGGCGGCACCAACAGCCGGCTCGGCCTCGACACCTTTGTCGGTGCGGATTCGTCGTCGGGATCGGTCGTTCCGTCCGATCGCCTGCTGATCGCGGGTGGGGCCACTTCGACAACGGGCATCCTGCTCAACGACACCAATTCCGGCTTCGGTTCCTACAATCCGGTCGGCATCACGCTGGTGGGCGTCAATGGCGCGAGCAGCGATGCGTTCTATCTGTCGAGCCTGACCTCGACGTCACCCTATGACGCGCTCGAAACCGGCTATGGCCCGATGGGCGCGGTCAAGAAGGGCTTCTGGGTCTATCCGCTCCTGCAATCCACCCACGATGAAGCAACGGCCGACGGATTGGCCGGCGCAAACTCCACCGAATACCGGCTCTACGGATTGCCCGATGTGGAAGCGCTGCAATTGCCGCTCGTCCTCACCGGCGCGCAGAACATCTGGTATCAGACAGCGCCCGGCTGGGACGACCGCCAGGACGAAGTCCGCAGATATTGGGACGTGTACAATTCGGGCAAGCCAAACCGCTTCAAGCCCGACATCTGGCTGAAAGTCACCGGAAGCTGGACGCATCGCGACGTTTCGACCGACATGTCGATGTATGCACCGGCGGCGGGCGTGCTGGGTGTCGTGAACACCAGTTTCGACCAGAACGTCTCCTCCATCCAGGTCGGCACCGACGCGCAGCTTTCCGGAACGCGCGACGGCGTGCTCGTGGTCGGCGGGTCGGTCGGCTATGTCTCGTCGGATGTGAAGTTCAAGACCTCGCCGAACAGGTTCAAATATTCCGGCGGGCTGATCGATGCGACGGCCGATTACTTCAACGGCCCGTGGTTCGTCGATGTGCTGGCGAAAATCGATCTTCTCCACGTCGATCTGAATTTCGACACGCTGAAACCCTTCGGCTACACCACGAAGAACATCGCCGCCGATACGTATGGCGCGCTGGCGAGCGGCGGCTACCACTTCGTGCTGAACCAGGACGGTTCGGGCCAGTCCTATCTGGAACCGATGCTCAGCCTCGCCTACACCCAGAGCAACATGGACAATTTCGCGGCACTGGGCACGGCGGCGAAATTCGACTCCGGCGAAACCTTCCGCGGCGCGTTTGGCGCAAGGCTCGGCACGCTGATGGGCCAGAAGAACGGCGTCTATCTCGATGGCTCGGTCGCGGCGCAATATTGGGAAGAGTTCTCCAATTCCACCGCGCTCGAACTGGGCACGCTCGGCCCCGCGCTGACGGTTGACGACAAGCGCCGCCAGAAGGGCTTCGGCGAAGTCACCGGCATGCTCAACATCGCCGATGGCGATTCGGGCTGGTCGGCGTTTGTGAACGGCGGCGCGAAATTCAACAGCGAGCTCACCACCGTGGAACTGAAGGGCGGCGTGCGCTACCAGTGGTAACGGTGATGACAATGTCGGCGCGGCATCCGGGACGATCTGCAAAGAGAAATGAATAGAACGGCGCGGGTTAGGTCATGACCCGGCCGTCGCAACAAAGGGATGAAAAAGAAATGCTCAAGGCCGCTTTATCGAGGGCCGATGTCAGGGTGGGTCTGCTGGTTGCAGCTTTGCTCGTGGGCTGGATCGCGCGCGGCGTGATCGCCGAGCCTGCCGATGCGCCCACCATCACGATCTTCAAGCAATGGCGCGTGGTGTGTCCCGCGCAATCCGCGGCGAAAGCCGATTGCTCGCTGTCGCAGGACGTCACCGATCCCAAATCGGGCGGCGCCGTCATCCGCTTCGTCATGTCGGGCGATCCGGCTGCGCCGAAGGTGGATATCGCGGCACCCTTTAACGTATTGCTGCCGCCCGCACTCGGCATCAGCATCGACAAGGGGGCGATGAAAGCCATCCCCTATCACACCTGCAACGGCTTCGGCTGCATCGCCACGATCACCGACGCGAAAACGTACAACGCCGTTCAGGGCGCCAAGAACGTTCGCGTTTATTACGAAAATCTCAACGGGAAAGTCTCCGGATGGGAGTTGTCGATGGCCGGTTACAACGAAGCGCTTGCCGCTCTGGAGACCGCCGAATCCAACCGCCATTCCTGGCTGAAGAGGGTGTTGCTGTGAGACGAGTTCTTTTGATTGCAAGTCTGATTGTGGCCGCCGCGGCAGGCTCCGCATTCGCCGCGGCCGCGGTAAAGCCACCCGCACCCGCAGCACCTGCGAGCGCCAAGCCCGAAGTGAGTTTTTATGGCGACTGGTCCGTGCGCTGCTTCCCGATCAAATCGGTTTCGCCGTGCGACATGCTGTTTGCCACCGTGCGCAAGGATTCGGGCCAACGCGTCACCAGCGTTTCCATCGCCTATGTGCCGGCGCGCGATGTCTATCTGATGCAGGTCGCGGTTCCCCTCGGCATCGATCTGGCCAAGGGCGTGATCATGACGGCGGGTGATTACACCACCGCCAAGCTCGCCGTGCGGCGCTGCGACGCCAGCGGCTGCTTTGTGGAGACGAGCGTCGGGCGCGATGTGATCGACGGGCTGTGGCAGAACGCAGAGCAGGGCGGAAATCTCAAGGTCGTCGCCGATGGCGGCAAGCCGGTCACGTTGCCGGTGTCGCTGAAGGGCTTCGGCTCGGCCTATCAGGCCATGGTGGCCAGTGCCAAGGAGAAGGCCACAGGATCGGCGAGTACGGCGGGGCAATGAGCGAAAACGGCGCCAGCGAGTCATCGGTGAAGGTCGCGGATATTCAATCCGCCGGCCGCTCGCCGCGCCGCACGTCCTTCAAAGCGCGCCTGCTGATGAGCGCGATGGTTTCGCTGCTCGTCGTGGCACCCGTGCGCTCAGCCTTTGCGCAGACCATAAACACCACCACGCCGGTTCAAAGTATTCCAAGCAATGGCTTGCCCTATAACGGCAATTCGCAGCAGACGGCGACGCCACCCGATCTAACCAGCGTCGGTCAGGGCGGCTGCCAAAACCAGTATCAGAACAAGATCAATTCGCTGGGTGACTCGGTTGCGGACGACAACATCGTCAACGTGACGGCCGAAGGCGTGGCGCTCGGCGCCGAAATCTACGACGCCACACAGGAGACCGAGGAATTCATCGGTGCGGGTATCGGGTTGGGCGAAGCAGCGGTGGGCGTGGTGACGCCGCTCGATGCCGCTCCCGCCGCACCCGGTCTCGCCGAAGCGGGCGTGCAGCTTGGCCTTGCCGGTGCTGCCGAAGGCGTGTTGAGCGTGGCGCTCGGCGCCGAAGTTGCCGATTTCGCCACCGGCCTTTCCGGCGCGATCCTGCAAAAGCAACAGCAGGACCTGACGGACTATGCCGGCAATCTTCCCTATTGCGGCACCGAATTCACCGGCACGATCCAGGCCGACGCCAATATCAACACGAATCAGGGCATCGCGGCCGATGGCGGCGCGGTCAATCTCGGCAATCCGGATGGCACCTCTTATCAGGGCGGCATCACGCTCGGTGGTGGCGCGCTGTCGGGCGCGGGCAGCAACGGCCCGGCCGATGGCAGCACCATCGCGCACACGGGCGACGTCACCGCCATTTCCATCGGCAACAATTCCAACGCCGACAATGCCGGCACTGTCTCACTGGGCCTGGACGCGCATTCGCGTCAAGCAAACTCCATCGCCATCGGCACCAACGCCGATGCGGGCCTGAACGCGGCGGGCGCCATCGCCATCGGCTACAATGCCGTCGCCGACGGATCGGTTGCGCTGGGTAACGGCGCGCTCGCCAACAACGAAGGCACGGCCATCGGCGACTTCACCACCGCCACCGGCACCAACAGTTTCGCGGGCGCTGAAAACGCCACGGCGCTCGGCAACAGCAGCGTCGCCATCGGCGATACCGCGCAGGCCCTCGCCGACAGCTCCTATGCGGGCGGCGATCACTCCATCACGAATTCGGGTGCGAATAACAGCGTCGCCCTCGGCCACACCGACACCACCAACGCCGCCTCCAGCGTCGCGCTCGGCGATACCAACGTGACCAACACCGCGGCGATCAATTCGATTGCCGAGGGCTACCAGAACACCACCAACGGCGCGAGCAGCCAGGCGCTGGGCGATTCCAACACCGCCAACGGCGCAAATTCCATCGCGCAGGGCCAGACCAATATCTCCGACGGCGTGAACTCCATCGCCGAAGGCACGACCAACCATACGATCGGCGATTACAGCATCGCCGAAGGCACGTCCAACACCGCGGTCGGAACCAATTCCATCGCCGAGGGCTACACGAACACCGCCCAGGGCACCAATTCCATCGCCGAAGGCACCGACAACAGCGCCATCGGCGATTACAGCATCGCCGATGGCACCTCAAACACCGCAACCGGCACGAACTCCATCGCCGAGGGCCAGACCAACAATGCGGTCGGCGACAATTCCATCGCCGAAGGCACCGACAATCTGGCGTTCGGCACCAATTCCATCGCCGAAGGCACGAGCAACATGGCCATCGGCACCAATTCCGTCGCCGAAGGCACCAGCAATCTGGCGCTCGGCATCAATTCCATCTCCGAGGGCACGGAGAACATGGCCAATGGCGATTATTCCATCGCCGAAGGCACGACCAACATCGCCAATGGCGTGAACTCCATCGCCATCGGCCAGACCAACCTCGCCAATGCCGACAATTCCATCGCGCAGGGCACCGACAACAGGCGTTCGGCCTGAACTCCATCGCCGAAGGCACGAACAACCTCACCGAAGTGACCGCCATCAACGGCATTGCGATGGGCACGGACAACACGGCCATCGGATTGCACTCCATCGCCGAAGGCACAACGAACACCTCCATCGGCGACAAGAGTTCGGCCATCGGCGACAGCAACACAACGCATGGCGCATCGAGCGTGGCCATCGGCGACACCAACGTCACCTGGGGCGATTACACCTATGCGGGCGGCTACCAGAACCAGGCGGTGGGCGAAAGCTCCATCGCGCTCGGCGACCGCAACATCTCCAACGGCATCAATTCCATCGCCGAAGGCACGCAGAATATCTCGAACGGCCTGAACTCGGTGGCTGAAGGCGTGTCGAACCAGACAGACGGCATCGACAGCATCGCGGAAGGTTATTCCAACACCGCCTCCAACATCAGCGGCATCGCGCTCGGCACGCTGAACCAGTCGCTCGAAGACAATTCCATAGCACTTGGCACCGGCAACATTTCGAGCGCGCAGCACGCAACCGCGCTCGGCATCGACAACAACGCCACGGGCAACAGCGCAATTGCGTTCGGCGACACCAACCTTGCCAGCGGCAACAATGCCATCGCCGAAGGCCAGTCCAACACCGCAAGCGGCATCAGCACCGTGGCGCTGGGCGATTCCAACACCGCGTCGGGCGATTACAGCTTCGTCGGCGGCTTCAGCAGCATCGCCACGGGCACAAGCAGCGTCGCACTCGGCAATTCGGATGACGCAACCGGCGTCAACAGCCTGGCGGCTGGCAAATCCAACACCGCGGGCGGCGACAGCAGCACCGCCATCGGCACATCGAACATCTCCAGCGGCGATCTCAGCTTCGCGGGCGGCGTGAGCAACACGGCCAGCGCGCTCGATGCGGTCGCACTCGGCACCAGCAACAACGCATCGGGCATCGATGCGACGGCGCTGGGCGACAACAACCTTGCCAGCGGCTTCGGCGCGGTTTCGCTCGGCACCGGCAACACGGCAAACAATTTCAACACGGTCGCCATCGGCGCGTCGTCCACCGCGAGCGGCGTCAGCAGCATCGCCATCGGCGATACCGCACTTGCAAGCGGCCTCGATGCGACCGCCATCGGCATCGACAGCACCGCCAGCGGCACAAACGGCATAGCACTGGGCAACAATTCGGAAGCCGGCGCCACCAACACAACCGCGCTTGGCAATTTTGCCGTCGCCAATCAGGCGGGCGGCACGGCACTCGGCACCAATTCCACCGCCAACGCCGCGGGCAGTACGGCGGTCGGCGAGGGCTCGCTCGCAAGCGGGCTTTATTCCATCGCGTCGGGCGAAACCGCACTCGCAAGCGGTGCGCAATCCTCGGCTTACGGCGATAATTCCCGCGCCAACAACGACAACGCCACCGCGATGGGCGTGAACAGCACCGCGTCGGGGATATCGAGCCTTGCGCTTGCCGATGGATCGCTCGCCAGCGGCGATTTCAGCGTCGCATCGGGCTTCGATGCGCTGGCGGCGGGCACAAGTTCCGTCGCCATGGGCAACACCGCCAACGCCGGCAGCAGCGGCAGCATCGCGGTCGGCCTCGACGCAAACGCGCTGAATGCCGACACCATCGCCATCGGCACCAATGCTTCGGCGGGCACGCTTCTGGACGGCGCGGGCGCCATCGCCATCGGCCTGAATTCCACGGCAACCGCTTCGGTCGCGCTCGGCAATGGCGCGGCGGCCTCCAACGGCGGCACGGCACTCGGCGACTTCACAATCGCCAGTGGTGCTGTCAACAGCACGGCCGTCGGCAAGAATGCGCAATCGCTTGGCGGCAGCAGCGTCGCCATCGGCGACGGCAGCATCGCCAACAATGACAGCTCCTATGCGGGCGGCGATCATTCCACCACCAACGCTGATTCCAGCATCGCGCTGGGCACGACTGATGTTACGAACGGTGTGAACTCCATCGCGCTCGGCCAGTCGAACCTCACCGATGTGACCGCGACCGACGCGATTGCGCTCGGCACCGGCAACCATGCCATCGGCGGCGCCAGCATCGCGCAAGGCGTGGGCAATATATCCACCGGCATCAACAGCATTGCCGAAGGCACCGATAACCAGACCCTTGGCGCGGTCAGCGTGGCGCTCGGCACCCTGAACGGAACGACCGGCAGCGGCGCGTTCGCGGGCGGCTTCAGCAACCACGCCAACGCCGACGGCACCATCGCGCTCGGCGATGGAAACACATCCAGCGCCGTGAACGCCGTAGCACTGGGCAACGCCAACACCGCCAGCGGCGTCGGCAGCATCGCGCAAGGCCAGAGCAACACCACCGCCCTGGCTGCGACCGACGCCATCGCGCTCGGCACGTCGAACACCGCCAATGGCGCGAACAGTGTCGCGCAAGGCACCTCGAACACGGCCACGGGCACGAACTCCATCGCCGAAGGCGTGTCGAACCAGACCATCGGCGGCGACAGTGCCGCCTATGGTACGAACAACACAGCCAACGGCGCGTCGAGCGTGGCCATCGGCGACACCAACACGACGACGGGCAACGATACGTTCGCGGGCGGCGCGAACAACCAGGCCATAGGCACAAGCAGCATCGCGCTCGGCACGTCCAACGCCTCAAGCGGCGTCAACAGCGTTTCGCTCGGCGTTTCCAACGCATCGCACGGGTTGGATAGCGTATCGCTCGGCGTGTCGAACTACACCGATGCGGCGGCGACGAGCGGCATCTCCTTCGGCACGTCGAACTTCTCTTACGGCGTGAACGGCGTCGCACTCGGCACCTCGAACACCGCGACCGGCACAAACTCCATCGCCGAAGGCACATCGAACCATACCGTCGGCGGCAATAGTTCTGCCTATGGCAACGGCAACACGACCAATGGCGCGTCGAGCGTGGCCATCGGCGACACCAACACCACCGCAGTCGGGGCATTAAAATCCGTTGCCGAGGGCTTCGACAACGCCGCCAACGGCGCGAACAGCGTGGCCATCGGCAACCACAACGCCGCGGCGGCGGAGGCTTTCGCGGGCGGCAGCAACAGCCAGGCCAACGGCACATCGAGCGTGGCCATCGGCGACACCAACACGACGACAGGCTCGGCCAGTTTCGCCGGCGGCTACAACAACCGGGCCATCGGCATCGGCTCCGTCGCCGTCGGCGACACCAACGTCTCGACCGGCGCGGGCAGCTACGCGGGCGGCTACGACAACCAGAGCGTCGGCGACAACAGCATCGCGTTCGGCGCCGCGAACATTGCAAACGGCCTGAACTCCATCGCCGAAGGCAAGGGCAGCACGTCGGACGGCGTGAGCGCCATCGCCATCGGCGATACAGTCGTGGCCAGCAAGCTCAACAGCACCGCAGTGGGTGCGGCGAGCACCGCGTCCGGCATCGATAGTGCTGCCTTCGGCTTCTCCACAACCGCCAGCGGCGACAGCAGCGTGGCGGTGGGCGACAGCGCGCATGCCACCCAAACCGGCGCCATCGCGGTCGGCTTCAATGCGGGCTCGACCGGCGCCAACGCGATTGCCATCGGCACCAACGCGATTGCCACGGGCTCGGTGGCACTGGGCAATACCGCGTCCGCTGCTCTGGGCGGCTCGGCACTCGGCGACTTCACCACCGCCACCGGCACCGACAGTGCGGCGGTTGGCCTTTCGGCCAGCGCCACCGGCAATTATTCCACCGCATCGGGCACGTCGAGCATCGCCAACGCCACCAACTCTTCGGCCTTCGGTGCGTCGAGCACGGCGAGCGGCGTCGAACAGCGTGGCCTCGGGCTACAACAGCAAATCGCAGGCAACGAGCAGTGCCGCCTATGGCGACACCGCACTCGCCAGCGCCAATTATTCGCTCGCCGCCGGCGCCAACAGCACCGCCAGCAACACCGACAGCACCGCACTCGGCTACAAGAGCACGGCCAGCGGCGCCAGCAGCTTCGCGGGCGGCGACACCGCACTGGCCAATGCCGGTTATTCGGTTGCGATCGGCGCGGGCGCCAACGCAACGAACACTTACGCGGCATCCTATGGCTATGACGCCGTTGCCAGCGGCCTCAGCAGCTTGGCCGAAGGCAACAGCGCTCTCGCCAATCACGATTATGCGGTTGCGATGGGCGCCGGCAGCCAGGCGATCAACACCAATGCCATTGCGGGCGGCCACGGCGCCAAGGCGAGCGGCCTTGAAAGCGCTGCCTATGGCTATAATTCCATGGCGACGGGAACCGACAGCGCCGCCTATGGTCCGGGCGCAAATGCGGGCAACACGGGCGCGACGGCTTCGGGTTACAACAGCAGCGCGGGTGGGCTCGACAGCTCGGCCTATGGCGCAAGCGCCAACGCGAGCGGCGCCAATGCCACGGCCACCGGCTATTTCGCCGCCGCCACGCAAACCAACACCACCGCCACCGGCAATCACGCGACGGCCAGCGCCTCGGGCGCATCGGCCTATGGCTATGACAGCGTTGCGAACGGCGTGAACAGCTCGGCCTATGGCGCGATGTCGGCCGCGGGGGGCGCGCAATCCTCGGCTTACGGCTATGGCGCAACCGCCAGCGCCGACGGCACCGTTGCGGTGGGCGATGCGGCGAACGCGAGCGCCACAGGCGGCGTGGCCGTCGGGCTTGCCGCGCTGACATCCTCGCAATACGGCGCCGCCATCGGCGACGGCGCCGCGGCCACGGGTGCTGCGGGCTCGGTCGCCATCGGTTATGACGCGCTGGCATCGGCGGGCGGCACCGCACTGGGCAATGGCGCATCGGCGACGGGCGCGCGCGCCACCGCCATCGGCGTCGGCGCATCGGCGGGTTACGACGATTCCGTCGCCATCGGCAGCGGCTCGATCGCATCGGGCCCCGACACGGTTTCGTTCGGCGCGGGCGGGCTGTTGCGCCGCCTCACCAATGTCGCGCCCGGCACCAACAGCACCGACGCGATCAATCTGAGCCAGTTGACCTCGGCGATTGCGGCGAGTGCGGCGATGGCCGATCCGGTGATGCCGTCCGCCCCCGGCAAGACGACGCTCACCGGCAACGTCTCCTATTATCGCGGCATGGAAGGCATCGGCATCGGCATCGCGCACCGGCTGAACTTCTCGCATACGGTGCCGCTGGTCCTTACGGGAAGCTTCGGCACCGCCTCCGATTTCAAGGACTCGATCGGCCGCGTCGGCCTCTCGGTCGAATTCTGAGGTGGGCGATGATGAACAGCAAACGGCCCCGGCAAAGCGTGATTCGAAGCGGCGGAAGCTCATGCCTGAAAAGACATCGGGAAAATGGCTGATAGCGGTCACCATCATAGCGATCTGCGCGGCAGCCGCCGCGTTCGCGCTGCTGTTCCTGCAAATGCGGGATGGCGGCGACGCGGCCACATCGGCGGACCAGCACCAGCCGCCGGTATTCCCGCACATGCAGCTTCAGTCGCAATATGCCGGCCCCATCGAGGGCACGGTCATCCAGCGCTGGCGCGATCCGGTGGACGGCACCATTTGTTACATCTACCTGCCGATGGTCGTGCACCATACGCCCGCGCCGTCGGGATATGTGGAATACGGATCGAGTTCCATCGGCTCGATCAGTTGCATGCCGGGTCAGGCGAAATAGGAGACGGCACGCCGCGGCGTCGCGGAAACGAAAAACGATTGGCGTAATTTTTTGGATTGGTAAGGTAGGGCAGCCATGGAACGGACGGCATCGAACGGGCAAGCAAAACGCCGCTGGCTGAGAGCGGCCGTTTTCGCGTCTGCCGCGTTCGGGCTTGCGAGCACGGCCCAGGCGGCCAATACGCCAATCGATACGTCGGGACCTTATCTCGAATCCAATCTCACCGAGAATGGTGGAACAGTACTTCCCGATTTTCAGGGTGGTACTCTTGTTCTCGATGTGCTGCCGGTACGATCGTCAGCAATTTCAATGTTGAAAATTATTCCACCAACACCATCGACACCGACGGCAACACGACAGTTCTCACCGGCGCCCTCAGCGGTCTCGGCCCCATGACGTTCACCAATGGCGGCGTTACCGGCTACGTGGAACTGGACAATGCCAACACCTATCTGGGCGCGACCACGATCGATAGCGGCACGGATGTGATCCTTGGAACCACGCGGCAGCATTACCTCATCTTCAAGCGTCACCGTTAACGGCACATTCGATATCTCAAACGTGGCGAGCACGGCTTCGATCATGAGCGCTGTCGGGCGCGAATACGGGCATCGTCGAACTCGGTTCGAAGACGCTGAGCATTACGGCTGGAAGCGGCAGTTTTGCAGGCGTGATCCAAGATGCCGGTTCGGACGGCGGCACGGCCGGCAAGCTGAAAATCACCGACGGCACCGAAACGCTCTCCGGCGCCAACACCTACACCGGCACCACCACCATCAACGGCACCGCGACGCTGGCAATCGGCAGCGGCGGCAGCATCGCGTTTTCCAGCGGCGTCGTGGATGCGGGCACCTTCGACATTTCGGCAAGCGGCGGCGCGTCGATCAAATCCTTGTCGAGCAACGGCACCGTCACGCTCGGCGGCAACACGCTGATCCTGACCGCGGCAGCCGACACCTTCTACGGCCATATCGACGGCTCCGGCGGGCTCACCGTCGGCACGGGTGGCGGTGGCGGCACCGAAACGCTTTCCGGCCCCAACACCTATATCGGCGCTACCACCATCGACACCGGCGCCGAACTCATCATCGGACGCCAATGTGAATTCGATTTCGAGTTCCAGTGGTGTTGACGATCAAGGTACGGGTATCTCTCGACATTACGGCGGCCGGTGCCACCATCAAATCGCTGTCCGGCGCGGGCGACGTTTATCTCGACAGCCAGACGCTGAAACTGACCAATGCGTCCGGCACGTTCTCCGGTAACATTGCAGCGGCGTCACGGCAGCGGCGGCAATCTGCAAATCCACAGCGGCACCGAAACGCTGACCGGCACCAACGGATATT
Source organism: uncultured Alphaproteobacteria bacterium (assembly GCA_963735625.1). GTDB lineage: Bacteria > Pseudomonadota > Alphaproteobacteria > Micropepsales > Micropepsaceae > Rhizomicrobium. The sequence continues at coordinate 372,275 of CAVTLJ010000002.1, read as the reverse complement.
CGGGCGACACAATCATCGACGGCAGTGGTGTGCTGGCGCTTTCGGGCAGCGGCGATATTTCGGCGTCCGACGTCGTGACCGACAACGGCAAGTTCGATATCACGCAATCGAGTGCGGGCGTCTCCATAACCACGCTGTCCGGCGCGTCCACCAGCCATGTCTATCTCGGCAACAACACGCTCACGCTGACAAGCGCTTCGGGCACCTATAATGGCGTCATCTCCAATAGTGGCGGCATTGTCGCTGGTACTACGGGCGGGCTGACTATTTCCGGCGGCTCCGAAATTTTGGGCAACGCCGAAACCTACACGGGCGATACGACCATCGCTAGCGGCGCGTTCCTGCATCTGTCTGGCGCGGGCAGCCTGGCCTATTCCAGCGTCGTCGATAACGGCACGCTGGATATTTCGGTTGCGGGCGGTTCGTCCTCGATCCTGTCGCTGTCGGGCGCGTCCACCGGCAAAGTCACGCTCGGCGGCAATCTGCTGACGATCAACGATGCTCAGAACCAAACCTTCTCCGGCGTCATCAGCGGTGCGAACGGTTCAGTGGAGATCGGCTATACGGTGGAAGGCACCGAAACGCTGACGGGCAAGGAAACATTCTCCGGCGTGAACACCTATACGGGCCTCACCACCATCGACAGCAGCGCGACACTCTATCTCGACACCGCCGGCAGCATCGCGGACTCCAGCGAAGTGGCCGACAACGGCACGTTCGACATTCACACGACCAGCAGCGGCGCGTCGATCAAGACGCTCTCCGGCAGCGGCCATGTGGACCTCGGCAGCAAGACGCTGACGCTGACGAATGCGAGCACCACCTTCTCCGGCATTATCGAGGACGGGCTCTCCGGCACCGCCGGCGGGCTTACGATCAACGGTCTCGGCTCGGTCGAAACATTGACCGGCGCCAACACCTATACCGGCACCACGACCATCACGCTCGGCACGCTGAAAGCGGGCGCGGCGAATGCGTTCTCGCAGTACTCCGATGTCGTGATGGCCGCTGATCCCAATGCCGTCCTCGATCTCAGCGGCAGCGGCTACAATCAAACGATCAAGAGCCTGTCGGGCAGCACGGTCGCGGTGGGCGGCACTGTCAAGCTGGGCGCCAATACGCTGACCATCACCAATGGCAGCAATGGCGGAACATGGGACGGCACGATCTCCGGCTCGGGCGGAATCCATCTGACCACCGGCGGCACGTTCACGGTCGATGGCGCCAACACCTATACGGGCACCACCACCATCGCGAGCGGCACGACGCTGGCGCTCACCGGCAGCGGCAACATCTCGCAAAGCAGCCTCGTCACCGACGACGGCACGTTCAGCATTTCCGCCGCGTCGTCCTCCGTCGCGATCAAAAGATTGGCTGGCGCCTCGACCGGCGCCGTGACGCTCGGCTCCAATACGCTTTCGCTCACGGCTGCGAACGATACGTTCTATGGCGTCATCAATGGCGGCAGCGGCGGCTTCACCGTCAGCAGCGGCAGTGAAACGCTCTCGGCCAAAACCAACAACTATACCGGCCTGACCAGTGTCGGCAGCGGTGCGCATCTCTATCTCGACAATAACGATGACATCTCTAATTCCAGCGGCGTCAACGATATTGGGACGTTCGACATTCAGACCAACGGTAACACGTCGATCAAGACATTATACGGCAACGGCGTCGTCCAGCTTGGCGTCCATACGCTGACATTGACCGCCGCGGGTCCCGCCGGCACGGGCAGTTTCTCGGGCTTCATTCATGGCTCGGGCGGGCTGACGATCACCGGCGGCACCGAGACCCTGAGCGGAAATAACGATCCGACCATCAACGATTACGCCGGCGCCACCACCCTCACCAGCGGTACGCTCAAGGCCGGCGTGAACGATGCGTTCTCGCCCAATTCCGCCGTGTCCATCGCGGCGGCCGGCATTCTCGATCTCAACAGTCACAACGAAACGATCTACAGCCTTGACGGCACGGGATCGGTCGCGCTCGGCACGGGTACACTGACCATCACCCACGGCGGATCGTATGGCGGCTCCATCACGGGCGGCGGCGGCATCGATGTGGCGGGTTCGCTCAGCAACTTCACGCTGACCGCCGCCGATACCTATTCCGGCGTCACCACCATCGAGAGCGGCAATACGCTCACGCTTTCGGGCGGCAGCATCGTGAACAGCATAGTGGACGACAACGGCACGCTGGACGTTCATTTCGGCAACGCATCCATCCAGTCGCTCAGGGACAGCGCGGGGCCCGGCGCGGTCACGCTTGGCATCGGCGACACCTTCGCGCTCACGAGCGCGAACGACACCTTCGACGGCGTCATCAGCGGCGGCGACGGCACCAGCACCTTCGAGATCGCCAGCGGCGTGGAAACGCTCACGGGCGGCAACACCTATACCGGCAACACCAAGATCGACAGCGGCGCCGTGCTGAAACTGACGGGCACCGGCAACATCGCGGACAGCGCGCTGGTTCAGGACGACGGCAATTTCGACATCTCCGGCACCACGTCCGGCGCCACCATCGTATCGCTTAAGGGCACATCCGGCGGCATCGTGACGCTTGGCTCGCAGACGCTGACGATCAGCAATACAAAGATTATCATCGATGCCAGCAACACCTTCAACGGCACGATCAACGGCGGCACGGGCGGGCTCACCATCGCCGCGGGCCAGGAAGAACTTACCGGCACGCAGAATTACAACGGCACCACCAGTATCGACAGCCCCGCCACGCTGGTGCTGGGCGCCACGGGCGACATCCACAACGCCAGCAGCGTGGCCGATGACGGCAGCTTCATCATCAACGCCAATACGTCGATCAAGTCGCTGTCGGGTTCGGGCACCGTCACGCTCAACGGCAACAAGCTGACGATCACCAACGCCGTCTCCGCCAGCGCGGCCGATTATTTCTCCGGCGACATCGGTCCGGCGCTCGATGCGGGCAGCCTCACCATCGCGGGCGGCACGCAGACGCTATCCGGCACCAACGCATATACGGGCGCCACGACCATCGGCAGCAGCGCGACGCTGGCGATCATTGGGGCTACCTCCGTCGCCACGTCCAGCGGCGTGGACGTGAACGGCACGTTCGATATTTCCGGCACCACCGCCGGCACGTCGATCATGTCACTGTCCGGCAACGGCGCCGTGCATCTGGGCGATCAGGTGCTGACGATCACCAATGCCGCGGGCAATTTCTCCGGCATCATCAGCGGCACCAGCAACACCGGCGGCATCCATATCACCGGCGGCACCGGCCAGACGCTCACCGGCGTCAACACCTATACGGGCGCGACCGTCATCGATTTGGGCGCCAAGCTGACCGTTTCGGGCAGCGGCCGGATCTCCACCTCCAGCAATGTCACCGACAACGGCACCTTCGACATTTCCGGCGCAAGCAGCGGCACCATCGTTTCGCTGTCGGGTCGCAAGCACCGGCATCGTGACGCTCGGTTCGAACACGCTGGTGCTCTCCAATGCGTCGGGCAGCTTCGCGGGTGATATCGGTTCCGATGCGGCTGGCGGCGGACTTGAAATCGCGACAGGCACCGAAACGCTGACGGGCACCAATCTTCTGACGGGCACGACCACGATCGACAGCGGCGCCACGCTTGATCTTTCGGGCGGCAGCATTGCGGCAAGCAGCGTGAACGTTCTGACCACGGGACTGCTCGATATTTCCGGCGGCTCCGGTTCGTCGATCAAATCGCTGGCCGGCGCGGGCAATGTGAACCTGGGCGGCAATGTCCTGACGCTGAGCAACGGATCGGGCAGCTTCTCCGGCATCATCAGCGGCACCGGCGCGAGCGACGGGCTCACCGTCAACGGCACCGGCATCGAGACGCTTTCCGGCGTGAATACCTACACAGGCGCAACCATAATCGGTTCCGGCGAGACGCTGAAACTCTCCGGCAGCGGCAGCATCGCTACCTCCAGCGGCGTGACCGATAACGGCACGTTCGACATTTCGCTATTGTCCTCCTCGATCCAGTCGCTGTCAGGATCCGGTGCAGTGACGCTCGGCCTCAACACGTTGACGATCACGAACGGCAACAGTGCCGACGTCTTCTCCGGCGCCATCAACGGTTCCAACGGCAGCCTCACCATCACCGGCGGCACAGTCACGCTCTCCGGCGCCAACACCTATACGGGCGCGACCACGATCAATGGCGGCACGCTGGCGATCGCGGGCACGGGCACCATCGCCACGTCCAGCGGTGTGACAGACAACGGCACGTTTGACATTTCCGGCGCCTCGGCCTCGCCCGCGCCACCCATAAGCGTTTCGATCAAGACGCTGTCGGGTTCGCTCAGTAGCCATGTCTATCTCGGCCAGAACACGCTCGTCCTGACCGACGCATCGGGCACCTATGACGGCGTCATCGCCGATACCGGCGGCATCGCCATCACCGACAGCGGCGGCGGACTGGAAATCAGCGTCACCAATGCGCTTCACCCCAATACCGAAACGCTGACGGGCACGAACACTTATACCGGCACGACCAAGATAGACGCGGGCGCCACCCTGAATTTGAGCGGGTCGGGCAGCCTCGCCAATTCCAGCGTCGTGCTTCTCGCCGCCGCAGGCCCGCCCGCCACCCACGGCACCTTCAACATTTCCGGCACCACTGCGGGCGCGTCGATCAAATCGCTGGCGGGCGACGCCACGACCGTTGTCAATCTGGGCGCCAGGACGCTGACGCTCAGTGCCGCCAATCCGCTCGACACCTTCTCCGGCGTCATCGGCGGCTCGGGCGGACTGACGCTCGACACCGGCACCGAAACACTTGGCGGTATCAACACCTATTCCGGCGCGACCACCATCACCGGCGGCACGCTGGCGCTCACCGGCACCGGCAGCATCTCCAATTCGAGTGGCGTGGATGCCGAAGGCACCTTGGACATTTCCGCGCTTGGCGGCGGCACGTCGATCTCCACCCTGTCGGGTTCCGGCGCATTGGTGCTGGGTGCGAACACGCTCACGCTGACGGGCGCGAACGACACCTTCTCCGGCAGCATCGGCGGCACGGGCGGGATCACCGTTTCGGCCGGCACCGAGAAATTCGCGGGCACCACCAGCTACAGCGGCACCACCAATGTGGGCAGCGGCGCGTTCCTCTGGCTCCTGAACGGCGGCGATGCGTCGAGCGTTGCCAATGTCGCGGGCACGCTCAATCTTTCGGGCGCTGGCGGCGGGGTTTCGCTCAAATCGCTGACGGGCACTGGCACTGTCTCGCTCGGCACCAACACGCTGACGCTGGCGAGTGCGGGCGACAATTTCTCCGGCGTCATCAACGGCACAGGTGGGCTCACCATCTCCGGCGGCAGCGAAACGCTGTCGTCCGCCGACACCTATACGGGTGCCACGACCATCGCGAGCGGCGCAACGCTGACGCTTTCCGGCAGCGGCGCGATTGCACACACTAGCGGTGTGCAGGCTGATGGCACGTTTGATATTTCGTCATCTTCCGGCGCGCAGATCGCGAACCTGTCGGGTGCTGCGACCGGCACGCTGGCGCTCGGCAGCAAATCGCTGACGATCACGAGCGGTATTGGCACCTTCAATGGCAAGATTACCGGCTCCGGCAGCCTTGCCCTCAACGGCACCGGAACGGAAACGTTTACGTTCAACAACGATTCCTTCTTCACCGGCGCGACGACCATCGGCAGCGGCGAGACGCTCGCACTGACCGGCTCCGGCAGCCTGGGCGGCAGCGCAGTCGCCGCCAACGGCACGCTCGACATTTCCGGCGTCGGGACGAGCGCCTCGATCAAATCGCTCTCCGGCGCGGGCGGCGTGACGCTCGGCATCAAGACGCTGATCCTCACCAATGCGAGCGGCACCTTCTCCGGCGTCATCTCCGATCCGCCCGGCGGCAATCTGGAGATCGCGGGCGGCAGCGAAACGCTCTCCGGCATCAATACCTATAGCGGCACGACCACCATCGATCCGGGCGCGAGCCTGCTTCTTTCCGGCGCGGGCAGCATCGCGTTCAGCAACGTCGCCGACAACGGCACCTTCGACATCCATCTCATCAGCGCGACCAGCACCTCCATCCAGGCGCTGACGGGCACGAGCGTGGTCACGCTCGGCGCCAAGACGCTGACGGTGCACGCGGGCGGCAGCTTCTCGGGCAGCATCGGCGGCACCGGCGCGTTCGACATCGAGGGCGGCGCCTTCGCGCTCACCGGCACCGGCGCCATCACGGCCGCGGGCGGGGTGATCGACAACGCGACGTTCGACATCGCAAGCCATACCGGCAACGTTTCGATCGCGACATTGTCGGGCACGAACTCCGGCGCCAGCGTCGTGCTCGGCTCCAACACGCTGATCCTGACCAATGCCGGCGGCGATTTCGCCGGCGACATCAGCGGGCTGGGCGGGCTCACCATCGCGGGCGGCAGCGAAACGCTGTCGGGCAACAATGATTATACCGGCGCCACCACCATCGATTTCGGCGCCACGCTCACCGTCACGGGCAGCCTGAGCGCCTCCAGCGCCATCGTCAACAACGGCACGTTCAACGGCTCCGGCGGCGGGGCGCTTTCCTTCGCCTATCTCAGTGGTGGCGGCAATATCGTGCTCGGTGCGTCGGGCCTGACGCTGACCGGCCCCGGCACAGGGTCATACAGCGGCGTGCTCAGTGGCGCGGGCGGGCTCACGGTTCAGAACACCGTCGATCAGACGCTCACCGGCCACAATCTCTATACCGGCGCCACCCAGATCGACAATGGTGGAATCCTGCGCCTGGCCGGCACCGGCAGCATCGCAACCTCCAGCGGCGTGAATGTGGACGGCACCTTTGATATCGTGGGCCTGACCAATGGCGGCGCGTCCATCAAGACGCTGTCGGGCGCGGGCGCGGGCAACGTCACGCTCGGCGCCAACACGCTGACGCTGACCGCGGCGGCCGGAAACTTCTCCGGCAATATCGGCGGCTCGGGCGGACTCACCATCTCCGGCGGCAGCGAAACGCTTTCCGGCAACAACGCGCTCACCGGCACCACCACCATCGCAAGCCTCGCCACGCTGCAACTGGGCGACGGCACCAGCGCCAACGGCACGGTCGTCGGCAACATCACCGACAATGGCGCGCTGAAATTCAGCTACACCGGCAGCGCCACCACCGGCGGCACCATCACCGGCACCGGCAGCCTCACCCAATTGGGCGGCACGACGATCCTGACGGCCAACGACAATTACAGCGGCGGCACCACCATTAGCGGCGGCACGCTGCAACTCGGCAATGGCGGCAGCAAACGGCGCGATCACGGGCAACGTCACCGACAACGCGACACTCGCCTTCAACCATTCCGGCTCCTTCACCTTCGGCGGCAACGTCACCGGCAGCGGCGGCGTCACGCAACTTGGCGGCACCACGATCCTGACCGGCACAGATGGTTATACCGGCGCAACACTCATCAGCGGCGGCACGCTACAGATCGGCAATGGCACCACGACGGGCTCCATCGGCGGCACCAGCGGCGTCAGCGGCACCGGCGGTGTACTGGCCTTCGACCACTCTGACACTGTGAGCTTTGGTGCTGCGATCTCCGGCGGCGTCGGCCTCACGCAGATGGGCGGCGGCACGCTCACCTATACGGGCGCTGGCAGCTATACCGGCGTCACCACGATCTCGAGCGGCACGCTGAAGCTGACGGGCACGGCCAGCATTTCCTCCACCAGCAACGTCGCCGATAGCGGGACCTTCGATATTTCCGGCCTTAGCGGCAATACCTCGGTCGGTTCGCTCTCCGGCGCGGGCGGTGTCACGCTCGGCGCGAACACGCTGACGCTGACCGTCGGCGGCGGTACGTATTCCGGCGTCGCGGGCGGCACCGGTGGAATGACCATCGGCGGCAGCCAGACACTGACCGGCGACAACACCTACACCGGCACGACGCTCATCAGCGGCGGTACGCTGCAATTGGGCGACGGCACGGGCACATCCGGCTCGGTCGCGGGCGACATCACCGATAACGCAGCACTCGCCTTCGATTATCTGGGCACTGTCACCTATGGCGGCACGATCACCGGCACCGGCAGCGTTTCGCTTCTGGGCGGCACGGTGATCCTCACCGGCGACAGCAATTATGGCGGCGGCACCACGATCACCGCAGGCACGCTGCAACTGGGCAATGGCGGGGCCACCGGCTCGATCACGGGCAATATTCTGGATAACGCCGCACTCGTCTTCGATACGTCCGCGAACGAGACTTATAGCGGCACGATCTCCGGCAGCGGCAGCGTCGAACAGGCGGGCTCCGGCACCACCACGCTCTCCGGCACGAATTCCTATGGCGGCGGCACCACGATCAGCGCGGGCGCTCTCTCCATATCTTCGGACGCCAATCTCGGCACCGGCGGCACGCTGGTAATGGAAGACGGCACGACGCTCTTCATCACCGCAACGAACAGCTTCGCGCACAACGTCACGCTGGCGGGCGATCCCACCTTCAACATCGCAACCGGCACGACCACGACCTGGACCGGCCTCATCGCCGATGGCGCGAGCGCGGGCGATCTGGATGTGACGGGCGGCGGCACGCTGGCGCTCGACCAACGCATCCAATTCCTATAGCGGCGGCACCAGCGGTCTTCGGCGGCAGCACGCTTCTGATCGACGGCCGATGGCGAATCGGGCGCCACCACCGGCGGCCTCACGCTCAGCGACACCAACGCCGTTGGCACGCTGAAGTTCGGCGCGAGCTTCAACCTCGCATCGACCCGCGCGATCTCCTTTGGCGCAACCGGTGCGGGGATCGACACCAACGGCCACGACACCACCATCTCGCAGGTGATCACCGGCGCGGGTGGAATGACGAAATCGGGCGCCGGCACGCTCACATTCCTGGCCGACAATACGTTTGCGGGTGCGGCCACTATCAATGCGGGCACGCTGCAACTGGGCGACGGCACGAGCACCACGGGCTCGGTCGCGGGCAATATCGCGAACAGTGCCGCGGTCGCCTTCGATTATTCAGGCCCAGTGACCTATGCGGGCGCGATCACGGGCACCGGCAGTGTTTCGCTGCTCGGCGGCACGCTGATCCTGACCGGCGACAGCAATTACGGCGGCGGCACCACGATCACCAGCGGCACGCTGCAACTGGGCAATGGCGGCGCCACCGGCTCGATCACGGGCAACATTATCGACAATGCCGCGCTCGTCTTCGACGCCACCGGCACCCACACCTATAGCGGCAACATCACCGGCGGCGGCAGCCTCACGCAGATGGCGGGCACCACCGTGCTCGGCGGCACCAACTCCTATGGAAGCACCACCATCAGCGGCGGCACGCTCTCCATTTCGGCCGACGGCAATCTCGGCGGCGGCGCGCTTTCCATCGGCGGCGGCACGCTCGCCACCACGGCGGACGGCACCTACACGCATAACGCAACGCTTACGGGCAGCGCCGGTCTTTCCGTTGCAGGCGGCACAACGGCGACGTGGAGCGGATTGCTCTCCGGCACGGGCTCGCTGAACGTGACCGGCGGCGGCACGCTGGCGCTGACCGACACGTCCAACTCCTATGGCGGCAGCACCACCGTCGAAGGCGGCAGCACATTGCTGCTGACCGACAATCACGAGATCGGCACAAGCGGCGGGCTCACGCTCGGCGATGCGTTGACCTCCGGCACGCTGCAACTCGGCGGCGCGGCCTTCACTCTCGATCCCTCGCGCACGTTCTCGCTGGGCGCGGGCGGCGGCATCATCGATACCAACAACCATGACACGACCGTCTCGCAAGTGATTTCGGATCTCAGCACCGGCGGCAGCCTGACGAAATCCGGCACCGGCACGCTGACGCTGACGGCGGCCAACACTTACACCGGCACCACCACCATCAGCGGCGGCACGCTGGCGCTCACGGGTTCGGGCAGCATCGCCACGTCTTCGAGCGTGGCCGACAATGGCACGCTCGATGTGCACGACAGCGGCGCCTCGATCAAATCGCTGTCGGGCACGGGCAGCGTGACGCTCGGCGCCAACACGCTCACCATCACCGCCGGCAATTCGGCCGATCTCTTCTCCGGCACGCATCGGCGGAAGCGGCGGCAAGCTCGACATCGAAGGCGGCACATTCTCGCTTTCGGGTGGCGGCAGCATCGCGGCCACGGGCGGCGTCATCGACAATGCGACCTTCGACATTTCGGGCGTCACGATCGCGCCCACGACCGTCTCGATCACGACATTGGCGGGAACCAGCACCAGCGCCAGCGTGGTCCTTGGCGAGAACACGCTGGTCCTGACGGCCGCGGCCGGTTCCTTCGCCGGCGACATCAGCGGTGCGGGCGGGCTGACCATTTCCGGCGGCAGCGAAACGCTCACCGGCGTCAATGATTATACCGGCACCACCACGATCAGCGGCGGCACGCTGAAACTCACAGGCACGGGTAGCATCTCCTCGAGCGGTGCGCTCGATATCTCCGGCACCGGCACGCTCGATACATCGGGCTCCTCGGCCACCAGCACGCTTGGCGTGCTCAGCGGCAGCGGCAGTCTGGTGCTCGGCAGCGGCGGCCTCGAACTCACCGGCGGCACCGGCACCTATGATGGCGTGCTCAGCGGCGCGGGCGGGCTCCACATCGATGACGGCGTGGATCAAACGTTCACCGGCACCAACACCTATACCGGCGCGACAATCATCGATGCCAATGGCAGCCTCTCGCTCACCGGCACCGGCTCCATCGCCGATTCCAGCAGCGTCACCGACAATGGCGATCTTCGATATTTCCGGCCTGACCATGGCGACACGTCGATCACATCGCTCTCCGGCAGCGGCAATGGTCGAACTCGGCTCGAACACGCTCACGCTCACCGATGCGAGCGGCACCTTCTCCGGCGTCATCAGCGATCCGGCGGGCGGCGGCCTCGTCATCGCCGCGGGCACCGAAATCCTGACCGGCGACAATACCTATACCGGCGGCACCACCATCGACGCCCTGGCCAGCCTGCAACTGGGCAATGGCGGGGCGAGCGGCTCGCTCACCAGCGATGTGGACGATGAAGGCACCTTCACCTTCGACCGCTCCGACACCTACACATTCGCCAATGCGATCACCGGCGCGGGCGTGGTGGTGCAGGCGGGCAGCGGCACCACGGTTCTCACCGGCACCAACGATTATACCGGCGGCACCAATATCAATGGCGGCACGCTGAGCGTGGCGGGCCAATCCAATCTCGGCACCGGCGCGATTGCGATGGCTGACGGCACGACGCTGGCGATCACCGCGACGGGCTCTTTCACCAACGCCGTCACGCTGACGGGCGATCCCACCTTCAATGTGGCGAGCGGCACCACGACGACATGGAGCGGCCTCATCTCCGGCGCGGGCGATCTGGTGGCGACGGGTGGCGGCACTCTGGCGCTCACCAACACGTCGAACGCCTACACGCTCGGCACCATCGTCGAAGGCGGCAGCACGCTTCTGCTCGATGCCGACCACGAAATCGGTGCCGCGACCGGCGGGCTCACGCTCGGCGATGCTTCCACCACCGGTACGCTCAAGCTGGGCGCGAGCTTCAACCTGGCTGGCGCGCGCGCGTTCTCGCTTGGCGTGGGCGGCGGCACCATCGACACCGGCATCTACAACACGACCGTCTCGCAGGTGATCTCCGGCCTTGGCGGGCTGACGAAGCTGGGCACCGGCACGTTGACTTTGGCGAACACCAACACCTATTCCGGCGGCACCACGATCAGCGCCGGTACGCTGCAACTGGGCAATGGCACGGGACCACGGGCTCGGTCACCGGCGACATTCTGGATAATGCAGCACTCGCCTTCGATTATTCCGGCAGCGTCACCTATGCGGGCGTCATCTCAGGCAGCGGCAACCTCACGCAGATCGCGGGCACCACGGTGCTGACCGGCGGCAATCTCTACACCGGCGGCACCACCATCAGCGGCGGCACGCTGCAAATCGGCAACGGCGGAACCTCGGGCTCCATTGGCGGCTCCAGCGGAGTCACCGATAACGGCACGCTGGCCTTCGACCGTTCCGACAATCTGAGCTTCGGGGCTCCGATTACCGGCAGCGGCGGCCTCACCCAGATGGGCACCGGCACGCTGACGCTCACCACCAATGACGGCTTTACCGGCACGACCACTGATCAGCGCCGGCACGCTGCAACTCGGCGATGGCGGCACCACCGGCGCAGTCGCGGGCAACATCACCGACAATGCGGCGTTGGTGTTCAACCGCTCCAATGCGGATCACCTATGCAGGCGCAATCTCCGGCAGCGGTACGCTGGCGCAGTCGGGCACCGGCACGCTGACGCTCACCGGCACCAGCGCCCTGACAGGTGCTACATCGGTGAACGCGGGAACGCTGGTGGTGAACGGTTCGCTCGCCCACAGCGCGGTGACGGTCAATACCGGCACCGCACTTGAAGGCACCGGCACGGTCGGCAACACGTCCATCCTCGGCGGCGCAACGCTGTCGCCGGGTGTCGCCAGCATCGGCACGCTCAACGTGTCGGGCAATATCGCCTTCGCCGGCACGTCGAACTTCGCGGTCGATGTGTCGGGCGGGGCCACTCCGAGCGCCGATAAGATCGTGGCCACGGGCACGGCCACCATCTCAGGCGGCAGCTTGCTCACTCTCGACAATCTGAGCGGCTCCTACCTGCCCGGCCAGCAGATTACGCTGCTTACCGCCACTGGCGGCAGAACCGGCGAATTCGCGCCGCTGCCCAGCAGCAACATGTTCGGTCCGAACCTCGCTGCAACGCTGATCTATGACACTAACGATGTCATCCTCCAGCTCAAGCTGAAGGATCTGCTGCCGATCCTCGGCACCGGCGCCACGGGCAACGAAACCAGCGTCATCACCGCCATCGATGCGGCCAACAACGCGGGCGACACGATGCCGGCCTCGTTCATCAATCTGCCGAGCCTGTCGTCCGGCGCGCTTGCCTCCGCGGCCGATCAGCTTTCCGGCGAAGTGGGTGCTGCCGCACCGCAGGTCGCTTCCTCGCTGATGAATCCGTTCATGACGACGATGTTCGATCACATCACCAGCCTCAGCATCGGCAATGACGGCACCGAGGCCGGTTCCATCGTCGGGCCGGGCCCGATGCCCGCGCAGGCCGCGAGCTTTGCCGGCTTCCGCCCGATCCACGACAAGCTGGGCTTCTGGCTCTCGGCCTTCGGCGGCGACGGCTCCACCACCGGCGTGAGCCAGGGCATCGGCACCACCGATGTGAGCATGGCCACGGCGGGCATTTCCGGCGGCCTCGACTATCACGTCTCGCCGCACTTCCTGGTCGGCGCTTCGCTGATGGGCGGCCACACCAGCTTCGATCTCTCCGGCGCTCGCGGCAAAGGCAGCAGCAACGCCTTCGAAGGCGGCCTCTATGGGCTGGTGCACGGCACGGGCTTCTATGTGGCCGCGGCCGGCGCCTATTCGGGCCAGGACATGACGACCAACCGTACCGTCGTCATTCCCGAGCGTGACGACCGGCGATCATCTGAGCGCCAGCTTCACCGCGCATGATTATGGCGGGCGTCTGGAAACCGGCGTCTATGTGAACTGGCTGACGCCCTATGTGGCGGTGCAGACGCTGTCGTTCCATTCCCCGGCCTATAGCGAAAAAGCGGCGGGCGGGTCTTCGTCGGACTTCGCGCTGGATTACGACGCGGTCAGCATGACGACCACGCGCTTCGAACTGGGAACCGGCTTCGGCACCGACATGCGCACTGGCTCCAACTCGATCGTCAATCTGTGGGGCCGCCTCGGCTGGGCGCACGACATCATTCCCGACCAGAAAGCCAATGTGACCTTCTCGGCGATGCCGGATTCGGGCTTCACGGTCTATGGCGCGCAGCCAGCCGCGGATTCCGCGCTCGTCTCGCTGGGCGCGCAGGTCAAGGGCCGCAACGGGCTGGACATGATGGTGCGCGTGGATGCCGATATCTCCGGCATCTCGAAGACCTATATCGGAACGCTCGGGTTCAACTACACCTGGTAGCGGCGGCGCAGGCGGGGCTTGCCGGTGCGAAGCGACGGAAATCTGGTCCGCCTTCGCACTTTGTGCTTCGGCGCGACAGCCTTCGCTTCTTCGTCGCGAAGGCTGGTGGACCAACCGAGGTCAAACTGGGCACTGGGTCATCAGCGTCCCAATCCTTTCCAAACATTGGAAAAATCGGCTCTTGAGTGTCGATAGCGCGAGAGCTGGCGCACCGGATGACATTAGCGAGCGACCTCGATCATGACCTCGTTTCGGCGCAGAAAGGGCAGCGTCCATGGCGGGTTATAAAAGGCATAGGTGGGTGCAGACACGGCTGTCAGTTTCTTCGCTCTGACAAACTCCGTCAGCTGATCCGTGTGTCGCTTCAAGCTGCCCTCGCTTGCGAACCCCGAAAATCTAATCACCGCGAACCGTTTTCCGTGGATATCCTTCAGCTTGACGGCAGGATTTTTTGGCTTGGGGAGAGTTTCCATGGTGTAGCTGGCGGGCATGATGAATCGTACATGCCAGGAATTTCTCTCGCCCTGCTGGGTTACGGGCGCCGTCATGGCGATTTTTTCGCTGGCCCGCTGAGTGACCGGGGCCGTCATCGCCACTTTTTGAGAGGAAAGATTATTACCGAAGATGTAGTCGGCTATGATGCGAAAGCCTTCACCGATGGCCTTGTCACGGTCGCCGGAGACATCGGTCTCGGCAACGATCATCGCCGGGTAGTCGCGAATCTCTACGCTCTGATCGCTTTCGATGACTTTGTATTTCGGCTGTTCGACATTGCTCACTATCGGTCCCCATAGCGCGGCGCCGAGCACAAGAACGCCAACGAGGATGATCCACCACATGGCCCTTGTTCTCATAAATCGAACCTGCGTTTCTGATTGTACATTGGCTGCCTGAAATACCTAAGAGCCATGGCTTGGATATCCTCGACAAAGCGCCGCTGCCATTTCGATAGGGCGACTGCTTTCTGGCCTCACGGATTATACCATAAACACTGGCCCGGGCCGGCGCTCTCGCCTGCCGACCATGTGACGCGGAATCACGCCCGCGATGGAGAAGTTGGTGCGACAGCGCATCAAAGAACGCTGATGGCACACCTGTTGGCCGCGGTCCGCATCGCAATTCCAATGTCGTTGCTCTCCTCGGGTGCTTTGGCATGTCCGCACCGGTTCATAATCTAGAACGACGAGACGGGAAGATCGGCCCTTTCGA
Source organism: uncultured Alphaproteobacteria bacterium (assembly GCA_963735625.1). GTDB lineage: Bacteria > Pseudomonadota > Alphaproteobacteria > Micropepsales > Micropepsaceae > Rhizomicrobium. The sequence goes on along the minus strand of CAVTLJ010000002.1, from coordinate 357,087 downwards.
CATTCCCGATTGTCGTAATCTCCCTATTCGTGCGTTGATTGAGAGGTGCCGACCCCATAAGCTGAAGACTGAATTGGAGAAGATATTTAGGACATGCTCACACCGATTGCGGCATCGATGCCCTACGTCTCTGTGACCTGGCCGCACTGGGTGACGATGGACCTCCACGGTCACCCGGCAATACGTACCAAGGTAGGTGCATCCGTCAGACGATTTGCGTCCCGGGGTGCTTTTTGGTTCACGGAGAGAGCCTTTGCTCCTAGTGGCACGGAAAAGTCATGCCGGAAAAATTAAATCGGAGAACATCAGCTCTCGTTGCCGGTACAACCGAGCAAGGTCCGCTAACGGGGCAACAATGAGAGGGCATATCACCGAGAAGATTCTTCACGATACCTATTATGATCTCACGCAGCGCGCGGCAATCAGTCTCGATTTCCTTCTGCTAACGATTTCGGCGGGCGTTATTTGCGCGTTGGGTTTCATTATGAACAATGCCTCCATCATCGTCGGGGCGATGGTGATTTCACCATTGCTCTTTCCTGTCCTTTGTGCCGCGGCAGCAACTTATCAGGCCAACTGGAATGATTTCTTCCGGGCCGTTGGGACATTTGCGATCGGCTTTTTTGCTGCCGTTTTCGCGGCGGTCATCGTTAGCGTTTTTCGCGCAACGGAATTCCGGTCGGAGATCCTCGATCGCTTAAGTAGTGAGATCCTTGACTACTTTTTCGTTGCGTTCTTTTGTGGATTTGCCGGCACATACGCCCTCTTTTCACCCAAAATTCACGATGCCGTTGCCGGCATCGCGATTTCAGTTGCCTTGATTCCACCGGTCGTCATGCTGGGCATTGGATTTGGTCTCGGGATAATCAAGCACAATACCAATCTCATTTTCACGAGCGGCACGATCGTGCTTGCCAATATCATGGGAATCTACGTCGGCTCCTTTTTGATGATCGCTATTCTCCATCGTATTTCAAGGGATCGAACCACAACCTAACCGCCGGGCATAGCAAACACGAATGCGCAAACCACGCGACCACGCGCTCACGGTGCCCACTTTTGTCCAAACGAGTTTTGGCTAAGCCCTTGCTTGGCAATGTGATTTGCGGTGGTGGGCCCGGGAGGATTCGAACCTCCGACCAGACCGTTATGAGCGGTCTGTTCCAAAGAGGAAAGCCGCGGAAACGCTGAGTTTTTCGTTCAATCGAGATGAATCTGGCTCAACGTAGTTTCAAGCACTTAGCTCGAATTGCGTGCCGTTTGCGTGCCGCGGTATTGCTGCACAGGCGCCTACATGTACCACAATCTACAATTGGAATTTTGGTTTCTGATATTGTTGGACATGGCCGATCCCCAAATCCCGGAGCGCTACTTCTACCACAGCTTCCCACGCCGGAGCCGGTTGTCGGAGCGCGAGATCGCCAGTGGTCTTACGATCCTTGAACTGATCCGGGACTTCGGTCTCCTACTGACGCCCGAGATCGCCCGCTGGGAATACCCACACGCGGACGGTACGCCGCCTCGCCCGGCGTCCATGATCCAGCGCCGTGTTAGTTTCACCGAACTCTCACCTTCCGAGTTGGCGCGTCATTCTGACGAGTTCGGTCACTTCGCTTTAGAGTTCGAGATCGAAAACCTCAAGCGGCTGGGCGCGATGCCCGTCTTCTATGTCCCTCGCACTACAGGGGGGGCCGGCGCACTCGCGGAGACGGTGGTTATGCAGATTATCGACGCGATGCGGCTCACCGATAGGATCGCGAAGGTGGTTACAATCCTCGAACAGGCGCCCGCTGAGCAGGCCACCATTGCGTTCACTTTTGGAATGACGGACAACCAGAAGATCTACGGCCTCAACCCAATGCAAGCCAGAGAAACTCTCACTGGCATCGGTCACGCATTGGCGCCGCCAAAGATGATCAGCGGTTTCTTGGAAGGCGCCTTGAACTTCTTCTATCCCGCCGATGGTCGGAATAGCGAGGCCCTCAAATACTACCGGCAGCGCGAGTGGAGGATTTCCGGAAACTACGCGATCCGGGGCGAGGAGGTCATGCGTCTGCCTTCGGAGGCGATGATCGCCCGATTGCTTACGCTCGATGATAAATTCTTCGGACGCGCCTTTCCCCCAGCAGCTGAGGTAATCTCAAACCCTACGATCCAGGACGCATCGGAGAAGCGATTGGTAGATTGGGTCTATGTGCTGCCCGGTCTTGAAGATAAGCGTGTCCTTGAAATGGTGCGGCGCGTGATTGTGCCGGATGGTGCGGTTGAATCAGCCGAGGAAATCCTCAAAGCGCTAAAGAATGCACCACCGGTTACTCGTCTTAGCGAGCTCACGAGATCGCCATGACGGAAACCATTCGCACTGGCGTCGGAGTTATGGCGGATTATGCTGCGATTTCCAACGGTACCAGGGGTACTCCGGACTTGATGATGGAGGCGCTCTCACATCTCACCCGTGACGATGCTCTTTTTCACTGCGCCAAGGTTAACACCATCGCGACTGGCTTCGATCCACTATTTTCGCATGCGGACCGACAGAAGCGGCTCACCAAATCCTATTGCGATGCCGAGCAAGGCGCCGCGATAAATATATTCGTCGCTAAACATGGAGGCGTCACAAATGTTTCCGTGTTCTTTCAGGGTCAGATTCTCGAACTTGCGAGATGGGTCACGAGATACTGCCGTCACGATCCCAACGACGGAAATACCTTCGCTGATCCCAAGGTCCGCGCAGCCTTCGTGCGGGCAGCTCTTATCGCTAGCGATCTCTGGAATGCCCGCGTTTATGGCGAACGGTTTCGCGACATAGATCAAGCCGATGAACCACTCCTCCGAGCAATCGGGTCATTTCGCAAAGGCATGGAAGAGTCCGGACAAGCCGAACATACTGGCACCGCGATGGCTCGTGGTTGGCTTTTCTTTTCGAAGTATCTTCCACAGCGGCTCCCAGCATTTCTGGACCTGTTCGAGCAAGCGACTGGAATGACGGTCGAGAACTATTTTACGTGTGCTGTGGCGCTCATGCTCTACACGTTTCCTAGCCGTCCCGATGGACCGCTATTTCGGACTGACCATGTCGCTGACGCGACCGCCATTCGAGAAGCGTTTGAAAAATTTATCAGGCTGCGGGGCCAGACGCCTGAGGTGTTCGCTACAAGCATCTGGGAAGACTTTGAGAAGTTCGCATACAGAGGTCTCCGTTCGCGCCCGATCATCAATTTTACTCAGCACCGCTCTGCAATCATGGATCCGGGGTTTTTCACTGAAAGTGTTTCGATCACGCCGCTTTTCGATGTCTTTCCAGTTGCAAACCCCACGTACATACTTGGTGCGTTTGGCGGCGCATTCGAAGATTATATTTTGGACTTTCTGCGGGAGATGTTTCCTACCATCCCAGGGTTAGCGCCACGTCTCATGTCCAATGTCGTACGTAAGAAGGGCACGTTGGTCGAATTCGAGTGTGACGCGATCCTTAATGACGTAATTGAGGCCTTCGTTTTCGAGATCAAGGCCGCTTGGATACGCGAAGATGCCATACTCTCGACCGATCACACGGACTTCGTTGAACAGCTTCGCAAGAAGTATGGACTGTCAAACGATCAGGATCTGGGCAAAGAAGGTCGCAAAGGCGTCGCACAACTCGCTCGTTCAATCGGAGCCATTGCGCGAAAAGAGTGGATCGGCCCCAATGCCGAATTTGCGCGAGCTGGTGTCCTATACCCGATTCTCGTAGTTCACGATCAACGCCTATCGTATCCGGGCACAGCGACGTTCTTGAACCAAGAATTCCATCGCCATCTCGGCGTAATTCCGCATGGTACACATGTTCATAATTTAATTGTTCTCACCGTCAGCGATGTCGAGAATCTTGCATCCTCGATTGAAGTGTTTGGTTTTACGGATTTTCTCAAAGACTACTCCACACAGGTTCCCGATAGAAACGTCTCGGTTCATAATTTCCTAGCCATGTCGTCCCGATACTCCGGGCTTGTGAAGCCGAGCAAAAGGCTCAGGGAGACAAGTGACGCGATTATGGACGCGATCAAGCGGGAATTATTTCCGCGAGACGGGCCAATACGGAATGACCCGATGCCTGACTCTGACGACCCGAACGATTTTACCAAAGGTGCCCTCACCTACATGAAGCGGGCAGCCCCTGAACGTGCCGATGCGCTACAAAGACTGTTTGACGACCATGGCGTTCGGGTCAGGCACACCTCTCTCGATCAATTCCGGCAGGGAGAGACCGTCGATCCGTCACCCAATGCAATTATGGGAATCATCCAATTCCCGCCCATTATGCATACGCTTTCGTGGCTCCTCATTCATGGAGGATGGGAGGCGATGCGCAATTATGGAGCGGCCATTATCAGCTTTCAAATAGTCGGTGCGGCCTTCTGTGGGGCAGATGTCGAGACGACCCTTACGCAATATCCGGATACGGCGCGATGCAGCGAAGCCATCGATTGCGCCGTCCGGAATGTCCAGGGCTCGGAAGTTCCACTGCCGAGTTGGCTTCCTAACGTCAACGACACCAACTCAGCCCTCGATATCAATCGCCAATATGATGCCGTGCGGGAGCTGTGGTTCATTGCGCAATGTTGGTTCCTCTTGCATGAACTTCAGCACATCCTCTTGGTTGCCGAGGGGAAGACCTTTGCTGATTTCCTAGAGGAAGAACTCGCCTGCGATTCCAGAGCCACCGCTTGGCTTTTGGATGGAGTTGATTTCTACAGCGGCCAGAGGCCAAATGAATCGCCTGACAAGGTTCGGGGCAAGCGTGCAATGGGCATCCTGATCGGACTGTTTTGCATCGGTTGGCTGTCAGCTCCGGGCGGTTCGGTTTCGCACCCGCCACTGAAGGAGCGCCTCACTATTCTTTTCGAACAAGTGGGGGACGCGAGATGCTGCACATTTCTGGAATTTCGCTGTAGGGCTTTTGTTTGTTCTATCAAAGAACCAGAAACGAATCGAATTTCCTGCGGCTTCGACAATGAGAGACATTGCCCTGAAACTCGCTGAGGCAATCTAGGCCCTGTCGGTAGCCCGACTTTGTGCGCACACCAACCGTCATTGTTCACGCAGCTCGTGTGTCCTCATCCGTTGCGCTCTCCGCAAGTGGCTGCATACCGCGATTTTGGCCCGGCTAGATTCTTTGGGCGGATCGAGATTCAATATCACGCGCCATATCTCTTTCCGCAATGCCAGCGGCTCGCGCATCCAGCAAGCGGAGATAGATGACGAAATCTGCCCGATCGTAGTCGGTGATGTACTCGGACGAGGGAGCCTCGTCTGCTATGGGCGAGCTCAAACCATCGCTCCTGGCGCCTGACCAAGCTGCCGGCTCCTACATCAGATTGTGGAGCATACTCCGTGGTGAAATGCACTGCAAGACGCTCGCATCGCGTATATGGATATTCGAGATGTTTTCGCCCGCAATCTGCGCAAGGCGCGCCAGGAGCGGCATTTGTCTCAAGAGGCTCTGGCCCATGAGGCCGGCGTCGACCGCACCTATATCAGCGCCTTGGAACGCGGAATCTACAGCGCTACAATCGATATGGTTCAAAAACTGGCAAATGTACTCGCCATAGACGCAGCCGCACTCCTTCAGCGTCCGGCGCCAGCCCGTCGCCGCAGAAGCTGAATTTCGATTGAAATTTTGCAGTTGCGTATCCTGTGTTGCGCCGCACAGAGCGATGCTGCTGGCAACCATCTAAATCACACAGCCAGTCCCAGTAGGATTATTCTTCACGAGAAAACTCTGCCGCATGGTGGTCGGCAGGGTAGGGCGAGCTACCTCTCACGCGCTCGGCTGAAAATATTTTTCGATCGCGGTGCCCCGTTTTGCTGCGCTGGGTCGTCAAGCTGAGTGAGAGCCCCACATTCCTCGATTGGCGGGGAGAAGGCAGGGGGATGGACAGGAAATCGGACCATCGATCCGCAGTGGTTGCGCCTTTTTCAGGTGCGGCCAAGGGAATGGCTGTGTCGGCGGTAGACGATTGGTTCGAGAGAGAAATCCTGCCGCTAGAGGCGTCGCTTATGCAGTATTTGGAACGCAACTGGCGCAATCCAAGCGACATCCCGGATTTCCGGCAAGACATCTATGTGCGCATCTATGAGGCGGCGCAGAAAGATATTCCCGAACACGCCGGCAAATTTCTGATCACTGCTGCGCGGAATTTCCTGATCGACAAGGCAAAGCACGCCCGCATCATTCCCATCGAGGCAGCTGCCAATCCAGATGAATTCGGGACGGCTACCGATGCGCCTGGACCTGAACGGATAGTGCTGGCGCGCGACGAGTTGCGCCATCTGCAGGCGGCCCTTGATCGCCTTCCGCCCAGGGCGCGAGAAGCAATTATCCTGAGGCGGGTTCATGGCCTGACGCGCGCAGAAATTGCCCGCCGGATGGGCATCAGCGAAATCAGTGTCGGTTCTTATCTGTCGCGCGCGATCTGCACATTGGCGGATACGTTGCACGGCGAGCCTTCGAATATTCGGAGGCGCCCGTGAACCAGTTTGGCAAGCGTTGGGATGACGACACGCCCGTGCCGACAATTGATATGCGTGCGGCCGATTACGTCGAACGTCGCGATTCAGCAAATTGGACGGATAAGGACGAAGCTGAGCTTGAAGCGTGGCTTGCGGAAAATATAGCGCACGGGTTTCCTTTCTGCGCTTGAATTCAAGCTGGCGGCGGACCGAGCGCTTGGCGGCGCTGCGCTCTCCCGAGAATGAGCACATTGCTCCCAATGACCCGGCGAGCACAGGCAACTATCTCAAAATTGCAGCTGTAGTGGGATTGCTTTTGGGTGCGGGCGGATTTCTCGCGACTTATCTCACCACGCCGCGCATGGAAACCTATTCGACGCCGATCGGTGGGCGAGAAATCCTGACGCTGAAAGATGGTTCGAAGATCGAACTCAACACCGACACCAGCGTGCGCGTTGCCCTGAGCGGCAAAGAGCGCGCAATCATGGTCGATAAGGGCGAGGTCTATTTCGAAGTTCACCATGATGCTTCGCGTCCATTCGTGGTCACGGCCCAAGGTCATCGCGTTGTCGATCTCGGCACGCAATTCTCTCTTCGCGTCGACAGGAAAGACGTGAAGGTGGCGCTATTCGAGGGCCGCGTGCGCTTCGATCCCGATGTGCATGCCAATGCGCAGCCGAAGGTTCTGACACCGGGCGAAGTTCTGATTGCTTCGGTCGGATCGTGTTTCGGTGAAGAAAGAGACCTTGCAGGATTTGCTGGCCTCGCTGGCATGGCGGCAGGGCATGCTGGCCTTCCACAACACGTCGCTGGCCGAGGCCGCCGCCGAGTTCAACCGCTACAACCAGACCAGGATCGTTCTCGACGATCCGCGCGCCGCGACCGAAACGATCAACGGCATGTTGCCGGTCAACGATCTGGCCGAATTCGCGCATGTGGCGAAAAATCTTTTCGGACTGCGCGCCGAAAATCACGGGGATGAAATCGTTTTGACGCGCTAACGCGCATTCGCATCGAAGTTCAGAACAGGGGGGAACATGAAGAACCAATCGCTGAAAACCCGCTTGATGGGAGGAATCGCTATCGCGGTTCTGACCAGTGCAAGCGCCTATGCCGCGAATTTCGACATTCCGCGCGGCGAGCTCGCGACCGCGCTGGACGCCTATCAGGCGCAATCCGGCGTTCCCATTGTCGTGGCGGCGGGCGCTGTCAGGAATGTTAAGTCGGCAGGCGTGAAGGGCGATGTATCGGCTGAAGTCGCATTGGCGAAAATCCTGAAGGGCACGGGATTTGTCGCCACGCCGGGACTATCCGGCGTCATGGAAATCGTGCCCGACCGGAAGAAAACGTCCGAAGCGGTGGAACCGGTGACGCGGCTCGCTGATGCCGCCACGCCAGCACATGCTGCGGCAGGCATCGAATCCGTTGTCGTCACATCGTCAAAGATCAAAGGCGATATTCAGACCGTCCCCATTGCGATTACGGCGCTGTCCAGGAGCAGCTCACCTCGCGCCAGATTGCAGGCGGGCCTGATCTGGTGAAGGAGGTTCCGAATCTCACCTTCTCGAAAACCAATTTCAGCGGCTACACCATCCAGATTCGCGGCATCGGCACGCAGGCGATTTCGGTTTCGACCGATCCGGCTGTGGCTGTCGCGATGAATGATATTCCCTTCATCCGCAATCATTTCTTCGAACAGGAATTTTACGACGTCAATCCAGGTGGAGGTCGTGCGCGGGCCGCAGGGCACGCTATATGGCCGCAACGCGACCGCGGGCGTCGTGAATGTCATCACGGCCAAGCCGACCGATCAGTTCGAGGCGATGATTTCGGCCGATTGGGGCAATTATCACAAACCGCCGCTACGAAGGCATGATAAACATTCCGATCGTCGATGACCGGCTCGATATTCGCGCGGCCGCCGAATGGACCAAACGCGACGGCTATAGCTTCAACACGATCACCGATTCGCCCATTGACGGACGCGATCTATGGTCGAGCCGCCTGTCTGTCGGCTTCAAACCGACCGCGGACATACAGATCAATTTCGTATGGGAGCATTTCCAGGAAAGTGACGACCGTCTGCGCTCCAGCAAGCAGCTTTGCGAAACTGATACGCCACCGGCGTCTGTGAACGGTGTGCACGTTCCGACGATCGAAGAATATGTCGGCTCGTTCTCCGGCGCCTTCCAGCCCGGAAGCTATCTCAGCCAGGGCTGCAAGCCTGATGGGCTTTACGACAAGGGAGACCCTAACGGTACGCCTCCCACCTATGGGTCCTATGGCGTTCCCTATGGCTATTCGCTTCCCTACATCAAGGCGGCAAAGCTCTATAGCACCATCAATCCCACGCTCAATCCCTATGCCGGCACCAGACAGTCAACGAACCTGCGAGATATCGAATCTACGGTCGATCCACGCTATCTGGCAAAAAATGACACGCTCGAACTGAACGCCGATTACAATTTCACGCCGGCGCTGACCTTCACCTCGCAAACCGGATTTAATCACGATTTCCTGTTTTCCACCGAGGATTACAACCGCTTCAACACTACGCCGGGTATATTCCTGTGTGACACCGGCGCGGGCCAGCAACCCTGCAACATCCGCGACACCTCCAACCGCCACCCCGATGAATTCAGCGCGGATGGCGTCTTTTGCGATCCGCAAGTCGGATGTGCCGACCGGGTCGTGGCCATCGATCTTTCGGACGAGCACGCCTGGCAGTTCAGCCAGGAATTCCGGCTGGCATCGCAATTTCTCCGGCCCGCTGAATTTCAGCGCCGGTGGCAATTATCCTGCATTATGAAACCGAAGAAAATTATTACGTCTTCATCAATGCGCTCACGATCTATACGCTCGGCTCGGGCGACAGCGCTTCGCAAGATGTTCCGTGGGTTCCCGGCGTTTTCGACAATCATGAATGTCTGAGCCAACTCGGATACGGTTATCAATATCTCGATCCCACACTCCATCTGAGTACACCGTCGTTCAATCAGTGCAATTACATCGATCCCAATCCCATCACCAGCCTCAACAACAAGGGTCATAATTATTTCCTCAGCCAAAACCCTTACGTGCTGAACTCCTATGCCGGTTTCGGCGAGGTCTACTATCAGGTGCTGCCGGATCTGAAACTGATCGGTGGCCTGCGCTGGACCGACGACCAGAAGCATTTCACGGATCATTCCCAGCGAATTGCTGACCGATGGATGGGGTTATCCCAGCACCGGCGTCGTGAACCAGCAATGGAATGAATGGACGGGAAGGTTCACCGCCAACTGGACGCCGAAACTCGATTTCACCGATCAGACGCTCGTCTATGGTTCTTTCGCGCGTGGCTATAAGGCGGGTGGCGCCAATCCGCCGGGCGCGGTCCTCATTGGCGGGCAAACAGGAAATAATACGCTATCCCATCCATCCGCTGACGTTCAACCCGGAATTCATCGATGCTTATGAACTCGGCACAAAAAATACGCTGCTTGATGGCGGGTTGACGCTGAACGGCGACGTGTTCTTCTACAACTACACGGGCTATCAGATTTCGCGCATCGTGGATCGCACGGCGATCAACGACAATTTCAACGCCACTGTGAAGGGCGCCGAGCTGGAAGCCAATGGGAGCCGCTGCCCGGCCTGAAATTCAATTTCGCGGGCGGTTACGAAGATACGCGGATCAAGAATGGTCAAAGTTCCATCGATCTCATGGATCGCACGGCCGGAAATCCCCACTGGATCTTGTGCGCCCGTTCCCGACGTAGGCTTCGAATTGCATTATGCCGGCCTATGTCGTCGGCTCTCTTTTGAGCAGGGTAATGCGGGTCACGAACCCCGATCAGGCCGCGTCATGTTGGCCGATGCCTGCGGCGTCGCGTACAACAGTGGCTATGATCCCTGGACGAATTCACCCTATCAGCCGGGTCCCAATCTCCCGGCATGCACTGACAACGTCTTCCCCAATCAAGACTGTCATGTTTTAGGCTCGTCCAACCAGACTCCTCGCCGATTATACCGGCTTCGATCCGCTCGCCGGATCGGTGAACCCTGCCACCGGCACTATCACCGATCCTTACACCGGCCAAAACACCTATAACGGCATCGACTATGGTCCGGCGCCGAACAAGGGCGAAGGCTTCGCCAAGAATCTGAGCGGCAACGCGACTTCCCAATGCGCCGCATTTCACCACGTCGCTGAGCGCCGATTACACGCTGCCCGTGTCGGAGGATTGGGCGGCAACGCTGCACGGCGATTTCTACTGGCAATCGCAAAGCTGGGCGCGCGTCTTCAACGACAGGCCTTATGACAAGATTCGCGGCTACTCGACTATGAATCTCGCGCTGATCCTGACGAGCGCATCGGGCTGGCAGGTGATGGGCTATCTCAAGAACGTGTTCAACGCCACGGCCATCACCGGCGACTTCCTGAACAGCGACGACAGCGGCTTGACCACCAACATATTCGTAACCGATCCGCGCCTCTATGGCGTGCGCATCACGAAGAATTGGTAAGGGGGGAACACAAATGAGCGAACTGATCAACAAAAACGACAATCGCGCCACTATCCGCTGGAAGCTGTTGACCAGCGCCTCGGCGGTAGCCTTGATCGCATCCGCCTATGCCGCGGGCGACGCACTGGCGGCCGATGACGATTCCGGCAAGGCGCAAGTCTGGATCGAACTCGGCGCGCAACTGGAACGCGCCAGCGGCGGCGATGACGCTTTCGTTCCGGAGTTTTACAGCCATCTCAATCCGGAATTCGATTCGCCTACGAAACTTCAAAACGAATTGCCCTGGAGTCTTGGGCCGGAAGCGAAGATTTCGCTTCAACCCGGAAATTCGAGCTGGATTTTCTCTGCCGGTATCCGCTATGGCCGTGCCAGCAACCATCGTGGCACACACCAACAGTCGAAGCCGAAGTCGGGCGAATTTTATAACATCAGCAAATTTTACACCAACGGCGGAGGACACTATTACACGTCATTTAAGTGCTGCACGACCATTCCCGTCATACCACGCCATGTGGAATTCGCCGACGTTCAATCGCGCCATCAGGAAAGTCACCTCATCCTCGATTTTCAGGCAGGTAAGGATGTCGGGCTCGGAATGTTCGGCAAAGGCAGCTCATCCGTCGTCAGCGCGGGCGTGCGCTTCGCGCAGTTCAGGACGAAATCGGATATCTCCGTCAAGGCGCGCGGCGATTTGGAACATTACAACATGCTTACGCTTCCGAGCTATTCGTTTTTCCTGTCGCAAACTCCGCAGAAATATCGCGTAGCGACACGCTTCCGTACCTATTCTCTCGCGGCGGGAAGTGAGCGCGACACCAAACTCATTGGCCCATCTCTTTCCTGGGAGGCGTCGGCGGCGCTGGCTGGCAATCCGGAGACATCGGAGAACTGACATTCGACTGGGGTATTAACGCAGCAATTCTGTTCGGCAAGCAGAAAGCCAAGACCCATCATCAATCGTCGGGTCACGTATATTATTACGGCTTCGATTATCGCCGGCCCTTTCATTCGTGGCATTATCACACGCTCTACGATAATCCGAGCGCACCGCACACCCGCTCACGCTCCGTCACTGTGCCCAATATCGGCGGCATGGCGGGGTTCTCATCAAATTCCCCAACGCCAAAGTCAGCATCGGCTATCGCGCCGATCATTTTCTTCAATGCGATCGATGGCGGCTGGGATACGGCAAAAACGAGAACCGCAGCTTCATGGGCCCCTATGCCAGCATCAGCATCGGGCTGGGGGATTAGAAACATGCCGCCGCGCGGCGCAAATTGCGCGGTGGCGAACAGACTACGGGCTTGAGCCGCCCTCTTCGGCTCACCCGTAAGAACTGGGCGGTGGAGCAATCCACCGCTCGCATTTTCTGAAGCGATTTCGTTCCGCGTAATTTTACGATCTGAATATTGGCAATCCGGCGGCGCAGGAACCTTCGCCGCCTTTTTGTTGATTTGCGTTGCGACTGGAGGTTGACGAGTTTGTTTGTGCAAGGATAAGTGGCGTGCATACACCCAATGCGAGCAACACATTCGATTGGTCATTGCGTAGCTCTTATGACTACATCGCTGGTCTGGTGCATCGTGACTGGCCTTGGGAATTTCTCCGCCGTAATCCGGAATTTCAAACGAGCTGGCAGCAATCGCGAGATTCTTTCGAGATTGCCTCTGCAAACTCGATGCTCTCAGTAATCCGCGCCCACGCAGACGCGCCCATGTTGGAAAATTGGGGCTGTCTTTACACTGATCCACCCAACATCGATGCTCGCTCGGCTAAGGTATTCTGGCTGCCATCGCGCCATGCTGGCGTTTTGCGCATGCACGCCATTCCGGCGAATGCTGAATTGAAGACCGCTCTATTCGATCTTCGCGATCCGCCGTGCCCGGCATCGCTGTTAACAATGCCGAATGGAATGCAGCATCTTCTGTTTCAGGGCGAGGGTCACGGAATTCAGCTCGTAATTTCCGGCGCAAGCCTTCTTGAACCTGTCTATCTCCTGGCCGACTCCGTTCTGGGACGCCGCGAAGCGAAATTGCGCATCGAATCCTTGCGCCGGTTCAATGATATTCGGGCTGGCGCGCATCGACCGCCAACACCAATGGAACGGCACGCCACACGGCTGAGGATTGTCTTGCAGGCTCTCGATGGATCGCTGGCGGGCGCTCCCCAGAAGGAAATCGCGCTGGCGCTGTTTGGACCGGGGCGCGTCGCAGCCGACTGGGCCGATCCGCGCCAGAACCTGCGCGATCGTGTGCGCAAGACCATCCGCCGTGGCCGGGACCTTATGAATGGAGGCTATCTACGGTTCCTGCGGTAGCGGGCGAGGGGATCGCTCCAGAAGCTGAAGGTATCCATCGGTGGTCATCCATTGCGCTCGCTTGACATGGCTTTGCAGCGCCGAATTGGCCCGGCTCGGCTCCTTCGTCGGGTCTATGCCGAGCACAATCCGCGCCATGGCATCGGGCGCGGCGCCTGCGGCAAGGGCATCCAGGAGCCTTATATAGACCGCAAAATGGGCTTCGTCGTAGGGGGTGACACGCTCCGACCACGGTACCTCATCGGCGATGGGCGGATCGAGCGATGGCATGAGGGCGCGCGCGGAAACGGTTGACAACATACTATAGATGATAAACTCAAAATATGTAATAGGCTGACCTGTGGCGCATGGATATGCGCGTATTGGTCGGCCGCAATGTCAGGCGGATCCGGCAGAAAAAAGGTCTGACCCAGGAGCGGTTTGCCGAACTTTCGGGATTCAGCCAACAATATCTCAGCGATTTGGAACGCGGACGACGCAATCCCACCGTGGTCACTTTGTTCGAACTGGCGACAGCCCTTGGCGTGAGTCATATGGATCTGGTACGGCCAGCCAGTCGCAAGAAAACTTAGCGGGCGCCCGCGCGAGCGAAGGCTCGCGCGCCGGGCTCTCGTGAACCGAGCCGCTCTCGCGGTCTCGGCCCTTCGGGCTTCGATCCCTGGCGCAGATCCATAAGGACATCGCACTGACGCGCGATGACTTTGTTTGAAGCCTTTCCCCGGTCGCAGGCCGGGCGGCGCTCCCTTTTAGGCCCGCCGCGGCGTGCCGCAACGCGCTGACGCGCGTCCTCCACTTCGTTCCGGCCCTTCGGGTGCGGCCCGCCTCTGACGGCGGGCCTAACGGTCGCATTTCGCCGCCCGCCCTGCTCTCCGGGGAAAGGCGGCGCGGGGTCCGAGCAGGAGGCAGCTTATGCGTCCTACCCACCAGCAGACAGCCAGCGGCGCGAGCCGCACATCGCTCTATGAAGAAGTCACCGACCGCATCGTCCACGAACTTGAAGCCGGTTCTGTGCCGTGGATCAAGCCGTGGAAAAACAGCGGCGTCGCTTTGGGAATGCCGCGCAGCGCCGCCACGAGCAAATTTTATTCCGGCATCAATGTCCTGATCCTCTGGGATGCCGTGATGAAACACGGTTACGCCGCACAGGAATGGCTGACCTTTCGCCAAGCCTTGAGCCTCGGCGGGCATGTCCGGAAGGGCGAGCGCGGCACGACCATCTGCTACGCCGACAGCTTCATCCCGAAGTCCGAGCGCGAACGCGCGAAAGAGCAGGGCGACGACCCCAATGTGGTGCCGTTCCTCAAACGCTTCACCGTGTTCAATGTCGAGCAATGCGAAGGCCTGCCGCCGCACATCGCGCGCAGCGCCGCAACCGGTGCCGCCGTCCGAGGTAGTGCCCGAAGCCGAGCAATTGATCGCTGCCAGCGGCGCGCGCATCCGCGAGGGTGGGGGCGAGGCTTTCTATCATCGCGGCGAGGATTTCATCCGCCTTCCGCCGCGCTCATCTTTCTCACGCCAGCCGACTATTATTGCACGGTATTGCATGAACTCGGCCACTGGACGGCGCACCCCTCGCGCCTTGCGCGCGATCTGCAACATCGTTTCGGAACCTCGGCCTATGCGCGCGAGGAATTGATTGCCGAACTTTGCAGCGCCTTTCTCTGCGCCCATCTGAACATCGTGCCGCAAATCCGGCACGCCGATTACCTCGCCAATTGGCTGCAAATCCTGAAAGACGATCGCCACGCGATCTTTCACGCGGCCAGCCAAGCCAGCAAGGCGAGCGATTTCCTGCTCGCGTTCACCCATCCCGCCATTCCTCTGCAAGACGCGGCGGAACAGGAGCCATGAGGCCCCGCCCGGCCTTGCACGGGCGAGGCCGGTTTTTCTCCCAGCAACACGGAGTGACGATCATGCAGTTAGAACACATCGATCTCGGCAAGCTCAAAATCTCCACTTGCAACATGCGCTATCGCGATCCGCCGCCGGATATTTCCGATATCCTGCCGTCGCATCCGCGCGCGCGGCATTCTGGAACCGCTGGTCATCCGCCCCGAAAACGGACGTTATGGCGTCGTGGCCGGACGGCGGCGCTATTTCTCCGCCAAGGCGGTGAAAGAGGAAGTGGGCGAGATCGCGCCCATCCCTTGCGCGATCATGGAGGATGGCGACGATGCCGCCGCCATCGAGGCCTCCTTGCTGGAAAACACCGCAAGGCGCGATCCCGATCCCATGCGCGAATACGAAACCTTCGTGCGGCTCATCAAGGAAGGCCGCACGGTGGACAACATCGCGGCCACCTTCGGCATGACGGGAACACAGGTCAAACAGCGTCTCGCGCTCGGCAATCTGCTTCCCAAAATCCGGGATGCCTATCGCGCCGAAGAAATCGACGACGAGACGGTGCGCCATCTGACTTTGGCCTCGCCAAGCCAGCAGCGCAAATGGCTGCGCCTGTTCAGCGATCCCGATCAATATGCCCCGCGCGGCTATCAGTTGAAGCAATGGCTGTTCGGCGGACAGCAGATCGCCACCGGCCATGCGCTGTTCAAACTGGCGGATTACACCGGCCAGATCATCGAGGATTTGTTCGGCGAGGACAGCTATTTTGCCGACGCCGATTTGTTCTGGGCCTTGCAGAACCGCGCCATCGCCGCCAAGCGGGACGCGCTTCTCAAATCCGGATGGAGCGAGGTCGAAATCCTCGAAGTGGGCCAGCGCTTCGCGCAATACGAACACGTCAAAGTGCCGAAGAAGAAGGGCGGCAAGGTGTTCATCGCCGTCAGCCATGATGGCGAAGTCACCATCCATGACGGCTGGCTGACGCCGAAAGAGGCCAAGAAACTCGCCAAGGCGGAAGCGCGCGAAACCGAAAGCAATGTGGAAAGCCGCACGGCAAATCCCCGGCCTGCGATGACCAAGGCGCTGGAGAACTACCTCGATCTGCATCGCCATGCGCTCGTGCGGCTGGCGCTGATTGGCAATCCGACTGTCGCGTTCCGGCTTGCCGTCGCGCACATGGCGGCATCATCGGGCAATTGGAGCGTCAAGCCCGATCCGCAGACGGCGCGTTCCGATGCCATCCGAAACAGCGTTGCGGCTAGTTCGGCGCAAGCGGCCTTCGCAGACCGAAGAACAGGCCGTGTGTGCCTTGCTTGGCTGGACGGACGATGACGAAACCTTCATCCGCCACGAAACGGCGGATGTGTTCGCCACGCTTCTGGCATTGTCGGATGCGGACGTGATGCGCATTGCAGCCTTCTTCATGGCGCGCAGCCTTGCAGCGGGCAGCGAAGTGTGGAAGCGGTGGGCGCGCATCTGAATGTCGATGCGCGCACGCATTGGCAACCGGACGACATTTTCTTCGATCTCATCCGTGACCGCGCCACGCTCAATGCCATGCTGGCCGAGATCGCGGGCGAGGCCGTGGCGCGGGGCAACGTCGCGGAGAAAGCCAAGCTGCAAAAGCAGATCATCCGCGATTGCCTGAACGGCACGAATGGCCGGAGCAAGGTCGAGAACTGGCTTCCCGGCTGGCTGTGTTTCCCGATGCGCAGCCTTGGCGATCCCTGTCAGGCCGAAGCGGATGCACCGGACGTGCAAGTCGCAGCTTGATCGGAATGGCAGGATAATTGGGCGGCGGAGCGTTTCCGCCGCCTCTTTTTTTGCGCCTTCCGCATTCGTCAATGCCGCTGTGCTGGCTGTCTCCATGTTTCGGAGAAACCATTTCTCCCTTGCTCGTGGCGCGGAACCTATGGGCGGCGCGGCCCGCTTGAAACCGTCGCGGCCAACTATTTTCCCCGCGCCCTGCGGGCGCTCCTCGCGCATCGCTTCGCGCAAAATAGTTGGCTGCTTCCGGTCCTCCGCTGCGCTGCGGCCCTACGGGTTCCGCGTGCCGCTGAACGCCGCCCATCACGGTTCGCCATCGCAAGGGAGAATGGTCTCCCGCGATCAAACAATGGAGACTACAATGCCAGCAATCGGTCATGTCACGAAGCAGAAGGACGGCAATTTCAAGGGTCAACTCAAGACGCTTTCCTTCCGCGCCCCCATCGACATCCTGCTCAATCCGACGAAGAGTAGCGACACGCAGCCAGACTATCGCGTCTACAGCCAGGCCGTCGAAATCGGCGCGGGCTGGGTGCGCAAAGGCAAGACCTCCGGCGAGGATTACGTTTCGCTGAGCCTTGCCGATCCGGCCTTCGGTTCGCGCAAGCTCTACGCCAATCTCGGCCAAGCCGCTGGGCAGGATGATCCCGATGTGTTCGCGGTCATCTGGAATCCCAACGACTGATCGCGCGTCACGCCCCCGCGTCCGGCAACGGGCGCGGGGGCATTGTTCTGTCTACGGAGAGCGCATCTCGTGCATCCGGCAAAACAACGGCGTGCTGTCTTTGCCAATCCGCACACGGACGATCATCGTCTATCGTCCATGATAGGGGGCGATGGCTCCTCATCGTCCTCGCGTCCAAACAAAAGCGAGTTGACCGATGATCGCCACACAGACCGAACAAGATATCAATATTCGCGCAACCCGTGCCAAAAAGGGATGCCCGTTTCTGACGACCAAAGAGGCCGCGTATTATCTGGGTCTCAAACCGAACACGCTCATCAAGATGCGGATGCAGGGCCGAGGTCCGAAATACCGCAAACATGGCCGTCACATCTTTTATCACATCGACGACCTCGATACGTGGTCGGCAGCGCAATCGAAATAGATCGTGCAGTCCGTGAGACTGAGCATTCCGATACTGGCTGCAGCAAGTATCGCGGCCCTATGGTCTCCGCGCGCACCGCTTCTGATCTGGAACGCCAGCGCCAGCGCGCCTCTCGGTCTCTATGCACTACACCACGCCCAGACCCTCGCCTATGGCAATCTGGTACTGGCTGAACCGCCGCCTGTTATGGCTCGTCTGGCCGCTCGCCGTGGCTATCTTCCGTGCCATGTGCCGCTTGTGAAACGCATTGCCGCACTCGCCGGTGACACGGTTTGCAGCGCCGGTGCGCGTATCACCATCAACGGGCGTGAAGTCTCGACGCGGCTCGCCGTTGATTCACAAGACCGTCCACTCCCAGCTTGGCGCGGATGCCAAACGTTGCGGTCGGATCAGGTTTTTTTGCTCATGGAAGGCGTACCGGATTCCTTCGACGGACGGTATTTCGGACCGGTTCAGCGCTCCGCCATCCTCGGTACATTGAGGCCGTTATGGACGCGTTGACGCTCACAGCGGCCTGCATTCTGTGTACCGCGCAGCCTTCGCCACCGGCCCAAATCGCGCAATGGCAACCCCTGATCACGGAAGCCTCGGCCCGGTTTGCCATTCCCGAAGCGTGGATTGAGCGTGTCATACAAGCCGAAAGTGGTGGCCACGCGATACTGAATGGCAAGCCGGTCACCTCATCGGCGGGCGCAACAGGGCTGATGCAGGTCATGCCGAACACCTATGCCGAACTGCGCGCCAAATACGACTTTGGCCCCAATCCCTACGATCCGCGCGACAATATTCTGGCCGGGACGGCCTATCTTCATGCACTGTACGAACGCTACGGCTACCCGTTCCTGTTTGCGGCGTACAATGCCGGTCCAGCGCGATTTGACGACTTTTTATTGCACGGTCAGGCATTGCCACAGGCAACGCTTGTTTACGTCAACCGCATCATTCCGGACCGCATTTCGGCGTTTGAAACAGTCACGGCCAACCAGAAATCACGCGTCCCAGATACCAAAAATAACTCCGTGAACGATCTCTTTTTTGTCCTTTCGGGAACCTCTCCACCGCAAGAATCTACGGCCACGAGCGCCATTATTCGGCGTGTTGGCGGCGCAATTTCCGCGCAGGTAACGACGCTGAACGCTTCAGTTTTATTCATCTCGCTGACAGTGTCATCTCCCTAAGCAAACTACGAGAGCAACGATGAGCAACTTTCGGGAAGCGGTATTGGCTCTGTGGCGCGAAGGCAAGAGAAAAGGGATGGTGCCTGCGGCTCCATCTTTGCAGCCTGCACATCGGAAATTCCTGGCACCATGCGCAATGTGATTGGCACTATGATTTTGCATCGCGCTGAATTCATTGGTGCGCATGACACCAATTGCGATTGCCGACGATTGGCGCGTTGATGTTGCCGTGATGTAGAGATCGGTGCGATGCACGTCGACGAATTCGAACCGCATCTGGGCAAGATTGGCGCCCGGCGAGCGTCGCGTGAGCGAAGCTATTTGCAGCGCGTTCTACATGCCGCCACGCTGGCCGGCGGACGTGCGACAAGGGTCAGCAAGTTTCAAGGCAATCGGATTGGCCGCGGCTCCGGCATTGGCCGCGTGCTGTCCTCCCACGACCGCTATGGAGCCTTTCGACAGCGCCGGGTGGTTACCAAATCCCGCATCGCCAAATTGGCCGGCAAGGGCCTCGCCGCGGCCAAGGCGCATCTGCGCTACATTCAGCGCGACGGCGTGACTCGCGAAGGCCAGCCCGGCGAACTTTACAACGCCGAGCACGACCGCACCGACGGTAAGGAGTTCCTCGAACGCTGTGACGGCGACCGCCACCAATTCCGCTTCATCGTCTCGGCCGAGGACGCCGCCGAATATGACGATCTGAAACCGTTCGTCCGCCGGCTGATAGCGCAGATGGAAGAGGATTTGGGAACCAGGCTCGACTGGGTAGCGGTGGACCATTTCAACACCGGCCATCCCCACACCCATATCATTTTGCGCGGCAAGGACGACGAAGGCGATGATCTGGTTATCGCCCGCGAATATATTTCTCATGGCATCCGCGAACGGGCGGTGGAGATCGTCATCTTGGATCTTGGCCCACGCACGAATTTGGAAATCGAAGACCGGCTCAAGAGCGAAGTGGAGCAGGAGCGCTTCACCAGCCTCGATCGCAACCTTCTCAGAGAGGTCGATGCGGACGGTATTGCCCGGCCGTCCGCGCAGCGTGATCGCTTTCGGCAGACATTGCGCAGTGGCCGATTGCAAAAACTCCGCCGCCTCGGCCTAGCGGAAGAAATTCACCCCGGACAGTGGCGCCTTGCACCTGAGCTTGAAGATACCTTGCGGCGCATGGGTGAGCGCGGCGACATCATTCGCACTCTGCATCGCGAGATGGCAGAGAAGGGTGTTGCGCGCGGCGCCGGCGACTATGCGATCTACGATCCATCCGATCCGGGCACGAAACCACTGGTCGGCAAGGTGGCGACGCGCGGGCTGTCTGACGAGATCAATGATCGGTTCTACCTTGTGGTGGATGGGATTGATGGACGGACGCATTATGTCGAGATCGGCAAAGCCGACGAAGGACAACCGACCCGCGCGGACTCTCTTGTGGAAATCGCGCCCAAGCGGGCGCAGGCCCGCGCCGTGGACCGCACCGTCGCCGAGATCGCGGCCGCCAATGCCGGCCGCTACAGCATCGATATTCATCTACGCTACGATCCGACAGCGACCGTGGAATTCGCGCAGATGCATGTGCGCCGCCTGGAGGCAATGCGCCGGATCGCGGGAAATGTAGAACGCGAGAAGGACGGCACCTGGATCATCGGCGCCGATCATCTGGAGAAAGCCGCCGCGTTCGAACGCCCATTGGCGCGACTGTCGCCCGTCATCCTCGAAACGCTTTCGGCCCAGCCCTTGGAGCGGCAAATCACAGCCGATGGCGCAACCTGGCTGGACCGCACGCTGACGAGGCACCCGGCGCTTGTCGTGCATGATTCCGGTTTCGGCCATGATGTGAACAACGCGCTTGTCCGACGCCGACAATGGCTGATCGCGCAGGACATGGCCCGCGCTGATGAGAACGGCCGGACGATCTATCGTGCCAATCTGCTCGGCCTTTTGCGCCGGCGGGAATTGACACGGGTGGCAGGCCAGCTCTCCGATGAGCTGGGCCTTGCCTATGCCGAAACCAAGTCGGGCGAGCGGGTCGAGGGCGTCTATCGCCGCTCTGTCGATCTTGCCAGCGGCCGGTTCGCGGTCATCGAACGGAGCCGGGATTTCACGCTGGTCCCATGGCGTGCAGTGCTGGAACGAAATTTGAGGAAATCCGTCTCGGGCATTGCGCGCGAGGAGGGGATTTCTTGGTCGTTCGGGCGGCAGCGCAGCGGACCGGAGATTTCATAGTGCCCCTGCAACCAGCCGCTTGCGGTGCCAACCAACTTTTGATCATGACCAATTTGCTATATTCTGTTCATCGAAATATTCAGCAGATTGCCAGTTGCGATGAAACAGCTTTCCGCCTCGCCTAAAGAGACTACCGTTGCTCAGCGAGAGGGAACGTGGCTTAGGGCATTACGGCATGGCATCGCAGAGAAGGGCTATGCGCTTTTGCCTTCGTTTTATCCTAACGAGAACGGTGAAAATGTTGCCCGTCGAATTGGCGAGATTGCGCTGATTACCAAATATGGCCCTGTCCAAGAACTGACGCCAAAGAACAAATCCGAAGCCGGGCTGAACACCTATAGTGGCGTATACGGAACGGACGTCTTTCCATTGCACACCGATCTAGCACATTGGCGCAACCCGCCACATTTTCTGATGCTACGCTGCGTTGTAGGTTTCGCGACAGCCGGAACGCTACTCCTAGACGGCCTTACATTGCTGAACTATGCCGACAAAGATTTACTCTCGCGATCTCTAGTGGTGCCACGAAGGCCCCGCGAAGGTAAAATCCACCTTATGAGATTATTGAAGTCAATCGACGGTGAGTTCGGTTTACTGCGGTGGGACGAAAGATTTATAGAACCGGCAAGTCCAACCGGACAAAAGGGTGTGCAAATGATCAAAAGTGTGCTGGAAATTCTCCGACCAGAAGTAATTGCTCTATGCCACCGTGGTGATACGCTTGTCATAGACAACTGGCGTATTCTTCACGGTCGATCTGCAGTGCTAGATACCCATTCGACCCGCAAACTGGAGCGCGTCTATCTGGAGGCCATAAATTGAAGAAAACTATTCTACCCGCAAAAACGCCTGCGCCTTGGGAAGCGGAGGCACTTTTTGTGAAGGCCCAGCGATATTCGGAGAGAATGTTGAGCGATATTCCCGACGCCGAGGAAGCGCTTTGGGCTAGTTTGACTCTTGAATTTCTTGGTCGCGCTGCTTTGGCAAATGTTAGTCCGGCCCTGTTAGCGGAGACTGGGGAGCGAAATTGGCAAAACCTATATCACTCTCTGGGTTTCACGCCGACGGAGAGCAAATACTCCCCTAAATCGATCACGGCAACGGAGCTTTTCCGCCGGTTGGCCGCGATAATTCCCGACTTTACCCAAGAAGTCGAAAATTTCTGTATACTGCATACCGGCAGGCGTAATGCTGAATTGCACTCCGGTGAAGCCGCGTTTGACGGAGTTCCGAATTCGGCTTGGTCCCCCCGTTTCTACAGAGCATGCGAAGTCTTGCTCACGTCACTGGGTGAGACGTTGGAAACCCTCGTTGGCAAAGAAGAAGCCGAAGCAGCAAGAAAACTCGTAGCTGCTGCCGCTGATGAAACCGCCAAGGCGGCACGGGGAGATGTGGAAGCCCACAAGAAGGTTTGGTTAGGGAAAAAAGACGAAGATCGCGCTGCGCTATCGTCATCTGCGAAAGTTTGGGCAACACGACAATTGGGCCATCGAGTGAAATGTCCCGCATGTAATTCATTCGCGCTTGTTCAAGGCGAACCCGTTGGTCCAACACATACAAAACTAGATCACGATGAAATAACTGAGACCCAAGAGTATCTGCCCACCCATTTCGAATGCGTGGCTTGCGGTTTGAAAATCCCTGGATTGTCGAAATTAAATGCCATCGGATTGGGCGACCGATATAAGAAAACGCAGATCTATGACGCCGCAGAGTATTATGCACCCGAAGATCGGTTTGCAGATTATGAAGACGACAACAATGAACCTTAGTCTGTTGCAGACAAGAGCGATCCTATGACCATCCATGCCCGGCGGGCTAAATGCGCTCTCCTTCACCCAACACGCTAGTGTAGATTGCTGTCGTTTCTCGAAGCAGCTAATTGTTGTCGAGAGACGTCGTTATCCGCGCGGCGTCGTAACACCGTTTGGCAAGATTTCGACTGGTGTTGGGAGCCTCATGATAGTCGTACCACCCACAGCAAGCGCACCTATGACTGCAAATACATGCCGCCAGATCGTTGACGGGACGCCAATTTCCGACAGTTGCAACACGATGTTGTAGCCAGTATAGGCCGCAGGCAGTGTGAATAGCGCGATGACCAGCAAGCGGAGAGTGGCGCTCCGGCTCGTGAGTGCGATGCGCCCGGCAAGGAAAACAGCACCACCGGCGACGAGGCCCACAACGACACAACCGATACCTGCACCATGGTTCAGCGCCCACCAACCGGCAGAGAATCCCACAAACGCGGGGAGGGCAAAGATCGCAAAATTCCAGAGCAGGACGACAAACAGTCCGAGCCCGAGCAGAATTCCAACAACACCCATCGAATCCTCCTTCCGCCGCGAAAGTTCCGCGGGGTCACAAAACCGAGAAAGGATTGTGCTCATTCGCCGACGCGATGGTGCATGCGAACGGATGATCAAGTTTAGCGTGCCGCTGAGTCGCGCGCCAGTAGAAAATAAAAGGCTATGCGTTGAGTTACGAAAGCGACTTTAAGCAATCGTGATGCACAACAGGAGGAATTGAGCGCAAAGCGTATCGGATCGAATCATTGGCCCGCATTCACGCGTGAGCGGGCGATGACGCCGACGAAGTTTCTCCTTGGGCAGATTGTGATCGTCTTCGCCGTCGTCATCGGCGGCTTGTGGTGCGCGACCCAATGGGCGGCGTTGCATCTCGGCTATCAGCCGCGGCTTGGTCCGCCGTGGTTCATGCTGTTCGCAGTTCCGATCTATTACCCCTGGCGTCTCTTCGAGTGGTGGTATGCCTATGACGCCTACGCACCAGCGCTATTCAACCGCGCGGGCGTGATCGCAGCATCGAGCGGCTTTGCCGGCATCGCGCGTCGCGATCATCGGCTCCCTCTGGCGCGCGCGCCAGAACAAGCATCGTCACGACCTACGGCTCGTCGCGCTGGGCCGGCACACGCGAGATCGACCGCGCGGCCGGTCTGTTCCGGCCTGCGGGCGTCTTCCTCGGGCGATTGGCATGATCGCTATCTGCGCCACGACGGGCCCGAGCACGTCATGGCGTTCGCGCCGACGCGCTCCGGCAAGGGCGTCGGCCTCGTCGTTCCGACGCTGCTGTCCTGGACGGAAAGCGCCGTCATCCACGACATCAAGGGCGAGAACTGGCAGCTGACCGCCGGATGGCGCGCGCGCTTCTCGCACTGCCTGCTGTTCAATCCGACCGATCCGCGCTCGGCCCGCTACAACCCGCTGCTCGAAGTGCGCAAAGGTCCGAACGAGGTCCGCGACGTGCAGAACATCGCCGACATCCTGGTCGATCCCGAAGGCGCGCTCGAACGCCGCAACCACTGGGAGAAGACCAGCCACGCGCTGCTGGTCGGCGTCATCCTGCATGTGCTCTACGCCGAGGAAGAAAAGACGCTTGCGCGCGTCGCCACCTTCCTCTCCGATCCGCAGCGCTCGTTCGAGCACACGCTGCGCACATGATGGCGACCAATCATCTCGGCACGGCGGAACACCCGTCGTGCATCCGGTCGTCGCCTCGGCCGCGCGCGAAGTGCTAACAAGTCCGAGAACGAGCGCTCGGGCGTGCTTCGACCGCCATGTCCTTCCTGGGCCTCTATCGCGATCCGACCGTGGCGGCGACCACGGCGGCCTGCGACTGGCGCATCGCCGATCTGGTCGATGCCGACACGTCCGGTCTCGCTCTATCTGGTCGTGCCGCCGTCCGACATCTCGCGCACCAAGCCGCTGGTGCGGCTGGTGCTCAACCAGATCGGCCGGCGTCTCACCGAAACGCTGGAAGGCGATCCGGCCAAGGCACGCCGCCACAAGCTGCTGATGATGCTCGATGAGTTTCCGGCGCTGGGACGGCTCGATTTCTTCGAGACCGCGCTTGCCTTCATGGCGGGCTACGGCATCCGCGCCTATCTGATCGCGCAATCGCTCAACCAGATCGCCAAGGCCTATGGCGAGAACAACGCCATCCTCGACAATTGCCATGTGCGCATCGCGTTTGCCACCAATGACGAGCGCACGGCCAAGCGCATCTCCGACGCGCTCGGCACGGCGACCGAACTGCGCGCCCAGCGCAACTATGCCGGTCATCGCCTGTCGCCCTGGCTGTCGCATGTCATGGTCAGCCGGCAGGAGACCGCGCGGCCGCTGCTGACGCCGGGCGAGGTGATGCAACTGCCGCCGGCACGATGAGCTGGTGCTGGTCTCGGGCCTAGCCGCCGATCCGGGCCAAGAAGCTGCGCTATTACGAAGACCGGAATTTCACACAGCGCGTGATGCCGACGCCGGAACTTTCCGACAGCGGTTATCGCGACCGGCCAGCGCCGTGTCGCGACGATTGGAGCGGTCAGGTGCGTGGCGTTCACATCGAACTGTCGCGTCCGCTGGACGAGGAATTCGGTTCCGCCGGTAGCGACGAGCTTGCAACGTCAGCCCAGGTTTGCCGAGAAGCCAACAGAACCGGCGCGCAAACCGTCCGTCGAAGCGACGCTGACCGACGATGACGATCCGGTGGCTGATAGCCATGCCATGGACGCCGTGTCCCGCGCACATGCGATGAATGCTGGCGATCCGCCATCGCGGGCGGGCCGCGACCTGCTGCCGGAGTTCTGACGATGAAGCCGCGGCAAAACCTCTATCTCGACGCCGATCTCAGCGAAGAACTGGAGCAGCTTGCCAGCAAAGCCCGGCACCTCCAAATCGGCCATCGTCGCCGATGCGCTGAAAGCCCATCTGGAACGGCGCGGTGCCAAGGAGGTCGACGACAAATTCAAGCAGCGCCTAGACAAGGTGACAACCCAACTTGGCCGCATAGAGCGCAATCAGCGTGTGCTGATCGAGACGTTGGCGACTTATATCCGCTTCCATTTTTCGGTGCTGCCGCCGGTGCCGGAATCGGAGCAGGCGCCGGCGCGCGCGCTGGCGCAAGAGCGATTTCAAGCCTTCATCGAGCAGGTGGGCCGGCGCATGTCCGGCGGGCGCAGCGTTGCAGACGATTTGTTTATGCGCGAAGACGGAGATGCGTCCATGAGCACCATCCATCCACTATCGCTGGAACGCCGCCGCACCATGCTGCGCACCGCGATGGGCGCGGAGATCGCTGCCGCACTTGCCGATCCTGCAGTCATCGAAGTGATGGTCAATCCCGATGGCGCGCTCGGCTCGACCGTCTGGGAGAGGGGCGGATCGACACGGCCATGCGCCTTGGTTCGGCCGATGTGGAACGCATCATCCGGCTGGTCGCCTCGCATATCCGGCTGGAAGTGCATGGCGGCAATCCGATCGTCAGCGCCGAACTGCCGGAGAGCGGCGAACGCTTCGAAGGTCTGCTGCCGCCGGTATCGACGGCACCATGTTTCTCCATTCGCAAGCCCGCCGCCAGGATTTATACGCTGGACGATTATGTGGCCGACAGCCTTCTCGCGCCCCAACAGGCGGGCATTCTCAAACGCGCAATCATCGACCGCCGCAATATCCTGATTGCCGGCGGCACCAGCTCCGGCAAGACCACGCTGACGAATGCACTGCTGGCCGAAATCGCCAAGCTCGACGAGCGGGTCATCATTCTGGAAGACACGCGCGAACTGCAATGCGCGGCACCCGATTGCGTCAATCTTCGCACCAAACAAGGTGTCGCCAATCTGGCTGCCCTGGTCCGCTCGACGCTCCGGCTCCGGCCCGACCGCATCATTGTCGGTGAAGTTCGCGGTTGCGAAGCCCTCGACATGCTCAAGGCGTGGAACACTGGTCATCCGGGCGGCATCGCCACGGTGCATGCAAATTCCGCGCGCGCCGCGCTCTATCGCATCGAGCAGCTGATCCAGGAAGCCGTCGTGACCGTGCCGCGACGCCTGATCGCCGAAGCCATCGAATTGGTGGTGTTCATCCAGGGCCGCGGCACCGCGCGCCGCATCGACACCATTGCGGAGATGAAAGGGCTCGGATTCTGACGGCGACTACATCCTCGCGGAAACCAGCCATGAAAGGAGAATGTCGTGAAATTTTTCCATCGCGTTGTCACCACGATTCCATTTGCCGCTCTGGTGTTGGCCGCTTCGGTATCTGGCGCCTGGGCTGCCGGCACCAACATGCCGTGGGAGCAGCCATTACAGCAGGTGCTGGATTCCGTTCAGGGGCCAGTCGCCAAGATCATCGCGGTGCTCATCATCATCGTGACGGGACTGACGCTGGCCTTCGGCGAAACCGCCGGAGGTTTCCGCCGCCTGATCCAGATCGTCTTCGGAATCTCGATCGCCTTCGCCGCATCGAGCTTCTTCCTGTCCTTCTTCTCTTTCGGCGGTGGAACGTTGGTGTCGTGAACGGCAATATCGAAGGCTTCGATGTGCCGCTGCACCGTGCGCTGACCGAGCCGATTCTGCTTGCCGGTGCGCCACGAAGCATCGCCATCGTCAACGGCACGATCGCCGCCGCCCTGGGCCTCGGCCTGCAAATGTGGCTAGCGGGAATCCTGCTCTGGGTCATCGGTCATTCGCTCGCGGTATTCGCCGCCAGGCGCGATCCCGATTTTGCGCAGGTGATCGCTCCGCCATCTTCGGCAGAAGGCGTGGCTCTCATGCTGAACCTCGCCGAATACCGCACCCGTCCCGATCGTCTGGCCGATCATCTGCCCTGGGCCTTGCTGGTGGCGTCCGGCATCGTGCTCAACAAGGATGGCAGTTTTCAGAAGAGCTTCCGCTTTCGCGGTCCCGATCTCGAAAGTGCCACGCAAGCCGAACTCGTCTCGGCTTGCGCCCGTCTCAACAATGTGTTGCGCCGGTTTGGTTCCGGCTGGGCATTGTTCTTCGAGGCCGAACGCTTCGAGGCGCCGGATTATCCCCATTCGGAATTTCCGGAAGCCGCATCCTGGCTGGTGGACGAAGAGCGGCGGGCAGGCGTTTCAGGGTGATGAAGCGCCACAATCGGCGTTTCGCGTTCGTGAACACTATGAGAACGCCTATACGCTCACCTTACTATATATGCCGCCGGCCGATATGGCGTCGGGCGCCGAACGGGCGCTGCTCGGAGCGCGACGGCGATAATCAGCGCGATTGGCGCCAGGAATTGCAATCTTTCGAGGCCGAATGCGCTCGCGTGCTCGATCTGCTCGCCGGGATCATGCCAGAAATCCGCGCGCTCGACGATTCCGAAACCCTGACCTATCTGCACGGCACGATCTCCAGCAAACGTCACAAGCTCGCTATTCCCGAAAGCCCGCTCTATCTCGACGCCATTCTGGCCGACGAGCCATTGAGCGGCGGCCTCGAACCGATGCTGGGCGAGCGCACTCTGCGCACGCTGACCGTGCTCGGATTTCCCAACATGACGCGGCCCGGAATCCTCGATGGACTCAACCACCTGGATTTTCCCTATCGCTGGATGACGCGCTTCATCGCACTCGACAAGACCGAGGCCACCAAGGCGCTGACCAGATTGCGCCGGCAATGGTTCAACAAACGCAAATCCATCACCGCGCTGATGCGCGAAGTGCTCTACAACGAGCCGGTCCAGCTTCTGGATTCCGACGCCGACAACAAGGTTGTCGATGCGGATCTGGCGCTTCAGGCGCTTGGCGGCGATCACGTCAGTTTCGGTTATCTCACGACCAGTATTGTCTTGTTCGACGAGAATGCCGATCGCGCTGACGCCAAGATTCGCGCCATCGAGCGCGTCATTCATGGCGCGGGCTTCACGACGATCCGCGAGACGATCAATGGGATAGAAGCGTGGCTCGGCTCACTGCCGGGACACGTATACGGCAATGTCCGCCAGCCGCTGATCCACACGCTCAATCTCTCCCATCTGGTGCCGCTGTCGTCCGTCTGGGCCGGCCCGGAGCGCGATGCCCATCTGAGTGGCCCGCCGCTTTTCCTGGCCGAGACATCGGGCTCGACGCCGTTCCGCTTTGCTATCCATGTCGGCGATGTCGGCCATACGTTGATCGTCGGGCCGACAGGGGCGGGCAAATCCGTGCTGCTGGCGCTGATCGCGCTGCAATTCCGGCGTTATCCGGATTCCCAGATCACCATCTTCGACAAGGGCAATTCCGCGCGCGCCGCGGTGCTCGCGATGGGCGGTGCCCACCACAGGCTCGGTTCCGATGGATCGCTCGCCTTCCAGCCGCTGGCCCGGATCGACAATCCGGGCGAACGGAGTTGGGCCGCGGAATGGATCGCAGCGCTGTTTGCACACGAGAAAGTTCCTGTCACACCGGAGATCAAGGAAACCCTCTGGTCGGCTTTGGCGAATCTTTCCACCGCGCCGTCCGCCGAACGCACCATGACGGGCTTGAGCGTACTGCTTCAGTCTAACGCTCTTAAATCCGCGTTGATGCCGTACACGTTGGAGGGACCGTTCGGACGGTTACTGGATGCGGACAGCGACGATCTCGCGCTGCGCGATATCCAATGCTTCGAAACCGAAACTCTGATGCACGACGCCGGTGCCGTCATGCCGGTGCTGACCTATCTCTTCCATCGCTTGGAGGAGCGCTTCGACGGACGGCCTTCGCTTCTGATCCTCGACGAAGCCTGGGTGTTTCTCGACGATCCGTTGTTCGCCGCCCGTATCCGCGAATGGCTGAAGACGTTGCGCAAGAAGAATGTTTCGGTGATCTTCGCCACGCAGTCACTGGCGGATATTGCCAACAGCTCCATTGCGCCCGCCATCATCGAATCCTGCCCGCAACGGATTTTCCTCGCCAACGACCGCGCCGTCGAACCGCAGGCGCAGGAGGCCTATGAGCGCTTCGGGCTCAATGCGCGCCAGATCGAATTGATCGCGCGGGCCACGCCCAAGCGGCACTATTATCTGCAATCCCGCCGCGGCAATCGCCTGTTCGAGCTCGGCTTGGGACCCATCGCGCTTGCTTTCTGTGGCGTGTCCGATCCCGCAAGCCAGACGCTGATCGACCACTTGTTGGCTGAACATGGCCCGGAAAATTTCGCGGCGGAGTTCCTGCGCGCCCGCGACCTCGACTGGGCCACACCGCTGCTCGCCGAATTCTCTCCATCCTCAAAGGAGGCCTCCCCATGAAACGCAAACTCGCCACGATCTTTCTTGCCACCGCCGTCAGCATCGGCGCCGTCATCATGCCCGCGCGCGCCCAATGGGCGGTGTTTGATGCGGCGAACTACGCGCAGAACCTGCTCGAAGCCGCGCGTGCTTTGCAGCAGATCAACAACCAGATTCAACAGCTCCAGAACGAAGCTACCATATTGCAGAACATGGGAAAGAACCTGACATCGCTGAACACCTCGCAGCTCGGAACGATGATTTCCGCGTTGACGCAGATTTCTACCCTGATGAATCAGGGAAGCGGGATCGCTTTCAATGTCAACGCCACCAACACGGCGTGGAATAGTGCGTATCCCGGCACCTATCCGTCAGGCACATCGGCAACGACGCTAGCCTCGAATGCGCAGACCTGCTGGCAGCAGGCGATGGCAGCTTTCCAGCAAGCCCTGCAAATTCAGGCGCAGGTCGCGCAGAATGTTCAGGCGGATTCGACAACGCTGACCAATCTCGTAAACGCCTCGCAAGGTGCCGTCGGCAATTTGCAGGTGCAGTCAAGCGACCAACCAATTGCTTGCGCTGTCCACCAAACAGCAACTCCAGATCCAGAACCTGATGGCGGCGCAATACCGCGCCATTGCGCTCGATTCCGCCCGCGACGCGGAATCGCAAGCCGCCGCACAATCCGAATTCGCCACCTTCATCGGCAACGGCCAGGCCTATACGCCGCAATAGGGCGACACATGAGCGATTTCAACGTCATCGACAGATTTTTGCAGACCTTCATCGCTTACATCGACAGCGGGTTCGGGCTGCTCAATGGGGATGTGGCGGGGCTTGCCTCGATCCTGATCGCGCTCGATGTGACGTTGGCGGCGCTGTTCTGGCTGCTCGATGGCGAAGCCAACATCTTTGCGCGTCTCATCAAGAAGGTGCTTTATGTCGGCGCCTTCGCCTTCATCATCAACAATTTCTCCGCGCTTGCCACCATCATCTTCAATTCGTTTTCGCAATTGGGGCTGAAGGCGGGCAATAGCGGGTTGAGCGCGCAAGATTTGCTCCATCCCGGAAAGCTCGCCGGCACCGGCTTTCAGGCGGCATGGCCGCTGCTGCAGGAAGCCGGCAAGCTTTTGGGCTTCACGTCTTTCTTCGTCAACGCCGTGACCATCCTCGTTCTGGTCGGCGCCTGGTTCATCGTCGTGCTTGCCTTCTTCATCCTCGCCGTCCAGCTTTTCATCACCATTCTGGAATTCAAGCTCACGACACTCGCCGGTTTCGTGCTTGTGCCGTTCGCGCTCTGGAACAAGACGTCGTTCCTCGCCGAACGGGTGCTCGGCAATGTCGTGTCGTCCGGCATCAAGGTGATGGTGCTCGCCGTCATCATCGGCATCGGCTCCAGTTTCTTCGGCCAATTCACCGGCGCGCTGCAGGGAGATCCCACACTGGCCAGCGCCATGACGCTGGTGCTGGCAGCACTGTCGCTGTTCGGGCTCGGCATTTTCGGTCCGGCCATCGCCAGCGGCCTCGTCTCCGGTGCGCCACAGCTTGGCGCCGGTGCAGCTTTGGGCGCGGGTGCGGCGCTTGTCGGTGGTGCAGCTCTAACAGGGGCCGCCGGAATCGGTGCCGCGCGGTTGTTGGGCGGCGGCGGCATGGCGGCAATCCGTGCCGCGACGTCTCTGTCGTCCGGTGCGGCGACCGCCTATGGACTTGCCAGTGCCACCTCTGGCGCAACTGGCATGGGCGCCGTCGGTGCAGGTCTTGCCGGTGTCGCGAAGGCGGGCGCAGGCGCGACGTATCAGGCTGCGCGCGGTGCTGCGTCGAATGCAACGCGCGGATTGCGCGAAAGCGCAACAGCCGGGCGGCAAGCAGCCTGGCGTGCCACCGGCGGCGCATCGGCAACATCATCGTCATCGGTATCCGGCGGAGTGAATTCCGACGGCGGTGGCGGCGAAACTGGTACCGCGCCGCCTGCCTGGGCACGCCGCCTGCGTGCTCAACAGCAAAGACGCGGGCACGCGCAAAACATCCATCAAGCCATTCGGGACGGTGAGCGTCCGATGCACGGTGCCACGCCCGATCTCGATCAGGAGCCCTAATGTTCAAACGCATCATCCAGCGATACGGGCAAACGCCCGAACCCGTCACGCCCTATCAGAAAGCGGCGCAACTTTGGGACGAACGCATCGGCTCGGCTCGCGTGCAGGCCAGAAACTGGCGGCTCATGGCGTTCGGCGCGTTTGGTCTTTCTTGCGCGCTCGCTGGCGGCATGATCTGGCAATCGCTGCAAAGCCGTGTCGTGCCTTACGTCGTGCAAGTGGACCGGCTGGGTGCTGCGCAAGCGATCGCGCCCGCCGAAGCGCATTACCAGCCGACCGATGCGCAGATCGCATATTTCCTGGCGCATTTCATCGCCGATGTGCGTTCGCTTTCGATCGATCCCGTCGTGGTCCGCGCCAATTGGCTGAAAGCCTATGATTTTGCCACGGATCACGGCGCGGTATTCCTCAACGATTACGCCAGAGCAAACGATCCTTTCGCGCATGTCGGCGAGCGCACCGTCTCGGTGCAGGTTACGAGCGTCGTGCGCGTATCGGATTCCTCGTTTCAGGTGAAGTGGATCGAGCAAACCTACGATCACGATGCGCTGCAAAAGACCGAACATTGGACGGCGATCCTGTCCGTCGTCACCAAAGAACCGGCCAATGAAGATGTGCTGCGCAAGAACCCGCTCGGCCTCTATGTCAACGGCATCGACTGGTCGCGCGAACTCACGCCCAATGAGACACAATGAGGCTCCCCATGCGAAATTTTTCAGCTCTGTTTGCCGCGATGTTTCTCAGCGCCTGCGCCGGCAAAACTCCGCCACCTGCGATCATTTACGATCAAGCGGCGTTCAAACCGGCAAAGGAATTGCGCGAGGCCGCGCCGAAATCCCTCACTCCGCAGATTCTCACAGGCACGGTCATGGGACCGGCATTGCCGCCCGCGCCCCTCGCGAAATCCGTCCCGGCGCCACCGATCGCGCGCGTGGACGCCGCAAACCGCGCCGCGCTGCAGGAACCGACGGCGAATGGTTATGTCAACGCCGTGCAGATCTATCCATTCTCGGAAAATGCGCTGTACCGTCTTTACGCCGCCCCGCAGCAAGTGAGCGACATCGCGCTTCAGCCCGGCGAAACCCTCTCCGCCATCTCGGCCGGCGATACGGTGCGCTGGGCTGTGGGCGATACCTCAAGCGGCAGTGGCGAGAGCAAGCAGGTTCACGTGCTGGTGAAGCCATTTGCCGCCAACCTTAAGACCAACCTCGTCATTCTGACCGACCGGCGCACCTATCATCTCGAATTGCAAAGCACCGATCATGTGTCGATGGCGGCCGTGTCGTGGAATTATCCGAATGGCGGGCTCATCACCGACAAGAACGGCGAAACATCAGCGCCGGCGATGCCTGTCAATGTGGATTCCGGCATCGCTCTGGCGAATCTGAATTTTCGCTACGCGATATCAGGAGACAGTCCACCTTGGAAGCCGCTACGCGCCTTCGACGACGGCCACAAGGTCTATATCGAGTTCCCAGACCGCATCGACCAAGGTGAGGCACCGCCGCTGTTCGTCGTCGGCTCCGACGGGAATAGCGAACTCGTCAATTATCGTGTTCGCGGCAATTACTACATTGTGGATCGTCTGTTCGGCGCGGCCGAACTGAGGCTGGGTGAAGACAAGCAACAGATCGTCCGCATCAGTCGCACCGACGGCACGACACCCAACCGAGACCTGTCTTCCTTGTTCGGCGGGTAAGCCATGAGCGACAAAGCCGATCCTGAAACCCTGGTCCTGCGTGCGAGCCCGCGCAAAGTCGTCCGCTTCAAGCGCGGCCTGTTGATTGGCATCGCGGGCATCGGTGCGGCCGCAATTTTTGCCACGACCTGGTTTGCTTTGCGGGGCACCAATCTCGGCCATCATCAAAGCGATCAGGAACTTTACAACACCGGCCGCAAGCGACTGCCGGACGCGATGGCGGCACTTCCGTCAACTTACGCCAAGGTAAAACTCGGCTCGCCGCTGCCCGGCGATCTTGGCCCCTCCGTCGTAGATCGCGAGCGCAGCCTGGGCGTCGATCCGGCGGACACCAGTTTCAAGCCCAATCCCGAAGACGATGCGGCGCGCGCCGAACGGATGCGACTTGCCCAGCAAGCCCGGCAGGCAAGCGAAGCTGGCGTATTCTTTCAAATCTCGAATAGGGAGGCTGATATACTGCCCACGACGGCAAGCAGCGTCAGCGCGTCTGCGCAAGCGAGCGAGGCGACGGGAACCGCCGCCAACGCTGCGCTTCTCAATCTCGATCCCACGCGCGATCCCAACAATCAGGGCCGCAAGCTCGATCTTGTGAGCGGCAAACCCGACAAGGACATCTACAATCCCCATGCATTGCAAACACCGGCATCGCCATACGAACTTCTGGCCGGCACGATCATCTCAGCAAGCCTCATCACTGGATTGAACTCCGATCTGCCGGGCACCGTGATCGCGCAGGTGACGGAAAATTGTTTTGATAGTGCGACTGGCGCCATTTTGCTTGTGCCGCAAGGAAGCCGTCTTATTGGTTTCTACGACAGCGTGATTGCGTTCGGCCAGAGCCGCGCATTGCTGGTCTGGCAGCGCATCATCATGCCGGACGGAACGTCAATTCAGATCGACAATCTGCCCGCGGCCGACCCGTCAGGGTATTCCGGTCTGGAGGATGATGTCGATTACCACACCTGGACGCTGCTCAAGGGCGTTGCAATGTCCACATTGCTGGGTGTCGGAACGCAGGTGACATTCGGCAGCGCCAACAGCGATCTCGTCGAGGTGATTCGGCAATCCACGCAAGAAAGCACCAATCAGGCCGGTCAGCAGATAGTCGAAAAAGATTTGTCGATCCAGCCGACTTTGACTGTGCGCCCCGGCTGGCCTCTTCGGATTGTTTTGAACAAAGATCTGATCCTACAGCCTTACCGTGGGTGAAAACGATGGACCTGAAACTCGCAAAGCTGCCCGACCGCATGCCGGTCAAAATCGCGATCACCGTGAGTCCGCAACTCGGGGCCAAGCTCAATTTCTACGCCGAACTCTACAACGCGCTCTATCCCGACAGTGACGAAGCGACCGCCGATCTTATTCCCTATATGCTGGAAAACTTTCTGGAGGCCGACCGGAATTTTACCAAAGCCTTCAAGGAGCATGAATTGAAAGGCGAGGTCTATGCGTCTCCGCCGGAGACCAATCGGCGAAAGCGCCGATCGGCATCGAACGCGCCACACACTTCAACGGAGGAATAGTTATGTCATTCGTCATCGGGACGTTCACGCCGACCAAAGAGGGAGGATGGAGCGGCAACATTCAAACCCTGAAAATCAATGCCAAAGTCAGGTTCGTGCCCAACGACAATCGTGACAGCGAGAAGGCGCCAGCCTTCCGGCTGTTCGTCGGCAAGTCTCGCGTTGGCGATGCCTGGACCGCCCAGACCAGCAGTGAAAATCCCAAGGATTATCTGCGCGTGACATTCGACGGCCCCGATTTTCCGGAACCGTTCGCCGCAGCGCTGTTTCCGTCTGATGAAGGGCACGAAGCACAGCTTGTGTGGCGAAGGCATAAAGTCGTTTCATAGTTAACAGGCTTACTATCGCGGCAATCGACGCCAACATGTCCGACCTAAACTAAATCGAACATCTGCTTGGTTTCATGCACTAACATGCTCGGCGATAGGCTTCGAACTGGTCAGGCCACACCACTTTGAGTGCCTGAAGGTTCTGGGCACGGGCGCAGAAACTGCATTCGGGGTGCCTCGGCCGTGTCAGTCGCGCTCGTGGGTTGGGAGGCGCCCATGGGCTCAAGAAGAGATAGTTCGCGCGGGTCGGATCATCGCCGTCGCGTACCAGCCGCGTCAGCTCGAGAGCGAGGAACGCGCCTGCCAAATTTGAAACGAAGGCGAAGGGAGCAAAGACTTGGATACCCGTCGTTGTCAAAAGCTGTTGCTCAGCGCAACGCTGTTTGAACAGACTATCGAAGGCCATGCCTTCGATCTGCGCGACGTCCAAGTCGGGGTGGGCTTTGGCGATCTTTCTAGCGACCTCCTCGGAAATCAGGCCCTGCACAACGTCTTCGAGGTCAATGCCAAGTCCGCGCGCGATCTCGCGTTCGCGTGCTTGCTCTTCCCGGATATGGCGATAGATACAGGCCAGACAAGCATTCCCTGTCGGCTGGCGATGCGAATGCACAACGATCTCGCGAATGTCGGTTGTGGACGCATCAACTACCTCCAATGGCAAGTCAGACTGTATCGTACAACGCACGCGGCGGCTGTCCGTACCCACAATGGCGCAGCGAACGCGGCCTTTCTCGCGCATATGCATGTTGAAGGTCTGGACATGCGGTTCGAGGTTGAGCTGGGCAAAGTCAGGCTGAGCGCGCTGCGCTAGCAATTCTGCCTTCGGTTTGATTGGCTCGTCTTCCTCGAAATAGAGGCACCGATTGGCGTTGCCTGAGCTCAGAAGTTTGGGATCGACAATGGGCAACGTCCCTTCAGCGGGTAAATGGCGCAGGGCGCGCAGAAACCCGTTTCCGATCGCACCTGCGCCCGCAAGCGCGGCGTCTGAAAATACAAGTGGCACGTCGAAGATGTCGACAGGAATGTCGAGGCTAGCAAATTTGACGACGAAGGGGTCGCGGGTCGGCGCGTAGCCTAACGAGTTCTAATTGCAGCAAGCGTCGCAAGACGGGCGCAGCAGTATAGCAACCTGCAAATGTGAGGCGAAACTTATCAACGGGATGAGCGTGGCGCGTTGCAGGCGGCGTGGGTGAGACGCGCAATCCGCGGTCATCGACGTCGGCATACATAATTTCCGACGTTCGGCCCGATCCCGGTCGTCCAATCGCGACTTCCAGATCGGCAACGCTACCATGGTGTGCGAGGTGCACGGTTCTTGCGAGTTGTTCGCCAAGTTCCAGCGCGAGGGCCTGAGACGTTGGGTCTGCGCCAGCAACGATGGCGACAGACCTGTCCAGGCGCTGCGCGGCCTCTTCCTGCGCCACACCGAGTGCCGCGGCCAACATGCGTTCGTTTTCCACTCGATAGGTACTCATGAACTGATCTCCAACACCTGTGCGGCGTCGGCAACTTCACGCCACCGATCATCGGACGAGAGCGAAAAGAATTTAGCCTCGCGCGTGAAATTCCCGATTCCGGTATGAGCAGAAAAGTCGGGCACGACGATAGAGAGGGCGCCGACATGGCGAATTATCGCCCAGTGATCGTCCGCGGGAGAATGAAAAGCGTCGCGTGGATGCGAATGCACTTGCGCGGCCAACTTAAGTCCTTTTTCGCGCAGGTGCCGCATGAGCGCAGTCATCGCCTCCGGCGGAATCCAGAACTGATCAGCCTGAGCCTCCTGGAGTGGACGATAGACTTCGACAATCCGGAGAGCATGCTCGCGCTGTCGCGGCGCGAGCCACAACACAACGCATTCCTTGCGTTGACGGCCGGCATCGCGCAGATGAGTGATCGTCGAGCCGATAATGCCTGAGGTGCAGTGCATGATCGTCATCTCGCAAGCCTCCGCCAGACGCGCGCGATCTGCATGACAATTCCGGGAATGTTCATCCCGTCTTGGCCGCGATAGTTGTCCCAATGGTCGTCCAAGTGGCTGGTATGGGTGTGGTACTCGCGGGTACCACGCATGCACACGAAGGGATGACCGGTGTTGGAATGCGGACCGCGGTGGAAGATGTCTCCTTGAGGTACGTCGGTCATGAACGATCCATCCGGATTGAGAAGGTCAATCGATGGTGGAAGCTCGTTCCAGGATTCACAACGCAATCTCAGACGCAGCGGAGGGCTATGCCGGATAGTAATATCGAAAATCGGATAGCTTCGAGTGTGAATATCGAGGCCGACGCGCGCCGCTGCTTCATCTGACAGCTTTGCTACGTCGGTCTCGAAGTTCGCCTTGGCAAGGACCTCATGCACCACCGCCACCTTCATGCTTGTGGTACTCGATATCCACCACGCAGGAGAGTTTCTCCTCTGCGAAGGTCTTGTGCGGGTCGAGCACGCGATCACCAACCTTCGCGACCCAATCGGCTGTATTGGTGATTTCGAGTTCGTGGACTGCATGCTTCAGCACGACGTCGATCTTCTCGTGCTCTGGTACGCGTTTGTAGGTATCCTCATCGGGATAGGTGCCGTTGGGCGTGATGACGGCAACGCCCAAGTGATTGATTTTCTTGTCATTATCACCACAGAGGCGATCCTTCTCTAGAATGTCGGTGTGTGACATAGCGTATGTCCTCTCGGTTGCGGCACCGCATTGATCGATGCCATCACCCACATATAATAGCTGTCATTTAGCTATTCAATAGCTATTTTCAGTATATTTTATGTTGACAATATGATGAATTCCCCCATATAAAACCTGCCCTTTGGAGGATGACATGAGTCTCGGTAAGCGCACCATGACGTTGAATCTGACCGATGTTGAAATGTCGGCGTTGGAGCAGTTGTCGGCACAGAAGGACATCAGCAAGACCGCCGTGCTGCGCCAAGCGCTGAGGCTCTATCAGCTTGTCGATGCGCGCGTTGCGCGCGGCGAGAAGTTGATGTTCGAAAACGAGGCGAAAAGCGAAAAAGCGGAGTTGATGATGCTATGAGCGTGACCGTCAGCCCCATCTATCTGCTCGATGTTAGTTCGAATTCGCCTGTTGAGGCCGAGCTTCGCGACGCAATCGAAGAGCAGCAGCTTGCGGATTGGGAAGCGCTATGGATGCCGGCGCTGATCGATGCCATCAAACGGCTGCATGCGGCTGGCGTGCCACGTAACAAGTGGCCGCAGAGTTGGCATTGGAATTGGCGCGACAAGCTGCAAGCGATCGAGCAGTTGCTTGCGCACAAGACCTTTAGCATTGTCTGCCAAGGCGAGACGCAAGGATTGATGGTGGTCAATCTAACCAAGACAGCGCGCCATCAAGCGCAGCGTGGGAAACCGCTCGCTTACGTCGAGTACCTCGAAAACGCGCCATGGAATCGCCCCGAGCTGTTTACACCGCAGCGCTATCGCGGCGTAGGTAAGCTTTTGATCCGGGCCGCAATTGCTCTTAGCGATGAGGAAGAGTTCAAAGGACGGATCGGGCTGCATTCATTGCCGCAAGCAGACCGGTTTTATGCAGAGAAATGCGGCATGAGCGATCTTGGTCAGGACAGCGGGTATCAGAATCTGCGTTATTTCGAGATGACGCCCGAACAGGCCAAGACATTTATCGAGAAAGGAGAAGGATGATTATGAAGCTCGAGGTTACCAAGGCATGGTGCATGGCGGCGGCTCGACATGAAGGTGATGTTGAGGTTGGTGCCGGTCCTATTGCCTTCGACCCCGAGCCGACGATGAGATCGGAGGCTCTGGGTCAGGAGGCCAGTTCCGATTCCACGCACATAGCGTTCGGCCGTGCAATTCAGCTGCTTCGCCGACAGCACAGGTTTTCTGTGGAGAAGCTTGCTGAGGAAGCACTGGTCGATATCAGCGAATTGGTGGCGATCGAAAATGACCCACATCACCGCGCCGAACCACGGGCGGTTTCAAAACTGGCTTATGTGTTCAGGGTCAATGCCAAAGGGTTCCAGCAGCTTGCCGGCAATGCCATGGCGCGTGATGCGCGCGTGCGCGACGAGGCCATGCGGTTTGCTGCCCGTTCGGGTTCGATTGAACAACTCACAAAGGAGGAAAGCCAAGCGCTCGAACAACTCATCACTGTGCTTGGTGAAGCCACCGATAAAGGTGCGCCCCATAAGTGAAGAACAAGTTCCTCTCGCAGACGACCGCTGCTGACATCGACGGTCAAGTGGAAAAGGTCCTGCGGGGGCTCGGTAATCCCGAGCCCCCGTTGCGGCTTGAGGACGTTCGCGAACTACTCAAACTTGACAGGCAATATTACACGACCAACGACTCCGGCGTGATGGCCGAAACGCTGAGCCGCCTCCGTG
The DNA here is from genome assembly GCA_963735625.1 of uncultured Alphaproteobacteria bacterium. Lineage (GTDB taxonomy): Bacteria > Pseudomonadota > Alphaproteobacteria > Micropepsales > Micropepsaceae > Rhizomicrobium. The sequence continues at coordinate 316,636 of CAVTLJ010000002.1, read as the reverse complement.
TGGCTTCCCAACAAGTTATCCTGCGCCCGACACTTATTCTCGATGCCATCAAGAAATGGAATTTCCGGGCCTTCTATCTGCCAGATCGCAAACGGATTTCTAATCGACGAGGCCGTCCCGAAACCAAAACATCGCTGGATCGAAGGGCACGAGATCACGCATGGTCTTCTGCCGTGGCATGCCGAGCTTATGCTTGGAGATACTGACCAAACGCTCAGCCCCGGTTGCCACGAGCATTTGGAAGCGGAAGCCAACTACGGCGCTGGCCAACTTCTGTTCTTGCGCAAGCGATTCATTGACGAAGCCTCGGCGATGCCTTTCACCATCGCCACCGTCACTGCTCTCGCAAAGACTTTTAATAATACTCTTACATCGACCCTCTGGCGCTTGGTGGAATCCGCACATCGGGGATCTTGCGTGTTTGGTGTCGTGAGCTGCCACCCCCATCCGACCCTTCGTCCAGAGAATTTCGATCCAACTGACCCCTGTCGATATTTCGTGAGGTCGCCCGCTTTCGACCAATATTTTTCGGGCGTGACCGAGACCGAAATATTCGCCGCACTTGAATCATATTGCGCACCGCGGCGCGGCGGACCACTTGGCGAAATTGAAATACCGATTGTCGATGACAACGGCCAGGCGCACATCTTTCTCTTTGAAACTTTCTTCAACCGGTACGAGGCTCTCACCCTTGGTTCTTATATTCGTGTAAAGCAGCGGGTGATTGCACCGGGATTCGCCGTAAGCTAGTTGCAGAGAAGTCCATCTGTGCGGTGGGCCGTTGAATGACCGCCTGCCGCACCAAGCAGACGCATATCGAGGTACTCAGGCTGAAAGCGCAGTGGGGAGGTTACATGGACAAGCTGAAAGAGCACATCACCTACTACGAGCAACAATACCGGCTCACGGCAGAGTGGGTGCTGCGGCCTAGCGACAGAATGATTCTTGGCGACAAGCACAATCGACGCTGCCGCTTCTGCGGAAGATCGAAGCCGGATGTGACCTTCCGCATGGACGCCCATGCGCTGCCCGAGTGCATCGGCAACAAGGGCCTCCTTACCTTTTACGAGTGCGACGAATGCAATCGCTTGTTCGGACATGGCTGTGAAAACGATTTTGGAAACTGGTCCCTTCCCATGCGCACGATGGCGCGCATCAGCGGAAAGGACGGCATACCTTCAATCAAGCAGGGGCCGGGTAACGCTTGGCGTGTCGATGAATATCCTACGGGATTGACGATCAACGTGGATGAAACCGAGGGCTTCTGGCGCGATGATGTCGCCAACTGCACTCTGAGTATCCAGCTAAAGCGCGGTCCGTATCGGCCTGCTGGTGTCGCTCAAGCGTTCTTTAAGATGGCGCTGTCAGTGATGCCGGAAGCAGAGCTTCCGAACTTTCGAGAACTGCTCGATTGGATGAAGCCGGGCACAGTTCAAAAGATGGCTGCGCCGACGCCACTTCTTCACACGTTCACGGGCGGAGCGTGGCCGCGCGATCTTCTGCGGGTTGCTGTGCTCACGCGGGTCGCGGACGAAATGTTGTTGCCCTATTGCTTCTTTATTTTGGGCTATGGGAACGAAATGTTCCAAGTTGCGATCCCTAGCAGCGAACGGGATCGCCAGCACTTCGGGAGGAAAATGACAATTCCGACATTCCCGTTCTGCGGTGATCCCACAGCCGCCATGTCAGGCACGGTTAGAAAACTTGAGCTTTACTCCGATGAAGTCGTGAAGGACGACAAAGTTGAAATCACGCTCTCCTACGGTTCGCGCGCGGACCACGCACTTCAAACGTAGCGGTGACACCTAAAGTGGGAGGGCTTTGCGAACCTCCGGGATCAACCCCTGGTCGATGCGGTCCCATCCCTGGCAGGCAACCTCCTTTTTGTCGGCTCTCTCCCACGACGCGATGCCACACAGCATTATGGTGGCGAGCGCGTCATCACCTTTTTTCTCGTCATCATAGTAGATACGCCACACGCCGCCCCCGCTCATTCCGCCAAAGCTGTTTGGCAAATTCTCGCCACGGTCTTTCGGCTCAAAATGCAGCAGGCCGTTCTCGCCCGGCAAAATTCGGCCGGAATACAGCACCGCGCGCAGATTGCTGATGACGTTCTTCCCTTCGGTCTCTGATTCACCGGAGAATTCTTCGACCAAGCCGAAGATCACATCAAAGAATTTACTTCTTGTTGAAGCGAATTCTTCCATCTTCTTCCGGTTTTTATCGGCGTTCAAAAAGACCCCAAACTTGGCCTCAATGGCAGTCGCTAGTTCTGGCGTCAGCAACGTGAATGCAAGATCAAAGACCTTTTCAGATTCCTTGAATGAGTGACTACTTTGAAGGATTTGATTGAGATTGGCACGCAGCGGAAATTTGTTTTGGTCGTCGGAATTGAAAAAACCAACTTGCACATCGCTCAGCTTTTCAAATTTTTCCGCGACGTGCCCGCACGTTAAAACCCCACGCCGACCTTCAATCGTTACGAGTACGCCGGACCCAAGCACTTCGCGGGCCTGCGATCCATCCTTCCGATAGGTCAGCCCTATCGTGTGGTTTTTGAGGCGGGCTATAACAGCATCAGTTAGATCGAGCGCCATGCTTAGCTTCCTTAGAACAATCCGGACTGCGGATCGGGGTTCTTCGGCTTGGGCGGCGGCTCGCCTTCTTTTTGCCCGTCCTGCTCAAGCGCGCAGTATTCGCCCCATGTCATTTGCGCCGTGAATTTTCCGCACACGAGCCAAAAGCACCAGAAAAACGAAGCCAACGCACTGCAAGGATTTTGCACGGATTTTGTGAGAAGTTCTTTCTCTGTTCTACCCTCAGATTCCGAGTTCGTTCTTGTTCAGAACAGAGTGTGATCGGAAAAATATAGATATTTCAGATACTTGATGGTGGGCGCGACAGGGATTGAACCTGTGACCCCTCCCGTGTGAAGGGCCGCCCTCATTGAGCAAGGGCGGTCATTTAAACATTTCAATTTCAATGCCTTATGGCGTGCCCGGCCAATTTGTTGGACGAGACAAGGTGCGCGCTTGGAACTCACCGCCGAATTGCACAAACTAAATAGGTCAACCCGGACCGAATCACCCTATGTCCCCCGAAGCCCAAAAACTTCAATGGCCGAAACTACTTAGTAGGGGCCGATTCCCGAAAGCAGAAGGCGGCACCGAGATCGCTGATCCTGATTGGCTTGTTTCGAGTCGAACAGAGGCGGAACGCGACTTCGATCGAATCCTTTTTGCCACGCCAACGAGGCGATTAGGGGACAAGACGCAAGTGTTTCCGCTCGAAAAGAATGAGAGTGTACGCACTCGCTTGACCCACAGCCACGAGGTTTCCAACTTGGCGCGGTCGCTAGGCACTTACATCGTGAACAGCGCCACTGGCGACAAGATCGCCGCGGAATGTGCGGTCTCGGGCACGCTGTCTGAGAATCATGCTCGCCGCGCGGTTCCTGCCGTCCTCGCCGCAGTTGGCCTCGCACATGATATCGGCAATCCGCCATTTGGGCACCAGGGCGAGCAGGCCATATCGAGTTGGGTTCGACGACACGAGGCCGAGCTATTCAATCCCCAGGACGAATACCCGCGCAGAATTCCATCGAATTACGGACATGATGCGCTTAAAAGCGATCTCGCCAAAATGAGCGAAGAAAACAAAAAGGATTTTCTTGCTTTTGAGGGTAATGCTCAGACGCTACGCATCCTTTCGCGCCTACAGGTGGTGAAAGATCATAGAGGTCTCAATCTCACCTTCGGCACATTGAGTGCTCTCATGAAATACACGGTTGGATCGACCAACGCTAAGGGCAAGAGGGGAACTGCGGCGGAAAAGAAGTTCGGCTTCTTCTCCTCCGAACGCGCTCTTGTAAGAAAGATTTATGGTGAAACAGGCTTGAGCGAGAAGCTTCGACATCCCTTGACGTATCTGATGGAGGCCTGCGACGACATCGCCTACTCGGTCGTGGATGCCGAGGATGCTATCAAGAAACAGATCATATCATTTGCCGATATCATCGCATGGCTGAAAAGTCACCCCGCATATCAAACCAGCGGCGGGGTTTTGAAGTGGATCACGGACAAGTCTGAAGTCGAGGCGGTGAACGCCCGTAAATGGAAGCTCTCTCCAGCAGAACTCAGTGACGTTTCCGTGCAAATGTTTCGCGCGTACGCTATTGGGGCAATGATTTCCGCCGTAATTACGGCCTTCGAAGACAATTATGACGAGCTGATGACGGGAACTTTCCCGAAATCACTACTTGAGGTAAGCCATGCTCACGACTTTTGCGCCGCGATGAAAGATTTTGATTTCACTCACGCATACAAACATCGCGGAGTACTCGAAATCGAGCTGAACGGTTATAATGTTCTGCAGGGCGTGATGGACTTGCTTTGGCGCGGCATTGTTGAAAGAGAGGAGTTCGTCAAGCTTGGCTCTGATCGCACCTCGCCTTTTGCGCGATACGCATACAGCAGGTTGTCGGAGAACTATCGAAGGGTATTCGAGGGGAAAGTGGAGTCGCCGGTTCCGTCAGACGCCTCCCTCCCAATTCGATATCGGGAACTCCAGCTCCTGACGGATACGGTTAGCGGCATGACGGATCAATATGCAATTGATCTCTACAACGAGTTGAGGAGGTTCCATGTCGGGGCATCCGCATAAGACCTCTGAAAGAAACCGACTGAAGAAGAAGGCAGATTACTTCTTCCGCAGAGAGGCGCGCGCTCGCCGTGAAGTGCACGAATTTGCCGCAAAGCTGCTCCCACTCGGTCCGACGGCGGTCATTGGAGGAGTGCTGCGCGACATTTTTCTATCTGGAACTTATCGATTTCAATCAGATGTGGACTTCGTAGTGCAGACAGAAACCCTCCGCGATTTTGATCGCTTCGTAAGCAACTTCGACGCTAAGAAAAATAGGTTTGGTGGGTGCTCAATAAAGCTCGACCGGTGGACAGTTGATGTGTGGCCGTTAGAGCGCACTTGGGCCGCTGTCGCTGGTCATATCAGCGTTGAAACGATCGCGGATCTCCTGTCTGCGACATTTTTCAATTGGGATGCGGTACTATACCTGCTGGATGATCAATCAATTCTGGCTGCTCCGAATTATTTCGATCACATCAAGCGCCGCGTAATCGATATCAATCTTGAGCCGAATCCAAACCCTCTTGGAAATGCTGTCCGCGCACTTCGTTACGCACGCCGGTGGCGTGCCAAGTTAGGTCCAAAGCTGGCTGAACATGTACTTAGCCAACTCAACGAACATGGTTGGGACAAATTCATCGAGGCCGAGCATAAGTCATTTTCAAAATCGACACTTGCGCTCGTTGCTCAGGAACGGGTGCGAGACGCCCTGACATTAGCGGAACGCTCGAATTGGTCGAAGCCAGTTGACGTAGGAATTGCGCCAAGACAACAGGAGCTGTCGCTTATCGACCCTTGAATGTTCGTGTCCGCATAGCGTCCGAATTCTTTGTTCACAGGCGGATCGAATGGCTACCGAGATTTGACTGAGGTGCCGGACCGAGACGGCCGATTGTTGTCATTTCTGGCGCGCTCAGTTCCATCTGCATGAGAAGCGGAATCTCTTTGAGGCTCGCAAGCCGCGCTAGGAATTGCGGGCTCTGACGAAGGAGCACAATGCGCGTTTTGGGCGATCTATCAGATCGAGGGCAATCTCCTGAATTTCGTGCGCACGGGCACGCATTCCGAGTTGTTCGAATGATCCGTCCGCCCAACCCCCTGACGAGGGAGTTGGGCGATTTTGGGTGCACGGATTTTGCACGGATTTGTTCTCCGTTTGGCTCCGATTCACGCCCTTTGGTGCCGGTATGGGTTCTCGTGATGTTCCAAAAACACCGCCAGAAACCCTTGATTTTATTGGCTGAAACTGGTGCCGGAGGTGAGAATCGAACTCACGACCTACCCCTTACCAAGGGGTTGGAATCAAGGATGACGATGCAACGGCAAGAGAAGTGCGTTCAACTTCAAGCGTAAGCATGCCTATGACCCTATAACTCGTAGGCATGGCGTAAGAAAGCACAGTATTTGGTAAGCAGTGGTCGCTGGATTTTCTGAGCAAATTTTTCCATTTTTGAAAGTATTCACCCACTAGTTGCAATCTTTGATTGTTAACCCTAAGAATTTCATAAGTAAGAGACTGCGGGGGCTAAATGGGGCGGACTGTTCAAGATGGCGTACGCCTTTTGGCGTTGGCCTCCAGTATCCTTTTGACAGGATGTGGAGCTAAACCTGTTACGTGCCTGCCGCATGCTTCACTTTTAAATAGAACAGCTTGGTCGATCTCGGATGTGAGCGCACGTCCAAGTAGTGCTGTCGTCTATCTCGACAGATCAGTTTCCATGCAGGGCTTTATTCCAGCCCATCGTGTCGAGCGAGCTGATCGTGAGTCACTCTTCGTGAGCTTCATGAGAGGCTTGCCCGATCAACTAGACCGATCAACAAACTATGCCACCTCAAGTTACTATTTCTTTGGGGGCGCGTTTGAACATTCCACTGCAGAACGCGATGCATTTGTTAAGACCTCCATCGAACGAGCCGCGTTTACTTACAAAGAAACGGATATTCCTGCGGTCCTCACAGAGATAGGCGCGTCTCGGCGGGATGAGCTTGCGATAGTTGTTACCGATCTTTTTTTTAACAATGAGGAGTTAGGATCGGGTGGCACCGGGCGAATCGCGCGGTCTCTGCGAAATCTGATTGCTCAAGGCCGCAGTGTAGCTATCGTCGGAGTGGCGACACCCTTTTCAGGAAAAATCTACGACATCCCACCGGACCGCTCGATCGTTTCATACAATGGTGTCCGACCTTTTTTCGCCCTCGTCATAGGACCCACGTCCACTGTCGAACGTCTCATCGCCGGATTACGCGAGCAGCTCTTAATTGACAAATCACCGAATGCAATTCGCTCGATACTTTTCGCTCCCAATCCGCTCCGTCTTGGCGGGCGTGATTTTGTAAGAAAGACAATTGAAACGGGAGACACCATTGTCACCTCTGAAGGCCAATCACGACGTGTCGTAACAGACGAGCTTGGCAACTTAATCTGGCAAGGAGAAGTGCACGGGGTTAGTCAATCACCAGCGCTTTCAGTTCTCGCTCCAGTTAACGAGCTGTATTGGACCGATGCCGTACGACCGAGCGCCACCGAAGTAGCGGGCAGCGTTGTTGTGCGAGTGTTTCGCTACGCCGGCACTTTCACAAATGATAGGAGTTGATGTTCATCCCTTTGGGATGAGGTCGATGCGCCTCATTCATTGATCAAATTAGTTCGTGTCAAAGATCAAAGTGGGTTCGAGATTCAGGCGCTTGCGGGAAAAGTTCGCGCCGAATTCGAGCGGCGTAGACCGTACTACGTTGAAGTGGATGTCCGTGCGCCATCTCCGACTGCTAACGACTTGCCTATTTGGTTGCACACCTGGAGTTTCGATGACGCGGACGCTTCAGCACTTTTGGACGCAGCAAGGGGCGGCGCAAGCGATCAACTTCCTATCTTCCCCGTATATAAATTGGACCGCTTGGCCGCCGCACTACTTGAACGTGACGAAGCCGATCCGTGGGGCGCGCCGTCACTTGGTCGGTTCGGATTTGCATTTAGAATGGAGTAATTGCCAATGAAAGTAGAAGCACGGTGGACGGCGCTTTTCCTAAGCATCTTTTTGCTTTTTATAGAGTATGCTTGTGTCATTGCAATCGCGTACGCAGTGTTTGAACTCGCTGATATTTCTTGGCTGTCGGTAATTGCATTGCTACCTGACAATGCAAGCCAAGCAGCATCTGACAGTGAGATTGTCGAATTAGCTGATGCAATCTTTCAGACATTCATGCTCACTAGCGCCGTCGCTTTGTTCACCGCTATAGTGTGGTTGACAATTCAAACCTACGTATGGGCGCCACGCGAACCAGCAGACTTGCGCTATGCCCGGTCGAGATGGTGGGGCGCCCTGATAGTTAGCATAACGATGAACAGTATCGCTGCTTCCGCTTATCTATACCAAAGCAAAGATGACATTTTCGCCTATGGCTGGATCATTGTTGGCGTCATAATTGGAGTTGCGAGTACGTTATTGGTTTTCTGGCTAGGCCTCGCACTCGTTGTTCCCCGGCACCAAAAATCTGCTGTGCCTGCCGCACGTGGATGGTTGCCTCTCTCTTCAAGCTGATCATAGGGAAGACTTACGTGACAAATATTGCAATTTCGGTGGGTGGTTCGGGACATAAGGCGTTAGAGGCACTTATATTGCTGTGCGCCGCCGGACTTGGACCGGAGACACTCGATGTGGTCTGCATTGAGCCAGAAACGGACAACGGAAATTTCCGTCGGACAGAAGAATTGCTTGACAGCTATAGAAAGCTTTACTTGTTCTTTCGGGGCACAACAAACCGAATGGGGGACAAGTGTAGTCTTTTCCGCACGCGTATAAATTATTTTTTGCGCACAAAATTGCAGTGGTCACCAATCGGAGACGGTCAGCGCGGCACAACGCTCGCGGAACTCTTCCGAGAGCAGCAGATGCGAAGCAATCCCGTTCGCGCCGGCGAGGCACTTTTATTCGATAGCCTGTTTCGGCGACAGCGCGAAGCAGGCTCTGGCGCATCAGAGCAGGAAACCACGCTCATCGGCGGTTTTCGGGGACGCCCTCCGATCGGCGTGGCTGTCCTGGCAGAGGCCGCACAACACACTGATGATATCTTGGTAAAAGAAATCACAGAAAGAATTGCCCGCGCGCGCGAGGGTGAGCCACCAAGAATTTTTCTTTTTGGTTCGGTGTTCGGTGGGACAGGGGCTTCCTGTATGCCAGGCCTTGCTCGCTTAATTCGTACCCAAGGAGGAAGGATGCCGATTGGTGCCGCTTTTTTGCTGCCCTACTTTACGTTTGGTTCAACTGATAAGGAGGAGCTCGCAGCAGATTCTGCCGAATTCTTGCGTCAGACCAAGGGCGCATTGAGTTATTATGCAACGACGCTCGAAGCGGCTGACGTCTTCAACCAGATATTTCTTCTGGGCGCACCCAAACTCGCCGTAATGCCGCCCGCTCAGACAGGTCCGCAAGCAGGTAAAAACCCTATTTACGGACCTGAGCAGAAAAATCCACCTCTCGTAATCGAATTGTTTGCTGCGCTAGCCGGGTGTCGATTTCCTCCGTTCCGATGTGGCAGCTGACGCAGCAGGAACAATCGAACCAGTCGCTTACAAATCAATCTCCAAGTCTGGCGAACCAGAATCGAAAGCTTGTGTAAGCTGGGCTGACCTTCCAAATGTTGTATCCGGGCTCAATGTGCCCGAAGACGATAAGCCGCTTTCATCGCTTGGACGACTCCTCCGCTTTTCCTGGCTTGTTGCAGCGGTTTACGGCGATGAATTGAGCCCAAAAGCGCGGCGCAAAAATGCTCGGCAACCCTGGTTTGAGGCGTGGATTTCAGAGGCGGGTGTCGATTTTGACGGAGCGACGGCAGACAGGGTCGGTGATTACAAGGCCGAACTGGAGAAATTTTGTCGAAATGTTTTGGGTTGGTTCGGCGCAATTGCTTTTCCTCCGAAAGGCGATACGGGCATTCGAGATGCGATGGATTGTCAACTTTCGAACGCGACACTGTTCATGACGGGCGAGCTAGATGCGAATCGCTATTTGAAATTACCAACGACATTTGATCGGGCCGATTTCGATCGACTTGTCACCGGCGGCAAAGGCCTTCGACTAGATGAAATTTTCTATGTCTTAAATGGACAACGACGGGCCAACAAGCAAGACGGTGGCGTGAAATTTGGCGCATTCATAGAGAAGTTATTCGAGTGCGCCCAAGTTCATGCCGTTACCACCTGAAACCTGCGGTCGTTCACATCCTAAGGAAGCTCTGAATGTCAACAATACCGCTATTACCTGAACTATCCGAAGCTATCGGTCGCGCGGATTCATCTGATTGGAATTGGATGCCGTTCGCAAGTCTGCGAGTTGTCGCCGACAAACTGAAAATCGAAGAAATTTCGACGGGCGCGGCTAGGCAATATAACTCTATACCTGATATCTGGGCGCAAGTTGCGCAATTCGAGACTGCATTGCTCGACGATGATGTTCCCGACAGAGGAGCTATTAATGTTTGGCGAGCTCTGGTCGCGATTTGGGCAATTTCCAATGACCAAGGACTCCCGCTCACCACTGTTCGAGTGGGGGTCATCGAAACGTTCAATAGGCCATTTATTACAGCTGCCGCACGCCTATCACCGATGTCAGTGAGAGTCAGAGGTGATACGTGGAAAGAGATTGGCATATTGACTGGTGGCGATATGCCACTTGCGATAGTGAACCCTGCTACGGTGATCGCACCGGCAACGGGCATGGTTGAAGTCGTAGGGCGACTTTGTCCATCGTGGGTCGTTGGGGACGAAGTTCTTGATCCTCTTGCAGCGGGGCTTTTGCAGGACGACATTGAACTCACTTACAAGGCCACACGTGACATCCTTCGCCAGCTCACAACTTTACTCGATAGCAAGGATAGCGGAACTTCTCCAAAATATACTGATCGGCTTACCAAAATAGTCAGCGCTTTCGCGAACGACCTTAAGCGCGCTGGCGCGACGGGACAGGTGCGAGAGACCGATGCAAATCCGCTCGGCTTCCCGGCGGACCAACTCGTTGGCGCTTTCAACGCCAAGTATCGAATTAACCGCCAGCAGAATTCAGCCCGAGTTCTATGTTAGGGCACGTTCAGAGTTGTACGACATCGGTATTTTTGGTCTTGTGGTAGCCGATCCGCTGCTGGCTACAACTGTTGGCGTTCCTGCAGAGAAGATTCCGTTTTGGGGGCCCTTCTCGCTTGCACGAGTAGTAAACGAAAACGAGATTTTTGAACGCGTCAAACAAGAGGCGGCGGATGCAGGCTTCGTAGTGGTGCGTCCCGGCGAGCTTTTCTCCACAGTTCTTTGTAAAATGAGAGAGCGCCAAGTCGTCGCGCACCGAAATACTACCCAACAGTACGTCCTTCCCATTGATCCTATACTGTTGACTTTTCTTGCGCCTGAAAAGCTGTTGAATGCCGTTCGCATCGCTAGCGTTTCAGGAACTTTGCCGACCGCGCAAATTTCGCTGACGTTTTCGCGTGGACGAGGAGGCGATGATATTCAGCATTGGGTCACCAAAAGCTACGAAGCCGAAATTCTTGAAGAAGAGCCCGTAGCCTGCGGTGTCTGGCCGGATTTCAAAATCTCAGACTGGAAGACGTATTTTTTGGTCGTGCAGACCCGACGTGGCGAAAAATTAGAACCATATTGTGGTTTTGTACTTTCGGAGTTGGTAGACGTAGCGTCTACCCCTGATAAGCGTACAGCGATTGGCGCTATCGCTAATCTTCGTAGTTCAATTGAATCTCGTGCGCTTCGGCGGATCGTTGATCCGAGCCCAGCTCGCGCAAATGGGGGTGAGCCTATTACGTGGTTACATGCGTTTGGAAATGTACCCGAGGCCCTCCTTTGCAATGCGAATGCGAACCCCCGCAAAGATGGTGCGCGTGACATTGTCAATCCTGACATGCGATTTGCTGGGCTGCTTGTCATGCCAACGGAAGAGTTGTGCCCAGCCTATACTGGCCGCGTCTTTAACAAAGTCGAATTAACTCAAGACGAGACGCCATGGATTGTCGGAATCGATTTTGGCACATCGAATACGTCGGTCTACGCGGCCCCGGCGGGCGGCACTCCTGCGCGCTTAGATTTTGAAGCGAGATTAGTCGAGCCCTTTACGCCGGGAAATGATCAAGCTGTAGAGGCAGCAGCCGAAATCTATATTAAGGATGGAGTACTTGGAAAGAAGGTCCCAAGTGTTTTCCAAACAATTCTTCAGGTCCGACCTAGTGACAACAGTGGTATCCAAGCGCCGATTTGGAGTCACAGGGTTATGTTTAATTCAAGCTTGCGTCTAAATCTGACACAGGCAAATCGGCCGGATACGGTCTTTGGCCGTGAGCTAAAATGGGGTATCGGCTTGACAGCCTCGCGAGCCGAATTGCTACAGAAATTAGTTGGAATGTATTTGGAGCAGACCGTGCTTCAGAGTGTCGCCGAATGCGCTTCGAGAGGCGTGCCGCCAAGGCGCATCAATGTGAAGTTCTCATTCCCTGAAGCATTTGGTTCATTCACGAGGAGGACTTTCCAAAACAAGTGCAAGCAAGCTCTTGACACGCTCACAGGTGATCTGTCCGGCAAGGGGCTGCACGTACATCCGCAGGCGCTGGACGAACAAAACTTCGAAAGCAATTCAGAAAGCCGTTGTGCTGCCGTCTATTTTGCAACTCGCAAAAAAGCGTATTTTAGCGAAACAGTTGTGGTCTTCGATGTCGGCGGCGGCAGTACAGATGTTGTCATTGTCAAAGCTGGGCGCGTGCTATGGCATGCGTCGCTGCGCCTTGCTGCGCAGGAGGTGTTCGTTCAGCCCCTTCTCAGGACAGGTTTGTTGGATAACTTGCTATCGAATACGCCGAGTTTGCGCGAGATTGGAAAGCTGTACGCTACGCTAAGCGATGAACAGAAGTTTAATGCCGCTGAGGTAATTATAAATTCCAGCGATACTGCCAAAGATATCATGAGCATCGCCAGTAATATTTCCGCTGAAAGCAAATGGCTCAGCGGAATAGTATCGCTGGCCTATGGCGGTCTCATCTATTATGTCGGCTGCGTGCTAAAACAGGTTTTGAGCAAGGCGGGCGAACAACGAGTTGGGACAGAGCGAATTCATCTCTGTTTCGGGGGGCGCGGTAGCCGCATGTTCTCAAATTTCGTGGCGGAGGCGATCCAGGATGGAGCAGGCAAGCTCTTCCTGTCGGCGGCTGATCTATCTAACGTCGCGCTAGAGAAAAGCGTGTTTAGCGCTGAGCCAAAGGAAGAGGTTGCATATGGTCTCGTTGCGGGTCACGCAGCGCAACAGGAATTGATTTGGGATGAGCGCAGTTTAGTTCTTCCACCTCTGGGTGAAAACGTTACCCGGCGCGCGGATGGTATGGCGAAGGCCGCTATGGATAATTTTAAGGCCCTAGCACCATCTACAGATTGGGTGATCGCGGACGACACTCCAGAATTCTCTAAGTTTCTAGAATTGTTTCGCAATTATACCGGTGTCCGCGTTGACCTTAACAACGAGTCATTCCTGCGCTCGGTCTGTAGCGCCGCAAATGGGGAATCTGATGGCTTCACCGCAGAGCTGAAGAATGTAGCAGCTGAACTGTCAAAAATCGCTGACGAAGAAAAAACTGGGGTCGGGGATCGGACGCGTTCCCAGCAGCAAACTGATGCCGCTTTATTGTCTCGCCAGCCCCCATTTATTCTGTTGCTGCGTCAGATGATTCGAGCCTTGGCTTCCGATGGTCCAAATGGAACGCGGGCGACCGTAGATGTCGGCGATTGATATCTTACGATTGCGGGCGCTTGCGCTCGGAATGTTGCTGACATTTGAGGCAACAATACCTGTTGTTGGCGGAACATCGAGTTCTACTCCTTCATTCAACATCGGGTCGGTAGTTGCTGCTCATGAGAAAGGTGCTTGCGATCAGGCAATCACGAATGCGCTAGTTACATATCTCCGTCAAACGATACATAATGGAGCAAAATTTGCGATCACTGGCGGTGGCGACGTCACAGTATCTGCCAAAGGCGAAGATACATCGCTTGCTTCGATAAGAAACGGACTGCGTGCAGCATTCAAAAATCCAGGTCAGAACTGTTTGACGAGTATTGGAAACAACTCTAGCAGGTGGATAGGCCCAATACTCCTTCAACGAGATATTTCGCAGGATCAGGATTTAGACGGGTTTGAAAATCAAACGCCTCTTCAGGCATTTCTAAATTCTGGGGAAGTGGTCTTTACGCCTGCATCTGGGAAGCAGTACGAAAGCTCGGTTCACGTCGTGCTGTCGCCCGCCTCTCAATCTCTGCACAGCGAACAACTGCGGTTGTCCCAAGCCGAAAGCCCCACGCACACAAACCGACCACCAACGAGTGCTAGCAATACCGAGCGCCCAACGGTTAAGGCAGTGTCCACGCCAGAGTCTATGGCGCGACCACGTCGAAATCCATGGTCGATTTCGTTGCCAAGCGTAGACGTATGGTTCGAAATCGCTTTAGCCGCATTAAGTATAGTCATCATTAGCGTGTGCATAATTGCGTTGATTTCATGGAGACGTAAGCGGAAAGTTGCTTCCGGTGTTCCACAAGGTCAGGATCGTTCAACAACAACGCGCGCAGATGAGCAGCACGAAAACAAAGTCGATAATTTTATGCTAGCACAAATTCGTAGTGCCGCTGCGGAAGCTGCTGTCAAATTGGCTAGAAAGAATTCTGAGGAGATAGAGTTTCTCGGGACGCAAATTGCTCAATTGCGGAAGGAAATGGAGTTCATAAAAGGCCGGATTGATATGGCATCCGACTTCAGAAGAACTCGATCTCCTGCCCCGCAATATGGGTCGCGTGACGCGCTTATTGAACGCCAACCACCGCCAACGGTTCGCCAAATTATAGGATCTGACACCTCCCGCAACGACGGCTTAGGCCGTTCCGTCCAATACGACGAACTGAATTGGGAAAAAGATCAGCTCGCCATCTATGCTGACGCAGTCAGGATGAACGACAGCCAAGCATTTAACGAAAAGTCGATTCCGCTCCCACAACTTGGAATACCTTTCGAAACACGTTGGATGGGCATACTTCCAGATAAATTTCGTGCAATGCTCTGCCCCGATCACACTCAAATCAGGCCCACGTACTTGCTAGCGCCCGATGTCCACGTGTTTCGTGGGATATCAAATACACGGGCCTCCGTTGAAAATGTACTTGGGATTGAACTCTTCGAGGGCCAGCCAGACGATCATGTGGAGCAGCTTCAATTGCTTCAACTTCCGCGACTTGTAATCGCGAATGGTCAAGGTTCGGAAGTTAGAAGAGGAGTCGTGCGGTTTCGTTCTTATTGACGATGGGTACCCCTTCCAAGGTCCCGGACTCTACTCGCTTTTGGATGAGGTTTAGGGGCTCAGGTCAATCGCCACATCGCCAGCGTACCGATTTCGAAGATTTGACGATCGGCCATATCCTCAGGCCTACACCAGCCGCAGTTATTCGCCGCGACGCTGAACTTTTGAGGGTTACCCAGTGGCAATACTCCAGATTGCCGGATTTTCGCGGGATAGTTCTCTATTTTTTCGAAAAAATGGGACTTAATAATGCGCATTCGAGCCAAAGACGGAGGCCCGTAGGCGAGACAAGCGTCGCAGGAAGCTCTCAATCAATTTTCTGGATAGGATATAAGCCGCAGAATCCGGAAAAAGGCGATTTTTCTCCAATTAGCGAATAGTACAAAGCGATTTTTCTAGCCGTTCTGTATACAAGCTGCGGATCAATTTTCTCTTTCCGGACTTCGGGCCTTTTTGCGCCGTAGCGCAGCCAGACGCCTTTGTGCTTCGGCCCACATAGACCCCGAAATGGGTTTCGCGGACAGACCGGCAAGGCGTGCCGCCTTCATGGGGCGGCGCAGGTTTGAGTGGCATTCTGGAATCTCATTGCGAAGCGCGGCTATGAGCGCCGCCAAATCATTTTCCGTGAATAGTTTGCGTCTCCCATTTGGAAAGTAGAAGGGATACCGTTTGATCAATTCTTGCAAATTTCGCCGACAAATACGAAGCCGTTCTGCTGCTTCCTGCATCGTATAGATCGAACTCCTGTCGTTCTCATTTCGATGGCGGTTAGTCTTCATCGCCGAACGGTGTCGCACGAAACGCCGGCTTGTCCACCGGCAAGAAAAATTGATCCATCTGGAGCAATCATAAGGAACAAGGTCGAAATTTTCTTTTTATGCTCCATCGACAAACAATCTCGCCGTTAGGTGCTTGGAAGAAACTGGCGCGGCTTGCGCGATTATGTGGGAATAGCGGGCGCGACAGGAATGGAATCTGTGAACTCCTCGCATGGGAAGGGAGAACCTTCGTCTATGCCTCGTGTCGTTTGAATCTGATGAAAGAAATCAAATGCTGCTCATGTGGCGAAGGCGGGAAGGCGTTGCCGTTGCCGCGCCGCTTAGCTCCACCCTTGCCCTGGCCGCCATTCAGCCGTGATCTCGGATGGACTATCCTGCAACGCCGAAATCACCGGCCCAAGGAACCCTCGAAGCTCTGCCAGCAATTCCGGAAACGGCGGCGGCATCATTGTTGGCGAGGTGCGTTTTAGGAAAGCTTTCCACTGTGCAAGCTTGGCTTGATGGTGGGCAAATTCATCCGTAAGTGGCAGCGGAATGTCTGAAGGAAAATCTGTCTTGCGATGCGCAAAGGTTTTCCCTATGGCCGTGACAAGATCGTGCATCTTGAATCCAAAAATCTGCGATAGCGCCCAGATATCGTAATGATCTTTGAGGCGGCTTGTCAGTTCGCTGAACCGGACCATTGCTTCAAGTTTTTCCGCGATCACGGTCTCTGGCGGATAGGCACGAATTCGCGGCGCTGGAAGGTCGGCAATCAACACTGGATAATCAAGTTCCAAGGGGGCTGGATGCACGATGTCGCCGAAGCCAATGTCGATCTGAAGCGGAATAACAGCAGTTCCGAGATGGGCACGAAGGCGGACGCGAGCGCCGTGATACTCTTCTTCTTCACGCATCACCTCGACTTCGATGCTCTTCGGATCGAAGTTAAGACCGTCATCGGTCGCAGGTTCGGCGCAAAGCCTTTGGATTGCGTTCCTGATTGCAGCCACATCGTTCGGACCGAAGCCGAGAAAATCAAGATCGCCCGTCGATCGAAACGGCTCCGGCGTCCAGAGCGCGAAGAGCATGGCGCCTTTAAGAATGAAGCTGTCATGCAAGGATGATTGGGACAGCCGAAAGAGGAGCCGCTCGATGGCGTATTGCAGCAGCATGCGCTGGAAATCCTGTTTTCCTTTACGCGCGTTGAGCAGCCGCTGCCGCACCGACGCGGCCACATTCTTGGGACCATCCTTCATGCGAGAGCCTCAAGGTAGGGACGCATGATCGGTTGGACGCGGCAGATACTGGCATAGCGCCAGAGCTGGGCTTGCGTTGCTGTGCGCTGGCGCAGGCAATCCTTCAGCGCCTCGATTGCGACATCGATGCCGACGTGGCGGCGATATTTGAAACAATCGGCAACCGTCTTGGCGGGGTCGGTGACAATGACTTCCACACCTTCGATGGCAATCTTCATACGCCCCGTCGAAAATGCCTTCCCCGATGCCCGCACGACCTCGTGGGGAAACGGGATGCGTGGCATGCGGGCCTTATGACCAATCATCAGCCAGACTGCGTGAGGTGCTTGGGTCGTAAGGCCATGAACCTGAAGCGCAGATAGAAGGCAAATCACGCCACTCGGCACCAGCCGCGCCGTTTCCGCGAGGTCATGCGCGGCATGAAATCTTTCGAAATCAGCGGCCTGATAAAGCCCTCGTCCGAGTTTGACGAGTTTCCCTTGCTCGCAGAGGCGTCCGAGGTAGGTGCGTTGTATGCCCGCGGCCTGAAAATCGCGCGTGCGGGCGATCCCACGCTTGCGGGCAAGTTCGAGGGCGCGCTCGGCGGGACGTGATTCACGAAGCATGACGTGTTGTTACATATCGCAGGCATATTGTCAATAAGTGCCGACGATTAGTAACAATTCGCGGAGGGCCTCCAAAGCGGTCGCCAAGGTTTTAAGTCGAGCCGCCAGGAGGTCTCTGTCGATGGCGCTTGGAGCACACTATGCCCCTTGGCATCGCGCTGCTCGGCTTCGGCTTCGCGGTTAGTTTTGCCAATCTCGCATATATTTGCGCGTCGGATGGTGATGCTCGAACGCTGGTGGCGCGACCACTCGCCCTGTTCATCGAGACCGATTGGGATTTCAATGTCTCGTACAGCTGTGTCAGGTCCGTATCGGATATAATGAACTTCCGCCCGACGCGCGCGCAATGCGGATGCTGTCTCAGAATGACGCTCAATGTCTTTCTGGAAATTCGCAAGCGCTCCGCAGCCTCCTTCAATGTATACCATCGTGTATCGAGCATGCCTTTGTGTCCTTCCGTTTGCACAGGTTCGGCCTATGTTTGTGAGCGTTACGCGAAGTTTACCTTGGCTGGCGACGCTGCTGTAGATGAAATCAAAAAGCGTGCGAACGATATCTTGTTGATGACGCTTGACCTCTCCGTCCCAGCATAGCCGCGGGCGTGGGCATCGGTTTCAAATCTGTGGAAACGGCGTTCTCATTGTGAGTGATACAACGCAGCCAGCATGCTCACACATGAATGCACCCGAACTTTATGATGAGCGGCAGGCGGCATTTCTGCTGCACGTAAAGCCCTGCACGGTTCGAAATGAACGCCTGCGGGGCAAGCTTGGATGTGTTTGTATTGGGCGGCGAGTTTTCTATACTGGTGATCAGATCGGAGCATATTTGAGGCAGCAATCGGTTGACGCATGCGCAGAAGAATCAACACCAAGCCTAAGCCGGGGCAGATCGGAAATTACTGGCTCAGCAAGAAGCCAGGGCGAGAGCATGCCGATGGCGCGTGGTGTCGGACCTGGTATGACCGACGCAGCCGTCAGACATGCCGCGTCAGTCTTGGCACAACAGATTTTCAGGAGGCGAGCCTCGCGCTTGCCAACTGGGTTATCGAAAACGACCGCGCTACCAAAGGTAGGCCGGATCAAGTCACGATCGACAACGTCCTGATTACTTATTGGGACGATCACGCCCAGCACCTTCCCAGTTCGAGAACGCAATGGAACGGACTCTCGTACTGGACGGAATTCTGGACTGGGCGGATGGTCGCTGAAATCACGCCCAACGAACAGCGCCGCTTTCGAGCTTGGTTGAAGAGCAAAGGCGCAAACGCCAGTGGAATTGATCGCGTTTTGTCTGTGGGACGGGCCGCCCTGAACCGCGCGGTGAAATGGCAGGAACTCAGCGAGGCGCCGCACATCTTCAGCCTTGAAACCGTCGAAGAGCGCCGCTCGCGCGAACCCAAGGGACGGCCTATCGCTGCCATGGAACTCGCGCGATTGATGGATGCAGCGAAATCGCGTCACATGCTGGCTTATTTGATCATTGCGGCGAATACGTTGGCGCGTCCCGGCGCCATTCTCGATTTGCGGCGCGCGCAATTCGACGAAGCGAATTGCCGGCTTGATCTCAATCCACCGGGCCGCCGCCAGAACAAGAAATTCCGCCCCATTCTTCCGGTTACGCCGACGCTGCGGCCTTGGCTTCAGGGCGATATGGAGCCGAATGCGCGCTACGTGGCTTATGCTGGCGGTCCGGTCGTATCCATCGCTCACGCATGGCAATTGCTTCGCGATGAAGCTGGTCTCGATGACAAGGTGCGGCCCTATTCGATACGGCATGGCATGGCGCGTGAGCTGCGCAAACGAAAAGTGCCGAGCGAACAGATCAGTCTCTTTCTCGGTCATTTGCCGAAAGGTTCGGATGCCACGACCTCGATCTATGCGCCCTATGAGCCGGACTATTGCGCCGAGGCTGTTGCGGCAATCGAAAGCGTGATGGCCGAAGTCC
This sequence comes from uncultured Alphaproteobacteria bacterium, assembly GCA_963735625.1. Lineage (GTDB taxonomy): Bacteria > Pseudomonadota > Alphaproteobacteria > Micropepsales > Micropepsaceae > Rhizomicrobium. Next base: position 297,097 of record CAVTLJ010000002.1, on the reverse strand, counting down.
GGCACCATTTGAAACGGGCAAATATCGATCAACCGCGTATGGACGCTGCGGAGCTGTCGAAGACAATTGTTTCCCAGGTTGAGCACGGCATTGGTGACGCCAAACGCGAGGAAGTTCGTTTTCTTATTCTCTCCGGATTGCCACATGCGGAGGTCGTGAAACGCAGCGGCATTTCGGGCGGGACAGTGAGTGCGATCCGCAAGGAATTGGGTGAGCAGATTCCGCTCTATCGCAACTCCGAATCGGGTGTTTGCGTGCCGTTTGCGTGCCGCAAGAGCAAAAAAATGGATCGCCAAAAAAGCCAACCATTTGAAAACATTGGTGGGCCCGGCAGGACTCGAACCTGCGACCAGACCGTTATGAGCGGCCAGCTCTAACCAACTGAGCTACGGGCCCCACCGGAACGCGGGCCTTCTATCAGGATTCCGGCCCAAGCGCGTATAGTCTTTGGGGCGGAAAGCCCGGCCACCGGCCCGCCGCTTTTCCGCCTTGGAGGCGGGCCAGACTTCCCCCGCATCAAAGGGAGTATCGCCATGAACGCCGGTTTCGCGCGCACCGTACTTTTGAGTGTGGGTCTTGTGATGCTTGGCGGTCCCGCCGCCATTGCCGCCGATTTCGGGCCCGGCCGCCATGCCGCGGCTGATCACAGTCTCCGGCGAGGGCGAGGCGACCGCCGTGCCCGACCGGGCGATGCTTTCGGCGGGCGTGGTCACGCAAGAGGCGACGGCGGCCGCGGCACTCGCCGCCAACACGCGCGCGATGAACGCCGTGTTCGCCACGCTGAAGAAGCTCGGCATCGCCGAGAAATCCATCCAGACCTCGAATTTCAGCGTTTCGCCGCAATACACGCCCTATCAGCAGAACGCCACCGAGCCGCCGCGCATCGTGGGCTATCAGGTTTCGAACACCGTCACGGTGAAGGTGGACGATCTGAAGAATCTCGGCACCGCGCTCGACGCGCTGGTGTCGTCCGGCGCCAATCAGGTGAATTCGGTGGACTTCTCGATCGGCGATACCAAGGCGCTGCTGGCCGATGCCCGCGCCGCCGCGATCAAGGATGCGATGGATCGCGCGCAGATTTACGCCAAATCGGCGGGTGTTGCGCTTGGCCGCGTGATGTCGATCAATGAGGGTGGCAGCGAAGCGCCGCGCCCGATGTATCGCGGCGTTGCACTGGCCATGGAGGCGGCACCCGTTCCCGTCTCGGCGGGCGAGCAGACGATCACCGCCGATGTGACGATGACCTTAGAGATCCGCTAATCCCCACCCTTATCCAACTCGTCGATCTCATCGAGGATGCGGTTCATGCGCGCGATCAGCGCCTGATAGGGCGCCGGGCTCGCCATATCCAAGCCCGCCTTCTTGTAAAGCGCGTAGGGATAATCCGAGCCGCCCGCCTTCAGCATGGCGATGAAGCGGTCGCGCGCGGGCGCACCTTCCTTGTTGATGTCGTCGGTGAATTGCGCGGCACCCGCAATGGATGTGGCGTATTGATAGACATAGAAGCCGTAATAGAAATGGGGAATGAACTCCCATTCCACGCAATAGGCGGGATCGATATTGGTGATGCCTTCGGCCTCGCCGTAATATTTCTTGAGCAGGTCGCAATACATCGACGTCATCTTCTCGCCGGACAGCGTGTCGCCCTTTTCGATTTCTTCGTGAAGCTGAAGCTGGAATTCGGCGAACATGGTCTGGCGGAAGAAGGTTGTGCGGATCAGCTCCAACCCTTCGTTCAGATAGTAAAGCTTTTCCTTGCGCGTCTTGGCGTGGTCCACCATGTAGTCGTTGAGCAGCATCTCGTTGGAGATCGAGGCCGTCTCGGCGATGAAGGTGGAATAATCCGACGTCTCGAAAGGCTGCGTTTCGTCGTCCAGCATCGTGTGAACGGCATGTCCCCATTCATGCACGAAAGTCGATAGCGCCTCGTAATCGCCATTGTGATTGAGGTGCAGATAGGGATGCACGTCATAGGCCGAGCCGTTCATATAGGCCCCGCTCGCCTTGCCGGGCCGCGGATAGACATCCATCCAGTTCCCGGCAAATCCCTTTTTCAACATGCCGGTATATTCCTCGCCATAGGGCGCGGTGACGGCAAGCGCGATCTCCTCCGATTGCGGCACGGTGAAATGGCGCAATTCGTCGGGCAGAAACAGCGGCACATACATATCGTAATACGAAAGGCTGCCCTTGATGTGCAGCATCTTCTTGCGCAGCGTCAGATAGCGATAGAGCGTGGGCAATCCCGCATTGGCCTGCGCCACCAATTGGCGATAGACGCCTTCGGGCATGTTGTCGGCGAAGAGGGCGGCCGACAGCGAATTGGGGTAATGCCGCACCTTGGCCTGAAACACTTCGCCCATCACTTGCGTGGTCAGCGTTGCGCCGAGCGTGCCTTCGTATTTTTTCCACGCGCCCCAGAACGCGTCGAACACTTTCTTGCGGTCGCCGCGATCGGGCGCGGTGCGCCATTTGCCGTAAGCCTGCGAATCCAGCCGGTCGATCTTCGTGCCGTCCGAAAGGCGGATGGCGGGGAAGGGCACTTCGCCATCGGCGAGCACGGTATAGATGCTGTCGGGCTGATTGAAAACATTGCCCGCCGATGCGAGCACGCCTTCGGCCTCCACACCCAGTGTATGTGGTGCGGCGCGGAGCGTATTATCCAAAAAGAATCCGAAACGCTGTTTCAATTCGGGCGAGGCCGCTTCAAACGCCTTCACCTTGTCCGCGCCGATGCCAAGAATTTCCGGCGTCAGCCACGCGGTGTTTTCACTCAGGATCGTCTGGATGTTGGCGGCGGCCTGTTCGCGCTCCTGATTGGGCGCGATGTTCACGTCTTCATCGGCCTTCAGCGACGCATAAACATAAAGCCTGTTCGCGTCCTTGCGCACGTGGCTGATGGCATCCAGCGCCTTGAGCATATCCGCCGCACTCTTGCCGAGCGTGCCTTTGTAATCGGCGAGCTTGTCCGCATCGGATTTGAGCTGGTCGCGCGCCGCGGTCCACGCATCATCGCCGGGATAAAGATCGCCCAGATTCCAATTTGGTGCGGTGTCCTGCTGCTCTGCTGCTTTCGACATGGTGACCGGCGATGTTGAGGGAATGAGAATTGCGGTCAGCGCAATCGCGCCCGCAGCTAAAACATATCGTTTCATGGCCATCCCCTTTGTGTGGGCGTCAAGCAGAAAATCCTATCATGCACGCGGCTATTTCGCATCTTGCATCAGGCGCATGTAGAAGGCCACGGCGGTCGCCAGATCGCCCACTGCAAGGCGCTCATTGGTGCCATGCACGCGGGACAGGTCATCGGGCCCGAAATGGAAGGGATCGAACCGGAACACCTCATCGGCAATCGGCAGGTAATGGCGGGAATCGGTGGCGCCCGTTGTCATGTCGGGCGCCACAGGAATGCCGCCGAAGGATTCCTGAATCTCACGCGTGAGAAATTTGAACGCCAGGCCGTTGATGTCGGCGACTTTCGACGCCTCGGCCTGCGTTTCGCCAAGCACATCGATATCGACCTTGGGATCGTCGATGGCGTTGCGCACATGCTCGACAACGCCGTCGATATTGTCGCGCGGATGCAGCCGGAAATTGATGATCGCGCGCGCGGTCGGCGGCAGCACATTGTCCTTGATGCCCGCCGAAAGCATGGTCGGCGCAATCGTGGTGTGCAGGCGCGCGGCCGTGCCGGGCTGCATTTCCAGCAACCGCACAACAATAGGTTCGGCGATCCACAGATTGGCGAGCAGCAATCGCGGCACGAACGGCATCACGGGCGCAAGCACATGAAGCTGTTCGCGCTCGATGCTGTCGAGGCCGGAGCGGAAAGGGTGATGCATCACTTTCAGGATGGAGGACGCAAGCCGCGTCACCGCCATGTCATTCGTCGGCCGCGAGGAATGCCCGCCCTCGCCATGCGCCACGAGTTCGAGGCTCAGATAGCCTTTCTCCGCCACGGCCACGAACGCAACCGGCGTCAGCACGCCGGGGAAGGGCTCGTCCATGATCGCCCCACCTTCGTCCAGCACCCAGGCGAAATGCACGCCGCGCTTGGCGAGCGTTTTGGCGATCACGCCGTTGCCTTGCGCGCCGCCTACTTCCTCATCCTGACCCGCCGCAATCATCACCGTGCGCTGCGGCGTGAAGCCCTGCGCCGCCAGCCGCTCGCACGCTTCCAGAATTGCGATCAGCGAGCCCTTGTCGTCGATGGAGCCTCGGCCCCACACATAACCGCCCGCGATATCGCCGGAGAAGGGCGCATGCACCCAATCCTTCGCCGTGCCGGGAACGATGGGCACCACGTCCATATGGGCCATGAGCAAGATCGGCGCGAGCTTGGGGTCGCGGCCCTTCCAGGTGAAAAGCAGGCTCTGGCCGATCACCTCCCGCCTCGCGGCGGCGTGGAATTTGGGGTAGGTGGCGGCCAGCCACGACCGCATGGCGTTGAGTGCGGCGTCCTTCTCCGCCTCATGCGCCCCACCCCCATAGGAGACGGTCTGGAAGCGCACCGCCTGGGCCAGATGGCGGGCCACCGCCATGCCGTCGATGTTCATGGAGGGGGCCGGGGCGGCGGCCTCGGGCTCGCTGACGGCCAGCGTGCGGGCCAGCACGACCGCCGCCAGCACGACAAGGGCGGCCACCGCGCCAAACAGACTTCGAACCATGAATTCCCCCAGCCGAGGCGGGCAACCTTAACGGTAAGGCCGGTTTTTGGAAGGCCGTGCCGGGCTTTGCGGGCAGCGGGGGTGATGTATTATTCGGCCAGGTTCAGGGATTGGATCATTTGTCAGCCTTAGCACCCGAGTACGATTTCCGCCCCGCCTGGAGGCGCGAAGACCCCCAATTGATGGACGCGGCCAAGGATTTCTGGCGCGATCTCAAGATGTTATCCGCGCCCGAGATGGACCGGCGGGCAACGGAGGTCATCATGGTGGCCTATCATCTGGGAAAGCCGGTGGCCGTCTCCTCGGCCAATATCGCCATGGTGGAGCAATTGCGCTGCCGCTGCGCAATGTATCGCTGCGCGGTGGCGCTGGACCATCGCCGCCATCACCTGTCCTACCAAATTAGCGGGCTTTCCCGCGCCGTGCTGGAGCAATGGTCGCTGGAGCATCCCGAAGAGGAAATCTGCGGCATGGCCGCCAATATCGAGGCCAGCCAGTACCGCTCGGGCAAGCAGCGCGAGCCTATGTGGCCCGAATATGATTTGAACCTGAATTTCGTAGGCTATACAGCCAAGGGCCAGCAATTGCGCGTGGCCTGGTTCAAGCACGCCTTACTGCCGGAGGGAAGAAAGCCATGAGCGACGCCGCCGAAGCACAGACCGACGCACCGGCTCCGGCCGCCCCGCAACAGAAGAACGCGCCCACGGGAATCCTGTGGCTCGCTTCCTATCCCAAATCCGGCAACACCTGGACGCGCACCTTCCTGCACAATCTGCTCAAGATCCTCGAAGGCGAAGAGGAAGACGAGCAAGACATCAATGCGATGAACGAATTCACGACGTGGGATATTTCCGCCAAGCAATACGAGATTCATCTGGGCAAGCCCGCCAAGGAATGCGACCGCGCCGAAATCGCCAAGGTGCGCCCCATCGTGCAGAAGGAAATCGCCGAGCGCACCGAGGGCCTGGCGATGATCAAAACCCACCACGCGCTGGTGATGGATCGCGGCGTTCCCACCATCAATTTCGCCGTCACGTCGGGTGCCGTCTATATCGTGCGCAATCCGCTCGATGTGGCGATCTCGTTCTCGCACCACATGAGCAGCACCATCGACATCGCCATCGCCGAAATGGCGCAGAAGGGGCTTGAAACCGGCGTCAGCGACAAGAGCGTCTATGAAGTCTATGGCTCGTGGAGCCAGCATGTCGAAAGCTGGACGCGCAAGCCGCATCGCACCGTCTATGTGCAGCGCTACGAAGACATGCTCAACGAGCCGGTGAAAACCTTCGGCGCGCTTGCCCGTCATCTGCTGCTGCGCCCGACGCCGGAGCAGCTTCAAAGAGCCATCGACCGCTCGGAATTCAAGAATCTGCAAAAGCAGGAATCCGCGGGCGGCTTCCGCGAAAAGCCCGAAAAGGCGGAGAAATTCTTCCGCGAGGGCAAGGCCGGCCAGTGGAAGGAGCAACTCTCCCGCCGCCAGATTCGCCGCATCGTGAAGGATCATCACAAACAGATGGAACGCTTCGGTTATCTCACCGAGGACCTCAAGCATCTCGTCTGAGGCCGGGCTTTCGCACGCGTTTGTGAAGTGCTAGTTTATTGACACTCTTGTCAATTGCTTTTCTAGTTCGACACAAAGGTGACGCCATGACCACACAGGTCGCTCTTCTGAAGCCTGCCGTCGCGCCCGAAGGCCTCGGGACGAAGCCCATAAAAGTGCTGACGGCGCTGAAGGCCTTCCGCAGGCTTGCGCAGAACAAGGAAGACACCGAACAGGTGTTCGAGATCATCCGCGCGCTGTCGGGAAATTCGATCCGCAGGAATTTCCATCGCATGCTTTCGACCTCCGAAGGCGGCCGTCAGGCCTATCTCGCCGAGGAACTGGCCGACCGGATGGTGGATCGCGAATGGCTTGCGCAATTTGCACCCGGCACAGTGGGCGCGCGCTACAAGGAATTCATCGCGCCGCGCAATCTGTCCGCCGCGGGTCTGGCGGACGAAAGCCGCAAGCTCGGCGAGCCCGATGTCGATGCGGCGCACCCGATTGCGTGGTTCATGCGCCGCCTGCGCGACGTGCATGATGTGTGGCACGTTCTTACCGGTTACGGCACCGACGCGCTGGGCGAGGCGAGTGTCGTCGCGTTCACTTATGGGCAACTCGGCAATTTCAGTCTCGCGTTCCTGTCGGCGGGTGCGGCGCTGGAACTGCACAAAGCCCATTGGGCGCAACCATACGCGCGCGCGATCTTCGAAGGCTACCGTCACGGCCGCAGCTCCGCATGGCTGCCCGCGCAGGATTATCTCAAGCTTTTCGAAACCCCGCTTGAAGCCGCGCGCGCGCAACTGAATCTCGTCCGCCCGCGCGTTTATGAAACCGTGCCGCCGGAAGCGCGCAACGGCTATCGCTACGGCCCCGAAGCGGTTCTGCCCGGCGGCTGGCTCGAAGCAATTTAAGGAGGAAACGCCATGGTTCTGCGCACAGTTCTTCTTTCCGCCGCGGCAGCGATGATGCTCGCCGGTTGCGCCTCGACGCCGCCCGCCCCGGCCGGCGCGGTCGATGAGAAATCGCCCAGCTACAATCAAGGCTATGACGATGGTTGCGCCGCCTCCAATCAGCAGGCCCGCAAGGCGCATCAAGGTCCGGTGAAGAACGACCAGCTTTATTCGTCTGATGCGGGCTATTACGCGGGCTGGAACGAAGGCTTCAAAAAGTGCGAGGACAAGGTCACGCCCTCCGCGCTGCCGATTCCGGGCAATTCGGTCATTATGTAAGGCAACGCATCCTCATGCTTCGACAAGCTCAGCATGAGGGATTTGGCTAACCCTCACCCTGAGCCCGTCGAAGGGTGAGGGAGCTTGTTCCAAATTTTCCGCCAAAAACCGCGCGGCATCGGGCTTGCAGCACCTGTCCTGCAATGATCCGGATGCCTCCAAATGGTTAGCACGCTTGGCCGATTGGGACGCGATTTCGCCGGATGGATTCCGCCGGCGCTGGCGCGCGCGTGGGGGCGCCCGGCAGCGGTGTTTTTCCACGGCGTGGAAAGCGGCCCAATCGATCCGCGCGTCCAGAGCGATCATCACGATGCCGCCTCCTTCCGCCGGATCGCCCGCGCGCTGAAGGAAAATTTCGACGTTCTGCCGCTGGCAGCCCTTTCCGATGTCCTGAAGAATCCTGAGCGCCATTCCCGCGCCGTGTTTCTCATGGCCGATGACGGCTACGCCAACACGCTGAAAGTCGCCGCGCCGATTCTCGACGAATTCGAACTTCCGTGGACGCTGTTTCTCTCCACGCAGCACATCGACACGCGCGAACCGAACCCTGTGTTCCTCGCGCGGCTGTTCGTCCATTTCGCGCCCGATGGCACCTACAGAATTCCCCATTTTGCCGATGCGATTCTCCTTGGCGATGACACGCAACGCAGCGAAATGAGCCCGTTTTTACTGCATTATATGAAATCTCTCTCCGCGCCCCACGCGCGCGAAGCGCTGGACGCGATGCTGGCCGTGTTTCCGGAAAATCAGCTTCTGGAATTGATCGAAAAATTTCCGTCCGAAAAATTCCTCTCATGGGATCAGGCGCGCGAACTGCACGGGCGCGGTGTTGAGATCGGCGCGCATGCCCATTGGCATTGGCCGATGAACGATGCGCAATCGCCCGATTATCTGCGCGAACAAACGCAAGCCTCCCGCGCTCGCATCGAATCCGAAATCGGCCCGGCGCGTGCCTTCGCCTATCCCTTCGGCAATTCGCAAGACATTTCCACCGATGCCTGGCGCGCGGTGCGCGATGCGGGCTTCGAATACGGCTTCACCACGCTCTCCGGCGCGCTCGGCGCGGGCCAGAATCCGTTCCTGCTGCCGCGTTATGGATTGGGCTTGCAGGATTCCAATCTCGCCTCGCTCATCCCGCTTCTGTCGGCCGGAAATCCGCGGCTGATGCGCTTTCAGGAGCGGTTGGCCGGATAGCTGTTTCATTCGGGAACATATTTGTCCCATCGCACGCGAACGTCCTTAACGCACGCGCGCCAAACAGCCCGCACCGTGTGGCTTTGAGACACTCGCACCGCCCAATTCTGGCGCGGCGGATGCAGCGAAACACTCGAAAAACAGATCTTCGAGTGCCCGGTGAGCCTGCACGAAAACATCACGAAAATTAACCCTCGCGCCAAACCGGCGCCGCGGGCGAAACTCGTCCTTGTGCCCGCCACGCGGATCCGCCCGCTGGCGCATCCGGGGGCCAAGCGCGCGCTTGATCTGTGCGTGGCGATCCCGGCGCTGATCCTGCTGGCGCCCGTGCTCGCGATCATCGCGGCCCTCATCGCACTCGATACGCGCGGCCCCGTACTCTTCCGCCAGACACGTACCGGCATGGATGGCAAGCAATTCGATATTTTCAAATTCCGCACGATGAACGTCTGCGAAAACGGCGCGCGCATCGAGCAAGCCCATCGCAACGACCCGCGCATCACGCGCATCGGCCGCGTGCTTCGCCGCACCAGTCTCGACGAGCTGCCGCAACTCATCAATGTCATCAATGGCGAGATGTCGCTGATCGGCCCGCGCCCGCACGCCATTGCGCACGACAAGCTCTACACTGCGCTCATCGAGAATTATGTCCTGCGCCAATGCGTGAAGCCCGGCATTTCCGGCTGGGCGCAGGTCAATGGCCATCGCGGCGAAACACCAACCATCGAGGCCATGCAGGCGCGCGTCGAGCACGATCTGTGGTACGCGCGCCATGCGAGCTTCGCGCTGGATGTGGAAATCCTGTTCCGCACCGCGTTCGAAATCTTCCGCCGCACCAACGTGTGGTGAGCGCGATGCCATTCGCTCAAGTCATCATCGGCGGCGTGAAAACGGCCTGCCTTTCGCGCGCGGGCCTTCAGGCATTGATGGTCGAGGATTGCAAATCGCCGCACGCAGCGCCGAAACTCGTCTTCTCGGTGAACGGCAATTCCATCGCGCGCGCGGCTGTTGACCCCGCGTTCCGCCGCGCCTACGAAGCGGCCGATCTCGTCCACGCCGATGGCCAGCCCGTGGTGATTGCATCGAAGCTGCTGACGAAAACGCCGATTCCCGAACGCAGCGCCACCACCGATTATTTCCACGACGCCGCCCGCGCCGCCGCCGCACACGGATTGAGTTTCTATCTGCTGGGCGCAAGCGAAAGCGTCAATGCGCGTTGCGCCGCCGAGATGCAACGCCTTTATCCAGGCTTGCGCATCGCGGGTCGCCGCAACGGCTACTTCGCGCGCGCGGATGAAGCCGCGATCTGCGAAGAGATCAATGCATCGCGCGCCGACATCGTGTGGGTTGGTCTTGGCGTGCCGCTGGAACAATCCTTCTGCGTGCGCAACAAGCAGCGATTGAACGCGGGCTGGCTCATCACCTGCGGCGGCTGCTTCAATTTCGTCACCGGCGATTACGCGCGCGCGCCGAACTGGATGCAGAAAAGCGGCCTCGAATGGCTTTATCGTGTGCTGCGCGAGCCGCGCCGTCTTTTCTGGCGCTACGCGATTACCAATCCGCGCGCGATCTGGCTCATCCTCACGCGCAGCCGCGCGGTGCCCGCATGAGCGCGCGCGCCGCTGGGATCGCTTTGCCGCCGCAATCGGGCCTTGCCGCGATGCTAGCGCGCTATGGCGTTTCTGCGGGCGGGCCGATGGCGACGTCGGGCGCGCATTTCCTCGCCTCGCTGATTTTTCTGCATGCGCTTGCGCCCGCCGAATTCGGCCTGTTCTCGTTTCTGCTGATCGTGGTGCCGTTTTCGCTCAGCATTTCGGGCTCGCTGCTCGGGCCGTCTCTGATGGCGACGCTCCGGCGCAAGGCGCTGATTGATGAGGCAACGCTTGCCACACACCTCAAAGCCAATTTGGTTATCGCGGCGCTGGCGGTAATGGCGGTTGCGGCGCTGCTTTTCGCCAGTCACGCGAGCGCGGCGGTCGCGCTGTTGCTCGGCTGTTATGGCGGCACGATGGTGTTGCGCGCGTTCGCCCGCGCCTACGCCTATGCGATCAAGCAGCCGTTGCGCGTGTTGTTCTGCGATATCGCCTACAGCATTTCGCTGATCCTGGGTCTTGTGCTGTTGCTTGCCGCGCACCAGCTTACCATCGCGCATGCCGCGATGATGCTGTTGGCCGCCGCCGCGCTCAGCCTGTTGGCTTTTGGCTTCACCTATCTCGCAAAGCAATTTCGCCCGAGTGACGTGGGCACAATCTTCGCCTATGGCGCGATCTGGCAGGAATTCGCGCGCTGGGCGGTGTTCGGCGTCGTGCTCACCGAACTCACGGCGAACGCGCATGCCTATCTCGTCACATTTATATCCGGGCCGAAAGCCTTCGCGGTTCTGGCGCTTGGCTCGCTGTTGATGCGGCCTGCGTCGCTGGTGCTCTCGGCACTTCCCGATATCGAACGTCCGCGAATGGCGGCCAAAATCGGTCACGGCGATACGAAGGGCGCGTTTCGCACTGTCACGGAATTCCGCACGGCCGCGGTTGCAATCTGGCTCGCCACAATACTTCTGGCGGGCGTCCTGCTGTTGTGGTTTCCGCATGTGATCCTGAAAAAGGGTTATGACGAGACGCAGGCGCTGATCGTGCTCGCATTCTGGATTGTTATTCTCGGCGTCCGCACGCTGCGCACGCCCGAAGCGGTGTTTTTGCAGGCCGCTGGAGAATTCCGCGCGCTCGCCCGCGTCAGCATGTGGTCGAGCGTTACCTCGCTTACCGTCACGCTGGCGTTGCTGCTGATCGCGGGGCCTATCTGGTCTCTCACGGGCCTTATCGCGGGCGATCTGGTGATGACCGGCAACATCTTTTCGCTCACGCGCAAATGGAAAGACGCCCATGTCTGAGATCGTCGTCGCGATCCCGACTTACCGCCGCCCGAAAAGCCTCGCGCGGTCGCTGGCCGCACTTGCGCAAATCGAAACAGACGAGAACGTTCGCGTGCTGGTCGCCGACAATGACGCAACCGCGCATCAGGGCTTCGATCTCTGCAACGCGATGCGTGGCGATTACCGCTTCACGCTTGACGCCATCATCGTGCCCGCGCGCGGCATCGCACAGGTGCGCAACGCGATCGTGGCGCACGCGCTCGACAATCCAGCCATGCAATTCCTCGCCATGCTCGACGACGACGAATGGCCTTCGCCGCAATGGTTGAGCGAATTGCTGCGCATCCAGCGGCAAACCGGCGCCGACGCGGTGGAGGGCGGCATCACTAGCATTCATGAAAGTCAGACGCTCTCCCAATTCGATGGCGTGGCGCGCCCGCGGGGCGCATCCGGCGCGGTCGAAATCCTCGAAGGCGCGGGCAACATCCTCCTCACCCGCGCCGCACTCCAATCCATCGCCCGGCCGTGGTTCGATCCGGCCTTCGCGCTCACCGGCGGCGAGGACAAGGATTTTTTCATCCGTCTCAAGCATGCAGGCGCGCGTTTCGCCTGGGCGACCGAAGCACTCGCCACCACGGAAGTTCCCGCCTCCCGCATGGGCCTGAAATGGACGCTCACCCGCGCCTTCAGCGTCGGCAATTCCGACATGCGGATTTTCCTGAAACACGAAGCGGGCATCGCCGCTTTCGCCCGCGAAGCCGCAAAGATCGCGGGCGCGCTCTTGTTGTCGCCCGCAATGTTCATCATTCTCGGAGCAAGCCCGAATCGGCGCGCGCGCGCATTGCGCACATTCTTCCGCGCCATGGGCAAAATGGCGGCGCTCTTCGGGAGCACATATCATGAGTATGCCGTGATCCATGGCGAATGATGGGTTGACCATCTCTTCGTCCCGCGCGCGCTTCGAGCCTTGGGTGGCGGAGGCGGCGTATGTTGCGTTGCTGCTGCTGGTGTTCGTGGGGCTGTCGCCGTTCGAGACTCGCGACCCCGCCGCGCTCGCCATCGGCGTGCCGACATCGGGTGCCGGCGATCTCGCGCGGCAGATTTGTTATCTTGCCGTCTTCGCGGTGATCGTGGCCGCCGCGTTTGCCCATCGCGGCTGGAACGCGGTGACGATCATTCCCCTGTCGCTCGCATTGCTGCTGGGCTGGTGTTTGCTCAGTGCGACATGGGCGGGCGAGCCGGGCATTGCGTTCCGCCGCGCGGGGCTGGAAATCGTCATCGTCGTTTCGGTGCTGCTCTCCATCGACACCATCGGCGCCGAACGCGGGCTGGCACTTTGGCGATATGTTCTGATCGGCGTGTTGATCGTGAACTGGATTTCCATTCCGCTTCTGCCGCAGGCGATCCATCAGGCGGGCGAGGCCGATCCGTCGCTGGTCGGCGATTGGCGCGGGCTTTATTTCCACAAGAACATCGCGGGCTCGGTGTCCGCGATCTCGGCGCTGATCTTTCTTTATTTCGCGACCCACAAAAAGAGCCTCATCGATTGGGCGTTTGCCGCCGCCGCAATCGGGTTTCTCGTCATGACGCATTCCAAAGCCTCCGTTGCATTCCTGCCGGTGGCGATGGTTGCGGGCCTCGTCTATCGCCTCGCCTGGAAGCGCGATCTCGACCGCGTGATCGTCATGGTCGTGGCCGCGTTGCTGTTCATGCTGGCCGCGACCATCGCCCTGTTGCACGCCGATCTCATCGCGCGTTTTCTGGAGAACGCGAGCGAACTCACCGGCCGCGCCGCGATCTGGCAGGCCGAAGCCGCATACATTTCCGCCCATCCGCTGCTCGGCTCCGGCTTCGGCACATTCGCCGATACGGGCGCGCTGTCGCCGCTGCATGATTATTTCGGCGCGAACACCAGCGCCTGGGTGCAGAATGTGGCGCACGGCCACAATGGATATCTGCAAATCCTCGTCACCATCGGCGGCGTCGGTTTCGTGCTTGCGATGTTTGCGTTCGTTGTCAGGCCCGCGCTCGCCTTCTGGCCGCGCGATGAGGCGCATCTGCCGCTGAAATCTCTGCTGTTTGCAATCTTCGCGTTCGACTTGCTCCACAATCTGCTGGAATCCGATTTTCTGGAAAGCGACGGCGCGCAATGGGTGGCGTTCCTCATCATGCTCGCCATGGTGCAAAGTTTGCGAGCAAAGCCGTGAGCCCGTTTTTCACCGTCGTGATCCCGGTTTATAATCGCGCCGCCGCGCTAAAAGAGGCGATTGCTTCGGTGCTGGCGCAAAGCTGTCAGGATTTCGAAATCATCGTGGTCGATGACGGCTCCACCGACAATCCGAGATTCACCGTCGATGCGCTTTCCGACGCGCGCATCCGTTTTCAGGCGCAGCCCAATCGCGGGGCGAGTGCGGCGCGCAACGCGGGCATCGATCTGGCGCGTGGGAAATTCGTCGCGTTTCTGGATTCCGACGATCATTTCCTGCCGCATCATCTGGCCGCCATGCGCGCGGCTCTGGAAAACACGCACAATTTGGCCGCATTCGCGCCCGTCATCCTCGAACGCGGGCAGGGCCGCGCGATGATAAAACCGCCGCGCGGCCTTCGCGCACGCGAAGACATGGCGGAATATCTTCTCTGCGATCGCGGCTTCGTGCCGACCGACACGCTGGTCGCCCCACGCGAAACCGCCGCGCGCGTTCGCTATGACGAGCGCGTGGGACTGGGAGATGACAAAGACTTCGCCATCCGCCTTGCGCTCGACGGTTGCGAATTCGTCTTCGTCGAAGCGCCCGGCGCGTGTTATCGCGACGAATACGATCAAAGCCGTCTTTCGAACGGGCGCAAGGGCGCCGCACTTGCCCAATGGATCGAACGCCTGCGCCCGCGCATTTCGCCGCGCGCCTATCATGGCTGCCGCGGCTGGATCGTCGCCAAGGGCGTGGCCACGGCGAACATATTTTCCGCATTGGCGCTTTATCTGAACGCACTCATGCGCGGCTGTTATCGTCCGCGCATGGCGGCGGTGATCTTTTTGCAGATATTCCTGCCCGACCGGCTTTATCGCGCGCTGGCGGACGGTTTGATCGGGTTGCGGCGATGATGCTGACACGGCGTTTATTTCTCGGCACGGCCGCGAGCATGGCCGCATTTCCGGCGTCTGCCGAAGAATCCGGTCTGCGCGATCTCGCCGCGCGCAAGGGCATCGCCTATGGCGCGGCGGTGGCGAATTACGAATTGAAGAACGATGCGTTCAAGTCCGCGCTGCTGCGCGAGGCCGCGATCCTCTCGCCCGAATATGAAATGAAGCGTGATGCGCTCGAGGCAGCGCCCGGTCGTTACGATTTTTCCGCCGCCGATGCGCTGGTGGATTTTGCCGGAAAGCATGGCCTCAAAATGCGCGGCCACGCGCTTCTCTGGTATCACTCCAATCCAACCTGGCTTGAGGAAGCGGTGCTGAGTTCGCGCAAGGAAAAACTCATCGCCGATTACATCGCGCGTGTTGCCGGACGTTATCGCGGGCGCATGCATTCCTGGGATGTGGTCAATGAAATCCTGAAACCGCAAGACGGCCGCGCCGATGGGCTGCGCAATAATTTCTGGATGAAGGCGTTCGGGCCTTCCTATATCGACATCGCGTTTCATGCCGCGCGCGCGGCCGATCCGAAGGCGCTCCTTGTCTATAATGATTGGGGCTGCGAAGAGGCGGGCAATGACCGCTTCCGCGCCGCGACGCTCAATTTTCTGGAAAGCGCCGTCGCGCGGCGCGTGCCCGTCGACGCGCTCGGATTGCAGGGACATCTCTCTGCGTTCGGCCCGGCGGTAGATCAGGGGAAGTTGCGAAAATTCCTCGATGCCGTGAAATCGCTGGGCCTGCGCATTCTCGTCACCGAGCATGATATCGATGATGCGGGCGGGCCATCGGACATCGCGGTGCGTGACCGCGCGGTGGCCGATGCGAGCAGGCGGTTTCTGGATGTGGTCGTCGATAATTCCGCCACCGATGCGGTGCTGACTTGGGGATTGTCGGACCTCTTCATCGATCCGGCGGGCGTGGGTGCGGCTCTCACAGGTTTTCTGCCGCGCAAATTGCCGCTGGACCGCGCGATGAATCGCAAGCCCATGTGGCAGGCGATGGCAAAAGCGTTTTCTTAAGCTGCCCGTGCCATGCCAATCGCGCCGAGCCTGCGCATCAGATGTGCCGCCATGCGCGGCGCCACGAATTCCGCGCCCACCATGAAGCGCATCAGCGGGCCAAAGCTGTTGGCGGCGGCGGGGCCGGTTACGTAAAATCCGGGCGCCGAAGTTTCGAATTGGTCGGACAACACGGGCGTATTTTCCACCGTCTGGATTTCGCCGAGCAGCGCCATCGACAAAAACGGCAACCGCGCCAGATCGGGCCTGTAGCCTGTCGCGGAAATCACATGATCGAAATTCGCCGTGCCGCGCTTGCCGGCGTCATCGGCAAGCTCCAGCTCAACATGATCGCCCTTGGCGCACGCGCCCGTAACCCGCGTGCCGAGCTGCATGGGAATGCGTCCCTCCACGCGCTCGCGCATGAACCAGCCGGGCGCGGGGCCCAGATGATTGCGCGTCGCGCGCAGGCGCAGGCTCTCTGGCATGCGGTGAAACAGAAGCGGCGTGTTGGCGCAGAAGAACGAACGCCAGCCCGGCCCGATGCCTGTGGGCGGGCGGCGGATCTGGCGCAGCAGCGATGCCTCGTTCGAATCGGGCAGCGCGTGGAAACGCACGGTCCCGTTGCGCGCGACGATCTGAACATTCGCGCCCTCATCTGCGAGCAATGCAGCCAGATCGATGGCCGATGCACCCGCGCCCAGCACGGCCACATCGCGATCCTTGAATTGTGAAACGTCGCGATGGTCGAACGAATGCGACGCCGCCCAATCGGGCAGGCCCTTCAGCGCGGGATGCATATGCGCAAACCATGTGATGCCCACCGCCATCACCACATTCTTCGCAGCAAACCGTTCGCCGGGTTCAAGCTCCACCGTGAATCCGCTGCCGTTGCGCGAAACAGACGTAACGGTTTTCTCCTCCACAAACGGCACGCAACGTTGCTGGAACCAGCTTGCGTAATCGGCGAAGAGAGCGAGCGGCACCGGCTTGCCGTGATCGGCATAGGCGATGTCGCGCCCGGCGCAATAATCCTTGAGCGTGCTGGCACTTTCGGGTGCGGAAAGATTGGAGGCGCAGCCGTCGGATTTCAGCAGCATGTCCTTGGGCATGTGATGGCGCCAGGTATCCAGCGTCTTGCCGAAAATTCGTATATCGGCGTTCGCACCTGCAAGATGAGCGGCCAGCGAAAGTCCATAAGGTCCGGCGCCGATAATCGCGACATCGCAAGGCTGGCTCATGTGCTGCTTTCCAGGTGTGAAACAGGTGCCCCTATTCGCGCGTCCCGAAGCGCAACAGTAATCCCGATACGGAACACGCCTCTGCCGCCGGATCGCTCCGGCAAGGCTGTTCCTCCACGTTTCGTGCCAGCCCGGTTTTGGCAGGAAAAATGCAT
The DNA here is from genome assembly GCA_963735625.1 of uncultured Alphaproteobacteria bacterium. Classification (GTDB taxonomy): domain Bacteria; phylum Pseudomonadota; class Alphaproteobacteria; order Micropepsales; family Micropepsaceae; genus Rhizomicrobium. The sequence goes on along the minus strand of CAVTLJ010000002.1, from coordinate 280,065 downwards.
TTACAATTGATTGATGATTGCAACATTAGGTTGGGGAACATGGGGCAAAAAGTACTTCTGGCTGCAACGTTGGGCTGGCCCGCCACCGCGCGCATCGCGGGAGGCCTGAGCCGCTTTGGCTGTCAGGTCGATGTGCTGTGCCCGCTGGAAGCGCCCGTGCGCGACAGCCGCTATGTGAACCTTCGCCATGTCTATCGCGCGCTGTCGCCGGTTGTGTCGCTGCGCGATGCGTTTTCGATTTCGCTGCCCGATCTCGTGATCCCGTGCGACGACCGCTCGGTGCAGCATCTGCTGCGCCTGCGCGAGCTTGAGCCGCGCTCGCGCGAGGCAGCGTGCATTTCGCGCTCGCTGGGCGCGCCGGAGAATTATCCCGCGATGATGTCGCGCGGCGTATTCATGGATGAATGCGAGGCACTCGGCATTGCGGTTCCGCGAACCGTGCGTGTTGCGCGCTCCGCCGATCTCGATGCGGCGCTGGACGCCATCGGCCTGCCCGCCGTGCTGAAATCCGATGGAAGCTGGGGCGGGGAGGGCGTTGTTATCGCGCAGAGTCGCGAGGACGCGCATGCCGCTTATCGCAAACTTTCGCAGCCGGTTTCGCCCTTGCGCTCGCTCGCGCGTGCGCTGTTGCGCAGCGATGCGCATCATTTGCAAGCCGCGATGGTCAAGCAGGCCGCACCCGCGATCACCATGCAGCAATTCATTCCCGGTTCGCCCGCAACCACGGCCTTTGCCTGCTGGCAGGGCGATGTGGTGGGCATGATCCATAGCGATGTGGTGGCGTCTTCGCGCGCCACCGGCCCTGCCAGCGTCATCCGGCGCGTGGAATGCGCCGGCATGGAAGCGGCCGCCCGCGCAATTGCGCGCCGCTTTCATCTTTCGGGATTGCACGGGCTCGATTTCATCCGCAACGCGGACGGACAAGCGTTTCTGCTGGAGATCAATCCGCGTGCCACCCAGACGAGCTATCTCGCCTTCGGACAGGGCCGCGATCTGCTGGCCGGGCTTCTGGAGCGCGCGAGCGGGGAGCGCTGCCGCGCGCGCATTCCCGTCACCGCCAATCATGTGATCGCGCTTTTTCCGCAGGAATGGGCGCGCGATTGCGCCAGCCCCTATCTCAAATCCGCCTTCCACGACATTCCGTGGGACGATCCCGATCTTCTGCGCGCCTGGCTTGCCGCCATGCCGCCCAAGGCGGTCCCCGCGCCCGAGCCGGCGCCGCTTCCGGCCCGGAAGAGCGCCTATGGGCTGGAAACCAGCGCCCCCTAGCGCAACAGCCGGTTAGCTATCGCCTCCTGCATCCTCAGGCACTTAGCCCTTGGCGGGGAAAGCTCGTGTTAACCAATTTGCAGGTGGCGGGGGGGTAAACAATTCCATACGCGGCGGGAGCTCCCACGCGGGTGATTCGCTTGGCCAGAGGCTCGATGTCCGCCACCGGGACCATACCAGCAGAACCGTTCGGCATGGCCGATTTCGCGCGGCTTGTGCGGGCGCGCAGCGGGCTCATCCTGCGCTGGGCGTTTGTGGTGGTGGGGCTGACGGTGGTGGCGCTGGCGGTCTGGCCCACATCCTACACCGCCGATGCGGTCGTCATGCTCGACCAGCGCAAGAACAACATCACCGGCCAGACGCAGATCCTCTCCGATCTGCCGACCGATGCGGCCTCGCTGCAAAACCAGATCCAGATTCTCACATCGCGCGATCTCGCCGCCGAAGTGATCGGCAAGGAGAGGCTCTACAACGATCCCGAATTCAACGCGGCGCTGAGCGCCAATCCGTTCGCCAATTTGAGCGATCTTCTGCATCCCTCGAAATGGTTTTCGCAAGGCGCGGCATCGGTGGCGGCGGGGCGAGACGCGATCATCGATTCAGTGCTGCGCCATCTGAAGGTGGAGGCCGAGGGACTTTCCACCACCTTCACCGTCAGCTTTTCCTCGCACGATCCCGGTAAGGCCGCGCGCATCGCCAATGCGTTCGTGGCGGCGTATGTGGACGACCAGCTACACGCCAAATACGATGCCGCGCAAAAGACGACGCAATGGCTGACCGCGCGCGTCGCGCAATTGGCAGCACAGGTTGGTGCGGCCGAAGCCGCCGTGCAGGATTACAAGGCCAAGCACGATCTCAACGAGGGCGTCGAAGGCGTCTCGCTCGCCGATCAGCAGATGGCCGCGATTAACGGCCAGCTCGTTGTCGCGCGCGCCGACCTCGCGCAAAAGGAAGCCGTCGATGGGCGCGTGCAGACGCTGGTGGCGTCAGGTCATGGGGCCGATGTTTCGCAAGCCGTGGATTCGCCGGTGATCGTGGCGCTGCGCGGGCAGGAGGCGGCGCTGATCCAGCAGGAAGCCGAACTCTCCGCGCGCTACGGCCCCAAACATCCCAAATTGATCGCGGTGCAGCAGCAGCGCGCCGACCTCGAAGCCAAGATCGCGACGGAAGTGACCCGCGTCGCCGGATCGCTCGCCAATGATGTGGCGGTCGCCAAGGCCAATGTGAATTCGCTTGCAGCAAGCCTCAATGGCGCCGAGCGCGTCGCGGGCACGCAGAATGACGCCAAGGTGCAGCTGAAATCGCTGGAGGCGAACGCCGATTCCACCCGCAGCATGTATGAGGCGTTCGTCACGCGGTTGCGCGAGACGCAGGATCAGGAAGCCATTCAATTGCCCGATGCGCGTGTGCTGTCGTCCGCGCCGGTGCCGATCTATCCCAGTTCGCCCAAGCGCCTTCTGATTTTCGCCGCGTCCATTCCGGCGGGGCTTCTCATCGGATTGCTGATGGCGCTGATGGCTGAGCGCATGGGCGGGCAGAGCCAAACCGTGCATCGCTTCGCGCCCGCGCGTGCGCGCCCCATGCCGCGGCCGGTGCGTGCGCCGGTGATGGCGCAGATGCCGGATTCTTCCGCCGCGCGCGCCGCCGATTACGTGTTCGATTATCCTTCTTCTGCTTTCGCGCAATCGCTCAATACGCTGATGCAGCGCCTCGCCACGCCCAATCGCGGCGTGCGCCCGCGCGTCATCGGCATCACATCGGCGGCGTCCGAAACGGGCCGCAGCAATATCGCCATGGGCCTTGCGCGCGTGGCCTCGCGCGCGGGCTGGCGCGTGGTGGCGGTCGATGGCGATCTGGCGCGCGCGGGCCTTGGCCGCGCGGTCGGCTACGATCATATCAATGGCGGGCTCATCGACGCGCTGTCGCACAAGGTTCCGCTCAGCCGCAGCTTCGTGAAGGACCCGCGCTCGAATGTGCTGATGCTGTGTGCCTCGCAGCCGGTGGCGAATTCGGCGGCGATTGCCGGTTCGCAGACGATGGCGCAATTGATGGCGCATCTGCGCCAGAGTGCCGATCTCGTTATCCTCGATTGCCCGCCAGCGCTCGCCGGTCCCGATGCGCGCATGCTGGCGCGGATCTGCGATGCCATGCTGGTGGTGGTCGATCCCAACCGCACGCAGGCCGCCGCCGTGGACGCCGCCCTGCAGGCGCTGGACGGCCGCCAGACGGGCCTGATTCTCGCGGGCTGAATTTCCGGATTATAATATTCGGAATCATTCAACTGCCCGGTGTGCCTAATGTTCAAATATAACATATGTATATCTATTGATGGAATAAGCACAACTTGTGCTATACCGCGCTCCGTTATTTGCGGTCACGCAAATTGTTTACTTCGCGGGAGGCACATCCAACGTCCGCTATTGATCCTGATCGCAATGTCCTGTCTGCGGATGTAAATGCCGCTGCCGCGCGCGATGCGATGCCGCCGTTTATTCTGGATGCGCTCGATATTCCGATGTTCGTCGTCGGCAAGGACGCCAATCTGCGTTACGCCAACGCGGCGGGCACGCAGATGCTCACCAATGGCGGGCCGTTGCGTGCCATCGACAATGTGCTCACCGCCGATCATCTGCCGGATGGCCAGAAGCTGAAATCGGCCATCGCCGATTCCTGCGCCGCGGGCGAAAGCCATGTGGTGATGATGAAGGATGCCGGCGCGCGCCTCCCGCCCATCGCCCTTATCGTTCCGTTGCGCCAGGGCGCGGGCCAGGTGCTGGTACTGCTGCGGCAGGCGGCGTCATCGAGCGTCATGCTCGTCAATGCGCTGCGCCAATTGTTCCGGCTGTCGCCCGCCGAGGCCGCGATTGCGATTGCGCTGGCAAATGGCGCCGATCTTCCGGAGATCGCCATGGCGCGCAGCGTGAAGCTCAACACGTTGCGCAGCCAGATCGCCTCGATCATGGCCAAAACGAACACGCGCCGTCAGGCCGAGCTTGTGGCGATTGTGGCGCGGCTGGAAAGCCCGGTGTGATTTGCGTTCCTCATGCTTCGACCGGCTCAGCATGAGGGATTGGACAAACCCCTCACCCTGAGCTTGTCGAAGGGCGAGGGGAGCGCGTTGAAAACCTATTAACCTCGCGCCGGTTTGCCCGCTTCATCATCTTTTGGCGGCGACACGCGGCTTTCCACTTCCAGAAGCGCCTTGGACACTTCGCTCAATCTGTTCGGCTCGCCGCCTTCCATGCCTTCGTCCGCGGCCACGGCAAGTTCGCGCGCGTCGCGCTCCCACGAGCGCAAAATTTCCAGCCGGTCGGAATCGGAGAGGCGGCGGTCGCGCAATATATCCGTGGCGTGTGCGTAAAAGCGCGTGGGATCGCGCGTGGCGTCTTCGACGAGTTTCGTGTGCTTCATGCGCGGAACAATCTTGGGGCCAATCAAGAAAACGTTCTTGCCCCCCGGACGTTCCTTTTATGCGCGTCCCAAGGCGAGATCGCTGACATAGGGATTGGTTTTGCGTTCCCAGCCGAAGGTGGACATTTGGCCATGTCCCGGCACGAAATTCATGTCGTCGCCGAGCGGCCAGAGGCGGCTGGTGATGGAACGCACGAGATCGGCATGATTGCCGCGCGGAAAATCGGTGCGCCCGACCGAACCGCGAAACAAAACATCGCCCACAAAGGCCAGCCGCGCGCCTTCGTGGAAGAACACGACATGGCCCGGCGTGTGTCCGGGGCAATGGCGCACGCCCAGTACCGCTTCGCCCACCGTTACCGTGTCGCCATCCTCCAGCCAGCGCGTGGGCAGGCAGGATTCGCAACCCTGAAAGCGATAGCGCTGGCCCTGTTCGGCCAGGCTTTCCAGCAGGAACAGATCGTCGCGATGCGGCCCCTCGATCGGCACGCCGAGCGCGCGGGCCAGTGCGGCGGCCCCGCCCGCATGATCCAGATGGCCATGCGTCAGCAGCACTTTCTCCACGCTCACCTTCTGGGCCGCGATCAATTGCTGTAACCGGCCCAACTCGCCGCCGGGATCGACCACCGCCCCCTTCATGGTGCGCGTGCACCACACCAGCGAGGAATTCTGCTGGAACGGGGTCACGGGCAGGATTGCTGCCTTGATCGGGGGCTCGGCCATGGCCATGTCCTAGCGGATAGATGGCGATGACGTCCACAATCGGAACAGGGCTTGAACGGGACATGAAAATAGCTGTTAAAGAGCGGCGCATCCGGCCCCGAAATTCGGCCTATGTGTCTCATCCGCAACAGTTTTTCGGCCTTTTCACGTTGAATGGACCCCGCCATCTGCTAGATTTTAGCCGTAGAACCAGCACCGGACGGAATCCGGTGAAATCGGGGGCATCCGTGCGCGTTTGGAGACTGGCAGCACCGGCGATGGTTGCCGCACTTCTGTGCGGGAGCCCGGTCTTTGCCGCGCCGCCGGCGGATGCGCCCGTCTATGGCGTGCGCGCCGCTCCCATGCCCGCGTCGGACGCGGCTCCGCAAGCGCAATTGCGCGGCGGCAGCGACATCGATTTCACGGGCCTGCTCGGCAATCGGTTCACGACCTATTCGCCCTTCGCAACGAATGCGCAAACTGCGTTGGGAAATTTCACCGCGTCCGGTTATGTGGTGGATACGACAACGCCGCGTCTGTTGCAGGGATTGCTGGTCGATCAGGACGCGCGCAAATTTTCCGTGCGCGATTTGTCGGTCACCGCGAGCCTGGCCGACGGCATCCAGATTCACCTCGGCTACAATGTCGATATGGCGGGGCGTTTCAACGCTTATGACGCGCGCGGCAGTGCGGCCTATGACGGCCTCTTCTATTCCGCATCCGGCGTGAATTCGCCTTATGCGAGCCTGGCCGATGGCGGCAATTTCGTGGGCGCAACGGTGGCGCTGGCCGACGATCTGCATTTCAACATCGGCGAAGCCTCGCTCGGCTCCGAGCGCAATCAGCTCGATACGCCCGTCTATTCGCTAGAAGCGCAATTGCAGAACGCCCCGCTTTATGGCGGGCGCACGGCCGATGAGAAACTCGCGGGCGTCACATGGGATTTCGCAAGCTGGGGCGGGCTCGGCATCGTTGCGAGCCAGACCAGCGAACATAACGGCGTGCTCGGTACGGTGCCGGTCAATCCGCTGTCGCTGGCAAAAGGCGCCAATACCAGCGCGGTTGCGCTGTCGGCTCGCGTCGGCTTCGGCGATGGCTGGGTGACGACGGTTTCTTACGGCGAAGGCATTACGCAGTTGAATCTGCGGCCGACCGGCGCGCTCGCCACCGCCGATCCGCTGCGCACGCGCTCCTATGGCGTGGCGGTGGCCAAGCGTGGATTGTTTGAGGATGGCGACTCGCTGGGGCTCGCCGTGACGCGGCCGATGCAGGTCTATGAAGGCAATGTCGATCTTTCCAACACCGAACCCAGCGACAACAGTCTGCTCGGTCATGAGCGGTTGCCGATCGGCAACGGAACGGCGGAAACCGATGTCGAGCTTGGTTATGTCACCACCTTCCTCGATGGCGCGCTCGCGCTTCAGGCCAATGCGGGCTACCAGATGAATCTGCAAGGCCAGCCCGGCGCCAATTCCGTGACCGTGCTGTCGCGCGCCAAGATCAATTTCTGATTTTGTTTCTCCCCCTGTTTACGGGGGGAGTACCGCCGAAGGCGGGGAGGGGGGCGAACGCCGCTGTGCGTCCCCTCTGTCTCACGTCGCTTCGCTCGTTCGACACCTCCCCCGTAAACGGGGGAGGAAAATAGTTTGCCGCGATTGCGTGCGTTCGCTACAACGCCCGCGCTCCAACATCGGAACAACACATGGCCGGGCCGCAATTCGTTTTCGTGATGAAAGGTCTTTCGAAGACCTATCCGGGCGGCCGTCAGGTGCTCAAAGACATCTGGCTCAGCTTCTATCCCGGCGCCAAGATCGGCATTGTCGGCGTCAATGGCGCGGGCAAATCCACGCTCATGCGCATCATGGCGGGGCTGGACAAGGAATTCACCGGCGAGGCATGGGCGGCCGATGGCGTGACCATGGGCTACCTGCCGCAGGAGCCCGCGCTCGATCCGGCGAAAGACGTGCGCGGCAATGTGATGGAGGGCGTGGCCGCCAAGAAGGCGCTGCTCGACCGCTACAACGAAATCGCGTCGAATTATTCCGACGAAACCGCCGACGAGATGGCGCAGCTTCAGGACAAGATCGATTCGCAGAATTTGTGGGATCTCGATAGCCAGGTCGATCAGGCGATGGATGCGCTGCGCTGTCCCGATGGCGATGCGGATGTGTCCAAGCTTTCCGGCGGCGAGCGCCGCCGCGTGGCGCTGTGCAAATTGCTGCTGAATGCACCCGATATTCTGCTGCTCGACGAACCCACCAACCATCTCGACGCGGAATCGGTGGAGTGGCTCGAGCACACGCTGCGCGAATACAAGGGCTGCGTGATCCTCGTCACCCATGACCGCTATTTCCTCGATAATGTCACGGGCTGGATTCTGGAGCTGGATCGCGGCAAGGGCATTCCGCATGAGGGCAATTATTCCTCCTTCCTCGTTGTTCAGGAAAAACGCCTGAAGCAGGAATCCAGCGAAGAAGCCGCCCAGCAGCGCACGATCGCGCGCGAGCGCGAATGGATTTCGCAAAGCCCGCGCGCGCGACAGGCCAAATCGAAAGCGCGCATCACCGCCTATGAGGATTTGCTCGCCAAATCCAACGAGCAGCGCGGTGGCCCGGCGCAGATCGTCATTCCGGTGGCCGAGCGGCTTGGCTCGCTGGTGGTGGAAGCAACGGACATGGACAAAGCCTATGGCGACAGGCTGCTGTTCGAGAATCTGAATTTCAATCTGCCGCCCGGCGGCATTGTCGGCGTCATCGGCGCGAATGGTGCTGGCAAAACCACATTGTTCCGCATTCTCACCGGTCAGGAAAAACCCGATTCCGGCGAGTTGCGCATCGGCGATACGGTGCATATCGGTTATGTCGATCAATCGCGCGACGCGCTCGATGCGAAAAAGACCGTGTGGGAGGAAATCTCGGGCGGCCTCGACGTGCTCGAACTCGGCAAGCGCACGATGCAATCCAGAGCCTATGTCGGCGCGTTCAATTTCAAGGGCGGCGACCAGCAGAAGAAAGTGGGCCAGCTATCGGGCGGCGAGCGCAACCGCGTGCATCTGGCCAAGATGCTGAAATCGGGCGCGAACCTGCTTCTGCTCGACGAGCCCACCAACGATCTCGATGTCGAAACCTTGCGCGCGCTGGAAATGGCGCTCGAAGAATTCGCGGGCTGCGCCATGATTATCAGCCATGACCGCTGGTTCCTCGACCGCATCGCCACCCACATGCTCGCCTTCGAAGGCGATTCCCATGTCGAATGGTTCGAAGGCAATTTCCAGGACTACGAGGAAGACAAGAAGCGCCGCCTCGGCATCGATGCCGACCAGCCCCACCGCCTCAAATACAAGCGTTTCGCGCGGGGGTAAGGTTCAGCGCTCCGGTGCGATTAGTTCGACACGGGGAAAATAGGTCCGGTAGCGCCGAGTGTCGCGGGTCAAAAGCGGTAGCGTGGCGATTTGTGCGTGCGCGCCGATGAAGAAATCGGGAATGTTGCTTGCGCGCGTGCCTCCCGCTGCTTTGTATTGTCCGAACACCTTGCCGGCGAGGTATAGCGCACTTTTTGACATCGGCTGAAACTGCAGGCCCAGATCGCGCAAGTCTCTGTCTAGATTCTGTTCGCTTGTACTCTTGACGGCCAATTCAGAATAGACGACCTCGTCGAAAAATATCGGTCCCGCCTCGGCGGCACGCCCAAGCTGTTTAGCCGACCATTCACTCCAATCATTGCCGGTGAGAGCGTCGATCAGCACGTTGCTGTCAACGAGAGTCATTTGCTCTTCTTGTAGTCGTCAGCGGGATCGCCGCGCGTCATGCGCATGATCTCGTCGGTCGAACCGCGAATTGTCCGGCGCTTGGCCACCGCCCGCAGCCGCGCTTCATAGGCCGATATCGCCCTTGGCTTCTCGATCACCACGCCGCCCGCCGCGTTGGCGCGCACGTCCACGCGATCGCCAGGCTTGATGCCCGCCGCGTCGCGCACTTTTTTGGGGAGGGTGACCTGTCCCTTGACTGTGACCGTTGTGGTCAATTCCGGCTCCGGTATTACTGCAAGCGCCAAAGTATTACGGGCGCCGAGCCCTGTCAAAGCCCCGCGCCCGTTCCGGAAACGCCGTTCGTTAGTTCTTCGCGCTGTCGCCGGCGTTCTGGGTGCGCAGTTTCGTGGTCAGCACTTTCAGATGCTCCACCAGCGCGGGCACGCTGTCATTGTTTTGCGCGAGGAAGGAAGAGAACTGGTCGCGCTCCTCGATGGCAAGCCACACGCCCACCACGCTCGCGTCGATCACGACGAGATGGCCGTTGTCGTTGAGCACGCGGAAATCGATCTCGATGGGTTCCTGATTTTTCGCCTGTCCCAGCGGATCGACGAGAACCGTCGTCACGATGAAATCGCCCGGCGCGCGTTCGGTCGAGCCCGTCACCTTCAGCGATTGTCCCGCATAGGCGTTGAGGCGCGATTCATAAACCGCCACGGCGTAATCGCGGAACGCATTGATGAAGGAATCCACATCCCCCGGCGAGGCCGTGCGCCGCGCATTGCCCAGCGTGAACATGGCGATGCGCTTGATGTCCGTCAGCCCGGTGAGGAAATCGCGGAATTGCTCGCGCCGCGCGTCATCGGTAATGCGGTGATTGCTGAGAATGGAAAGCCCGCGATCGACATTGCTCTGCACGAAGGCTTCCGCGGGCGAAGGCGCCGCCGCGGCCGGCGCTGCGAACGCCAAAAGCACCACCGCCGCGCTCACCGCGAGCAGGCTCCATGAATTACGCATTGTGGAAATCAAACCGCTCATGTCTTTCGATCCCTGATAGCCATGTCCCGCCGATAATTATGTTCGGCCAGGCTTGTGGCAAGTTCGTGGCGGCCGGTTTTTCAGAAACTCGGCAAATCCTTCACGTCCGGGCGGCCATTGCGGATTTCATTGTTGCGCAACTGCCGGTACAGGCTCCTGACGGAAGCGTAATAATCCACCGAACTGCGCTCGATGCTGTCCAGCGTGTCCAGATTGCGGGAGCGCAGGTCGAGCAGGCTGAAATAGCCCCGGCCCGCAGACCACCAGCCATGTTCGCGCAGTTTCACGTAAGTGAACGGGTCGAGAAACACATCGGCCACCTGTCCCGCCAGATCGCGCGGCGGATCGGGGCCGAAGAAGGGCAGCACCAGATAGGGCCCTTCGCCCACGCCATAAACGCCAAGCGTCTGGCCGAAATCCTCGGTGTGATAGGGAACGCCCATGGGCGTGGCCAGGTCGAAGATGCCGCCGATGCCAAGCGTGGAATTGATGGTGAAGCGGCCGAGCGTGTCGCCCGCGCGATAGGCTTCGCCCTGCAAAATGTCGTTGGCGAAGGTCACCGGCAAATCGAGATTGACGAGGAAATTGTGCATCCCGTTGCGCGCGGGCTCCGGCACCACGTCCACATAGGCTTGCGCGGTCGGCTTAACCACGTAGCGGTCCACCTTCATGTTGAAGGCGAAAATCTGCCGGTTCGTGCCTTCGAGCGGATCGTTGGCGTCGTCGGCCTGTGCGCTCGCGCCCGAATCCGGGGCCGGAGTCGAGGCGCAACCGGCGAGCACCAGCCCGGCGGTAAACACAAGAATGGCGCTTAAAGCCCTCATGGATCGCAATTCAGCCTGCCAGCTTCCCTTTTGCACAGACACCAACGCACTACGGCTCGTTTCTATAACGCGTTCGAGCTCGAACCAGAATCGTACCGTCTGGGGCATTTCACTACGGTTACCATATCCCGGTTCAATGACGATATGGGGTGCGCAGTGCCACACCACCAGTCCGTCCTATTTTCGTTGCACTCCTGCATCACATTGTATAAGCATATATAGATATGTTTATATGCCAAGGACGAATTGGGTAGAAAGCGATGCAGGCTCTGCTGGCAATGCTCCGGGCGGCGGGCGACCCCACAAGGTTGCGCCTGTTCCTGATTCTGCGCCAGGCGGAGCTAACGGTCAGTGAATTGACCCAGGTTCTGGGCCAGAGCCAGCCCCGGATTTCCCGTCATCTCAAGCTCTTATGCGATGCTGGGCTGCTTGCCCGCTTCAAGGAGGGAAGCTGGGTGTTCTACCGCGCGGCCGATACCGGCCCCGGCGCGCGGCTGGGAGGGCTGCTGGCCGAGCTGGCAGCACCCGAGGCGCTGGAGGATGACCGGGCAAGGCTCGCCGCCGTGCGCGAGGCCCGCGCCGCTCTGGCGGCTGCCTTCTTCAAGGCCAATGCGGCCGATTGGGAGCGCATTCGCTCCCTCCATGCTCCTGAAAAAGATGTGGAAAACGCCATTGTCAGGCTGGCGCGCGAGGGCGCCATCGAAAGCGTGCTCGACGCCGGCACGGGCACCGGCCGGATGCTCGAATTGCTCGCACCCTATATCCAGCGCGGTGTGGGCGTGGATGTGAGCCCCGAAATGTTGGCCATCGCGCGCGACCGGCTGGAGCGGGCGAATATCCATCATTGTCAGGTACGGCTTTCGGATGTGTACCGCCTGCCGTTTCCGCCCGGCACGGCGGAGCAGGGCTTCGATGCCGTGCTGTTTCATCAGGTGCTGCATTATCTGGACGATCCGCAGGCGGCGATTACCGATGCCGCGCGCGTGCTCAAGCCCGGCGGGCGCGTGCTGATCGCCGATTTCGCGCCGCACGATCTGGAATTTTTGCGCACCGAACTCGCCCATCGCCGCCTCGGTTTTTCGGACCGCGAAGTGCAAAGCTGGTTTCAGGCCGCCGGATTGAAGCCGGTCGCATCCGAAGCCATCGCGCCGGAACAGGGCCGCGCCCATTCCGGCGGCGGAAAACTCATTGTGAAAATCTGGGTTGCCGCCAACACGGCCACGCCCTTGCGCGCACGCGCGAAGGAGGCGGCATGAGCCTCAAGCGCCTCGCGGGCAATGAGCGCCCATTAAAAGTCTCGTTCGAATTCTTCCCGCCGAAAACGCCGGAGATGGAAGAACAGCTTGTGGCGTTCGATCCGCCGGCTCGAACCGCTCGGCCCCGAATTCGTTTCGGTGACGTATGGCGCGGGCGGCTCCACGCGCGACCGCACGCACGCGACCGTCAAACGCATCGTCGATGAAACGCAGCTTGCGCCCGCGGCGCATCTCACCTGCGTCGGCGCTTCGCGCGGCGAGATCGACGATGTCGTGCGGCGCTATTGGGATTCCGGCATCCGCCACATCGTGGCGCTGCGCGGCGACATGCCCGATGGCGGGGCGTATGCGCCGCATCCGCAAGGCTATGCCTACACATCCGATCTGATCGAAGGCATCCGAAAGATCGCGCCGTTCGAGATCAGCGTTTCGGCCTATCCCGAACGTCACCCGGATTCGCCGTCCGCGGCACAGGACATCGCATTGCTGAAACAGAAAGTGGATTGCGGCGCCACGCGCGCGCTCACCCAATTCGGTTTCGACAATGAGGCGTTCGCCCGCTTCCGCGATGCCGCTTTGCGCGAGGGCATAAACATTCCCATCGTGCCGGGCCTGATCCCAACGACGAACATCAAAGGCATCGCGCGCATGGCCGCCAAAGCGGGCGCATCCGTTCCCGATTGGCTGAAGCGCTTATATGAGGGCCTCGACCACGATCCCGAAACGCGCCGGTTGATCGCCGCCGCCGTGCTTGCCGAACAGGTCGAGCAATTGCGTGGCTACGGCTTCGACCAGTTTCATTTCTACACGCTCAATCAGGCCGATCTGACCTACGCCGCCTGCCGCATCCTCGGCATGCAGGAAGACAAAGTGGAGAGCGGCCAATGATTTTCGTTTTATTTTCCTCCCCCGTTTACGGGGGAGGTGCCGAGCGAGCACTTGCGAGCGAAGCGGAGGGGGCGGACTCGGCGTTCGCCCCCCTCGCTGCCTCCGGCAGCACTCCCCCCGTAAACGGGGGGAGAAACATTGGGCCGTTTTTCACAAAGGTATCTTTATGAGCTTTGATCGGGCATCCCGCATCGCGTGGCTGAAGGCGGAGGCGAAGAAGCGCATCCTGCTGCTCGATGGCTCATGGGGCGTGATGATCCAGGGCTATCGCTTGAGCGAATCCGATTTCCGTGGCCCCCGCTTCGGAAATCACGGCCACGATCTCAAAGGCAACAACGATCTGCTCACGTTGACGCGGCCCGACATTATCCGCGACATCGCGCATGCCTATCTCGATGCGGGCGCGGACATCATCGAAACGAACACGTTCAATTCTTCGTCCGTGAGCCAAGCCGATTACGGCCTCGAACATCTGGTGACGGAATTGAACGAAGAAGGCGCGCGGCTTGCCCGCATCGCCTGCGACGAGAAATCCACGTCCACGCGCCCGCGCTTAGTTGCCGGCGTTCTCGGGCCCACCAACCGCACCGCATCGCTGTCGCCGGATGTGAACGATCCCGGCTTCCGCAACATCTCGTTCGACGAACTGCGCAACACTTATCGCGACGCCACGCTCGGCCTCATCAAGGGCGGTGCCGATCTCATCATGGTCGAAACCGTGTTCGACACGCTGAACGCCAAGGCCGCGATCTACGCCATCGAGGAAGCCTTCGACGCGGCGGGGATGCGTTTGCCGATCTGGATTTCCGGCACCATCACCGATCTTTCGGGGCGCATGCTCACAGGCCAGACCGCCGAAGCGTTCTGGCATTCGGTGCGCCACGCAAAGCCGTTCGCTATCGGCCTCAATTGCGCGCTCGGCGCGAAAGAATTGCGCCAATATGTCGATGAGCTTTCGCTTTGCGCCGACACGCTGGTGAGCGCGCATCCCAATGCCGGTCTGCCCAATGAATTCGGCGGCTACGACGACGGCCCGGAATCGATGGCCGCGACGATGAAGGAATTCGCCACATCGGGACTGGTCAACATCATCGGCGGCTGTTGCGGCACCACGCCCCAGCACATCGCGGCCTTCGCCAAAGCTATCGACGGTGTTGCGCCGCGCGCCATTCCCGAAAAGCCGCGATTCTTGCGCCTCTCCGGCCTCGAGCCCTTCACGCTCACGCCCGACACCAATTTCGTGAATATCGGTGAGCGCACCAACATCACCGGCTCCGCCAAATTCCGCAAGCTGATTACATCCGGCGATTACGAAGCCGCACTCGAAGTCGCGCGCGGGCAGGTCGAAAGCGGCGCGCAGATTCTCGATGTGAATATGGACGAGGGCCTGATCGATTCCGAAGCCGCGATGCGCCGATTTCTGCTCCTCATCGCCGCCGAGCCCGATATCGCGCGCGTGCCGCTGATGATCGATTCCTCCAAATGGAGCGTGATCGAGGCGGGGCTGAAAGTCGCGCAGGGCAAATGCGTGGTCAATTCCATCAGCATGAAGGAAGGCGAGGCCGCCTTCATCGAACATGCGCGAAAAGTGCTGCGTTATGGCGCGGCCGTCGTCGTGATGGCGTTCGATGAGCAGGGACAGGCCGATACCGCCGAACGCAAGATCGAAATCTGCAAGCGCGCTTACGATATCCTCGTGAATCGCGTCGGTTTCCCGCCCGAAGACGTCATTTTCGATCCGAATATCTTCGCGGTCGCCACCGGCATCGAGGAACACAATGGCTATGGCCAGGCGTTCATCGAAGCGGTGAAGCATATCCGCGCCGAATTGCCGTTCGCGCATGTCTCCGGCGGCGTGTCCAATTTCTCATTCTCGTTTCGCGGCAACGATAAAGTACGCGAGGCGATGCATTCGGTGTTTCTCTATCACGCCATCAAGGACGGCATGGATATGGGCATCGTCAATGCGGGCGCGCTGGCGGTGTATGAAGACATTCCCGGCGAATTGCGCGACGGCATCGAGGATGTTTTGTTCAATCGTCGCGCCGACGCCACCGAACGCCTGCTCGATCTGGCGCAGCGTTACAAGAATGATGGCGCAAGCGCGCAGGAAGAAACAACGCTCGCATGGCGCGAGGCGAGCGTCGAGGAGCGCATCAAATATGCGCTGGTGCATGGCATTGCCGATTTTGTCACGGAGGATACCGAAGAAGCGCGCCTCGCTGCCGCCCGCCCGCTCGACGTCATCGAAGGCCCGCTGATGGCGGGCATGAATGTGGTGGGCGATCTTTTCGGCGCGGGAAAAATGTTTCTGCCGCAGGTGGTGAAATCCGCCCGTGTGATGAAGAAGGCGGTCGCGCATCTGCTACCATTCATGGAAGCCGAGCAGGAGAAGAACAAAACCAAAGAACCGGCGGGCAAAATCATCATGGCCACGGTGAAGGGCGATGTGCACGACATCGGCAAGAACATCGTGGGCGTCGTGCTTCAGTGCAACGGCTATGAAGTGATCGATCTGGGTGTGATGTGCCCGGCGCAGAAGATTCTCGACACGGCGGTAAAGGAGAAGGCCAACATCATCGGACTTTCCGGCCTCATCACGCCGTCGCTGGATGAAATGTGCCATGTCGCGTCCGAAATGGAGCGCCAGGGTTTCGACATTCCGCTTTTGATCGGCGGGGCGACGACCAGCCGCGTGCATACGGCGGTGAAGATCAATCCGAATTATCGGCGCGGCCAGACCGTCTATGTCACCGATGCGTCCCGCGCGGTCGGCGTGGCGTCCACGCTGCTCTCCAAAACAGCCCGCACGGAATATACCCAAGGCATCCGCAAGGAATATGAAGACATTGCATTGCGCCACGCCGCAACGCGCGCGCCGGGCCGCAGGCTCACGCTTTCTCAGGCGCGTGCCAACAAATTCAAATTCGATTGGTCAGCGTACACGCCGCCCAAACCCACCTTCCTCGGCGTGCGCGATTTCGGCGCTTATGATCTTTCCGAACTTGTGCCTTACATCGACTGGACGCCCTTCTTCCGCACATGGGAACTGGTCGGGCCGTACCCCGCCATCTTCGAAGATCCGCAAGTGGGCGAGGCCGCACGCAATCTCTTCGCCGATGCGCAATCCATGCTGAAAAAGATCGTGGACGAGAAATGGCTCACCGCGCGGGCGGTCATCGGCTTCTGGCCCGCCAATGCCGAGAACGACGACATACATCTATATACGGACGACACGCGCAAGCACGCGCTCGCCACGCTGCACACGCTGCGCCAGCAAATGTCGCGCGACAATGACAAGCCGAATCTCGCGCTCGCCGATTTCATCGCGCCCGCGGGCACGCCGGATTACATCGGCGGTTTCGCCGTCACCACCGGCATCGGCGAGGACGAACACATCAAGCGTTTCGAAGCGGACAAGGACGATTATTCCGCGATCCTGTTGCGCGCGCTTTCCGACCGCCTCGCCGAAGCCTTCGCCGAGCGCCTGCATCAGCGCGTGCGCCGCGAATTCTGGGCCTATGCGCCGGATGAGAACCTCACCAACGAACAACTCATCAAGGAATCCTATCGCGGCATCCGCCCCGCGCCGGGATATCCGGCACAACCCGAACACACCGAAAAGGGAACGCTGTTCACGCTGCTCGATGCGGAAAAGCGCGCTGGCATTTCGCTTACCGAATCCTACGCGATGTGGCCGGGCTCATCGGTGAGCGGGCTTTATTTCGCAAATCCCGAAAGCCGCTATTTCGGCGTCGGAAAAATCGAGCGCGATCAGGTTGAGGATTACGCGCGCCGCAAAGACTGGAGCGTCGAGGAAGCCGAACGCTGGCTCGCGCCCATTTTGAATTACGATCCGCGCGCGGCCGCCGCATAAAAAGAAAAGCCGGAGCTAGCGGGCTCCGGCCTTTCAAAATTCCCTCGACACGCTTCAGTGAATTACACCGAATACAATCGCCCCAAGAAACACAAAGACTAGGCTCATAGCGAAAAGCTGAAATTCCCGAACCATGGTTGGTCCCTCCATGTTTCAACGGACGCGGCAATCCTGCACCAGCTAAAAAAATTTCGGAAGCCGGAATCAACACCCGATTCGCAAAATGTGATGTTGACTTTTGCACTGCGCCGCAGCTGTGAATTGCGGAATGATCGTTTCATTTCCGTACGAATGATTTGCATGCGGATTAGAAATTCCCGCCAAAACCGCCGCCTCCCGGCGTTGCAATGATGACCTGATCGTCAACTTCGACTGATATTTCGTCACAACCGCGCAAAGGCAGCGTTTCGCCGCCCGAACGTATCAACAGGTTTGCGCCGGGCGCTGCGTCCCCGCCACCCGCCAAACCGAACGGCGCGGTCTCGCGCCGTGTCGATAAAATCGCGGCGGTCATTGCTTCGCGAAAGCGAATGCGTCGCAACACGCCGTCGCCGCCGTGGTGTGTGCCCGCGCCGCCGGAATTTTTTCGAATGGAAAATTCTTCCAGCAAAACGGGAAAGCGCGTTTCCAAAATCTCGGGATCGGTGAGGCGCGAATTGGTCATGTGCGTGTGCACGGCGGATTGCCCGTCAAATTCGCGCGTGGCGCCCGCGCCGCCGCAGATCGTTTCATAATATTGGTGGCGCGCATTGCCGAAGGTGAGATTGTTCATCGTTCCCTGTGCCGCCGCCATCACGCCGAGTGCCGCGAACAGCGCATCCACCACCGCCTGGCTGGTTTCGACATTTCCCCCCGCAACAGCAGCGGGCGGGCGCGGATTGAGCAGCGATCCTTCCGGTACAATGATTTCCAGCGGCTTCAGGCAACCCGCATTCATCGGAATATCGCTCTGAACGAGACAGCGAAACACATAAAGCACCGCCGCCTTGGTGACGGAGCGCGGCGCATTGAGATTGTTGGCGGCTTGCGCCGATGTGCCGGTAAAATCCACCCGCGCCGAGCGCGCACGCGCGTCCACGCTCACCTTCACGCAAATCTTCATGCTGCCATCCATCGGCATTTCGAAGTGTCCGTCCTGCAGCGCGCCGATCACGCGACGAACCTCATCCTCCGCATTGTCCTGCACATGGCGCATGTAAGCGGTGACGGTTTCCGCGCCATAAAGCGAAACCGCGCGGCGCAATTCCTCGGCGCCTCGGGCGCAGGCGGCGGCTTGCGCCTTGAGATCGGCGATATTCTGATCGGGATTGCGCGCGGGCCATTCGCCGCTCGCCAGAATCGCGCGCATCGCCGCTTCGTCAAACGCGCCTTTGGCGATCATGCGCACGCCGTCGAACAGCACACCTTCCTGCGAAATATTTTCGGAGAATGGCGGCATGGAGCCCGGCGTGATCCCGCCGATATCGGCGTGATGCCCGCGCGCGGCGACGAAAAACCGCGCATCGTCGATGAATACCGGCGCCACGACCGTCACATCCGGCATATGCGTGCCGCCGTCATAAGGCGCGTTGGTCACGAACATATCACCCGCTTCCATGTGCGGGTGCTTCGCCATGATCGCACTCACGCAATCGCCCATCGAGCCCAGATGCACGGGCATGTGCGGCGCATTCGCCACCAGCCCGCCATCGGCATCGAAAATCGCGCAGGAAAAATCGAGACGCTCTTTGATGTTCACGCTCGAAGCGGTGTTTTGCAGCGCTGCGCCCATCTCCTCGGCAATCGCCATGAAGAGATTGGCGAACACTTCCAGCAGCACCGGATCGACGCCGCCCGAATTTGCCTGCGCGGCCTTGCGCTCTTTTTCCCGCGAAAGCACCACCGCGCGTTCGTTTGTGATTTCCGCGCGCCATTCCGGTTCAACCACGATGGTCTGATGCGGCTCGATCAGCAGGGCGGGGCCGTTGCATCGATTGCGCCCGCTTCCAATTCCGCAATCCGATGCACCTGCGCGTCATGCCAGGTGCCTTGGGAGTAGAAACGCGTTGCCCCCCTTCCGCCCGCTTCGCGGGCACCTTCCCCCACAAGGGGGGAAGATGGAATTTTCTTTTCCTCCCCCCTTGTGGGGGAGGATGGCCCGAAGGGCCAGGAGGGGGGCATCGTCGAAGTTTCAACTTCAATCGACTCGACAATCAATTCCTTGCCTTCAAATCCGAAGCCGAAAAGCTGCGCATGCTTCGTGGAAAATTCCACACGCATGTCTTCGGCCGACGCAAGCGCGATCGGCAACGTCGTATCGCTTCCGGCATAGCGGATATGC
Organism: uncultured Alphaproteobacteria bacterium; assembly: GCA_963735625.1. Taxonomy (GTDB): domain Bacteria; phylum Pseudomonadota; class Alphaproteobacteria; order Micropepsales; family Micropepsaceae; genus Rhizomicrobium. The sequence goes on along the minus strand of CAVTLJ010000002.1, from coordinate 260,732 downwards.
ACACGCGCAATGGATTGCGCAGTTGTCCGCGCCCTGCGACCGGATTTCGGATTCCGCGTCGGCAGAAAGAGATGCGCTGACTTCGTTCAGCGACGGAATGATTTCATCGTTTAGCACCTTGCCTACTGCGCGTTGCCGCAAGCTGCGCAGCGCTGCCAGCTTCATGCCGTAAGCCGATAGCAGGCTCGCAAACGGATGAATGAAAATCTTCGTCATGCCCAGCGCATCCGCCACCAGACACGCATGCTGCCCGCCCGCGCCGCCGAAACAGTTCAGCGTATAGCGCCGCGTGTCGTAACCGCGCGCCACCGAGATGCGCTTGATGGCATTGGCCATGTTTTCCACCGCGATGCGGATGAAGCCATCGGCCACGTCCTCGGGTGCGCGTCCGGTTTCGCGTGCGAGTGCCGCGAATGCCTCGCGCACCGCATCCGCATCGAGCGGTTCGTTCGCATCCGGCCCAAAAATGCGGGGGAAAAAATCGGGCGAGAGTTTCCCCACCATCACATTGGCATCGGTCACGGCCAGCGGCCCACCGCGGCGATAGCATTTGGGCCCCGGATCGGCACCCGCCGAATCCGGACCGACGCGGAATCGCGCGCCGTCGAAATGCAGCACCGACCCGCCGCCCGCCGCAACGGTGTGGATCGCCATCATCGGCACGCGCAACCGCACGCCAGCGACTTCTGTTTCGTAGATGCGCTCGTAGGCGCCGTCGAAGCGCGAAACATCCGTCGATGTGCCGCCCATGTCGAAACCGATCACATGATCGAAGCCTGCTTCGCGCGCTGTTTCCGCCATGCCGACGACACCGCCCGCAGGCCCCGAAACAATCGCATCCTTGCCGTGGAAAAATTCCGGTGCCGCCAGCCCGCCATTCGACGTCATGAAGTAGAGCTGTGAATTTCCCAATGCGGCCGAAATGCGATCCGCATAGCGCGACAGAACCGGTGAAAGATAAGCGTCGGCCACGGTCGTATCGCCACGACTGACGAATTTCATCAGCGGCACGGTGGCGTGGCTGGCGGAGATTTGCGTGAAACCTTCCTCGCGCGCGATCTCGGCAGCGCGGCGCTCATGCGCCGGATAGCGATAACCATGCATGAAGACGATGGCGCAGGCGGCAAACCCTTCGCCCCGCGCCGCGCGCAAAGCCTCGCGCAGTGGCGCTTCCTCCAGCGTGTGCAGTACCGCACCTTCCGCGCTCATGCGCTCACCTGCCTCGATCACGCGGGAATAAAGCATGTCGGGCAATTCGATGTTCAGCGCGAACAGCTTCGGCCGGTTCTGATATCCGATGCGCAACTGATCGGCGAAGCCCCGCGTGGTGACGAGAACCACGCGCTCGCCATTTCGCGTCAGCAGCGCGTTGGTGGCGACCGTCGTTCCCATCCGCACTTCGCCGATTCGCGCAGGCGGGATCGGTGTGTTCGTTTCCACACCCAGAAACCGGCGAATGCCTTCCAGTGCGGCGTCGTCATAGCGCGGATCGTCGCGACAGCAGCTTGAGGCTCGAAAGCGCGCCATCGGGCGCCTCGGCCACGATATCGGTGAACGTGCCGCCGCGATCGATATAGAAGCGCCATTTGGCGGCCATGTTCATTTTCCGCGTTTCCGCTTTCGGGCGCGCCCAGATTGTCCTAATGCTTCGCCCTATGTCCATCTGGGGAAAATTGGGAGGTGCGGCCGCCGGCTTCTTCGCGGGCGGCGGGCCGTTGGGCGCGCTGATCGGCGCGTTCGCGGGCCATCTCTTCATCGACCGTGGCGGGGATTCCGGCGTCACCTTCACCATCGCCATGATTGCGCTGGGCGCCAAGATGGCGAAGGCCGACGGCGTGGTCACGCGCGACGAGGAGGAGGCGTTCCAGCGCATCTTCCGCGTGCCGCCGAACGAAGAGGCCAATGTGCAGCGCATCTTCAATCTGGCGCGGCAGGATGTGGCCGGTTACGAGATTTATGCCGCGCAGATCGCGCGCGCATTCCGCGGCAATCCCGCGGTGCTGGAAGATATTCTCGACGGCCTCTTCGAGATCGCCAAGGCCGATAATGTTCTGCATCCGGGCGAACTCGCGTTTCTGGAAAAGGTGGCCGAGATTTTCGGCTTCGCGCCCAATGAATTCCGCCGCATCCGCGCCTCGCATTTTCCCGATGCGTCGGACCCGTATGTCATCCTCGGCGTGGCGCATAACGCGGGCGACGACGAGATCAAGCGCACCTATCGCATGCTGGTGCGCGAGAACCATCCCGACCGCCTGATCGCGCGCGGCGTGCCGGAGGAGTTCATCCGCCTCGGCACCGACAAGCTCGCCGCCATCAATGCGGCCTATGAAAAGATCCTCGAAGAACGGGGCTGAGCGGCCTTCCGATTCCCCGTTGCGCTCCCTATATCTCAGGCGGCTGTCCCATGACTTCTTTTGTAAGCCATTGATCTGGAAAGAAATCTCAGAAAATTCATCTGCCCCGCTTGAATGAGGCTTATTTGATGATATATTGATGATCGTCGATTTCCGGAGGATGGCATGAGCAAGATCGGCGTAGGCGTGGGCGAAGATTTTCCCGTCGATGATGGCGCGGGCAAAACCGGCGCGAGCGATGATGACCACGCGGAATACGAAACCTGGAAGCGCCGCCGCGATGAGTGGCGCGCAAAGCGCGAACAATGGCGGGCCGAGCAGGATGAGTGGCGCCAGCGGCGCGACGAATGGCGCGCGCGCCGCAGAGCCTTCAAGGAAAAGGTGCGCAATGCCGCGCGCGAAACGTTTCGGCCCCGAATGGGAATCGTATCGCGATGCGCGCCGCCGCTATGGCCATTATTACTGGCCGTTTTCCTATGGCCTGTTGCGCATACTCGGAATCGTTCTGGTGATCGCGCTGATCTCGGAAATTTTCCGCGCGCCGCTTCTGATTCTGGCGCTGATCGGTGGCGCATGGTTCTTCTTTTTCCATCGCCATCATCGTTACGCGCACGGTGGATGCGATTACGATTTTGATGCGCAACCCGCGCCGCAATCTTCCGCGCAACCTTCGCAAGCGTCACCACCGCCCGCGCAAGAGGCGTCATGAGCCGGCGTTATCGCAAACATTATAGCGGGCTTGCCGCGGAGGCGATGCGCGCCGCCGCCGACGCGATGGAGGAGGGCACGCGCACCACAACGCGCGTGCAGCTTGAAATGCCGCCGCAGGCGATGGAGCGTTTGCAGCGGTTGAAGGAACACACCGAAGCGGCGTCTTACGCCGAAGTGATCCGCAATGCGCTGCGCGTGTTCGAGGCGTTGATGGACGAGCATGAAAAAGGCGCGGAATTCATGCTCAAGCGCGCCGATGGCGACATGGTGGCATATAAGATATTCGTATGATCGAACGGCCCTCACCCAATCATGATGCGCGCCCCGATGGCGGCGCGATCGACATGCTGGTGTTGCATTACACCGGCATGAAATCGGCGGAAGCAGCCCTTGCGCGCCTCTGCGATCCCGCCGCGCGCGTGTCGGCACATTACACCATCGACCGCGACGGCGAGATTTATGCGCATGTTCCCGAAGCGCTGCGCGCCTGGCATGCGGGTGTTTCGTACTGGGCGGGCGAGCGTAATGTGAATGCGCGCTCCATCGGCATCGAGCTTGTGAATCCCGGCCATGAATTCGGCTATGAGCCGTTTCCCGAAGAACAGATGGCCGCACTGATCGATCTTGCGGGCGGCATCCTTTCGCGCCACCCGATCCCGCCGCATCGTGTGCTCGCCCATTCCGATGTTGCTCCTGCGCGCAAATCCGATCCGGGCGAGTTGTTCTCCTGGGCGCAGCTTGCCGATTTCGGCATCGGGCTGTGGCCGCAGGATGGCGGCGCCGCACTCGGCCAATCCGTCGAAAGCGCGCTGTTCGCGTTCGGCTATGGTATCGCCGAAGCCCCGCTCGAAACGATCATCAAGGCGTTCCAGCGCCATTTCCGCCCTGCGCGCGTCGATGGCGTGGCCGACAATGAAACCAAGCGCCGCCTTGCCGCCCTGCTGGCGCAACTGGAAACGGTGTCGTAGAATAATCCCGCGTCAGATGGCCGGATGGCCGCCCGTCTTCGCCCTTTGGGCTACGACGTGGCAAGCGTCGCTTGCCGCGCCGAAGCACGGAGTGCGTAGGCGGGAGGAAAGTCCGGGCTCCACGGAAACACGGTGACGGATAACATCCGCCGGGGGCGACCCCAGGGATAGCGCCACAGAAATGACACCGCCTACCGGTCCGGTTTTCTTTCGGGAAGATTGGCCGCGGCAAGGTTGAAATGGTGCGGTAAGAGCGCACCGCGCCTCTGGCAACAGAGGCGGCTTGGCAAGCCCCACCGGGAGCAAGACCAAATAGGGACGGCATGTGATGCGTTTCCGCATCGTCGTCCGGGTCGGTCGCGAGAGGTGCGCAGCAATGCGCATCCCAGAGGAATGGCCATCTCCTCAGCAATGAGGAACAGAACCCGGCTTACAGGCCATCTGACGCAATTAGTACTTGACAAAAGCCGCAACCCGTTCGCCTTCCTTAGAGTATGGCGCACGTAACCACTTCGCGGTTTTGGCTCGCATACGACAAGCTTCCGGCTCCAATTCGGAAGCTCGCCGACAAGAACTATGAACTTCTAAAAGAGAATCCCCGGCACCCATCATTGCAATTCAAGAAGGTCGGGGACTATTGGAGCGTGCGCGTAGGCAGCGATTATCGTGCGCTTGGCGTCGATAGTTCCGAAGGTATCGCTTGGTTCTGGATAGGCCCGCATCACGAATATGACGCGCTCTTGCGATCATAGCTTACGAAAGCGCCCGGCTGTTACGTCTTCCAACGCTTCTTTAGCGATTTTGTCGAGCTTGCCGCTCTTGGCGTCTTCTTCGATCTGCCGATCCCAAAGCTCCGCATCGAAAGCCTCAAACCAAGCGCGAAACTTGGCGAGCTTATCGGGCGGCAGCCCGGCAACGGCTTTTTCGAGTTCTTCTACGCTCATGGGCTCACTATAACACGAAGATGGCCATCACCAATACTCCTTCATAATCTCCTTCGCCCATTCGGGTTCGCGCACCTCTCCGCGCGGGAGAAAGCCTTTCATCACCGGCTTGATGTCGAGTACCGGCGTGCCGTCGATGGCGTCGAGGCCGCGCACATGAAGCGTCAATCCGTCCACGCGTAGCAACCGGCACGCCGTCACGCCGATGCGGTTTGGCCGTCCCTTGCCGCGTTGAGCGAGGATGCCGACCTTCGGCCAGTCCGCCCGCCCGCGCGGGTGGCGCGAGCCCGTTTGAATCTCGTCATCCAGCACGCGGTCGAAATGATAGACCACCTCAACATGCGAAAAATCGGCGAGCCCCGCCGTCGCGTCGGCGCCGAATTGTGCGGGGTCCAGTTCGATGCGCGCCTCGACCACGTCCCACGCATCGTCGATCGGCTCGGCGCGTCCGCCCCGCACATGGCCGATCGGCCGCATCGTGACCGTGTTCATTTGCTCTCCTATTCAGAACAAAACCGGCACATATTTCTTAAGTCTTTATTTACCGAGATAATTGCAGTCTTACCATGTTTTCGATTCGTTCAGGGTTTTACCAGCGCTTGTGTATCCGAACCGGAACTCGACTACCCAAGCCCCTCATAAGTCTAGGTTTTTCGTTGACGAAATGTTAAATCCCATGGTATCCCATATCGTCCCATAGCCTGTTGCCTTGGCCGATTCGCGGCGAGGCGTTTGGCAGGGACGCAGGGGATGGGATTTCCGATGACGGACGATGTTCAGCCGTTCATCTCCACGGTGACGGGGACGCTCGACGCGAAGGGCCGCGTCTGCATACCCGCTTCCTTTCGCGATGCGCTGGCGGCGACCAACACATCGGGCGTCTATGTGATGCCGTCATTCGCCGAAACGGCGCTGGAATGTTTCGGCAGCGACGTGCTGAGCGCGTTTCACCACCAGCAATCCGCACTCGATCCGTTTTTCTCCGCAGGAATATGACGACAAGGCGTTCGCCGTCCTGTCGATGACGCAGCTTTTGTCGCGCGACGAAAACGGCCGCGTCGTGCTGCCCGATCACATGGTCGCGCACGCGCATCTGAAGGATCGCGTCACCTTCGTCGGCATGGGCCGCAAATTCCAGATCTGGGATAGCGAACGTTTCGCCGCCTATCAGGCCGAGCGCCTGAAGCGCGCGCTCGCGTTGCGCAACGGGGGCGGGGTATGAGCCACGTTCCCGTCATGCTGGGCGAAGTGCTGGATGTGATCGCGCCCCGCGATGGCGCGCATTACATCGACGGCACATTCGGCGGCGGCGGGTATGCGCGCGCGCTGCTCGATGCCGCGCAATGCTCGGTGCTCGGCATCGACCGCGATCCCGATGCCATCGCGCGCGGGCAAAATCTCGTCGCGCAATATGCCGGCCGCCTCACGCTGGTGCAGGGCGAATTCTCGCAGATGGATCAATTCTTCACCGGCAAGAGCGACGGCGTGGTTCTCGATCTTGGCGTTTCGTCGTTCCAGTTTGATGAAGCCGCGCGCGGCTTTTCCTTCCGCGAGGATGGCCCGCTCGACATGCGCATGAGCAAATCCGGTCCCAGCGCCGCCGATGTCGTGAACGAAAGCGACGAGAAAACGCTTATCCAGATCATCGGAAATCTGGGCGAGGAGCGCTATGCGGGCCGTGTGGCGCGCGCCATCATCGCCGCGCGCCCGCTCGACCGCACGCAAGCCTTGGCGGATGTGGTGTCGAAGGCGCTAGGCCCCGCGGCGCAGCGCCTTCCCATCCATCCCGCCACGCGCACCTTTCAGGCGTTGCGGATTTACGTGAACGATGAATTGGGCGAACTCGAACGCGGGCTTGAAGCCGCCGAACGCGTGCTGAAGGCGGGCGGGCGGCTTGCGGTCGTCGCGTTTCATTCGCTGGAAGACCGCATCGTCAAGCGTTTCCTGCAAGCGCGTTCGCAAGCAGCCCCGCTCGCCTCGCGCCATTTGCCCGCAACCGCGCCCGCGCATTCGCAAACATTTCGCCTGTTGGGCTCGCGCCCGAAAATCCCAAGCAATACCGAAATCGCGTCGAACCCCCGCGCGCGCTCGGCCAAACTGAGAGCGGCCGAACGCACCGCCGCCTGACGGAGACTGCCCATGATCCGCGTCATGAATTTTTTCTGCTTTGCGCTTTCGGCGCTGGCGTGCCTGGCGCTTTATCACGTTTCGGAACAGGCGCGCGTGGCGCGCGTGCATTTGTCCGCCGTCGAGCGCCAGATCGCGGGTGAGCAAAGCGACATGAGTGTGTTGCAGGCCGAATGGGCGCGCGTTGCCGATTCCGCGCGCATCCAGCATCTGGCCGAAACCCAACTGGGCCTCAGCGACGCGCCGACGGTGGAGCTTTCCTCGCTGGAATTGCTGCCGCGCCGTGGCGATGCGCCGCTCGCCGATCAGCCGGTGCGCAACGCCAGCGCCACCGCGCCGATCAAACCGCAGGATTCGCGCATCCGCCTTGCCGCCATTCACATCGGAAACTGATCGCATGGGCGAAGGGGCCGTCCTGCAGAGACGCATCGCGGTTGCAGCCGCCTTCTGCGTCATGGCCTTCGGGCTGGTGGGATTGCGCCTTGCCGATATCACGCTGTTCAAGGGCCATGGCGAACAGGGATTCGTTGGTCCCCATGCGCTTGTCGCGCGCGCCGACATTGCCGACCGCAATGGCGAATTGCTGGCGCGCGATCTTCCCGTCGCCGATCTTTATGCGCGCCCGCATGCGTTCTGGGACCGGCGCGAGGCCGCGCGCGATCTTGCGAAAGCCACCGGCGCAAGCGAAGAGCGTCTCGCCCGCATCTTCGCAGGCCCGCACAATTATGTGCTTGTCGCCCGCCAGCTTTCGCCCGACGCGCGCGCACGCGTGATGCATCTGGGCCTGCCGGGCCTCGATTTCCTGCCCGCGCTGAAGCGCTATTACCCCAAGGGTTTCGCCGCCGTGCAGGTGATCGGCACGACCGATCCCGACGGCAATGGCGTGGCCGGTCTCGAACTCGGGCTCGACAAGCGGCTGCGCAATTCGCAAACCGGCGCGCAGCTCTCGCTCGACATGCGCGTACAATATGCGCTCGCACATGAGGTGGAGCAGGCGCGCGAGAAATTCACCGCGCGCGCCGCGGGCGGCATCGTGATGGATGTGCGCACGGGCGAAATTCTCGCCATGGCCTCGCTGCCCGATGGCGAGGACGGCCAGGCGATGAACGGTGCCGATCCGCGCCGCAATCGCATGGCGCAGGACCTCTATGAGCTGGGCTCGGTGTTCAAGATATTCTCCTTCGCGCTGGCGATGCAGGATCACACCACGAACATCGACGAAACCTTTCCCGTCGGCTCCGGCTTCAAGATCGGCCGCTACACGATCCACGATGCGGAACACATGCCGGCCTTCATGACCGCGCGCGATATTCTCGCCCAATCCTCCAACGCGGGCACGGCGCAGATCGCGCTGCGTTCTGGCCCGGATCGCCAGCGCCAGTTCCTCACCCATCTCGGCCTGCTCGATGCGGTGCGCTCCGAATTGCCGGAAAATGCGCGCCCGCTTTATCCGCACCATTGGGGCACGGTGGAGACGGCCACCATCGGCTTCGGCCACGGCATTTCGGTGACGCCGCTTTCCTTCGTTACCGCGGCGGCGGAAATCGTCAATGGCGGGCGGCGCATCCGGCCGACCTTCCTGAAGCAAACCGCGGATGCGCGCGGGGCACAGGTAATTTCGCCGCAAACCAGCGAAACCATGCGCGAACTTCTGCGCTATGTGGTGACGGACGGAACCGGAAAGAAGGCCGATGTGCCGGGCTATGATGTGGGCGGCAAAACGGGATCGGCGGAAAAGGTCGGCCCGCATGGCGAATATGTTGCGCACAAGCTCATTACGTCCTTCTGCGCGGTGTTTCCGATTTCCGACCCGCGCTATCTGGTGTTCGTCATGCTGGACGAGCCGCATGGCACCAAGGACACGTTCGGCCTGGCGCTGGCGGGCTTCACGGCCGCGCCGCTCGCCGGCAGCGTGATCGCGCATATCGCGCCGATCCTGGAAATGCCGAGTTCGGCGCCGGTTCTTACCGTCGCCAAAGAGAATTCATAATGGAACCACAATCCGGCGCGAGAGTGGATGCGGGTAATGTGGGCAATAAAAATATGAAGCCCGGCTTTGAATTCACCGGCCTTGCGTGCGACAGCCGCGAGGTGAAACCCGGCTATCTTTTCGCCGCGTTGCCGGGCAGTCATGCGAACGGCGCAGCCTTCATCTCCGATGCGGTGAAGCGCGGGGCGGTGGCGGTTCTCGCGCGGCCAGAAGCGCGGGCGGATGCGGAAAAACTGGGCGTGCGGTTCATTGCCGATGAAAACCCGCGTTTGCGGCTGGCCCATTTCGCCGCTGCGTTCTTCGGCGCGCAACCATCGGTCGTGGCGGCGGTCACGGGCACGAACGGCAAAACATCCGTGGCCGTTTTCCTGCGCCAGATTTGGGAACATCAGGGCCGCAAAGCCGCCAGCATGGGCACCATCGGCGTGGTCACGCCATCGGGCGAGATCGCGCTGAAGCACACGACACCCGATCCTATTGAAATTCATGCGCTGCTCGCGCGGCTGGCGAAGGATGGCGTCGATCGTCTGGCGCTGGAAGCCTCCAGCCATGGGCTCGACCAGAACCGCCTCGACGCGGTGAACATCGCCGCCGCCGGTTTCACAAATATCACCCGCGATCATCTGGATTATCACGAGAATTTCGAGCGCTATCTCGTGGCGAAGTTGCGGTTGTTCTCCGAAGTGGTGCGCGAGCATGGCATTGCCGTCATCAATTCCGATGCGGCGCACGCGGCCGATTTTGCGGCGGCGGCGAAGACGCGCGGATTGAAAGTTTTGACCGTAGGCGAAACCGGCGAAACGCTGAAGCTCGTTTCGCGCGCGCCGCACGGCGACGGGCAGACTCTCAAAATTTCGTTTGAAGGCAAAACTTACGAAATCGCGCTTCCGCTGGCCGGAAGTTTTCAGGCGTCAAACGCGCTGGTTGCCGCGGGCCTCGCCATCGGCCTCGGTGATCCGGCGGAAAAAGTGTTTGCGGCACTTGGCGGTCTCAAAGGTGCCGCCGGCCGTCTGGAGAAAGTCGCCTATGCCGCGTCGGGCGCGCCGATCTATGTCGATTACGCCCACACGCCCGATGCGCTCGAAACCGTGCTGACCGCGCTGCGCCCGCATGTGAAGGGAAAACTCTCCATCGTCTTCGGTTGCGGCGGCGACCGTGACAAGGGCAAGCGCCCGCTGATGGGTGCCGCCGCCGCGCGCCTCGCCGATAGCGTCATCGTCACCGACGACAATCCGCGCACTGAAAACGCGAGCGAAATCCGCAAACAGGTTCTCGCGGGCGCTCCCGGTGCGTGCGAAATCGCAGATCGGGCAGAAGCCATCCGCGCGGGTGTGTCCGAACTTTCCGTACGCGATATTCTGGTGATAGCGGGCAAGGGACATGAATCCGGACAGATCGTGGGCACGGAAGTGCGTCCATTCTCGGATCGCGAGGAAGCGGTGAAAGCCGTACTCGCAAGCGGAGGGCGCGCGGCATGAGCGCGATCTGGACATCCGCCGACGCCGAAACCGCAACGCTCGGCCGCGCGACACGCGCCTTCGAAGCAAGCGGGCTTTCCATTGACACGCGCACGCTGCAACCCGGCGATCTTTATGTCGCGCTGAAGGGCGACACGCGCGACGGACATGATTTCGTCAAGGCCGCGTTCAAGGCGAAGGCGTCGGCAGCACTCGTCTCGCGCAAGCCCGATGGCGCGGGCGAAGAACCGCTGCTGATGGTGGCCAACACGCTTCGCGGCCTCGAAGACCTCGCACGCGCATCCCGCGCGCGCTCGAACGCAAAGGTCGTGGCCGTCACCGGCAGCGTGGGAAAGACCACGACGAAGGAGATTCTTCGCCTTGCGCTCGGCGCGCTCGGTCGCACGCACGCCTCGGCTGCATCCTACAACAATCATTGGGGCGTGCCGCTCAGCCTCGCGTCCATGCCGCAGAACGCGCAATTCGGGATTTTCGAAATCGGCATGAATCATTTCGGCGAAATCCGCCCGCTCGCGGGTTTTGTGCGTCCGCATGTGGCGCTCGTCACCGCAATCGCGCCCGCGCATCTGGAATTCTTCGGAACCTGCGAAGCCATCGCCGACGCAAAATCCGAAATCTTCGAAGGCATCATGCCCGGCGGCGCCGCACTTATCCCCGCCGACAGCGCCTATGCGGATCGTTTGAAATCGCGCGCGAAGCAGGCGGGCGTCAACCGCATCCTTTCCTTCGGCGAAAGCGGCGATGCGCGCCTTGTCTCCGCATCCGAAATCGAAACCGGCATGAAGGTGGAAGCGCAAATTCTCGGCCGTCCCGTCCATTTCCGCATCGGCGCACCGGGCGCTCATATTGTCAGCAATGCGCTCGGCGCCTTGCTCGCGGTCGCAGCCCTCGAAGGCGATGTGCTGAACGCGGCCGCCGCCCTTTCCGAATTTGCCGCACTCAAGGGCCGTGGCGCGCGCTTTCGCATCGCGCTCGAACGCGGCGAGGCGGAGGTGATCGACGAAAGCTACAACGCCAATCCCACGTCGATGGCCGTCGCCCTCAAATTGCTCGGTGCAACAAAGGGTCGCCGCATCGCGGTTCTCGGCGACATGCTGGAGATGGGCTCCGATGGGCCGTCGCATCACGCCGCTCTCGCGCGCGATATCGAAGCAGCACACGTCGATCTCGTTTTCGCGAACGGCCCGCAGATGAAAGCATTGTGGGATGCGCTCCCCCAACGCGCCCGCGGCGCTTACGGTGAAAAATCCGCCGACATCGCGCCCGCGCTGATGGCTGCGTTGCGCGCGGGCGATGTCGTGTTGGTCAAGGGTTCGCTCGGCAGCCGCATGGCGGTGGTGATCGATGCGTTGAAGGCGAGGGCGGTCTGATGTTCCATTATTTCCTCGTTCCATTCGCCGATCATCACGTCACGCTGCTGAACGTGTTTCGCTACATCACCTTCCGCTCCGGCGGCGCGATGATGACCGCGCTGTTGATCGCGTTTCTCATGGGTCCTTCGACGATCGAATGGTTGCGCCTGCGCCAGGGCAAGGGCCAGCCGATCCGCGCCGACGGCCCGCAGCGCCACATTGTCGAGAAGCAGGGCACGCCCACCATGGGCGGCGTGCTCATTCTCGTTCCTGCCGTGATCGCCACGCTCATCTGGGCCGACATGACAAATCCCTATGTCTGGATCGTGCTGATGGTGACGCTGGGTTTCGGCCTGCTCGGTTTCGCCGACGATTATCTGAAAGTGACGAAGCGCTCGTCCGCCGGTGTCAGCGGGCGCGGCAAGCTGTTCTTCCAGTTCGTGCTCGCCTTCATCGCGACGTGGCTCATCATGTCGCTGGAGGATCCGTCGCTCTCCGGCGGGCTGGCGCTTCCCTTCGTCAAATCGCTGCTCATTCCGCTCGGCTGGGGATTCATTTTGTTCGGCGGGCTGGTGATTGTCGGCGCGTCGAACGCGGTCAATCTCACCGATGGTCTTGACGGACTTGCCATCATGCCGGTGATGATCGCGGCACTCACCTTCGCGCTGATCGCCTATCTCGTCGGCAATGTGAAATTCGCCGACTATCTGCAAATCCATTATGTGATCGGCACGGGCGAACTCACCGTGTTTCTGGCGGCGCTTGTGGGCGCTGGCCTCGGCTTTCTCTGGTACAACGCGCCGCCCGCGATGGTGTTCATGGGCGATACGGGATCGCTCGCGCTCGGCGGCGCGCTCGGCGCGGTCGCGGTCGCGGTGAAGCACGAGATCGTTCTGGCCATCGTCGGCGGATTGTTCGTGATGGAAGCGGTGTCGGTGATCGTTCAGGTCGCTTCCTTCAAGCTCACGGGCAAGCGCGTGTTCCGCATGGCGCCGATCCATCACCATTTCGAACAGCTCGGCTGGAAAGAGCCCACCATCGTGATCCGTTTCTGGATCATCGCCGTGGTGCTGGCGCTGATCGGTCTTTCGACGTTGAAGTTGAGGTAGCGATGATCGTTGCCCGTTCCTTCGCGCATGAAAACGTCGCCGTCTTCGGGCTGGCGCGCTCCGGCATTTCGGCGGTGCGCTCGCTGGTGGCGGGCGGCGCGCGCGTGTTTGCGTGGGACGACAGGGGCGAGATGCGCGCCGAAGCCGAAAAAGCGGGCGCGAAAGTTTTGCCGTTCGCCGAATGGAAGCAGATAAAAGCCCTGATCCTCAGCCCCGGAATTCCGCTGACGCATCCAAAGCCGCATGATGTCGTGCTCGCCGCGCGCGCGATGGGCGCGGAAGTGATCGGCGACATGGAATTGTTCGCGCGCGAAATCCGTCCCGATGCGGCAAAGCCCGGCCGCGCGCCTGTGATCGCCATCACCGGCACAAACGGAAAATCCACCACCACCGCGCTGATCGGCCATATTCTTTCGTCGTGCGGTTTTGCGGCGGAAGTCGGCGGCAATATCGGAAAAGCGGTGCTCGATCTCGCCCCGCCTTCGGCCAAGACGATTTATGTACTGGAAGTTTCCTCCTACCAGATCGATCTTTCGCCCGGCCTTGTGCCTGATGTCAGCGTGCTCACCAACATCACGCCCGATCATATCGACCGTCACGGCTCGATGGAGAATTACATCGCGGTGAAGGCGCGGCTGCTGTCGCAGACGGCGAAAGATGGCCTCATCATCATCGGCGTAGACGATTCCCATTCCGCCTCCATTCACACGCGACTTTCCTCCAATGACGGCGCGGAAGCCGCACCGGTTTCCATCGGCAAGGTTCTGGGCCGTGGCATTTTCGTGCTCGATGGGGCGCTTTACGATGCGCAAGGTCAGCGCGCGGCGAAAATGATGGATCTGTCCGCCGCGGCACATCTGCCCGGCGCGCACAATTGGCAGAATGCGGCGCTTGCCTATGCCGCCGCCAAGCCGTTCGTGAAAGATGCGCGCGCGATTGCCGCCGCGATCGCCGATTTTCCCGGTCTTCCGCATCGCATGGAAGATGTGGGCCGCATCGGCAAGGTGCGCTTCGTCAACGATTCCAAAGCGACGAATGCGGACGCCGCCGCGCGCGCGCTCGTCTGCTTCCCGGATATTTTCTGGATCGCGGGCGGCAAGGCGAAAGAAGGCGGCATCGAAAGCCTGAAACCGCATTTCCCGCGCATCCGCAAAACCTATCTGATCGGCGAAGCGGCCCCCGCCTTTGCGAAGACACTCGACGGCCAGATCACTTATGAAAACGCAGGAACACTTGATAAGGCGGTCGCATCCGCTTTCGCCGATGCGCGCGCGTCGTCCGCGCCCGCGCCGGTCGTGCTGCTGTCACCGGCTTGCGCCTCGTTCGACCAGTTCCGCGATTTCGAGGCGCGGGGAGACGCCTTTCGCAATCTTGTGAACGCGCTTGCGCCGCAGCAACGGGAGGCCTCATGATCTCCCGCACCGACAGAAGCGGCTTCACCGAATGGTGGTGGACGGTTGATCGCGTGGCGCTGTTCGCCATGCTGGCGCTCATCGCCATCGGCTTGATGCTTGCGTTTGCCGCGAGCCCCGCCGCAACCGGTGGCCCGCTCACCGCGGGCGATTTCCGCTATGCCGCCAAGCAGGTCGCGTTCGCGGCCATCGCCGCCATCATTCTCGGCTTCTCGTCTCTGCTTTCGTTGCGCACGATCAAGTTGACGGCGGCGGTCACCTTCGCGCTCGCGCTCATCGGCTCCACATTGGTGCTGTTCACAGGCAGCGAAGTTCTCGGCGCCAAGCGCTGGATCGATCTCGGCTGGATGACGTTGCAACCGTCCGAATTCTTGAAGCCCGGTTTTGCGGTGCTGGCCGCCTCCATTCTCGCCGACAAGGCGAAGATGATCCTGCCGAAAGAGATCATCACCTTCCTGCTGATCGTGCCCGCCATCATTGTGCTGTTGTTGCAACCCGATGTCGGCCAGACCGGATTGCTTCTGGCGCTGTGGGGCGCGCTGCTGTTTTTCTACGGCATCCCGCTAATCTGGATCGCCGCACTCGCGGGCGGCACCGCGGCGCTGGGTGCGGGCGCGTATTTTCTTTTCCCGCATGTGCATCATCGCGTCGATCAATTTCTCGGTCATGGCGATCCCGGCTATCAGACGGGCTTGGCACTCACCGCTTTCGCGCATGGCGGATTGCTCGGCGTCGGCCCCGGCGCGGGCACGGTGAAATACCGCATTCCCGATGCACATTCCGATTTCATCTTCGCGGTGGCGGGCGAGGAATTCGGCCTCGTGCTGTGCGGGCTGATCGCACTTCTGTTCTGTGTCTTGAGCGTGCGGCTGCTGCTGCGCTCGGCGCGCGCGCGCGATCCTTTCGCGCAATTGGCGGGCGCGGGGCTTGCCATCGTCATCGCACTTCAGGCTTTCATCAACATGGGCGTCGCGATTTCGCTTCTGCCCGCGAAGGGCATGACGCTGCCGTTCATTTCCTATGGCGGGTCATCGCTGTTCGCGGTGGCGCTGACCATGGGCTTCGCGCTCGCGCTCACCCGCCAGCGCAGCAAAATCGGCGAGCGCGATTACGCGCTGTTCAAATTCCTGCGGGAGGCGCGCGCGTGAGCACGATCGTTCTTTCCGCGGGCGGCACGGGCGGCCATCTGTTTCCGGCGCAGGCGCTGGCGGCCGAACTTTCCCGCCGTGGACGCCGCATCGTGGTGATGACCGATGCGCGCGGAAAAAATTACGGCGCGTCGTTTCCCGGTGCCGCAATCGAAACGGTTCCTTCCGCATCCTTCGCGGATCGCTCGCCTTTATCGCTGGCGCTCGCGCCGTTTCAGATTCTGGGCGGCGTGCTGGCGGCACTTGCGAAACTCGCGCGCCTGAAGCCCGCTGCCGTGATTGGCTTCGGCGGCTATCCGAGCCTGCCGGTGATGATCGCGGCGCGCCTCGGCGGATTTCCCACCGCGATCCACGAGCAGAACGCCGTACTCGGCCGCGTCAATCGCCTCGTCGCGTCCGGCATGCGCGCGATTGCGGCGTCCTTTCCCTTCGCGCGTTTTGCGCCGCCGGGCCGCATCGTTTTCACTGGCAATCCCGTGCGCCCGGAAGCCGCCGCACTCGCGGGCTCTATATATAATGTGCCGGAAGAGGGAGGCCCGATCCATCTCCTCGTCTTCGGCGGCAGCCAGGGCGCGCGCGCGTTGAGCGAACTCGTGCCCTCGGCAATCGCCGTGTTGCCCGCGAATTTGCGCGCGCGGCTCGACATTGTGCAGCAATGCCGCCCCGAAGATTTGGAATCCACCCGCGCTGCCTATCATGGCGTGAAGGCGGAACTCGCGAGCTTCTTCGCCGATCTGCCGGAGCGCATGGCGCGCGCGCATCTCGTCATCTCGCGCAGCGGCGCGTCCACCATCAGCGAGTTGGCCGTGATCGGCCGCCCCTCGATCCTCATTCCCTATCCGTTTGCGACCGACGATCACCAGACCGCCAATGCCGATGTGTTGGCGGAGGCCGGTGCGGCCTGGCGCATCAGCCAAAGTGAACTCACCGCCGCAAAACTTGCAAAACTTCTGGAAGAAATTCTCTCTTCGCCCACCGAACTCGCAAATCGCGCGGCCGCAGCCCACGCGCTCGGCAAGCCGGATGCCGCGCGGCGCCTCGCCGATCTGGTGGATTCAATCGGCGGTGCTGCATGAAAAAGACAGCGCCCACGCGTGTTCCGCTCGACATCGGCACGATCCATTTCATCGGCATCGGCGGCATCGGCATGAGCGGCATCGCCGAGATCATGCACAATCTGGGTTACAAGGTTCAGGGTTCCGACGCCGCCGAAAGCGCCAATGTGCGCCGCCTGCGCGGGCTTGGCATCGCCATCGCCATCGGTCATGCGGCGGAGAATCTGAAAGACGCGCACGCGGTTGTTTATTCCTCCGCTGTGAAGCCCGGCAACGCCGAATTCGATGCGGCGCGTCTGCGCGGGCTTCCGCTGGTACGCCGCGCCGAAATGCTGGCCGAGATCATGCGGCTGAAATGGTGCGTGGCGGTCGCCGGAACCAACGGCAAGACCACGACCACAACAATGGTTGCCGCGTTGCTCGATGCAGGCGGGCTCGATCCCACGGTGGTGAACGGCGGCATCATCAATGCCTACGGCACGAACGCGCGGCTCGGCGAAGGCGATTGGGTCGTGGTCGAGGCCGACGAAAGCGACGGCACTTTCTTGCGCCTTCCCGCCACCGTTTCCATCGTCACGAACGCCGATCCCGATCATCTGGATTACTACGGCACGTTCGACAAGATGCGCGAAGCCTTCCAGCGCTTCATCGAGAATGTGCCGTTCTATGGTTTCGCGGTGCTGTGTCTGGATCATCCCGAAGTACAGGCAATGGTCGGCCGCATCGAGGATCGCCGCATCATCACGTATGGATTTTCCCCGCAAGCCGATGTGCGCGCGATCAATGTCAGCTATTCGCAAGGTGCGTCGCACTTCGACGTGATCGTGACGGACCGGCGCAAGGCCACCGAAACCCGCATCGAAAATCTGCGCCTGCCCATGCCGGGCGAGCACAATGTGCAGAATTCGCTGGCCGCTATCGTCGTCGCGCGCGAGCTTGGCGTCAGCGAGGATACGATCCGTGTGGCGCTCGACAAATTCGCGGGCGTCGGCCGCCGCTTCACCCGCGTCGGCGAGTGGAATGGCGCCGCGATCATCGACGATTACGGCCACAATCCGTTCAAGATCGCGGCCGCCCTTCGCGCCGCGCGTCAGGCCTATTCGGGTCCGGTCATCGCCATCGTGCAGCCGCATCGCTTCACGCGGCTGCGCGACACGTTCGAGCAATTCTGCAAATGCCTGAATGATGCCGATGTCGCGATCATCGCGCCGGTTTACGCGGCGGGCGAGCAACCCATCGAAGGCATCAATCGCGACACCTATGCGGAGGCGTTGCGCGCGCATGGTCATCGCAATGTGCGCACGATCGACGGGCCGGACGACCTGCCGGCGCTGGTCGCCGAATTCGCAAAGCCCGGCGGCGCGATCGTGTTTCTCGGCGCGGGCTCCATCACGCAATGGGCGCATGGCCTCGAAGCGGCGATGCAAAAGCGGGAGGGCAAGGCGTGATGATGACCCGCCCCTGCGATGCGCTTCCCCCCGTGCGCGGCACTTATATATATGGCGCACCGCTGAAGGACCTTGTGTGGTTCCGCGTTGGCGGCCCGGCGGAGATTCTGTTCCGTCCCGCCGACGCCGAAGACCTCGCCACATTCCTCGCCGCAAGGCCCGAAGGCACGCGCGTGCAAGTGATCGGCGTCGGCTCCAATCTTCTGGTGCGCGATGGCGGAATTCCGGGCGTGGTGATTCGCTTGCCTGCCGCGTTCGGCAAGATCGAGGTCGAAGGCACGCGCATCCGCGCAGGTGCTGCCGCCCTCGACGCAGCGGTGGCGCGCGCGGCGGCCGATGCGGGCATTGCGGGTCTTGAATTCCTGCGCGGCATTCCCGGCACCATCGGCGGCGCGCTGCGCATGAATGCGGGTTGCTACGGCAAGGAAATCAAGGATGTGTTTGTCGAAGCCACTGCCATCGACGCGCAAGGCAACAAGCATATGCTGAACGCGGCCGATATGGGCTTTTCCTATCGCCATTCCGGCGTGCCGGAAGATTTCATCTTCACCGAAGCGTTGTTCGAAGGCGTGCCCGGCGATCCAAGCGACATCCGCGCCCGCATGAATACGCTGGTGGAGCAACGCGAATCCACCCAGCCGGTGAAATCGAAAACCGGCGGTTCCACCTTCCAGAATCCGCCCGGCCACAAGGCGTGGCAATTGATCGATGAAGCCGGTTGCCGTGGGCTGAAAATCGGCGGCGCGCAGGTTTCCGAAAAGCATTGCAACTTCCTCATCAACACCGGCGACGCCACCGCCGCCGACATCGAAAATCTCGGCGAGGAAGTGCGCGCCCGCGTGCAAGGCGAAATCGGGCATCACGCTCGAATGGGAGATCAAGCGGGTGGGCGTGAAATGAGTTTCAAGCGCGTCGCCGTTTTGCTGGGTGGGCGTTCCGCGGAACGCGAGGTGAGCCTTGTGTCGGGGCGCGAATGCGCACGCGCGTTGCGCGAAGAAGGTTTCGATGTGATCGAGATCGACGCGAAAGACAATCTCGCCAACCAGCTCGAAGCTGCCAAACCCGACGCCGTGTTCAACGCGCTGCATGGCCGCTGGGGAGAGGATGGCTGCGTGCAGGGCCTGCTCGAACTCATGCGCATTCCCTATTCGCATTCGGGCGTGCTGGCCTCCGCGCTCGCCATGCACAAGGGGCGTGCAAAAGATGTGTTCCGTGCCGCGGGCTTGCCTGTCGTCAAAAGCATCATCGCGGACCGCCGCGAGGCGAGCGCGCGTCACCTGATGGAACCACCTTACGTCATCAAGCCCGTGAGCGAAGGCTCCAGCGTGGGCGTCTTCATCATCCGCCCCGGCGACAATCGCCCGCCCGGCGAACTCGGCAGCGAAACATGGTCGCTCGGCGACGATGTGATGGTGGAAGAATTCGTGCCCGGCCGCGAGCTTACCGTCGCCGTGATGGGCGACAAGCCGCTCGCCGTCACAGACATTGTGCCGAAAACCGCGTTCTACGATTACGAAGCGAAATATGCCGCGGGCGGATCGGAGCATGTGATCCCAGCGAAAATTTCGCAGCGTACCACCGATGAAGCCTTGCGGATCGCGCTCGCAGCCCATCGCGCACTCGGCTGCCGTGGCGTGTCGCGCACCGATTTCCGCTACGACGAGGAAAAAAATCGTCTCATCCTGCTGGAAGTGAACACGCAGCCCGGCATGACGCCCACATCGCTCGTGCCCGAACAGGCCGCCTATAACGGCATGAATTTCCGCGCGCTGGTGCGCTGGATCGTGGAGGATTCCTCATGCGACCGGTAGAACGTCCGCGCAAAACCTCGCGCTCGAGCGCAAAACCGAAGCGCGGCAGCACGCGTTCGGCGCGCGCACCCGCGCGTGAAAATTTCGGCCGCCGCAAAAAGCGCGGCCCCGGTCCGTTCGCCCGCCTGTGGAATGCGTTCGGCGAGCAACTTGCGCCGCGCCGCCCGATGCTCTTGATGACGGGCGCGTTCATCGCGCTTGCGCTCATCACCGCGCTGTTCGTCGGCGGCTATGTCGGCCGCTCGATTCACGCGGCAAATTCCGCAATCGATACGGTTGTGTCCGATGCGGGCTTCGGAATTTCGTCGGTGCATCTTTCCGGCAATCATCGCACGCCGCCCAGAATGGTTTTGGCTGCACTCGGTTTCTCGCTCGGCCAGTCCATCTTCACCGCCGATCTTCAGGCCGCGCGCGCGCGATTGATGCGGCTTTCCTGGGTGTCGGATGCGGAGGTCAGCCGCACCTATCCCGATTCCATTTCGGTGAGCCTTGTCGAGAAACTTCCCTTCGCGCTGTGGGAATCCACGCGCGGGCTTTATGTGGTGGAGCGTTCCGGCGCGCCGATCCTGCGTGTGGATGCGGCGCAATTTCCGCATCTGCCGCTTTTCATCGGCGATGCGCCCAAGGGCGGCGCCGATCTTGTCGATGCGATTGCGTCCCATCGCGCGGTCGCGGCCCGCATGCGCGCGATGCAGCGCGTGTCGGGGCGGCGGTGGAATCTGCTGCTTGATGATGGTGTGATCGTGAAGCTGCCGGAGCAGGGCTGGGAAAAACAGCTCGATATGCTGGAGCATCTCATCGTCGACAAGGGTGTGCTGGAGCGCGACATCTCGGAAATCGATCTGCGCTCGCCCGACAATTATTTCTTCAAGCTGCGTGATCAGCAACAACAACAGCATTCCGGCCCGAAACGGCCGAAAGAAAGCGCGGCATAATGGGCGAGGCGATCCGCATGCGCACGGCGAATGCACAGGCCACATCGTTCCGCACCGGAATGATCGCGGTCCTCGATATCGGGTCTTCGAAGGTTGTGTGCCTCATCGGCCGCGCCGAGCCGGGAAGCCTGCGCGTTGTGGGTGCGGCGCTGCGCGAAAGCCAGGGCATCAAATCGGGCACGGTCACGGGCCTCGAACAGGCCGAGGAAGCGATCCGCGAGGCTGTGGCGGCGGCGGAAAATCACGCCGACACGCGCATCCAGAACGTGCTGATTTCGGTTTCGTGCGGCGCGCCCACCAGCGTGAATGCGCGCGCGGCGATTGCGCTCGATGGCGCGCTGGTGGCTGACGATCATCTGCACGCGCTGATCCGCGAGGGTCGCGCGCGCTGCACGATGGAAGGCTATGAGATCATTCAGGCGCGGCCCACTGCTTATGTGGTGGATGAAGCGCGCGGCGTGCGCGATCCGCGCGGCATGTTTTGCCAGCGCATCGGTGTCGCCATGCACGCCGTCGCGGTAAAGCCCTCGCCGTTGCAAAATCTGAAGCTCGCGGTGGAGCGTTGCCATCTCACCGTCGCGGGCGCGCTGTTCGCGCCCTACGCAAGCGCGCTTTCCACGCTTACGCCCGATGAGAAGCAGCTTGGCGCAACGGTGATCGACATGGGCGGCGGCGTCACCTCCGTCGCCGTGTTCATGGAAGGCGAGATGGTGCACGCCGATGTCGTGCCGATGGGCGGGGCGCATGTCACCGCCGATCTCGCGCGCATGCTGGCGGCACCTCTTTCCGCCGCCGAACGCATCAAGACGCTGTATGGCGCAGCGCTGGGCGATATCGAAACCGGCACCGATACCGTCGCCGTGCCGCAAATGGGCGAAGACGGCGAGGAAGGCGCGCCGCGCGTTCCGCGCTCCATGCTCACGCGCATCATCCAGCCGCGTCTGGAAGAAATCCTGAGCGAAGTGAACACGCGCCTGCGCGCCAGCGGTTTCGATGTCGCGGCGGGCCGTCGCGCCGTCATCACCGGTGGGGCATGTCAGCTTGCGGGAACGCGCGAGCTTGCGCAGCGCATCCTCAACAAGCAGGTGCGCATCGGCCGCCCGCAAACATTCAACGGCCTGCCCGCCGCATCGGCCGGCCCGGATTACGCAACCGCATTGGGACTTTTAATGGCGGGCGCGACCATGCCGCCCGAAGCGCTTAATCCCGATCTGATGGTTGCGCCGAAAAAGAGCAACTCGCTTTTCCGGCGCATGATCGGGGGAATTTTCGAATGAAGAAAATGGAAATTGGGACTGTGGGACAAAACCAAAATGATCAGGAGAGTGGACAATGTCTATAAAATTCAAACCCGCTGAGACGCGGGAACTACGCCCACGCATTACGGTGCTGGGCGTCGGCGGCGCGGGCGGAAACGCGGTCAACAACATGATCGCGGCCAAGCTCGAAGGCGTCGATTTCATCGTGGCCAACACCGATGCGCAGGCGCTCGCCCAATCCATGGCCGAACGCCGCATCCAGCTTGGCGCGCGCATCACCGAAGGCCTGGGCGCGGGTGCGCGTCCCGATGTCGGCCGCGCGGGCGCCGAGGAATCTCTGGACGAGATTCTGGAGCATCTGAGCGGCTCGCACATGGTGTTCATCACCGCGGGCATGGGCGGCGGCACCGGCACGGGTGCTGCTCCCGTCATCGCGCGCGCGGTGCGCGAATTGGGCGTGCTCACGGTCGGCGTCGTCACCAAGCCGTTCGCCTTCGAAGGCGAGAAGCGCATGCGCATCGCCGAGCGCGGCATCGAGGAGATGCAGGCTTACGTCGATACGCTCATCATCATCCCGAACCAGAACCTGTTCCGCGTTGCCAATGATCGCACGACGTTTGCCCAGGCGTTCTCCATGGCGGATGACGTGCTGCATTCCGGCGTGCGCGGCGTGACCGATCTGATCGTCATGCCGGGCCTCATCAATCTCGATTTCGCCGATATCAAGACGGTGATGGGCGAGATGGGCAAGGCGATGATGGGCACCGGCGAGGCCGAAGGCGAGGACCGCGCGCTGAAGGCCGCCGAAGCCGCCATCTCCAATCCGCTGCTCGACGATGTGTCGATGAAGGGCGCGCGCGGCGTGCTCATCAACATCACCGGCGGGCCGGACATGATGCTGTTCGAAGTCGATCAGGCGGCAAACCGCATCCGCGCCGAAGTCGATCCCGACGCCAACATCATCTTCGGCGGCACGATCATCGAAAACATGGAAGGCCGTTTGCGCGTGTCGGTGGTGGCCACCGGCATCGAGGCCGAATCCATGTCGAAACTGCCGCCCAATGTGGAGCCGCTGCGCCAGCGTCACGCCAAGCCCGTGTCGGTCAAGCCCGATTCCGAGCAGATGATGGCCAATCCGGTGTTGCGCCAGGTCGCGGCCCTGTCGGAGGAGCTGAACGCGCCGATGGAAGTCACGGCGCTGTCGGATGTCGAGGAGATGATCCTCGGCGAGGACGGCGTGCAAAGCGAAGTGGTTGCGTTCGATCCTGCGCCGATGCGCGCCGAGCCGGTGGCCGAGCAGCATGACGAGCCCCGTCGCAAGCGCGGGCTTTTTGGCGGCTGGAAGGACAAGAAGGCCGAGCCGCGCTTCGAGCCGAAGGCGGAAGGCACGCGTATCGCCGCGCGTGGTACGGCCGCACCGGCCACCAACACGGCGGAGGATCTCTTCCCCGACCATCAGAAGGACGATCAGTTCGAAATTCCGGCATTCCTGCGCCGACAGACGAACTAGGCCCGACTGTCCACTCCTGAACTTGCCCTCATGGTGCGCATCCGCGCGCCGTGAGGGCTTTTGTTTGCCCCGTGATCGGATAGATTGCGCGCATGGGCCGCAGAACAATCGCAAATTCCGTCGCCATTTCGGGCATCGCGCTGCATAGCGGGCGCGAAACGCCGATCGTGCTTTCGCCGGCACCGCCGCATCGCGGCATCGTGTTTATGCGCAGCGGGCAGGAAATTCCAGCGCTGTGGGATCGCGTCGCCGAAACCCAATTGGGCACCGTCATCGCGCAGGACAAGGCAAGCGTGGCCGTCATCGAGCATCTGATGGCCGCGATTTCCGGTGCCGAGATCGACGATCTTCTGGTCACCGTCGATGGCTCCGAATTGCCGATTCTGGATGGCGATGCGCTGTCCTTTTCGCGCCTGCTCGATCGAGGCGGGAACTCCGCGAGCAGGAAGGCGCGCGCAAGGCCATCAGGATCAAAAAAGAAATCTTCGTGGAAAAAAGCGGCGCGAGCGCGAAGGCTGATGCCCGCCGAAACGCGCGAGTTCGATTTCGAAATCACATTCCCCACGCCCGCCATCGGCACGCAGACGATGATCTGGAATTTTTCGCCCGATGGTTTCGTGCGCGATATCGCGCCCGCGCGCACTTTCGGCTTCGTGCGCGATCTGGAAGTGCTGAACAAAATGGGGCTGGCGCGCGGCGCCTCGTTCCAGAACACGATTGCCATCGAAGGCGATAAAATCATCAACGCCTCGCTGATGCGCTTTGCCGACGAATTCGTGCGCCACAAGATTCTCGATGCCATCGGCGATCTGGCGCTGGCGGGCGCGCCGCTCATCGGCCGGTTCGAGGGGCGCCGCTCCGGCCACGCGCTGAACAACGCGCTGCTGCGCGAATTGTTCGCGGACCCGCAAAATTACGATGAAATTTTCGTAAGCTGAATCAGCGCGTCTTGCGCCTTGCTTGCTGATCTTTAATGGCCTTCAGCAGCGCGCCGATGGAGGTGCGCACATCCTCATTGCCGATCTCCATGAAGTTGCGCACCAGATCGATGGCCGCGCGGTTGTGCCCGCCATGGGGCATGGGCTTGTCCGGGCGGCCATCGTCGAAGCTTTCGAAGAAATAGGCGACATCGACTTCCAGTTCCTGCGCCAATTCGTAAAGCCTGCCGGCGCTTACGCGATTGGCCGCGGTCTCGTATTTCTGCACCTGCTGGTAGGAAATCTTCAGCGCGCGGCCCAGCTCCTCCTGCGTGCGGCCAAGCTCGGTGCGGCGCTCGCGGATGCGCTCGCCCACATGGTCGTCGATCCGCCGCGCCGTCGGCATGGGCGAAGTGGGGGCGGCCCTGTTCGCGTCCGCCCGTGCGATTTGGCTCATGACTGTCCCCGCCTCTGTTTTCAAATACAACTTAAAGTAGCATAATAATGAAAGAACAACCATACAACGAATTGGCCATGGCCCCGCCCGCGTCACTGGCCGGTCTGGACCAGCCTTCGCCTCCAATGGCATAAGGGCGCCCGCTGGCGTAATCGGAAGAACAGATGCCCTTGAAGACACTATCGAATCCGGCCGTCCGGATGGCCGCGCGCGCAGCTGTGGCGGGCCTGTCCGTGCTGCTTCTGACCGGTTGTTCGGACCTTTTCGATTCCACCGCCGATTCGCAGGACGCCACCTATGTCGAGCGTCCCGTCGAGCAGATCTACGAAGACGCCTGGAAGCAGATCGACGATCACGATTGGGGCGAGGCCGCAAAGCAGTTCGACGAAGTCGAACGCCAGCATCCCTATTCCATCTGGGCGCGGCGCGCGATGCTGATGAG
This sequence comes from uncultured Alphaproteobacteria bacterium, assembly GCA_963735625.1. Lineage (GTDB taxonomy): Bacteria > Pseudomonadota > Alphaproteobacteria > Micropepsales > Micropepsaceae > Rhizomicrobium. Next base: position 235,305 of record CAVTLJ010000002.1, on the reverse strand, counting down.
CGCGTTCTGCTATTACCAGGCCAACAAATACGACGACGCCATCAACACCGCCGATCAATATATTCGAGCTTCATCCCGGCAGCAAGGAAGTGGCCTATGCCTTCTATCTGAAGGCGATTTCGCTCTACAACCAGATCACCGATGTGGGCCGCGACCAGACGCACACCGAGCAGGCGCTGACCGCGCTTCAGGATGTGATCCAGCGCTTTCCGCAAACCGAATATGCCCGCGACGCGAGCCTGAAGGTCGATCTCACGCTCGATCATCTGGCGGGCAAGGAAATGTCGGTCGGCCGCTATTATCTGCAACAGGGCGACTATATCGGCGCGATCAACCGCTTCCGCGAAGTGGTGGAGCGTTACCAGCGCACCACGCAGATCGCCGAAGCGCTGGAGCGGCTGACCGAGGCCTATTACGCGCTCGGGATTTACGACGAGGCCAAGACGGCCGCCGCCGTGCTGGGCACCAATTACCCCGGCAGCCCCTGGTACAAGGACGCCTACGCCCTGTTGACGGAACACAATCTGGCGCCGGAAGAAGACAAGGGCTCTTGGATCGTCAAGGCGTTTAGGCTCTAAACTCGCCTCCATGCTTGCGAGTTTGAAAATCCGGGATCTCGTCCTGATCGAGGACGTGTCGCTGGACTTTGCGCCCGGCCTGAACGTGCTGACGGGCGAAACCGGCGCGGGCAAATCCATTCTGCTGGACGCTTTGGGGCTGGCTGCGGGCAATCGCGCGGGCGCGCGCTCCTCCATCCGCCAGGGTGCCGCGCAGGGCGCTGCCAGCGCGATTTTCGAGCCGGAAAACAGGCACGGATTTGCGCGATTTCCTCACCGAAAACGGTATTCCCGCAAGCGACGATCTCATCCTCCGCCGCACGATCTCCGCCGATGGCCGCACCCGCGCCTTTGTGAACGACGAACCCGTCGGCGTCGGCCTGTTGCGCGATCTGGGCGGGATGATGGTGGAAATCCACGGCCAGTCCGACGACCGTGGGCTGTTCGACACCGCCACGCATCGCAGGCTGCTCGATGCTTTCGGCGGCCATGAAGCGCTGGCGGCGAAGACGGCGGAACTTTTCTCCGTTCTCGAATTCGCGCGCGCGACGCTGGATGGTTTGCGCCATGCGGCCGCCGGTGCCGCCGCCGATGCCGAATTCTTGCGCCATGCCGCCGATGAATTGTCGTCGCTGGGTGCGGAGGAGGGCGAGGAAGAAAGCCTTGCCTCCGAACGCGCGCTTCTGATGAACGCAAGTCGCATCGCCGAAGATATTTCCGCCGCCGTGGAACTCATCTCCGGCGAACGCGGCGCGGAATCTTCGCTCGCCTCCGCGCTCAAGCGCCTCTCACGCATGAATGAGGAAGCCCGCAAAGCCGTGAGCGCCGCCGAAACAGCACTTGAACAGGCTTTCGCGACTGCCGAAGAATCCCGCCGCGACCTGGAAAGTTTTCTCTCGAAGCTCGAAGTGGACGCGGGCGAATTGGAGCGCAAGGAAGAACGCCTCTTCGCCATCCGCGCCGCCGCGCGCAAATACGCCGTGAAGTCCGATGAATTGCCGCGCGTGCTTGCCGAATTCCGCCTGAAGCTCGACGCCATCGATAGCGGCGGCGCGAAGCTGAAATCCGCCGAAGCCGATGTGACGCGCGCGCTCAACGCCTATCTCGAAACCGCGCGCAAACTTTCCGCCGCGCGCAATTCCGCCGCGAAGAAACTCGAAGCCGCCGTCGCCACCGAACTCGCGCCCCTGAAGCTCGGTCACGCCAAATTCCGTATCGCGCTCACAGACGATGAGGCAACCGCCAACGGTCTGGAACGCATCGCCTTCGAAATCGCGACCATCGAAGGCGCGCCATACGGTGCGCTCACCAAAATCGCGTCGGGCGGTGAATTGGCGCGCTTTTCGCTGGCGTTGAAAGTGGCGCTTTCCGAGATCAGCCCGCCCGCGGCCCTCGTCTTCGATGAAGTCGATCGCGGCGTCGGCGGCGCGGTCGCCGATGCGGTGGGCGAGCGTTTGCAGCGCCTTGCCCGCACCACGCAGGTGTTGCTCGTCACGCATTCCCCGCAAGTCGCCGCGCGCGCCGCGCGCCATTTCCGCATCACCCGCAAATCCGACCGCACGCGCGTCGAATTGCTCGACGACGAATCCCGCATCGAGGAAATCGCGCGCATGTTGTCGGGTGCCGCCATCACCGACGAAGCCCGCGCCGCCGCCCGCCGCCTGCTCGCGGAAGCGCAGCCGCGCGCGCAGAAATTGAGAAAGCGGGCATGATAGATCTCAATTCCCTCTTCCCCCCTTGTGGGGGAAGATGTCGCGAAGCGACAGAAGGGGGGTAAGGCTCATGTCCACCTTTTCGAAGAAGCCCATCGAAAACCTCACCTCCGCCGAAGCGGAAAAGGAGCTTGACCGTCTCGCCCACGAAATCGCCGAGCATGATCGGGCCTATTATCAGGAAGATAAGCCAAAAGTTTCCGATGCGGATTATGACGCGCTTCGCATCCGCAATTCGGCAATCGAAGCGCGCTTTCCGCTGCTGGTTCGCCCTGACAGCCCGTCCTTGCGCGTCGGCGCGAAACCATCCGCGAAATTCGCCAAGGTCGTGCACAAGGTGCCGATGCTTTCGCTCGACAATGCCTTCAAGGACGAAGACATCGCCGATTTCGTGGCGCGCGTGCATCGCTTCCTCGGCCTGAAGGAAGAGTCCCGCCTCACCATCACCGCCGAACCGAAGATCGACGGTCTTTCCGCTTCGTTGCGCTATGTCGATGGCCTGCTCGTGCAGGCCGCGACGCGCGGCGATGGCGTGGAAGGCGAAGACATCACCGCCAATGCGCGCACCATTCGCGATATTCCGCTGCGCCTGGCCGGCAAGCCGCCGAAGATTCTGGAAGTGCGCGGCGAAGTTTACATGATGCACAAGGATTTCGAAGCGCTCAACAAGCGTCAGGAAAAGGAAGGCAAGCCCCTCTTCGTCAATCCGCGCAACACGGCGGCGGGTGCCGTGCGCCAGCTCGATCCCGCGATCACCGCCTCGCGCCCGCTGCATTTCTTCGCCTACACCTGGGGCGAAGTGTCGAAAATGCCCGCCGATACGCAATGGGGCATGCTCGAAGCGTTCAAGGACTATGGCTTCCGCGTCAATCCGCTGGTTCGCCGCTGCCACACGGTGGAAGAGGTTTTGAAATTCTATCGCGGCATGGAAGAAAAGCGCGCGAGCCTCGGCTACGACATCGACGGCGTGGTTTACAAAGTCGATGATCTGAAATTGCAGGAACGTCTCGGCTTTGTGTCGCGTTCGCCGCGCTGGGCCATTGCCCACAAATTCCCCGCCGAACAGGCGCAGACGAAACTTTTGAAGATCGACATTCAGGTGGGCCGCACGGGAAAGCTCGCGCCCGTGGCGCGGCTCCAGCCGATCACCGTCGGCGGCGTCGTGGTCGAGAATGCAACGCTGCACAATGAAGACGAAATCGCCCGCAAGGACGTGCGCGAGGGCGACACCGTCGTTATCCAGCGCGCGGGCGACGTGATTCCGCAGATCGTGCGCGTGGTGTTGGAAAAGCGGCCGCGCGGTGCGAAACCTTTCCAATTCCCGCACAAATGCCCCGTGTGCCACAGCCATGCCGTGCGCGAAGTCGATGAAAAAACCGGCAAGCACGATGTGGACCGCCGCTGCACAGGCGGGCTGATTTGCGCAGCACAGGCCGTCGAGCGCCTCAAGCATTTCGTTTCGCGCGATGCGTTCGATATCGAAGGCCTCGGCGGTACCTACATCGAAACGCTGCACGAAAGGGGCCTTCTAAAAGAGCCCGCCGATATTTTCAAGCTCGCGAAACAGCCCGAAAAGCTCGGCCGCGTGCTGGCCGAAAAGCGCGCGGAGCAAAGTGCTGAGCGCCGCGCCAAGGAAGGCAAGGAAGCAGTCAAGAAATCGAAAAAGGACGAGGAGGGCGAAAGCAAGCTCGTTGAAAACCTCGTCGCCTCCATCGACCGCCGCCGCGAAATCGCGCTCGACCGTTTCATCAATGCGCTCGGTATCCGCCATGTCGGCGAGACGACCGCCAAATTGATCGCGCGCAATTATTTGAAGATGGATGCGTTCCTTGCCGCGATGGAAAGCAAGGACGCGGTGGAGGAACTCGACGCTATCGAAGGCGTGGGCGATGTCGTGGCCCGCGCCATCAAGGATTTTTTTGACGAGCCGCACAATGCCCGCGTCATCGACCATCTGCTGAAGGAAGTCGATGTGAAGCCGGTGGCAGCACCTAGGAAATCCGGCTCGCCCGTTGCGGGCAAGACCGTCGTCTTCACCGGCACGCTGGAAAAGATGACGCGGCCCGAGGCGAAAGCGCGCGCGGAATCGCTCGGCGCGAAAGTGGCGAGTTCGGTTTCAAAGAAAACCGATCTCGTCGTCGCCGGTCCCGGCGCGGGATCGAAACTCGCCGATGCGAAAGAATTCGGCGTCAAGGTGATCGATGAAGACGATTGGCTGAAGCTGATCGGCTAGATCGCGCGTGCGGCGCGCGCAAGCCAGAGGCGCGTCTCTTCATCCACCAGCGGCGAAATCGTTTCGCGAACGCGCGCGTGATAGGCATTCAGCCACGCGCGCTCTTCCGCGCTCAGCAGCGAAGGCTCCACAAGCTCCAGATCGATAGGCGCCAGCGTGATGGTTTCGAATTCCATCATCGGCCGCTCGCCGCCGAAATCGCGCGGCTCCGTCACCACCACAAGATTCTCGATGCGGATGCCATATTCGCCGGTCTTGTAAAATCCCGGCTCGTTGGAAACGATCATGCCGGGCTTCAGCGGCTGGTTGATCGGCCGCTTGGAAATATTCTGCGGACCTTCATGCACGCTCAAATAACTGCCCACGCCGTGGCCCGTGCCGTGATCGTAATCGAGGCCCGCTTCCCACAGCGGCCGCCGCGCGAATGCATCCAGCGCCGAACCGGATGTGCCTTCGGGAAAGCGCGCGGTGGCAAGCGCGATATGTCCCTTCAACACGCGCGTGAAACGGTCGCGCATTTCGGCGGTTGGGTTGCCAACGATCAGCGTGCGCGTCACATCCGTCGTGCCGTCGGGGTATTGCGCGCCGGAATCGATCAGGAACATTTCGTTGTTGCGCACCGGCCGGTTGGTCTTGCGCGTCACGCGGTAATGCACCACCGCGCCATTCGCACCCGCGCCTGAAATAGAATCGAAACTCAAATCGCACAGTGCGCCCGTCTCGCGCCGGAAGCCTTCCAGCGTTTCGGCCACATCGATTTCGGTGAGGCCGCCGCCCGGCGCCTCGCGCGAGAACCATGCGAGAAATTTCGTCAGTGCCGAACCGTCGCGAATATGCGCCTTGCGCATGCCTTCGATCTCCACCGCATTCTTGCACGCCTTCGGCAATTGGCAGGGATCGGCGCCGCGCTTGATCGCGGCACCCGCTTTCGTCAGCCGGTCGAATACGGCCGCGGGCGCGGTACCCGGATCGGCAATAACCGTCTTTCCTTTCAGCGCGTCGAGGCTCACGGAAAATTCGTTCGGCTCGCGCAACCGCACCGCATTTCCGAAGTGCGCGAGCAATTCGGGCGAGGATTTGCGCGCATCCATGAAAAGATCCGCCGAACCGTCTTCGTTCAAAATCGCGTAGGACAGCACAAACGGCGTATGCGGCGTGTCGCCGCCGCGCATGTTGAGCAGCCAGCAGATGGAATCCGACAGGCTCACCACCGCCGCATCCGCGCCGCTTTTCTTGATGTCTTCGGCGATGCGCGTGCGCTTGCTTTCGGCACTTTCGCCGGCGAGCGCGAGCCCATGCGGCACCGCTTTCGCAAGCGGCGGCGGCGGTTGATCGCTCCACACCGCATCGATGGGATTTGTTTCGCACGCGATCAACACCGCGCCCGCGCGCTCGGCGGACACGCGCAACATCTCCACGCCCGAAGCCGTATGCACCCACGGATCGTAACCGAGCTTGGCGCCCTTGCGCACATTCGCTTCGATCCACGCGCCCACGCCCTCGGTGATGAGATCGCGCGGCTCGAACCATTTCGTATCGGTCTGTTGGCGCACTTGCAGCGTGTAGCGCCCATCGACAAACACCGCCGCTTTATCGCGCAACACAATTGCAGCACCCGCCGATCCGGTGAACGCGGTGAGCCACGCCAGTCGCTCGCCATGCGGCGGCAGATATTCGCTTTGATATTCGTCGGAATGCGGCACGATGAATCCGTCGAGCCCGCGCCTGGTCAATTCGCCGCGAAGTGCGGCCAGCCTCGGCGCGCACTCAGCCACATCGGAACGGTCGTCGAATGTCTGAAAGGGCTTGTCCATGGCGGGAGCGTACTTCTCAAACTCACCCTTCGACAAGCTCAGGGTGAGGGATAAAGAAAACCCTCATGCTGAGCCTGTCGAAGCATCCAGCACCAGCGCGCTCCATGGCCCGTCGCGATGGGTTTTACGCAAGATCAGGCCATGCGGGCGATAGAATCCGAGAACAAGATTCTCCTGATTCCGCAAAAGCCCCGAAAGCACCAGAATCCCGCGCGGCGCCAGCGCGGCGCGCAATCTGCGGCGCAAGCAAGGTGAGCGGCCCCGCCAGAATATTCGCCACGATCAGATCGTAAGGCGCCGATGCGGCCAGCGCCGGCGAGGTCAGCCCATCCGCCGTCACCGCGCAAACCAGCGGCGCCTCGCCATTGGCGCGCGCATTCTCGCGCGTCACCTCGACAGCGATGTGGTCGATGTCCGACGCGATCACGCGCCGCCGCCACAGTTTCGCAGCACCGATGGCGAGCAGGCCCGTGCCGCAACCCAGATCGAGCACATTCAAAAACCGCCGCCGCTTCGCCAGCTCGCTCATCGCGCTCAAACACAATGTCGTCGTCTCATGATGCCCCGTGCCGAACGCCATCCCCGCCTCGATGCGCATGGGGATCACGCCATGGGGCACCTCGCCTGCGTCATGCGCGCCATAAACGAAGAAGCGCCCCGCGCGCACCGGCGGCAGACCTTCCTGAGAAAGCTTGATCCAGTCCTGATCGGGCAGGGGTTCGACTTTGACCTCGCGCCCCGTAAGCCGCGACAGGAATTCACCGTCCGGCGGCTCGGCATAAAGCGCCTCGACTACCGATTCATCGCCAAACGGCTCCTCACTCTGCAACACCGCCTGCGGATGCGGCGGCGTGAGTTCGAAGAGGGCTGCGATGTCGGCGGCCTCAGCCTTCGACAGCGCGACGGATGCTTTCCAGAGGGGTGGCGAGATTGGCGCCATTGTCACCTCTCCTTCGTCGGAAGATTGCTGAGAGGCGGTGTCGGAAATGTATTCAATTTTGTTGCTTTTAAGCTATCGATCAGAAACGCGCTGCGCACACCGACGCAAATACGCAATGTAAGATGCGCTATAATGTTCTATTCCGGCCCAAGCATGAGCGTTTCGTTTATGCAGCGCATTGTTCGTCAATGTCAGTCGTAATTCATTTTGATAGTCACTATCATTTGGCTTACGCCCCAATTTGCAGGTTAGAAAATCCTCATATGCCCTGTGATCTACATCTTCTACTGCATCTTGTTTTTTACCTTCTGCAATCACGGCGGCGTCACTCGGAAGCGAACCATTGTAAAGTGTGGTGCAGTCAATTACATGAGCGCGGAGTGCTGAGCTAGCAGCATCATATGCCGTCTGATTTGCAGAGCCCAACCAGTGTTGTGAGCAGGTTGCCCACCCACCTTCTTCGGAAACCGAATCCGTTGTGTTCTTCACAGATTTGGTTTTTACGATAGCATCTTGCTCGAATGATGTTGCCAGAATTTTTTCCATTTCCGCAATTCCAACCTTATTGTCGCGACAAGCTTTGCGCCAAGCCGGCCAAAATTTAACAGACGTACCCTCTACCATAGCTTCCGCACGTACCGTGCCGTCGCCACTCCATTTCGCGAGTGCTAGCCAACTTTCTTTTCCCGTGTAACCGCCAAAACCGTTTTTTGCGTTGACGGTTCCACAAACAATCATCCCGGCAGGCGAAATGAGAAATCGCAGATCAGACGGATCGAATTGGGCTGAATCCGGGTCGCGCAGTTGTTCGCTAGCGGCCTGTTCTGCCGCTGTTTGGGCGGCGATGACTGCATTTTCAGCTCGATCAGAAGATGTCTGAGGCCCGCATCCCACCGCTACAAGAGAGATAGTAATAAATAAAGACACTACTTGGCCGTGGGTGATTATTCGCCTTGCCTGAACATGCATGGTTCCAACCCGCTAACTTGTCTTCGACAGATTGAATTAGGTGAATTAAAAGAACTTTACGACTCTAGGTTAATTTATAAGGTCAACCAGATTCTCACGCCCTCGCCACAAAACTATCGATCACCTTCTTCTCCCCCGCCTTGTCGAAATCGACTGTGAGCTTGTTGCCTTCCACGCCGCGAACCACGCCGTAACCGAATTTCTGGTGAAACACGCGGTCGCCGCGCGCATATTGCGTGGCGGAGGGATCGCTCGTCTGCACCGTAAACGCTTGCGCCTCGATCAGCGGCGGGCGCGTGCGTGCGCCGCCGCCCGCGCGGTTGGCTTGCGCGCGCCGCCAGCCGGGGCTTTCGTAAGTGCTGTTGAAAGCAGCACCCGCATTGTCGCGGAAGCCGACATTGCCACCATAAAATCCCTCATCCACCACCGTTTCCACATGGGTTTCGGGCAATTCGGTAACGAAGCGCGAGGGCAGCGCGCTCTGCCAGCTTCCATGCACGCGCCGGTTCGCGGCAAACGAAATGCGGATGCGTTTCTTGGCGCGCGTGAGGCCGACATAAGCCAGGCGGCGTTCTTCTTCGAGCCCCGCCAACCCGCTTTCATCCATCGTGCGCTGGCTCGGAAACAATCCTTCCTCCCAGCCGGGCAGAAACACGGTGTCGAATTCCAGGCCCTTCGCCGCATGCAGCGTCATCAAATTCACGCGGTCTTCGGTTTCGTTCTGCTCCAGTTCCATCACCAGCGAAACATGCTCCAGAAATCCCGCCAGCGATTCAAACTGTTCCATCGAGCGCACAAGTTCCTTCAGATTGTCCAATCGCCCCGGCGCTTCGGCGGATTTGTCGTTCTTCAGCATGTCGGTGTAGCCGCTCTCATCCAGCACCATTTCGGCCAGATCCATATGCGGCAGATGCTTGGCCGTTTCGCTCCAGCGCGCGAAATTGGCGGCGAGTTCGCCCAGCGCCTTGCGCGCTTTCGGCGGCAATTCATCCGTCTCGGCAATCTCGCGCGCCGCCGACAGCAGCGGCAGCGTCCGTGAGCGCGCAAAATGATGCAGCGCCTGCACGCTCGCATCGCCGATACCGCGCTTGGGCTTGTTGACGATGCGCTCGAAGGCGAGATCGTCGTCGCCCTGCGCGATCAGGCGCAAATACGCCATTGCATCGCGGATTTCCGCGCGCTCGTAAAAGCGCGGGCCGCCGATCACGCGATAGGGAATGCCGAGCGTGAGAAAGCGATCCTCGAATTCGCGCATCTGGAAACTCGCGCGCACCAATATCGCCATTTCGTTGAACGGGTGACCGCCCGTGTGCATCTGTTCCGCATCGCCGGCCACGCCGCGCGCTTCTTCCTCCGCGTCCCACACGCCCTGAATTTTGATCTTCTCGCCGGAATCGCCCTCGGTCCACAGCGTCTTGCCGAGGCGGCCCTTGTTCGCCGCGATCAGGCCGGAAGCCGCGCCCAATATCGCGGGCGTCGAGCGGTAATTGCGTTCAAGCCGCACCACTTTGGCGCCCGGAAAATCACGTTCGAAACGCAGAATGTTTTCGATTTCCGCGCCGCGCCAGCCATAGATGGATTGATCGTCGTCGCCCACCACGCAGACATTTCCCGTGGTTCCCGCCAGCAATTTCAACCAGAGATATTGAACGACATTGGTATCCTGATATTCGTCCACCAGCATGAATTTGAATCGCTCGCGATATTCCGCCAAAATTTCGTTGTGCTCGCGCAGAATGGTGAGAACCTCCAGCAGCAGATCGCCGAAATCCGTCGCGTTCAGCGATTTCAGCCGCTCCTGATACGCCGCATAAAGCGCGCGGCCCTTGCCGAACGCGAAACCATGCGCCTCGCCATCGGGAACATCGCTTGGCCGAAGCCCGCGATTTTTCCAGCCATCGATCATCGCGGCCAATGTGCGCGGCGGCCAGCGTTTGTCGTCGATGCCGGCCGCTTCCACGATCTGCTTGATCAGGCGCAACTGATCGTCGGCATCGAGAATCGTGAAATTGGACTTCAACCCCGCAAGCTCGGCATGGCGGCGCAGCATCCGCGCGCCGATGGAATGAAATGTGCCCAGCCATTGCATCCCCTCCACCACGCCGCCGATCAGCGCGCCGATACGCTCTTTCATTTCGCGCGCGGCTTTGTTGGTGAAGGTCACGGCCAATATCTGCCCCGGCCAGGCGCGCCGCGTGGCGAGGATGTGGGCGAGCCGCGTCGTCAGCACGCGCGTTTTGCCGGTGCCGGCACCCGCCAGCACCAGCACCGGCCCGTCGAGCGAGGTCACGGCCTCGCGCTGCTCCGGGTTCAGCCCGGAAAGATAGGCCGCCTCGCGCGCGGGTGTGGCGACCTGCCTCCTCGTCGAAGGCAGCGTCCAGCGGGTCGGAATAGGAGTGCGGCGGTGTTGTCATGATTCCGTGTAATCTAGCAGGGGTGGGCGCGCGATGTCGCGGTTTTGTTCCGGGGGCGAAGATGAAGAAACGCACGGCAATTCTGGGTTCGGCACTGTTTTTCTTTGCGGCGCCGGGAACTTTCGCGGGGCTCCTGCCGTGGCTGCGCACGGATTGGCGCATGGGCCCTGCGCTGTTCGGCTTTGGCGGCTTTCGCATCATCGGCGGCATCCTGATCGGGGCGGGGCTTTATTTCCTGCTCGATTCTTTTGCACGGTTCGCGCTGAAGGGGCTGGGCACGCCCGCGCCCATTGCACCGCCCGAGCGGCTTGTCGTCAGCGGTTATTACCGCTTCGTGCGAAACCCGATGTATGTCGCGGTGCTGGCGCTGATCGCGGGGCAGGCGCTGCTGTTCGGCGACATATTTCTGTTCGCCTATGCGGTGATCGTGTGGTTCTGCTTCGAAGTGTTCGTGATGGGCTATGAAGAGCCCACACTGCGGCGCATGTTCGGCGCGGAATACGAAAATTATTGCGCCCATGTTCCGCGCTGGTTGCCGCGGTTGAGGCCGTGGTCAGAGTACATTCCCAATTCCTTCAATATTCGCGCGCGATCCGCATCCGGATCGGGTGCGGGCGCGTCGATCGTTTTGGGGTCTTCGTACGCCGACAGTTTGATCAAACTTGATTTCAGCGCAACGCCGCTTACACTGGGTTATCCGCACGATGCACCTGTGTCAAATCGACGCATCAATGTGAGAGAGAGATAGGTCGATACATCTTTTCGAGCGGTAAGTGCGACGGAGCTCTGCGTCGGCGAAACTTGCGTCACAGTCGCCATCCAAAAAAGTACTTGACGCAGATCCAGCTGGCATTCCGGCCCTGACTAAGTGCTTTTGATCCATCCGGCATTTGCAACACACGCGTCACTGGAGTTTGCAATCCGAAACAAATCCCAATGCTCGTGATCAGTATGTCGCGTTATGTCATTGCGCAACCGAACTTTGGTTTCCAGAAACCGTGTATGTACCCTGTATGCCCCCACTTACAAGATCGTCTTTTCCGGGGGTAGCACAGCCAATCAGTACCACTACGGGTATCGAGCAACGCACAGAGTTCGTATAGTATTTTGCTTCTTCTGACGAGGACATCAAATTTTACCATCCAAATACGCAATTGTTGGCCATTGCAGATTACTATATTCGACAAAGTGGTTTGGAGTTTATATCGAAAAAATCTCTCAGGGGAATAGGTTTGGATAGTTGTTGAAGATTTAGAACTTCCCAAAAAGCCAAGAAAGGTCCGTCGCCCAATTCAGCTGTAGGTGGCTCGAACCGACGCATCTGGGTGCTTGCCGTTTCTTCGTCCGCTCGTCACCGCAGGTATAACTGCGCCAAGTCTACCCGTCCAAGAAACAATCAGGCCCTTTGAATAGAGTCATGAGGAGGCTGTGAAGCATAGATATACACGTCCAAACCAATCTGGATGGAGTTCAAGCCTTGCTGACTGCTCCCAAAGCCACGCGACTCTTCAGCGTTGGGACGCTCAGACTGAAGCAAGATGCTCACACGGAACCGGCGCAAGCAACACTTGTATCTGCGTCATGACTTGATCTCCAATTCCTTCAATATTGCCGCGCGATCCGCATCCAGATCGGGCGCGGGCGTGCGCGTGTTTGGGATCGTCGTAAGCGGACAATTTGATCGGATTGCCCTGCATCTTGAGCGGTCCGATATCGGGATCATCCGCCGTCACGATCATGTTGCGCGCGGCGACCTGCGGGTCGGCCATCACATCGGCGACATTGTTGAGCGGCGCGGACGGCACGCCCGCCTCTTCCAGCAATGCCAGCCATTCGCGCGATGTTGCGCGCCGCAAGCGCCGTTCTCCATATCGCCGTGCAATTCCTGCCAATGCTGCATGCGCAGCGGATTGGTAGCGTAGCGCGCATCGCTTGCGATCTTCGGGCAACCCAGAACATCGGCCATCTTCGCGAACAATTTGTCGGTGCCGACCGCGATCACGATGTAGCCGTCGCTCGTGGCGAACGCCGCGAAAGGCGCGATGGAAGGATGTCGCGAACCGATCGGACCGGGCACATCGCCCGTCGCCACGTATCGCGCAATCGCGTTTTCCAAGATCGCCACCTGACAATCGAGCATCGACACATCCACCTTCTGGCCCACGCCCGTTTTCGTGCGGTCGTAGAGCGCGGTCGCGATGCCGATGGTCGTGAACAATCCCGCCGTAAGATCGCCCATCGACGATCCCACGCGCGTGGGCGGCGAGCCCGGATGACCGGTGAGCGACATGATCCCGCCCATCGCCTGCACCACCATGTCGTAGGCGGGGCGCTGCGCATAAGGCCCCGTGTGGCCGAAGCCGGAAACGCCCGCATAAATCAGGCGCGGATATTTTTCCTTCAGCGCATCCCATCCGAAGCCGAGTTTTTCCATTGTGCCGCCGCGATAATTCTCGATCAGCACATCGGCGCGCGCGAGAAGAGCATCGAATATCTTCCGGTCGTTTTCATTCTTCAGATCGAGCGCGATGGATTCCTTGCCGCGATTGACGCTCATGAAATAGCCGGATTTCACCTTGCCGGATTTTGTTTTGATGAACGGCCCGATGGAGCGGGAATCATCGCCGGTTTTCGGCGGCTCCACTTTGATAACGCGCGCGCCCATTTCGGCCATCAAGAGCGCGCAATAGGGCCCCGCGAGCACGCGCGTGAGGTCCACCACCAGCAAACCGGAGAACGGACCTTTCGTTTTATTCACGCTTAAACCTCATTGTCATCCCCGGCGAGCATTGCGCATCTGCGCAATGCGAGGGAGCCCATAGCGACAGCGTATGGGCGACCCAGGTTGAAGATCATTCTCGTTCTTTCCACCTGGGTTCCCTTCCCCTCGCGATGCTATCGCATCGCTCAGCCGGGAATGACAATTGTTTTTATTCATCGTCCAGCTTGTGAGCGTCGATATTGCTTTGATCTTTCGTGGTTTTGGCTTTCTCAAGCTCGCGCACATTCTTCGCCACGCCATGTTTGGCGCGGTTCGCCTCGGCGACACTCTGCTTTTCGCTGCGCGATTTTGCCTTGCGCGCCCGGCGCAAATTCACGATCTCGGCCATGGAAACAAACTAAGACGCGCGGCTCGCCGCCGCAAGCGCGTGAATGCGCAAGGCGCTGGCGAGCGGGCGAGGGCCACGTTTGGAATCGACCTGCGCCACGAAACCGGCGAGGCTTTGTTTGGCACGCGCGGCTTCGCCCTCCAGCACCGCCCAGAATTCCGGCTCCAGCGCCACCGATGTGCGATGGCCGGAGAGTGTGAAGGAACGCTTCTTCAGCGTCATTTCGGATGGATCATGTCTTCCGGCCGGACCAGCGCATCGAACTCCTCGGCCGTGACGTATCCGCCCTTCACCGCTTCTTCTTTCAGCGTCGTGCCGTTTTTGTGCGCGGTCTTGGCGATCTTGGCGGCGTTGTCGTAACCGATCTTGGGCGCGAGTGCGGTCACCAGCATCAGCGAGCGTTCGAGCCCGTGTTTGATATTGTCCAGCCGCGGCTCGATCCCCACGATGCAATTCTCGGTGAAGCTCCGCGCCGCATCGGCCATCAGCTTCACGCTTTGCAGGAAGCTATACGCCATCACCGGATTATAGACGTTGAGTTCGAACTGGCCCTGGCTGCCGGCAATCGTGATCGTCGTCTGATTGCCGAAGATGCGCGTGCAAACCTGCGTAACGGCTTCGCACTGTGTCGGGTTCACCTTGCCCGGCATGATGGAGGAGCCCGGTTCGTTTTCCGGCAGCGCGAGTTCGCCGAGCCCCGAACGCGGCCCCGATCCCAGAAAGCGGATGTCGTTGGCGATCTTGAACAGCGAGGCCGCCACCGTGTTGATCGCGCCGTGGGAAAACACCATCGCGTCATGCGCCGCCAGTGCTTCGAATTTGTTGGGCGCGGTCTTGAACGGCATTTTGGTGATCGCCGCGATCCGCTCGGCCACTTTTCTGTCGAAGCCCACCGGCGCGTTCAGCCCGGTGCCGACAGCGGTGCCACCTTGCGCCAGTTCCATCAGACGCGGCAGCGATTGCTCGATGCGCTCGATGCCGTATTCCACCTGTGCTGCGTAACCGGAAAATTCCTGGCCGAGCGTGAGCGGGGTTGCATCCTGCGTATGCGTGCGGCCGATTTTCACGATGTCTTTCCATGCCTGCGCCTTGTCGTTCAGCGCATTGCGCAACATCTGCAACGCCGGGATCAGCGCGTGATGGATTTCCTCCGCACACGCAATGTGCATGGCCGTGGGATATGTGTCGTTCGACGACTGGCTCATATTCACATGATCGTTCGGGTGCACGGGCTTTTTGCTGCCCATCTCGCCGCCCAGCATTTCGATGGCGCGGTTGGAGATCACCTCGTTCGCATTCATGTTGGATTGCGTGCCCGATCCCGTCTGCCAAACCGAGAGCGGAAAATGCGCGTCGAGCTTGCCCTCGATCACTTCCTGGGCCGCGGCCACAATCGCCTTGCCGAGCTTCGCATCAAGCCGCCCCAGCGCCATGTTGGTTTCGGCCGCGGCGCGCTTCACAATCCCCAGCGCGCGCACGATCGGCAGAGGCTGCTTCTCCCAGCCGATCCTGAAATTGTGCAAGCTGCGCTCGGCCTGCGCGCCCCAATATTTGGAAGCATCGACCTCTATGGGTCCGAAGCTGTCGGTTTCTGTGCGAGTCTTGGTCATAGATATTCGCCGGTCCATGGATTGACGATAGTGATTCCGCAATCTTTGAAATGTTTGATGTTGCGTGTCGCGAGTATAGCACCATGCGCCTTGGCAATCGCTGCAATTTGCGTATCGGGCTCCATCATGGGCTTGCCGTGTACGCGCCGGGCGACGGTGGCGTATTGTCGTGCCGCCTCGCTGTCGAACGGCAATATGCGGCCCGCGAAATCTTGCGCGAAAATCTTCGCGATGTGCAGCGAGAGCGTCTCCCGTCTCTTGCCCGCGGGAAGTGCGGCAACGCCGGCGAACATTTCCGCCTCCGTGATTGCCGTCGTATAAAGATCGTGCCGTCCGTATTGGCTCATCCATTTCCGGACGGCCAGGGACGGTATGGGCTGCACCGGCTCCGAAACGACATTTGTGTCGAGAACGATCACTTGAAGTTGGGAACCGGGCGGCCCTTGCGGGTCGGCAGCGGTAATTCCACGCCTCCCAGAGGTTCGAACCGGCGCCTGATCCGGTCGAACAAATCCGCCCCGGTCTCTTCTTTGGGCCGCTTGCCGCCGCGCGTCTTCTTGACGCCTGCCGCCAGGATTTCGCGTGCCTCTGCCTCCACCGAGCGGCCATGTTCGGCGGCCTGTTTGCGCAGGTCGCGCTTCACGCTGTCGTCGAGATTGCGCACGGTGATGCTTGCCATGCGATCAATGTAATCATTGATTGCATTGATTGCAACTTGCCTATTTCTTCCGGAAAGAATCGAGGCTCACGACTTCGCCCGGCGCGGGCGCGGCTTTTTCGCCTTCCGCGGCCGGGGGCTCGGCCGGTTTCTTGTCGGCCTTGACGGGAATGGCCGTGGGCATGGCAGCGGGCGGGGCCATCGCCTTTTCGCTCTCGCCGATTTCCTTGAACTGAAGCCCGAACTGCACGCCCGGATCGGCAAAGGCGGTGAGTGCGGCGAAAGGAATGTGCAAGGTCGCGGGCACCTTCTTGAAGGTGAGCGTCACCTCGAAGAAATCCTCCGTCACATTCAGCCCCCAGAACTGGTGCTGAATGATGATGGTCATTTCTTCGGGATATTGTTCGCGCAGGAAATCGGGAATATCCACGCCCGCGAAATGGGTTTTGAACGTAATGTAGAAATGGTGCGAGGCGATCAGGCCCTGTTTTTCCGCGCGGGAAAGCGCATCGCGCACGACGCCGCGCAACGCCGCATCCGTCAACGCCTGATAGCCGATGTAATCTTTCGCCATGTCACCCAACCGCAATTCGCCGCCAAGACTAAGCGGCGTGCATTGCATGTCAATTCCCGGTTTGCGCCTTGCGTGCCGCGGGCAACCGTGTCAACTCTTGCGCTGCGATTTTTGCCGGAGTTCCGGGCATGAGCATTGCGACAATTGCCGGATTCCGCCCCGCCGCACCCGTGCCGCACACCCACGCGCCCACCACCTGGCGCTTCGTGCTGGACATCGCCCGCAACCCGATCGAGGCGTTCGGCGCTTTCGCCTATCGCGAGCCCTATGTCTACAAGCGTTCCCGGATTCGTCACTTTCTTATGGTGAACGATCCCGATGGCGCCCGCCATGTGCTGCTGGATAACGCCGACAATTATGTGAAAAGCGAACAGGTCCGCAAAACCGTGCAGCCCATAGCGGGCAATGGGCTGCTGACGGCGGAGGGCGCAAGCTGGCGCTTCCAGCGGCGCACGGCATCGCCCATGTTCCATGCGCGCATGGTGAGCGGCTTCGTGCCGGTGTTCGCGCAAGCCGCCGAAGATCTGATCGAACGCTGGAGCAAATTGCCCGAAGGCGCTGAGATCGAACTCGGGCAGGAGATGATGAAGCTTACCTTCGACATCATCTCGCGCACGATGTTTGCCGGCGAAGTCGATATCGATTACGCCAAGCTCGCCCACGCGATGGAGCTTTATCTCGATACGATGGGCCGCATCGATCCCATCGATGTGCTGGGTTTTCCGCAATGGGTGCCGACGCCCAATCGCGTGCGCGTGCGGCCCGCGCTCAAATTCATCCGCCGCGAATTGAATGCGCTGATCCAGCGCCGCCGCGAGAAGATCGCGGCCGGCACCGCGCCGGAAGATTTGCTGACGCTGCTGCTCACCACCGAAGACCCGGAAGGAGGCGCGCTCTTTTCCGATTCCGAAGTGTTCGACAATGTGGCGACGTTCATCTTCGCCGGTCACGAAACTACGGCCAATGCGCTCACCTGGACGTTCTATCTGCTGTCGCAAGCGCGTGAGGACGATTCGCGTCTGGCGGCCGAATGCGCCGGCCTGTTGAAAGGCAAAAGTACGGCGGCCTCCGATACGGCTTCGCTCATCTTCACCCGCGCGGTGATCGAGGAGGCGATGCGGCTTTATCCGCCGGCGCCCTTGCTCTCGCGCGACTCTATCGGGCCGGACAAAATCGGGCCCGTCGAAATCGAAGCGAATACGTCGGTGCTGATCGCGCCGTGGCTCTTGCACCGCCATCAGAAATTGTGGGACGCGCCGGATTATTTCATGCCCGAGCGGTTCCTGCCCGGCGCGCGGGAAAAGATTCACCGCTTCGCCTATCTGCCGTTCGGCGCGGGCCCCCGCATCTGCATCGGCATGGGTTTCGCGCTGCAGGAAGCGATAGTGATTCTGTCTTCCATCGCCCAACGCTTCCGCCTCGAATTGTCGCCCGGTTTTGTCGTGAAGCCGCAGGCACGCATCACGCTGCGTCCGAAATACGGGATGCGGATGAAGTTATACAGAAGATGAAATTCCCCCTCCCCATGCGGGAGGGGGCAAGCAATTGCGAGCTTGCGAGCAATTGATTGGGGGAGGGGTATTCGCGAAACGAACCCCTCCCCCGAATATTTTTCGCTACGCTCAAAACATTCGCCCCCTCCCGCAAGGGGAGGGGGAAGACATCAATACAGCACCGGCAGCATCTCCGGCGAATACGCCTTCAACTGATCCAAATGACCGGCGCGCACCAGCGCGGGCCAATCGGGATTGGCGATCAGCGCGCGGCCCACCGCCACCATGTCGAAATCGCCGCGCGCCATCATTTCCAGCAAGCGCTCGATTCCGGAAATCTCCGCACCCTTCTGCACGAAGGCGTTGATGAAATCGTCGTTCAGGCTGACCGAACCCACGCTCATTGTCGGCAGGCCGGAAATTTTCTTCGTCCAGCCCGCGAGGTTCATGTCCGATTGGTTTTCCGGAAATTCCGGCTCCCAGAAGCGCCGCGTCGAGCAATGAAACATATCGACGCCCGCTTTCACCATCGGCGTGAGAAAGATTTCGAGTTCGGCGGGATTGCTCACCAGCCGCGCCGAAAAATCCTGCTGCTTCCATTGCGAGAAGCGCAGCAGGATCGGAAAATCCGGCCCCACTTCCGCGCGCACCGCCGCCACGATCTCGCAAGCCAATCGCGTGCGCTTCTCGATGGAGCCGCCATAGGCGTCGCTGCGCTGATTGGTTCCTTCCCAGAAGAATTCGTCGATGATGTAGCCATGCGCGCCGTGAATTTCCACGCCGTCGAAGCCCATCGCCTTGGCGTGCGCCGCACTTTTCGCAAAGCCCGCGACCACGGCGTCGATCTGCGCTTGCGTCATCGGTTCGGCCACCTGCTTTCCGGGGCGCGAAAGCCCGCTCGGCCCAAGGCTCGGTTGATCGGGATAGGGCCCCGATCCCTTGTGGCGTACGATCCCCTGATGCCAAAGCTGCGGCATGATGTGGCCGCCGCCCGCGCGCACCTCACGCAAGACATTCGCCCAGCCGGCCAGCGATTCCGCGCCGAAGAAGGCGGGAACATTCACATCGTTGGACGCCGACAAATTCTCCGGCGATGTGCCTTCGGTCAGGATCAGCCCCACGCCCCCTTCGGCGCGGCGGCGGTAATAGGCGGCGACTTCCGGCCCCGGCACCTGTCCCGGCGATTTGGAGCGCGTCATCGGCGCCATGGCGATGCGGTTGGGCAGAACAAGGTTCTTCAGCCGGAACGGCCGGAACAGAACATCCGTGGAGGTCATTTATTTTCCGTGCGGGAATAGTTTTCGCTCTGACGTGAACACGAACCCCATGCTAATGACAAGCCTTCCCGCATGAGCGACATCCCGCCCATAGAAGCCCCGCTTGCAGCGCCCTCGGCGCTGGCGCTTTTGCGCGTCTTCCGCCATCGCAATTACCGGCTGTTTTTCTCAGGCCAGCTCGTCTCGCTGATGGGCACATGGATCACGGCGGTGGCGCAGGGCTGGCTCGTCTATTCCATGACCCATTCGCCGCTGCTTCTGGGCGTGACCTCGTTTGCCGGGCAGGTGCCGGTGTTTTTCATCTCCTCCTTCGCGGGCATGATTTCCGACCGCGTGGACCGGCGCAAATTGCTGATCCTCACGCAGGGGCTTGCGATGTTGCAGGCCGCAACGCTCGCAACCCTCACATTGATGGGCGTGATACAGGTGTGGGAGATCGTGGCGCTGGCCCTCTTCAAGGGCTTCGTCAATGCCTTCGATGTGCCGACGCGGCAGGCCTTCACCATCGACATGGTGGGCCGCGAGGATTTGCGCAACGCCATCTCGCTCAATTCGGTGATGTTCAATCTGGCGCGTGTGGTGGGACCCACCATCGCGGGCGTGTTGGTCGCCACGGTGGGCGAGGGGCTCTGCTTCACCATCGACGCGATTTCCTATGGCGCGGTGCTGATCTCGCTGTTGCTGATGCAATTCGCCCCGCGCGAGCGCCGCGTGCCCGGCCGCCCGTTCCGCGAATTGAAGGAAGGTTTCGCTTACGTCTGGCACACGCGCGAGATTCGCGTGTCGCTGATGCTGATCGCGGTGTGCTCGGCGTTCGGCGCGTCCTATATTCCGCTGCTGCCCGCCTTTGCGCGCGATGTTTTGCACGAGGGAAGCCAGGGCCTCGGCCTGCTTTACGGCGCCATCGGCGCGGGCGCGCTGATCGGGGCCTATGCGCTGGCCCGCATCCATGACCGCCACATCACGCGCACGCCGCTTGTTGTCGGCGCTGGCGTTCGGATTGTCGCTGATCCTGTTTTCGCGCTCGCATTATCTGCCGCTGTCGATGGTGCTGCTCTTGCCCACCGCCTTCAGCTTGATGCTGCTCGGCGGTTCCACCAACACCATCATCCAGACGGTCTCACGCGAAGACATGCGCGGGCGCGTGGTGGCGTTCTACGCCATGGGCTTCATGGGCATGATGCCGTGGGGCTCGCTGCTGCTGGGCTGGATCGGCAGCCTGATCGGTGTGAGCGCGGCGGTGACGATTGGAGGTGCCGTGTGCATCGTGGCTGCGTTCGGCGCCTATTTGGACAGATCGAACCAATAAACACATTGTCATCCCCGGCGAGCACGGATTTTTCTCCCCCCGTTTACGGGGGGAGTGCTGCCGTAGGCAGCGAGGGGGGCGGGTGCGGTTGTACGCGCCCCCTTCGTCGCAGCCGAACGTTGTTCGTCTGCGCCACCTCCCCCGTAAACGGGGGAGGAAAACGAGATGACAGGTTTTAATGAAAGTGGGGAGATTCTGTTGCCCAGCTCTCCCCGGGCTGCGCTTACCTATTAGGCAGCGAGGGCCATTTGATTATCGTTGGCACCTGTACGAGTAGCCCGATAACGGCGGATACCATACCGGGAGAAAAGCGCACCTTTACACGTCCGTCGATCCTGTTTCGCCCCCACAAAACCCCGCCATGACGGGGTTATGGTGGAGGCGCCGGGTACCGCCCCCGGGTCCGGGCCGCTTATTACGTGGCCGTTTATCGCCATAGTCAGGTTGCCCTGACGGTTTGAATATAGGAGCTTGGGGTCAAGACTTAAAGCGCTTGACATTTCATCTTTTTGTAACTACAAATAAATGAAGATCGAATTCGATCCCGCCAAGAGCAAAACAAACGCGCGCGAGCGTGGATTGCCGTTTGATCTGGTGGAACGGATCGACTGGAACACGCTTCTCGCCGAAGACGATACACGCTTTCCGTATCCGGAACGTCGAGTCGTCGGATACGGGTTCATTGGCAAGCGTCTTCATGTCGTGTGCTTCACGCCGATAGAAGGTGGCATCCGGGTTATCAGCTTTCGCAAGGCGAACAGCCGGGAGGTAAAAAAATATGAAGAAAAGAAAACCGCTCACGGACGAACATGGTGAAGTGCGGGAATTGACGGCGGAAGATTTTGCCGCCGCACGTCCTCTGTCTCAAGTCGTGCCGGAATTGGCTGAGCTTATCCGCAAGCGCGGTGAGCGCGGCCCGCAGAAGACGCCGACCAAGCAGCAGGTAACGCTGCGCCTCGACCGCGATGTTGTGGACCGTTTTCGCAACACGGGCCCCGGCTGGCAGCGCCGCATCAACGAAGCGTTGCGCAGGGCGAAGACGGGTTAAGCTAGGCCGGGAATCGGGGTTTTCGATGCGCCAGTACCACGACCTCATGGAACGCGTGCTCAAGACGGGCGTGGAGAAGCGCGACCGCACCGGCACCGGCACGATCTCCATTTTCGGCCATCAGATGCGCTTTAATCTGGCGGACGGTTTCCCGCTGCTCACGACAAAAAAACTTTTCACCAAGGCGATCATCTACGAACTGCTCTGGTTCCTGCGCGGCGAAACCAATATCGCGTATCTGAAGGAACATGGCGTCGGCATCTGGGACGAATGGGCGGATGCGGCGGGCGAATTGGGGCCTGTGTACGGCCATCAATGGCGCTCATGGCCCGCCAATAGTGAAAATGGCCACGGCGGCACAATCGACCAGATCGCCAATCTGGTGGTGGACATCAGGCGCAATCCCGATTCCCGCCGCCTGATCGTGACCGCGTGGAATCCGGCGGATGTGCCGAAGATGGCGCTGCCGCCCTGCCATTGCCTGTTCCAGTTCTATGTCGCGAACGGGAAGCTGTCTTGCCAGCTCTATCAGCGCTCCGCCGACATTTTCCTCGGCGTGCCGTTCAACATCGCGTCCTATGCGCTGCTGACGATGATGATGGCGCAGGTGACGGGGCTGGAAGCGGGCGAATTCATCCATTCCTTCGGCGACGCGCATTTGTATCTCAACCATCTCGATCAGGCGCGCGAGCAGCTCTCGCGCAAGCCCTATCCGCTGCCGACCATGCACATCAATCCGGCGGTGAAAGACATTTTCGGCCTCACCTACGAAGATTTCAAACTGGAGAACTATCAGTCCCATCCGCACATCAAGGCGGAAGTTGCGGTGTGACCCCCACCCGATCCGTCTCCGCTTCGCTTCGCCGGATCGACCTCCCCCTTGCAGGGGGAGGAACAGACGTCGCATCATTTTCCTCCCCCTGAAAGGGGGAGGTGGCGAGCATATGCGAGCCGGTGGGGGTCAAAGTGGAATTTTCGATACGTTCCGCAAAAACCGGCGACGAGGGCATCATCCTCGCGCTGCTCCATGAACTCGCCGACTATGAAAAGCTCCTCGATAAATTCAAAATCACGCGAGAAATCATCACGCGCGATTATCTCTGCGATCATCCGCCGGTCCGGACCGATCTGGCATTCGAAGGCGAGAAACCCGCCGGGATCGCCACATGGTACTGGACCTATTCAACCTTCGCCGCCACGCGCGGGATATATCTCGAAGATCTGTTCGTGCGCCCGGAATTTCGCGGACGCGGTTACGGCAAGGCGCTGCTCGCAAATCTCGCCAAACAAGCCGTCGCCGCCAATGCGGGCCGCGTCGAATGGGCGGTGCTGGACTGGAACGAACCTTCGATCCAGTTCTACGAATCCCTCGGCGCGGAGCGCGTGAAGGGCTGGCATATCTATCGCCTCGCCGACGACGCATTGAAGAATTTGTCGGAATGATTTTTCTCGCGACACCCCCCTTCCGTCACGCCTTCGGCGTGCCACCTTCCCCCTCAAGGGGGGAAGAGGAAAATAGTGTTTTTCTTCCCCCCCTGTGGGGGAAGATGTCGCGTAGCGACAGAAGGGGGGATTGATGCAACAGCACATCTCCCTCATCCTCGCTATGTCGTCCAACGGCGTGATCGGCGCGAACGGCGCGTTGCCGTGGCGCATCCCCGAAGATATGCGCCGCTTCAAATCGCTCACCATGGGCAAGCCCTGCATTATGGGCCGCAAGACATGGGACAGCCTGCCGAAAAAACCGTTGCCCGGCCGCGCCAATATCGTCGTCACGCGCGATGCGAATTTCGCCGCCGACGGCGCGGTTGTCGTCCATTCGCTCGATGAAGCCTTCGCGCGCGCCGGAAATGCGGACGAGATCATGATTATCGGCGGTGCGGAGATTTACAGCGCCGCGTTGCCTCGCGCCACGCGCATCCATCTCACCGAAGTCGAAGGCGATTTTGCGGGCGATGCGCGCATGGAGCCGTTCGATCCGGCGGTCTGGAAAGAAGTCTCGCGCGAGCATCACCCCGGTGACATCGCGTTCAGCTATGTTACGCTGGAAAGAACGACATAAAACAACGGGAGACGCGCATGGACATGAAAGAACTCGCAACCGGCCTCAAATTCCCCGAAGGCCCCGTGGCGATGGACGATGGCTCGATCATTCTTGTGGAGATCGCGGCGGGGCGCATCACGCGCGTTCTGCCAAACGGCAAAACCAAAACCATCGCGAAAACCGGCGGCGGGCCGAACGGTCTGGCTGTCGGGCCGGATGGCGCGCTTTATGTGTGCAACAATGGCGGCAGCTTTTCCTATGTGAAGCGTCAGGGCCTCAACATTCCCGGCCCCACGCCGCCCACGCACAAGGGCGGTCGCATCGAGCGCGTGAACATTTCCACCGGCAAGGTGGAAGTGCTCTACGACAAATGCGATGGCGAGCGCCTCATCGGCCCCAACGATATCGTGTTCGATACCGTGGGCGGTTTCTGGTTCACCGATTACGGCGCATCGACGCACAAGGGCCGCTCGCATGGCGCGCTTTATTATGCGAAGGCGAACGGCTCGAAAATCACGCGCGTCTTGCGCGAACTCATCACGCCAAACGGCGTCGGTCTCTCGCCCGACGGCAAGACCGTCTATTACGCCGAGACGTTCACGGGACGTTTGTGGTCGCTGCCGCTCGCCAAGCCCGGCAAGGGCGCGAAAGTGCCGGGCTTCACGCCGGGCGTTTTCGTCGGTGCGTTTCCCGGTATCGCTTATTTCGATTCACTGGGCGTGCAGGCCGATGGTGCTGTTTGCGTCGCCACGCTGCTTGCGGGCGGCATCACCACATTCTGGCCGGGAACCGACAAGGTGAAACACACGCCGATCCCCGATCCGCTGGTGACAAACATCTGCTGGGGCGGCAAGAACATGAAAACCGCTTACATCACCGCATCCGGCACCGGCAAGTTGATCGCGATGGAATGGCCGACGGCGGGGTTGAGATTGAATTATAATGCATGATTTTTCTCCCCCCGTTTACGGGGGGAGTGCCGTCGAAGACGGCGAGGGGGGCGAATACCGCGCTCGCCCCCTCCGGCTCCCCCGCAACAAGTGCGGGGTCGCCACCTCCCCCGTAAACAGGGGAGGAAAATTACGGCACCATCATATCGAACTCGATGGTCACGCGCTGTGATGCGCCCTCATAGCGCCGCTCGCCGCGCGGCAGCCATGAAGGATGAAGGATAATCATGCCCGATTGCGGGCGGATCGCTTCGGCGCGCCCGGCAGCCACCCCACCCGGAATGCGAAACGCAAGCTGCGGCGCCATCATCGCGGGCAGGGCACCGCGCGGATCGCCGAGTTCGACTTCGCCGGCAAGCTGCTCATCGTCGGATTTCGCATAACCGTCATCGACGAAATAAATGCCGGACCAGAACGCGCCGGGCCGCGCCGATGATTCCACATAATCGGCCTTCTGGCGCACCGCCGCTGCGGCTGCGATTTTCCAGTCGAGCGAAATGCGCCCGCCGCTGCGCGTGGCGGTGAGATTGTCGGCCAGTTCGCGCGCCACGCGATAAAGCGTCAGCGCGCCGCCGCCGCCCCAGAGTTCGAAATCGGGTGCGGAACGCCAGCCCTGTCCGCGCGGGGAATGCGCGCCATTTGCCGCCATGCGCTCCAGCACCAGCGGGCGCAATTCGGCGTTCAACTCCTGCGCCACCGGCAGGAAATGCACGCAGACCGGCGTTGCGAACATGTTTCGGATTTGTGGTTTCGGCGTGGCCATGTCTATTCCATGATGATCTTCGGTGCGGCCCGCGCGGGCGCCTTTATCTTTTCCGCGATTAATCGGGCGAGCGCAAGGAAAGCTTCCGCTTCCTTGCTGTCCGGTTTTAGCGCAACGATGGGCGTGCCCGCATCCGATGTTTCGCGTATGACGGGCACCAGCGGAATTTCGCCCAGAAACGGTGCATCCAGTTCGGCCGCCGTTGCGCGCGCGCCGCCATGACCGAAGATGTGTGTTTCGTGTCCGCATTCGGGACACACAAATGTGCTCATGTTTTCGACGATGCCGAGAATGGGCACTTGCGTCTTGCGGAACATCGCAAGTCCCTTGCGTGCGTCGATCAGCGCGATGTCCTGCGGTGTCGAAACGATGACAGCACCTTTCAGCGGCACGCGCTGCGCGATGGTGAGTTGCGCATCGCCCGTGCCCGGCGGCATGTCGAGCACCAGCACATCGAGCGGCGCCCACGCCACATCGCTCATCATTTGCGTCAGCGCGCTTTGCACCATCGGCCCGCGCCAGATCATCGGCGTGTCGGTATCGACCATGAAACCGATCGACATGGTTTTGATGCCGAGCTTCACGATGGGTTGCAGCACGCGCCCGTCGCTGTCGGGCTTTTCGGTGATGCCCAGAAGGCGCGGCACCGAAGGCCCGTAAATATCCGCGTCCAGAAGCCCGACCTTCAATCCGAGCTTCGACAATCCGAGCGCAAGGTTCACCGCAACCGTCGATTTGCCGACGCCGCCCTTGCCGCTGGCGACCGCGATGATCGCAGCGACGCCGGGAATTCCGGCCGGGGCCACGCGCTGCTCGCCGCTATGTCCCTGGGCATGAGCATGCGCATGCGGCTTGGGTGCGGATGGCGCAGCACTATGCGCGGTCAGCACCGCCGTCACCGACAATATGCCCGGCAGTCTGTGCACCGCATCCTCGGCCGCCTTGCGTAAGGGTTCGGCGCGCGGGCCGCGCGCGGCCTCCACCTCGATGGCGAAGCCCACATGGCCGTCCTTCAGCACCAGCCCCTGCACAAGGCCGACGATGCTTTTGCCGCTTTCGGGATCGATCACGCCACGAAGTGCGACCTGCACATCCTCCCGCGTCGCTTGCGCCATGATTCACGCTCCGGTCTGCCGAAAGCGCCCGCGCATCGCCAGAGAGACGATCCGCTCATGATTTGCGCCATCGGGGGGATGCACATATAACCGCCCCGTTGCCGGAAACCAAGCAAGCCCCAATGGCCGTTGCCGATGGGCCATGTTGAAATCTCCCCGCAAGCCAACCATTTGGGAAAGTAATGCCCTGGACCAATCCACCGAGCGGAAACAACGGCAATCGCGGCCCCTGGGGCCGGGGTGGCTCCGGCGGCGGTGGCGGCGGGCGTCCGCCCGATCTGCCCGATCTCATCCGGCGCGGTCAGGACAGGCTGAAGGGCATGTTTCCGGGCGGCGGATTTCCGGCGGGCGGATTTATCATTCTGGCTCTGGCTGTCGCTGTGGTGTGGCTCTTGAGCGGCATCTATTTCGTCAGCCCCGACGAGCAGGGCGTGGTGCTGCGCTTCGGCAAATTCGTGGCGACCACTCCGCCCGGCATCAATTACCATCTGCCCTGGCCGGTGGAGACCGTGGTCACGCCCAAGGTCACGCGCGAAAACCAGATCAATATCGGCTACCGCACCGGCGGCGATACCGACCAGACCGGCGATCTTCCCGAGGAAAGCCTGATGCTCACCGGCGACGAGAACATCGTCGATGTGAATTTCACCGTGTTCTGGGTCATCAAGGATGCGGGCGCCTATCTCTTCAATGTCGAGGACCCGCAACAGGCGATTAAAGCCGTGGCCGAAAGTGCGATGCGCGAAGTGGTCGGCCAGAACGAGATCGAGCCGATCCTGACGCAGGATCGCGGGCCCGTGCAGGTGGCGGTGCGCGAATTGATGCAGAAGACGCTGGATTCCTATGGCGCGGGCGTCACCATCACGCGCGTGCAGATGCTGAAGGTCGATCCGCCCGAGCAGGTGATCTCCTCCTATCGCGAGGTGCAGGCCGCACGCGCCGATCAGGAAACGCTGCGCAATCAGGCCGAGGCCTATGCCAACAAGATCATTCCCGAAGCGCGCGGCCGCGCGGCCAAGATCGTGCAGGACGCCGAGGCCTACAAGCAGCAGGCGATTGCGGAAGCCAGCGGCGAGGCCAACAATTTCATCTCCGTGTATAACGCCTATCGCCAGGCGCCGGAGATCACGCGCAAGCGCATGTATCTGGAAACCATGTCGCAGATTTTCGGCGAGATGAACAAGGTCATCATCGACGAGAGCGCGGGGCACGGCGTTTTGCCATACCTGCCGCTGCCGGGCATTGCGCCGAGCCAGCCCTCCGGCGTCACCGTCACCGAAGCGCCGCAGACGCCCGCAAGCAAAGGGAGCGGCCAATGAATCGCAACGCTCTCGCGCTCGGCGCCGGCGTGGCCGCGGTGTTCGCGTTCTTCGTCGCGATGTCGTGCTTCTACACGGTCAACCAGACCGAGCAGGTGCTGGTGTTGCAGTTCGACGCGCCGCGCGAAGTCGTCACCGAGCCCGGCCTGCACACGAAAATCCCGCTCATCCAGAGCGTCGTCTATATGCCGAAACTGTTGCTCAATCTGGATGTGCCGCCGGAGGAAGTGATCGCGCAGGATAAAAAGCGCCTCGTGGTCGATGCCTTCGCGCGCTGGCGCATTGTCGATCCGCTGCGCTTTTATCAGGCGCTGCAGGATGTCGATGTCGCGCGATTGCGGCTGACGCCGATCCTCAGCTCGAATGTGCGCAGCGTTCTCGGCTCGCAGAGTTTCGCCGCCATGCTGTCGGCGCGGCGCGCGCAATTGATGGTGCTGATCCGCGAAGGCATGAACGCGCAGACGAAGGAAATGGGCATTGAGGTCGCCGATGTGCGCATACGCAGAGCCGATCTGCCGCAGCAGAACAGCGAGGCGATCTATGCGCGCATGATTCAGGAGCGCAAGCGCGAGGCCAACGAGTTCCGCGCCGATGGCGAGGAAACGGCCCAGCGCATCCGCGCGCGCGCCGAGCGCGAGGTCACGGTGCTCACCGCCGAAGCCACCCGCGAATCGGAAATCCTGCGCGGGCAGGGCGATGGTCAGAAAACCGAAATTCTTTCCGGCGCCTACAGCAAGGATCCGGATTTCTTCGCCTTCTACCGCTCGATGCAGGCCTATCAGGACGCGCTTCAGGGCAGCAACACCACGCTCGTGCTCTCGCCCAACAGCGAATTCTTCCGCTATTTCGGCTCGCCGGGCGGCGCCGCGCAGGCGGGGAAGAAGAAGTAAAACTTTTCCTCCCCTGTTTACGGGGGAGGTGTCGAAGCCGAATGAAATTCGGCTGAGACGGAGGGGGCGAACGCATCTGTGCGCGCCCCCCTCGCCCTCCTTCGCTAAAGCTCCGGAGGACACTCCCCCCGTAAACGGGGGGAGAAAAGACGCAAACTTATCCCCGCCCCTCCGGCCGCACTTACACTGTGCCGGTCGAACCATCTGGCCCCGCCGGAAAGGACGGGGGAGGGGGGTACCCCCCTCCTATATTTTCAGGATCAACCACAATGGGAAAACCACATGGAAACAGTCGCTTGGCGAAAATCGGCATCCCCGTTCTGAAGCGAAAACACAGGGGCGGTGCGCCGAAGGGCAATTCCAACGCCCGCAAGCATGGCGGCTTCTCGGTCACGGCGCGCGCCCGGCGGGCCAAAATCGAGGCGCTGATCGCGGAAACCGAAGAAATAATCCGCTTTATCGAGCGTATCGCCGCGTGAGCGTGGCGCGCGTGCCACCTATGGCGTAAAAAAGCGACAGAATCATCTTGCAAGCGGCCTTTCCGGCTATATTTGCAAGTCGGCTTCCCATTGAAGGGCGTTCTTATGCGTTTTCGGCATTTCCGGTTCTGGCGTGCGCTTGCGGGCGCTGTGGCGTTTGCGGCTCCCATGGCGCTTGCGCCCAATGTGAGTGTCGCGCGCGGCGCGCCGGATTCCTTCGCGGATCTCGCCGATCAATTGCTGCCCACCGTCGTCAACATCGCGACGACCCAAACGCTGAAGCCCGCCGCCGGCGCCGAAGCCATGCCCGATCTGCCGCCCGGCTCGCCGCTGGCCGATCTCTTCCGCGATTTCCTGAAACAGAATAATGCGCCGCGCCACGTCACCTCGCTCGGCTCCGGCTTCATCATCGATCCGAGCGGATTGATCGTGACCAACAATCATGTGATCGAAGACGCCGACCAGATCACCGTCACGCTGAACGACGGCACTTCGCTGCCCGCCAAACTCATCGGCCGCGACGAGAAAACCGATCTCGCACTTCTGCGCGTGCATCCCAAATCGCCGCTGCCCGCCGCGCATTTCGGAAATTCGGATAAAGCGCGCGTCGGCGATTGGGTGATCGCCATCGGCAATCCCTTCGGATTGGGCAGCACCGTGACGGCGGGCATCGTGTCGGCGCGCAACCGCGATATTTCGGCCGGGCCTTACGACGATTTCATCCAGACCGACGCGCCGATCAATCGCGGCAATTCGGGCGGCCCGCTGTTCGACATGGACGGCGACGTTGTGGGCGTGAATTCGGCGATCTTCTCGCCCAGCGGCGGTTCGGTGGGCATCGGCTTTTCGATTCCCTCCAATCTCGCGCTGGATGTGATCGACCAGCTGCGCAAATACGGCGTGACGAAGCGCGGCTGGATCGGCGTGCGCATCCAGCAGGTGACGAGCGACATCGCCGAAGGCATGGGGCTTTCATCGGCGTCGGGCGCGCTGGTGGCCGATGTGACCGCCGGCGGACCGGCCGACAAGGCTGGCCTGCGCGATGGCGACGTCATCACCGGCTTCGACGGCAAGCCGATCCCGGATTCGCGCACGTTGCCGCGTATCGTCGCCGATACGGGCGTCGGCAAGACCGTGGGCATCGACATTTTGCGCGGCGGCCGCAAGCAGACGCTTCACATTCAGGTCGCCAAGCTGAAGGACGACGCCACGCCCGTGGCCAAAGCAGCGCCCGCCGCGCCGAAGAAAATTCCGCCGAAACTTTCGCGGCTCGGACTTTCGCTGGCCGCGATCGACGATGATTCCCGCGGCAAATATCATCTGGCGGGCGATGTGAAGGGCGTGCTCATCACCGATGTCGATCCCGACAGCCCGGCGGGCGAAAAGAATTTCCGCGCCGGCGATGTGATCGTGGAAATCCAGAACCAGCCGGTGACGACGCCCGACGACGTGATGAAGCGCATCGACGCCGACGCGAAGGCGGGCAAGAAGGTGGAATTGCTGCTCGTCAGCCGCGCGGGCGATCTGACCTTCGTGGCGCTGCGGCTGGGTACGGGCTGACTTGACGGCCTATGTGTAATATCACATAATGACCCCGTCGCGTGATCCCATCCTTCCGCGGCGCATCGCGTGGCGCGGCACCTCGAAGACCGATTTCGAAGCGTTTCCGCGCGAAGTGCAGCGGGAAATGGGCTATGCGCTCTATCTGGCGCAGATGGGCGAACGCCACGCCGTGATGGCGAAAACGCTCAAGGGTTTCGGCGGCGGCAGCGTCGTCGAAGTGAAAGAAAGCGATGCGCAAGGAACCTATCGGGCGGTTTACACAGTGCGATTTGAGGATGCGGTCTATGTGCTGCACGCATTCCAGAAGAAATCGAAACACGGCACCGCAACGCCCAAAACGGAAATCGCGTTGATCGAAAAGAGGCTGAAAGACCTGTTTGCTGAAAAGGGAAAGCCATGACAAAGAACAGCGCAGCGAAAGATCCCGAACGCAATGTCTGGCTTCAACTGGGTTTTGCCGATGCGGAAACGCATTTCCTCAAGGCCGAGCTGGTGCATTGCCTCGACAGGCGGATCAAGGCGCTTGGCCTGACGCAACAGCTGGCAGCGGCGCGGATCGGCGCGACGCAGCCGGAACTTTCCAAAATCCTTCGCGGCAAGTTTTCGGAAGTATCGCTCGAACGCCTGATGCGCTTTCTGGCGGCGCTCGGTCATTCCATCGAAATCAAGGTTGGCGCGCCAGGGCGGCGCAAAGGCGATATCGTCGTGCGCAGCAACAAGCGCAAAGCTGCTTAATTGCCGGTGATCTCTTCGTCGCGATACCCTTGCAAATAAAGCAGCGCGCTCAAATCTCCTTGATCGATGGATGCGCCCGCGGCTTCCGCGACAATCGGTTTTGCATGATAGGCAACACCCAGCCCCGCATACTGGATCATCGCCAGATCGTTGGCGCCGTCGCCCACCGCAAGCGTTTCCTCGCGCGCGATTTTCAGTTTGGCGATTTCGGATTTCAGCGCACTCAATTTCGCTTCGCGCCCCAGAATCGGTTCGCGCACGGTTCCGGTCAGTGCGACGCCATCATCGAGCAGCACATTCGCCTGCTGATCGTCGAAGGCCGCCTCGCGCGCAACCCGCGATGTGAAATATGTGAAACCGCCCGAAACCAGCAGCGCATGCGCGCCATGCGCCTTCATGGTCGCAACCAATGCCTTCGCACCCGGATTGAGGCGCACCGCGCGCTTGTACGTTTCTTCCAGCGCCGAAAGCGGCAGACCTTTCAACAGCGCCACGCGCTCGCGCAGCGCCGGTTCGAATGCGATCTCGCCGCGCATCGCGCGCTCGGTGATGGCGGCGATCTTCGGCTTCAGTCCCGCGACATCCGCCAACTCGTCCAGACATTCGCAGCCGATGATCGTGGAATCCATGTCGGCGACGAGCAGCATCTTGCGGCGATGCGCGCTCGTCACCACATTGATGTCGGCCGCGATGTTCTCCGCAACCGCTCGCGCACCCGCGCGCACGAACACCGGATCGCCGTCGAATGCGATATCGAAGGCGCGGCCCCGCGAAAGCCACTCGATGTCCTCTGCCGCGGCATAGGCCGCGACCGCCGCACGCAGAGGCCCGGCCAGCGCGTTGGCGTCGGCCGAGATCACGTTCAGCACATAAGGAAACTCTTCGGCCAATCTTTGCGCCTTCTTTCCCTCACCCTTCGACAAGCTCAGGGTGAAGGATTATCCAATCCCTCATGCTGAGCCCGTCGAAGCATGAGGAACGTGATGTCCATTGACGCCGTGCTTATTGCAGGGCCGACCGCGAGCGGCAAGTCGGCCGCCGCACTGGCGTTGGCCGAGCGGTTGGGCGGCACGATCGTCAACACCGATTCCATGCAGGTCTATGCCGAGCCGCGCATTCTCACCGCGCGGCCCGTCCGATGCCGACATGGCGCGCGCGCCGCATGCGCTCTACGGCCATGTCAGCGTGCGCGAGCCCTATTCGGTGGGCCGCTATCAGGACGATGCGGTGCAGGCATTGGCAAAGGCGCGGCCGCTGATCTTCACCGGCGGCACGGGGCTTTACTTCGCCGCCCTCACCGAAGGGCTCGCCGATATTCCGGCCGTGCCCGCCGCGATCCGCGACGCCGTGCGGGCAAAGCGCGAGGACATGGGCGCTGAAGCCTTCCACGCCGAACTCGCCGCCCGCGATCCGGCCAGCGCTGGGCTGCGCCCCGGCGACACGCAGCGAACCCTGCGTGCCATGGAGGTGCTGGAGGCGACCGGCGAGCCGCTCTCTTATTGGCAGACAAGGGCCGGAAAGCCGGTGCTGGCGGGGCGGCACCTTGCCCGTTTCGTGATCTGCCCGCCGCGGGCGATCCTGCGTGCCCGGATCGATGCCCGGTTCGATGCCATGCTCAAGGCCGGGGCGATGGCGGAGGCGGAAGCCCTCGATGGCCTAGATCCCGCCCTCCCAGCCACCAAAATCCTGGGTTTACGGGAGCTTCTGGCCGTCCGGACGGGGGCCATGGACCTTGCCGCCGCCGCCGTGCTGGCCAAGGTCGCCACAAGCCAATATGCCAAGCGCCAGACCACCTGGTTCCGCCGCCGCATGGCCGATTGGCACTGGGTGGAGGCGCAGGATTTGAGCAACATCATTCCCGAAATGCTCTCCCATCTCGCATGAAATTGCTTGACGTTAAGGTTTGCCCTTCATAGTTTCCGCGCCGACGACAATCAGGGGCAGGGCGAATGCTCAGGCTCGTAGTTATTTGTGGACCGCTGAACGGACGAGGCTAGGCCTCGCTCTCCGGTTGGCGGTCTGTACCAAGGGGCGGCAACGCCCCTTTTGCTTTTCGGTGGGGCGCATTTCAGGTACCGGACGATGGACAGAGACGAAACAATGCAAGGCGCGAAAACCGGCGCCATCGAAATGACCGGCGCGGAGATGGTGATCCGCGCGCTGAAGGATCAGGGCGTCAAGCACATCTTCGGCTATCCGGGCGGTGCGGTGCTGCCGATCTACGACGCGCTGTTCGCCGCCGACGAGATCGTGCATGTGCTTTGCCGCCACGAGCAGGGCGCAACACACGCCGCCGAAGGATACGCGCGCTCCACCGGCAAGCCGGGCGTCGTGCTGGTCACAAGCGGGCCGGGTGCTACCAACGCCGTCACCGGCCTAACCGATGCGCTGATGGATTCCATTCCGCTGGTGGTGCTCACCGGTCAGGTGGCGACGCACCTCATCGGCAACGATGCGTTTCAGGAATGCGACACGGTCGGCATCACGCGGCCCTGCACCAAGCACAATTGGCTGGTGAAGGATGTGAACGATCTTTCGCGCGTGATCCACGAAGCCTTCCAGATCGCGACCACCGGGCGGCCCGGACCCGTCGTCGTCGATATTCCGAAGGACGTTCAGTTCAAGAAGGGCGGCTATATCGGGCCGGATGCGGTGCGCCATCGCACCTACAAGCCCAAGACCGATCCCGAACTCGGCGCCATCGTGAAGGCCATCGATCTGATGGCGAATGCGAAGCGGCCATTGTTCTACACCGGCGGCGGCATCATCAATTCCGGGCCGGAAGCGAGCCGCTTGCTGCGCGAGTTGGTGAAGCTCACGGGCTTTCCGATCACCTCGACGCTGATGGGGCTCGGCGCATTTCCGGCGTCCGATCCGCAATGGCTGGGCATGCTCGGCATGCACGGCACCTACGAAGCCAACAACGCGATGCACGATTGCGACGTGATGATCTGCCTGGGCGCGCGCTTCGACGATCGCGTCACCGGGCGCGATCGACAAGTTCTCGCCGAACTCGAAGAAGATCCATCTCGATATCGACGCGGCGCAGATCAACAAGAATGTGCGCGTCGATGTTCCCATCGTTGCCGATGCGGCCAAGGCGCTGAAGGAAATGCTGCATTTCTGGAAGACGCAGCGGCGCAAGGCCGATGCGGCGGCGCTGGCGATCTGGTGGAAACAAATCGAGGCCTGGCGCGCGCGCCAAGTCGCTCGACTTCAAGAATTCGAACACGCTCATCAAGCCGCAACACGCCATCGACCGGCTTTATGCGGCGACGCGCGGGCGCGAGGTCTACATCACCACCGAAGTCGGCCAGCATCAGATGTGGGCGGCGCAGCGCTTCAAGTTCGAGGAGCCGAACCGCTGGATGACCTCCGGCGGTCTCGGCACGATGGGCTATGGCTTGCCCGCCGCCATCGGCGTGCAGATGGCGCATCCCGACGCGCTCGTCATCGACATCGCGGGCGAGGCGAGCGTGCAGATGACGATGCAGGAGATGTCCACCGCCGTGCAATATGATCTGCCGATCAAGATCTTCATCCTGAACAACGAATATATGGGCATGGTGCGCCAATGGCAGCAATTGCTGCATGGCGGGCGCTATTCGCATTCCTATTCCGAGGCGCTGCCCGATTTCGTGAAGATGGCCGACGCGTTTGGCGCGGTCGGCCTGCGCGCGGACAACGCCCGGCGAACTCGACGCGAAAATCATGGAAATGATTTCGGTGAAGCGGCCCGTGCTGTTCGATTGCCGCGTCGATCCGAAAGAGAATTGCTATCCCATGATCCCCAGCGGCAATTCGCACAACGACATGATCCTGTCGGACGCCGAAGAAGAAGCCGCCGAAGTGAGCGACGAAGGAAAGATGTTGCTGTGATGATGTTGACCCCCACCCGCTCGCCTTCGGCTCACGACCTCCCCCTTCAGGGGGAGGAAAGTTTGGCTCGTTCTGTTCCTCCCCCTGCAAGGGGGAGGCTAGGAGGGGGTCATGAACGCGACGTCGAAAAATATCGAACGCCATACCATTGCCGTGCTGGTCGATAATGAAGCGGGCGTGCTGGCGCGCGTCATCGGGCTTTTTTCCGGGCGCGGCTACAACATCGAGAGTCCTCACGGTCGCCGAGGTCGATGCCACCGCGCACACCTCGCGCATCACCATCGTCACCTCCGGCACGCCGGACGTGATCGAGCAGATCGAGGCGCAATTGCGCCGCCTTGTGCCCGTACACCGCGTGGTGAACTGGACGGTCGCCAAGCCCGGCATCGAGCGCGAAATGGCGCTGGTGAAGGTGGTGGGCGCGGGCGACAAGCGCGTCGAGGCGATGCGCATCGCCGAAATCTTCCGCGCCCGCATCATCGACACGACGCATACGAGCTTCGTGTTCGAGATCACCGGCGCGCCCGGCAAGATCGACAATTTCATCGACCTGATGCGGCCTCTTGGGTCTGGTCGACGTTTCGCGTACAGGTGTCGCCGCAATTAGTCGCGGTCCAGAGGCGATGTGAGCGGCTCAGCAACTGCGCTGTCGCCGATGTGAACCGGCGCGCCCGCAGCGAGCGGAGCTGTCGATCCGCCATGCGAATCGCGCTTTGACGGCCGGCGCTTCGAGTCCACGCAAGCGGCCACACGGACTGACTTCAATTCGGAGTAGGAACAACAATGCGCGTTTACTACGATCGGGATGCCGATCTGAATTTCATCAAGAACAAGAAGGTCGCCATCATCGGCTTCGGCAGCCAGGGTCATGCCCATGCGCTGAACATGCGCGACAGCGGCGTGAAGGATGTCGCCATCGCGGCGCGCGCCGGGCGCTCGCGCGAAGAAGGCGAAGGCCGCGGGCTTTCACGGTGATGTCCAATGCCGAGGCCGCCAAATGGGCCGATGTGATGATGATGGTCACGCCCGACGAATTGCAGGCCGACATCTACGCGCGCGATCTGGCACCCAACATGAAGCAGGGCGCGGCGCTGTTCTTCGCGCACGGCTTCAACATTCATTTCCGCCTGATCGAGCCGCGCGCCGATCTCGATATCGCGATGGTCGCGCCCAAGGGCCCCGGCCACACGGTGCGCAGCGAATATCAGAAGGGCGGCGGCGTGCCGTGCCTCATCGCGATCCATAAGGACGCGAGCGGCAACGCGCATGATCTCGGCCTTGCCTACGCCAGCGCCATCGGCGGCGGCCGCGCGGGCATCATCGAAACCAGCTTCCGCGAGGAATGCGAAACCGATCTCTTCGGCGAGCAATCGGTGCTGTGCGGCGGTCTGGTCGAACTCATCCGCGCCGGATTCGAAACGCTGGTCGAAGCGGGCTATGCGCCGGAAATGGCCTATTTCGAATGCCTGCACGAAGTGAAGCTGATCGTCGATCTGATCTACGAAGGCGGCATCGCCAACATGAATTATTCGATGTCGAACACGGCCGAGTACGGCGAATACGTCACCGGCCCGCGCATCATCACGCCCGAAACGAAAGCCGAAATGAAGCGCGTGCTCGACGACATTCAGTCGGGCCGCTTCGCGCGCGACTGGGTGCTGGAGAACAAGGCGGGTCAGCCTTCGTTCAAGGCCACGCGCGCCCGCAACGCCGCGCATCCGATCGAGGAAGTGGGCGAGCGCCTGCGCGCCATGATGCCGTGGATCGCCAAGAACAAGCTGGTGGATAAAGCGAAGAATTGAGCGAACGTCCGCCCATCCCGCCGCCGCCACACAGAGGCGGATGCCTCTGTGGTGCCGTGCGCTATGTTCTGAATGCGCGCCCGCTCGGCATCAATGCGTGTCATTGCGACGATTGCCGGAAGCTCACGGGTGCTGCCAATCTGCTGATGCTGCTCGCGCATGCGAGCCGATTTCACGCCATGAAGGTGCGACCGCACGCTGGCGCAAGCGCGCGGAGTCCGGACGCGAGATCGACATCGTGCGTTGCGCGGAATGCGGCGTGCGGTTGTGGCATGAACCGCTGTCGTCGCCCGAATATGTGTTTATCGCGGCGGGAACGCTGGATGATCCATCCTGGGCGATCCCTGCCTCTCATATCTGGATCGAGAAAGCCGCTTCCGGCACGCAGTTCCAGCCCGACGCCGTGCGCATCGAGGGTCAGCCCGCGAGCCGTCAAGTGCTTCTTGATGCGTTTTCAAAGCTCTATCCGGGTTGATGCCGATTGCCATTGTGTGTGGATAAGTAAGCCTCTACCCTGTTTCGCGAACAGGGGAACACAATGGTTAAGCGCCGTTTCTGCCTGATTTTGGTCAAGCCGTCGCATTACGACGACGAGGGCTATGTCATCCAGTGGTATCGCTCGGCGATCCCGTCGAACTCGCTGGCCGCGATCTATGGGCTGGCGCAGGATTGCGCCGACCGCCATGTGCTGGGCGAAGACACCGAAATCGAAATCCACGCGCTGGATGAAACCAACACCCAAATCCGCCCCGAGAAACTCGCCAAGCTGATCGCGCGCGCCGACGCGGGCATGGTCATGATGGTGGGCGTGCAGTCCAACCAGTTTCCCCGCGCGCTCGACATTGCGCGTCCCTTGCGCGCGGCTGGTATCGCCGTCGGCATCGGCGGCTTTCATGTCTCCGGCACGATCAGCATGTTGCAAGGCAAAGACGCTGGCCTCGATGAAGCAAAGGCCATGGGCCTTTCGCTGTTCGCGGGCGAGGCCGAAGGCGGCAGGCTCGATGACGTGTTGCGCGATGCGGCGGCCGGCACGCTGAAAGAGCTTTACAATTTCATGGAGGATTTGCCCTCCATAGAAGGCACGCCCATCCCCATGCTCGTCGCCGAGCGCGTGATGCACACGGCGGGCGGTGTCACCAGCTTCGATGCGGGGCGCGGCTGTCCCTATCAATGTTCCTTCTGCACCATCATCAATGTGCAGGGCCGCAAATCGCGCCGCCGCTCGCCCGACGATATCGAGCGCATCGTGCGCGCCAATATCGCACAAGGTCTGCACAGTTTCTTCATCACGGATGACAATTTCGCCCGCAACAAGGATTGGGAAATCATCCTCGACCGGCTCATCGCCCTGCGCGAAGTCGAAAATCTGAAGATGACCTTCATCATCCAGGTCGATACGCTCTGCCACCGCCTGCCCAATTTCGTGGAGAAATGCGCGCGCGCGGGCGTCAAGCGCGTCTTCATCGGGCTTGAGAACATCAATCCCGCCAATCTGATGGGCGCGAAAAAGCGGCAGAACAAGATCACCGAATACCGCAAGATGCTGCTCGCATGGAAACATGCGCGCGTGCTGACTTACGCGGGCTATATCCTGGGCTTCCCGAACGACACGCTGGAATCCATCCTGCACGACATCGACGTTATCAAGCGCGAGCTTCCTGTCGATATGCTGGAATTCTTTTATCTGACGCCGCTGCCGGGCTCTGAGGATCATCTTAAGCTTCACCGCGCGGGCGCGCCGCTCGATCCCGATCTGAACAAATACGATCTCAATCACGCCTGCACCACGCATTCGCGCATGTCGCCCGAGGAATGGAACACGGCCTATCGCATGGCGTGGGAGCGCTATTATACGCTTGACCACATCAAGACCATCCTGCGCCGCGCCGCCGCCACGCGCGCCAATGTCAGCAATGCGCTGTTCCTGATTACGTGGTTCACCGGCTCCATCAAGATCGAGAAGATTCATCCGCTCGAAAGCGGGCTTCTGCGGCGGCGCTATCGCCGCGCGAGGAGGCCGGGATATCCGGTTCTGTCGCCGCTTGCGTTCTACCCCGCCTATTATCTGGAAACCGCGATCAAGATGTTCCGCTGGGCCTCGCTCTATCTGGGGCTGCGCCGCTTCTATCTGGAGATCAAGCGCGATCCCAAGCGCTTCGAATATACCGATCTGGCGCTCACGCCGGTGACGGATGAGGAAGAAGAGCGCGAATTGTTCAGCTCCGATGCGGCGCAGGCCTATGTCAGCGAGCAGCACAAGCTCGAGCGCATCCGCAACCGCACCGAGAACACCGAAGCGGCGGAATAACCGGCCTTATTGCTTGATCCGGCCCGCAATCCAGTCTGCCGCCTGCTCGGGCGTGCGCTTGTCGTCGGCGCGATCCACCATCAAATTCGCGCGCTGCATGGTTTGAAGATCGATTGCGCCCATCAGCGGCTTGAGCGCGGCGAGGAATTTCTCGTCATGCGCACGGGCAGGCGCGACCAGCATCACCGCATCATAGGGCGGCAGCGCGTTTTTATTGTCCTTCAGAATCTTCAGATCGTATTGCGCAATGCGCCCGTCGCTGGAAAACGCCGCGATCACATCGACATCGCCATCCGCCACCGCCTGATACATGAAACTCGGTTGGTATTGGCGCATGGTCGCGAATGCAAGGCCATAGCTGCGCTTCACCGAAGCCCATTCGGGCCGCGCGAAGAATTCGAGATCGCCGCCGATCTTCATGTGCGCGGCGTAAGCGGCCAGATCCTGAATGGAATTGATGCCGAGCCTGTCCGCCTTGTCGCGCCGCATGGCGAAAGCATAGGCATTCTCGAAACCCAGCGGACCGGCATAGCCGATATTGTATTTCTGCTTCAGCCACGCCGCCATCTGCGAAAGCACCGCCTTTCGCCCCGGCATGTCGGTGCGTTTCATATAGTTCGCCCAGATGGTGCCGGAATAATCGACATAGACATCCACATTGCCCGCCGCCAGCGCATGGAAAATCACGCTCGATCCCAGCCCGTCGCGGCGCTCGGTGTGAAAGCCCGCGCGATGCAGTTTGTCTTCGATCAGGGAGCCCAGAATATATTGCTCCTCGAAATTCTTGGTGCCGACGATCACCGGCGCGGATGCACTTCCCACAAGCGGATAAAGGCTCGCCCCGATCACCAGCGCCAGCCCAATCAGCGATGCGATCAGCCGCCAGCGCGAGCGTTTGGCGAAACTTTCCTCGCCCAATGCCAGCAACCGGTCGATGAGAAGTGCCAACGCCCCCGCCGCCACGCAGCCGAACAGCACGAACACCCAGTTTTCGGTCTGCAAGCCGGTGAAGATGTAATTGCCGAGGCTGGTTTGCCCCACGGGCGTGGACAGCGTGGCCGTTCCGATCACCCACACCGCGGCCGTACGCACGCCCGCCATGATGATGGGAGCGGCCAGCGGCAATTCCACCAATGTCAGCGATTGCCACGGCGTCATGCCGACGCCGCGCGCGGCCATCTTCACGGCGGGATCGATTCCGGCGAGGCCCGTGATGGTGTTGCGCAACACAGGCAGCATCGAATAGAGCGCCAGCGCCAGAAGCGCCGGCAAAAATCCGAGCGCGCGAAAGCCGAAGCCGAAACTCGTCTGGCAAAATGCCGATATCGCCAGCAGCAGCGGATAGAAAAGCGCAAGCAATGCAAGGCTTGGAATGGTTTGAATGATGCCGGCCGCACCAAGCGCAGGCCCGCGCAACGTCGCGATGCGCGAAGCGGCGATGGCGAGCGGCAGGCTGATTGCCAATCCCAGAAGCAATGACGAAACACTCAGCAACACATGCTGGCCCAGATAATCGGGCAGCACGGCGAAGGCGGCTGCGATCTGCGGGCTCATGGCGCCTCGCTCACGCGCATGGCTTCGGCCAGTTTCCTCGCTCGGCGGCGCGGCGTCTCGACCAGCTCGCGCACGCCTGCATCGGCTGGGCTCGCGAGCAACTCCTGCGGCGTGCCCGTCTGGATGAGGCGGCCTTCGCGCATCACCGCCACGCGGTCGGCCAGAAGAAACGCCTCCGTCATGTCGTGCGTCACCAGCACGGTCGTCAGGCCCAGCCGGTCATGGATCTCGCGATAATCGGCCGAGATATCGTCGCGGGTGACGGGATCGAGCGCCCCGAACGGCTCGTCCATCAGCATGATCTTGGGCCGTGCCGCGAGCGCGCGGGCCAGCCCCACCCGCTGGCGCTGGCCGCCCGAAAGCTGGGCCGGAAACCGGGTGCGAAATTCATCGGCGTCCAGCCGCACCAGCGCCAGAAGCTCGTCCGTGCGCCCGGCGATCTCGGCCGGGCTCCAGCCCAGAAGCCGGGGCGTGATGCCGATATTTTCGGCAACATTCATATGGGGGAAGAGGCCCACCGCCTGAAACACGAAACCCATATGCCGCCTGAGCGCCACGGCCTCCATCGCCAGCGCGTCCTCGCCATGGATGGCGATGGCCCCGGCCGATGGCTCGGTCAGACGGTTTATCATGTTGAGGGTCGTGGTCTTTCCAGAGCCGGATTGGCCGATGATGACCATGAATTCGCCCTGGGCGATGTCCAGCGTCAGCCCGGCTACGGCATGGCCGCCGCCCGCGTAGGATTTGGAGAGGTTTTTGAGCTGGATCATGGCCCCGGACATGGGCTGACGCGGTACCATGCCGGGCGCGGGCTGACCACCCTGAAAGCCTCGCGAATGAGGCCCGGAAAGCCCGCCAACCTATTGCACCGCCCGGCAAATTCGGCATAAATGGATCAAACGATGTCGAGAGCGCGCATTTATGCGCGTTTAAGGGCGAGTTGTTAGAGTTAGCGAACCGTAAACTCGACGGGCGGAACGGCGAATTGGCAATGGCGGCGAACGCGAAATGCACGATGGCGACAGGCGGAATTTCCGCTCTCGCGTCTGCGCGCGCGCAGCACATGCTCCGTCTTTCCCTCGGTTTGCCGCAGGCAGAGCTTCTCCTTCTTAGCAGCCCCTAGGCGCTGACGCGTTTCGCATGGGCGAGACCGGCGTTTAGGGGGACGAGCGAAAGAGAGATCGAAGCCGCCGGCAGGCGAACGGAAGGATTGCGAGGCCATGAGCGCCACATCAGAGACATTCGAGAAAATACGAATCTTCGACACCACTTTGCGCGATGGCGAGCAATCGCCGGGCGCGGCCATGACGCTTGACGAAAAAATCGAAATCGCCGAACTGCTCGACACGATGGGCGTCGATATCATCGAGGCG
Source organism: uncultured Alphaproteobacteria bacterium (assembly GCA_963735625.1). Taxonomy (GTDB): domain Bacteria; phylum Pseudomonadota; class Alphaproteobacteria; order Micropepsales; family Micropepsaceae; genus Rhizomicrobium. The sequence goes on along the minus strand of CAVTLJ010000002.1, from coordinate 192,813 downwards.
GGATTTCCCGTTTCCTCCATCGGCGATTTCGAGGCGGTGAACGCGATTGCCAAACGCACGAAGAACGCGGTCGTGTGCGGGCTTGCGCGCGCGGGCTTTAAGGATATCGACCGCGCGGCGGATGCGTTGCGCGATGCACCGCGTTTCCGCATCCACACCTTCATCTCGACCAGCCCCGTGCATATGAAGCACAAGCTGCAAATGGGGCCGAATGCGGTGCTGGATGCGGTGGGCGCGAGCGTTGCGCGCGCGCGCGGCCATACCGACGATGTGCAATGGTCGGCCGAAGACGCCACCCGCACCGAGGCCGATTTCCTCTGCCGCTGCGTGGAACTTGCGATCCGTTCAGGTGCGACGACCATCAACATTCCCGATACGGTCGGCTATTCCACGCCGCAGGAATATATCGATATCATCCGCATGTTGAAGGAGCGCGTGCCGGGCGCCGACAAGGTGGTGTTTTCCACCCATTGCCACAATGATCTTGGCATGGCGGTGGCCAATTCGCTCGCGGGCGTGCTCGGTGGCGCGCGGCAGATCGAATGTACCATCAACGGTATCGGCGAGCGGGCGGGCAATGCCGCGCTCGAAGAAGTCGTCATGGCGCTGAAAGTGCGCTCCGATCAAATGCCGTTCCGCACCGGCGTGGACGCGACGATGCTGGCGCGCGCCTCGAAGAAAGTGTCCAACGTCACGGGCTTTCCCGTGCAATACAACAAGGCCATTGTCGGCAAGAACGCCTTCGCGCATGAAAGCGGCATCCATCAGGACGGCATGCTCAAGAATGTCGAGACCTATGAGATCATGCGGCCCGAAGATGTCGGCGTGAAGGAAACCTCGCTGGTGCTCGGCAAGCTCTCCGGCCGTCACGCGTTCAAGGACAAGCTCGCGACGCTCGGCTACAATCTCGACGACACCGCGTTCGAAGAGGCTTTCCGCCGCTTCAAGGCGCTCGCCGACAAGAAGAAGCATGTTTTCGACGAAGACATCAGCGCACTTGTGGACGATGAAGTCGTTCGCGGCCATGACGCGATTTTCGTCAAGGCGCTCAAGGTGGAATCCGGCATGGGTGTCGAGCCCACAGCCGACATGACGCTCGATGTGAGCGGCGAACTCCGCCACACGCGCACCACGGGCGATGGCCCGGTGGACGCCATCTTCAAGGCCATACGCGAACTCTATCCGCACGCGGCCACGCTTCAGCTCTTTCAGGTTCACGCCGTGACCGAAGGAACCGATGCGCAGGCCACCGTCAGCGTGCGGCTTGAGGAAAACGGGCGCACCGTCACGGGCAAAGGCGCGGACACCGATACGCTGGTGGCCGCGGCGCATGCCTATGTCAATGCGCTCAACAAACTTTTGGTGAAACGCGAAAAGCAGGCGCCGGAGGCTCTCACCGTCGCGCGATGACATATTGCTCCGGCGGTGATCCCGCCGGAGCGCACATCGCACAATGGGAATGGCACGGCGCCGTCTGGAAAGGAACGGGCGTAACAGAATGTTCGGCAGTCTTCTCGGCGCACTGTCGAGCGATATGGCCATCGATCTCGGAACGGCCAACACGCTGGTCTATGTGAAGGGACGCGGTATCGTCCTCAACGAGCCATCCGTGGTGGCCACGATCAGCAGAGGCGGCAAGAAACAGGTTCGCGCAGTCGGAAACGACGCCAAGATGATGCTGGGCCGCACGCCCGGCAACATCGAGGCGATCCGCCCCATGCGCGACGGCGTTATTGCCGACTTCGAGATCGCGGAAGAAATGATCAAACATTTCATCCGCAAGGTTCATAATCGCCGCTCGTTCGCCAATCCCATGATTATAGTCTGCGTGCCGTCCGGTTCGACGGCCGTGGAGCGCCGCGCGATTCAGGAATCCGCATTGTCGGCGGGTGCGCGTCGCGTGTTCCTCATCGAGGAACCGATGGCGGCAGCCATCGGCGCGGGGCTTCCCGTGTCCGAACCCACCGGCTCCATGGTGGTGGATATCGGCGGCGGCACCACCGAAGTGGCGGTGCTCTCGCTTGGCGGCATCGTCTATTCGCGCAGCGTGCGCGTGGGCGGCGACAAGATGGACGAGGCGATCATCGCTTACATCCGCCGCCATCAGAACCTTCTGATCGGCGAAGCATCCGCCGAACGCATCAAGAAGGAAATCGGTTCCGCGGCACCGCCCGCCGAAGGAAGCGGCGTCACGCTGGAGATCAAGGGCCGCGATCTTCTGAACGGTGTGCCGAAGGAAATCACCATCACGCAGAAACACATCGCGGAAGCCTTGTCGGAACCGACAAGCGCGATTGTCGAAGCGGTGAAGGTGGCGCTGGAAGCAACGCCGCCCGAACTCGCCGCCGATATTGTCGATAAGGGCATCGTGCTTACCGGCGGCGGCTCGCTGCTGCAGGGGCTCGATCAGGTGCTGCGCGAGGAAACGGGCCTGCCGATCAGCATTGCCGACGATCCTCTGTCCTGTGTTGCGTTGGGCACCGGCCGGGTGCTCGAGAATGCGAAGATCATGCGCCACGTCCTCACCACCGCCTTCTGAGAAGGGGACGCCGCAGGAGTTTGTTGCGTCATGGCCAACGGAACCTGGAAGATCGCGCGCGGGAAGGGTGGTGCCCAGCTTCCGCTCGCGATCGTCGCGGTTCTGGCGATTGTGCTGGTGTTGCTCGGCAAGGCGCAATCCACGCTGTTCGATCATGTGCGCGCTTATTTTTCGGATCTCACCGCGCCCGCGCTCGAATGGGCGCGCGCCCCGCTCAATGGCGCATCGCGCTGGCTTTCCGGCATCGACGAGATTTTTGTCGTCTATCGCGAAAACCTGCGCCTGAAGGATGAAAACGCGCGCCTGCGCCAATGGGAGAATGCCGCACTCGCGCTCAACGAGCGGCTGAAGCGCTATCAATTGCTGCTCGATGCGGTGCCCGATCCCGCACTTTCCTCCGTCACCGCGCGCGTCATCGGCCGCGCCACGCGGCCCTTCCTCGACACGATGATCCTCGATGCGGGCAAGCATGATGGCGTCAAGCCCGGCGAGGCGGTGGTCGATCCGCGCGGCATGATCGGGCGCATCTTCCTCACGGGAAAGCACACCTCGTGGGTGATCCTGCTCACCGATCTCAACAGCCGCATTCCGGTGACGATAGAGCCCGGCAACATTCAGGCGATCATGGCGGGCGACAACACGCCCATGCCCGTGCTCGAAACCGTTTCGACGATCAACGCGCCGCTCAAGGAAGGCTATCAGGTCATCACATCTGGCGATGGCGGGCTGTTGCCGCCGGGCCTGCCGGTGGGTGTGCTGGAGGCGCAGGGCGACAGGTTCCGCGTCGAGCTGCTCGCCGATCCCGCCACCAGCGATGATGTGCGCATTCTCGATTTCAAGATTCCGCCCGAACAGCCGCCCGCACCTTCGCCCGACGATCTTCCCGCATCGGCCGCGGGGCTCAAGCCGCATGAGCCTGTCGAGGCGCCGCCGCCCGCGCCCGCGCCTGTGCCCGTGCCGCACATCACCGCATCCGCGCCGCCGCCGAAACCGCCCGTGACCGCGCCGCCCGCAACCGATGCCGCCACCACGCCGCCCGCGGACGACAACGCGCCGACCGACGAAACCGGCGATTGAGGGGCGCGATGGAACGCTTCGGCATGACGTCTTCGGCAAGCGCGTTCCTGTCGCGCGCGACGCCCTTCATCGTCAGCCTGTTTGCGATTGCCATTGCCAACATGCCGGTGTCGCTTCTGGGCGGGATCGTGCCGCCGCCGCTTTTCGCGCTGATGCCGGTTTATTTCTGGTGTCTGGTGCGCCCCGATCTCATGCCGCCCGCGCTCGCCTTCGGCATCGGCGTGCTGGAGGATTTGTTTTCCGGCGGCCCGCCCGGCGTATGGGCGGCGTCGTTCGTCGCAGCTTACGCGCTGGTCGATCGCCAGCGCGATACATTCGCGGGGCTTTCCGGCGTCGGCGCGATACTCGGCTTCGCCGTCGCCATGCTGGTGGCGTCCGTCACCGCTTACGTGATCGTGTCGATCTATTACGGGCTGTTGCCGCCGATTGCGCCGCTGATCGTGGAGATCGCGGTGAGCGTTCTCTTCTACGTTCCCGCGGCAATCGTGCTCGGCTTCATTCACCGCCAGTTCGTGGGCCCGCTCAGGAGCGAATTCTGATGCCGGTTTTCGACCGCAAGGACAAAAGCCGCTACGCGACCTTCTCGCGCCGCACGCTCATCATCAGCGGCGGCATGGGTGCTGTGTTTGCGGCGTTGGCCGGGCGGCTCTACCAGCTTCAAATCCTCGAAGGCGAAGAGTTCATGACGCGCGCCGAGGACAATCGCGTCAACCAGCGCCTGCTCGCCCCCTTGCGCGGGCGCATCATCGATCGTTTCGGAAACGAGCTTGCCACCAACCGGCGCAATTACCGCGTGCTTCTGGTGCCCGAACAAGCCACCGAAGGCGTGGGCGCGGCGTTGAGCGCGCTCGGCCGTCTCATTCTCATCTCCGATCATCAACGCGACCGCATCCTGCACGATGTCGCCACCAACAAGCGCTTCGTGCCGGTGACGGTGATGGAAAATCTCGATTGGGACGATTTCGCGCGCATCAACCTGCATCTGCCTTATCTGCCCGGCATCCAGCCAGATGTCGGCGAGACGCGCGACTATCCTTACGGCGCGGTGATGTCGCATGTGCTGGGCTATGTCGCGGCTGTCTCGGTCGAAGACAAGGAGCATGACGACGATCCGCTGCTCGATCTTCCCGGCTTCCGCATCGGCCGGCGCGGCATCGAGAAGGAATACGACACGCAAATCCGCGGCACTGCGGGTTCGGACCGCGTGGAGGTCAACGCCTATGGCCGCGTGATCCGCGAGCTTGGCCGCGATCCCGGCGTGCCGGGTTCGGACGTCTATCTCACCATCGACCGCGACGTGCAGGATTTCATGGCGCAGCGGCTGGGCGCGGAGAGTGCTGCCTGCACGGTGATGGATGTGACGAACGGCGATGTGATCGCGCTTGCCTCCACGCCGGGTTTCGATCCCAATCTGTTCAATGTCGGCATCAGCCCCACGCAATGGAACGCGCTGACGACCGACGATCACAATCCGCTGCTCAACAAAACGCTGTCGGGCCTCTATCCGCCGGGCTCGACGATCAAGCCCGCCATGGCGCTCGCGGCTTACGACAACGGCCTTGCCGATCTTCAGGTGTTCTGCACGGGCTCGATCACGCTCGGCAATCACGAATTTCATTGCTGGAAAAAAGGCGGCCACGGGCAGGTCGATCTGCACAAGGGCATCCAGCAATCCTGCGACGTGTTTTTCTACGAAGTCGCAAAGCGGCTCGGCATCGACAAGATGGCCGATGCGGCGGGCAAGCTCGGCCTCGGCGAACTCACCGGCATCGAAATGCCCGGCGAGCGCGCGGGCGTCATGCCGACGCGCGCGTGGAAGAAAGCCACATATGGAATTCCGTGGCAGCAGGGCGAAACGCTCGTCACCGGAATCGGTCAGGGCTATGTGCTGACCACGCCCATCCAGCTTTGCACGCTGGCCGCGCGCATCGCCAGCGGCAACAAGGTTTTCCCCCGGATCACCAAATTCGTCGGCCATCAGGCCCAGCCGCATCCGCAGATTTCCGCGCTGCCCTTTTCCATCGCCGCGATTCAGGCCGTGCAATCGGGCATGAACGCGGTGACGAACGATCCCGGCGGCACGGCCTATGCGTGGCGCATTCCCAATCCCGGTTTCGAAATGGCGGGCAAGACGGGCACGGCGCAGGTGCGCGTCATCACCCGCGCCGAACATGAAAGCGGCGTGAAGAAGGATTCCGAATTGCCGTGGAATTTGCGCGATCACGGCCTCTTCATCGCATTCGCGCCGGTCGCATCGCCGCGCTATGCCTGCGCCTGTGTGGTGGAGCATGGCGCGCTCGGCCATCCACAGGTGCAGATGGCGCGCGACATTCTGCTCTACACGCAACAGCGCGATCCGGCGAAGCTGCCCACCGCCTATCCCGTGTCGTCCGCATCGTTGCAGAACAAGGCGTGATCCCATGACCACGCGCCCCTACGCCGCCTACCGCCGCACGCTTTCCATCGCCGACAAGCTGTTCGAGATCAATTGGGGCCTCGTCATGCTGCTCGGCGTGATCGCCAGCGTCGGTTTCGCGATGCTCTATTCGGTTGCCGGCGCGCATTTCCATCCCTGGGCGAGCGCGCAGATCGTGCGCTTCATCATCGGGCTTGTGCTGCTCATCACTGTGGCGCTGGTCGATATCCGCGTGTGGATGAGCCTTGCCTATCCCGCTTACGGCGCGGCGTTGCTGCTGCTCGTCGCCACCACCATTGCGGGCCATGTCGGCGGGCTCGGCGCGCAACGCTGGATCGAGCTTGGCCCGCTGCAATTGCAGCCTTCCGAATTGATGAAGATTTCGCTCGTGCTGGCGATGGCGCGCTATCTGCACGGGCTTAGCGTGGAAGAAGTTTCCTCGCCGCTCAAGCTCGGCATTCCGCTGGCGATGATCGGCGTGCCGACGGTGCTCGTTCTCATGCAGCCCAATCTCGGCACGGCGAGCATTCTGGTGGCCGATGGCTGCTCGATGCTGTTTCTCGCCGGGCTTTCGTGGTGGTGGATTGCGCCCGCGCTCACCGGCGTGATCGCGGCTGTGCCCGTGGCGTGGCAATTTCTGCACGATTACCAGAAGCGGCGCATTCTCACCTTCCTCAATCCGGCGTCGGACGCGTTGGGCGCGGGCTGGAACATTAGCCAGGCCGAAATCGCTATCGGATCGGGCGGTGTGGCGGGCAAAGGCTTCACGCAAGGCACGCAAAGCCGGCTCAACTTCCTGCCCGAAAAGGAAACCGATTTCATCTTCACCACGCTTGGCGAGGAATTCGGCTTTGTCGGCTCCATCGCACTGCTGCTGCTGTTTTCGGTGGTGATTTTCTACGGCATCCGCATCGCCATGGCCTCGCGCAGCCAGTTTGGCCGGTTGCTTGCCATCGGCATCACGCTCAATTTCTTCTTCTACATTATGATCAATGCGGCGATGGTGATGGGCCTTATTCCCGTGGTCGGCATTCCCATGCCGCTCATTTCCTATGGCGGCACGGCGATGCTGACGGTGATGTTCGGCTTTGGGCTTTTGATGTCGGTGCATGTGCACCGCCAGGTCGAAATCCCCCGCCATTCCGCCGGGATTATCTGAGCCCCTGTGGACAGTTTTCGCTTTCTGGACAGGGCAGATACCCTCTGCTATAGGCGCGGACCTTTCCGATGGAACGGGTGATTAGCTCAGGCGGTAGAGCAGGTGACTCTTAATCACCGGGTCGCAGGTTCGAGTCCTGCATCACCCACCACTTTTCGCCGCTGCGCGGCGAAAAGTGCCGCGGCGAAGCTCGCGTAGCGAGCGAAGACGGGCCTCGGCAAGCCGATTTATTTTCCTGTGCGAGTGAAGACGAGCCTCAGCAGGCCACCTTTCACGTCACGCCGCATGACTCACTTCCCATCCTTTGCACGCCAGCAAGATGGGTTTGGGCACCGGCTTTTCGCCGTTCGAATAATACGCAACCATCCGGCGCGAAAGCCCGAGCGCGTCCGCCGTCTTCGCCAGCGACAGGCCGTGGCGCAATCGCCATTCGAGAAAGCTGCGCGCATCCTGATGGCCGGTCGCCGAGAGCGTCTCCAGCCAGAGCGTTTCCGCGCCCAATTCCGCGCCGGACGGCCATTCGATCGAGTGTCCCCATTCGCCTACGCGCACGCGGGCAAATTCCGTGGGCGCGCGCAACGCGCGGAACGACTTTCCGCGCAGCAGGGCTGCAATGTCGATTTCCGCGCGGGTGCCGTCCGACCATCTGAGCGCAAGCGCCGCCGGAGCCTTCGCTTTCACCGCCGTGATGGTTCGCGTTCTGTCGTCCGTGCTCATCCGTTCAACTCCTGCCATTTGGCTTTCAGCGCCGTCCTGTTCCGCCGCGCCCACGCCAGCGCATCTTTCAGAACGCCCGGCGGCACGCTGCCGACGATCACCTCCAGCGTCCCAATCGCGACGGAACAGCGGAAGCCCGGACCTTCGATGTGAAAATGCGCAACGCCATGTTCGCGCCCATAGACGGCGATCTTCCATCCCGAAGCGCGATAGAGCGTGACCATGGGCCGGTATAGTGCAATGGTTGCACTATGTCAACGCGACGCTCACAAAAAACAGGCGCCCTCCGTTCCCGAAGAGCGCCTGCCTCAATCGCAAAACAAAATTTACGCCGCGTATCCCAGCACGGCCTTCACCTCGAGGAATTCCTCGAAGCCGAACTCGCCCCATTCGCGGCCCGTTCCCGATTGCTTGTAGCCGCCGAACGGCGCGTTGAGATCGATACCCGCGCCGTTCAGATGCACATTGCCGGTGCGCAACTGCGCTGGCCACCTTGCGCGCATGAGTCGATGTCGCCCGATTGCACATAGCCCGACAGGCCATAGACCGTATCGTTCGCCATGCGGATCGCATCGGCCTCGGTTTCATACGGCAGAATGGAAAGCACCGGCCCGAAGATTTCCTCGCGCGCGATGGTCATGTCGTTGGTCACGTTCGCAAACACCGTGGGCCGCACATAATAGCCGCGGTTCATGCCATCGGGCCGCCCGAGGCCGCCCGTCACCAGCGTCGCGCCTTCGTCGATGCCTTTCTGGATCAGGCCCTGAATCTTGTTGTACTGCGCCTCGCTCACCACCGGCCCCATCGTGGTGCCTTCGGCGAACGGATCGCCGACCTTCACCTTTTCGGCCGCCGCTTTGGCGATTTGCGCCGCTTCGTCGTGCATCTTGCTTCGGCACGAACATGCGGCTCGGCGCGTTGCACGATTGTCCCGAATTCGACATCATGTTCATCACGCCGCCGAACACCGCTTTCTTCAGATCGGCGTCTTCCAGCACGATGTTGGCGGATTTGCCGCCCAGTTCCTGCGCCACGCGCTTGACCGTATCGGCAGCGGCTTTCGCGACCGCGATGCCTGCGCGCGTCGAGCCGGTGAACGACATCATGTCGATGTCGGGATGATGCGACATGCGCTTCGCCCACCGTCGGCCCGTCGCCGTTGACGAGATTGAACACGCCGGGCGGCACGCCCGCCTCGTCCATCACTTCGCGCGAACAGCAGCGCATTCATCGGCGCGATTTCGCTCGGCTTCAGAATCATCGTGCAGCCGGCCGCCAGCGCGGGCGCCACCTTGCAGGCGATCTGGTTGATCGGCCAGTTCCACGGCGTGATCATGCCGACCACGCCGACCGGCTCATATTCGATCGCGGTCGTGCCCTGCACCTTCTCGAACTCGAATTCCTTCAGAATCTTCATGGCCTGCGTGAAATGCGCAATGCCCATCGCGGCCTGCGCATTCTTGGAAAGGCCAAGCGGCGCGCCCATCTCCTGGCTGATCGCCTGCACGATCTCGGCATAATGCTTCTGATAGACTCTCGACGATCTTCTGCAGCAGCGGCGAGGCGCTCTTCCTTCGTCGTGCGCGACCAAGTGTCGAACGCCTTCTGCGCGGCGGCGACGGCCTTGTCGACATCGGCCTTGGAGCCCAGCGAAATGCGCGCGAACGGCTCCTCATTGGCCGGGTTGATGACCTCCAGCGTCTTCGGCGTCACCGGGTCGACCCATTTGCCGTCGATATAGAATTGCAGTTTGTCGAGCATGGTCCTCTCCGTTTCTCTGGGATAGCGTGAGGCCATTATAGGATGATCGGCGGGTAGGCGCGCAAGACGCGGCGGAAACGGGATTTCACATGGAACTCCAAGGAAAAGTGGTGATCGTGACGGGCGGTTTCGGCGCGCTGGGCGCAGTGGTGGGCGAAGCTGTGGCAAAAGCGGGCGCGAGCGTGGCGCTGGTGGACCGCGCGCCCGTGCCCGCGGGGCTCAAAGCCGCCGCGTTCGGCGGGCGCGACCTCACCAATCCCGCCGACGCCAAAAGAACCATCGATGAAATCGCGGAGAAGTTCGGCGCGCTGCATGGCCTTGTGAACATCGCGGGCGGCTTCCGCTTCGAAACGCTGAAGGATGGCGACATCGCCACCTGGGATTTCATGTACGCGGTCAATCTCAAAAGTGCCGTCTGCGCCAGCAAGGCGGCGTTGCCGCATCTCGGCTCCGGCGGGCGCATCGTCAATATCGGCGCGGGTGCGGCTGCGAAGGCGGGCGCGGGCATGGGTGCTTACGCAGCGTCAAAGGCGGGCGTGGCCAAACTCACCGAAGCCCTTTCGGAGGAAGTGAAAGGGCAGGGCATCACCGTGAACGCGATCCTGCCCTCGATCATCGATACGCCCGCCAACCGCGCCGACATGCCCAAGGCCGATTTCGCGAAATGGGTGAGGCCCGAGGCCATCGCCGATGTGATCCTGTTTCTGCTCTGCGAAAAATCCCGCGCCATCACCGGCGCGTCGATCCCTGTCGTCTAAAACCCCTCGCCAAACGCGCGCCGCCACGGGATACTGGGCCCATAATAATATATGGGAGCGACATGCCCTGGAATTACGGGGATATTCTGGATGCGGTGGCGGACGCCGTGCCCGCCGATGCGCCGGCTTTTGTGCATGGCGGGCGCACGATCCTCTGGCCCGACGCTAGTCGCCGCATGAACAATCTGGCGCGTGCGCTGGCGGCGCGCGGCAGCCGCCCCGGCGACAAGATCGCGTTTTATCTGCGCAACGGCATCGAATATAGCGAGGCGACAGGCGCGTGTTTTCGCGGGCGCTTCACGCATGTCAACGTGAACTACCGCTACAAGCCCGATGAAGTGCGCTACATCCTCGACAATTCCGATGCGCAAACGCTGATTTACGGAAGCGAATTCCGCGAGACCGTCGCGCAAATCCGCGACGCACTGCCGAACATTCAAACGTACATCGAGATGGGCGACGAGATCGCGCCCTTCGCGGAGAATTACGAAACACTCGTCGAAACGGGCGATGGTGCGCGCCTCGATATCAAGCGTTCGCCCGGCGACATGCTCTTCATCTACACCGGCGGCACGACCGGCATGCCAAAAGGCGTGATGTGGCCGCATGGCGAACTTTGCGCCATCTGGCATTCGCGCATGGAACGCACGCTGGGCATCCGCCCGAAAACCATTCCCGAATTCGCGAAAATAACCGCGGTGATGAAGCCGCGCACGTTGCCCGCCTGCCCGCTGATGCATGGCACGGGATTCATCTCCGCCATCACCGCGATGGCGAGCGGCGGATGCGTGGTCACGGTCGATAATCGCTCGCTCGATCCCCATGCCATCTGGCAGGCGGTGGAGCAGAACGGCGTGCAGGCCATCGCCATCGTCGGCGATCCCTTCGCAAAGCCGTTGTTGCGCGCGCTCGATGAAGAGCCCGGCCGTTACGATCTTTCCAGCATGATGAGCATGACGTCATCGGGCGCGATGTGGAGCATCGAGGTCAAGCGCGGCCTTTTGAAACATATGCCGCAACTCACGATGACCGATAGTTTCGCTTCGACGGAGGCGATGGGCATGGGCTCCTCGGTGATGACGAAAGATGGCGAAGTGCAGACCGGCGCATTCGCGCTGCTCGAAAACGCCATCGTGATCGATGAAAACGATCAACCGATTCCCGCCGGTTCCGGCAACGCAGGGCTTGTGGCGCTAAGCGGCCCGCTGCCGCGCGGCTATTACAAAGACCCCGAAAAAACCGCGCGCACATTCCGCACGATCGGAAACATGCGTTACTCCATTCCCGGCGATTGGGCGCGCGTCGATGCGGACGGCACGATTGCGCTGCTCGGGCGCGGCAGCAATTGCATCAACACGGCGGGCGAAAAAGTATACCCCGAAGAAGTGGAAGAAGCGCTGAAAACGCATCCTGCAATCGAAGATGCGCTCGTTCTTGGCGTGCCGGATGATACATGGGGACAGGCGGTGACGGGCGTGGTGAAACTTCACAATGGCTCGGCTTTCGATGAAGCCGCGCTGCGCGAGCATGTGCGCACGGTGCTGGCTGGCTACAAAACGCCCAAGCGCATCCTGATCGCCGACGCGCCATTGCGCGCGCCAAACGGCAAGGCCGATTACAAGACCGCGTCCGATTTCGCGCGTCGCGCGCTCGGCATTTCATAATCTCGCGTACCGGAGGGTTCCCATGAAATTCACCTGGTTCAATCTGATGCCGTGGCCGCATCTGCCCGATGATTTCCGCGAGAAGCATCATTCGGTCTGGGTGGATATCGATTCGCGCCTGTTCGACGCCGAAAAGGCCAACACGGTTTACAACACCTATCTCGATCTTCTGGAATATGCGGCCACGCTGGGCTTCGACGGCATTGGCGTCAACGAGCATCACCAGAATGGTTACGGCATCATGCCGTCGCCCAATCTGATCGCGGCAAGCCTCGCGCGCCGCACGAAAGATGTCGCCCTCATCGTGCTCGGCAATTCGATTGCACTTTATAATCCGCCGGTGCGTGTGGCCGAGGAATTCGCCATGCTCGATTGCATTTCGGGCGGGCGGCTGGTCGCGGGTTTCCCGGTCGGCACCTCGATGGATACGAATTATTGCTACGGACAAATCCCGGCACTCACCCGCGAGAAATATAACGAAGCCCACGAACTCATCATGCGCGCCTGGCATGAGCCCGATCCCTTCGCCTTCAATGGCCGCTACAACAAGCTACGCCATGTGAATATCTGGCCGCGCCCGATCCAGAAGCCGCATCCGCCGATCCATATTCCCGGCGGCGGTTCCATCGAAACGTATGATTTCTGTCTCGATAACACCTATTCTTATTCCTATCTCTCATTCTCCGGTTACATCCGCGCCAAAGCCCTGATGAGCGGCTATTGGGAGCGCGTGGCACAGCGCAACACGGCGGACCATTCGCCCTATCGCGCCGGTTTCGCGCAAACAATCTGCGTCGCCGACACCGACGAAGAAGCCGAACGGCTTTATTCCGAGCATGTGAGTTATTTCTACAATCGCTGCCTGCATGTTTATCCCGGATTCGCGGATGCGCCCGGCTATCGCACGATCAAGACGATCCAGTCCGGCGCGCTGTCGCAATATGCGCCGGTCAAGGGCTGGGGCACGATTTCGTGGAAGGAATTGACCGAAGGCGGCCATGTGATCGCGGGCTCGCCGGAAACCGTGCGCCAGCGCATGGAAGACCTCATAAAGACTTTGCGCGTCGGCAATATTTTCTGCCTGCTCCATATCGGAAACATGCCGAAGGAAAAGTGCATGCATTCCACCAAGCTGTTCGCCGAGAAAGTGATGCCCAAACTGCGCAACATGTTCCCCGATTACGCAAACGATGATCGCTTCTGGTGCAAGCCGATGGCAAAACCGGCCGTGCCTGCGGCGATTGCGGGAGCGTGACGATGACCCTCGAACTCAAAACCATCAAAACACGTCACGTCCCGGTTCGCTATTTCGAAGGGGGAGAAGGCGAACCGCTCGTCTATCTGCACAGCGCGGGCGGATTGCAGGCGAACGATGCGCTGCTGGAAAAACTCTGCGAGAAATTCCATGTCTTCGCGCCGCTGCTTCCCGGCTATGGCGATTCCGAGGAATGCGGCGAGCTTCGCGACATGCTCGATTTCACGCTGCATACATGGGACGTGATCGAAGCGCTGGGCCTGAAAGACCCGATCCTTGCGGGCCATTCCATGGGCGGCATGATCGCCGCCGAAATGGCTGCGGTGGCGCCCCATGATGTTTCGCGCCTCGCGCTGATCGCGCTCGCGGGGCTTTGGCTCGACGCCCATCCGATCCCCGACATCTTCGCCATCATGCCGTATGATTATCCCGCGATCTTCTTCCATGATGTGGCGGAAGGCGAGAAGCTGTTCGCATCGGGCCTGGCGCTCGACGATCCGGAATTCCTGAAAGTGTTCCTCGTCGCCAATGCGCGCCAGCTCGGCATGGCAGGAAAGATTTTATTCCCCGTGCCGGAGCGCGGCCTTTCGCAAAGGCTCTATCGCATCAAGGCAAAAACGCTGCTTATCTGGGGCGATGACGATAAATTCATTCCGCCGGTCTATGCCAAAGCATTTCTCGAAGGGATCGCAAATTCCGAACTCGTCACCATCAAAGATGGCGGCCATATGGTGACGATGGAAAAGCCCGGCGAGGTCGCGGCAACGCTCGCGAAATTGGCCCGCTAGGCTACTTCGCGTTCGAGATCGGCGCTGGATGCGCGCCGCGGCAGGCGAACGGTTGCAAGCGTGCCCGCGCCCAACTTGCTTTCCAGTGCGATCTCGCCGCCATGCATTTGCACAAGCCCGCGCGTGATGGAAAGGCCAAGCCCCGTGCCTTCGTAGCGGCGGCTGACATTGGCGTTGCCCTGATGGAACGCCTCGAACACCACTTTCATGTGCTCCGGCTCGATCCCGATGCCGGTATCGCGCACGGCGATGGTCACGCAATGCTCGTCCGCAATCGCCGACACGCTCACTTCGCCGCCGGGCGGGGTAAATTTCACCGCGTTGGAGAGAAGATTGAGGATCACCTGCCTCAGTGCGCGATGATCGGCTTCGATGCGCAGATCGCCCTCCTGCACCACCGGCAGAAGCCGCACATCGCCGCGCTCGGCCTGCGGCTTCACGAAGGCAAGCGTGGCGCGGATCATGTGGCCCAGATCCAGCGGCTCGGGATGGATCGTGTAGGAACCGGATTCGATTTTCGAAAGATCGAGAATTTCGGAAATCAGCGCCAGCAGATGTTCGCCGCTGTCGTGGATCGATCCGGCATAGTCGCAATAGCGCTCCCAGGCGAGCACGTCATGGCCGAGAACGCGGTCGCGCACCACTTCGGAAAAACCCAATATGGCGTTCAGCGGCGTGCGCAATTCGTGGCTCATCACGGCGAGAAATCGCGATTTCAGCTTGTTGGCGGATTCGGCGGAATCGCGGGCAAGCGCGAGTGCCGCCTCGCGCTCCTTGAGCGCGGTGATTTCGGAAAACGCGACGGCGCGGCTGCCATCGGTGAGCGCACGCGCCGCCCCCAGAAACCAGCGATCGGCAATGCGTATTTCGATTGCGGCGCCCTGAAAAAGTTTTCCCAAATCGCGCGCGCCGGGTGCGGCGCGTTTGAGAAAATCCAGAAACATCTCGCCGCACATCGGCGGGCGGTCGCCGCCAAGCGCCACCATCCCCGGATTGACCGTCTGGATTTCCAGTTGCGGATTGAGCAGCGCCACTGCGCAAGGCGCGCCTTCCAGCGTTTCGATCAGGCGCCGTTCGCCATGCTGGCGCACCTGTTCGTTGGCGGCTTTCAGTTCCTCTTCCATCAGTTTCGCCGCGCGGTCGTTCAGCCGGCGCTCGCGGTCGAATTCGTCATAGGTGCGCTGAACAGCCGCAATCAGCGCGTCGGTATCCACGCTGCCGTCGGGCTTCGCGACGTTGCGAAGCTGATAGGCGAGCAGCTTATGCACCGTCCTTCTCGCTTAGCACTGTAATGGTCATGGTCTGGTTGTGCAGTTCCGCATTGCCGGTGACGGCATGGGGTGAAACCTCGCCATACGAATAAAATCCCGTCAGATGCGCGTTGCCGCCGAAAATATCGTTCACTGCTTCCACTTCCTCGCGAATGCGCTGGCCGAGCAGCAGCTTGCGCCCGATGCAGCTCACCAAAATCGCCACACGCTCGCCGTCGTGATCGCCGTTGGCCTGTTCGGCGGCGGTGGCCGCACCCTGAATGAGGCGGTCGAAATTTCCCCGCATCAATTGCGCGCGATAGCCTTGCGGCATGTCGCCCGCGAAGATCATGGTGCGCGCGGTTTCGTCGATGCCCACAACCGTGCGCACGATGGCTTCATCGGGCCGGTCGGCGGGATAGACGCGCAACGGGAACAGAAGCGCGCTGCCGGGAAGCCCCGCCGCGTCCTCGCCCAGATAACGCTTGTAGAGATCGAGCGCGGGCTGGCCGTCGAGTTCGTGCAGCACATTCGCTTCGGCGCGTGTGATCTGGCGCTCCGGCCCGAAAACATCCCAGCCGCCGCAGCTTCCGTGACCCACTTGCAGCGATGTTCCGTAAAGGCCGACCGCGGCGATCTTGCCGGGCGATGGCGGCGCGTTGAGGCCGACATAGGTTGTGCCGAAGCGCGGGCCGTCGCCGGCCAATCCGCCCGTCAGCACCACATGATCGCCCACCGTCGCGCGAAGCCCGCGCACAAGCTCGCTGCCATTCACGCGCGTGCCGTCGGACAAGACAAACAATGTCGCCAGATCGCCGCGCGCGAGTTGCGCGCCGATTGCCTTACCCGCATCGAACGACGAGCCGGCGAACGAATCCATATCGGCCTCGGCTGCGCGGATCTCGGTGCGCGCGAATTCGAACGCGGTTGCGGAGAGCGTTTCGTCCACCACATCGCAGCCGTGAATCTCGCCGCCGGTGCTGCAACACAGCATCACCGCATCGGGATGACGCGCGCGCAATTCGCCCCAGTGCGTGGCGATGGCGTCGGGCGAGCCGAAGGCCAGCACCAATTTCGCGGCGTCCAGCTTGGGCGCCGCATCCCATCCGTTTTTCGAATTCCAGCTCGATTGATGCGCGCGCATGAATGGCCCCGCCCGGATTTTCCCGAAAAACCACATTACGCGGTCTGGGTTAACCGGGGGTTGAGCACAGGATAAGCGCCAAAAAGGGCCGTTCCGCCTCGCGAATCGCTTGACCGGCAGATAGTTTCATATGAAACTATCTAGCGTCCGCCCCGGAGAGATCATGGCAGCGCCTTGGGAAAATCCGCTCGGCACCGACGGTTTCGAGTTCGTGGAATACACCGCCCCCGATGTCGGCCAATTGCATGCGCTGTTCGAGCGGATGGGTTTTCGCAGCGTCGCCCGCCACCGCTCCAAGGCCGTCACGCTCTATCGCCAGGGCGGGGTGAATTTCATCGTCAATGCCGAGCCCGCGAGCCATGGCAGCCGCTTTGCGAAAGCGCATGGGCCGAGCGCATGCGCCATGGCCTTCCGCGTGAAGGATGCGCCGCGCGCGTTTCGCAAGCTGATCGAATTGGGCGCCAAGCCGTTTGCCAATGATGTCGGGCCGATGGAATTGAACATTCCCGCCATCGAAGGCATCGGCGGCAGCGTGATCTATCTGGTGGACCGTTACGGCGAACATTCGATCTACGATGTCGATTTCGTGCCCACCGATCCTGCGCGCGGTTTTGTCCATGAAGGCGCTGGCTTGAGCGCCATCGATCACGTCACGCACAATGTCTTTCGCGGGCATATGGATCAATGGGCGGGCTTCTACGAACGCTTCTTCAATTTCCGCGAGATCCGCTATTTCGACATCGAAGGAAAATTGACCGGGCTGAAATCCCGCGCGATGACGAGCCCGGACGGAAAAATCCGAATCCCGATCAACGAATCCTCCGACGACAAATCGCAGATCGAGGAATATCTGCACCTCTATCATGGCGAAGGCATCCAGCACATCGCACTGGCGACGAACGATATCTATTCCTCGGTCGAAACACTGACCGGGCAGGGCGTCACGTTTCAGGATACGCCCGATACCTATTACGAGCGCCTCGACAATCGCATCAAGGGCCATGGCGAGGATGTGGCGCGGCTGAAGCGCGATCATATTCTCATGGATGGCGCGGAAGATCAGGGATTGCTGCTGCAAATCTTCACCCAGAACGCCATCGGCCCGATCTTCTTCGAAATCATCCAGCGCAAGGGCAATGAAGGATTCGGCGAAGGCAATTTCCGCGCGCTGTTCGAATCCATCGAGGCCGATCAGGTCAAGCGCGGGGTGCTGTCATGAGCAAAAACTGGATCGAATTTCCCCGTGTCGAAGGCGAAACCTCGCGTCAGGCCCATGCCGATCTGCCGAGCGGAACTTATGAGCGTGAAATCGGGCGCGACGGTTTCTTCGGCCCTGCCGCGCATCTCTATCACAAGCACCCGCCGACCGGCTGGACGAGTTTCGAAGGCCCGTTGCGCCCGCGCGCCTTCAACGCGGTTGCTGCTGGTGAACCCGTGACCGAACCGTTTCGCGGGAGTCTTCTGCTGTCGAACGCAAACTGCCGCATCGCGCTGTGGCGCGTGAGCGAAGCGATGCCCCGCCTGCAACGCAACGCAGACGGCGACGTGTTGCTGTTTTTCCACGAGGGCGCCGGCGATTTTTTCTGCGATTTCGGGCACATGACTTACCGCGAAGGCGACTACATTCTCATCCCGCGCGGAACCATGTGGCGGCTGGAACCGAGCGCACAAAGTACGGTGTTGCTGATCGAAGCCACCAACGGTGCCTACAAACTGCCCGAACGCGGCATTCTGGGCCCGCACGCGATCTTCGATCCGGCAGCGCTGGAAACCCCGAAACTCGATTCCCAATTCCAATCGCAGCGCGATGGCGAATGGCAGGTTCAGGTCAAGCGCCGCGGTGCGATCACCACCATCACCTATCCGTTCAATCCGCTCGATGCGGTGGGCTGGAAAGGCAATCTGTCGGTGGTCAAGCTCAACTGGCGCGACATCCGGCCCATCGTCAGCCACCGCTATCACATTCCGCCGAGCGTGCATTCGACCTTCGTCGCCGATCGTTTTGTCGTTTGCACCTTCGTGCCGCGTCCCATCGAGAGCGATCCCGGCGCGTTGAAAGTGCCGTTCTTCCATTCCAATGACGATTACGACGAAGTGATCTTCTATCACGCGGGCGAATTCTTCAGCCGCGACAACATCAAGCCCGGCATGATGACGTTGCACCCTTGCGGCTTCACGCATG
Source organism: uncultured Alphaproteobacteria bacterium (assembly GCA_963735625.1). GTDB lineage: Bacteria > Pseudomonadota > Alphaproteobacteria > Micropepsales > Micropepsaceae > Rhizomicrobium. Next base: position 174,103 of record CAVTLJ010000002.1, on the reverse strand, counting down.
GCCCGCATCCGAAGGCGTTTGCGGCGGGCGCGAAAGCCGCGAAAACCATGACCGACGAAGTCGCCGTGATGATCGATGCGCGCGATGCGCTTGATATCGGCGCGGCCGCCGAAGCGGTCGAAGACAAGACCTATGCCGATAGCTGGAAAGCCAAATGAAGCTCGCGTCTCTCAAACATGGCCGCGACGGCATGCTGGTGGTGGTCAGCCGCGATCTGGCGCACGCCGTCGCCGTGCCGCATATCGCGCACACGGTCCAGAACGCGCTCGACGATTGGGCGCATGCCGCACCGCGCCTGATGCGCGTGTATGATCTGCTCAACGAGGGCGATGCCGATGGCGCAAAGTCCTTTCATGCCGAGGAATGTGCGGCACCATTGCCGCGCGCCTATCAATGGGCCGACGGTTCGGCCTATGTCACCCATGTCGAGCTGGTGCGAAAAGCGCGCGGCGCGGAGATGCCCGCGAGTTTCTGGACCGATCCCTTGATGTATCAGGGCGGTTCGGATTCCTTCATCGGCCCCAGCGATCCCATTTTCGCGGCGAGCGAAGATTGGGGCATCGATTTCGAAGGCGAACTCGCCATTATCACCGACGACGTGCCTATGGGCACGAACACACACGTCGCCGAGCGCCATATCAAATTGCTGATGCTGGTGAATGATGTTTCGTTGCGCAATCTCATTCCGGCGGAATTGGCGAAGAGCTTCGGCTTCTTTCAATCCAAACCCGCAACCGCGTTTTCGCCCGTCGCTGCAACGCCCGACGAATTGAGCGAAGCCTGGCATGATACGAAAGCGCATTTGCCTTTGACCGTCAGCCTCAACGGCAAACATTTCGGCGCGCCGAATGCGGGCGAGGACATGACATTCTCTTTCGCCGATCTCCTCGCCCACGCCGCCAAAACGCGCGCGCTCGGCGCGGGCTCGATCATCGGTTCCGGCACAATCTCCAATCGGGATCGCACGCGCGGCTCGGCCTGCATCGCCGAGCGCCGCGCGCTGGAGCAGATCGAATATGGCGCGCCCCGCACGCCGTTCCTGAAATTCGGCGACAGCGTGCGCATCGAAATGCAGGACGAGCACGGGCGCTCCATCTTCGGCGCCATCGATCAGAAAGTCGCGCGTTATGACGGGCCATGATTTCACGCTCTACACCTATTTCCGCTCGTCGGCCGCGTTCCGCGTTCGCATCGCGTTCAATCTGAAAGGCATCAAGCCGGATTATAAATTCGTGCATCTGCTGAAAGACGGCGGCCAGCAATTCGCCAATGAATATCAGACGATCAATCCGCAAAGGTCGGTGCCCACGCTCGTCCACGGCGAGCACACAATCGGTCAATCGCTCGCGGCAATCGAATATCTCGATGAAATCATGCCTGAGCCGCCCTTGCTGCCGAAGGATGCGGCCGGCCGCGCGCGCGTGCGAACGATTGCTTACGCGGTCGCCTGCGACATCCATCCGCTGAACAATCTGCGCGTGCGCAAATATCTCTTGAAGGAATTGGGCCACAGCCAGGACGAAATCCTCGATTGGCAACGCCATTGGATGGCGCTCGGCTTCGATGCGCTGGAAAAATTGCTCGCCGCGTCGCCCGGCACCGGAAAGTTTTGCCAAGGCGATACGCCCACGCTGGCCGACATCTGCCTGATCCCGCAAATGGCCAATGCGCGCGGCGCCGAAATGGATCTTGCGCCTTGGCCCACGCTCAAACGTATCGAGAAAGTGGCGTATGAGCTTTCCGCATTCACGGATGCACTGCCGAAGAACCAGCCCGATGCAGAATGAAGCGAACACCGAACTCCACCTCGACAATTTCCTTCCCTACCGCCTTTCGGTGCTGACCAATCGCGTCAGCGGCGCGATCGCGCGGCACTATTCCGAGCGCTTCGATCTTACGGTGCCCGAATGGCGCGTGATGGCGGTGCTGGGCGGCACGCCAGGCCTTTCCGCGCGCCAGGTTGCCGCGCGCACGGCGATGGACAAGGTGCAGGTGAGCCGCGCGGTTGCCGGCCTGATGAAAGCAAAACGCGTGCAACGCACGGGCGATGAATCCGACGGCCGCATCACGCGCCTGTCGCTCACCGCGCGCGGCCGCGCGATCTATGACGAGATCGTGCCGCTCGCATTGCATCTGGAATCCGTGCTGCTGTCCGCCCTGTCGAAAGAGGAATGCCGTCAGCTTTCGGATTTGCTCGACAAATTGTCCCGCCGCGTCGGCGGGCTTGTCAGCCTCAATCCCTGACGATCAAAATCGCCAGCGCCTTCGGCCCGTGCGCACCCAATTCCAAAGTCTGCTCGATATCGCCGGTGCGCGAAGGCCCGGTCACCAAATTCAACGTGTGCGGCAACTCGATCCGCATCATTACATCTTCGAGATGCGGAAGTATATGCTTGGCATGCAACACGGCGATCTCAAATCCGGCACGAAAATGCCACGACGCTGGCGCTTGCGCGGATGCGGGATAGGCCAGTGTCCCCGTCTCCGCGATGGCGAAGGTCGCAATCGCAAGCGCGGTGTCATCCGGGCCGGGCGGCGTGCGTTCGACCGTCAAGCCAGAGCCAAATCTTTCTAGCGATGCATCCGGTATATGCACAATGGCCGGCAAATTGCGCGCGCGCAGGATTTCCGCAATGGCTTGAGGAATATCATTTTGCGAATCCAGCACGCGCACATCGGCATTTGCCGCCGTTGCGCGTTCGCAAAATTGCGCGAGCAGGTCGGCGGAAGGCGCGGGCGGATTGTAAGGCAGGGGTTTCGCGGGTTGCCTGCGCCGCCGCGCGCGTATCGCCGAAAGAATATCCTCGCGCGCGCTCATTTGCGTCTCGCCCACAATTCGTGAAAGGTTTTTCCTTCCGGCGCCGGAAAATCGCGCACCGCGAACCAGCCGCCCATCAGTGGCAGCGCGCGGATCGCGCCGCGCTTGCCGCCAAGCATTTTCAGGATGCGCGCTCCGGCGCCCGCGACAAAGTGATAAAGCTTGGGCCGTTTCGCCGCAAACGCCCACGCGGCCAATCCAAACACTGCAGCTTTCGGCGCAAGCCCCGCTGCGTATTCGCGCGCGCGCCAGTGCCGCATGATCGTGGGCAGGGGAATTTTCACCGGGCACACTTCGGCGCAACGCCCGCAGAAGGTTGAGGCATTGGGATGATGATGGGCTTCTGCCAATCCAATCAATTCGGGATTGAGCGCCGCGCCAATTGGGCCAGGATAGGTCGCGCCGTAAGCATGCCCGCCAATTGCGCCATAGACGGGGCAGTGATTGAGGCACGCGCTGCAACGAATGCAGCGCAGAACCTCTTCGGCTTCGCCGCCGAGCAATCGCGAGCGGCCATTGTCGACCAGCACGACATGGAACGCGCGCGGCCCGTCGCCGTCGCGCGACGGCCCGGACATGACGCTCACATAGCTCGATATATCCTGCCCCGTGGCGGAGCGCGTCAGAAGGCGCAAGAGAGCCGAAACGTCGTTCAGATCGGCGACGATCTTCTCGATACCGGTGACGACGATATGCGTGCGCGGCAGAAGCCGCGTCAGATCGCCATTGCCTTCATTGGTGACGAGAACGGCAGCACCTTCCTTCGGCGGTCAGAAAATTCGCGCCCGTGATGCCGGCGTCCGCGCTTTCGAATTCTTCGCGCAACATGCGCCGCGCCTCGGCCACCAGTGCCGTGCGTTCGTCTAGAGTGCGTTCGGGATCGAGTGTGGTGTGCGCTTCGCGGAATGTTTCAGCTACGTCTTCCTTGTTCAAATGAAACGCCGGCGCAATGATATGGCTCGGCGGCTCGTTCCGAAGCTGGATGATGTATTCGCCGAGATCAGTTTCGACCGGCGCGATGCCGTTGGCTTCCAGAAACGGATTGAGCCCGATTTCCTCCGTCACCATGGATTTGCCCTTGGTGACTGTCTTCGCGCCCGCAGCCAGCAAGATTTTCAGAACGATTTCACGCGCCTCCTTCGCGTCGCGCGCCCAATGCACATGGCCGCCGCGTGCGATCACATTGCGCTCGAATTCCTCCAGCAGCGTATCCAGATGCGCAATCGCATAATCGCGGATGGCGCGGCCCTGTTCGCGCAACGCTTCGAAATCGCCGAAGCGCGCGATGGATTCCGCACGGCGATGCACAAAATGAGTCTTCAGGCGGCCTAGCGCGGTCTTCAAACCCGCATCGCCAAGCGCTGTCATGTGCGCTTTGGACAAACTCGCGCGGATTTTGCGTCACGGCTCGCCTGCCAGGATTTCGGCGATGTGGCGCACATCCATCTCCTTGCCCTGCCGTTTCATGCGGCCGGAGAGATGCAGCAAACAACCGAGATCCGCGCCGATCAGCAAGTTCGCGCCGGTTGCTTCAGCATCGGCGATCTTGTCGTCGGCCATGCGCTCGGAAATGTCGGGATATTTCACCGAAAACAATCCCCCGAAGCCGCAGCAGATTTCGGGATCGGAAAGTTCGCTCAGTTCCAATCCCTCGACACGCTTCAGCAATTGGCGCGGCTCGGATTTCACATTCATCTCGCGCAAGGCCGAACAGGAATCGTGATAGCAGGCGCGCGCCGCACATTTCGCGGAGACATTCTTCATCCCGCGCACATTCACCAGAAAGGAAATCAGTTCGTAGCTTTTCGCCGCCAGCGCCTTTGCAGGCGCGGCATAAGCGGGATCATTGCGCAGCACTTCGGGATAATGCTTGCGCAGCATGCCCGCGCAGGAACCCGAAGGCGCCACAACATAGTCGAAATGCTCGAACGCATCGACCACGGCCCGCGCGATATCGGCGGCGTGGCTGTCCGCGCCGCTGTTCCATGCCGGTTGCCCGCAACAGGTTTGCGCGCGCGGAACCTCCACCTCGCATCCGGCGTCCCGCAGCAGCTTCACTGCCGCAAAGCCGATTTGCGGCCGCACCAGATCGACAAGACAGGTGACGAAAAGTCCGACCGTCATTGGGCGAAGCGGTGATGCGGTTTGGGCGCACCGCGCGGCCGCTTGATGCGCGTCCTCGGCGGTTTCGGGCAGACCGGCGCCCAATGCATAGGTAATCTCGCGCAGATGATTCATGAATGCCTGGCGATCCGCGATCGTGGAAAGTTCTTCATACGGAATAACCTCGCCGATGCGCACTTGCAACTCGCTGCCGATGCGGTTGTGCACTTCGCGGAAGAGAAGCGAAAGCCGCAGCGTCATGCTGACGTGGCTGGCAAGCTGGAACAGCCGGCTATTCTGCCCTGCGAAGAAGACGGGCACGACGGGCGCTTTCGCCTGCGAAATCAGCCGCGCCGTCAGATTTTTCCATTCCGTGTCGATGGCGCGGCGATGCCAGACGGTCGGCGTGGTCGAAACGCCGCCCGCGGGAAACACGACCAGGCAGCCGCCGCTTCATCAGATGATGCTTGGCCGCCGCGCGGGATTTCAGATTGGTTTGCAGCGCCTCTTCGGTCTCGGCGAAAATCGACCGGCAGAAGATGCGACCGAATTTCCTCCGCGCGATAAAGCACCGCATTGGTGAGGATGCGGAAATCCTCGCGCACGCGCGCGATCAGATGGCCGATCACCACGCCGTCGAGCACGCCGAAGGGATGATTGGCGACAACGACCAGCGGCCCGGTCTTCGGCCAGTCGCATCAGCGCGTCTTCGTTGCACACAATTTTCAATTCCAGACGCCGGACCGCCGAATCCCAGAAGCTCTCGCCCGGGCGCGGATCGGCGCGATGCTGCTCGTAAAGCCATTTCAGATAGGGCTGGCCGGTCGTGCGCTCGATCGCGCGGATGACAAGCCGCTTCGCCCACGGATCGTCCGGCGCGGCATAGGAAAATGTATCGACGGCACCTGCCATGATTTGCCGAGTTTAGCGGTCCGCGCACGGGCTTTGAAGGCCCGTTACGCCGCCCTTTCGAGCAGGAAACCGCCTTTGCCGGTGGCCGCGCGAACGGCCAGATACAGAAGCAGCCCGATAGGCCCGAACAGCAGGGTCAGGATCAGGCAGGGAATGACGGCGAAATGCGAAAGCCCGCGCGCCTGCGCATCGCGCGTTTCCCACGCGCCGATGAAAAGATCGAAGACGAGGTAGTGAATCCATCCTGCGGTCGCTGCCACCGGCGAAGTGAAGAACGCCATGACGCCCGCGAGCGAGGAAAAGCTCGCCCCCGATGGCGCCTCGCCGAAAAAGAGAACACGGCTGATGAGCCATATATAGGTCAGCCCCAAAATCGCGGGGATCGCAGCCGAATGCACGAGAAGCTGCGTGCCGCGCCAGCGTGGTGCGGCGATCAGCAGCAGCCAGAAAACCAGAATGCCGTTATTGGCGATGAGGAAGATCGTTTCCGTACTCATCTCGGAAATCTCCGCTTCAGCCAGTCGATCATGGCGCGGTTGGTTTCTTCCGGTTTTTCCTGTTGCGTCCAATGTCCGCACTCGCGGATCAGCACGCGCTCCAGATCGGGCACGAAGCGCTCCATCCCGTCGGCCATTTTCGGCGTCAGCACGACGTCGTCTTCGGCCATGATCATCAGGCCGGGCACGCGAACCTTCTGCTCCATCGTGCCGGAGCGCACCCAGTTGCGCGTGAGATTGCGATACCAGTTGATGCCGCCGGTGAAGCCGGTGCGCTTGTAAGTGTCGATGAACACGTTCAATTCGTCTTGCGTCATCACCAATTCGCCCGGCCATTTGCTTTCGTCGCTCGCCAGCGCATGGACGAGTTCGAGATTGCGTTCTTCCTTCGGCCGCGTCTTGAAATCGGCAGCGCTCATCGCGCCCTTGCGCATGAAGAAGCGAAATGTCTTGCCGACATCGGCCGCGAGTGCGGCATCGGCCACGCCCGGCTTCTGGAAATAGACGATGTACATGTTCTCGCCGTAAAGCGCGCGCATGCCCATGATCGGATCGATGGGCGGCCGCGCGAGAAACGGCGTGTTGACGCCGATCACGCCCGCCACGCGCTTGGGCTGAAAAAGCGGCATCGCCCACACGACGATCCCGCCCCAATCGTGACCGACGAACACGGCTTTATCGATCTTCAGCGCGTCGAGCATGCCGGCGAGATCGCCGGTCAGATGCTCCATGTCGTAAGCCTCGATCGCATCGGGCCGCGATGTGCGCCCATAGCCGCGCTGATCGGGCGCAATCGCGCGAAAGCCAGCGGCGGCGAGCGCCGGCATCTGGTGGCGCCAGGAATAGGCGAGTTCGGGAAAGCCGTGACACATCACGACCGGCAATCCGTCCTTCGGTCCCATTTCGTAAACGGCCATGTCGATGCCGTTGGTCTTGACCATCGTGGGTTCTGGAAAGGCAATCATCGTTTCCTCCGTATGCTGATTATGTCGCAAGACCCAGCCGCGCCAGCATCTCGCCGCGCGCGGGCCCGAATTCGGGTGGATAAAAACCGCGCGCTTGTTTGGCGGCTTTGGGCATCGCCCAGATTTTCATGATGCGCGCCATCACATCGGGCTCCTTCAGCCAGGCGGTCGGCGAATCCAGCATGTGAAAGGCGCGCGACAGCGCGCGCGACACCGCGATATCGCCGCGCGTGGCGGGCACCAGCCCGTCCTCGATGAAGCTTTGCGCGATGCGCGCTTTCAGCTTCGGCGCGATAGTGCGGATCGCGCTCATGCTCGGCGCGGCGGATGGCGATCTGATCCTGCTTCACCATCGAATCGTAATAGGGCCGCAGCGCCTTTTGCGTTTCGCGGGCGAAAATGATCGCGCGCGTGCGCGGATTGGCCGAGCCGTCGAACACATCGCGCAGAATATGCGCATGCACCACGCCTGCCGAACAGCCGCGCCCGTAAAGCGGATTGGTGCGCACGGCAGCATCGCCGATGGCGAAGAAATTCAGCGCCTGCGGCTCGCCCGCTTTCAGATATTGCCGCCACACGCTTTTCAGATTGCCCATCGAGAAGATCGGGCTTGCGGGTTCGGCGCGTGAAGGGTCCGTCCAGCGCGCGGCACCCGGAATGGCATCGCACATCGATTGAAAAATCTCCGGCTTCACCACGCTCATGCGCAACGCGGTTTCGATTTCGGGAATGGCGAGCGTGATGGAGAAATGCCGATTGTCGGCCACGAACACGCCGAATTTGATGTAGCCCAGATCGCCCGCGCCCGGCGTTCCGTCGCGCGGCGGCTCGTCCGCGCCGTCGCGCAGGCGATAATGCCGCGTGAAATAAAGAATGCCCGCGGGGCTTTCTTCTTCCGCGATTTCGCAGCCCTCGATGCGCAGCCAATCGGGAAACATCGTGTTGCGGCCCGTGGCATCGATCACCGCATCGGCACGCATGTCTTCGAATTGACCGCCGCGCTCCACCTGCAAGCCTTCGATCATGAGCAAACTTCGCGCGCGCTTCGAAAGAAATCCGCGCACGCCCGCATCGGCGATGAAGCTCACGCCCGGCAGCCGCGCCGCATAGCGCCGCATGATAAGCTCCAGCGTCGTGCGGCGGCTGAACAGGAACATCATGTCCTCGTCGCTATGCGCCGGAACATATGCGTCGTGCAGCGATGGCGGCAGCGCATCATGATAGTTGAAAATCCGCGCGCCGCTGTCGAGCAGTTCCTGCATCAATTCGGGATAGCGCGTGCGGATCAGCGTCGTCAGCCGCCCCAAAAACGCATGGCTGTGGCGAAGCTGCGTCGCGCCGCGCCGTTCCCAGGTGTGAAAGGCTTCTTCGGGCGAGGCATCGGGCGGCGCGCTATCGCGATCCAGAACCGTCACGCGATATTTGCCGTCGCCGAACGCCAGCGCCGCACCCAGCCCCGCGATCCCTGCGCCCGCGATCAGAATGTGTTCCTGTGCGCTCATGCTTTCATCCGTAGCGCGGCCCATGCAAGCGCCAGCCATCCGATCATAAAGGCGATACCGCCGAAGGGTGTCGCGTATCCAAATGCGTGTTCGCCCGTCAGCGCCAGCAGGTAAAGCGAACCGGAGAACAACACCATGCCCGCCAGGAAAAACCACGCAGCGATCTTCGCCGGTGCACCGGCGCGCATCGCAAATGCGGCAAGCCCCAACGCGAGCGCATGATACATGTGATAGCGCGCTGCCGTTTCGAAGATTTCCAGCGCGTGCGCGTCGAGCGCGGCGCGCAGGCCATGCACCGCGAACGCCCCTGCCGCTACGGCAAGAAAGCCGTTGATCGCGGCGGCGGCGAGCCAGGCTTTCATTTTCGTCCTCGAATGGCGTTTCGCCGCCATCATAGACATGCCGCCGCCTCTTTGCGAAGGTCGGCCCATGACAATGTTCGCAACCGCCTCGGACGGCGTGCGCCTCGCTTACGACGATGTGGGCGAGGGTGCGCCGGTGCTTCTCATCCACGGCTTTGCCGCAAGCCGCGTGCAGAACTGGCGCGCACCGGGCTGGTACGACACGCTTGTGGGTGCGGGCTATCGCGTGGTGGCGATGGATTGCCGCGGCCATGGCGAAAGCGGCAAGCCGCACGATCCCGCTGCCTACGATCACACGATTATGATGGAAGATGCGGTTGCCGTGCTGCGCGCGGCGCATGCCGCGCCCGCTTTCGTGATGGGCTATTCGATGGGCGGATATATTTCCATTCAGCTTTTGCTGAAGCATCCCGAATTGGTGCGCAAGCTCGCCATCGGCGGTGTGGGCGAGACCTATTTCGAAGGCCAATTCGATCAACGTGGAGCGATTGGTGCAGCGTTGCTGGAGCCAGACAAAAGCAAAATCACCAACGCAGTCGCGCGCCGCTTTCGCGAATTCGCCGAGCAGGACGGCAAAGACATTGCAGCACTCGCAGCCTGCATACGCGCAACCCGGCGCACGCTTACGATCGCCGAGCTTTCGCGTTCGCAGCGTCCGGTGCTAGTCGTATGCGGCGAGAATGACGATCTCACCGGCCCGCCGGGACCGCTCGCCGCCGCGTTCGCGAACGGCCGCGCGGTGACGGTGCCGCGCCGCGATCACATGACGACGGTAGGCGACAAGGTTTATAAAAAAGCCGTGCTGGATTTCTTCGCGCAGTAGAATGAACGATGTTGCCGCTCATGCTTCGATAGTGGTTAGCCGCCAGCGCACCACCGGCATGAAAGATGTTGCCCCTCATGCTTCGATAGTCGGTAGCGCCAGCGTACCGACCAGCATGAGGGATTGGCTAAATCCCCTCACCCTGAGCTTGTCGAAGGGTGAGGGTAATAATCACACCGCGCGTTGCGCCTTGTCCTTTTCGTTCGCCGATTTCACTTCGCCGCGAATACGCTCCCAATCCTCATCGCCCAGTTGCGACAGCGCCCAGAAATTGCCGCCCGACGCCAGATGCATGCCGCCGTCGATGGCGATGGTTTGCCCGGTCAGATAATCGCAGCCATCGCTCATCAAAAACACCGCAAGATTGGCAAGCTCGTCCATCTCGCCATTGCGGCTCATGGGAATGGTGCTTGCCGATCCGCCGCGATTGGCCGATTGCGGATTGAGCCGCTCCCACGCGCCTTTCGTGGGAAACGGTCCCGGCGCAATCGCATTCAGGCGAATGCCGTTCGGCCCCCATTCGGCGGCGAGCGATTTGGTCATGATGTTCAGCCCCGCCTTCGACATGGCCGACGGCACGGTGAACGGCCCGCCATTCCAGATCCATGTGGTGAGAATGGAAATCACGCTCGCCTTTTTATTCTCCGCGATCCAGCGCTTGCCGCAGGAAAGTGTCACGTAAAACGAGCCGCGAAACACGATATCGGCAATCGCGTTGAAACCGCGCGGGCTAAGGTCTTTCGTGCGGCTGATGAAATTTCCCGCCGCGTTGTTCACAAGCCCTGTCAGCGCGCCGCCATCGGCCCAGATTTGCGCGATCATGTCATCCACCGCTTCGGCCACGCGGATGTCGCAGGCGATGCCTTTCACGTGCGCGCCGCTCGCATCGGCCATTTTCTTTGCCGCTTCGTCGAGCACGCTCGCGCGCCGCCCGCAGATGTAAACATCCGCGCCGAGCTTTGCGTAGGCCGTGGCCATCACTTCGCCAAGCCCCGTGCCGCCGCCCGTCACCAGAATGCGTTTTCCCTTCAGCAACCCGTCCTTGAACATGTTCATTATTGTTCTCCTAGCGTGTCCACATGCGATGCAGGCTCGAACTGATGAATTGCAAGCGCGTGCGGTTTTCCCATGAGATGTTGAGGCCCTCGAGCGCGTTGACTTCGTTCAGCGTATAAAGCAATTCGCGCTGCACCTGATCTGGAATCCAGCTTTCGATGAAGGTAATCATCACAAGCCGCGCGCCGCGCGTCACCGGCGTCACTTCGTGCAGCGTGGTGGAGGGATAAACCACCATCGAGCCCGGCTCGCCCTTGATCGTGATCTTCTCCGTGCCCAGATGAATAACCAGCTCGCCGCCGTCATAACTTTCCGGATCGGCGATATAAAGCGTGCCCGAAACGTCGGAGCGCATCGGTGCGCTCGGCAGCGGCAGCATCGGCGCGTCGGAATGCACGCCATATTTCATGCCCGGCTCGTAGCGCGCCAGAAGCGGCGAAGCCATGCGCTTGGGAAACACGAAATTCCTGATCTCCTCGCTGCGATTGATCGCAGCGCCCGCGATATTCGCCGCCTTCACCGCATCGGGCTGCGCGGGATCGACCTGCAAATTGTTCTTCGCCAGATTGTGCGGGTTCGATGCCTTGCCGTCGATGAAGCGGCATGCGGCCGCCAGCTTGCGGATTTCGCCAAGCTCGGCTTCACCGAGCACATTCTTCACATGCAGAAACATGGGCCGCCTTCGCAGGATTGCGCCCCTACGCTAGCAATGCCGCGCCCGCTTGGCGAGGCGGCGCGGTCTGATAATCTTGCACCATGCTCGATCAGCCGCGACTGCCGCCATTGTTTTCGGACTGGTTCGCCGGCCGGGGCTGGCAGCCGCGCGCGCACCAATTGGCGCTGGTTTCCCATGCGGCGCGGGGCGAATCCGTGCTGCTGGTAGCACCCACCGGCGGCGGCAAGACGCTGGCCGGATTTCTGCCCAGCCTGATTGAGCTTGCGGCGGCACCCGCGCGGCGGCCCAAGCGGCTGCACACGCTTTACATCTCGCCGCTGAAGGCGCTGGCGGTGGATATCGCGCGCAATCTGGAAATTCCCGTGGCGGAAATGGGCTTGCCTGTCCGCATCGAAACGCGCACGGGCGACACGCCGCCCTCGCGCCGCCAGCGGCAGAAATATGCGCCGCCGGATTTTTTGCTGACGACGCCGGAGCAATTCGCGCTGCTGCTCGCCTCGCGCGAAGCCGCCGCGATTGTTCGAGCATGTGCGCGCCGTGGTGCTGGATGAATTGCACGCGATCCACAATTCCAAACGCGGCGATTTGCTGGCGCTAGGATTGGCGCGGCTGGAGAAACTCGCGCCGGGCTATCGCCGCGTGGGGCTTTCGGCAACCGTTGCCGACGCGGCTCCTTTGCAACGTTTTCTCGTTCCGCAGCCGGAATCGGGCGAGGCGCTGTCGGCATTGGTGAAGGCCGAAGGTGCCGCGAAGCCCGAGATTTCCATTCTCGCGTCGGATGCGCATGTGCCATGGGCGGGGCATCTGGCGCGTCACACCATGCCCGAAGTGATGAATGCGATCCGCGCTTCGAAGACCGCGCTCGTTTTCGTCAACACGCGTTCGCAAGCCGAGCGCACGTTCCAGGATCTGTGGCGCGTGAACGACGACAATCTCGCCATCGCGCTGCATCATGGTTCGCTGGCGCCCACCCAGCGCCGCAAAGTGGAAGCGGCGATGACGCGCGGAGCGTTGCGCGCGGTCGTGTGTACGTCCACACTCGATCTCGGCATCGATTGGGGCGCGGTCGATCGCGTCATCTGCATCGGCGCGCCGAAGGGTGCCGCGCGATTGGTGCAGCGTATCGGACGCGCCAATCACCGCCTTGATGAACCGTCGCGCGCGCTGCTCGTTCCCGCAAACCGCTTCGAGGTTCTGGAATGTGAAGCCGCGCGCGATGCCGTGATGGCGGGCGAACTCGATGGCGAGCGGCTGAAGCAAGGCGGGCTCGACGTTCTGGCGCAGCATATATTGGGTGTTGCGTGCGGCGCGCTGTTCAGCGCCGACGCGCTATACAACGAAATCAAATCCGCCTCGCCCTATCGCCATCTCAGCCGCGAGGATTTCGACAAGGTAGTGGATTTCGTCGCCACCGGCGGCTATGCTCTGAAGCGCTACGACCGCTATGCGCGCCTGCGCAAAACGCCGGAAAATCTATGGCGCATCGCCCATCCGCGCATCGCGCAACAATACCGGCTCAATGTTGGCGTGATTATCGAGGAACCGATGCTCGATATTCGCCTGCAATCCAAAGGCCGCCCGGTCGGTGCGGGCGGGCGCGTGCTTGGCCGCATCGAGGAATATTTTCTGAACGGGCTTACATCCGGCGACACGTTTGTGTTCGCGGGCGACGTGCTGCGCTTCGAAGGCATCCGCGAGAATGCGGCGTATGTAACGAAAACGCACGATCCGCAGGCGCAGGTGCCGTCTTACATGGGCGGCAAATTTCCGCTTTCCACGTTCCTCGCCATGCGCGTGCGCGAAATGCTGTCGAACCCGAAGCAATGGGCGGGGTTGCCGCATCCGGTGAGCGAATGGCTGCGCATTCAGCAATATCGCTCCGTGATTCCGGAGCCCGGCCAATTGCTGGTCGAATGTTTTCCGCGTGGGAGCAAGGAATATCTAGTGTGCTATCCCTTCGAAGGGCGGCTTGCGCATCAAACGCTCGGCATGTTGCTGACGCGCCGCCTCGAACGCTTGCGTCTGCGACCGCTCGGTTTCGTCGCCAACGAATATGCGCTCGCCATCTGGGGCTTGCGCGACATGAGCGGCGCGGACATGGATGCGCTGTTCGGCCAAGACATGCTGGGTGACGATCTCGACGCATGGCTTGCGGAATCCGCGCTTTACAAGCGCACCTTCCGCAATTGCGCGATCATCGCGGGGCTCATTCAGCGCCGCGCACCGGGCGAAGAAAAAACCGGGCGTCAGGTGACGTTCTCCTCCGATCTCATCTATGACGTGCTGCGGGAATACGAGCCCGATCACATTCTTCTGCGCGCCACCTATGAGGATGCGGGCACGGGCCTGCTCGATGTCGCCCGCCTTGGCGAAATGCTCGCGCGCGTGAAGGGGCGAATCGTGCTTAAGAAGCTCGCGCGCGTGTCGCCGCTGGCGGTGCCCGCACTGTTGGAGATTTCGAAGGAAATGGTCGCGGGCGAAGCGCACGAAGATATATTGCGAGAAGCCGAGGACGATCTGGTGGCGGAGGCCATGAATCTTGGATGAAACGCGCATCAGTTGTGAACGGCGAAAAGCTGGTGCTCGATCCGTCCGGCGCGCTTTATTGGCCCGCGATGCGGCTGCTTGTGTTCGCCGATCTGCATTTCGAGAAAGGCTCGTCTTTCGCGCGGCGCGGGAGTTTGCTGCCACCCTACGACACGCGCGCAACGCTTTCGCGCATCGCATCGCTGCATGCGCGCTACAAGCCGCAGACGATCATCGCACTCGGCGATTCCTTCCACGACCGCGAAGCGCATGAACGCCTCGACGACTTTGAACGTCACACGCTTTCCCGCCTTGGCGATGAAGCGGACTGGATCTGGATCGCGGGCAATCACGATCCCGCGCCGCCTTCATGGCTCAATGGCCGGATCGCGGAGGAAGTGGCGCATCGGCGCGCTCATCTTCCGCCATGAGCCGTCGCCCGCGCCATCGGTGGGCGAGATCGCGGGCCATCTGCATCCTTGCGCGCGCGTCACGCGGCGGGGGCACACGCTGCGCCGCCGCTGTTTTGTGTCCGATGGCGCGCGGCTGCTGTTGCCAGCGTTCGGCGCCTATACCGGCGGGCTCGATGTGCGCGACGAAGCGGTGCGGTCTTTATTTCGGAACCAATTTTTTACTTACGTGCTTGGTGCGAGAAAGGTTTACGCAATCGCTGCTTAATCCACCCTCCCCTTGAGGGAGGGTCGAAACGCGAAGCGTTTCGGGGAGGGGTCATGCTTCGATGCGTGTGGCTTTCACCCCTCCCCGAATTTGTCTCCGCGCTGAAGCGCGCATCTATTTTCCACCCTCCCTCAAGGGGAGGGTGGAAGATAGATACAAACGAGAGGGTTTTATTTCATCTCTGCCGGAAAAGCACCGACGATAGCCATCCCATCAGCGCCGCCATCAGCACCGTGCTCATGCCATAGGCGAACGGCCATGAATGCGCGAAATTATAAAGCCGCCGCTCCAGCCCGATCTGATTGACAAACAACGGCGTCGATTGCGCGCTCATCACCGTGCCGTCGCGGAAGAGATAAACCTCGGCCGTATATTGCCCGCGCGGCACATCGGCCGGCATCGGCACGCGCACGCGAAAGAGCGAATAGCTCAAAAATTCCACGCCCTGCGGCACCTCGGCATATAGATTGTCTTTTTCGCGCTCCTCGATCGCGGCCTTGATATAGGGCACGGCCTTCAGCGGCGCATGCGTGCTCACCGCCTCGGGCTGAAGATAATCGAGCCCGATCTGGTAGCGCTCAAGCGTCTCCTTCGACGCAATCCCGGTCAGCGCGCGCGTGCTCGCGAGAAAATAATAGGAGGGCATGCCCGAAAGCGTCATCTCGTCGCGATTGATCCAGATGCCCGCCACGCGCGCCTTGCGCCGCACGCTCATGTCGGCCACCGGCCCGCGCACCACCACCACGATATCGCGCGCGGCATCGCTGTCGCTCGCACCTTCGATGGCGCCGAACACCACCATGTCGGTGCCGGTGTAGTTGGAGGTGATCTCGATCTGGTCCTGCGACAGGCCGGAGACGAGATCGTCGGCGCGCGCGGTTGTGCTGAAAGCGAGGAGGAGAAGTACCGCGAACCATCTCATGTGCGCCAATCTGCGCGCGTGATGCTTCAATCGCAAGGATTAAGCGGGCGGAAGCGATGAAATGTCGGGTGGCAAATTCGCGCCGGGATCGAGCGGGCCGGGCTTGAAGGTGTCGGCGGAGCGTTGCGCGGCGGCGCGATCGTCCGGGCTGATCTGGGTGGCAAGCGCATCGATGCGCGCCTTGGATTCCACATCGCCCTGGGAAGCCGCCACCGCATACCACTTGTAAGCATCCAGAAGGCTTTGCGGCACGCCCATCCCGCGCTCGTACAGCACCGCGAGATTGAACTGGGAATCGGCAAGCCCCAGATTGGCGGCGCGCGAAAACCAGTTGGCGGCCTGCGCGTAATCCTGCTTCACGCCGGTTCCTTGCGCATAGGCCACGGCCAGATTGTGCATCGCCTTGCGATTGCCCTGCTTGGCGGCGGCGGCATACCACGTCACCGCCTTCTGCGCGTCGGCGGGCACGCCGCGCCCGCGCTCATAAAGCGTGCCGAGGCGATAGGCGGCGATGGCGTCGCCCTGCTTGGCCGCGCGCTCGAACCAGCGCGCCGCTTCCGCTTCGTTGACGGCCGTACCGTCGCCATTGAGATATTTCAGGCCCAGCAGCAATTCGGCGGGTGCGTTTCCGCCATTGGCGAGTGCGGCCAGATGCTCCGCCGGTGTCACGGGCTTGGGCGGCGGTGCGGCTGCTTTCGGCGCAGGCGTCGCGGCGGCTTGCTTCGGCGGCGTCTCGACCGTCTTCGCGGGTGTTGCCGGTTGTGCAGCCTGTGTTGCCGCTTTCGCAGCCGGTGTGGCGGGCTTTGCGGCGGTGGGCGGCAGCGCGATCTTGACCGGCGCGGGCTTGGCTTGCGGCTTGCCGAACAGCGCGCCGATGTTCTGCGGAATCTGGCGCACATGCTGGCCGCGGCTCAGCATCATGCCCGCGACCATGGCCGCCAGCGCGATCACGATGATGCCGCCGATCAGGGCATAGCGCGTGCCGCTTTTCTTTGGTTCTTCGATCTTGGGCCGCGAGAAGCCCCAATTAAATCCGGTGTTGGTCTCGGCTTTTGCGATCGCGGCTTCGCGGGCAGAGCGCCGCGCGGCGGAGAGATAGGATTCTCCAGCATCGGCTCCGAAACCCGCATCCCCCGCAAAGCCCGTGTCGAAGGGCGGCGGCGCGGGCGGCTCGGCGAATGAAGGTTCGGCTGCGGGCGCGTATTGCGGCGTCTGGTCGGGGAATGGCGGCAGATCGAATGTCGCCAGAGGCGCATCCATCGGCGGCGCCATTATCGGTGCCGCCATCGGCGGCGGCGGCGTGAAAGCCTGCGCGCTCATGGGTGGCGGTTGAGGTGCGGGTGGCGCTGCCTGTTGGGCCGGTTCGCCGCGGCCCAGCATTTCCTTGAGCGCTGCCTGCAATTCGGCGGCGGATTCGCGCTGGCGTCTTTCGCTTTCGTCGAGCCGCGCGTTGAGCACGCGCAAAGTCTCTTCCCATGCAGCATTGGCGGCGGCGCGCCGCTCCACATGATCGATCCGCGCGGTCACGTCGGTCATCGCGTGTTCGATGCCCTGCACGCGATTGTCGAGCGAGGCATCGGGCATCTTGGCTTCAAGCTGCGTCAGATGCTGTTCCAGCCGCGCGATGGCCGCCGACGTTTCGGTTTCGACTTCGGCAAAGCGCGCGCCAAGCTCGGCAACCTTCTCGCTCACATCCGCGATGGCCTTGCTCTCTTCGATGGTGCGCATGCGCGCGTCGAGCCCGTGCGCTGCGTTTTCGGATTCCATCCGCGCCTGCGCGAGCTTGCCCGCCACCGATTCCACATTGCCCGCGACGGCCGCGATCTGGCTTGCCGATTGATTGGCCGTGGTGCCGATCTGGTCGGCGAGCCGCGACAGGCCCTGATGCAGCGCCTTGACCGCATCGCGCACGCCGTCATTCGCGGTCTGGCCTTCCACGCGCTTCAGCCGCTCGTTGAGCGTCACCACATGGGTGCCGAGCTGGTCAAAGGCTTGCGATTGCTCGCGCGCGGTGATGCTGATTTCGGTCGCCGCCTTGTTCATCGCCCGGCCGTTTTCGGATTGGCTGCGCTCCGTCGCGTCCAGCCGCCGCGCCAGCACGCGCAACTGCTCCTCAATCCGGCGATAGGCATTTTGCGCGTCCGATTCGCTGCGGGAGACGTGGGCCAGCATCTCCTCGCTGTCTCGCGTGGAGGCCGCTTCCGCCCGCCAGGAGCGCGCATTGGCCTCGAAATTCTCGCCCGCATCGGCCATGGCGGTCAGGATCCGCCGCGTCAGCCATTCGCCGACCGAGAGGCCCTCGCGCCGGGCAGACGCCCTCGCGGCCTCGCGTGCCTCCGACGGAATCCCCGCCACGTTCCATGGAAGGTCAGGTTGCATATTGATTCGCTCTACGCCGCACGCACAATACAGGGTATCGGCGAGAAGATATTGTGTAAAGAAATGAACCTTGCCCAAGCGGCTGGGCTGCCATCCGAGAGGCGTTCATGCACAGCATTAGCGCCACGTAGCGTTAATCGACCGTTACCGCGCCGCCAGACCCGCCTTGGCAAGCTCGGGCCCGAGCCGTCCGGTGGCCCAGACGAAGGCCATGCGGAAATCCGAAATCAGCGACCAGAACGGATAGGTGAAGGTCGCGGGGCGGTTATGCTCGACGAAGAAATGGCCGAACCATGCGGGCCCATAGCCCGCCACCAGCATCACCGGCAGGAACCAGATATTGCCCGTGATGAGCAGCGCCGCCAGCGAGCCCGTCGCCAGCCCCGTTCCCAGATAATGGATCGCCCGCGTTTCGGGCTTTGCATGCTCGCGCAAATAATAGGGCCAGAAGTCGCGGTAATTGGTGATCGGAAGCTGATTGGACATCATGGCCTCCTATTGGGTGATCGAGGGCTTCGGCTCCGGAGTATAGGACGGGTCTGCCGGTTTGGCATCCTGATCGGTCGGATGGGGAAGCTCGGTGATGGTGCGCTTGTCGTTGGGATCGGGCTTGGGTGCTACGGATGGTGTGGCGTCGGACGGCGCAACGGCAGGCGCCCCCACGGCAGGCGCGCTGTCATCGCCGGTCTCGTCCTCTGCGGGCGGCGCCTTCAGTCCCAGATCGTTGGAGAACAATTCGGTCACATAAACCGTGCCGTTGCCCACGGCAGCGCCGACGCCGGTGCGGTCGTAATATTTGAACGCGAGATTTTCCTTGTGCGCCGGGCTCGCCATCCACGTATCGACGAATTGCTGCGCCATGGCGTTGATGTCGATGGGTGTTCCGGGCGTGAAGCGCTCGGCGGCGATGTTCTCGCCGAGCAGGCCCTGAAAATTGGCGTCCTCGCTCATGAGAAGGCTTGCCGAGGTCACGCCATCCGGCGATTTGTTGGCGACGTAATTCTTCGCCGCCATGTCGGCGCTGCGCTCGCGCGCTACCTTCACCAGCTCGCCATCGACCGTGAGCGTCTTCACGCCGGGATCGAGCTTGCCGCGCTGCTCGTCGATCAGCTTGGTGATGCGCGTTTCCAGCGCGGGCAATTGCGCGCGCGGATCCGGCGGGGCCTGCCAATGGACGATCGGCGCTACTGTGGCACAACCGCTCGCAACCAATGCCAGTGCTGAAACGCAAAGCAAGGAAACAACCCTCCCCTTGAGGGAGGGTCGAATTTGGATTCGTGCCCCGGCACGAAGACAAATTCGGGGAGGGGTCATGCCCAAATTTTTACACCTTTCACCCCTCCCCGAAAAATTCTCGCTGACGCTACGCGTGCTTGAATTTTTCGACCCTCCCTCAAGGGGAGGGTGGAAGGGGTGTGTGCGCATCTACGATGCCGACTAGTGTACGAACTCAAACAATCCCGCCGCGCCCATGCCGCCGCCGATGCACATCGTCACGACGCCGTATTTGCCGCCGCGACGACGCCCTTCGAGCAGGATGTGGCCCGTCATGCGCGCGCCGCTCATGCCGTATGGGTGGCCGATGGAGATCGCCCCGCCATTCACATTGAGCTTGTCGTGCGGAATGCCGAGCTTGTCGGCGCAATAGAGAACCTGACAGGCAAACGCCTCGTTCAGTTCCCAAAGATCGATGTCCTGAACCTTCAGGCCGTGGCGTTCGAGCAGACGCGGCACGGCATAGACGGGACCGATGCCCATTTCGTCCGGCTCGCAACCGGCAACCGCAAAGCCGCGGAAGATGCCGAGCGGCTTCAGGCCCTTCTTCGCGGCGGTGGCGGCTTCCATCACCACGCTCGCCGACGCGCCGTCCGAGAATTGCGAGGCGTTGCCCGCGGTGATGTATTTGCCTTCGCGGATTTCCATGCCGCCGCGGAACACAGGCTGCAACGCGCGCAAGCCTTCGATGGTCGTGTCGGGGCGATTGCTTTCGTCCTTGTCCACGGTGACATCGACGATGGATTCCGCGCCCGTCGCCTTGTCCACCTTCTTCATCTTGGTGGCCATGGGCACGATCTCGTCCTTGAATTTCTGCGATTGCTGGGCGGCGGCCGTGCGGCGCTGGCTTTCCAGCGCGTATTCGTCCTGGCGCTCGCGCGAAACATTGTAGCGGGCCGAAACCACTTCGGCGGTTTCGATCATGCTCATCCACAGCGCAGGCTTGACCTGCATCAGATGTTCTTCGGTGATGTTCTTGAGGTTCATGCCGCCCATCTGCACGAGCGAAATGGATTCCACGCCCGAGCCGATGGCGACCGGCGTTTGCTCCGTCATCACCTGCTGGGCGGCCATGGCGATGGCCTGAAGGCCGCTAGAGCAGAAGCGGTTGACGGTCGTGCCCGCCGTCGTCACCGGGCAACCGGCCCACACCGCGGCGTTGCGCGCCACGTTCATGCCGGTGGCACCTTCAGGCTGCGCGCAGCCCATGATGACGTCTTCGACTTCGCCCGGATCGATGCCCGCGCGCGCAATCGCGTGCTTGATGGCGTGGCCGCCCATGGCGGCGCCGTGGGTGATGTTGAACCCGCCGCGGACGGATTTCGCGAGCCCCGTGCGCGCGGTCGAGACGATAACGGCTTCCCTCATGGCAACCTCCAGTTTTGTGGGCAGAACCTAGCCGCTTGGGTAGCCGCGCGGAAGCCCTTGAGGAAGTGCGACGGATTGCCCGGCTATGGAAATTCAGGCCTGTTTGCTCAATTGCCCGGCATGGGCGCGGGCCCAGGCGGGATAGCGCACCGTGAAAATGATCGCGCAGCCCATCGCCGCAAGCCCTGCCGCGACGTCAAGCGATAGCGGCAGAGCGCGGTTGAACGTGACGGCGGCATCCGCCGCCATCATCACCGCGAACGCCGCGACCCACACCGACGAGATGACATAGTTCGTGCGCAGGAAAAGTGGGGTGCCCCAGAATTCCTGCGGCACCTGTTCCTTCGCATATTGCAGCGTGAAGGGATTGCGGATGGCGATGGTGGTGGCCGCGATTGCGAAAAGCCCGCTATCGACGATCAGCCGCATCGCCTGAATGGAAAGGCCGGGTGCTACGAAGCCCGCGAAAATCGCCAGAAGCCCGAACAGGATCATGCTGCCGCCGTCGAGCACGCGCACGGTGGGCGAAGCCACAAAATCGCGAATGGTGACGACGAAGGCCGCCGCGAACGCCGCCCACAGCGCAAGGCTCAGCGATACGCTCGTCAGCAGCGAGAAGACGATGAACGGCGAAAAGCCGATCAGAATCCCCATGCGATCTCCCACGGAAAATTGCAGGGCTGCCGGAGGGCCGTTGGGCCGCTCCGGCTATGCGCAATATTATTTACTGCCCGGCGGGTGCTGTCGATTGCCCAGATGATGCCGGTGCCGGCGAAGCGGGTGCGGTCGGCGTGTCGGCCGCCTTGTCCTGACCCATTTGCTTGGCGCGGGCCTTGGCGAAGAGGTCCCACAGATGGGCCGCCTTGGCGCGGGCCTGCGAGCCGTCCACCATTTCCAGCGGCTTTTCGGCGTCGATGTTCTTGGCCTGGGCCACCAGCGAAACGCCCAGGATCAGATTGCCTTCGCTGGGGTCCTTGAGGCCGCCCTTTTCGATGGCGCGCCGGGCCGCGGCCTCGGCATCGGCATAGCGGCCATAGCCCCAATAGTCCTCGGCCAGTTTCACATCCTGTTCGCCGGACTTGCTCCGTTCGGCGGCGGCGGCGATGGAGCCGAGCGAGCGCTCGTCGTCGGCCGCACCAGCACGCGCCTGCGCCAGAAGCCCGCCCGCCGTGCCGTGACCGGCCGAGATCTTGCCGGAATTGACACCCTGCTCCAGCACTTCCTTGGCTTCTTCGGGATAGCCAAGCTGTAGCGCGATATTGGCCATGATCGTGTAGTCGTCGGAGACCTGCATTCCGCCCGCCATGAAGCGCAGGCGATAGATGAACAGCGCATCGATATCGCGGATGCCGGGCGTGGCGAGCGCCAGACCCGTAAGCTGCTGATAGGAGTTCGGCGAGGGATCGCTTGCGGCGATCTGTTCAAGCGTCTGAAGCGCCAGCCCCTGATTGGTCTTGGCCTCTTCGTTCAGCACCAGTTGCAGCACGAACGGATCGGCATCGACGCCGTTGGCTTTCGCGCGGTCCACGGATTTCTGCGCCCAGATCGTCGCGTTGGCCTCGTCATGGGTGAGGTAATAGGCCTGCGAGATAATCGCGAGCGTCTTGTCGTCCTGCGGCTTCATCGCTTCGAGCATCTCGCCATATTTGATGAGCTCGTCGTATTTCTTGGCGTGGTTCGCCAGCACGAAGATGTTGCTGTAGGCGACCTGCCTGTCGGGCTCTTCCAGCACCGGCGAATTCGCCACCGCTTCGTATGCCGTAAGTGCTGTGGCTTCGTCCTTGAGATTGAGCGCGACATAGCCCTTAAACTTGGCGATCTGATACCGGTCCTCGTCCGTCAGGTTGGGAAGGGCTTCGGCTTCCTGAATCTTGGCCATGGCGGTGGCGAAGTCGCCGCCTTCCACAGCCTTCTGGGCGGCATAAAGCGGGATCACGACCTGCTTGCTGAGAGCGGGCGCCGTGCTCTTGCCGGAATCGGCGGCAAGGGCGGGGGCCGTCAGCAGGCCGGCAGCCGACGCGGCGCTGCCGAGCAACGACGCAACAAAAGCAGCGCGCACAAACGTTTTCATCATGGCTTCCTCTTTGATCTCTCTTCGATAATCCGGTCGCGGGAGGGAAGGGGAATTTCCCTCATTTTTTTCTATGACGCCACCATAGTGTGGCCAATCTGTGTTTTCCAATGCACAGAAACGTGGTGGTAAAAACGTCCAGACCCTTATCAAGCCTTATATTGCGCCGCAAAGCCAAAGCGCCTATCAGGGTCGAAATGCAATTCACCATCTGTTGAACATGACCGCGCGTCCCCCCGGCCTGCCGCCCGACGCCGAGGAGGTCTCGGTCGGTGGATTTAACCTTTTTGTCGGGCCGCTTTACCGGCTTTCCGATGCCGAGGACGGCGCGCTGAAACGCTTTGCTTTCGTGGCCGCGGACAAGCACATGAACGCGGTCGGCAGCGTGCATGGCGGCATGCTGATGGCGTTCATGGATGTCGCCATGAGCCGCACGTCCAGGTTGATGTCGGGTGCGGCCAGATGCAGCACTGTGTCGCTGTCTTGCGACTTCGTGGGGCCGGGGCGGCTGGGCGATCTGATCGAGGCCCGCATCCGCTCGCCCCGCCAGACCCGCACCATGGTTTTCCTCACCGGCGAACTTGTCGCGGGCGGCAAGACGCTGCTGACCACCAACGGCTTGTGGAAAGTGGCGGGGGCGTCATGAATTCGCAGAACGCAGCACCGCCGGGTTTCGTCGAAACGAAACTGGCCGATCCGTTCGAAATTTACGTCGGCCCCGTGTTCGACAAAGGCGAGTTGGGCGCGCGCCGTTTCGCGTTCCGCGTGGATGCGCGCCATGTGAACATGCGCGGCATCCTGCATGGCGGGATGCTGATGACCTTCGCCGATCTTTCTTTGGGTCAGGCGGTGTGGGACCTCACGGGCAATGCGCCTTGCGTCACGCTCAACATGCAGACGCAATTCCTCAAGCCCGCAAAGGCGGGCGATCTCGTCGAAGTCGAGCCCGAACTCGTCCGCCGCACGCGCGCGCTTTTGTTCATGCGCGGCGATTTCAAGGTTGGCGAAGAAACCATTTTCACCGCCGCCAGCGTCTGGAAATTGCTGGGTGTGGACTGATTTCGTAAGCTCTTCTTTACCCTGCACATGCGAGCCTTCGCGATATTTCGGGAGGCATTGCCATGCGCAAACAGCGGGCCGCGGAGCTTGTGCTGGGATCGGTTCAACTGGGGCTTTCCTACGCCGCCAGCAAAACCGGAAAACCTGCGCGCGCGCCTGCGCTGCGCATGGTCGATCCCGCAACCGGCGAGAACAATCTCGGCGATGCGTTGCGCGCCCGCCATGCCGTTCGCACCATCACAAGATTGAGCGAATTGTCCGACCTTGCGCCCCGCACCTCGCGCGACGATGTTCGCGCCGCCGTGGATGCCAGCATTTTGGCGTCGCTGGACGAACTGCAAAAAAGCCGCCTCGATTGCCTGTTGCTGCATAGCGCAGCACACATCACCGCGTTCGAAGGTGCTGTGTGGGAACGCCTGATCGAGCGGCTGGACGATGGCAGCGTGCAAACGCTGGGCGTCGCCGTGCAATCGCCGGAGGAAGCCGCGGCCGCGCTCGATTGCGCCGAAGTGCAGCACCTCCAGATGCCGTTCAACATTCTGGACTGGCGCTGGCGCGAGACGGGCATCATCGACCGCATCGGCGCGCGCGAGAATCTCACCGTGCATATTCGCGGCGTGTTCCTGCAAGGCTTGCTCGCGGCCGGCGAACCCTCCGCATTTCCGCCGGTACACGGGCTGGATGCGCGCGCGCTGGTGAAAACGCTTCAAAGCCTCGCCCGGGAATTCAAGCGCGAGAGCGTGGCCGATCTCTGCGTGGCTTATGTGCGCGGGCAGGATTGGGTGGAAGGTGTCGCCCTCGGCATGGAAACCGAGGAACAGCTCGACGCCAATCTGCGCCTCTTCCTGCGCCACCCGCTGTCACCCGCTGATTGCGGCCGGATCGAAAAGAAAATCCCCCGCGTTCCCGCGCGCCTCCTCGATCCCGCGCAATGGCCGCGGATCTTCTGACGGGCGCGCGAAAATCCGGGGCCCCCGCGCCGATCAATGATGGCGGCTTGACCGCTTCGTGAGCTACAAGGGCGGGGGACGATCATGAACATGGCTTTTCTGTCCTCTTTCCGCGCCGGTCGCGAGACCGTCTATCCGGAGTCGCTGCGCCAGCGCCTGCGGGGTTTTCCGCTGCTGGCCGATGTCGGCGATGCGGCGCTGAACAAGCTTCTGTCCGAGGCCAACTGGTTCGGGCTGCCCGGCGGCACGCTGCTCAAGCGCGACGGGGAGAACTCCCGCGCGCTCTTTCTCGTCATCACCGGATCGCTGGGCGTGTTCGTCAATGAGGAGCCGGGCGGGCGCCATCTGGTGGCGCATATCCCCGCGGGCGAGACGGTGGGCGAGATGTCGCTCATTTCCGGCGATCCGCCGATGGCCGATATCGTGGCGCTGCGCGACAGCGAACTCCTGCGCGTGCAGCCCGAAGCCTTCGATGCGCTGATCGCGCGCCATCCCCGCGTCATGCTCAATCTGATGCGCGTGCTGGTGAAGCGCCTGCAGGATACCACGCGCAAGCAATCTGATCGCGCGCGCCCCAAGACCTTCGCCGTCGTGCCGCTTCAGGACGGGCTTGAGGACGAGCCCATCGCGCGCAGGCTCACCGCCGCACTCGTCGAAATGGGATCGAAGGCCGCCGTGCTCGATATCACTTCCGCCGAGCAGACGGCGGAATGGTTCAACGCCTTCGAAGCGGCGCACGATATCGTCTTTTATCGCGGCGATGCGCCCGACAGCCCATGGACGCATCAATGCCTGCGCCAGGCCGACCGCGTGTTTTTGCTCGCAAGTTCCGACCGCCCGCTGCCATTGCGCCCGCTCGACATGCCCGCCTTCAAGGAGCGCGCGACGGGATTGCCGGAACTATTGCTGCTGCATCCGCATGGCCGCAGCGAAACATTGCCGGAGCATTTTGCGCTGCGCACCGGGCTCTTCGAATCCCATCATCACATCCGCGCCGGGCGCAACGAGGACATTCACCGTCTTGCGCGATTCGTTTCGGGGCGCGCGGTTGGCCTTGTGCTGGCGGGTGGCGGCGCGCGCGGCTTTGCCCATATCGGCGTCATCAAGGCGCTGATGGAAGCGGGCGTGCCGTTCGACAATCTGGGCGGCACCTCCATGGGCGCGATTATCGCGGCGGGCCTGGCGCTCGAATGGGGCATCGAGGAATTGACCGAGCGCATGCGCGAGGCCTTCGTCACCCAGAACCCGCTTTCCGATTTCACCTTTCCCCTGATTGCGCTGGTGCGCGGGCGCAAAGTGTCGGGCCTGCTGCGCGAGCATTTCGGCGAAATCAATATCGAGGAAATGCCCAAGCCTTTTTTCTGCGTGTCGTCCGATCTCACATCGGGGCGCATTCATGTGCATCGCGCCCATGCGCTGTGGCGGGCGCTGCGGGCGAGCGTGGCGCTGCCGGGCATTCTTCCGCCCGTCACCCATCACGGCCATCTGCTGGTCGATGGCGGGGTGATGAACAATCTTCCCGTCGATGTGATGGCGGAGAATTCGCACGGGCCGATCATCGCCTCCGACGTTACCGGCGAAATCGACCTCCACGCCACCGACGATCAATATGGCGAGCGGCCGATCTGGTGGCTGATTGCCGAGCGCATGCGCGGCACGCCCTCGATCATTTCGATCCTGATGCGTTCGGGCACCGTGGGTTCCGAAGCCCAACGCCGCGTCGTGCGGGAGCGTGCCGATTATCTCTTCGAGCCGCCGCTGGAGGATGTGGGCCTGCGCGACTGGAAGGCCTTCGACCGCGCCATCGCCGAAGGCTATGCCCACACCACCATGCGGATCGAGCAGCATGGCGTGCCGCTCACCGATGTCTGGACCGAAGGCCCGGCGGTGATGCTGCCGCACAAGGAAGTGGTGGTGTAGCTTGCTTTCTATCTGATATATCCGATATTTTCCTGTAATTTCAATCAGATATTTCTTATTGAAATCTTACGAACTTATAAGATATATCTTATCGCATGAAAGACGCCATCCGCCATCTGGACAATCGCTTTGCGATCCTGCGGCCGCTCCTCAAAAACGAGCGCCCGCCAAAGGGCTGGGTGCGCGCCATACGCAACGCTCTGGGCATGACGACGGGACAGCTTGCGCACCGCATCGGTGTTTCACAATCGCGCATACCCGAACTCGAACAGGCCGAGGTGAGCGGCAACATCACGCTCAAATCGCTTGAGCGCGCAGCCGAAGCCCTTGGTTGCCGCGTCGTATATGCAATCGTGCCTGAGCGCCCGCTTGCCGATGTCGTGCGCGCGCAAGCCGAGCGCGTCGCCGGCCGGCAGATGGCGGCGGTCGGCCACTCCATGCAGCTTGAAAATCAGGCCGTGGAAGACGAAGCCGTGCGCACCGAACAACGCAATCGCCTGATCGAACAGCTCATGCAAAGGCCTGCTCGCCTGTGGGATGAAAAATGACCGGTGATGCGGACGGCGATGCAACGCCGATCACGCCCGAGGAACGTGCCGGGCTGATTCCGACGCACATCTCTTATCGCCACGAACTGAACGAGCTTGAGCAGCAGAACATTCTCGAAGCCGAACAATGGGCGTTCGGCCGCAAGCGCAAGGTTCTCGATGAAAGCTTTCTGCGGGGCCTGCATCGGCGGATGTTCAATCAGGTGTGGCGCTGGGCGGGAGACTACCGCGCGACCGAACGCAATCTCGGCATCGAAAGCTACCGCATTCAGACGGAACTCGAACAGGCTCTCGACGATGCGCGCTACCGGATTGCGAACAGCACTTATATGCCGGACGAACTTGCGGTTCGTGTTCATCACCGGCTGGTGCTCATTCACCCGTTTCCCAACGGCAATGGAAGGTGGTCGCGAATGGTGGCGGATTTGCTGATCGTAGCGTTGGGCGGTTCGCGCTTCACATGGGGAAGCGCAAACCTTCAATCACCCGGCGACACGCGGCGCATATATATCGACGCGCTACATGCCGCCGACAATCATGACCTTGAACCGCTGATCGCGTTTGCGAGGTCGTAGCAAGGCTTCAAATCGACCCCAACCCCTTCCGCACCGGCAGCAAATCCGCGAACTCGGCTTTGCGCTTCTCTGATTTGGACACAAAGCTCTCGCGCATGTCGGTTTCGGGATTGAACATGCCCGCCTGCCATGTGGCGATGTAATCGAGCCCATCCGCCGTGGAATGATCGCGCGCGTAATTGATCATCACCTTGGAGCCATAGACCGCCAGCGGCGATTTCTCCGCGATCTCCTTCGCCAGCCCCATCACATGCGCCAGCATCGCGTCCTGCGTGGGGAAGATTTCGTTCACCAGCCCCATCTCCAGCGCTTTGCGCGCGGGCATCCGCCGTCCGGCATAAGCCAGTTCCTTCACCATGCCTTCGGGCATCAGATGGCAGAGCCGCGGGAAGGTGCCCACATCCGCCGTCATGCCGAGATTGATTTCCTGAATGACGAAGAACGCATCCTCCGTCGCGTAGCGGCAATCGCACGCGCTCGCGAAATCCACAGCACCGCCGACGCAGCCGCCCTGAATGGCGATCAGCACGGGCATCCGCGCGCGCTCCAGCACGTTGAAGGTTTCCTGAATGTGCAGCACGCTGGTGCGCAGATTGGCGCGCAAGCGGCCGCGCTCCTCGGATGAAACCACATTGCTCGCCGATTGCGGGCTGGTGAAGACCGAAAGGTCCATCCCCGCCGAAAAATGCTTGCCGGTGGAGGAAATCACGATCACGCGTGCGCGCGCATGCTCGTCGATATCCTTCACGATCTCCGGCAATTCGCGCCAGAACTCCGGCACCATGGTGTTGAATTCGCTGCCGCGCTTCAGCGTCAGATGGGCGATGTGGTCGTTGATCGAAACGTCGAAACAGCGATAGGTCATGGGGCTCTCCAATATCGTTGCCCCCACCAATAGCATGGGCCGCCCGCGGCGGGGAACGCCCTTGCCGAGCCCGCCGGTTCGTGGCTATTTCTCGCCTTCCATTGCCGGGGAAACGCCATGCCGATCAATTACGACGAGATCATGCAGTTGAAGTCCGAGGGCGAGACATTCGCCTATACCGACCGCGACACGATGCTTTATGCGCTGGGCGTGGGCTTCGGGCGCGACCCGATGAACATGGACGAGCTTCCCTTCGTCTATGAGAACGGGCTCAAAGCCGTGCCGACGCAGGCCACCGTCATCGCCTGGGGGAGCTCCATCATGGGCAAGACCGGCATCAATTACATGATGGTTGTGCATGGCGAGCAGCGGCTCACGCTGCACAAGCCGCTGCCGACTTCGGCCGACCTGATCGCGGATGAGCGCGTCACCGGCGCGTTCGACAAGGGGCCGAAGGGTGCGGTCGTGCTGACCGAGAAAACCATCAAGCTCGCGGGCACCGGCGAGAAGCTCTGCACGCTCTCCTCCACCATCTTCGCGCGCGGCGACGGAAATTTCGGCGGGCCGAAGGAAGGCGCACCCGAGCCGCACAAAATTCCCGACCGCGCGCCGGATGTGGTTCACGAATGCGATACGCGACAGGATCAGGCGTTCATCTATGCGTTGTCGGGCGACCGCAATCCGCTGCACCGCGATCCGAATTTCGCCAAGATGGCGGGCTTCCCGCGGCCCATTCTTCACGGGCTTTGCTCATACGGCACGGCCTGCCGCGCGGTGCTTTCGACCATCGCCAAATTCGATCCGGCGAAGATCACAAGTTTCGATGTGCGTTTCTCAGCGCCCGTCTTTCCCGGCGAAACCATCATCACCGAAATGTGGGTCGATGGCAGCGTTGTGTCGTATCGCTCCAAGTTGAAAGAGCGCGATGTGGTCGTGCTCAACAACGGCCGCTGCACGCTTGCCGCCTGACCTGCCGGAACTGATTTCCGAATTGCTGCGCGCCGATGCGGCCGATGGCGCGGCGCGTTTCAGGCTCGGCTGCGCGTGGCTCGAGGCGGGCGAGGCGGAAAAGGCGCTGGCCGTGTTCGCCGATTGCGCGCCATCGCCTGAATTGACCGCGAAGGTGGAAGAAGCGCGCGCGATGCTGCTGCGCCCGCGTGCCGATCCGCGCTATGTGCGCCATCTCTTCGACCAGTTCTCGGCCGATTACGATAGAAGCATGATCGAGCAATTGCGCTATCGCGCGCCGCAGATCCTGCGCGAGCTTGCCGGTCTGGTCATGCCCGGCCGCGAAAACCTGCGCGTCCTCGATCTTGGCTGCGGCACGGGTCTTTCGGGCGATGCGTTCGAGCCGCTGGCGGCCACTCTCGAAGGCATCGATCTTTCGCCCGCCATGATCGAACAGGCGCGTGCGCGCGACATCTATGATGCGTTGTCGGTCGCGGACCTCGAAACAGTCCTGAACGAAAGCACTGCGCAATACGATCTCATCCTCGCCGCCGATACGCTGGTTTATCTGGGCGATCTTTCCGCCGTGTTCGCGGGTGCGGCCCGCCGTCTCGCGCCGGATGGTTTCTTTCTCTTCACGGTCGAGAAAAAAGCGGGCGACGGCTTCGACCTCGGCCCCAAGAAACGCTGGCGGCACTCGGAGGATTATCTCACCGCGCAGGCGTTCCGGGCGGGCCTCTCGGTCGCCGGCATTCTGGAATGCGCCCCGCGCATGGAAGCCAACCGCCCGGTGGAAGGTTTTGCTGTTGCGCTGATGCAGGGCAATGGCTGACATGCTTCGTCCCTCGACAAGCTCGGGATGAGGGATTGAGCTAACCCTCACCCTGAGCCCGTCGAAGGGTGAGCTTGTCGAAGGGTGAACATGGAGACAGCGATGAACATCGGCATTCTGGTTTTCGACGGCGCGGAGGAACTGGATTTCGTCGGCCCGTGGGAAGTGTTCACCATGGCCAACGAAGTCTCATCGCGCATGGGCCACGACCGCCCGCACAAGATCATGCTGGTGGCGGAGAAAGACGCGCCCATCGTTTGCGCCAAGGCGATGCGCGTGCTGCCCGATGTCACCACCGCGAATTGCCCGAAGCTCGATGTGTTGCTCATCCCCGGTGGAATCGGCACCCGCCGCGAGGTGGAGAACAAACCGCTTCTGGCATGGATCGCGGCCGTCTCTGGCAAATGTGAATGGATCACATCTGTGTGTACGGGCGCGCTGCTGCTCACCGCATCG
The DNA here is from genome assembly GCA_963735625.1 of uncultured Alphaproteobacteria bacterium. GTDB lineage: Bacteria > Pseudomonadota > Alphaproteobacteria > Micropepsales > Micropepsaceae > Rhizomicrobium. The sequence goes on along the minus strand of CAVTLJ010000002.1, from coordinate 143,017 downwards.
GGGCCTGCGCGCGGAAAGCGCGTGACCACGCATTGGTCATTCGTCGAAACGCTCAGGGGCCGCGGCGAGGCCGCGGAAGTCTTGGAAAATATCCGCTATGTGCGCGACGGCAATGTGGTTACCGCCGCCGGGGTTTCCGCCGGAATCGACATGGCGCTGTGGCTGATCGGCCAGATTCATGACGCCCCTTTCGCCCGCAACGTGCAGAGGGCGATGCAATATGACCCCGCACCCCCTTATGCGGCGGATGTTTAGCCGCACGGCCTTTATTCCGCCGCGAAACCTGTGCTTTTATCCCCCCGCCACGAGGGGCATGGAAACTCAAAGGGAGCATAGTGATGTTGAACAAGTTCGGCTTGGCGGCCGTGATTTTGGCTGCGTCCGCGGCGCCGGCTCTGGCCGATAGCAATTCATGCGGCAGCATGCCCATTCCTCCGGCGATGCCGACGGCCGCCGAAATTGCGCAGAAATCGCCGTCCGACGCCGAGAAGGCCAAGCATGGCGCGTTTCTGGACATCAAGAACTGGCAGGCCTCGCTCAATGACTATCGCGATTGCCTGAACAGCCTCATGACCACCGACAACCAGAAGATCGCCAATCTCGATCCCTCCAAGGACGCGTCCAAGATCGCCGCCCTGCAACTCGAGAGCACCAACGCGGCGACCGATCACGACAACACGGTCGATACCGAAGAGCGCGTCGTCAACGAATTCCATGCCGTGCAGGCCGCCTATTGCATGCGCAAGGATGTGGACCAATCGACCTGCCCGAAATAAGCAGGCGTCCTCACCCTTCGACGAGCTCACCCTTCGACGGGCTCAGGGTGAGGGGTTTAGCTCATCCCTCATGCTGGTCGGCACGCTGGCGCTACCGACTGTCGAAGCATGACGGGAGCGCGGTTAGACCGAATCGAATCAAAACGGCCCGCCGGTTGCGGGCCGTTTTTTTGTGCGGAGCGAGGGCTTGCGCGCGAATCGCGGTATCGTCGCGCGATGAGCGTGATCGAGCAGCATCGGCAAGCACGGCGCGGCCGAACGCGCGCGGCCACGCGCGCCTCGATCCTCGATGCGGCGCGGCGGGTGGCCGTGCATAGCGATGCGCGCGCGCTGTCGCTCCGCGCCGTGGCGGCGGAAGCGGGCTACGCGCCAGCCGCTCTCTACGGCTATTTCCAGAACCGGGATGATTTGCTGCTCGCGCTGGCGGCCGACGACCTTTCGGCGCTGACGCGCGCCATGCGCGAGGCATCCGCCGCATCGGACAATGACAAACTTGCCGCTACGGCAGGGGCCGCTCTCGCGCTGCTGCAAAATATGGAAACGCTGGCCGAAGCCGTGGCAGCGCTCCCCGCGCGAGGCGGCGAAGCCGAGCGCCTCTTCAACGGGCGGCTGATCGCGGCCCTCACCGCACTCTCCGACGCCACGGGCAAGCCCGCCTCCAGCCGCCGGAATCAGGCCGATACCGTGCTGATTGCCGCCGCACTCGCGGGACTTGCGCTGCTGTTGCGTTCGGGCCGCCTTCAGGCGCTGGGCTTTTCCGGCGACGACATGATGGATGCGCTCGCCCGGCATTTTTCCTGACCGATTTGCGCCCGCGCCCTGCGATTTCGTACTATCCGCCAAACGCTATCGCCGAGGCAGCCTGTGCATCCTTCCGTCGTCGTCAAACAAACGCCGGACAAGAAGGCCATCATCATGGCCTCGACCGGCGAAAGCCTGACCTATCGCGAGCTTGAGGAGCGTTCCAATCAGGGCGCGCAATTGTTCCGCAAGCTGGGCCTGAAGGTCGGCGATGTCGTCGCCATCTTCATGGAGAATAATCTTCGCTTTCTGGAAGTGTGCTGGGCGGCGCAGAGGGCAGGGCTCTATTATACCTGCATCTCCTCGCGGCTCACGGCCGGAGAAGTGGAATACATCCTGCGCGATTGCGGCGCGAAGGCATTTATCGCGGGCCACAGCCTCGCCAAAGTCGCTGGCGAGGTTTCCATCCCCGGTCTCAACCTGCTGATGATCGGCGGCACGATCCCCGGCTTCGCATCTTATGAAGACGAAGCGGGCAAAATGCCCATCACGCCGATTGCCGACGAAACCGCGGGCGCGGACATGCTCTATTCCTCCGGCACCACCGGGCGGCCGAAGGGCGTGCGCAATCCGCTGACCGGCTTGCCGATCCAGTCGCCCAATCCGCTGATTGGCCTCGCGGGCATGTTGTTCGGCATGAGCGCGGATTCGATTTATCTTTCGCCCGCACCACTCTATCACGCGGCTCCCTTGCGCTATTGCATGACGGTCAACCGCTTCGGCGGCACGGTCGTCGTGATGGAGCATTTCGATGCGGAAGATTCGCTGCGCCAGATCGAAAAATACCGCGCCAACATCAGCCAATGGGTGCCCACGATGTTCGTGCGCATGTTGAAGCTGCCGGATGGCGTGCGCGAGAAATACGATGTTTCCTCGATGAAATCGGCGATCCATGCCGCCGCCCCCATTCCCATCGATGTGAAGCGCAAGATGATCGAATGGTGGGGGCCGGTGCTGCGCGAATATTATGCGGGCACCGAAGGCAATGGTTTTTGCTTCGTCGGCAGCGAGGATTGGATGACCCATCCCGGCACCGTCGGCAAATCGCTGCTCGGCGAAATCCATATCTGCGACGATGAAGGCAACGAACTCGCAATCGGCGAGGAAGGCACGATCTATTTTCAGGGACCTTCGGAATTCGAATATCACAACGACAAAAAGAAAACGGCCGAATCCCGCCACCCGCTCCACAAGGATTGGTCCACGCTCGGCGATGTCGGAAAGCTCGATGCCGAAGGCTATCTCTATCTCACCGACCGCAAGGCGTTCATGATTATTTCCGGCGGCGTGAACATCTATCCGCAGGAAGCCGAGAACATCCTCATCGGCCATCCCAAGGTGGCTGACGTTGCCGTGATCGGCGTGCCGAATGAGGATTTCGGCGAAGAGGTGAAGGCCGTGGTGCAGCCCGCCGATTGGGCCGATGCGGGCCCCGCGCTCGCCGAAGAACTGCTCGCCTTCGCGCGCGAGAATCTTTCGCCCATCAAATGCCCGCGCAGTATAGATTTCGAACGCGAGCTGCCGCGCCATCCCACCGGCAAGCTCTATAAGCGGCTGATCCGCGACCGTTATTGGGGCAAACGCGAGAGCCGCATTGTCTGACGATCCCGACATATTGCCCGATGGGTTGAAGCGCCCCGCCGACGGGTTGCTCAAGCGCGAATATTTCACCGCCGATCGCGTGAAGTTTTACGCCGAACTCTTCGCCAAGCAGGGCGGCATGCCGATCATGTCCGACGAAGACCGCGAAGCCTCGCTGAAAATCATGCAATCGGGCATCGAGCCCGGCAGCGACGTGTTCGTGTTCGGCTATGGCTCGTTGATGTGGAATCCCGCAATCAACGTGGCGGCGAGCGCCAAAGCGCGCATCGACGGCTTTCACCGCAAATTCTGCCTCACCATCGCGTTCGGGCGCGGCACGCCGGAAAAGCCCGGCCTGATGCTGGCGCTGGACGAGGGCGGGGATTGCGTCGGGCTCGCGCACCGCATAGCCGCGCCCGAAGTCGAAAGCGAACTCACCATCCTCTGGCAGCGCGAAATGCTGTCGGGCGCGTACATTCCGCACTGGATGGATGCGGAAATCGAAGGCATCGGCCGCGCGCGCGCCATCACCTTCATCATCAATCGCCATCATCCGCGCTACGAAAACGATTTGAGCGACGAACAGATTGCGCAGCGCATCGCCACGGCCGAAGGCGTGTTCGGCTCCAACCGCGACTATCTCTATCGCATGATCGCGCAACTGGATTGTTTGGGCCTGCGCCACGGCCCCATGCACGAACTGGAGCGGCGCGTTCGCGCGCTCGCAAACGAAACGCAAAAAGGAGAAACGCCATGAAGACGGTATCGTTCAACGAGGTTGCCGACCTTGTGGGTCAGGACATCGGCGCATCGGATTGGGTCACGATCGATCAGGCCCGCATCAACACATTCGCCGACGCCACCGGCGATCATCAATGGATCCATATCGATGTGGAGCGCGCGAAAACCAGTCTTCCCGGCGGCAAGACCATCGCGCATGGCTATCTCACGCTCTCGCTTCTGCCGATGCTGGCCGCACAGATCCTGCGCATCGACGGCGTGTCGCGCGGCATCAATTACGGCTCCAACAAAGTTCGCTTCACCAATATGGTGCCGGTGGGTTCGCGCGTGCGCGCCAAGCAAAAGCTTATGAGCGTTGAGCCGCGCGCGGGCGGCCTTCAGCTCATCAACGAAATGACCATCGAGATCGAGGGGCAGGATCGGCCCGCGTGTGTCGCGGAGACGATCAGTTTGATTTATAAGTGACCCCCACCTTCTCGCACGGTCGTGCTCGCATCCTCCCCCTTGCAGGGGGAGGAATTAATTGCGCCAAACTTTCCTCCCCCTGAAAGGGGGAGGTCGTCCTGCGAACCCCGGACTTGTTCCGGGGGCAGCAGGGCGGGTGGGGGTCAGCACAACTTCCCATTCAAAAACGCCGCGATGTTGTCGATTGCGCGGCGTCCTTCGGGCAGCAAATTCGCGGCCACCTGCCAGACGTGAAACACTTTGGGCCAGACTTCAATCGTCGTATCGACACCCGCCTGTTTCATCTTCGCTTCCATGCGGATGGAATCATCGCGCAGCATTTCCGCACCCGAACATTGAAACAGCGTCGGCGGCAGCCCGCGCACATCCCCGCGCAGCGGCGAGATCAGCGGATCGAACACATCGCGGCCGGGGCAATAGGATTGCGGCACCGAATTGAAGATGCCCGGATCGAACATCGCATCGCTGCCGATATTGCTGATATGCGAGGGCGCGGGTTCGGCCAGATCGGTGACGGGCGACAGGCACACAAGGGCCGCCGGTTGCGGCAATCCCAATTCTTTCAGCTTCAGCGCCAGCGCCAGCGTAAGATTTCCGCCCGCCGAATCCCCGCCCACCGCGATGCGCGACGGCGCGATGCCCTTGTCGAGCAGCGTGCGATAGGCGGCCAGCGCATCTTCCAACGCCGCCGGAAACGGATGCTCCGGCGCAAGCCGGTAATCGATGGCATAGACCGGCACATTGGTTTTCGCCGCCAGCCGCCAGGTTAGCTGGCGATGATTGGCGGGGCTGCCCGCCACGAATCCGCCGCCATGAATATAGAGCAGCGCCTTTTTCTCGTCGGCAGCGGCGCTGCGCAGCCGCTCGGTCGGAACCCCGCCCAGCGAAATCTTGTCCATGCGGATGCGTTTGGGCATCGGGCCTGTGTAGCGCGCATGTTCTTCCATAATGCCGCGCAGCGTCATCACGGTGCCGGATTTGGCGAAGCGCCGCTTCATCATGAAGCGCACGACGGGATCGGCGACAATCAATTGCAGGCTCATAGTGCCCCTTGGCGAAATTTGCGGCGTCAGGCTTAGAACAGAAGGCGGGGCTCCGCAAGAAAGCCGCACTTTTCGCCTTTAACCCGCACAGATTTATGAAACTGCGCTTGATTATCGTAACGGGGCGCAATCGAACGCCGCGCTAGTGTCGGCGCGAAATGGGTGCCCCAAGCCGGGCTGTGATGGAGGGTTGCGCAAATGTTGCAACGCGCAACGGTGCTGGCCGAGAAGCAATCGCCTCGCAGGCGCGGGGGCCGCGACGACGCGGAGATGCCCGTGCCTGCCCGCGCCATTCCCGTCGATCTTCGCAAAGTGGTGGCGCCTTACCGAAGCCATGGCCGCCTGAGCATCCGCGTCGAGCGCATGCCCGCGCCCGCGCGCTTTTCGGCGGGGCGCAACAATGGCGACAATTCCTGGTCGTTCACGCTCGATGAGCTGGAAGATTTGCTCTATCTGCCCGGTGCGCCGCTCGACGACGAGCAGATGCTCGCGGTGCGGATCGTCGGCGTCGATTCCACCGATGCCGCCACCATCGCCGTGCTCGACTATGCGATCAGCCCCGAATTCGCAATCGCGATGGTCGAGCCCGATGCGCCGAGTGCGGCGGCACTCGAGCAATTGCGCGGTCTGCGCGACGAACTTGCCCAAACGGCGATCCGGCTTGCCGCGCGCGAAGCCGATCTCGACACTGCGAGAAACGCGCTGGGGCAATTGCGCGCGGCCGCGGCGTCCGCACCCGAAGATGGCGAACGCGCAATCCGCAACGCACTTTCGAAAGCCGAGGAAAGCTGGAAGGCCGGTGAAGCGGCGCGGTTTGCCACAGCCCAAGCGCGATGGCGCGAACAATCCGATCGCGCGCTCGCCGAGGCGCGCGCCCAGACGCAGAAAACGACCGGCAATGACGAGGCCGCACTCCAGCGCCTGAACGCCGAGCTTGCCGCGTTGCGCGAGCAACTCGCCGTCCGCGACGTGGATGTCGCGAAATTGCAAGCGGCCATCCGTCAGGCGGGCGCCCGGCAGGAACGCAATCTCGAAGATGCGCTTCAAACCTGGAAAACGGGCGAAGCCGTGCGGCTTCAGGCGGTCGAGGCGCATTGGAAAACGCAAATGGCCGAAGCGCTCGCCGCGCGCGACGGCGAACTCGGCCAATCGCGCGCCTCCATCGCGCAGGCGCAAGCCTATGCCGAACGCGAAATCGCCATCGCGCGCACAATCACCGAACGCGAAACGCGCGAACGCTATGCCGCGGGCCTTGCCGATGCCGTGGCGCGTTACGAGGCGGCCGAAGCCGCACTCGGCGAAATGCGCGTGCGCGCAAGTGCCAACCACGCGGCGGAAATTTCGGCCCTGCGCGATGAAATCAGCACGCTTCGAACCGTCATCGCCAACCGGGAATCGGAGAACGCGCAGCTTCGCCTGGCGACGCTGGAGCGCGATGGCGCCGAGGAGCCTTCGCACAATGGCGGGCTTGTGTTCTCTGCGCTCGCGCTTGCCTGCGTGGTGATGTCGGCGATCCTGTTCTATCCGCAGATCGTGTCGATGTTGCCTTACGATTGGCAGGTGGACCTTGCGAGCCTCACCGGCGCTGCCTATTTCGAAACATCCGATGCCGCCCCCGCAATCGCGCCGCCGCCGCCCGCCGCCGCACCCGCGCAGCAGAAGGCCGTCGTCGCCCGCAGCGTCAATTTGCGCGCGGATGCCTCCACCACCAGCGGCGTACTGGCGACACTTACCCCCGGCATCGAAGTCGCCACCATCCGCACGCTTGGCAATTGGACGCTTGTGGAAGCGCGCGCGGCATCCGCGGGCCAAAAGGCGCAGCAGGGCTGGGTCTATAATTCGTTCCTGAAGCCGAAAGACACGGCTGCGAAGATGCGCGGGAGTTAGGGCATGATCGGTTAATTTGCGATCACGCGCCCCTCATGCTTCGACAGTCGGTAGCGCCAGCGTGCCGACCAGCATGAGGGATTAGCTCAACGCCGCCACAAGACGGGCAAACGGGCTTGCCTTCCGTGCTGGCCCAACGGACCCGGCAGAATGTCGCCTCGGCCTCGGCGTCCGTCATGCGGAACACTTGGGCCAGCGTGAGGGTCTTGGCGGCGGAGGAGAGGAGGAAGTGTTGGGACATTTGTCATCGCATCCAGTGATATTACACACTGGATATAGCGATAGACTTAGCCGGATGCAAGTATTATCTTCACCGCATCCGATGATTTTTTTCAGGGTCCGCCCATGCCGAAAAATGTCTATAAAACCAACCCCTTAACGGCCCAATACGAAGAAAAGGCCAAGAATTTGCTCAAGGGGAGCTAAAGCGCCGGGGCGTTACCTATGCCCAATTGGTCGAAAAGCTGGCCGATCTGGGGGTGAAGGAAACCGAGCGGAACCTAGCCAACAAAATCAGCCGGGGCGGCTTTACGGCGGCGTTTCTGATTGAGTGTCTTGAGGCGATTGAGGCCCATCAGATTCATCTTGGCTAAGGATCGCATCAAGTTTGGCTTGGAACTTATCTGTAATTTCGCGCGCTTCCTCGACACTTCCTTCGGCTAAATGCCTGGCAGTTTCGACTAGCTGCTTAGTGTCTTGCGCAATGCGGCTAACTTCTTCCTCCCTCGTTTTAAGATCAGCATCATAGTGGTTATACAAATCCTGAAGTTGCCGCTTTCCACCTTCTACATCTTCGGCAACTTGCTGCCGACGTTCTTCGATGCGTGCCGCTAAATATCTGTTAAATCGATGTCGAATGACGGTCGCTAAAGCAATCATCAAAACGGCGGCGAAGTTATCGCGGTTTGTTATCAAATGGCGGCAAGAATTGCGCCTAATCATTTGGGGCGCGAGCATTATTCTTATTATCGGGCTATGTATTGGGCCTTACTTCTGGCTTCGAAACTTCTGCTCAAACGAACAAGCAAAAGAAGAAATACAACGCTCTCTCGATAGGCTCGGCCCCCAAGGCAAGAAGGCAAAAAAACAAAGCGACACTTCCTCCGGTTATAGCTTCAATAATTTGTTGATTTTCCAAAGCGCTCAAAGTGCGCCAGCAGAAATAGAGAGTAGCGAAGCCCGCGAACACGCGCGCGATGAACCAAGGGAATGGGTCGTCAAGTTCCTTTGTGAAACGAACAGCGCCGACTATCTGCTCGCTGTTTTTACCTTTCTCCTCTTTGCTTCCACCGGACTCTTGTGGCGCGTCACTCAACGCTCGCTGGATCATGCCAAGGAAGTGGCTGCGGCACAGTTGCGACCGTATATTTCCGTAAGCCCCACAATTCTCAATAATTTTGGTATACGATTGCCAATAGGCGCGCGAACCACGTTGAAAAACCACGGGAACGTGCCTGCGTTCAAAATCAATCATATCGTTGGAATTGCGCTCTTTCCCGAACCTTTGCCGACCGGCTTCCAATACCCCGCACCAACAATCTCTCTCGACCTGAATATGTGTATTTTCCCAGGGCATGAAGCTCCCATGTGGTTTTCGAGAGGAGAGCCTTTGAACTTTTTCGAAGAATTCTTTCTCATGGAAGGTGCTTATCGTGTCCACATATGGGGCATAACAACTTATGAATATGCTGGCGCACCCCTGCAAAGGAGAACCCGATTTGCCTTCTCCGTTGGTGGAGGCGATTTCCGCGCGCACATAGTCGCCGGACGTCTTGGCAACAAGCCAGACGGTTTTACTTGGAACGTTACACCCGTTCACAATGATGCAGATTAATGCGGCCACCGCCGCCAGCGCCTTCATTTAGGCGCACTCAGCAGGTTTTGGCGCGGCGCTTGAGGTTTTTCCTCTTGCGCCAACATACCGGTAGGCTGGCTGGGGCGGGAGGATTCGAACCTCCGAATGCCGGAATCAAAATCCGGTGCCTTACCGCTTGGCGACGCCCCAAAATGTCCGAAAATCGCGCGTTGGCGGCGGACCATACTGGCTTGATTGCGGGCTTTCAACGCCGGTTGCGGGGGGCGGAACCCATCGTTATAAGGGCGCCTCCTTGGGCCACGGAGAGTAGCTCAGCCTGGTAGAGCACCACGTTCGGGACGTGGGGGCCGGAGGTTCGAATCCTCTCTCTCCGACCAGTCTTCGCTCGCGTTCCGCGAGCTTCGCCCCGGTAAACCAGTCTTCGCTCGCGTTCCGCGAGCTTCGCCCCGGTAAACCAGTCTTCGCTCGCGTTCCGCGAGCTTCGCCCCGGTAAACCAGTCTTCGCTCGCGTTCCGCGAGCTTCGCCTTGGTAAACCAACGCTCAAGCCGCCGAGCTGTTTGCCGCCTTGATGACGCGGCCGGGCGGAAAGACGATGGACACCGTTGTTCCCGCGCCCAGCGTGCTTGCAAGGCTGATCGATCCGCCGTGAAGCTCGATCAGCGTCTTGACGAGCGGCAGGCCGAGGCCGGTTCCGGTGGTCTTGCGGGAATATTCGTTATCGACGCGGCCAAACCGCTCCAGCACTTTGGGCAGATCGGCTTCGGCGATGCCTATCCCGGTGTCGGCGACTTCCAGCACAAGCCCTTCGGCCGATTGCGCGGCCCTGACGATCACGCGCCCGCCCGGCGGGGTGAATTTTATCGCGTTTGAAAGCAGGTTGAGAACGATCTGTTTGACGCGGCGCTCGTCGGCGAAGATGTGGCAAAGATCGGGGGGAATTTCGTTGCGGATTTCCAGCCCGGATTTCTGCGCCCCCAATTCCACCATCCGGCAGGCTTCATCGGCGACATCGCCGAGCGAAAATTCATTCTCGTAGAGTTCGGTCTTGCCCGCGTCGATCCGCGACAGATCCAGCAGATCGTCGATCAGCCGCAGAAGCTGCAATCCGCTGTCATGAATATCGGCGGAATATTCGCGATAGCGCAGATTCCCCAGCGGGCCGAGGCACTGGCTCACCATCATGTCGGAAAACCCGATGATGGCGTTCAGCGGCGTGCGCAATTCGTGACTCATGATCGCCAGAAACGCGTTCTTGGCCTTGTTGGCTTCCGCCGCTTCGTTCATGGCCCGAACCAGTTCTTCGTTCAGGCGTTTGCGCTCGTCGATGTTGCGCACGATCGCCACGATGACGGGAATCCCGCCGATCTCCGCATAGCGGATCGAGATTTCGGCCCAGAAGAATGTCCGGGCCTTGGTCGCGCATTGCCATTCGAACAGCATGGACTTGCCGGCGCTGACGATGTGCGCGTTCTCAATCCCCTGCTCGAGCGTGTAGGGATGAATGCCGCTCGACAGATTGGCGATATCAAGGCCGATCAGTTCGCCGGGCTCGTAGCCGAACATCCCGCAGCCGCGCCGGTTGACCTCGATGAATTGCCCGTTCGCGGGGTCGGAGATGAAGATACCGTCTTCGACCGAATCGAAAATGGTGCGGAAGCGGTCGTCGATTCCGGCGAACGCGGCGCTTTTCCTGCGATCCGTGTTGTTGCGAAGAGATTGAGACATCGATCAACATCCGCCAAATTAAGCTGTAGATGCCGGTCAACAACCGCAGCCGAGGGTTGTTTCAAATTATGCCTTGAAAGTGAACACACGATTAAACTTTGGGCGCGTGCATAAATACCAGCCGAATACTCGCTTTTTGCTTATATGGATTGGCCACGCTGCATCATTTATTGTATGTATTCATCCTTACCATTTTTAACCAAGCGCGTTGTTCTTCGCGATTTCGCCGAGCCACCAGGCGCTCGGTTTGGGCTTGCGCGCCTGTGTCGTGCGATCCACCGCCACCAATCCGAATTTCGGGCGATAGCCTTCCAGCCATTCGTAATTGTCCATCAGCGACCAATGGATGTAGCCGCGCACATCCACGCTGTCGCGCAAGCACCGCAATACGCCTTCGAGGGCTGCCTGCGTATAGGCGACGCGGCGGCTGTCGTCCTCAGTGCCGATGCCGTTTTCGGTGACGATCACGGGGCATCCGCTCACGCGCGCGGCCTGGCGGATCGCGGCCTCGAGTGCCGCGGGATAAAATTCATACGCCATCTGCGTGCGCTCGGCCCCGGCCGGCGCGCCCAGCATGCCCTTCGGCCCGAAACGCACGCGCGTGTAAGTCTGCACGCCCACGAAATCATCGCCGCGCAGCGCGTCGAGGAATTGCACATTGATGATCCGGTCGGCGGCATCGCGCAAAGCCTCCCCGCCGGGCTCGGCCTGGAAATCGTTGAGCGACAGCGTGATGCCAACCGGCCCCTTCACGCGTGCTTTCAGAATGTCATAGCTGGTTCGATGCGCCGCGATCAGATTGGGCACGGTCGCATGCCCGTCGCACAGAAGATAAGGTGCGAGCCGCGCCGCATCGCCGCCGCAGAGTTTCGCCGCCGCCACGAAAGATTTGGGCCGCGTCCAGCTACCCACATTGCCGCCTTCGCGCATCATGGTCAGCATCACGGGGATGTTGGCCTCGTTGATGGTGCAGGCGTAAGGGATCAGATCGCCGAGTGCCGCCCCCGCCCGCTCGCAGAACCGCGCGAAGCGGTCCACCGATTTGGCATTCTCCCAGCCGCCATCGCGCGTGAACCACAAAGGAGCGGTGAAATGGTGGAACGTCACCATCGGTGTGACGCGCGCGGCATGGCAGGCCGCGATCATGCGCCGGTAATGGTCGAGTGCTGCTTGCGAGAAAAAGCCTTCCTCCGGCTCGATGCGCGCCCATTCGATGGAGAAGCGATAGGTGGAAAAGCCTAAGCCCGCCAGCATCGCGATGTCGGCCGGATAGCGATGATAATGATCGCAGGCATCGCCCGATGGTTCGGCAAAGGCGCTGAGCGGTGCGATCTCCATCAGCCAGAGGTCGCTGGCAATGTTGCCGCCTTCAACCTGATGGGCGGCCGTCGCCGTACCCCACAAAAAACCGTCAGGAAATTTCGCAGCCATGACGCGCCTCGCTCCGGCTTTGCGGGGCCGAGCGTTTCACGGGCGCGGACAAAAGAAAACCCGCGCCCCTTTCGGGGCGCGGGTCAGGATGCAAGCGAAAACTATTAGAACGACACGCCGGTTTCGAACATGGCGCGGAACTGGTCGGCCTTGTCGCCATTTTTGCCGAAGCCGTAGTAGCCCGTGTAGATACTGTGCGCGTAGTCGGACAGGCCCGTATAGGAAAGTTCGCCACGGGCGAAGAACATGCCGTCCTGGTAGGTCGGCGTGGCCGTGAGCGACCAGGCCTTGGCATGCTGCCCGTATCCGAGCGCCCAATAGTTCGGCGAGCCGGCCGAAGCAGCTTCATACTCGAAGCGGCCGTTCAAGCTCCAGTTCGGATCGAGCTGATAGCTGGCCAGAACGCCGACGCCCCATTCGTTACCGCTGCTGAGTTTGCAGCCGCCGCAGGAATAGCTCGGGTGGTCGTTGACGGCCTGGTACTGAACATAAGGAGCAATGGTCCATGGATCGGAGCTGTAGGTGTACATCAGATCGTAGATCTGCTGGCCCGGCCGCCGGTGATGGAACAGGCTGTTGGTCACGTCCGGAACGACTTCGGCGTCGAACGCGATCGTGTCCGAACTGTCGATGGCGTAGGAGATGAGGCCGGAAGCCGTGTTCCACACATTGGTGTAGGCGCCATCATTCCACGACAGCGAGATGGACAGCGGACCGTCCGCATAGTTCACCTGCACGCCGCGGCTCACCAGCGGCTCCTGGTTCCACAGAAGGCCACGCTCGATATTGATATTCTGCGTCGTGAAGCCCAATTCCGCGCCGATGAGCGTGGGCAGCTTGCCTGCTTCGACCGAGAAATTGTCGTCGAGCTGGATTTTTCCGTAGGCAAGGGGAACCACGCCGAAGGTCGCCGCAGGCACAACGCTCGATTTCACATAGGGGAAGCCGAGTGTCGGGAAGGAATAGGCGCCCGCCTGCACGAAGAACTGGAACATCCCGTCCGTCTTCTGAACGGTGATCAGCGCATTGTCGATGTCCAGATACGAATCGGCGTTACCCGGATAGTAACCGTAGTCAGTGCCGGTGGAATTGCTCTGGTAGAACGCCAGGCCGCTGAGTTGACCGGTTATCTGGACCTTGCCGATGCCGGGATCGAACGAGATCGGGTTCGAATTACCGGCAATCGCGCCGGCCTGAGCCCCACCCGCCATAAGCGTCAAGGCGCTCGCCACGCCAAAGAGCAAACTGATTTTCAAGGACTTCATAAGTCCAACCCTCCTTAAATTCATGATATGACGCGGCCATACGCGTGTTCGCGGGACCGCAGCGCCCGCAAGCGCAAACTCTTCAAAAACCTACTTAAAGACAAGAATGTCAGCAACGATTTCCGTGGCTTTTGCGTAACAGCCATACCCAAAAGATACTGATTCGCCTGCCTTGCCATAAAAGCTGCACGAAGCGTGGGCAGTCAGCCGCCTTATTGGGCGTCGTTAGCGCCGCGCACCGGCCATTACGGCGAGGTGCAAGCCGCCATCGGTGAGCAACATCTCGCCCGTGATGTGCCGCGAGTCGGGGGAGCAGAAGAAAAGCACCGTCCGGGCGATTTCGTCGCCGTCGGCCGCGCGGTTGAGCGGTGCCGCCTTGGCCTGTTCGTCGGCGATTCGCGCGGCGATCTCGGTGCCGAATTGCCCGCTGAACCAGGGCGTGGCGACGAAGCCGGGGCACACGGCATTGACCCTGATCTCCGGCGCCAGCGCGCGGGCCAGCGACAGCGTCAGCGTGTTGAGCGCGCCCTTCGACGCGGCATAGGCGATGGACGACCCGATGCCCGCGATCCCCGCAATGGAGGAGATGTTGACCACGCTGCCTTCGCCGCTGGCTTTGAGCGCGGGCACGCAGGCCCGCACCATCTGGTATGGGCCGATCACATTGACCGCATAAATGCTCTGGAAATCCTCGGCCGTCAGCGCGGCCAGATCGGCGTGGGATGCGAATTTCGTGGTGCCCGCATTGTTCACCAGAATGTCGATCCGCCCCCAGGCATCCATCGCCGCCTGTGCCAGTTTGCGGCAATCGGCATCCTCGGCCACATTGCCCTGCACGACGAGCACCTCGCCGCCCGCCTCCCGCGCCGCTTTGGCGGAGGCTTCCGCTTCCGTCTCGCTTTTGTTGTAGTTGACGACTATTTTCGCGCCGCGCCGGGCGAGCCGGAGTGCGACCGCGGCGCCGATGCCGCTGGCCGAGCCCGTGACGATGGCCACTTTGTCCTTGAGGTTGTCCTGTTCCATGCGCCGTCTCCTCACCCCGAATTTCCGTCCATGGTAGCGGCGGGCCGGATCGCGGGCCGCGCCCGGCTCAGGCGACAGTACAAGCAGGGCGAAGCGCCGCAAACCGGCGCGCAGGAAAAGCCCGCGCCGCAATGCCGGATCATCCTGATCCGCCACGGCAGGCCCGACATTCCCACCTCGCCGCGCACATCGCACAACGGCTTTCGCTCCTACATCGACGCCTATGAGGAAGCCGGCCTCGATCCCGACAGCGCGCCGCCGGAGGAATTGCAGGATCTGGTGAAGGAGTTGACCGAAGTGTTCACCAGCGGCCGCAAGCGCTCGACCGACAGCGCGCGCGCACTCGCGCCCAAGGCCGAGCTGATCGCCGATCCGCTGTTTGTCGAAGCCCCGCTCGCATCCCCACGCATTCCCGTGCTGCGCATGAAGGTGCCCAAATGGGCCGTGGTGGCGCGCATTCTGTGGCACGCGGGCTATCATCCGAAAATCGAGAATTACAAGCGCGCGAAAGACCGCGCGTCCGACGCCGCCGACATCCTCATGCGCCGCGCGCGCAAGGAAGGTGCCGCCGCGCTGGTGGCGCATGGCTACATCAATTTCCTGATCGGGCGCGAACTGCGCCAGCGCGGCTTTCGCCGCTCCGGCTCGCATCGCGCGCGCTTCTGGAATGCGGTTATCTACGAACTGGATTAGTTGCCGCGCGCGTGGCGGCCCTGTAACCTTGCGGCCGGTTTCGACGGGGGGTGAGCTGCTTGTCGCGTCCTGCTGCCATCATAGGTCTGTCGCTCGTACTCGCGGTGATTTTCGCCGCCGGCGCCTATTTCACCGAAGGCTATTGGCAGGCCGCACTGATTGGGGCTGCGACGGTTTTTCTCACGCTCGCCGTGACCGAAGCGTTGACCGGATATCGCGACCAGCTCGAAAAGCCGATCTTCTACGTCACATTGCTCACCGTGGGGATTGCCGTGTTGATCGGCACCGCACTTTATCTCGGCTATTCGCTGTTGCGCGTGACGAAGATCGAACCCTTTCCCGCCTTCACGCACGGCATGATCGCGGATTTCACCGGCGGCAGCAGCGGCAAACCGCACACCACGCTCGGCACGCAATGCGCGCTCATCAGCGACAGTTCGCAGAACATGGGTTCGACCATCAGCTACAAGAGGGTGGACCACGACAAGAACGGCGACGGATATCTTCGCGTGTCGTTCCATCTCGTTTCCACAACCGACGACACGCCCTTTGCCGGAATCTTCTGCTCGTTTTCGTATTTTCCCGAAGTGCCCTACGACGTGTCCTATTTCCACAAGCTGTCGTTCAATATCCAAAGCGAAGATGCCAGGCCCGCCTACACCGTGCGCGCGGTTCTTTATTCCGGTACGCCGTCCTACGACCACAAGAACTATGTGATGCCGTCCTATGCGGTCGATCCCGCGGAACTCGCCGATGGCTGGGGCCATCCCGTCATCGCCCATTTCGACGATTTCCATCCGGCGAGATTTTTCGGCAGCGGTGCCGCCTTCGATCCCCATAAAGCCTATCGCGTGGGCTTTGTGATCTTCGGAAAACCGCGCACGACAATCGACGGCGCCATCGACCTCGACAATATCGCCTTCGTGCCCTAGCGGTCTGCGAGCGTTAAATCGCCGCCGCCGCGCGCTCCAGCCGCGCATCCAGCGTTACAAGCTCAGCACCCAATTCGCGCGCCAGCCAGAGATAACTGGCGTCGTAAGCGGAAAGATTGAATTGCTCGGCAAGTTCCAGCATTGCATCCGGCGGCACGGCCAACATATCAACGGGAAAGTTTTTGAACTTGCCGAATTGCAAAAGGATCGCGTCGCGCTGATCCGGATTTTTCCGAAGTTTCTTCAGGCATACATTGCCGATCTCGAACGGCAACAAAGCGGGTGCCTTGAGCTCGCATCCTTGCAATCGGCGTTCGACAATTGCGGCTTCCGGTTCGGCGAAAATCAATGCGGCGAGCGCGGATGCGTCGATGATTTTATCGGTCACGATCTTCCCGAATCATCTGTACCGATTCCGATGGTGTCTTCAGGCCGATTTTATTTATCTCGGCGACGAATTCGTCGAATGTCAGCCTGCGTTGCCGCGAAGTGGACGTCTGCGCAGCCGCTTCCGACAGAATGACGCGCAATTCGCCTTGCAGGGATCGATGGTTGTTTCGGGCCTGTTGGCGAAGGCGCTCAAGCTCCGCCTCCGGCACATTCTTGATCGAGATATTGACACCCATGGCTGGCTCCATTTTGGAGCCAGAATGATACCAAAATGGAGCCAAAACGCAACCGCCAGCCCCGTCGGGCAGGGAAATTGACCGGCGGCGGTCCAAAGTCCATATCTTCGATGGAATTAAGGGGCATTGCCCATGCTCTCGCAAAAAGCCCGCTATGCGATGCACGCGCTTCTGGTGCTGGCCGAGCATGGCAGTGCCGAGCCGATGATGATCGCCGATGTGGCGGCGCGTGCGCGCGTGCCGAGGAAATTCCTCGAACAGATTCTGCTCGAATTGAAAAAGCGCGGCGTGGTCAAAAGCCAGCGGGGCAGGGCGGGCGGTTACATGCTGGGCCGGCCCGCGAACAAGATTAGTTTCGCCGAGATCATCCGCGTCACCGATGGGCCGCTGGCGCTCAGCCCCTGTGTCAGCGTCACCGCCTATCAGAAATGCGCCGATTGCGATGACGAAAAAACCTGCGCCATCCGCAAGGTGTTGCTCGCCGCGCGCGACGCCACCGCCGAGGTGCTGGAAAAGCGCACGCTGGCGTCGGCGCTGGCTTCATCCCGCCGCGCCCATTCCTGACAAACGCGCCCCGCTTTGCACAGCGGACGCGCTGTCGTTTAATCTCCTAAATCTCTATTGACTCACTAGACATTATCGGCTCACTCTGGTTTCGCGATTTTGCGGGGACAGAGCATGCGTGGGAAAATTGCGCTTTTGGCATTGGCAAGTTTGGGCATCGGCGGCGCCGCGCATGCCGCATCGCCGGGCGATGTGACCGCCGCCATTCACGGCCTCGCCCAATTCGACAGTGCGGGATATTTCCAGAGCGGCAGCGCGCGGCTTCTGCCCGCAGCCTACGGCCCCGAACTTTCGAGCGGCAGCAATTTCCGCAGGGCCTATCTCGGTGTGCAGGGAAAGGCGTTTTCCGTCTGGTCCTACAATCTCAATTTCGATTTCGGCGGCAGCAGCGGCACCGAAACCGGCGGCCACATCCAATCGGCCTATGTGCAATATGATGGCGCGGCACCTTTCGCATTCCGCATCGGCGCATTCGCGCCTGCCGCGGGGCTTGAAGATTTAACCGCCGCGCAGGACACGTTGTTCCTCGAACGCACCGCGCCGAGCGACGTATTGCGCAATACCGCAGGCGGCGATGGGCGCGATGCGGCGAGCATCATCTATGCGGGCGAGCGCGTTTTCGCCGCGATCTCGTTCACCGGCGGCAAGGTCGGCGATAGCGCCGTGTTGGGCGAGCAACAGGCGCTTGTCGGCCGCGCGTCTGGCCTCGTCCATCGCGATGCGGATTCGAATGTGGTGTTGAGCGGCAGCTTCACCCATGTGCTGCGCGGCGCGGGCGGTGCGCACAATCTCACATTATCCGCCGCACCCGAACTCACGGTGGATGGCACCAAACTCGTCACCACCGGCACGCTCGATATCGACAGCGCGACCGAATGGGGCGCGGAAGCGGGCGGCAATTGGAAAAATTTCTATGCGCAGGCGGGCACTTTCGATTACGCCATCAAGCCGCGCACGACTCCCGCTCTCGCGTTTCATGGCTGGTATGCGCAGGCGAGCTGGGTCATCACCGGCGAGCGGCACGGCTACAACAAATCCTCCGCCGCTTTCACCGCGCCCACACCTGATTCGACCATCGAAAAGGGCGGGACGGGCGCCTGGGAATTGGCCGCGCGCTATAGCGACCTCGATCTGAACGATCGCGCCGGGCTCGCGGGCATCGCGGCACCCATCGGCGGCATTCGCGGCGGCGAACAGAAAATCTGGACGGCGGGAATCAACTGGTATCCCGATTCCTTTTTCAAATTCGCGCTGGATTATCAGCGCGTGAACATCGCCCGCCTCGCCGCCGCAGCACCTTTCGCAAGCGTGGGCCAGCAATACAACGCGCTCTCCGCGCGCGCGCAATTCTCGTTCTGAAGGAACCGATCATGAGCCATCTGCTCGCTTACATCGATCCGCTTTATGTGCTTTCCGGCGTATTGGTCGGCGGGCTTGTCGGCTTCACAGGCGTCGGCGGCGGCTCGCTGATGACGCCGCTGCTGATCCTCGTTTTCGGCGTGCATCCGGCAAGCGCGGTCGGAACCGATCTGCTTTACGCCTCCATCACCAAGGCGGGCGGCTCGGCCGTTCACGGCTACAACAAGACCATCGACTGGAAAGTTGTGGGCCTGCTCGCACTCGGCAGCGTGCCGATGACGGCGCTCACAATCCTCGGGCTTTATTATCTCGGCATCGACAGCAAGACGGCGCAAAGCCTCATCACCAAGGTGCTGGGCATAGCACTCTTCACCACCGCCATTCTGCTTTTTCTGCGCAAGCCGATCATGCGGCTTTACGACCGGCGCGTCGGCGAACTGAACCCGCGTCTCGTCGCGCGCCTTACCATTCTCACCGGCGCGATTCTGGGCGTGCTGGTGACGATCTCTTCGGTCGGCGCGGGCGCGATTGGCGTCACAGCACTTGTGCTGCTTTATCCGAAATTGTCGCCGCAGCGCATTGTCGGCTCCGACATTGCCCATGCCGTGCCGCTGACGCTGCTCGCCGGCATCGGCCATTCCATTCTCGGTACGATAAACCTGCACATATTGGTGTCGCTGCTGTGCGGCTCGCTGCCCGCGATTGTGGTCGCCAGCATCGCCTCGGCGCGCACATCGGAGACGGCGGTGCGCGTGGCGCTGGCGTGCGTTCTGCTGCTCGTCTGCGCGCGGTTCTGGTTTCTGGGGTAGTGCAGGATTACTTGAGATTGAATCGCGTACCTCACCCTTCGACGGGCTCAGGGTGAGGGGTTTTGACCAATCCCTCATGCTGAGCTTGTCGAAGCATGGGGAAGCGCGATCACGAACTATCCGCCTGTGCTCCAACTTATCCCCGCTTCGCGCAATCGCCGTGCGTTGAAATCATTCGCAAATCCGGCCCAACATTAAATCGGGTCCCCGTTGCTCCCGCCGCCCCTATCTTTTCCGGGCGAATGTGGAGGAACGATGGTGCCGGATTGCACGCTTCGGACGCGGGCCAAGGTCCCGCTGCGAAGACGCCGCGAGGCCATACAGGGAAGGATGCGAACTCGCGCGCATCCGTGCGGACCGAGGCTTGCTCGCCACAGAGCTGTCGCCCGGACCCCCGCAAGCCCCGCGGAAAAGCAAAGGTGCCGATCATTCCGCATTGCGGTTCGGTGGGCCTGCCGTAGCTTGGAAGAGGCGGGTTGCAGCGCGCGCAATCCGCCTCTTTCTTATGGCGCTTACAGCATCGCCGGAATGACGCGATCCGGCGGCTTGTGGCCATCGGCGAAGGTCTTGATGTTGATGATGACCTTCTCGCCCATATCGATGCGGCCTTCGAGCGTGGCCGAGCCCATATGCGGCAGCAGAACGACATTCTTCAATTTCAAAAGTTTCGGATTGACCGCGGGCTCATGCTCGAACACATCGAGACCAGCGCCGGACAATTCGCCCGTCTCCAGCATGCGGGCCAGCGCGTTCTCGTCGATCACTTCGCCGCGCGCGGTGTTCACGATATACGCCGCGGGCTTCATCATCTTCAGCCGCCGCGCCGACAGCAGATGATAGGTCGCGGGCGTGTGCGGGCAATTCACCGACACGATGTCCATCCGCGCCAACATCTGGTCTAGGCTCTCCCAATAGGTCGCCTCCAACTCCTGCTCAATCTGCTGATGCACGGGCTTGCGGTTGTGATAATGGATTTGCAGGCCGAATGCCTTGGCGCGCCGCGCCACCGCCTGACCGATGCGGCCCATGCCCAGAATGCCGAGCCGCTTTCCCCAGATGCGGTGGCCCAGCATCCAGTTCGGCGACCAGCCGTGGAAATGATCGGCTTCGAGTTCTTTCACGCCCTCCACCAGCCTGCGCGGCACCGCCAGGATCAGCGCCATCGTCATGTCGGCGGTATCCTCGGTCAGCACGCCCGGCGTGTTGGTGACGAGGATGTTGCGCTCCAGTGCGGTGCGCACGTCGATATTGTCCACGCCCGTTCCGAAATTGGCGATCAGCTTCAGGTTCGGCCCGCTGCGCACCAGCACCTTGGAATCGATGCGGTCGGTGACGGTCGGCACCAGCACGTCGGCCTTATGAACGGCCTCGATCAGGTCGTTCTGGCTCATCGGCTTGTCTTCGAGGTTCAGGCGCGTGTCGAAAAGCTCCCGCATCCGCGTTTCGATCGCGTCGGGCAGCTTGCGCGTGACAATAACAAGCGGCTTAGTGGCGGCCATCCGGGCTCCGGCAGAATTATGCCCCGTCCGGGTATTAGCAGATGCGGGAGGGCCGTCAAATATGCGGGTGGTTTATTGGCTGATGCGTTTCGGCCTGGCTGCGCTGGCGCTCCAGATCGGGACCGCCGCGGCCGGGCAGAACGTGCCCCGCTATGCCAGCCTCGACCGCGACAAGGTCTTCCTGCGCGAGGGGCCGAGCTATCAATACCCAATCCTCTGGGTCTATCGCCGAAAGGCCCTGCCGGTGAAGATCATCGCCCAATACGATGTCTGGCGCAGGGTGCAGGACTGGCAGGGATCGATCGGCTGGATACACGCCTCCATGCTGTCGGACGCGCGCACTGTCATCGTGATCGCGAAAAAGCAAGCGCCTTTACGGGAAAAGGCCGATCCTGCCTCGAAAATTCTGGCCTTGGCGCAGCCCGGCGTTATTGCGAAGCTGGAAGCGTGCAGCGCGCGCGCCTGCGAGATCAGCGTGCGCGGCTCCGACGGGTGGATAGACAAGAAGAATATCTGGGGAGTGAACGCGGGTGAGAGCTTCCGATGAGGACGCATCGTCCGAACCGATAGATCCTTCGCTGGGCGAATCTTCGGGAACGCCGGTTGGCGACATGATGGCCGAGGCCGGCGCCGTGGCCTATCTGCTGCGCACGCCGCGCGGCAAATCGAGCACGGGTGCGGCCATCGCCAGCCCGGTCGGCCAGATTGCCTGGGCGCTTTATGACTGGGCGCGCACGCCTTATGTGCTGCTCGTCACGATTTATATTTTCGCACCCTATTTCGCCAATGTGCTCGTCAGCGATCCCGTGCGCGGGCAGGCAATCTGGGGCGACATTCAGGGCTATAGCGGATTGGTGATCGCGCTGCTCGCACCCTTCATCGGCGCGATTGCCGATGCGGGCGGGCGGCGCAAGCCGGGGCTTGCCTTCTTCGCCATGCTGATTGCGCTTCCCGCCGCGTTTCTCTGGTACGCGATGCCCGGCGGGCTTGCCGCTGCTTTGCCATCGGCGCGCTGATCGCGATCAGCAATGTGTCCTACGAATTCTCCAGCGTGTTCTACAACGCGATGCTGCCCAGCATCGTGCCGCATGAGCGGGTGGGTTCGCTGTCGGGGCTCAGCTACGCGCTCGGCAATGTGTCGGGCCTGCTGCTACTGATCTTCATGCTGGTGTTCTTCTCGCTGCCCGGCAATGTGGATTGGAGCTTCATTCCTGCGCACACGCTGTTCGGCGTAAGCCAGGCAGCCCACGAACCGGAGCGGCTGACCGGCCCGATCTCCGCGCTGTGCATATCTGCTGTTCAGCATTCCGCTTTTCATCTTCACGCCCGACCGCGCGCCGACGCGCACGCATTGGCTCGCCGCCGCGGTGCAGGGTTTTCGCTCCGTCATCAACACAACCCGCAGCCTCAAGCATTACCGCAATGTCGCGACCTATCTTTTCGCGCGGCTCTTTTTCAATGACGGCATGACGGCGCTGCTCACCTTCGGCGGCGTTTACGCGGCGGGCGTTTTCCACTGGCACGCGCTGGCGATGATGGCGTTCGGCATTGCGCTCAGCGTGTTCGCCGTGATCGGTGGGATCTTCGGCGGCTGGCTCGATGATGTGTTGGGTTCGAAACCTGCGCTGTTCGTGTCCGTCGGCGGCACAGTGATCTTCGGGCTTATGTCGATCCTGATGGGGCCGGACCGGATTTTGTGGTTCATCCCTTACGATCCCGCATCGCCGCCGGTGATTTCGCTGCCTTTCTTCCGAAGCTGGCCGGAGCTCATCTTCGTCGGCATCATGCTGATGGTGGCGGTGTGCGTGACGGCGTCCTATGCCAACGCGCGCACCATGATGGCGCGCATCGCACCCGTCGAACGCATGACCGAATTCTTCGGCCTCTTTTCACTCTCCGGTCAATCGACTTCGTTTCTCGCAACTCTCAGCGTCGGCTGGTTGACAAGCTGGACGCACAGCCAGCGCGGCGGGATGCTGGTCATCACCGTGTTTCTCGTCGCGGGCCTGATCGGCATGTTGTGGGTGAAGGAAGAACGCGCCGTTTCGCTGTGATCGCGGTCAGTGCCGGAAGTGGCGAATGCCGGTGAACGCCATCGCAAGCCCCGCATCGTCGGCAGCCTTGATGACCTCGTCGTCGCGGATCGATCCGCCCGGCTGAATCACCGCGGTCGCGCCCGCTTCGGCCACCGCCAAAAGCCCATCGGCAAAGGGAAAAAACGCATCCGACGCCGCGGCCGATCCCTTGGTCAGCGGCTCGGCCCAACCCGCCGCCTGTGCTGCTTCCTTGGCTTTCAGCGCCGCAATGCGCGCCGAATCCACCCGGCTCATCTGGCCCGCGCCGATGCCCGCGGTCTGCAATCCGTTGGCGTAAACGATGGTGTTCGATTTCACATGCTTGCCCACCGTGAAGGCAAACAGCATATCGGCAATCTCCGCATCGCTCGGCTTGCGCTTCGTGACGATCTTCAATTGATCCTTCGAAATATGCGCATTGTCGCGCGTCTGCACGAGGAAGCCACCGGCCACCGTCTTGAACGTCAGCCCCGCCGCGTTCGGATCGGGCAATCCGCCCGCGATCAGAAGCCGCAGATTCCGCCGCGCCGACAGTATTTTCTTTGCATCGTCATCGGCATCCGGCGCGATAATGACTTCGGTGAACAGTTTGGAGATTTCTTCCGCTGTCGCACCATCGAGCTTGCGGTTGAAGGCGAGCACACCGCCGAACGCGCTGACGGGATCACACGCCAGCGCCTTTTTGTAAGCTTCCACCAGATTCACACCCAGCGCCACGCCGCAGGGATTGGCGTGCTTGATGATTGCGCAGGCGGCGGAAACCTTCGGATCGAACTCCGCCACCAACTCATAGGCAGCGTCAGTGTCGTTGATATTGTTGTAGGAAAGTTCCTTGCCCTGAAGCTGCGCGGCGCTCGCCACGCCAAAGCGCTTCTCGCCCGTTGCATAGAACGCCGCTTCCTGATGCGGATTCTCGCCATAACGGAGCGACTGCCGCAGATGGCCCGCAAACGCGCGCCTGCGCGGCGCTTTTTCCTCGATCTGCCTGGCCAGCCAGTTCGACACCGCCGCGTCATAGGCCGCCGTGCGTGCATAGGCGATCTGCGCGAGCTTGCGGCGAAGCGCCAATGTGGTCGAACCGTTGTTCGCATCCAGTTCAGCTAGCACCATTGCATAATCTTCTGTATCGACAACCACCGTCACCCACTCATGGTTCTTCGATGCCGCGCGGATCATGGCAGGCCCGCCGATATCGATGTTCTCGATCGTCTCGTCGAAATCCGCGCCTTTGGCGACGGTCGCCTCAAACGGATAAAGATTGCTCACCAGCAGATCGATGCCCTCGATCCCGTGCGTCGTCATCGCGTCGGCGTGTTTGTCGCGCAAGCCCAGCAAACCGCCGTGGATTTTGGGATGCAGCGTCTTCACGCGCCCGTCCATGATCTCGGGAAATCCGGTGATCGCCGAAACATCGGTGACATCCAGTCCCGCATCGCGCAGCGCCTTGGCCGTGCCGCCGGTCGAGATCAGCGCCACGCCGCGCCCCGAAAGTGCCTTTGCGAATTCGATCAATCCTGATTTGTCGGAAACCGAAAGCAGCGCGCGGCGGATAGGGCGGAGCGTCATGACGACTCGTGGGGCAGCGGGTTACAAGGGGTCTTACTTCTCTCCGCGCCAAATGAGAAGTGCGCGTTTTGACCTGTCCCCAACCCCTTAGAAATCGCGCAAAACCTCGACAATCGCGTCGGTCAATTTGGCAAGATCGGCCTCAGTCGATGGTCAATGCCGGCGTCAGATACACGATATTGCGGAACGGCCGCACCCACACGCCCTTTTCCACAAACCGTCGCTTGAGTGCGTTCAGATCGGCGATCTTTTCCAGTTCTACTACGCCTATCGCCCCGCGCACACGCACATCTTTCACGCCGCGCATTCCCACGCATTGTCCTAGCCCGTACTCTAACCCTTTGCCGATTTCAGCGGCCTGAAACAGACGCGGCTCGCGCTCGAACAGATCGAGCGACGCATTCGCCGCCGCACACGCCAGCGCATTGCCCATATAGGTCGGACCGTGCATCAGCGCATGCATGGGGTCGTCGCTCAAAAACGCCTCGTAAATCTTTTTGCTGGCGATGGTCGCCGCAAGCGGCAGCGTGCCTCCCGTCAATCCTTTTCCGAGCGTAATGATATCGGGCGTTACCTCCGCCGCCTCGCAAGCAAACATCGCCGCCGTCCGCCCGAAGCCGACAAAGATTTCATCGAAGATCAGCAGCAACTCATGCTTGTCCGCGCCCGCGCGCAAAGTTTGCAGCACCGTCTCGTCATGAAAGATCATGCCGCCCGCGCCCTGCACCAGCGGTTCCACTAGGATACCGGCGAGTTCTTCCGAATGTTCTTTCAGAAATTTGTCGAACGCCGCGATGCTCTCCTCATCGCGCGGTAGATCGATCAAATAATGCTCGGGCAGCGTTCCGGTGAAAAGCGCATGCATCCCTTCTTCGGGATCGCATACGGCCATGGTGGCGAAAGTGTCGCCGTGATAGCCGCCCTTGAAGGCAAGGAATTTTGTGCGGCCCTTCACGCCTTTGTTCAGCCAGCATTGCGCTGCCATCTTCATGGCGACTTCTACCGCCACCGATCCCGAATCCGAAAAGAACACATGGTTCAGATCGCCGGGCAGCAGCGCCGCCAAACGCACGGCCAGCGTCAGCGCCTGCTCATGCACCAGCCCGCCCAGCATCACATGTGGCATCTTTTCGAGCTGCTTTTCCACGCTCTCTATGATGTGCGGATGATTATAGCCATGCACCGCAGTCCACCAGCTTGCAATCCCGTCCACCAGCTCGCGCCCGTCTTCCAAAACAATGCGCGAGCCATGCGTGCGCGCGACCGCGAGCGGCGGATTGGCCGTTTTCATCTGCGTGTAAGGCAGCCAGATATGGGGATATCCGTGCGCGTACCAATCCGGCCTACGCGCGCTCATTCAGATGGCCATCGGCCGCATGCCGAGCTTGGCGATCAGCGCGCGGTCCTGATCCTGTTTCGGATTGGGCGTGGTGAGCAGCTTCGGCCCATAGAAAATCGAATTCGCGCCGGCAAAGAAGCATAGCGCCTGCGCTTCCTCGCTCATGCTCTCGCGGCCCGCCGATAACCGCACCATCGATTTCGGCATGGTCAGCCGCGCCACCGCGATGGTGCGCACGAACTCAAACGCATCCGGTGTCTGCCCTTTCGATACCGGCGTACCATCCACCTGCATCAGCATGTTGATCGGCACGCTTTCGGGATGGGCGGGCAGGGTGGCCAGCGCCTGGATCATGCCCACGCGATCTTCGGCCTCTTCACCCATGCCGATGATGCCGCCGCAGCAAACATGAATGCCAGCCTGGCGCACATGGCTCAGCGTATCGAGCCGGTCCTGATAGGTGCGCGTGGTGATGATATCGCCATAATATTCGGGCGATGTATCGAGATTGTGGTTGTAGTAATCGAGCCCCGCGCCCTTCAACCGTTCGGCCTGTGGTGCTGTCAGCATGCCGAGCGTCACGCAGGATTCCATGCCGAGCGCTTTGACACCCTCCACCATCTCGCAAACAACATCGAGATCGCGATCCTTCGGCGAGCGCCACGCAGCCCCCATGCAAAAGCGCGTCGCGCCCGCATCACGCGCGGCTTTGGCATCGGCCAGCACCGCGTACACATCCATCAGCTTTTCGGCCTTCACGCCGGTTTCGTAATGCGCGCTTTGCGGGCAATAGGCGCAATCCTCCGGGCAACCGCCGGTCTTGATCGACAGCAACGTGGAGATCTGCACATCGCGCGCATCGAAATTGGCCCGGTGCACGCCATGCGCCCGATAGATGAGATCGGCGAAGGGAAGCGCGAACAACGCGCGGATTTCCTCGCGGGACCAGTCATGGCGCACAGCGCCATCGCGGAATTCGGGGGCAGGGGCGTTCATGACGGGTCCTTGGTTTTCGGGCTCTTATGGCATTATATCGGGCTGCCGTAACCTGCAAGCAGGCCCATGAAATCCCTCGATCTTTTCGCCAAAGCCAAGCTGGCCGAGCTGGACGCGCAGCATTTGCGCCGGATACTGGCCGAAACCGCGCGGGAGGACGGCATCTGGGTGGAGCGCGCGGGGCGGCGTCTTCTCTCCTTTTCCTGCAACGATTATCTGAACCTGACCCATCATCCCAAGGTTAAAGAAGCCGCCATCGCGGCTATCGGGCGTCATGGAACGGGCGCGGGCGCATCCCGCCTCATCACCGGCAATCACCCTTTATATAAAGAGCTTGAGGGCAAACTTGCAGCGCTCAAGCAAACCGAAGCCGCCTGCATTTTCGGTTCCGGCTATCTGGCCAATGCGGGCATCATTCCGGCGCTGACCGGCGAGAGCGATCTGTTGCTGATCGATGAATTGTCCCATGCCTGCCTCTGGGCGGGCGCGCAGCTTTCCAAGGCGCGGATGGTTGTTTTCCGCCACAATGACATTTCTCATCTTGCCGAATTGCTGAAGGAAAATCGCGGCGCGCATGAACACGCCCTCATCGTCACCGATGGCGTGTTTTCCATGGATGGCGATCTGGCACCTTTGCATGAGCTGGCAAATCTCGCGCAAGCACATGATGCATGGCTGATGTCGGATGATGCCCATGGCCTCGGCGTCATCGGCGCGGGCCGCGGTTCGGCATTCGCCGATGGGAAAAAAGCGGCCGTCGATCTGCAGATGGGCACGCTGTCGAAAGCGCTGGGAAGTTATGGCGGTTATCTCTGCGCGTCGCAGCCGGTGATCGACGTCATCAAGACGCGCGCGCGCACACTTATCTATTCGACCGGCCTGCCGCCTGCGAGTGTCGCGGCGGCGATTGCCGCACTCGACGTGATTGCCGCCGATCCCGAATTGGCCGCGCGTCCCCTGGCCAAAGCGCAAAGCTTCACCCGCGCCACAAATCTGCCGTTGGCGCAAAGCCCCATCGTCGCGATTGTTTTGGGCGATGCGGAGCGCGCGGTAGAAGCCTCGCAAATCCTCGAAGATGAAGGCTTCCTCGCCGTGGCCATCCGCCCGCCGACCGTGCCGGCTGGCACCGCGCGATTACGGCTGGCCTTCACCGCCGGCCATTCCGACGAAGACATTGCACGCCTTGCGAGCCTCGTGCGCACGCGCATCTTGCCGATGGCCGCATGAGCGCGTTCTTCGTCACGGCCACCGGCACCGATATCGGCAAGACATACATTACTGCCGGATTGATCCGCCATCTGCGCGCGCAGGGCAAAGACGCGCGCGCTTTCAAGCCGGTGGTTAGTGGCTTTGAGATGGCGAGCGCCGCAAGCAGCGATCCAGGAATTCTGCTTGAGGCCATGGGCCAATCCATCACCGATGAATCCGTCAATCAGATGTCGCCCTGGCGCTTTACAGCACCTCTCTCGCCGGACATGGCCGCTGCACGCGAAAGCAAGTTGCTCGATTTTGAAAAGATCGTTGCCGCCTGCCGCGCGCAAACCGGCGATCCGCTATTCATCGAAGGCGTGGGCGGCGTCATGGTGCCGCTCGATGCGCGCCACACGATCGTCGATCTGATGGCGGCATTGAAACTGCCGGTCATTCTGGTGGCGGGGTCGTATCTGGGAACGCTCAGCCATACGCTTACAGCGCTAGGCTCACTCCGCGCGCGCGATCTTTCCGTCGCTGCCCTGGTGGTGAATGAAAGCGAGGATGCGCCCCCGCTCGCCGAGACCGCCGCCACGCTTACCCGTTTCGCGCCCGGCATAGCCATTGCCACCACCCGCCGCGCCCCCAATGCGGAATTCGCTGCCCTTGCGGCGCTTCTGGGGCTTTGTTGACCGCGCGGCTTTGCTGACTATGATCCCGCCGCCATTTGCTGATTTCCCTTGCCCCTGTGGCGGAATGGTAGACGCGGCAGACTCAAAATCTGTTGTTGGCGACAACGTGCTGGTTCAAGTCCGGCCAGGGGCACCAGCCTTCGCCCGCTTCGCGGGCTACGGCTCGGCGAGCCAGCCTCGTTCTTAAGCGGGCGAAGGCTGTCGCGCCGAAGCTGCAAAGCAGCGAAGGCGGACTGTCAACAATCGTTTCGATCGCGCGGCTTCGCTTTGGCAAGCCCGCGAGCTACGCATGGCAAGCCACCCTTCGTCCAGAGTATCCTCATCCTCCCATGTCCATCGATCTCTGGCCCGAACTGCCCTATCCCGCATGGCGCGACACGGCCATCACGCTTCAGCTCTGGACGCAGATCGTGGGCAAGGTTCGTCTCAAGCTGACGCCCTGGCTCAATCATAGCTGGCAGGTTCCGCTTTATGTGACGGCGCGCGGGCTGGGCACGTCGCCCATTCCCGTGAGCGACGACATTCTCGAAATCGAATTCGATTTTCTCGATCATCGGCTCGCCGCGCGCACCAGCCGGGGTGAAGCGGGCGCATTTGCGCTTCAGCCACAATCGGTCGCCGAGTTCCATCGGAAATTTTTCGATCTGCTAAACGATTTGGGCGTTGCGGTGAAAATCAACGAAATGCCGAACGAGATTCTAGATCCCATCCGCTTCACCGAAGATCGCATCCATGCGAGCTACGATGCCGATGCCGCCCATCGCTTCTGGCGGGCGCTCGTCCGCGCCGACACCATTCTCAAGCATTTCCGCAGCGGCTTTCTGGGCAAGGCGAGCCCGGTGCATTTCTTCTGGGGCAGTTTCGATCTCGCCGTCACCCGCTTTTCGGGCAGGCGCGCGCCGCCCCATCCCGGAGGCGTGCCCGGCTTGCCCGACGCCGTCGCGCGCGAAGCCTATTCGCACGAAGTCAGCAGCGCGGGCTTCTGGCCGGGCAACGATATGTTCCCGGAAGCGGCATTTTATTCCTATGCCTATCCCGAACCGCCGGGTTACCGCGCGCGCAAGGTGACGCAAGGCGCGCGCTTCGAAGAGGCGCTCGGTGAATTCATCCTGCCCTATGAATCGGTGCGCTCAAATGCCGATCCCGACGCTCTGCTGCTCGATTTCCTGACCACGACCTATGAGGCCGCGGCCGATACCGCCAAATGGGATCGCGCCAGCCTCGAATGCGCGATGGGCCGGCCCGGCCGCGTGCGCCCGCTCTGAGGCGAAACTGTAGCCACGCACGCAATTGCGCGCGTACACTTGGCCTTGGGGGAATCGCCGCACCTGACGGGTGGAACATTGCATATCTATCTTCCCATCGCGGAATTGTCGGTCAATTGGGTTGTGCTGCTGGCGCTGGGCGTCGCGGTGGGCTTTCTGTCGGGCATGCTGGGCGTGAGCGGCGGCTTCATCACCACGCCATTGCTGATCTTTTATGGAATCCCGTCGGGCGTGGCGGTGGCGAGCCAGGCAAGCCCGGTCGCCGCCGCATCGCTGGTGGGCGCCATTCGTCAGGGCAGCAAGAAATCCGTCGATTACAAGATGGGATCGTGGCTGTTGCTCGGCGGTCTCTTGGGTTCCGCCCTCGGCGTTTACATTTTCAGCCTGCTTCAGAAAATCGGCCAGATCGATTTCGTGGTGAAGATCAGCTATTTGCTGCTGCTCGGAACCATCGGCGGGCTGATGCTGACCGAGAGCATCCAGACGATCCGCGCCGTGCGCAAGGGCCAGAACGCGGGCGGCCACCAGCCCGGCCAGCACACCTGGATCCACAATCTGCCGTTCAAGATGCGGTTCTACCGCTCCCGGCTTTACATCAGCGTCATTCCGGTGATCGTGCTGGGGTTTCTCGTCGGCATCATGACCGCGATCCTGGGAACCGGCGGCGCGTTCATCCTCATCCCGGCCAAGGTCTATCTCCTCAAAATGCGCACCAATCTGGCGATCGGAACCTCGCAGTTCCAGATGTTCATCGTCGCCTGCATGACCACGCTGATGCATTCGGTGGTCGATAACACAGTGGACATTGTGCTGGCCTCCATCCTGATCTTCGGCGGCGTTCTGGGCGCGCAGTTCGGAGCCGGCATGGGCTCGCGTCTGAAGGGCGAGGAACTGCGCACGGTGCTGGCGCTCCTGATCGTGGCCATCGCAATAAGGCTGTTTATCGGCCTGGTTTTGACGCCTTCCGACATCTATTCGCTGTCCGTCGCCGCCCGCTGACGGGAACTCGCAAACATATTTAAGCTTTTGCAAATTGAACTCGTTGAAAGAGTTCGCGAGCCCCTTAGCGCCCGTTTCATCGTGGTTTTCATCGTGAATCGACTTCCCGCCGCCGTGGTTCACACTCCCCGGCGTGGGTTGGGAGTGCGATGTGATGAAATGCGCCAAATTAGCGTTTGCTGCGGGGTTGATGCTGGCGGTATCGGGCCAGGCGGCCTTTGCCGGAGAGACGGTTTCCCACCGGAAACCTTCCGATTGTGCTTTTCGTGACGTAACGCCGGCGGGCCGCGAGGCGCTGGATGAAGGCGTAACGCATGTGGCGATCCAGGCCGCGTTCCATCCTTCGGACGATCAGCAGCGATTGCTCAGTCTCCTCATTCTCCTGTCAACGCCGTCCGAGGGCGCGGGGAGGACCAGATGAGGCATCCTCTTGCCGCCGCCGCATTGGCGCTCGTCTTTGTCGGCGCAAGCTCATGGGCCGAAAGTGCCGCGACCGATTCATCCGATCACTGGTTCGATACCGTCGCGGGAAAGAAACTCGTCGCGGTCGATGATTCCAGCCTCGTGGTGTCGCCGTCCGAAGACGGGCTGTCGCTTCAGATCGTTTCGCCTTCCGGCGCGGAGCGCGACCTGTCGCTCTCCTATGTCGGCGACGGGGTGGGCATGGTTTCCGATGGCGCCTCCAAGCCCATCGGCGTGTTCCGCGCAGACCGATACCGGCCTTCAGGCGGAATTCAGCGACGGCCACACCGAATTGTTCCAGGTCAATCCGGACGGCGGCATCTCGATGGTGCTGAGCACGCCGCAATCGAGCGCCTACTGCATGCGCTGGTATCCGGACGGTCACGTCTTCGATTCGGCCGACCGCAAGGCCGCACTTGCAGCCTATGCCAGCAAGCTCGGCCTGACGGACGTGGTGGCGAAGGAAAAGGTTTCCGCTACGTGCGACGATCCCGCGCCGCCAGCGCCGAGCGCCAAGCCCCATCGCGTCGCGCTGTCGAAACACGAGACACCGGTGCCCGAACAGAGCGCATCCACCGATCCGATCTATGTGCGCGTGTCGCAGGTCCACACCATCGATCCGATTGCGCCCGGCGATGCGCCGCTCGTGCAGGCTCCCCTGGTGGCGATGCCGCCCGTGCCGCGGATCGTGCCATCCGCGCCGCCGCCCGCGCCGAAGGCCACGCAGGCGTCATTGCAGCCAGCCAAAGCGCCAGGCATCGAGGCATCGACATGTCTCAGTGTCGATAGCAATGGCGCCGGCTGGGGTTTTCGCAACACTTGCGGCTACAACGTGCAGTTTGCCTATTGCCTGAAAAACGCCTCCAATAAATCGGCGGCCTGCGGCAGCGGCACAGCCTCAGGCGACGTGCGGCCCAACGGCTTCGCGCTCGTGCTCGACAACAGCGAGATCGTTACGGCGGAAGAAGAATTCCGCTGGGTGGCGTGCGCGGGGTCCGCCGATCAGGTGGCGGCCCATCTGGATCGCCCCGATCCGCCGGCGGGACGCTGCGTACCGGTCAGGACTTTGTGAACCTTCAGAGGGAACGACAATGACAAATCGAAAAATATGCGCCGCTGCGATTGCGTTCAGTCTCGTATCGGGTTCGGCATGGGCCGATGATTGCGTCAATGCGCAGGACGCATCCGCGCTCAAGACCGCGGACCTGCAACAGGAGCTGATGGTGGCCGCCCTCACCTGCAACGACATCGCGCTCTACAATCGCTTCGTGATTTCGTACCGAAGCCAGCTTCAGCAATCCGACCGCTCGCTGGAATCCTATTTCCAGCGCGTTCACGCGCAGACGGGCGAAGCCGATTACCACGCCTACAAGACGCGGCTCGCCAATCAGTCGTCGCTCGACAGCCTGCATGATCCGCAATACTGCGCCAAGGCAAACACGGCGTTTGACGAAGCGCTGGAAAACGACAGGACGCTCTTGTCCGATGTGGTTGCGCATCGTGCGATTCCGGACGGCATGGGCCTCGCAATCTGCCAGGAAAGCCAGGCCGCGACGGGCGGTTCATATGCCGCTTCCACTTTGGTGCGCACGGCAAATCGCCGGAATTAGAGCGAAAAGGGCACTAATCGTCCCCGGTTGGGAAAATGTCGTTCTGCCATGCTAGGGTGCGGCCCGACTCGGGAGGCCTCCCCTTGCTACAGACCCTTGCCGCGGCGACGCGGCGCTTTCAGCTTATTCTCGATCAAGCCGTCGCATTATGACGACAACGGCTACGTGATCCGCTGGTGGCGCGCGATGATCCCGTCCAATTCGCTGGCGGCGGTCTATGGCATCGCGCTGGACAGCGCCGAACGCCAGATACTCGGTCCCGACATCGCCATCGATATCGAAGCCATCGACGAAACCAATGCGCGCGTGAACATTCCCGCGTTGCTCGCCCGCTTCAGGAAGCATGACAATTTCGGAATGGTGGCGCTGGTCGGCGTGCAGTCCAACCAATATCCGCGCGCGCTCGACATCGCCAAGCCCTTCCGCGACGCGGGCATTCCGGTGGCGATGGGCGGGTTCCATGTTTCGGGCTGCATCGCAATGCTCGACGGCAAGGCCATCGAACTGGACCGCTGCCGCGAGATGGGAATTGCCATGTTCGCGGGCGAGGCCGAGGAGCGCCGCTTCGATGCCGTGTTGCGCGATGCGGCGGGCGGCGCGCTCAAGCCGCTCTACAATCACATGGACGATCTTCCCGACGATGGAAGGCATGCCGGTGCCCTATCTGCCGCGCATCTATGTCGAGCGCACCATCGGCCACAATACGAGCTTCGATGCGGGGCG
This sequence comes from uncultured Alphaproteobacteria bacterium, assembly GCA_963735625.1. GTDB lineage: Bacteria > Pseudomonadota > Alphaproteobacteria > Micropepsales > Micropepsaceae > Rhizomicrobium. Next base: position 109,062 of record CAVTLJ010000002.1, on the reverse strand, counting down.
CGGCTGTCCCTATCAATGCTCTTTCTGCACCATCATCAATGTGCAGGGGCGCAAATCGCGCTTCCGCACGCCCGACGAGGTCGAGCATCTGGTGCGGTTGAACTGGAAAGAGGGCCTCTTCCGATTCTTCATCACCGACGACAATTTCGCCCGCAACCGCGAATGGGAAGCGATCTTCGACCGGCTGATCTATCTGCGCGAAGTGGAAAATATCCCCGTGCGCCTGATGATCCAGGTCGATGTGCTGTGCCACAAGCTGCCCAATTTCACTGAGAAGGCCAAGCGCGCCGGCGTCACCCGCGTCTTCATCGGCTTGGAGAACATCAATCCCGACAATCTGGCGTCGGCCAAGAAGCGCCAGAACAAGATCACCGAATACCGCAAAATGCTGCTGGCGTGGAAAGCGCAAGGCATCATCACGCTGGCCGGTTATATTCTGGGCTTTCCCGCCGACACGCCGGAAACCATCCGCCGCGATATCGAAATCATCCAGCGCGAATTGCCGCTGGATTGCCTGGAATTCTTCTGCCTCACACCGTTGCCGGGATCGGAAGATCACCAGAAGCTGTGGAAAGCGGGCGTGGCGATGGATCCCGATCTCAACCACTACGATCTCGAACACGCCTGCACCGGCCATTCGCGGATGAGCGAGCAGGAATGGTCGGACATCTACGATCAGGCATGGTCGCTCTATTATTCGCCCGCGCATATGGAAACGATCATGCGCCGTGGGTTTGCCTGTGGCGTTCCGCTTTCAAGTCTCATCAAGCTCATCGTGCAATTCTCCTCCACGCAGGCGCTTGAGAAAGTCCATCCGCTGCAGGGCGGCATTATCCGCCTGTCGCATCCTTCGGAGCGCAGGCCGACGCTGAAGCCCGAATCGGCTTTGCTGTTCTGGCCGCGTTTTGCCTGGGGCTTCCTTAAGACGCACGCTTCGCTCGCGGCGTTGATTGTGCGGCTGATGCTTCTGCAACGCGCTATCGAGCGCGATCCCAGTGCGAAGACCTTTACCGATGTCGCGCTGACGCCGGTGAATGACGAGGCCGAAGACGAATCGCTTGATCTTCTCAACAAGACCACCGGCGCGCGCGATGCGGTCGCCCATGTCCGCAAGGTTGCGGGATTGACAGCCCGCACTGCATAAAATCGCGCTTTCGCAGCGGTAATAGGGTTGTTTTCAGACATTCGGTTTTTGCATAACGCCGCGGTTAAACGCGCGCATGCGGTTCGGTGCCGCATTGCTTACTGACATGAATGTCAGTGTAATTTCGCCTTGGGAGGAATAGCGGGTTTATCCGGCGCCGGCCGATTCGATTGCGAAGCGGCCTCGCAAACGGCCGGAACATCCGCTCCATCGAGCCAATGGGCATCGTCGAAAAAACAAGCCTCGACCAGCCGGGAAAATCCGGCGGCGATCCGATGCGCCGCCGCGCGCATTTTCCGTTGGCGCTCGATACGATTGTGCTGAGCCCCACCTCTTCGGTTCCGCTCTACGAACAGATTTGCCGTGGCGTTCGTACCGCCGTAACGGCGGGCGATCTGTTGCCGGGTGCCGCCATGCCCACGATCATCGAGCTTGCGCGCGCGCTTGGCGTTGCGCGCAACACGGTGGGCGAGGCCTATATGCGCCTTGCGGCGGAAGGCTATCTCGTTTCGTTCAAGCGGCGCGGAACGCGCATTGCCGGTCAATTGCCGCGCATGACGGAGCCTGAAGCACCGCGCGCGCTTCACGCCAAGCCGAAGAAAGCCGCTGTCGAGATCGGCTATTTCGCGAAAAAGCTGCTCGAAACGCCGGTGACGCAGGCTGGTTCCGGCAAGGCACTCGCGCTTTATTCCCCCGATCCGGCGCTCTTTCCGCGCCTGCATCTGTCGCGTCTGGTGACGGAGGAATTTCGCCGCTCGCCGACCGAGATGCAGCTTGCATCGGGCGGGATGTGCGCGCGGTTTCAATCCGCGATAGCGGGTTATCTGCGTCTGGCGTGCGGCGTGACGTGCGAGCCGGAGCAGGTGATCGCCGTGAGCACGCCGCAATGCGCGCTCAATCTCACCGCGCGCGTGCTGCTCGATCCGGGGCATACGGTGCTGGTGGAAGACCCCGCGAAAGATGAAGTGCGCGCGATCTTTGCCGCAGCAGGCGCGCGCATCGAAGCGCTGCCGGTCGATTCCAAAGGCGCGGACACGCGCCGCGTCTCCGGCCCGCCGCCGCGGCTGATCTGGGTTTCGCCCGCGCTCAATTTTCCGCTCGGCGTGCAGATGAGCGAGGCGCGCAGGCTCGCGCTTCTCGAAACCGCGCGCCACGCGGGCGCTGCCGTCTTCGAATCCAATTCTTATGCCGAGCTTGTTTATACGGGCCACAGGTTGCGCGCGCTTCAGGGGCACGATACCGATGGGCGCGTGATCTATCACGGTAGTTTCCATTGCACGCTGGGGCCCGCGATCCGCGCGGGTTATCTCGTGGTGCCGCAAGGGTTGGTCGAGCCGTTCAACGAAATGCGCCGCAGGCTGGCTTGCGCGCCGGAGACGTTCCTGCAATCCGCGCTCGCCACCTTCGTGAAGGAAAACCGCTACGCGCTGCATCTGAAAAAGATTCGCGGGGTCTATGCCGCGCGCCTGCGTCAGGCGATTGCGGCGTGCAAGACGCATATCCCGCACGCGACCATCGCCGAACCCGTGGGCGGGTTCCATCTAACACTGCATCTGGATGGCGCCATCGATGCGCAGCGCGTCTGCCAGATCGCGATGAAGGATGGGTTGTATGCCCAGCCGCTTTCGCAATTTTATCAGGACACCCATCATGCGCCCGGCATTGTGATCGGCTTCGGCGCCATGGCCGAACAGGCAATAGAGCCGGCCGTTGCGCGGCTTGGCGCGATCCTGCGCGAGCAATCCCGCCTGAAACTCACCGCCTGAGCCCAGTTGAGATTGACCGGGCGCGTGCGCGCGGGCACAAAGCGGCCGTGAACTATCGCCACGCCTTCCATGCCGGAAATTTCGCCGATGTCGTCAAGCATCTGGCGCTCGCCGATGTGCTTTTGCATTTGCGGAAGAAGGACAAGCCTTTCTTCGTGCTCGACACCCATGCGGGACGCGGGCTTTACGATCTGCGGAGCGAGGAATCAGCGCGCACCGGCGAGGCCGCGCGCGGCATCGAACGCTTGCGGCCATTGTTTGCGCGTGGCGATTTGCCAGAACCGATGAAGACCTATTTCGAATGCGTCGAAGCGGCGGGCGAGGGGCGCTATCCCGGCTCGCCGCTGATTGCCGCGCGATTGCTCCGCGCGGAGGATCGCCTCGTGGCCGTCGAACGGCATCAGGCGGAGTTTTCCGCGCTCCGGCGCGCGCTCGCGCCGTACAAAAATGCGAAGGCCATCGAGGCCGATGGTTACGAGCGCCTTGCCGCTTATCTGCCGCCGCCGGAGCGTCGCGGGCTGGTGCTGATCGATCCGCCTTACGAAGCGCCCGATGAATTCGCGCGTGCCGCCGCGTCGCTCGCCACGGGCTGCCGCCGCTTCGCCACGGGCATTTACATGGTGTGGTTCCCGATCAAATCGCCCGCTGCCGCCGATGCGTTTTGCGGCGAAGTTCTGGCGAGTGGTGCGGCAAATGTTCTGCGCATCGACATCGAAGCGGGCGCACCCGCGAATGACGACAAGGAACGCCTCGCCGCCGCGGGGCTTCTCGTCATCAATCCGCCCTTTGGCATGGCGGCGCGGATGACAATTTGTGCCGAAATCGTCGCCCCGCTACTGGGCGAATTCTCCGCCCGTCGCCTCGCGGGCGAGGACTAGCGCCAATCTTGCGGCGCGCGGGGGCCGCCTATATGGTCCGCGGCCCACGGACAGGTGGCTGAGCGGTTGAAAGCACCGCACTCGAAATGCGGCATACGGGCAACCGTATCGAGGGTTCGAATCCCTCCCTGTCCGCCATTACCTTGGGGCCGGCGAGACTAGGCTCATCGGCGCAGCGAGGTGAGCCGGTCCGGTGGGCGCGGCGCGGGCCTAAAAGCCGCCTACACGTTCACTATACAAAACCGCAATGTTCGATTTTTCACGAGCCCCCGGGGTGCGGGAACATGCCCTCCACGGCGTCACTATCACCGAGAACCCCCATGACGGCCACAGCGCTGCGGCCGTTACCCCATTCGGTATGTTTTTGAGATTGATAAGGATTTGCAGGTCATGCGGTTGCGTTCCAGGTTCTTTGTTCTTCTCGTAATGTGGTTTGCCTTGGCTTTCGGTGCGACAGCGCCCGCAGCGGCGGCCAATCTCGATCTCGCCGCCTATCGCGGCAAGGTCGTGCTGCTCGACTTCTGGGCCTCGTGGTGCAATCCCTGCCGCCAATCCTTCCCATGGATGAACCAGTTGCAGCAGACCTATGGCTCACAAGGGCTGGTGGTGATCGGCGTCAATGTCGATCACGAGCGCGACGCGGCCCAGCAATTTCTGGATCGCTACAATGTCGATTTCCCGATCATCTATGACCCCGACGGCCATCTCGCCAGCGAATTCAATTTCCACGACATGCCGACCTCTTATCTGATCGGACGCGACGGGCGCATTCATTACGTGCACGCTGGGTTCTATCCGGAGAAGGAAGGAAGCTACCTCTCCGACATTATCTCCCTGCTCGACGAGAAGGCCGCGCAATGAAAACCCTTTCGACAATCCTGTTCGCCAGCGCCGCCGCACTTCTGTTGAACGCGTGCGCAACCTTCACGCCCAAACCCTGGGACAAGGATATGATGGCACGCCACGAAATGCAGGTTGATCCCTATCCGATACAAACCGCTGCCGACGAACACGTTTATTTCAGCAAGGAAGCATCGAGCGGCGGGCGCGGGTTCGCGGGCGGGGGCTGCGGGTGCAATTGAAGAAGCGCCGCGGAAAGGTGCGCGAGAATCTCGCCGCGGTGTCGGCGAGCCTGCTCGCGGCGACCATCGCGTCTCACGCCGAAAAGGCGCGGGCGCAGGATTATCTGTCGCCGCAGGACAATTACGGCCCCGGCACGGCCTACGCGCAATTCGACAGCGCGCTGCTTGTTTATCAGGAGCCGGGCGGGCGCGTGCAGGCAACCGAACCCTCCACCGATTTTTCGCTGCATGGCCCGAAGGGACAGGAACTCGATCTCGGTTTTGTATTCGATTCCGTTTCGGGCGCCACGCCGAACGGCGCGGTTCCTTCCGATCTGATGCAAACATTCGTCACGCCGCTGAAGGCGCAAGGGTCGAGCGAGACCGTCACCAGCGCATCGGGCGGCTCGACCGTGATCCATTTGCCGCCGACGCCGGGACAGATCGAGCAAGCAGCGCTCGGCCGTCAATATATTGTGCCCGCGAATGTTTTGCCGATGGATCGTGGCTTTCGCGACCATCGCTGGGCGTTCAATTTCGGCTGGTCCGAGCCGGTTGGGCGCATTTCCGATGTCGGCTTCGGCATGAGTTATTCCACCGAGCGCGACTATCGCGCGATTTCGGCGAATGTGCGCGCTGTGAAGAATCTGAATTCAGACAACACCACGATCAGCCTTTCGCTTAACGGCGAATTCGATTCCTCGTTTCCCTATGGCGGCGTGCCCACGCCGCTCACGGTGATGAGTGCGGTCTGGAAATCGCCTTCGTCGCGCGACAAGACGCAAATCGGCTTCGTGCTTGGGTTCAGCGAAGTCATGACGCGGCGCTGGCTGACCGAGCTCAATTATTCTTTCGATTCGCAGAGCGGCTATCAGAACGATCCTTATCGCGTGCTCTCGCTGGTCGATCCCGTCAGCGGCACGCCCGCGCAGAGCATTTACGAAAACCGTCCCGGCAGCAGGCTGAGCCAGAGCATCTTCTGGGACAACAAGATCGCCTTCGATCCCACAATCACGGAATTTTCGCTGCGCTATTACACGGATAATTGGGGCATTTCGTCGGAGACCGCGGAATTGTCCGAGCGCGTTGACATCGGGCGCAGGCTCTATGTCGAGCCCAATGTGCGCTGGTATCATCAGGCGGCCGCGAATTTTTATCACTATTATCTTGTCGGCGGCGCGCCATTGCCGGCCGATGCCACGTCCGATCCGCGGCTTGGCCAATTCACGTCGCTGACTTACGGCGGCAAGGTCGGTTTCAATGTGGCCGGAAATCTGGAACTTTATCTGCGCGGAGAGTATTACAAGCAGACCGGCAATGGGCATCCGGCGGGCGCCATCGGCCAGCTCAAGCAGCAGAATCTTTTTGCCGGCACGAACGCGGCATTCGGCATGATCGGGCTAACCTGGGATTTCCGTTGATTGGACAATCTGCACGCACAATCGGCCGTCAAGCCCGCGCCGCCACCACCGCGGATGACACGCACGGGCAACGATTTTCTTTACACTTTTCACGCGATGGCCACGCCCTGCGAAGTGCGGCTGGAATCGGAAGATGCCGCGCTCGCGCAAGAAGTGGCCCACGCGGTCGAAAGCGAAGCGCGCCGCATCGAGCAGAAATTCAGCCGCTATAAATCCGACAGCGTGGTCGGCCGCATCAATGCGAGCGGTGGCAAGGAATTACAGGTCGATGCGGAAACAGCACATCTTCTCGATTTTGCGCGGAATTGTTTTGAAATCAGCGACGGGTTGTTCGACATTACCTCAGGCGTGCTGCGCCGCATCTGGCGTTTCGACGGATCGGACAACATTCCAAGCGATGCGGAGATCAAACAGATACGCACGCTGATCGGTTGGGAGAAAGTATCGTGGCGCGCGCCCGCGATCCGCCTGCCCGCCGGAATGGAAATCGATTTCGGCGGATTGGGCAAGGAATATGCCGTGGATCGCGCGCTGGCCGCGGCCTGTGAAATCACCGATTTGCCGGTGCTTGTGAATTTCGGCGGCGATCTCTGCGTGTCTGGTCCGCGCAAATCCGGCGCGCGCTGGAAGGTCGCTATCGAATCGGTGGATCGCGGCGGCGAGGCGGCGGGATTGCTGGAGCTTTCGGACGGCGCGCTCGCCACCAGCGGCGATGCGCGGCGGTTTTTGCTGAAGGATGGCGTGCGTTATGGCCACATCTTGAATCCGCGCACCGGCAGGCCGGTTGAACATGCGCCGCGCTCTGTCACCGTGGCGGCGCAAACTTGCGTCGAAGCAGGGCTCACCGCGACGCTCGCCGTGTTGCAGGGCAAACGCGCGGAAAGCTTTCTCAAGCGCGAAGGCGTGCGCGCGTGGTGCATCCGCTGATGCGTTTGAAATTCCTTTCTTTGTTGGTCGCCGCCGCAAGCATGTGGGCGGCGTCTGCCCATGCCGCATCGACAGTGCAGGCCGATAACGTCGCATTGTCGATTGCGCTCGAAGCGCCCGCAAAACCGGGCATAACGGTTTGGGCCGCGATCACCCAAACGATCGCGCCGGGTTGGCATACCTATTGGCGCAATCCCGGCGATTCCGGGCTGGCGACATCGCTGACATGGGATTTGCCGAAAGGCGTGCGCGCGGGCGCGGCCGCTTGGCCTGCGCCGCAACGCTTCACCGATGGGCCAATCGTCAATTACGGCTACGACAAGACCGCGACAATACTGGTTCCACTCACGTCGGCGCGCGACGCCACAAGCGGCGCGGCGAAGGCGCATATCTTTCTGCTGGAATGCGAGCATATGTGCATTCCCGAAAATATCACGCTCGATCTCGATTTGACCAAAGGCTCCGGGTCGCCTTCGCTGTTTGCTGCCGCGCGCGCGAATGTACCGCGAGTGTTTAACGGCGTCGCAAATGTTGCCGTTGATTCCAAGATGCTGACGCTGACACTCACCGATCCGCGCCTTTCACGCATCAATGCGAAAGATGCACGTTTCTTTCCCGCAACCGAGGATGCCGTCGACTACGACACCGCGTCGAACCTGCAAATCAGCGGCGATACGCTCGTCTGGAAAGTTGCGCGCGATGCACACGCAAAAAAATTCGCAACCTTCGCAGGCGTTCTGGATTTGGCGGAGCAGGGCGCATTCGAAGTTTCCGCGATGTCGCTTGCGCCGCCGCCGCAAAATCCCGCCGGAGATATGACGCTGATCGAAGCCGCGCTGCTCGCCTTCATCGGCGGGCTGATCCTCAATCTGATGCCCTGCGTGTTGCCCATCCTGTCGATGAAGGCGCTGGCGCTGGGCCAATCCGGTGGCGAATTGCGCGTCATGCGCCGCGACGGCGCGTTCTATTTCGCGGGCGTGCTGGCGACATTCGCGGCTATTGGCGGCGCGTTGCTGTTGTTCAAATCGGGCGGTGCGGCGCTCGGCTGGGGCTTCCAGCTTCAATCGCCCGTGGTCACGTTTGTGCTCGCGCTGCTGATGGCGGCAATCGGATTGAATCTGCTTGGCGCTTTCGAGGTGCCTTTGAGCCTTGCGGGCGTCGGCCATCATCTCACGCGCGGCGAAACGGGGCACGGCGCATTCTTCACCGGCGCGCTGGCCGTGCTGGTCGCAAGTCCGTGCACTGCGCCGTTCATGGGCACGGCGTTGGGATTTGCACTGACGCAACCCCCGCTTCCGGCGATGATTGTGTTCCTCGCATTGGGCGCGGGCTTTGCGCTTCCCTTCAGTGCGCTTGCGTTCACGCCCGCGCTTGTGCGCCTCATCCCGAGGCCCGGCGCATGGATGCTGCGCTTCCGGGAATTTCTCGCCTTCCCGATGTTCGCGACTTCCATCTGGCTCGCCTGGGTGTTGAGCCGGCAAACCGGGCCGGATGGCCTGATGTGGGCGCTGTCAATCGGATTGGGCGTCGTGTTTTTGCTGTGGCTCTTGCCGCATCTGCCGCGCTGGCCGCGATGGGGCGCGGGCGTGGCCGGAAGTGCGATGCTGATTTTCCTCAGCTTCAACATTCACACCGCGTCGGTTCATCCAGCGTATGATTCCGGCTGGGCGCCGTGGTCGGCAGATGCGGTCGCGCACGCACGCCAATCCGGAAGGCCGGTGTTTGTCGATTTCACGGCGGCGTGGTGCGTGACCTGTCTCGTCAATGCGCGGGTGGCGCTCGACGACGGCGCGGTTGCGGCAAGGCTCCGGCAAGATCACGTCGTGATGCTGCGCGGTGACTGGACGAACCGCAACACCGCGATTGCCGACGAGCTTGCGCATTATGGCCGCAGCGGCGTGCCGCTTTATCTGCTTTATCCGGCGGGGCGCGATCGCAGCGCCGCCGTTTTGCCGCAAATCCTGACGCCGTCGATTGTGCTGCGCGCGCTTGATGCCGTGGAGCGCAAGCCCTGAAGCGTGTTTTTCGAAAAATCAATGCGTCCAGACGATGGAAAGCCCCATCGTGCGCGGCCGGGGCGGAGTGATCTGGCGCTCGGTCGCGATGTTGAACGGATTGCCGAACGCAAACGTGTTCTGCACGTCACCGGTCAGATTATCGACGAAAATCACGGTCTGCCAATCGCCGCGCGCCCATCCGAGCCGGACATTCACCAGCCGGTAATTTCCCATCGACGGCGTATTCTCGCCAAAACCCAGATGCGACGTGCCGACATAATCGAAGCTCGCGCCGGCGAATGCGGCCCCCCAATTGTGGAGATCGAGATCGTAGCGCGCCGACAGGCCCACGCTTTCGTCGGGCGCGCCGGGAAGCCCGCCTTCGCCCGCCACCAGAAGCGGATTGGGATGCAGCAGCTTTGCGTTGTTCCAGAAACCGTGAACCTGCACGTTCAGATTTGGCAGCGGCTCCGTGTCGAAATCGGCTTCGACGCCGATATCGCGCACGGTTCCCGCATTGAGAATGAAGAAGGCGCCGTCCTGCGCGATCTGGTCGGTCTGCACATTGTCCCAGATCACCGCATAGGCCGTGCTATTGGCGACCACGGCACCACCCCACAGATCGAGCTTCGAGCCGATCTCGAAATTCTTGAGGTTATCGGAATCAAAACCGCGTTCAGGCTCGCCGGTCGCGCCCGGCGGGCCATCCACATTGATGCCGCCGAGCCGGTAGCCCTCCGAAAACTGCGCGTAATAGGTTTGGTGCGCCGAAGGCTTGTAACTCAGCACCAGTTTCGGCGCGACGCCGGATTGCGTGCTCGTGCCGCGAAAGGGCGATGGCGCGTCCACAAGCAGGCCCGAACGCTCGGCCGAAACGCTATGCGACGCATAGAAAATCCGCGCGCCCGCGATCAGCGAAAGCACGCGCGTGAACCGATAGGTCACCTCGCCGTAGAGTGCTGCCTCGCTCGCGCGATCCTCGCGATATTCCTTCCGCGCCAACACGGTCGCGCCGCTATCGTCCGGCCCGGTGAGGTTCGACGTAAAATCTTCGTCGCGATGGGTGAGAAACAATCCGGCGAGCCATTCCCAGCGCCCGCCGCCGCTGGAGGAAAGCCGCGTTTCATGCGTGAAGGAAACGATGCTGCGCGAAAAATCGAACGGGCTCGCGCCGGGCGGAAAGCCGGTGAGCCCCGCCCAGGCCTGCGATGCATCGAAGCGCTCCTTCAAATGCCGGTCGAGAAAGCTGGTGTTGGAGACGAAATTGAGATCGCCGAGATCGGCGTCGGCCGTCACGCCACTCATGAGTATCCGGTCGTAATGCGGCTCGCGCAGCAGATTGTCGCGATTATCGGGCCCCAGGCTTTGCAGATAATACTGCGAATCCCGCGCGCTCGTTTCCTGATATGTCAGATTGGCGGTAATGTTCCAGATGCGGTTGGGCTGCCAGCCCGCGATCATGCGCCCGCCCGTGATCGTCGTGCGGTTGATGTTTGGCTCGCGCAGCCGCACGTTGTCCACATAGCCCGATGTCGTGTCGGAATAGGCGACCATGCGCAGCGCCAGTTTGTTCCGCACGATGGGCAGGTTCACCATCGCGTTCAGCCCGCCCGACAATTCTCCGCCCGCCGTCGATGCGAACGATGCGCCGCCCATGGCGCGGAATTCGTCCATCACGGGCTTGCGCGTGACGATGCGCACCAATCCCGCAAGCGAGCCCGCGCCATAGAGCGAGCCTTGCGGCCCGCGCAACACTTCCACCCGGTCGATATCGACGAGTTGCAGATTGGGATCGGGCGCGTCGTCGGCGATGCGCGTCTCGTCGAGATAAAGGCCCACGACGGATTCGCTCAAGCCCGGCAATACGCTGTCGGTCAGCCCGCGCACGAACAGCTTGTCCTCGCCCGCGCCCATATTGGTGGAGGTCAATCCCGCGACGTAAGGCGGAAGCCCGCTTGCGGATTCCACGCCCATGTCTTCCAGTTCCTCGCCGCGCGTCACCGCGATGGAATAGGGAAGAGATTGGGCGAATTCGGCGCGCTTGGTCGCCGTCACCACGACGTTCTCGATGGACATGGGGCGTGGCGGCGTGATCGCCGCGCGTTTCGCCACGCGCACCTGCACGGTGTCCTCGGCCACAAACTGGAACTGGAATCCGGTTCCGGCGAGCAAGCGGCGCAGCGCGTCTTCCTGCGTGAAACGGCCATTGACGGCATTGGCCCTGGCGCCGCGAAAATCGATGCCGGTTTCGTTGATGGAAAGTCCCGCCTGCACCGCGAAATCGAGCAATGCGTTCGCCAGCGGCTCGGCCCGGATGTGAACGCTTACGATGGAGTTTTGCGCGGATGCCGTGGAGCAGAACGAAAGGACGAAAATCCCCAGCCACAACCCTTCGGTATAGGTGACCCGCTGCACGCCGCCATTATCCCCGGATCGAAGCCGTCCATTCCTACGGCTGTACCACCGAGCCCCGCAAGATAATCTTTCCGTCCTTCGCCCGGTCCACCTTTACGGGCAGGAATCGCGCGATCCGCTCGAGCATGGCGGCCTGGGTGTCGAGCTTGAGGACGCCCGTAAAGCGCTGCGCGGCAGCCAGATCGTCCAGCGCGATGGGAACGGGGAAATAACGGTTAAGATCGCGGGCGACTTCCGACAGCGGCGCGTTGCGATAGATGAGATAACCGCTGCGCCAGGCCGTCGCCTGTTCGGGATCGATCTTTTCGACGCGCGTCGCGCCGGTGGCCGCGGAATGAACGAGCTTGTCGCCCGGCAGCAGCCGTATTTCACCGGCCTGTCCGTGCGATGAAACACCGACGCGCCCCTCGGCGACGGCGACAGCCACGCGACTTCCATCATGCAGCACATCGAACACCGTGCCGATGACACGCACATGGCTGTCGCCCACCGTGACGATGAAGGGATGGCTTGCGTCCTTCGCCACATGGAACAGCGCTTCGCCATTTTCCAGCGTGACGCGACGCGAAGGCCCTGCCAGCAGCGTCGTCGCCGTATTGAGATCGACGCGCGTGCCGTCTTCGAGCGCAATCGTGCGCATCTGCCCGATTGCCGTTGCGTATTCCACCGGCGCGGGCGCGCGGTTGAGAAATACGAATGCCAGAACAAACGAAGCCGCAATGCCGGCACCCGCCATGATCCACGGCGCGAAGCGGCGCAGCGGGCGGGCAAACACCGAGCACGTCGCCGAAATCTTTGCTGTCCAGTTCGGCATCGAAATCCTCGACGCGATCGAAGGCCAGCCGGTTGGCGGGGTTCGCCTCAAGCCATGCGCTGAACTCCGCCCAAACGTGCTCGTCCGCATCGCCGAGCCGCGAATGCCAGGCAATGGCTTCATCGAGCGCGCGCGCGGATTCCCCCGCAAGATTGTTTCTAGTCATGGCATCCACCGGACAAAGCCCGGCCGCGAGCTTTGTTCCTTTGGTGAATAGACGTTCCCGCGCAGGACGAGCCGCTACGCAGATGAACAAAATAAGCGGGTTTATGTGGCATTTCAGTCACGCCCCAGCCGTGCGATCAAATGTTTCAAAGCGGTATTCATGTGCTTTTCGACAGTGCTGCGCGAAATGCCGACCTTGCGGGCGACGTCCTGATGCGAGAGCCCGTCGAATTTGTGCAGCGTGAAGACGCGCCGGCATTGCGGCGACAAATCCAGAAGGGCTGCGCGGATCGCCTCGATCCGCTGCTTGGCGGCGATGGCGGCTTCGGCCGATGGCGCATCGGCCACTGCCTCGGAGCCGGAAGTCATCGTCCGGCTTCCCGCCCAATCGGCTTCGCGCCGCTGCGCGCGCTGGCGCTCGCGGCGATGATCGCGCGCCAGATTGAGCGCCATGCGGAAGAGATACGCGGCGGCATCGCGCACTTCGCCCGGCGCGCCCTGCTGCGCCTTCAAATACAATTCCTGCATGAGATCGTCGGCTTCTTCGGTGCTGCCGAGACGCGCGGCCAGAAAGCGCCTGATGACCTCCCGCCTGGAGAGGTAGGCCGCGATCAGATCCGTCTGCTGTTGCCCGGTCACCGGGCGAAGCTCGTCCATATTTACTCGGCGGCCACTGAGGATTTCCTGCGTTCCGATCCTACCGCATGAGCGCCGTCAAAAACATCCGCGATAATATAAAGCGGCCGCGCTTTGGCCTCTATATAAAGACGGCCGAGATATTCCCCTATCAGTCCCAGACAGACGAGCTGAACGCCGCCCAGCACCATCATGACCACCATGACGGATGCGTAACCCGGCACATCGATGCCGAACAGCAACGTGCGCAGCACCAGATACGCCGCATAGGAAAAACCGAGCAGCGAAACGACGAGGCCCGAAAGGCTCGCAAGCCTGAGCGGCGCGATGGAAAAACTTGTGAGGCCATCGATGGCGAGATTGGCGAGGCGCAAAAAGCTCCAACCCGAATGGCCCGCCACGCGCGCCTCGCGCACGAACTCCACGCCGGTCTGGCGAAAGCCGACCCACGAAAACAGCCCTTTCATGAAACGATTGCGCTCCGGCAGCGCCAGAATGGCATCAACCACGCGCCGGTCCATCAGCCGGAAATCGCCCGCGCCCGGCGGAATCTGAATGTCGGTCATCCGGTTGAAAAGCGCGTAGAACACTTTTGCGGTGGTGCGTTTTGCAAAACTGTCCGCTTTGCGCGAAGCGCGCACGCCGTAAACGACATCAAAGCCGTCGCGCCATTTGGTCACGAATTCGCCGATCAGCGATGGCGGATCCTGAAGATCGGCATCGATGATGACCACCGCGTCGCCTTTGGCATGAGCGAGCCCCGCCGAGATTGCAGCCTCCTTGCCGAAATTGCGCGCGAGATTGACGATGCGCATATTGGGCGTTGCCTTCATTTGCCCCCCGAGCAGATCGAGCGTCGCATCGCGGCTTCCGTCATTCACACAAACATATTCCACGCGACAGCCAAGTGCTGCCAATACCGTTTCCATTTCGCGGAAGAAGGCGGGGATCGCGTCTTCCTCGTTGTAGAACGCAACGACGATGGAGAGCAGCGATGATTTCATGGCTGCGCTCCGCTGCTGGGCCTGAAATCGAACCCGCGCACCACCGTAAGTTCGATGGCGGGTCTGCCCTCGCGCATGAGCACGATCGGCGCAAGGGTTTCGACACGCTTGAACAAACCGCCGAGCGCGCTATCGATTTCGCTCGCGTCGCGATGCGCGCCGACGACAATAATGTCGCGGCCTGCAAAATTCGCAAGCGTCTGCGAATAGCGGAATTGCTGCGGATCGGCGCAGAGGCAAAGCACCGGAACATCGCGGCCCATTGCGTAATTCAGCTTGCCCGCTTCCTTCCATTGCGTGGCCGCGATGGCGGGCGTTTGTGCATTCAGCAGATGACGCTGCGCGAGAATGGGGCCGAGCGCGTTCCAGTCCAGAAGATCGATGGTGGGATCGACATGGGTGTAGCGCGCCGGTGCAACGCCCGCGAGCCATCCCGATCGTGCATTCGTGGCGAACAATACGATCACCGCGATCAACGCAATTGCCGAAGCGGCAGCCGCGCCGATCATAAGCCGCGGGCGTTTCTGTGCAAGAACGGCTGCTTCCGCACCAAGAACCGGGAACATGAACAGCCAGCCCGGCATCGGCCAATGCGGCAGGCCCGGCGATACAATGGTGGCAAGCGTGAATCCGATGATCGGCCCGCTCGCCAGCATCGCCAGAAACCAGCGCCGCGGCGTATTGGGGCCACGCCGCAACGACGCGATCCAGACATAAGCGAGCGGCACGAAAATCCACGGCGCGAGATAGCCTGCCTGTGCGCCGATGCTGCCAAACACGCGCCCGAATTCGAGATGCGTGGCGGTGAGCCGCTGCGTCTGGAAAAACAGTCCCGCCCAATCGTGCTGCGCATTCCAGACGATGACGGGCGTGAAGACCGCAAGCGCCACCAGCACGCCAAGCCACGGACCGGGTGTGCCGAGCACGCGGCGGCCCGGCGGCCAACTCAGCAGAAATATGAAAACGCCGGCCAGAAGAAAGATGCCGTGATATTTGGAGACCATCGCAAGACCTGCCAGCGCGCCCGCCAGCATCCAGCGTTCGATTTTCCCGGATGGTTCGTCGTCGGCGAACAGCAACTCCGCCGTCACGCATGCGCACCACAGCATGAAGAAGATGAGCGGGCCGTCAGGCAGCACCCAGCTTGCATGCGGCAGCGTGAAGACGGGCGCCAGATTGAACAGAACCGCCGCCCACAGCCCCGCACGCATGCCGAACAGCATCGCGGAGAGGCGGTACATCATCCATGTCGAACCCGCGAACAGCGCGATGAACGGCAAGCGCACGATCCATGGCGCTTCGGAGCCGCACGCCCACGCCCATACGCCCACAAGCCAGACATGCAGCGGCGGATAATCGACATAGCTCAGCGCCAGCGTGCGCGCGTTTGCGACGGTATAGGATTCATCGCTGCCAAGCCCGAACGCCGCCGCCATGACGATACGCAAGATGGTTCCAAAAATAATGAGCGCGAGCACCGCGCGCGGCGGATCGAAGAACACCGCGAGCGCCGCCCTGCGCGAGGACGACAGGGGCAACCGGGACGTGGCGGCGGCATAACTCATCGTGACTTCAATCCCGCGTGACGAATGGCAACCGGCCCAACGGCGCGCCATGAAAACCCGAAAGCGAATAGACGTAGAAATTGTCGATGACTGTACCAGCCTTCATGCGCGGCAAAACCTTCTCGAGCCTGATGGCCGAGAAGTGGCCGGCAATTTTCGGCAGACCCAATGCCGGATTGCGCGTCACATAGAGAAGCGGTTTGCGCAAAAGTGCAAGGCCCGCGCGGGGCGCCTGCAGATAACGGTAGTCCTCCGCCACCGGCAATATCGGTAAATGTGGATTAATATAGAAACTGAGCCACCCGGTCGCCACGTAATCGGTGGTGACGATGGCCGCCGCGTCGCGCTCTCTTGCGAGCATGGAAATCTCTTCGGCGACAGGCGAGATCCCTGCCGCCGTCATGCGCGCCACCGGATCGTACACGCCCCAGGAAAGAAATCCCGCCCAGGTTTGCGCATAGACCGCCACCAAAATGAGCGCGGCCAGAGGTGCTGCGAACGCGCGCGATATTCTCGTGAGCCGTGTGGCGGGCGCGGAGGTCATCGCTTGTGCGGCGAGAATGGCGAGTGCGGGATAGATGAAGGATGGCCAATTTCCCTGCACGCGGTCATGGGTGGCGTGCAGCGTGAAATAGGCGAGTGCCGGCAAAACGATCGCGGCGGAGATCGAAAGCGGTTTTGATTGCAGCCAGCTTCGAATGTCGCGCGTGAGCGCGATGATCGCCAGCAGCAGAATGAACGGCGATGCAAGCGCGATCTGGCCCGCGATGAATTCCACAAGATAGCGCGCCGTCAGCCCGCCGGAAACGACGCGGCCGAACTGGAATTTGAATGAAACCCAATCATGCGTGGCGTTCCACACCAGATTGGGAATGAAGCATGCAATCGCGATTGCCGCCGCGGCATAGGGCCATGGCGTTCTCAGCCAGCGGCGCGCATCGGCCGATGCAACCAGCCACAGCGCAACGCCGCCCGCCAGAAAGAACGCGGTGTATTTGGTGAGGAACGCGGCGCCGAGTGCCGCACCCGCCGCAATCCACCATCGCCCGTTGCCGGTCGCGTCCAGTCGGGCGATGGACAAGAGCAAAAACGCCGAAGCCGCCAGCATCAGCGAATCCGGAATCGCCGCCATCGATTGCGAGGCGATCATCAGCGTCAGATTGAACGCGGTGCAGGCCGCGGCCCCCGTCTCTTCTCCCGACAGGATCGCGCCCGCGCGCCACACCGCCCAGCTTGCGGCGATGGAGGCGCCGAGCGAAACCGCGCGCACGCCGAATTCCGTATCGCCGAAGATGAGCGTGCCCAGCCGGATCGCCAGCGCAATCAGCGGCGGATGATCGTAATAGCTGATGGCCAGATGTTTCGACCACAGCCAGAAATAGGCTTCGTCGAACGACAGCGGCAGGTGGATGGCGGTCGCGACCCGCAACGCCGTCAACACGCCGATCAGCACGAGGGCGCGGGTCTGCCAGGGCGCCCGCTCCATGCCTCCAACGCGCCCGGCGCGCGCAATGACGGACGGCGTAATAGTCATTGGACGCTAGAGACCTCGACACCTGGCCGCGCTCGGGACAGAACGCCTACGGGAAAGACGCCGCCGGGCGGGGGGCACCCCACCCGCCGCTCCAGAGCCCGCGCCGCCGCAATACCGCGCATCCGCACATGAAAACGGGCTTGCGTTGAGCGCTCACCGCAAACCCGTCCACCGAAGCTACGGCGGGCACGCGAAGCCCCTTCGGGCAACGACATGCACCTTCGCTGCGCCCCGGGCGGTTATGGTTTCGAGGATGCTTCCGGCCGCGGAAGGGGAAGCGGCACTCTCGTCTCCACGCGGATGCGCGCGAGCTCGCATCCTTGCCCTGTCTGGTCTCGCGGCGGCGCTACAGCGTCATTGGCCCGTTCCATTGTCTTTCACCTGAACGAAATGGGAACATCCAGCCGGACGTTCAAGGGGAACACGGGATTTTTTTTGCGAGAAAAATCCACGATGCAATTCTACCTTCTGGTGCATTGCCGGATTCAAAAATTTGGGCGGTGGTCGCCCACCGCCCAATGTCTTGCGGCGTCCCCGCTCGTCAATGTGCCGCGCAGGCGCGGGTGCATTCGCCTGCGATGCACTGGCATTGCGCATCGGCCGCAAGTTTCTGGAAATAATCTTCGAGTGCCGCGTGCACGATCTGGTGCGTGGTGGCGTTCTTCTTCACCGCCGCGATGGCGAGCCGCTCGTGCTCGTCATGCGACAGCGGCACGAAGAGGCGGCGCGGGCGGTTGGGATCGTGCGGCGGCTTTGCGTCGTGCGCGTGTTGGGCGTCTTCCTTCGGCGTCCAGGCGAGCGGCTGCTTTGCGGGAAGCGGGGAGGGCATCGCCTCGCCCTTGCGCGCAAGCAGGTTCGCGGTGATGGACGCGAATTTGCTCATCTCATGCTCCTGGCTTTCCGAACGGCGCGGGCCGGTCGCTCGCGCGCCGCCCGAACGGATTGGCGCGGCGCTCCGCGCTGCCGAAATTCGTTTGATGGGCGCGACGGTCGATGCCCGAACGCCGCTCCGGCCCCGCATAGGCGGGCGCATCCGCATTGGCGGGCTCTGGCATGGGCGGAAGATCGTCGCCCTCGATCACCGGCGCGTCGAGCGCGGAAAGCGAACTGAGCGCGAATTGGCGCGCATCGGCGGCGAGTGCCGGATCATGCGTCAGGCGGCCAAGGCGATCCTGAATGTAAAGCCACAGATCGTGAATCTCGCGCGCCGAAGCCGATTTGGGGCCGATTTCGCCAACCGTGCGCCCGTCGATCATCGAGGCCGCGTAATCCACACGGTGATGCAGCGTGACGGGGGCGACGGTTCCGTGTTGCGACAGCGCCACGGCCGCTTCGCCGGTGATGCGCGCACGCGCGGTTGCCGCGTTCAGCACAAACACCAGAGGCTTGTTGTGATGCTCCGCGATATCGACCGTGGCGCCGACCGCGCGAAGGTCATGCGGGCTCGGCCGCGTCGGCACCACCACAAGATCGGCATGCGCCACCACCTGCGAAATCGATGCGGTAATCGCGGGCGGGGTGTCGATCACGGCGAGCTTCACGCCCGCATTGCGCAAATGCGCGAGCGCATCGCCCAGTTCCAGCAATCCGACATGGGCAAATTGCGGCGTTTCGGCCTCGCGCGCGTTCCACCATTGCGCAAGGCTTCCTTGCGGATCGGTGTCGATGAGCGAGACGGGGCCGAGGCCCGCGCTCTCCGCCTCCACGGCCAGATGCCCCGAAAGCGTGGTCTTGCCCGAACCGCCCTTTTGGGACGCCATCACCAGCACATGCATGACACGGGCTCTCTTTCAGAGCGGAACGCGCGCCATCATGTGCTTGCATAAATTGCCGCGCGCTGAACGAGGCGCGGAGCAATTGTAGTTTGTTTGAAGAGAGTTTTATTTTCCTCCGCTGTTGCGGGAAGAAATCTGTGCCGTTTCGGAATGAATTCATCCATTTTCGTCATGGCCGGGCGAAGTCCCGGCCACCCATGAACACCATGTTGGACGGCGTTTATGGGTGGCCGCCACAAGGGCGGCCATGACGTATAGGTGCGTGATTCAATAAATCCGGAACGGCACTAATGCGGGTTGGTCGCGGGCCGCGCGGTGGAATGGTCGAGCGGGCCGGGCATGTCCCAATGTCCCTCCGGCCGCACGATCACATAGGGATCGCTCATGATGGAGATGGCTTCGGGATGCGCGGGCAGATCGCCCGACACCTCGATATATTCGTGGTCGGAATAGACGAGCGGGAAATTCTTCGCCATCGGCTCGAAGCCGAATTTCCGCCAGAAATCCATCAGGCGGACCTGCGAATGGCCGTACATCTTGCGATAGCCCTTGCGCCGCGCGATCTCGATGCCGGCCTCGATCACCTTGCGGGCGATGGAGGTGCCGCGAAAGCGCGGCAGCACGGCCAGCCGCTCGATCTTTACGAAATCGGCGAAGAAGCGCACGCGCAACACGCCCGCGGCCTCGCCATCGACCGTGCCCAGGATATGGGTGGCGGCGCAGAAATCATTGCCGTCGAATTCCTCGTCATAGGGGCAGACCTGCTCGTTCATGAACACGGCAGACCGGATTGCGAACACCTTGGCGATCGCGTCAGGCGTCGAAGCAACACTCGCCTTCACTTCCATGGTTTTGGTCCTTACGCGGCCTGAATGGCCGAGGGCGGCGGGGCGTCCAGCCGGAAAAGCTGGCCTAACCCCGCGTCTTTCTCAGACGTTCCTTCGAAACCGGTGCCCTTCATCGTGCTCAACCCGCCCATAGTACCTGCGGTTGCATAAAGCGGCAGGCCGCCATAAAGCTCCTTGCCCAGCGCCTTTGCTATCAGGGGCATTACATATCTGTTAACCTTACGAGCGACGATGGCCCAGATGTAAATCGCGGCGGGCCGCGTCCCATAAGGGACGATATACTTAAGATCGGGGTTCTTGACGTCCAGCACGCGCTTCTCCAGCAGGTCGAGGCCTTCCGGGCGTCAGGTGCAGGAAGCTGTAATAGCCCACAAACTGGGCATTTTTCCGCGTTTCGTCGTCCGCCGTATAGAGGCCCAGGAAGGCGTCGCGATTGTGTTTATACACCTTCAGGGCAATTTCGATCGGCGCCACGGTCGGCGAGATTTCGACTTGGGTTAACGCGTGCAAGATCCGCCATTTCCGTGTCGGTGGGATGCTTAACGAAAATGATCCCGCCCTTCGGAAGTGGCGCCCAGGTGCCAGGCTTTGGCGCCTCTTCTGCCAAAGGCATGATTTCTCTATCTTTGTTTTGCATTCCCTTGATCCCACACTTGATGTTCTTCTAGCCGCGGTGCATCTTTTCTGTATAAATACCCTTCGGCCGGACAAGAAAGTGCACCAGAATGGGACGGCATGAAACACCCATGAGCGGATTGCCTTATACGGATATCGTTGAACAGTCCATACCTGACGGGGTGGACTGGGACGACTTCCGCGTGTTCCTGGAGGTGGTTAGAACCGGTAGTTTCAATCGGGCCGCCAGCCGTCTGAAAATGACGCAACCTACGGTTAGCCGCAGGCTGATTCGGCTCGAAAGGGCCATCGGGGTGCGCCTGTTCGACCGCGACCGGCGGGGCCCGCGCCTCACCTTCGAAGGTCAGCGTATATACAATGATGCCTCCGCCGCGCAGGCCGCTCTCGTGCGCGCCGCCAACCAGGCCTCGAATGCTGCGGCGCGCGTCGATGGAGACTGCAAACTCTTCATGGGCGATGGAATCGCCTCCTATTGGATGACGCGGTTCCTGTCGCCCTTCTTCAACCGCTATCCGAATATTGAACTCAAGCTGTTCGGCGCCCACGACACCGTGGCCGACAAGCGCGATATCTTCGATCTGCATGTCCATTATTACGAGCCGGCCGATACCGACCCAATCGCCGTGCGCGTGGGAACGATGCACTTCATTCCGTTCAGTTCGCGCCAATATCTGAACGAGGCGGGCGTGCCGAAAAATGTCGAGGAATTGAGCCGCCACCGGCTGCTGGACCTCGCCATTTACCTTGCCGATATGGGCTCATGGGCAAGCTGGGCGCGCGAGGACGCGGCAAACCACACCGTGCTTTTCACCAATCTCAGCGCGTGCCTTTGCGAGGCGGTGCGCCATGGCGCGGGCGTCGCACTTCTGCCCACCTATGCGGTGCTGGTGCATGACGAATTCGTGCCGCTGGACATCGGCGTGCGCTTTCAGGCGCCGATTTTCGTGTCGTATCAGCGCGATGCCACCAAGAAATGGCCGGTGCGGGCGACGCTGGACTATCTGCGCAACAATGTTTTCGACAAGAAGAATATGCCGTGGTTCCGCGATTCCTTCGTCATGCCGGCCAATGACTGGCATCTGCGCCTGCAGGAATTCATCAAAAACGCAGGCAGCAGCGACGTAACCTAGAGCGCAATCGGGTGAAGTGTGCAGCGGTTCACCCGGAAAATTGCGCGACAATCAAGGAATCTAGAGCATGATCTGATTCAACGTAATCGGATCATGCTCTAGGGCCCGAAAATTCCGCGCATAAGCCCAAGCCCGGCAAACAGCAGCACCGCGAAGATAAGAATGAATATGAAGAACAGGATTTGTGCGATTGCGAAAGACGCGCCCGCAATGCCCGTGAAGCCCAGAACGGCCGCCACAAGCCCCAATACCAAAAACAAAATCGCCAATTTCAACATCTGATTTCGTCCTCCGCTGCCACAGGTTAAACGTGCAGGATCGCGCCATGTTCCCGCGCGTGCGGCTCTGTTATGCTCCCGCCTAAACAATAACACGCAACGGGAGATCAATATGGCCTTCAAGGATATGTACGCGCTCGCCACGGAAGGCTCCGTCTGGACCGTGCCGCAGAATTTCGACGCCGCCTTCAACTGGGATTATGACGACGGCCGCGTCGGCATGATGGGGCTCTACGCCAAGGGCAAGGAGATGCAGTGGGACGCAGCCACGCGCATCGACTGGTCACAGGAACTGGGCGAAGACAATCCCGAAGGCATGCCGGAAGAATCGCTGCCGATCCACATGGCCGGCTGCTATCTGAAAATGAGCGACAAGGAAAAGGCCCGCGTGCGCGCGCATTTTCAGGCGTGGCAATTGTCGCAATTCATGCAGGGCGAGCAGGGCGCGCTGATCTGCGCGGCCAAGATCGTGACGCAAGTGCCGGATGCGGATTCCAAATTCTATGCCGCCACACAGACGATAGACGAAGCCCGCCATGTCGAGGCCTACAAGCGGCTGCTCTCGAAATTCAAGATCGCCTATCCGATGACCAAGCCGTTGCAGGAACTGATCGATCAAACGCTTCGGGATTCGCGCTGGGACATGACGTATCTGGGCATGCAGGTGGTGATCGAGGGACTGGCGCTGGCCGCCTTCGGCCAGATCCGCGACAACGCGCAGAACCAACTTTGCGCGCAGGTCAACGCCTATGTGATGCAGGATGAATCGCGCCATGTCGCGTTCGGGCGGCTGGCGCTGCGCGATTATTATCCGCAACTGACGCAGAAGGAGCGCAACGAGCGCGAGGAATTCCTGCTCGAAGCCTGTTACCTGATGCGCGACCGCTTCGATGCGGTGGAGCTGTGGCAGAATCTCGATCTTCCCATCGAGGAATGCGCGACCGCGATGTATGAGAGCGGCTTCATGGAAAAATTCCGCAACTCGCTTTTCACCCGCATCGTGCCGATCGTGAAGGACATCGGGCTGTGGGGCGATCACATCCGCAACGGCTACGACCGAAATGGGCGTGATCGAATACGCCAAGACCGATGTGCAGGCGCTGCAGGACAATGACGAGGACATCGCCAAGCAGTTCGACGCGCGCCGCAAGGACATCCAGCGGGTCATCGACCGCGCGGCACAGGCGGCGGAGTAAATTCACGCCTTGACAGCCATAAGCCACTGACTTATAAGTCACTGGCTTATGGTGTGTCATGTTCGAATGGGATGAGGCCAAGAGCGATGCCAATTACCGGGATCGCGGCTTCGATTTCGCGTATGCGGCCCTTATTTTCGCCGGTCCCACACTCGAAATGGATGATGAGCGTTTCGCCTATGGCGAGCGGCGAATCCAGGTCATAGGCCGGGTCGAGGACGAGATATTGTTCGTCGTTTACACATGGCGGGAAAAGAACCGCCGCATCATTTCGGCCCGCCGGGCCAGCAGGAGTGAGCGCGATGTCTATCGTCAGATATACGGCTGAACAGGCGGCTGCAAAGGCGCGCGTGCGCCGGGCCAAACTCCGCCGCACGACCGAGCGCGATATTGCCCGCCATGCAAAAGAAGACGGCAGCGCGACCGGAAAAATCGATTTCGCCGCCGCCCTGAAAAGCGGCAAGCTGCGCAAGGTCGATCCGCTCGACGTTTCGGCGATCCGCGCCAAGACCGGCCTGTCGCAGGATCGTTTTGCCCGCGCGTTCCAGATCAGTCCGCACACGCTTCGCAATTGGGAACAGGGCAGGCGCATTCCCGAAGGTCCCGCGCGCGCGCTGCTTCTGGCGATCGACCGCAACCCCAAGGCATTGAAGCGCGCCTTGGGCGTATGACGATTATTTTTCCGGCTCTGCCGCGGGCCGCCCCACGCTGATATAGGTGAAGCCCGCCGCCGCCATCGATGCGGGGCGGTAGATGTTGCGCAGATCCACCATCAGCGGGCGCTTGAGCAGCGATTTCACGCGGCTCAAATCCAGCGCGCGGAATTCGTTCCATTCGGTGAGGATCAGCACGCCGTCCGCGCCCGACAGCGCCTCGTAGGCGTCCTTGCACAACTCGACATTGCCGAGATGCTTGGCCGCTTCCTTGTGGCCTTCGGGATCGTAGGCGCGGATGCGCGCGCCCTTCGATTGCAGATAGGGCACGATCACAAGGCTCGGCGCATCGCGCATGTCGTCGGTATTCGGTTTGAAGGTCAGCCCGAGGATGGCAACGGTCTTGCCGTTCACGCCGCCGAAAGCGCGCTCGGCTTTTTCCGCCATCGCCTGCTTGCGCGCATCGTTCACCGCGATCACGGCTTCGACGATTTTCGCGGTGGCACCCACCTGCTGCGAGGTTTTCAGCAACGCCAGCGTGTCCTTCGGGAAACACGATCCGCCGAAGCCCGGTCCGGCATGAAGGAATTTGCCGCCGATGCGCCCGTCGAGCCCGATGCCGCGCGCCACATCCTGCACATCCGCGCCGACCGCCTCGCAAATATCGGCCATCTCGTTGATGAAGGTGATCTTGGTCGCGAGAAACGCATTGGCCGCATATTTGATGAGTTCGCTCGTCTCGCGCGCGGTGAATACGATGGGCGTTTCGTTCAGATAAAGCGGGCGGTAGATTTCCTTCATCACATTGCGTGCGCGTTCGCTGTCGCAACCGACCACGATGCGGTCGGGCCTGCGGAAATCCTCGATCGCCGAGCCTTCGCGCAGAAATTCGGGATTGGAGCAGACATCGAAGCTCGGCATCGGGCCTGAGCTTGCGGATGATATCTTCCACCTGCTGGCCGGTGCCGACCGGCACGGTCGATTTGGTCACGACCACGGTGTGGCCGTCGAGCGAACGGGCGATTTCTTCGGCGGCGCTGAACACGAAGCTCAAATCCGCGTGCCCGTCGCCGCGCCGCGACGGCGTGCCGACCGCGATGAACACCGCGTCCGCGCTCTTTCACGGCACGCGCAAGATCGGTGGTGAAGGAAAGCCTGTCCGCTTTCACATTGACCGCGACGACATCGTCCAGCCCCGGCTCGAAAATCGGGATCGTGCCTTTTTTCAGCGCGTCGATCTTGGCCGCGTCTTTATCCACGCATGTCACGTCATGGCCGAATTCCGAAAGGCACGCGCCGGACACAAGCCCCACATATCCCGTGCCGATCATGGCGATACGCATGAAAACTCCGCTTTATATCTTCACGCTTTTGAGGATGGCGCGCAGCGCGGGCGCGATGTCGGGCCGCATCAGGCCGACGGCGATATTGGCGTGGAGGAACCCCACCTTGTCGCCGCAATCGAAGCGCGCGCAATCGGTCGTCACGGCATGAAACGGCATGCGCCCGATCAGCCGCGCCATGGAATCGGTGAGCTGGATTTCGCCGCCCGCGCCCTGCTCCTGCCGGTCGAGCTCTGCGAAAATTTCCGGCTGCAAAATATAGCGCCCGATGATGCAGAGCCGCGAAGGCGCGTTGGCCGGATCGGGTTTTTCGACAAGCCCTTTCACTTCCACCGCATTGCCCTTCACCGCGCCCGGATCGACCACGCCGTAACGCCTGGTTTCCTCAAGCGGGCGTTCTTCCGCCGCCACGATCACGCCGCCACCGACCTGGCGATAGGCGTCCATCATCTGCGACAGCGCGCCGGGCGTGCCGATCATCAGATCGTCCGGCAGGATCACGACGAACGGCTCGTCGCCCACGAAATGGCGCGCCGACCACACCGCATGGCCAAGCCCCAGTGGCTTCTGCTGGCGGGTGAAGCTGACCGAGCCCGTGCCCGGCAAGCCCTCCAGCAGCGAGTTCAGTTCGGCCGTCTTCTCGCGCGAGGAGAGCAGCATCTCCAGCTCATAGGCGTGGTCGAAATGATCCTCGATGACGTGCTTGCCGCGGCCGGTGACGAAGATGAATTGCTCGATTCCCGCCTCCTTGGCCTCCTCGACGGCGTATTGCACCACGGGCTTATCGACCACCGGCAGCATCTCCTTCGGCACGGCCTTGGTGGCGGGCAGGAAGCGGGTGCCCATGCCGGCGACGGGAAGAACGGCTTTGCGGACGGTCTGTGGACGGGCCATGGCGGGGTTTGTCTGTAGATTTCGGCTCTTCATCGCACAATCGCCGGGCGACCGTCCACTTGCGAGTATGGCTGAATTGCAGGGATCGGTCCCGATATAGACATCCCATGGGATGTCTGTTATTTTGCGCGTGTGATCCGGGCTGTCATCGATACCTCCGTTGTGGTTGCGGCTTTGCGAAGCCGCAGGGGCGCGTCCAACGAGGTCTTGCGGCTCATCGCCAGAGGGCGCATCGCCGCGCTGGCCACTCCGGCGCTGTTTCTGGAATATGAGGAGGTTATCAAGCGGCCCGAACAACGCGCGGTTCACGGGCTGGACGATGCGGCGCTGGAACAGTTTCTCGCGGCGCTGGCCGGCACCATCGAGCCCGTGACGGTTCATATCGGCTGGCGGCCTCAATTGAACGATCCGGCGGACGAGATGGTGCTGGAGGCCGCGATCAATGGCCGCGCGGATATGCTGGTAACGTTCAACGTGAAAGATTTCTCGGCGGCAGGCGCGCGATTTGGCGTATTGATTTTGCGGCCGGGCGAAATCCTGAGCAGGGTGAGACAATGAGCAAAGCGACATATCCTCTGAAACTTCCCATGTCGATCAAGACTGCGGCGGCGAAACTCGCCAAGGAAGACGGCGTGTCCCTGAACCAGTGGATTGCGGCTGCGGTAGCCGAAAAGGTCGGCGCGGTTGAAACGGCTGCGGAATTCTTCAAGCGCAGGGCGGGCAAGGCCAAGCCGAAGGATCTTTTGTGGTTTCTCGATAACGCGCCGAACAAGCCGCCGGTGCGCGGCGACGAGAAACACTGATCCATGCGAATTCTTCTTACCGGCGGGGCCGGGTTCATCGGCCATCATCTGGCGGGCGCGCTGATCGCCCGCGGCCATGGGCTGACGCTGCTGGACGATCTCAACCCCTATTATGCGCCCGCGCTGAAAAAGGCCCGGCTGGCCGAACTTGCGCGCGCGGGCAAATTTGCTTTCGTCGAGGGCGATATCGCCGATGCGGCGACGTTCGCCAAACTCGACGGGCGCTTCGATGTGATCGTGCATCTGGCAGCACAGGCGGGCGTGCGCCATGCGCTCGTGGACCCGGCGTCCTACACGCGCTCCAATCTCGTTGGCCAGCAGAACGTGCTGGAATTCGCGCGCCATCATGCGGGGCTCCAACATCTTGTTTATGCCTCGTCGAGTTCGGTCTATGGCAATGACACCAAAGCCCCGTTCGCCGAGGACGCGCGCGCCGATCATCCGGTGTCCTATTATGGCGCGACCAAACGCGCCGGCGAATTGCTGGCCCATTCCTATGCCGAACTTTACGGATTGAAGGCGACTGGGCTTCGCTTCTTTACCGTTTATGGCCCGTGGGGGCGGCCCGACATGGCCTATTGGCTGTTCACCGATGCGATCCTGAAGGGCGAGGCGATCCCGGTTTTCGGCGGCGGCAAATTGCGCCGCGATTTCACTTATATAGATGACATCATCGACGCGGTGGTGCGCATTGCGGAAACGCCGTTCACGGCGCATGGCACGCCGCACCGGCTTTATAATCTGGGCGATCATCAGCCGCGCGATGTTTTGAGCCTCATCCGCATCATCGAGAAGGCGACGGGCAAAACCGCCAAAATCGAACAGGCCGAGGGCCCGCCCGGCGACGTGACCGAGACTTATGCCGATATTTCGCGGGCCGCGCGCGATTTCGGATTTGCCCCGAAAATCCCGCTGGAAGAGGGAATTCCGCGCTTCGTGGAATGGTTCCGGCACTATCGCGGCCTCTGAACATTTGCATTGTTCGCCGGCGGACGATTAATATCCTTTCCCGTTTTTAACCGCGTTCATCCCCAGAAAACGGTCGCGTAAAAGCGTTTGGCGTTTTGCATCGCGTATCTCGAATTATCATTCTCTCGTCGCGACTCGGGAGCGGGAACCATGAGACGCCCTTTGTTCGATGCGTTTTGGAAAACGGCCTTTCTTGCCGCAATGCTCGGCATGACGGGCTGTTCGAGCAGCGTGGTGGGCGGAAATTCTTTCGCCTCGATCTTCGACGGCGCGCCGGATGCGCACGCGCTTGCGGGCCAAGGTGTCGACGCCATGCAGAAGGGCGACGCGGCGTCGGCCGAAACGCTTTACACCCAGGCCATCGATGCGCACACGCTCACGCCGCCCGACAATGCGCAACGCGCTTTTGAATCGCGGGCTCGCGCGCGAAAAGCTCGGCAAGGATGCCGATGCGCTTGCCGATTTCACCGCCGCACTTGCGCTCAATACGCTTGCGCCCGCCGATGCGGCGCGCGCGCAATATGATCGCGGCGTGGCGCTCGACAAATTGGGCCGCATGCCCGAAGCGATCGACGCTTTCAGCGAGGCGCTGAAGCTTCAGCCGAATTTCGCCGCCGCCTACAACAATCGCGCCAATGCGCATTTGCGGCTGGGCGATCTCGTCACCGCGAAATCGGATTACGAGGCCGCGCTCGCGAACGGCATCGCCTCGCCGGAATATGTCTGGTACGGGCTCGGCCAGATCGCGCAGGCCGAGGGCGATATCGCGGGCGCGCGCGATTGCTACAAGAAGGCGCTGGGCGTCAATCCGGGCTACAGCCTTGCCACCGCGCGGCTGGCCGATCTTGCGAAAATGGGCATGCCGCGTCCGCTTGCGCAAACCGCACCGCTGCCGACGGCGCGGGTCGTCGCCAGCGCAAGCACCAAGCGCGGCGCATTGAGCGATGTGAGCTATGAAAGCGCGGATCTCTCCTTGCGGCCGTCCATCGATGGCGGGCAAGCGGCAGCGCCCGGTGCGGCGCAAATCCAGCTCGGCGCCTATCGCGACGAGGCCGACGCAAGGCAAACATGGAAAGAATTGACGGCGAAAACCGGCGGGCTGCTGCGCGGGCTCACGCCCAATATCGTGCCCGTCGATCTGCCGGATCGCGGCCGCTTCTATCGGTTGCGCGCGGGCGTGAGCGATCCTTCTGCCGCAGCGTCACTCTGCGACCGGCTCAAATCCAAAGGCGTCGATTGCTTTCAGGTTCGCGGCTAGTTGCAGCGGACTGGCAAAGCTGATTTCCTCCGCCCCGATCAAGCAATCGGGACGCACAGATGACGGGTATCACTGCCTATGGCGCTTACATTCCGCGCCTGAGACTCCAGAGAAAAGCCATCGCGCAGGCCAACGCCTGGTTCGCGCCGAATTTGATGGGCGCGGCCAAGGGCGAGCGCGCCATGGCGAATTTCGACGAAGATGCGGTGACGATGGCCGTGGAAGCGGGGCGCGATTGCCTGCCCGCCGCCGATCCGGTGAAGGATCGCGCATTTGTCGATGCGGTGACATTCGCCTCCACCACCATGCCGTTTTCCGACCGGCAGAATGCGGGCATCGTGGCGGCGGCGCTGAATTTGAGCGATGAGATTTCGTCCATCGATGTGAGTTCGTCGCAGCGCGCGGGAACATCCGCCGTGATCGCCGCACTCGACGCGGTGAAAGCGGGCAGGGCGAAAGCCCCGCTCGTGGTTGCGGGCGAGAACCGCAAAACGCGCGCGGCATCTTCGCAGGAAATGGCCTATGGCGATGCGGGCGCGGCGCTGACGTTCGGCAACGACAAAGTGATCGCGAAATTCCTCGGCAGCCATTCGCTGACGCGTGGATTTCGTCGATCATTTTCGCGGCGAGAGCGAGGAATTCGATTACGGCTGGGAAGAACGCTGGATCCGCGACGAGGGCTATACGAAAATCGTGCCCGCCGCGATCAAATCGCTGCTCGAAAAAACCAAAACCGCGCCCGGCGATATCGCGCATCTGATTTTGCCGTGTCCGTTTGCGAAACTGGATCAGGCGCTCGCCAAGAAATGCGGCATCGATCCGGAGAAATTGCGCGACAATCTGGCGAGCAATGTGGGCGACACGGGCTCGCACGCATGCGCTGCTGATGCTGGTGCATGCGCTGGAACAGGCAAAGCCCGGCGACAAAATTCTCGTTGCGCAATTCGGTCAGGGCTGCGATGCGCTGCTGTTTGAAGTGACGAAGGAAATTTCCGAACTTCCGAAGCGCAATGGCGTCACCGGATCGCTGGCGCGGCGCAAGGAAGAAACCAATTATCTGAAATTCCTCGGCTTCAATGGCCTGGTGAATCTGGAAAAAGGCATGCGCGCGGAAGTCGATAAGCGCACAGCGCTGACCGTGCTCTACCGCAAGAACGACATGCTGATGGGCCTGATCGGCGGCAAATGCCGCGTCTGCGGCACCGCGCAATTTCCGCGCAGCCGCATTTGCGTCAATCCCAATTGCAAGGCGGTCGATAGCCAGGACCCGTTCGGATTTTCCGAAAGCGAGGGCACGGTGCTTTCGTGGTCGGCGGATTTTCTCACCTATTCGATGAACCCGCCCAATCACTACGGCATGATTACGTTCGCCGAAGGCGGGCGCTTCATGGCCGACATCACCGATGTCGAACAGGGCCAGATCGATTCCGGCACCAAGGTGCGCATGTCGTTCCGCGTGAAGGATGTGGACGACAAGCGCGGCTTCAAGCGCTATTTCTGGAAGGCCGTGCCGGCTTAGGCCACACTCTTGCGCTGGCACCATAATGGTGCCATAGTGCGGCCGTGGAAAAGCGGCGGCGGCATTTCGACCTCGGTGCGTTCAAGGCGGTCTGTGGCGACCCGCGCAGACTGGGCATAACCACTTCGGCTTCGAAGTCAGCCGCTGCGCTCGGTTTTGTACGCGCGGAAATCGCCGAAGCGATCCGGTCGATGAAGCCGTCTCATTTCTACAAGTCCATGACCAGCCATCACGACCATACGCGCTGGCAGGATGTTTATCATGTGCCGTGGGACGGCGTGGTTCTGTATGTGAAATTTACGGATGATGTGTTGACGGAATTTATGGTTCTGTCATTCAAGGAGCGGTGAGATGCGAGAGACACGAATCCATCCCGAGACCGGCGAAAAGCTGAAGCGCGATATTCGCCCGTTTGTCGTTCGCTATGAAGGGCGCACGCGCAAAGTCGATCTTCCTGGCTGGTATCCCGCCAAAAAAGGCGGCGATGGAATCCACATGGGCGACGATTTGGATGCTGCCGATCGCGCTTTAATCGAACTCAAGGCGGAAGTGCATGGCGTGCTGAAACCGCAGGAAGTACGCGCGATCCGGTTGCGCTTGAAACTTTCGCAGCGCAAGGCGGGTGAAATTCTGGGTGGCGGACCGCGTTCCTTCCAGAAATACGAGTCCGGCGAAGTGCTGGTTAGCCGCCCGATGACGCAACTGCTAAGGCTGCTGGAGCGCGATCCCAGGCGGCTCAAGGAACTGGTGGCATCGAAAGCTGCCTGAGACTAAGCTTTCCCAAAATTCGGGAGGCCATCATGCCATATGTCGAAAATCGCATCGTCCACGATGCGGACTCGCATCTGATGGAGATGAGCGATTGTCTGGATGCGTATTTCGATCCGAAGTTTCGCTCCGCTTACGACGAATTGCCCAAGCTCAAGCAATGGCCGCGCGACGGCCAGCTTGTGAAATGGGCCAATGCGCGGCAGGACGATCCGCGAATTTCGCAGCGGCGCGGATACCAACATTCTATTGCGCAAGAATTATGAAGCGATGGGCGCGTTCCGCCCGGCGGATCGGCCACGCGCGCTCGATCTGCTCGGCTTTTCGAGCCAGTTGATTTTCACCACATGGTGCCTCGGCAATTTCGGCACTGAGGAATCCGGCCAGATAGACCTGGCCTATGCCGCGGCGACCGCGCACAACCGCATGATGGCGGATTTCTGCTCGGTGGATCGGCGCTTCCTCGCCACCGGTTATGTGCCGCTCGTCGATCTTGATCGTGCGCCGAAAGCCGCGCGCGAAGCCATCGATCTCGGCGCGAAGGCGATTTTCATTCCGTCGCGCTGCCCGCCGGGCCATTCGCCGAGCCACATCGCGTTCGAACCGATCTGGGCGATGGCGAGGAAGCGGGCTTGCCGATTGTGTTTCATGTCGGCGGCGAGGAAAAACTCAATCCCGATTATTTCAACAACGGCCTTCCGCGCGTGAAGGATTTCCACGGCGGCGAGGAGAATTTCACCTCCGTCAGCTACATGCAGATTCCGTTTTCCGCGATGACGACGCTTTCGGCGCTGATCTTCGATGGCGTGCTCGACCGTTTCCCGAAGCTCAAATTCGGCGCGATCGAATTGGGCGCCTCATGGGTTCCCGGCTGGATGCGCAACATGGATTCGGCCGCCGGCGCGTTCATCAAGAATGAAGAACGCCTGCAAAAACTTTCCCTGAAGCCGAGCGAATTCGTGCGCCGTCAGGTGCGCGCCACGCCCTATCCGCATGAAGATGCGGGCTGGATCATCGCCAACGCGGGCGAAGAGGTGTGCATGTTCTCCTCGGATTTTCCCCATGTCGAAGGCGGGCGCAATCCGCTGAAACGCTTCAACGACAGCCTCGCGAACACGCCGTCGCGCGCGGTCGAAAATTTCTACTGCAACAATTTCGTCGATCTGATGGGCGAGGGGCTGGCGAAAGATTTGCGCCATCCAAAGCCGCGGGTTGCCGCATAAAACAAAAGCCCGCCGAAGCGGGCTTTTGCCATTCCATATTGCCGGCGATGTCAGTGCGCGTATTTCAGCGTCAGCCCGCCGATGCCGGCCGCGAGATTGACGCCCTTGCTGCCTTCGACGCTCAGTGGCTGCAAGGTGATCGATTTGTCGAAGCCGCCGACCAGCACATTGGCGCCCGCGCCGATGCCGACGCTGGCGCTCGCCTGCACGCCGCCATATTCGCCTTCCAGCGCGCCGGGCTTCAGATCGGAACTGGGCGCCACAACGCCCCAGATGATGACCGAGCTTTCGGTGTAGCCGAGATCGACGCCGAATTTGTTGATCGTTCCCGTATAATGTTCGTTATGCACGCGGTCGGGGCTGTAGTGCAGCGCATGTCCTTTGACGAGCCGAAGACAAATCCCCAGCCGCTTGCCACATGACATGTCAGCACGCCGACTTTCACGCCCGCCGCCTCGCGCGGGGGCTACAAATGCAAGAGCGCCCGCGGCCATGACCGCGGCGCTCAGAAGTAGAAATTTCCTGGACATCTGTTTGCTCCTTACGTGGGGGAAGGGAAAAATACGCCTGATTCCGGCGCTCGCGCGGCAAATTCCGGCCGCGCGCCATGAGGGAAACGCATGTAACGCGCGCAGGGTTCCAGCGCTTCCCTTTACAGGGCCGCGCGGCGGCTATTAGATGACAGGAAGTCAGCTATTCGGGAGAACGCCATGGCTACGGGCATCAGGGACAAGGTCGCAATTCTGGGCATGGGCTGCTCGAAATTCGGCGAGCGCTGGGAATCCGGCGCCGAGGAATTGATGGTGGAAGCCTATCTGGAGGCGCTGGGCGACGCGGGCGTCGAGACCAGCCAGATCCAGGCCGCCTGGTTCGGCACGGCCATCGAGGAACAGCATGTCGGCAAGGGCGGCACGCCGCTGTCGGTCGCGTTGCGGTTGCCGAACATTCCCGTCACGCGCGTGGAGAATTTCTGCGCGTCGCGGTTCGGAAGCATTTCGCGGCGCGGTCTATGCGGTGGCGGCGGGTGCGTGCGATATCGCGCTGGCGCTCGGCGTGGAGAAATTGAAAGACACAGGCTATGGCGGCTTGCCGCAGCGCGAAGGCGCAACGCTTGTCGCCGCTGTGGAGCGCCAACGGTTCGGCGCCCGGCAATTTCGCGCAGCTCGCGAGCGCCTATCGCACCAAGCATGGCGTGTAGCAAGGACGATCTCAAGCGCGCCATCGCGCATGTGTCGGTGAAGAGCCATGCCAACGGCACGAAGAATCCGAAGGCGCATCTGCAAAAGGCCATCACCGAAGAGCAATGCCTGAACGCGCCGATGATTGCCGAGCCGCTCGGCCTGTTCGATTGCTGCGGCGTGTCGGATGGTGCGGCTTGCGCCATCGTCACGACGCCGGAAATCGCCAAGGCGATGGGCAAGAAAGACATCATCACGGTCAAGGCGCTGCAACTCTCGCTGTCGAACGGGCTTGAGAGCCAGCACAATTCCTGGGACGGAAGCTATTTCCACACCGCGCGCATCGCCTCCAAGCGCGCTTACGAAGAAGCGGGCATCAAAAATCCGCGCGACGAAGTCTCGATGATGGAAGTGCATGATTGCTTCTCCATCACCGAACTCGTGACGATGGAAGATCTGCACATCTCCAAGGAAGGCGAAGGCTGGAAGGATGTGATGAACGGCTTCTACGACGCCGACGGTCAGGTGCCCTGCCAGATCGACGGCGGGCTGAAATGCTTCGGCCATCCCATCGGCGCGATCGGGCCTGCGCATGCTCTATGAGATGTATCTCCAGCTTCAGGGCCGCGCGGGCGCGCGCCAGTTGAAGAACCCGAAGATCGGGCTGACGCACAATCTCGGCGGCGCGCCGATGATGAATGTGTGCTCGGTTGCGATCATCGGTGCGCAAGGGGCGTGAAAGCGGTGAACAATCCGGTCGTCAGCCGTAGTCAGGATGTGATGGGAGGCGCGCCCGTCTTTTGCGGGACGCGCGTGCCGGTGCAAACGCTGCTCGACTATCTGGAAGCCGGGGACACGATTGGCGAATTCCTTGAAGGGTTTCCTTCGGTCACGCGGGAACAGGTCATAGCCTTCCTCGAACAGGCGAAGGACCGGCTTGTCGAATCCGTCGCGTGAGAATCTTGCTCGACGAGTGTATCGACTGGCGATTGTCGCGCGATCTTGTGGGACATGAAGTCAAATCCGCGCGCCAGATGGGTTGGTCCTCGATCAAGAATGGCGAATTGCTGGCGCTTGCCGCGGACAAGTTCGACGCATTTCTGACCGTGGACCGCAATCTGTCGTTCCAGCAGAACGTCGTTGCCTTCGATATTGCGATCATCGTTCTGCGGGCAAAGACCAACCGGCTGGGGGAACTGAAAAGTCTTCTGCCTTCGCTGTTAAACGCCCTCGCATCCGCGAAATCGGGGACTGTGACGTTTGTTGGCGCTTAGGCACCCGTCTTTTAGTCATAATGCCCTGTCATAGTGGCGGTGGCCGTATTGGCTCGCCCATTATGATGTCGCGGTGGCCTGCGTCCGAGGCTCCATGATCGAAGTTCGCGATCTCGTTTACGAATATCCGGCCAAGCGGGCGCTGGAAGGCGTTTCGCTGAGCGTTGCCGCCGCAAACCATCACAGCACTTGTCGGCCCGAACGGCGCGGGCAAAACCACGCTTTTGCGCTGTCTGGCGGCGCTTGAACCGCCCTATTCCGGCAAGGTCGATGATCGACGGGCTCGATACCGGCGAGGCCCCGCGCCAGATCCACGCCCGCCTCGGCTATCTGCCGGATTTCTATGGGCTCTATGACGAACTCACGGTGCGCCGCTGCCTGACTTATGCCGCGCGCGCGCACGGCATCGCGGCCGCGCTCGCGCCGCCGCCGTCGAAAAAGCCGCGCGCGATGTCGGCCTGCTCGATCGGCTGGAAAGCCGCGCGGGCGAGCTTTCGCGCGGGCTGCGCCAGCGCCTCGCCATCGGGCAGGCGATCGTGCACGAGCCCAAGGTGCTGCTGCTGGACGAGCCCGCCGCCGGCCTCGATCCGCAGGCGCGGCGCGATCTTTCCACGCTGCTGCTTTCGCTTCGCGATGCGGGCATGACGCTGGTTGTGTCGTCGCACATTCTGGCCGAGCTCGAAGATTATTGTTCCGAGATGATCATCATCGAGAACGGCCGGGTTGTCGGGCGGCAAGGCGATCAAGGTGCGCGAGGTCGAACGCACGCGCTATGTGATCGAGCTTGCAACCGCGCGCAGCGATCTGCGCGAATTTCTCGAAGGTGCGGGCATCGATGTCGCTCGATGCGGACGAATCAGCACGCGCTCATCACCTTCACGCACAATGTTTCGGCGCGCGCCAAGCTGATCCGCGATCTGCTGAGCGCCGGCTTCGAAGTGGCCGCGTTCGCCGCCTCCACCAAGGCGCTGGAAGACGCGTATTTCTCGCAAGTGGGGCGCAAATGAATCCGGAACTGCGCCGCAATCTCTGGCTGGAACTGACGCCCCGCCGCCTCGCCACGATGGCGATCATTCTGGCGCTGATCTTCTTCGCGGCGGGGCTTTCGGGCGGCGACGATTTCCGGCCCGCGAGCGTGGCCGTGGTGCTTTACTATTTCATCGTGGTGATCTGGGGCGCGCGCAACGCGGCA
Source organism: uncultured Alphaproteobacteria bacterium (assembly GCA_963735625.1). GTDB lineage: Bacteria > Pseudomonadota > Alphaproteobacteria > Micropepsales > Micropepsaceae > Rhizomicrobium. The sequence continues at coordinate 72,798 of CAVTLJ010000002.1, read as the reverse complement.
CTCTGCGTCGTCGGCGAAATTCGCGAGCGCACATGGGATTTGCAGCGGCTTTCCTCGCTTGGCGCGGCCGAGATGACGTGGGGCAAGCTGTTCGGCGCCACCGCCTATAATTGGTATGGCGGTGCGCATCTGCCTTGCGGTCATTCTGGCGCATGGATTCACGCATGATAGCGCGGCCAGCGTCGTCATCGATCTCATCTATTATCTCGCCGTCGGCGTGATCGCGCAGGCGGTCGCGCTGCTGGCAAGCCTCATCGCCGTGCGCCGCCGTCAATCGCATTCGCGTCTCGAAATCTTCATCTATCAATTCAGCGGGCCTGATCGGCGGCCATTGTCGTGTCTACTCTGGGATGTGGTCCATCGTGAATCCGGCGGGCTCCATCATCACCCATGAACCGACGACCGATTTCATCGACATGGTGGGGCCATTCCTACGATGCGCGGCCGTTCCTGCTGATTTCGCTCGCGCTCTTCACGGTGTGGACGCTGGTGGCGTGCTACCGCACGATGCGGCTGGAACTGCAGATGCGCAACGGGCCGCTGGTGTGGCTTGGCTTTCTTGCTGTTCATCGGAATCTATGTCGCCGGCTTCGACGCGTGGCTGGCGAACGATGCGACGATGGCGAATTGGGATCCGGTTGCGCTGCGGCTTGCGCTTGCCGCCACGACATTTGGCTTTCTCACCTATGCGATGGTGCTGCTGGAGCCGAAGGATCGCGTGCATTATCGCTGGCTGGGCGCGGAGCTTGGCGCGGGCCGCATCGCAATGTCGCCAATGGTTTGCAGGCGTGGATGATGAGCTATCTCGCCACGCTTCTCTTCGCCGGGCTTCTGATCTGGTGGCAGGCGCGCGGCGCGGATATGCAGGCGGTCGCGCTGATCGCCGCCGGAATCGGATTTCTCACGCGCGACGTTTCGCTCTTCGTGCTGATACACACGCTTGGCCGGCAGGCGCGGCGATTTCGCGGTGCTGCTGGCGCTGTTCGCGCTTTACGTTTTGGCGCCGGCGATTGTGAACGGCCTCGATCTGAAGGGCGCGCTTGTCTTTTTCTATCCGCAGCCGGGAAATTTCGTCTGGCTCAGCCCCGCGATTGCGTGGACGGAAGCCGTACTGGTCGCGCTGCTCGCGGCGGGGCGGATCGCCATCGGCGAGAAGCCCGCTAATCAGTCCGCTTGAGACCGGAATAGTTCGGCTGGTCTATCGCGAGTTTGTCGCGCGTGGTTTTTTCCAGATGTTCGGCAAGACCCGATGTTTGCAAATCCAATCGCGCCATCGCGAATCCGTTTGCAGAGTTCGCGATTCAATTCTTCCAGCGTTCCCTCATGGCCGAGCAGTGTGGCCAATCGTTTCTTTTCCTCGTCATCCGCCGCCGCACCCGATTGCAACTGCCGCGCAACGATGCCGAGCGCATTCGCCGCCACGCGCGCATGAAACGCGGTGTGGCCTTTCAGTTCCGGCATGGCGCGCGTTTCGAGGAACTCGCGCACCGCTTCCACCAGCTCGCGTATCGAGGGTTGATCCATCATGTTCAGAACTTTCCATGAATAATGAGATTCACCAGATCGATCTCCGTCTCCGACGATCGCCGCCCGATGGCCGCGCGCTCCACCGAACGGTCGCGCAGAAATCCCTGATACATCGTCATGCACATCACGCCCCATTTGAGCGAACCATAGACGATCCAGCTTCGCACATCTTCCGGATCGACACGCCCGCCGCCCGCCGCTTCGTAACCGGCGAGCAAATCGGCAAGATCGCCGAAGCCGCCGACCACCTTGTCCGCCACGCCGAAGCGCCACGAATTGGTGCAGATCCAGCCGATGTCCTCCAGCGGATCGCCGATATGGGTGAGTTCCCAATCGAGTGCTGCTTCCACGCCACGCGGCGAAATGAGCAAATTGCCGTGGCGAAAATCGCCATGCACCAGCGTCTGGCGTTTTGCTTTCGCGAGCCGCGGCTCCAGCCATTTGAACGCGAGTTCGAAAACGGGATGCGGATAATTATAGGCATCGTATAATTCGCGATAGCGGCGAAGCTGTGTCGGCCCGTCCATCACCGGCAATATATTTTTCAGCGGCGCGGTATCGACGTGATGGATGCGCGCAAGAATTTCGCCGCATTGCCGCGCGAGTTTTGGGCGCACCTCGTCGAATTCCGCATCGCGCAAAATCTTCCGCGCGATGGTTTCGCCGGGCAAAAGGTCCATCACATAGCCTTCGCCAGCGCTATCTTCGGGTTTCAGAACCATGCGCACGCGCGGAGCCGCCACGCCTGTATGCCGCGCGGTTTCGATCACGAGGGCTTCGGTTTCGAGCGGCACAATGCTCACGCTTTCGCGTGGTGCGCCACCGGGGCTGCGGCGCAGGATCAATTTTTCGATATGGCCGGAAATCTCCGCTTCCAGCGCCCAAATCTCCTGGCTCGCGCCGCCGGAAAGCCGCACGATTTTTTCGACGTGCGAAAATCCTGGCCTTCGCCATCGCGCGTTCCAGAGTGGGCAGGAAATCGGGGTTCATGTTTATCCGGTCCGCAAATAGCGCACGGCTTCGTCGCGCTCGAAAAGATAAAGTAGCACGCGCAAGGCCTCGCCGCGCGGCGATTTGAGGTCGGGATCGCGCGACACGATCAGCTTGGCATCGTCGCGCGCGGCCGCCAGAAGTTCGCCATGCGCCGCAAGATCGGCGATGCGAAATTCCGGCAATCCGCTTTGCCGCACGCCGAGCAATTCGCCCGCGCCGCGCAGCCGCAAATCTTCCTCCGCGATCACGAAACCATCATCGGTTTCGCGCAAGGTTTTGAGCCGCGCCTTCGCGTTTTCGCCCAGCGGCGGATGATAGATGAGAAGGCAGGTCGATTTCGCATCGCCGCGCCCGACGCGCCCGCGCAATTGGTGCAAGCTGCGCGAGGCCGAACCGTTCGGCATGTTCAACCACCATGATCGTCGCTTCGGGCACATCGACGCCCACCTCGATCACCGTGGTGGCGACGAGAATGGAGGTTTCGCCCGATTTGAATTTCGCCATCGCGTCGTCGCGCTCGGCGGCTTTCAGGCGGCCATGCACGAGGCCGACCTTGCTGCCGAAAATTTTGCGCAATTCGGCGGCGCGTTCCTCGGCGGCGGCAAGATCGATCTTCTCGGATTCCTCCACCAGCGGACACACCCAATAGGCGCGCGCGCCTTTCGCGACCGCGCGCTTGAGATGTTCGACGACTTCATCCAGCCGCGCCGCATTCAGCACGCGCGTATCCACCGGCTTGCGGCCGGGCGGGCGGCCCGTCAGCCGCGACACATCCATGTCGCCATAAGCGGTCAGCGCCAGCGTGCGCGGGATCGGCGTTGCCGTCATCACCAGCACATCGGTGAAGCCCTTGCCTTGCAGCAGCATGCGCTGATGCACGCCGAAGCGATGCTGCTCATCGACCACGGCCAGGGCCAGATCGCGGAACGCGACATCTTCGGAAAACAGCGCATGCGTGCCGACGAGAATGTCGATCTTTCCCGCCGCCAATTGCATCGCAGAGTTTCGTCGCGCGTTGGCCCGCGCTCGCGCCCCGTGAGCAGCGCCATGCGAATGCCGGCCGCGCGCGCCAGCGGTTCGAGTGCTGCCATATGCTGCCGCGCGAGGATTTCCGTCGGCGCCATCAGCGCGCCTTGCGCGCCTGCTTCCACGGCGTTCGAGCAGCGCGCACATCGCGACGATTGTTTTTCCCGCGCCGACATCGCCCTGCAGCAGACGCAACATGCGCGTGGGCGCTTCCATATCGGCTTCGATTTCGGCAATCGCCTGCGTTTGCGCTTCGGTCAGCGTAAAGGGCAGGGCGGCGATCGCGCGCTTCTGCAAATGTCCGTCGCCGCGCAGACTGCGCCCCTTCTGCCCGCGCATCCGCGCGCGGATCAGCGCCAGCGCAAGCTGGTTGGCGAGCAATTCGTCATAGGCCAGCCGCATCCGCGCGGGTGCGGTGGGCAGCAAATCCGCCTCGTTCTGCGGCGCGTGCGCCATCTGCAACGCTTCGGTGAAACTTTTCCAGCCATGCACTTTCAGAAACGCCGCATCATCCCATTCCGGCATCGCGGGCACTTTTTCCAGCGCGCCGCGAATGGCCTTGCCCAGAATTTTCGTCGGCAAATTTTCGGTGAGCGGATAGACGGGCTCATGCTGCGGCAATTCCGCCATCTCGTCCGGCGGCAGAATGTAATCGGGATGCGCCATTTGCAGGCTGGCCGCCATAGCGCTCGATCTTGCCGCTGATGACGCGCTTTTGCCCCACCGGCAGCACGCGCTTCAAATAATCCGCATCGGCGTGAAAGAACACCAGACTCGATTGCCGCTGTGTCGTCGGAGCAGCGCACTTTATAGGGCTGGCGGCGGTCGCGCGGCGGCAGATGATCGAGCACGTTCACGCTCACCGTCGCGATGCGCCCCGCTTCCGCCGCGATCAGCGTGGGGCGGTAGGAGCGGTCGATCAGCCCGGACGGCAGATGGAAGATCAGGTCGAGCAGCCGCGGCCCCGCCGCGCGCGCGATGAGCTTCTCCAGCCGCGGCCCGATGCCCGGCAGGCTTCGCGTTTCGGCGAACAGGGGAAAGAGAATCGCTGGCCGCATGGCGCTCGAATTTATCTGAGGCCGCACCCGTTCTGCCACTGGCAGAACGGCGCCCCACGCGCTATATGCGGCGCATGGCTATCGCATCATCAGACGGCGGCTCTTCGGAGGCCCGCCGCAAACGGCTGTTGTTCCGCGCGCAGCGGCGCGGCTTCAAGGAGGTCGATTTGATCTTCGGCACCTTCGCGGCCGCCGAGCTTTCGGGCATGAGCGAGGCCGCGCTCGACCAGTTCGAGGCGCTGCTCGAAGCGCCCGATCAGGAGGTCTACGCCTGGCTGAAGGGCGATGCGCCCGTGCCGCCCGCATTCGACACGCCAGTTTTTGCGCAGATGCGCGCGCTTTGCGCTCGCCAGAATCCCACATGGAACGTCTGAACTATATCGCGCGCGCGGAAGCGCGCTTCGCCGTCACCGGCGCGCCGGAAGGCTATGACGCCTATGTCGTGGCCGAAGCGGCGCAGCGCGGCAAGGGGCTTGTCGTTTTCGTGCTGGCCGACGATGTGCGCGCGGAGGAGGCGAAGCAGGTCATCCGCTTTTTCGCGCCGGGTCTGCCGGTGCTGTCATTTCCGGCGTGGGATTGTTTGCCGTATGACCGCGTATCGCCCAAGCCCGATATCGAAAGCGCGCGATTGGCGACGCTGGCGGCTCTTGGCGCGGCGCAAATCGAAGGATGAGCCTTGCGTCGTCGTCACCACGATCAATGCGCTGTTGCAGCGCGTGCCGCCGCGCGATGCGATTGCGCGAGGCGAGCTTTCATGCGCGCGCGGGCGGCGGATGTCGATCACGATGCGCTGATCGTGTTTCTCGCGCGCAACGGCTATGCGCGCGCAAGCACGGTGCGCGAGCCCGGCGATTTCGCGCTGCGCGGCGGGATCATCGATCTGTGGCCGCCGGGCGCGGAGCAGCCGCTGCGGCTCGATTTCTTCGGCCCCACGCTCGATGCCATCCGCAAATTCGATGCGGAAACGCAACTTGTCATCGGACAAGATCGAGAAGTGGAATTCCTGCCCGCCAGCGAAACGCCGCTCGATCAGACATTCGATCAGCCGGTTTCGCGCAGGCTATGTGGCCGCGTTCGGTCCCGCCGATGCCGAAGACCCGCTTTATGAATCGGTGAGCGCGGGGCGCAAGCATCAGGGCATGGAGCATTGGCTGCCGCTGTTCCACGATCATCTGGATACGGTGTTCGATTATGCGGATGGCGCGACCATTTTTCTTGGCGCGGGCAGCGAGGACGCCAAAGCCGCGCGGCTCGAACTGATCGCGGATTATTACGCGACGCGAAAACAATTTCTTCAGTCCGATCACGGCAAGGACAAGATCGGGGCAGCACCTTATCGCCCGCTGCCGCCGGAGCGGCTTTATCTGTCCGACAAGGAATGGAAGGCCGCACTTTCGCACCGCGCGCGTGCGCGAGCTTTCGCCGTTTCATGCGCCGGATTCGAAAAATTCCACCGATGCGGGCGGAAGGCTGGGCCGCGATTTCGCGCCGGAGCGCACGCAAGAACGCCTCAATGTTTTCGAAGCGGCGGCGGCGCATGCCAAAGCGTTGCAAGCATCGGGCAAGCGCGTGATTTTGGCGGCGTGGACCGAAGGCTCCGCCGAGCGCATGGGCGGCGTGCTTGCCGATCATGGGCTCGAGGCCGCGCGCGCTGTCGCCGATTGGCCCGATGCGCTGAAGCTGCACAAGAATGCCGCCGGAATCGCCGTGCTGCCGCTGGAGCATGGATTCGAAGCGCCCGATTTTGCGGTGATCGCGGAACAGGATATTCTGGGCGACCGCATGATCCGCCCGCGCGCGCGATCGCGCCGCGCACAGAATTTTTTGCAGGAAGCCTCGTCCATCGCGCCGGGCGATCTCGTCACGCATGTGGAGCATGGCATCGCGCGTTATCTGGGATTGCGCACGCTCGATGTGATCGGCGCGCCGCATGATTGCCTGGAACTGCAATATGACGGCGGCAAACTTTTTCTGCCTGTCGAAAATATCGAATTGCTGACGCGCTATGGCGCCGACGAAGGCACCGCACAGCTTGACCGCCTCGGCGGCGCGGGCTGGCAAAGCCGCAAGGCCCGCATGAAGGAGCGCGTGCGCGAGATCGCGGCCGAACTCATCCGCATCGCCGCCGCGCGCGAATTGAAATCGCTGCCTGCCATCGATCCGCCGCAAGGCTTGTACGACGAATTCTGCGCGCGCTTTCCCTATCAGGAGACGGACGATCAGGAACGCGCCATTGCGCGAAACCGTCGAGGACCTGGCGAAGGGCCGCCCGATGGACCGGCTCGTCTGCGGCGATGTCGGATTCGGCAAAACCGAAGTCGCGTTGCGCGCGGCGTTTGTCGCGGCGATGACCGGCGTGCAGGTTGCGGTGGTGGTGCCGACCACGCTGCTCGCGCGTCAGCATTTCAAGACCTTCTCCGAACGCTTCAAGGGCATTCCGCTGAAAATGCGCCAGCTTTCGCGTTTTGTCGATGCGAAAGACGCGCGCGAAACCAAAGCGGGGCTTGCATCCGGCGATATCGACATCGTGATCGGCACGCATGCGCTGCTCGCCAAAAGCATCGAGTTCAGGAATCTCGGTCTTGTGATTGTCGATGAGGAACAGCATTTCGGCGTGAGCCACAAGGAACGCCTGAAATCGCTGAAGGCCGATGTGCATGTGCTGACGCTGACGGCCACGCCCAATCCCGCGCACGCTGCAACTGGCGCTGTCGGGCGTGCGCGATCTGTCGCTCATCACCACGCCGCCGATCGACCGGCTTGCCGTGCGCACGTTCGTCACGCCGTTCGATCCGCTTGTCATCCGCGAGGCGCTGCTGCGCGAGCATTATCGCGGCGGGCAGAGCTTTTATGTCGCCCCGCGCATCGCCGATCTGCGCGACGCCGAACAATTTCCTGAAAGACACCGTGCCCGAAGTGAAAACCATCGTGGCGCATGGCCAGATGGCGCCGGGCATTCTGGAAGACGCGATGACCGCGTTTTACGACCGCAAGGTGGATGTGCTGATTTCCACCAACATCGTGGAAAGCGGGCTCGACATCCCGACCGCCAACACGATGATCGTGCATCGCGCCGATATGTTCGGCCTGTCGCAGCTTTATCAATTGCGCGGGCGCATCGGGCGTTCCAAGCAGCGCGCGTATGCGTATCTGACCACGCCCGCCGACCGCAAGCTCACCGAAACCGCCGAGCGGCGCTTGCAGGTGCTGCAATCGCTGGATCAATTGGGCGCGGGGTTCTCGATTGCGAGCCACGATCTCGATATTCGCGGCGCGGGAAATCTGCTCGGCGAAGAACAATCCGGCCATGTGCGCGAAGTCGGCATCGAGCTTTATCAGGAGATGCTCGAAGAAGCCGTCTCGCAGATGCGCGAAGGGGCGAGGCGCGGAACTTGCCGATCAATGGTCGCCGCTGATCAATATCGGTGCGGCCGTGCTGATCCCCGAAGCCTATGTGCCCGATCTGAATGTGCGCATGGCGCTTTATCGACGGTTGGCGGCACTTGAGGAACGCGCCGACATCGAAGGCTTCGCCGCCGAACTGATCGACCGTTTCGGTGCGTTGCCGGATGAAGTGAAGCATCTGCTCGAAATCGTCGCCATCAAGCATCTCTGCCGCATCGCGCTGGTGGAAAAGATCGAGATGGGGCCGAAGGGCGCCACCATCTCCTTCCGCAATTCGACCTTCCCCAATCCGCTTGGCCTCGTGCGGCTCATCAGCGAGCATCAATCGACCATGCGCGTGCGCCCCGACCAGAAGGTCGTCATCGCGCGCGAATGGCCGACGCCGGAAAGCCGCCTGAAAGGCGCGCAGGCGATCCTCGGCCAGCTCGCGAAAATCGCAAAAGCGGCCTGAAACGCGGTTTATGGTTAAGAAACCCGGCAAAATTCTTCAGAAACAACCGGACTTTTGCCGCATTTCTTGCTTAAATTGGCGGTTCGAACGGGAGAATTCCCATGTTGTCATTCCTTTCGCCGCTCGGTTGGTACTGGATTGCCGTGCCGCTTGCCGCGGCCGGTTTCGGCGTGCTGCTGCTGTTGACGGGCATCGGTCATCTGTTCGGCGGCAGGCCGGGCAGGGCGAGCGTGCATTCCATCATCGGTGCGCCGTTTGCGATTGTGGGATTGGCCGCGAGCCTTCTCGCGCTCAACACGCAAAGCTTCGCGCGGCTGTCGCATGAAGGCGACGCTGGCCGATGTGAGCATCAAGGCGCTCGATCCGGCGAACAATCTTTATGAGGTGACGGTCACGCGGCTCGACACCGCCACGCCCGTGGAGACCTGCAAGCTGCAAGGCGACGAATGGGAGACTGAGCGCGCGCGTGCAGAAATGGAAACCGTGGGCCAATGTTCTGGGGCTGGATGCCACCTACACGCTCGATCAGATCGACAACAAATATTTCGATGCCTCGCGCGGCAACGGCAAGCCGATCACGGCCTGCGATCTCAAGGGCCCGCCGCCCGTGGTGAACCAGTATGTGCCGCAAATCCTGGCTGTTCTGGATCGTCGATCACGCCTATGTCGAAGACCGCCGCTTCGGATCGTCGAGCCTACATGCCGCTCGCCGATGGCGCGCAATATCGCGTGGTGATGACGCAATCGGGCCTCAACGCCGAACCGGTGAACGACGCGGCGAAGGCGGCGAACAGCGCGAGGCCGTAGCCCTCTCCCACAAGGGGAGAGGGTAGTCAGGCTGCGCCTTCTCGAACGCCATCAGATTTTCCGATCCCGCCTGGATGCGCTCGAACAGCATCGGGCATTCCGGGATCATGCGCTCCATCCAGTAGCGCGCGGAAACGAGCTTGTCCTCGTAGAACTGGGCGTTCGACGGATTGGTCTTGAGCTTTTCCAGCGCCAACTTCGCCATGCGCGCCCACATCCAGCCCGTCACGATAATGCCCATCATGCGCAGATAATCCACCGCCGCCGCACCCGCATCATTGGGGTTCTGCATGCCGTGCGCTGCGAGCCACATGGTCGCCTGCTGCAGCAGATCCACGCCGCGCTGCACGGGCTTCATGTAAGGCTTCAGTTCTTCATTGGCTTCGTTCTCGGCGAGGAACCCGCTCACCTGCTTGAACAGCGCCATCGGGGCGGCACCACCCTTGCGGCCGAGCTTGCGGCCGACGAGGTCCAGCGCCTGCACGGCGTTGGCGCCTTCATAGGTCTGGTTGATGCGCGCATCGCGCACGAACTGCTCCACGCCATTGTCGCGGATATAGCCGTGGCCGCCATAGATCTGCATGTTCATGTTGGCGACTTCGAAGCCCATGTCGGTGAAGAACGCCTTGATGACCGGCGTCATCAGATCGGAGATCAGGTCGGCCTCGTCGCGCTTCCGGGCGATTGGATTCGGCGATCGCCATGTTGAGCGTCGTCCACATCGCCACCGCGCGCGCGCCTTCCACGAAAGCGCGGCTGTGCAGCAGCATGCGGCGCACATCGGGCTGCACGATCAGAAGATCGGCGGATTTGTCGGGCTCCTTCGGGCCGGTCAGCGCGCGCATGGCGCGGCGCTCATGGGCGTAAGCAAAGCCGTTCTGATAGGCCACCTCGCCGATGGAGATGCCCTGCACGCCGACGCCAAGGCGCGCCGCATTCATCATGCCGAACATGCCCTTCATGCCGGCGGAGGACGATTTCGTGCTTGCCTCGCCGGATTTGTCGGGCTTGGGGCCGAGCCGCCAGGCAACCGCGTCGTCGAAATTCAGCACGCAGGTGGCCGAGCCCTTGATGCCCATTTTCTTTTCGATGCCGCCGGTGGTCGACGCCATTGCGCTTTCCCATCTTGCCGTCTTCGCGACACGATGAATTTCGGCACCATGAAGAAATTGACCGTGCCCAGATCGTCGTGGATCTGGCCGTTCTCGTCGGGGATTTTCGCGATCACCATGTGGATGATGTTGTCGGTCAAATCCTGATCGCCGCCGGAAATGAAAATCTTGGTGCCGGTGATGCGATAGGTGCCGTCGGGCTGCTCCACCGCCTTCGTTTTCATCAGGCGCAGATCGGTGCCGCAATTGGGCTCGGTCAGGCACATCGTGCCCGCCCATTCGCCCGAAACCATCTTCGGCACGATGGATTCTGCGCATCCAGTCCTGTCCGGTGACGATCAGCGCGCCGCACGCAGCGCCCGAAAGACCGGGATACATCGCGAAGGCCTGATTGGCGCTTTGCGCCATTTCGCCGAACGCCATCACCACCATCATCGGCATGCCGCCGCCGCCGAAGCTGCGACGGGCGCGGACAGCGCGCCCCAGCCCGCCTCGCAGCAGCTTGTCATAGGCTTCCTTGAAGCCCTTGGGCGTGCGCACCACGCCGTTCTCGAAATGGCAGCCTTCCTCGTCGCCCGACTGGTTGATCGGCTGCAGCACTTCCTCGCAGAACTTGCCGCCATTGGGCGAGGATGTCGTCCAGCAGATCGGGCGAGAGGTCCTCGAACTGGGGCAGGTCGCGATAATTCTCGATGTTGAAGAACTCGTGCATCAGGAAGCGGAAGTCTTCGACTGGCGCGCGATAGACGGGCATTGGCTTGTTCCCTGAAGTCTTGTTGACACTAATGTCATTAGTGCGATGGTTTAGTCCCTTGGCCGGAAAGAATAAAGCGAAAAGATGGGGCCTTATGGGGCCGGTTTGGGTCGATTCATACCGAAAAAGGGTGTTTGCCGCGCTATCCCTGCGTCAACCTGACAAATTCTCACTTTTGCGTGGCCGGGCGGCAACGGGTGATGCGGCCCCCCACGCTTCGACAAGCTGAGCATGAGGGATTGCTAAACCCCTCACCCTGAGCCCGCCGAAGGGGGAGGGAAACGGAGATGACAATGCGTTTGCGGTGGACATGGCTGGCTGTATTGCTGGCGCTTGCGGCGCCCGCTGAGGCGCAGCCGCATCATGTCGTCTCGGTATTTCTGTGTACGGATGAATATGTCTTCCGCCTTCTGCCGCGCGACCGCATCGCGGCGTTGTCGGTGCTGGCGGGCGACAAGCATCCGGTGGTTTCCACCATCGCGGACAAGGTTCAAGGCATTGCGCTGATAAGGCCAGATGCGGAATCGGTGCTGTCGAAGCATCCCGATCTGGTGGTGATGTATCAGGGCACGAACCCGCGCCTTGTCGCGCAATTGAAATCGGCGGGCGTTTCGATCCTCGAAGTGCCATGGGCCAATTCGCTTGCCGATGTACGCCGCGTGACGATCATGCTTGGCGAGAAACTCGGCGCGGAGGATCGCGCGCGCGCCGCTGCTGCGCGACATGGATGCGAAGCTGCAATCCGCGCGCGCGCACGCGCCGCATCCGCCGGTGAGCGCGCTGATCTATGAGCCCAACGGCTACAGCACCTCCGATGCCGTGACCAACGCGATCATGGAAGATGCGGGGCTTGTAAACGCCGCGCTTGCAATGCACCCGACGCGATTGGGCCGCTTGCCGGTGGAGGCGGTGGTGGCGGCAGCGCCCGAACTTCTGATCCTCAACAACAGCCACGAAGGCGCGCCCGCCGAGGCCGACGCCATCCTGCGCCATCCCGCACTTGCGGCGCTGAAAGACAAAAGCCTGATCGCGCATGCCTCGCTGACGCCGCTGCTTTGCCCCGGCCCTTGGTCGGCGGATGCGGCCCAAACCTTCACCGAATTGGGCAATCAGGCGCGCGCGCTTGCGAAGGCGCGCCCCCGGCACTAAAACTCTTCGCTGCAACGGTGCCTTCCGGTCGTCGGGAGGAAAAGGGAATGCGGTGCGGCGGCGTTCGCCAAATCCGCGGCTGCCCCCGCAACTGTGAGCGGCGAGCCAACCCCGAATGCCACTGGGAAACCGGGAAGGCGGGGAAGGCGTTTGAGCCGCGAAGCCAGGAAACCTGCCGTCGCAGTCGTCCATCCAAAGGCCGGGGCGCGCCGATGGTTGCGGGGTAACCCGCAAGCGGCGACGCCATGAGGCGAGGCGTATGGACGGCGCACTGGAACAAACATCGCGAAACGATTTGCGGCTCGCATTCGCGCCGCATGTCTGGATCACATCCGCGCTGGCGCTGATCGCGCTGGCGTTCGCGGCGGTTTCGTTTTTTCTGGGCCCTGCGAATCTTTCGCCGGGCGAACTCATCGGCGGATTGTTTTCCTCGCCACGGCATGGCGAGCGTCATCGCGCGCGAGATACGCTTGCCGCGCGCGGCACTGGCGTTGGTGGTTGGCGGCGCACTGGGCGCGAGTGGCGCGGCATTCAGGGATTGTTCCGCAATCCGCTGGCCGAACCCGGCGTGACGGGCGTCACATCCTCCGCCGGATTGGGCGCGGTGATTGCGCTTTATTTCGGATTGGCGGCGGCGATGCCCGCGTTGCTTCCCGGCTTTCGCGATCATCGGCGCGCTGGCCGCGGCGGCAATCCTTTACGTGCTGTCGCGCGCGGGCGCGGGCGTGATGGCGCTGGTGCTGGCGGGTGTGGCAATCGCAAGCCTCGCAACCGCGCTCACAGCACTTGCGCTTTCGCTTGCGCCCAATCCTTACGCCATGAGCGAGATGGTGTTGTGGATGATGGGCTCGCTGAAGGATCGCACATTGAGCGATCTCTATTTCGCGGCGCCGCTCACAGCACTCGGCATTTTGATCTTGATAAGTGCCGCGCGCGGCCTCGATGCGCTCACCCTCGGCGAAGAAGCAGCGCAAAGCCTCGGCGTGAATGTGCATGACATCCGCCGCCGCGTGGTGGTGGGCGTGGCACTGGCGACGGGTGCTGCAACCGCTGCCGCGGGTGCGGTGAGTTTCGTCGGCCTCGTCATCCCGCATCTGTTGCGGCCGTTCTACGGCTATGAACCCGCGCGGCTGATCTGGCCGTCCGCGCTGGGCGGTGCGGCACTCGTCGCCGCCGCCGATGTCGCCGTGCGGCTGATCGCGCCGGACGGGCAATTGCTGCTCGGCGTGCTCACCGCCATGCTGGGCGCGCCGTTCTTCATCTGGCTGATCCTGCGCATACGGAGGGAAGGATGAGCGCGCTCACCCTTCGCAATGTTTCGGCGAGCTATGGCGGGCGCGCCGCACTCGAAAATGTCACGCTGTCCTTCGCGCCCGGCTGCATCACCGGCCTGATTGGGCCGAATGGTGCGGGCAAAACGACATTGCTGCGAACCGCGCTCGGCTTTCTTCCGGCAACATCGGGCGAGGTGACATTGCTCGGCCGTCCCTTGCACGAATGGTCCGGCGATGGCCGCGCGCGCGCGATGGCCTATCTGCCGCAATCGGCCGAAAGCCATTGGCCGCTGAAGGCGCATCGCCTGGTGGCACTCGGCCGCATGCCGCATCGCAGCGGTTTCGCGCCGCTTTCCACAACCGATTTGGCAATCGTGCATGAAGCGCTCGCGCGTTGCGATGCAGCCGAACTTGCCGATCGCCGCATGGACGAACTCTCGGCGGGCGAAAGGGCGCGCGTGTTGCTCGCGCGTGCGCTGGCCACGGCCGCACCCGTGTTGCTGGTCGATGAACCCGCCGCGCATCTCGACCCCGCGCATCAATTGCAATTGATGGAATTGCTGCGCGAGGAGGCCGCGCGCGGCACCGCCGTCGCCGTCACGCTGCACGATCTGTCGCTTGCCTCGCGGTTTTGCGACGAGCTTGTGGTGCTGTCGCACGGGCGCATGGTCAGCCAGGGTGCGGCACTTTCGGATGAAACGCTGGCCGATGTGTTCGGCGTGTCGGTGAAACGCACGGAAAGCGCTGTCATTCCGTGGCGGAGATTGTGATGCCGGACAAATTTGTCCGCTTGGGTTGACATTCGGACATAAATGTCCGATATACTGACGGTGGGGGCATGGACAAAAGAGACCGTTTCATCGCCGAATTGCGCGATGAAGCCAAGAAGCGCGGTCTTCCGTTTCGGGTCGAATACGGCCGCGGCAAGGGCGGCCATGCGATGGTGTGGATGGGCAATCGCGTGACGACGCTTCCGTCGCGTGAAATCGATCCGAAGACGGCGCGGAAAATCCGCCGCACATTGGGGCTGGCTTGAGGAGACGCAAATGCAATCGTTCATGTTTCATGCGGAATTCGAGAAGGGTGCAAGGCGCGGCATCGTGGTGAGCTTTCCCGATGTGCCGGAAGCCATCACGCAAGGCGACAACCTGGAAGATGCGCGCATCATGGCCGAGGATGCGCTCGGTCTGGCACTTCTTACCTATCCCGAACGTGGTCTGCCGCTGCCGAAATCGCGCGCGCGCGGCAAGGGCCTGATTGCTATCGCCGTCGCACCGGATGTGGCGGCGAAACTGGCCGTGCTGGAGGCATTCCGCACCGCCGATATCACGAAATCGGAACTGGCAAGACGCATCGGCAAGAACGAGAAAGAAGTCAGGCGCATTCTCGACCCGCGTCACGCCACAAAACTCGCGACATTGACGGAAGCGTTGAATGCACTCGGCCATCGTCTGGTCGTCGGCATGGAGAAGGCGGCGTGAGCAAGCACCACGACGACGATGACGAACGAAGACGCCCATTACAAGCGCGCGCTCTACGATCTTCAGGTGGAACTGGTTAAACTCCAGCGCGATCTGATCGGCCGCGGCGCGCGCGTGCTGGTGATCCTTGAAGGCCGCGACGGCGCGGGCAAGGACGGCGCCATCAAGCGGCTGACCGAACATATGAGCCCCCGCGAAACCCGCGTGCATGCGCCGTCGCAAACCTTCGGACCGCGAAGACAGCGAATGGTATTTCCAGCGCTTCGTGCCGTTCCTGCCGGCGGCCGGAGGAATTCGTGATCTTCAACCGCTCCTGGTACAACCGCGCGGGCGTGGAGCGCGTGATGGGTTTCTGCAAGCCGAAGCAGGTGGAGGAATTCTTCGAATCCGTCGTGCCGTTCGAGACGATGCTGGTGCGCGACGGTCTGGCCATCCGCAAATTCTATCTCGACATTTCGAAGAAGGAACAGAAGAAGCGGCTGGCCGCGCGGCGCGACGATCCGCTCAAGCAATGGAAGGAATCGCCCATCGACGATGTGGCGCTGAAGAACTGGGATGCCTATTCCAAAGCGCGCGACGAAATGTTCGAGCGCACCGATCATGTCGCCGCACCCTGGCATATCGTGCATGGCGATGTGAAGAAGCTGGCGCGGCTCGAACTCATCCGCGATCTGCTGCATTCGTTCGACTACAAGGGAAAAGCGAAGAAACTCACCCGGCCCGATGCAAAAATTGTTTTTCCGTGGAGCGAAGCGGCAGACGGAATGATTGCAAGCTAGAAAATACGCAGCCGGAGACGGGGGGGCTGGGGATGTCTCCGGCTGCGCCAAGGCCTATTGCGGCTTTTTGTGTCCGCCATGCGAGCCATGCGACTTCGATGTCGATGCCGTCTTCTTCGACGGTGTGCTCGATGACGTGCTCGATGATGTGTCCTGCGAACCCGTATTGGCGGAGCCATTGGCGCTGCCGCTGGCGTTCGCGTTCACGTTGCCATTGCTGTCCACCAGGCCGGTGGCCGTGCCGGTCGCGGAGTTCGCGCCGGATTCGGCGGTCGAGGCCGCGCCATTCGCGGTGGAAAGCGCGCTTCCCGGCTGTGCCGGTCACCGTGCTGAGCGCACCGTTCGTCGATGCGCTGCCGCTGACCGAGCCGCTATTGCCATTGGCCGAACCGTTCGCCGAACCGCTGGCCGAGCCGCTGACGGGAAGCGAACCGGCGCTGCTAAGCGCGCTGCCGGCCGCGCCTTGCGCGGTCGAGGATGCGCCATTGGCCGCACCTTCGGCCTGTCCGGTGACGCCGCTCACGATGCCGCCGGTTTGCGGAAGCGTGGCGTTGCCGCCGACGCTGCCTGAAGCATTGCCGGTCGTATTGGTGCTGGGGATCTGCGCGGTCGGCGGGATCATCGTGGGCCCGTTGATCGAGCCCATGCCGCCGATATTGCCCATGCCGCCCATGCTGCCGACGCCGCCGAGCGTGCCGCCCAGCGACCCGCCGAGCGAACCTGCGCCGCCGAGCAATCCGCCGGCGAAAGCCGGCGTGGCGATTGCGAGCGCGCTTGTCATCAGAAGCGCCTGCGCAGCTTTGCGATAATTGATGGTCATCGTTTTCTCCATTGTTAAGCCCGTGCCGGTGAACCCCCGGCTATGGAAACAACGGCGGGCCCGGGAGGTTTCTTCCCGGGCCGATGACGATTTTTGTGCGAGGGAATTTTCGGGGGAATTTTCGAGGAAATTACTGGGCTTTCCAGCCTTCGTCGCGCGCGCGCGCTTCGCCCGCCGCATCCAGCGGCGCGCCCGCGATCATGCCGGAGACGGCCTGTCGCACCAGATCGGGCATGGCGCTTGCCGCCGTGGCGTATGTGCCTTGCGGTTCGCGCGCATGTTCGCTCAAGGCGGCGATGTTCCAGCCGGAATCTTCGCGGCAGGCCACGCCCGCGAGCCGCGCACTCGTAAACGTGCGGCAATAATGATTGTTCCGGTCGCGGAAGGAGATGCCGATTTGCGGGCCGTGGCCTGATTGCGCCGATGCCAATTGTTGGTCGAGCGCGTGGGCCAGCGCGCCGCGCGCGATCAACGCGCCGCCGCGCACGCCCATCAGCGCATTCGTGTTGCCGCTGAGAATGACGCCGATCGCAACGCCGCAGGCGAGTGCCGCCGCCGGAACGCCCGTCCAGATCAGGCCGCGCGGCGAAAAGGCCGTGCGCAACGCGCGGGAAAGCCGCCATTGCCAGGACACGGGCGTATTCCAGACCGCATCGCGCAACGCCGCGGGAATGGGCTCGTCTATGATCGCTTCCAGAGAAGCGCTTATGTCATGGCGCAACGCGCGCTGCTGCTCCACATAGGCCGCAAGCGCGGGCGCGTTGCGAAGCTCGGCTTCGACGCGGCTCATTTCCGACGGCGAAAGCTCGCCATCGACAAACGCCATCAATGTTTCGTTCGTGAGCGTCATGTGAGATCCGCTGGAATCGCGGCTCCTTTTCCGAACACATGGGCGGCCAGCGCTTCGCGCGCGCGCGCAAGCCTGCTCGTCACCGTGCCGATGGGCACATTCAATATCTCCGCCGCCTCGCGATAGGCGACCCCTTCGATCAGCACCAGCGCCACGACCACGCGCTGCTCCTCCGGCAATTTGCGCGAGCGCACGCTCGGTATCGGCGAAGGTGAGTTTGGCCTCCGCCTCGCGCGCGCCGTCGAGCGAGGCCACATCGTTCTCCAGCGGCTCGGCCGCGCGCACCTTTCGTGCCCGCATCTGGTCGATCCACAAATTCTGCGCAATACGGAACATCCAGCTTTCCAGTTTGGTATCGGGCTGCCATTTGTGGAGGTTTCGCAGCGCCCGTTCGACCGTATCCTGAACGAGATCGTCGGCGTCGGCCGAATTGCCGGCGAGCGACAGCGCAAACCGCCGCAGCCGCGGCAGGCTCGCGGTCATCCTTGTACGGATCGTCTCCAGCGAGGCGTCCTTCACGGCATTACAACGGTCCAGTCCGTATTTTCTTCCATGCGCGCGCGCGGGAACCGCCCGCCACATTTCGCACTTTATAGTGGCCCACAGTGATGGGATAAATCGGGCATGGCCGCAATGATGAATATGCTGAAAGCCGGAATGATCGCTTGCGGGCTCTGCCTCTGGGCGGGGGCGGCGGACGCCCAGCTTCTGGGCCAGGGGCTTGGGCCGCTGGTCGGCGGGGTGACGGGGCCGCTGGGTCGGACCACGCAAGGCCTCGGCAACACGCTCGGCAACACGGTGAATACGGCGCAAGCGACATTGCGCGATGCGGTCGGCCGCCCGCAAATCTCGCCGCGCGAATTCGAGAAGGATCCGCTTCGGCGCGCGCGTGGTGCGCGGAACGGTTCTGGCGATTGCGCCATCGGCGCAAGGCTTGGCCGCGGCGCGCAACCTGAATTTCGACATCGCGCGTCAGGAGACGATGCAATCGCTGGGCCTGAGCGTGACGGTGTTGAGCGTGCCCGACGATATGAGCGTCACCGATGCGCTGGCCGCTTTGCGCAAGGCCGATCCGAACGGCAGCTATGATTACGATCATCTCTATGATCCAAGCGGCGCGCAAACATCCGCCGCGTCCGACGGCGCGATGGGCGGCGGCGTTTCGGGCGTTGCGAAAATCGGCATGATCGATGCGGGCGTGGATCGCAATCATCCCGCGTTCGAGGATGCGAAAATCGTTTCGAAAAATCTGGCGGGCGATGGCGACGGCCCCGGCACCGCGCATGGCACCGCGGTCGCGTCATTGCTGGTGGGCGACGATGGCGATTTCCACGGCGCGCTGCGCGGGCACCACGCTTTATGCCGCCGATGTCTATGGCGGAAAGCCCGATGGCGGCAGTGCTGAGGATATCGCGCGCGCGCTCGCCTGGCTCGCGGCCAATGATGTGCCCGTCGCCAATGTTTCGCTCGCGGGCCCGAAGAATGCGCTGCTAGGTGCTGCGGTTTCAGGCATTTCTCGCGCGCGGGCATGTGATCGTCGCAGCGGTGGGCAATGACGGGCCGGCAGCGCCCGTGAAATATCCCGCTGCCTATTCCGGCGTCGTCGGCGTCACATCGGTCGATGCCGCGCGCAATATCCAGCTCGATGCGGGGCAGGGCGAAGATGTGATGTTCGCCGCGCGCGGCGTGGGCGTGCGCGTGGCGGGCGCGAAAGGCCATTATGAATCGGCGACCGGAACATCATTCGCAAGCCCGCTGGTCGCCGCGCGATTCGCGCTGATGATGAAGCGCGCCGATGCGCAATTGTCGGCGCAAGCCACGAAAACGCTCGAACGCGACGCGCATCGATCTCGGCGCGCCGGGCCGCGATCCTGTTTTCGGTTATGGATATCTCGATGCGCCGGGCGCGATGGCGCGCACCGCGAAGGCGCAATGAATTTGGAGTGGCGACCCCGGGAAGACTCGAACTTCCGGCCTACGGTTTAGGAAACCGCCGCTCTATCCTGCTGAGCTACGGGGTCCACGCGAGCACGAAAATGCCCGACGCATGGACGGCACGCAAGCCACAATCTCCCATCATCGTCATGGCCGCCCTTGTGGCGGCCACACATGAACACCTTGCTAAACGGAGTGTATGGGTGGCCGGGACAAGCCCGGCCATGACGTTTGGATATTTTCAGACCAGATGTTCTATTTCTTTCCCTCGACCCACAGCCATCTTGTGCGGTTGAAATCGCGCTGGTTGGAAATCCAGCCCTTCACATAAGGCTGCACCAGATTGCGCGTCTTGCGGAAATTGGTGGGGATGATCGCGTAATCGTCGAGCGCGAGTCTGCTCGGCCTTCGCCAATATCTGCCCGCGGATCGCAGCATCGGGCTGTTGTGCGGCCTCGTTCATCAGCGCGTCGAATTGCGCGTTCTGCCATTGGCCGTAATTGTTGCCGCTGTCGGAACGCAACAGATCGAGGAAATTCGTCGCGTCGTCGAAATCGGCGATCCACGCCGCCGCCGCGATGGCGAATTGGTGGGTTTGCAAATTCTTGTAGTGGATGGCCGCATCGACCTGCACGATATCGATGTCGATATAAATCTGCTTCAGCATGGATTGCAGCGCGGCCGAGACGCGCGTGTCGTTGGGATCGGCGACGGTTTCGTAGGGCGCGCGCAGATGATGGTTGGGGCCGTAACCCGCCTCTTTCATCAGCGCTTGCGCCTTGGCGATGCGCTGCGCATAGCTCAGCGACTCGAAATCGAAATGCGTGCCGCCCGGATAATTCGCGGTGTGCGGCGGCACAAGCGCATAGGCCGGTTTCTGGCCGAGCCGCATGATCTTGTCCTCGACCGCCTCGCGATTATACGTCATCGCGATGGCCTCGCGGATGCGCTTGTCGTTGAAAGGCGGGCGCTTGCAATTCGCCAGCAGATAGGAAACGGCCAGATAATCCACCATCTTCAAATCCTGCGGAATGTTCTGGCGGATCCATGTGATGTCGGCGGCGGGAATGGCGGATTGCACGTCAAGCTCGCCCGCGCGAAATTGCTTCAGCGCGGCCTCGGAATCCTGAATCGGATAATAGTTCACCACCTGAATGCGCACATGCGCCGCGTCGTAGAATTTCGGATTCTTGACGAGCGTCAGATGATCGTTGAGAATCCATTCCTTGGGAACATACGCCCCATTGCCGACGAAATTTGCCACCTTCGCCCAGGCATTGCCCTTGGCTTCCACCACATGGCGCGGCACGGGATAGGCCGTCTGGTGCATCAGAAGTTGCGGCAGATAGGGGGCGGGATGCTCCAGCGTCAGGACGAGCGTGCGATCGTCCACCGCGCGCGCGCCGAGCGCGGATGCGGGCAGCGCGCCGGAATTGACACCTTGCGCATTCTTGATGACCCACAAATTATACGCATAGGGTGCGGCCATCTTCGGATCGAGCAGCCGCCGATAGGAATAGACGAAATCCTGCGCCGTCACCGGCGTGCCGTCCGACCACAGATGATTGCGGATGTGGAAGGTCCAGGTCTTTCCGTCCGGCGAAACATCCCAGCTCGTCGCTGCACCCGGAATAGGCTGGCCCGCCGCGTCTTCGGTCACCAGCCCCACCAGAAGATCGCCCACCACATTGGCTTCCCATGTGCCGTCGATGAAATCGGGATCGAGGCTTTTGATCTCCGCGCCATTGCCGCGATTGAGCGTCATCACGCCGCTATGCGGCGCGCTTTGCGAACACGCCGCCAGCATCGCGGCCATCAACGCCGCACCAATGCGCAAATGTTTCATGGAAGCTCCCTATACCGGCACGCTGCGGTCGAGCGCTAAAAACCGCGTGCGGTTGATGTTGACATTGTTGGAAACCCAGCCCTTCACCTGACGGGAAACAAGATCGTGCGTCACGCCGAAATAGACGGGCGCCACGGCCACATCGTCAATCAGCATCTGCTCGGCCTGGCCCAGCAGCACCGCGCGTTTGGCCGCGTCGCGCTCGTTGTCCGATGCCGCCACCATCGCGTCGAAATGCGGATTGGAATAGCCGCCGTAATTCAAATCGGTCGTCGAGCTTTCGAACAGGAAGAGATAATTCTTCGGATCGCGATAATCGGCGATCCATCCCGCCCAGCCCACGGAAAAATCGCGCTTGCGCATCAGATTGTAATGCACCTGGCTTTCCGACGGCACAAGGTTCGCCTCGATGCCGACCTGCCGCCACATTTCCTGCAGCGCGATGGAAACGATCTTCGTCTCAGTCGCGTTCATGATGTTGTAGTCGAAGGTGAGCGGATTGTTCGGCCCAAAGCCCGCTTCGGCGAGCAGCCATTTGGCTTTTGCGATGCGCGCCGCCATCGGCAGCGATTTGAAATCGAGATGGGCGGTTCCGGGATAGCCCGGCATGCCCGGCGGCACCAGCGAATAGGCGGGCTGCTCGTTTGCGCGCGTGATTTTCGCGGTGATGATCTCGCGATCCACCGCCAGCGACAATGCGCGGCGCACGCGCAGATCGTCAAACGGTTTGCGATGGACATTGAACTGGAAATATTGCGTGAGGATGAAGGGATAGAGCTTTAATTCGCGCGGCATGTTGCGCTTCAGCCAGTCGATCTGCTGCGGCGGCACGCTGTCGCTGACGAGATCGAATTCGCCCGCGCGGAAACGCTTCAGCGCGGCGGAGGCATCCTGTGTGGGATAGAAATAGACATTCTCCACACTTCACATGATCGCGATCGTAGAAATGCGGGTTCTTCACAAGATGGACGTGATCGTTGGGAATCCATTCTTTCAAAACATAAGGCCCGTTGGTCGCGATGTTGCCCGGCTTCATCCAGTCGTCGGCATATTTTTCCACCACATGCTGCGGCACGGCGAAGGTCGTGTAATGCGTCAGCAATTCGCGGATATAGGGCACTTCGAAGTGGAAGGCGATTTCGAGCGTGTGATCGTCAATCGCGCGCACGCCGACCTGTCCACCGGCAGCTTGCCGCTGTTCACCTCTTCGGCATTCTTGATCGGATAAAGCAGCGAGGCATATTGCGCCGCCGTTTTCGGATTGAGAATGCGGCGGAAGGAGAACACGAAATCATGCGCCGTCACCGGCACGCCGTCGGACCACAGATGATCGCGAAGCTTGAATGTGTAAACCAGGCCGTCCGCACTTGCGGTGTAGCTGAGTGCGGCGCCGGGAATGGCGCTTGCGTCCGGCCCGTCCGTCATCAGCCCCATGAACATGTCGCCGATGACATTGTTTTCCCAATTGCCCGATGCCTTGTGCGGATCGAGCGTATCGGGCTCCGCGCCATTGCCGCGATTGAGCGTGCGCGCATCGATGGGGACGTGCCGGCTCGTGGTGCTGGAGCCCGCGCGCAGCGCAAAGGCGGTGCCGGCGAGTGCGGCGGCAGCACCTGCTCCGATCAGAATGCGGCGGTTGACGCCGCTTTGCCCGCTATCGGCCATGAGCTTCTCCTGCCCCTCGCCACGAAGGTTTGCATACCATATTATCGCGGGCCAGCGCGCGCATGACGTGCGTGTAAGAAACCGATTGCCGGGTGAAGCCTCCATGAACTTTCGTTTCAATGCGCTGCTGGTTGCCGCGATTGTGACCGCGGGCGCGGCCCATGCCGGGCCGAAAGAGGATTTGCTGCGCCAATTCGGCCAATGCGGGCAAATCAAAGACGATAGCGCCCGGCTCTCCTGCTTCGATCTGCTGGCGCCGCGCGTGAATGCGGTGGCGCCGCCGCCCGCCGTCGCGGCTGTGCCGCCTGCGCCAACCGCGCCGGTACCCGCTTCACCGCCGCCCGAGAGTGTTGCGACCGTAGCACCGCCGATTGCGCCCGCGCCGCCGCCCACACCGAAAGAACAGGAATCATGGTTCGGCCGCAATGTCGGCGGCATCTTCGGCACGACGCCGGAGCAGCAAACCACGCCGGAAAAATTCGGCGCCGATCAATTGCCGCCGCCGCCGCCCGGCCCCGAAACGCCCAGGGAGATCGACAGCATTACCGCGGGCGTCAGCGATGTCGCGTACAACGCCTTCGGGCAATTCGTCGTGTTCCTCGACAATGGACAGATCTGGCGCCAGCTTCAGGGCGATGCCGACCGCGCGCATTTCAAGAAGAAGGCCGCCGACAACAAGGTCAGGATCTCGCGCGGGCTGCTCGGCAGCTACAATCTGACGCTCAACGACAGCGCGAAAGTGTTCAAGGTGGAAAGAATAAAGTGAATCCAACCCTCCCCTTGAGGGAGGGTCGAAATTTGCAAACGCAGTGAAGCAAATTTCGGGGAGGGGTCACGTTCGAATTCTTGTGGCATTCACCCCTCCCCGAAAAATCCTCGCAGGCGCTCTCGCGCGCTCGAATTTTTCGGCCCTCCCTCAAGGGGAGGGCAGGGCGTCAATCATGCTCGGCCACGAAATGGCCGGGTGCGACTTCGATCAGCTTCGGCCGATATTGCTCGGCGTCCGGATCGTCGATCAGTTTCGATTTCAGGAATGTCAGCTGCGCGCGCGTGTCGAGCGGCGAGGGCAGATCGCCGGTCAGTTCGATGCGCTTCTTTGCGCGCTCGAATTTCGGATCGGGCACCGGCACCGCCGAGATCAGCGCGCGCGTATAGGGATGGCGCGGGTCGTCATAGATCGTGTCGCGGTCGGCCATTTCCACCACGCGGCCGAGATACAGCACCATCACGCGGTGGGAAACCTGGCGCACCACCGAAAGATCGTGGCTGATGAAGATCAGCGACATGCCGAGTTCGCGCCTGCAGCTTCAGGATCAGATCGACGATCTGCGCCTGGATGGAAACATCGAGCGCGCTCACCGCCTCGTCGCAGATCACAAGCTTGGGCTTCACGATCATCGCGCGCGCGATGCCGACGCGCTGGTTCTGCCCGCCGGAAAATTCGTGCGGATAGCGGTTGATCCAGGCGGGATCGAGGCCGACGCTGCGCCATCATCTCGCGCACGTCGCGCCTTCACTTGCGCGCCGCGACAGTTGCGGTTTCAGCGAGCGCAGCGGCTCGGCGATGGATTCGCCGATGGTCATGCGCGGATCGAGGCTCGCCAGCGGGTCCTGGAACACGATCTGGAATTCCTTGCGCAACGCGCGCAATTCTGTCCTGCGGCATCGGCGCCATGATCGCGCCCGCACCACACGCACCGTGCCGTCGCGTTTTCGGCAGCAGCTTCAGCACCGCGCGCGCCAGCGTGGATTTTCCGCAGCCGCTTTCGCCGACCACGCCCAGCGTCTCGCCCTCGTGCAGCGTGAAGCTCACGCCATCCACCGCGCGCAACGGTTTCGTGCTGGCCGAAACAACGCGCCGCCGCTGCGGACCGGAAAATAGACCTTCAGGTCGTTCGACGTCGAGCAGCATCGGGCCGTCTTCCGGTCGCCGATCGCGGCGCCGCGCGATGGCCCGCGCGCATCGGGCTGGTCGATGCGCGGCATCGCGTCGAGCAGCATGCTTGGTGTAGGCGTGGCGCGGCGCATAGAAGATGTCGTCGACCGTGCCCGGTCTCCACGATCTCGCCATGGCGCATCACCTGCACGCGGTCGGCGATGCCGGCGATCACGCCCATGTCGTGGCTGATCAGCACGATGGCGGTGTTCAGCTCCTTCTTCAGGTCGCGCATGATGTCGAGGATCTGCGCCTGCACCGTCACGTCGAGCGCGGTGGTCGGCTCGTCGGCGATCAGAAGATCGGGGCCGCACGACGGTCGCCATCGCGATCATCACGCGCTGGCGCATGCCGCCGGAAAGTTCGTGCGGATATTGCGCGCATGCGCCGCTTGGCTTCGGGAATGCGCACCAGATCGAGCATTTCCAGCGCGCGCGCGCTCGGCGTCGCTCGCGGTCACGCGCTGGTGCGATGCGTCAGCGTTTCGATGATCTGCGCGCCCACGCGTCATATGCGGCGTGAGCGAGGTGAGCGGGTCCTGGAAGATCATGGTGATCTTGGAGCCGCGCAATGTGTTGAGCCGGTCTTGCGGACGCGCCGAGAATTTCCTCGCCGCGATATTTCACGCTGCCGGTGGCGTTGCCGTTGCCCGCGAGCAAGCCCACGGCGGCGAGAAACAACTGGCTTTTGCCCGAACCGCTTTCGCCGACGACGCCCAGGCATTCGCCTTCGGCGATATCGAAGCTCACGTTTCTTGACCGCATGCACTTCGCCGTCGGGCGTCGCGAAGCGCACATCGAGATCGCGGACCTCGAGAGAGCGCCATCCTCAGCGGTCCTTCGGGTCGAGGGCGTCGCGCAAGCCGTCGCCGATGAAGTTGAAGCAGAACAGCGTCACCGCCATGAACAGCGGCGGGGAAGATCAGCATCCAGGGTGCCGTTTCCATCTGGTTCGGCGCCGTCGGAAATCAGCACGCCCCAGGAGGTCAGCGGCTCCTGCATGCCGAGACCGAGGAACGAGAGAAAGCTTTCGGCCAGGATCACGCCGGGCATCGTCAGCGTCACATAGACGATCACCGGTCCCACGACATTGGGAATGATATGGCGGCGTGATGATGCCGAAGCGTGCCGACGCCGGCGGCGCGCGCCGCCTCGATGAATTCCTTCTGCTTGATCGAAAGCGTCTGGCCGCGCACGATCCGCGCCATGGTCAGCCATTCCACCGCGCCGATGGCGACGAACAGCAGGAAGAAATTGCGGTTGAAGATCACCATCAGGATGATGACGAAGAAGATGAAGGGCAGCGAATAGAGCACATCCACCGCGCGCATCATCATCGCGTCGACCCGGCCGCCGATGATAGCCCGCGGTCGCGCCATAGAGCACGCCGATCAGCAGGCTCACCAGCGTGGCGACCAAGCCCGACCGCCAGCGAAACGCGCGCGCCATAGAGCATGCGGACGAACAGATCGCGGCCGACCGAGTCGGTGCCGAACCAGTGCGCGCCGCCCGCGTTGCACATCACCATCTGGTCGGGCCACCAATCGGGCGCGCAGGACATGACGTTGTAGTCGATGGCGTCGAAGGCATAGGGCGAAAGCAGCGGCGCGAATATCGCCATCAGCGCGATGATCGCCAGCACGATGATGCTCGACCACCGCGGCGCGGTTGCGGAACAGCCGGCGCGCGCGCATCCACCCACAGGCTGCGGCCCTTGACCTCCAGCGCCTTTTGCATCGTCGCGCCGTTCGTCTGTGACATGCCGGGCGCGATCATTTGGAGAATCTCACGCGCGGATCGAGCAGCGCCAGTAAAGAATGTCGGCCAGCAGATTGAGCAGGATGATGAAGCGCCGCATAATAGATCACCACGCCCATCACCAGCGTGTAATCGCGGTTGAGCGCGCCTTGCACGAAATAGCGCCCGATGCCGGGAATGCCGAAAATCTGCTCCACGATCAGCGAGCCGGTGAGAATGCCGGCGACCGCCGGCCCGAGATAGCTCACCAGCGGCAGAAGCGCCGCGCGCAGCGCATGGCGCACACGATCACCAGCCGGTCGGGCAAGCCCTTGGCGCGCGCGGTGCGGATGTAATTGGAGTGCAGCACCTCGACCATGCTGCCGCGCATCAGCCGCGCAATGATGGCGATCTGCGGCAGCGCCAGCACGGTCACCGGCAGGATCATGTTGCGCAGCGCGCCGTCGTTCCAGCCGCCCACCGGCAGCGTGATGTCGCAGCCGAACAGATGCACGCCATAGATGCCGAAGATCAGCGTCAGCATGGGCGCGGTGACGAAGGTGGGAATCGTGATGCCGATCATCGCGAGCGTCATCACGCGAATAATCCGGCGAGCTGGTTCTGGCGCAGCGCCGCATACGGTGCCCAGCGTCACGCCGAACAGAAGCGCGAGCGATATCGCCGAAATGCCGAGCCGCGCGCTGACCGGCAAGCCGTCGGCGATCAGCTGCGTGACGGTGAAATCCTTGTTCTTGAACGACGGGCCGAGATCGCCATGCGCGAGCCTGTCGAGATAAATGAAATATTGCTCATAGACGGGCTTGTCGAGATTATAGGCGCGCTCGATGTTGTGCTCGATTTCCGGCGGCAGGTGGCGCTGGCTGTCGAACGGGCCGCCGGGCGCCAGACGCATCATGAAGAAGGTCAGCGTGATGATGACGAACAGGGTGGGAATGGCGCTGAGCAGGCGCCTGATCGCATATGCCAGCATGAACCGTGTTTCTCCCCCGCGCGCACGCGCCGGAGCCGCGGGCCAACCATGACGCGCCGGGGCGCGATGTCAATGCGAGGATGGGCGCGGCCTGCTTGCATTTGGGGGTGAGCCCACCTAGTTTCCGGCCCGCTTCGGGCCTATTTTATTCCCATGCAGCTGTAGCTCAGTTGGTTAGAGCGCCGGATTGTGGATCCGGAGGTCGGCGGTTCGAACCCACCCAGCTGTACCAGCCTTCGCTCGCTTCGCGAGCTTCGGCTGGCAGGCCACCCCAATGCGGGGAATCCACCCGCGGGCCGGGCTCTGACCCGCCCAAAGCCTCTGGAAGCAGGGAAATTTCACGCTCTTGGGCCGCTAGCCACTGGCGCGGTCACGGGCTTTCAACAACGCCATCCCGGCTCCGGCGTGCGCCGGGCCAAGCCACCGGGAAGCGAATCGGCGATGCGTCAATGCGCAACGCCGAGCATATCCTGGGCGACGGCGCATAGCTGTTCCAGATCGAAAGGCTTGTGCAGGATCCGGATGTCGGCCTGGCGCAGTTTTTCCGGCGACGGATTTTCCGAATAGCCGGTCAACAGCAAAACTTTCAGGCCGGGCATGAGCGTCAAGCCCAGTTCGGCGAGCTCGTATCCGTTCATCTGGGGCATCTTGATGTCGGAAATCAGCAGGCCGATTTGCGGGTTGGCTTGCAGCATCGCCAGCGCCTCCACGCCGTTTCCCGCTTCGAGCACGACGAGCCCCGCATCGCGCAGCATTTCCACGGCCAGCATGCGCAGCACGATCTCGTCTTCGGCGATGAGAAGGGTCGGCAGCGTATTCGATGGTTCAATGGTCATTGATATTCCTCTGCGGTCTGTTGCGCCGCGACGTAACGCGGCATGAGAATTACGATGGCGGTTCCTTTTCCCAGTTCGGTATCGATCCTGAGATAACCGTTCGATTGGCGTACAAAACCGAATGTCATGCTGAGGCCGAGCCCGGTCCCCCGGCCCTGCGGCTTGGTGGTGAAAAAGGGATCGAAGGCGCGCTGCCGCACCTCCTCGGACATGCCCGCACCGGTATCGCGCAAGGTCAGCTCCACATAGTCGCCCGGTATGAAATCCGCGATGTCGGATTGGGTTGCATTCTCGATCTGGCGCGTCTCGATAAAAAGACGGCCGCCCTCGGGCATGGCATCGCGCGCGTTGATCGCGAGATTGAGAATCACGTTTTCCATCTGGTTGGCGTCGCAAATCGTCCACCATGCGGCCTGGAGGCCGGTTTGAATTTCAATGCCATCGCCCACGGATTGGCGGATCAGCTCCATCATTCCCTTGATAAGCCGGTCGAGCAGGACCGGCTTTGGCGAGAGCGGTTGCTGGCGGGAGAAAGCAAGGATGCGCTGGGTGAGGCTGCTCGCGCGATTGAGGCCTTCTTCCGCCGAATCGATATAGCGCGAAATATCGGGCTTTCCTTGCGCCAGACGGCGACGCAGGAGTTGAAGGCTTCCCTTTATGATGGTGATAAGGTTGTTGAAGTCGTGCGCGATGCCGCCGGATAGCTGGCCCATCGCCTCCATTTTCTGGCTTTGGCGAAGGGCTGCTTCCGTTTTCCTGCGTTCTTCCATTTCGGCCTGAAGCTGGGCGTTGCTGAGGGACAAGTCTTTCGCCCGGCGTTCAAGTTCCGCATTCACGCGCGTCAGCGCGCGTTGCGACATGCCGATCACCGTAAGCACGGTGGCGCCCATGATCAGCAAAAGCGCGATGCCCGTATAACGCAGAATTTGCCGCTGGACCGCTTCGCTGCGGGCGCGCAGGTAAATCGTGCCGACTCTGGCGCGTTCTTGCATGACCGGGACGGTGACATTGAGATGACCGTCCCGCAGCCCCGTCTCCAATCCCGACACGGTGCGGGGCGATACGCCCTTGCCGGCCTGTGTGAACTGCGCAAAAACGCGGCCGTCCTTGTCGTATACGGCTGCCGCCTCGATTTGGGGGTTGACCTTCAGCGCGTCGATATATTCCTGGGCGGTCCTCGCGTCGCCGAAGAAGACCGCCGCTTCGACGCTCGCGGCCAGGATTTGCGCCTGTTCGTTGATCGCCTTCTCGTTCTGCGCGTTGTAGAGCTCCTCTTCATAAGCCGCCGTGGCGATACCGGCCACGAGCACGAAGGCGGCCACCGCAATCGCAAAGACGAGCATGGGCGATTGTTCGCCTCTTAGCATGCGCTTCATGGCGCGCCCTCTTTTGGCGTGACCGCATGTGCCAGCGCAAGCAGCTTGGAGCTGATATCGAGATTGTTTCTGGCTGCCGCCGCATCGTCGATATCGAAACGAACATGGTTGGCATCGATGACGAAGTCGATAATGCCATGCGCGTCCGGTGGCGCGCCGGAATCGGTGACGGTGAGTATGGGTTTGTTCCCGGCCGCGCGCAGCAGATCGGAATCCTCTTGCGGGCCGCTGGCGCCGATGAAGAGTTCCTGGCACTTGTCGATGTCGGCTATCGCATTTATCCGGCGCACGACGATCGGTCTTTCGCTTTCCTTCTGGTCGGCGACGGCCTGGTCCAGGCCCCGTCCGAACGGGTCGGAGCCGTAAAGGCAAATCGTGACCGGGCTCGCGGGCGAGGGAAACACCGACGCCGGCCAGGCGACGAACGGAATGAATTTGTAGAGAAACGTTGCCTTGATGGCGTATTCGAAAGAAGCCCCGGCGCGCGCGTCCGTGTTCGCCGTCAGCAACAATCCCGAGAGGGCAAGCAGAAGCCGCACTCGCAAGCCGGTTATCGCGCGCGCACCCCGCCTCATATCACTGCCCCAAACGTACCACTAAATGTCGTGCATCAGAATCGCCATTCCGTTTCGATGTAGAAACTGCGCTCCACTTCGTCGCTTGGAGGCGCAGTGAATTCCAGATGTTTTGCGTGCAGCAGATTGAATCCCGACAGGGAAAGCCGGACGCTGTCCGAGATTTTCCAGTCGAGACTGGCGTTGAGTTCGACATAGCCCGGAACTTTGGGATCGGGCAGGGCGCTGACATACCGCCAATCCGTTTGAAGGCTCACGGCATCGCTGAGGCGCATGGAGGAATGCAGCGAAGCCTGATATTTGGGATCGTCGCCGGCCTGGGCAACGCCAAGCAGCCCGCTCGCGCCGGGCTTGAAGCGAAAATCTTCCCGTTGCGCCGTGGCGCCCGCGGAGAGCCGCCACCATGTGTTCACATCATAGCTTGCCCATGCCTGCACGCCGTAAATATTGCCTTTCATCATGTTGCCCCATTGCAGGAATGGAGGCCCGAATTCGATGCTCTTGAGATCGTCGTAAACGTCATCGAACAGCGAGACGGAGACGGAAACGTCCGGCAAAAATTCGCCGCGGTATCCGGCTTCGTAGGCGGTAAGCTTTTCGGGTTCGAAGTTCGGGTTTCCGCCGAGAAACGGCGTGGGGCCGAGCTTCTCGACCACATCGACGTCGAACGGCGTCGGCGAGCGAATGGCGCGGGAAATAGCACCCCAGAGCATCGTCGTGTCGTCGATGTTCCACGAAAAGCGCACGCTCGGCATCGGCGTAAGCCCCGAATAGGGATCGTTCTCGAGTTTCATCCCCAGAACGACGTCAAGCGCGCTGCCAAGAGAGATATTATCCTGAACGAAGAAATTTTCGAGATCGAGCGTGCGATTGGGCGGAACGAAGAGAAGCGACGACGCGGGCGAAATCCGGCTCGTAATGCGATATTGGTCGATGCGCACGCCCGCACCCCACACGATGCTGTTCCACGAGCCAAACGTAAAATTGTGCTGGACGTCGAGATCGTAGGTGTTGAGGGTGAATGCGCCGCCGCCGGCCGTGGCGCGCCTTGTCCGGTCGTAATAGGTCTGGATTTGCAGCGTCGATCCGTCGTCGAAGGAATGTTGCATGTGCCCGACCAGATCGGCGCCGGAGATGTCCTGATTGGGCGCGCCGGCCTGTTTTTCGGCTCCGCTATAAAGATCGCCCTGTAGCGAAAAAATATTGGCATCGGAAGACCAGTCGAGCCGGAAACCGCCTTGGGGCCTCGTCCATCCGTCATGCGCGTTCGATCCGCCGGGCCGGTCGAACGCTTTGTCGTAGAAATCGCTCGCGTAAACGCGATAGGCGAGATTGTCGCCCAGCATTCCTCCATATTGCAGGCTCGCGCCGCTCCCCAAATTTCCGGCGCCAAGAGCAAGGACGCCACCTTGCGTATCGGCGGCTTTGCGGGTGATGATATTGATGACGCCGTTGACCGCGTTTGCGCCCCATAGCGTGGCGCCCGGTCCGCTGATCACTTCGATGCGTTCGATATCCTCGGGCAGGACCCCCTGCATGTCCCAATACACGCCGGAATAAAGCGGCGAATAAACGCTGCGGCCATCGATGAGGACGAGAAGCTTGTCGGGGAAATTCTGGTCCGCATTGTTGCCGCTGAGACCGCGCGACGTGATGACATAATTGCTCGGGCTCGTCTGCATCACCTGAAGGTTCGGCGCGAGGCGAAGAATTTCCGGAATCGATCGCGCGCCGGAGCTCACAATCTCGTCATGGGTTATCACATAAACGGCGGCGGGAGCTTTGCTCAACGGTTGGGACGTTTTGGAGACCGAAGTGATATCCAGATTGGCCAATTGCGCGATGGAGAGATTCTCAAGATCGACCGGGCTGGATGGTTCTTCGGCTTGCGCGCAGGGCGCACGGACCACGCATGCCAAAAAGACGGCCAAACAGGCCGGAATCGTGCGCCGAACAGCGGTGAACTTGCCCCCAGACATGCCCCGACCCGCCCACAATGGCAGTAAACCATGGACCGGAAGGACAAACGCGGGCAACGGCGGAAAGTTCCCGCAAGAAAATTCCAAACCGGGAAGTCCCTGAAATCTCGGTGCATTCTCCACGCGCGCGAACGGGCGGAACCCCATTGGGCCTCGCGCGTTTCGACGGAGAGAAGGGCGTTATCCGAAACGGTCGCGCACGATTTCGTAAAACAGCGGAACGAAGAATATCGCCAGCACCGTTGCGGTAAGCATGCCGCCGATGACGCCGGTGCCGATGTCGTTTTGGCTGGCCGCACCCGCGCCCGTCGAAACCGCCAGCGGAATGACGCCCGCGATGAAGGCAAGCGACGTCATCAGGATTGGGCGCAGGCGCAGCCTGGCACCGGCCACCGCCGCATCGCGCACGCTTTCGCCGCGCTTCTGCGCATCCACCGCGAATTCCACGATCAGGATCGCGTTTTTCGCGGCAAGGCCCATCGTGGTGAGCAGGCCGACCTGAAAATAAATATCGTTGTAGAGGCCGCGCAGTGTCGCCGCCAAAATCGCGCCCACGATGCCCAGCGGAATGACCAGCATCACGCTCAAGGGTATCGACCAGCTTTCGTAGAGTGCGGCCAGCAGCAGGAACACCACCAGCACCGAAATTCCATAAAGCGTGTAGATCTGCGAACCGGCCTGACGCTCCTGATAGGAAAGCCCCGTCCATTCCAGCCCCACGCCCTTGGGCAATTTCCGGAACAGCTTTTGAACTTCGTCCATCGCCGTGCCGGAGCTTTGGCCCGGCGCGGGCGCGCCCTGAATTTCCAGCGAGCCCACACCATTATAGCGTTCGAGCTTGGCGGGTCCGAGTTGCCAGTTGAATGTGGCGAAGGAGGAAAACGACGCCATCTCGCCGGTCGAACTGCGCACATACCAGCGATAAAGATCGTCGGGCTTCATGCGATAGGGCGCATCGGCCTGCATATAGACCTGCTTGACGCGGCCGCGATCCACGAAATCGTTGACGAACAGCCCGCCCCACGCCGCATTCAGCGTGGCGTTGATGTCGGCAATCGAGATGCCGAGTGCGGCGGCTTTTTCCTGATCGATGTCGATATGCAGTTGCGAGGTGTCGTCCAGCCCGTTGGGGCGCACGCCGTAGAGCAGCGGATCCTGCGCCGCAAGGCCCAGAAATTCGTTGCGCGCTTTCATCAATCCGTCATGGCCCAAATCGCCGCGGTCCTCCATCTCCAGATCGAAGCCGGAAGATTGGCCAAGCTCCCGCACGGCGGGCGGCACCAGCGCGAACACCATGGCGTCGCGGATTTTGGAGAACGCCATCATCGCGCGTTGCACGATTGCCGGCGCGCGATCCTTCGCCGCCGTGCGCAGGCTCCAGTCCCTCAGGCGCACGAAAGCGAGGCCGGAATTCTGGCCCGCGCCCGCGAAGCTGAAACCCGCCACCGTGAAGACGAAGGCGGTGTCGGGGTCCTGCATGTAAAAGTCCTGGACTTTTTTGGCGACGGCGAGCGTGCGCGATTGCGTGGCGCCGACGGGCAGCGTGAATTGCGTGATGATCGCGCCTTGATCTTCCTCCGGCAGGAATGCGGTCGGCAGGCGAAGGAAGAGGATAACAAGAACGGCGATGATGGCGGCATAGATAAGCAATGCGGGCCGCGTCCAGCCGAGGAAGCGGTCGAGCGCATCGCGATAGCGCTCCCGGCCATATTCGAAGGTCTCGTTGAACCAGGTGAAGAAGCGGCCATGCAGCGGCGCGCCGTCTTTGGCAACGGGCCTGAGCAGTGTGGCGCAAAGGGCAGGCGTGAGGACCAGCGCCACCGTGATCGACAGCACCATCGCCGAGACGATGGTGACGGAGAATTGGCGATAGATCACGCCCGTCGATCCGCCGAAGAAAGCCATCGGCAGAAACACCGCCGACAGGACCAGCGCGATGCCGATCAGCGCGCCGGTGATTTCCTGCATCGATTTCTTGGTCGCGTCCTTGGGCGAAAGGCCTTCCTCGCGCATCAATCGCTCGACGTTTTCCACCACCACGATGGCGTCATCGACAAGCAGGCCGATGGCCAGCACCAGCGCAAACATCGTGAGCGTGTTGATCGAATAGCCGAAGGCGGAAAGTACCCCGAAGGTGCCGAGCAGCACGACCGGCACGGCGATGGCCGGGATCAGCGTCGTGCGCCAGTGCTGGAGAAAGACAAACATCACCAGCACGACCAGCAACGTCGCCTCGATCAGCGTCTTGATGACGTCGTTGATCGACAGGCGGATGAAGGTGGTGTTATCGACCGGAAACGACAATTTCACGCCGGGCGGGAACGACGCCACCAGATCGCTCGCCTTCGCCTTGACCGCATCCGCCGTGGTGAGTGCGTTCGCGCCGGGC
The DNA here is from genome assembly GCA_963735625.1 of uncultured Alphaproteobacteria bacterium. Lineage (GTDB taxonomy): Bacteria > Pseudomonadota > Alphaproteobacteria > Micropepsales > Micropepsaceae > Rhizomicrobium. The sequence continues at coordinate 38,048 of CAVTLJ010000002.1, read as the reverse complement.
GCCAACTGGATCGCGATACCGGCGGCGGGATGGCCGTTCATCTGGCTGGTGATCGCGTAGCTCTGCGCGCCAAGCTCCACGCGCGCGACATCGCCGAGGCGAACGATGGCGCCGTCCGGTGTGCTTTTCAGAACGATGTTGCGGAACTGTGCGGGCGTTTCCAGCCGCGACTGCGCGGTGACGGTTGCATTGAGTTGCTGGCCGGGAACGGCCGGCAATCCACCCAGTTCGCCCGCGGAAACCTGAACATTCTGCGCCAATATCGCGTTGTGAACATCCGCCGGCGTGAGCGCGTAGCTGTTGAGCTTGAAGGGGTCGAGCCAGATACGCATGGCATAGGACGAACCGAACACTTGCGCCTGTCCGACGCCGGGAATGCGCGAGAGCGGGTCCACCAATTTGCTCGCGAGGAAGTCGGAGATATCGACATTGGTGTAGCGCCCGCTGACGTCATAAAGCGCCACGATCAGGAGGAAGTTGCTCTGCGATTTGCGCACGACCACGCCCTGCTGCTGCACCTCCTGCGGCAATCGCGGCAGCGCCTGCTGCACCTTGTTCTGCACCTGCACCTGGGCGATGTCGGGATTGGTTCCCGGCGCGAAGGTGGCGGTGATGGAAACCTGCCCATTCGAACTGCTGGACGAAGAAAAATAGAGAAGATTGTCCACGCCGGTGAGCTGCTGCTCGATCACCTGCGTCACCGAATTCTGCACCGTGAGTGCGTCCGCGCCGGGATAGGTCGCCGAAATGTTCACCGCGGGCGGCGCGATGGTGGGATATTGGGTAATCGGCAGCGTGTTGATGGCGAGCACGCCCATCAGCGCGATCACAATGGCGATCACCCAGGCAAAAACCGGCCGTTCGATGAAGAATTGCGAAATGCCCATCAGGTTCCGTCCGGCTTGACCGGCGCCGGCTTGAAGGCGACAGCATGGGCCGGCGTGTCGGGCTGAACTTTCTGCAAGCCCTCCACGATCAGCCTGTCGCCGGCTTTAAGCCCGCTCGTCACCAGCCAATTGTCGCCGACCGCTTGCCCCGTCTTCAGCGCCCGCATGCGCACGATACCCTTGTTGTCCACGATCAGCGCGATGGGATCGCCTTTCTCGTTGCGGCTGATGCCGCGCTGGGGCGCCAGAATGCCGTTGGTCTGCACGCCTTCGATGATCGTGGCGCGCACGAACATGCCGGGAAGCAGCACGCCGTCGGGATTGGGGAAGATCGCGCGCAGCGTGACGTTGCCGGTCGCCGGATCGACGGTCACTTCGCTGAATTGCAGCGTGCCGGGCAGGGGATATTTCACGCCATTGTCCAGTTCCAGCGTCACGCGCGCATCGGCCGGGCCGCTCTGCGTGAGATGTCCGCCTTCCATGGCGAGCTTGAGATTCAAAAGCTCGGTGCTGGATTGGGTGATGTCCACATAGATCGGATCGAGCGTCTGGATGGTTGCAAGGGCCGTTGTCTGATTGGCGGTGACGAGCGCGCCTTGCGTCACCGACGAGCGGCCGATGCGCCCCGAAATCGGCGCGGTGATTTTGGTGTAGTCCAGATTGATGCGCGCGGCCTGCGCATTGGCGAGCGCCTGTTTGTATCCGGCCAAAGCGTCGTCGTAATCCTGCGGCGCAATCGCGTTCATCTTGACCAGCGCCGCATAGCGGTCGGCTTTTTCCTTGGCCGTCGCGAGTGCGGCGCGCGCGTTGTCATAGGCTGCCCGATAGAGCGCCGGATCGATCTGATAGAGCGGCTGACCGGCGGTCACAGTGCTGCCTTCCTCGAACAGGCGCGCTTTCAGGATGCCGTTCACCTGCGGGCGCACTTCGGAGACCGCGTAAGGATCGGTGCGCCCGGGAAGGACGGTGGTGAGTTGCACAGGCTGGGCGCGAATGACGACGACGCCGACATCCGGCGGCGGCGGTCCTTGCGGTTTGGACGGCCCGCAGCCGGTTGCCGCAAAACATGCCGCCACGGCCAGATAAAGGCCCAGAGACTTCGATACACAATAACTCATACGGGATCACTCGGGTGCGATTGGGGAACAGGCTGTCAAACGGCAGAAAATGGCTCCGGACTCTATCGCCCTTCGCACTCGCAACAATGTAGTCCGCAAATCCCGGATTTGAATAGCATGACAGCTATGCCGCGCGATTTAGCCCGCGGCGCAAGAATGTTGCGCGGCCTACCAGATCAGCGAAAACACCTGATCCATGACCAATCTCACGCAAAAGGCCGCAACCGCGATAATTCCGAAAACAACCAGCACCAGGCCGATCAAGGATAGATCATGCGCCCGGTCCGTATGATGGACCAATGCCATGGCGTCCTCCCGAGGCGGATTCTGCGATCCGCTTCAAGCGGCAATTGTGCGCCGGTCCGCTCCATGGCGCCATGGAAACCTGAAAATCCTCCATGACATCCCCGTTTTTTCAATATACATCGTAAATTATAGGGACCGCCCATGCGGATTTTCGCGTTGGCGCGCGGTTTTGGCGGGCTTTCCTGACAACTTGTCGGAACACGGCGCTCTCTCTAACCTCGCGTCGATGCCGGCGTCAGATCGGCTCGCGTTCGGGAACGGGAAACGCCCATGAATTCGCGCCTTGCGGGCTTCGCCGAAGCCATCATCATTCTTGTGATCCTTCTGGCAGCGCCGGTGCATCTGGCGCTCCATCACGCCGCGCCGCGGATGACGGGGCCGTCGCTCAATCAGCGGCTTGCCTCCATCGATTCCATCGACGGCGCGGCAATCGAGCATCAGGCCGATGGCGACTGGCTGTCGAACGGGCGCACCTATTCCGAGCAGCGCTTTTCGCCGCTCAATGCAATCGACAAATCGAATGTGAAGGACCTCGGCGTCGCGTGGGAATTCCGCACCGATACGATACGCGGTCTGGAATCCACGCCCATCGTGTCGGACGGCGTGATGTTCGTCACCGGCTCGTGGAGCAAGGTGTGGGCGCTCGACGCCAAAACCGGCCAGCAGATTTGGGCCTACGATCCGCATGTCGCGGGGCAATGGGGCCGCTATGCGTGCTGCGATGTCGTCAATCGCGGTGTCGCGGTGTGGAAGGGTGCGGTCTATGTCGGCACGCTCGACGGCCGCCTCGTCAAGCTCGACGCCAAAACCGGCAAGGTCGACGTGGGACATCAACACCGTCGATCGCAACCGGCCCTACACCATCACCGGCGCGCCGCGCATCGTCAAAGGCATGGTGCTGATCGGCAATGGCGGCGCGGAATATGGCGTGCGCGGTTATCTCACCGCCTACGACGCCGATACGGGCCGCCAGATCTGGCGCTTCTATTGCGTGCCGGGCGATCCCAAGCAGCCGCCCGAAGATGCCGCGATGGCGGCGGCGCTGAAAACCTGGTCCACCGGCGGCACCGATCACAAATGGTGGGAGCAGGGCGGCGGCGGCACGCCGTGGGATTCGATGGCCTACGATCCCGATCTCGATCTCATCTATATCGGCACGGGCAATGGCGTGTCGTGGAACCGCAACCTGCGTTCGCCCGGCGGCGGCGACAATCTCTATCTCTCATCCATCGTGGCGCTGCGCCCCGATACGGGCGAGCTCGTCTGGTACTACCAGACGACGCCCGGCGACGATTGGGATTACACCGCAACACAGCACCTGATCCTCGCCGAACTCATCATCGATGGCGTCAAGCGCAAAGTGATGATGCAGGCGCCGAAGAACGGCTTCTTCTATGTGATCGACCGCGCGACGGGAAAGCTGATCTCGGCGAAGCCTTACACGACGATCTCCTGGGCGAAGCGGCGTCGACATGAAAACCGGCCGGCCAATCGAAAATCCCACCGCGCGCTACGGCAAGAATTTCTCCGCGCAAATTCCCGGCCCCATCGGCGCGCACAATTGGCAGCCCATGTCGTTCGATCCGCAAACAGGGCTTGTCTATATTCCGGTGATCGACGGCAGCTTCATCTACGCCCAGCAGAAGGACCTCGAATACAAGCCCGGCGCGTGGAACGTGAGCGACTTCGCGCAGCTCGGACAGATCGTGCTCGGCGCGATCATGGCGGGCCATCCGCCGCCGCCCGCGAAAGGCTGGATCCGCGCGTGGGATCCCGTGGCGCAGAAGATGGTGTGGCAGGTGCCGATGACCGGCGCGCTGGAACAGCGGCATGCTGACGACGGCGGGCGGCTTGCTGTTCGCGGGCGGCTCGGACGGAATCTTCGCCGCTTACGATGCGAAGACCGGCGCGAAGCTGTGGTCGCATCGATCTGAAAACCGCGATGACCGCGCCCGCGATCACCTACACGGTCGATGGCGAGCAATATGTGGCGATTGCGGCGGCCTTCGGCGGTTCGGGCGGATTGGGCGCTACCGGCGACACGCAAACCCCCGTGATGAAATACGGCAACAATCAGGGCCGCATCTTCGCCTTCAAAATCGGCGGCTATAAGAATGTGAAGCCCATCATGGGCGATACGTGGTCGGGCGCTGCCGCGCCGCCCGCCGAGAAAGTCGATACGGCGCTCGCCGCCAAGGGCTTCGGCATCTACCACCAGAATTGCGCGGTGTGTCATGGCGTGTTGCTGGCGTCCTCGCGCGAGGTGCCCGATCTGCGCATGGTGCCGCCGGAAATCTGGAACGAGTACGACCCCATCGTGATGGGCGGCGCGCTTCAGGACGCGGGCATGGCCTCCTTCGGCGACATACTGACCAAGGATGACGTGGCGGCGATCCGTGCTTATGTACTGCAATCGGCGCAGGCGGCCTGGGCTCAGGCCCATCCGACGAAATGAGTTTCCTCCCCTGTCTACGGCGGCCGAGGTGCCGACGCGAAGCGCTTACGGCGGAGGTGCGCGCAGCCGAGGGGCGTACGGGGGGACCCCCCTCCCGTTTTTCGAGGTTCGAATACCGGCCTGCAACATTGTTTCAAGAATTCCTTGCCGGAATCGGGGTTACCCTTTATGGAAGCGCCCATTATGAGCGACCCGGCCCATGAGCACGCAAAAACCCTCCCGCCCCAAGGCGCGGCTTCCGCGCGGCTTTCGCGACCGCGGCGGAGCCGAAATCGCGGCCGAGCGGCGCCATGCTCGACACCATCCGCGGGGTCTATGAGTCCTATGGCTTCGCGCCGCTGGAAACGCCCGCCTTCGAATACACCGACGCGCTCGGCAAATTCCTGCCCGATCTCGACCGCCCGAACGAAGGCGTGTTCTCGCTCAAGGACGACGACGAGCAGTGGCTGTCGCTGCGCTACGACCTGACCGCGCCGCTCGCCCGCTATGTCGCGGAGAATTTCCAGAACCTGCCCAAGCCCTTCCGCCGCTATCAGGTGGGGCAGGTGTGGCGCAACGAGAAGCCGGGCCCCGGCCGCTACCGCGAATTCACCCAGTTCGATGCCGACACGGTCGGCACCGCCTCCCCCGCCGCCGACGCCGAACTGCTGATGATGCTGTGCCGATACGCTGGAGGCGCTGGGGCTCAAGCGCGGCGACTACATCGTCAAGCTCAACAGCCGCAAGCTGCTCGACGGCGTGCTGGAAGCAGCTGGCAGTGCCATTGACAGACCGCAACGGCGCGGCATCGTGCTGCGCGCCATCGACAAGCTGGATCGGCTTGGGCGCTGGCGGTGTGCGCGACGCTGCTGGGCGCGGCCGCAAGGACGAGTCCGGCGACTTCACCAAGGGCGCGGAGCTGAACGCCAGAGCAGATCGACGCGAGTGCTGGACTTTGTTTCGCGCCCGACGCAAACAGACGAGCGATGCGCGTCTGCGCCAGATCGCGCACGCTGGTCGGCGGCAGCGCAGATCGGCGAAGCGGCCTCGACGAGCTGCGAACGAGATCGTCAGCATGCTTCGGCGTCCGGTTATGGCGACGACCGAGTGCAGTTCGATACCGGCAGTAGTGCGCGGCCTCGATTATTACACCGGCCCGGTGTTCGAAGCGCAGCTCACATTCCCGGTGAAGAACGAAGACGGCGAGGCGGTGGTGTTCGGCTCGGTCGCCGGCGGCGGGCGCTATGACGATCTCGTCGCGCGCTTCACCGGCCAGCAGGTTCCGGCGACCGGCGTTTCCATCGGCGTGTCAGCCGCCTGCTGTCGGCGCTTGATGCAGCGCGGCATCTGGCCGGCGAGATCGACGCCGCTCGTCGTCGTGCTCGGTGATCGACAAGGCCGAGGTCGCGCATAGCTTTCGAAATGGCGCGCGAACTGCGCGCCGCGGGCTGCGCGCCGAAGCCTATGTCGGCACCGGCAAATTCGGCGACCAGCTCAAATATGCCGACAAGCGCGGCGCCGCGATCGCCGTCATCGAAGGTCCGGACGAACGCGCGCAAGGCGAAGGTCACGATCAAGGATCTGGCGCTCGGCGCCGAACTGGCCAAGTCCGTCGAAAGCCGCGCCGAATGGGTGGGCGATCGCCAGGCGCAGATGACGGTCAAGCGCGGCGATCTCGTCGACGGAAGTCCGCGCCATGCTGCGGAGCAGCTGAAATGACCGCCTTTCCCAATTACGACGCCAAGCAGATCGCGAGCGCTCGACGCGCAGGCCGCCGCGATCCTCGGCGTGCTTCGCGGCGCGCGGCTATACGCGCGCCGAGCCGTCGGTGCTGCAGCCGGCCGATATTTTCCTCGACCGTTCGGGCGAGGAAATCCGCCGCCGCACCTTCGCCCTCACCGATCCGTCGGGCAGCGAGCTGTGCCTGCGCCCCGATCTCACCATTCCGATCTGCAAGATGTATGCGGTCGACGGCAGCGAAGCTTCCCGCGCGGCTTTGCTATAACGGCCTCGTCTTCCGCCATCAGCCGGCCGAGCCGCGATCGCCCGACGCAATTCTTCCAGGCGGGCGTCGAATTGCTCGGCGTGAAGGATCGCGCCGCCGCCGAAACCGAAATCCTCGACGCTGGCGGTCGAAGCCATGCGCGCCGCGGGGCTGAAGAATTTCACGATGAAGGTCGGCGATCTCGGCTCTGTTCGGCGCCTTGGTCGATGCGCTCGACGTGCCGGCGCAATGGCGCGGGCGGCTGAAGCGCCATTTCTGGCGCGCCGGATATTTCGAGGCGCTGCTCGCGCGCATGTCGAAAGGCGCGCCGTCCGATGCGCAGCGCCTGCTCGCGCATCTGGGCGCGCTGGGCGATGCGGAAGCGCGCGCGGCCTTCGAAGGCTTGATGGATCTGTTCGGCGCGGCGCAGCAGGGCGCGCGCACGCGCGAGGAAATCGTCGATCGGCTGATGGAACAGGCGGCCGATGCGCGGCGCTGCGCTTCGATCCGAAGATGGCGAAGCTGCATCGCGCAATTGCTGGCGATTTCCGGGCACCGGCGGCGGAGGCGCTGGCGCAAATCCGCACGCTGACGAAATCGGCGGGCGTCGAAGCTCGAAGCGCCGCTTGCCGGCGATGGAGCGCGCGGCTTGCCGCGCTTAAATCGCTCGGCATCGCGCCGGAGCGCGTCAGCTTCGCCGCGCGTTTCGGCCGCAACATGGAATATTACACCGGCTTCGTGTTCGAGCTGTGGTCGCGCGACAGCGAAGGCCCGGTGCAGGTCGCCGGCGGCGGGCGCTACGACACGCTGCTCGAAGATGCTGGGCGCCGAAGCAGCACATTCCGCGCCATCGGCTGCGCCATCCGCACCGAGCGCGTGCTGGCCGCGCGTCGCGCGCAGGGAGGCGCGTGATGAGCGCGCGCTCACACTTGGCGGTGCCGTCGAAGGGCCGCCTGCAGGAACAGGTGAACGACTATTTCGCCGATGCCGGATTGCCGATGAAGCAGGCGGCGGGCGCGCGCGGCTATCGCGCCACGCTTGGCGGGCTTTCCCGATGTCGATGTGATGCTGCTGTCGGCGTCGGAAATCGCGGCCGCGCTGCTGGCCGGCGATGTGCATCTGGGCGTCACCGGCGAGGATCTGCTCCGCGAGCAGGCGCCGGACGCTCGACGGCCGCATCCACTGATAAAGCCGCTCGGCTTCGGCTTTGCCGATGTGGTGGTGGCCGTGCCGCAATCCTGGATCGACGTCGTCGACCATGGCCGATCTGGACGATGTCTGCGCCGCATTCGCCCAGCGCCATCGCCGCCGCCTGCGCGTCGCCACGAAATATCTCACGCTGACGCGCGCGTTTTTCGCGCGTGCGGGCATCGCCGATTACCGCATCGTGGAAAGCGCGGGCGCCACCGAAGGCGCGCCGGCCGCCGGCACGGCCGAAGCGATCGTCGACATCACCACCACCGGCGCGACGCTCGCGGCCAACGGACTGAAAGTGCTGGATGACGGTGTGATCCTGCAAAGTCAGGCGCAACTGGCCGCCAGCCTCGCCGCGAAATGGGCAGCACCTGTGCGCAAGATCGCCGAAACGCTGCTCTCGCGCCTTGCCGCGCGCGAACGGGCGAAAGCCTCGCTGGTGTTGCGCGGGCGGCTTTCCGGCAATGCGAAAAAGATTCTGGCGCAAGTGCAGAAGGAAGCCGTCAGCGCAAATCCTGTCGCAGGCGGCACGGGCGATTATTCCATCCTGTGTCCCGCGCGGCAATCTGATGATCGCAATGAATATCCTGCGCGGCGCAGGGCGCGGTCACGGCGCACGAAGTCGATTACGTCTTCCAGAACGACGATCCGCTGCTCACGGCATTCGCCAAATCATTGCGGTGATATCGGGCCTTCGGCGATATCGGGATCGTTGATATGCGCCGCCTTCCAGCGCATCGCCATCGAGATGCGGCTGCGCCCCGAGGGATGATCGTAGAAAATAAATTCTTCGAGCGGCGAGGGATCGAGCTTTCGATATTCCGCCGATTTCAATGTCGCCGTCGCGAAGCCGTCGGGCTGGCGCGCCGCGTTGAGCCCGAAAATATCGGCCTGCCGTTCGGCGGTGCGCACGATGGTGTTGGAAACCGGCGTGCTAATGAGCATGAAGATCGAAACCAGCGCCAAGATCAGCAGCGGCAATCCCGCCGGATCGTCGATGCTGCGCACGTCCCAATTGCCGCCGAACAGATCGGCGAGCGCGCGCAAATCCCCAATTCACGAACACGAAGCCGATGAGATAGAGAAGCCCGAGCCAGGTCAGCAGGATCGCCGCGTGATCGAGCACATAATGGCCCATCTCATGGCCGACCACGGCCAGAATCTCGCGCGGGTTGCAGCGCGTGAGCAGATTGTCGGCCAGCGAAATGCGCGTGGTGCCGAGGAAGCCGGAGACATTGGCCGAGATTTCCTTGGTCTGCCGCGAGGCGTCATACTCATAGACATTGTCGACCGGAATGAGATTGGCGCGCGCCAGCGACAGTATCTGCGTTTTGACCGGCCCATCCTTCAGCGGCTAGTAATGATTGAACAGCGGCGCGATGAACACCGGCGATGATCATAATGGCGATGGCGAGAAACACGACCGCGATGATACTGCCCCACAACCACCAGAGCCTGCGGCTGCCACGAATGATGGCGTAGATCACCGTCAGGAAAATCATCATTGCGAGCAGATCGACGCCGAAGCCGGTGGCGAAATCGCCGAGCCATGCCAGAAATGTCTGGTTGGAAAGCCCGTATGCGTGCTCGCGGAAGAATTCCTCGTACAGCGTCAGCGGAAATGTGGCGACACCCGCAACGATGACATATTGGAACACATAGATCGGCACCTGCCAGAAGCGCGAGCGCGTAATGCCTTGCGCGAAATTGCGCATCGCCGCCGAAATGCGCAGCCACAAAAGCAGCGCCGACACCAGTACCGCGTAAAGCGCATCCACGAACAGCAGCACATAGCCGCCTTCGAAATAGGAATCGGATTGCGCGCGCGCCTTGCCGCTCACTTGCGCGAGATAGGCGTCGGTCGCCTTCTCGGATCGAAATTGGCAACGCCGGGCAGGGGAAGTTTTTCGATCGTGACCTTGGTGATCGGTGGAGCCGCGCGCGGCGAATCCTGCGCCGATGCGGGGCGCGCAGATCAAAAACAGCATCGCGGCCAATGCCACGGCGAACCCGATCGCATGCCAATCCTCCCGTTTATTTTCATGAAGCCTAGCAGAAGATGGGCCTGCGCAAACCCCTAACCGATCAGCCGGCGATAAAGCGCGAGCGTATCGGCGCACATTCTTTCGCGCGTGAAATGTTGGCGGACATGGGTCTTGCGCGGCCGCGCCCATTTTCGCGCGGCCCTTCGGTCCCAATGCGGCGGCCTTCTCAAGCGCATTCGCGAGTGCTGCCACATCGCCGGGTGGCGTCAACACGCCCGATACGCCATTGAGGATCGTTTCGCGTGCGCCGCCATGATCGGTTGCGATCACCGACGCGGCCCATGGCGCCGGCTTCGGCGGCGACGCGGCCAAACGCTTCCGCGTCGATGGACGCGGACACGACGATGTCGCACGCCAGATACGCCGCCGCCATGTCGCACACATGACCGGTGATGACGATGTTCAAATCCTTTCGCCGCTTCGCGCAATTCGGCGACATAGGCGTTTCGGCCCTGTGCATCGCCCGCCAGAATCGCGCGCGCATTCGGCAGATCGAGCTGCTTCATCGCCTCGATCAGAACGAGTCTGGCCTTTCCAGCGCGTCAACCGCCCCGGAAGCAGGATGACGAGATCGTTCTTCTTCGCTTCCCATTGCGCGCGCAACGCGGCGATGCGTTCGGGCGAAACGGCGGCGGGATCGAATTCGCGCAAGATCGACGCCGCGCGGAATGACCGTGATGCGTTCGGGCGCGATGCCATATTCGCGCGCGATATGATCGGCGGTCCATTGCGAATTGGCGATCACGGCCGCGCCCCGCACCATTACCGAATTGTAGAAACGCTTGAGCGCGCTTTTCGCATTGTAGATGCCGTGATAGGTGGTCACGAACGGCACGCCCGCAAGCCGCGCGGCCAGCAATCCGCTCCAGGCGGGCGCGCGCGAGCGGGCATGGACGAGCTTCACATTCCGTGTACGGATGATGTGGCGCAAGGCGAAGCACATTCGCGGCCATCGTCAGCGGCGATTTGCTCGCCATCGGCAGCGCGATCAATTCGCCGCCCGCCGCGGCCAATTCCGGCGCGAGCCTTCCGCCCTCGGAGGCCACAAGCGCCGCGAAACCGCCGGCCGCCAAGTGCGGCGGCCACATCGACGGTCGTGCGCTCGGCGCCGCCCGCATCCAGCGACGGCACGAATTGCAGTATGGCTGGCCGCGCGGCGGCGCTTTCACTATGGTGCGTTTGCGTCACGGGATTTGAACATGGAAAGATTGAAACGCGAGGACGGCGAGACAATCGCCTATTTGGCGCGCGACGGGAAGCCTCCGGGCATTCTTTGGCTGGGCGGCTTCAAGTCCGACATGACGGGCACCAAGGCGACGGCGCTGGGCGAATGGGCGGCGCGCCAGGGGCGAGCGCTGGTGTGCTTCGATTATTTCGGCCACGGGCAATCCTCGGGCGATTTCCGCAAGGGCACCATCTCGCGCTGGCGAGATGACGCGCTGGCGGTGCTCGACAATCTTACCAAGGGGCCGCAAATCCTTGTCGGCTCCAGCATGGGCGGCTGGATTGCACTGCTTGGTTGCGTTGGCGCGGCCGGAGCGCGTGGCAGGCATGATGTTGCTCGCGCCCGCCGCCGATTTCACCGAGAGACTGATGTGGGCGCATATGGAAGACGACGTGAAGCGCCAGATCATGGAAAAGGGCGAATGGGAATGGCCATCGGAGCATGGCGAGGACCCCTATCCCATCACGCGCGCGCTGATCGAGGACGGGCGGAAGAATCTCGTTCTCGATGGGCCGCTCGCATTCAATTTTCCCGTGCGTATCCTGCAAGGCATGCAGGACCCGGATGTGCCCTGGATGCACGCGGTGAAGACCGTGGAGCGGATCGAGGGCGACGTGACGCTGACGCTCATCAAGAACGGCGATCACCGGCTCTCCAATCCGCCCGATCTCGCGCGCATGATTGCGGCGCTTGAGGGGCTTATCGCCAACATTAAATAGGTTTCGCATTTGCCGCCTTGGTTTTGTGCCAAGTTGCTTTCCTCAGCTTCGACAAGCTCAGCATGAGGGGTATGCGTTATCCCTCACCCTGAGCTTGTCGAAGGGTGAGGGGCGCCTTTCAGAGTTAGCAGGAACATGCGTTTTTCTTCTTTTGTCATCGTGATGGTGTTGCTCGCTTCGCCCGCGCTCGCGGCGGAATATACCCAGCTCGACGATCTGTCGCTGCCCGGTTCCAATCGCTATGAGCGATGCCTTTCGCTGGCGCGTGCGAGCCCGCAAGCCGCCCTCGACGCCGCGATAAAATGGAACGGCGGCGCGCCTGCCGATCATTGCATGGCGGTGGCGATGACGGGGCTGAAGCGTTACGCCGAAGCCGCCGCCAAGCTCGACCGGCTTGCGCGCGACAAGAATGTGGGCACGCCGGCCGACCGCGCGACGATCTTCGATCAGGCGGGCAATGCGTGGCTGCTCGCCTCGCTCGCGCCACAGGCCAATGACTCGTTTACCGCAGGCCTCGCGCTCACGCCGGGCAATCCCGATCTGTTGATGGATCGCGCGCGTGCAAGCGCCTTGCGCAAGGATTGGGGTGCGGCGGAGCGCGATCTTTCCGCGGCGCTCCTGCGCGACGTGGCCAATCCCGAACTTTATGTGTTGCGGGCGAGCGCGCGCCATGCGCTGGGCCGCAAGGCGGCTGCGCGCGCCGATCTCGATCAGGCGCTGCATTTGAGGCCCAATTACGCCGAGGCGCTGCTGGAGCGCGGCAGCATGAAGATGGAAGACGGCGATGGCGATGGCGCGCGCGCCGACTGGCAGGCGGTGATCGACAGCAGCCCGAACAGCGCGGAAGCGAATGAAGCGCGCAAGAGGCTTGCGGAGCTTGAGCCCGCGCCATCATCGGCAGCGGCGCTCGCTGTTCCGGCGGTGCCGTAAACTAGGCCCATTCCTGCTGCACATCCGCATCGGTTTCGTTCGCGGCGGCGGCGAGCGCGGCAAAAGATTTTTTGTCCAGCAAGTCGCGACAGCGCCCACACCGCCATGGCGCGCACGAGCGGCGAAGGATCGGCGAGCAAATCTTTCGCAATGCCGATCAGCGCGGCATCGCCCGAATTGCCGATGGCGATGAGCACATTGCGCACGAAGCGGTCGCGGCCGATGCGCTTGATGGGCGAGCCGCGAAACAATGCGCGGAATGCGGCATCGTCGAGCTTTGCGAGCGCGGACAATGTGGGTGCGTTCAATTCGTCACGCGCCTGAAGCCGCGATTCGTGCGCGATGCTGGCGAATTTGTTCCACGGGCAGACGGCCAGGCAATCGTCGCAGCCATAGATGCGGTTGCCCATCGCCTCGCGGAATTCGCGCGGGATATGACCCTTGTGCTCGATGGTGAGATAGGAAATGCAGCGCCGCGCATCGATCTCGTAAGGTGCTGTGAAGGCGTTCGTCGGGCAGACATCGAGGCATTGCCGGCAATTGCCGCAATGATCGACATCGGCTTCGTTGGGCGCCAGATCGAGCGTTGTGAACACCGATCCCAGAAACAGCCACGAGCCGAACTCCCGGCTGACGAGATTGGTGTGCTTGCCCTGCCAGCCGATGCCGGCCATCTGCGCCAGCGGCTTTTCCATCACAGGTGCTGTATCGACGAACACCTTCACATCGCCGCCGAATTCGCGCGCGACAAAACCGGCGAGGCTTTTGAGTTTTTTCTTCAGGACATCGTGATAATCGTCGCCGCGCGCATAGACCGAGATCACGCCGGTGTCTTTATCGCAATGATGCTCCAGCGGATCGCGCGCTGGTCCGTAATTCGCAGCCAGCACGATCACGCTTCTGGCTTCGGGCCACAGCGTTTGGGGATCGCCGCGCCGCTCGGCATTGTTCTGCATCCACGCCATCGTGCCGTGGCGATTTTCGCCAAGAAATTTTGCCAGATTTCCTCGCGCGTCTCGCGGCAGTTCGGCGCGCGCGAAGCCCACCGCATCGAAGCCTTCGGCAAGGGCGCGCTCGATGATCGCCGCGCGCGGATCAGGTCCAGGCATCAAGCTCGGCATAATGCGATACCGGCGGCTGGCCCGGCACGCGGTCGGCGAGCAGCGAGCGGAAAGACGGCCGCGATTTCATCCGCACATACCATTCCGCGGCCGCCGGATAATCCGCCCACGGAACTTCTCCGAAATAATCCAGCGCCGAAAGATGGGCCGCCACCGCCAGATCGCCCAGCGAACATTCGCGCGCGGCAAGACAGCCATGAAGCTCCGCATTCGTGCCGATGGTCATGAGCGCCGCCTTCAGCGCCTCGCGCCCGTCGCGCACAATCGCCATGTCGGGCGCGCGCTTGATGCTGGTGCCGGTAAAGCGCTGCGAGGCTTTTTCATAGACGATCTTCTTCGTCACACTTTCGTGAAACGGCCCCATCGCCCAATCGACCAGCCTGAGCGCTTCGGCGCGCGCGCGCGGCTCCTCCGGCGTCAGCGGATGATCGGGATAATTGCCCTCCAGATGATCGACGATCGCCCAAAGTCCTTCGCAGCGCGTGCCGTCGAGATCGGTGAACACCGGCAGATGGGCGAACAAATCCTCCGGCGCGACAAGATCGCAGGACAGCCGCTTCTCGGCGATCAACAGCCGCGCAAAGCGCGATGGCGGCGACATAAGCAGATGAATCAGCTTGCGCATGGCGGGCAATCTAGAGAATCGGGCGCGGGCCTCCTAGTGCCGGGCGGGACGGTGCCCCGCCCGGACAAGGCGAATAGTCCGGTGGAAAGTAATCGGAACTGGTGCGAAATTAACGAGTGGTTAACTTGATTCTCCCAAAGAATACTTAGGCAGAACTGGCAAGACCGGGGGCCAGCAAATGAGTTCACAACCTGTAGGATCGGGCTGGAGCCGTATGTGCGCCCCAAGGCTGGCGGCCGGCTCGATTGGGGCCGTGGCCCTTATTTTCTCGCTCAATACTTCGGCGCGTGCCGAGGGGGATGCTTCCGACCAGTCGGTGGCCCAGTTGCAGGAATTGTCCATCGAGGACCTTGGCAATATCCAAATCACCTCGGTGTCGAAAACGCCGGAGTCTTTGAGCGACGCGCCGGCCGCGATCTATGTCATCAGCCATGACGAGATCATGCGCTCCGGCGCCACGTCGATCCCCGAAATCCTGCGGCTTGCGCCCAACCTTGAGGTCGCACAGGTAAGCGCCAACAGCTATGCCATCACCGCGCGCGGGTTTCAACGGCACGACACACGTCCAACGGCGCGGGCAACAAGCTGCTTGTGCTGATCGACGGGCGCAGCGTCTATACGCCGCTTTATGCGGGCGTGTTCTGGGACCTGCAATATGTTTTGCCCGAAGATATCGACCGCATCGAGATCATCAGCGGGCCGGGCGCAGCACTTTGGGGCGCCAACGCCGTCAATGGCGTCATCAACATCATCACGAAGAACTCCGCCGACACGCAAGGCGGCGTGGCGCAAGACGCAAGCCGGCAATCTCGATATTGGCGCGAGCGCGCAATATGGCGGGCGGATCGACGGCGAAACGACGCTTCGCATCTATGGCATGGGCTTTCACAACCGCCACGATTTGAACCATAACGGCGCGAATGTCCGAAGATGGCTGGGAGAAATTCCAGAGCGGCTTCCGGCTCGACTGGACGCAGGACAATGCGCTGCTGACGGTGCAAGGCGATATCTTTCACCGGCTTCGAAGATCAGGCGATGCCGCCGCAATGCCGTCATGCGCGGGCACAATCTTGCTGGCGCGCTGGAACCAGCCGCTCGATGGCGGCGCGCACCCTGCAAATTCAGGCCTATTACGACTACAACACGATCTACGTTCCGGGCAGCCTGGGCAATTCGTTGCGCACTTTCGATCTGGACGTGCAGCACAATTTTTCGTGGGGCGACGATCAGGATTTCGTGTGGGGTGGCGACTATCGCTACATGGAAGACAAGTTCGACAATATCGCGAGCATCCAGTTCCTGCCGCCGATGACCACGCAGCATCTGGCCAGCGCCTTCGTGCAGGATACCATCGCGCTCGCCGATACCGTGAACCTGATCGCGGGCGCCAAGGTGGAGGACGACCCCTTCATCGGCGTGCAATTTCTTCCCAGCATGCGCGCGTCGTGGAAACCGGATTCCGGCGATCTCTTATGGGCGTCGGTTTCGCGGGCGGTGCGCGCGCCGTCGCTGTGGGATCGCGACCTGAACGAACTATTGGGCAGCACCTTATTTCTCACCGGCGGGCATTTCGGCGAGGAAAAGCTTATCGCCTACGAAGCGGGCTATCGCGCCCAGCCGATGGCGGATATCTCCTTCTCGCTGTCGCTCTATTACAATGTCTATGACGATCTGCGCAGCGTCGAGCCTTCGCCCGGTCCATCGCTTCCGCTGCTCTATGGCAACATGATGGAAGGCACCACCCATGGCGTCGAATTCTGGGGCAATTACGCGGTCGCCGGCTGGTGGCGGTTGAGCGCCGGCTTCAACTGGGAACACAAGGATTTGCGCTTCAAGCGCGGCAGCTACAGCCCGCTTCTGGGCCAGGGCACGTTCATCGCGGGCGACGATCCGGCCTATCAGGCATCGTTGCGCTCCTCCATGGATTTGCCGCACGATCTGAAGCTGGACGTGACGTTGCGCGATGTCGCCCGCTTGCCCAACCCGGCCGTGCCCTCTTATTTTGAAATGGATGCGCGACTTGCATGGAACGTCATGGACAATCTCGAATTGGCGGTGTCCGGGGCCAACCTGCTGCACGATCACCACGCGGAATTCCTGACGACCGGCGGGTCGAACGAGGTGCCACGAAGCGTGCTCGCGAGCATAAGATGGGCTTTGTGACGAAAACGCGCTCGATGGTGGCCATTGCCGCCATGTCGGCTTGTGCGCTGCTTTTTGCCCCGGATGCGCCGGCTTCGGCCTCGCTCGAATATCAGGTGAAGGCCGCGTATCTTTCGAAGTTCGGTATTTTTGTCGATTGGCCGAAGACTGCGTTCGACGGCCCGCAAAGCCCCATCGTGCTGTGCGTGGCGGGTGACGATCCGTTCGGCGACACGCTGGACAAGGTCGTGCAAGGCCAGCACATCGGCGCGCGCGGGCTGGTTGTGCGCCGCCTTCAAGCGGTGACGCGCGATTCGGGATGCGACATCCTTTATCTCGGCGATCCCGACCCGCAATTCGTCAATCAGGCGCTGGATGCGGTGAACGGCACGGGCGTTTTGACCGTGACCGATTCCGAGCACGACGCGCACGCGTCGGGCATCGTCGAATTCGTCATCCAGGACAATCGCGTGCGCTTCAACATCGACGACGAGGCCGCTCAGCGCAACGGCATCACCATCAGTTCCCACTTGTTAAGCCTTGCCCTTTCGGTGAGGCACAGAAACTAGCGGGAGCAGAACCATGCGCAGGATGAAAGATCTGTCGATCCGCTGGAAGCTGGTTCTGGTCACGATACTAACATGCGCGATTGCCGAACTTCTGGCCGGCGCCATCATCACCGCCTACACCAGCAGCAGTTACAATCGCGACAAGACCCGCGAAGTGACCGTTCAGGCCGAAGTGCTGGCGGCGAGCCTGACCGCGCCGCTTGTGTTCGGCGACAATGCGGCGGCGCAGGAATATCTGAACGCGCTGAAGGCGAACCGCGAGATCGCGGCGGCGCGCGTCTATGGCGCCGATGGCGCGCTTTTCGCGAAATACCGCCGCGACGACGCGCCCCACAATCTCTTGCCGCCCAGGGCGCAGCCGCGCGGTCGCCATTTCGAAGGCGATCGATTGGTGGAATCGCAGCCCGTGATGCAGGGTGCGGCCAGCGTCGGCAGCGTTTCGCTCGCGGTTGACATCGATCCGTTGCTGGCGCGGCTTGTGCGCGTGGGCGGGCTGATGCTGCTCGCCGTCATCGGCTCGATGCTGATTGCGGTGCCGATTTCCGTGCGGCTGAACGCGACCATTTCCAGTCCCATCCGCAACATCGCCGCCGCCGCCTCGCGCGTGACGGAAGGCGATTTCAACATGGAATTGCCCGCCACCAACCGCAGCGACGAAGTGGGCGTGCTGGTGCGAACCTTCGGCAAGATGGTGGCGAGCCTGCGCGACATGATGCAGCAGGAACGCCTTCGCGCGCTCGGCCAGATGTCGAGCGGCATCGCGCACGACATCAACAACGCCATGTCGCCGGTCGCGCTTTATACCCAATCGCTGCTGGAGCGCGAGCCGGATTTGAGCCCGCGCTTGCGCACCTATCTGGAAACCGTCAAGCGCGTGGTCGAGGACGTCACCGCCACGGTCGGGCGCATGCGCGAATTCAGCCGCAAGCGCGAGCCGGAAATGACGCTGGCGCCCGTCGATCTCAACAAGCTGGTGCAGCAGGTGATCGATCTCACCCGCGCGCGCTGGAGCGACATGCAGCATCAAAAGGGCGGGGTGATCGATGTTATCGCCAAGCTCGCGCCCGATCTTCCCGCCATCATGGGCGTGGAAAGCGAGATTCGCGAGGCGCTGACCAATCTCATCTTCAACGCGGTGGACGCCATGCCCGACGGCGGCGCGATGACGCTCACCACGGGCGTGACGGCGGGCGCGGCGCGGCAGGTTTTTGTCGAAGTCCGCGACACCGGCATCGGCATGGACGAAGACACGCGCCGTCGCGTTTTCGAGCCCTTCTTCACAACCAAGGGCGAGCGCGGAACCGGCCTTGGCATGGCGATGGTCTATGGCGTGGTGCAGCGCCACTCCGCCGAAATCGAAATCGACACCGCGCCCGGCGCGGGCACGGCGGCGCGGCTTCTGTTCCTTCCGCGCGCAGGACTCGCCGCCGAGGAACGCGCCGCGAAATCCGACGCCGCACCGGTGAAGCCGCTGCGCATTCTGATCGTGGACGACGATCCCTTCGTGCTCGATTCCATGCGCGCGGTGCTGGAACTCGACGGCCATGCGGTAACGACGGCCGAAGGCGGGCAGGCGGCGATCGATTCCTTCCGTGGCGCGCAAGGGAATGGCGGCTTTGCCGTCGTCATCACCGATCTCGGCATGCCATACGTCGATGGCAATCAGGTTGCGCGCGCGGTGAAAACCATGTCGCCGTCCACGCCCGTCGTGCTGCTCACCGGATGGGGGCGGCGCATGAATGCCGATGGCGACACGCCGCCCAGCGTCGATCATCTGCTCGGCAAGCCACCGGAACTGAACGAATTGCGCGCCGTGCTCGCGCAGTGCGCGTAATTCACTTTACGCAGAAATCCAGCCCATCGCGCGACACCGCCGCCATGCGCCCGATCAGCGTGCCGGTGCGCGAGGCGACATAAGGCCCCGCCGCCACGGCGTGCCACTTGTTCGGATCGGGCAGGATTGCCGCCAATCGCGCGGCTTCGTAAGGCGTGAGCGAGGCCGCGGATTTGTGAAAATAATTCTCCGCCGCCGCCTCCGCGCCGAAATTGCCGTGGCCCCAATCGACGAGATTCAAATACGCGGTCAGAATTCGTCGCTTCGGCCACAGCGCCTCGATCAGCACGGTCAGATACGCCTCCATGCCCTTGCGCACCCAGCTTCGCGCGGGAACCAGAAAGATCGTGCGCGCGGCCTGCTGGCTGATGGTGCTGGCTCCGCGCAAGCGCCGGTGCGGATGGCGTTCGTGCGTTGCAAGCGCCTTGTCGATGGATTGCCAGTCAAAGCCGTTGTGGAAGCAGAATTTCTGATCCTCGGACGCGATCACCGCGCGGCCGAGAGTGGGCGAAATCTCGCGATAACCGGCCCATTCGTGATGCGCGCCATTGCCGGTGACGAAGCTGAAGACCATCTGCGGCGTCAGCGGGATGGGCACGAAGCGGAAGACAAGAATGAGCAGGATGGGGATGGGAATCGCAAACGCGAAAATGATAGCTGTCACGCGCCGCACCCAGGGCGTCCGCCCCGAACGGCCCCACCACAGCCACCGGGCGAAGGTTTTGCATTCGGCATAGGCGGCAAGAAACCATTCGCGCATCACAGGTGCACATTCCTCAAACGGAGCGCATTAGCGATCACCGACACCGAACTCAGACTCATCGCGGCAGCCGCGATCATAGGCGAGAGCAGCCAGCCTGTGAACGGGTAGAGCACGCCCGCGGCGATGGGAATTCCGAGCGCGTTATAGACGAAGGCGAAGAAAAGATTCTGCTTCATGTTGGCGATAGCGGCGCGGGCGAGCCGCCGCGCGCGCAACAGCGCCGCAAGATCGCCTTTCAGCAGCGTGAGCCCGGCGGTCTCGATGGCCGCGTCCGAGCCGGTGCCCATCGCGATGGAGACATCCGCCGCGGCAAGCGCGGGCGCATCGTTGACGCCGTCACCGGCCATGACAACGCGCTTTCCTTCGCGCCGCAATTTTTCGACCAGTGCGGCCTTGTCCTGCGGCGATTGCCCGGCGGCGAAATTTTCGATTCCGGCTTCGCGGGCAATTGCTTTGGCGGTGGCTTGCGCGTCGCCCGTCGCCATGACGATCTCTAATCCATCGTCCTTTAACGCCTTGAGCAGCGTGCCCGCGTTTTTCTTCAATGGATCTTTCGCCGCGACAAGTCCCAGAAGTTTTCCACCCTGCGCCACGAACATCGCGGTCGCACCTTCGCCGCGCAATTCATCGGCGGCGTGTGCCATCGGCGCGGGATCGATGCCATTGACCGCGAGCAATTCGGCGCGGCCGACGAAAGCGGGCTTGCCGTCCACGATTCCCTTCAAGCCTTGCCCGGTGATGCTTTCGAATTGCGACACGGCGGGCAAGGCGAGCGCGCGCTCCCTCGCCGCACTTTCGATGGCGTGAGCGAGGGGGTGGGCGCTGTTCGATTCCAGCGCGGCGGCAATGGCGAGAACATCGTTTTCGCCGACGCCCGCAACCGCGCGCAACGCGATCAGCTTCGGTTTTCCTTCGGTGACGGTGCCGGTCTTGTCGATCACCAGCGTGTCGGCGCTCGCAAGGTGCTCCAGCGAAACCGCGTTGCGCACCAGCACGCCCGCTTGCGCGCCGCGCCCCACCGACACCATCACCGACATGGGCGTGGCCAATCCCAGCGCGCAGGGACACGCGATGATGAGAACCGACACCGCCGCGATCAGCGCAAAATTGAATTGCGGCGCGGGGCCGAACACATACCACGCCGCGAACGCCGCGAGTGCGGCCAGCACCACCAGCGGCACGAACCATGCGGCCACTGCGTCGGCCAGCGCCTGCGTCGGCGCGCGGCTGCGCTGCGCCTCGGCCACCAGGGCCGCGATCTTCGCCAGCATCGTATCTGCGCCCACGCGTGTGGCGCGCATGACGAGCGCGCCTTCGCCATTGAGAGTGCCGCCGGTGAGCTTGGCTCCAGGCGATTTCTCCACCGGCATGGATTCGCCGGTCAGCATGGATTCATCGACCGCACTTTGGCCCTCGATCGCCTCGCCGTCGGTGGGGATGGATTCATTGGCGCGCACGATCAGCACATCACCCACACGCACGTCCTCAAGCGGGATATCCTCCGTGCCGCTTGCGATGCGCCGCCGCACGGTTTTGGGCGAAAGATCGAGCAGCGCGCGCACGGCCGCACCCGTTCGCGCACGCGCGCGCAACTCCAGCACCTGTCCGATCAGCACCAGGGTGACGATCACCGATGCCGCCTCGAAATAGACGGGCGGTGTACCGCTCATGCCGTGAAACGCCGCGGGCACGAATTGCGGAAAGATCAGCGCAACGACGCTGTAACCGAACGCCACGCCGACGCCGAGCCCAATCAGCGTGAACATATTGGCATGGCCAGTGAGCGCGCCTCTCCAGCCGCGCGCGAAAAAGGGCGCTGCCGCCCACAGCACCACGGGTGCGGACAACGCAAACTCGATCCATTCGCGTACGATCGGCGCAATGAGGCGGTCAAGCGCGCCTGTTTCGCCGATCATTGCCAGCGCGAACACAGGCGCGCTCAGCGCCAGCGACACCAAAAAGCGAAATCGCATGTCGCGATATTCGGAATCATCATGGGCAGCAGCCGGGTCGAGCGGCTCCAGCGCCATGCCGCAGATGGGACACGCGCCCGGCCCCATATGCCGGATTTCGGGATGCATCGGGCAAGTGTAGGTAACGTCGTTCTTAACCTCCCCCTTGTGGGGAGGTCGGACGGCTGCAGCCGTCCGGGTGGGGGGCGGTGTCAAATACCGCTCCGGCTCCGCGCGAAATTTCTCCACGCATTTCGGATTGCAGAAGAAATAATCCGTATGAAGATGATTTACGACATGGCCTTTTGCGCGAGCGTCTTGTGGCGCCACCATCATCCCGCAGACGGGATCGCGGACTTTGCCGTCGCTCATGCCAGCGATATACGCTTAAGGGGAACCGGCGGCAAGTTCGCTCCGCCGTCGACTTTTCGCCGGGCGGAAATGTTCGCACACCTCAATCGCCGAGGATGTCGTTATAATAATCGTCTTCCGTTGCGTAATAGGTGCAGGTCATCGTCGCATCCGGAAGATTGGAGGGTTTCGCGTTGTAACCCGCAACACACGCATCCTGTGTGCCGAATGGTCCACTGTGGACGGCTTTACCGATCGCAACCGTGATGACGGCGTACCAGCCGGGGCCGTTGAAATCGCCGTCTTCGGCGTAAGACGCCGAGCCGAGCAGAACGCCGCCAAGAAGAATAGTGGTTCCAAGCCATTTCGCGCGCATCGCTTTCTCTCCACGGATTGCGACGCACACTGCGCTCAAAGGCCAGATATGTCGATGGCGCCGCCGGTTTATTCCGCCGCCATCGCTTCGCTGAGCGGATAATCGAGCCGCGAGAGCATTTCCTTCGGCACGACCTGCCAGAAGCGCGGGCATTCCACATCCCATTGCGCGAGCATCTGGGCTGCAAGTGCGGAGCCGGTCTCCGCGCGATGCTCCTCGATCAATTCGCGCAAGACATTCTGCCAATGCGCGGTGGCGACGCGCTGCCACACCACGCTATCCGGGTTCACATGCTCGGCGAATTTGCCGTCCGCGTCATACACAAACGCCATGCCGCCGGTCATGCCCGCCGCGAAATTGTCGCCGATCTGGCCGAGAATCGCCGCGATCCCGCCGGTCATGTATTCGCAGCCATTCGAGCCGCAACCTTCGATGACCGCGACAGCACCGGAATTGCGCACGGCGAAACGCTCGCCGGCCTGGCCCGCGGCGAACAATTTTCCCGCCGTCGCGCCATAAAGCACCGTGTTGCCGATAATGGTGTTGGCGCTGGCCGCGAATTGCGCAGAAGTCATCGGGCGCACGGCGATGGTAGCGCCCGACAATCCCTTGCCGACATAATCATTGGCGTCGCCGAACACTTCGATCTTGATACCCTGCACTGCGAATGCGCCAAGCGATTGCCCGCACGATCCGCGCAAGCGCAGCGTGAGATGGCCGGGCGGCAATCCGCTCATGCCCCATTTGCGCACGATGCGCGACGACATGCGCGCGCCGATGGAGCGCATGGTGTTGCGCACATTATAGGTGAGCTGCATCTTTTCGCCGTCGCGCAACAGCGCTACCGCATCTTTTTCGATTTGCGCATCCAGCGTATCTGGCACTTCGTTGCGGCCTTTTTGCGTGGAATAGCGCGCATGATTGCCGGGATCGGCCTGCACCAGCAGCCCATTGAGATCGAGATCGTCCAGTTCTTCCGCGCCGCGCGATTTCTGATAGAGCAGATCGGTGCGGCCGATCACGTCTTCGAGCTTGCGAAAGCCGAGCGAGGCCAGAATCTCGCGCACATCCTCGGCGATGAAGCTGAAGAGGTTCACAACTTTCTCCGCATTTCCGGAAAATTTCGCGCGCAACGCTTCATCCTGCGTGCACACGCCGACCGGGCAGGTGTTGGAATGACATTGGCGCACCATGATGCAGCCCATCGCGATCAGCGCCGCCGTGCCGATGCCGAATTCCTCCGCACCCATCATCGCGGCCATCACCACGTCGCGGCCCGTGCGGATACCACCATCGGTGCGCAGCGTGACGCGGTGGCGCAGATTGTTGAGCGTGAGAATCTGGTTGGCCTCGGTCAGCCCCATCTCCCATGGCACGCCCGCATATTTGATGGAGCTTTGGGGCGATGCGCCCGTGCCGCCGCTATGGCCCGCAATCAGGATCACATCGGCTTTGGCTTTGGCGACGCCGGCCGCAATCGTTCCGATGCCGCTGGCCGCGACGAGCTTCACGCAAACGCGCGCCTCGGGATTGATCTGTTTGAGGTCATAGATCAGTTGCGCCAGATCCTCGATGGAATAGATGTCGTGATGCGGCGGCGGCGAGATCAACATCACGCCGGGCGTTGCGTGGCGCAGCCGCGCGATCATTTCCGTCACCTTGAAGCCGGGCAATTGCCCGCCTTCGCCGGGCTTGGCGCCCTGCGCGATCTTGATTTCGAGTTCGCGGCATTGATTGAGATATTCCGCCGTCACGCCGAAGCGGCCCGATGCCACCTGCTTGATCGCGGAATTCGCATTGTCGCCATTCTGCTTGGGCCTGAAATTCGCGGGGTCCTCGCCGCCTTCGCCGGAATCCGATTTGGCGCCGATGCGATTCATGGCGATGCCCAGCGCCTCATGCGCTTCGGGCGACAGCGCGCCCAGGCTCATGCCCGGCGTGACGAAGCGTTTGCGGATTTCGGTGATGGATTCCACTTCCTCCAGCGGCACGGCTGCTGGCGCTTCGCGGAATGCCATCAGATGACGCAAGCTCACGGGCGGCAACGCCCACACGCCATCGGAATACTTTTTGTAGGTGCTATAGGAATCGTTCGACACGGCACTTTGCAGCAGATGGATCAATTCGGCGGAGTGGCCATGCGTCTCGCCATTCGCGCGCGCTTTATAGAATCCGCCGATGGGGAGCGCGGCGGATTCTTCATCGAACGCCTTGGCATGCTGGCGCGCGACTTTCGCGGCGATGCCCGGCAAACCGATCCCCGAAATGCGGCTCGCCATTCCGGGGAAAATATCGGCCACCATCGAGCGCGAAAGGCCGACGGCCTCGAAATTATAGGCGCCGCGATAGGAGGAGATCACCGCAATGCCCATTTTCGAAATGATCTTGAGCAGGCCCGCGCTCACCGTATCGAGATAGCGTTTCACGCATTCGGCAAGCACCCGCTTGCCGAACAGCCCGCGCGCATGACGATCAGCAATCGATTCCTGCGCGAGATAAGCATTCACGGTGGTCGCACCCACGCCGATCAACGCCGCGAAATAATGCGTATCCATGCATTCGGCAGACCGCACATTGATGGACGTGTAGCTGCGAAGCCCCTGACGCAGCAGATGCGAATGCACAGCACCCGTCGCCAATATCATCGGGATCGCGGCGAGGTCGCCGTCGATGCGCTCATCGGTGAGGATGAGGTGGTTATAGCCTTGCCGCACGGCGTCTTCCGCTTCGGCGCGGATGCGCGCGATGGCGTCACGCAACGCGCCTTCGCGGGCAGCGGTAAACACGCAACCGATTTCGTAGAAGCGGCCTTCCAGATGATCCTTCAGCCGCTCGAACATGCCGGTGGAAATGACCGGGCTTTCCAGCACGAAAACTTCCGCCTGGCTTTCATCCTGCGCCAGCACATTGCCGAGATTGCGGAAGCGCGTTTTCAGGCTCATCACGCGTTCTTCGCGAAGTGAGTCTATTGGTGGGTTCGTCACCTGCGAAAAATTCTGCCGCAGGAAATGGGAAAGCGGGCGGTATTTGTCGGACAACACGGCCAACGGCGCGTCGTCGCCCATCGAGCCCACGGGTTCCTTTCCGTCTTCCACCATCGGATGCAGAATGAGTTCGAGATCTTCGACCGAAAATCCGGCGGCGATCTGGCGTCGGCGCAATTCGGCGCGCTCGAAGCGCGCGCGCTCCGGGCCGGGGCCGATGATCGGCTCCAGCTCCACGATCTTCTTCGTCCACTCCTCGTAAGGATATTCGTTCGCAAGTTTGTCCTTGATCGCGCGGTCTTCGTAGAAAATTCCTTCCGCCAGATCGAGCGCGATCATCTGGCCCGGCCCCACGCGGCCCTTGCGCACGATTTTGGATTCGTCGAGCACCACCATTCCGGTTTCCGAACCGCAGAACAGCAAGCCGTCTTCGGTGAGGGCGTAGCGCTGCGGGCGCAAACCGTTGCGATCCATGCCGGCGATCACCCAGCGCCCGTCGGTTGCGGCAATCGCGGCGGGCCCATCCCACGGCTCCATCACCGAATTGGCATAGGAATACATCGCGCGATGCGCATCGGGCATGGTCGATGCCTTCTTCGACCACGCCTCGGGAATGAGTATGGTTTTCGCGAGCGGTGCCGCGCGGCCCGCGCGCACCAGCACTTCAAACACCGCGTCAAGCGCTGCGGAATCCGATCCGCCAGGCTGAATGATGGGCTTGATGTCGTCGCCATGTTCGCCGAACAAAGCGGACGCCATCTTGAACTCGTGATTCTTCATCCAGTTCACATTGCCCTTCAGCGTGTTGATCTCGCCATTGTGCGCGAGCATGCGGAAGGGCTGCGCCAGCCGCCAAGTGGGGAATGTGTTGGTGGAATAGCGCTGGTGAAAGATCGCGAACGCCGAGACGAAACGCTCGTCCTTCAAATCGGGATAGAAATTGGAAAGCTGCTCCGCGAGGAACATGCCTTTATATATAAGTGTGCGCGCCGAGAGCGAGCAGATGTAGAAATCGCCGATTGCGGCCTCGCGCGCGCGCTTTTCGATGCGGCGGCGGCAGAGATAAAGTCGGCGGTCCAGCGCCTCCATGTCTTCGTCTTCGCCGACATCGAACATGATCTGTTCGATTTCCGGGCGCGTGGCATTGGCTTTTTCGCCGATCACCGAAATGTCGATAGGCACCTGCCGCCAGCCATAAAGATAGAATCCGAAGCGCAGAATTTCGGATTCCACGATGGTGCGGCAGGTTTCCTGCGCGATGTAATCGGTGCGCGGCAGGAAGATTTGCCCCACCGCGATTCGGCCCGAACGCAAGCGATGGCCGGTTTGCGCCACCGCCGCGCGGAAGAAATCCTGCGCGACTTGCAGATGAATGCCCGCGCCGTCGCCCGTCTTGCCGTCGGCGTCCACCGCACCGCGATGCCACATGGCTTTGAGCGCTTCGATTGCGCGCGCGACAACCTCGCGGCGCGGCCGCCCGTCGATGGCCGCCACGAACCCCACGCCGCAAGCATCATGCTCCTGTTCCGGCGAATAGGAATGTGCGGCTTCCAGCTTCGCGGCGTTGGCGATGTAGCGCGCGATCTCTTCGCTCATCGCCGCAATTCCTTTTCATAATGATATTCGACCGAATGGCTCTTGTCGTTCAGCGCGCGGGTTTCGGCGGCGCGCGCATAGCCGAGCCGTTCATAGAGCCGGTGAGCATCGGCAAAGCGCGTGTCGGTCCACAGGAACACGCGCGGCAATTCGCGCCAATGCGCTTCGGCTTCGGCCAGCTTGACCAGATGCGCGCCAAGCCCGCGTTTGCGCGAGGCGGCATTCACATAAAGCCGTTTCAATTCGATGGCGCCATCCTTGGGCATGGCGGCGGCGGATGCGACGATGCGGCCGGAAATCTCGGCTACCCACCAGCGCCCGCCTTCCGCGCGCGCCGAAGCGGAAGGCTTGAGCAGTTCGGGCATTTCATTATCGACATCCAGAATGCAGCCGGGATATTCGGCATAGACATCGCCGATCAGCGCGATAAGTGCTGCCGCATCCGAATCCGCGGCGTGGCGAATGACGAGATCGTCCATTTGCGCGCGCGCGTTCATTCCGCGGCCCCCAGCAATGCACGGCTTTGCAGATGTTTGTAGATCGCGGTGGCCGCATCGCGCCCGTCGCGGATCGCCCAGACGACGAGCGACGCGCCGCGCACGATATCGCCGCCCGCAAACACGCCGTCGAGATTGGTCATCGTCGCGTCGGTTTTCAACGTACCCCAGCGCGTGGTTTCGAGTTCGCCGGGCATCGCTTCGGCATCGAAGCCGAGCGCCTTGATGACGAGATCGGCGTTCAGCGTGAAATCCGCGTCTCTGATTTCCTCCGGCGATTTGCGGCCCGACGCATCGGGCAAGCCAAGCCGCATCCGCGAAAGCCGCACGCCTTCCACATTCTTCTGGCCCAGGAACGCGCGCGGCAGCGTGAGCCATTCGAATGTGATGCCTTCTTCTTCGGCGTTCGCCACTTCGCGAAGCGAGCCCGGCATGTTGTCGCGGTCGCGGCGATAGATGCAGGAGACGGATTTCGCGCCCTGCCGCATGGCGGTGCGCACGCAATCCATCGCCGTGTCGCCGCCGCCGATGACGGCGACGTGCTTGCCTTTGGCGTCGGGCGCATTGCGCCACCTTGTCGCCAAGGCCCTTGCGGTTGGACGCGATGAGGAAATCAAGTGCAGCGACCACGCGGCCGAGATGTGCGCCCGGCGCTTCGATCTCGCGCGGTTTGTAAACGCCGGTGGCGATGAAAAGCGCGTCGTGCTTCGCGCGCAATTCCTCCAGCGAGGCATCGCGGCCCATTTCGAAATTGAGCTTGAAAACAATGCCGCCGTCTTCGAGGCGCTTCACGCGCCGCGCGACGACATCCTTCTCCAGCTTGAAATTCGGAATGCCATAGATCAGCAAGCCGCCCGCGCGATCATGCCGGTCATAAACCGTCACGCGATAGCCTTTGCGGCGCAATTCTTCCGCCGCCGCAAGCCCCGCGGGCCCCGCGCCGACAATGCCCACATGCTCCGCGCGCGCGCGCAAAGGCTTCAGTGGTTTCACCCAGCCGCGCTCCCACGCCGTATCGCTCAGATATTTTTCCACAGCACCAATGGTGACGGTGCCGTGGCCCGATTGCTCGATGACGCAATTGCCTTCGCAGAGCCGGTCCTGCGGGCAGATGCGCCCGCAAATCTCCGGCATGTTGTTGGTGGATTGCGAAAGCTCATAAGCCTCTTCGATGCGGCCTTCGGCGGTCAGCTTCAGCCAGTCGGGAATGTTGTTCTGAAGCGGGCAATGCACCTGGCAAAACGGCACGCCGCATTGCGAGCAGCGCGCGGCCTGGGCCGCGGCTTTCTCGCTCAGATAATCGGCATAGATCTCGTGGAAATCGCGCACGCGCGCGTCCGCGGGCCGCTTTTCAGGCGGCTCCGGCGCAAGCGAAACGAAGCGCAGCATCTTTTCGGCCATTGGATTCCCGTCCTGTCCCTCCGAAATAAGGCAATCGGGCAGGGGATGCGAGAAAAAAACGACCTATAAGACAGTAATACTGTCTTAGTATGCGGAATTACTGAAATGTCCTTGGCGCATAGCGGAATCGATTCGAGATATGAGACAGTACTATTGTCTTAGTATAGCCAACATGGCGGAATTGCTGGCTCCGTGATAGCTCTGGGAAAACCCACGGGGGCCCCGCATGCACGACATCCTGAACGCCATCATTCTGGGCGTGGTCGAGGGGCTGACGGAATTCCTGCCGGTGTCGTCCACCGCCCATCTGCTGATGGCGCAGCAATTCCTGGGCTTCAATCCGCCCGGCGAGGTGTTTCCCATCGTGATCCAGTTCGGCGCGATATTGTCGGTGGTCGCGGTCTATTGGCGGAAGTTCTGGGACGTGCTCGTGGGCCTGCCGCATTCCACGCGCGACCGCAAATTCGCATCGGCGGTGATCGTGGCGTTTCTGCCCGCGGCGGTGTTTGGTGCCGCGCTGCACGGCTTCATCAAAGACGTTCTGTTTTCGCCCGATGTCGCGCCCAAGGTGATCGCGACCACGCTGATCCTCGGCGGGATTCTTATACTGGTGCTGGAGCGCATTGCGCCGCGACCGCGCTTTATGGACGGCGATCATCTGCCGCTGCGCAAGGCGTTGCAGATCGGATTCTGTCAGGTGCTGGCGATTGTGCCGGGCGTGTCGCGGTCGGGCGCCACGATCCTCGGTGGCGAATTACTCGGTGTGGAGCGCAAGGCGATTGCCGAATTCTCGTTCTATCTCGCGGTGCCGACGATGCTGGGCGCCACCGTACTCGATCTCTATAAAAATCGCGCAGTGCTGAATTGGGATGCGGGGATCGAGATTCTTGTCGGCTTCACGGTGTCGTTTGTGGTGGCCTATGCGGTGGTGAAGACGTTCATCGGCTTCATCGGGCGCTATGGATTGCGGCCCTTCGGCTGGTATCGGATCGTGGCGGGGCTCGGACTTATCGCGTTTCTGGTGATGCGATAATTCGTTCTTCCACGGCATCTTCATATTGGCCGCGCGGGCGGAAGCGCCACAGATAGCTCGGCAAAATCGCTTCCATCGAATCCGGCGCGATGCCCAGATCCTTCAGCGTTAGAGCATCGGGGCCGACCACATTGTCGGTCTTGAGGAACGTCACATGATCGGGCGTGAGCAGCGGCTCCGGCATGAATTGCAGGAAGAAAGCCTGGATATAGCCAAGCCAGAACGGCACCGGCACCAGCAACCGCGCGCGGCCGCTCACGCGCAGGATGAGCTGCAACATTTCCTTGAACGAAGCGACGGCAGGCCCGCCGAGTTCGTAAGCGTTGCCGCGCGTCGAAGGATCGCGCACGCATTTGACGATGGCGTCGGCCACATCGCCGACGAACACCGGCTGGAATTTTGTCTTGCCGCCGCCGATCAACGGCAGCGCGGGCGCGATGCGCGCGAGGCTCGCGAATTTGTTGAAGAAGTCGTCTTCCGGCCCGAAGACAAGTGAAGGCTTGAGGATCGTGGCCAGCGGAAATTCGGCCTGCAACGCCGCGTCGCCGCGCGCCTTGCTGCTCGAATAGGCAGAATCCGATGCGGGCGAAATGCCGGGCGTGGAAATATGCACCAGCGTTTCGACGCCTGCCTCTTTCGCGGTCTTGGCGATGGTCGCGGGCGCTTCGGCGTGCAGCGCCTCGAAGCTCTGGTCCCCGCGCGAATTGAGCACGCCCACGAGGTTCACCGCAGCACTTGCGCCATGAAGTGCTGCGGCCACCTGTTCGGGATTGCGCACATTGCATTTGAAAAGCTGGATCTGGCCGACATGGCCCGCGGGCAACAGAAAATTCGCAAGGTTCGGCGCGCGCACGGCCACGCGCACGCGATAGCCTGCCTGCGCCAGCGCGCGCACCGCATGGCGGCCGATGAAGCCGGAACCTCCGAAGACGGTGACGAGTTCAGCCATTGCATAATCCCGGTTCGATACGGTGTCATAACCAATGGTGCAGCGGAGTGAAGGTCGAAACGCGGTTTGGAACATCTTATTTTCCCTCCCCTGAAAGGGGATCGCGGTGGCTTGTCCTGAGCGATCGCATGAACGCCTTTGGACGACGGGGTTAGGGGTCACTCGCCAAATGACCGCCATCCGCTCGCAAACGCTCGCGACCTCCCCCTTTCAGGGGGAGGAATTATCTAATCCTCCACATAAATCCGCTCGCCGGTTTCCGGCTTTATATAGACGGTGACGGGCTTGCCGGTCTGGTCGTCCACGAAGCGCTCGGAGGTTTTCTCCCAGCCGGGTCCGGGTGCGGACTTGGCGTTGGGCTTATAGATCACGCGCTCATAGATGGTTCCGGCAAGCAGCAATGCGCCGAAAAGCGTGAGCACAAAGCCTGGCGGGAAATGGACCGCGATTCCCCACAGCCCAAACCCCAGACAGAACACGCCAAGGATCAGAACCGCGCTACGCAGCATTGTCCGGTTCCACGATCACGGCGGTGCCGTAAGCCACGATCTCGCTCATCGCCTGTCCGATCTCCGAGGAATCGAAGCGCATCATCACCACGGCGTTGGCGCCCATCGCGGTTGCGTTGGTCACCATGCGGTCCACGGCCTGACGGCGCGCTTGCTCAAGCAATTGCGTGTATTCGTGGATTTCGCCGCCCACGATGGAGCGAAGGCTCGCGATGATATTGCCGCCGATGCCGCGCGAGCGCACCACCACGCCGAATGCCTGCCCGAGTGTCTTGCGTGTGCGATAGCCCGCCACATTTTCCGTCGTCGCCACCAGCATGTTTTGTTCCTTTCGATGTCCTCATGCTTCGACAAGCTCAGCATGAGGGGAACCCTCACCCTGAGCCTGTCGAAGGGGTGTGAAGTTGCTCCAGCACCGTCGATAATTTCTCGCCCAGATATTTTTCCGCCGCCTTTTCCATGGCATGCGCCACTTCGTAATCCACAGCCTGCATCACCATGGGGCGCAATTGCCAGATCAATTCGGCAAGGCGCGGCACTTCTTCCGGCGGCGGCAGCGTGCCCTTGCCGTAACGGTCGAAAATATAGCGCGTCGCAAGGCCCACAAGCTCCTGCGCCACACGCTCGATATCGCCGCGCAGCCGCGCGATGACATGCAGCAATTCGATCAGCGGCACGCCTTCGCGCGCCAGCAGCGCACCGGCGCGCAGCATTTTCATGCTGGGCACGATGATCGCATCGCCATCGACCTTGACCACGCCCATCGACAGCGCCGTGGCCATCGCTTCGGGGCCAAGTTCGGCGCCGAACAATTCCTGCAATTCCGCCTTGGAGATGTTCTGCGGCATCTCGTCCGACCACGGGCTTGTCAGTGCGGCTTCGAGGCCGAGCAGCTTGCCGATGTCATGGCCCTTTTCCCACGCCTCGATCAGCTCGGCGACATTGGCCAGCGAATAGCCGCGCTCCAGCATTGGCCCGATCATGCGAAGCCGCGCCAGATGCGTCGGCCCATAGATGCCCACCCGGCCGCGGCGGCTGGGCGCGGGCAACAGGCCACGCTCCTGATAGGCGCGCACGTTTCGCGAGGTCGTGCCGGCGGCCTGCGCCAGTTCATCGATCGTGAATTCGGCGGCGATATTCTTCGGGCGCTTTTTCGTTTTTGTCATGGATCGGTGATTGACGGCGGGATTTTGAGCCATTATCTATTGTGCCATTGTACAATGGCGAAATCGAGGGGCAGACGGTGACGACGGCGAACATGACGACTTCCTGGAGCGACCGCAAACGCTATGTCTGGCTTTTGAGCCCGCTTTTGCCACTTTTGGTTGTAAACGGGATGTATCATTTCCACCAGACGCATCTGGCGATCTATGCCTGGATCTCGCCGCTGGTGATTTATCTGGTCATCCCGTTCCTCGACTTCGCCATCGGCAAGGATCACTCCAACGCGCCGGACTGGGCGATCCCGAAGCTGGAGGCCGATTGGTATTACCGGCTGATCGTGGCGGCTTACATTCCCTCGCAATTCGCGCTCACATTTTGGGGCGCATGGTTGATTACCCACGAAGTGACGAACTGGGTGCAATATGCCGGGCTCGTCTTCAGCGTTGGCGCCATCAACGGCATCGCCATCAACACCGCGCACGAACTCGGCCACAAGAAAGATTCGTGGGAGCGCTGGCTTTCCAAGCTCACGCTCGCGCCGGTCGCTTACGGACATTTCTATGTCGAGCACAATCGCGGGCATCATCGCAATGTGGCGACGCCGGACGATCCCGCGAGTGCGCGGCTCGGCGAAAATTTCTGGGAATTTCTGCCGCGCACGATGGCGGGCTGCTTGCGCTCGGCATGGAACATCGAAAAAGAGCGCCTCGCGCGCAAAGGCGAGGGCGTGTGGAATTTGGACAATGACAATCTGCAAGCCTGGAGCATGACAATTGTGTTGTTCGCTGCGATCACCGCATGGGCCGGGTGGTACGCGCTGCCGTTTTTGCTGATCCAGGCGTTCTACGGCGCATCGCTCCTGGAAGTGGTGAATTATCTGGAGCATTACGGCTTGCTGCGCCAGAAAAATGCTGACGGCCGCTATGAGCGTTGTCAGCCGGAGCATTCGTGGAACAGCAATTACATCATGGGAAATGTTTTCCTCTATCAATTGCAGCGCCATTCCGATCATCACGCCAATCCGACGCGGCGCTTTCAGGCGCTGCGCCATTATAAAGACTCCCCGCAATTGCCGAGCGGTTATGCAGGGCTTTTGCTGGCTGCTTACGTGCCGCCCGTGTGGTTCTGGTGGATGAACAGGCGCGTGGTGGCCCATTACGATGGCGATGTGAGCAAGGCCAATATCCATCCGCGCGTGCGCGAGAAGATTTTGGCGCGTTACGCGAAGGCCTGAACGATGCGTTATCAATGCGAGTGCGGCTTTGTCTATGACGAAGAGAAAGGATTCCCCCGCGAAGGCTTCAAGCCCGGCACCAAATGGAGCGATGTTCCGGCGAATTGGGCATGCCCCGATTGCGCGGTGCGCGACAAGGTGGACTTCAAGCCTGTGGACGAGACATGAATTTCCGCAACTGGAAATGCGCCTGTTGCGGACTTATCTACGAAGAGGTCAAGGGCTGGCCGGATGACGGCATAGCGCCGGGCACGCGCTGGGAAGATGTGCCGGACGATTGGACGTGTCCCGATTGCGGCGCGTCCAAGGGCGATTTCGAGATGGAGGTAATCTGATCATGGACGCGCTGAACACCGAAGCGATTGTTCCCCGCAATCTGCATTTCGAATTCGACGATTCGCTGCCTGTGTGGTGGCATTCCGGCAATCCCGCGATCACCTCCTATTTCGACGCGCTGTCCTTCACCTTCCCGGAAGGCGAGCGCTTCTTCATCGATGCCGTGAAGCATTACGCGCCCCGGATCACCGATCCGCAATTGAAGAAGGACGTCGCCGCGTTCATTGCGCAGGAAGCCATCCATAGCCGCGAGCATATCGTCTATAACAAGCATCTGGCGCGGTCCGGCGTGCGCGTGGAAGCCATCGAGCGGCGCGTCGATTTCACGTTGCGCCTGATGCGCAGCTTGCCGCCGCGCGCGCAACTGGCCATCACCTGTGCGCTGGAACATTTCACCGCGCTCTTCGCCGAAGCCACGCTTGGCGACCCGCGCGTGTTTGCGGACGCGCATCCCTTCTATCGCGATCTGTGGCACTGGCACGCGATGGAGGAGGAAGAGCACAAGGCGGTTGCCTTCGACGTGTTCCGCGCGGTCACGCCGGGCATCCGCTTCTATTTCTACCGTTGTGCCGCGATGGCGGTGATGACACTCGATTTCTCGCTGATGACGGCGATCCTGCCCGCCGTGCTGATGGCGCAGCGCGGCGAATTCTTCAACCTGCGCGCCTGGGCGGGCGCGTTCCGCTATCATTGGATCGTCCCCGCGGTGTGGCCCAAAGTGCTATGGGGCGTGGCCAAATATTTCGTGCCAGGCTTCCACCCCGCCAAGCGCAAGGTGTCGGCCAAAGTGCTGGCCTGGCGCAATTTCTACCGCCAGACCGCCAAGCGCGACGCCGCCATGGCGGGCGGCTCGATCTTCGAAGGCGTGCCCAGCGAGGCCTGATTTTCACAAAACCTTCGTTCGGCTATAATGGCTTCCGGGCGATTTTCGGGGGCGAACATGCGCATCGCGCGCGGCACGGGTTTTCTCATCGGCATTCTGTTGGCGGGTTCGGCGCCGGTCTGGGCCGCGGGCGCGCCCATGCAACTGGCGCAGTATGACGACCAGCAACAACAGGATCAGTACGACGAACAGCAACAGGAACAGTACGACCAGCAGCAGCAGGAACAGCAGGACGAAGAACAGCAGCGCGAGGAGCAGCAGCAGGAATACCAACAGCAGCAGGACGAGATGCAGGACCAGCAGCGCGAGCAGGATGAGCAGCAATACGAAGAACAGCAACAGGAAATGGAACAGCAGGACGAATACGAGCGCGAGCAGGAACAGCAGCAGGAACAGGAACAGGAAATGGAGGAGCAGCAACAGCAAAACTACAATTACAACAACGGCTATTAGGCCCCAGCGTAGAGCAGCAACAGCAAAACTACAATTACAACAACGGCTATTAGGCCCCAGCGGGCCCCGCGCGTTGACTTCGGCCGGGACCGCTCCTAAACATCGCGCCGTGCCCAGATGGCGGAATTGGTAGACGCACTAGTTTCAGGTACTAGCGCTGCAAGGCGTGGAGGTTCGAGTCCTCTTCTGGGCACCATTTCAACATTCGTCACGGTTCGTTCTCGTCCGTCACCGTCCAAAAAATCCCGGAAAACCTAGGTTCTTGTGTTCGCGGTCGTCTGGCCGCGACCTTGACAAGTCGCCCCCCATGTTGGTCCAGTGTTGGTATTGAGGGGTTCTGGACACCCCCTGTTGGTCCAGAAATCGGGGGTGATGCGGGAGGCCGTGATGGCACTGACCGATTTGCAATGCCGGGGCGCAAAGCCCGGACCAACACGCCGGAAACTCTCGGACGGCGGCGGCCTTCAGCTCTGGATTCAGCCGACCGGCACGCGCTTCTGGCATCTGGCCTATCGCTATCGCGGCGTTCAGAAGCAACTCACGCTTGGGCCCTATCCATCCGTTTCGCTCGCCGAGGCGCGCGAGAAGCGCGAAGCCGCGCGAAAGCTGCTTCGTGACGGCATCGATCCAGCAGAGGCCAGGGCGAAGGAAATAGAAGCGAAGCAACTGCCCGGCGATACCTTCAAGGACGTCGCGCTTGAATATGTCGCAAAGCTGAGACGCGAAGGATTGGCATCGACAACGCTCATCAAGAAGGAATGGTTGCTGGACTTCGCCTATCCGGCGCTGGGCGGCAAGCGCGTCTCTGAAATCAAGCCGATCGATGTGCTGCGCGTTCTGCAGGAACTGGAAGCGCGCGGCACCTATGAAAGTGCCCGCCGGTTACGAGCGACCATCGGCGCGGTCTGCCGCTATGCCATCGCCACGGCGCGCGCGGAACTCGATCCCACGATTGCGCTGCGCGATGCGATAACCACGCCAACGGTGAAGTCGCGTGCGGCGATAACAGATCCCAAAGCGTTTGGAGGTTTGCTGCGGGCCATCGACAATTTCGACGGCCAACCTACCACGCAGGCGGGATTGAAATTGATGGCGCTTCTATTCCCGCGCCCCGGCGAACTTCGATTGGCGGAATGGAACGAATTCGATTTCGACGCGAAGGTTTGGACAATTCCTGCGGCAAAAACCAAAATGCGGCGGGAGCACAGAATCTTTCTCGCACCGCAAGCTCTTGCCGTACTCGAGAAGCTTCGCGCGATCACGGGACATCGCGAAATACTTTTCCCCGGGGTTGTTTCGTGGAAAAGACCCATTTCGGAAAATACATTGAATGTCGCTCTGCGCCGCCTCGGTTACGGCCAGGATGAAATGACCTCGCACGGCTTTCGCGCATCAGCATCGACCCTTCTCAACGAGTCAGGTCTTTGGAGCGTGGATGCCATTGAGCGTCAACTGGCGCATATTGAAAGCAACGATGTCCGGCGTGCCTATGCGCGGGGAGCGCATTGGGAAGAGCGCGTGAAGATGATGATCTGGTGGGCGAATTATCTCGACGAGCTCAGAGTGACAGAGCCATCCACGAAAGAACGTCGCCTTGCACAGAAATAATCGCTGCCAAGCATAGAGCTGTCATAGACGGGCTGATGCGCGCGCGTCCATTATAAATCCGGCTGGCATTCTGCGCTCCCGTTGACAAGATTCAACAGCGACGGAACATCGACGAGTCGGCGACGACCAATCGTCATTGTCCGCAATTTCCCACGGCCGATTAGTTCATAGAGCTTGGTGCGGCCCAGACCGATGGCATGGCAGGCTTCGGGTATTGTGCAGGTTGGCCGCTGGTCGAAGGGAATTTCGGATTGATGCGCCGAACGGTACATGGGTTTTCTCCATTACTGTCTTCCGTTTAGAACCCCGCCCTTTCGTTGAATATCGATTGAATCTCACCGCACCCAGCCATAGCGCGCAATACCCGCTGGTCGCCCAGCGTAGATGAGGGCGCAGAAATGGCGGTTGGGCGTACAGAATCGTAGGTGATCGGAGCAGATCGCAACGATGTTCCTCCCGCGCTGCGAAATCTTGGCGGCAAAATCGCACCCGAAAACCGCAGAAAACGGCGACAATTTATTTTTTTTGCACCCGCGAGCAAAAAAAATCTGCGCCACGAGGCTAACTGGAGAGGGGGTCAAACGACATTACCTATGTAACCCTTGGCTTGAACCCGAAGGCAGGCAACTGGCGGGGGATGACAGAAACACCGGGAAATACTTTCGACGGTGCCGAACAGCATGGTTTCGGCATGGCTACATCTGCGTCCGAGTTAAGGGACTGGTTTGTTCGTGAAGTTTTGCCGCTTGAGGCTGACCTGATGAAGTACATGCTCGGCATTTGGCGCAACCGGGGCGATATCGCCGATATGCGTCAGGACGTGTAT
>CAVTLJ010000001.1:0-116213 GCA_963735625.1 uncultured Alphaproteobacteria bacterium | reverse complement strand
TCTCTCGCGCCCATTTCACCGCCGAAACCGGCAGCGGCGCATAGAGATGGGGAAACAGCGCGCCGTCGCGCGAGGGTTCGTATTTCAGCGCCGCGCCCAGCAAATCCTCATCCACCGCGACGAGCAGCAAATCGTTTTCCGCCGCATAATATTTTTGCAGCGTGCCCATCAATTGCTTGGCCGTCGAGAAATGCAGAAAGCCATCGGCGCGATCTTTTGCCGAGCCGTCATAACGCCCCGCATCTTTGGCGACATTCCATTCAGCGCGGTGAACGATCTTGAAAATCAGCACGCGATCATGCCGCCGTTCCGCCGACGGTCAGGCCATCCAAGCGCAGCGTCGGTTGGCCGACGCCCACGGGCACCGATTGCCCGTTCTTGCCGCAAGTGCCGATGCCGGAATCGAGCTTCATGTCGTTGCCGATCATCTTCACCTGCGTCAGCGCGGTCGGTCCGTCGCCGATCAGCGTCGCGCCCTTGATCGCGGGACCGATCTTGCCGTTCTCGATGCGATAGGCCTCGGTGCAGGAGAAAACGAATTTGCCGTTGGTGATGTCCACCTGTCCGCCGCCGAAATTCACGGCGTAGATTCCCTTATCGACGCTCGCCGAGAATTTCCTCCGGCGAATGCTGGCCCGCCAGCATGTAGGTGTTCGTCATGCGCGGCATGATCGAATGCGCGTAGGATTGCCGCCGTCCATTGCCGGTCGGCGCTCATGCCCATCAGCCGCGCGTTCTGGCGATCCTGCATGTAGCCTTTGAGAATTCCATCCTCGATCAGAACCGTGCGCGTTGTGGGCGAGCCTTCATCGTCTATCGTCAGCGAGCCGCGCCGTCCGCCGATGGTGCCGTCATCCACCACGGTCACGCCGGGCGCCGCCACGCGCTCGCCGAGCAATCCGGCGAATGCGCTCGTCTTCTTGCGATTGAAATCGCCTTCGAGCCCGTGGCCGATGGCTTCGTGCAAAAGAATTCCCGGCCAGCCGGGGCCGAGCACCACGGTCATCTCGCCCGCGGGCGCAGGCACGGACGACAAATTCACCAGCGCCTGACGCAGCGCTTCATCCACCGCGTCGTGCCAATATTGCGGATCGAGATAAGTCTCGTATCCGCCGCGTCCGCCGCCGCCGAAGCTGCCGGCTTCCTGTCGTCCGTTTTCTTCCACCACCACCGACACGAAAATCCGCACCAGCGGGCGGATGTCGCGATAGATTTCGCCGCCCGGCCGCACGATCTCGACATTCTGCCATTCGCCCGCCAGCGAACACGACACCTGCCGCACGCGCGCATCTTTCCCGCGCGCATAGGCGTTCATGTCTTCCAGCAATTTCACCTTGGTGGAGAATTCGGCGGAGCGCAGCGGATCGATGTCGGAATAAAGTTTGGCGTTGGTGCGGGCAGGGGATGCCGCCACGACCCCCGAATAGCCTTGCGTCACCGCGCGCACGGTTTGACCCGCCCGCGCAATCGCCTCTTCGGAAAGTTCCGAGGCATGGGCATAGCCGGTGGCTTCGCCCGCAACCGCCCGAAGCCCGAAGCCCTGCATGGTGTCGAAGCTCGCAGCCTTCAGCCGGCCATCGTCGAAGGCGAAACTTTCGCTCTGGCGGTATTCCAGGAACAGCTCGCCGTCATCCGCGCCCTTCAGCGCGTCATCCACAAGCGACTGCACGCGCCCCCGGTCCAACCTGCCGAAGGAAAGCTCGTCCGGTCCTGCCATGTTTTTGTGCTCCACGATGCTGCTTTTCGAACATAATGCGTGCGCGGCCGGATTCCGACCCCCATCGGGTCCGCGGCGCATCATCCGCGTGGCATAAGGTCGCAATGACTTCATAGGCTTAGGCCGCGTAAACCGAGTTGACGAGTCTGTGGGCGTCAGGGGGGCAATTGCCCCGGCCCGCCTTTTGCGAGGTTGCCGGATGTTCCTGAAAAAAATGGGCGTGGGACTGGGCGCGGGGGCGGCATCGCTGCTTTTCGCAGGTGCTGCATTCGCCGCACAACCCTTGCCGTGGGAAATCGATCTTCAGCCGGCCGCTTCGCCGGTGATGGAGCGCATCGAGGATTTCCACACGCTGCTGGTTTACATCATCACGGCGATTTCGCTGTTTGTGCTGGCGCTGCTGCTGTGGGTGATGTTCCGCTACAATTCGCGCTCCAATCCGGTGCCGAGCAAGGTGGTGCACAACACCACGCTGGAGATCGCCTGGACGATCATCCCCGTCATCATTCTGGTGTTGATCGCCATTCCGTCTTTCCGGCTGCTTTATTTCGAAGCCGACATTCCCAATCCCGATCTCACGCTCCGGGCCATCGGCAAGCAATGGTACTGGACCTATGAATATCCGGGCTCCGGCGATTTCCAGTTCGATTCGCTGGGCCTGTCGGATGCCGATGCGGCCAAGGTCCATGAGCCGCGCCTGCTCGGCGTCGATAATGTCGTCGTGGTTCCGGTGAACAAGGTCGTGATGGTGGAGACGACCGGCGCGGACGTGATCCATTCCTGGGCCGTTCCCGCGTTCGGCGTGAAGATGGACGCCGTTCCCGGCCGCATCAACAAGACCTGGTTCAAGGCGACCAGGGAAGGCACCTATTACGGCCAGTGCTCCGAGCTTTGCGGCGCGCACCATGCCTTCATGCCCATCGAGGTGAAGGTCGTCTCCGAGGCCGCGTATGAAGCGTGGCTGACCGGCGCGAAAAAGAAATTTGCGGCGATCGACGGCGCGGATCAAACCCGCGTCGCGGCACTCACGAAATAACAAGGACAAGCGACATGGCTGCTGACATCGCCCACGCACACGACGACCACCCGCATGGCTGGCGCCGCTACGTCTATTCGACGAACCACAAGGACATCGGAACGATGTACCTGATCTTTGCCATCGTGGCAGGGTGCGTCGGCGGTTTCCTGTCGATGATGATGCGTGCCGAGCTGATGTACCCCGGCATGCAAATCTTCTCCGATCCGCACACCTTCAACGTGTTCGTCACCGGCCACGGCCTTATCATGGTGTTCTTCATGATTATGCCGGCGATGATCGGCGGCTTCGGCAATTGGCTGGTGCCGCTGATGATCGGCGCGCCGGACATGGCGTTCCCGCGCATGAACAACATCTCGTTCTGGCTTCTGCCGTTCTCCTTTGCGCTGCTCGTCGCCTCCATGTTCGTGGAAGGCGATAGCGGCGGCATCGGCGTGGGCGGCGGCTGGACGCTTTATGCCCCGCTCTCGACTTACGGCTCGCCGGGCCCGGCCATGGATTTCGCGATCTTCTCGCTGCATATCGCGGGCGCGTCGTCCATCTTGGGCGCGATCAATTTCATCACCACCATCCTCAACATGCGCGCGCCGGGCATGACGCTGCACAAGATGCCGCTGTTCGTGTGGTCGATCCTCGTCACCGCCTTCCTGCTGCTGCTCTCGCTGCCGGTTCTGGCGGGCGCGATCACCATGCTGCTGGCCGACCGCCATTTCGGCACGTCATTCTTCAACGCGGCGGGCGGCGGCGATCCGATCCTCTACCAGCATCTTTTCTGGTTCTTCGGGCATCCGGAAGTTTACATTTTGATCCTGCCGGGCTTCGGCATGATCTCCCATGTCATCTCGGCGTTTTCGAAGCGCCCGGTGTTCGGCTATCTCGGCATGGCCTATGCGATGGTCGCCATCGGCTTCATCGGCTTTCTCGTCTGGGCGCACCACATGTACACGGTGGGCCTCAGCGTCGATACGAAGGCCTATTTCGTCTTCGCCACCATGGTGATCGCGGTGCCCACGGGCATCAAAATCTTCTCATGGATCGCGACGATGTGGGGCGGCTCGATCGAATTCAAAACCCCGATGCTGTGGGCGATCGGCTTTGTGTTCCTGTTCACGGTCGGCGGCGTCACCGGCGTCGTGCTGGCGAATGCGGGCGTCGATGTCGTGTTGCAGGATACCTATTATGTGGTGGCGCATTTCCACTACGTGCTCAGCCTGGGTGCTGTCTTCGCCATCTTCGCGGGCTGGTATTTCTGGTTTCCGAAATTCACCGGCTACACCTACAACGAAACGCTCGGCAAGCTGCATTTCTGGGTCACGTTCATCGGCGTGAACATCGCCTTCTTCCCGATGCACTTTCTGGGCCTCGCGGGAATGCCGCGCCGCATCGCCGATTATCCCGATGCGTTCGCGGGCTGGAACAAGATTTCCTCCTACGGCGCGTTCATCGCGGGCGCTGGGCCTCATCATCTTCCTGATTACGATGGCCGAAGCGCTGTTGCGCAAGCGCAAGGCGGGCGACAATCCGTGGGGCGTGGGCGCCACCACGCTCGAATGGACGCTGCCGTCGCCGCCGCCGTTCCACACCTTCAACGAACTGCCGCACATCACCGGGAACATGCACTGATCCATGTCCAGCGCCGCCGCATTGGTTTCGCCGCGTAGCCCCGCACAGGTCGGCGATTATTTCGCGCTGCTCAAGCCGCGCGTGATGTCGCTCGTCGTGTTCACGGGCCTTGCGGGGATCGTGGTGGCGCCGGGTGCGGTGCATCCGCTGGTGGCGTTTACGGCGTTGCTGTGCATCGCCATTGGCGCGGGCGCATCCGGCGCGCTCAACATGGCTTATGACTCCGACATCGACGCGCTGATGGCGCGCACGGCGGCGCGTCCCATTCCGCTCGGCCGCATCACACGCTCCGAGGCGCTCGGTTTCGGCTGGTCGCTTTCGGTGGGTGCCGTCACCGTGATGGGCCTGATGGTGAATTTCCTCGCCGCGTTCCTGCTCGCCTTCACGATCTTCTTCTATGTCGTCGTCTATACGCTGTGGCTGAAGCGGCGCACGGCGCAGAACATCGTCATCGGCGGGCTCGCTGGCGCGCTTCCTCCGGCCATCGGCTGGGCGGCGGTGACGGGAAGCCTCGCGCTCGGCCCGCTGGTGCTGGTGCTCATCACATTTCTCTGGACGCCGCCGCATTTCTGGGCGCTGGCGCTCTATCGTTCCGACGACTACGCGCGCGCGGGCGTGCCGATGATGCCGGTGGTCGAAGGCAAAGCCTCCACCCGCAAGCAAATTCTCATCTACGCGCTGGCGCTGTTCCCGGCCGGGCTATTGCCCGCCGCGGTCGGCCTTGCGGGTCCGCTCTATCTCGCCGCTGCCGCGCTGTTCGGCGGCTGGCTGGTTTACGACGCAACGCTCGTCTATCGCGAGACGGATGAGAGCGCGCGAGCCCGCGGCCCGCGGCCTCTTTGCCGTGTCGATCCTTTATCTCTTCGTGCTGTTCGCCGTTCTGATCGCCGAGCATCTTCTGGGGATTGCGCCCTTCGGTGCGGCGCTGTTCGGCGCATGGATGTGAGATGGAAGATGACGACGAGGAATACGCAAAGGCCAGGCGCAGGCGCTCAATCGCCATCGCGCTGGCGCTCGGCGCGCTGGTATTGCTGTTTTTCCTGATGACAATGGTGCGGGTTCGCCCGTAACGCGAAAAGGGTTGAGGGTCATGGCACACGCCGAAGTCAAACACGATTATCATCTGGTCAATCCGAGCGGCTGGCCCATCGTCGGCTCCATCGGCGCGTTCACGATGCTGGTCGGCGCAGTGCTCTGGATGAATTCCGGCTATGCCGATTTCAAGAGCTTCGCGGGCCAGCCCTGGGTGTTCGTCGGCGGCTTCGTGCTGGTGCTCTACACGATGGCGGGCTGGTGGCGCGACGTGATTTCGGAATCCGTCGTGCGCGGCGATCACAAGCCGGTGGTCAAGCTCGGCCTGCGCTTCGGCATGGTTCTGTTCATCGCGTCCGAAGTGATGTTCTTCGTTGCGTGGTTCTGGGCCTATTTCAATTCGGCGATCTTCTTCAACGATGTCTCCATCGGCTCATGGCCGCCCGCGGGCATCGTCACGCTCGATCCCTGGCATTTCCCGCTGCTCAACACGCTGATCCTGCTCACCTCCGGCACCACCGTTACCTGGGCGCATCACGCGCTCCAGCATGGCGACCGCAAGGGCGCGATTCAGGGCTTGCTGCTGACCGTTCTGCTCGGCGCGTCGTTCACCTGCGTGCAAGCCTATGAATATAGCCACGCGCCCTTCACCTTCGGTTTCAATCATCTGGCGTTGCTGCCGTTCACCGATCCCGCGCACATCAATCTCGCCGCGGGCGTGGGCAATTTCGATGCCATCTACGGCTCGACCTTCTTCATGGCCACGGGCTTTCACGGGCTGCATGTCATCATCGGCACGATCTTCCTCACCGTGTGCCTCGGCCGCGCGATTGCGGGCCAGTTCACGACCACGCGCCATTTCGGCTTCGAGGCGGCGGCGTGGTACTGGCATTTCGTGGACGTGGTGTGGCTGTTCCTCTTCTCCTGCATCTATGTGTGGGGCGTGGGACCGGTGATCGCTTCCTGATCTGATGGCGGCAACCGAACCGGGCGTTCTTCAGGCGGCACTTTTCGGGCTTTGTCCGCGCTGCGGGAAGGGGCGGCTGTTCGACGGTTATCTGAAGGTCGCCCCGCGCTGCACATCCTGCGGTCTTGATTACGCGATCTTCGATGCGGGCGATGGCCCGGCCGTGTTCGTCATCCTCATCGTCGGCGCGATTGTTGCGGGCGGCGCTCTCTATGTGGAGTTTACCTTCCATCCGCCCTATTGGGTCCATGCGGTGCTGTGGCTGCCGCTGATCGCGATCCTCACCGTCGCGTTCCTCCGGCTCGCGAAATCTCTCCTGCTCGTCCTGCAATACAAGCACCGCGCGGGCGAGGGCAGGCTCGCGGATTGATGCGCGTCTATTTCCGCCCGATGCTTGTGCCCACGCTGTG
This sequence comes from uncultured Alphaproteobacteria bacterium, assembly GCA_963735625.1. Taxonomy (GTDB): domain Bacteria; phylum Pseudomonadota; class Alphaproteobacteria; order Micropepsales; family Micropepsaceae; genus Rhizomicrobium. Next base: position 109,428 of record CAVTLJ010000001.1, on the reverse strand, counting down.
GTGCCTGCCGATGTTCGTCGTGCTGGTCGGGCTCGGCGTATGGCAGATCCAGCGGCTGCACTGGAAGCTCGCGCTGATCGCAGCCGTCCATGCCAATATGGCCGCACCGCCCATCGCGCTCGACCGCGCGCTCGCGCTCACGCCGGAGCGTGCCCAATATCACCGCGTCGAGCTGGTGGGCAGTTTCGATCACGCAAAGGAGGCTTACGTCTTCGCCACCGGCGATAACGGCCAGCCCGTCTATCATGTCATCACGCCGCTCATTCTGGAGAACGGCCGCGCCATTCTGGTGGACCGGGGCATCGTGCCGCCCGCCTTGCGCGATCCGAAAACGCGGGCGCGCGGTCAGATCGCGGGCCTGCAACATATCGTGGGTGTGTGGCGTATTCCCGATCCGCCCGGCCTGTTCACGCCCGCGCCGGACCTCATCCACCGCATCTGGTATTCCCGCGACGTGGCCTCCATCGCGCGCGCCGATCATGTGGCGCTCGCCGCCCCCGTGCTGGTCGAGGCCGACGCCACGCCCAAGCCCGGCGGCTGGCCGAAGGGCGGGCAGACGGTGGTGACCTTCCGCAACGAGCACCTGCAATACGCCGTTACATGGCTTGCGCTCGCCGAGGCGCTGCTCATCATGTATTTCATCTATCATCGCTCGCAGGGGCGGTTTTCGGTTCGCTGGCGGAAGTGAGAACATGCGTTACATCAGCACCAGAGGCATAGCGCCCGCGCAGGATTTCGCGCAGATCCTGCTTGCGGGGCTGGCCGGCGATGGCGGGCTGTTCCTGCCGGAAGAATGGCCGCAATTTTCGCCCGCCGATGTAACGCGCCTCTCGGGCACGGCCGATTACGATTCCATCGCCACGGAAATCCTTTCGCGCTTCACGGGTAAATCTTTCACCCATTCCGAACTTCTCGCCGATGTGAGCGCGGCCCATGCGGGCTTCGACGACGCGCGCATCGTGCCGATGGAGGCGCTCGGGCCGGAGCTTTTCCTTCTGGAGCTGTTCCACGGCCCCACGCTCGCGTTCAAAGACCTCGCACTTCAGGTGTTGGGCCGGTTGTTCGCGCGCGCGCTCGCCAAGCGCGGCGGACGGGCGACGGTGGTGGTGGCGACATCGGGCGACACGGGGTCGGCGGCGATTGCGGCACTCGGCGGATTGGCGAACATCGACGTCTTCGTCATTCATCCGCACAACCGCGTGAGCGAAGTGCAGCGCCGCCAGATGACGACATCGCCGCACACCAATGTGCATAACATCGCGCTGGAAGGCAGCTTCGACGACGCGCAAGCCATCGTGAAGGCGCTGTTCGCCGATACGGATTTTGCCGCGCGCACCAGCCTCACCGCCGTCAACTCCATCAATTTCGCGCGCATCGCCATCCAGACCGTCTATTATTTCGCGGCATCGCGGCTCGATGCGCCGCCGATCTTCATCGTGCCCACGGGAAATTTCGGCGACATTTTCGCGGGCGAGGCAGCCTCGCGCATGGGCCTTCCAATCGAAAAACTCATCATCGCCACCAATTCCAACGACATTCTGGCGCGCGCGCTGAACGATGGAATCTATCAGGCGGGCACGCGCGCAGGCGACACTTTCGCCCTCGATGGACATTCAGGTCGCCAGCAATTTCGAGCGCGCGCTGTTCGAGGCAACGCGGCCGCGATGCCGAATGGATGCGCGAAGCGATGAACGAATTCGCGCGCGAACGGCGTATCGATCTTCCGCCGAACGTGCTCTCCGCCTTGCGCGCGCGTTACGCCGCCGTGTCGTGCAGCGATTCCGAAACCATCGAAGCCATGGCGCGCGTCCATCGCGAGTTCGGCCGCCTGATCGATCCGCACACCGCCGTCGCCATGTCGGCCGCGTTCAAATATTGGAAGAAGACGCCCGGGCCCATCGTGGTGCTTTCCACCGCCCATCCGGCCAAATTCCCCGATGCGGTCAAGCGCGCCACCGGCGTTGCGCCGCCCTTGCCCCCGCACATGGCGGACCTTTATGACAGGCGCGAGCGGATGAGCGTGTTGCCGAGCGACCGGGCGGCGATCATGGGCTTCATCAAGGACAGGTTGGCGCGTTCATGAACGTGGAAATCACAAGACTTCCCAATGGCTTGACGGTCGTGACCGACCCCATGCCGCAGCTCGAAAGTGCGGCTGTCGGCGTCTGGGTCCAGTGCGGCGCGCGCCATGAGACCAGGCCCCTCATGGGCGTCTCCCACATGCTGGAGCACATGGCCTTCAAGGGCACCGAGCGCCGCTCCGCGCGCGCCATCGCCGAGGAGATCGAGGCGGTCGGCGGCTATATGAACGCCTATACCAGCCGCGAGCAGACCGCCTTTCATGTGCGCGTGCTGAAAGACGACGTGGCGCTGGGCACCGATATCCTCGCCGACATTCTCACGCGGCCGAGCTTCGAGCAAAACGAACTGGAGCGCGAGCGCGGCGTGGTGTTGCAGGAGATAGGGCAAGCGCGCGACACGCCCGACGACATCATCTTCGATCATCTGCAAGCGGTGGTCTATCCCGATCAATCGATGGGCTGGCCGATATTGGGCGAGAACGAAACCGTTTCCGCCTTCACGCGCGAGAATTTGAAGACTTACATGGGCGCGAATTATCGCAGCCGGGGAATGACATTCATTGCCTCGGGTGCTGTGAACCATGCACAAATGGTGAAACTCGCGGAAGAAAAATTCGGCGATGTGAAATCCGGTTCCGCGCCCGCCTCGCAAACGCCCATCTATGGCGGCGGCGATCTGCGCCTGACCGAGGACCTCGAACAGGTTCATGTCACTTATGCATTTCCGGGCGTTGCCAGTGCCGATCCCGATATTTTCGCCGCACAGGTTTATGTGACAGCACTCGGCGGCGGCATGTCCTCCCGCCTCTTTCAGGAAGTGCGCGAAAAGCGCGGGCTCTGCTATTCGGTCTATGCCTTCGCACATGCGTTTTCCGATGGCGGTTTCGTCGGCATCTATGCGGGAACGGGCGAAGGCGAAGCAGCCGACATTTCCGCCGTCGTCGCGGGCGAGATGGCCGCACTGGCCGCAAACCCCACGCCGGAAGAAATCGCGCGCGCCAAAGCGCAGTTGAAATCGGGCCTGTTGATGGGGCTTGAGCGGCCATCCGCGCGCACCGAACAGATCGCAAGCCAATTGCTCGCCTATGGCCGCGTGATTCCGGTGGAAGAACTGACCGCCAAACTCGAAGCCGTCGATGTCGGCGCGGTCAAGCGCTTCGGCGAGCGCGTGATGAACAGTGCAAAGCCCGCCATCGCCGCCCTCGGTCCCATCGGCAAACTGGAATCCTACGGCGCGTTCGCCGATCGCTTCGGTGGCGCATGAATACGGGCCCCATGGCATTCATGCGGGGGCTCACATTTCCGGGCGGCCAGCAGCCCATCATTCGCGGCAATGGCGTTTATCTGCGTTATCCGCGCGTGCCGGATTATCTGCAATGGTCGCGGTTGCGCGGCGAAAGCCGCACATTTCTGGAGCCGTGGGAACCCGTCTGGGCGACCGACGAGCTCAGCAAGGGCGCATTCCGCCGCCGCCTCAAACGCTACCAGCGCGAGACGCGGCTCGACACGGCCTATGCTTTTTTCGTTTTCCGCGCGCGCGACGATGCGTTGCTCGGCGGCTGCACGCTTTCCAATGTGCGCCGTGGCGTCACGCAAACCTGCGCGCTCGGCTATTGGATCGGCGAGCGTTTCGCGCGCCAGGGCTATATGTTCGATGCGGTGCGCGCGCTGATCCCCTTTATCTTCTCCACCCTCGGCCTGCACCGGATCGAGGCGGCGTGCCTGCCCTCGAACCAGCCCTCGCGCAATCTGCTCGCCAAGGCGGGCTTTCGCGAAGAGGGGCTGGCGCGGCGCTATCTGCTCATCAATGGCGATTGGGCCGATCACATTCTCTTCGCTTTGCTCGCCGACGAAGCGCCGTTACGCTGACCGAATCGGAGCGGGAGTGATCTTGCGGAAATTCCTTGTCATCGTTCTGGCGCTTGCCGCCTTGCTTGCCGTTGGCGCGAGCGCGGCGCCGAAGGGCGTGGATTTCGCGAGCCCCACGCCGGTGATGGAGCTGAAGCCGCTGCTCACGCGCTATCACGCCTCCACAGCGCCGGAGACGGACGGCTCGCACTGGTTCATGCTTACCATCGCCAACAATGCGGTGAAACCGGCCGTGCGCGTGCTGGTGGCGGGCGAGCCCGCCAATTCGCCGCTGCATTTCTTCCCGCGCCATCGCCGCCCCGCCATCGCGCAGATCGCAAGCTCGGATGCGGGCATCGTGGTGGAGCGTGCGCGCGCGCTCGGCCGTCATGCCTTTCGCGTGATCGTGCCGCCTGCCACCACGGCGGCGCTGGCGGTGCGCCTGTCGGATGCCGATGCGCCGCCCTCGCTGCTGGCGTGGACCGAACCCGCGCTCGTCGCCAACAACCGACAGCTTTCGGTGTTTGTCGCGGCGGTGGCGGGATTGATTGCGGCCGCGCTCGCGATCACCGCCGGCCTTGCGGTGATGACGGCGCATGCGGCACCGCGCTGGGCTGCACTTGCGCTGCTCGCCGTGCTGATGGGGCGCATTTCCACCACCGGCATGCTCGATTCCGGCTGGATCACGGCGGTGGGCGGGCCTTACGGGCTACAGGCGATGTTCGCAGGCCTCGCGCTCGTCGCGGGCGCGCGGCTCGCCGATATCGTGGCACCGTTGGAAAGCGCCTATCCATGGGCCGTGCGCTATCGGCGCGGCGGATTTCTCGGCGTGGCGGGGCTTTCGCTGCTCGCTTTCGTAGGCTTTCCCGGCGCGACATTGCTGCTCGATCCCGTCGTGGTGTTCGGCACGGCGGGCGTGGCGTCTTACCTCGTGCATGAAGGCAGGCGCGGCACGCAGGCCGCACGCGTCATCGCGCCCAGTGCGGCCGTGTTCGCGCTTGTGGCGCTGGCGGGTGCTGTGGCAGCCCTTGGCGGCTTCAAGGACAATCCGCTCGCACCCGCCATGATCGGCGGCTTCGATGCGGTGGGTGCTGTGTTGCTCGCACTCGCGGTTGCGGCGGGCGAGGGCATCGCGATTCTTCCCGGCCTGCGCCCCGCGCCCTACAACGCGCCGCCCATGCCCGATCCGCAAGAAAAACAGGCGTCCGCAAATCCCGAAGCCTTCGCGGCCATCGCCGCATCGCATCAGGGCGTGTTCGATCTGGATGCGCGCGGCGATACGCTGCACCTTTCGGCGGAAGCGGCCCAGATGATCGGGCTTGATGCCAAGCCCGAAACCATGCCGCACATCGCCTGGATCGCGCGCGTGCATCCTGAAGACCGCGACACCTACAAGCAAGCGATGGACGATTATCGCGCGCGGCCGGGGCAGGGCTTCCGCCTGGAATTCCGCGTGCGCAGCGAAACCGGGCGCTATCCATGGTTCGAATTGCGCGCGACGATGACGGGTAAGGCGCCGCGCGCCAATCGCTGTCTCGGGCTTCTGGCCGATGTGACAACGCGAAAAGAATCCGAAGCCGCGATGATCGTCCGCGCGCAGGCCGATGCGCTTACCGGGCTCGGCAATCGCGTCGCGCTGATGGAGGAGCTGGATCAGCTTGGCGCGCGGCTCAAGACGGTGATTTTTGCGCTGATCGACATCGACCGCTTCAAATCCATTCACGCAAGCCTCGGCGATGACGGCGCCAACGGCATCCTCACCGGCTTTGCGCAGCGGCTGAAAAAGCGCTTCGGCAAGGAGGCGCAAATCTTCCGCGTCGGCGGGGATTCCTTCGCGCTGATTTTCTCCGGCGGCGAACCGGAAAAAATCGGCGCTGCGTTGCTCGAACTCTCGGCCGAACCATTTCCGCGCAATTTGCGCAAGATATTCGCGCCAATCAGCGCGGGGCTCGCGGCGGGTAGCGAGGCGGAGGAACCGCTGGAGCTTCTGAAGAACGCCGAACTTGCGCTGCTGGATGCCAAGCGCGCGGGCGGGGCTTGCGCGCGCATCTATTCGCGCGATCTGGAGCGGCTTGCGCCCGGCGATGCCGTGGCGCTCGAAGCCGATCTGCGCCGCGCGCTGGAAGAAAACCAGCTCGACATTTACTACCAGCCCATCGTGCGCCTCGCCGACAACACGGTTGCGGGATTCGAGGCGCTGATGCGCTGGCATCATCCCACGAAAGGCCTGCTGACGCCCGCCGGATTCGTGGCCCATTCCGAACAGACCGGATTGATCGTGTCGCTCGGCCGGTTTGCGCTGGAACGCGCCGCCGCCGATATCGCGCGCTGGCAGCGCTATTTTCCCATCGAGCCGCCGCTGTTCGCCAGCGTCAATGTCTCGCGCCGCCAATTGCGCGACAATGATTTCGAGGAATTCCTGAGCGCGCTGATGACGAACGGCGCGCTTCTGCCCGGCACGCTGAAACTGGAAGTCACCGAAAGTGCGGTCGCCACCTCCGGCGATCTGCGCGCGATACTGGATCGTCTGCGCGCGCTCGGCGCGGGCCTTTCCATCGACGATTTCGGCACCGGCCTTTCCAATCTCAGCCAGTTGAAGGACATCCCCTTCGACACGCTGAAGATCGACCAGAGTTTTCTCGCCCATCGCAAGGATGCGGAAGATTCCGATGGCGCGGTGGTGCTGGGCTCCATCGTCAGCCTGACCCATGAACTCAAGCGCGAAGTGATTGTCGAGGGCGTGGAAAATGCGCGCGATGCGGCGTGGCTGAAGGAACTGGGCTGCGAATATGGGCAGGGATTTTATTTCAGCGAGCCGCTCGCGCCGGGCGATGTGCTGAATTACATCGCGCTTCACTATCAGGCGTCAGGCGCGCCCCGCATGGGCGGAGAGACTTGAAACGTCGATGCCGAGTTTCTGCAACGCGCCCGCCCATTTGGTATCGAGGTCCGTGTCGAACAGGATCGTGGAATCGGGTTCGCAATGAATCCATCCGTTGGAGCGGATCTCGTCCTCGATCTGCCCCGCGCCCCATCCCGCATAGCCGAGCGCGAACATGGATTTCGCAGGCCCGCGCCCTTCGGCAATCGCGCGCAAAATGTCGAGCGTGGCGGTGAGCGATATGTCCTCGGTGACGGGAAGCGTGGCGTCGGCGCTTTCATATTCGCCGCTGTGCAAGACAAAACCGCGCCCCGTTTCCACCGGCCCGCCATAGAGCACCGGAAAATCGGGCGCCTTTGCGGTGGTGTGAATTTCCAGCCTCTGCACCAGCTCGCGGAAATTCAGCCCCTCGATCTGCTTGTTGATGATAAGCCCCATCGCGCCGGTTTGCAGCGAATGGGCGCAGACGAAAATCACGCTGCGCTCGAAGCGCGGATCGGGCATGCCGGGCAGCGCGATCAACAGCTTGCCCTCAAGGAAGCTCTCGCCTTCGACCGCGCGCGGGTTATCCTTCGATCCCATGCGCCCAACTTAACACGCAATCGCGTTGATGCCAGCCTTGTTCCCCTTTCGGAGCGCGCGTCCATGCGCTAAAAGCGGCACGGCTGGATTAATCAGGAGACAGAAATGACGATCAAGATTGGCGACAAGGTACCGTCCGCGACGCTTATGCAGATGAAGGGCGGCGCGCCGCAGCCCGTGAAATCCGACGATTTGTTCGCTGGCAAGAAAGTTGTGGTTTTCGCGCTGCCGGGCGCATTCACGCCGACCTGCTCGGCCAAGCATCTGCCGGGATTCATCCAGCATGCCGACGATCTCAAGGCAAAGGGCGTGGATGCAATCGCGTGCGTGTCCGTCAACGATGCGTTCGTGATGGGCGCGTGGGGCGAAAGCCAGGGCGCGGGCGACAAGGTGGCGATGCTGGCCGACGGCAATGGCGATTTCACCCGCGCGCTCGGCCTTGAGATGGATGCCTCGCGTTTCGGCATGGGCAAGCGCAGCCAGCGTTTCTCGATGGTGGTCGAGGATGGCGTGGTGAAGGCGCTGAATGTCGAGGAGCCGGGCGCGTTTTCGGTTTCGAGCGCCGATTATGTTCTGAAGCAGCTTTGAATTGGCTGTTCGCGGTGAGCGATCATTCTCAAGCAAATCCACTCTGATTGAATTTGCAATATGACTTCCCCCTCCCGCAAGGGGAGGGGGTGTATTTCTATTCGTTGATTAACGGTGTGTTCTAAAAACTCTATCTCCCCGGCATCGCGGCGCGCGCGAGCGCATCGGCCCGCTCGTTTTCGGGATGGCCGGTGTGCCCGCGCACCCAGCGCCAATGGACCTCATGTCCGTTGAGCGCCTCGTCGAGCGCGCGCCAGAGATCTTCGTTTTTCACCGGCTTCTTGTCGGCGGTTTTCCAGCCGTTGGATTTCCAGCGCTTCATCCATTGCGAGGCGCCGTCCATCACGTAACGGGAATCGGTATGAATAATCACGGTCGTCGGCTGCTTCAGCGTGCCGAGCGCGCGGATCACCGCGAGCAACTCCATGCGATTGTTCGTGGTCGCCGCATCGCCGCCGGAGATTTCCTTTTCATGCGCGCCCGCGCGCAGGATCGCGCCCCATCCGCCCGGCCCCGGATTGCCGGAACACGCGCCGTCCGTGAAAATATCCACTTTGGCGCGCGTCACAGCCCGTATTCTCCGGCCGATTTCACGCGCAGATGAAAGCGCAGGCGTTTGGCAAATTCGCGCGGGTCTTTGGGGCGCACCAGCGCATTGGCATCGTGATTGAGCCAGTCGTAAAGCCGCGTCAGCAGGAAGCGCAGAGCAGCACCTTGCGCGAGTGCCGGTAACGCGGCGCATTCTTCCGCGCTCAATTTGCGATGGCGCTGATAGGCGGCGATCAGCGCCTGTCCCTTGGTGAGGTTGAACGCGCCGTCGCCCTCGAAGCACCATGCATTCAGCATCACCGCCAGATCATAGGCGTAGAAATCGTTGCACGCGAAATAGAAATCGATCAGGCCGGAGACTTTGCCGTCCATGAACAGAACATTGTCGGGAAAGAGATCGGCATGAATGATCCCCGCCGGAAGATCGCGCGGCCATGCGGATTCGAGCGCCTTCAAGGTGGACACGATCAATTCGCCCAATCCGCCCTGAATGTCATCGGCCTTCGCCACCGTCGCATCGGCGAGTTTCCGCCAGCCGGAAAGCGACAGCGCATTGGCGCGCGTCAATTTGAAATCCGCGCCCGCCGCGTGAAGCCGGGCCAGTGCCGCGCCCGCCTCCGCGCAATGCGGCACCTCCGGGCGGCGCAGCGAAACGCCGTCGAGAAAGGTGAGGATCGCCGCGGGCCTTCCGTTCAGCGTCAAGGATTGCGCGCCGTCGCGATTTCGCACCGGCACGGGGCACGCAATCCCGCGCGCCGCCAGATGCTCCATCAATCCCAGAAAGAAGGGCAGATCGCCTTCATGCACGCGCTTTTCGTAAAGCGTGAGAATGTAACCGCCGCGCTCGGTTTGCAGATGGAAATTGGAATTCTCCACGCCTTCCGCGATGCCCTTGAACGTGCGGGCGCGGCCGATGTCGTAACCGGCAAGCACGCGATCCAGTTCTTCGGAAGCAACATCGGTGTAAACGGCCATGACGCCTCACCCCGCCAGCGCGCGCGGCACGTTGAAGGCGATATCTTCATGCGTCACGGCTTCTTCTTCCAGCTTCAGCGCAAAGCGTTCGCGGAACGCGGCAATCACTTCCTCCACCAGAACCTCCGGCGCGGAAGCCCCCGCCGAAAGCCCCACCACCGCGGCACCCTCGACAAGCGCCCAATCGATATCGCTCGCGCGTTGAATAAGTGCCGCCCCATTCGCGCCCGCGCGCTTGGCGACCTCCACCAGCCGCATGGAATTGGACGAATTCGGCGCGCCGATCACGAACACCATGTCGGCGCGGTGCGCAATCGCCTTCATCGCGTCCTGCCGGTTGGTCGTGGCGTAGCAGATGTCTTCCTTGTGCGGATCGGCGATTGCCGGAAACCGCCGCTTGAGCAGCCCCACAATCTCGGCTGTGTCGTCCACCGACAATGTTGTTTGCGTGATGTAAGCGAGCCGCGAAGGATCGGCGGGCGCGAAGCGCTGCGCATCCTCCACCGTTTCGATCAGCGTGATCGCGCCATCGGGCAATTGGCCCATCGTGCCTTCCACTTCGGGGTGGCCCGCATGGCCGATCAGCACGATCTGGCGGCCCGCGCGATAATGCCGCTCCGCTTCCATATGCACCTTCGAAACCAGCGGACAGGTCGCGTCCACGTAAACGAGCTTGCGCCGCCGCGCCTCCGCCGGCACCGATTTCGGCACGCCATGCGCGGAGAATATTACGCGGGCGTCATCCGGGGCCTGATCCAGTTCGTCAATGAAAACCGCGCCCATCCGCTCCAGCCGCTCCACCACGAAGCGATTGTGCACGATCTCATGGCGCACATAGACGGGCGGGCCGAATTTCTGAAGCGCCAGCTCTACGATCCTGATGGCCCGGTCCACGCCAGCGCAGAAGCCGCGGGGCGCTGCCAGGATCAGCGTCAGATGCGGCTTCCCGCCGGTCCCGCCTTGTGCTTGCGCGCTTCCCATGAGCATTCCGCTTGGCTACAGTCCCGCGCCGCTTCGGCGCGCATTCGAGGAGAGGGGCCTGGCATGCGAAAAGTCAAGCGCCGCCCGGCCCATTAACGATTGCACGCATGTTCCGCTCTAATTTTGGTGAGTCTATGTCCGTACGATTTGTGAATTTCCTCGCTATGGCTGTGGCGCTCGCGGCCCTTTCCGGCTGCGAAACGACCGACGACGACAAATGCCCGCTTGCCTCGGCGTTGGTGGACACAGCCTCGCTGACCAAGCTGCAGTCGTCGCGTGTCCTCTACACCGCGCAGATCACCAAGGTGAGCGCGGATTGCTCGATCGAAAAATACGAGCGCACCGTCAGTTCTAGCCTCGATATAGATTTCGCCGCGGCGCGGCTTTCCGGCGGCGGCGCGCAAACTTTCGACGCGCCCTATTTCGTCGCGGTGACGCTGGGCAACCGCATCATCAGCAAGCGCGAATATACCGCCCATTTTGCGTTCGATGCGGGCGAGCTGGTGACGCGCTTTACCGTGTCTCAGGATTCGCCCGCGACGCGCATGGAAAAGGGCAAGAGCGCTTATGATTACGCGGTGCTTGTGGGCTTTCAATTGACGAAGGAACAGCTCGAATTCAATCGCACCGCCGGGCGCTACCCCAAATGAAGCCGCTCGCCGCGGAACTGACGGCGATTGCGGCGGACGCTTTCGCCGCGGAGAACCTGTCGCCGGAATTTGGAAGCGTGCAGGCGTCGGATCGTCCCGATCTCGCGCAGTTTCAGTGCAATGGCGCGCTCGCCGCCGCGAAACAGGCGAAAGCCAATCCGCGCGCGATTGCGGAAAAAATTGCGGCGCGCCTGAAGGCCAATCCGATTTTCGCGAAGGTGGAGATCGCGGGGCCCGGCTTCATCAATCTCGATCTCACCGATGCCGCACTTGCCGCGCGCGTCGGCGCGCTCGCAAAAGATGCACGATTGGGCGCGCCGCAAACCGGCGAAGGCAAAACCGCCATCATCGATTTCGGCGGGCCGAATGTGGCCAAGCCCATGCACGTCGGTCATCTGCGTTCCTCCATCATCGGCGATTGCTTGCAGCGTCTCTTGCGCGCCAATGCGTGGAATGTCGTGAGCGATGTGCACCTGGGCGATTGGGGCTTGCAGATGGGCCAGCTTATTTCCGAAATCGGCCATCGGGGCATCGCGCCCATCTATTTCGACGCGAAGGTCAAAGGCCCGTATCCGGACGGGTCGCCGGTGACGATGGACGATCTGGAAGAGATCTATCCCGTGGCGGCCGCCGCCTGCAAAGCGGACCCCGCGCGTCTCGAAGAAGCGCGCGCCGCGACCGCAGAGCTTCAAGCGGGCAGGCCCGGCTATCGCGCGCTGTGGCAGCATTTCGTGAATGTGTCGGAGCGCGGCCTGACGCGCGAATTCGATAGCCTTGGCGTGCATTTCGATCTCTGGAAAGGCGAGGCGAGCGTCGATCCGCTGATCGCGCCGATGATCGCCGATCTGAAAGCGCGCGGGATCGCGGAAATGAGCGAAGGCGCGCTCGTCGTGCCCGTCGCCGAACCTTCCGACAAAAAAGAAGTGCCGCCGCTGATCCTTTTGAAATCGGACGGCGCGGTGCTTTACGGCACCACCGATCTCGCCACGATCATCGATCGCGTGCAAAACCAGAATCCAGACCTGATCCTCTATGTCGTGGATCAGCGCCAGCACAATCATTTCGAGCAGGTGTTTCGCGCCGCGAAGAAAGCGCAACTGAACGGCAAGGCCGAACTCGAACATTCCGGCTTCGGCACGATGAACGGGCCGGACGGCAAGCCCTTCAAAACGCGCGCGGGCGGCGTGATGAAACTCTACGATCTCATCGCGATGGCGACCGACGAAGCGGGCAAGCGCCTCACCGAAGCTGGCCTCGCCTCGGAATATCCGCAAAGCGAGCGCAACGCGATTGCGAAAATGGTCGGCATCGCCGCGATCAAATTCGCCGATCTCTCAAACCATCGCATCTCGGATTATATTTTCGATCTGGCGCGCTTCACCCGCTTCGAAGGCAAGACCGGGCCTTACATGCAATATGCCGCTGTGCGCATTCAATCGATCTTGCGTAAGGCGCGCGACGATGGCTTTGCGTCCGCGCCGCCCACCGTGCAATCGCCCGCCGAGCGCAATCTCGCGCTGCAATTGCTGGCGCTGCCCGATGCGATGGCGGCTGCGGAAGCCAAGCGCGCGCCGAATCTGCTCTGCGATTACGCCTTCACGCTCGCGCAGGAGTTCAGCCGCTTCTATTCCGAGCACCACATTCTCTCCGAAAAGAACGAGTCGCTCAGGGCCGCCCGCCTTGGCCTGTGCGCGCTCACTTTGGAGGTTTTGAACAAGGTTTTGGGCCTTCTGGGCATCGAAATCCCCGCAAGGATGTGAGCAATTCCGCGCTTTCCCCGTCCGCGCGTTGACTCGCCACCGCCCCCCTTTATGATGCACCGCAACGTACCCGCCCGCAGCGATGCGCGCGTGTGCGGCCAGCAAATGATCCCTCGCGGGAGACGTTCGATTTCGCGCAAGGCCGATTAGTCGGCCGAAGCCGAAGGCGAAGGCCGAAGGAGCAACCCCCCGGAAACTCTCAGGCAAAAGGACCGCGTGTGGTGATGACATTCTGGAAAGCGAAGCGGCGCGTGCCGCTTCCACCGAAGGGGTAACTTCGCGAAAGCGGGGGAAATCTCTCAGGTCCAATGACAGAGGGGCGCATTCCGCGGGCTCGCGGAGCCGCGCCGCATCGACCTTTGATTGGACCGTTATGGACGCCCTGGCACAACACGATCTTCGCAAGACCCCGCTTCATGCGCTGCATGTGGAGCTGGGCGGCAAGATGGTTGCGTTCGCGGGCTATGACATGCCGGTGAATTATCCGGCCGGAATCCTGAAAGAACATCTGCACACGCGCGCGGCTGCGGGATTGTTCGATGTCTCGCATATGGGCCAGCGCACGCTGATCGGCCCCGATCATGCGACCACCGCGCGCGCGCTTGAAGCGATCACGCCCGGCGATTTCCAGAGCCTCGCCATCGGACGCATGCGCTATTCGCTGCTGCTGAAGGATGATGGCGGCATCATCGACGATTTGATGGTCACGCGCTGGCCGGAAGACGGCAAGCTCGGCCTTGTGGTCGAACGCCTCGCGCAAGGAAATCGACGACGATTTTATCCGCGCGCATCTTCCCGCCAATGTAAAACTCGTCGCTGCCGACGACCGTGCGCTGCTCGCATTGCAAGGCCCCGCCGCAAGCGCGGTGATGGCGCGGCATTGCCCCAAAGCCGCATCGCTTTCCTTCATGAGCGCCACAGCCGCTGAATTCGATGATATGGAATGTGCCGTTTCGCGCTCCGGCTACACGGGCGAAGACGGTTTCGAAATCTCGATGCGCGCCGAACACGCCGAACATTTCGCCCGCGCGCTGCTGGCGGAACCCGAGATCTGGCCCATCGGCCTCGGCGCGCGGGATTCGCTGCGTCTGGAAGCGGGGCTTTGTCTTTACGGCCACGACATCGACGAAACCACCAATCCCGTCGAAGCAAATCTCACCTTTGCCATCGGCAAGCGCCGCAAGATGGAAAAGGATTTTCCCGGTGCGGCAAAAATCATGGATGCGCTGTTCGACGGCACCCCGCGAAAACGCATCGGCATCCGCCCGGATGGAAAAGCACCCGCGCGCGAGGGCACGCAAATCACCGATGGAAAGGGCCGCGTCATCGGCGCCATCACCAGCGGCGGCTTCGGGCCGAGCGTGAACGCGCCCATCGCCATGGGCTATGTCGAAACGCAATTCGCGGGCGACGGCACGCAATTGGGCCTGATGGTGCGTGGGCAGGAAATGCCTGCGCGCGCAGCACCGATGCCGTTCGCGCCGCATCGCTACAAACGCCCTTCGACAGGCTCAGGGTGAGGGATAAACAGTCCCTCATGCTGAGCTTGTCGAAGCATGAGGAAATGATGGGATGAAAATGACCGAAACACGCTTTACCGACCAGCACGAATGGGTACGCATCGACGGCGACGAAGCCACAATCGGCATCACCAAATATGCCGCGGAGCAATTGGGCGATGTCGTCTATGTCGAATTGCCGGAAGCCGGGCGCAAGCTCGGGCAGGGCGGCGAGGCGGCGGTTGTCGAAAGCGTGAAGGCGGCAAGCGAAGTCTATGCGCCCATCGGCGGCGATGTGACGGCGGCGAATACCGCGCTCACCGACGAGCCCGCCAAAGTGAATGCCGATCCCGAAGGCGAAGGCTGGTTCTTCAAGCTGAAAATCGCCGACAAATCGCAAATCGCGAAACTGATGACGAAAACGCAATACGATGAATTCGTGAAAGGACTCTAACAACAACACGTCATGGCCGGGCTTGTCCCGGCCACCCATAACCTCCGTCTAGATGGGTGTTCATAGGTTGCCGGCACAAGGCCGGCAATGACGAAAAGGAAAGTAGAGAGAAAGAAAATGCGATACCTCCCTTTGACCGACACCGACCGCCGCCACATGCTCGCCCGCATCGGCGCGCCGGGCATCGATGCGCTGTTCGCCGATGTGCCGAAGGCGGCCATCGTCGGCCACGAAGCGTTCGATTTGCCCGATACCAAAGGCGAGCTTGAAGTGGAGCGCATTCTTTCGCGCATGGCGGCGAAGAATGTGGCCGCGGGTGCGGCGCCTTTCTTCTGCGGCGCGGGCGCGTATCGTCATCATGTTCCGTCCGCAGTCGATCATCTGATCCAGCGTTCGGAATTTCTCACTTCCTACACGCCCTATCAGCCCGAAATCGCGCAAGGCACGCTGCAATATCTTTTTGAATTTCAGACTCAGGTGGCGCTGCTCACCGGCATGGAAGTCGCCAACGCCTCGCTTTATGACGGCTCGACGGCCACCGCCGAAGCGGTGATGATGGCGCAGCGCATCACGCGCCGCCCGAAAGCCATTCTCTCCGGCGGATTGCATCCGCATTATGCCGAGACGGTGGAAACCGTCGCCAATCTTTCCGGCAAGGTGGCGCGCGCGCCCGTCACGCCGGGACGCGTCGAAGACATCGCGGCGCTGATCGACGATCAAACCGCTTGCGTCGTCGTTCAAAGCCCCGATGTGTTTGGCCTTATCCGCGATTTGCGGCCCATCGCGGATGCCGCCCATGCCAAAGGCGCGCTGCTGATCGCGGTCGTCACGGAAATCGTTTCCCTCGGCTTGATCGAGCCGCCGGGTGCTCAGGGCGCGGATATCGTCGCCGCCGAAGGACAATCCATCGGCAATGGATTGAATTTCGGCGGGCCCTATGTCGGCCTGTTCGCCACGCGCGAGAAATTCCTGCGCCAGATGCCGGGCCGCCTCGCGGGTGAAACGATTGATGCGTCCGGCAAGCGCGGCTTCGTGCTCACGCTCTCCACGCGCGAGCAGCACATCCGCCGCGAGAAAGCGACAAGCAATATCTGCACGAATTCCGGATTGTGCTGCCTCGCTTTCACCATTCATCTGTCGTTGCTGGGCGAAGAAGGGTTTGCCCGTCTCGCACGCACTCAATCATGCGCGCGCATCGGCACTTGCGGACCGCCTGTCGAAGATAAAAGGCGTGTCGCTCGTCACGCCATCCTTCTTCAACGAGTTCACGATCAAATTGCCGAAGCCCGCTGCGGAAATTGTCGAAACTCTCGCCGATGAAAACATCATCGCGGGCGTTCCTGCCTCGCGCCTCATGCCGCACGATCCCGCTGTGCGCGATCTTCTGATCGTCGCCGCCACCGAAACCACAACGGACGAAGATTGCGACGCCTTCGCTGCGGCGCTGACGGAGGCCGTGTCATGACCATGAACAATCAAGGTCGCCCCACTTCATCGGGCAACAGCGAAACAACCGAATTGCCCACCATCTCCGGCGACCGTGGGCTGGATCACGAAGAGGCGCTGATCTTCGAGCTTGGCCGCCCCGGCATGAGTGGTGTCGATATTCACGATGTGCAAATCACCGACGCGCGCCTCGGCGGCATGCGCCGCAAAAGCGCCATCGGCTTGCCCGGTCTTTCAGAACCGGAAATCGTGCGCCATTATGTGCGCCTCTCGCGCATGAATTATGCGATCGATGCGGGGCTTTATCCGCTCGGCTCCTGCACCATGAAACACAATCCCCGCCTCAACGAGAAAATGGCGCGGCTGCCGGGCTTCGCGGACGTGCATCCGCTGCAACCGGAATCCACCGTGCAGGGCGCGCTCGCGCTGATTTCCGAATTGATGGGATGGCTCACCACGCTCACCGGAATGCCCGCCGTCGCGATGAGCCCCAAGGCCGGTGCGCATGGCGAATTGTGCGGCATGCTCGCGATCAAGGCAGCGCTCGATGCGCGCGGCGAACACCGCACGCGCGTGCTGGTGCCGGAATCCGCGCACGGCACAAATCCCGCGACCGCCGCACTCGCCGGTTTCACCGTCGATGAAATCCCCGCGATGGCGGACGGCCAGGTCGATGCCGATGCGTTGCGCGCCAAGCTCGGCCCCGATGTCGCCGCGATCATGCTCACCAATCCCAACACTTGCGGATTGTTCGAGCGCCGCATCATCGAAATCGCGGACGCGGTTCACGCGGCGGGCGCTTATTTCTATTGCGACGGCGCGAACTTCAACGCGATTGCGGGCCGCGTGCGGCCGGGCGATCTCGGCATCGACGCCATGCACATCAATCTGCACAAGACATTTTCCACGCCGCATGGCGGCGGCGGTCCGGGTGCTGGGCCTGTGGTGCTGTCGGCAGCGTTGGCGCCGTTCGCGCCGCTGCCGCTTCTGGTGCATGACGCAAACGGTTTCCGCATGATCGAGGATCGTGGCGCGCGGCCAGATCACATCAAACCCTTCGGCCGCATGTGCGCGTTTCACGGCCAGATGGGCATGTTCGTGCGCGCGCTCACTTATATGCTGAGTCACGGCGCGGACGGCATCCGTCAGGCATCCGAAGACGCCGTGCTGTCGGCCAATTACATTCTGGCTTCGCTCAAGGACGTGATGAGCGCGCCGTTTGAAGGCCCGTGCATGCACGAAGCGCTGTTCGACGATACATTCCTCGAAGGCACCGGCGTCACCACGCTCGATTTCGCCAAGGCGATGATCGACGAAGGCTATCATCCGATGACGATGTATTTCCCGCTCGTCGTCCACGGCGCGATGCTGATCGAGCCCACCGAATCCGAATCCAAGGAATCGCTCGACCGTTTCATTCATGTGCTGCGCCGCATGGCGCTGGAGGCCAAAGCGGGAAAGACCGCGCGCTTCGAAGGCGCGCCGCATTATGCGCCCCGCCGCCGCCTTGATGAAACCGCCGCCGCGCGAAAGCCCGTGTTGCGCTGGAAGCCGAAGCCGCTGGCGGAAGCCGCGGAATAAAAACCGAACGGGGGGCTGATGAGTTGCCGAGTTAGATTGCGTCCCCACCCTTCGACAAGCTCAGGGTGACGGTTTCAGCTAATCCCTCATGCTGAGCCCCTCATCCCGAGCCTGTCGAGGGACGAAGCATGAGGCGTCACGTCAGGTTATTTGCAGGCCGGAACGCGCAATCCCGCGGGCGCTTTGGTGTCGGCGTCGCCGCAGGCTTTATCCAGTTGCGCCTGCGTCAGCCCGCGCGCGCGCGTCAGATCCGTGCCCTTGAAGCTCGTGATGGTGAGATCGGCGCCGGTAAAATCCGCGCCGTCGAGCTTGGCATGCGCCAAATTCGCCGCCGCCAGATCGGCGTTGCGGAATGTGGCGCCGGAAAAATCCGCATACGACATGCACATCAGCGTCAGCTTCGCGCCGTCGAAATTCGCGCCCTCAAGATCGCCGCCCTTCACGCAAGTATTGGCAAGGTCGGCGCTGGCCAGATCGCAATGAGGGCAATCGTGATGGCCCGCGCGGATGCTGGCAATCGCCACCGGATCGGCATGGGACAGCGCGGGTGCTGGATGCGCCATCGCAACCATCATGGCAAGCAGGAATGACATGCGTTTCGTCCCGTTTCGATACGAACGCTCGAGAGGGCCGCAAGTTCCGTGCCGTCAGGAGCACCCGCTCGTTGAGCCGCACGTATCGCATTTCATGCAGGTGCCGTTGCGCACCAGCGTGAAATTCCCGCAGGAGCCGCAGGCATCGCCCTGATAGCCCTTCATCTGGGCCTCGATGGAGCGGCGCATATAGGTTTCCTTCGTCGTGTCGCGGGTTTCGAGCCGCGCTTGCAGCGTCGCCACCGCCACGCCCACCGGATTGCCCGCGATTTCGTCCATCACGCTCGCGCCGATTTCGTTCATGGCGAGAGAGATGGGTTCTTCCTGGGCCTGCTCGAAGGCGGCAACTTCGCGATCGATTTCGGGATCGTGGACGAATTCCATCTTCACCGCCGCGCCACCATGCACGACGCCCAGGCGCGGAAGCTGGCCGCGCATATAGCCGGACGACGCGACGCGGCTCATCACTTGCGCCACTTCGCGTTGGCCGCTGCTTTCGCGCTGGCCTTCGGCAATGCCGCCGCCGAGATCGGTGTCGTTGTGCGGAGCGACATGGGCCAGATCGTTGCGGCCGAGATAGGAAACGCCCAACTCGCGGAAAATGTAATCCAGAACGCTGGTCGCGTTCTTGATGGAATCGTTGCCGATCACCAGCCCCGCCGGTTCGAAGCGCGTGAAGGTGAAGGCTTCGACGAATTCCTCCAGCGGCACGCCATATTGCAGGCCGATGGAAATGGCGATGGCGAAATTGTTCATCAGGCTGCGGAAGGCGGCCCCTTCCTTGTGCATGTCGATGAAGATTTCGCCGAGGCGGCCGTCTTCATATTCGCCGGTGTGCAGATAGACCTTGTGCCCGCCGACCACCGCCTTCTGCGTATAGGATTTGCGGCGATGGGGCAGCTTCTCGCGCTCGGCCGCGCGCACGCGCTCGACGATCTTTTCGACAATGCGCTCGCTGACGATGGTGGTACGCGCGGCTTGCGGGGCGGCGAGCATGTCTTCCATCTCGTCTTCGTCGTCGTCGAACGAAAACACCTGTGACGCCAGCGGCTGCGACAGCTTGGAGCCGTCGCGATAAAGCGCATTGGCCTTCAGCGCCAGCTTCCACGACAGCATGTAGCTCTCGCCGCATTCCTTCACGGTGGCGGCGTTCGGCATGTTGATGGTCTTGGAGATCGCGCCGGAAATAAACGGCTGCACCGCGGCCATCATGTGGATGTGGCTGTTGACGGAGAGCGAACGCTTGCCGATGCGCCCGCAAGGGTTGGCGCAATCGAATACTGGCAGATGCTCCGCCTTCAAATGTGGCGCGCCTTCCAGCGTCATGGCGCCGCAAACATGGAGATTGGCGGCATCCACATCGGCCTTGGCGAAGCCCAGCGCCTTCAGCATGTCGAAATCGGGCGCGTCCATCTGGGCGGGATCGAGCTTCAGCACCTCGGTGCAGAATTTTTCGCCGAGCGTCCACTTGTTAAAGACGAAGCGGATGTCGAACGCCTGCTCCAGCGAGGCTTCGATGGTGGCGATTTCCTCATCGCCAAAGCCGCGCGCGCGCAAAGCGCCGTGCGAAAGCGCATTGGCGCCTTCCAGCGTGCCATGTCCCACCGCGTAGGCCACGATGTCGTCGATCTGCGCGGGATTATAGCCCAGCGCCTGCCAGCGCCTCCGGCACGCAGCGATTGATGATCTTGAAATAGCCGCCGCCCGCGAGCTTCTTGAATTTCACGAGCGCGAAATCGGGCTCCACGCCCGTGGTGTCGCAATCCATCACAAGGCCGATGGTGCCGGTGGGCGCGATCACGGTGGATTGCGCGTTGCGATAGCCGAATTCCTCGCCCATCGAAAGCGCGTCATCCCAGGCGCGTTTGGCCGCATCGGCAAGATCGGCTTGCACGACAGCGGCAAGATCGAGCGGCACGGGCGAAACCGACAGCGTTTCATATCCCGTCTTCATGCCGTGTGCCGCGCGGCGGTGATTGCGCATCACGCGCAGCATCGCGTCGCGATTGGCGGAAAATTCCGGGAACGGGCCCAACTCGCCCGCCATTTCGGCGGAGGTGGCGTAAGACACGCCCGTCATCACGGCGGAAATCGCGCCCGCAATCGCGCGGCCTTCGCGCGAATCGTAGGGAATGCCCGCCGCCATCAAAAGCCCGCCGATATTGGCGAAGCCCAGGCCGAGCGTGCGGTAATCATAGGAAAGCTGCGCGATTTCCTTCGACGGGAATTGCGCCATCAGCACGGAGATTTCGAGAACGATGGTCCAAAGGCGAACGGCATGTTCGAACGAGGCGAACGTCGAAGACTCTTGTTGCCGTCAGCGCTCTTTGCGGAACTGCATTAAATTCAGCGACGCCAGATTGCACGCCGTATCGTCCAGGAACATATATTCCGAACACGGATTGGACGCGCGGATCGGTCCGCCCGCGGGGCAGGTGTGCCAATCGTTTACCGTGGTGTGGAACTGGATGCCGGGATCCGCACACGCCCACGCCGCATAGGAAATCTTTTCCCACAATTCGCGCGCGGGCAGGGTCTTCGCCGCCTTCTTGCTGCCGCGATAGGTGAGCGCCCAATCGGAATCCTCGTCCACCGCGCGCAGGAATTCATCCGTCACGCGCACCGAATTGTTGGAGTTCTGGCCGGACACCGAAAGATAGGCTTCCGAATCCCAATCGGTGTCATAGACCTTGAAATTGATGTCCTTGTAGCCCTGCTTGGCGAAGGAAATCACGCGCTCGATATAATTGTCGGGGATCATCGCCTTGCGCGCGGCCTTGATCTCGCGGCGCAGCGCGGGGTTCTTCGTCGGATCGAAGCAATCATCGTCATGGCCTTCGCAATTGATGCAGGCCTTCATCACCAGCTTCAAATGCTTCTCGGCGAGCTTGGAGCCCGCCACCATCGCGGCGACCTTCTGTTCCTCGATCACTTTCCAGTCGATGAATTGCTCGATATCGGGATGATCGACATCGACGATCACCATCTTGGCCGCGCGCCGCGTGGTGCCGCCCGATTTGATCGCGCCCGCAGCACGGTCGCCGATTTTCAGAAAGCTCATCAGGCCGGAAGATTTCCCGCCGCCCGAAAGTTTTTCGTTTTCGCCGCGAAGATTGGAGAAATTCGTGCCCGTGCCGGAACCGTATTTGAAGAGCCGCGCCTCGCGCGTCCAGAGGTCCATGATCCCGCCTTCATTGACCAGATCGTCATTGACGCCCTGGATGAAGCAGGCATGCGGCTGCGGATGTTCGTAAGAGGATTTGGATTTCGTCAGCTGGCGCGTCAGGTGATCGACATAATAATGGCCCTGGCGAAGGTCCATCGATGCCATAGGCCCAATGAAGCCCCGTGTTGAACCATTGCGGGGAATTGGGCGCCGCCTTTTGGCTCGCCAGCATGTGGCACATCTCGTCATAGAAGGCGCGCGCGTCTTCCTCGCCGTCGAAATAGCCGCCCTTCCAGCCCCAATAGGCCCATGTGCCCGCCAGGCGATCGAACACCTGCTTGGCGGAATTCTCGCCCGTCGTGCCTTCGCCGTCCGCCGCCTTGCGCCAGAGAAATTCCGGCACGCCTTCCTCGGCCACAGGCTTCAGCGCCACCGGCACGCCTGCTTTTCGGAAATATTTCTGCGCCAGCACATCGCAAGCGACCTGGCTCCAGCTTTCGGGAACTTCGATGTCCGTCTGGCGGAAGACGACCGAGCCGTCGGGGTTTTTGATCTCGCTCGATGCCGCGCGGAAGGCGATGCCTTCGTATGCGCTTTTGCCTTCAACCGTGAACTGACGCCGAATCCGCATGGCAACCCCCAGACAATCTCAAAATGGCTCCCGTTGACGCTTCATCGCAGCCTTTGGGGGACAGTGATCCGTCCGCCGGAAACACGCCCAAGCGGCGAGTCCCCGGACGCCCAGATGATCGGTTCGTCCGCCAGATTTTGTGTCGCGATGAGCGACAGGGGCCAAGTATGGACACCATGTTTGGGGGAGTGCAAGGGGGAAGTAGTAAACGAAACCTTACCCACTAGATGTGGGGGTTCACCACTACAGGCTTTTTCTCTGCGAAATCAGTGTCAAGAAAAAGCTGGCCGGAATCGCGCAGAAAATTTTTTCACCATCGCGGCGACCATCCGATGACAGGCTTGTGGAAAATCTGTGGATGGAACCTCTTCAGAAGGCCCGCGGCGGCAGCCTGGGATTCAGCACCCGCCGCGCGCTTTCGGGGCCCACCACGGGCAGGCCCTTGGGATCGATAAGCCCGATTTGCACCAGCACGCTGGCCTGATCCCAATAGATATGTTCGTGGGAGACCTTGCCGTCCTTGAACCCCACCACCACGGCAAACGCGATCTCCACCTTCTTTCCGGTCGGGGCCACGCCGGGCAGCATCCAGTCCATCGCGCGCGTATGGGTGAAGCTGATGACGAGTTCATCGACAATCTGATCCTCGCCCACCGTGCGCGAGACGTTCTGCATGTTCACATCCGGCGGAAAGAACTGGCCCACCAGACGGTCGCGATAGAAGGCGCGCACGCCCTCCCGCCCGAAGCCGCCCACCATGGTGGGAACGTTATGCAGATGCGGCTCCTCGCTCATCGTGGCGAGCGTGGTGTCGAGATCGCCTTCGAGTTCCGCGCCCACATGGCGCTCGAACAGCGCCTCCATCGCCTGTTGTTTCGGGGAGAGCATGGCGTAAGCCTCCTGATCGGCCGCCCAGCCATAGTTCTTCGGCCAAGCTTAAAGAAGCTGTAATCCGGCCTGCAACAGTGCCGCAAAATCGGCGTCCGCGGCGTCTGACGCCATGGCGCGGGCCAATGCGGCCCACTATATTCCGCCGAATCCGGAGGCCTTGATGCAACTCCTGCGCATGATCTTCATCTGGTGGCGCGATGCCACGCCCGGCACATGGCTCACGACCTGGCTCTATGGGCGCAAGGTCGGCGCGGATAATTTCGGCAATCGCTACTTCCAGAACAAATCGGGCCATCGCCGCTGGGTGATCTATAACGGAACCGTGGAGGCCTCCCGCGTGCCGGCCGAGTGGCATGGCTGGCTGCACCACACCTTCAAGGAGCCGCCCACGGTGGCCGCCTTCAAGCTCAAGAATTGGGAGCGCGAGCACCAGCCGAACCTGTCGGGAACCGAGGGCGCCTATCGCCCCGAAGGAAGCCTTGCCGGGCGGGGGTTGCGGGCACCCGCCACCGGCGACTATGAAGCCTGGAAGCCCTGAAGATGACAAAATCGGGGGCGAAGAGCTAGAGCCATGCAAAGCAAGACATTCGAGACCCTGATCGGCGCGATCGTGATTTTCATCGCGGCGGGATTTCTCTATTTCGCCTACACGACCACGAGCCAGGGCAGCCTCAATTCCTATGAGTTGACGGCGCGGTTTTCGCGCGTCGATGGCCTGAGCAAAGGCACCGAAGTGCGGCTCTCCGGAATCAAGGTGGGAACGGTTTCGGCGCTGACGCTGGATCCGAAGACCTATCTTGCGATCGTGCACATGTCGATCCGCGACGATGTGAAGATCCCCGACGATTCCGCGATCAAGATCACCTCGGCGCAGCTTCTGGGCAGTTCCTATCTGTCGGTATCGCCGGGCGGCAGCGACGCGATGCTCAAGCCCGGCGGCGAGATCAAAAACACGCAAGGCTCCGTCGATATCATGAGCCTCATCGGCCGGGCCATCTACGGCAATTCCGGAGGCAAATAGAATGCGCGCGGCGGTGCTCGCGATGGTGCTGATCGCCACGCCCGCTTTCGCGGCGGACGAAGCCAGCATCGACCTCACGCCGCCCAGGCAATATGCCGTTTCCGACGCGGTGCCGGGCAAGGACGGCGTCAAGCGCATGGTGATCCTGCGCGGGCTCGACAAGATGACCGGCCAGCCCGCCAACATTTATGCGCCCATCGGCGTGCCGGTGCATTTCGCAACGCTCACCATCACCGCGCGCTATTGCTATTCGACGCCGCCGAGCGAGACGCCCGAAACCACCGCGTTTTTGCAAATCGAGGATCACCGCCCCGACAAGCCCGCGCGCATGGCGTTTTCCGGTTGGATGCTGGCGTCGAGCCCCTCGCTCAACGCCATGCAGCATCCGCTCTACGATGTCTCGGTAATCAGTTGCAGGACGAACGAGCCCGGCCAGGAAGCCCCGCCCGTCGCTTCCACCGAGGCCGTCAAGGCCGTGTCGCCCAATGCGGGCGCGATCGACGAGCCGGTCCAACTGCCCGAAGGCGCGGGCCAATAGAATTCCGCTTTGTGCGAAATCGCATCGTGCAGGCGCGCGAGATAATCCGCGCGCGGGATTTCGAGCGCGCCGAAGCGCGCCAGATGCGCGGTCAGGAATTGGGCGTCCAGCAGCTTGAAGCCGCCACCGATGAGACGCGCCACCAGATGGACGAGGGCGACTTTGCTCGCATCGCGCTCATGGCTGAACATGCTCTCGCCGAAGAACGCCGCCCCCAGCGTCACGCCGTAAAGCCCGCCCACGAGCCGCCCCTCGCTGCGGCATTCGATGCTGTGGGCGTGGCCGAGCAGATGAAGTGATGTGTAAAGAGAAACGATTTCCTCATTGATCCAGCTTTCGTTTCGCCCCGGCGAAGGTGCTGCGCAAGCGCGAATCACAGCGCCGAAAGCCATGTCGGTGGTGACTTCGAATCGGTCGCTTTTGACGGTGCGCGCAAGCCGGCGCGGCACATGGAAGCCATCCAGCGGAATGATCCCGCGCGCCTCCGGCGAGATCCAATAGAGATCGGGATCGCCGCGCCGCTCGGCCATGGGAAACATCCCCTCGGCGTAGGCGGCCAGCAGGATTTCAGGTGTCAGGCGGAAACGGCCGTGCATGGGCGTCACACCCCATGCTTCGCCAGATAATGCTCAAGCCAATGGATATTGTAATCGCCGTTGAGAATGTCGGGCTCGCGCACAAGCTGCTGAAATAGGGGAATGGTCGTCTCAATCCCGCCGACGACAAGCTCGTCGAGCGCGCGGCGCAAACGCATCAGGCATTCGTTGCGATTCTTGCCATGCACGATCAGCTTGCCCGCGAGGCTGTCGTAATAGGGCGGGATGCGATAGCCGGTATAGATCGCGGAATCGAAACGCACGCCCAAGCCGCCGGGCGCGTGGAATTGCGTGATGAGGCCGGGCGAGGGCTGAAACGTAAACGGATTTTCCGCATTGACGCGACATTCGATGGCGTGGCCGGAAAAAACGATATCGCTCTGCTCCATCTCCAGCGCGCCGCCATCGGCGATGCGGATCTGCTCGCGCACGATGTCGATGCCGGTGATCGCTTCGGTGACGGGATGCTCGACCTGAAGCCGCGTGTTCATCTCGATGAAGATAGAATTGCCCGTCTTCATAGAGAAATTCCACCGTGCCCGCGCCGAGATAGCCGAGCTTTTCCAGTGCGCGCGTCACCACGCCGCCGATTTCCTCGCGCTCCGCATCGTTCAGCGCCGGCGATAGCGCTTCTTCCCAAACTTTCTGATGCCGGCGCTGCAGCGAGCAATCGCGCTCGCCCAGATGCAGCACCTTGCCGAAGGAATCGGCCAGCACCTGCACCTCGATGTGGCGCGGATGCGCCAGATATTTCTCGATATAAACGGAATCATCGCCGAAGGAGGATTTCGCTTCGGCGCGCGCGGTGGAAAGCGCCAGCGACAATTCGGATCTCTCGCGCGCCACTTTCATGCCGCGCCCGCCGCCGCCCGCCGACGCCTTGATGAGAACGGGATAGCCGATATCGGCGGCGACGCGCGCTGCTTCCTCGTCGCTGCGGATCGCGCCCTCCGAACCGGGAACGGTCGGGATTCCCAATTCCTTCACCGCGATCTTCGCCGCGATCTTGTCGCCCATCAGGCGGATGTGTTCGGGCAGCGGGCCGATGAAGGTGAGGCCGTGTTCCTTCACGATCTCGGCGAAGCGCGCGCTCTCCGAGAGAAATCCGTAGCCGGGATGAATCGCTTCCGCGCCGGTGATTTCGCAGGCCGCGATGATCTGCGGCATGTTGAGATAGCTTTGTGCCGCGGGCGGCGGGCCGACGCACACGCTTTCGTCGGCGAGCCGCACATGCATGGCATCGGCATCGGCGGTGGAATGAATCGCCACCGTCGCGATCCCCATCTCCTTGCAGGCGCGGTTGATGCGCAGTGCGATCTCGCCGCGATTGGCGATGAGGACTTTTTCGAACATCTCAGTTGAGAACGATCAATGCCTGGCCGAATTCGACCGGCTCGGAATCATGCACGCAAATCTCGGCGACCGTGCCGCCGCGCGGCGCAAGGATCGGGTTCATCGTCTTCATCGCTTCCACGATCAGAAGCGTGTCGCCTTCCTTCACAATGTCGCCGACCTTGACGAAAGGCTCCGCCCCCGGCTCCGGCGCGACATAGACCGTGCCCACCATGGGCGAGGGGATCGCGCCATTGGGCGCGCCTTCGCGCTTGGGCGCTTCGGCGGGTGCGGCCGCCACCGGCGCCGCATGCACATGTGCGGCATGGCGCGCCACGCGCAGGCGCACGCCGTTACGCTCGATCTCGATCTCGGTGAGGCTCGTTTCGGTGAGCAGGCCCGCCAGTTCGCGGATCGCGTCCGCGTCGATGGGTTCCTTGTCCTTGCCGTCGCTCATTTTTGATCCTTCAGGATCGAGGCCAGCGCCTCGACCGCGAACAGATAACCGTCCGCCTTCAGCCCGCAGATCACGCCCGTCGCCGTCTCGCTGATGTAGGAGTGCTTGCGGTAATCCTCGCGCGCGAAGGGATTGGAGAGATGAACCTCGATCAGCGGCCGGTCAAGCATGCGGCAGGCGTCGAGCAGCGCAACCGAGGTATGCGTGAAACCCGGCCCCGTTGAGGATGACGCCCGCCGCCTTGGTGCGGGCCTCCTGCAGCCAGTCCACCAGCTCGCCCTCATGGTTGGACTGGCGGAAAACCACGCTCAGCCCCAGGGTCTTGGCGCGCGCCTTCACGGCCGTTTCGATCTCGGCCAGCGTCATGCGGCCATAGACGGAAGGCTCGCGGCGGCCCAGAAGGTTGAGATTGGGGCCGTTCAGGACATATATCGCTGGCTTGGCCACGGGAACTCCGGTTAACCCATTCGTCGGGCTTTATACTGGCCCAAGGGCAGTTGCGAAACCACCAAGCGGGAACAGGCTTTATGGGCGTGGATATCACCATAAACGGCGAATTGCGCCATCTGAACGGGGGCTTGAGCCTGACCGACCTGCTGTCGGCCCTGGGGCAGGACCCGGCCAAGGTGGCCGTCGAGCGCAATCTGGAGATCGTGCCGCGCTCCACTATGGCGAGGTGGAGCTGGCCGACGGCGACAAACTGGAGATCGTGCATTTCATCGGCGGCGGGAACAGCCGGAGACAAGCCGCTGACGATTGCCGGGCGCACCTACAAATCGCGCCTCATCATCGGCACCGGCAAATACAAAACCTATGCGGAGAATGCGGCCGCACTCGAAGCCAGCGGCGCGGAGATCGTCACCGTCGCCGTGCGCCGCGTGAATCTCACCGATCCCTCGCAACCCAAGCTCGTCGATTTCATCGATCCGAAGAAGGTGACGTATCTGCCGAACACCGCGGGCTGCTTCACCGGCGAGGAAGCGGTGCGCACGCTGCGGCTCGCGCGCGAAGCGGGCGGCTGGACATTGGTGAAGCTCGAAGTGCTGGGCGACGGAAAACGCTTTATCCCGACATGATCGAAACGCTGCGCGCCACCGAACTTCTCATCAAGGACGGTTTTCAGGTGATGGTCTATTGCAGCGACGATCCCTTGATGGCCAAGCGCCTTGAGGAATTGGGCGCGGCGGCGATCATGCCGCTGGCCGCACCGATTGGTTCGGGGCTCGGCGTGCAGAATCCGGTGAACATCCGCATGATTGTCGAAGAAGCAAAAGTGCCGGTGATCGTGGATGCGGGCGTTGGCACGGCGTCGGATGCGGCCGTCGCGATGGAACTGGGCTGCGACGCGGTGCTGATGAACACGGCCATCGCCGAAGCGAAAAATCCCGTGATGATGGCCGCCGCCATGCGCCACGCGGTGGAGGCGGGCAGGCTCGCCTATCTCGCGGGCCGCATGGCGAAGAAGCGCTATGCCGATCCGTCGAGCCCGCTGGCGGGGTTGATTTAGAAAGATGTTAATTTGCGCGATCTATCATTGGTAGATACCATTGGGTTTCCAGGCCGACAGCGGAATTGGCAAGATCTTCAAACATGGCCGCAGCCAGACTGTCCGCCTGCCGGCCGATTCCGCCTGCCGGGTACGGAGGTGCGCGTCACCCGCGGGAATGGCATCCTGCTCGAGCCGGTCAAATTCGACGTCGATGCGTGTTCGCCGAACTCGATAAATATGCCCAGCACGATTCATGGAAGAAGGCCGCGATCAGCCGCCCATGCCGGATGATGACGACGATCCCGTTCGACTGATGTATCTTCTCGATACCAATGCCGCGATCAGCTCTCAGATGGCGCAGGGCCGTGCGCGGTCTATCGCGGCTGTAGCACGGACGAAACATTCGCCGATTCATCCATCGTTCTTTTCGAGTTGTGGTATGGCGCGGCAAACAGTAATCGTTATGCGGAAACGCAAAACTTTAGACGTTCATCGCACGCCGAATCGCGATTGTCGCCTTCGACGATCGGGACGCGACAGTCGCCTGAAATCCGCGCCACGTTGAAAAAAACCGGAAAGCCGTATGGGCCTTACGACCTTCTCATTGCCGCCAAGCGGTCCGGAGCGCTCACGCTCGTCACCGCCAACTGCGCGAATTCGCGCGCATCGACGGACTGGTTTGCGAAAACTGGACCGACTAACTCTTCACCATCTGCGCCAGCAATTTGTCGTCCAGCGCGCCTTCGCGCATCTTGCCGTTGATGATGAAGGCCGGCGTGCCGTCGATCTTGGCGGCATCGGCGAGCTTGTGCGCGGCGTCGATCTCGGAATTGATGGCGGGGTCTTTCAGGTCGGCGGTGAGCTTTGCGATGTCGAGGCCCGTTTTCTTCGCCACGTCGAACACGGTGTTCGCATCGACATAACCCTTCTCGCTCATCAGCGCGAAATGAAACGCGATATATTTGCCGGGCTGCTTGCGCGCGGCGATGGCCACGCGCGCGGCCGCCATCGGATTCGTGACCCTTGATGGGAAATTCGATGAAGGCAAAGCGCGTGTCGTCCTTGTGCTTCTCGTAGAATTTCTGCAACGCCGGAATCGAGGCGCGGCAAAGGGGCAATTGTAATCGAAGAATTCCACCAACGTCGTTTTGGCGTTGGCGGGCCCGGTGATGAACGCCACTTTCGGATCGAAGAACGCCTTGATGCCGATTTTGTCGGTCGCGGCCTGGCGCTCCTTTGCGCGTTTGCGCTTCCTGATCGGCCTGAAGCTGGTTGGTCATGTCCACCAGGATTTCGGGATGGGCAACCAGATAATCGTGCACGGTCCTTTCCGGTCGCCGCCGTGTTTTGCGGCAGCAATCCGGCCGCGCCGAATTCGAAGATGACGAGCAAGCGCAAACAACGCGCCGACAAGCGAGCTTGCCGCGACGATCCGCCAGTTCTGGTTCATTGCTCTTGCGCTTTTTCGGCTTGCGGCACGGCGACGAGAATATCGTTGGCGCGCTGCCAATCCGGCGTGCCCTTGGCCAGTTGCGATTCGGCGCGCTTGGCGAATTGCGCCGCCATCGGCATCGCGCCCGCCGAATAATAGCGCTCCGCCGTGGAAAGATCGGCCATCGGCTGATTGCCGAGCTGGCTATAGGCTTGCGCTGCCTCATACCAGCCGAACGTGTTGTCGTTCTCCTGTTGCAGCGCGATGGTGAGGTTCTGCAAGCGCGGGCCTGGCGAGTGCCGGCTGCTCCGTCGCAAGCTGTGCGGCCGCAAGGCTGATGCGCAACAGCGGCGCATCCGGCAGCAGATCGACGGATTTCTGATAGGGCGCGATGCCTTTTTCCGGCTGGCTCATATCGACGTAAATCTGCCCGAGCACTTCCCAGAAATAGGGATTCTTCGGTTCCTCCGCGATCAGGCTGTTGATTTCGCGTCAGCGCCATTTTCAGATCGGGCTTGCGGAAATACGCCATGGCGAGCGCGTAGCGCGCTTCCTCGCTCGTATCGGTGGGCGGGTAGTGGGCAATCACCGAATCCGGATCGGCCAGATAGCCCACGAGCTTTGCCGGATCATGTTGAATTCGTGGATGGTTTCGGGGCTGTCCTTCACATCCTTGTAGGGCGAGGAATCCACTTCGTCCTGCAACAGATCGATGCGCTCGCGCGAGGCGGGATGATCCATGTAAAGCGGATCGATCCTTTGCGCCCGCTTCCTCATTGGCGAATTTCGAAAACACTTCCAGCATGCCGCGCCCCGATTGATGCGTGGCGCGCAAAAAACGCTGGCCCATCTGGTCGGCGGTTGCTTCCTGCACGCGGCTGAATTCGACGAACTGTGCTTGTGCGGCCTGCTGGCCCATCATGATCGCGCCCATGCCCGCATTGCCCGCACCCGCCACCATCGCGGCAATGCCCACCACCATGCCGATCAGCATGGGAATGGACGCCTTGGAAATCGCCGCGGTGTCGCGAATGAGATGGCCGCCCGCCATGTGGCCGGTTTCGTGCGCCAGCACGCCGATCACCTGATTGGGCGATTTCAATTCCATGATGAGGCCGGTGTTGACGAAGATGTTCTGGCCTTCGGCGACGAACGCGTTGATCGACGGATCGTTGACGATATAAATTTTCACCGCCGCCGGATCGAGGCCCGCCGCCTTCAGGATCGGATCTTCGTAACCGCGCAGCACGCGCTCGATTTCGGTGTCGCGGATGAGCGCGATCGGTTGCGCCGACGCGGGCGCGATGCTCGCCGCGAAGAAGGTGAAGAACGGCGCGAGAAACAAAACCGCGCGCAGGAAACGGTTGCTCAACGACAAGGTGTGAACGCTCCTCTGTGTGCCCGCTCCGCGAGGACGGACGGTATGTGCGCGAGGCCCTTCGCGTCAACGGACGCCGCCGCGCGATGCTTAACCGGCCCGCGAAACGGGGCTTTTCGAAGCCCGGTTTCTTACCAGATGTTCATCGAGAAGCGCGCGCTCCTCGTCAGTCGCGGCTGAACGGTCGCTGCCACCAGCCTTTTTTCGCGGGCGGCTCGGCCTTCGCCGGTTCGGCTTTCATCGGCGCGGGTTCTGCGATTTGCGGCTTGGTTTTTCCGGCATGGGTGCGGCGCGTTCCGCATTTAGCGACCAGCTCGGCGCCGAAGGTGCGTTGGGCTGCACGATAACCGGCGAAGGCGTTTCCACCGATGCGGCACTGGCGGACGGTTTCGCGCGCGCCATTATGCTCGTCGCCGCGCGGGCCCGCGATTTGCGCGGCACCTTGTTGCGGCTGTCCCATCCTGTCGCCGCCGCCACCCCGCCGCGCCGTCCGCGACGCCTGCGCCTGCGTTTGCGCGCGCCTTCGCCGCCTTCGCGATTGGGATCGAGCGGCTGATGCGGCGCGGGTGCTGATGGCGTTGCGTGGAATTCCGTCGTGGGTCCGGTTTCCTGACCGTGGAAATCCTGCTGCGTGTGAATCGGCGGAATGGCTTCCTGCATCACGTTGTTGGCGAAGCCATTGCCCGTATTGTTGCCCATATTGTTGTTGGGACCGCGATCGCGCCCGCCGCGCCTGCGCCGCCTGCGCTTGCGGCGCACGCCGCCTTCGCCCTGCGGCTGCTGCTCGCCATGCTGATGCTGTCGGCTGATGCGCGTGGACTTCTTCCTCGTCGCGCTCTTCTTCCTCTTCCTCGACGATATCCGGTTCCGGTTCGTCGGGTTCGGGCACCAGTGCGGTTTCCATCTGCACCGCATATCTCGGGCGATCTTCCGGGTTCATTTGCGCGGTGCGCTCGATCTCGAACTGGCCGGCGGGCAGATCGGCCTTGGGATCGAAGCTGATCGTCATGCCGTAATCGGATTCGATGCGCGCAAGCTCGCGGCGTTTCTGGTTGAGCGTGTAGATCGCCACATCCTGCGCCACATGCACGGTCGACGGCCGATGCGCGAAGCTTCTGGCCTTCTTCCTCCAGCCCGCGCAACACGCGCAGCGCGGTGGATTCCACCGAGCGCACGATGCCCTGGCCCATGCAATGCGGGCAGGGGATGGTCGAGCCCGCGACGACGCCCGCGCGCAAACGCTGGCGCGACATTTCCAGCAGGCCGAACTGGCTGATCTTGCCGATCTGGATGCGCGCGCGGTCGTTCTTCACGCAATCGCGCAGCCGCTTTTCGACATTGCGGTCGTTGCGCTGTCTTCCATGTCGATGAAGTCGATGACGATGAGGCCCGCCAGATCGCGCAAGCGCAACTGGCGGCCGATTTCTTCCGCCGCTTCCAGATTGGTCTTGTAGGCGGTGTCTTCGATATTGTGCTCGCGCGTGGCGCGGCCCGAATTCACGTCGATGGAGACGAGCGCCTCGGTCTGGTTGATGACGATATAGCCGCCGGATTTCAGCGTCACCGTCGGCTGGAACATCGCATCGAGTTGCGCCTCGATGTGATGGCGCTGGAACAGCGGCACGCTTTCCTTGTAGGGCTTCACGTTCTTCGCATGGCTGGGCATCAGCATGCGCATGAAGTCCTTGGCGTTGCGATAGCCGTCATCGCCCTCGACCACGACCTCGGCGACATCCTTGTTGTAGAGATCGCGGATGGCGCGCTTGATGAGATCGCCTTCTTCATACACGCACGCCGGCGCATTGGATTTCAGCGTCAGCTCGCGGATCGTGTCCCACATGCGCAGCAGATATTCGTAGTCGCGCTTGATTTCGAGCTTGGTGCGGCTTTCGCCCGCCGTGCGGATGATGAGCCCCATGCCCTCGGGCAGTTCCAGCGACTGCCGCCGCCGATTTCAGGCGCTTGCGGTCGTGCCGCATTGGTGATCTTGCGCGAAATGCCGCCGCCGCGCGGCGTGTTGGGCATCAGCACGCAATAGCGGCCCGCGAGCGAGAGATAGGTCGTGAGCGCAGCGCCCTTGTTGCCGCGTTCTTCCTTGACCACCTGAACCAGAATGATCTGGCGGCGCTTGATGACTTCCTGAATCTTGTAATGCTTGCGGCGCAGGAAACGCTGCGGCGCGCGCGGCTGTTGCAGGGCTTGCGAGGGCTGCTGCGGTTCGGCCTGCGCCGGGATCTTCGCCGGATGATTCCGCAACCGGCCTCTTGCGGCGCGTCGGCATGCGGGAACGGGTCTTCGTCGCCCGCTTGCCTCATGCGCTATTTCGGATTCCGGCGCTGGTTCCTCGCGATCATGCTCGTCATAATGATGTTCGGCGTGATGATCGTGGTCGTGGTGTTCCTCGAAATGCTGTCCGGCCTTGTTGTCGAAAATCTCTTCGTGATCTTCTTCGGCATGCTGCGTCTTCGGAGGGGCTTGCTTCGGCGGCGGGCGCGTCTTCGCTTTCCGAAGCCTCTTCGCCGTTCTCCGCTTCGCCGTCTTCGCTTTCTTCTTCCTCGTCTTCGGAGAAGCTCGCGTCCTGGCTGACGGCCGTGCCGGTTTCGACGATCTCGAATTCTTCCTCGGCGCGGCGGCGCGCTTCGGCTTCCTGTTCGGCCAGCAGCGCCTGCCGGTCGGCGACCGGGATCTGGTAATAGTCGGGATGGATTTCCGAGAACGCGAGGAAGCCCTGGCGGTTGCCGCCATATTCCACGAACGCCGCCTGGAGCGATGGCTCCACGCGCGTCACTTTCGCGAGATAGATATTTCCTTTGAGCGGCTTCTTGGTCGCCGACCTCGAAATCAAATTCCTCGACCTTCTGTCCGTCGAGTACGACCACCCGGGTCTCTTCCGGGTGGCTTGAGTCTATAAGCATGCGCTTGGGCATTATGTTCTCCGTGCGTCCAGCCGCGCCGCCGTGAAGCCGCGCGCGCGTTGGCGCGGGCGCGAAGGGCGGGGCTGGTACGCTTTGTTTGGTGAGGGCGCAGAAGCCGCGCCGCCAGCGGCTGGGCCGCGGGATCGGGGACTAGGGCTTGCGCGAGGTTGTTCATTTCGAATCACAAGAGCGGACGGGCGAGCCCGGCCGGAAAACTGCCGTTTCGCTGGGTTCGGATCCCGGCCCGGCGGGCCTGGGAGTTGCGGCCGCACGCATTCGCGGCCAGTCGCCGAAACCGTGCGGCGAAGCAGAATGAACCTCTTTTAGGTATCAATAGGGTGAACGGCA
Source organism: uncultured Alphaproteobacteria bacterium (assembly GCA_963735625.1). Lineage (GTDB taxonomy): Bacteria > Pseudomonadota > Alphaproteobacteria > Micropepsales > Micropepsaceae > Rhizomicrobium. The sequence goes on along the minus strand of CAVTLJ010000001.1, from coordinate 74,766 downwards.
AGGGATGACCCCCATATTTGTGCAAATCGGGCTGTGCTAACCATCCGTAAACGGTTTAGGCACAGCTTGGCCGCGCAGGCCGGGATTGGTTAACAGGCTCGATGAAACGCGCTTTTGCAGCCGGAATTCTCGCTGATCGGCATGGCCGGGCGCGGCATCCGGCCCAGATCATCACGCCCACGCCAAATCCCGCCCGCCCCGCCAATATCGAGCAATTGCTTCAGGATACCTCCGTGCCCGCCGCCAATGCGCCGCCGCGCGCCCAAAGCGGCGCTGCCCGTCGTGATCGACGCGCGCATCGGCGAGCATCCCGACAGCACCCGCTTCGTGGTGGAGGTCTCCGATCCCGTCGCCGTGCGGATGTTTACGCTGTCCAATCCCAATCGCGTGGTGCTCGACATGCCCGAAATGCTGTGGCGCTTGCAGAATGCGGCCGCGACCTTCGGGCAAGGGCGTGGTGAAGAGTTACCGATATGGTCTGTTCCGGCCCGGCAATTCACGCTTCGTTATCGATCTCAATTCGCCGGTGCGCGCGGCCGAGCCGATGATCCTGCCGCCATCGGGCGGTTACGGCTATCGCGTGGTGCTCGATCTTTTCCCCACGACGCAGGCCGTGTTCGACAGTACCGCCGGCTGGCCGGCCGACATGCGGGCGAAGGAAGCGGCGGCCGAGACGCTCGCCTCGATTGCGCCGCCCAGGGGTGCGGCCGCTGCCGAAGCGCCGCACGACAAAAAGATCGTCGTGATCGATGCGGGCCATGGCGGCATCGATTCCGGCACCATCGGCGTGGACGGCTCGATGGAAAAAGATCTGGTGCTCGATGAAGCGATCCGTCTGGGCCGCGAGCTGGAAAGGCGCGGCTATACCGTGCATCTCACCCGCAACACCGACATCTATATTCCGCTGCGCGAGCGGGTGAATATCGCGCGCGGCTACGACGCCGATCTCTTCATCTCGCTGCACGCCGATTCCAATCCCGATACGAGCGTGGAGGGCATGTCGGTCTATACGCTGTCCGAATCCGGCTCCGACAAGGAAGCCGCAGCCCTTGCGCGCCAAGGAAAACCAGTCCGACGTCATCGCGGGCGTCGACCTTTCGGGCGACAACAGCCCGGTGGCCTCCATCCTCATCGACCTCGCCCAGCGCGAGACCATGAACCGTTCGTCACGTTTTGCCGAGACGGTGGTAAACCGGCTCTCCCGCGCCACGGACATTTTGCCGCGCGATCCGCACCGTTCCGCGGCCTTTGTGGTGCTGAAGGCGCCCGATGTGCCTGCCGTCCTGATCGAATTGGGCTATCTTTCCAACTCCTCACGATTGCCGGACAGATGGGCACGGATATCTGGCGCAATGGTGTGGCCGGGCGCTATTGCAGATGCCGTGGACCGGCAGTTCGAAACGCCGCCGCCCGTTCCGGTCGCGGCCAAGGGCAAGTCCACGAATAAGACGCCGTCGCAACGGCGCCACAATTATCGGATGGCAATAGGGCATGTCGCGGCGGCAACTGGTTTTCTATCTCAGCATCGGCGGGGGCGCGCTGTTTCTGGCGGCGCTGCTGGTGCTGGGCGTCTATATCGCCATCGTGGCGTGGGATCTGCCGAGCGTCGAGGCGCTTGCAGGATTATCACCCGCCCGTCACCACGCGCGTCTATGCCAGCAACGGCACGGTGCTCGGCGAATATGCGCGCGAGCGGCGCATCTTCGTGCCCATCGCGTTCGTGCCCAAGCTCGTGATCGAGGCGTTCACCTCGGCCGAAGACAAGAACTTCTTCACCCATCCCGGCATCGATCCGGGCGGCATCATCCGCGCGGCGGTCAAGGATGTGTTCAACGTGCTCGAGCACAGGCGGCTCGAAGGCGCGTCGACCATCACCCAGCAGGTGGCGAAGAACTTCCTGCTCAACAGCGACGTGAAATTCTCGCGCAAGATCCGCGAGGCGATCCTCGCCATCCGCATCGACGCGACCTATCCGAAGGAGAAGATTCTCGAACTCTATCTGAACGAAATCTTCCTCGGCGAGAATTCCTACGGTGTTGCGGCGGCGGCGCTGAACTATTTCGGCAAATCGCTCGACCAGCTCGACATCGCCGAAGTGGCGTTTCTGGCGACGCTGCCCAAGGCGCCCTCCAATTACGATCCGCGCTTTCATCATGCAGGCGGCGCTCGACCGGCGCAACTGGGTGATCGATCAGATGGCCGACAATGGCTACATCACCGACGCAGCAGGCCGCCGACGCCAAGGCCGAGCCGCTGGATCGCCCAGATGCGCCCGCTCGGCAGCCAGGCCGAGGACGCCGATTATTTCGTGGAAGAAGTGCGCCGCATTCTCTACGCCAAATATGGCGAGCAGGCGCTGTACGACGACGGCTTGCAGGTGCGCTCCACGCTCGACACGCGCGCTGCAGAATTTCGCGGTGAACGCGCTGCGCACCGGGCTTGTGCGCTACGACCGCCGCCACGGCTGGCGCGGCGCGGTCAGCAACATCGACATTCACGGCGACTGGAAGGCGACGCTGGCGAGCGCCGGCAACCAGTCGGGCATCGAGACGTGGCGCGATCGCGGTGGTGCTGGCCTATGGGCCGGACAAATCCGTCGAGATCGGGCTCGACAATGGCGCGACCGGAATCATTCCGTTCAGCGAACTCGCCTGGGCGCGCAAGGAACTGCGCAATCGCCGATGTGGGCGCCGCGCCCACGCGCCCGCAGGATGTGCTGAAGATCGGCGATGTCGTCTATGTCGAGCCGCTCGACGACAAGCCCGGCGAATTCGGACTGCGCCAGGTGCCCGAAGTCAACGGCGCCATCGTGTCGATGGACCCGCATACCGGCCGCGTGCTGGCGATGTCGGGCGGCTTCTCCTACGCGTCCAGCCAGTTCGACCGCGCGATGCAGGCGATGCGCCAGCCGGGATCGTCGTTCAAGCCGTTTGTGTATGCCGCCGCGCTCGACAATGGCTACACGCCCGCAAGCCGCTTGCTGGACGCGCCCGTCGTCGCTGCCGCAAGGGCCCGGCCTGCCGATGTGGACGCCCAAGAATTTCGAGAACAAATATCTCGGCCTCATCACGCTGCGGCGCGGCATCGAGCTGTCGCGCAACCTGCTGACCATTCGCCTTGCCAGCGACATCGGCATGGACAAGGTGGTGCCGTATGCCGAGCGCTTCGGCGTCTACGACACGCTGCACGCCTTATCTGTCCAATGCCATCGGCGCGTCGGAAACCACGCTGATGCGGCATGACCACCGGCTATTCGGAATTCGTCAATGGCGGAAAGAAGATCAGGCCACGCTGATCGACCGCGTGCAGGATCGCAACGGCAAGACCATCTATCGCCACGACATGCGCGCCTGCGACGGCTGCAACGACGCCGCGTGGCGCGGTCAGCCCGAACCGCTGCTTGCCCGACACGCGCGCGCAGATCATCGATCCGCGCACGGCCTATCAGATCGTCTCGATGCTCGAAGGCGTGGTGCAGCGCGGCACCGGCGTTGCGGTGCGCGCGGTCGGCAAGCCGCTCGCCGGCAAGACCGGCACCTCGAACGATTCCAAGGACACATGGTTCATCGGCTTCTCGCCCGATCTGGCGTGCGGCGTGTTCGTCGGCTTCGACAATCCGCGCTCGCTCGGCCGCCATCGAGCAGGGCGCCACCGCCGCGGCGCCCATCTTCCGCGATTTCATGAAAGGCGCGCTCGACGGCGTGCCGCCCACGCCCTTCCGCATCCCCGCCGGCATCGATCTCGTCACCATCGACGGATCGACCGGCCAATTGGCCGCAGCCCGGCTCGCCCGGCGCCATTCTGGAAGCCTTCAAGGCGGGAACCGAGCCCGGCGTGGCCGACACGACCGACAATCCGTTGCAGCCCGAACCCCGGCCCGCCCAGCGATGTGAGCCAGGGAACCGGCGGGCTCTACTGACCCTTTACAAGCGCGGCACGCTTGCCCATATCCGTGGCCGCCAAGAGGTTTGTCATGCGCGCCGAAACCGAACGCACCGTCGAAGAGATCAAGCAGGCGCATCGCCCTGCTGAGGAGGCATCTTTGACTGGGACAAGCGCTTGCGCCGTCTCGACGAGCTGAACGCCAAGGCCGAAGACCCCGCCATCTGGAACAGTCCGCAGGAAGCCCAAGCCATGATGCGCGAGCGTCAGCGGCTGGAGGAATCGCATCGGCGCGCTGAAGGCGCTCGACGGCGAATTGGCCGATGCGCTGGGCCTGCTCGAAATGGCCGAAGGCGAGGGCGACGCGGCGATGGTCGCCGACGCGGAAAAATCCATCGCGAGCTTGCACAGCCGCGCCGAGGCATTGCGCCTGCAATCCATGCTGTCGGGCGAGGCCGATGGCTTCGACACCTATCTCGAAGTGCATGCGGGCGCGGGCGGCACCGAAAGTCAGGACTGGGCGGAAATTCTTTTGCGCATGTACACGCGCTGGGCGGAGCGCCACGGCTACAAGATCGATTATCTCGAAGAAAGCGAAGGCGAGGGCGCGGGCATCAAATCCGCGACCATTCAGGTGAAGGGCGAGAATGCCTATGGCTGGCTGAAGACCGAAGCGGGCGTGCATCGCCTCGTGCGGATTTCGCCGTTCGACGCCAATGCGCGCCGCCATACGAGCTTTGCCAGCGTCACCGTGTTTCCCGTGATCGACCAGACCATCGAGATCGACGTGGAAGACAAGGACGTGCGCATCGACGTCTATCGCGCGTCCGGCGCGGGCGGCCAGCACGTCAACAAAACCGAAAGCGCGGTGCGCATCACGCATCTGCCAACCGGCATCGCCGTGCAATGCCAGAGCGAACGCTCGCAGCACCAGAACCGCGAAGTCTGCTGGAACATGCTGCGCGCGCGGCTCTACGAAATCGAACTGGAAAAGAAGAAGGCGGAAACCGCGCGCGCACATCGGCGAGAAGCGCGAAATCGGCTGGGGCCACCAGATACGCTCTTATGTGATGCAGCCCTATCAGCTGGTGAAGGATTTGCGCACGGGCGTCGAAAGCCGCGCGCCGCAGGATGTGCTCGACGGCGATCTCGATCCGTTCATGGCGGCGGCGCTGGCGCAAGCCATCGGCGGCAAGCCGAAGGAAGAGATCAAGGATCTGGATTAGAGTCTTCCCCCTCCCCTTGCGGGAGGGGGCGACGCGAAGCGTCGGGGGAGGGGTTCGGGCGCGATGCACCCCTCCCCCAATCAATCGCTCGCTTCGCTCGCAATCGATTGCCCCCTCCCGCAAGGGGAGGGGGATTTGCGTTTTGATTTTCAAATTTGGTTTTGTTTGTTACTGCCCATCCGCAATATTTTCCCACTTATCCCCGCTGGAAAACCGAAATTCCCCAGTCCAATCCTGCAAAACGAAAAAACTTATCCCACGCATCTCGTGGCGGCCTTACATTTGCCCCGTGCGAACTCGTGATGGGAGCATTGTCGACCGTCTTCAGCGTGGGTTCGCATCGGTGCTTGCGATCGGCGGAGGTAACGAATCCGGCTTCGCAAGGGTTGCGCCGTTGCCGCTGCCGCGGGGAGGAACTGACGCAGGATCCCGCGATCAGTGTGGAGCCGTCCACGGTGGAGGTGTGAACTTCATCGGAGCAACGGAAGCGCACCAAGCAACCGGGTGCGGGGCGCTTGAGTACGGCGTCTTTTGAAAACACGCGTGTGGACCAATTTGCCGGAAACGGCGCCCCGCACCGTCCCATCATCCGAGGAGGAAACTCTGGCGGAGTCGCGAGGTTGGCTAAAGCGTATCGTTAGGCATTGAATCGTGTTCCTCACCCTTCGACAGGCTCAGGGTGAGGGGTTGAGCTATCCCCTCATGCTGGTCGGCACGCTGGCGCTACCGACTGTCGAAGCATGAGGAAACGCGATCACGAATGACCAATCACGCCGCGAAAAAAATGGCCCGGAAAGACCGGGCCATTTTCACGTCATTTCATTTTGCAGAAAGCGTCACGCCCCGGTCTTCAACGGCGCAAACGTCGCAGCAGCAGCGGGACGCGGCGGCGCATCGACGGGACGCGTCACCATCTGCGCGGGTGCTACGGGTGCTGGCGCCACGGCGGCGGGCTTGAACTCCGCCGGTTTGCGCGGGGCGATTTCCTCGGAGAGCGGAGAGTCCGAATGGCGGCAATTGCCTTCGAAGAACGCGCCGGCTTCCACCGCGAACGCTTCGTGCAGGATGTTGCCTTCGACATGACAGGTCGCGCAGAGCAAAACCTTCTTGGCGCGAATGCCGCCCTGCACATGACCGCGCACGGTGACGTCCTCGCCGTAGATTTCGCCGTGGATCACGGCCTTGTCGCCGATCACCAGGCCGGCGCTGCGCACATCGCCTTCGACGCGGCCGTCGATCTGGATGTCGCCGGTGGAGGTCAGCGTGCCGGTGACCACGAGGTCGGCGCTGATGATGGAGGGCACCGCGGAGCGCGCGGGCCGTTTGGCCTGCTGCTGCATGGGTTGCGGCGCCGCGGGCGCGGCTTGCGGGGCTTCTTTACTCTTACTGGAGAACATGGCGGCCTGCCTCGATAAATCTGCTCGGATCCCTTACGACGTCCGCAAGCCACACTTCGTAGTGAACATGCGGCCCCGTGCTGCGCCCAGTCGATCCGAGTTTTCCGATGGGCGTGCCTTTGGATACTTTAGCGCCTACTGCGACCAATATCGATGAGAGATGACCGTATCGCGTGCGGATTCCGAAACCATGGTCAATTTCCACCATGTTGCCGTACCCGCCACGGTTGCCGGCATAGGATACCACGCCCGGCGCGGTTGATACGACCGTCGAGCCCCAGGGCCCGCCGAAATCCATGCCGGAGTGGAATGCCAGCCTGTCTGGTAAAGGGATCGATGCGCGGGCCGAAGCCGCTGGTCACATCGAAATTGCTGCCGTGAACGGGCGTCGTCAGCGGCACATGGCTGCATGCCCGCGAACAGATCGCCGAGTTCCCTGGCATGCGCGCTGGCCTCGCCATAGGCCGTCACGAAGGCCGCGTCGCTGATGCCGTCGATATGCATCTCGCTCAAGGGGATGAGCGGGCCGCCTTCGCCTTCGCGCGCGGCGATCTTCTGTTCCATCGTGTCGGGATTGATGCCCACGCGCTGGAGCATGGCCTGCACCGCGCCGATGCGGGTGTAAATCTGGTGATCCACGCCCACCAGCAATGCGGTTTCGGAGCGGCTCATGGCGCGGACCCGCACGGTCTGGGCGGCAAGCACATGGAAGGCCGGAAGATTGGGAACTTTCCCGCCCATCGCCACATGCGGCTTGCTGGAGAACAGGGCGCTGGCGAGCTTGCCGACCGCGCGATCGAGGAAACTTGCCTTCTGGGATTTGGCGGTGCGCGGCTTGGCGGGCGCGGGCGCGATGCTCATGTCCGAACGCGCCGCCGCTGTTGGAATTGTCATCCTGTTCGTCGGGCGCCGGCCCGCCCGCTGGCGGATCCTCGCCGACGCTGTCGCTGCCCATGTTGGTGCTGTGGGTGGCGGCCACCGGCACGTCATCGTCATTGTCGGCATCGTCCGCATGCGGACCGACGACATGGGTGCCGCCGCGCAGGCTTGCGAGCGTGGAATCCACCACGTCTTTTTGCGTCAGCAGCTTGGCGACGGTGGTCTGCTTGGCCTGAAGCTCGTCGGCCGCGGATTTGAAATGGTCTTCGGCGGAAACCAGCGCGCCGTTCAGTTCGTCATAGGAGAGTTGCAGATCGGCGACGCGGTTTTCATAGGTCGATTGCATCTGCTGATAGCGATGATCCTTCGCCGCGATAATGCGGTCCTTGAAGATCACGTTGACCGACGCAAACGCCACCCAGCCGAGGAAAATCAGCGCCAGACCCGCGAGCGTCGCCTGCAGCGTCGGCCCGAAGGTGAAGAATTGAACCCGCCCGTCGCTGCGGATGTACACCTGGCGCTCTGGGAACGTCGCATGAAGCCACGCCCACGCACGCTCGATGAGCGTATCGGCCATGCTGGAACTTCCCTTTTTCTGCGTCTTTGACGCCAACCCCGGTTTTGCGCATTTCACCTAATTGTGAGCGCATGATCAAGCTCTTAGGCCGGAAAAAAGCAGCGGCGGTTAATCACGCGCATCCGGAACCCGCGCAATTACAGGCTTTTTGCACGCTGTCAGCACGGCTTCGACATGGCCGGGCACCTTCACCTTGCGCCAAACCTGCCGGATTACGCCTTTTTCATCGATGAGGAAGGTCGCCCGGTCCATGCCCATGTACTTGCGGCCATACATGCTCTTCTCGATCCAGACGCCGTAGGCCGCCGCCATTTTCGTCTCGGGGTCGGAGCCCAGAATTATCTTCAATTTATGCTTGGACTTGAACTTGTCGTGAGAGGCCGCAGAGTCCTTCGAAACACCGACTATACTCGACGCCGAGCGCGTCGAATTTGCGCTTGGCTTCGCGTGAAATCGATGGCCTCCTTGGTGCAGCCCGATGTGTCGTCCTTCGGATAAAAGTAAAGAACATAGGGCTTACCCTTGAGCGTGGCCGATGAAATCTCGCCGCCGCCGTCGGTCGGGAGCTTGAAAGCGGGCGCCTTATCGCCGGGGCCAAGGTCTTTGGTCATGTCGGTCTCCGGAATTTCGCCGATGGTGCGGGGGCTGGCCTTTACCGGCGGATGGCGATAGGCGATAGGCCGATGCCCGTTTCGGCGCAAGGGGCCGGCCGGATTGCGGGCGTGACGGCTTTGTGTGGAGAACAGGACCCAGTGAATCCCCATTTGCACCGGATAAAGGGCCATATCACGGCCGCCGCCCATGTGGCCCGCCGCCACCTGAAGCGGGTGGCGCCCAAGCCCCATCATTGGCGCTGGGGCGGGCTGGTGACGGTGGCGTTGCTGGCGGCCGCTTTGTTCTTCGTGGCGGGCGCGGTCATCCGCATTGCTGATGGGGCCGGTTTCGCTGGGCCCGTTAAGCGGCCAGCTTCAGCAATCCATCGCGCAGGCGCTGCCGGGCCTCGCCGTGCGCTACGACGAAGCCGCACTCGAATGGACGCGCGACGAGGGCCGGGTCAATCTGGTCATTCTGGGCGCGCGCGTGTTCGACGAAAACCAGCGCATCATTGCCCAGGCCCCCAAGGCCGAGATCGTTCTGGCGGCCGCACCGTTTCTCCAGGGCAGGATCGAGGTCAAGCGCATCGCGCTTGTCGGCGTGCAGCTCACGCTTGTGCGCACGCCGGACGGCCATCTGCGGCTCGGCATGGAGCAGGAGCAGGGCCAGAGCGATGTGCTTGAAGACATTCGCCGCGCCATCGCCAAGAGCAGCCGGGGCGCGTCGTCGTTGCAAAGTTTCGCGGTGCGCAAGGCGCGCCTGGCTTTCTACGATCAGGGAACGGGGCTTTTTGTCGTCGCACCCGACGCGACGCTGGAAGTTTCCACCACCGGCGTCGCGAAGACAGGCGTGGTCGTCGCCGGCGTCGATGCACAGATCGAAATTTCCGGCCATCGCGCCCATGTCGTGGGCAGTGTGAAGCTGCCGCAAGGCGACGGCGATCTGAAAGGCGATTTCTCGATTACCGGACTGGATGTGAGTGCGCTCGGCTCCAACGCCAAGGCGTTTGCGTTTCTGGAACCCTACGCGCTCAAGACCGATGTGTCGGGCTCCTTCACGCTCACGCATGGCACGCAAATCCGCGCCGCCGATTTCGGCATCGGCGCGTCCGGCACCGTCACCGGTTTCGGCCCGCCGCTGCATATCAAGACGCTCAGGCTTCTCGGCCGCTATGACGGGCGCACGGGCCGCTTGCTGATCGACGACGGAACGCTCGCGGGCGACGAAGCGCGCGCCCATCTGACCGGACTTGGCGATCTCGGCTTCAAGCCGGACGGCATGCTTGCCAAAGCCTCGCTCGACCTGACGATGGACAAGATCGCCGTCAATCTGCACGGCGTCACCAGCCGCACCGTGGAGCTTGACCGCATCGCGCTGCGCGGCGTCTTCACGCCGGATGACGGGCATTTTTCCATCGACCAGTTTCTGCTGCATGGCGGGCCGCTGTCGGTGGATCTCACCGGCGGCGTCACGCTCGTCAAAAATCACACGCCCGCCATCGACGTCACCGGCAAGATCGCCGCGCTCGAATGTCGCCGACGCGCTGCATTACTGGCCGCTGCAGCTCGGCGAAGGCGCGCGCGAATGGATCGAGGGCAACGTCTCCACCGGCATCATTGGGCCTGTGCAGATCGAGACGCATATTCCGGCGGGCGCGCTGGAACTGCCCGCATTGCCGGAAGATTCGGTTCATGTCGCGCTGTCGCTCAAGGGTGCCACGATCAATTACATCCGCGGCGTCACGCCGATCACCGACGCGCAAGCAACCGGAATCGTGTCGGGCGACACCTTCACCGGCGATCTCACGAGCGGCAAGGTCGGCGCGATGAGCGTGAGCGCCGGTCATATCGTCGTCCACGATCTGCACGCCAATACGGCGGTGGGCGACATCTCCGCCCATGTCGATGGCTCGGTGCCCGACATGCTGGCGCTGATCGACATGAAGCCAATGCAATATCCCACGCGCTTCCATGTGAAGACCGAAGGTGCCAAGGGAACGGCGTCCGTCGATCTCGATTTCCGCGTGCCGATGCTGAAAGCGCTGAAGGTTTCCGACCTCGGCATTTCGGTGAAGGGCGCGATGCACGATCTGACGCTGGCACTCGGCGATCACATCAAGCTCACCAATGGCGCAATCGACTTCGCCGTGGACAATGCCAAGCTGCACGCGAACGGCGACGTCAATCTCGACGGCGCCAAGCTCTCCATCGACTGGACGGAAGCCTTCGAGTCCAAGACCGCCGGTCACCACCACGATCACGGCCAAGGGCACGCTCGACGATGAAGCGCGCGATGCGCTGAATTTCCAGTCCGGCGCTTTCCTGAGCGGGCCGGTCACCATCGACGCCACCTTCAGGGCCATCGCGGCACGATACGCCAGGCGCAGGTGACGATGGACCTGACGCCCGCCACCGTGACGCTCGACCTCATCGATTACCGCAAAGCCGCCGGCATTGCGGCCAGCGCCCAGATGGATGTGCAATTCGACGAGAACGGCAATCTCGCCTCGGACGACATCGACATAACCGGCGCGGGCGGGCTTTCGGCCAAAGGCTCGGCGACATTCGGCGACGATGCCAAGATGGAGCATCTGGTTCTGGCTTACGTGCATGCCGGTCCCGCCAATGATTTCGCGCTGGAGATGACCGACACCGATGCGACCGGGCTTGAGCCTTTCCATCACCGGCCATTCCGCCGACGGAACCGGATTGGGGCGGCACGAATTCGACAGCGGCGATGCCTCCAAGCCCGCCGCCAAGCCTTCGACCATGCCGTTTCACGTTTCGGCGCATCTCGACCACCTTGTCATGCGCGACGGCGTGAGCATCGCGCCGCTGTCGCTGGATGCGAGCGGCGTCGGCGACCGGCTGCAAAGCCTCGCCATGAGCGGCGCGCTCGGCAAGGATGCCAAATTCGGCGCCAGTCTCAGCACCGCCGATGGCGTGCGTCAGGTCAATTTCAATTCCAACGATGCGGGCCTTCTGATCAAGGGGCTGTTCGGCTTCGACAGCATCCGCGGCGGCACGCTTGACCTGACGCGCGAAATTCTCGCCGCCGCCGGAGAAGAAAGACACCGGCAAGCCGCCCGTCGATTATGCGGGCGCCATCGTGATGAAGCGACTTCAAGGTGACGAACCAGCCGTTTTTGGCGCGGCTTTTTTCGGCGGCGTCCTTCGGCGGCTTCTTCGATGTGTTGCGCGGCCAAGGCATCGGCGTGGACAAGCTCGAAGTGCCGTTCCGCATGCATGGCGGCGTGCTCGACATCCATGACGCGCGCGCCAGCGGCCCCTCGCTCGGCATGACGGCCGATGGTTATATCGACCGGCGCAGCAACCAGATCGCGCTCGAAGGCGCCATCGCGCCGCTCTCCGGAATCAACAATGTGCTCGGCGCCATTCCGCTGGTGGGCGATGTGCTGGTCGGCAAAAAGGGCGAAGGCGTGATCGGCATGAGCTATTCGATCAGCGGCGACGCCGACAAGCCGCAGATCAGCATGAACCCGCTTTCCGTGCTGACGCCGGGAATTTTCCGCCGCATCTTCGAAGGCACGCCGCACGCGCCTGCGACACCGCCCGCCGAAGCCAATACGAAAACCAACACGCCGCCGAAGGGGCAGTGAATTCAGATCGGTTTCACCAGCACGTGCTTCTTCTTGCCGCTGGAAAGTTTCACCACGCCATCGGCACTGACATCGGATAGCGAAACTTCCGCCTTCGGATCGCCGACGCTTGCATCGTTCACGCGCAGACCATTGTTGGCGATCAGCTTGCGCGCTTCGCTGTTGGAAGCCGTCAGTCCGCAGCGCACCGCCAGATTCAAAACGCCGATGGGAAATTCGCTTCTCGGAATTTCGACGGTCGGCAAGCCTTCCGCCGCCGCACCTTCCTCAAACGTGCGCCGCGCGGTCTCGGCCGCTTCCTCGGCGACTGCGCGGCCGTGGCAAAGCGCTGTCGCTTCGGTGGCGAGAATCTTCTTCGCGTCGTTCAGTTCCGCGCCTTCGAGCTTTTCCAGCCGCGCGATTTCGGCTTCCGGCAGATCGGTGAAGAGGCGCAGAAAGCGGCCGACATCGCCGTCCTCGGTGTTGCGCCAGAATTGCCAATATTCATACGGGCTCGCCATGTCCGGGTTGAGCCACACCGCACCCGCCGCCGTCTTTCCCATCTTGGCGCCGGAGGATGTGGTGATGAGCGGCGTCGTGAGGCCGAAAAGCTGCGCGCTTTCGACGCGGCGCACCAGATCGATGCCCGAAACGATATTGCCCCATTGATCCGAACCGCTCGATTGCAGCCGGCAGCCATAGCGGCGGTACAGTTCCAGAAAATCGTAGGCCTGCATGATCGAGTAATTGAATTCGAGGAAGCTGAACGGCAGATCGTTGTCGATCTTCGCCTTCACGCTTTCCATCGTCAGCATGCGATTGATGGAGAAGTGCCGCCCGATCTCGCGCAGGAACGGAATATATTCGAGCTTGTCGAGCCATTCGGCGTTATCGACCATGATCGCGTCCGACGGCCCGTCGCCGAATGTCAGAAAATTCTTGAACGTGCGCAGGATCGCCGTCTTGTTCGCCTCGATCTGCGCCTCGGTCAGAAGCGGGCGCGCCTCGTTGCGGAAGGAGGGATCGCCCACCTTCGTCGTGCCGCCGCCGATCACCACGATGGGCCGGTGGCCGGCCTGTTGCAGGCGGCGCAGCGTCATGATCTGAAGCGCGTGGCCGACATGCAGGCTTGGCGCCGTGCAGTCGAAGCCGATATAGGCGGTCACGCGCTCCTTGCCGAACAGCGCGTCCAGCGCCTCGGCATCGGTGCAGTCGTAATAGGCCCCGCGCGCCACAAAATTGCGCAGGAATGGGGATTGGAAACGTGAGAGCGCGGCCGGACATGATGAGATTTCTGTGTTGCCAAGAGCAGGCTGTAGCACGGATGGCGGAAATCCTAAAAGTCATCGGGTTGATGAGCGGCACCTCGCTGGACGGCATCGACGCCGCGCTGGTGGAGACCGACGGCGAGGGCGTGGCCGTGCCCGGCCCGGCGCTGACGCTGCCCTACGCGCCCGAACTGCGCGCGGCCTTGCGGGCGGCACTGGAAGAGGCGCGCGCGGTCGAGGCGGGCGCGCCCGTGCCGCATGCGATTCGCGATGCCGAGCGCCGCTCGACCGAGGCCCATGCCGAAGCGGTGGAGGCGCTGCTGAAGAAGGCGGGCGTCGCCGCGCGCGACGTTTCGCTGATCGGCTATCACGGCCAGACGATCCTGCATCGCCCGAAGGCGCGGCTCACCTGGCAGATCGGCGACGGCGCGCTGCTGGCGCGGCTCACCGGCATCGATGTGGTCAATGATTTCCGCAGCGCCGATGTGAAAGCGGGCGGCGAGGGCGCGCCGCTGGTGCCGCTTTATCATGCGGCACTTCTCAGGTCCGCCTCCCCTGCGCGCGTAGCGCTGGCGGGGGAGGTGCCCGTACCCGTCGGTGCGAAGGCGGAGGGGGATTGCAATCGTCAATATTGGCGGCGTGGCGAACGTGACTTACGTCGGCAATGGCGAAATTCTCGCCTTCGACACCGGCCCCGGCAACGCGCCGATTGATGATTGGGCGCATCGCCACACCGGCAAGCCCGTCGATGAGCACGGCGCATTGGCCCGCGCGGGATCGTGTCGATGACCGCGCGCTCGACGGCCATGCTCGAACATGACTTCTTTTTGCGCCGTCCGCCCAAATCGCTCGACCGCCTCGATTTCGATTCACGCAATGTCGAAGGATTGTCCGCCGAAGATGGCGCGGCCACGCTCACCGCGTTCACCGCGGCATCCATCGCGCGCGCCCGCGAACATTTCCCCGAACCCGCGACGACATGGATCGTCTGCGGCGGCGGCCGTCTGAACCCCACGCTGATGGGCGAATTGCGCGCCCGCGTGAACGCGCCAGTTCTATCGGCCGAAGACGCGGGCTGGCGCGGCGATTTCATCGAGGCCGAAGCGTTTGCCTATCTGGCGGCCCGCGCGCGCAAAGGCCTGCCCCTCAGCCTGCCGACCACGACCGGCGTTCGCGAGCCGATGAGCGGCGGAAAATTCCACAAAGCGAAATGATTATTCCTTCCCGGCGGCTGTCACGCCCATGGCCTTCGCGACATAGGCTTCCACCGATTCCAGCACTTCGTTTTCGTGCTTGTCGAAGAAATGGTTGGCGCCTTCGATCTTGTCGTAGGCGATCTTGATGCCCTTTTGCGCGGTCAGCCGGTCCACCAGCTTCTGCACATCCGGCTTCGGGCACGACCTGATCCTTGGTGCCGTGCACGATCAGTCCGCGACGCCGGGCAGGGCGCCAGAAACGCGAAATCATACATGCTGGCGGGCGGCGCGATGGAGATGAAGCCGGTGATCTCGGGTCTGCGCATCAGAAGCTGCATGCCGATCCAGGCGCCGAACGAAATCCCGCACACCCACACGAAAGACGGATTGGGATAGAGCGTGTTCATCCAGTCCAGAATTGCGGCCGCGTCCGATAACTCGCCCGCGCCGGAATCGAAGGTGCCCTGGCTGCGCCCCACGCCGCGGAAATTGAAGCGCACCGTCGTGCAGCCGAGCCGGTGGAACATATGGAACAGGTCATAGACCAGCGGATTGTTCATCGTTCCGCCGAACTGCGGATGGGGATGCAGCACCAGCGCCATGGGCGCGCCGGGCGTCTTTTGCCGCTGGTAGCGGGCTTCGATGCGCCCCGCGGGGCCGGGGAGGATAATGTCAGGCATGGGGGCTGCTCGCCGGGGTTAATCAGACTAACTAAGGGGGATTTCGGGTAAGACAAAATATCGCACCATTTCAAAGGGTTGATTTGAGAATGGCCGGGTTGCAGGCTCAATTCTTGACCATTCTACTCAGGATAACTATATCCCGCGTCGAGGAACAGCCCGGAAAGCGCCGGGCAGGGGCTGCTTCTTACACCGAAGCGACCCCTCAAAAGCAAGGAATTTCGCCCATGAGGCTCAGCACAAAGGGACGCTATGCCGTGATGGCCATGGCCGATCTGGCGGCCAATGATGGCGGCGCAAAGCCGGTTTCGCTGGCGGAAATCGCGCGGCGGCAGGAAATTTCGCTGTCCTATCTCGAACAGCTTTTCGCCAAGCTGCGCAAAGGCGATCTGGTGAAAAGCGTGCGCGGGCCGGGCGGCGGCTATCGGCTGGCGCGGCCGGCGGGCGAATTGCGCATCGCCGACATCATTCTCGCCGTTGACGAACCCATCACCGCCACGCGCTGCCGCGAAGGCAGCCCCAAGGGCTGCACGGGAACCGGCGGGCGCTGCGTGACGCATGATCTGTGGGAGGAACTCGGCCGGCAGATTCATGTGTTTCTGTCGTCGGTTTCGCTGGCCGATGTGGTGGAAAAGCGCGTGCTCGGCCGGGCGCGCGGCGCCGAACTGTAAAGCAAGACGCCCGCGAGGCGGCGTGAGCTATCTCGATCACAACGCGACGTCGCCCTTGCGGCCGGAAGCCGCCGCCGCGATGGCGCGTGCGCTTGGCGATCGGCGGCAATCCATCGTCCGTGCACGCGCAGGGCCGTGCGGCGCGTGCGATGGTGGAAGACGCGCGCGAGGCCATCGCGCGGTCTGGCCTATGTCGAAACGGGCGATGTGATCTTCACCAGCGGCGGCACGGAAGCGAACTGGCTGGCCTTGAATGGCGCAATTCAGGGCGCCGCCGATGCGGAGGCGCGCATCACGCGACTGTTCGTTTCGGCCATCGAACATGATTCCGTTTTGGCGAATGCGCGCGCGCTGGCCGAGCGTATCCCGGGCGTGCGTCTCGAAATCATTCCTGTCGAATATCGATGGCGTTATCGATCCCCGCGATCTGTTTGAAATGCTGCGCGAAGGCAAGGGCCGCGCGCTGGTGGCGGTGATGGCGGCGAACAACGAAACCGGCGTGATCCAGCCCATCGAAGATATTGCCAAGGTGGCGAAAGAGGCGAACGCGCTTCTGTTTGTGGATGCGGTGCAGGCGGCTGGAAAAATCGCATTGCCGCAGGCCGATTATATGTCGCTGTCAGCCCACAAGCTGGGCGGGCCGCAAGGCGTGGGCGCGCTGATCGTGAATGCGAGCGCGCCGTTCGCAGCGCAAATCCTCGGCGGTGGACAGGAAAAAGGCCGCCGCGCCGGAACGGAAAATGTGTCCGGCATTGCGGGCTTTGGCGCGTCCGTGTCCGCATCGACCGACATGGCGCGCATTGCGGCGTTGCGCGACAGTTTCGAAAACGAATTGAGGCAACTCTCGCCCGGCGTGATCATTTTCAGCGAGAATGCGCCGCGCCTCTCCAACACGTCCAATTTCGCGCTGCACGGCATTGTCGCCGAAACCGCCGTGATGGCGCTCGATCTGGACGGGGTGATGCTGAGTTCGGGTTCGGCGTGTTCGTCGGGCAAGGTGCGCCCCTCCCATGTGCTCGAGGCGACAGGCGTGCCCGAAGAGATATCACGATCCGCCCTGCGCGTGAGCTTTGGCTGGAATTCCACCGAGGCCGATGTGAGCGCGTGCATCGCGGCACTCGCCAAACTTCGCTCGCGCGCGCATTCGCGCAAGGTGGCGTAACATGGCCGCTGTCGAAACCCGCGAGAAAGTGGCAGCACTTGGCGAGAAGTACAAATACGGCTTCACCACCGATATCGAAATGGAGCGTGCGCCGCGTGGGTTGACCGAAGATACGGTGCGTTTCATTTCGGCCAAGAAAGGCGAGCCGGAATGGATGCTGGAATGGCGTCTTTCCGCCTATCGCCGCTGGCGCGAAATGACGGAGCCGAATTGGGCGCGCGTGCATTATGCCAAGATCGATTACGAGAACGCCTATTATTATGCCGCGCCAAAAAATACACCGCTGAAGCAGAGCCTCGATGATGTTGATCCCAAATTGCTGGAGACTTACGAGAAACTCGGCATTCCGCTGAACGAGCAAAAATTGCTGGCTGGCGTGGCAGTGGATGCGGTGTTCGATTCGGTTTCGGTGGCAACCACTTTCAAGGCCAAGCTCGGCGAAGCGGGCGTGATCTTCTGCCCGATCTCCGAAGCTATCCGCGATCATCCCGAACTCGTGCGCAAATATCTGGGCAGCGTGGTGCCGGTGAGCGACAATTTCTTCGCCACGCTCAATTCGGCGGTATTCTCCGACGGCAGTTTTGTTTATGTGCCGAAAGGCGTGCGCTGTCCGATGGAGCTTTCCACCTATTTCCGCATCAATGCGAGCGAGACGGGTCAGTTCGAGCGCACGCTGATTATCGCCGATGAAGGCGCTTACGTCAGCTATCTCGAAGGCTGCACCGCGCCGAAGCGCGACGAGAACCAGCTTCATGCCGCGGTGGTGGAGCTAGTGGCGCTGGAAGGTGCCGAAATCAAATATTCCACCGTGCAGAACTGGTATCCGGGCGACGAGAACGGGCTTGGCGGCATCTACAATTTCGTCACCAAGCGCGGCGATTGCCGGGGCGCGCGCTCCAAGATTTCGTGGACGCAGGTGGAAACCGGCTCCGCGATCACCTGGAAATATCCAAGCTGCATTTTGCGCGGCGACGACTAGCGTGGGCGAATTTTATTCCATCGCCATCGCCAATCATTACCAGCAGGCCGACACCGGCACGAAGATGATCCATCTGGGCAAGAACACGCGCTCGCGGATCATTTCCAAGGGCATCAGCGCAGGGCGCGCGCAGAACACCTATCGTGGATTGGTGAGCGTGCATCCGCGCGCCGAGAAAGCGCGCAATTACACGCAATGCGATTCATTGCTGATCGGTGGCGAATGCGGCGCCCACACCGTTCCCTATATCGAATGCCGCAACAAATCCGCGCGCATCGAGCACGAAGCGACGACATCGAAGATCGCCGAGGATCAATTGTTCTATTGCCTGCAACGCGGCATCCCGCAGGAAGAAGCCGTGGCGCTGATCGTCAACGGCTTTCTGCAAGGAAGTGTTGCAGCAATTGCCGATGGAATTCGCGGTGGAAGCGCAGAAACTTGTTGGAATTTCGCTGGAAGGTAGCGTCGGATAATGCTTGAGATCAAAGATTTGCATGTCGCCGTGGACGGCAAGGAAATCCTCAAAGGATTGACCCTCGCCATCAATGCGGGCGAGGTGCATGCCATCATGGGGCCGAATGGCTCCGGCAAATCCACGCTCTCTTATGCGCTGGCGGGCCGCGACGGTTATGCGATCACCGGCGGAAATATTCTTTACAATGGTGAAGACCTGACCGCGATGAAGCCGGAGGAGCGCGCGGCGAAGGGCATTTTCCTCGCCATGCAATATCCGGTGGAAATCCCCGGCGTCACGACGATGAATTTCCTCAAGACCGCGCTCAATGCGCAACGCCGTGCGCGCGGCGAAAGCGAATATCGATGCGGTGACGATTCTTAAAACCGTGCGCGCGAAAGCCGCCGCGCTTAAAATTCCGGAAGAAATGCTGAAGCGTGCGCTGAATGTTGGCTTTTCCGGCGGCGAAAAAAAGCGACTGGAAATCCTGCAAATGGCGCTGTTCGAGCCCAAGCTCGCGATCCTCGATGAAACCGATTCCGGTCTGGATATCGACGCGCTGAAACTGGTCGCCGAAGGCGTCAATGCGTTGCGCTCGCCCGCGCGCGCGATGCTCGTCATCACGCATTATCAGCGCCTGCTCGATTACATCGTGCCTGATCGCGTGCATGTGCTTTCCGCCGGACGCATCATCAAGGAAGGCGGCAAGGAACTGGCGCAAGGAACTCGAAGCCAAGGGCTACGAGCAAATCGTGAAGGACGCGGCATGAGCATGGCGCTTCCATCGCTCGACGCACGCCGCGCGGAAGCCGCCGAGCGCTTCCGCGCGAAAGGTGTTCCGCATCGCCGCGTCGAGGAATGGAAATATTCCGATCTGCGCGCCGCGCTCGATGGCGATGACATTGCATCGGACGGTTCGGCTCAATGGCGTATCGACGCTTTGCCGGATGGCGTCGAGCTGTTCGATCTTTCCTCGGCCAATGCACCGGAATGGGTGACGCGCAATCTGGGTGCCGCGCATGGCGGCGCGATGGAAGCAGCTTCGCTGGCGTTCGCGAAGAGCGGCGTTGCGTTACGAGTGTCGCGCGGAATTTCCGGCACTGTGAAGCTGAATTTGTTTGGCGAGGGTCATGCGCGCGTTCTTGTTGTCTTGGAAGAAGGCGCTTCGCTGACGCTGGTGGAAACGCAGCAAGACAATTCTTTTGAATTGCGGAATATCGGCACCGAATTTGTGCTCGAAGCAGGTGCGAAACTCTCCCATGTCCGGCTTGCTCCCGCCACGGAAAAATCTGTACAGGTCGAAACGATTGCGGTGAAGGCGGCGGCGAATGCGGTCTATCGCGCGCATTTTGCCAATTTCGGCGCGAAGCTTTCGCGCGCCGATGTGACGGTGCGGCTGGAAGGCGAGGGCGCACATGCCCATCTTTCCGGCGTAAGCGTTTTGGCGGGCGGCCACGCCGATGTCACCACCCATATCGATACATGCGGTCGGCAACACGCTGAGCACGCAATTGTTCAAGAATGTCGCGGGCGGAAAATCGCGCGCGGTCTATCAGGGCAAGATCACGGTCGCGCAAGGCGCCGATGGTTCCGACAGCCGCCAGACCGCGAAGGGCTTGCTGCTCGGCGCGCGCGCGGAAATCGATCTGAAGCCGGAGCTGGAAATTTTCGCCGACGACGTGAAATGCGCCCATGGCGCCGCGGTCGGCGATCTGGACGATGAATCGCTTTTCTATCTGCGCACGCGCGGCATTCCCGAAAGCGAGGCGCGCGCGCTTCTGATGCGGGCATTTCTCGAAGATGCGGTCGCTGAAATCGAAGATGAAGACGCTTCGCGCCGAAATCTGGCGCAAGGTCGAAGCCGCACTCGCGCAGGCGGATAAGGCATCATGACGGCGCAGGCAAAAATAACGCGACGTCGCATTCGATCCGTATGCTGCGCGCGCGGATTTCGAAATCCTGTCGCGCAAGGTCTATGGCAAGCCGCTGGTGTATCTCGATAGCGCCGCCTCGGCGCAGAAGCCGCGTCAGGTGCTGGATGCGATGACCGATTTCGCCACCAGCGAATATGCCAATGTGCATCGCGGCGTGCATTTTCTGTCGGCCGCGGCGACGGAGCGCTACGAAGCCGCGCGCGAAACCGTGCAGCGTTTCGTCAATGCCGCCCATGAAGACGAAATCGTGTTCACCAAGGGCGGCACCGAAGCGATCAATCTGGTTGCGTATTCCTATCCTCGCGCCGCGCATCCAGCCGGGCGATGAGATCGTGCTCTCCGTGATGGAACATCATTCCAATATCGTGCCGTGGCATTTCCTGCGCGAGCGGCAGGGCGCGGTATTGCGCTGGGTCGATGTGCGTGATGATGGTTCGCTCGATATTGAAGCGGCTCGATGCCGCCATTGGTCCGAAAACCAAACTTGTCGCCATCGCGCATATGTCCAATGTTCTGGGCACCATCACGCCGCTGAAAGACATCGTGTCGCGCGCGCATGCCAAAGGCGTGCCGGTGCTGGCCGATGGCTGTCAGGGTGCGGTGCATATGCGCGTGGATGTGCGCGACCTCGATGTCGATTTCTATGCGCTGACAGGCCACAAGCTTTATGGCCCCACGGGCATCGGCGCGCTTTATGCCAAGCGCGCGCATCTGAAAGCCATGCGCCCCTTCAATGGCGGCGGCGAGATGATCCGCGAAGTGACGCGCGATGTGGTCACCTATGCCGATCCGCCCGCGCGCTTCGAAGCCGGCACGCCGCCGATCATCGAAAGCGTTGGGCTGGCGGCGGCGCTGGATTATCTCAGCGGCATGGATCGCGACGCGATTGCAGCGCATGAACATGATCTGCTTGCCTATGCACGCGAGCAATTGCGCGAATTCAACTGGGTGCGCGTGATCGGCGATGCGCCGGGCAAGGGCGCGATATTGTCGTTCGAGGCGGAAGGCATGCACGCGCATGATCTCGCCACCATTCTGGACCGCGAAGGCGTGGCGGTGCGGGCGGGCCATCATTGCGCGCAGGTGCTGATGGAGCGGTTCGATGTCGCCTCCACCACGCGCGCATCGTTCGCGCTTTATAATACGCGCGAGGACGTGGATGTGTTCATTGCGGCGCTCGGCAAAGCGCGTGGGATTTTGGCGTCATGATGGATGAATCCCTTCGCGAACTATACCAGGAAGTGATCCTCGATCACTCGCGCCATCCGCGCCATTTCGGTGCGTTGGCGAATGCCACGCATTCGGGCGAGGGGCACAATCCGCTTTGCGGCGACCGGGTGAAGATCTATCTGTCGCTCGACAAGAATGATCGCATCGCGGACATCAAATTCGAAGGCAAGGGCTGCGCGATAAGCCAGGCCTCCGCTTCGCTGATGACGGATATGGTGGTCGGCCGCACGGTTGCGGAAGCGGAAAAACTGATGGGCGGGTTCCTCAATCTGGTGAAGGGCGAAGACGTCGAAGGGCCTTTCGCCGGACGATCGCGAACGGCTGGAAGTGATGGGCGGCGTCTCGGCGTTTCCCATGCGGGTGAAATGCGCAACGCTTGCCTGGCACACGATGAAATCGGCTCTGGAGGGCGGCGCTCCCGCCAAGACGGAATGAACGCGGAACCGGCCAAAATCGAGGCGTCGAAGCTCACGCCGGAGGAGCTTGAGGCTTTCACCGCCAGGCTCGTGGCGGCGATCAAGACCGTCTATGATCCGGAAATCCCGGTGGACATCTACGAACTCGGTCTTATCTATAAGGTGGACGTGGCCGACAACAAGGACGTAGCTGTGGACATGACGCTGACGGCGCCGGGCTGCCCGGTGGCGGGCGAAATGCCGGGTATGGTGAAATCGGCGCTGGAAACGGTGGAAGGCATCGGCGAGATCACCGTCAACATGGTGTTCGATCCGCCCTGGACGCCGGACAATATGAGCGAAGAAGCCAAACTCGAGTTGAATATGTTCTGATGAGCACGACGCAGACCAGAGTGAAACGCGAACGGCCCAAGGCGCTGCGGCTCAGCGATGCCGCGGCCGCGCGGATCGCGCAGATCATTGCCGATGCGAATGGCGCCTATGCGGGCGTGCGCGTGGGCGTGACCAATGGCGGTTGCGCGGGCATGGCCTACACGATGGATTATGCCGATGCACCTCAGGCCTTCGAAGAAGTGGTCGAAGACAAGGGCGTGAAGGTGTTCATCGATCCCAAAGCGATCATGTTCCTGATCGGCACGGAGATGGATTTCGTGACGCGAGAGGCTGGCGTCGCGGTTCGTGTTCAACAATCCGAACCAGACGGCGGCGTGCGGCTGCGGAGAATCCGTAACGCTGAAACCGGCAAGCGCTGAATAGCAAAATAGCGAATAGGGATTTCCCTATTCGCCACTTCGCTATTCGCTTTATTTCACCACAGATGCACGCGTTGATCCGGCGGGAGATAATATTTCTCGTCCGGCGTCACGTCGAAGGCAGTGTACCAGCTGTCGAGATTGCGCGTGGCTCCGTCGGCGCGGAACTGCCCAGGGCTGTGCGGATCGGACAGCACCTGCGCGCGCAGCGTGCCCTCGCGATATTTCGCCCGCCAGATCTGGCCGAAGGAAAGGAAGAAGCGCTGATCGCCGGTGAATCCGTCCAGCACCGGCGCGGGCTTGCCGTCCAGCGAGATGTGATAGGCCTTGAACGCGATGGTGACGCCCGCAAGATCGGCGATGTTTTCACCCAGCGTGAACGCGCCGTTCACATGCAGACCGGGCAGCGGCTCATAGGAGTTGAACTGGTCGGTGAGGGCCTTGGTGCGCGCGTCGAAATTCTTCCGATCTTCGGGCGTCCACCAATCGTTGAGCATGCCGGTGCCGTCATATTTCGAGCCCTGATCGTCGAAGCCATGGCTGATTTCATGGCCGATCACCGCGCCGATGCCGCCGTAGTTCACCGCGTCGTCCGCATTGGGATCGAAGAAGGGCGGTTGCAGGATTGCGGCCGGGAACACGATCTCATTGGCCGACGGATTGTAATAGGCGTTCACGGTCGGCGGCGTCATGTCCCATTCGGATTTATCGACCGGATCGTCGAGCCGCTTCAGCTCGCGGTTCCATTCGAATTCGATCGCGTTCTTGACATCGCCCACCAGATCGTCGCGCGAAATCGACAGCGCCGAATAATCGCGCCACTTGTCGGGATAGCCGATATGCGGCGTGAACTGGTGCAGCTTCTCCAGCGCCTTCTTGCGGGTTTCCGGCGTCATCCAGTCCAGCGTCTGCATGTCGGCTTCGTAGGCCTTCAGCAGATTGCCGACGAGGGCTTCGGCCTTCGCCTTGGCTTCGGGCGGGAAATATTTGGCGACATAGAGCTTGCCCAGCGCCTCGCCGATATCGTTGTCGAGCAGATGCACGCCGCGCGTGGCGCGGTCGAGCTGCTGCGAATTGCCCTGAATGACCGTGCCGTAGAAGGCGAAATTGCGGTCGTCGATCGTCTTGGGCAGATAGGCGGCAAAGGCGTGCAGGTAATGCGCCGTCAGATAATCGCGCCACACCGCCACCGGCGTTTGCGCAAAAATCTTCGCGAGCTTCGGAAACGCCGATTTCTCCGCCACGATCACCTGACGCTCGCCCTTGGGCGAGGTAAGCGGGAATGCCCGCTTCCTTGAAATAGGCATCCCACGGGAATTGCGGCGCGAGCTTCTTCAGCGCCGAATAGGACATGGGATTATAGACCTTGTCCTCGTCGCGGCGATCTTCATTGGCCCATTCCACCTTCGCCATCGCGGCTTCCAGCGCATAGACCTTGTCGGCGCGCGCCTTGCGCGTCCTTCACGCCGGCAAAGCGCGAGCATGTCGGCCAGATATTTCTTGTAGGCGTCGCGCGTTGTGGCGAGCGCCTTGTCGTCCGTGTTCAGATAATAGTCGCGGTTCGGCATGCCGAGGCCGGATTGCGACAGATTGATCGAATAGGCGTTGGGATCCTTGTCGTCCACGCCGATGCCGACGCTGTAAAGGCTGTCGGTCATCATCCGCACCGAGCCCATCACGCGCGCCACATCGGCCAGCGTCTTCAGATGCGCGATCATGTCGAGATCGTCCTGCACGGGCTTCAGCCCGCGCGAGTCGATCTGCGTCTGATCCTCGAAGGCGTCATAGAGATCGCGCAGCTTGCGCTCATCGGGGCTCAGTTGATCGACGGGCTTTGCCTCCAGCGTGGCGACAATCGTCTTGAGCTTCTGTTCGCTTTCGATGCGCAGATTCTGGAACGCACCGGTACTGGAGCGGTCGGGCGGGATCACCGCGGTCTTCAGCCAATTGCCGTTCACATATTGGAAGAAATTGTCGCCCGGCTTGATGGACGCATCGATGGCGGAGAGATCGACGCCCCATTTGCCGATTGCGGGCGGATTGGCTGCGACAGGTGCGGGCGGTGGAGGCGGCGGTGGGGGCGACATGCACCCGGCGCAAAGAAGGCTCGCAAGCACAATCAGGCGACGTTTCATGGAAAGCTCTCCGCTTCGTTTCAGATGAGGCCAATATCCATCGGGATTTCACGCAATAGGGCCGCAAACCGCGCGTTCGCGCAAGTCACGCGCCCGCGAGGAGGTACACCTATGTCTCCCACGCATGCGTGAATAAAAGCTAATCTTGCGCGGTAAAGCGCGGCGATTGCTGGTTATTTTCCGGTGAATTTCGCGGGCCGCTTCTGCAGGAAGGCGCTCACACCTTCCATGAAATCTGCCGTGCGCCCGGAATGCTGCTGCAATTGGCGCTCGAGATCGAGCTGCGCCTCATAGGAATTGTTCGGGCTCGCCCAGAATTGTTTGCGCATCGCCGCGTAGGCGAGCGTGGGCCCGGCGGCGAAGCGATTGGCGAGCGTCATTGCTTCGTCCATCAGCTTCGCATCATCGTAAACACGATTGATGAGGCCCCAGGCGAGCGCCTGTTCGGCGGGCAATTTCTCGGCCAGCATCGAAAGCTCCTTGGCGCGCGCGAGCCCGATGGTGCGCGGCAGAAGCCAGGTCGAGCCGCCATCCGGCACAAGGCCAATGCGCGCGAAGGCTTGCAGGAAATAAGCCGAGCGCGCGGCCAGCACCATGTCGCCCATCAGCGCGATGCTCATGCCGATACCGGCGGCGGGGCCGTTCACCGCCGTCACAAGCGGCAGGCGCAGATCGCGCAACCGGCGCAGGAAGGGATGATAGGCCGTCTCCAGCGCGGAGCCGACACCCGCGGGGCTCGCATGTTCCTCCGACACTTCGGAAAGATTGGCGCCGGAGCAGAAGCCGCGTCCTTCGCCCGTCATCACGATGGCGCGGAAGTGGCTATCGTGATGCTCGATGTGATCGAGGGCAGCCGTCAGTCCACGGATCATCTTGGGGGCCGCCGCATTCATCACTTCGGGATGATTGAGCGTGAGCACGGCGACATCGCCATGCGCGGTCACATAGGCGCGTTCGAAATCCTTGCGCATGGGTCCTCTCCGGTAATCGCCCGCAAAACATAAGCGAAAACGCACAAGGCGCGAAAGGCGGGTGACGCTAGGGCAGGGCTAAATGCCCCGCAATCGCGGCTAAACGGGATTGCCGCGCGGACCGAGTGCTGCTCTATTTGACGATACGTCAATCGAGGAGACGACAGATGAGCGCGGCCGAGGCAAGACCCATGCAGACCAATCCCGCCGAGGCGCGGATGAAAGCCGTGCTGGAGGCGCAGCGCCAGGCCCATCTGAAGGATGGCCCGCCGGATGCGGCCAAACGCATCGAATGGCTCGACCGCGCGATTGCGCTGCTGGTCGGCCACAAGGATGCGATTGCCGAAGCGCTGCGCGAAGATTTCGGGCACCGCTCGGTGGAATCCACCATGCTCACCGATGTCGCCGGTTCCATCGGCCCGCTGAAACATGCCAAGGCGCATCTGAAGAAATGGATGGCGCGCGAGAAGCGCGGCGTGACACCTTCGCTGCTCGGCCTGTTCGGTGCGCGCGCCTATATAGAGTATCAGCCCAAGGGCGTGATCGGCGTCATCAGCCCGTGGAATTTTCCGATCAATCTGACCTTCACGCCGCTGGCGGGCATTTTCGCGGCCGGCAACCGCACGATGATAAAGCCGTCCGAATACACGCCGCGCACCTCCGAATTGATGGAGCGCATGTTCCGCTCGGCCTTTGACGAGACGCGAAGTGGCGGTGTTTCCCGGCGGGCCGGATGTCGGCGCTGCCTTCACGCAAATTGCCGTTCGATCATCTGCTGTTCACGGGTGCGACTTCGATTGCCTATCACGTGATGCGCGCGGCGGCGGAGAACCTGGTTCCGACGACGCTCGAACTCGGCGGCAAATCGCCGGTGATCGTCAGCCGCTCGGCGGACATGGATCTGACCGCCAAGCGCGTGATGATGGGCAAGACGCTGAACGCGGGCCAGATTTGCCTCGCGCCGGATTATGTGTATGTGCCGCAGGAAAAGGCGGGTGAGTTCGTCGCCGCGGCGACGAAGGCCATCACCGCCATGTATCCCACGATGAAGGACAATCCCGACTACACCTCCGTCATCAACCAGCGCCATTACGACCGGCTGACCGGCTATATCGACGACGCGCGCGCCAAGGGTGCTGAGATCGTGGAGATCAATCCGGCGAAAGAGGATTTCCGCCAGCAGCCCTTCCACAAGATTCCGCCGACCATCGTTCTCAATCCGACCGACGACATGAAGATCATGAAGGAAGAAATCTTCGGGCCGCTTCTGCCGGTGAAGACCTATAAGGATGTGGACGAGGCGATGGCTTACGTGAACGCGCATGACCGCCCGCTCGGCCTTTATTATTTCGGCGACGATGCCGCGGAGCAGGAAAAGGTGCTGACGCGCACCACCTCGGGCGGCGTGACCGTCAACGATGTGGTGATGCATGTGAGCATGGAGGATCTGCCGTTCGGCGGCATCGGCCCGTCGGGCATGGGCGCCTATCACGGGCTCGACGGTTTTCGCACCTTCAGCCACGCCAAGGCCGTGTTCAAACAGGCAAAGATGGACATCACCGCGATGATGCGTCCGCCGTTTGGTGCGGGCTTCCAGAAATATCTGGGAATGCAGATCAAGAAGTGAAGCGTTCCTCCCTTCGGGGAGGGTGCTACGCATCCAAATCTTCGCTCTTCTTCTTGGCACGCGGCGCGGGCTTTTCGAGCTTCGGCACGTTGATCGGACGCAGCAGGAATGCGGGCAATTGATGTGCGTCGGGCTGTTTCGGCTCGGCGCGCTGTTGCGGCTGCGGCTTTTGCTGCTGCGGCTTCGGGCGATGATCCTGCCGGTGATCCGGCTTGTGCTGCTTGGGCTGTTGCTGCACGGCCTGCGGTTCGGGCGTATGCGCCACCGGCGCTTTGGCGAGCGTCTGTTGCGCGGGCTCCATCGACGCGCGCTGGCCATGATCGGCGCGCGGGCGTTCGCGGTGCCCACGATTGTCGTTGCGCCCCTTGTTGCGGTCGTGCCCGCGATTGCGGTCGTTGTTGCGAGGGCTATCCTCGCGCACTTCGATGCCTTCGATCTTGCGGCGGGGAATGGTCTTGCCCCCCGTCAGCTTCTCGATGGCTTCGACATATTTGCCGTCGCGCGAACTCGCCAGCATGAAGGCATGGCCGGAGCGTCCGGCGCGGCCCGTGCGCCCGATGCGATGCACGTAATCGTCGGCATGAAACGGCACGTCGAAATTGAAGATGTGGCTCACCGCCGGAATATCGAGCCCGCGCGCCGCCACGTCGCTCGCCACCAGAAGCGCCAGCTCGCCGCTGCGGAAGCTGTCCAATGTCCGCGTGCGCACGGACTGATCGAGATCGCCATGCAGCGCCGCCGCATTGAAGCCGTGCTTCTGCAAGCGATTTCGCCACCACATCCACATCGCGCTTGCGATTGCAGAAGACGATGGCGTTCTTCACCTGATGCTCGTTGATGAGGCGGCGCAGCGTTTCGCGCTTGGCCCAATCATTGTTCGGAACCTCGATGATTTCCTGCGTGATGTTGGTGGCGGTGGTGGCGGGCCGCGAAACTTCCACGCGCACGGGATTGTGCAGGAACTGCTCGGTCAGGCGCTGGATTTCCGGCGGCATGGTGGCCGAATAAAAAAGCGTCTGCCGCGTGAAGGGGATCAGCTTGCAGATGCGTTCGACATCGGGAATGAAGCCCATGTCGAGCATGCGGTCGGCTTCGTCGATCACCAGAATCTGAACCTGCGAAAGCATCAGCTTGCCGCGCTCGAAATGATCGAGCAGGCGGCCCGGCGTCGCGATCAGCACATCCACGCCGCGATCGAGCTTGCGGTCCTGTTCGTCGAACGAGGTGCCGCCGATCAGAAGCGCCATCGAGAGCTTGTTGTACTTGCCGTATTTCTCGAAATTCTCGGCGACCTGCGCCGCCAGTTCGCGCGTCGGCTCCAGAATCAGCGAGCGCGGCATGCGCGCCTTGGCCCGGCCGCGCGCCAGCATCTCGATCATCGGCAGGGTGAAGGAGGCGGTCTTGCCCGTGCCCGTCTGCGCGATGCCGATCACGTCGCGGCGCTTCAGCACATGGGGAATGCCCTGCGCCTGAATGGGGGTGGGGGAGGTGTAGCCGCTTTCGGCCACGGCCTTCAGCACCTCGGCCGAAAGGCCAAGCGAATTGAACCTCGGAATTTCGAGGGGGGGTGGGGGGGTAGAAGAAGGGTCGCCGGAAGAATTGATCGAGGCTTCTTCAGTGCCAGCTTGCGCGCTGGCGGTCGTCACGCTGTTCGTCATACGCTCCTGATCGGGCGCATGGCGAGCGCCCTGTCGGCTGCCCGGATGGCCGCCGAATCTCTTATGCACTGCAACATAGGGTGAAATTACGGCCTGTCAATGATTTAGGCCGCATTTCGCCGGATCGGGGCGGGAAATGGGATCGGCTTCCTTGCGGGTTTGGGCGCTGGCGGCGCTGGCCGTGGCCTTCTGGTTCGCCGCGAAATACGCCTATGACCGGCCTCCGCCCGTGCCCGCGAGCGCGCCCGCGACCGAATTTTCCGCCATGCGCGCCGATGCAACACTGGCCCGGATTCTGGGACCGGCCCGCCCGCACCCCGCCGGAACGCCCGAAAACGCCGCCGAGCGTGGCCGCATCCTGAACGAGCTGGCGAAGATGGGCGTGCCCGCGACCACCTACCGCGCCTTTGCCTGCAATCCGGTGGCGCGGCTTCCTGTCGTCACCTGCGCCACTGTGACGGACATCCTGGCCGAGGCCGCACGCGGGCCCGCCGAGGGCAAGGTCGTGCTGCTGCTCGCACATTATGACTCCGTGCCCGCCGGGCCGGGTGCTGCCGACGACGCATCGGGCGACGCCACCATTCTCGAAACCATCCGCGCGTTGCGCGCGCGCGGCGAGGCCGAGCAAGCATCCCGTACTCGCGCTGTTCACCGATGGCGAGGAATATGGGCTGCTGGGTGCCGCGGCGTTTCTCGACAATCCCTCCTATCGCGACATGGTCGGCGCGGTCATCAATGTGGAGGCGCGCGGCAGCACCGGCCCTAGCTTTCTTTTCCAGACGAGCCCCGGCGATGCGCGGCTGATCGATCTTTATGCGAAGAGCGTGCCGCGCTATGCGACGAGTTCGGTCTATGCGGAAATCTATCGCTTCCTGCCCAACGACACCGACCTCACGCTTTTCATTCGCGACGGATTGACCGGCTACAATTTCGCGTTTCTGGGCCAAGTCGCCGATTACCACACCCCGCTCGACACGCTGAAAAACTTAAGCCTCGTTACGCTGCAACAGCATGGCGACAATATGCTGGGGCTGGCGAGCGCGCTTGAGCAGACCGATTTTGCGAACCTCAAAGGCGGCAACGACATCTATGCCGATTTCTTCGGCGCCGTGCTGCCGCGCATGGCGGCCGGGTTTGCGTTGCCGCTTTCGATTGTCGCGTTCCTGATGATCGCCGCAGTCGGCGTTTCTTTCGCGCGATGCGACGATGGGTTGGAAATCGCGGCTATCGCCGCCTTTGCCATGCCGCTTGCGCTGCTGATCGGCACGACGCTTGCGGGGCTCGGCGCTTTCCTATCTCGCGCAGATCGTCAGCGGCATGCCCGATCCGTCCTACGCGCATCCGCTGGCGTTGCGCATCGCGTTTGCGCTTGGCGTGTGGGGCGTGGTGTTGCTCGCGGCCCCGCTCGCCTCGCGCATTTCGGCGAATGTGGTGTGGCTGTGGTTTGCCGCACTCTCGATCATCGTCTCCGCATCTTCCTCACGGGCTTTGCGCCCTATTTCCTGTTTCCGGCGCTGGTCGCCGCTGTGCTGCTGCTTGCCACATCGCGCAGCGCGAAATGGCGGCCTTGGGCATTGCTGATCTCCGCCTTGCCCGCGCTTGCGCTCTGGATCGGATTCGTGGCGCAGGGCGAGATGTTGATGGGATTGCAAATCCCGCCGCTGTTCACCGTGCCCGCCGCTTTCGGATTGCTCGTGCTCATGCCGCTGATGCCGGAGATGACATCGCAATCGCGGCGCATCTCGCTCGGAATTGCATTCGGCGGCGCGATCATTGCGGCTGCGATTGCGGGGCTGCAACCGGCCTACAGCGAAACCTGGCCGCTTGCGGCTGAACCTTAATTATGTCGAGGATCACATCCACAATCGCGCGCTGTGGACCGCCGACGCCAACGCGCCCTTGCCGCAGAGCTTGCGCGTTGCTGCGAAATTCGGCGCGAAGCCGGAGAAGCCTTATCCATTGGCATTCTTCGAATCCTATGTCGCGCCAGCGGGCGCCATGCGCTTTGCGCCGCCATCGGCGCAGGTGACGGCGCAGAACGGTCGCGTGACGCTGCAATTGCAAGGCTCGCCCGATACCGCACAGATGTATGTGATCGTGCCGAAGGCGGCGGGGCTTACCGCCTTCACCATCAACGGTAAGCATTTCGCGGCACCGAAGGAATGGGCAGCACGCGATCAGGTGATGATCGGCTGCATGACGCCGGATTGCGCGCACGCGACGATAATGCTCGATCTTTCCGCGACGAAGCCGGTGACGCTCACTCTGGTGGAACGCCGCGTTGGCCTTGCCCGCGTTCGGAAAATTCCTCGCAGCCGCACGGCCAAAAACCGCGGTGCCGTCGCAACTGGGCGATGGGACGTTTGTTATATCTGCGGTGAATGTGCCGTAACGCTCACACATCCACCTCCTTGGCGAACTGCGCATTCTCCTGAATGAACTGAAAGCGCAGTTCCGGCTTCTTGCCCATCAGGCGCTCGACGAGATTGTCGGTGTCCGCGCGCGTTTCCTCGGCGATCTCGACGCGGATCAGCGTGCGGTGGCCGGGGCGCATGGTGGTTTCCTTCAATTGCGCGGGCATCATTTCGCCCAGGCCCTTGAAGCGGGAAACTTCCACCTTCGCATTCGCCTTGAATTCGGTCTTGAGCAGTTGCTCGCGATGGGCGTCGTCGCGCGCATAGACGGTCTTGCCGCCCTGCGCGAGGCGATAGAGCGGCGGCATGGCGAGGAACAGATGGCCTTCGGCGATCAGCCGCGGCATTTCGCGATAGAAGAACGTCAGCAGCAGCGATGCGATATGCGCGCCGTCCACATCGGCGTCGGTCATGATGATGACGCGCTCATAGCGCAGATCGTCGTCGCGATATTTGGAGCCGGTGCCGCAGCCCAGCGCCTGCACCAGATCGGCGAGTTCCTGATTTTGCGCGAGCTTGCCCGCCGCCGCACTCGCCACATTCAGAATCTTTCCGCGCAAGGGCAGAATGGCCTGCGTCGTGCGTTCGCGCGCCTGCTTGGCCGAGCCGCCGGCGCTGTCGCCCTCGACCAGAAAAATCTCCGTGCCGCCCGCCGCATCGCGCGAGCAATCCGAAAGTTTGCCGGGCAGGCGCAATTTGCGGGTCGCGGATTTCCGCTGTGTTTCCTTTTCCTGCTTGCGCTTCAGCCGGTCGTCGGCCTGATCGATGACGAAATTCAAGAGCCGGTCGGCCTCGGCCGGGCTTTCCGCCAGCCAATGATCGAAATGATCGCGCATGACATTTTCGACCAGACGCTGCGCATCCTGCGTCGATAATTTTTCTTTCGTCTGGCCCTGAAATTCCGGCTCGCGAATGAACACCGACAGCACCGCGCACGCCGCCGCCATCAAATCGTCCGGCATGATGAGCGAGGTCTTGCGGTTGTTCACCCGCTCGCCATGCGCGCGCAGCGCCTTCGTCAGCGCGTTGCGCAGGCCCTGTTCATGCGTGCCGCCCTGCGGCGTGGGGATCGTGTTGCAATAGGAATGCAGGAACGGATCGGCCTCCGGCGCCCAGGCCACGGCCCATTCGACCGCGCCTTTGCCGTCGCGGTTTTCGGTGCGCCCGAAAAAGAAGCGCGGCGTGACGGTATCGCGCCCCTCGATTTCGCTTTTGAGAAAATCGAGCAGACCGCCGGGAAATTTCAGCGTGTCTTCGGCAGGCGTGCCGCCCTTGATGAGCGACGGCTCGCAGGCCCAGCGGATTTCCACGCCGCGGAACAGATACGCCTTCGAGCGCGCCATGCGGTAAAGCGCTGCGGGCGAGAAATGCGTGTCCTTGCCGAAAATCTGCTGATCCGGCTTGAAGGTGACGATGGTGCCGCGCCGGTTGACCGCGCCCGCGTCCTTCAGCTTGCCGATCGCCTTGCCGCGCTCGAAGCGCATCTTGTGGGCGTGGCGGTCGCGCGCGACATCGACCTCCATCCATTCCGACAGCGCGTTCACCACCGATGCGCCCACGCCGTGCAGCCCGCCGGAGGTGTCATAGACCTTGCCGCCGAATTTCCCGCCCGCATGCAGCGTCGTCATGATGACTTCGAGCGCCGATTTGTTTTTGAACTTCGGATGCGGATCGATGGGAATGCCGCGGCCATTGTCGCGGATGGTTAGAATATCGTTTCGCCGCAAGCTCGATCTCGATGCGGCTGGCGTGACCGGCAACGGCCTCGTCCATCGCGTTGTCGAGAATTTCGGCCGCCAGATGATGCAGCGCGCGCTCGTCCGTGCCGCCGATATACATGCCGGGGCGGCGGCGCACGGGCTCCAGTCCTTCAAGAACTTCAATGTCCTTGGCCGTATAGCCCTTGGAACTCGCAGGTGCTGCTTCGAACAGATCGGGCGTCTTAACCATTGGCCGTTCCGGTGCCTTCCGTCGGCGGGCGAATTGTGGTGAACGCAAATTAACGAATACGTCGCGTTTGCGCACCCCGTATCAAAACGCAGCGATTTTTTTAACTTGCGTTGATTAGCCTGAAAGCGGGCAGCAGGCCAAATGCCTCCTTCAGGACTCGAGAATGACGGCGGAAACTATCAGCGGACCACAGCCCAAGAGCGATCCCGGCCGCATGCTGCAGGCGCGGCTGGACATGATCGTCACGGCCCTTCCTATCGGCGCGTGGTTCAATCCCGGCTGGGCGCTTGTATCCATCGTTCCGTTTCTCGGCTTCTTTCCGATGTTCGGCCGGGAATCGGCCTGGAGCCTCGTCGCCTTCATGGCCGTGCATCTTTTCAACAGCGTTGTGGCGATGGATCTCTATCGCCGCTATCGCAGCAATCCGACCAACACGACTGGCGTGGTTCTGGCGGCTGATCGGCTTTCAGGTGCTGAGCGGCGCAAGCTGGGGATTGCTGCCGTGGCTGCTGTGGGTCGACGGCAACGCCGTCAACAATGTGGCGATCCTGGTTCCCATCGTGGCGGTGCTGTGGTCCTACGCGGCCGCGCGCGCCATGCACCTTGGCATCTATCTGGCGGGCGTGAGCGCGATTGCCGTGCCGACGCTGGCGCGTTTCCTGAGCGCCACGGGCGGAGCGGGTTTTCCGATCGCGGTGATTTCTCAGCTTGACGCTGATCTATACCTTGCTGCTGGCGGT
Organism: uncultured Alphaproteobacteria bacterium; assembly: GCA_963735625.1. Lineage (GTDB taxonomy): Bacteria > Pseudomonadota > Alphaproteobacteria > Micropepsales > Micropepsaceae > Rhizomicrobium. The sequence goes on along the minus strand of CAVTLJ010000001.1, from coordinate 40,376 downwards.
GGGCGCCGCGCGCCAGCTCGACGTCATGCTGCGCACGCGCTTTGCCAATGACAACCTCACCAATGCGTTGCGCGAAACCCGCGACGAAGCGCTGAAAAAGCGCTTCGAGGCGGAAGCGGCCAATGCGTCGAAGACCACCTTCCTCGCCAACATGAGCCATGAATTGCGCACGCCGCTGAACGCCATTCTGGGCTTCTCCGACATCATCGCCAACGAAACCTTCGGGCCGGTGGGCACGCCGCGCTACCGCGAATATGCCGGCGACATCAACGCGTCGGGCAGCCATCTGCTCGCCATCATCAACGACATCCTCGACATCGCCAAGATCGAATCCGGCAAGATGGAAGTGGAGCCGCAATTGTTCAATCCGCGGCTTGTCATCCAGAGCGCGCTGCGCGTGCTGCTGGTGCGCGCGCGCGAAAAGCGCCAGAACATGCGCGTGCAGATCGCCGACGACGTGACCGAAGCCTTCGCCGACGAGCGCGCCTTCAAGCAGATCATCATCAATCTGGGCACCAACGCGGTGAAGTTCACGCAGGAAAACGGTGAGATCGTCATCTCCGGCCGGCGCACGGACGATGGCGGCTTCGAACTTTGCGTGTCCGATAATGGGCCGGGCATTTCGCCCACGCTGCTCGACCGCATCTTCACGCCGTTCAACCAGATCGACAATCGCTACAACCGCCAGGAAGGCGGCACGGGGCTGGGGCTTTCGCTGGTTCGCGGCCTGGCCGAACTGCATGGCGGGCGGGCCTGGATCGACACCGAAATCGGCGCGGGCGTCCGCGCCTATGTCACGTTCCCGCCGGGCCAGGCGAGCGCGGCACAATTGCGCAATATCCGGGCAAGTGCATAGATCGTGAATTCTAAGCAAATTTTAGGAGTCCGTCTTTACCATCCGGGCGTCCGGGAATTTCCGAGCCGGGGCGAGAGGGTAAGCCGTGGGCTATGGGCAGCGGTTGCGCATGCGGAAAAGCGCGGACGCGCGCGTTCTGAAGGCGCAACTGGATCTGATCGCGGAGGTCGTTCATTCGGCGCGCTTCATGGCGCCGCTCTGGGCGCTGTGCGCGGCGTGGCTCGCCTCCGAGGACGGGCTGTTCGGCCACATGCCGCTGCATGTGACGCTGCTTCTGCCCGCCGCGATCGCGGTCGCCACCATTTCGGCCTCGCGCATCGCCGATATCTACCGGCGCGACACCGCGTCCCATGCGAGCTACGAGCGCCTGCGCGGCTGGTTCGCCCGCTTCGTCGCCATGCAGGTGGTGACGAGCACGTTGTGGGGCGTCATGCCGTGGCTGCTGTGGGATACGGGCAGCATCGTCAATCACATCTTTCTGGCGCTGGCGGTGGTCGTCGGTTCTGGCGTGGTTCGTGGTCAGCCGCGCCAATCATCTGGAAATGTTCATGGCGAGCGTGGTGCCGCTGGTGCTGCTGGCCGATTTGCGCTTTGTGCTGACCGGCTCGCTGCTCGGCATCGGCATCGCCGTCGCGATGGGAGTATATACGCTCCAGCTTTTCCTTGACGGACACCGGCTCACCCACCGCTTCGACGAGGATTCGCGGCTGCGCTTCGAGGTGGAAGACCTTGCCCGCGAGCTGGAAGAGGCCCGCGACGAGGCGCTGCGCAAGCGCTTCGAGGCGGAGACGGCCAATGCGTCCAAGACCGCGTTCCTCGCCAATATGAGCCACGAGCTGCGCACGCCGCTGAACGCCATTCTCGGCTTCTCCGAAATCATCGCCAAGGAATGTTTCGGCGCCATCGAGATCGCCCGCTACAAGGATTATGCGAGCGACATTCATTCCTCCGGCGCGCATCTGCTTGAGCCTCATCAACGATCTGCTCGACGTCGCCAAGATCGAGGCCGGCCGCATGGACATCGAGCCCGAAGTGCTGGATGTGCGCAACACGCTGGAGACGGCGCTGAAACTCGTCGGCGCCAAGGCGCGCGAGCGCCATCAGGAACTCATCATCGAGGTCGAGCCGGGCACGCCGGAGCTTTTCGCCGACGAGCGCGCGCTGAAGCAGATTCTCATCAACCTCGTTTCCAACGCCGTGAAATTCACGCCCGAAGGCGGGCGCATCGATGTGGTGGCGGGGCCGTCGCTCTCCGGCGATTTCCAGATCATGGTCGCCGACAACGGCCCCGGCATCCCGCGCGAGAAGCTCGACAAGATTTTCACGCCGTTCAGCCAGGTCGATAATCGCTACGACCGTCAGGGCGGCGGCACGGGGCTCGGCCTTGCGCTGGTGCGCGGTCTCGCCGAACTGCATGGCGGGCGCGCCTGGATCGAAAGCGAGCAGGGCAAGGGCTGCAGAGCCTTTGTCGTGCTGCCGATTTCGGCCGCGGCGCATCACCGCGGCAGGGACGAAGAGGAAGCGGTGTTGGTGGCGTAACTCGAACGCTTTCCTCCCCCGTTTACGGGGGAGGTGGCTTTTGCAGCGTGCGTGAGCATGCTGCAAAAGACGAAGGGGGCGAACACAATCGCATCCGCCCCCTCGCGCATACGCTGCCGCTATGCGCCACTTCGTTCGGCACCTCCCCCGTAAACGGGGGAGGAAAACTCACACCGAATAATACATCTTGAACTCGACCGGATGGGGCGTGTGCTCGAAGGCGTACACGTCTTCCATCTTCAGCTCGATATAGCTGTCGATGAAGTCGTCGGAGAACACATTGCCCTTCTTGAGGAACGCGCGGTCGGCGTCGAGATTCTCCAGCGCCTGGCGGAGCGAGCCGCAAACCGTGCGGCACGTCCTTCAGCTCTTCCGGCGGAAGCGCGTAGAGGTCCTTGTCCATCGGATCGCCGGGATGGATCTTGTTCTCGATGCCGTCGAGGCCCGCCATCAGCATCGCCGCGTAGGCGAGATACGGGTTCGCGCCCGGATCGGGGAAGCGCACTTCCACGCGCTTGCCATTCGGGCGAGGCCGAGAACGGAATGCGGCACGACGCCGAACGGTTGCGCGACGAATAGGCCAGCAGCACCGGCGCTTCGAAGCCGGGGATCAGCCGCTTGTAGGAATTCGTCAGCGGGTTGGTGAAGGCGTTCAGCGCCTTGGCGTGCTTGATGATGCCGCCGATGTAATAGAGGCAGGTATCCGACAGATCGGCATAGCCCGAGCCGGCGAACATCGGCTTGCCGCCCTTCCAGATCGACTGGTGCACATGCATGCCCGAGCCGTTGTCGCCATAGATGGGCTTGGGCATGAACGTCGCCGACTTGCCGTAGGCGGCCGCGACCTGATGGATCACATATTTATAGATCTGCATGTTGTCGCCGCACTTGGTCAGCGTGTTGAACTTGAAGCCAAGCTCATGCTGCGCGGTTGCGACTTCGTGGTGGTGCTTTTCCGGCTTGATGCCCATGTCGCCCATGATGGCGAGCATTTCGCTGCGGATGTCCTGCGCGCCATCCACCGGGGGAACCGGGAAATAGCCGCCCTTGACCGCCGGGCGATGGCCGAGATTGCCGGCCTCGTATTCCGTGCCGGTGTTGTAGGCGCCTTCCACGGAATCGACATAGTAGAAGCCCTTGTTCATCGCCACGTCGAAACGCACGTCGTCGAAGATGAAGAATTCGGCTTCCGGGCCGAAGAAGGCGTTGTCGCCCGCGCCGGAGGAGGCCATGTATTTCTCCGCCGCCTTGGCGATGGAGCGCGGGCAGCGGCCATAGCGCTGGCCGGTCGTCGGCTCGATGACGTCGCAGATTCAGGATCAGCGTCGGTCTGCGCGAAGAAGGGATCGATCACCGCGGTGTCCAGATCGGGCACCAGCGTCATGTCCGATTCATTGATGGCCTTCCAGCCGGCGATCGACGAGCCGTCGAACATCGTGCCGTTGGTCAGGAAATCCTCGTCGACCAGCGACAGGTCGAAGGTGACGTGCTGCCACTTGCCGCGCGGATCGGTGAACCGGAGATCGACGAATTTGATCTCCTTGTCCTTGATGAGTTTCAGGATGGTGTTTGGATTGGACATGACGCTGGTCTTCCCCTTGAAGTTGGCTGCTGGATCAGATTGCGTCCGCCCCGGTCTCGCCGGTGCGGATGCGGATGACTTCATCGACATTGAGAATGAATATCTTGCCGTCGCCGATGCGACCCGTGCGCGCGGCCTTCTGGATGGCGTCCACGGCGGGCTCCACCCGGTCGTCCGGCACGACGATCTCGATCTTCACTTTCGGCAGGAAATCCACGACATATTCGGCGCCGCGGTAGAGCTCGGTGTGGCCTTTCTGGCGGCCGAAGCCCTTGGCCTCGGTCACCGTGATGCCCTGAACGCCGACTTCCTGCAGGGCCTCCTTCACTTCATCGAGCTTGAACGGCTTGATGATGGCTTCGATCTTTTTCATGTGGTGCTCCTTGGGCGGATCCAGACGGTCTCCCCCGTTAACGAATTAGCAGGGGTTGTGCCAATTGACCGGCAAAAATTCATAAGCAATTTCAATGGCTTGAAGATCGACGGATTTCGACCGCGCCGGTTCTGCATAGAAGTCATACAAATTGCCTGAATACTAGGCATAAATCCGGTTGTGCTGAGGAGTTGTCAGTCGCGCCGCTGCATTGCAAATGTTCGCGCCCGATCAAGCGAGAAGCGATGACCGAAAAGCCCCCCTTCAACCCCGTCTTTGCCGGGATGCCGACCACCATCTTCACGGTGATGAGCGCGCTGGCGTCCGAGCTTGGCGCCATCAATCTGGGGCAGGGCTTCCCCGATGAGGACGGCCCGCTGGCGATACGTCAGGCCGCGGCCAAGGCGCTGCTGGAAGGCCCGAACCAATATCCGCCGACGCGCGGGCGGCCCGAATTGCGCCGCGCCATCGCGGGCCATGCGCGGCGCTTCTACGATCTCGAATTCAATCCCGATACCGAAGTGCTGGTGACATCGGGTGCCACCGAAGCGCTCGCCGCCTGCATCATGGGATTGGTGGGGCCGGGCGACGAGATCGTGCTGATCGAACCGGCTTACGATTCCTATCGCCCCATCGCCGAAACAGTTGGCGCGGTGGTGAAGACGGTCACGCTGTCGCCGCCCGATTGGCGATTGACGGAAGCCGCACTCGCCAGCGCCATGAGCGCAAAGACCCGCGCCATTCTCATCAACACGCCGCTCAATCCGATTGGCCGCGTGTTCGATGCGGGCGAGCTGGAAATCCTCGCGCGCGCCGCGACGCGCGCCAACGCCGTCGTGATCTGCGACGAGGTTTACGAGCATCTGGTTTTCGACGCTCGCAAATTCACGCCGCTGATGACGTTGCCCGGCATGCGCGAGCGCGTGGTGCGCATCGGTTCGGCGGGCAAGATGTTCGCGCTCACCGGCTGGAAGGTGGGTTGGGTGACGGGGGCCGCGCCGCTGGTGGATGTGATCGCGAAAGCGCATCAATTCCTCACCTTCACCACGCCGCCGGGATTGCAGCTTGGCGTGGCGCATGCGCTCGACCACGAAATGGAATTCACGCTGGAACTGACGCGCACCTTCGAGGTGAACCGCGATCTGCTTACGGACGGGCTCAACCGCCTCGGCTTCAAGGTGCTGCCCTGCGAGGGCACGTATTTTCTCACCGCCGATATCTCGGCGCTCTCCAACGAACCCGACGATGCCTTCTGCAAGCGCCTCGTGCGTGAAGCGGGCGTTGCGGCTATCCCGCTGTCGTTCTTCTTCGCCAGCGGAAAACCGGATCATCTAGTGCGGTTTGCGTTTTGCAAGAAACGCGCGGTGATCGAAGAGGCGCTTGCGCGACTTGAAAAACATTTTGGGAAAGCGAAACTCAAATCCCCCTCCCCCAACGAGGGGAGGGGTTAGGGGTGGGGGGGTGTCGATCCTGCGCGCAAGAACTGTGCGAAAAAGCCAGACCGAAGCGGAGCGCCGTTTGTGGCGATCCTTGCGCATGTTGAAACACAATGGGCTCCATTTTCGACGGCAAGTTCCAATAGGAAATTACATAGCGGATTTTGCCTGCCACCGTGCGAAGCTGGTCGTGGAACTGGATGGCGGCCATCATGCGGAACCAGCGCAAATGGCGCACGATTCGCAGCGCACAAAATTTCTGGAATCCGTCGGTTATCGCGTTGTGCGTATCTGGAATGTCGATGCATTCAGAAATGAAGACGCGATTGCCGAATATGTCGAATCTGTTGCAAAGCAACCCCCACCCGATCCGGCGTCGCGGGCAGATGCCCGCTATGCCGGATCGACCTCCCCTCAAGGGGGAGGTGGGTAACGAGTTTGAATGGAGCAACGCGTGACAAAAATCGATCCCCGCACGCCCGTACTTGTCGGCGGCGCGCAATTCACCCAGCGCAGCGCGCGCGAAGGCCGCATCACGGAGGGCCTCAATCCCATCGCCATGCTGGCGAAGGCGGCGAATGATGCGCTTGCTGACGCCGGCGTGAAGGCGGGCGATATCGACACGCTATCTGTCGTGCGCTTCACCGCGGATTCGCCGGGCGATCAGGGCCGCTTGCCCAAGCGCATGTTCCGCAATCCGCCGCTGTCCGTCGCAAAACGCATCGGCGCAAATCCGCGCCGCGCGATTTACACGGCAACCGGCGGCAACACGCCGCAATGGCTGGTGAACCGCACCGCCGAAGAAATCGCGCGCGGAGAATGCGATGCCGCGCTGCTCGTTGGCGCGGAATATATCGGCACGCTGCTTGCCGCGATGAAGAAGGGCGTCGATCTCGGCTGGGGCGATCTGCCGGATGTCGATCCCGGCAGCGATCCCGAAGAGATCGGCGATCAGCGCGCGGGCGTTTCGCCTTATGAGCGCGCCTACGGCCTGCATTTTCCGGTGAACACCTATCCGTTGTTCGAGAATGCGATCAGGGGTGCCAAACATCGCGGACCTGCGGAACATCTGAAATTCCTGGGCGAATTCTTTTCGCCGTTCACGAAGGTGGCGGCGGAAAATCCTTACGCGTGGTTTCCAACCTTCCGCTCGCCGGAAGAAATCTCGACGCCCAACGAGAAAAACCGCTTCGTCGGATTTCCATACACGAAATATCTCAATGCCGTAATCGAAGTGGATATGGGTGCCGCGGTCGTGATGACGAGCGTGGAAAAAGCGCGCGCGCTCGGCATTCCCGAATCGCAAATTCGTGTTCCTGCACGGATGCGCCGACGCCAACGACATCTGGAATGTCACCGAGCGCGTTGATTTTCATTCCTCGCCTGCCATCCGCGCGATCGGAAAGAAGGCGTTCGCGATGGCCGATATCGGCGCGAGCGATTTATCCTATCATCGATCTTTATTCCTGTTTTCCGGCTGCGGTCGAAATCGGCTGTCAGGAGTTGGGCATTTCCGAAACCGATCCGCGCGGGCTGACGATCACCGGCGGTCTTCCTTATTTCGGCGGGCCGGGGAATAATTATGTGATGCATTCGATTGTCACCATGATGGAAAAACTGCGCGCGAGCCCCGGCAAATTCGGGCTCTGCACAGCCAATGGCTGGTATATCACCAAACATTCCGCCGGAATCTATTCCACCAAACCGACGGAAGGCGCGTGGCAGCGCGAAGATCCGAAGATCTATCAGCGCGACATCGATGCAATGGCGCATCCGCAGGTGGTTGAAAAACCAGAAGGTGCTGCGACTGTCGAAACCTACACCGTCGCAACCGACCGCAAGGGGCGGCGTTTCGGAATCATCGTCGGGCGCTTGAATGACGGCAGCCGGTTCCTCGCCAACACGCCGGATGATGACGCGACTCTGGATTGGATGATGCAGGAAGAAATTCTCGGGCGCAGCGGGCATGTGACTCCCGGCGATCCCACCAATCTTTTCCGGTTCGCGTAATGGCGCGGCTCACCATGGTGCGTCATGGGCGCGCTTCGGCGAACTTCGGCGACGCGCTCGATCCCGGCCTCGACGAGCTTGGCCGCGAGCAGGCGCGCGTCACGGCGAAGCGGCTTGCGCCATCAGGCCCGCTGACGATTATTTCGAGCCCGCTGAAGCGCGCGCGCGAAACCGCGCAGCCGCTTGCAGAAATGTGGAAATGCGAGCCGGTGATTGAGGAAGCGGTGGCGGAAATTCCATCTTCTGCACACAGCCTTGCCGAACGCGCGCAATGGCTGCGCGGGTTCATGGCGGGTTCGTGGCGTGACGCGCCGATGGAATTGGCGCAATGGCGGAAGAATGCGATTGCCGCGCTGATCGCGCTTTCGGAAGACGCGGTGATCTTCTCCCATTTCATCGCCATCAATGTGGCGGCAGGCGCGGCGCTGGGCGACGGGCGCGTGGTGGTGTTCTCGCCGGACAATTGCTCGGTGACGATATTTGAAAATTCCGGCGGGCGGCTCACCCTCATCGAACAGGGTCACGAAGCGGCGACGAAGGTGAACTGATTTCACCCTTCGACAAGCTCAGGGTGAGGGATTAGTCTTGCCCTCATGCTGAGCTTGTCGAAGCATGAGGACATGTCCACCGAGATTCTGACCAACGCCGAAATGTACGCCGCCGATAAATTCGCGGCGGAGAACGGCGTGCCATCGCTCACGCTGATGGAGAATGCAGGCCGCGCGGTGGCCGATGCGGTGGCGGCGCGTTTTCAGCCCACGCGCGTGGCGGTGTTGTGCGGGCCCGGCAACAATGGCGGCGACGGATTCGTGGCGGCGCGGCATCTGAAAACGCGCGGCTTCGATGTGCTTGTTGCTGGGCGCGCGCGACGGCTTGAAAGGCGATGCGGGCGAAATGGCGAAGCGGTGGGATGGCGCTGTTGCGCAGCTTTCGCCCGAAGCGATCAAGGATGCGGATATTGTTGTCGATGCGCTGTTCGGGGCAGGACTGGCGCGTCCGCTGGACGGTGCTGCAAAAGAAATCGTCGCCGCGCTGAACAAATCCGGTCTGCCGGTTGTCGCTATCGATGTGCCGAGCGGATTGCATGGCGATCTGGCGCGGCCGATGGACGGCGAATGTGTGAAGGCCGACGTCACGGTGACATTCTTCCGCAAGAAGCCCGCGCATGTGCTGATGCCTGGGCGATTGTTCTGCGGCGAGATCGTGGTCGCCGATATCGGTATCCCCGATGCGGCGCTTCAGGCCACTCGCCCAAAGATTTTCGAGAACGCTCCGGCGCTGTGGGATTTTCCGTGGCCGCAGCCGCTCGCGCACAAATATGCGCGCGGGCATTGCGTCGTCGTCAGCGGGCCCGCGCACGCCACGGGTGCGGCGCGTCTGGCCGCGCGCGGCGCTTTGCGCGTCGGCGCAGGGCTCGTGAGCGTCGCAAGCCCGATGGATGCGGTGACGGTGAATGCGGCGGCGCTGACCGCGATTATGGTCAGACCATTTGCAGGCGCTGCGGGCCTCGCGAATTTGTTGAGCGACAAGCGCTTCAATTCGGTCGTCATCGGCCCCGGTTGCGGCGTGGCGCGCGCGACACAGGAATTGGTCGCCGCTGTTCTGGCGAGCGATGCGGCGGTGGTGCTGGATGCCGATGCGTTCACCTCGTTCGCAAACGATCCGAAAGAATTGTTTGTGCTGTTGCGCGTGCCCTGCGTGCTGACGCCGCATGAAGGCGAATTCGAGAAAATCTTTCCCGGTGTGCTGGCGCAATCGCCCACGCGGATCGAAGCGGCGCGCGCAGCAGCGGCGGCGGCAAAATGCACGCTACTCCTCAAGGGGCCGGATACGGTGATCGCATCGCCCGATGGTCGCGCAATCGTCAACACCAATGCGCCACCGACGCTGGCCACGGCAGGCGCGGGCGATGTGCTGGCGGGCATGATCGCGGGCCTGATGGCGCAGGGCATGGATTCGTTTCACGCGGCGGCTTGCGCGGCCTGGCTGCATGGTGAAGCGGCAAGCATTTTCGGCCCCGGATTGATCTCGGAAGATTTGCCCGATTTGTTGCCGGTGGTTCTATCCGCGCTGAGGGAGGAAACGCCGTGAGCGACATCATCATCCGCCACGCGGAGCCTCGCGATCTGCCGGCACTTCTCGACATCTACAATCATTATATCGTAAACACGCCGATCACGTTCGACATCGAGCCGCGCACGCTGGAGCAGCGCCGCCAATGGCTCGATCTCTTCGCGCGCGCCGGGCGGCATCAATGTTTCGTCGCGGCGCGGGGCGAGGCCGCAATCGGCTGGGCGTGTTCGGGCCGCTTCAAGGACCGCGCGGCCTATGACACTTCCGTCGAGACGAGCATCTATCTGGCGCCGGACGAGCACGGCAAAGGGCTCGGCCGCAGGCTCTATGCCGCGCTGTTCGAGGCGCTCAAGGGCGAAGACGTTCACCGCGCCTTTGGCGGCATCACCCAGCCCAACGAGGCGTCGGTCGGCCTGCACCGCGCCATGGGGTTTGCCCCCGTCGGCACCTATAAAGAAGTGGGCCGCAAGTTCGGCCGTTTCTGGGACGTGGCGTGGTTCGAACGCCCGCTTCCCTGAAGTGGGCCCTAAGGCCCTAGCGGGGCGGGAAAAGCCCTGTTATAGGGGCGCCCGCGCCGTGGTCCGGCTTGGGCGTTTTGGGGGTGCCCAATGCCAAGGTTTTCGACGCGGGCGTGGCGGAACTGGTAGACGCGCTGGATTTAGGTTCCAGTGACGAAAGTCGTGGGGGTTCAAGTCCCTCCGCCCGCACCAGCTTCGCTCGCGAGCGGCGAAGGCTGCCCGCGAGCTTGCGGAGCCGCTGGCAGGCCAGCTGGCAAGCATAGGATTTGAGGAAGTAGGGACTTTCATATGCAGATTACCGAGACCGTCTCCGAAGGCCTGCGCCGCGAGTTCCGCATCGTCGTGGATGCGAAGGATCTCGACGAGAAGCTGGTCGGCCGCCTCGACGAGATGAAGCCGCGGGTGCATCTGAAGGGCTTCCGCCCCGGCAAGGCGCCGATCTCGTTCCTGAAAAAGACTTACGGCAAGTCGCTGATGACGGACATCGTCAACGAGGCGGCAACGCAGGGCAAGGACAAGGCCATCGCCGACAATTCGCTGAAGCCCGCATTCCCGCCGCGCGTGGAGCTGGCGAGCGAGCTGGAACAAGTCGTCGAAGGCAAGGCCGATCTCGAATTCACCGTGACCATCGATCTGATGCCGGATTTCGAGCTGACCGATCCGGCGAAGCTGAAAATCGAAAAGCTCGTGGCCGATGTGACCGACGAGGAAGTGGAAAGCGCGGTCGAGCGGCTCTCCGAACAGGCGCGCTCCTATACCGCGCGCGCGCCCGGCGAAGCGGCGCAGACCGGCGATTCCATCGTGATGGATTTCATCGGGCTCCATCGACGGCGAGGAATTCCCCGGCGGCAAGGCCGAGAATTTCAATCTCGTTCTGGGCTCGGGCCAGCTCATTCCCGGCTTCGAGGATCAATTGCTTGGCGCGCTTGCGGGCGACAGCCGCGAAGTGAACGTCACGTTCCCGGCGAATTATCAGGAGCCGAAACTCGCGGGCAAGGATGCCGTGTTCGCCGTGAAGGTGAACGAGATCAAAAGCCCCGATGCGATTGCGATTGACGACGAGCTGGCCAAGCGCGTGGGGCTCGACCTCGCTCGGCGAACTCAAGGAACGCATGCGCGAGCAGATGAAAAACGATTTCGCGCGCGCGAGCCGCCTGCACATGAAGCGGCGCATTCTGGATGCGCTGGATACCGCGCATTCCTTCTCGCTGCCGCCCACGATGGTGGAAGGCGAGTTCAACGCCATCTGGCGCGCGGTGGAGGCCGAGCTTCAGCGCGAAGGCAAGACCGCCGAGGACGAAGGCAAGTCCGAAGAAGAACTGAAAAAGGAATATCACGACATCGCCGAGCGCCGCGTGCGGCTCGGCCTCGTGCTTGCGCGCATCGGCGAGCAGAACGGCATCCAGGTGAACCCGGACGAAATCCAGCGCGCGGTTGCCATGCGCGCGCGCCAGTTCCCCGGACAGGAACAGCAGGTGTTCGACTATTACGCCCAGAGCCCGCAGGCGATGGCCGAAATCCGCGCGCCGATTTTCGAGGACAAGGTCGTCGATTTCATCGCCGAGCTTTGCGAAGTCACCGAGCGCAAGGTGGATCGCGAGACGCTGTTCCTCGATCCGGACGAGGCCGAAGCGCGGCTGAAGGACGCCTGACGTCCCGCCGCTGACAAATGTAAATTGACATTTTACAAGCGGCCCGCTATATATGATCCGCAGCTTTCGCCATAAGGGCCTGAAGCGGTTTTTTGAGGACGATGATTTCTCGAAACTGCGGCAGGATTTGATCGGGCGTATCGCCGATATTCTATCGCTGCTCGATCGTGCACGGACTATCGACGGGTTGGCGTTTCCGATGTTGAGGTTGCATCCGTTGAAGGGCGACTTGAAAGGTTATTGGGCCGTGACGGTTCGTGCGAATTGGCGAATTATTTTCCGCTTCGAGAATGAAAATGTTTTCGACGTGGATTTGGTGGACTATCACTAGGAGTGACACGAATGCCGATGAAGAACCCTTCTCATCCGGGCCGGTTGGTCAAAGATAGTCTTGACTACCTTGGCCTGACCATTGCGCACGCCGCCAAGGGCCTCGGCGTCACGCGTCAGCAGCTCTACAACGTCATCAACGGAAAGAGCGCGATCACGGCGGAAATGGCACTGAGGCTGGAAATGGGCATCGGAAGCACAGCCGACACCTGGCTCGGGATGCAGCAGGCATACGATCTGGCTCAAATCCGCCGGAAGGAAAAGAAGATCAAAATAAAGCGGCTCACGGGCAAGGCGCTCCTCGCCGCCGAATAACCCTTCGCCCCCTATGGTCCGCCGTGACGCAGGGTGCTGAGGCCCGCCGCGATCCTATATTGTAATTGACAGGTAACCGCCGCCCCCTACGCTCGATTCCGGCGAATCAAAGGACTATATGGGACGTATGAAAGACCCACGCGACGTCTATATGAATACGCTGGTGCCGATGGTGGTCGAGCAGACCGCCCGCGGCGAGCGCGCCTACGACATTTACTCGCGCCTGCTGAAGGAGCGCATCATCTTCATCACCGGCGTGGTGGAGGATTATGGCGCGAGCCTCATCACGGCGCAGTTGCTCTTTCTGGAGGCCGAGAACCCCAAGAAAGAGATCGCCATGTACATCAATTCGCCGGGCGGCGTGGTGACGGCGGGCTTGGCCATTTACGATACGATGCAATATATCCGTCCCGCCGTTCAGACATTGTGCGTCGGGCAGGCGGCGAGTGCGGCCTCGCTGCTCCTCTGCGCGGGCAAGAAGGGCGAGCGCTACACGCTGCCCAATGCGCGCATTCTGGTGCATCAGCCCTCGGCTTCCTATTACGGCCAGGCCGCCGACATCGCCCGCCATGCTCAGGAAATCGTCAAATTGAAACGGCGGCTGAACGAGATCTATGCCAAGCATACCGGCCAGGACATCGAGGCGGTCGAGAAGGCGCTGGACCGGGATACCTATATGAATGCCGAGGAGGCCAAGGCCTTCGGGCTGGTGGACCAGGTTCTGACGCCGGCGTCCCGAACCATCCGAAATGAGCTGAACAAGGCGCCCGGTACGGTAAATTGGCGGAACTGAGCCAAATTAAACAATTCTTGATCCGGCGGCGGCTATCGTGGTCGAATGTCCGCGAGTGGCCTGATTTGGCTGGCGCGGATCGTGCAAGGATGCCGCGCGCGGGTAACGCGTCTTCTAGGAACGGGCAGGCGGCCCGGGAGAGCACATGAGTAAGTCGAGCGGCGGCGAGTCCAAGAACACGCTCTATTGCTCCTTTTGCGGCAAGAGCCAGCACGAGGTCCGCAAGCTCATCGCGGGCCCGACCGTGTTCATCTGCGATGAATGCGTCGAGCTTTGCATGGAAATCATCCGGGAGGAGAACAAGACCTCCTTCATGAAGAGCCGCGATGGCGTGCCGTCGCCGGCCGAGATTTTCAAGGTTCTCGATGACTATGTGGTCGGCCAGCAGCACGCCAAGAAGGTGCTCGCGGTCGCCGTCCACAATCACTACAAGCGCATCAACGCCGCCGGGAAAAACGGCGATGTCGAACTGGCGAAATCCAACATTCTGCTGATCGGCCCCACCGGCTGCGGCAAGACGCTGCTCGCGCAGACGTTGGCGCGCATCCTCGATGTGCCGTTCACCATGGCCGACGCCACCACGCTCACCGAAGCGGGCTATGTCGGCGAGGACGTGGAAAACATCATTCTCAAGCTGCTGCAATCCGCCGACTACAATGTCGAGCGGGCGCAGCGCGGCATCGTCTATATCGACGAAGTCGACAAGATCAGCCGCAAGTCCGACAACCCCTCGATCACCCGCGACGTGTCGGGCGAGGGCGTGCAGCAGGCGTTGCTGAAGATCATGGAAGGCACGGTCGCATCGGTGCCGCCGCAGGGCGGCCGCAAGCATCCCCAGCAGGAATTCCTGCAGGTCGATACGACCAACATCCTCTTCATCTGCGGCGGCGCGTTTGCCGGGCCTGGAAAAGATCATCTCCTCGCGCACCCACGGCTCGTCCATGGGCTTTGGCGCCAATGTGAGAAGCCCCGACGAGCGCGGCACGGGCGAAATCCTGCGCGAGGTCGAGCCGGAGGATTTGCTGAAATTCGGCCTGATCCCGGAATTCATCGGCCGCTCTGCCGATTCTGGCCACGCTGACCGATCTCTCCGAAGCCGCCCTCATCGAAATCCTCACGCGCCCGAAGAACGCGCTCGCCAAGCAATATCAGCGCATGTTCGAGATGGAGGGCGTCAAGCTGCGCTTTCAGGAAGAGGCGCTGCTCGGCGATTTCCAAAAAGGCGATTCTGCGGCGCACCGGCGCGCGCGGCCTTCGCTCGATCATGGAAGGTTTCCTTCTGGAAACCATGTTCGAACTGCCCACGCTCAACGGCGTGCAGGAAGTGGTCATAACCTCCGATGTCGTGGAGGGGCGCGCGCGTCCGCTCTACACCTATTCGGACAAGGCCGAGGCGCAAAAGAGCGCGTCGTGACGGGCGCCACCGGAGCCTGTGATATAGCTTGATCCGCGCGAAGCGATTTTGCGCGAAGGGCAAGATATGGCGATCACCGCTCCTGCATTCCTGATGAATTACGATTGGCCGCGCAAGCGCGCGCGCGACATTTGGAGCCTTTGGTATCTGGTGACACGCGGGCGCATGTTCGTGGCGAACCGCATGGGTCATCGCCTGTTGCTCGACGTGGACAATACGGTTGACAAATATCTGCTGGCATTTGGTTTCTATGAGAACACGCAAAAGCGCACGCTCTTTGCCGCCGCGCGCGATG
Organism: uncultured Alphaproteobacteria bacterium; assembly: GCA_963735625.1. GTDB lineage: Bacteria > Pseudomonadota > Alphaproteobacteria > Micropepsales > Micropepsaceae > Rhizomicrobium. The sequence continues at coordinate 25,190 of CAVTLJ010000001.1, read as the reverse complement.
CCGCAGCCCTGGGTGGGCGTTGCGTCTTCGTCGATGTCGGTGCGCATTGGGGCATCTATGCGTTGTGGGCGCTGGGAACCGGACTGTTTGACCGCGTGATGGCTGTGGAAGCCGACCAGCGCAATCTCCATCAACTCTATGCCAATCTTTTCCTGAATGACCTTTCAGGAAAGATAGATGTGGTGGGAGCGGCCGCGGCCGCGGCGACCGGAACGCTGGAATTCAGCCCGGCAAGCAAAAATGCCCGTGTCGTTTCGAAAGTGTCCAGCCTTGAGACCACTGGCAATTTGACGAAACGGATCGTTCCCGCCGTTCGGCTGGACGATCTGGAATCGATCAGCGGCGGCGTGCTGGTCGCCAAGATCGACGTGGAGGGGTATGAGCATGAGGTGGTGCAGGGCATGACGCGCCTGCTGACGCAAAACCGCTGCGTCCTGCAGGTCGAAGTATTCCCCAACGCATTCGAGGGATTTACTCGCATGATGGCCGGTCTGGGCTACACAAGGTTCGCCGGAGTGGCCAACGATCACTATTACCGCAATTTCTGAGTGCCCTCTTGATCGGGGTAATCCCGATGCATATTTGCACCCTCCGGCCGAAAAACCGCGGATTAGCGTTGGGTCCTTGAAACCCAACCCCGGGGAGGCCACGTTATGTTCCAGAGTTGGCTCGAAAAGGGCGGCTTTGGTCAAGGTTTTGTATGCCCATTCCGGGGTACACTACCCTCACAGCACTGCCGGGCAGCCCCCGGCCAGGAGAACAAAATGCCGGATAATGAGGTGGTTGGTACGCAGGGGACCGAGGCTGGCGGCCTGTTGGCGCCGGTGCTTCCGCTGCGCGATATCGTGGTCTTTCCCCACATGATCGTTCCGCTGTTCGTGGGCCGCGAGAAATCCGTGCGCGCGCTCGAAGAGGTGATGAACGAGGAAAAACAGATTCTTGTTGCTGACGCAGAAGAACGCGGCCGACGACGATCCGTCCGCCGACGGGCTTCACACCATCGGCACGATGGCGACCGTGCTTCAGCTTCTGAAACTGCCCGATCAGACCGTCCGCGTGCTGGTCGAGGGCAAGGCGCGCGCGCGCGTCACCGGCTTTATGCCGCGCACCGATTTCTTTCAGGCCCGGCTTGAAATGATCCCCGATCAGGGCGGCGAGGCGCGCGAGACCGAGGCGCTGATGCGCACGGTCAAAACCAATTTCGAGCAATACATCAAGCTCAACAAGAAAGTGCCGGCGGAGACGCTGGCCTCGGTTTCGCAGATCGAGGACCCGGCGAAACTGGGCGATACCGTGGCAGCGCATCTCTCGGTGAAGATCTCCGAGCGGCAGGCGCTGCTCGAAACGCTGAACACCGTCGAGCGGCTGGAGAAGGTTCTCTCGCTGATCGAAGGCGAGATCGGCGTGTTGCAGGTCGAGCGCAAAATCCGCAGCCGCGTCAAGCGCCAGATGGAGAAGACGCAGCGCGAGTACTATCTGAACGAGCAGTTGAAGGCCATTCAGAAGGAACTCGGCGAAGGCGAGGAAGGCCGCGACGAGCTGAACGAGCTCGAAGATCGCATCCGCAAGACCAAGCTCTCCAAGGAAGCGCGCGAAAAGGCCAATGCCGAAGTGAAGAAGCTCCGGCAGATGTCGCCGATGTCGGCCGAAGCAACCGTCGTGCGCAATTATCTGGATTGGCTGCTGGCTCTGCCGTGGGGCAAGAAGTCCAAGGTCAAGAAGGACATCAAGCTCGCCGAAGATATCTTGCACGAGGACCATTACGGCCTCGACAAGGTCAAGGAGCGCATCCTCGAATATCTCGCCGTGCAGCAGCGCGCCGGCAAGATGAAGGGACCGATCCTGTGCCTCGTCGGACCGCCCGGCGTCGGCAAAACTTCGCTTGGCAAATCCATCGCGAAAGCGACGGGGCGCGAATTCGTGCGCATGTCGCTCGGCGGCGTGCGCGACGAAGCGGAAATCCGCGGCCACCGGCGCACCTATATCGGCTCGATGCCCGGCAAGATCATTCAGTCGATGAAGAAGGCGAAGACGGCAAATCCGCTGTTTTTGCTGGACGAAATCGACAAGCTGGGTGCGGACTGGCGCGGCGATCCTTCGAGCGCGTTGCTCGAAGTGCTGGACCCCGAGCAGAACCACACCTTCAACGATCATTATCTGGAGGTCGATTTCGATCTGTCGGACGTGATGTTCATCACCACGGCCAACACGCTGCGCATGCCGCAGCCCTTGATGGACCGCATGGAGATCATCCGCATCCCCGGCTACACCGAGGATGAGAAGGTCGAAATCGCCAAGCGGCATTTGATCGAGAAAGAGATCAAGGCGCACGGGCTGAAGGAAAGCGAATGGAAGATCACCGACGACGCGCTGCGCGACATGATCCGCTATTACACGCGCGAAGCCGGCGTTCGCAATCTGGAGCGCGAAATCGCCAATCTCACGCGCAAGGCGGTGAAGGAAATCGTGTCGGGCAAGGCCGTGTCGGTGGAAGTCACGCCTGAAAACCTCGGCCATTATGCCGGTGTGCGGAAATTCCGCTTCGGCGAAATGGAAGGCGAGGATCAGGTCGGCGTCGTCACCGGGCTCGCGTGGACGGAAGTCGGCGGCGACACGCTGCAGATCGAATCCGTCATGCTGCCCGGCAAGGGCCGCATGCAGACCACCGGCAAGCTCGGCGACGTGATGAAGGAATCGATCGACGCGGCGCGCTCCTACGTGCGCTCCAAGGCGACGCAGCTTCGGCATCAAGCCGCCGATCTTCGAGCAGCGCGATATCCATGTGCATGTGCCGGAAGGTGCGACGCCCAAGGATGGACCGTCGGCGGGCGTTGCCATGGCGATCTCCATCATCTCGGTGCTCACCGGCGATTCCCGTGCGCCGCGATGTGGCGATGACGGGCGAGGTCACGCTGCGCGGCCGCGTGCTGCCCATCGGCGGCCTGAAGGAAAAGCTGCTGGCCGCGTTGCGCGCGGGCATCACGACCGTGCTGATCCCGTCGGAGAACGAGAAGGACCTGGCCGAAATCCCCGACAATGTGAAATCGGGGCTGAAGATCGTGCCCGTCGGCCACGGTCGAGGAGGCGCTGAAGGTGGCGCTGGTGCGCCAGCCGGAGCCCATCAAATGGGAAGAACCGGAGATTGTGCCCACCGCGCGCCATGCCGATGCCGACAGCGACGCGGTCGTAACGCATTGATTGTGCTTTCTCCCCCGTTTTACGGGGGGAGTGCCGCGAAGCGGCGAGGGGGGCGGACGCCGAGGCCGCCCCCTCCGCCTCGCTCGCAAGAGTTCGCTCGGTCTGCCATACGCTGGCGCTATGGCAGCCCCCGTAAACAGGGGAGGAAATCTTCAAAAAAATCCCCGGATTCCCTTGGTTTTGGGCTTGGGCTTAGGGGGCCAAGGCCCTAAAGTCCTGCGACTTGAGAGCGAATCGCCTGAAAGGAGTTCGTCCCTTGAACAAGAATGATCTCATCCAGCAGCTTTCCGAACGCACCGGCCTCGCCAAGAACGACGCGGCCAAAGCGGTCGATGGCGTTTTCGATCTGATTACGGACTCGCTGAAAGCGGGCACCGAAGTCCGGCTCACGGGCTTCGGCGTTTTCGTCGTCGCCACGCGGGCGGGCGGCAAAGGGCGCAATCCGCAGACCGGCGAGGAAATCACCATCAAGCCGTCCAAGCAGCCGCGGTTTCGTGCGGGCAAGCAGTTGAAGGACGCGTTGAACTGATCCTTTCCCTCCCCTGAAAGGGGAGGGAAAACATTCCGAGCGTAGCGAGGAATGTTTAGGGAGGGGTCACGCCCTGTTATTTGACCCCCACCCGGTTCGCTTGCGCGAACCGACCTCCTCCTTTCAGGGGGAGGAAAATTCCTGCGTCTGGTATAAGCCGAAACAGGGCGGTTAGCTCAGTTGGTAGAGCGCCTGCTTTACACGCAGGATGCCGGCGGTTCGAGCCCGTCACCGCCCACCACCCTGCGCCGCTGCGCAGCTTCGGGCGGCAGGCCGACCTTCCTGTTTCTTGACATATCATGATAAATCATGATACAAGAATCCGGAACAAGTGAGGCCGCCGTGACCGCCCGAGAGAAATTTGCGACCCAGGTCGACACCGCGATTCTGGACGATATCCGTCAGATCGCGAAGGAAAACGGCCGTCAGATCCAGTCGCTGATGGACGAGGCGCTGCGCGATCTGGTGGAGAAACACCGCCGCACACAGCCCCGTGCCCATGTGCTGGCCGCCTATCGCGGAAGCCATGACCGCTTCGCGCCGCTCTATAAGAAACTGGCGAAATGACCGATTACCTGACGATGGCCGATATTCTGGCCATCCACGAGGATCAGATCGAACGCTATGGCGGGTCGCACGGAGTGCGCGATCCCGGCGCGCTGGAAGCCGCTCTGTTCCGGCCGCAGACCGGGTATTACGACGACGTGATCGCGGAAGCCGCGGCACTCTGGGAAAGCCTGTCCCAGAACCATCCCTTCATCGACGGCAACAAGCGTGCCGCCTTTGCGGCGATCTACACGTTCCTTGCCATCAATGGTCTGGAACTGAAGGCCGATCCGGAAGAGACCTACGTCTTCATCACCGCCCTGTTTGAAAAACAGGCCTTCGATTTTGCGCATCTGGAAACCTGGCTGCGCACCCATGTGACCGGCAGATGATCGCTTCGTTCACCTCGCGACCTTTCGCGACAATGCGTGGGTTGACGCGGGCCGCGCACGCTGGCGGAGTCCGGCCATGAGATCGAAAGTTCTGTTTGCGTGTCTCGCAACACTGGTCCTTTCGGGCTGCGTGAGCAATTGGTTCGGCCATGATCGCCATCCACGCGGCCCGCGCCCGGTGGGTGAGGAATGGCATCCGCCGCGCGAGATCTTGCTCAAATACGATTCCAATCACGACGGCACATTGACGCGCGCCGAACTGGAAGCGGGCTTGCGCGCCGATTTCGACAAGGCCGATACAAACCATGACGGCCGCCTCGATATCGACGAGATACGCGCGGTCAATCAGGCGCGCTGGACGGCGGATTCCTCTACCGCTTCGCCGCTGGTGGACTGGAACCATGACGGCTTCGTGGATTTCAACGAATTCGCCGCCACCGCGCGCTCGCTGTTCGACCAGATGGACACCGATGGCGACGGCAAGCTCGCGCCCGACGAACTCAATCCGCAGCGGGCGGGGCCGCGCGGCGAAGACGGGCGCGGGGGCCATCGCCGCGGCGGCGGCGGGGACGAAGGCCCGGACGGCGGCGGCGCGCCCGATCCCGACGGCCAATAGCCCGATTTCACGGGGATTTGTTCGCCTTGACACCCGGCAGGGTGCGCCGTACATCGGGCACCCTTTCGCGGGTAGTCCTCGCGAAACGCCCGCGGGGGCGTAGCTCAGTTGGTTAGAGTGACGGCCTGTCACGCCGTAGGTCGCGGGTTCGAGCCCCGTCGCTCCCGCCAGTCTTCGCCGCGCAGTGGCGCAGACTGCCACGGCGAAGTCCGCTTTAGCGAACGAAGCCGGGCTCTGCGATCGCGTGGCTTCGCCTTGGCAAGCCACCCATGCCCCGCTTCCAATCGCCACGGAAATATCCAAACAAAATCCTTTGTAAAACGCGCGAATCTTGCGCTAAACCCGCGTTGCATGAGGGGCGGCGCTGCCTATACTGCGCCCGCGAAAAGAACCCTGATTCCGGCTGACCCGATGCGGTAAACCCGCGCGATTGGCTGCGGGCCGAAAGACCGATCGGATGAACGCGCTGCTTCTGGAATATCTGCCCCTACTGATCTTCATCGGCATCGGCGGCGCGCTGGGGGCGGCGCTGCTCGTCGCGCCGTTCCTGATCGCGCCGTCCAAACCCGATCCCGAAAAACTTTCGGCCTATGAATGCGGCTTCAATGCGTTCGACGACGCGCGCATGAAATTCGATGTGCGGTTCTATCTCGTCTCGATCCTGTTCATCATCTTCGATCTGGAAGTGGCGTTTCTGTTTCCCTGGGCGATCACGCTGACGAAAACCGGCGCGTTCGCCTTCTGGTCGATGGTGGTGTTTTTGGGCGTGCTGACGATCGGCTTCATCTATGAATGGAAGAAGGGGGCTCTCGAATGGGAGTGATCCCCGCCGCCGCCGATAACGATCCCTATTTCAAGGCGATGAACGCCGAACTGGCGGACAAGGGATTTCTTGTCGCCGGCGCGGATGCGCTCATCAACTGGGCGCGCATCGGCTCGCTGCACTGGATGACGTTCGGCTTGGCGTGCTGCGCGGTCGAAATGATGCAGGCCAACATGCCGCGTTACGATCTTGAGCGCTTCGGTTTTGCGCCGCGCGCCTCACCGCGCCAATCCGACGTGATGATCGTGGCCGGAACGCTGACCAACAAGATGGCGCCCGCGCTGCGCAAGGTTTACGACCAGATGCCCGAGCCGCGTTACGTGATCTCGATGGGATCGTGCGCGAATGGCGGTGGCTATTATCATTATTCCTACGCGGTGGTGCGCGGCTGCGACCGCATCGTGCCGGTGGACATTTACGTGCCCGGCTGCCCGCCCACCGCCGAAGCGCTCGTCTATGGCGTGATGCTGTTGCAGCGGAAAATCCGCCGCACCGGAAATATCGAGCGCTGATATGGAACTGGAAGAGCTTGGCCAGAAGATTGCCCACGCGCTGCCGGGTGCGGTGCGCGAAGCGCGCATTGCGTTCGGCGAATTGACGGTGGATGTCGAGCCCGGCGAAATCGCGCGCGTGCTGACGGAGCTTGCGTGACGAATTCGAATTCAAAATCCTGATCGACATTTGCGGCGTGGACTGGCCGAGCCGCGAGAAGCGTTTCGATGTCGTCTATCATCTGCTTTCGCTGACGAAGAACGCGCGCGTGCGCGTGAAGCTGGAAACCGATGAAGACACCGCGGTTCCGTCTGTGGTCGGCGTTTATCCCGCCGCCAACTGGTTCGAGCGCGAAACCTTCGATATGTACGGCATCGCATTCTCCGATCATCCCGATCTGCGCCGCCTGCTCACCGATTACGGCTTTTCCGGCTATCCGCTGCGCAAGGATTTTCCGCTCACCGGCTATGTGGAGCTGCGCTACGACGACGAATTGAAGCGCGTGGTCTATCAGCCCGTCGAGCTGGTTCAGGAATTCCGCGATTTCGATTTCATGAGTCCGTGGGAAGGCGCGCGTTACATTCTTCCCGGCGATGAGAAAGCAAAGTGATGTCGGACGAGGGCGAACACATCACGGTGAATTTCGGGCCGCAGCATCCCGCGGCCCATGGCGTGCTGCGCCTGATCCTCGATCTGGACGGCGAAATCGTCACGCGCGTCGATCCGCATATCGGGCTTCTGCATCGCGGCACCGAAAAGCTGATCGAGCACAAGACCTATATGCAGGCGAACGGCTATTTCGACCGGCTCGATTATGTCGCGCCGATGAATCAGGAACATGCGTTTTGCATGGCGATCGAAAAACTGCTCGGCCTCGAAGTGCCCAAGCGCGGGCAATATATCCGCGTGCTGTTCTGCGAAATCGGGCGGCTGCTTTCGCACCTTCTCAACGTCACCACGCAAGCGATGGATTGCGGCGCGCTCACCCCGCCGCTCTGGGGCTTCGAGGAACGCGAAAAGCTGATGGTGTTTTACGAGCGTGTTTCCGGCAGCCGCATGCACGCGAATTATTTTCGCGCGGGCGGCGTGCATCAGGATATGCCGCCGGGCCTTGCCGAAGACATCCACGACATTCTGCCTGCATTTCCCCAAGGTGCTGGACGACATCGAGGGACTGCTCACCGAAAACCGCATCTTCAAGCAGCGCAATGTCGATATCGGCGTGGTGACGCGCGCCGATGCCGAGATGTGGGCATTTTCCGGCGTGATGCTGCGCTCGACGGGCGTGGCGTGGGATCTTGCGCCGCGCGCAGCCTTATGAGTGCTACAACGAACTCGATTTCCAAATTCCCATCGGCAAGAACGGCGATTGCTACGACCGCTATCTGATGCGCATGGAAGAGATGCGCCAGTCCACCAAGATCATGTTGCAATGCCTGGAGAAGATGCCGTCAGGTCCCGTTGTGTCGGTCGATCACAAGGTCGTGCCGCCCAAGCGCGGCGAGATGAAGCGCTCGATGGAAGCGCTGATCCATCATTTCAAACTCTATACCGAGGGTTATCACGTTCCGGCGGGCGAGGCGTATGCGGCGGTCGAAGCGCCCAAGGGCGAATTCGGCGTGTATCTGGTATCGGATGGTTCGAACAAACCTTATCGCTGCAAGATCCGCGCGCCGGGCTATGCGCATCTGCAAGCCATGGATTACATGTGCAAGGGCCACATGCTGGCCGACGTGTCGGCGGTGCTCGGCTCCATCGACATCGTGTTCGGGGAGGTGGACCGATGAGCCTGCGCCGTCTTTCCGCCAACCAGCCCGCGAGCTTCGCCTTCAAGCGCGGAGAACAAGGCGCGCGTCGAGCAAGTGAGATCGCGAAATATCCGGCCGGCCGTCAGGCGAGTGCGGTGATCGCGGCGTCTGTGGATCGGGCAGGAGCAGGAAGGCTGGGTGACCAAGCCGATGATCGAGGCGGTCGGCGAAGATGCTCGACATGCCCTTCATCCGCGTGCTGGAAGTGGCGACGTTCTACACCATGTTCAATCTGGAGCCGGTGGGCGAGCATCTGGTGCAGGTCTGCACCACGACGCCGTGCTGGCTGCGCGGCTCCGACGATGTGGTCGCCGCGTGCAAGAAACACATCGCCGACAAGCCGCACACGATTTCGAAGGACGGCAAGTTTTCGTGGATGGAAGTGGAATGTCTCGGCGCCTGCGTGAACGCGCCGATGCTGCAGATCGGCAAGGATTTCTACGAAGACCTCGACGGCCCGAAAACCGAAAAGCTGCTCGAAGCCTTTCGCCGCGGCGAGACGCCCAAGCCCGGTCCGCAAGGCGTTGACCGGCGCTCGTCGGAGCCCGAAGGCGGCGCCGACGCACATTGAAGGAAATCGCCTGATGCTCGCCGACAAGGACCGCATCTTCACCAATCTCTACGGCTTCGGCGATCCGGGGCTCGAAGGCGCGAAGAAGCGCGGCGCGTGGGACGGCACGAAAAAGATCATCGAAATGGGCCCGGAAGCCATCATCGATGTGATGAAGAAATCGGGTTTGCGCGGGCGCGGCGGTGCGGGCTTTCCCACGGGCCTCAAATGGTCGTTCATGCCCAAGGAAGTGAAGGAACGGCCGCATTATCTCGTCGTCAATGCGGATGAATCCGAGCCCGGCACCTGCAAGGATCGCGACATCATGCGCCACGATCCGCATACGCTGGTCGAAGGTTGCCTGATCGCCGGCTTCGCGATGCGCGCGCACGCCGCTTATATATATGTGCGCGGCGAATTCATTCGCGAGCGCGAGGCGCTGCAACGCGCGATCGATGAAGCCTATGCGGCCAAGCTGATCGGCAAGAACAATATCCACGGCTGGGATTTCGATTGCTATGTGCATCACGGCGCCGGCGCCTATATCTGCGGCGAGGAAACCGCGTTGCTCGAAAGCCTGGAAGGCAAGAAGGGCCAGCCGCGCCTGAAGCCGCCATTCCCGGCGAATGTCGGGCTTTATGGCTGCCCCTCGACCGTCAACAATGTGGAGAGCATCGCGGTCGCGCCGACGATCCTGCGGCGCGGGGCGGAATGGTTCGCCGGGCATCGGCCGGCCCAACAACACCGGCACGAAAGTTTTCTGCATCTCCGGCCATGTGAACAAGCCGTGCAACGTCGAAGAAGAGATGGGCATTCCGCTGCGCGAACTGATCGAGCGTCATGCGGGCGGCGTGCGCGGCGGGTGGGACAATCTGCTCGCGATCATTCCCGGCGGCGCGAGCGTGCCGCTGATCCCCAAATCCATTTGCGATACGGTGCTGATGGATTTCGATTCGCTGAAGGATGTGCAATCCGGCCTCGGCACGGCGGCGGTGATCGTGATGGACAAGTCCACCGACATCGTGAAGGCCATCGCGCGGCTTGCCTATTTCTACAAGCATGAAAGCTGCGGGCAATGCACGCCCTGCCGCGAGGGCACGGGCTGGATGTGGCGCGTGCTGACGCGCATGCAGAAGGGCGATTCGCAGCCCTGCAGAAATCGATCTGCTTCAGGAAGTGACCAAGGAAGTGGAAGGCCACACGATCTGCGCGCTCGGCGATGCGGCGGCGTGGCCGATCCAGGGCCTGATCCGCCATTTCCGCCCGGAGCTTGAGCGGCGCATGGCGAGCGCGCAGACAGGCGGCGGAGTAGGCGATGGCGCGCAAGCTCATCATCGACGGCAACGAGATCGAGGCGGACGATAATCTCACGCTGTTGCAGGCCTGCGAGCAGGCGGGCGCGGAAATTCCGCGCTTCTGCTATCACGAGCGGCTGTCGGTCGCCGGCAATTGCCGCATGTGTCTGGTCGAATGGGTCGGCGCGCCGAAGCCGCAGGCCTCTTGCGCGTTGCAGGTGAAGGATATTTTTCCGAACAAGGACGGCACGCCCGCGAAGATCAACACCAAATCGCCGCTGGTGAAAAAGGCGCGCGAAGGCGTGATGGAATTTCTGCTCATCAATCATCCGCTCGATTGCCCGATCTGCGATCAGGGCGGTGAATGCGATTTGCAGGATCAGGCGATGGCCTATGGCCGCGCCAGCTTTCACCGCTTCAACGAAAACAAGCGCGCCGTCGAAGACAAATATATGGGCCCGCTGATCAAGACGATCATGACGCGCTGCATCCAGTGCACGCGCTGTGTGCGCTTCGCCACCGAAATCGCGGGCGTCTCCGATCTCGGCGCCACCGGCCGCGGCGAGGACATGGAGATCACGACCTATCTGGAAAAAGCGTTCGCGAGCGAGCTTTCCGGCAATGTGGTCGATCTCTGCCCGGTGGGCGCGCTGACGAGCAAGCCTTATGCCTTCAATGCGCGGCCCTGGGAATTGCGCAAAACCGAATCCATCGATGTGATGGATGCGCAAGGCTGCAATATCCGCGTCGATACGCGCGGGCGCGAAGTGATGCGCGTGCTGCCGCGCCTGAACGAAGACGTGAACGAGGAATGGATTTCCGATAAAGCGCGCCATGCCTGCGATGGCTTGCGCGCGCAGCGGCTCGACAGGCCTTACATCCGCAAGAACGGCAAGCTTCAGCCCGCAAGCTGGGGCGAAGCGTTCGCCGAAATCGCCGCGCATGTGAAAGCGACGAAGCCGGAAAGAATGGCCGCGATTGTCGGCGATCTGGCGGCGGCGGAAGAAATCAAGGCGCTGAAGGATTTGATGGGCGCACTCGGCGTCGCCAATCTCGAATGCCGTCAGGATGGCGCAAAGCTGCAAACCGCCCCGCGCCAATCCTATCTCTTCAACACGACAATTTCCGGCGTTGAAGCCGCCGACGCACTGCTGCTGATCGGCACCAATCCGCGCTGGGAAGCGCCGGTGCTGAACGCGCGCATCCGCAAGACGTGGCTTGCCGGCAATATTCGCATCGCCAATGTCGGCGCGGCATACGATCTCACCTATCGCGGTCGAGCAATTGGGTGCTGGCGCGGATGTTCTGGAAGCGATTGCAAACGGCACACACGCTTTCGCGAAAGTTTTGAAAGACGCCAAGCGGCCGATGCTGATCCTCGGCCCCGGCGCGCTGGCGCGCAGCGACGGTGCCGCGATCCTGAAACTCGCGGCCAAAATTGCCGCCGATACCGGCATGATCGGGCCTGCGGGTGCGGCATCCGAAGGCGGCTGGAACGGATTCAATGTGCTGCACACGGCGGCTTCCCGCGTGGCAGCGCTCGACCTCGGCTTCGTGCAAGGGCCGCGACATGAGCGCCATTCTCGCGGGCGCATCCATCGGCGAGATCGACTTTATATATCTGCTCGGCGCCGACGAATTCGACATGACCAAACTCGGCAAGGCCTTCGTCGTCTATCAGGGCAGCCATGGCGATGCGGGCGCGCACCGCGCCGATGTCATCCTGCCGGGCGCGGCGTACACGGAAAAATCCGGCCTCTACGCGAATTTCGAGGGCCGCGTGCAATTGGCTCGCAGAGCCACGTTCCCGCCGGGTGAGGCGAAAGAGGATTGGGCGATCCTGCGCGCGTTGTCGGATGTGCTCGGCAAGCGGTTGCCATATGACGATGCCGACGCGTTGCGCCGCGCGATCATCGCCGATGCGCCGCAGTTCGCGATGCTGGATCAGGCGCCCGCGCATCCCGGCGCGGATCCCGCGATCTGGAACGCTATCGGCGCGGCGGGCAAGCTGGATGCAACGCCGCTTGCTTCACCCATCACCGATTTCTATCTCACCAACCCGATCGCGCGCGCAAGCGACACGATGGCGGAATGCAGCCGCGTGCTTGTGAGCGGCGGCGAACAGATGGCGGCGGAATAGGCGATGCTCTTTACCAGCATTTTCCTGAGCATCGGTTTGCCCTACGCCTGGGCGTGGGCGCTGAGCCAGATCATCTCGATCCTGATCTTCGACGTCACGCTTCTCATCATGATCGCGTATTTCCTGCTTGCCGACCGCAAGATTTTCGCCGCCGTGCAGATGCGCCGGGGCCCCAACGTGGTTGGCGCGTTCGGCCTGCTGCAAAGTTTCGCCGATCTCGGAAAATATCTGGTCAAGGAAGTCATCATTCCGTCAGGCGCCAACAAGGTGGTCTTCATGCTGGCGCCGCTGGTGACCTCCACGCTTGCTTTCGCGGCCTGGGCCGTGGTGCCGCTCGACAATCATCTGGTGATCGCCGACATCAATGTCGGCATTCTTTATCTCTTCGCCGTGTCGTCGCTGGGCGTCTACGGCATCATCATGGCGGGCTGGGCGTCGAATTCGAAATATCCGTTCCTCTCCGCCTGCCGCGCCGCGGCGCAGATGATCTCCTACGAAGTCTCCATCGGCTTTGTGATCGTGACGGTGCTGCTGTTCGCGGGCTCGCTGAACCTTTCGGATATCGTGCGCGCGCAGGCCCATGGCTGGTATCGCGTTCTCGATCCTGTTTCCGATGGCGGTCATTTTCTTCGTCTCGGCAATCGCCGAAACCAACCGCCCGCCCTTCGATCTGGTGGAAGCGGAATCCGAACTCGTGGCCGGTTATTTCGTGGAATATTCCTCCACGCCCTTTCTGCTCTTCTATCTCGGCGAATTCCTCAACATCGTTCTGATGTCGGCGATGCTGTCGATCCTGTTCTTCGGCGGCTGGCTGCCGCCGGTGAATGCGTGGCCGTTCACGCTCGTTCCCGGCATCATCTGGATGCTGCTGAAGATCGTGTTCTTCTTCTTCTGCTTCGCGATGGTGCGCGCCTTTGTTCCGCGCTATCGCTACGACCAGCTCATGCGTCTGGGTTGGAAAGTGTTCCTGCCGATTTCGCTTCTGTGGGTCGTCGTTGCGGCCGGGTGGGTCATGATCTTCCACCACGGAGGGATGTGATGGCGTTTCTCGATCGCACCGCCCGCTCGCTGTTCCTCTGGGAATTTGTGAAGAGTTTCGGCATTTCGATGCGCTACTTCTTCGCGCCGAAAGCGACGCTGAATTATCCCTTCGAGAAAGGCCCGCTGTCGCCCCGCTTTCGCGGTGAACATGCGCTGCGCCGCTATCCCAATGGTGAGGAACGCTGCATCGCGTGCAAATTGTGCGAAGCGATTTGCCCGGCGCTGGCGATCACCATCGAAGCCGAACCGCGCGCGGATGGATCGCGGCGCACCACGCGCTACGACATCGACATGGTGAAATGCATCTATTGCGGCCTCTGTCAGGAGGCGTGCCCGGTGGACGCCATCGTGGAAGGGCCCGAATTTCGAATTCTCGACGGAAACGCGCGAGGAACTTTACTACAACAAGGACCGGCTGCTCGCCAATGGCGACCGCTGGGAGCGCGAGATCGCGCGCAATCTCGAACTGGATGCGCCCTACAGATGATCGCCGCTATCGCCTTTTATGTGTTCTCCGCGGTCATGCTGCTGGCCGCGTCGATGGTCGTGCTGGCGCGCAATCCGGTGCATTCGGTGCTGTTTTTGATCCTTACCTTCTTCAATGCGGCCGCTCTGTTCGTGCTTTTGGGCGCGGAGTTCCTCGCGATGATCCTCGTCGTCGTCTATGTCGGCGCGGTGGCGGTGCTGTTTTTGTTCGTCGTGATGATGCTCGACATCGATTTTTCCGAATTCAAGCGCGGCGCGCTGCAATATGCGCCTTTCGGTGCGCTGATCGGCTTCGTGCTCGCGGCCGAATTGCTGCTGATGTCCGGCGTGTGGGCGATGGCGCCGGCGGCCACCGGCGCGCTTGCGCATCCAGTGCCCACGCGCATCACCAACACGGCGGCGCTCGGACAAATTCTGTACACGGATTATGTCTATTACTTCCAGATCGCGGGGCTCATCCTGCTCGTCGCTATGATCGGCGCCATCGTGCTGACGCTGCGCCACAGGCCCGGCGTGCGCCGCCAATCCATTGCGCGGCAAGTCGCGCGAGAGCCGGGTGATGCCATCGCGCTCATCGACGTAAAGCCGGGGCAGGGGGCGTAAATGACAATAGGTCTTTCGCATTATCTCGGCGTGGCGGCGATCCTCTTCACCATCGGCGTGTTCGGAATTTTCCTGAACCGCAAGAACGTGATCGTGATCCTGATGTCGATCGAATTGATCCTGCTCGCGGTGAATATCAATTTTGTAGCGTTCTCCGCCTTCCTCGGCGATCTGGTGGGGCAGGTGTTCGCGATGTTCGTGCTCACCGTGGCCGCCGCCGAAGCGGCCATCGGGCTTGCCATTCTCGTCGTCTATTTCCGCAACCGCGGCAATATCGCGGTGGCCGATGTGAACCAGATGAAGGGCTGATATGTACGCGGCAATCGTTTTCCTGCCCATTCTCGGTTCGGCCATCGCGGGGCTTTTCGGCCGCGTCATTGGCACGCGCGCATCCGAACTGGTGACGACCGGGTTTCTTTTTATCTCGGCGGCGCTGTCCTGCTACGCGTTCTACGATGTGGCGCTGATGGGCCATGGCGGCATTTTTTATCTCGCGCAATGGATTCACTCCGGCGATTTCGAAGCGGATTGGACGATCCGCGTCGATACGCTTACCGCCGTGATGCTGGTGGTTGTCACGGGTGTGTCCTCGCTCGTGCATCTATATTCGATTGGCTATATGGAAGAAGACCCGCATCGCCCGCGCTTCTTCTCCTATCTCTCGCTTTTTACCTTCGCGATGTTGATGCTGGTGACGTCCAACAATTTCCTGCAGATGTTTTTCGGCTGGGAAGGCGTGGGACTCGCATCATACCTGCTCATCGGTTTTTGGTATGAGAAGCCCTCCGCCAACGAGGCCGCGATCAAGGCCTTCATCGTCAATCGCGTCGGCGATTTCGGATTCATGCTCGGTATTTTGGGAATCTTTTATGTCTTCGGAACGCTCGATTTCGACACGGTGTTTTCCGCAGCACCCGCAATGGCGGGCAAGACATTCCTGTTCGCGGGTCACGATGTCGATATATTGACCACGCTCTGCCTGTTGCTCTTTGTCGGCGCGATGGGCAAATCCGCGCAATTCATGCTGCACACATGGTTGCCCGATGCGATGGAGGGCCCCACGCCCGTCTCCGCGCTGATCCACGCGGCCACGATGGTGACGGCGGGTGTGTTCCTCGTCTGCCGCGCTTCGCCGCTGTTCCAGCTTGCGCCGCATGCGCTTGCCTTCGTCGCCTTCATCGGCGCGACAACCGCGTTCTTCGCGGCGTCTGTCGGCCTCTTCCAGAACGACATCAAGCGCGTGATCGCCTATTCAACCTGTTCGCAGCTTGGCTACATGTTCGCGGCGGCGGGTGTGTCGGCGTATGACGGGGCGATGTTTCACCTTTTCACGCACGCCTTCTTCAAGGCGCTGCTGTTTCTGAGCGCGGGTGCGGTAATTCACGCGATGCATCACGAGCAGGACATGCGCAAGATGGGCGGGCTCGCGCGGAAAATTCCGTTCACCTGGGCGATGATGCTGATCGGCAATCTGGCGCTCACCGGCGCGGGCATTCCGCTTCTGGGCATTGGTGCGGCAGGCTTTTATTCGAAGGACGGCATCATCAACGCCACGTTCCTGGCGGGCACGCCCATCGGCAATTACGCCTTTACGCTGACACTGATCGCAGCCGCGATGACATCCTTCTATTCCTGGCGGCAGTTCCTGATGACGTTCCACGGAAAATATCGCGGCCGGACGCATACGCATCTCGAAAGCCAGCACCCCGAAGAAGAAGAACCGCGCACCAGCCATCATCATTATCATCCGCCCGCGCTCGAAGAAATTCACGAAGCGCCGCTCACGATGCTTGTGCCGCTCGGCGTGCTCGCGCTGGGCGCGCTGTTCGCGGGCGCGCTGTTCGACAATCTGTTCGTGGGCGGGGCCGCCACCGGCTTCTGGCGCAGTTCGATTGCTGTCGCGGCACATCCGCTGGCGGAAGTGCCCCTGTGGGTTGAGCTTGCGCCGTTCGTGCTCACCATCTTCGGTTTCGCCATCGCATTTTATTATTACATTCTGCGCCCCGAGCTTCCCGCGCAGATGGCCGCGCGCCGCGGAATGCTTTATCTTTTCCTCTACAACAAATGGTATTTCGACGAGCTGTACAATTTCCTCTTCGTGCGGCCGGCGCTGCGCCTTGGCCGCTTTCTGTGGAAATTCGGCGACGGCCGCATCATCGACGGGCTTGGCCCTGACGGCATCGCCGCGCGCGTGATGGATGCGACGCGCGGTGCGGCGCGCCTGCAATCGGGTTATCTTTTTCATTATGCCTTCGCCATGCTGATCGGCGTGGTGGCGCTGGCCACATGGTTCATGTTCGCGGGTGTCGCGCCATGAGCCACATTCTCTCCATTGTCACCTTCCTGCCGCTTCTGGGCGTGCTCCTGATCCTGCTTGCGCGCGGCGATGAGAAATCGGTCGCCAATATTGCGCGCTGGGTGGCACTCATCGTCACGCTCGCTGATCTCGGCGTGGCGCTGTTCATCTGGTCGCGGTTCGACGGCACCAGTGCGGCGTTCCAGTTCGTGGAGCAGGCCGAATGGCTCGGCGGCGGCATCTCCTATCACATGGGCGTGGACGGGATTTCCGTGCTGTTCGTCGTGCTCACAGCGGGGCTGATGCCGTTCTGCATTCTGGCAAGCTGGACATCCATCGAGCGGCGCGTGAGCGAATACATGATCGCGTTCCTGCTGCTGGAAATGCTGATGATCGGGGTGTTCTGCGCGCTCGATCTGGTGCTGTTCTACGTCTTCTTCGAGGGCGGGCTGATCCCGATGTTCCTTATCATCGGGGTGTGGGGCGGCAAGCGGCGCGTCTATGCCAGCTTCAAATTCTTTCTCTACACGCTGCTTGGTTCGGTGCTGATGCTGCTGGCGATCCTGTGGATGTACCTTTATGCGGGCACCACCGACATCGCCACGCTGATCGCAACCGCGCATTTCCCCGTGGCGATGCAAACATTCCTGTGGTTCGCGTTCTTCGCCTCCTTCGCGGTGAAGATGCCGATGTGGCCGGTGCATACCTGGCTGCCGGATGCGCATGTGGAAGCGCCGACGGCAGGCTCGGTGATCCTGGCGGGCATTCTTCTGAAGATGGGCGGCTATGGATTCTTGCGCTTTTCGCTGCCGATGTTTGCGAGCGCCTCGGAGACTTTCGCGCCGCTGATCTTCGTGCTCTCCATCATGGCGATCATTTATACTTCGCTGGTGGCGCTGGCGCAGGAAGACATCAAAAAATTGATCGCCTATTCCTCGGTCGCCCATATGGGCTTCGTCACCATGGGTATTTTCACGCTGACGCATCAGGGCATCGAAGGCGGCATATTTCAGATGCTCAGCCACGGCGTCGTCTCCGGCGCGCTGTTCCTTTGCGTCGGCGTGATCTATGACCGCATGCACACGCGCGAGATTTCTGCCTATGGCGGCCTGGTTGCGCGCATGCCGATTTATGCCGCGTGCTTCATGGTCTTTACGCTCGCCAATGTTGGGCTGCCGGGCACATCCGGGTTTGTCGGCGAATTCCTCACCATGCTCGGCGCGTTCCGCATCAACACCTGGATCGCGATTTTCGCGGCCACGGGCGTGATCCTGTCGGCGGCCTATATGCTTTATCTTTATTGGCGCGTGATCTTCGGCAAGCTCGTGAAGCCCGCGCTACAGGGCATCGCCGATCTGTCCTTGCGCGAGGTTGCGATCCTGGCCCCGCTCGTCATCATCACGATCCTGATGGGCATCTATCCCAAGCCGATCTTCGATGTGACAAGCGTTTCCGTCGCCAATCTGATCCAGCAGCACAAAATGGCGCTTGCCTATGACCACGCGCCGAAGCTCGCGTCCGTGGGAGATGCGCGATGAACACGCTTGCTCCCGATCTGATGACTTTGCTGCCGGAATTGGTTCTTGCCGTCGGCGGCTTGGCGACGCTTCTCATCGGCGTCATCCGCGGCGAGAAGGGCATGGGCGCAAGCTCGCTGCTGGCTACGATTGCGATGCTGATTGCGGCCTATTTTGTGATCGCCAATGGCGGCGCGGCGACGGCTTTCCATGGCGCGTTTGTGGTGGATGATTTCACCCGATTCACCAAGCTGCTCGCGCTTTTGGGCGCGGCGCTCACGCTCGTCATGGCGCAAGGCTATTTCGAGACAGAGAAAAACGCGCGCTTCGAATTTCCCGTGCTGGTGGTTTTCGCCACGCTGGGCATGATGCTGATGATTTCCGCGTCCAGCTTCATCGCGCTTTATATGGGGCTGGAGCTGCAAAGCCTGGCACTTTATGTGCTCGCCGCATTCAACCGCGACAGTCTGAAATCCAGCGAAGCGGGGCTGAAATATTTCGTTCTCGGCGCGTTGTCCTCCGGCATGCTGCTTTACGGCGTTTCGCTGATCTATGGCTTCACCGGCACAACCGAATTTGCGACCGTCGCGCACATCATCAAAACATCGGGCGTTTCCATCGGGCTGATCTTTGGGCTCGTGTTCCTGATCGCGGGGCTCGCGTTCAAGATTTCCGCCGTGCCGTTTCACATGTGGACGCCGGATGTTTATGAAGGCGCGCCCACGCCTATCACCGCGTTTTTCTCCATGGCTCCGAAAGTTGCGGCCATGGCGCTTTTCCTGCGCGCGATTTTGGTTCCGTTCTCCGGCGCGATTCATCAATGGCAGCAGATCATCGTGTTCATGTCTGTGCTGTCGATGGTGCTGGGTGCGGTCGCGGCCATCGGCCAGACCAATATCAAGCGCCTGATGGCCTATAGCTCCATCGGCCATATGGGTTACGCGCTGCTCGGCTTTGCGGCGGGCACCACAATGGGCGTCGAAGGCGTGCTGATCTATCTTCTTATATATGTCATCACCAATGCGGGCGTGTTTGCCTGCATCCTCGCGATGAAGCGCGACGGGCAGATGGTGGAGGAGATCGCCGATCTTGCGGGCCTTGCGCGCACGCAGCCGAAGCTCGCGTTTGCCTTTGCCGTGCTGATGTTCAGCCTCGCGGGTATTCCTCCGCTCGCGGGCTTCTTCGCGAAATTCTATGTGCTCCTCGCCGCGATCGAAGCGCATCTCTACGCGCTTGCGATCATCGGCGTGCTGGCAAGCGTGATTGGCGCCTATTATTATCTGCGCATCGTCAAGATCATGTATTTCGACGAGCCGGCGCCTGCCTTTGAAGGCGACATGGGAACGGGGCTGAACGCCATTCTCGCCGGCGCGAGCGTTTTCACGATCTTCTTTATTGTGGGCGCGGCCCCGCTGATTTCGGCGGCGACGGTCGCGGCCAAGGCGCTTGTGCCGTGACGACATGGCCCGCGGGCTATGCGCTGAAGGAATTTCTGGAAATCGATTCCACGAATGAGGAAGCAAAAAGGCTCGCCGCCAGCGATGCTCCCGTGCCGATCTGGCTGCGCGCCGATGCGCAAACGGCGGGGCGCGGGCGGCGCGGGCGCGCATGGCAAACCCAATCCGGCAATCTTGCCGCCACGCTTTTGCTGCGGCCCAATCGCGTGGCCGCCGAGTGTGCGCAGCTTTCGTTTGTCGCGGCGATTGCTTGCGCCGATGCCGTGGCGCATTTCGCGCCGCGCGCGGAGATCGCCGTCAAATGGCCCAATGACGTGCTGGCCGATGGCCGCAAGATCGCGGGGATTTTGCTGGAGTCCGCCAGTGGCGGCGGCGCGCCCTTCTGGCTCGCCATCGGCATCGGCATCAATCTCGCGCATTTCCCCGAAGGCATGGAATTTCCTGCGGTCTCCATCGCGGCCTTGGGCGCGGCCGCGCCCGCCCCGCGCGATGCGCTGCTGGAACTCGCGAGCGGCTTTGCAAAATGGTATGACGTCTGGGCGGCGAGCGGCTTCGCGCCGATCCGCGAGGCGTGGCTGGCGCGCGCGGCGAAACTGGGGATGCGCATCCATGCGCGGCTGCAAAGCGAGGAGATTACCGGCGTGTTCGAAGGCATCGACGAAACCGGCGCGCTGATCCTGCGCGAAAATCAAACGGCCACGCGAACCATCGCCGCGGGCGAAGTGTTCTTTGCGAGATAGACATGCTGCTTGCCATCGACGCCGGTAACACCAACATCGTTTTCGCCGTTCATGACGGCAAGGAGATCCGCGCCGAATGGCGGGCGGTGACGAAGACGAGCCGCACCGCCGACGAATACGCGATCCTGCTCAAGCAGCTTCTGCGATACGCGCGGGCTGAAATTCGGGGATATCGACAGCGCGATCATCGCGACGGTAGTGCCAGCGGCACTTTTCGATTTGCGTCAATTGTGCAGGCGGTACCTGAATTGCGAGGCGCTGGTGATCGGCGATCCGAACGTCACGCTCGGCATCGGGATCCATATGGACCGGCCCGAAGCGGTGGGCGCGGATCGCCTCGTCAATGCAGTGGCGGCCCATGCGAGCTACAAGGGTGCTGTGATCGTCGTCGATTTCGGTACGGCCACGACCTTCGACATCATCTCCGCCGAGGGCGATTACGAAGGCGGCGTCATAGCACCAGGCGTGAATTTGTCGGCCGAGGCGTTGCATCAGGGTGCGGCCATGCTGCCGCGCGTCGCCGTGCAGCGCACGCAAAGCGTGATCGGCAAGGACACCGTGCCCGCGATGCAATCGGGCCTGTTCTGGGGCTATATCGGCTTGATCGAAGGCATCGTCGCGCGCATCAAAGAAGAATACGGTGAGCCGATGACGGTGGTTGCGACCGGCGGGCTCGCCACGCCGTTTCATCGGCAGACGCCCGCGATAGACGAACTCGATCCCGATCTTACGATCCGCGGCCTCATCCTCATTCACGCGCGGAACGTAAAAGCGTAATGGCGCGTTCCCGCGACGATGAATTGGTATTGCTCCCGCTTGGCGGCGCGGGCGAGATCGGCATGAATTTCAACGCCTATGGCTTTGGTCCGCCCGATGATCGCCAATGGATCGTGGTCGATTGCGGCGTGCTGTTCGGCCGCGAAGGCACGACGCCGGGCATCGACCTCATCATGCCGGACATTCGCTATCTCGCGGAGCAGCGGGAAAATGTTCTGGCGATTGTGTTGACGCACGCCCATGAAGATCACATCGGCGCGGTCGGTCATTTGTGGCCGCAATTGCAATGCCCGGTCTATGCCACGCCGTTCACGGCGCGATTGCTGGAAGACAAATTGGCCGAAGTCGGCTTGCAGGATCGCTTGCGCGTGCGATCCGTGCCGCTCGGCGGGCATCTGAGCATCGGGCCTTACGAAATCGATTTTGTGTCGATCACCCATTCGATACCTGAACCCAACGCGCTTGCAATCAAAACTCCGCTGGGAACGGTGGTGCATACGGGCGACTGGAAGCTCGATCCCGATCCGCTGATCGGCGAGGCGACCGACGGAAACGCTTTTTCGAAACTCGGCGATAATGGCGTGCTCGCGATGGTTTGCGATTCCACCAATGCGCTCGTTTCCGGCGAAAGCGGCTCGGAGTTGCGCGTGCGCGAAAGCCTGTCCGATCTGATCGGAACGTTGAAAGGCCGCGTGGCGGTGACGGCCTTTGCCTCGAATGTTGCGCGGCTGGATAGCATCGCCAAAGCCGCACGCGCGCATGGCCGCGAGGTGGCGCTGGTCGGCCGCTCCATGCACCGCATCGTGGGTGCGGCGAAGGAAACCGGATATCTCAAGGATTTTCCCGGCGTGATCGACGAAGCCGATGCGGCGCAATTGCCGCCGCGCCGCGTGCTTTATCTCTGCACGGGAAGCCAGGGCGAATCCGCGCGCCGCACTCTCGCGCATCGCGTCGAACGAGCATCACAATGTTTCGTTGGGAGCGGGCGATGCCGTAATTTTTTCCTCGCGCATCATTCCCGGCAATGAGCTTGCGATTTTTGAGTTGCATAACAAGCTCTCGGCGCTCGGTGTGGAGGTGCTGACCGAGCAGGATCATTTCGTTCATGTCTCCGGCCATCCCTGCCGCGACGAACTCGCACAAATGTATCGCTGGGTGCGGCCGCAAATCGCCGTGCCGGTGCATGGCGAATTGCGCCACATGAGCGAACATGCGCGTCTCGCGCGCTCGCTTCAGGTGCCGCAGGCGGTGGTGATCGAGAACGGTCAGATGCTGCGGCTGGCGCCGGGCCGCGCGGAAGTGGTGGACGAAACACCATCGGGGCGGATGTATCTCGACGGCCGCGTGCTCACCGGCGAGGGCGACGGCTTTGCGCGCGCGCGCCGCGCCATGAGCTATGCCGGCCTGATAGCGATTACGCTGGTGGTGGACGGCAAGGGCCGCGTGGCCGCCGAGCCGAGCCTCATCATCGAGGGCATACCGGAGGCTGTGCATCCCGCGATCCGCGAGGCGGTGGAGGGCGCGCTGCGCCACAAGCCAAAACGCGCCGACGAGGAAGCCCTTCGCGAAACCGTGCGCAAGGTGGCCCGGCGCGCGGCCTCGGATGCCTGGGGCAAGAAGCCGGTCACGCGGGTGGAGATTGTTTGGGTCTAAGGGATCGGGTATCAGAAACCGGCACGAACGGAGCGTGAAATGATCGGACGTCTCAATCACGTCGCCATCGCGACCAAGGACATCAAAAAGGCGGCGGCCGTCTATCGCGACACGCTGGGGGCGAAGGTCTCCGGCGAGGTGCCGCAGCCCGATCACGGCGTGACCACCGTGTTCGTCGATCTCGGCAACACCAAGATCGAGCTCCTGGAGCCGCTGGGCGAAAATTCACCCATCGCGAAATTTCTGGAGAAAAATCCCAATGGCGGGATGCACCATGTCTGCTACGAGGTGGACGATATCTATGCCGCGCGCGACCAGATGAAGAAAATGGGCGCCACCATCACCGGCACGGGCGAGCCGCGCATCGGCGCGCATGGCAAACCGGTAATCTTTCTCCACCCGAAGGATTTCGTCGGCACGCTCGTCGAACTCGAACAAGCCTGATGCGGGGCGCCGTTCTCGTAGGCAGCTTCATCATCCTGTGGTGGTTCGCGCTGCTCATTATTCTTCCTATCGGCGTGCACGCGGGCGAAGGCGAGGCGGTGGCGGGCGCTGACCCCGGCGCGCCGGCCAAGCCAAAGCTGCTCCTGAAGGCGGGCATCGCCACCGCGATTGCGATTGTACTGTGGGGGATTTTCTACGCGCTGGTGCTGACCGGCGTGGTGCAACTCTAAAATGAGAAAGGCCGGTCGCCCGGCCTTCCAACTCCCTGAACCTGGCCGCTTTGGGCCTTTATTGGGCGCGTTCATAAGGGAATGCGGGGGCCTTGTCACGAGATTTCGGCGCTTTGCCCATTCTTGCATGAAAGTTCCATGAAACTGATGCAATTTGGCATATCTCGACAGCACGGTTGACTTGGGGCCGTCCGCTGGCGAGCCTTGGCGGGAAGGGGAGGGTTCATCCGCATGCGCGCGTTGCTGGTGGCGGCTATCGCCTTTCTCATCGCCACGCCCGCTTTGGCCGGGCCCTATAC
The DNA here is from genome assembly GCA_963735625.1 of uncultured Alphaproteobacteria bacterium. Taxonomy (GTDB): domain Bacteria; phylum Pseudomonadota; class Alphaproteobacteria; order Micropepsales; family Micropepsaceae; genus Rhizomicrobium. Next base: position 1,258 of record CAVTLJ010000001.1, on the reverse strand, counting down.
CTGGCGCATCACCAAGGACCATTGGACGGACGCCGACGAACGCGGCTTCGAGAAATTCGTCACCGCCATCGGCAACAGCGATTGCAGCTCGTCCGAAAGCTGCATGCGCAGTTCCGCCAATCCCTATCGCGACAGCGACCCGAGCGGCTTCGATATCGACGTCGATTGCGCCAAATGGCCCTATCTCCTGCGCGCCTATTACGCGTGGAAGAACGAACTGCCCTTCAGCTTTGTGAACGCCATCACCGGCAAGGGCGATAATCTGCGCTATACCAAGACGGCCAATCGCGCCGCTTCGCATTTCGACATCGTCGATCACGGCAAAGGGATCGACGGGCCGGCCGCCATCCGCGAGGTGATCCGCGGCGTCTATTCCGGCACCTACCGCACCGATGCGCGGGAGAGCCATGGCGTGCTGTCGAATTTCTATTCTCCGGCGCTTGCGCCTTCGTCCATCCGGCCCGGCACCGTCATTTACGACATCAACGGCCATGTCGGCATTGTCTGGAAAGTCGATAGCGACGGGCGCATCTATTACATGGATGCGCACCCGGATTTTTCCGTCACGCGCAGCGTCTATGGCGCGCAATTCGGCCAGAGCCCGGTGTGGCTGGGCGGCGGCTTCAAGAACTGGCGGCCCCTCACGCTGGCCGGCGCGCATAGCGATGCGCAAGGCAATCTGATCGGCGGCCACATGGCCTATACCGAGAACGGCGAGATTCCCGATTTCTCGCTCGTCCAGTATGCGGGCACGGGCAACAATTCCCCCGACAATGCGACGGATGCGAAGTTCGAATATAATGGCGATCAACTCGGCTTCTACGAATATGTGCGCGCGGCGGTTTCGGGCGGAAAAATGGATTACAACCCCGTCTTCGAACTAAAGGCGACGATGAAGACATTGTGCAACGATCTTGGCGACCGGGCGCAATATGTCGATCAGGCCATCGCGGAGGATTACCAGGACAAGCCCCATCCCGCGCATCTGCCCGACAATATCTACGGCTCCAGCAATCCGGATTGGGAAAGCTACGCCACGCCCTCGCGCGACGCGCGCATGCGGGCGGCGTTCGCCGCGTTCTACAAGGACATGAAAAACATGATCCAGCTTTGGATCAATCGCGATCCACGGATCGTCTATGACGGCCAATTTCTGAAGCAGGACCTGCTTGCGGCTTACGACCGGGATTCGCAGGCCTGCAACATCACCTATCTGAGTTCCGACAAGCACCCGGTGCCGCTGACCTTTGACGACATC